>CAWFBI010000001.1:0-1393253 GCA_963814015.1 uncultured Acidobacteriaceae bacterium
TCGTCCCGAAACTCCAGGTGTCGGATGAGTGA
The DNA here is from genome assembly GCA_963814015.1 of uncultured Acidobacteriaceae bacterium. Lineage (GTDB taxonomy): Bacteria > Acidobacteriota > Terriglobia > Terriglobales > Acidobacteriaceae > PALSA-350. The sequence continues at coordinate 33 of CAWFBI010000001.1, forward strand.
AGTGACGGCCAGCCTTGGCCTCGACTGCGCAAAATACGCTTGCTCCTCCCTGTTTTTTGTATTCATAGTCCCGCTTGGCCAAAGTACCCGGACGTGCCTGCTTTCCAGCACGGACTTCGCCGTGTAGCACGACCGGCTTCTCATCGAGACAAACCACTGGTTCCTGCGCATTGTAAGGTCTTTCATAGATCTCGAGCGTGATGACTACCGGGACGTTGGTACCGACTGGAAACGGAGGCGTTGCCCCGACCCATCCCTGGGAGCGCGAGCCTCTCAGTTCTATTGGCAGCGGTGGTTGTCGCAAAACCCGCTGCAGCATTCCACCGACGACGTACAATACTCGCTGTAGAACAGTTTGTCACAGCAGGTATTGCGCTCTCCACAAAAACCGCTGCAGCATTGGCTATTTCGAAGATGCGTGCCGCTGCAGTACGCCCCCAAAGGCTCGCAGGTTTGCGCTGCCGTCGGCCGAGGGGCGAACGCAAGAGCGGCCATGGTGAGAATCACTAAAACGGCCAAGTTCCTCACAGTTCTTAAGATAGGCATCGTGTTCCTCCTTTCTGGTTTAGTGTTTGCTATCGACGATCGTCATTGTGCGCTATTCAAGGCTTGGGACGCAGGTTCTGTGGTCGCTCTGATGACCTCAAGCTCTTGGCGGGGCGAGAGCATACCGATCCACGCGTTCAGGACTGTCCCGCTCCTGTCCACCAACATTAAAGTGGGGGTCCCAGAGATCTTCAGTTTTCTCAAGGGCACTCCCGCAAGCACATGAGCCGTCAGTCCCTCCGACTTGGCAACCTCTTTCGCCGTATCGCTGGGGTCGGGAAAGACCGCCAGAATAGAGGGGCCTGACCCTCCTTGCTGTTGCTGGGCGATGAGCCGCTGGTAGAAAGGCGCGCTGTCTTCGCAAAAGTGGCACCCTTTCCTGAGCCCCAATACCAGTGTTTGATCGTGTGCAGCCCAATCCCAGCCGTCCAGACTCGCCAACTTATCGCCGGCTTTAACGGCCTCGGGTTCTGGAGCAGGAGTAGACAGGCGATCCTTGAGAAAAACCGACCCTACTATCACAGCAAAAAGGATCACGACGATGTTGGCAGCCGCTTCAATTTTGGCCTTCATCTCAACCCCCACGTTTTGGTCGCACCCGACGGCCTACAAACCGAATTCACGCCGTGTGGACGGTCAGCGCCCGATCACGGGACCAACTTTCCTGGCGTTACCGTTTATGGCAATCGACAGGGGTGTGCCGTCGGGCAGTGCGACCGATGTGAAAATGAAGCGGAGCTCGCGCATATCGTCGTCCCAAACGAGATTGAGCCTTGCGGTGAAAAGCAGGTTGCCCGAGGGGTCGAAAACTTTAAGAGCGAGTGTACCTGCGCAGTCGGAGTTCACCGTATAGGGTCCGGAAAACGTCTCGTCGGCGATGGCGCCGTTCAAGCTTGACGTTCCCTTGCCGTTCAGCAGGTTTCCCACCGCGTCCAGGGTGAATATCCCCGTAAACGCCCTGGGCCCGACGCCGACAACCGTTCCGCTGTCGGAGGCCCCATACGTTCCTGCCGCTTGGGCAAGCGAGCATGCCGGACCCTGGGCCTGCGCCGTAGCCGCCAAGCTCATGTAGAGCGTGGCGAAAGAAAACATCCAAAGCGTTCTTGTTGCAAAGTTGCGTTTCATGCGTTCCTCGTTGGGGCTTATGTTGTCCGAGTGCGCCAGAAGCGTGAGAGCCGTGAACGGTCTGTATGTCATGATGTCTCTCCTTTTACTTAGAATCTGATTCCTGGGAGCACCGTTTCCCCGGCACCTCCAGACAGCCGATACAAATGGAGTGGTGGAAAAACACAGTGTTGCGGGCACCCCGTGTGGTACGTAATTTGAACGCCATCTTCCTGTCCACGAAACCTCTAAACCCTCGACACATCGCAGCGGGTGCGGATATGCTGATCCGCACCGACCAGCAGCCATCCTCTGATTTCGTCTCCGGTCTACGGGTTGGACCGGCTGCCTCCAACCGCCATGGTGGTGCCGGCGCCGGCAAGTGCAACTGGGTAGTCTGTAATTCCAGTTAGCGGCGTCGTACTGAAGAATTGAGCGAACGTGATCCCGTCGGGGGTAATGCATTTGAAGTCGAAAGTTCGTCCATCGAAGGTGAAGCTCTGGCTGGACAAAAGAGTTTCTGAAAGGCTGTGAAATGCGACCGGTCCGAGTTGGGGGAACAGGCTTTCTTTTCTGCTGAAGATGGCGATCAGCTTCCCGCTCGAGAATGTGGCCGGGTTGCTCCAGTCCCCGTTTGGACTGCTGTTGTAGTACACGCTGAATGTTCCGGCTGAAACCAGATCGAGGGCGACATCGCCATCATTTGGCATGGGTGTGAGCGTCAATACATCGGTGCTGAAGGTGAAGTAAGCGGTGGCCTCGCTCGGCGACCCGTTGAACAGCGAGCTGTTAACTCCGTCAAGGTGGACTACGTAGCCGGCGTAGACAGCCTTGCCAGTGTCTGGGTTCAGGTAAATTCTTCCCACATGTTGCCAGACCACCTCCGCGGCAGGGATTCTTTCCTGAGCGAGCGCAACGCTGGTCAAACGAACGAGGTTGTTGGGTACCGAAACAACGAGCGAGAAGATCACCGCAGCCAAGGCGCCTACGGTGAGCCTATTGAACGTCATGATTTGTCTCCTTGAGTTAGGGGCCGGTGAAAGGCGCGCTATCAATGACGGCCCCCCATTGGCCGCGCACAGCGCGACTCCACCTGACCTGCGCGATTGATTGCACCTTCGCGCAATTCGGACTTTCGCGCAGTGAGCTGCGGGCATCAATGGACGGCAGGTGAATTCGGGTGAATTGTGAGTGAACTGCAAATTCCTTCGTTAACCGCCGGTAAATAGGAGTGCCACCGACACTTTGACTTCCGGCTTGACCGCCGTTTTCGAAGAAGGTAAGGTCAGAGGCGAAATGCTGGTCGAGCCCCGCCATGCAAGTACCAGCCACGGGATCAACGCGCCTCCGTGTCGGAGAGTTCGAAATTGACCTTCGATGCGGTGAATTGCGGCGCAACGGCGACAAGATCAAACTCCAGGAAAGACCCTTCCAGGTTCTGACCGCGCTCATCGAGCGCCCGGGCGAAGTGGTGACGCGGCAAGAGATGCAGCAGAAGCTCTGGCCCACTGATACCTTCGGAGACTTTGAGCACAGCATTAATACCGCTGTGAAAAAACTGCGCGAGGCGCTAGGAGACGACGCCGAGAATCCACGGTTCATCGAAACCCTGCCACGGCGCGGGTATCGTCTCATCGCTCCGGTTGAGATCGTGGAGAAGAGCGTTTCTAGCCCGAAAGCGGCGATCTCCCCTTTGCCTCCGCAGCAAGGAAACCCCCAGGGGGCAACCCTGCAAAAGCGTTGGCCGGTGGCCACGATAGGCGGCGTGCTTGCCGCGCTGCTCGTAACCGCCTCTGTCTCATTCTTTTACCGATCATTGTGGCGGCGCACCATCCCGTCCCGCAGCGCTTGGGTGCAGATCACCAACTTCCCCGACTCGGCCACCTCGCCTGCATTATCCCCCGACGGACGGATGATTACCTTCATTCGCGGGCCGGAAACCTTTGTCACGCCGGGTCAGCTCTACGTAAAGATGTTGCCGGATGGCCAGCCTGTGCAGCTGACTCATGATGATTCACCAAAGATGGCCCCGGCCTTTTCTCCGGATGGCTCACGTATTGCCTATTCGGCAATTACGAGTGTTGGATGGGATACCTGGGTCGTGCCGGTGCTCGGCGGTAAACCCCGGGAACTCCTGCCAAATGCCTCCGCGCTCACCTGGGCTGGTAGCCAACATGTGATCTTTTCTGAAGAGAAAACAGATTCGCATATGGGCGTCGTGACCGCCGCAGAGAGTCGAGCCGGAGAGCGCGATGTATATCAGCCAGCCGACCAAAACGGAATGGCACACCGCTCATGGCTATCTCCAGACGGCAAGTGGATTCTCGTTTCGGAGATGGACATGGTCGGGTGGCGGCCATGCCGTCTGGCGCCCTTCGATGGGAGCACCAGCGGCGAGATAGTGGGACCTAAGCCAGCGCGTTGTACCTACGCAGGTTGGAGTCCCAACGGCAGAACGATGTACTTCAGCGCGGATGCGGGGGACGGATACCATATCTGGCGCCAGCGCTTTCCGATGGGCGTGCCGGAACAAATGACCTTCGGGCCAACGGAAGAAGAGGGCATCGCCGTCTCTCCCGACGGCCGCACCCTGGTTACCTGTGCAGGCATCCGGGAAAGCACGGTTTGGATTCACGACACTCGTGGCGACCGCCAAATCTCCGGAGAGGGTTATGCCAGCGTACCTGGTCTGGGATTCGCCGGCACGCGTCTCCACTCCGTCTTCTCCCCCGACGGGAAAGAACTGTATTACCTCCTGCGTAAGCTAGGTTCCCGTGCCTTCAACTCAGGAGAACTCTGGATGATGGATCTGGATTCGGACCGGACCGAGGCGGTTCTGCCAGCGGTTCCGATGAGTGAGTTCGACATCTCGCCGGATGGCCAACGTGTGGCCTTCGCGGCTCTGGATGCGAAAGGAAACTCGCACGTCTGGGTTGCACCGCTCGACCGCCATGCACCCCCGAAGCAGCTCACCGCATCCGTCGCGCGCCAGCCAGGTTTTAGAGCCGGAGGAGATGTTTATTTTCTCGTGCATGAAGGCAGCCAGGAATTTCTCTCGAGCGTCGGTCCGAACGAAACTGTGCCACGAAAGGTAGATCCCGAGCCCAGCTGGGAGTACGAGCTTATTTCGCCCCGCGGTGACTGGCGACTCCTGGGTATTGATCCAGGGAATGCTATAGCCCACCCAATACCAGGAGGCTCCCCGGTTCCCATCTGCAGCTCTTGTGAAGCTGGGTGGGGGCCTGGAGGCAGGTTTCTTTATATAAGATTCCGCGACAACGGCGAGATGGCGGGTGGAAAAACGATCGTGATCGGCTTACCCGCCGGCAAGGAGATTCCCCATCTGCCACCGTCTGGGGTGAAACCTACAGATGACTTGAAGGGGCTGAATGTGGTCGCGGAAATTGGCATGACGGGGAAGGCGATTTTCGCTCCTGGCCCCGATCCCTCCGTCTACGCCTATAGCCGGATGACGGTACAGAGGAACCTCTACAGGATTCCATTGAAGTAACATCAGACTTGAAGTAACACCAGACTTGACGCGTCCCTATTGGGTTTCTGCCATATCGGGCCGAATGTATGGCTCGGGAGTGCCTGCTTTGATGGGAGGATATTTCTTCAGGCTCTGCTCCAGATCGACAATGATCTCTGTCATCGGAACGCCTAGGCATCGCACTTCTCTTGCTGGGACTTTGGACCGTTGCTTTCCGGAGGACACACGGGGAAGGGATTGCGCTCTTTTACCCCTCGCCTCCGCTCCGTCAAGAACCTAAGACTCAATAACCAGGAAAACGACTGTCACAACGGACAGGTAGCCCACTCGCGTTAAGCGCTACTTCGATTACTCGATGCCGGCGGCACTTGTGGATGACGCCCAACCCTGAGGTGATCTCCGTAGTGCCTGGAAAGTCGGGCGGGAACTACGGTCATGCCTGGCAGCGCGACCGGCCCGTACCCGAGATAAAGAGAGGCTTGCTTAAGCCGTTGATGAATGGGTACGACGGTTGACGGGTGCACAGAAAGCGTACAATCCTTCAGCGCTTTCGAAATCACGAAAAACAGAGTCTCCAAGTTGGTTTGAGCGGAGGATCAGATGGGCAAATCCAACTCGCGGTCTCCCGCCGGTCACTACAACGCCAACTACGGGAATTTTCAAACGGAACTGTACGCACAGATCCGTCATGAAGCTTTTGGCGAGGATATTGGACAAAACAGTTGGCTCACCTCAGGCGAGCAAGACAGGTTTTTGAGGTGGCTCGACCTTTCCCCAGGAAAGACGCTGCTCGATGTCGCTTGTGGAGCAGGGGGCCCGGCGCTGCGAATCGCTGCTACTACCGGCTGTTCTGTTGTCGGCATCGACGTTCACGAACAGGCGGTTGCAACCGCGAGTTCGCTTGCAGCCCAGCGCGGCTTGGCCGAACGCGCCGAATTTCGGTCTACAGATGCTAACCCGCCGTTACCATTTTCCGACGCTAGCTTCGACGCCATCACCTGTATTGACGCCATCAACCACTTCTCCGACCGACCACGCGTTATTGCGGAGTGGGCCCGGTTGCTGAAACTGGGCGGACGACTGCTGTTCAGCGATCCCATCACCCTGACCGGGCCGCTTGCGAGTGCGGACATAGCGGTAAGGAGTTCGGCTGGTTATTATCTCTTCGTTCCGCATGGCTATAACGAACGCGTTATTGCGCAGTGCGGTTTGCGATTGCTGGTGTGTGAAGACGTAACTGCGAACATGGCCAAGGTTGCCGAGGCGAGACGCGCGGCCCGCGCATCGAGACGCGCGGCCCTACTTGAGATCGAAGGCGGTCAAGTATACGAGGGTCAGCAGGAGTTTCTTGCTGTTGCTGCTCGTGTCGCCAGAGAAGGCCGTCTTTCTCGCTTCGTCTATGTCGCCACAGAAACTTAGCTGAGTACTGCTAAAGGGAGGGAGCGGAGCGATTCCCATGAACTCGCAAGCAAACACGGCGGGGGCGAAGTCCGACCCGAAAAGAGTCGGACAGAGAGCCAGACGGCGAGTCGCCTACCGGCTGCTTCCTTTCGCATTTCTCCTTTACATCGTCAACTACATTGACCGCGTCAACGTGTCGTTCGCCAATCTCAGGATGAGTGCTGATCTGGGATTCAGCGACAGCGTCTACGGTTTAGGAGTAGGGATGTTCTACATAACCTACGTCTTGTTCGAAATACCCGGAGCCGTCATCGTGGAACGCTGGAGCGCGAGAAAGTGGATTGCAAGAATCATGATCTCGTGGGGAATAGTCACGATTCTGACCGGCTTTGTGCACACTGCGACACAGTTCTATGCCGCCCGCTTCCTTTTGGGGGCTGCTGAATCCAGCTTTTTCCCCGGCATGATCGTTTATTTGACTCATTGGTTTTGCGCGCACGATCGCGGCCGAGCCATCTCTTGCTTATATGCAGCTACTCCCGCCGCTGCTTTGATCGGATCGCCCTTGGCAGGCTGGCTGCTGGGTGTACATTGGCAGTCGATCGCTGGGTGGCGCTGGCTCTTTATTCTGGAGGGGATTCCAGCCGTCATGGTAGGGATCACCACCTACTTCTATATGACGGACCGGCCTGTGCAAGCGCCTTGGCTTCCCCATGACGAACGGGACTGGCTGGTCAAGGAATTGCAGCAGGAGCTAGAAGCGAAAAGCAAGATTGGAAAGCCTACGATTTTGAAAGCTTTCGCAGACGCACGAATTCTAAGATTGATTCTTGCATATTTCCTGGCTCTCACAGGAGCTCTTGGAACGATCTACTGGATACCAACCTTTTTGAAGCGCCTGTCGGGATTTTCCAACCAGACGGTGACGTCGCTGCTAATGATGCCAGCTCTCATAGGCCTGGCAGGGATGTTGATCAACGGATGGCACTCCGATAAAACCGCCGAGCGACGCTTGCACACCGTGATTCCACTCCTGGCTGCGGGCTCGATGTTCGCCCTCTTGATGCTCGACCGTCACGATATGCACTCAGCAATTGTGTTCTTGCTGCTGGGGAGTGGGTTCCTGTACGCCTACTATCCAACTTTTTGGGCAATACCGACAATGATGCTGAGCGAGGCAGTGGCAGCCGCCACCTTCGGACTGATCAATTCGATTGGACAACTCGGCGGATTAGCCGGGACCTACACGATTGGTTATCTCAACGATCGAACACATTCTCTTACCGCTAGTTTCGCGTTCATCGCACTCGTCTATGTGATGGCAGGCAGCCTGATTCTTAGTTTGAGAATCCCCGATCCCCCTGGTATTTTGCGGAGATCGAGCTAGCTTGAAAACCACCCGTCCGTGAATCAGTGCTCCCACTGCGGAAACTGAATGCGCCCGACGCTTATCCTCTTCTTCCGCCTTGATTTGCCCGGCGATCCAATCTTTTTCATTCTGTGTGAGAAATTTGGCTTCCGCAGGACCGCTCGGCAGCAAGAAATAGGTCAGCACGCCGCAGACTACGGCAGGAATGCCTTCCAGGATGAGGAGCCATCTCCAACTTCCGAGTCCGAACGAGTGCACGTGATCCAGAATCAGCCCAGAGAGCGGGGCCCCTAGAATACTCGCCACAGGTATTCCCGTGATGAAAAGTGCAACCGCTTGAGCTTGCTCGCGCTGCCGAAACCAATAAGTGAGGTACAAAAGAATTCCCGGGAAATAGCCCCCCTCGGCCAATCCAAGCAGAAAACGCGCAACATATAACTGACGGGCGCTGCGCACGAAGCCAGTCAGCGCAGCCAGAATGCCCCAGGTGATCAGGATGCGCGCCAGCCAGATTCGCGCTCCAAGTTTGTGCAGTAGCAGATTGCTGGGTATCTCACAGATGGAATAGCCAACAAAGAAGATTCCGGCAAGGAATCCGAATTGCCGGCTGCTGATGGCCAGCTCTTTGTTCATGGTCAACGCTGCAAACCCAATGTTGATCCGATCGAGAAAAGCCGCAATGCAGAGCAGCCAGACAAAGGGAAGAATCCTGATCTTCAGTTTTAAGATCGTCCTGCCTTCGATGGAATCCACACCAGTTGAGTGTTCGTTTAGCATAACCCCGTTTTTCAGGCACTTGATGCAGCAGGCTTCTCAGACCGGATTACTTCCTGTTTGCCGACCACTCGTCCAGCATCGCGTGTCTATTGCGCACTCTTGAGGGGCGAAAATCTGTTTTGCCCTGTCCGGAGTGCCCCCTCCGCATTGACCTGAGAGTTCATTTGACGTAGGCCGAGGTTACCACCGAGAATCGGAAATTCACGGGGAGACGCGCGTGACCTCAAGTATTCCTGTGGGAGGGACGATGTCGACTCGAATGGCTTTGGGATTCATTTGTTCGCTGGCTCTGATGCTGCAAACTTCACAAGACTATCCAACGAGACCCGTGCGCCTGATCGAGCCGTTCGGGGCGGGCGGTGGGCCCGACCTGGTGGGCCGAGCCCTCGCCCAAAAGCTCACTGGACTGTGGGGCCAACCTGTGACAGTCGAGAACGTCCCCGGTGGGGGAGCGACGGTCGGACCCGCGCGGGTCGCGAAGTCGCCAGCCGATGGGTACACGTTGCTCGTGAACACCAGCGCTCAGGCATACAGCGCCGCGCTGTTGAAGAACCTGCCGTACGACCCGTTGAAGGACTTCATCCCGGTCGCTCCGCTCACCAGCCAGCCCTACGTACTGGTCACAGGTAAGCTGGCTGGCTTCACTACCGTTGACGAACTGATTGCGGCGGCGAAGGCGAAACCGGGTCAGTTGAAGTTTGGCTCCACTGGCATCGGCACCGGCTCACACTTGGGGGTCGAGAAATTCAATCAAGCGGCTGGCATTAAGGCGGTGCACGTGCCCGCACGACCGGGCGACGCGATCGCCGACACGATCGCCAATACGGTCGCCGGGCGTACGGATTACCTGTTGGCACCCATCCAACTCGCCCTGGTCGATATCGGTGCGGGCAGGCTGCGCCCGCTGGGCGTGAGCACCATGAAGCGCTCGACCTTGCTACCGGAAGTTCCAACCATCGCGGAAGCCGGTGTCGCTGGCTTCGACTACCCGATTTGGTATGGGGTATGGACACCGGTCGGCACTCCTGCCGGAGTAGTGGACAAACTGGCGAAGGACATCGCGCGCGCGCTGGCCGCACCGGATTTGCGCGAGTGGCTTACGAAGCATGGGGCCGATCCGATGAGCATGACGCAGCCTGAGTTCGCACGCTTCGTGTTGAGCGAGCGTGAAAGAGCGGTGCGTATCATCGAAGCTGCTGGGATCAAACCTCAATAAGCGTGAGGTTCGACCTAACAAGGTGCCGTGGGGATGCCCAGTCCTCGGAAGTCCTGTCGTTGGAAGTCGGACGGTTCCAGTCTCACTTGCGCCGATTGCGGATGGATAACGGTCGATCCGGAAGTGATCATGAGTATTGCCTGCAAAGTCGGGTTTCGGTAACTTCCCCCCGGCGGGGGTTGGGATGGCAACTTACCTATAGTCCCGGCGGTCTCAACCGGTCGATGCAACACCATCTGATGTGAAAGGTGGTGTTTATGAGACAAGGAAGACGATATGGTCTTTCTGCGGCGCAGAAGGCTGACATTTGGCGCCGTTGGAAGGCTGGAGAGTCGTTACATGAGATTGGTCGTGCTTTTGTCAAGGATCATGGCTCGATTCATTTTCTGTGGTCGCAGCACGGCGGGATAGCTCCGGCTCTTCGTCACCGCTCGCAGCGAACACTCACGCTCGCCGAACGGGAAGACATCTCCCGAGGCATTGCTTCCGGTTTGTCGATTCGAGAGATAGCCAGAGGGTTGCAACGGGCAGCGTCGACGGTGAGCCGGGAGGTGGTACGCAACGGCGGCCGGTCACTCTATCGAGCCAACGAAGCCGATCAGCAGGCCTGGAAGACAGCTCTACGACCTAAGCCATGTCTTCTTGCATTACACAGGAGGTTGCGGACGATCGTTGCCAGTAAACTGATCCTGGATTGGTCGCCGGAACAGATCTCGGGATGGCTCAAGATACGGTATCCCAACAACCAGAGTATGCGTGTGTCCCACGAGACCATTTATCGCAGTTTGTTCATCCAGGCACGAGGAGTGTTGAAGAAGGAGCTGATTGAGCACCTGCGATCCAAGCGGCTTATCCGTCGCTCACGGCACGCTCGAGCTGGAGGAAAGTCCCATGGTCAGATCGTCGATGCCATCTCCATCCGTGAGCGACCTGCAGAGATTGAAGACCGCGCCATCCCCGGCCACTGGGAGGGCGATCTGCTCAGCGGCAGCAGCAACAGTCATATCGCAACTCTGGTGGAAAGGCATTCGCGTTTTACCATCCTGGTCAAAGTGCCGAGCAAAGACACAGCGACGGTCGTCGCCGCGCTGAGCCGGCAGATCCGTAAACTGCCCGCCTCTCTGAGGCGCTCGTTGACGTGGGATCGAGGGCTCGAGATGGCCAAACACCAGAGCTTTACGGTGGCCACGAAGGTGAACGTCTACTTTTGCGATCCGCAAAGTCCCTGGCAGCGCGTTGGATTTGTTTGCTAGCTGTCTCAGCATGCTTCTTTGGACCCCTGTTCTGCACGGTGAGCGGTCGATGGGCCTCTCGTCCCAACGCCCGAGTAAATTCCGGCGATCCCAGCGGCCGGCCGCCCAAGGTGCTATCCCGGATTGCTTTTATGCTCGATTCATTCGCCTGCGTTTCCAGGTAGGCTCGCCACTGCTCAGCACCCCATCGACTGCGCCACATGTCCATTGCCAGCCGAGGGTTTGCCGCAGCAAGACCGCAATGAACGGGTGTAGAGGACCAAGGCCAATCCTCAGCGCGCGCGACTAGGCGGGCGCGAACCGGGTTCAGTTCTGCGTAGCGCAAGGCTTCCCACAAATGGGCCTCATCAAGTGGACAAGAGTAGTAGCGCCCCTGCCAGACGTGACCGCTCGAGCGATTCGCCGCATTCCAGTAGCCTGCGAACCGGCCGTGCGTTAGCTTCAAGCTGCGCGCCAGCCCGTCCTCTTTGCGTGGCACGACCAGCAAATGAACATGATTCGACATCAAGCAGTAGCCGATCAGTTCTACGCCGTAACGCTCCAGGCCTTCCTCCAGCAGACTGAGGTAGACGTTCCGCTCGGCATCCGTTTCGAGAATGAAGCGCCTCGCATTGCCGCGTTGGGTGACGTGATGGGGGAAGCCTGCCGCCACTATACGTGCGAAGCGAGCCATTCATCCATCCATCCGTACATATTGGAGCGAAACCGTGGGTGGCCTCTTGCTGCGAGACTTGTCTTTGATCGCACCGGTCAATCCGTCAATCATCGGAGGAAGACCTAAAACGTTCCCCGGTAGCGTGGTTAAAAACACTTTAGATTCGAGTCGGTCCAAACTAATATTTAAGCAGGGTAATTTCGTCTGTCCCGAAACTTCCATTTCGTCCCGAAACTTCCATTTCGTCTGTCCCGAAACTTCCCGAAACTTCCGAAACTTCTCGAAACTTCTCGAAACTTCCCCGAAACTTCCCACGCAAGCAGGGTTATTCCGTCGTGATGCCGGGCTGAGATCGCTAAGTTAGGGAGAAGTTCGTCGACAGGAGAAATTCGTCAGGAGAAATTCGTCGACATGATACCTATTGCAGCAATTCCAGTTGTTCGCCGGAGGCATTCAACTTTCCGGACTGTTACCCCCGGTTAGTGTTGCGAACTGTTGGCGGCGGGGAGGATGGTGGAGGTGACGGACATCAGGTGGTAGTTGCTGTAGGTCGCGAGGAAGCTCCACTTGAAGCGCCCCCCATCGAGGGACGATGCCTTGGAGCAGATGGTCTTGGGCAGCCAGAAAGGCTTGCCGTCCATCATGACTCGCGCATAGTCGATATACCAGGACCAGGAGACCGGGAACTTTGAACCTTCATTGTGGCGCCTCGGCCACTGTTGCTCGAGGCGGACAATCTGCATCGACGATGGATCGACATAGGCACGACCCATCGTCTGTTCACCCACGGGGCATTCGGCGGGGACAGGCGACTTGAGAGCGTACTCGAGAACGAGCACGTCGGCGTGGAGAAACAAGAAGGTCTCCCCGGGCTTGCTGCGCATGTTGGGGAGCAGGCGGTAGTCATAGCAGTTTTTTAACTCCGGCGAGAAGACATTGGGAGCACGGCTAAACGCCCCGACCAGAATGGCGGGCCCGGCCAGGGACTGACCTTTGGCGGCGGGTTGATGGTCAACATATTTGATTTCGCGGGACTCGACCAGGTCGGCGGTCTTCCCGTCGGCGCTGAAACGCTTGAGTCGAAAGATGGAATCGATGGTGGAATCGATGGTGGACTCCAACTCGCTGTCGTAGACACCGCTCTTCGAGGGATTGCTATACGGGGCGCTTACGCTGGAGAGCACATGCTCATCGGCGAAGACGTTGGGGAGGGAGGATAGGGATTGGACAAAGTTGTCCCACACGCGGACCAGAAGTCTGGCGGTGGCCGGGTCGGAAGCTGAGGGCGTGCCCGGCTGAAGTGCCGGGGCGGGTAATGGGGGAGCCGGTGGCGGAGTTTGCGATGGCAAGGACGGCGGGACGGAACTCGCCTGCGCCGCCTGGCCCATCGGAGCTTGCGATGGCTGAACCGGCTGGGGATTTGGCTGGCCGCTTGGCTGCGGCGCTTGCGCTGGACGAGGCAGAGTTGCAGAGACTACAGGCGTTGTAGGAATGGCCGGCGTGGCAGGAACGACCTGCGGGATATCTACCTCGCGAGACAAGGCGGTAAGGTGCTGGTCGGAATCAGTCACCACCTCGCGTATCCGATAGCTGCCAGGCTTCAGTTGAAAGGCCATGTCGACGCTTATCCCAGCCTTGAAAAACTCGGGCAACTGTCCATCCGCAACATTTACGGTTGCGTGCCTCTGCTGGGCAATCACCAGATTTTCTTTTTGATCGAAGACGCCAAAAATAAATGTCAACGTATCGAGGTTGTGGTCCCCTTCCTTTTGCAAATGGAGTGATTGAGGGTCCACGTGGGACGACAAGGACAGCTCGCGTGTTTCTCCCTGCTCCCCTGAGACTTTAGCGTCCAGAACAACCGGAAACTCTGCGATTCCAGTTTTCGAAAGGAGCGTTTCCCGCATCTGCTCCTGTACTTGACCGGCGGCACTGGAAGCTTCTACTCCCCTGGTCCCTGCCTTTGCCTCACCTTCATTCCCAGGGGCGAAATAGCCGCGACGAGCCTGGATGCTATACGACGACACCTTCTCGACCAACGTGACCTTCAACTGGTGAAATTTGCCATCTGGTTTAAGGTCTTTGGGAGCGAAGGCCAGGATATAGGCGCCGGGAGATCCTGCCAATCGACCAAATCCGCCCTTCAAATCGTTGTTGTTGTGAAAGAATTCACCGCCGGTACCTTCAGCAACCTGCGCCAATACATCCCCTGCGACCACTTCCCTGTTTTGGTCCAGGCGATGCATCGCTCCTGCTGCCGCTCCTCCTGACGGAATGTATTGCAGGGATGCATCCACCTGGCGCATGAGGACCGGCAACCCTCTTGGGTCGAGCGAACTGATGACCACCTGTAAACGCAACGCCTGGTCGATGATCCGCTCCAATCGAAACTGGTCGTCCGCCAACAGGAAGCCTGGGGAAGCAAAAATGACGGTTCGCTGACCGGGCATCTGCGCCGTGTACTTCACCACTTGCTCAAGTTCCTGCAGGTTGGAGCGCGTGAGTATTTCATCCTGGCCCACAACCGTGGTCGCTCGATTTAGGAGGAAATCCTTATTTGCAATGCGGGCCGGTACAGAGCAACTTTTCGTGCATGGCAAGCATTCGCGCTGCAATCCCTCTTGGAACGCCAATCCCCAAGCATCTGACGTGTTCCAGGGATTGTTGAGATCGACATTGCCCGCGGTTTTCGTCATTTCCAGCGCCTGATAGTCGGAAAGATCCGGGCAAGCAGGAGCGGGAGAGCGTCCACTGGGCCGGAGCCTGGACAGCGCTTCATGGATCTGTTTCGGGTCAGAGGTAAAGTCGGAAAGCATCTCCCCGGAAGCGAAGATGGCTACACGGTCCGTCGGTTGGAGGTTGGCAGCAAGGTAGTCATCGGCAGCCCGGCGTACCTGCATCGTGTCGAGATCAGAGGTGTACAGGTCGTCAAAGTAGAGAGCCAGAAACCGTCCGGGCAATGCGGAGGAAAGCGCTGCGACCGCTTGTTCCGGCTTACGAGGCACCACCGGAGGCGAAGGTGATTCAACTGCGGACTCCGCCTCAAATTGCACGATCGGCTGCTCCTTGCCGGAATCGAAGAGCTTGAAGTCTTCCTTGCGAAGGCCCTTCACCGGCTTACCCTGCGCATCACGCACGACTACCCGCACCACCACCAGGTTACTGGTTACCTTTAACTTGGTTGCGGGCAGGTTGTTTGCGGTGGTGTTGGTCTGGGCCTGGGCTCTTGCCGACTTGACGGGGAATACAATGGCTGCCAACAGCGTCGCCGCGATCGCGAGAGATGGGGCAAGGCGAATCCTGAGGCTGAGCATGGACTCTACCCCTGACGCGAAAAGTCTAGCATTCGGCAGTAGCGCCCAGCAATGGCAGGACCGATAGAAACCCGGCGCAACTAGTGGTCTTTAACTTGTACGCGCTCCTCGCAATTAGTAATCGAGAGCAACCTCGAAAGGTTTCGCGTCTACTTTATAACCGCACTGCGGTGTCTGGGTCGTGTTCACCGATACACTCCATTTCGGATCTATGGGAATAAAGCGCTCGTCGAACACGATTACCTGATAGGTCTCATGGCCACCCCTGGGATAGTCGTCGCAATTGACCACATAGTAGGGTTCGAGTACCCCGCCAAATGCCCAGTTGAATACCTGTCCCTCGCTGGGAGTTTTCGCTAACGTGGTGCTCTTGCCGGTGTACGTATCCAGACTGAAGATATTCCAGGTGGCGCAGGAAAGTGTTCCTGGAGGGCAATTTTCGGTGATCGAGCTGACGATTACATCTCCGGGGCTGACGTTCACTGGCCTACTTTGCGTAGTGATGTCGCTCAAGCAGCAGTTCCAGTTGGAAACCGTCCACTGCCCAGCGGACCAGGTCATTACCGGCTGGAGGATACTCTCCACGTTGCTGATGTCCTCGAATCCGGGAAAGAAAAACAGCACCTGGCCATCCTGACCTCGCGGCTGCGACGGCACTGTAGAGCTGGCAAAAAGGGCACTGAACGATTTGTTGGTTGCAGCAGTAACGCTTGCACTCTCAATCCAACCACTGACCTCGGGTACTTGCGGCTTCGCTGTCGCTACTTTGGGCGTTCCGTCGGGGGCATAGCGCGGATAATTGCAGGCGGTCTTGCCGGTAACACTTCCATCGCTGTGTTGCACTTGCCCATTGGGCAGCAAGGCTTCATCTTCGGCAATGCTCTGCACGCAAGAGGGATGGAAATAACCAAAGGGCGTGACCACATACCCGGCGGGTACATTCCCCGGGCGGTGGGGGCCTGCTTCGATTTGCGCGGATAAGCCTGTGGACGTCGCAAGAACTGCAAGAGCAGTCAGGAGGTACTTTTTCATTTTTGATCCTTCTTCCTTTGGTCGGTTGTCTGGCAGGAAACAGCAAGGAGCCTGGCCGTTCCGGGGACAGATCCCGATAACTCGCTGCCCCGGTAACTCGCCAACGTCTCTGAAGGAGATGAATCCAGTTCTCACCTGGCAGGTATGGCTGACAGGTAGGCCCGTTCAGTACGGAACAATACGTCACCGCAACTTTTGCGTCGTCTCTCCCGCCAGGACCAGCGGGATCGCTAAGCACCGCTATACCCGCGATTTGCCACATCAGCCAAACAACAGAGAACTAAAGTAGAAAGATTGCCGGGAACATGAGCGGCAGATGGAGCGGCGCCGGCGCGCTTTCTATTTGCCTCCTCCGATTAATAAAGGCGCAGAAAACGCCCGAAACCTATCACCCAGAGGCTTTATTTGACGGGACCGGGAGCGGCAGTATAAGTGCGCCCAAAAGCAACGCGGACGGCGGGCCCACCCGGTATCCGCAATAGGCGACATCAGCACGCTCTCCGGGGCTGAGGCGATGGAGACGGGAGTGTACTAGAAATACTGACCGCAATCACCCTCCCCCTTGCCAGCCCGCCCGCAGCGCCTGCTCGAGCGACCGTGGGGCGTGCGGTGGGGGCGAAGTCGAATGGGATTGCTGATCAAACGCCCTGGTAAACCAGCCCTGTGAAAGCGGGCGGGGTGATTAAGAACTGCCCCCACTTGGCATCAAATGCGGCGGTTGGCCTGGCGGCAATCACTTCGAAGACGGTCATCCCTTGTCTCTTCAGGCCGGCGACCTTTTCCCGAATGGCCACGAGCATGTCGCGGAATTCGATAAGTGCTGACCTGTCTCCTATCGGGCCGTGCCCGGGAACGACGATGGTGTCGGCCGTAACAGCGTCAACATTCTGTTGGGCGGCGCGGATCTGTCCGTCGATACTGCCTCCCGTGGAATAGTCAATGAACGGATAAACGCCATTCCACCAGGTATCGGCCACGAGTAGAATATCGGCTTCTGCAAAGTTCACAGATATGTCGCTGTCGGTGTGACCCGGATCATACTTCTCGAGGGTGATGTTTGTATGGTTGAAATGCATCTCGTGCCGGGTATCGAATGTACTTGTGGGCAGAGCACCGGCTGGCCGAGCGGGAAAGTCCCAATCCCAGCCCGCTACGCGCGTCATCACCGAAAGGTGCTTCCTGGTGTTCTCTTGCGCGGTGATGGTGGCGCCGGCGGAGCGCAACCATTGGTTGCCATCTGTGTGGTCGGTGTGCCAGTGGCTGTTGATCAAGTGCTGGATAGGGTCACGGCTGATGGAATCAAGCGCAGCCGATATTCTCGGCTGCGATACCGAGAAACCGGCGTCGACGAGGAGCATTCCGTCTTCGCCGGTCAGAACCGTGATGTTGCCTCCTGAGCCCTCGAGGACGGCAATATTTCGCCGCAGTGGGTGAACGCTGATGGCTGTGGTAGCAGCCGCATGGATCATCGTGGGCACCAGATCAAGATCTTCGGTGAAGAGCTTGCCGGGAGGGCGAGAAATGCTGGATGTAGCTGCGGTCATGCTGATGCTCCTCAGGAGCCAGACCTGATGTCGCTGCGGGTCATAGCTCTGGTTTAGTTCTCCTATCTCATTGCTAGCCCCCTTGTGGACGCCTCTATAGCACAATCTTGCTGCGCAGTGTCATCTTTTGCTCAAATCATAGGGACTGAGTCGTCATGGAAAAGAAGACAACCGGAGTTACCGACGGAGGCGTAAGGGCGATTGCTGTGGATTGACCGGGTGCCTCTCTGTATGTTTCCCCTCTTAGGCCAGCCTGACTGCTTCCGGTTAAATATCGCGGGCGAGTTGCGCATCGATGCGTGTAACGTTACGCTGGTTGCTACTGCTCCCGTTAACCTCAACTCTTCACAAAGTGGTTCAAGACGCACTGGTTTTGTCGAGGTCCTGTTATTGGCGGACCAGCTCCACACGGCGGTTGCGGGCTCGGCCTTCAAGGGTGTCGTTGCTTTCCACCGGACGAGACGCGCCGAACCCTTCATTGGCCAGCCGATCCGGGACAATGTTGTATTGCGCCACCAGAGCTTCCTTGACCGCCAGCGCGCGCCGCTTGGAGAGATCGAGGTTGTAGGCGTCTCCTCCAATATTGTCGGTGTGGCCCTCCACCGTCAGCTTCCAGTCGGGATTGTCCTTCAAGGCCTGCGCAATCTCTTTCAGCACCGGCGCGGATTCCGGCTTCAACGTCGCCTGGGCAAAATCGAAGTAAATGCCATAAGTGACAGCGCGCTTCTCCTGCGTCAACTGCTTCTCCAGCACGTTATCGGGCTTAGTCACGGGAAAGTTGATCTTCACCACTTCCACGCGAAAGTTTCCAGCATGGAAAGTAGGGTGTCGCAGCCTCCACGAAAGGACCAGAGGATCCGGCGCATCATCCAACACAAAAAGTTCAGCCCCGATATGCGTGGGACGGTCGCTCTCAGGACGAGGGTCTTTGCCCTCAGTCTCAAACGTTCCCGTAAGGTGGATCGCCGGCAGAGTCACCCGTTGATCGTTGACGATCATGGGGTAGTCCACGTCGTTCGGCTCCACCCGGGCAAGGGTCCCCGACTCATAGGTGGGTTTCACGCCGTCGCGCACGTTCCAGATATCCATATACCGCAGCTTGACCTTGCCGCTCTCCTTGATGGCCTGAAATCCAGCGTCGGAAAGACGAGTGCGGGTAACATCATGCAGAAGCCGCGGCAGGCGATGGGAGTTAACCGTAATGTAAGTTCCGGCCGAACGGAAGTCGGCGTTGCAGTTCTGATTGGTATCCGTACTCGCGTTTACGGTCTTGGCAAAGTCGTCCTTGAATTGCGGGGCTGAAGAGGTCGCGGCGAAGGTCGAGTTATCAATCGAGTCGATCCTGTTGCTGAGCTCAATATCGCCATACTTGACTCCCCACGCAGTGGTCAGCACGGTGCCCGGTTTCAGAGGAATGCGCGCCGCCTGCTGGTCCGGAAAAGGAGTAGGCGCGCACGGAGTTACGGGAGCACTCGCAGAGAGAGTGGGAATATCGTCACCAGGTGCATGGTTGGCCAGCAGATCCTGCAGCGGATTGCGCAGGGTTCCGCTTGGGCTGGTGGTGGCTCGGGAGATGGTCCTGGCAACATGGGTTGCCTTTTGCCCAACGCGGTAGCCGAGGTAAAGAATACCTGCAAGGATGGTGAGCCCGGCAACAAGAATGAGCGCCAGCGCGATGGCCAGCAATTTGAACAGAGGCGACCGGCGCTGCGGTTGCGGCGCGGCCGGCGGGAGATTCACGGTGGAATAACCGGCCGGCATCGACGGCGGTGGCGCGGGCGGCAGTGGCATAGAGACAGCAGCCTGGGGTGGGAGGGGCGATGGTGGTATGAACGATGGTTGCGTGGGTGACGCTGGCGTGGGCCATGGTGGTGTAGCCGACGGGGGCGCGGAGACAGCAGCCTGCGCCGTGTCCTGAGGCACAGCCTTCCCGCAGAGCTGGCAGAAGCGGGCTCCTGGCTGCAGGGCGTTGCCGCATTGCTCACAAAATCGGTTCATAGCTTTCTCCACGGATGCGGGCAGTTACTTCGCACCACAGGCATCGATATCCGGCTCCCGCTGTGTTTTCTTGACCTCATTCAGATTCAGTTTGGGGGATTCCGCGGTCGTCCCCAGCAGGGTCGCATCCGCCCCCGCCTGGGCGTAAAAATTCAAGTGCGTCATGGAGCAGGGGACGATACTCAGCGGACCCGAGCCGGCGTAGTCGAACTCTGTCACCAGCTGCAAATACGCCCCGCCTTCGGTTTTGAAGAAATTTTCCTTGGGCGATTTGATCAGGCCGCCAAACGGCCCCTTCTCAATCAATTCCGCAACCTTATCGCTGATGCCCGCGGGAACCGCCTGCTTGAGTGCCTCCTTGAGGCTCTCCGTGCCCAGGGAAACCGACACCTTGGGCGCGTTAATGGCGACCACGACCCCGTGCGGCGCCAGCGATTCGGCGGTGGTGTTGCCGTTCTCCGGCTGCCCCTCCATCTTTCCTTCGGGGGCGCTTTGGCTGCCATGGATGGTAAGTCCGCCGCTGCCGGTGTAGACCACGTGGAAGTTACCGTCGGCCACGTCTTTCTTACCCCCGAAGCCGGGCTTGAAGATCAGCGCTTCGTCCACTTTGAAGAGAAAGGGAATGCCATAGATATCGAAAACATCCTTGGCAAAGGGCGGCAACTTAAGTCTTGACTCCCCGATGCTGCTGCCCGGCGCCATGGTCAGCACAGACCAGTCGACATCCACCGTGCCCGACATGGGGGTCATGTAGGCAAATTGTTGCAGCTTGCCGCTGTTCATCACCGCCTGGAAGGTAGTGTTCACGTTCTCCAGCTTGCCCTTCACGTTGACCGTGGCCGTTAACCCAGCCAGCTTTTTCTTGGCCGCCGTGAGAGTCAGCGCCAGACCGCCCCCTTCGGGCTCGCCTTCCAATTCGAACTCCCAGCCGTCGGTTTCTGCCTTGACCTTGGCGCTGTATTTGAGTTCGGGCGCGCTGGCATAAGCAACAGGAGGAGAAAACCAGCGAAAGATATTTCTCAGCGGCTCCGGCTCCCTGTAGTTGGTGACGGAGCTGCGGGCTGCGAGCTGGGAGAAATCCACCGGCACTTTGAATTGAACCGTCCCGTCCTGCACCAGGTCCGGCAGGCTTGCGGTGTCCGTCAGCACGGCGACCCGGGAACCCTGAATGTTCACCGCATCCACGCGCCGTACACCCAGGTGTTCGAGAAACAACACCGACCCTTGCTTGAGCCGATGCAAGCGAGCATCATCGCTGTCGAAAACCAGCACCCTGCCATCATCGCTCACGCTGGTCAGCGATTTCTGGACTGATGGCAAGTCAATGCGGACGGTTGCAGTTGTGTAGGTTACCTGGAAGACCGTTCCCGGCAGCGTGCTGATGTCGCGAAAGCCCACCGGCACACCGGTGCTGCTGACGGGAATCGTCAGGGCCGCATGCTGCTCCGCATTCCTGCAGCCAGCGAGCAACGCCGCGCAGGCGCACACAAACGGCCAGAGCGGAGATTTCGAAAGCTCTTTCATCGCATCTCCCCCGGCGAGCAACAGCGGAAGCCCGAGGTGTAAATTGGCGCCCATTTTAGCATTGAGCACCTGCCTGCAGCCGGGTAACGTACCGGCGCGGTAACCCTTCGCTGCATCTCATCGGTTATGCCGATAGAACATTCAAGGAAGTCGACGGGTGAGCTGATGCAACACGTCCGGCAGCCTGCGCGGGCCCTGGAAAGGCCAACCGGAGTGGAAATAGGGTGAGAGCATGTGTGCTGCAGAGGCGCGGAAGGAGTAGAAGGTGAAATGAAATCCGTGTTGTTTCTCGGTCTCGGTTAAATACTTGTAGATATCTTCTCGTGATGCCTCAATGCCAACTCGCTCATCGCTTTCTCCTTGAGGGCCTCGGCCCTTTTTCATTTGCCAGGTTCGGGCCGTCTGTGGGTCCCTTGTAATATGCCTGGTTCTCGTTGATTGGGAGCAGCTGGAAGCATTGTCCCCCCGGCGCCTGAAAATAAAGATGGGGGACCGACCCGGGCAGTCCCGATGGTAGATCAATCTTCGTGGTGCCGAAATCGAGAATCTTCCGCATCATTTCTCCCACATTGTCATTTGCAGCCAGAGCGATCTTGGCGACCGTAAGAATTCGCTCTCATCAGGGACATCCCCATAGCGAAACAACATATAGAAGTCTTCTTCCAGACGAAGAGTGTCCTTTTCGTTGTCGTCTTTCACGATTTTGGCGCCGAGAACATAACAATAAAATCTACGAATGGTGTCCCGGTCTTGTCGTGGAACTGTGATCGCCGAAGCGTTTCCGATATTACCTTTGCCATGATCGCTCCTTTACTTTCTGTCGCGTGAGCCATCTCCAAAGTGCTCAGGAAAAATATTTAGAAAGTAGTTCCAGCCGTCGTCGTGCCCTCTTCCACCGTCAGTATCGGGAAGGCCGGAATGCACCAGGGTCATGAGGGTGTCTTTTCCCTGTTTCCTGAAGGTCACAGTTACTGTCGATTCTTCGCCGAGGGTGTTCGGCGACACCCAGGTATGCTGAATTCGACCCGGCCGCTCCATCTCCGTAAATCGCCCGTAATGGGAAATGCCCTTGACACGCCAATAAAAAAACCCGTCTACTTTCGGATTCAGGAGCAGCTTCTCAGCCATATTCCACGGATTGCCGGGGATCTTTGGATTCAGCCATGCATCGAACACCTCACCCAGCGGAGCGGGAATTGTTCGTTCAACTTTGATTTCAATGGTCTTCGTTTTTGTCATAGTTTCTTTTTCCTCTTTTCTTTGAAATGACCCTCAAACCGATCGAGCTTCTCATTCCAGAAACGTTCATATTCGTGCACCCATCCTGCCACCAGGCGAAGTGGTTCCGGGCGAAGTGAAATGAGAACTTCCCGGCCTTGTTTTTCACGTTCAATCAAACCAGCACGCTCAAGCAATTTGAGGTGCTTCGTAACAGCGTTAAGAGCCACATCGAACGGTTCTGCGATATCCAGGAACCGGGCAGGGCCGCTTGCCAGTTTTCCAATAATCGCGCGCCGAGTTGGGTGAGAAATGGCGCTCAAAACATCTGTCAGTTGATCCATTGGTCAACATTACACCATAAGGTGTAATGTGTTGCAAGTGCTTTTTTGACGGCTCAGAGTCAAACGTCGGAAGAAGTCTCGCTATGGAAACCGATATTCATTGCCCGCGAACAGGGGCTGCTGCTGGACGACGTGTACGTATGCGCGCGTGATCATAAAGGTGATCAGGGAAATTGGCGGTGAGACGGGAACCAAGTCGCAGATGGTTTGAGCGCCGAGGGTCTATACTTCTGCCACTGGACATTCGTCCATAGAAGGAGGGCTTTTGTCATGGTCAAGCCAATTCCCGACGGATATAGCTCTATCACCCCGTATCTCATTTTCGAGGATGCCAACTCCGCAATTGATTTCTACGGAAAGGCATTCGGCGCGCAGGAACTCTTTCGTATGCCCATGGGGAACCGGATCGGCCACGCTGAGATCCAGATCGGAAACTCTCGGATTATGCTGGCCGATGAGGCCCCGCAAATGGATGCGTACGGCCCCAAACATCACAACGGATCGCCCGTTAGTCTGATGCTCTACGTCGACGACGTTGACACTTTCTCAAAGAAGGCCGTCGCAGCAGGAGCCAAAGTGCTGCGTCCGGTAAAAAATCAATTCTACGGCGATCGTTCCGGAACCTTTCTCGATCCATTCGGCTACAAGTGGACGATCGGCACCCATGTCGAAGATGTCCCAATGGAGGAAATGGAGACGCGCATGGCGAGCGCGGCCGTGGGCTAGAGTCTTTGCCCTCTCATGCGGAAAAAATAGACGGGCCCCGACGCGGTGGTTCCCGCATTCGGGGCTCGCGAGGAGGACTTGGAGAGGACTAATTGGGGTTTATCTTTTGGGGTATGCCGTGAAAATGTAATCCTTTGACGCCGCTAGCGTGTGGCATGCGGCGCCGCATTTCGCGTCGTGACCCTGCGGCGGCTTGCTGGCCAAGGTGGCGGGCGTGAAGCTACCTGATGAGGCGTCATAGTCGAACATGGCATATCCCCATCCGTGCGTGTCCGAGAATCTCTTGCTGTCCTTCTCGATGAACTCGACCTCAGTCAGGTCACCAGGCACCGTGTCTGGGGTGCTCGCGGAAAAAGGGGGATCGGTTAACTTTTTCGGTCTCCACTCAATTTTCGCAATCTTAGAGCCATCGGGGAAGGGCTTGCCATTGCCTGGAACACCTTCCTTGTACGCGTCGATCATCACTGGATTCGCAAGGATGAGTCTGATCACGTTTGCGGCGTCGGTCTGACTCGGGCCGACTGCCTGCCAGTCTTCGTATCCCTTGAACTCAGAGAACGCGAGCCCGCCCGGCACCTTCAGAGTGTACTTGTCCTGCTTGTCCTGCGCGGAGCTGGCGTGGCCCAAGACGGCGACCGCTAGCGCGACGATCGCCACCAACAAGGGTAGTATCCTCTTCATAGCTTTTTCCTTCCACTGGTGATTGTAAGTTTGGGGTTTGGGCCGGCCGGGAATACCGAATTGAACGCGCCCATGATAGGCCACGCAAAATGCTGTGGTCAAGGTTCTGGATCCGGCCACGGACCTTGATCAAGGATTCCTCTATTTCCCCCGATAGACCTCACGTCCTGGTCTGTTTGCCGGCGGAATCGGATTGATACGGTTTTCCAACGTCGCCCCCATCGCGTAATGTGCTCTTAACAATTCGGGAAAGCTAGACGCGGATTATCGGACGGATCCAATCGTCTATGTGCGCCTTCGTCAAATCGCACCACGGATCGCGGATGCATGAAATTGCTGACCGTGTGGGGGGAATCGAGCATGAACGAGACTGTCGCCGTATTGGGTACGGGTAAAACGGGAACGGCTCTGGCCCGCGCATTCGCTGTGGCCGGACATGGCGTCGTGGCGTGGAAGCGCACGCCGGCCAGGGCTGGCCACTGCGGAGCGTAGCGACGTTAGCCAGCACGCCTGCGACGGCTGCACGAGATGCATCCCTCCTGGTGGCTTCGCTGACGGACTATGGCGTATGCGGCCAGGTGCTCTTTACAGCCGAGATGGGCGAGTCGCTGCGGGGCAAGACAGTTGTACAGCTTACGAGCGGGACACCTTCAAACGCCCGCACCGGCGCCGCGTGGGCGGCGCCGCACGGTGTGAACTATCTCGATGGCGCCGTCCTCGCGCAACCGAGCTTCATCGCGACCGATTATGCGACCGTGTTCTATGCCGGCGACCGGACCGTGTTCGATGCCCGCAAACCAACCCCTCAAGCATTGGCAACCAACACTGTATTCGTTGCGGACGCAATCGGCTCAGCGGCCGCACTCGATTGCGCGATCCTCGAAGCCTACTACGGTGGTTGCCTCGCTTTCCTTCACGCTGCGGCAATGTGTGAGTCGGAAGGAATTTCTTCGTCCCGGTTCTTCGAATACAAGCGATCATTCATAACCGCGATCGACGTAACGGTGGACGCAGCGAGGCCGATGCTCGAACGGCGCGATTACACCGGTGATCAGTGTTCGCTGGATACCCACGTAGGGGCTCTCGCCCACATCGTATCGCTGACCCACGAAGCAGGATTGGACAACCGGTTGCCCGATACTCTTTATGCGGTGTATGCCGCAGCCGTAGCTGCGGGACTGGGAGCCAGTGAGCTGCTGGCCGTTTATGAACTGTTTCGTGCGAAGCATACTAAAACGAATAGTATTTGCCCTGGAGTTAAGGCGACGAGTCGACCGAGTTAATGCGGAGTTAAGGTCGCTCGGTTCCGTGTCACGGTTCCGTACCGGCAGTTCCCGCGAGCAGACATGGCTCCGACGAATAAGACGCAAAGGAACCAGGTCGATCTTGCAAAGAAATCATGGTTTGGCATTAGACTTTTGTAAGTATCCGGTTACGTGGATCCGGACGATAGACTGACAGAATTGGAAGTGTGAAACCGTTGACTACACCCAGGTTCGTCCCCAGCAGCGAAGAATTGAGCAAGCTTGACCGCGACCTGCGGTTTCATCCTTCGACTACCGAGCGTCCCGCAGCTCTCACCCCGGAGCAGATTGCAGCTTTTAATCGCGACGGTTACCTGGCCGGCATTCGCATCTTCGATGAAGAAGAGATAGCCGGCATCCGTCGTTATTTTGATGAACTGCTGGCCAGGACGCTCGCCGCAGGGGGCGACAGCTACTCGATCAGCACGGCGCACCTCCGCTATCGACGTGTTTACGACATCCTGACGGATGCTCGTATTGTGGCCCGCATCAAGGACCTGATTGGCGAGAACGTGGTTGCCTGGGGTTCGCATTTCTTTTGCAAAATGCCTGGAGATGGCAAACGGGTTTCCTGGCATCAAGATTCGAGCTATTGGCCGTTAACGCCGTCGATGGCTGTGACCGCATGGCTGGCGATCGATGATGCCACGATCGAAAACGCCTGCATGCGGTTCATTCCTGGTTCGCACCACCTGGGCCATTTGACCTACACTCTGAGTGAAAACGACGAAGGGAATGTTCTGAACCAAACTGTTCCGGGCGCTGAGACTTTTGGACGGCCAATAGATGTTGAACTGAATGCCGGGGAGATTTCCATCCACAGCGACCTGCTATTGCATGGATCCGAAGCGAATCAATCGAGCCAACGACGCAGCGGGCTGACTCTGCGATATTGCCCGGCTATCGTGAGAGCGGGTCTGGGCTGGAACGCGAAGGGGGTCATTGTGAGCGGGAAAGACGAATCCGGTCACTGGGCGAATCCGCCGCGGCCGCAAGCTGACTAGCCAAGATTTTGACTTGATATCCCTTGCCGGCTCGTCGCATTCGGCCAGGATGACGACATCACGGTTGTCACCTTGACGCGGCTAGCGAATACGTGATCACCCGTTGCGTCCAGGCACCGGTCAGAAACGCGAACCGGTGCGTCAGCGCGAATCCATCATTGGCGTTGTCCCGCTTCTCCTCGTCCACGGTTGTACACTACGAAAGTCTTACCAGGGGGCCAGACATGCTCCTGTCGCTGCCGCCAGGTTTCATCGCAGTGGCCCTCATCGGGCTGACGTTCACGCAAACGCCGTCTGCGGCGGTGGCTCGGGAACGTCAGGGAGAGCAGCCTGCCGAGAGGATATCCACGCAGGATATTCCGCCTGCGAATTGCCCGGTTACTCTGCCAGAAAATGGGAGTTTTACGCCGCCGGCTCCTTTTCCCGGCAACCCCGAGAGCGAGCCCCCCTCCTGGGGCGCACCGACCGGGAATAAACGGTTTTGGTTTGGCACCGCCAAGCTATGGACCGTCCTGCCTACCGACGGAATCTGGCGGGCTCTGACCTTCTCTGCTGAGGGCGATTATGCGTACTCTAACAAACTCCCGTGGTTCCATCAGGCCTTTCCCAAGGATAGCGGGCCGCTAACGATTACCGGGAAAAGGCTAGACGGCCCCGCGCCCTCTTTCACTGAGAACGACGAGATCAACGCATGGGGCCGAGGCAAAACGGGCATTGAAGGTGTGATGGGCGGCATCACCATACCGGTATTCGGTTGTTGGCTAGTCACAGGACACTATAGGGATGAGGAGATAACCTTCACGGTCTGGGTCGTGAACCTTACAGAGCAGGAGTCACCTTCGAACGACGCCTCGACGGTTGTCTCGCAGGAGCCATCTGCACAGCGGGCTGCGCCACGTCGGGTATACGTCGATAGTGAGACACAAGCGAAAGCGCTCGTCTATCGAGTGACACCGGAGATTCCGCATGAGGCGCCGAATGTTTCCGGCACCGTAGCCCTCCATGCAGTTATCGATGCGTCTGGCAGAGCACGGCAGCTCGAATACGTCTCTGGTCCTCCGCTGCTCGCGCAGGCCGCGACCGACGCTGTGAAATGGTGGCAATACAGGGTGGACGGCGAGGGAGAGGAAGTCGATACGACGATTGAGGTGGCGTTTCCGCCAGCGGACAACTAAGAGAATGAGTACGTGCGATGCGGAACTCCTGCGAGGAGTGCGAAGCGACTGCAAGGGAATACCGGACGGCCATGCCCCGGAATGACGTTGGCGGGACGGAATTGACCCTAATGGGACCTAAGCGAATACGCGAGCAGGCTTCGAGATCCTCGCCGGGCGCGGTCGGGGGAAGCTCACCATCTGGAAGCCCATCAAATCAGACTCCCCGGCGTCATCGCGTGTCGGGCCGGAGGCAGCAGTTGGATCGGTTGCGGTCGATACCCGCCTGATTCTAAAGGCCCTCGGGAGGCATGCAGCGTGCCTGACACAAGATTAGGGAGTGCCCACGATGTCACGCTCACAACCCCAGTCAAGAGTCAGGAACACGCCATCGCCCACCTGAGCCCTTCCATTGTGGAAGGTAGCAAGGAGCCTCTTGGGCAAGTTCAGGTAGAGGGACCCCGCCTCGCCGCATCTCCGTACTTAAAGCTGGCGCTGCCAATGGACCGGGCCGTACGGGGCGATCTTCCAAGAAGGCGCCTGGCTCTGAGGCCCGCGGGTTGCGAACACGTCCGTGGTTGGTTTAGAGTCCCCGGCGCGGAACTCACACTTCATTACCAGCCTTAACTTTGGTCATCCCGACCGGAGCGCAGCGCTATGGAGGATCTGCAGTTCTTAAGCTTCGGACACTTCCTTTTGGGATGGAGGCGGCATATCCGGGGGCATACAGAGGGAGGTTAATTAGACACATTCGAAAGTCATGGTCAAGCGAGTTACCCAAGTTTTCTTTACATCCACAGTACCTTTAGCTATTGTTCATCCGATTTGAGCGCAAGGGATAATTCTTGCGGGGCCCACAAGTTAGTGCACCAGAGTCGGTAGCCGAAGCAGACTTTATTTAGGCCGGGCGCTTAAAACACAGCGTGATAGTCAAGCTGTGCCGCAAGCGTATAAGTTAACCAGGTCGTCAGTTTAGAGGAGTTAACGATCGTTCCCCTCCACTCTCACGATCGCAATATTTACCCTTGAACTTCTTGTAAGAGCCGGCTCGCGAATATAGCTCTTACTTTTACGCTCTCTCGTTCTCGCACTTTATCGCACTTTAAACAGCGGAGTGTGCCTTTCTCTGCTGGAACCGCTTAACCATACTGCCGCCTTCTAAAAAACTGCTTGTGCGGCCCTCATCACGTGAGGGACGACGGTCGTTTTAAAGCTCTTCATTGAAGCAAACTTCTGCCGAGGATTTTTTCAAATGACAACATCACATCAGTACTCAGTGCGGACAGCCGCCACGGCGCTCGCGCCAGGATTGGGATCTCAAATGTTCAAATGCGCCGAAGCAACGTTGAAAGACACGGGATTACAAAGCCCGGTGGAAAATCATATTTTGTCCTCTATCTCGGCTGAGGAGAGCGCTCGTCTCCGTCCGAGCATGCAGCACACGACCCTCAGCCTGGGGCAGGTGATTTATGAGGCGGGTGCTCGCCTGGATTACCTTTATTTTCCCACTACGTGTGTCGTCTCGTGGCTCTACACCACACAAGATGGTTCGACTGCGGAGGTCGCCCTTACCGGGAATGATGGAGTTGTCGGTGTGTCCTTGTTCCTTGGATCCGGTACCGCTCCCCATCGGGCAGTCGTGCCGATTGGTGGCGATGCCATCAAAATACCAGCCAGAATTCTGCAGGCAGAATTTTCCCGTGGTGGACTGCTCCAACATACTTTGCTGCGCTACACTCAAGCATTCATCACCCAGATCTCGCAGACCGCGGTCTGTAACCGCCTCCATTCCGTAGAGCAGCGCCTTTGCCGATGGCTTCTCTTGTGCCTCGATCGAGTGAATTACTCCGAATTCCTGATGACCCAGGAATACATCGGGAATATGTTGGGCGGACGACGTGAGAGCGTGACCGTAGCCGCCGGGCGCCTGCAGGATGCAGGCTTGATTCACTACTCACGAGGCCGTATCAAGATCCTCGATCGACAAGGCCTGGAAGCTATCGTTTGCGAATGCTATCAGATCGTCGAAGACGAACTGCATCGCTTGCTCGGGGCAAGGCGAAATAACCTGGTCAGCAGATAGAGGACCGCACGCGCAGAAGTCGGCGGAGAAGGGCTCTGAGCTGGTCGAAATTGTCCGGCCGCGTCACATAAATATTTTCGGAGACCTCCATCTCAGCCCCTTCCGGAATAGTCGGGACACAGAAAATAACGACCGCGGTGTCCCGACTCAGAGCGGCTTGGTTGCGAATTCGTTGCGCGGTCGCGACGAGTTCGTCACGGTCGAAACCCAAACTCATCAAAATCAGATTGGGAGACCGGAAACGGGCTCTGCAGATCGCGTCTTGCTCATCCCTCGCCAGTTCCACGTCATAGCCGTTCTTCCTCAACAATTTCTCAATGAGGTAGCGGGTTTCCTCTACGTCCTCCACGATCAGGATGGTCTGAGATTGATGGCTTGTCGAGGCAATCATCCACTCCTCCAATGTGAGAAATTCCTTCGCCTTCCATGTCGACATGGGCCCGCGCGCTGATAGATCCCTACCAATGCGTTAGTGCCCGTGTCTGTGCGCTGCAGCACACAACCTTATTTCTTTAAGAGCTACTTCCTGAACTTACGTCAGCGAGGGATATGAAGTGGCGAAGGAATGCCGGTCTGCGCTCACGCCGATGCCGCCCACTCGAGCAAAATTGCTTTTTGCTTCGAGCGAACTTATTCGCTTCCGAATTCAATCAATTATGTGCGCTACCGCACCGACATGAACTTGTGAACTCTCTAGTGTTGGTCGCGGGTAGTCCCCCATACCTGGGATTCCAGCATAAGTGTCTCGCTGTGTATCGCCTTTACTACATAGGAACAAACCGGGTTAAGCAGTTCTAAATCATCTACTCGTTCAACTGAACACAGGCGGTTGAGAAGGGCGAAGCCATGGCCGGTATAGAGTCGCTGAGAACGGTCGAGGGGAGTTCGCGTTGGTATGCGATCTACACCCTGCCGCGACATGAAAAACTGATTGCAGATCGACTCAGACAGCGAGACGTTGAGACTTTCCTCCCACTCTATCGCACAGTGCGTCGCTGGAACCGCCGCCGCGCGGAGATCGAGCTGCCACTGTTTCCCGGCTATGTGTTCGTGAAGATGTTTCTCAACAATAAGGTTCGTGTCCTCTCACATCCAGGGGTTATCCGTTTGGTGAGTTTCAACGGCAAGCCGGCTAACCTACCCGACGATGAAATTGATACGCTTCGATCGTCCTTAGCACTATGTAGGGCAGAACCCTATCCCTTCTTGACTGCCGGCAGACAGGTGAAAATAAAATCGGGTCCCTTGGCCGGTCTGGAGGGGCGAGTTCTTCGTCGCAAAGGAAAGCTGCGTGTGGTCGTATCGATTGAGCTCATAGAGCGCGCGATCGTCCTCGAGTTAGATGCTGCTGACGCACGACTGGCCAGCTAGGGAATTTGTTCAGTCCATCGCCTTGGTAACCTAGCAAACTCCCCCAAGGTAAGAAGTATCAATAGCTTAGCCGAGCGCGCCTGCGGTTAAGAATGGCGAAGCCACGCCATAGTTTGAGTACAGCTAATCTCATCTGAACTGAGCAGCACGCTAACAGTCCGCCAATAAGTGGATCCTATTCTGCAGCCTCGCTCAGATCTCGAACGTCTCAAGTAATCCCGTCAGTAATGTCTGAGTAAACAGATGCTTGTTGCAAGTACCGATCGCTTGCGAACCCCTGCACAACGTTCGGAACAGAGAGGAGGGAATTGCTTTGAACCTGCTAAACCACAGAAAGCCGCTGATTCTCATTTCGCAGATCGGTCTGCTGGCAATGAGCTATTACGGCAGTTTTCTGCTTCGATTTGATTTCCGTCCGGACCTGTCGTATCAATCGATGTTCGTACAGACGCTGCCCCTGGTTATTGCAACCGAACTGCTCGTGTTCTACGGGTTCGGACTTCTCCGTGGTTGGTGGCGCTACGTAGGCATGAGCGACGCGCTGGATATTGGCAAGGCGGCATCTACCAGCACGGTCGTTCTTTACTTGCTGATCGGGGTGATTATCAGGGTTGATGGGTATCCCCGCTCCGTGTTGGCGATCAACCTCGCGCTCACAGTGCTGCTTGTAGGAGGCACGCGCTTTGCAGTCCGCGAGTACACCGAAAGCGCGCAGCGCGGTGCGGCTGAGCTAAATACCCTGGTTGTGGGGGCAGGGGGAGCAGGGAGCACGATCGTGCGCGAATTGAAACGTAACCCGCAGCTAAACCTGAATCCCATTGGATTCGTGGATGACGACCCCAGCAAGCACGGGATTCGCATTCACGGCCTGAAGGTGATGGGCGCATGTGACCGCATGGCCGAGTTGCTGCGTCGGCTGGACGTTCGCTGTGTGTTGATCGCGATCCCTTCCGCCACCGGACCTCAGGTAGAACAGATTATTGCAAAGTGTCGTCAGTGTAAGGTCGACTTTAAAATTCTTGCTCCTCTTCGCAACCACATTAGCGGGGGACGCTCGTCCATTGCTGATCTGCGCAACTTGCGACTGGAGGATCTGCTGGGCCGGCAGCCAGTGCAGACCGACCTGGCGAGCATACGGAGTCAACTTGAGGGCAAAGTCCTGCTGATTACCGGCGCTGGGGGCTCGATCGGTTCGGAATTGAGTCGGCAGGTGTGCGACTTCGGTCCTCGCGAGGTGATCTTGGTAGATCGCTCGGAGAATGCGTTGTTCGAACTCGGTCTGGATCTCAGCACAAACCGGCCCCAGCAGCGTTTTGTTCCCGTGATTGCCGATATCCAGGATGTAGGCGCGATGAGAGACGTCTTCTCCCTGCATCGTCCGGACATCGTGTTCCATGCGGCCGCCTACAAGCATGTACCGCTGATGGAGCAAAGCTGTTTTCAAGCGGTGACCAACAACATCTTTGGTACTTACAATGTCGCTCTTGTCGCCCGGCAGTTCGGTTGCAAAACTTTCGTCATGATTTCCTCTGATAAGGCTGTCAACCCGACCAACGTTATGGGGTTGACAAAGCGGATTGCCGAGCTGATCATCCTTGGTTTGCAACGTGAGCATACGCGCTATGTGGCGGTGCGTTTTGGAAACGTGCTCGGCAGCAACGGCAGCGTGGTGCCCATTTTCCAACAGCAGATAGCCGCCGGGGGTCCGGTCACGGTGACCCACCCGGAGGCACAGCGGTATTTCATGACCATTCCCGAAGCGGTTCAGCTCGTCTTGCAGGCTTCGAGCATGGGATTGGCCAGTGAGATTTTTGTGCTCGAGATGGGCCAGCCGGTACGTATCGCAGATTTGGCGCGCAATTTGATCCGGCTTTCAGGTCTGGAACCAGACCAGGACATTCCCATCATTTACACCGGCTTGCGTCCGGGTGAGAAATTGTTCGAAGAACTGATGTTGGATGGAGAGGGCGTCAAACCGACCTCGCATCCCAAGATTCGCGTGCTTGATGGCGGTCCGGTCAGCTTCGAGCAAGTACGGCTCTGGCTGGATGAGCTTTCCGCGCTGGTAGAAGCGAAGAACGTGGCCGGCCTGGTAGAAACATTTCAGCGCATTGTGCCGGAATACAAACCCAGCGAAGAGATCCTTGCGCTGTGTGAAGTCGACCGTCACGACGTGGCGCTCATTTATCGTCGCGCCCGGGGGCGTCTCTGGTATTCCGCGAGCAGTATTGCCTGATCGCGTTCTTAAACCCCGTAACTCACTTGTCCTGTCGACATGAGGAAGTTATGAATAGTTACGCAAAATCGGTCTGCGAGCCTACGCAGACCCTCGCGTTGGGAATTGCCTGCAGTAACAGGTCCGAGAGGGGGGCGCAGGTCGATTCTTCCCTGGTGGATTTTCTTGATGCAGCCGGCCAGGTAAGAGCGGCGGGAGGGGGACGCGATGAACAGAAATCTTGAAACCTGGACACGGCCGGGCACAACTCAGCGTCGCTCGGCTGAGTTGAGCAGGACCGTCTACTCACCGCCGAGCTCTCCAATCAATTCGAGGACGGAAGGCACTGAGTGGCTGCGAGCTCTCGAGATTCTCAGGAAGCACTGGCGCCTGTCGGCATTGTTTGCCCTGATCGTCGTGGTGAGCGTGACCGTGGTCACGCTGATAATGAAGCCGGTGTATGAACCCGAAGCGCGTCTGGAGGTTGACCCGCCTGGAGCGGAAGTGTTTTCTCTCGAGGGCAACAATAATAACGGGGCCTCGACCGACTACTTGGAGACTCAGGCGCAGAACCTGCAAAGCGACGAGTTGGCACTGGAAGTTATTCGCAAGCTTCATCTTGATCAAAACCGCGACTTCGGTGCAGATCCTAAGGCAATCAGCGGCGCGCCCAGCGCGGCTATCGAAGTTGCCGTTCCTTTGACGCCCGCGGAAAACAAGGCATTGCGGGTTTTCCAGGAGTCGCGAAAGGTCACCCGCGACGCAGCCAGCCGGCTAATCTCCGTGGCCATGGGCGCACACGATCCGATGTTGGCGGCGGCGGTCACCAACACCCTGGTAAATATGTTCATCGAACGGGACTACAAGCTGCGAAACAATGCCATCTCGCAATCGTCGCAGTGGCTGCAGCGGCAACTGGACGATATTCGCCAGCGCATGGATGATTCCAATCGCGCCCTGACCAGGTTTGAGAAGGACAAGGGAATAAGTACCATCGGGGATAACCAGAACAGGTACTCCGACCAGATGCTAGAGCTGAGCCGGCAACTGATGCAGGCGCAGGCCGACCGCATCCAGTTGCAGTCGTACCTGTCGCAAGTGGATGTTGTGCGTAAGAGTCCGGCCGAAGTGACAGCCGACTCTCTGGATAACCGGGCCCGGCTGGCTGATCTTCGCCGCCAGCTTGCGGACTTGAGCGGAGCCTCCACCCCGGACAACTACAAGGTTCAGCAACTGCGGTCACAGATTGCGGATCTGGAACAACAGTCTTCTTACCAAGGCCCAGGCGGCGCCGGTGGCATTGGGGCGCAGAACCCTGAGACCTCGCGCCGAAACGATTTGAACGACGCTCAGGCCCGTTCTTTGCCCCAAATCAGCGGCAACCCCGTAGTGCAGGAGTTGACAAGGAGGCTGGCAGAAGTCAAGGCCGAGCTCGCGCAGACGCGGACCATTTACGGCCAGAACCACCCCAACACCAAGAAGCTTGAGAACGAGGTCGCCGAACTTCAGTCGCAATTGAGCGAGCAGCGGGGAGCGATTCTCGGAGATCTGAAGACGAGTTACACCGCAGCACAAGCGCGCGAGCAGATGATGGAATCGCAGATGCAGGGAGCCAGCAAGCAAATGATTCTGCTGGCGCAATACAACGAGCTTAAGAAGGAAGCGGATGCGAACGTGCAGCTCTATGAGGCCCTATACCAGAAGATCAAAGAAGCAGCCATCGCAGCCGCGACCAAGTCGAGCAATATCCGTATAGTGGACCGGGCGCGGGTGCTGGATCGGCCTACGCGTCCGCATCGCCTGCGAAACATTGTGATTGGTCTGCTTGCCGGCATGGCAGGCGGAGTGATCTTGGCATTCCTGCGTGAAGCAGTGGATACAAGTATTCGCACTCCTGAAGATATGAAGAGGTGTCTGGAATTTGAATCAATCTCGGTAGTGCCGATGATCAATCAAGGCAGATCGGACCTGCGCGGCCGTTCGTGGACTCGGCTTCTTCCTGCTAAGCTGCAAGAGAATCCCAGCGTGTTTCAAGTTGACCGGCCGAACTCGCCTGAAGGAGAGGCGGTTCGCGGTCTCTCCCTTTCGTTGCGCCTGTCTCGCCGGAACGGCGTGTCTCCTCAGGTGCTGCTGGTCGTTTCACCTCACCCGGGCGAGGGTAAGACCACGCTTTCCATCAATCTGGCCCTCACCCTCGCGCGCCACGGCGCGACGTGTATTGTGGATGCCGACCTGCGCCGCGAAGGTGTCGGTCCCGCGCTGAAGATCGTCGCTGAATATGGGCTCAGGGAAGTGTTGTCGGGGACCATGGAAGTTGACCAGGTGGTGGTGCCGGCGGCGCGGTTTCCTAACTTGTCCCTTTTGTCGTCAGGCTCTGCGCCTGGTGAACCCGGCGGTCTGATTGCATCCAGCGCAATGTCGGCTGTGGTGGACGAACTGAGGCAGAGATTTGAGTTTATTGTGATCGATTCGCCTCCTATTCTTGCCTTCTCCGATGGCCGGGCGCTTTCCGCCGTGGTCGATGGGGTGATCCTGGTCGGACGCTCTGGCGTGACTTCCGGCGAGAGTTTGAAACGAGCCATGGAAATGCTTCGCGGGGTTGATTCGGCTCCAGTCCTCGAACTCGTTCTGAACGCAGCCGAATCCCCTGCTATCGACTACGGTTGTTATCGCAAATATGGCATGACTGTGTGAGCTTGCTCGGCAAATTCCCTCCAGATCCTCATAACAATTGACTCCCGGCAATCCTAAGCAGGTATCCCTTGGCAACCATTCCTAGTGTCCAGTCTTTACGGATGGCGACGGCACCACCGGCGCAATCGAGGATGCAATTTCCGTTTCTCGATCTGAAAGCCCAGTTCGCCGACATTCGGGACGAGATCATGGCTGCCGTCGCTGAAGTACTCGAGCAGCAGCATTTCATCCTCGGTCCTGAAGTTGAAAAGCTGGAGGGTGAGATCGCGCAGTTGGTGGGCTGCAAGTTCGCCATCGGTTGTGCGTCGGGCTCCGATGCGCTTCTGCTTGCCTTGATGGCCCTGGGGATAGACGCCGGAGACGAGGTCATAACTACTCCGTACACGTTCGGTGCAACCGGGGGAGCGATCGTCAGGTTGAAAGCACGGCCGGTTTTTGTGGACATTGATCCACAGAGCTACAACATGGACGCGCGCAAACTGGCAGAGGCGATTACTCCCCGCACCCGTGCGATCATGCCGGTGCATCTATTCGGGCTATCCGCCGATATGAAGCCGATCATGGAAATCGCACGCGCCCATAACCTGCCCATAGTAGAAGATGCTGCGCAGGCGATCGGCGCCTGGCACGAGGGCCGACCTGTCGGGAGTCTGGGCACCATGGCCTGCTTCAGCTTTTTCCCTTCCAAGAACCTTGGCGGAGCGGGAGACGGCGGAATGCTCACAACCAACGATCGGGATCTTGCCGACCGTCTCAAGGTACTTCGCGTTCATGGCTGCCGCCATAAATATCAATACGAAATGGTCGGTGCGAACAGCCGCCTCGACGCATTGCAGGCCGCCATACTGCGAACCAAGCTGCGTCACCTGCACGCCTGGACCGAAGCGCGGCAGCGGAATGCGATGCGCTACAGGGAGCTCTTCAGTGATTTTGGGGTACAGAAGTGGGTGGAGCCGCCGGCGGATCCGGAGAACGGCGTACACGTCTACAACCAATTCGTAATCCGCGCCGTGCAACGAGATGCACTGCGCGATCACCTGCGGTACTCAGGCATTCCAACCGAAATTTATTATCCGTCGCCGCTCCATCTCGAGCGCGCATATACATTTCTCGGATACAAGGCCGGCAACTTACCCCATGCCGAACAGGCGTGCAAACAGACATTGGCGCTGCCTATCTTTGCTGAACTTACAGAAGCGCAGCAGCGCGCAGTAGTCTCCGCAATCGCCGATTTTTATCACTCAGGGACCAAAGATGGAGTCAGAGGGAATCGATGCAGGATAATCCGAGGGTAGCAGTCATAGGCGCCGGTTATTGGGGCAAGAACCTGGTGCGCGTCTTCCACCAACTGAATGCGCTCGCATGCGTGTGCGACAAGAACGAGCAGGTTCTCGCCGATATCACGAGAGAAGTACAACGTCGCCACCTATAACGAGCTGGAACCGGTGCTGGCCGATCCGGAAATTGATGCCGTCGTCATTGCGGCTCCGGCTGCCCAGCACTTTCGACTGGCACGCGCGTGTCTGCTGGCGGGCAAGGACGTATATGCCGAAAAACCGCTGGCCCTGCATGCCAACGAAGGGCAGCAATTAGTCGAGTTGGCGAACAAGCGCAAACGCATTTTGATGGTTGGACACATCCTTGAGTACCATCCCGCCATCCTGGAACTAAAACGATTGATCTGCCAGGGCGAGCTTGGCAACATCCAGTACATCTACTCGTCGCGCCTGAACCTGGGCAAGCTGCGCACCGAGGAAAATATCCTCTGGAGCTTCGCTCCCCACGACATCTCTGCTGTCTTATTTCTTCTGGGAGAAAGCCCGACCCGCATCTCCACCCACGGAGGCAGCTATCTGAACCACAACGTAGACACCACACTGACCACGTGTGAGTTTCCCAGCGGCGTGAAGGCGCACATCTTTGTCAGCTGGCTGCACCCTTTCAAAGAGCAGAAGCTGGCCATCGTGGGCGGCGGAAAGATGGCCGTGTTCGACGACCTGGAACCGGAGCGCAAGCTCGTACTGTATTCGCATCGCATCGATTGGGTCGACCGGATACCAGTGGCGCAAAAGGACTGCGGGCATGTTATACCGCTGCCCAAGGTCGAGCCCCTGCGCCTCGAGTGCGAGCATTTTCTACAATGCATCCGCACCCGCCAGCAGGCGCGGACCAATGGGCAGAGCGCGGTGCGAGTGCTAGAGGTGTTGGAAGGCTGCGAGCAGTCTCTGAAGGCAAGCGGGCAGCCCGTGAACATCGGGTTGGCAAAGCCTGCGTACTTCGCCCATCCGACTGCGGTGTTGGATGAGGACTGCGAGATCGGCGAAGGCACGCACATTTGGCACTTTTCGCACATCATGTCCGGATCGAAGATAGGTGCCTCACTGCAACCTTGGCCAGAACGTGGTGATCAGTCCGGAAGTGGTCATCGGCGCAAACGTCAAAATTCAGAACAACGTCACGATCTACACCGGAGTGGAACTGGAGGACGACGTATTCTGCGGTCCTTCGATGGTGTTCACCAACGTGATCAACCCGCGAAGCCATGTGCCGCGCAAGAACGAATACCAGCGCACGCTGGTGAAGCAAGGGGCTTCGATGGGTGCGAACTCCACCGTGGTCTGCGGGGTCACTCTGGGCCGCTACTGCTTTATCGGCGCCGGGGCCGTAGTTACCAAGGATGTGCCGGACTATGCACTGATGGTTGGTGTGCCCGCTGAACGGATCGGTTGGATGTGCTATTGCGGGATCCGTCTACCAGACGAGGAAGCACAGATCGCGTGTACGGCCTGCGGGCGGCGGTATCGGCTCGAACGCGAGAACTGCAAGGAGATACAGGTGGTCGACGACGAAAATGCGGCAGTCATCGCCGCCTGGTCACCGAGTGCGAGCATGGCCCAAGACGTGTCTCGTGACTCGGATGTCGAGATACTTGAGCAACTCTTTAGTAGCGATTTGGCCATCGATGGTGGCCAATGTGTACGAACCCGCAAATTTGCACCCTGGCCGTCACTGTCGGAGGACGAAGTCGACGCAGTGACCGCTGTCCTGCGGTCGGGAAAACTCAATTACTGGACTGGTGAGCAGGGGCGACGCTTTGAAAGCGAGTTTGCTGCGATAGCAGGCTGTCAACATGCAGTCGCCGTCGCCAACGGAACTGTGGCTCTCGAACTGGCGCTTTATGCGTTGGGGATTGGAGCCGGCGACGAGGTGATCGTTCCCAGCCGCACCTTCGTCGCATCGGCCAGTTGCGCCGTCAGCAGAGGCGCAAGGCCGGTGTTCGCGGACGTAGACCCGATCAGCCAAACGCTTACGGCAGACAGTGTTCGCGCAGTGTTGTCTGCAAATACCAAGGCCATCATTGCGGTTCACCTGGCGGGTTGGCCCTGTGACATGGATCCAATCAACGAGCTCGCTCGCGAACGTGGGCTCAAGGTCATCGAAGATTGCGCTCAAGCACATGGTGCAACTTACAAGGGGAGGCCGGTTGGATGCCTGGGCGATGTAGCTGCCTTTTCCTTCTGCCAGGACAAGATCATATCCACCGGCGGGGAAGGCGGTATGTTCACCACGAATGATGGTGAACTGTGGAGGCGGGCATGGAGTTTCAAAGACCATGGCAAGGGGTATGACGCGGCTCATATGAAGGCAGGTTCTTCGGGGTTCCGCTGGCTGCACGACTCTTTCGGCACCAATTGGCGCCTTACCGAAATGCAAGCAGCCATCGGGCGCAGTCTGCTTGCGAAGCTTCCGAGCCAGGTGGAATGTCGCCGCAGAAACGCCAACATTCTGAACCAGCGGTTCGCCGCCATCCCCGCCCTCCGAGTTACGATTCCTCCACCAGAAATCGGTCACGCGTACTACAAGTACTATGTGTTTCTTCGCCCGGAATGGCTACGGGATGGGTGGAACCGGGATCATTTGCTCCGGGCGATCGTTGCAGAAGGGATTCCATGCTTTAGCGGGAGCTGCAGCGAGGTTTATCTTGAGAAGGCCTTTCCGGAGAATATGCGGCCTGCCAGGAGGTTGCATATAGCGCGACAGTTGGGCGAGACAAGCCTGATGTTTCTGGTCCACCCGACACTTTCCGAGCAGGACATTCTGGACACTGCTCAAGCGGTTGAGAAGCTACTGAAAGTCGCGACTGTCCAGTTGTCTGAGGCGATTGCATCCTGAGGTAAGGATGGCTATACGACGCGAGAACATTTTCCCTGATTTGAAGAGAGAGTATGGCGTCCAGGCCAGTTGAGCTCACTTTCGACACCGACAGGAAAACGGCCAGCGATTCTTCTGGGATCGCGCGCGACCAGGTTCGCGGCTCCAGCTTGTTCGTGGTGGGCAACGTTCTTTCCCTCGCCATCACATTTCTGCCCCACCTGGTGTTGGTGCGCTACTTGACTACGGAAGCGTATGGTCACTTTGCCTATGCCCTGTCCTTAGTAGCGGTTGGCAAGACATACGCATTGGGCTTCAATGAGGCGATGAGCCGCTTTGTACCCATTTACCAGGACAAGCGAGAGCCCTCGCGGGTGCTGGGCAGCATTGTTGTGGTCTTTGCCGTGACCCTTCTGATCAGCGGCTTCTTCATTGGGACTTTCGCTGTGGCGGCCCGCCCGATCCTCGCACTTCTTACGAAAGGAAGGGAACCGGCCGGCCTGCTCTTGATCCTTATGTTTCTTATTCCGCTCGAAACTACCGAACTGTTGATCATGAACTTGTTCGCTTGTTTCGCCCGGACCCGCGAAATCTTCTGGGGGCGATATATCATCCCTCCGGGGCTGCGGGTGATCGTCATCGCGCTGCTCGTCTTTTGGCACCTGGGGCTACCGTTCCTTGCCTACGGGTACCTGTTGGTAGAGCTCATCACTATTCTTCCTTTTGGTGCGCTGCTGGTTTACGAGTTGCATCGGCAAAAACTGCTGCAGAAGCTAAGGTGCGTCAGTCTTCCAGTTCGTGAAATTTTCGGCTTCAGCTTGCCACTCATGACTTCGAACCTCATAGGCATGATTGGGGGTTCAATACCAGTGTTGCTCCTGGGTTACTTCCATCCTATGTCGACCGTGGCCTACTACCGCGTTGTGCTGCCCGCTGCAGGCCTGAGCAATATGGTTCTGGCGAATTTTATGCCGCTCTACATTCCATCGGCGGCACGCCTGTATGCCAAGGGCAACACCAGTGGCATCAACCATCTGTTCTGGCGAACCTCTCTTTGGATGAGCGTGTTGGCCTTCCCAATCTTTCTTGTTACTGGCTGCTTCGCGCGGCCGCTCGCGATCTTGCTTTACGGCGCACGCTACGCTCCCTCCGCTCCGATTCTGGCGATAATGTCGCTTGGCTATTTCTTTAATCTTATCTTCGCGTTCAACACGGTGACACTGAAAGTCCTGGGCAAGATCCGTTTGATGGTGATGCTGAATATAGTGACTCCGATCATTATCGTCGTGTTTAACCTGGCGCTGATTCCGCGTTACGGCGCTATCGGGGCCGCGGTCGCAACCGCCGCCGGCTTCATAACGCAGAGTCTTCTCCGGCAGCTGGCATTGTGGCTTGGGAGCGGCGGCATTAGCTTTTTCGAAAAGCAGTATGTCTCGTTTTTCCTGGTGCTTGGTTCCAGCGCTCTTGGTCTTTACCTGATCCAACGCTTCATGCCCAACAACATCTACGTCGCACTGACCCTCGCCCTTTCAGTTTCGGCATTTGTGTTGTGGCTGGTCAAGAAGCATCTAAAGATTGCTGATACCTTTCCCGAAATTCTCCGGCTGCCACTTATTGGCAGACTTCTCGCCTGAGGCGTAACCGATACATGTTGCGCTTCTTTCTGCACGAGGTTTAATGAAATGCCCAGTACAGCCCTAGGTCGTCTGGACGAACGCGCCGGCGAACCCTGCGATTTCCTCAGTCCGCAGCAGAGCGTGAGGGGTAGCCAGCTCGGCATCTGCCACGTGAGTGCGGGTGGTGCCTGGGCTGGGGCCGAAGCGCAGGTTGCGACCCTGCTGCGAGCGCTCGCGAAGCGGCCCGAAGTTACCCTTTATGCCATCGTGTTTTACGAAGGCCGCCTCGCTCACGAGCTACGCAGTTTGGGAGCTGACGTACATGTAGCCAATGAACAGGAGAAGAGTTTTTCACGAGTAATCTACGAATGCTCGGAGTTTGTGAAGAGTAGAAAAATTCAGATTCTACATTCTCACAATTACAAAGAGAACCTGGTTGCACTATTGTTATCTCGCATTTGTAAGGTGCCGCATCTGGTCCGGACCGAGCA
This sequence comes from uncultured Acidobacteriaceae bacterium, assembly GCA_963814015.1. Lineage (GTDB taxonomy): Bacteria > Acidobacteriota > Terriglobia > Terriglobales > Acidobacteriaceae > PALSA-350. Next base: position 42,312 of record CAWFBI010000001.1, read on the forward strand.
TGGTCATCCTGAGCCGTACTCGGTGGCTCGCAGCCCGAGGCATTGGTGCGTCCTGGCTGCAGATCGGCTGGCGGCCAAATACACGACGGCCCGGATGGTCAGCGTCAGTTCAGATCTGGGCGAGTATTGGAAACGGCAAGTGGAGCCGGGAAAAGTGAGCGTTCTACACAACGCAGTGGATCTGGAACGCGTGAACTCCAATTTTAGCCCGGCGGACGCTAAGCACCGGCTTGGCATCTCGGGGGACAGCTTTGTGGTTGGGATCGCAGCGCGGTTGGAGTGCATCAAACGGCACGATTTATTCATCGCGACGGCAGGGTATCTGGCCGAGAGAATCCCCACCTCGAAGTTCGTTATTGCCGGCGCAGGCCGTCAGAAAGAGTCTTTACAGCGATTGATTTTCGAAGCCGGCTTGCAGGGTCGTGTGTTTCTGCTTGGGGACCGCAATGACGCTTATGACGTGCTGCGCGCAATGGATGTTCTGCTCATTTGCTCCGACCATGAAGGTATACCAATGGTCGTGCTGGAAGCCATGACTTTGGGGGTTGCGGTTGTTTCACGTAAGGTGGGTGGCATTCCCGAAGTGATTCGGGATGGCATTACGGGATTACTGGTTCCCTCCAATAGTCCAGAGGAACTAGGCCGCGCTTGTATTTCCATTTTCGAGAAACCCCGTTGGCGGGCAAGCCTCACTCAAGTCGCCCGCGATCAGATCCAGCAGCGGTTTTCGGCTGACAAGAATGCCCAAACCATGCTGGAGTTATACCAATCCGTTTGTCGCCCTTCTGTGACGTAGGAACTTGTTTACTCTATCAGTTCGTGGCACCTCAATAACCTAAGCGTGAAGCAGGGCGTCACCATGTTTTCCACGAATCTTCGCAACACGGACGAACTCTTCTCGACAGAGAATTGGCCTCTGGGGTTTATGGTGGTGCTTCTGATTGTGACCGCGTGTTCTCTTGGGGTGATGATTGCGTCGGAGAGGTGGCTTGTCGTTGCGGCCATGCTGGGCCTGCTGTTTTTGCTCGTGCGCCCCATTGAAGTGGCTCTGGGCCTCTATGCGTTGTTAATCCCCTTCGAGTCTATGACAACGATGGACAATAGCACCGGTCCAACGGACACCCTACTGCGTTATGTGGGTGTGGTTGCGTTATTGGTGACTCTGGGGGTCGGCCGGCTGCGTGGGCGCATCATCAGACCGCCAAGGACGGCGCTGTTCTGGTCGTTATTCATTCTCTGGGCCGCAGTTTCCACTGAATGGGCGATCGATCCGAAGCTGGCTGTTCTTCGGCTCCCAACTTCGCTCGGCCTGTGGCTGCTCTACCTAGCCATGGTTTCAGTGCGAGTCACGGCCAAAGAGTTTTCCTGGGTCGCCCTGATGACCATACTGGGCGGATGCAGTGCCTCTCTGTACTCTGCCTATACGTTCTTCAGAACTGGAAGTGCGATTGGCCGGGCGTCGCTGGGGGAAGGATCAACTCTATCCGATCCGAACGTTTTTGCCGCGACTCTCCTGCTGCCCCTATCGCTCGCTTCCGGCGAAGCATTCTCAGGCAGCGGCTGGTGGCGTCGGTTGCTCTTTTTGGCGGGTACCGGCGTGATTGGCCTTGCTGTGTTCCTGACCATGTCTCGGGGTGCGCTTGCCGCGGTGGCGACGATTGTGTTTATCTTTCTGCTTCGTTCACGCCTGGGCTGGCGCTTGCTGCTCCCGGTTGCCGTCTTGGCTGTGGGGTTGCTGTTCATGCCGCGATTGTTTTTTGAGCGTATGCACGAAGCTACCACCAGCAGAGTCTCAGGACGGCAGGATATCTGGCTGGTCGGAATTCATTCCCTGCAAAGTTATGGAGCGTTCGGCGCGGGCACAGACAATTTCTCTAGAGCGTATGGGAAGTATGCGGGTACAGCACTTTTCTTCGCGGGCGACCGACGCGACGCCCACAACATCTATCTTTGTACTGCGGTTGAGTTCGGAATTTTGGGGCTACTGTTTCTGTTTGAGGCGGTGCGCTCACACATGCAGGCTTTTCCCCGTGCCAATAGAAACCGCCCCACCTCAGCCAGGCTCGTAGCATTCGAAGCGGCGTGTTGGGGGATGCTGGTAGCGGGCTTTTCCCTTGATCTCCTTTGGCGAAAAGCATTCTGGTTCGTGTGGGCTCTTTCGCTTATAGCTATCCACGTCGAGCGGCAGAACGAACAGTTCTGTGATACCGATTTGCGTAGCTCGAAAATCCTCATCCCGAGCGCCCCCCGCTTTTGAATAGTTCACCATTGCTCCCTATGTCTAACATCGTCGCCGCTGGTTCTGAAGGCCAAACGGGCCCAGCCCCCTTCAGGTTGGGGATGGTGCTCGACTCTTTCTATGTGCCTGAATGGCTTTGCTACGTTATCGACCAGCTAAGTGGTTGCCTGGCAATCGACCTTTCGCTCGTCTGCCTGAATAGGGTGACCGTGGCAGCGGAGCGCGGCCCGATTTTATTCCGGGCCTGGGCTGCGCTCGATCGGAGGGTCCGTCGGCCCAGAACCGACGCTCTCCGGCCACGCGACTGCCGTTTGTCCCCCAAGATCGGCCGCTCTATTCCAATTTACTTGCCCCGAGGGCGCAACACTGAACCTCTCTCTGAGGTCGATATCGCTCCTCTCAGGGAAGCCAGGTTTGACCTGCTTTTGTATTTCGGATGTGGTGTTGCCGGAGCTGAAATTTCGGCATGCGCGCGTTTAGGAACGTGGTCATTGCAAAAGGGCAGTTTGTGCGGATCGGAGACAGTTCCCGGCCAATTCTGGGATATGTACGAAGGCAACCGCGTCAACCAATATGGGCCACAAGTGGTTGAGCAGAAACAGGGTCAGACGCGGATGGTGTATCGCTCGTCCGCTATCACCAATTTCCTATCCCTGGCACTGAATGAGAATGCCGCTGCTTGGGAAATCGCGAACTTTTTGGTGACGCACCTCTCCGCTGTTGAAGGCCCGCGGACCGGGGGGCAACTGGTCTCTGAGACTGGTGCGGACCGACCATCCATTTATCCCACCTTAGGTAATATCCGGATGGCGGGTTTTCTGGTGCAGTGGGCTGCATTGATCTTGCGCCACGAACTTAAGAGACGTCTCTTCCGTGAGCAATGGTGGATTGCCCTGCAACCCAAGGCGGACATGTCGGAGGTGAAATCCGGCCAGGGCTTGAGAATGCTGTGCCCACCGCGAGACCGTTTCTATGCCGATCCTTTCTTAGTCGACAGGGACGGGCGAAGTTATCTTTTCTTTGAGGACTACAGATTCGCTGCCAAGAAGGGCGTGATTTCCTGTTGCGACGTGGACGCCGAAGGTAACTGCGGCGAACCGCGCGTGGTGCTGGAGCGCGAATACCACCTCTCGTATCCATTCCTCTTCACCTGGCAAGGGGAGTTCTATATGATCCCCGAAACCCGTGACAACAGGACGATTGAGGTGTATCGAGCGAGTGCGTTCCCATGTTCATGGGTCCACGAGGCGGTCCTCATGTCGGGTGTAGAGGCAACCGACTCCACGCTGCTGCAGTATCACGACAAATGGTGGCTGTTTACCGCCGGCGTGCTCGATCACACTTCGCCTAACCAATACTTGTTCCTGTTCTTCGCTGACTCCCCGTTTGGACCCTGGACAGCTCACCCAAAAAATCCCATCGTCTCCGATGTCGGTCATGCCCGTCCCGCCGGTTGCTTGTATTTCGACGACGGACAACTGATCAGGCCAGGTCAAGATTGTTCCGATGGTTACGGGTACGCGGTTCAATTGCACCGGGTCGAGGTGCTCTCGGAGACGGCTTATCATGAGACCCTGGCGGGAAACGTTAGTCCTGACTGGGTTCGCGGAAGCCGGGGCATACACACGGTGAATCAGAATGGCGAGCTTCGAGTGCTCGACTGCAAATTCCTCATCTCGCGATTGAACTCATTTTTTGCGCTTTTCAGTCGACCGAAAACTGAGTTTATCAACTCGTTCGTTCGTGAATCTCGAAAGGATTCGAGGCAATTATGTCCTACCTTGCAAGAGCGACAACCCGCAGGTTCCGATTCGGCCTGATGCTCCTACTGCCCGGCATGCTTGCCTGGGCCCAAACGGTACCTCCCCAGGTGTCCATCACCGCAGTGAAAGTTGGGCCCACCGCGACTCCTCTGGCGCCAGGCGAGAACGCTGCGGCGGTGCGTGTCATGTCCACCGAGGGCTCGGGTGGAGGCAGTCCGACAGACTCCGTCCCGAGCGCAAAGGATGCAGTAGATGCGCCACACGCCACTACGGTCTTAACGCCTGCGTCCAGCAGGGCTCCCGAATCCGAAATCCTGATTGGGCCTGGCGATCTGATTGAAGTGAGCGTCTACGGCGCACCAGACTACCTCAAGGAAGTTAGAGTGCGTTCGACCGGTGAAATCACGCTGCCCCTGGCAGGCACCGTGAAGGTAGGTGGTCTCACCCCTGCGCAAGCCGAAGTGCTCATCGCCAAGCATCTGGGTGACGGCGGCTTCTTTAATGATCCGCGCGTTTCTGTTCTGGAGAAGGAGTTTGCCACTCAGGGAATCTCTGTCCTGGGCGAAGTGCAAAAACCAGGGGTGTATCCGCTGCAGGGGCCGCGGAACCTGTTTGACGCGCTCTCGGCCGCCGGCGGCACTACGCCCCGGGCTGGCAACACTGTGTCGATCTCGCATCGAGAGGATCCGCAACACTCCGAAGTTGTGACTCTTTCCGAGAACAGCAAGTCATCCAGCCAAAGCAACGTCCACGTATATCCGGGCGACACGGTTGTGGTATCGAAAGCGGGAATCGTTTATGTAGTTGGAGATGTTCGTTCGCCCGGTGGGTTCGTCATGGAGAACTCGCACATGACAATGCTGCAGGCTTTCGCAATGGCGCAGGGCGCCAATCCCACCGCCGCTCTCGACCGGGCCCAGTTGATCCGCAAGTCGGGACCGGAAATCAGCCACAGGAGGCGCCCATCTCGCTCAAGAAGATTTTGGCCCAAAAGGCGCCCGACATGAATCTGCAACCGGGCGATATCGTTTTCGTTCCGACGAGCGCCGCCAAAGCGGCCGGCAGGCGAACCCTCGAAGCCATCGTACAGACAGCTACCGGCATGGCTATCTATAGCAGAGGAGGAATTCCGTAAACCGCGTTATTTCTTATAGCCCCACAACCTCGACCCGCCAGGAGCGAAAATACAAAACCGGAGTTAGCCACACAAGGATAGCCACCAGATGAAAAAAACACACATTGTGCATCTCAGCACGTACCCCGTCGACGACCTCTGTATTTTTGAGAAATCGTGCAAATCAGAGTTGGCAGAGGGATACCGGGTAACGCTGATTGTGTGCCACGTGCAGGACGAAACCGTGGATGGCGTCGAGATACTATCCCTGCCTAAGTCCAGGGGACGCCTCTTGCGCATGGTCGTCTCCCCTTGAAGATGTACCGGAAGGCGAGACGGCTCAATGCGGACATATACCAATTCCACCATCCGGATCTAATTCCCGCCGGACTTCTGCTCAAGCTTTCCGGCAAGAAAGTAATTTACTACACCCGCGAATGTTATCCCGACAAGATTCTCTCCATGCGATGGCTTCCGACAAAGTTGCGTCCCCTCATCAGCTCGGCCTTTGCATGCTATGAGCGGATTACGAGTGGGGTGTGGGACCATGTGGTCGCGCCGGATCGTTACGCAGCCAGGGCGTTTGCCGGCCGCCCGATCAGTGTGGTGCCAAATTATCCACTGCTCGCCCCTGTGGAATCCAAGCCGGCCAGACCACACAACAAACGTACGCTGATCTATGTCGGTGGATTGACCGAAGATCGTGGTCTCCTGGTGATGCTGAGGATTGCGGAGCTACTGCGACACCAAAATGTGGAATTGCAGCTGATGGGAACGTGCCCATACCCGGGAGATGAGAAACGCATCCGTGCGGTGCCTAATGTCCGATACCTCGGTCATCAGAACCTGCGGGCGGTGTACCAGCGTATTGGTGAAGCGGATCTCGGCCTGTTGCTTCTTCAGCCAGTGCCGGCCTACGCGTATGCGGGAGAAAATACCCTCAAGCTCTTCGAGTATATGTGCTGCGCGCTTCCGTTGGTTGCCTCCGATTTTCCAAACCTGCGGCAAATCATCGAGACCGCACAATGTGGAATCTGCATCGATCCATGCAACGCGGAGCGGGCCGCTGCGGCTATCCTGGACTTGCTGGAGAAGCCTGACCTGCGCAGGCAACTGGGAAGCAACGGCCGGGACGCCGTCCTCCAGGCCTATAACTGGCCGGCAGCGAGCCAGGTTATGAATCAGGTGTACAAGAACGTACTCAGCAGCAGCCGCTCCTCCGTCGAAACTCTGCCGCTCTGGAGGGCACAGCCCCTAGATGCTGTTCTCTACAGCGCCGATGCCGTCGCGGTTGGAAGTCGGCGATAAATCCCTCTTCCCGACAGAAAGCAGTGACGGAACGATTGGGGTTTAAAACCCCAGAGGCTAACACATGGTGAAGCAATTGATGAATTCCGTGCGGCGAGTTTTGATTCTTGCCCCACACACGGATGACGCCGAGCTGGGCTGCGGCGGCACGATGGCGAGATTGCTCAGGGATGGCGTAGACGTTTTCGTCGCGGCCTTCTCGACGGCCGAAGAGTCTCTGCCAGCTGGCGCTGCCCCGTCCCGGTTTTACCATGAATTCATAGCCGCGATGCAGGCATTGGGAATACCCCGCGCCAACACGTTCGTTTTCGGATACCCGGTTCGCCGCTTGTCGTACTACCGCCAGGAAGTATTGGAAGAGTTGGTCAAGCTGCGGAGTGAAATCAGTCCCGGCTATGGGTGTTTCTACCCTCTGCCAGCGATCTGCACCAGGATCACCAGGTACTCAACGCAGAAGGTCTGAGGTGTTTCAAAGACATGACTATCTGGGGATACGAACTACCCTGGAACAATATCGGTTTTCCATCGCAGGCGTTTGTCACTTTGGAGCGCTGTGATTTGCGGGCCAAGTGGGACGCGCTCCAGGCATATAAGTCACAGTTTGAGCTGGGCCGGCCCTACTTTTCCTGGGAGTTCATCGAAGGCCTTGGCGCGTGTTCGCGGAGTGCAAGTCAAGACCCCATACGCTGAAGCCTTCGAAGTGATGAGACTTAAATGGTAAACGCACCACTAGCAGAAGAGTCAGACAAGCTTTCGACAATCGATAGCGCCCGTGCGCCCAAGGGCACAATTGCGGCGATTCACCAGCCGAACTACATACCCTGGCTCGGCTACTTCTTTAAGCTTGCCCACTCCGACAAATTCATCTTCGCGGACAGGGTAGCCTATTCCGCCAGCAGCTACGTCAATCGGAACTCCATAAAGACGCCAAGTGGTTCGGTATGGATGACCATACCCGCACGAAAGAGCGGGCGATCCGGACAGCTCATCAACGAGGTCGAAACCGACAATAGTCATAAGTGGGCAGCAAGGCATCGGTTGACACTTCGGGCTAATTATGGCAAGGCACGCTACTTCAAAGAGATATTCACTTTGCTTGAGCCCCATTACAGCGCCGTTACTGGCGAAGGGAGTTCTCTGGCGGTCTTTAATATCGGGGATGACCGCTTCATCGCTACCTATCTTGGGCTCAGTACACAGTTCTTGAATGCAAGCGACATGAACGTATCGGGCCACAAAACCAGCCTGCTCGTCGATATATGCCGTGCTGTAGGCGCAAGCACATACCTGGCAGGGATGGGTGCGAAGTCATATCAGGACGATGCCGAGTTTGAGGCTGCCGGTATCACCACTGTCTACTCCTCGTTTTCGCAACGAACTTATCCCCAACTGTTTGGCGAATTCGTCGGGAACCTATCCGTGGTTGATGTTCTGATGAACTGCGGTTATCTGGAAACGAGAAGATTGTTAGGTATCGAACCCCACCATGAGTGACGGCGCGCTTTGATAACGCCGGGCGCAGGTAAAGAGTTAAGGGAGTCCATTGAAGTGCGTGTTTGGCTCGTAAATCATCATGCTGTTCCGCCGTCCGAGCCGGGCGGCATAAGGCACGGCGCCCCAGCCCGGCAACTGATTCGTAACGGGAACGAGGTCACGGTTATTGCCTCCAGCTTTAATCATGCGACGGGAAAGGAGATAAGCTGCGCGCACGGAAAGCTACGCACGTTCGAGCAGTTTGGCGAAGTTCCCTTTCTGTTATTATGTGTACCCGCTTATCACAGCCACCTTTCCCGGTTGTGGAACATGTTCGTTTTCGCCTTCGAACTGTGGCTGGGCCTGGGCGTTCGGACAATGGACAAGCCGGACATAGTGATCGGCTCATCTTCTACCTTATTTGCCGCGTTTGCTGCGGAGCGGCTGGCCAGACGAATGCGTGTTCCGTTCGTGCTGGAAATACGCGACCTCTGGCCGCAGACACTCATTGATATGGGTATGCGCCCCCACCACCCAGCGGTCGTTGGGTTCGGAATGATCGAGCGATACTCAGCACCCAACTCGGACAAAATTGTCACCCTTTTGCCCAATGCCTCCGAATACATAGCCTTACGGGGAGGGCGCTCGAAAGACATTACCTGGATCCCGAATGGTGTAGACCTGGAAATGATGACGTTTCCTTGTGCTCCCTCGCCGCGTGACGTATTCACCGTGCTTTATGCAGGCTCTCATGGATTGTCTGACGCTTTGGATTCAGTGCTTGATGCCGCCGCCATTCTGAACGAAAGAGCGCCCGGGCTCTTCTGTTTTCGCATGGTCGGAGATGGACCGGATAAACCCAGACTGTGCCGAAGAGTTGAAATGGAGAACATTGCCAATGTACGGTTTGACCCTCCAGTGCCGAAGCGAGAGGTCTTCTCCTTATTACAAGAAGCCGATGCGTTCATCATTACCGCAAAGAAAACAGATCTGTATCGTTATGGCATAAGCCCCAACAAGCTTCACGAATACATGGCCGCGGGCCGCCCGACTATCTTTGCGGGGAGTTCACACAATGATCCCGTAGCCGAAGCAACGGCGGGCATTACGGTTGCTCCAGAGGATTCCGCGGCCATTGCCGCCGCGGCCGAATCGCTGGCCGCCATGTCGATCGACGAAAGGTGGAACATGGGGGTGCGGGCCCGGCGATACGTGGAGGAGCGCCACGATTTCTCCGGGCTCAGCCGGCGCCTTGAAGAGGTTCTGCAGAGCGCTCTTGCTTCTCCCCAGCGAGTACGAAAGCAACTCCATGGAGTTGACGTCGAAAGCGCTGCGAACGCGAATTTAGAGATGCTTAGTCCCGGTAGATTGCGAAAGATCATAGTGAACGCGGACGACTTCGGCCTAAGCGCGGAAGTCAACCGGGCCGTCGTAGAAGCATTCCAGAAAGGCGTGATCTCCAGTGCCACGCTAATGGCCAATATGCCCGGTTTTGACGAGGCTTGTGAATTGACGCACCGCCATGGACTCCTAGGCAAGATCGGAGTGCACCTGAACCTGAGTTCCGGATATCCTCTATCGGCTCCCGTGCGGCGGTGCTCGCGGTTCTGTGATGACACTGGTATGTTTCGGAGCAGGCGAACTCGGTTTCGACTCTCGAAGAAGGAGCGGCACGCCCTGGAAACAGAATTTGCCGCACAGGTGAAAGCGTGCCTGGATCGTGGGCTGCGTCCGACGCACTTGGACTCACATCATCATGTGCATACGGAGTGGGCCATTGGGGCAGCTGCCATTGCGGTCGCGCGCCGCTACGGGATAAGAGCCATCCGCTTGTCGCGCAACTGCGGTCCCGGTATTGATTGGGTGCGTAAGGTCTACAAGGTGGCATACAACAGCAGGCTCAGGATCTATGGCTTGGCGAAGACCCGATATTTTGGTTCCTCTACCGATGTGCAGGAGATTCTTGCTGCAACCGGTGATGTGGAGGTAATGGTGCATATGAACCCGGAGCGCGCCGGAAACATTCCTGATGGCAGCAGTGACCCCGGAATCGAGCGCTTGTTTGCCGCGCATCACCTGGCGAGTTACTCGTAGCGGGTGCGAAAGTGGCAGGTATTCTCTACCGATACGGGCTGTGGGTGCTGGAGCGGGTTTCTGTGAAACAGCGGTTGCATCGATCGGGAACTGCTTTCGGGCGCTGCCCACGTGCCACCAGAACCCTCTTGCTCTGCTCAGCCATTTTCGTCTTGACCTCGTCGTCATACCAGCCCAATGCTGCAGAGATTCCCTCTCACGAGTTCTACATCTCACCTGAGGGCAGGGATTCCAACCCGGGCACACAGGCAGCACCATTCTCGAGCTTTCAGAAGGCAGATTCCATGGTCGCGGCGGGTGGCACCGTGTATGTGCTACCCGGAACATACAACGGATACACATCTCAACACACGATCCGACTGGCTACCAGCGGTACCCCATCAGCCCGTATCCGATGGGTTGCCAAAACTAAGTGGGCAGCCCGAATTGTCGGACACGTCAATCCAGCCAACGGGCTCGGCTGGGGCATCGTTATTGCCGGAGATTATGTTGATCTGGTTGGGTTCGATGTGACCAGTGATGCAAACATGGGCGTGTGGGTCCTGGGTACTCATGTGCGCGTCATCGGCAACCACGTCCACGATATTCCCGGGCAGCCTGGCTGCACCAGTTACGGCGCCAGCGGTGTCGAGCAGGGAAACTATTCCGGCGGTTACATGGAAGTCATCGCCAACGTGGTGCATAACGTGGGTTCGGGCGGCCCTGGAAGTTGCAATAAGTACCAGGGCATCTATTTGGCAGCGCCGTTCGATGCCGCTGTCAACAACGTCAGTTATCGCAATGCCTCCAAAGGTATCGCAACCTGGCATGCCGCCACGCGCAACACAATCAGCAACAACACCGTTTTTGACAACGATGTGGGTATCCTCGTCGGAGCTGGTGACTCGCCTTGTGATCGAGCCTGCTCCGCCGACTACATGCTCGTCTCCAATAACATTGTGTATCACAACAAGACTATCGGGTTCTGGCAGTACGCCAGGGCCGGGGGCCACAATGTTTACACCAATAATCTGACATTCGCCAACGGCGATAGCAATGTGCTGCTCCAGGGGGACTGCGGCAACATTATTTTTGCGACTTGTAACTCTTTTGTCAAAGCCGTTTACGCGGATCCGCAATTTGTGAATTTCACGGGAAACTTTTTTACGGGTGATTATCACCTCAAGGACGTGAGTCCTGCCTTGAAGGCCGGCACCGTCCTTGGCGCTCCATCGACAGACTTCGATGGCAAGTCGCGGACGGGCGGTACCGCTCCCAACCTTGGAGCTTTTTAAAGTTGGGCAAAGGCCGGCGAACTAGCAAACTGAAGCGAACAGACGAAATGGGCAGGGAGGTGGAAGTTATATGAAACGAATCGCAATCATAGGCGCGGGGGGATGTGCTCGCGAAGTGGCTTGGTTGATCGAGGATATTTCCGCCGCTGCTAGTCAAGAGGCATCGGCGTATGCGCCGGTCGGGTTTCTGGTGAGCGACACCCGCCGACTCGGGCCGCGCGACAGCCCCGTCCTCGGAGATTTCTCCTGGCTCGAATCAAACCACGTTGACGCTCTCGCGATGGGTATCGGTACTCCCGCCATAAGGCTCAAGCTTGCGGAAGAACTCAGAGCGAAGTTTCCCCAAATTACGTGGCCGATGCTCGTCCACCCCAGTGTCAAGTGGCAGCAGCGAACCATGCAGGTCGGCGAGGGCGTGATCATCTGCGCCGGCAGCATAGCCACCGTGAACATCCGGTTCGAGCCATTCTGCATCATCGGCGTGTCTTGCACAATCGGCCACGAAGTTGTGATCGGTCGCGGTTGTGTACTTAATCCAACGGCCAATATTTCGGGTGGAGTTGAGCTGGGAAGCGGTGTACTGGTGGGCACCGGCGCACAGATCATGCAGTACAGAAAAGTCGGCCAGGGTGCTCGGGTTGGCGCGGGGGCGGTAGTGAACAAGGATGTAGGTCCGGGTACAACTGTGGTTGGAATTGCCGCCAAAGAACTAAGCAGGCGATCCATGGTTGAGGCTGGAGCGGCCACCGCGTTCTCGGCCGCGTGATATCACCACGACTATTCGCGTGAGACTTCACCATGATTACCGCAAAACAATCCCACTACAAGCTTAAACGGCTGGTTGATATTGAGTGTCGCTACGATTGCGCTCGTGCTGATGCTCCCACTCATCATGTTGATCGCATTGCTAGTGGCAGTGTTCTTGGGAAGGCCGATCATATTCCGTCAGCAGCGTCCTGGATTGAATGGAAAGCCGTTTACGTTGTTCAAATTTCGGACGATGGCGGAATCTGTCGGGGTGGATGGGAAGGCGGTGTCGGACAGCGACCGTATCACGTCATTTGGACGCCTTCTTCGTAGTACCAGTCTGGATGAGCTGCCTGAACTGATCAACGTGCTGCGCGGCGAGATGAGCATCGTCGGTCCCCGGCCGCTTCTGCTCTGTTACCTGGAGCGCTATTCTTCCTTTCAGATGCGCCGCCATGAGGTGCTCCCCGGCATCACGGGGTGGGCGCAGGTCAACGGCAGGAACGCTGTAAGTTGGGACCACAGATTCGCAATGGACGTCTGGTACGTAGATCGTCAGTCCTTGCCGCTCGACCTGAAGATTATTGTCCTGACCATGTGGAGGATAGCCAGGCGGGACGGGATTGACCAGCCCGGCATGGTTGGAGCATCAGAGTTCATCGGCAGCTGTGTAGTGGAAAGGATCTCTGTGGCAACTGATGCGGTGTCTTGTGGTGCAGCCAGGTCCTGCCATTAGAGGCCGGTCATCAGCGGGTACTCTTGCGAATAGGTTTAGCGCCAATAGGGAGACCAATTGATCAAGGCCTCACCATCGAGCACATAATTCTGCACCACCTCAGCAAGGTCATCAAGAGCCCGAGCGACGTCCGGAAGAAAAGTTAGAGTGGAAAACAGTGTGCTCCATTGAGCATGAACTGCTTGTAGGGAGGCGCGTCGGGGAGCAGCAGCAAGCAAAATTCGCTGCGTGTCAGTCTGGCCGTCTGTAAGTAACTATCGAAGATGTTCACAAACAAGGAGCCAGTATGGAGAGCAAGGCCACAAAACCTAGATCCGCCGAAATGTTTCCTGGGCCAGGTTTTCGCGTGAAAGCGGAGTTTCGTCGCTTGGATTCCCACTTCATGGAGCAGTTTGCAGAATTTGATACACCGGATATCTCCGACCTGCTCAATCGTATGTATGCCATGGATCCAGGGATCGCCCGTTTAACCAGCAGTCATCACCGGCTGTATGGACCGGCTTGCACTGTTAAGGTCTTTCCAGGGGATAACCTCATGGTGCACAAAAGCCTCGACGTCGCCATGCCGGGAGACATTATAGTCATCGATGCCCATGGTTCCTCCATGAACGCGGTGCTGGGTGATTTGGTGTCGACCAAGGCGAAGCATCGCGGCATAGCCGGTTTTATCGTAGATGGCTTTATCCGCGACTTGCCCAACATCCTGGAATTGGACTTCCCCGTATTTGCGCGCGGCACTACGTCCATCGGGCCGCTCCACCGCGGGCCCGGAGAAATCAACTACCCTATCAGTTGCGGCGGTATCGTGGTTAACCCCGGTGATGTCATCGTCGCTGATGGTGCAGGTATAGTCGTCATTCCACAGGAAATCGCATCCGACCTGCTGCAAAGACTTCGTGAGCAGAAAGCAAGCATGGCGGCATACCTCGCAGGCGTCAAGCGCGGCGAGTTTTCCAACGATTGGGTCGACAGAATCCTGGTGGAGGCTGGCTGTACGATCGACTGCCACGCGAAACGGTAGCCGCCTAGCGCGAAAACGGAGGATCTTTTTAATGTATTCATTGATCTGCCGACCGAGCGTAGTTAAATTGCTTTACCTCGGTTATCGAATAAGAGAGGCTTATCGCGTCCGACGGACAGATACTCGCCTCGCTCTCGAACATCGATCTCGCTTTTATAACGAACTATGGCATGAGGCCGCGTCTCAGCTTGGGGCCACCGTCGAAACGTTGGGAAACGAAATTCTCGAAATCCGGCGTGGCCAGGAAAGCACGCGAGTGCAGCAAAACACCACAGCTCTTGAGGCCGCTATTACGGTGGCAGTGGCGCAAAACAAGCCGATCGTCGACCGGCTACTAGCCCAGCGGCACTTGCCAACCCCGGCTCATTGCGAATTCACTTTGAACGAGATTGCCAAGGCGGTGGCCTTTGTCAAAGTTGCTGCCGGCACCTGTGTCGTAAAACCCGCGAACGGCGGCGGTGGTCACGGGGTGACCACTGGTGTCAGTGGAGGTGCCAATTTGGCCTGTGCTGCTGCCAGCGCAGCAGTCTTCGGGTCAAACCTCATGGTTGAGCAGCAGGTGCAGGGCGACCTCTACCGGCTGCTCTACCTGGATGGCAGGTTGATGGATGCTGTGCTACGAAAGCCGCCTGCAGTGGTTGCCGACGGCAAGTCAACCATCCGGCAACTGATTCGGCTTGAAAACGAAGCCCGACTGAAGACCGGGCCGGCTCTGGCCCACGCCCTCATCGTGGTGGACATGGACCTCCGAAATACACTATTACGCCAGGGATTGACGCTTTCCTCTGTACCAAGCCAGGGCACTGAAGTCACGCTGAAGATGGTGATCAACGACAACTCGCAACCCGACAATATCGACGCAAAACGCCTGCTGTGCAAGTCAATCATTGATGACGGCGCCGCGGCCGCGGCTGCGGTCGGCGCAAGACTTGCAGGCATCGACGTTATGACACCGGATCCGAGTGTTCCCCTGGCGGAATCGGGCGGCGTGATCCTGGAGGTCAACACAACGCCCTCCTATCACCACCACTATTACAAACGAGACGGCAGCTATCCCGTTGCCGCTTATCTACTGCCATCTCTGCTCGCCAACAGCGTGGCGGAAGGACACCCCGCACTTGCGTGAGAAAGGAAACTCAAGATGCCTAAAATGTTTACCTTCGATCCCGATCAATATGCCGATGCATTTGCCGAGCATGGGTACGTGCACATCCCACAAGGCTTGTCAGAAGACTTCCATACCCGGCTGGTGAAATATGTCGAGCAGTCCTTCGACGAGAAACACCTGAAAGAGTTTGCTCGGGGCGACAAACAGCAGGCAATGTTCGAATTTCTTGAGCCGGAACACTATGACGAATTACGCCACGCGGTGGCTTCGATGTGCGGGGTAGAAGCGAGCAGTCTGACCTTGTCGGAGCGCCACATTAAAGAGTATGAGCCCGGTGCCAACCCGTATCCCCTGGCGCACAAAGACCGATTCGGTTCGGAATTCTCCGTCGGCTTCTCTATCCGTGTTCCCAGGGGATCCACGCTGGTCCTCTATCCGGAGCACGACACAACCGTCAATCCGTTCAACTCCACGGCTGAGCTGCGCGCCAGTTTCTCTCCCCAAGCACTTCCAGAGATTGGGTTGCAGAGCGCCCGCCGGGTGGAGATTGAAGATCGGCCGCGCGATGTACAGATCTTCCGTGGAAATGCTATGTGGCATCTACGCGAAAACGGAGCAGGGACCACGGTGCTCTATTTGAAGTTGAATAGCTATAACTGCGACACATTGGGGGAAGACCCCTACAGCGCTGAGGTCCGGCAACAAACGCTATCCATGGCGGGAGTCGCACCTTCCGAGTGGGTAGACACCATACCGGTCGTTGCCAGAAGGGTCGATTACATCCATCGCCGCTATAACCGCGATTGGAACGGGCTATTCGGCGTGGTCATCTACGGGCAGCCGCACACCACCATAACGGAGACGGAATTCGCAGTATTGCGCTCCATGGACGGACAGCGAACTGTGGCGGAAATTTCCTCCCGGGTGGAGTGGTTAGGCAACGACGGGGACGTGCAGGAGGCCATTCGCGGGCTGGCCCAACGCGGCATTGTCGACCTGCTCAGCCAGCCAATGGGAATGGGGCAGATCCAACGGAAAGTTCTCAGGCGAGCTTCGTAGGCAGTGCACCAACAGGCATGAGAAGCAGATTGTCCACAAGTAAGCTACCACCGGCGATCATTCTAGGAGGGGACGAAAATGCCCTTTCGATCGCCAGGAGCCTGGGTGCGGTTGGCATAGAGGTCCATGCCATCAACCATCAGCAGGCAAAGGTCAAATACTCACGATTCTGCAAGTGGGTCGATCTAGCAGGCGGCACGGGGGCGTGGGTCGGTTACCTCCTGGGGAGCGAGTCCGATCATCTGCGAGGCGCAGTTCTGCTGGCGGCAAGCGACGAGGCAATTGAGCTCATTGCAGAGTACCGCCTGCCCTTGTCAGAGAAATTCAGGCTCGACTCGTCGAACCCGGCAGCGCAGCTTTGCATGCTCGACAAGCTCTGCACCTACCGTGCTGCGCAGGCCGCAGGTGTACCTACCCCGAAGTTCTGGGTGGCCGATACGCGGGAACAGGTGGAAAAACTGGAGCACGAGTTAGTGTTTCCGCTGGTCCTCAAACCGATCCTCGGTCACACATTCAGCCGGAAGTTTACCGGAACGTACTCCGTCGCTTACCACTTCGACCAGTTGCTTGATCTTTTCGACAAAGTTCATTCTGCCGGCATTCGAACGTTCCTAGTCGAAATGATTCCTGGAGCAGATGACAAGCTATGCAGCTATTACACATATTTGGACGAGAACGGGAAGAACTGTATCGATTTCACGAAGAGGGTGATTCGCAGATTTCCGAGGAACATGGGTACTTCGACTTATCACGTGACCGATTACGTACCCGACATTCAAGAGCTGGCCTTGTCACTTTTTCGAGAGGTTGAGTTGCTTGGGGTGGCGAACGTTGAGTTCAAAATGGATGACAGGGACGGCAAGCTTAAGCTGATCGAATGCAATGCACGTTTTACCGCCGCGGATTGCTTGCTGGTAGCCAGTGGATTAAATCTACCATTGTTTGTCTATAACAGGCTGACCGGTCGCCCCCAGGCGATACCATCGGGTTATCGCATGGGCCTCCGGCTATGGAAACCATGGTGGGATATTCTTGCGTACCGGCAACTGAGCGCCATGGGTTTATTAACCTTCGGGGCTTGGATACGCAGCGTATTCCATCCGCAGATATTTTCTGTGTTTCGCTGGAATGATCCTTTGCCCGCGATCGTAAGCGGCGCCCGGCTGGTTCGGTATGCGTGGTCACGCGTCACGCTCACGAAGCAGACTAGGAAAAATGGCGCAGCACGGTTGACCCCGTCGCGTTCGCGGACTGAGATCCACAGGCACGCAGAACCGATGATTGAGGAGGCCCAGAGATAAGTGTGCCGGGAATCATGATGGACCATAGTCGACAACAAACCACGATAGGAATCCTGTACCCAGGCGAAATGGGGGCTAGCTTTGGGAAATTGCTGTGCAAAGCTGGCCTACGTGTCATCACGACCACCGCGGGCAGAAGCCCTCGGACGCACCGTCTTTGTCGCCAGGCCGGGCTGAGCGTAGTGGCGTCCGTTGGAGAAGTTCTCAAGCAGTCAAATGTCGTAATGTCCGTCGTTTCACCTAAGGCGGCCCTCGCCGTAGCCAGAGAGGTGGCTGCACATAGAGAGGGCTCGTCCCGGCGGTTGCTTTATGTCGATGCGAACTCTGTCTCCCCCACGACCGTGGCGCAAATCTCTGAAGTGCTGCGTAACGTGTCCGTGGATTGTGTCGATGCGTCCATCTTTGGTTTAGCCTCCCAACTCCAGGAAAGAGGAACACTATACTTGAGTGGATCGCGCGCAAACGAACTTTCAGATCAGTTGGGATCCCTCCTGCGTGTCAAGGTCGTCGGGGGGGAGCCCGGTCAAGCGTCGGCTCTCAAAATGATTGTCTCGGGAATACCGAAAGGCTTGTCCGGGTTGTTCATAGAGGCCATGCTGCTCGCCCAAAACATGCACATGCTCAACGAAGCGCTTGATGCCTGCGATGAGATTTACCCCAGCATCATGGAAGTGATGAGGCGGATGCTCCCCACGTATCCACGGCACGCCGGGAGGCGCTGCGAAGAACTACAGGAAGTCGAAGAGACGATGTTGATGAGTGGTGTGACGCCGCGAATTGTGCGAGCCGTGCGAGAAGTCATGTCTGATGTGGCCGGAGTTGGCTGGCCAACCGACTGTGATCCTCAGCAGTGGTCAATTACTGAAATCATCGAGCAAATAAATCAGGAGGGCGCGCTTCACGCGCCGGAGTCCCGCTCCGAGCAACCTACAGAACAGCGGCGCAAGGATGGATCTGGACCTGGTGACCAGGTGGGCGTCGCCGTCGGATATCACGATCCCGAGTGATCCCCAGTTACGTATTTCTCACACACTCTCTAGAATCCGCCATACTGCGAACGAAAAGCGAGGAACCCATCCGGCATGGTGAATCTCCTCGCCGGATGGAGTTCGTGGTGACGGGGTTATGATCGCGTTAGTCGGGATATTCGTACACCCCGATATCGTAGCGAGCGCCTTGAGGACGTGGATTTCCGTCGAAGTCGTGCGTCGGGGGCGTGCCCACATTGGAACCGTTGTCAATCGTAGGCGACCCGGCCCTTTCGTGATAATCGCCCGAACCGTCTGCTTGCCAGTTAACGAATGTAGTCCCCAGGGACGGATCCACGGAGATATCGTTCGAATGTACACTTTGGTCGCTGCTGCCCCATTCAAGGCAGTAGTTCCCTCCGACGTTATTCCAAAGATCATTGCTGGCATAGGTGACCGAGAGTCCAGAAGGAGCACTAATACCGCATTGTCCGCTCGTCAAACCCGTATCCGCAACGATGTTGTTGCTGATAGTCGTACCAGCACCGCTCATGATGATGATTCCGCCGTTCCCTGTCGAGAAGACGGTATTGTTGGAGATGACCGTATTGACGTTGTTGAAGGTGGCGTTCGAGTTCCCGACGAGGATGCCCCAGCCGCCCGAGGTGTGGTAGACGATATTGTTCGTGACTTGGTTTGCGGTCCCTGCGCTTTCGACCAGGATTCCGTCGGTCTGCACTGTGCTTGCGCCGCAACTTGGGCTGCCACCTCTATAACTGATGTCGTAGATCAGATTGGCATCGATGGTGATGTTGTGAAGATCGCTATCGCTGGAGCCGCTGCCGGCGATCTGAATTCCGCCGCCGCCGATTAGCCACAGTCGGTTTCGATGTGGTGGATAGTGTTGCGAGTGATGTTCACGAACGAGGTCGTCACGTACAGGCCGAGGTTGTTGCCTGCCGAGCTGGTGTTGGTGACCTCAAAACCATCGAAGGTAATGTAGCTGCCTCCCAGCACGACCACGGTACTGTTACCGGTCACCGAGTTCTCAATCTTGCACGCGCCTCGGGTGGCACATGTAACGGTGATGTAGTGTCCCGCGGTTCCCGAGTTAGTAAATTCTGCCGCATTACTTCCGTAGTTATATGTGCCTGCGGCGACCTGCACCGTATCGCCGGCTGACGCACTATTGAAAGCATAATCAGGCGTAGCGCAAGGACTGGCCTGAGTGCAGGGATTGGAATTGCTGCCTGATGGCGAGACGTAGTAAGTGTTGCCGGTAGCAGCGGGAGGCGCATTGACGGTGACGGCGGTGGTGGCGGAGGCGGTTCGCCCTTGATCGTCGGCAACCTTGCAGGTGACCGTGATGGTTCCGGCGGCAGCTCCACTGGTGCTCAACGTTGCTGTGTTTCCGCTGCCGGAGATCGAGCCGGCAGTAGCGTTCCAGGTGTAGGTGAGCGGCCTCCCTTCGGGGCTGCTTGCTACCGCAGTGATGGTTGCATTCGTCCCCTGGGTCACGGTGGAGGGATTGGCTGAGCAACTGATGGTTGGCGGGTTTGAGGCAGGAGCGTTGATGGTGACGGCGGTGGTGGCGGACGCGGTTCGCCCCTGATCGTCGGCAACCTTGCAGGTGACCGTGATGGTTCCGGCAGCAGCTCCACTGGTGCTCAACGTTGCTGTGTTTCCGCTTCCGGAGATCGAGCCGGCAGTAGCGTTCCAGGTGTAGGTGAGCGGCCTCCCTTCTGGGCTGCTTGCTACCGCGGTGATGGTTGCACTCGTCCCCTGGGTCACGGTGGAGGGATTGGCCGAGCAACTGATGGTCGGCGGGTTTGAGGCAGGAGCGTTGACGGTGACCACCGTTGTGGCGGACGCGGTTCGCCCCTGATCGTCGGCAACTTTGCAGGTGACCGTGATAGTTCCGGCGGCAGCTCCACTGGTGCTCAACGTCGCGGTGTTTCCGTTGCCGGAGATCGAGCCGGCAGTCGTGTTCCAGCTATAGGTGAGCGGCCTCCCTTCGGGGCTGCTTGCTACGGCAGAAATGGCCACATTGGTCCCCTGGGTTACGGTGGAGGGATTGGCCGAGCAACTGATGGTTGGCGGGGCTGACACAGGAGCGCCGCCCGCATTGACCGTAACGACGGTTGTGGCGGACGCGGTTCGTCCCTGATCGTCAACAACTCTGCAGGTGACCGTGATGGTGCCGGCGGCAGCTCCACTGGTGTTCAACGTTGCCGTGTTCCCACTGCCGGAGATCGAGCCGGCAGTAGTGTTCCAGCTGTAGGTGAGCGGCCTCCCTTCGGGGCTGCTTGCTACGGCAGTGATGGCCACACTGCCCCCCTGGGTCACGGTGACGGGATTCGCTGAGCAGCTGATGTTCGGAGGGGCTGACACCGGGGCACCGGCACTGACAGTGACCGCGGTTGTGGCGGACGCGGTTCGTCCCTGGTCATCAACAACTCTGCAAGTGACCGTGATGGTGCCGGCGGTCGCACCACTGGTGTTCAACGTTGCTGTGTTCCCTCTGCCGGAGATCGAGCCGGCAGTAGTGTTCCAGCTGTAGGTCATCGGCCTCTGTTCGGGGCTGCTTGCCACCGCGGTGATGACTGCGCTACCACCCGGAGTTACCGTGGCGGGATTAGCCGAGCAGCCAATCGTTGGCGGTGCGGATACAGGCGGTGAGCCGGAAGTAAGGGAGACGACTGTTGTAGCAGACGCAGTTCTTCCCTGGTCGTCAGCGGCTTTGCAGATCACGGTGATGCTGCTCGCACTCACATCAGTGGTGGACAACGTGGCCTGATTCCCAGTGTCTCCGTGGATGGTGCCGGCAGAGGCGCTCCAGCTGTAGGTCAGGGGCCGATCCTCGGGGCTAATTGCGAGCGTGACGATGTCAACTGTGCCGCCCCCTGGTACCACAGGTGGATTAGCCTGGCAACTGATGGGTATCGGAGCGGACGGGGTCGGCTGAACGGCCAACGTAGCCGTGGAGGACGCAGCATTGCCTCGCGAGTCCACTACTTTGCATGTAACAACTATGTTGCCCGAGGCGCCCTGGGTGTTGAGTGTGGCCGAATTGCCTTGGCTCGTTAAAGAGCCCGCAGTGGCGCCGTAGCTGTATGTGAGCGGGAGCCCAAGCGGGCTCACAGCCTTGGTAGAGATTAAGGCGCTACTGCCAGACATAAGATTCGTCGGAGTGGCGGAGCAATCTACGATTGGAGCAGAAGCGCTCGTGATGCCCTTTTCTTCGGCGGCGTTGTAGGAAACGCTGCAGCCGGTTATAGCGAAGATCACGAATGCCAATGTACAAAGGAAGAGAGTTCGTTTACCCGATTTTGAGAAAGCAATATCCGTCATCTGATCTCCGGTTGAAGACCTGCGCACGAGGTGCCTCAAACGACGATCGGACCGCAGCAAAGAGAAAGCCTACCGACGAAAAACGCAAGAGCGAGAGCAGAAGTTAAGGGAAGGACGCCATGCAGAACCAGGAGAACGCCCTTTTGCTAAGACTGGTTTGCGGGGTCAGATTAATCTATGTCTCGAAAGTGGTAGGCTGTTGCTCGCTTCATGAAATAAACGACTTGCAGTGGAAAAAAGTAACCTTGACGTTTCGTTGAGGCCGGATTCATTGATCAGTACTCGTCTCGCGCCTTACTTAAGTCACCCCACAATCGCCGCAGGCAATTCATGAACAATTGCTCACGTTGAACCCGGAAATCGAAAATGACCAATGTATCCAATGCCCAGGCTGAACCTCTCCGCCCTCTGGTCTCCGCCGTCCTGGCTGTCCGCAACGAAGAGCGTCACATTGCGGCAGCGCTGAAATCGCTTTTGCTGCAGGAAACAACCAACCTGGAGCTTGAAATTATCGTCGTGGACGGCGACTCCAACGATGCAACGCCGCAAATTGTCAAACGGATTGCAGGTGCCGATCCTCGCGTAAGACTTGAGATCAACAAGCAGAAGAAAACGCCATATGCATTCAACCTGGGCATCCAGGCATCGCGGGGAGAGTATGTTTGCATCCTTGGCGCACACACCGCCTACGCGCCAAACTACATCGCCGCATGCCTCGAAGAACTAAAGGCTCAGGGCGCCGCTGGTTGCAGCGGCCTTATGTTGTCCCGGCCAGGTGGCGACGGTGCGCAAGCACAATTAATCGCCTGGGCGCTGGGCCATTCCTTTGGCACTTCGACCGGATCGATGCGGACTCGGGGAGCGGGGTTCGCGGACACGATTCCCTACCCGCTCTTTCTCAAGCGCACGCTTCTCGAAGTTGGCGGGTATGACACAAGTTTGCATCGCAACCAGGACAACGATCTTAGTCAAAGACTTCGGGCGCGTGGCCATAAGCTCTACATTACGGACAAAACTTCCTGTAATTACTTCGTGAGTGCAAGCGTGCCGTCGCTTGTAAAATACGCCTTTAAAACCGGTGCCTGGAACATTATCAGCCTCAAAAGGAATCGCGCATCCATGGGCATTCGGCATTTTGTGCCAGGTGCTTTTGTCACGGCGCTATTTCTCAGTATCGGAGCATTCCTGTTTTCCCTGGATAAGACCGGCGTCACTCGATGGTGGTTGCGCGGCCCGCTCCTTCTGCTTGCGGTGCTCTACGGTGTCGCAAGCATCGCGGCCGCGTGCCAGGTCTTGCTGCGGGAAAGATCGCTACGGGCCCTGTTTCTGCCTCTCATATTTCTTATTCTGCACGTCTCTTATGGCGCGGGAACACTCTCGGCGCTGTTAAGCAATGCACGGCCTCCGACCGTCGAACTCAACCAGGGCCGCGAAGTTGTCGAGCCCTCCTGACCTCACCAAACGGAATAAATACTGCCTTCAAGGAAAAGGACCACTATGCAAACAGTCATCTCTGTCTCCTCATCGAACGCAACCATATTGAAAGAAGAAACCATTGCCAGGCTTCAGTCGAAAACCGGCACGGTGGGGATCATTGGTTTGGGCTATGTCGGCCTTCCTTTGGCTCTGCTGTTCGCCGAAGAGGGGTTCCCGGTGACGGGATTTGATATCGATCAAAACAAGATCGATATGCTCGCCTCCTCGCGGTCCTACATGTGCCGCATTCCGGAGACAGAAGTCAGGCTCGCCATAGATCGCGGATTTCAGGCGACCACAGATTTCGCTCGAATTTCCAGCATGGATGCTGTCGTCATCTGCGTACCGACACCCCTGAATGAATATCGCGAACCCGACCTGCGCTACGTGACGGAAACGGTGAAGTCGATCGCGCCGCACGTCCGGCCCGGTCAATTGGTCGTGCTCGAGAGCACAACCTATCCAGGAACCACAGAGGAAGTAGTATTACCGCTGCTGGAGAATGGAAACCCCTCGAAGCTCAGGGTCTCGCGGGGTAAGCCCGAGGCGAGCGATGTATTTTTTGTTGCCTTTTCCCCCGAACGCGAAGATCCGGGGAACAACACCGTCGCGCGCAGTGACATCCCCAAGGTGGTCGGGGGTGTCGACTGTTATGCCACCGAGGTAGCGACCGCGCTTTACGCGTCTATCTTTCGTCGAACGGTGGCGGTCTCGAGCACAGGTGTCGCCGAGATGACGAAGCTGCTGGAGAATATCTACCGCTGTGTGAACATCGCGCTGGTCAACGAATTGAAGCTGCTCTGCCTGCGGATGGGCATCGACATTTGGGAGGTCATCGCCGCTGCTGCGACCAAGCCGTTTGGGTTTCAACCGTTCTATCCCGGGCCCGGCCTGGGTGGCCACTGCATTCCTGTCGACCCTTTTTATCTTTCGTGGAAAGCGAGGGAGTACGATTTCGCTACGCGCTTCATCGAGCTCGCCGGCGAAATCAACGTGGCCATGCCCTTCCACGTGGTCGACTTTATCGCCGAGGCACTCAATCTGCGCAGCAAGGCATTGAACGGGTCCAAAGTCCTGGTACTGGGTGTTTCCTACAAGAAGGATATCGACGACCTGCGCGAATCGCCCTCGATCACCATTATCGAGGCTCTGCAAAAGCGGGGCGCACTGGTTAGCTACAACGATCCGTATTTTCCCAGGATCGGAAAGGGCCGCAAATACGATCTCCAACTGCAATCCGTGCCCATGGAGAATCTTGGCCAGTACGACTGCGTCGCCATCATCACCGATCATTCTGATTACGACTATCGGAAAATCGTCGGCGAGGCACAACTTGTCATCGATACCCGCAACGCCACTGCGGGAATCTGCTCACCAACGATCGTTCGCTGTTAACATAGGCGCCCTCTGACTGCGAACTATCGATCTTGTGTAGTTCGCCGAACTGAAGCTGTGCCTCCCGGCACAGCTTCGCGTCTTCGCTCCCGCCGCCTACCGCTCCAAAAACCCACCCCTCTGCTTTTCACGTCAAACTCTGGAATGTTGTCGACATTCTCTGAGTTGCCGTCTGACCCACTGGCAATTCCCGGCATCCTATCTTTCAGACAGAAGGAGAAGAGTGCCTATGGCCGCGAATCAGGAAAAAACAACAGAATCCGATACCCACACCCCCAAAATCGATCGCACCGCCCCTGCCGGAAGTGAAAACTCCCTGGGTGCGCAGAGCGTCCGCGATGGCCGGCCGGTCACCGACGACAGCGTAGTTGAAGCCATGGACGAAGAGGGTCCCGGAACTACTCCTCTCCCAGCAGACAAAAAGGGCTAGTTCTCATTCGGAAGGCATGGATTCCTTTAGGGATTGAGCCACGTCGTCGATTGAGGTCTTCTGACTTAGCTCCGTTATCTCGGTGTCCTTTGCGACGTCGGATAAGCCAACGCTGGCCGCAATCTGTCTCTCAATCTGCAGCACGGCAGTGATTTCCTTCTCTGCCAGAAGCAAGACCTGCAGGATTAAGTGATCGCGCTCATCAGAACGCCGGCTCAGCCGGCTCTGCCGCATGACGATAAAGCTGGCAAGAAAAATCGCTTCAATCGCCACTATGCTGTTGAGCATCGAAAAAGGTGGAGGATCAAAATGAGCGATTTTGAGAGTGTTGGCGAGAATCCAGACCGCGAACCACGCCAAGTGAATCGCTATAAAGGTTAGACTTCCCACAAAAGCGCCGAGAAAATCACCCACCCGCTCAGCTGCAGTGCGCCGGGCTAGAAATTCCTCTTCGTGCTTCGAGATTACGTCGATGTGTTGTTGCAGGTGGCTTGAGTCTGCCGGCATCTTCTTCCATATATCGCCCCCATCCGCCGAACGAACAGGGGCGATGGCAAAACGGTAGCCTAACGGTTCAAGTCGTGAATTGTCTGGCCCGCCACTTGTGCTGCTTTACCGGCTGCGTCCCTGACGGCTCCGACCACCTGGTCGGCTACCCCTTCGTCCGCCAACCGATCGTTCCCCGTTGCCCTGCCTAAGCCCTCTTTAACCTTGCCGGCCAGACCGCTGCCTCTTCCATAGAGGCGCTGCTTTGACCCCCACAACGACGTCCTGTCTGCGGCGTACTCCACATCGTCGTCTCCGGTCGCATACTGCGGACCAGGCTGATTCAGCACGATGTAGGCTGCGACGCCGATACCTACCCCTGCGATAACCCAAGTAAGAGCTTTCATTTAACAAATCTCCATGCCAATTGGATGCGTATACTGCAAAGGGCGTCGGGAGACGTTGAACTGACCGCACAAACGGCGTACCCTATCCGCAACTTGATGGCGACGGCTGAAACGAACCGCCGCACGGCACATCTGACCCAAAACCCCCACAAAGGAGCAACTATGGGCTTACTCGATGCTTTGACATCTATTGCCGGCGGAGCTTCTCCCGAACACCATGGCGTCGCCGACGCCCTTAGCCAGGTAATGCAGGAGCACCCGCAAGGAATGGACGGTATCCTCAACCAGCTAAAGCAGAACGGCCTCGCCGATCAGGTTCAGTCCTGGGTAGGCCCCGGAGAGAACAAGGCTGTTAGTCCTGAACAAGTGCAGCAGGGCCTGGGCTCGTCGATGCTGGAAAACATTGCCCAGCGGGCGGGCATCTCTCCCGCCATGGCCAGCGGAGTGATCGCCGTCGTGCTACCCCTCGTGGTCTCACACCTCTCGGGCAATAGCGGTCAGCCCGCGCAACAAGGCGGCCTGGCTGGTTTGGCGAGCAAAATTTTCGGGGGTTAATCCTGAATACCACGAAGCATCAGGCATGCGTGCCCCATCCTTGAAGTCCAACAACGGCCCCAGGGATGGGGCATTCGTTTTTCGTGCCAGGTCGTGGCTCCTGCGCTAAGGCAGCAATTGACACAAGAAGAAGAATAACCACTGTGGAAATTGACACACACTTCATGGCGCCCGGCCTCCCTGGATTCGATCCTTGCCCCGATGCTTCTTTCATACGTAGTGAGCTCTGCATCTGTTCCGTTACAGGAAACGATTGGAAGGCTTTGTTTGATGAATCGATTGCTCCCGGCCGTACTTGCCCTGGCCGTCGCTCAGATCGCGAATGGAGAGACTGTTACAGCAACCTTGCCTAATGGCCGCCGCATCGCGCCGGCGGGCTCCTGGATCAAGGTAGCCCCTTATCCCTACACCCTGGCCCTGCGGCCCGGGGGAGATCAGCTGGTCGCCCCCTCCATCGGCTGGCCATTCTCTCTGAACATCATCGATCACCCCAATGCCGGCTACACCGTGCAAAGAATTCCCGCCGGCCGGAAAAACGATCCTGAGGTCCAGGTACATACGGGAGTTGTCTACTCCCACGATGGAAAATTGCTTTACGACACCAGCGGTGACACAGGCGAAGTCCATATTTTGTCCACCCAAAGCTGGAAACGCGTGGCCACGGTTTCGCTCAATGGCCCCTCCGATGGCCTATCTTTTCGAGAGAGCTTTGCCGCAGCCATCGCTCTCAGTCCCGACGGACGCCTTCTCTACGTTCTCGACCAGGGCAACTGGCGGGTCGTGGTCATCGATACCAGTAGCCGCCAGCGGGTTGGCTCACTGCCGACCGGCAGCAACCCCTTCTCCATCGCACTCTCGCCCGACGGCAACCGTCTTTACATCACCAACTCCGGTTTGTTTGAGTACAAGAAAATGAGTGGTGTGGAGAAGAACGACATCCTGAAGACCGGGATTCCTTTCCCGCCATTTGCATATCCTTCCAAGGAGGCGCGGGAGGGAGTAGAGGTAGATGGCCACCAGGTTCCCGGGCTGGGAGATGAGAATGATTCTCGTGGCAGCTCGCTTTGGACCTACAACGTTGCTGATCCCGCGAACGCTCATTTGCTCAGCCGGCTCAGGCTGGGAGAGTTCATCGGCCCCGACAGCGGAAGTGCCGCCAGGAGTGCAATCGGCGGCGCATCGCCCAGCGGAGTTGTGGCCGCCCGCGACCATGTCTACGTGACCCTCGCTCACCAGGATTCGGTCGCTGTGGTTGATACCAATGGAAGCAGCGTCATTCAAGAGATTCCCCTGAGCCCGTTTACCGGCAAGACCTTTCTTGATCGCCACGGACGGCCGTTGCGCGGCATTATGCCGGCCGGAATCGCCCTCCATGGCCATCGCCTTTATGTAACCGAAGCTGGCATCAATGCCGTTGCTATCATCGATACGGCGTCAAACCAGGTACTTGGCCATCTTCCCGCCGGCTGGTTTCCCACTGCCTGCGCAGTTTCTGAAGATGGAAGCACGCTGTATGTTGTAAACACCAAGGGCAAGGGAAGCGGCCCCAATGGCGGCGCCTCATTCCATCCCGTCAATACCGGCAGCTATGTAGGCGAGCTGGAATTCGGCAGCATATCGGTCATTCCGCTTTTGGATGAATCGCATCTTGGTCAAACTACCGCGGCCGTAGTCAACAATAACGAGGCCGCCTTATTGCCTGACGCGCGGCTTCCGCAACTACGCCACGTTTTCTTCATCATC
The DNA here is from genome assembly GCA_963814015.1 of uncultured Acidobacteriaceae bacterium. Lineage (GTDB taxonomy): Bacteria > Acidobacteriota > Terriglobia > Terriglobales > Acidobacteriaceae > PALSA-350. Next base: position 70,360 of record CAWFBI010000001.1, read on the forward strand.
CGTGAGAACCGTACCTACGACGAGATATTGGGAGACCTTGCTGGTGGCGATGGGGATGCAAAGCTTGCCCGCTGGGGACTTAGAGGGTGGCTCGCCAGTGCTCCGCAGGACAAAACCGTTCAGGTGACGCCGAATGCCCACGCCTTAGCACAGCGTTATGGCACCAGCGACCGCTTTTTTGTAGATAGTGATGTTTCCGCCGATGGTCACCGCTGGGCGATGGGTGCCGCGCCGACGCCCTGGTTCCATGTTGCCTGGACATCCAACTATGGCGGCCGCAGAACCGGCGATCCCTTCAGCGAGGCACCTGGCCGGCGCGCCATCACCGGAGGCTCCGACGCGCCCATGCCCGAAGACGAGCCCGAATTCGGGACCCTGTGGGAGCACATTGCCGAAGCCGGTCTGAGCATCAGAAACTATGGCGAAGGGCTTGAGGTGGAGGGTGGCGATGAGATCGATGGCTCCGAGCCGTCTGGGCAGCGCCTGATACTCAATGCACCCGTGCCGCAGCCGGTATTTACATCAAGCGACCGGAACTTTCCCACCTTCAATCTCGGCATTCCCGACCAGTATCGGTATGACGAATTTGCGAAAGACTTTACCCAGCTGCTGCGCGGAGGAAATGTTCCGGCGTTGATCGTCATCCGTCTCCCCTGCGACCACACGGCCAGTCCCAGGGCGCGCGATGGTTATCCCGACCGGGCCTCTTATGTTGCCGATAACGACCTGGCGATGGGAAAGATCATTGACTTTTTGTCCCACAGCACGATCTGGAAAGACAGCGCCGTATTTGTCACCGAAGATGACGCCCAGGGTGGAGTCGATCATATTGATGCTCACCGCAGTGTGCTGCTTGCCATGAGCCCTTATATCCGCAAAGGCACTATCTCCCACCGCCATAGCAGTATGACCAGCATTGAGAAGACGGCCTATGAATTGCTGGGAGTAGGTCCATTGAATCTCGAGGACAGGCTATCCGCCGACCTCAGCGATCTCTTCACCACTACCCCCGACCTCACTCCCTACGCTACGTTGCCGGCCGATGCAAGGGCCTTCGATCCGGCCAGGGCTCGCTTGGCCCGCCCAAAGAACGCACAGCAAGCAAGGGAGCTGCTCGATTGCGACGATCCGAAGGAGATAGAGGCGGAGTTCCGAAGAGAAGCTCGCCGGACTAACGCCGTGCGCCGCGGGGGACAGTGACGCTTTCGGTCAGGCGAGCCGAAAAAAGCGATCGGAGGTCCAGGCCCGAGGCGCTAAAGGGTTGAATCTTAAAAAGCTACGCGAACACCAATATCGATGGTCATCCACACCGCGTTACCCTCGACTGCAACTTTTGCATAACATCATTCCACTAAGTGTGTAGGCACGCTACAGTCTCAGTAACACAGTAACAAACCTGCAGCTATGGAGCGTTTCACTATGCCTTGCTATGCAATCAGAATGTTTGGAAAGTCAGCCACTACCGCTCTGCGCGTTCTGCTAGCGGGTACAATGTTGTCGCTTGCGCCCGTGGCTTCACTCGCCGCCAATACACACATCCATGCGAGCTTTGTCGGTATCTATGTAACCCGGGCAGATAAGAAAGCTCCGAGCATGAGTGTGAGTTTGGGCGCGGATGGATCGGCCACAGTTACTCAAGATCCAGGTAAGGGATCCAGCACCTTCTTTGGGCATTGGGCTGACGACGGACGTCAGATCAAGGTCACCTTCAATGCGGCACTCGGGGAGCAGGCCGCAGCTCCCATGGTCTTTGAGGTTGCCCACAATAAACTGCAGGCAGTCACCTGGGACCACGAGGCTTGGGGTAACATTCATCCCCCAGCGATGACCAAGGGATACAAGGTAAAGTATCTGTTCTGGACCACAACCATGCGGTAAAGTTTGTGCCGATAAGGAGCTGGTGTTCTCATTGGGCCCCAACCATGATGTGTGTGCAAATGCATCACGCGGAGGGTTGGGGCAAACCCACCGGCAAGTGTTAAGATGCATCACAGTTCTATTGATGGCGCGGAACCCAAACGGTCAGGGAAGGGTCTGCAAAGCCTTTGTTTGATGGTTCAAATCCATCCCGCGCCTCCACCCCTCCCACCATTGAATACGCCCTCCTCGAGGGCGGCTCTTCACCCGCAAGGCCAACGGCATTTCAGGATCTCTGCGCCACAATAATGTCGTCACGCGCTAAGCAATGACCACAATCTGCCGATAGTCCCAATTAGAGACACAAATGGCCGAGATTAAGGTACTTCACGTCGATGATGATGAAATTGTACGCGCGACCTTGACCGGTGTGCTTGGGCAGTCTGGCTTTGCGGTCACCAGTGCGGCCAGTGTGCCGGAGGCGCTGAAACTCATCAGCGGTCCAGAGAAATACGACGTGCTGTTGAGCGATTTACACATGCCCGGAGCGGGAGATGGGCTCACGGTGGTCAGCGCCATGCGTCACGCCAACCCTGACGCGGTGACGCTGCTGCTGAGCGCATTCCCAGAGATGACCGCCGCTGCCCAGGCTATCCTGCAGCAGGCCGATGAGATTCTGGTGAAACCGATGGATTTAAAATCGCTGGTCCATGTCATCAAGCAGAGGCTGGCCGGCGGCGTACCGCATAAGCGCGAGATCGAGACCGTGGCCCAGATTCTGGACCGTACCACGGAGAGTACCATCCGAGACTGGTTCGCGCGGGTCGAAACAGAACCAACACTGATGTCTGTTCCGATGGATTACGAGCAGCGCTGCGGCCATCTGGCTATGCTCTTCCGTGAGGTCATCGTCCGTCTCCGGGCTGATCAACCCATAGGCACGAAAAACCTGACATCCTCTGCCGCTGCCGAGCACGGCGCCAACCGCTTTAGGCAGGGCTATACCGCTGCGATGCTGGTCGAAGAGTCGCGGATGTTGCAGATAAGCATCTTCCATACCTTGCAGGCGAACCTGGCCAACATTGACTTCAGCTTGTTGCTGATTGGAGTCATGACCATTGCCGACGAGATTGATTTCCAGCTTAGCCAGGCGGTTACAAGTTATGTCCGGGCAGCGCTTAATGGCGTTGCCGCATAGTCCCGCTCGTGACCCTTATGTCAGGTGAAGACGAGGTCCGCTTTCAGTTTCTGGCCGAGAACAGCATCGATGTCATCTGCCGCGCCGGGGTAGACATGGTTCTGCACTACGTCTCTCCATCCTCCTTACGTGTCCTGGGCTGGAAACCGGAGGAGATGACGGGCAAGAGACTGGACGAATTCATTCTTCCCAAAGATGCTTCTCTGGTTTCGGACAGCCTTGTTTCCGGTATCGACGAACCTCCCGTAACTGTCCGCATGCGAAAGAAAGAGGGGACGATAGCGTGGGTTGAAATCAGACAACGCGCCATGTGCGATTCCGCTACCGCCGAGCCCAGGGAAACGGTCATCGTCCTGCGCGACATCACGGAACGCAGGTCTTTGGAAGAACAGCTCTCTGTATTGGAGCTCACCGACTCGCGCACCGGGCTGGCCACACTGCGCGCGTTTGATGACGCGTTGGAGCGCGAGTGGAACCGCGCCCTACGGGAAGGTACCCACATCTCTCTGTTGCTGCTCGACTTTAATCACTTCAGACAATTTCATGACTGGCGCCAGCATCGGGAAGGGGACCGTTGCCTGGCGAAAGCCGCCGCCGCCGTCATTGGAGCGTTGCGGGTAACAGATTTCGCCGCCCATTACGGCCCAGAGGACATCGCTGTCATTCTCCCCTCCACAGGCTCAGGGGGTGCAGCCAGAGTCGCCGAAAAAGTGCAGGCGGCCATCCACACTCTCCGTTCTTCTCCTGCCGAGGGCGGGAAACGCGAAGGCTGGCTCAGTGTGAGCATTGGCATCGCTACCGTGTTGGCTCGGCCAGGTGCAACCGCGCGGATGCCCGAAATCCTGCGTCTCGGAGCCGATAGTGCGCTACAGAAAGCGATGGGAGACAGAATCGCGTGGCCCCCCGCGCCTCTGGTAGTTCCTCCGGAAGGATGACAGTGAGGCCGCTTTATGGATAAATCTTGATCCAGTGATTGCGCATCTTCGGCCGGATGACCTGGCCCGCGGTTTGAGAAACGATGGCGTTGGTCGATTCGACGGGCATGTGGCAGTCGATGCAATTGTCGGCAATTTTGTGGCCCATGGTCTTTGCCATCCCGCAACTCTCCACCTGGTGGCAGGTAAGGCAGCGATCGGAATACGCCGCCGCGGCGCGCTCCGGCTGGTGTACGTTGTGGCAGGTCGAGCAGCTCATGTTCGGCGAAGATAAATAACAGCGGCTTTTCTCGAGCAAGCCTACCTGGTTTCCGTGCACGTCTGGATGCGCCGCTATCTCGCCCTGGCTGGGTTGCAGATAACTGTCCAAAGGCTTCCCCGGCACATACGAGAATGCCGCGACCCCGACCAGCTCTTCGCTGCGGATACCATTGTGGCACAGCGCGCATGAGTCAACCTGACGGTCGCGTGTGAACCTGGCAGGATTGAGAATCGCTTCCCCGGCAGCAGGCGCCTTTGCCTGGTGGAGCGCGATGTGGGCTGTGCCCGGGCCGTGGCAACGCTCGCAGGAGATCCCTGTCACCAGGCTCGCCTGATCATACTGATTGGTGAGCGGGTCTGGAGAGCGCGGTTCTACGTACGTGGCGTGGCACTCCAGACAGCGCGGGATCACGGCACGGGAAAAATTCATGGTGCCGTCCTTGTATCCCGGACTGTTGATCCACCGGTCGCCATCCGACCAATAGCTTACGGGCAGTTCATACAGCCGGTCACCGTGCCAGTAGAGGTAGCTCTGCCCCCTCACACCCGATCCGATAACCACCTCCATCCGTTCGCTTCTCTTCTGCAGCTTCCCAGGCCAGCCGGCCACAGCTGTCTGGTAATACCCGTTCTCCCTGGCCTCCATTTTGAAGTACAGGCCCGGGTCATCGCCCGCAGTGGCGGGGTCGGCGATCATCAGCACATTCGAGCCATCATGGAAAGATCCAAGAATGGAATCCTTGTTGGCCGGCTGAGAGGTCAGGTGGTGTGCGGTGTGCACGTAAGAAGTGCTCTGATCCCGGTGACAGGATAAGCAGGCAGCGTCGCCCGCATATTTGTCTTGCTGCGGTTTGGTTGTTGCCGGGGTTGCGGTTTCGAGTGCTGCGCCGAGAAAGCCCAGAAGCGCCAGGAGCAGTGCCACGCTTGCTGGAGCCATGCGAGGTTACTCCTTTCCCAGGACCTGCTGTTTCTCTTCTCTGGTTGTCGCACGGCCACTTCAGTCCGGAACCTGCACCCATGCCTTCTTCTGCGAACTATCAAGCACCGCGTCGAGAACCCGCAATTGGCGAATCCCATCCTCGAAGGTGGGATATTCTATCGGCGCTTGATCATCGGCCACTCGCCTGTAGAAGCGGCGGAAGATCTGCTTGAAGGTGTCATCATACCCTTCGCTGTGGCCCCCCGGCAGGTCAGCCCAACTCTTAGCCCCTTCAGCCAACAGCGAAGGATCTTTGATCACGATTTCGTTAGGCGAATTACGATGGCCGATCCAAAGCTCGTCGGGGCATTCCGTATTCCAGGCAACAGATGCCTTGGTGCCGAAGATTTCGATGAACAGACGATTCTTGCGTCCCACGGAAACCTGGCTCACCGTCAACGAGCCCTTCGCACCCTCGCCCATGGCGAAGATCATGGCACCGAAGTCTTCTGTCTTGATTGCGACTTCGTCATACTCACTTGGCCGCAGCGTCTTGCCGGTAAAGGTCTCGACTGATCCCCTGGGTTTCTTGCGTTTGGTGAGGAAGGTGGTGAGATCGGCGCACAGGGAAGTGATTCGCCGGCCCGTAATGTGCTCGGCCAGGTCGCACCAGTGGGTCCCGATATCGGCGAAGGTGCGGGACGGTCCTGATTCGATGCGCCAGTTCCAGTCTGTATCGTAGAGCAGCCAATCCTGAGAATACGTGCCCTGGACCACCAGAATTTCGCCCAATTCGCCCGCTTCGCGCATACGGCGCATGTTTTGCACCTGGGGATAGGCGCGCACGTTGTAGAAGGTGCAATTGGCAAGTCTCTTCTCGGCTGCCAGCGCAATCATGGCCTTGGCTTCTGCGATGGTAGAGGCCAGCGGTTTTTCGCAGAGCACGTGCTTGCCCGCTTGCATCGCTGCCTGCGCCATGGGGTAGTGCAGCTCGTTGGGAGTACATATATGAACTGCGCTGAGCTCGGGATCGGCGAGCAAATCCTGGTAATTACCAGTGGCATGCTCGATGCCCAGGTTGTCGGCGAACTTCCGCGCTGCCTCAGCCGTCCGTCCGGCAACGCCGGTGACCTCTATATTGCCCAGACGGCGCAGGGCCTCGGTGTGGACCCGGCCCATAAAGCCAATGCCAAAGATTGCTACTTTATATTTTTTCATATCCTCACGATGGGCGGGCGAGCGCCTCGCGGCGGGTTCGCAGCAGAGCATCTTTCCCCATGAACTCATGGGGCACGTAATGGACAACCGGCGCCGATCTACCACGTACGATAGGCAACGCGAAGCTTAGCAGATCGGTTCCGTAACGCTCCGCGTGAAAGAAAACAGTTCCGATGCAGGGGCTGTCTGGGTTCGCGACAATGTCCATGATCTCCATGCTGCCGCCATGACCGACGATAGCAATCTCCGTGCCGCTCCCCGCCTGTTTTGCAGCGTCCACTGCCCCGATCGCACTTTCATCATTGATGCCGACCACCAGAACCTTCTTTTTCGTTCGTGACTTAAAAGCGACGGCCGCAGCAGCCTGTGACGTTGCTTTGTCACCGCCGCCATCCAGGTGAACAATTGCTTTCTCCGGCAAGGGTCCGAGCCGCTCCTGGACCCCCTGCAGGGCGCCCACCAGCCTGCTCTGGATCGTTCTGCCGGCGCGGGGCGACTCCAGCAGCAGAAGCGTGTCCACGTGAGAATTCCAGTGTCTGGTCGCGTAGTCCGCCAGCGCGACTCCCGCGGAGAATCCGGCGCGGTAATTGTTCACGCCAAAATATACGGTTCCATGATGGGGGTTGACCAGGGAGATGAGGGGAATTTCAGAACGCGAGAGAATATCTGAGATGACCGGCGCCACGTGTTCATACAGCTGAAATTCAATGGCCAGATCGACCTTGCTGTCGGCCATCTCTTCCGCATTGCGAATAGCGGTGTCCGCATTGCGATCATTATCCCAGACCACCAGGTCGATCCCGGCCGCGGCAGTAGCCTTCTCCAGACTGCGCTGGATCTCAACCGCTATGCAAATGTGTTTCGAAAGATTGGCGAAGCCAAACCGAAGCCTTCTGCGCAACCGGTTAAGACGGTATTGGCGTCCAGCCTGGGTGAGGTAATCCCGCAACACCAGCGTATGCAGAATCCGATAGGCAGTGGTATGCGGTATTCCCGTTCTCTTGACGACTTCTTCCAGCGTCAACGATTCAGTGGCAGATCCGAAGCAATCGAGGAGCTCGATGGTTCTCGCGATGATCGGAACCCAATACTTATCTATTTTGCGAGAGATTTCTTGCCGTTCTGGTTTGGCCTTCATAGTTCATACCCGAAATTCTTACGCGCGAATATTAGCACTAAACCTTAGAAAGATTGAAATCAGTTCAAATGGGAACTTATCCCAATTTGAACTCAAAACATCGAATTGAACCCGTTCGTTTTGAGTGCGTCCAGTCGTTCCGTCGGGGGAAGAGTTGCCGGTTTCACCTGGCCTCCCAGCTCCAGGCCACGTTCGGGCGTGGAGCCAAAGGCCGGCCACTGCGGAAGGCCGGCGCCATTAGGGTCGCCAGTCGTGGCGAAGTTGACCCAATAGCTCGAGATCATGTCGGCAAGCTTGCGGTCGGTCTCCGTCCAGGGGCGTTTTACAGAGTCAAGGTTGTTAAACACATAAACCAGCTCGGCGGAGTGATACGCGCCGTAACGATCGCTGTCGTGCCCCGGCGGGTGGCGATCGAAATAATAGACGTACGTCTTGTGCTGCTTCTCGTCCCTGGCAACTTCGAGTGCGGTACCGGCCATATAATCTCGCACCGCGGTCATCGATGCTTCCCACGCCTCCTGGTCGGAGTGCACCGGGTAGAGCTTGAAGTATTCTTCCGACCGGGCTCCGTACCTGGACTCGATCCGGCTCTTCAGCTGTGCTTCTGTAACCGGGGTGGCTACAAGTGTTGTGCCCTCGTTGGCAAGCGAACCGGTAAGCAGTGAATGAGTATTTTGATTTCCTGCCTGAAAAACGTCGAGCGGGGCCGTGGTCAGAAAATAGCCGTCGACGTAGGGGCCAAACCTGGACACGTTAGCGCCCTTCCCATCGGGAGGAGGGATTGCAATCCGCTGGATTTCTGCCGCCGGCTTCGCTCTCAGCCCGGCAATGGAATCGACACCCACCCGCTTGGCAAAGGCCAAGCCTGCCTCCTCCACCGTCTTGCGATCGCTGGCCTGGATGAAGCCGCCGCTCTGTACGATGGCGCGTCGAAAGTAGCCTTTGGCCAGCGGCGAAGCGCACAGATTCAGCACCGAGCTTGCGCCCGCGGATTGTCCGAAGATGGTTACATTGTCTGGATCGCCACCGAAATTCTGGATGTTTGCCTTGACCCATCTCAGTGCTGCGAGCTGATCCAGCATGCCGTAGTTCCCCGAGGCATGAAAAGGGCTCTCCATGCTGAGCTCGGGATGAGCGAGAAAGCCGAACACGCCCAGGCGATAGTTGATGGTGACAATCACCACACCCTTGCGCGCCAGGTTTTCGCCGTTGAAGGAAGGGAGAGAGCCTGAGCCCTCGACAAAGCCTCCTCCGTGAAGCCACACCATCACCGGACGCTTCTCCGCTCCGGAGGAAGCGCCTGTCCATAGGTTCAGGTAGAGACAGTCCTCGCTCATGGGCTCAGGACTTTCATAGAACTCCACTTGATAGAAGGACCCGGGCTTGAGCGCATTTTGCATGCAGACATTTCCAAACTTGTCCGCGTGGAGAACTCCAGCCCATGGATGGGCGGCTTGAGGCCCTCGCCAACGTAAATTGCCGATGGGTGGAGCAGCGTAGGGCACTCCACGAAAAGCAGTGACCGAGCGGTCTTTGCCTGGCGTGCCCTGGAGCATGCCGCTCGCGGTTTTGACCGGCTGGTTCAAGGCCGCTGAAGCGGGCAGAGAGTTAGCGCCGAACAGCAGACTGAGCGAGATGGCTTGGGCAATCAATCTGATCATCATTCAAAAATGCGTCTTAGTGCTGGTTACGACCGGCAGGGTTGCGTCGTTGGTGGATAGATTTGGATCGGTCGTCGAAGACAGGCGCCCACTCGCGTAAGGGCTGTTTCCTATGCCGAATGCAGGTGGCAGGGTCAAACCTTCATAGAACCGCGCGACCGCGGATATGCTTTCGTCGCCAGTGCATCCGGCTAGCGCGGTATCCGCGAAACTGTCCGTCGGATCGCCCGGAGCGTCAGAACTAGCGGGAACTCGCCACGCCTGCCAGTACTTGATAGAAGATGGAGTGATTGGGGATCCGTCAGCCCTGGTCCCCATGATGGTTCGGGCGACCTCTTCCACGATATAGCCGCCCCGCGGCGACGCATGTGCCAACTGCCACTTTTTTCCCTGATCCGCGGCGGTTATAGATCGCAGCCACTGGCCATCAATGTCCACCCCGGTCACCGCGATTGTCGACGGGATCAAGCTCCCGTGAGCGGAGACCCGGTCGTTATCCGCAGAAAATGAAGCAGTGCTGCCGTCGAGCGGACCGGAGGTAAAACTCGCCCGCCAATCACCATTCTTCGGCCAATAGCCACCTTTGCCTGGAACAATCTGAGCCGAAACCCGATTGCTGCCGGCCTGGGTGGCGAAAACGAACTGTTCGCTCCTGCTGGTTGCTGAAGTCTTCAGGATGACCTGAGAAAGGGTGGGCGAACCGAACTCCCACAGCGCGCTGCCGATCTGGAGCGTGGCGCTGATTCCCGGAGAAGAAAGAGCAGAGTTTTCTATCTCTGATTGAGTGATAAGTCCGTCACTTACTTCCGAGATATTCTGCTTTCCTCTTTCTTCGTCAAAGGTGTAAGTCAACACGAAGGGGTCACCTCCTGGAATGAGGGTGTATGACTTATGTCCGAAGATTGGCCCTTCCCCCACCTGAATCTCGCCCGTGGTTCCCGTGATGGTCACTTTCACGGTCGCGGCCCCCGCCGCTGTCGACAAGGCCAGAATGAAAAACGCCGTTAACTTCACAAACTCTCCGTGTGAAACTGCTTAACCGGCGCCGATAAAGCCCGGGTAAAGCGTCATCCCGCCGTCGATATAGATCGTCGTCCCGTACACGTAGTCCGATTCGTCGGAGGCGAGCCACACAGCGGCACGGGCCACGTCCTCAGGTTCGCCGATGCGTTTAGCCGGGATCAGCTTCAGCAGGGTGGACTCGAACATTGCAGGTGTAGTCAGCTTCTCCACGTTCATCGGTGTACGAATCGCACCCGGCGAAATGGCATTGACCCGGATGCGGAGGTGCGCCACTTCCTGCGCCAGGCTCTTCATCAACAGCATCAGCCCACCCTTGGCTGCGGCGTAGTTCGCATGCCCTTCCCAGGGGATAATGTCATGCACCGAGCTCATGAATATCAGCTTGCCGCAGGCGTAAGAGACGTTGCGATCGATCCCCTGCCGCTTGAACGCACGAATCGCTTCCCGGGCACAGAGAAACATGCCGGTAAGGTTTACATCGATCACACCCTGCCATTGCTGAAGCGTCATCTCGTCCACTTTTGCATTCAGCTGTATGGCAGCGTTGGGGACGCAAATGTCGAGCCTGCCGAATGTCTTGAACATACAGTCGAACATGGCATTGACTTCGCTTTCGCGGGCGACATTGGCCTTGAACACCACGGCTTTCCGTCCCAGCGCCTCGATCGTCTTCGCTGTCTGCCGGGCTCCCTGTTCATCTGAGCTGTAATTCACCAGCACATCTGCGCCGGCTTGGGCGAACCCGATCGCCATGGCCTGACCCAAGCCCTTGCTTGCCCCGGTCACCAAAGCCTTTTGTCCCACAAGTACAGGGTGTATGGGAGAGGGCGGCATTTCGTTAGGGGGCGAGTAAGCGTCTTCGGGGGCCACCGATTGTCCTTTCAGAGTGCGGCAGATGCTTGGATATCGGAGCTACCGCACGATCAGAGGTAACTCCGCCACCTGGTCACAGATTGGGCGGCGATCGGGTTGTTCGCCTTGAGGTAACTCTGGAAGCGCTTCAGGTGAGGCGCAGCGAGATGCTGATCGAGCGCAGCCTGGCTCGCGAACTTCTCATAAAACATGAACTTTGCCGGATCCTCAGGATCAAGATGGAGTTCGTAGACCAGACAACCGGGCTCGGCGCGGGTGGGAGAAACCATCGCGTGCAATTGGGCTCCGAGCTCTTGTTCGTGACCTGGCGCCGCTTGAAAGTGAACGTTAAGGATGATCGGAGTGTCCGTCATTGATTCCCGTAATGAACTAACGAAGGAGTTACCCGTGCACTAAGTTCATATATTCGCGCTTCAAGAAGTGTCAAGAGGTTTTTCCCCTGCCAGTTCCGTAATGAACTGTGCGAATTCGCAGATTCTGGTTGGGGGGCGAAAGAGAACTGCAGATCCCTCGGCCGCGCTCCCCCAGATTTTCTGTGGAGCTTGGCCGCGTTGGCGCACACCATGCCCCTTTCCTTAAGAGAAAGGCGCACAAGCGGCTTTGTCCAGTGCTGCGTGGCAGGAAATCCGGGTCGGGATGACAAAGGGGAGGGTAGCGCTAACTTCAACAGCCGTTGCCGAAGGATGAAAATCGCTTTCTGTTCAGCAACCGCTCTGCATGGAAGTGTCGCTCTCCCCTTTGTCATCCCGAGCGCAGCCGAGGGATCTGCAGTTCCGCGGACCTTTCCTGGAAATGTTTTTCGACAAGAGATCTGCGGTTTCTTGTTCCTGGCTACTCAGTCCCGGCTGGGGATTCCAAAGCGGAGCTCTTGCGCCTTGATTGCATCTTCCCGCTGTGTCTTGGTAAGCGAGCTCGCCTGTTTAGCCATCTCTTGAGCCTTGTCCGTCTCGCCTAGTCGTTGATAAGTCCGGCTAAGCTGGTAGTACGTCGCTGCATTTTGCGGGTCCAGCTTAAGAACCTGTTCAAATTCCTCCTGGGCCTGTTTCCACTGTTGCATCTTCATATAGAGCAGGCCCAGCTGATAATGCGGCTCTACCAGCGTAGGCGCTAACTCCTCGGAACTCTTCAATGCTTCCATCGCCTGCTGCTGTTGGTCCAACTGAAAGGAAACCAGGCCGAAGACATATTCGAGCGCGAAATCACGCGGGACGGTAGCGCGGCCATCCCTTAATATCTTCAGAGCCTCTTCATCTTTCCCTTCCTTCATGTAGGTCTGCGCTAGCGCCACATAACCCAAAGCGAGGGTGGGGTGCTGGGCAATTGCCTGATGATAAAGCTCGCGTGCCTGGGCACGGTTCCCGCGCATGGCTTCGATCGCGCCCAGACGAATCGTCAAAGGGTAAGCGTCTGGCACCAGGGAAACACCGCGCTTCACGATCTCGGTTGCCTCGTCATAACGGTCAAGATCGATCAGCAGCCGTGTGCCGTCAAGGTAACGGTCAGGATTGGTGGGATCGGCCGCGATCGCTTTCTGATAGGTAGAGATCGCAAGTTGATTTTCCGCGGCAGATTCATAAGCAGATGCGACGCTGCTTAGAATGTTGGCGTCTGTTGCGTGGTCCGCCGCTAAGGAGGCGAGCAAGGGAAGCGCCTGTTTGGGTTGCTTAGCCTTTACGAGGGCAAGGGCGAGGTTGTACTTGTTCTCCCAGGGTTCGGGCTGCATCTCTGCGATGCGCTGGAAGCGCGCCGCTGCTTCAACGTACATTTGCCGCTCGTTGAACAATTTAGCCAGCTCGTATTCCTGCTCGGCAGAAAACTTCGAATGCTGCTCGACAAGATCGACAAGCTTTAAGGCTTCCGCGGAGGCATTCGAGGAGAGACATGCGTTGATGGCCAGCAAAGCGGCAGCCGGATCATTTTCGAGCAGCGTCGTGGCGGGTTCAATATGCGGAATGGCTTCTTTTTCGCGCGCCGTGGACAGGTACAGGACGGCGAGGTAGTAGTGCACAAAAGGATCAGCGCTATCCAGGGCCAAGCCCATTCGCAATTGTTTTTCCGCCAGCGCGTACTCTCGCTTGCTGAGGTAGTTGAACCCAAGGTTCGTATGCGGACCCGCAAGCTTCGGATCGATACGAGACGCCGCTTCGTAGTCTTTGTTGGCCTCGTCAATGCGGCCAAGTTTTGTCTCCGTGATCCCGATAAAGTTATCGATGGAAGCGTTCGTGGGTTGTAAGCGTCTCGCATCCTGAAACTGCTGCAGTGCGGCCTCGTACTTTTCCTGGCGAAAGAGTTCAAGGCCGCGCTGCAGGGGATTGTCCTGCCCCAGCGCGGCCAACGAGAGCAGAAGGGTCGCCAGGATCGCAGGTAGACGGCGAATCATTTGGATACGGAGTCCAGAGTTTGCATCTGCGTTTCAGCATGAGTCAGACTCTCGAGCTTGAGCGTGCGAGCGATCTCAAATTGCTCATTTGCCGCCTGTTTGTTCCCCATGGATCGGTACACAAGAGCAAGCTGATAGTGGGCTAAGCCATCGGGATCGTGGCGAACCGCTTGCTGCAGTACTTTTTCCGCCTTGGCATAGTCTTTTTGCATGTAATAAGCCTTGCCCAGGTCCCGATAAGTGGACCACTGATCCGGGTCCGCTTGCAGGGCCTTTTCAAGGTGTGGGATAGCTTCGGCTGGTTGCTGTTGATTGAGAAGGATTGTTCCCAATTCTGCATTCGCACCCCCATTGTCCGGATTTGAGCGAAGCTCGGCCGCAAATTCCTCCTGCGCCTGATCTTGCTGACCCATCTTTAGCAGCAGGTGACCGATGGAGAAATGCACTCCTGGCAAATTGGGGGCGATGTTCTCAACCATCTTATATTCAGCCAAAGCCTTGGCATCCTGCTCCGCGTTTTGGTAGGTCTCCGCCAGCAGTTGATGTGCCGGATAAGAATCCGGAGCTACGGAGAGCAACTGTTCGAGCGTGGAGAGGGATAGGTTCCTATAAGTTCGAGCCAGCAGGTAATCGGCTTTTAGATCGTTTGGATGCAACTTAAGCCAGCCGTTCAGATCGGCTGCAGCTGCCTTGAAATCCTGGCGATCGAAGTTGTCCTGGCCGCGCGCGTACGAATTGGATGGATGCGAAGCCGGCGTACTCTTGGTGAAATCCTGCCAGGCGGGAAGGAATGCATCATGGTTGCCCAGGCGGGCATAGGTAAGCGCGAGGGCCAAGCTGCGCGAAGCGCTCGCCGGAGCCCCCTCCAATGCGGACAAGCAGGACCGTAACTGGCCCTGCGCCTGTTCGCTCAGATCTTCGCTCGCCGCAGGATAAGGCCGCGGCAAGCCCAGGGCACTCGCGGCCTGATACCCCGAGATGCGAATCGCATCGCTGAATAAAGTGTTTGCGGGCTTGCCATCGAGCATCGCTATTTCGCCAAGCCTTGCCAGGGAAGCGGCAGAGCTCGGATTCGCCTCGAGTTCACGGTGATACTCCTGCGCCGCGGCATCCAGCTTCTCCTGATGAAATGCAACCTCAGCCAGACCGAAGTGCGCGCCCTGCCAGTGGGGATCCTGCTCCAGCGCCCGATAGTAATGAGCCAGTGCATTCTTCCATACATGCTCATCCTTATAAATATCTCCATAGACCTGGTGCAGCAGGGGCGTGCCGCTGGAACGGTTAAGGACGCGCTCGATGCCCAGATCGGCCGCTTTGCGATAGGCCTCTCCCAGGTCCAGCAGCAAAGCCGGATCGGAAGGAAAAAGTAAAGCAGTCTGGCGTAGCTGTTCGAGTGCAGGCTCAGTTCGGCCGTCATCCCACAATGCTCTGGCCAGCCAGGTATGCGCCTCTTTGTTGGACGGTTCCAGACGGACGGCCTCGACCAATTGTGGGACCGCCAGAGGTGCCTGGCGCTGCTTTTCGTAGTCGATGCCCAGGTAGAGGCTGACGCCAGGCAAAGCTGGTTTCAGCTTCTCGGCTTTGCCCAGGGCCCGCGCCGACTCCGCAAATTTTCCCTGCGCGTTGTAGACCAGCCCCAGGCTTGCGTAAGCTTCCGCCACATCGGGCCGAAGGTGAATGACCGCCAGATACTCCTGTGCCGCGAGGTCGAGGTTTCCTGCATCCTGGGCCTGGTGAGCTGCGGCGAAGTGTTGCGCCGCCGCGGCATCAGCCTCCTGGGCCCATGCGGTCGTCTGGCAAAGCAGGGAAGACAAGGCGCAGAGAGCGGAATACGCGATGATCAAAAACCGATGGTTGCTACAACGCATGGACTTGCCCGACGAGGGTAGAAAAAGAAGAGGGGAACCGCTCGAGCGCGCTTCCCCTCTAGTACTGCCATCTGTATACCACACTTCACAATACGGTTGGGAGGCTGCCAGCGAGCCCTCCCAACCCCACTTACATCAGAACGTTATTCGGAAATTAGCCTGTAACGTTCGAGCCGTCGAGACGATGCCCGACTGATTATTGTTGGTTTCCGCGTTGGGACCGGTACCGCATTGGAATTGTCCGAACGCTGGATCGCCCACGTGGTAATCCATACAACCATAGCTGTGCCGGTTGAATATGTTGAAGGCATCGAATCGGAAGAGGAAATTAACCCGTTCCGTAAATAGCGGGATTCGTTTGGAAGCTTGCAGATCCTCTTCCTTGTGGGTGAAGTTGCGTACATTCCCCAGCGTTTTCGGAGCGTTTCCAAAAGTATAATTCGGCGCCTGGGTGAAAGCGGCAGGGTTGATCTTGGTGGTCATTCCAAATTGATACTTCCCGAGCCCACCAAAGAAGCCGTTAGGATTTACCCCTGGGACAACGTTAGGCCGAGGATTACCTCCCGTTGCCTGTCCCGCAAAGGTACCTGCGGTCCAATTGTTTTCCTGCACGAAGAGAGGGAAGCCGGTGGAGTAGGAATCCACACCGCCTATCGTCCAGCCGCCGATCGCCGCGTCGGTCAATTTGTTGACATCGCCGCCCCACTTCTTTCCTTTTCCAAAGGGAAGCTCATAGGTGTAAGCGATCTTGAATTGCTGAGGTTGATCGAATTCGCTGTAGGTCTTCTCCGCCTTGGGATTGTAGGGATTGATCATGCCGCCGACGCCACCATTCCAAGCCTCCTGCGGGGCATAGTCCGAATCAGCGTCGGTAAGATTCTTCGACCACGTGTAGTTGCTTAACACAGTCAATCCAGAGCCGTAGCGCTTGGTTACTTGTATCTGCAGTGCTTCGTAACTGTAATTGCCCCACGGGTTGGCGCTGAACGAGGTGTCCAGGTCTTCGTTCGTGTACCAAGGGAACGGCCTCAGAGCCTGAGCGACCGTAGCCTCACCGGGAAAGTCGGTGAGGAAGTTGGTGTAGGGGATGGGAACAGCCGGTAGTCCCGCGCATGCCGGATTGCCGGCCTGTGCCGTAACCTGAACCGCCAGGCAGTTCCCGTAGACCAGGGCCGACTGAGGAGCTACGTTCGGATCCTTAAGCAACGCCTGCAGGTGACTTCCGTGGTTTCCGACGTATGCCATGTCCACCAGCCATTGGCCGGGGAGTTCGCGCTGTATGTCGAAAGTCCAGTTATTCACGTCGCCAGGCCTACCCAGCCTGCTGGGGAGCATCACCGGGCCACCACTCGCCGCGCCGCCGCCGCCACTCAATCCGTTCAGGGCTGTTGGCGTGATCGTCGGCGGTATGGACCCAGGATAAGCTGTTACTTGGCTGGGAAAGACCGCAGGCGTCTGTTGATTCACTTGGGAAGGCCACTTATACCCAACGGCGAAGAAACCCAGACTGTCGGTATTGGCAAAGTTGGATATCTTCATCGGGGTTTGGTAGAGGCCATAAGCGGCGCGCACCACCGTCCGGGGGTCGAGTTGGTATGCCAAGCCGACGCGAGGACCCCACGATCCCCAATACTGGTTCATCGGGGAGCACCTGCCATCTCTGCCAGTGCCCGTTCCTTGAAACTCGTAGGCGCCAGGCAGGCCATCGGCTCCGGGATTAGGCAGCGTTGGATTGACCTGAGAGGTCCTGCACTTTTCCTCGAACACCGGCTGCGGAATCTCATAGCGCAGACCCAGGTTCAGGGTGAGCTTTGGGCTAACTTTCCAGTCGTCCTGGGCGTAGAAGCCCCAGCCGTGTACCCGCATAGCGGCGTTTTGCCCGCCGCCGACAGTACCGGAGGATGCTGCCCCGAGAAAGAAGGCTGCCGCACCCGATCCGGAGTTGGGATCGATGGGCTGGCCGTTTGCCAGGTTTCCAGCGGACGTCAAAGCATTCGTAAAGCTGAAATCGGGAGCGGCATTGCTATTGTAAGTCGCGTTAAAGCCTTGTCGCCTGTACACTCCGCCGAACTTCCAGTTGTGCTTGCCGTGGCTCCATGACACGGCGTCATCATATTGAAAACTGTTGTCGACAAAGAAGCTGTTGTCTCCAGGCGGCGTTGGCATGCCGGCTCCGGTGGCGGGGATGTACTGAATGCCGTTATTGGGGATGAGAATGTCTTGATAGTAGCCGTGAAAGTCGATCTTATCTGCCCATGAGCCAACGCCGCCTTCGCCCTGCTCGATACGGAAGCGGCGCGTGTAGCCGGCGTTGAAATGGTTCAAAAGCGTAGGCGTGATGCTAAAGTCTTCGCCGATACGAACATAGTGCGTGGTTGTGCTGCCAAAGCTCTGGTCGTAGAGCCCCGGCGGCCCATACGAAAAGACCTGGATAATAGGCAGGTCGGCTTGCGCATAGCTGCCGAAGATCTTGTTCCTTGACCCGATGTTCTGATCGATCCGGGTCGAATAGAGATCGTTGTTGATGGGCTCCGTGAGGGTATAGTGCAGGTTCTGAAAAGCCTGGCCGGGGCTGGTGGCTACCGGGAGATACGGAATGAAGGCCTTGGCGTAGGGGTCAAGCCTGGACAACGGGATCTGGTTGTTGGGAAAGGGCTGGCAAGGTTGGCCCAGGTTGGCGCCGGAACAGGTCGTGTAATCATAGATTTTCTGCGCCGGGTAGGTGACGCCGTTAATGGTCTGGGCGTTGAGGACCTGGGAAAAATCTCCATTCATCCACATTTGCGGCGTTGCCGTCGAGGTAAGGCTCGGGCCACCGGACTTGAAGCGAAAGCCTTCATAGCTGAAAAACCAGAAACTCTTGCCTCGGCCGTCATAGAGTTTTGGGATAAATACCGGTCCGCCGCCAAATCCGCCAAAATCGTTTTGCGTATCGTTCTGCTTGCCGACGCCAGTGTGGTTATTTTGCCAGCTGTTCGCGTCAAATGCCTTGTTCTTCAGCAGGTCATAAACGGCGCCGTGGAACTCATTGGTTCCCGACTTGGAAGCCACGTTTACGAAGCCGCCGCCGGTACGCCCGAATTCCGCCGGGAAGGTGCTGGTTTGTACTTTGAACTCAGAGACCGCATCGACGCTGATGCCAAAGTTCCACTGGTAGTTTGGGGAAGCCAGCTGAATCGACGCACCATCCAGGACCACGTCAGCTTGCCCCGTTCCCGCCCCGTTGAGCTTAAAGCTAGCCTGCGATTGGGCGTTGCCCGTTGAATCTCCTTGAAAGCCCGGGGTCAGCGTCATGAACTCGAGGGGGCTGCGGATCACACCGCTGAAATTCAAGGGCAGTTGCGCCACCAAGGCTCCGGAAACGGTGGTCCCTACGTCGGAGCTTTCCGTCTGGATCTGTTGCGCATTTGCCGTGACAGTAACCGATTGCGACGTCTGTCCTACCTGCAAGGCGATGTCGAGGGTGGCAGCCGCTCCAATTGAGACGGTAATGCCCTCCTGAACGGCTTCTTTGAAGCCTGGCGCAGATACGGTGACTTTGTAGTTGCCCGGCGGCAGGGCGGGATAGACGAAGCGGCCGTCCGAGTTGCTCACCAGCGGGTAAGTGGTGTTGGTGTCGGTGTTAGCGATCGTGACGGTGGCATTGGGAACGACGGCGCCGGCTGGATCATGAACCGTACCCACGATGGAACCGCGGCTGGCCTGCGCCCACATCACGGTCGACGTTGCTAGAAGTACCGCGAGCACTGGCAATATGTACAGCAAGGCTATTCTTGATCTCTTGGTCTCAATCACAATCTTCTCCTCAAGCTACAACTATGTTGACCGCCTCATTGCATGGATGGCCTGACAATGACCTACTCTTTTTCGCTGCACGCCATAAGTCAAAAATTAATTAGTTCCGTATCGAACTAATTACGTACGCAATTTACTCAGCTTCGGTGTGCGGTAATGTCATATAGTTGGCATCAGAGAAGTGTCAAGAAGTATTTAGGGAACGAGTTCCGTATTGAACTGTCGTAACAAGGTTAGTGACGTACAGGAGCCTAACGCCTTAGCCTGCATTCCAAAAACGGAATCATAGTAGGAAATGCAGGCTGATATTTTGCAGTCCGGAAAACAGTGGAAAGAAACCCGGCAAATAAAGTTTTCGAGTTGGACAAAAGAAATGAACAAGTCCCGAAGGACGTCTGAAAGTAGCCCAGGACGTCCTGGGTCATTGTGGGAGTCCGAAAAAGAAACAGCGTCGCTCCACTGCGCTACGCTTCGGTCGGGATGACAATTCATTTTGTACGTTAATTTTTGAGAACTAATGCTAGTGCCCTACGCGAGCTGATGTTTCCCAAAATCAATTGTCATCCCGAACCGGAGCGTACCCGGATTTGCTGCCACGCAGTGCTGGACAAGGCCGCTTGTGCGCCTTTCCATAAAGAAAGGCGCATGAAGTGTGCCAGCGCCACCAGGTTCAACAGGAAATCCGGGCGGCGTAGTGGAGCGACCTGCTGTTTCGCACCCACCCGCGACTACCGAGTCCCATAAGCGCTAACTTGTTTTGGCAGACAATAGAAATCCGAGAAGACGCTGGTTTTTTGCATCTCCAACTCAGCACAAAGACGTCAACCGTCCCTGCGGGACTGGTTTGTTTTTGCGCTCAGGACGCAGATCCATCCGGATTAGGGAGCAGCAAGTCCCGGACACGAACCGCCAATTCGTGGGTAGCCTCGAGGAACTGACGGAGCGTGCGCACGGTGGGGCCGTAGGTATCAAACTCGCTTACCGTGAGACCGTCTTCGTTGTAGGCACGTCGGAAATCGGGAAACTTCCGCAACAACTCATCCACGATTTCAGGGTCGACCGGCTTGTCGATCCTTGAGGCGACACTTACATCGCTGCCGTTGAAACGAACCTGCCACTTATAGGGAGGTGAAATCACCACATCCCCGCCTACCAGTTCGCTCCACTGCATGTGGTTGCGGAATGCCGCGGAGAGCAGACGGACACGATAGCCGCGCTCACGATAGATTTTGTAAGCCTTTTTGAATACAGCTACTCCTGCCCATTCAAGATAGCCAGGCTCGAGGATAATATCCTGCTTTTCAGCAACCACTTTCAGCCAATCGTCCAGCCTGCCGCCCATGACCGTACAAACCGGACCCATCCTGGATATATCCAGGCCTTCCTTCTCCCGGCGTTTGAAGCCACGCTCCATGGCTTCGGCCACCGCAATACATTGCGGCAGGGCGAAGGAGACGGTCGCATTGATGCTGATGCCGCGATAGGTCGCCTCCTCGATCGCAGCAATACCAGCGCGGGTCGCGGGAATCTTCACAATCATGTTTGGCGCCAGGGCATCGAAGCGCAGTGCTTGTTCCACCAGGGCGGTAGGATTGCGATAGTAATGCGGGTCAGTCTGAATCGAGAGCCTGCCGTTTCTGCCCTGGTGCTTCGCGAAGGCCGGCCGCAGCAATTCGGACCGCTTGGCGGAGATCTCCTCCACCAGTCTCCACCCGATCTCTTCTTCCGTTGCTGTGGGCAGCTCGGTTGCGATGGCCCGGATGCGATCATTCCACAGATGAGCTTCCTTTTTGAGCGCGTCAAGCACGATGACGGGATTGCAGGTGGCACCCACCGCGCCATGCTCAATCGAATAGCTCAACTCGGATAAGGTTGCCGAGTCGTTCCATAGGCAAGTAGGCGTGGTCTGCGTCATCTGATACAAAGGGCTCTTGTACGCGACCGGCTTCTCCAGTGTCTTGCTCATAACTCTCCTCCGTTATCTCGAAAACGATTACTTCTCCGGATACATCAATACTTTAATCGCTTTCTTCTCGTCGCACAGGCGAAACGCCGTGCGCCAATCCGATATGGGAAGCTTGTTGGAAATAAGATCATTCAGCCTGACTCGACCCTCGGCGTAGATCCTCATCATGCGCTCCCAGGTTCGAGCCGTGTAGCAGACGGAGCCGGACATCGTCAGCTGCTTGTAGAAAATCAGGTCGATAGGGAATTGGATGTCCTGACCGCAGATTGCCACCTGGGTGTAACGGCCCATCGGGCGCAGGGATTCGAGACATCCGCGCACCGAGCCGGGATGCCCGGCGCACTCGAAGGCTACATCCACGCCCACCCCGCCGGTGTACTCATGAATCGCTTCGTTGAGGTTCTGCTCCCCTATGTTAATAACCGCCGCGGCGCCGATACGGAGCGCCGCATTCAGACGTTCCTGGTCTCCAGCAGCGCCGGCGACGATCGTTTTTATTCCTTCCGCCGCCAGCAGCTTGAGGCAAAGCAGACCCATGGGCCCCGGTCCTGAAACCAGGGCCGTGTCCCCGATGCGCACATTGGTGATTTCGGTGACCGCTTGTACCACAGCCGCGAAGGGTTCGCTCATGGCTGCTTCATCCAGGGAAAAATTCTCGGGAATTCGATACAGCTGGTCAGGACGCATTACCACGTAGCGCGCGAACGCGCCGTTGACCCCATGGCCCATACCTCTGCGATTGGAGCAAAAGATGAAATATCCAGATCGGCAGTACTCGCACTGACCACAGGTTACGGCGGTGGCGCCCAGGCCTGTGACTCTCTCTCCCAGAGCGGCGTTGTGGTTGACATTCCGGCCCACCTCGACCACCGTGCCTGAAAACTCATGGCCCAGAATTACCGGGGGATAGTTGCGAAACGTATCGTGAAGAACATGGAGATCTGTTCCGCAGATTCCACAATAGGCAATCTCCAGCTTTACTTCGTCGTCTCCACAACGCGGCTCCTCAACTTCCCGTATTTCTACGTTGCCTTCGCCACTCGCGTACTTGACAAGTGCTTTCATGTTGGCGGGTCCTTAAACCGCTACTAGCTAAACGCATGCAACTTACCACCGCTGGCTTATAACTCTCAGGCTTTAGACGCGAGTGGGGCGATCGCAGGTTTCAAAGAGAGCAGCAGCGGTCTCAAAAGCTTACGAGACCTCACTTAGCCCACCTATTTACAACGACTCATGTCTCCAAAGACCAATGGCCATCCAGAGTTCCTGTTGGAACTCTTTCTTATCGGTATCTTGTGGCACTATAAGGCCCATCCAGTCGAATTAGCAAGACTGGCTCTCGTAACCAAGGTGGCGTTGAGAGCATAGAAGATATGGAGAGCACACGCTTTACCGCTTAAGCAGCGCATTTATTTGCTGTTAGAGCGGGGAAGCGTGTAGTACTCATAGTCATATTTCCAGGTCGACTGACTGCCGGGTTCGAGAGAAATGTCGACGAACGGTTCCACAGCAAGCACAGAGCGAATAGACCACAGCGCCATCTTTGCCAATGGACGGTCCGCGGTGATCATCATTCCCGCCTTCACGTTCGCGTTCTCGATGCGGATCTTGTAGTCGTCGGAACTGTTACCGAAACCCTCAATGGAGGTGTAAACCCGGTCTTCCCCGGTGAGGGTTTTGAGGTAAACAATCCGGTTCTTACGAAATTCCGCAAGCTCCTTTTCCGGCGGGTGATCGCTTGAGATTGTGAATGGCAAGGTGATGGTGAAGCCCGCGTCCGTTGGCTGTTTATCCAACACCAGGAAGTTATGATCGTAAACGCTGGTGTGGATCGCGCGCGTGCCTACGTTCTTCAGACTGTGCTCGATCAGCATTACCGGCTTGCCCGCGACCAGGCTTATCTTTTTGCGATAAATGTATCCATATCCCGAAGACGGATCGTGGAGTTCCTGGGTGAATTCCACGGCATCTTTGCCTTTCTTGATGCTCCACTTACCTCCGTCAACAATTTCGTAGAGCCGATAGGCGGTGTAATGTGCGTCGTCAGGCTTGCGCAGCACACCCACACCTATTTTGAGGAACGTCCCACCTGGTTTGGCCTCGTCGTATCCCAGCGCCGTGAACTCCTCAACCGGGCCAGTAATTGCGCTGCACGGGCCGGCCACGATCTCTGAGCCCTGATAGACGAAATCAGAGACCTTAGGATCTGTTTGGGTAAACCACTCGCCGTAGTAGCTATGGCCCGCATATTGCAGATCGGCGACCACGCCGGACCAATCGAACCTGGTGCCGCGATAAAAGCCACTCGTAGCATCGGGTAAGTAAAGTTTTACCTTTACTAACGAGTTTGCGATCTGCCACTGGGGAGGAGCAGAACCCGCATGCGCCAACACCGGCAAAGAAGTTAGTAGAGACATGATGGTATAGGCAACGGCTTTCATAAATCTCAGTGCTGGGCTGCTGGCGCCGGCAAGCTGGTAGGTGGAGACAACGTCGGCGCGCCGGGCGCCACTTCACCCGTTGCGGCCCATTCCGCGCTGCGGGCAAATACATCCATGAAGCCCGGTTGACTCATGGCCAGAAGATCGTGGCCAAGGACCATCATGACGACTCTGCCTTGACCATAGGGAACCGTCCAGATCACCGGTTCTACTTTGCCCGTCCCACCTTTTACGTTGGGATCATCGAAGGCGGTGGCCAGCACATGAACGTTCGGCTTCAGGTCGATCTTGTGATAGAGCTCATCGTTGGCTACAAACGTCGGTGGCAACCCGCGACTAATAGGATGGTCACGGTCGACCCATTCCACCGCGAACACATGGCGCGTGGCGTGGCCGATATTGTCGAGTTTCCAGGTCATTCCAATCATGTCAGCAAACGCAGCCCAGGGTTCCCCTTCCAAACGGCGCGGCTCTGTAGCGCTTCCCCCTGCCTGGCCGAAGAATGGGCCATAGGTGATTCCGTGGACCCCGACCATGCCTTTGCCAGAACGGATGAAGTCCTCAACCGCCTTTTCCGTTACTTCCGGCCACCGAGGGCCATAGTAGTAATCTATCAAAACGTCGTAATTGGCAAGCGTGGCCGAAGTGATGCCCGCCACTTCTTCCTCGAGCTTCACGTCAAAGCGCCCCGTATTTGTCAAGATGCCTTGCATGAAGGGCGCGGTCCCCTGCCAGGGGTGTGACCAATCAGAGCTTCCTGTAAGCACCAGAACGCGGATTTTGTGGGCAGGTGTTTGGGTAGGCGCCTGGGCTGAAGATGGCCGTGCAGCGAAGGTGAAGAGAGCTAAGCAGCATACGATCAGCGATTTTTTCATTCCGTACCTCTCTGAAGGCTGGTCCTCAATGGTTCCCTGGGAAGGGGCGAGGGGTGATGTCGGCATCGGTCAGGCCAAGGGCCCATTTGATGGCCCCAATGTACATTTGCTGGATGCGCGCATCGTCCAACGTTGCCTCTAGATGGCCAAATGTCGAGTACCACACGCGGCCCTTGCCGTACTTCTTACACCAGACGATGGGGTAGTCTCCGTCCGTGCGCAAGGCGGCGAGCTTCTTGAGGCTGGCTTGAAACTGCTCTGCCGAAGGGTGACGATTAGGGTTGGGTTCCGCCTCAAGCGCGGCAAACACTTCGGGAAATTTGGTCGGGTCCATCCTCATGATCACGTGATCGATGTCTCTCGAATAGTTCGGCCCCACGATGGTGTATTGGTCGCGGAAGGCAAATTCGCGGGGAAATCCTTGTACTCCAGGAAAATTGGGGTCTTCGACCACGATGTGCATATCGGCGGAAGGGAACTCGCCCACCAGGTTGCCGCCGATCATCTCGGCGTATTCCGGCCACAGCAGAAGGTGTCCACCGTTGCCCGCATGGCCGGCGATAAAGCCTTTGCCGTCCTCATGAACAAAAGACAGCAGATCGGCCTTCTGCTGATCAGTGATGTTCCAGGGCCCCTCACCCATATAGAAGACAGCATCGAAGTGGTTGAGGTTCCTGACGTTGTAGCCTGCGATCGGCTGCTTGGTGAGCAGATGCATGTCGGTGCGAATCACCGTGATCCAGGCGCCGGACTCACGCCCGAGCTTCTCGACCGTAGCCAATGTGTGCGAAGCCGAGTCGTGATGATAGCCGGGAGACTCATACCATTCCTGCGGATCGGCGATGGCCAGAATTCTCTTCTTGCCTGGCCACGGATCATCCGGCGGCCTGGAAGCAGCATTGTCTTGTGCCAGCAGTTGAGGCGCAGGGCGGTTGGCCTGTTGGCCATACAGCCCCGGAGCAGAAAGTGCTCCCGAGGCAGCTGCCAATCCCTTCAAAAAATCACGTCGCTCCATTACCTTGCTCCTCTGTCACTGGCCTTGGAACTCGCCAGGTAAATGGACCCTGGGTGACTCATATCTCGCTCGTTTTTCGCGAGATATGGGATTCCACGAATCTTGACCGGCAACTCTTGAAGGGACGCACGATTCCAGGTTAGGGCAGTTGGATTCCACATCTCGCGAAAAACGAGCGAGATATGGGGCATCCAGGGTTCGTGGTCAGGGCAGAGTTTGAACAAAGCCGATCTCCTCAGGTGCTTCTAAAAACTAATGTTCTTTTGCACCCTTCTTATTCTCAGATTCAGGCAAGGCGAATGCGAACCAATTGTCGTTGGCCGCGACTAACAGATACTGCCGCCCATAAAGTTCATAAGTCATAGCCGCATTGGTTACGAATTGCCCCAGGTCGACATGCCACAGAGTCTTACCCGTCGCCGGGTCCATGGCCAGAAAATTTCCGAACGAATCTCCGCCGAACAATAAGTCTCCCGCCGTAGTCAGCAGGCCGGAAATGAGCACGCCGCTCTTGTCGCCTAGCTCATGGCTCCAGACGACCTTGCCTGTTTTATAGTCGATCGCCATAGTCACATAATCCGGCGGAGAACGAAACCGGCCATAACCCGATGTCGTGAAGTAAGCCCACGTACGGGCGGCATTGACGAAAATAAGGCCACGCTTCGGGTCGTAAGACGGAGACCACCAATTCGTCGCTCCAATAGGATAGGGCGAGACCAGCGCGCCCGGCGGATTGGCATCCTTCGTATAGTCCGGGATAGGACGCCCCTGGGCGTCGATGCCCTTGGCCCAGTTAGTCTCCGGCAAATACTTCGTAGTTACCAAGTGCTCACCCGTTACCCGGTCGAGGAGAAAGAAATAGCCGTTGCGCGAAACTTGCGCCAGCAGCTTGCGTTGCTTGCCCTGGAACTCCCCATCGAAAATGATCGGCGTCTGGCCCGCGTCGTAATCGTGGGTATCGTGCGGAGTCACCTGGTACGCCCACACCAGCTTTCCGGTATCCGGATTCAGGGCCACGATGGAAGCGGTGTAAAGACTGTCTCCTTCCGGCGTAGGGTGCGGAGCCCTGTCCATCGGAACCCCATTACCCGTCCCCAGATAGTAGAGATTCAGTTCGGGGTCATAAGTGCCGGTCAACCAGGGAAAGCCGCCGCCCTTCGCCATGGTAGCGTCGTCGACCCAGGTCTCAGAGCCTGGCGCACCCGGGTCCGGATCCACCCACCATTTCCACTGCAGCTTGCCGGTCTCAGGATCCCGGGACTCGAGCCACGCACGTATGTTGTCGTTATTGCCCGGGCCGACAATGACGTGATTTCCAATGATCAGCGGCGAAGTGGCGGAAAAGAAATCCTGCTTAACGTCTGCCACCTGGACCCGCCACCGCTCAGTGCCGTCCTTCGCGTTCAGAGAGACCAGGTAATTATCCGGCGACATGAAGTACAGCCAGCTGCCATACATCCCCACGCCCCGATTGGCCACATGGATCGCCCGGTTGTTCGGCCACGCATAGTGCCAGAGCTCCCGGCCGGTAAGCGCATCCATGGCCCATACATTGTCGGTGATGGTGAAATAAAGCACGCCATCTACCAGCAGGGGGGTGGCTTTGATCCTTCGCCCTTCGCTGGCCTGTTGCGCGTAGGATTCGGTTCCAAAATCCACATGGTGCGTCCAAACCAGGGCCAGCGAATGCACATTGGAAGCGTTAATTTGTGAAAGCGTGCTATACCGCCGCCCGGAGTAATCGCCGTTATAAGTAGGCCAGGTATCTGTAGGCGGCCGGTGAAGCGCCTCCGGGTCCAATGTCTGCGCAGCCACACAGAAGGGCAGCGACAGGGCAGCCAAACACAAGATTGGCCTGTACTTCATTTGAGTGTCACCAGGTACGCCAAAAGGTCATGAATGTTCTTGTCGGTATACATAGGCAGTAAGGCTTTATGTGCGGCCAGCGGGTCTTCAACTTCGACCGACTTGGTGTGCTCTCTCGGCCAGGTGTGATAAGCACCGGAAGCGTCCTCGAGAGATACGGTGAACTCGTCCAGATACTCCAGTTTTCCTTTAACCGTCTGGCCCGAAGGCAGAACGACGGTCACCTGCTGGGGTTTTGCCGGCGGCGTTAGAAACGATGTCGTCAGGGCAAGAGGCTGTTCCTTGGCGCCGATATGCGCCAGGTCACCGGTGGGCGAATGGCAGGTACTGCATTTTCCCGCGCCGTTGAAATAGGCGAGTCCGGCTTTGGGGTCGCCTACCAGCAATGCAGTTTCCGGCAACCTGGTTCCGCGAACCTGCTGGATTCGTGAGTGCAGAAATGCTGAGATATCCTGCACCTGCTGCGGTTCCAGAGTAGGGAATGCAGGCATGCCCAGGGTGGGCCGGCCCTGCTTGAGGAACGTACCGAGCGAATCTCCATTGTGGTCCTGAAAGACGATGGGGCTTCGCAGCAGGTTGGGCGCTTGTTCTGTGCCAGTCGCTTGAGAACCGTGACAGAACGAACAACTGGAAGAGAAAATCCCCTGGCCTCGGTCTGCAGCGGCTTTGTCTATGGCTGGTGCCGGAGCGGCTGCGGGGGCTTGAGCGGTCGCTGGCCTTACCAATGCCGCCGTCATAACTATTACCCACGCAAAGAGCAGCGCGGTAAAGCGGTTTCGAAATTGGTGTAGACCGGAGCGAAGGGCCTTCACGTGGTTTTCCCGCAAAGAAAACCACACCTCGCGATCTTTATGAGGCCACCGTAATTGCGAAACCGTTCTAAAGCGGTTTCGAAATTGGTGTAGACAGGAGCGAACGGCCTTCACGTGGTTTTCTCCCAAAGAAAACCACACTCGCGATCTTTATGAGGCCAAAGTAATTGCGAAACCGCTCTAATGAACTCTGATCGCTTCTTCATGAACCAACCTCGGGGTAACTCATCCGACTCGCTCCGCCCGACTTATAGCGGAGCTGGCGGCGGCCGAGATAACACTCTCCCTTTCGCGAGTCTGTCGACGATAACTCAAGTAGCGCAAAGCTCACCGATGGTTCCCTTATGAACTAATTCCACAGGTAAGCTGAAACGGACACTATACCCGGGCTTCGAGCGCTGTCAAGCGTCACCGCGCTTTCAAGCGGCAGGGCTTTTGACAGACGGCGGAGACTCAGTGTAGTGTCGTGTCGCTGGCAGCCCGATGCCATGGAATAGTTCATAAGGGAACCAATCTAACGCCTGGAGAATCGACAATGAAGGTCCCTTTTTATTTCTTCACCATATTTCTTGGAATCATCCTCGCGGTCCATCTTTCCATGAACGGCAGAGTGGGCAGTGCTTTGGGCAATCCGCGTGTAGGCAACGCAGTGTTTTGGTGCATCGGCGCTCTGACTGCCGTACTCATAGGGCTCACCGGTTGGCATTCGGGCGTGTTGAACGGCTTGAAAGACGTTCATCCGCTGTTGCTGACTGCCGGGGCGTTGGGCGCCTGCCTGGTATTCGCGATTGCCTGGCTGCTGCCCCAGGTAGGCGCTCGAGCCATGTTCATTACGTTGATCGCCGGCCAGGTCCTCGGGGGCATGATTCTGTCTCATTTCGGCTGGCTGGGTTCTCCTGTGCAACGCATCACGCTGCCCAATGTAATTGGAGCCGTGGTCATGATATGTGGCGTGGTGCTCGCGACTTACATCAAGGCCGCCGCTTAGTAGGGAGCCCGTTCGAGTGAAAAAAGTAAAGTTAGGAAAGTCGAATCTCGAAGTTAGTGCCCTGGCTATGGGCAGTGACCTGATTGGAAGCAAGATCCCCCGCGAGACTGCGTACAAGCTATTCGATTTCTACCAGGAAAACGGCGGAACGTTCATCGACACCGCAAACATGTATGCGTGTTGGCTGCCGGGTTGCAAGGGTGGAGAGAGCGAGACCACCATTGGCGCGTGGATGAAGGAGCGGCGCAACCGCGACCAGATCGTAGTTTCTTCCAAGCTGGCATTTGACTATCCGGGATGCGATGGCGGCCTCAGCGCGGCCGAGATCGAGCGCGAATGCGAGAAAAGTCTGAAAAGACTCCAGACCGACAGGATCGACTTATATTATGCGCATCGCGATGATCGCGCGACGCCACTCGAAGAGACCATGAAGGCGTTCGATAACCTGGTCAAGGCCGGTAAAGTACGTGCCATCGGCGCCAGCAACCTATTTCTGTGGCGCATTGCAGAGGCCAACCTGGTCAGCCGCAGCAAAAAGTGGACTGAATATTCTGTAGTGGAGCAGAGGTATACCTATCTGCGTCCCCGTCACGGGGCTGATTTTGGACCGCAGATTTTCATCAGCGAAGAATTGAAAGACTTTGCCCGGGCTCACGGGGTAGCGTTGATCGGCTATTCGATCCTGCTGCAGGGGGCCTACACACGCGCCGACCGTCAAGTGCCGACGCAATTTGCCGGCCCTGACTCCGATGAGCGAGTGGCTGCGCTAAGGGCGGTAGCTGGTGAGGCAGGATGCAGCCCTTCGCAGGCCATCATTGCCTGGATGCGGCAAAGTGATCCGGCGATCCTCCCCATTATTGCCGGCAGCCGAACCGAGCAATTGCGGGAGAATATCGCCGCCCTCGATATCGCGCTCAGCAGCGATCAGATGCACCGCCTGGATACGGCAGGCAATCCTTCCGTCAAGCAGGGCTGGATACAGCCATCTTGACTGGGAGCTGACCCATTACGTCACCGCCATAGGCGCAAAACTATCCGCAGCGGCTGGGGCGCTAATGGGCGCCGGTTCGAGCGGGATCCAGATATTGAAGATGGTCCCCGGCTTGTGGGATTCGGCGGCAGTGCGGGAGCGAAAGCGGATGCGTCCACCTTGCTTCTCGACCATCGAACGCACCAGCCAGAGTCCCATTCCCGTGCCCTCCTCCCCTTTGGTGGTAAAGAACATCGTGAACAGGCGGCTGCGGTTTTTCGGCTCGATACCGGGCCCGGTATCGGCGATGGTGATCGAGTACCCGGGCTGTCCCGTGTTGTTCACCAGCGAGTGCCGGGGTTGGACCCGAACCATGATGCGGCCTCGCGAACCAATGGCGGCAGCCGCATTCTGAATAAGGTTGACCAGTATCTGCCGCATCTCACCGGCGTAGGCCTTCAGAGGCAGCGGTACGCGAAGCCGGTGCTCGACTGAGATGCCGTGCCGGATCAACTGGGCGGCGTGCAGGTCGAGCACATTCTCCACCAGGTCGGCGAGGGCCAGCGGTAGAGCAGCACTGGAAGTCCGCAACAGCGAGAGATTGCTTTGGGCAATTTGGTCGGCGCGTTTCAGCTCCGATGAAGCGCGCCTGGCCATTTCCACAAGGTCGCTGGGCATTCTGCGGTCCGCGGCCAACAGGTAAAGCAGATTGCCCGCTGTTTCCAGCGGGTTCTTTATCTCATGGCTGATAGAGGCCGAGATTCGGCCAGCGACGACCAGCTTCTCCGATGCCATTAAGGCGCGAACCGCCTGGTCCTTTTCCTGCTGGGTGGTGGAGAGCATTTCCAGGAACCGGCGAATGTTCGCCGCCAACGCCGGCGCAGCCCGGGCAAAAAGGATAGCAGTGGGAACCGACGCCGCTGCACAAAGAACTTTGACCCCGGCCGCGAACGGATACACCGGCCACCAAACCGTCACCAGTTCCATCAGATGGGTGGCTCCGCAGGCGACGATGAAGGTGCCAAACGCGATCAGGATCCACAAGTAGTCGCGTAGATCCTGAATGGAGCGCAACTTGCCCGCGACCCAGAAAAGGGAAGCGAAAATCGCCCCATAGGAGATGGCGATCAGGCCATCCATGGTCACATTCGTCCAAACCAGCCAGGGCTGTTGCAGGTAGCAATAACGGTGCGGGAGGTAATTCGGCGAGAGCAGCGCAGCGAGCGCGCCAGTGTGCGCGAGCACCTCCAGCCCGAGAATCGTCAGCGCGGCGGCCAGGAGGACTCTTCTCAAAGCACCTACTCGGAGCATGTAAATCGGCAGCCAGAACCCATTGCCCTGTTGCCACACTCAAAATTGAAATGCCTCCTGCCCGGGTTTGTCAATCGTACGAGCAGGTGCGGGGAACAACGTGACACAATAGAGTCAGATGCTTTGGGTGCGGGAGGCGCCGCGCTATGAATTCCTTAAAGACCGCTTTTCTGCTGACTACTCTCACTCTGTTTCTCATCTTCCTCGGAGCCCATTTCGGCGGTCGCAATGGAATGATCCTGGCTTTCTTTGTGGCCGCAGGCATGAATTTCTTCAGCTACTTCTATTCTGACAAGCTGGCGCTGTCGATGTATCGCGCGCAGCCGGTCACTCGCGAGCAACTGCCCCGCGTGTACCAGATTGTGGAACGCATCTTGCCCCGCATGGCGCTGCCCATGCCCAGGATCTATGTCATTCCCAACGAGTCGCCCAACGCCTTTGCCACCGGGCGTAACCCCAAACATGCCGCGGTCGCGGTAACCCAGGGCATTCTCAATCTTCTCAATGACGAGGAACTCGAAGGCGTGCTGGCTCACGAACTGGGGCACGTGAAGAACCGGGACATCCTGACCAGTTCCATTGCGGCCACGCTCGCCGGCGCAATCACCCTGCTGGCGCAGACCGCTCGTTTTGCGAGCATGTTCGGCGGCGTCGGCGGCCGGGACGGCCGCAACCGTGGCGGCGGCATCGGCGGCCTCTTCATGATCATCCTGGCTCCCATTGCGGCAACCCTTATCCAGCTGGCTGTTTCGCGGTCCAGGGAGTACGACGCCGACGCCACCGGCGCGCACGTCACGGGAAACCCCTACGCTCTGGCCAGTGCGTTGCAAAAACTCGACGTCTACTCCAAACGCCTGCCGATGCAGGCTTCGCCATCGACCGCCCACCTGTTTATTGTTGCCCCCTTTCTCAGTGGGGCCAGCTTCGCCAATCTCTTTTCCACCCATCCGCCGATGGCCCGCCGTATAGAGCGGCTCACCGGCCGCTCGGCTGCCTGATATGGGCTCAGCTGCTCTGCGAACGCTCTTTCACTCGCTGGTATACCTGGCGCTCGGCGTCTGGCTGGGCGCACTGGTATTTTTTGGCGCCATTCTCGCCCCCATTGCGTTCAGTCAGCTTCCGCCGCTCTTTCCCAACCCTGCCGCGGGCGTTCACGCCGCTGGTATGGTCGTTGGCGGCTCGCTGGTTCGCTTGCACTGGATGGGCTTGCTCTGCGGCGTGATTTTTCTTGCTGTCCTAATCTTGGCCCGGGCGCATTACCGCGCCATCATCCCCCAGGCCGTTCTGGTGCTGGTGATGATGGCGCTCACCTCATACTCGCAGTTCTCCATCATCCCTCGCATGGATACGGCGCGCGAGTCCGTGGGCGGTAACGTGGACGCGGTGGCCGCCGACAATCCCGGCCGCCAGATTTTCGATCATCTGCACCAGACGTCGGTGCACGTGGAGGGCCTGGTCCTGTTGTGCGGTATCGGCGCATTGATTGCCACCGCGCACGGCTCGCGCCGGGAATTCTAAGCGATATACTTACCTTTTGCGCCGCAAGGCCGGAACACAATAATTTGCCTGGACGGCGAGTCTCATGAAAACTGGCATTATCGGTCTGCCTCAAGTAGGTAAGACATCCCTGTTTAAAATCCTCACCCGGGCCAAAGTCGAAACCCCCGCGTACTCCAATCCGCGCGAGGCTCATCTCGGCGTGGCCAAGGTTCCCGATGAACGCCTGGACAAGCTGGCAGCCCTTTACAACCCCAAGAGAATTGTCTATGCCACCGTGGAGTACGCGGACGTCGCGGCCATCGGCCAGGAAGCGCTCAAGGAAAGTGCGTTCCTCACTCACCTGCGCGACAATGATGCGCTGATCCATGTTCTGTGCGCATTTGAAGACCCGTCGATTCCTCGGGTCGGCGGCATTGATCCCCTGCGTGACATCAAGAACGTCGACTTCGATCTCATCTTCTCTGACTTGACCCAGGTGGAGAAGCGCCTGGAGCGGCTGGAAAAAGATCTGAAGAAGATGCGTTCGCCCGATCTCGAAAAAGAGCACGCTCTGCTTTTGCGTTGCAAGCAGCAGCTGGAGCAGGAAAAGCCGCTGCGCGAGATGGAGATGACGCCGGAAGAAAAGAAGCTGATTCGCGGCTTCATGTTTCTTTCTCAGAAGCCAATGCTATTCGTTTTGAATATCGCCGAGAGCCCCACCTTGGGCGCCGACCTCGAGACTGCTGTCGCGCGTTACAAGCTGGAAGAGGTGGCCTCGCGGCCGAACGCGGGCGCCACAGCCATTTGCGGTAAAGTCGAAGCCGAGCTCGCCGAAATGAGCGATGAGGAAGCGGCCGAATTTCTTTCCTCCTACGGGCTGAAGGAAAGCGGGCTGCGTCGTCTCATCCGCAAGAGCTACGAACTGCTCGGCCTGGTGGCGTTCTTTACCGTGGGTGAAGACGAGTGCCGTGCCTGGACCATCCCGATCAATTCGCGTGCGCAGGAGGCGGCCGGAGCCATTCACTCAGATTTGGAAAAACACTTCATCCGCGCCGAAACCATCCACTGGGACACGCTCCTCAGCGCGGGATCTGAAGCTGCGGCCCGATCCCAGGGAACACTGCGGCTCGAAGGCAAGGAGTACCGGGTCGAGGATGGGGATGTCATGCACATTCGGCACAGCGGCTAGAGCGTCGGCAAGGCATCCATGTCCAATTTTTCACTTTCGCTGGTATTGGGCCTGGTGGCTGCGCTCGCCGATGTTTTCGGGGCTCTGATTCTGGTCCGGACCCGCTGGGAGAAGCGTTACCTACGCTACTTCGTTGCCCTGGGCGCAGGCTTCATGCTCGCGGCCGCCCTGCTGGAGATGATTCCCGAAAGCTTTCGTCTTTCCTTCCGCTGGACCCCACTATTGGTCTTAGGTGGCTACTGCCTCATTCATCTGCTCGAGCACACCATTACGCCGCACTTTCATTTCGGAGAAGAGAAATGTCATGGCCAATTTCTCTCTGCCCAAACCAGCAATTCTGTTGTAGCCGGCCTGGCAGCCCATTCCCTATTCGACGGAGTTGCGATTGCTTCCGGCTTTGTGCTCTCCTCGTGGCTCGGCTGGATCATTTTCGTAGCCATCCTGCTGCACAAACTGCCCGAAGGTTTTACCGTCGCCTCGGTGATGCTGGCCAGCGGCCACAGCCGCAGCGCAGCTCTAACCTCGGCGGTGATTGTAGCCTCGGCGACGTTGGCCGGAGTGCTGGTAATAAACTTTTTTCCTGGTTGGGTGCGAGCCGGTCTGCCCCTTGCTGCGGGAGTGGCTATTTATGTCACTGCTACTGATCTGATGCCAGAGGTGAACCGTGAGCCCGGGATCCGGATGGCGCTGGTCTTCTTTGCCGGGGTGGCGGCTTTCCTGATCTCCAAGTTCATAGCAGACGGCCTTCTCCGCTGAATGTTCAGCAAATATCCGGGTACCCCATCTTTCGCGTTTTTGCGAAGGCTGGGATACCACGAACCTTGATGTGCCTGCCCTTTGTGCCGAACCCTAAAGGGTTAAGCCGCTAACCGATTCCGCAGTGCCTTTACCCGGTCATGCGCCATAAGAATGTGCCTCTGCTGCCGCAAGAGCATCTCCCGCAGCGGCAGGGGAAAATCCTCACTGGCGAGCGCCTTCTCGTAGGCCGCTTTGGCCTCATCCTCGCCCTGCTCGGCGGTAGCCAGCAATGCGTGGTCGCCGCCGCCCAGCCGATTCTTGAGCTCACCCCAGACGCGATGCACTTTACTCGCGGTGGAACTACCCACCTTCACATCCTTGACTCCGAAGTGGTGCAGTTCATTCTCGAGTTCCGCAGCGAAGCCCGCGCGCACCAGCGTTTCTTCGCGAAACAGCTTGCGCGCTTCCGGATCCTTTAGATTCTTTTCGAGTTCGATGAACCCCTGGTGCCCATCGTGCAGCGTCTCAATAAGGTCGCGCAGTGTTTTTTCCGTCTTTTCTAGATTTTCTGACATTATCACGTATCCTCTCCTTCCTCAGATGTCTGCCTTCCAGAAGGGTTGTGCCATGTATAGTGTGGTGGTTGCAACTAGTGGGAAGGGAACAACTGGGCTCAAATGAAGATCATCGTCTTCGGCGCCACCGGGGGTACAGGCAAGTTGATTGTTACGCAGGCGCTGGCTAAGGGACATGCGGTTACTGCTTTTGTCCGCACCACCGAAGGGCTGCCACAAGACCCGCACCTTCGCGTGGTTCAGGGAGATGTGCTCGATTTTGGGGCAGTGGTAGACGCCATCCGCGGTCACCGCGCTGTTCTCTCGGCATTGGGGGCTCGCACCACCAAAAAGACGGACGTGCTGGCCAACGGCATCCCCCACATTCTCGAGGGCATGCGCCAGGAGTACGTGCATCGGCTCATCGTGCTGGGCGCCGCGGGGGCTCATCCCGGGTACGGTCAGTATCAAAATGCCCTGACCAATATGGCCCTGTGGGTCGCCAAGAAAACAGTGTTGAAACATCCTTTCATCGATCAGGCGGCGCAGGAGCGTTTGATCGCGGCCAGCGACGTCGACTACACCATTGTGCGAGCACCCCGGCTCCTGGATGGCCCTTTCACCGGCACCTATCGCGTCCTGCCCGACGCGCTTCCGCCCGGCGCGCTGCGCATCAACCGTGCCGACGTGGCCGACTTTATGCTGCAGCAGCTTACCGATCCGCGCTTCCATCGCCAAGGGCCCTACATCGGCTCCGGCGGCGATTGAAGTTTAGTGCCCCATGGCTTCGCTGGGCGCCTTCTTGCGTTTAGGCGGGCGCCGCATGATGAACGGCCACGGAACAAGGATTGCCGCAACAACACTAAGAACCCAAAAGGCATTCTGATAGCTCAGCATCGAAGACTGCCGCAGCAGCTGCTGATAGGCATATCCGGTGGCGGCGGCCTTCGCCTGGGCGGCGCTCTGCCCTGCGGCCATCAAGGCATTCCTGGTCTGGGCCAGAAAGTTCTCGTAAGCGAAACTGCCGGGGATTAAGTGTGCCGCCAGCGATGACTGATGGGTCTGCTGGGTGCGGGTGAGGAACGTGGTTAGCAGCGCCGTGCCCATGCTGCCGCCGAAGTTGCGGGCGAAGTTTGAGAAGCTGGAAATCTGGTTGTTCTTGCCCGCCGGCACACCCACATAATTCAGTGTGCTGATGGGGATAAAGATAAACGACAACCCCAGCACCTGGAAGACGCGCCACAACACAATGTGGCCAAAGCTTACGTTCAAGTCCAGCCGCGTCATGTTGTAGAGGGCCAGCGAGGTCGCGAGAAATCCGATCGAAACCATGAGCCGGGCGTCCATCAGCGACACCAGCTTTCCTGCCACCGGCATCATCAGCATCAACACCAAGGCCCCTGCGGAAAGCGCCATGCCTGCGCGCTCCGCGGTGTAGCCCATCAATCCTTGAAGAAATTGCGGAATCAAAACCGTGGTACTGAAAAGCACAGAGCCCAGGATGAATTGAAAGCCTACCGCGGTGCCGAAGTTGCGGTTCTTCAGCAGCTTCAAATCGACAATCGGATCCGGGTGCCCCCACTCCCACCACACAAAGATTGCCAGCGTTACCATAGCCAGCAAGAAGGTCATGGTGATGGTACGGTCGCCGAACCAGTCCTTCTCCTGTCCTTTGTCGAGGACGAACTCCAGGCAGCCAACGCCCACGGCCACCAGCCCCAACCCCATTTTGTCGATGGGATTGGCTTTGGCCCTCTCTTTCACCAGGTAGGGAGGGTCTTCCACCATCCGGTTGCTGAGCAGCAGAGAGATGATGCCGATGGGCAGATTGATGAAGAAGATCCAGTGCCAGTTGAAATTGTCGGTGATCCAACCGCCCAGCGTTGGTCCGATGGCCGGCGCGGCCACCACCGCCATGCCGTAGAGCGCGAATGCCTGTCCTCTCTGTTCCACCGGAAACGTATCCGCCAGAATTGCCTGTTCGCTGGGGGCCAGTCCTCCACCGCCCAGGCCTTGCAGGATGCGGGCCAGAATCAGCAGCGGCAAGGTAGGCGCAAGCCCGCACAGCAGAGAGCACACAGTGAACAGAGTCACGCAGGTCATGTAAAAGCGCTTGCGTCCGAAGCGGGTGGAAAGCCATCCGGAGATGGGCAGAACGATGGCGCTAGCGACCAGGTAGCTGGTAAGCACCCAGGTAGCTTCTTCCCCGCTGGCGCCCAGCGTCCCCGCCATATGGGGCAAAGCGACGTTAGCGATGGAGGTGTCCAGCACCTCCATGAAGGTTGCCAGCGTGACGGTAAGTGCGATCAACCAGGGATTATGTTTGGGATGCCAGCCCTCCACGGAAGAGTGGTGCACCGGCTTGGAGGCGGGCTTTGGCTGCGGTGCTAGTGTGGCTGTAACCAACGCTTATCCCGGGACCCCACTGGAATTGTTTTTCCTGATTGTACGAAGGTTTAGCGCGGCGGTATACCCGCAGAAGGTGCAGACAACAGCAGGTCCCTCGACTCCGCTGCGCACCGGTCGGGATGACAATTCTGTTTAGGTTTTGGGACGCTGGTACCCAACAGAATTGTCATACCGTCCGAAGCGTAGTGGAGTCGAGGGACCTGCTGTTTCTTTTCTCCGACCTAATCCACCTGCTGCTTAGCCTTATACCCGTCGCGCGCAATGACGTCATATTTCAGCGGGTGATGCTTTTCGTCCTGCATCTTCAAAGGCTGGCCTTCGTTGTCCACCAGTTCCACGCGGATCTTGCGATAGCTGCCGTCCTGCTTGGCATTGGTCGGCGTGTAAGTCAGGACGTACTGGTTACGAATGGAGTCATTGATAGAGTGGAAAATATCCGGCATCTCGCCCGCGAAGCGGGGAAAAAATGACATGCCGCCGGTCATGCGCGCGAACGTGGACATTTGATTATCAGCCTGCAAGTAATCGATTTCCTTGGGGCCGAACATGCCGGTGCGCGCGTTGCCGGTGATCCGGGCTGCCTGTCCCGTTCCAACGCTGAAGATAGTGACATTGGGGGTCGCTTTGATCTTCGCCAGTACCTTGTCGAGGTTGATCTTGCTGAAGGAATCGTAACCAGATCCAATCAGCACCACATACTTACGGCCTTCAATGCGGCTCAGGCGGTCGAGCGTCGTGTAGACCGCGTCGAACATATCCGTTTCCCGAAACCCAGGAATGACTAATTGGTTCAGGGATTCATAAACCAGGCGTTTGTCCTGGGTAAAATCGGTCAGGATCTGAGTCTTAAGGTCATAAGTCACGACCGCGACGTAGTCGTCCGGCTGCAATTGCTGAGCAAAGGCATACGCGGCGTTCCGCATGTCGTAAACAAACCAGTAGTTGGTAGAGGCAAACTCACACAGCAGCACCGCCGTGATGGGCGCCCTGGTGCGTTGAAAGCCGACCACCTTTTGAGGCACACCATCTTCATAAACCCGGAAGTTGGCCGGCTGCAGATTCGGCACGAACTCATGTGTTTTCTGTAGGATGACGCCCACATCGAGGGTTACCTCGGGAACATCCACACGCAGCGAGAAGTTGGCCAGGCCAGGTGGATTCTTGACCTTCGGCTCGGGCGGCGGCGGGGGCACATCCGGCTTCTCCGCCTTTTTGGGAATAGCAATGGCGCCATTGTCGGCGCCGGGACCGCCGGAATCGGGAGCTGACTGGTCCGGCTGCTGCTGCTGGGGATTATTCGCGGCTGGCGGCGTGCTCGAAGCTTGGCCCTCTGCCAGCCGCACCCAGGTTGCAGCGCCCAGCAGCAGCGCCAGGGATGCAACGGAAAGCTTTTGCCAATCAAACTTCATCTAATAACCTCGTGAGCTACAAAATACATGGTTGCGGCCACGCAACCCACTATGCTGCGACGATTGGAACGTCTAATCTGTAGACGTGTCTACAAGCCGTATATCAACTCAATTTTCGATCTTTGCCGCAGTTTTTGTTATTGCGGGTAGCCTGGTTGCCCAGGTTAGCCCGGTTACTCCGCCTTCGTCCGCCACTGCTGGAATCTTTCCCCTGTCAGAAGTGCACCGCGGCCTCCATGGCGTGGCCTATACGGTCTTTGAAGGCACCCAACCGGAAGCTATGGACGTGGAGATCCTCGGGGTGCTCAAAAACGTCCTCGGGCCCGATCAGGATATGATCCTGGCGCGTCTCCACGGCTCCAAACCAGAGTACACCGGAGTGGTCGCAGGTATGAGCGGCAGCCCGGTCTACGTCGACGGCAAGTTACTAGGCGCACTCTCGTACCGAATTGGACAGTTCAGCAAAGAACCAATCGCTGGCATCACTCCCATTGCCGAGATGCTGGCGGTGAACGGTACAGCAGAGCCTGAGGTGATGCGCGCCGGTACCCGGAGCGCCGCTATGTGGATGCCCCAGACCGAAAGCCCGGCAGCCGCCACAGCCGATGCCACAGATATCCATCCCATCGAAACTCCCCTCCTCCTTTCCGGCTTCAGTCCTGAAGCTGTCAGATTCTTCCAGGAGCACGTTTCGGTCATGGGACTCACCCCGGTTGCCGGACTGGGTGGCAACGCCTCCGACGGCACCCATATGGATTCCTCCTCTCCGCTGCTGCCTGGATCGGCAGTGAGCGCCCTGCTGGTCCGTGGCGATCTGGAGATCGCTGCCACTTGTACCGTGACTTACGTCGACCCTCACCAGGTGCTGGCCTGCGGACACCCCATCACCCGCTACGGCAATGTCTCCATACCCATGACCAAGGCAGACGTTGTGACCACCCTGGCCTCGCCCCTCAATTCCTTCAAAATCGTCAACACCACCCAGACCATCGGCGCCTTTACCGAAGATCGCTCCTCAGCCATTCGCGGGGTGCCGGGCGAGTCCGCCCACATGATCCCCGTGGCCATCCATACCCACGGCAGCCTCCACGACCGCACCTTGCATATGGAGGTGGTCGATAATCCCGATATCACCCCGGGAGCGGTCATGGTGTCGCTTTACGAATCACTGCTCGAGACCAACAGCTACAGCGAGGAACTAACCTACGAGCTGCGGGGTACGGTAGCCATTGATGGCTACCCGCTGCTTCATCTGGATTCCTTGATTGCGCCTACCGAGCAGTTGCCCTCCGCCCTGCGGGCAGCGCTGACCGTAGGCCAGCGCTTTCAGGCGGTCTACGGCAATTCAGCGCGGGTGCGCAATATCCAGCGCATCGATCTGGATATAGACTCGCTTCCGGGCCGGCGCAGCATCCAGCTTGAGCGAGCCCAGGCAACGCAACCGACGGCCCATCCAGGCGACACGGTCATGGTGGAGGCGACACTGCGGCCGTTTCGTGGAGAAACCAGAAATCTTCGCATCCCCATTCCGCTTCCCCAGACGTTGAATCCCGGGCCATTGCGGATCCTGCTCAGCGATGGAGCCACCCTCGACCGGCTGACCAGCTCCTCATCCTCAACCGAAGCGCCCCTGGAATTGACCAGCATCATCCACCAGATGAACGCGGCACATCTGGACGACCGCTTGTATGTAACCCTCCTGTTGCCCAACGCGCAGGCAGTGGTCGATGGGCGAACCCTGGCGTCGATTCCCATCTCCATGGCTAACGTGCTGGAGCCATTGCGCACCAATCGCGGCATCTCCCTCAACGGCGAATCGGTGGTTCCAGTAACCTCGATCCCGGTGGAGGCCATGCTTAGCGGAATGCAGGTTGTGTCCCTGGAAATCGAATAAGGTAGACTTACGCGGGCCCCCCCTGGAAATACTTGTTCCTAATTCCACTGCCAAGGGCAACGCTCTATGCCGCTTTTTCAAGGATTCGCCACGCATGCCGCTGGCGCCGAATTGTTGCCTTACAAGTACGATCCCGGGGACATCAAGCCGAACGAGGTGGAAATTGCCATCTCCCATTGCGGCATTTGTCGCAGCGACATTCATATGGTCGACAACGACTTCGGCCTGAGCCACTATCCCCTCATCCCTGGCCATGAGATCGTCGGCAAAGTCACGGTAACCGGAAGTGCCGTACTCGGATTGAATACCGGCGACCGGGTGGGAGTGGGCTGGCAGGCTAACTCCTGCGGCCACTGCGAGTGGTGCCTGCAAGGTGAGGAAAATCTGTGTGCCGATAGCCAAGGTACCTGCGTGCACCGCAATGGCGGTTACGCCGACCGGGTGCGGATCAACGCCCGGTTCGTGATTCCTATTCCGGATGGCCTGGAGAGTGAGCGGGCTGCGCCTCTG
Source organism: uncultured Acidobacteriaceae bacterium (assembly GCA_963814015.1). Lineage (GTDB taxonomy): Bacteria > Acidobacteriota > Terriglobia > Terriglobales > Acidobacteriaceae > PALSA-350. Next base: position 111,912 of record CAWFBI010000001.1, read on the forward strand.
CTCTGCGGCGGCATCACCGTCTACACTCCGATTCGCGACCATGGCATCAACCCGGCATCGCGGGTGGGTATTGTTGGCATCGGTGGTCTGGGCCACATGGCGGTACAGTTTGCCCACGCTTTTGGAGCCGAAGTCACGGCGTTCTCCAGTTCTCCAGCCAAAGAGGCGGACGCCCGATCCCTGGGGGCAGAGCACTTTGTGAACACCCGGGAGACCAAGACGCTCAAGAAGCTCGCCGGCAATTTCGACTTCATTCTGTCGACGGTTGAAGCAGACCAGGATTGGAGCGCCTATGTTCGGGCGCTCCGTCCCCACGGCAAACTCTGTTTCGTCGGTGTCCCCCCTGGCGTCCTTGGGGTACCGGTCTCCCCGCTGGTCTCTGGTCAGAAGGTGCTCACCGGAAGCCCTGGGGGAAGTCCGCGCATGATTCGCGAGATGCTGCGCGTGGCCGAGCGCCACAAAGTCCAGGCCATCACCGAGCGCTTCGCGATGGCCAAAGCAAATGACGCAATGACCAAGGTGAAGAAAAACCAGGTGCGCTATCGCGCCGTGCTGGCCAACTAACCTTTCCGTACGTGCTCGTTTTCTCACCCCAATTCCGTTTGCCTACGCCTCATTTGTGGTGACAAATGCAGCCTAGTAGACTCGGTTCAGCATGATGCCTCGCGTCGTAACAGCAAGTCTATTGGCCCTCGTTGTTTATCCACAGATTGTCCTGGCCCAGGGAACCCGCCTCTGGGTTCAATCCCGCTATGAGGAATTCGAAAAAGGCCAACCGGAAAGTATCGCCGTCGCCAGCGAGGGATACCTGGAGGCTGGGCCTCCGCTGCGATCGGTGTTGTTGACGCCGTCCACCTATATCTGGGCTGTAGCTTCCGATAACCAGGGAAACGCCTATGTAGCCACCGGCTCGCCGGCAACCGTGCTCAAAGTCACTCCTGCGGGTGTTTCGACCAAGCTCTTTTCAACCAAAGAACTCACGGTGCAGACAATTCGGGTCGGCCCTGACGGCTCGGTATACGCGGCCACGGTACCGGGGGGCAAAGTATACCGGATCAAGCCTGGTCAGGCCGCTCTCGACGAGACCACCGCCACGATAGTCTTTGATGCCGCGACTACGGCCCGCAACGTGGCCACGGCTAAGTCAGCAGATCAGGCGCGATACATCTGGGATCTGGCGTTCGATTCCCAGGGAGCGTTATATATCGCGACCGGCGGACCAGCCGCAATCTACCGCGTGGACGTGTCGATAGACACTCCACACGCGGAATTATTTTTCGAGAGCGACGAGCAGCATATCCGTTGCCTCCTGTTCGAGCCCAACGGGAATCTCATCGCCGGCAGCGACGGCGGGGGACTGGTCTATCGCATCGGCAAGGACCGCAAGGGCCTGGTAATCTACGACGCGCCCAAGCGCGAAGTGACGGCCTTGGCCGAGTCTGCGGATGGCCGCTTATACGTGGCCGCGGTGGGTGAGAAGACCAAGAGCACCTTGCCGCCACTGCCGGTGCAGGGAATCGCTGTGGCCACCGCCACGATCACCATCGTCACCCCCGGTTCGGTGCAGGCCTCGAGCAGCAACGGCCTCATTCCCGATGGCACGGAAGTGGACGAGTTGAGCCCCCAGGGAGCTCCGCGCAAGCTTTGGGCTACGCGCGAAGATGTGGTTTATGCCTTGCGCGCTACCCCCCAGGGACTACTGGCTGCCACCGGCAATCGGGGCAGGATCTATCGCATCAACGAGGACGGGTCCTACCTGGACCTGGCTCGCGCCGCCACTGGCCAGGCGACGGCCTTCGCCAATGCATCCGATGGACTTTACGTAGCCACGAGCAACACGGGCAGACTATATAAGCTGGGTAGCCAACCGGCGGCCCAGGGTACCTACCTGAGCGATGTCCTTGATTCGGGAGTATTTTCCCAGTTTGGCCGCATGGAAGTGACTGCCGACGGCGGCACCGGAGGTTACGAGATCTTCGCCCGCTCCGGGAACGTGGAGAACCCGGAGCGCAACTGGAGCGAGTGGCGCAAGGTAACCCCGAATACCGGCTCGTCCGGCGTGCCCGCCGCGCGCTTCGTTCAATGGAAGGCAGTGCTCGAGCCGGGGGCTCGGGTCAGCTCCGTAGGCATCAATTACCTGCCGGTAAACATTGCCCCGGTGGTGGATGAGATTGCGGTCGAGCCCGGCGCGCGAGCCAATCAAACGCCGCAGCAGACGGGCCAGCCGCAGCAGGTCAGCATCAATCTGCCTTCTGCCCAGACCACTCTCAGCTACGCCCAGGACCCGGCCACCGGGCCTTTGCCCGCCGTCCGTGATCGCAGCGCCGTAACCGTGCGCTGGTCCGCTCATGACGAGAATGGCGACGAGCTCATTTTCGACGTTTACGTGCGTGGCGACGGAGAAAAGAACTGGCGCCTGCTCAGGCCTCGCGTCACCGATCGTTTCTATTCTTTCGATTCAATCCGGATTCCCGACGGCGGCTACCGGGTGCGGGTGGTTGCCAGCGACGCGCCCTCCCATGCCTTGGGCGATGCGCTTTCGGGCGAAAGAGAAAGCGATCACTTCATCATCGATACCACGCCGCCGGTGCTTACCGCGCTTCAGGGCAGTTTACAGTCCGGCGTGCTTCATGCCAGCTTCGTGGCTACGGACGCAACCTCACCCATTGCCCGCGCCGAGTACTCGGTCGACGCCGGCCGATGGCAGTACCTTGAGCCAGTCGGGAAGCTCTCTGACTCCTTGACCGAGCATTACGAACTCTCCGTCCCCCTCGCTTCTATACCCGTACGGCCCCCGCGAGAAGAGCCGGAGAGTGCCCCCCCGCCCGTCGTTGACCCGCAAGAGCACATTCTTACCGTTCGCGTTTACGACCGGTACGAGAACGTGAGTGCGGCCAAGACCGTAATTCGCTGAGCACGATGCGCTTCGAGCTCTTTGTCGCCGTGCGTTATCTCCGGGCCAAGCGCCGCCAGGCGGTGGTGGGGGTAATCACGGTGATTTCGATCGCCGGCGTGGCGGCTGGCGTAGCTTCGCTGATCATTGCCCTGGCCATCACCAACGGCATGCGCCGCGATCTGCAGGAACGGCTGCTGGGCTCGACAGCTCATGTGCGGTTGATGCGCGTTGCGAGCGACGGCATCCGAGGCTGGCGCGATCTGACCGCACGGCTGGAGCAGCTACCCCACGTGAAGGCGGCCGCGCCGGGGCTGTACGAGCAGGTACTCATCTCCAATGGTGCTCGTTCCGTCGGCACGCTGGTCGAGGGCATCATCCCCCAGCGCGAGCGCCGGGTAAGCGACCTGTTATCCACACTGACCATGGGCAGCGCCGCGGCGCTCGACAATCGCGCAGCGGCTCCTGACCATGAAATCCAGGCCCCTCCGCCCATCGTCGTCGGGTACGACCTGGCAGACACCATCGATGCCAAAGTAGGTACGACCGTCCTGGTCACCAGTCCGCAGGGGGAACTGACCCCTCTAGGACTTATTCCCAAGTTCCAGCGGTTTCGTGTGGCTGGCATCTTTCATTCGGGCTTCTACCAGTACGACTCGAGTATGGCGTTCACTAGCCTGGCGGACGCACAGCGCCTATTTGGGGAGCCGGACGTGGTATCGGTCATCTCTTTCAAAGTGGATGATCTTGATCGCGCCGATAAGATTGGACATTCTATTGAGCTGGCCGCCGGACCAGGGTTTCTGACCACGAACTGGATGGAAGAGAACCGCGACCTCTTTCGCGCGCTCAAGACCGAGCAGGTCGTCACCTTCATCGTCATCGGCCTGATCGTTTGTGTCGCTGCCCTCAACATCCTTACTGCATTGACCATGATGGTGATGGAAAAAACTCGCGACATCGCGGTCATGATGTCATTTGGCGTCCAGCCCCGCCAGGTGAGGACGATCTTTCTCTTGCAGGGACTGCTGATCGGCTTTACAGGCACTGTTCTAGGCCTGATCACCGGCTACGGTCTCTCCTGGCTGGGTGGCCACTACCGTTTTATTCACCTCTCCGCCGCGGTCTATTCGATCGACTATCTCCCCTTCGCCGCACGCTGGACCGACGGGCTGATCGTGGCCGGCGTCTCGCTCGCCGTCTCCCTGTTGGCTACTCTCTATCCCTCCAGCTCTGCCGCCAGGATCCTTCCCGCCGAGGCTCTTCGCTACGAATGAGCGGGAACGGAATCGAAATTGGTGTCTTTCGCATCAAAGTAGCGTAAGGTATTGGGCCCCCAAAAAATTCCCATCCTGAAGTAACCAGTCCAGAACAGGAGTCTATAGGGGCACTAATGTATTTTGAAGCAACCCATTCATAAACCCTCTTCCGTTGAGGGGTGCAATAGTGATACATGAAGATAGGTCTAGATTGATTACCGACCGTAGAGGCAGATGAATGGAACTAGGCGCCGCCGCAGACAAAGCCACCACAGGCTGCCTGGGGACGCTCGGCGGCCAGGCGTTCCCTGCGCTGACCCCGATGCTGATTGACGTGCGGAATCTGCGCAAGCAGTATGGCAAGCTGGTTCTTTTTGAGGGCATCAACTTTCAGGTGAGAAGGCAGGAGATGCTGGCCGTTGTCGGCCAGTCCGGCGCCGGGAAAAGCACGTTACTGCACATCCTCGGGGCGCTTGATACAGCGTCGGCGGGTGACGTATACTTTGGATCGACACTCTTGCGATCCTTCTCCCCCGGTGAGGCTGCGGCCTTTCGCAATCGCGAGATCGGCTACGTTTGGCAGTTCCACTACCTGCTGCCGGAGTTTACCGCCGCTGAAAACGTCGCACTCCCCCTTCTGGCGCGAGGTACGTCAAAAAAAGAGGCACTGCAGGAAGCCGTTCACTGGCTGGACGAGGTAGGACTGGCAGACCGGTCGACCCATCGCGCAGGTGAGCTTTCCGGCGGTGAGCAGCAGCGAGTCTCGATTGCCCGAGCGCTGATTACTGCACCGAAACTCTTGCTGGCAGACGAGCCTACAGGAGATCTGGATAACCAGACAGCGGATGCCCTGTTTGCACTGATTGAGCGCCTGCACGCAAGCTATGGTCTTACCTCAATCCTGGTTACACATAACCTGCTTTTGGCGAGGCGTTGTGAGCGGGTTTTGCGGTTGGCCCATGGACGGGTCGAGGAGTTGTCTCCATTGGACGTTTGAGTGGGGGCACAGTACGACAACGGCTTCCCCCAAAAGGGTGAGTCGTGACAGAGGTTGAGCCGATATAAGATTGTATTAGAGCTTATATTCGCCCAGCCGAGTGGTTTTCCCGGCGTTGATAGCTCCGGGAAGATGGAACAGGACGAAAGTTGCCGTTGGCGTCGAAATAGGGCGTTCGGGGGCAGCTTTTAAGGGGGAACATGTTCGAACGGTATACAGAAAAGGCGCGGCGCGTCATCTTCTTTGCACGGTATGAGGCCAGCCAGTTTGGTTCCCCATATATTGAGACCGAGCACCTGCTGCTGGGTCTTCTGCGTGAGGATAAGGCGCTGACCAATCGCTTTCTCCGCTCCCATGCTTCGGTTGAATCCATTCGCAAACAGATTGAAGGTCACACTACGATTCGGGAGAAGGTTTCTACTTCTGTCGATCTGCCTTTGTCGAACGAGTGCAAACGGGTCCTGGCGTACGCGGCGGAAGAGGCTGAGCGCCTGTCGCACAAGCATATTGGTACGGAACACTTACTGTTGGGATTGCTGCGCGAAGAAAAGTGCTTTGCCGCAGAAATATTGCATGAACGCGGGCTGCGTCTGCTCGCCATTCGTGAGGAACTGGCTCGGGCCACTCAGGAAAAGGCGCCGCCCTCCCAGCGCAATCGCGAATCCAGCCTGCTGGTAGAGTTCTCGCGCGACCTGACCCAGGCTGCAATGGATAACCAGCTCGATCCTCTGGTCGGCCGCGACCAGGAGCTGGAGCGCGTGGTGCAGATCCTTTGCCGCCGCACCAAAAACAATCCGGTGTTGATTGGCGAGCCTGGAGTAGGCAAGACGGCCATCGTCGAAGGGCTGGCGCAGCGCATCTCCGACGGCGAGGTGCCCAGCTTCCTGGCCGATAAGCGCGTTCTCGCGCTCGATCTGTCGCTCATCGTCGCCGGAACCAAGTACCGCGGTCAGTTTGAAGAGCGGCTCAAGACCATCATGAAGGAGTTGATGGAGAATCAGAACTCCATCATCTTCATCGACGAGCTTCACACCCTGGTAGGCGCAGGCTCAGCCGAGGGTTCGCTCGACGCAGCCAACATCCTGAAGCCGGCTCTTTCTCGGGGCGAGATTCAATGCATTGGCGCAACCACGCCGGCGGAATATCGCAAGTCGATCGAGAAAGACCGCTCCCTGGAACGCCGTTTTCAGGCAGTCAAAGTGCCGCCTCCGAACGAAGAGGACGCGATCAAGATCATCATGGGGATTAAGGACCGCTACGAGAAGTTCCATGCGGTCAGCTACACCGACGATTCGATCCACTTCGCAGTTTCGCATTCGAATCGGTACATCCCCGATCGGTTCCTGCCCGATAAGGCTATCGATCTGATCGACGAGGCCGGTGCACGCGTGAAGCTGCGCCAGACCTCGTTGCCGGAAGAGATCACCGAGGTGCAGAAGCGCATCAAGTTCATCGTCCATCGCATGGAAAACGCGATTGCCAACCATGAATTTGAGAAGGCGCGCTTCTACTCCGATGAGGAGCGTAAAGAGCGTGAGAACCTGCGCGCACTGCGCGACAAGTATCACCTCGACGATTCGACTGCCGGGATCGTAGGCCGCGAGGACATCGAGGACGTAGTGAGCCGCTGGACCGGGGTTCCGATCACCTCCATCAAGGAAGAGGAAACCCAGAAACTGCTCCGCGTCGAAGAAGAGCTGCACAAGCGCGTCATCTCGCAGGACAAGGCGATCTCCGCTCTGTCTCGCGCGATTCGCCGCTCCCGTGCGGGTCTCAAGTCGCCAAATCGTCCCATCGGTTCGTTCCTGTTCCTGGGCCCGACCGGGGTGGGCAAGACGGAAATGGCGCGCACCTTGGCCCAATTCCTCTTCGGCAGCGAGAAGGCTTTGATCCGCTTCGACATGTCGGAGTTCATGGAGAAGCACTCGGTCTCGAAGCTCATCGGTTCGCCTCCGGGCTATGTGGGCTACGAGGAGGGTGGACAGCTCACCGAACGGGTGAAGCGTTCGCCTTACTCCGTGGTTCTGCTGGATGAAATCGAGAAGGCGCATCCCGATGTCTTCAACATCCTGTTGCAGGTCTTTGAGGACGGTCAACTCACCGACGGTCTGGGCAACACGGTCGATTTCAAGAACTCGATCATCATCATGACCTCGAACATCGGTGCGCGGCATCTGCAGCGCAAGCAGGGCTTGGGCTTCCAGTCCGATCGTGAAGATCTGCTGATGGACAAAATGGAGGAACTGGTCAAGAACGAAGTGAAGCGGACCTTCAATCCGGAGTTCTTAAACCGGCTGGATGAAGTCATCATCTTCATGTCGCTTTCGGATGCGGATCTGATCCAGATTCTGGAGTTGCTGGTACAGCAACTGAACGCCAATCTGATTCAGAAGGCGATCACGTTGTCGGTGACCGAAGATGCCAAGAAGTGGATTCTTGAAAAGACGTTAGTCGACCGCACGTACGGGGCGCGTCCATTGCGCCGTGCGCTGCAGCGCTACGTCGAGGATCCACTATCGGAAGCATTGATTGCCGGCGGCATAGCAGACCGTCCGGCCTTCCTTGAGGTCTATCTTGAAAACAACCAGCTCTTCTACCGCCCGGTAAGTGAAGTGGGAGAAGACAAGTCCACCGGCATCCTGCTCTTCAGCAACTAGGCAGGTCCGTTTACAGTGCAGAAGGCCGGGGCGAATGCCCCGGCCTTCTTGCGTCTGTCCGGGTCGGCAGTGGAGCGATCTGCGGTTTCTTTTACAATCCCATGAGTGCAAGTGCTGAAACGAATCCGGGTCGTCGATTCACACACCGGCGGCGAGCCCACCCGGACCGTCATCGACGGTGGCCCAGACTTAGGCGAAGGCGACCTGCAGCAACGTCTGCTACGCTTTCAGAAAGACCACGAACCCTTCCGCAGGGCTCTGGTCACCGAGCCTCGCGGTTCCGAAGCAATCGTCGGCGCGTTGCTTTGTGAACCCAGTCATGCAGACTGCGTCACAGGCGTAATTTTCTTCAACAACAGCGGATGCCTGGGAATGTGCGGGCACGGAACGATCGGTATCGTGGTCACGCTCGCGTACCTGGGCAGAATCAAGCCCGGACATCATCGCATCGAGACGCCGGTAGGCATCGTAGGAGCCAAGCTGCACGAAGACGGCACGGTCACGTTTGAGAACGTACCCAGCTACCGATGGGCCTCGGCAGTCGAAGTAGAAGTCCCCGGATACGGCCAGGTGACCGGCGACATTGCCTGGGGCGGCAACTGGTTCTTTCTAACCAGACAACACCCTTACCCGATCGACATGGCCCATCTCGACCAGCTCATCGGCTACACCTGGGCCATACGTAAGGCACTCGCCGTCAACGGGATTCAAGGCGCGAATGGCGCCGAGATCGACCACATCGAACTCCACGGCCCGGGGTCGTCCGCAGCCGTGGACAGCAGCAATTTCGTGCTGTGTCCGGGCAAGGAGTACGACCGATCCCCCTGCGGCACCGGCACCAGCGCCAAGTTAGCCTGCCTGTATGCGGAAGGCCTCCTCACTTCCGGTCAGGTCTGGCGCCAGGAAAGCATACTCGGCAGCGTCTTCGAAGCCCGGTTGGTGGAGCGGGAAGGGCAGCTATTACCCAGCATCACTGGCTCTGCTTTTATCACCGCGGATTCAACCCTCATCCTTGACCCGCGGGACCCCTTTTGTTGGGGCATCCCGAAATGATCCATTCATTTGACGCAGTGATTGTAGGTGGTGGGATTGTTGGCGCCGCATGTGCCCTGGCCTTTTCCCAGGAGGGCATGCGCCTGGCGCTGGTCGAAAGCGCGGAGATTGGCGGCGCCGCCACAGCAGCGGCGATGGGGCACATTGTCGTGCTCGACGACTCGCCCGCCCAGCTAGCCTTGACCCGTTACTCCCAGTCGCTATGGCAGCAGATGGCGAGCAAACTCCCGCCGGATGCCGAATACACCCAGCGCGGCACCCTCTGGGTGGCGTCTGACGATGAAGAAATGCAGGAGATCTGTCGCAAACACAGTGTCTATACTGAAAACGGCATCCCAAGCGAGGTGATCGACGCGCAATCAATCGGGCGCATTGAGCCCAATCTACGCCCCGGCCTCGCCGGAGGGCTACTGATGGCCGCGGACGCGGTGGTTTCGCCTCAGATCGCCGCCCGGTTTCTGCTCCAGCAGGCGCTTGCCGGCAACGCCACTCTGTTCCGAGAGACCGCTACCTCCATGAACTCCGGCCGAGTGCTGCTAAGCAACGGCAACGAACTACACGCGCCCATTCTCGTCAACGCAGCCGGGGAGTGGGCTTCCGTGTTGACCCCCGGGCTCCCGGTAGCCAGGCGAAAAGGCCATCTGGCGATCAGCCATCCCTACCCCGGTTTTTTGCGCCACCAGGTGGTCGAACTCGGATACCTGAAGAGCGCTCATGTCACAACCACGGATACCGTAGCCTGCAATGTGCAGCCAAGACAAAACGGCCAGCTGCTTATCGGCTCCTCGCGCCAGTTTGGTGCTGAGGGCAGAGAAGTGGAAGACCGTATCCTTGCCCGTATGTTTGCGCGTGCCGCCGAGTACTTGCCGGGGTTGCCTTCACTCTCCATCGAACGCACCTGGATCGGCTTCCGCTCTGCGACCCCCGACAAACTCCCTTTGATCGGCCCTTCGGCCAACGATGAGACGGTCCTTCTCGCCACCGGACATGAAGGCCTGGGCATCACCACGTCGCTCGGGACCGCCCGCCTCCTGGCAGACTTCATTGGTGGAAGAATTCCGGCCATCCCGATGGCCCCCTACTCGCCCTCGCGGAACATGTTGGCGGAGAGATGGTCCTGCCTTCAGGCGACACTCCCCATCCCGGGAAGATGAGCGATATCGTCATGCTCGCTTTTCCCAGCGGCCAGCAACGGACCGGGCAGGAGTATCGCGAGTTACTCCACAAGGGAGGATTGAATCTTGCGCGAGTGGTGCCGGCCGAGCCGGCAAGCATTGTGGAGGCCTTTCCGGCTCGACCAATCGGTTGCATTGGTAGACTGGTGCAGGCGGGGCATCCCGCGAATAGGAGAGCACAAAATGGAGCTTGCATTGGAACTGAAACCGGTATCGCTGATTGGATTTGGAGATGGCGCAGAAGCCGGATCATTCACCGGGATGAACCCGGCGACTGGCCTGGCGCTGGAACCGAAATTCTTTTTCGCAAGCGCTGAAGACCTGGAGCGGGCGGCTGCACTGGCGCAAAGTGCCTTTCCCATTTACAGCAATCTCTCCGGCAAAGAAAAAGGCGCCTTTCTGCGCAAGATCGCAGCTGCCATCGAGGCCGCGGCACCGGCAATCATCCAACGAGCCAATCTGGAAACAGCATTGCCCGAAGCTCGCCTTCAGGGTGAAGTGGGCCGAACCTGCAACCAGCTGCGGCTCTTTGCCGACGTGGTGGAAGAAGGTTCGTGGGTAGACGCGCGCATCGATTCCGCCGATCCCAACCGTAAACCGCTGCCCAAGCCCTCCATCCGTTCCATGCACAAGCCGCTCGGACCGGTCGCCGTTTTCGGCGCCAGCAATTTCCCCCTGGCCTTTTCCGTAGCCGGAGGAGACACGGCTTCGGCGCTCGCCGCAGGCAATCCTGTCATTGTGAAAGCCCATCCGGCGCATCCGGGAACCAGCCTGCTCGTCGGCCATGCAATCCGCGAGAGCGTAAAGGCGTGCGGCCTGCCCGAAGGCGTGTTCTCCATGCTTTTCGATGCCGGTGTGGATGTAGGCGTTCAGCTGGTAAAACACCCGGCAATCAAAGCCGTGGCCTTTACTGGATCCTTCGCCGGCGGTACGGCCCTGATGAAGCTGGCTGCCGCTCGTCCGGAACCAATTCCTTGTTACTCGGAAATGGGGAGTGTAAACCCGGTATTTGTGCTGCCCGGGGCGCTGAACAAGCGAGGAAGCGCGGTCGCCACCGGTCTACAGGCCTCATTTACCCTGGGCGCAGGCCAGTTTTGCACCAAGCCAGGTTTGGTGTTGGTACCGCAGCAAGATGGCACGCCCGCCTTCATGAAGGAATTGGGCGACAAGGTCAGCACCACCCCGTCGCAAACTCTGCTGACCAAAGCCATTGCCGATCGTTACACCTCGGCAGTCAAGGGTCGCCTGTCCGAAGCTACCGTTCTGGCCGAGGGGGCGAAAGGGGAGGGCAGCCCCACCGCAGCGACAGTGCAGGCCTCACTCTTTGTCGCCGACTACAAAGACCTGATGGAAAACCAGGACTTGGCGCAGGAAATCTTCGGCCCAACCACAGTAGTCGTCGGTTACCAGGACCGAAAACAGTTAATAGCCGTTGCCGAGCAATTGGAAGGTCACCTGACAGCGACGCTGCAGGCGGAGGAGAGTGAACTGGCAAATTACGCCGACCTGATCGACATTCTCACCCGCAAGGTAGGCCGGCTCATCCTGAACGCCTATCCAACCGGGGTGGAAGTCTGCCACGCCATGGTGCACGGGGGTCCCTTCCCCGCCACCAGCGATGGCCGCTCCACTTCCGTGGGCACACAGGCCATCTACCGCTTTACCCGCCTGGTCTGCTACCAATCCTTCCCCGATGCCGCGCTGCCGGATGAGCTGAAGAGCACTAACCCGCTGGGAATCATGCGCCTGGTGGATGGAGACCGGAACCGCAAGCCCTCAGCCTAGCGTCCCGCTATGCGGGCCGGGTGACGATCGCACGGCCATCCGAGTAAACTCACTTGCGACAGTGCGAGGGGGGATTGGCCGTGATATTCGAAGACAAGAACCGCAGGGACTTCCTGAAGATGGGCGGCGCCGCGCTCGCCGGCACAGCGGTGCCGTGGACCGCGACCAGCTATGCCGCTATCGTGGGCGCCAACGATCGCGTGCGGGTAGCGTTGATCGGGGCCGGAGATCGCGCCAAGGGAGCCTTGGTGCCCGCGTTCCAGGACCACGCCAAGGAGCTCAACTTCGAGTTCGTCGCTGTCTCCGATATCTGGAATCGTCGTCGCGACGAAGGTGCGGCCTTCATCCAGAAACAATGTGGCGGTGGCCCGGTCGCCAGCGTGCGCAACAATGACGAGCTTTATGCGCGCAAGGATATCGATGCCGTCATAGTCGCAACCGCCGATTTTCAACATGCCCTGCATGGAGTCGAAGCAGTGCAGGCGGGACGGGATGCCTATGTCGAAAAGCCCACCGCCCATACCATGGAGGACGCGCGGGCCTTCCTGGCTGCGGTTAAGCAGACGGGGAAAGTCGTAGCCGTCGGCACCCAGCGCCGCAGCACGCCCAGCTATCAAAAGGCTTACGAGTACATTCAGTCGGGCAAGTTCGGCGACATCGTCGCGGTGGAGATGACCTGGAATGTCAATCAGCCAGGCCGCTGGCGCCGTCCCGGAGTCGTGCCTCTATTGAAGGAGCAGGATACGGATTGGAAGCGCTACCTGCTCAACCGCCCCTATGAGCCATTCGATGCCCGCAAGTATCTCGAGTTCCGTCTCTTCTGGCCGTACTCCTCTGGAATTCCCGATCAATGGCTGGTGCACCAGATCGATACGGTTCACTGGTTCACTGGCTATCCTCATCCGCGTAGCGTGGTTGCCAATGGTGGTGTCTACCTGTGGAAGGATGGCCGCAAGAACTGGGACACCATGACCGCCGTCTTCGATTACGGTCCGCTCGATGATCCGACCAAGGGCTTCCAGGTTATCTATTCCTCGCGCATGACTAACTCCGCGGGAGGAGTGAAAGAGATTTACTACTCCAATGGCGGCATGCTCGACATGGATAAGCAGTGTGTCAATTCCGAGGGAGGAATGACCGCGAAAGCCGCTGCCGAAATGGGCATGAAGCAGAACCTGTTGGGTGACTATTCACTCACCGATACCGTGATGAAAGCGGAGACCTCGGCCAACACCGGCAACGACCCCATGACCTCAGCCAACATGCGCAACTGGATGGAGTGTGTTCGCTCCCGTAAAACGCCCAACGCCAGTATCGAAGCGGGGTACAGCCATTCCGTGGCGCTATGCATGAACATTGCCGCCATTCAGACCGGCCAACGCGTCACTTTTGACGACAAGTCACAAAAGGTGATGGCCGGGGACAAGGTTTATGAATAAGTGGCTCCTCGGCTGCCTGCTGGCAGCCTCGACGCTGCAAGGGATAGCGGAAGTAAAGGTAACTGCAAATGAAGCGCATCGGCGTGTAGACGTCACCATTGACGGCAAGCCCTTCACCTCCTACGTCTGGCCCATTTCGCTCAAGAAGCCGGTGCTCTATCCATTCATAACATCGGATGGCATCGACGTGGTTCGTGGCTTTCCTTTGGCGCCGCGTCCAGGCGAGCGCGTCGACCATCCCCATCACGCCGGAATTTGGTTCAATTACGGTAACGTAAATGGCTTCGATTTCTGGAACAACTCCGACGCCATCAAGCCCGCCGACCGCGAAAAAATGGGGACTATTCACCAGCGAAAAATTGTCTCCACAAAAAGCGGGCGCGACAGTGGGGAGCTGGTAGTCGAATCCGTCTGGACTACAGGCACCGGTCAGAACATTCTGGAGCAGAAAACCCGCTACATCTTTTCCCAGCACAAAGACGAAAGAATCATCGATTTGATAACCACCCTGCATGCCCTCGACAAGGTCGTCTTCAACGACGACAAGGAAGGCTTGTTGGGCATCCGTGTTGCTCGCTGGCTGGAGTCACCCGACGAAAAAGGCGGCACCTTCACCGACGCCAGCGGCCGGCCGACAGAAGTGCCCGCATCGAACCAGCCCGGAGCTACGGGCGTGTATCTCACCAGTGAGGGCAAGCAAGGCGGTCAGGCCTGGGGCACCAGGGGCCGCTGGTGCGCATTGACCGGTAACACCGAAGGCCGCACCGTAACCATCGCGATCTTCGACCTTCCAGGAAATCCCAACTATCCAACTTACTGGCATGCGCGAGGCTACGGCTTATTCGCCGCCAATCCTCTAGGGCAGCATATCTTTGACCCCAAGGCGCCGCTATTGAACTACACCGTAGAGAAGAATCAAAACGTCACCTTCACCTATAGGATTCTGCTGTTGCCGCGTGCGCCGCTCCCGGGAGAGATGAATAGCGACGCAGATACATTTGCTGCGGACTACCACTAAGGCACTTCTTCTAACGACTGACTACACTACCGTGAGTCATCGATCCAACTCCACGGGTACAAAAGGCATCCAATTATTACGCTGTGGAATACGTCCGAGACACAGCATCTCGCTTACAACGTTAACAATGGGAGAATACAATGAGACTGTTTGTCCCCTTCTTTCGAAGTTTTGTGACTGCTTCTGCGATTGCATGCGTTTCCCTGGGCGCATACGCAAAGAAAATCGAGTTAAAGGCCACTTTGCTATCTTCCAGCGAAGTACCGCCTAACAACAGCAAGGGCCATGGAATGCTGACGGCCACGGTAAATACGGAAACGGATGAGTTTGTTTATCACATAACGTTTGAGGATCTGACTGGTCCGGCCGCAGCAGCACACTTTCACGGTCCTGCAATGGCGGGTCAGAATGCCAAGCCGCAGGTTCCGATTAAGACTAGTCCCATAGTGAGCCCGATCGATGGCTCAGCGACTCTTACTGCTGACCAGGTCAAGGATCTGCTCGCTGGTAAATGGTATTTCAATATACATACCGCGCAAAATCCGGGTGGTGAAATTCGCGGTCAAGTAGAAAAGTAATCCGCTCCGCTCTTAGCTGTTCCCGGCTTTGCCCGAGCCCGCGCGACGGACTAGCCAGTACACAGGAAGACCTGCGATCACCAGCACCAATCCAGGCCAGGTCGTTGCCGGACGATCGATAAAAAGGCAGAGCACGACCGCGCTGGCCCCAAGAACATAAATCGCCGGAACCACCGGATAACCCGGTGTGCGGTACAAACGTTCCGCATCTGGCCGCTTGTATCGCAACACCACCACTGCAGCAATGGTAAGAATGTAAAACAGCAGCGCCGCAGAGATGATGTAGTCCAGCAGATCGCTGTAGAGATTGCCATAGCCCGCGACCGGCGAGTACGTAGTGAGTAGCACCAGCAATCCCGCCCAGACCCCCTGCATGGCCAGAGACCACCCGGGTACGCGGGCCGCGTTCAATCTTCCTGCCGCAGGAAAGAAAAGTCGGTCCCGAGCCATGGCATAGTACGCGCGCGGACCCGCCAGCACCAGGCTGTTGATGCAACCGAAGGTCGAAACCATGATGAGTACGGCCAACGCCTTTCCGCCCCACGCAGGGAAGATCTGCTGCAGCATCGCAGTCGCGACTCGGTCATGCGGCGCATGCTGTACGGCAGGGAAGTTCAGTACCGTCAGGTAGGCGACATTCGCAGCCAGGTACAACAGCATGACGATCACTGTGCCGATAGCCAGGGAGCGGGGAAGAGTCGTCCTTGGCTCTTTGACCTCTTCCGCCGCAAAAGTGATGTCGTGCCACGCATCTGCGGCGAAAAGGGATCCCGACTGGGAAACACAAAACACCATCAGCAGGCTCAAGATCGCGATGAGAGAAGTGCCTGGGTGAGGTGTAGCCGGCCGCTGCCAGAAGGTGGCCAGGTTCGCATGCACCGAGGAGGCATTCCAGCCTACGGTAAGCCCCAGGAGGATCAGTGCGCCAAGGGCGCCGAGCTTGGCTACTGTAAACGAGTTTTGAATGATCTTGCCATACTCGATGCCCAGCGTATTGGTCGCGGTCAGCAACGCAATCACCAGCAAGGCGACCAACTGGGCAGTGGACAGCGTGATTGCGTAATGGGCAGACAGATGCAGGGGGGCGATCAGGTAGCGTGATTCCGAAACCGAGGGCGCTAAGACTCCCAGGAAACGGGCAAACGCAACTGCAACTGCGGCAATAGTACCCGTCTGGATTACGGTAAAGAGCGTCCATCCATAGAGGAAGCCCCAAAGAGGTGAGTAGGCCTCCCGTAGGTAGAGGTACATTCCGCCCCCGCCGGGCATCATCGAGGCTAGCTCTCCAAACGAGAATGCGGCCGCAATGGTCAACACTGCGGCAAAGACCCATGCGGCCAGAAACCATCCCGGCCCACCCAGAATGCGGGCCATGCCGGCCGGGACAATGAAGATCCCCGATCCGATCATGACTCCGATAACGATCATGGTGGAGTCAAAGAGACCGAGGGCCCTTTTGGGCCTCCGCTTAGCTTGTATCTCTTCCCGCTCTTCGCGAGTAGGTTTGGCAACAGGGGTCATAGCATCTCGGGGGCCTGCCAAGATGCTATAACGTTTCACGATCGATCAAGACAAAAGAAACTGCAGATACACGCAGCGTAGTGGACGGACCTGCGATTCTATTTCCGCGACCGCCGAATCTCTTCCGTAAGAATAATCGCCTCGGCAATCTCGCGTATTGCCTTCCGTTTCTGCCGGCTCTGTTTCTGCAGCGCCAGGTAAGCTCCCTCTTCATCCAAATGCAATTCCCGTTGCAGAATCCCCTTCGCGCGATCCATCAGCTTCCTCACCTCAAGCCGATCCGCGAGCAGCATTCGTTCACTCTCCAGCCGCGCCATCTCCAACTCAGCGCCGACCAGGAACCCCACAGTGGAAATCAGCCGCACCTGTCGCGGGCTGTGATGGTGTGGCTTGCGATGCTGCACATTGATCACCCCCACCAGCTTGCCCCGGCACAGTATGGGCACAGAAAGAAACGCTTCGAAATGGTCCTCAGGCAAATCGTTGAACATCTTGAACCGCGGATCGCTCCATGCCTGGGAGGCAATGGCCACGGGCTGTTGATGCATGGCGACCCAACCGGTAATACCCTGGCCCAGTGGCAGATCAAGCTCGTCGACCAGGTCGGCGTGAGGGTTTTTTGAAGCTCGCAGGACCAGCTTCTCGCCTTCGAGGACGTAAACAAAACACGAATCGCACATCGCGATCGTAGATACAAATTCAACTACCCGTTCAAGCACAGCATGAAACGGATCTGCGGCGGCCATGCGGCTGCCGATCTCGTGCAGAAACTCGATATCCAGTACTTCTTCAGCCCTCGGGCCTTCTTCGGTCATTACCCCACATCCCATGTCTGGTTAAGGCGACGAAAAGTATGCGCCATTTTGCTGTTGCTTTCGTGCGCCGCTGCCGTTACCCTAAAGCTCGTTTCCGTCCCTGCGCAGCATCCCGCAGGGTTACGGGTGGTGAACCTTTTCCCTGTCGAAACGTATCTTCGCCACGCCTTCCTCGTCGTACTCTCTGCTGTGCAGCTTCCAGGTTGAAGACTGATAGGGCTTCGTTTCTCTACCCCTGTTTTGCCAGGGTTGGTTTCCCCGCGCTAAGACCGCGGGCAGTTGCTATGCGTTACTACTGTATGATCGCGACGCAGAGGGCTTCTCCGGCGCCAGAAGCGGGCCACCGTGACGGAGCTCCCTGTCCAGCATCGACAGCAATCCGGAAAGTCCCCATTCTACCATCCAAAGTTGCTGGGCATGGCAGTTGGGGAAGATAGAGAAAGGTTCTGCAATGAGTCTGACCAGGCGTGAATTTTTGATGAGAGTGGGGCAGGCTGGCGGATACAGCGCCGCCTTCACCATGATGCAGTCCCTGGGTCTTCTGCCCCTCATGGCGTCGGCCGCGCCCACGATCGGGCACCCCGCGGGCTCCGGCAAAGGGACCAGTGTTGTCATCCTGGGCGGCGGCATCGCGGGCCTGGCCTCAGCCTACGAGCTGAGCAAACTGGGTTACACTTGCACTCTGCTCGAAGCCCGGGAGCGCATCGGTGGCAGGAACTGGAGCGTTCGCAACGGCACCAAAGTCGATTTCACCAACGGTTTCACTCAGACCTGTGCCTTTGCTCCGGGTCTCTACCAGAATGTAGGTCCTGCTCGGTTGCCGTCGGTGCATCAGACGATGCTCGGTTATTGCCGCGAGCTGGGCGTTCCGCTGGAAGTCGAAGTCAACACTTCGCGCAGCGCCTACCTGCAGGCGGACAAGCTGAATGAGGGCAAAACCGTACAAAACCGGCAGGTGGAATACGATACCCGCGGCCATGTCTCTGAGCTGCTGGCCAAAAGTATCCAGCGCGGCGCGCTCGATCAGGAGCTGAGCCACGATGACAAAGAGCAGATGATTGAGTTCCTGAGGCAATACGGCGACCTGTCGCCCGATCTTTTCTACAAGGGATCGCCGCGCGCCGGGTACAAAGTCAATCCCGGCGCGGGCGATACCGTGGGCATTCCCCATGACCCGTTGGACATGCGCGCTTTGCTCTCGGCCCATCTCTGGAAGGAGTTGACGGAAGAGGACGAGATCGACTGGCAGGCCACCATGTTTCAGCCCGTCGGCGGGATGGACCAGATCCCCATGGCCTTCAAGAAAAAGCTCGGAAGCGTGATCCGGCAGCGCGCTGAAGTGGTCCAGATCCGGCAAAACACATCGGGCGTGAAAGTTGTCTACCAGGATCTGGCCACAGGAAGGCACCAGACTGTAAGCGCGGACTATTGCATCTGCGCCCTGCCGCTGACCATTCTCAAGACCATGGATACCGATTTCTCTCCGGAGCTGAAAGCAGTCATCGATGCTGCTAGCTATGACTCCGCCTATAAGATCGCCTGGGAGTCGCGCCGCTTCTGGGAGCAGGAGTGCAATATCTACGGCGGCATTTCTTTTCTCCGCCAGCCGGTCGACACGGTCTGGTATCCCAGCGCCTCGATGTTCTCCGAAACCGGAATCATCCTTGGTGGCTATGGTATTGAAAACAACTCAGAGTTCGGCAGATTGCCCGGCCCGGAGGCTAAGCTGGCTGCTTCGCGTCACTCCATCGAGCTGCTGCATCCCGGCCGTTCGCAGGAGTTAAAGAACCCCATTTACGTCAGTTGGGGACACATCCCATACAACCTTGGCTCCTGGGTCAGCGACTTCGAAACGGGCGCCCCACCCGGCTACGAGCTATGGATCCAGCCGCAGGGTCGCATCTACTTCGCTGGTGACCACACCAGCCATATCGTCGGTTGGCAGGAGGGTGCGGCCCTTTCAGCTCACCGAGCTCTCAACATGATCGCAGCCCGAGTGGCGAAGAGTTAGTGCTTTTGAAGGGGACGGCCTTCAAGGCTGTCCATAAACCCTAGGAAAGGTCCGGCTTTAGCCGCTGAGGGAGCTGCCGTCCTAACGAGACGTCGACCTGGTCACGAAACCAGTGAGTGCGGCCTTCTTGCTATCGGTCACCGGTCCCTCTGCGCGCCAGAGGACGTGCCCCGCCTTATCAGTCAACAGCAGCACCACCTCCTTCTCCGAGGAAACCTGCAGCGAGCGGAGAAACTGCGGCTTGTTAACGTACAACGGAACCGTATAGCGGCGCGGCTGGGAAGGCGGCAGGCTACCCCGTAGGGACGCGTTCAACCACCACCGGTACAGTCCGTTTTCCCGCGGCGAGATAGGCAGCACCCAGGTTTGCACCGCGCCGCCTGGAGCCAACACCGGAAGCCAGCCGTCGACGATAGACTGCTGATCCCGCTGAAAGTGCAGGATGAGCAGATTGAGCGGAGCGGAAAAATCCGCAGGCAGCGTGACCTTCGCCCGATCCAGCGCATACGCGGTAACTGGAGGTAAAACTGCCGCCGAAGAAGTAGGGGGATTTTGCGAGGCTGGGGGATTTTGCGAGGCTGCCAGAGCGCAGGGGAACGCGAAGAGGATGAAGGCCAGGGTCCGAAGCAGTCGCATTCTATCTAACAAATCTTAACCCAGCCCTTCCCGGACGCCCCGTCTTTTGATACGGCGCCGTCAAAAGACGAACCCGCGACGCTGGTCGAGTATCATAAAGGAGTGAGTAGCCCTACGTCCTTTGCGCCTGAGCGGCACAGCTTTCAAACCGACGATGCACGTCTACGCCCGATTGCCGAAAAAGTTTTGGCAAACGAGCGTCTCGATTTCAACGATGGCGTTGCCCTCTACCGGTCGGGGGATATTCTGGCCGTGGGCTGGTTAGCCAATCATGTGCGCGAACGCCTGCATGGCAATATCGCTTATTTCAATGTCAACCGGCACATCAATCCCACCAACGTTTGTGTGGCCGCTTGCCGTCTGTGTGCCTTTGGCCGCAGAAAAGACAGCGAAGGGGCCTACACCATGGCCCTGGAAGAAGCGTGGCAGACTGCAGCGTCCGGTTACAACGAGGCGGTGACCGAGTTCCACATTGTCGGCGGCTTGCATCCCGATCTTCCGTTCCAGTACTTTCTCGATCTGGTGGCCGGCCTCAAGCAGCGCTTTCCCCAGGTACACATCAAAGCTTTCACCATGGTCGAGGTGGCGTATCTGGCGCGTCGCGCCAAGCTGACTATTGCCGAGACGCTGACGCAAATGAAAAACGCCGGCGTGGATTCCATGCCTGGTGGCGGCGCCGAGATTTTCTCCGACCGC
This sequence comes from uncultured Acidobacteriaceae bacterium, assembly GCA_963814015.1. Classification (GTDB taxonomy): domain Bacteria; phylum Acidobacteriota; class Terriglobia; order Terriglobales; family Acidobacteriaceae; genus PALSA-350. Next base: position 132,445 of record CAWFBI010000001.1, read on the forward strand.
GTACGGCACATCATTTGCGATCACAAGATCGACGGTGATGAGTGGCTGGAAACGGCGCGCACCGCGCACAAGCTGGGTTTACGCTCCAACGCCACCATGCTCTACGGCCACGTCGAGAACGATGAGGACCGCGTCGACCACATGCTTCGCCTGCGCGCTGTACAGGATGATACCGGCGGCTTTCAGACCTTTATTCCGCTGGCCTTCCATCCGGCCAATACAGCCCTCGATCATTTGCCCACCACCACCGGCCTTACCGATATCCGCCAGATCGCAGTGAGCCGCTTATTGCTGGATAACTTTTCCCACATCAAGGCTTACTGGCAGATGATGTCCGCCAAGATCGCGCAGATCTCCCTGCGCTTCGGCGCCGACGATATTGATGGCACTGTTGTCGAAGAGAAGATCTACCATGACGCCGGAGCAACCACACCGCAGGGGATGCGGCGCTCTGACCTGGTTCGTCTGATCCGTGAAGCTGGCCGTGAGCCGGTGGAGCGAGACACGCTTTACCGCAACGTTGTCCGCTACGAAGATACCTTTACTGTAGCGGTCTAGACTTCCGCTCGCCTCTCTGCGGGCGGAGCGTTCAAGCCGGATACCGGCCGGAACGATTCTTTGCCATGGATCGATCCCCCGGCAGCCGCAGACAGGCGAGCCTTCTGCTTGCGCCGCACCTCGCGAATCGCCACCAGGATCAACGCGGTAAATGTAATCGTTAACAGGACGAGAGCGTAGCGGCCGTGCAGTTCCGTCACTTCGCCGTACAGCAGCGCGAGCCCCACAAAAACAAAGAAGACGTGAGCACAAAAGACTTCGAGCGAAGCCTTACCCAGCGTTAGGAGAGGCTCCACCAGCACCAGCCTGGTGAGATATTTCCGCGACCAGTAGACGATGCACGAAAATGCAAAAAGGTTCAGCATGCGTAACGGACCGATCTGCCATTTGTCCAGCGACAGGCCGAGCGCTTCCTGTGTCAGGTGAGGCCCAAGCCAGTCATGGCGCACGCCCAGAAAGAGGAGGCAAACCGCCCCGCTCAAGGGAAAGACCCAGTTGGGCAGCTTGCCCAGGGGATTCTGACCCTGGGTCGACTTGGCTCCCAGCCACAAAGCCAGAACCCAGATAGCCTGCCAGGCAAAAAGGTTGAATGCTCCCGTTTCCTGCAGTGGAATACGCAGGCCAGTCGCATGGACGACCAGGGCATGCATCCAGGTGCGCAAACCAAACTGCGCCAGCAGCCAGACGACGCCACTGACCATCAGAATGCGGCTCCAGCCGCGGCGCACGGCCACACTCAGGATGTATGGCGTAAGCAGCAGAAAAGTGACGTACATGGGCAGAATATCGAGCAGCGGTGGACAGTAAATCAGCAGCAATGACCCGATGATCGCGGTAGCCGGGTGGGCAAGGTAGAAGTTGAGCAGGTTGTAGATCGCCGCGCGATGCGTATAGGCCGCGAACGCTGCCACCACAGTGAACACCATAGCCAGCATGATCAGATGGTAGCCATAGATTCTGAGTGCTCGCATCCAGAGCTTGGTGCGGACCCCGTCGCCGTCTTCCGCCGCCTGGTGAATGTAAAGCGTGGCCACCAGCATGCCAGACAAAAAAACAAACCCTTCAGCCGATGAAACGAACCCAAAGGGCTGATTAACCACTTCGCTGAGCCGAGTAGGCAGGTGGGTCAGCGTCATCCACACCAGAAAAAGTCCGCGCAGGGCATCCAGCTCCGGACGGCGCTGGATCTTCCCCAATCGCAATACTTTCCTTGAAGCGGACTTTACATCCATGCGCACGCACCCGTCCTACTCATTAGAGACGCAGTCTGGAGCCATAGGTTGCGAAATAGGGGGGAAAGGGTTGCACTCGACTGCAACTGCTAACCTGATTCTATCGGATCACTGTTGTTGAAATCCTGGCGAGCCTAATAAGCGGGTATACCGGTGATGCTCTGTCCGATAATCAGCGCGTGGATGTCGTGCGTGCCCTCGTAGGTTTTCACGGATTCGAGATTCATCATGTGGCGCATAACCGGGTAGTCGTCGGTAATACCATTACCACCGAGGATATCGCGCGCGATGCGCGCGCACTCCAGGGCCATCCAGACGTTGTTCCGTTTGGCCATTGAGATGTGTTCGAAGCTCACCTTGCCGGTGTCTTTCAGCCGCCCCACCTGCAGCGCGAGCAGTTGTCCCTTGGTGATCTCCGAGATCATCCAGGTCAGCTTTTCCTGGACCAATTGGTGACTGGCGATCGGTTCTTCGCGGAATTGCTTTCTCACCAGTGCATACTGAAGCGCCGTGTCATAACACGACATTGCGGCTCCCAGGGCTCCCCAGCTGATGCCGTACCGCGCCTGGTTAAGGCACATGAGAGGCGACTTGAGCCCTCCCGAGAAGGGCAGCAGGTTGCATGCCGGGATGCGCACATCCTGCAGAGAAAGGCCGGAGGTGACTGAGGCTCGCAGCGACCACTTGCCATGAACGTCGTAGGCCGAGAAGCCGGGTCGATTGGTCTCCACCAGGAATCCTCGGACCCTGCCTTCTTCGTTGTCCACCTTGGCCCAGATCACCGCTACGTCGGCGATCGAGCCGGAAGTGATCCACATTTTTTCGCCGTTGAGAACATATTCGTCGCCTTCTTTTCGGGCGCGGGTTCGCATGCCACCCGGGTTCGAGCCATAGTCGGGCTCGGTCAGCCCAAAGCAGCCGAGTTTCTCCCCTGTCGCCAGAAGCGGCAGCCATGTGTTTTTCTGCTCATCGCTGCCGAAAGTGTAGATGGGGTACATGACCAGGGCGGACTGCACGCTGACGAAGCTGCGCAGGCCGGAGTCGCCTCGTTCCAGTTCCTGCATCACCAGGCCATACTCCACATTGGACATGCCGGCGCATCCATAGCCCTCGATGTTGGCGCCGAAGAAACCGAGTTCGCCCATGGGCCGGATCAATTCCCGTGGAAACCGGCCATCGCGATTGCACTGTTCAATGATGGGGATCACATTGTCTTCAACGAACTGGCGGGTGGTATCGCGAGCCAGCAGCTCATCGCCAGAGAGCAGCCCATCAAACTGGATAAAGTCAACGCCTTTAAACTTGAAAGCCATACCGGTAGGCACCTCAGAAACCTGCTAGCAAACCCTTAAGACTAGCAGAGATCCGGCTACTCAGGTCTAGGTCGCCGGCGTCTTGATTTCCGCCCATGATTGACCAGTTTAGACCGTCTTGCTGTGATGTGTTTGTAGACCCATCCACTCGGAGGCAAAAATCCCAGCAATATGAGCAAGGCACCCAGGCCATAACCTCCCGCAGCAAAGGTTGTTTGACGGTAGCTGGAATTATCGAAAGCCCAATGGCCCGCGTGCAGCTGAGCCCGCGCGAGCAGGATCACGAAAAGACCGGCGGCAAATAGTCCGGCTCTGGTCAGCCAACTCATCCCACTGTGTTCTCAGCTGTACAAGCAGCGTGCAGCGCGAAACAAAAACCCGTGATTGTTACTAATAGCGGGAGCCTGGCGTAGTGGATAGGTCTGCGGTTTTCTCAATGTAGTGCCGCACCTCCGGCGCTCGAAAGATGGCGCCCTCACGATAGGTATTCCTTCAAAAATGGATCATTACTGTGCACCAGGTCATGCGTAGAGCCATCAAACACGATATGCCCGTCATGTAGCACCAAAAAATTGGTCTTGGAATCCAACCCTCCGTCAGGTATGGGAACCATATGATTCTGAACGCGGTCGAACGTATGTGTGGCGAGGGTGAAGGCGTCCTGCAAACGATGGGTGACCAGCAACGAGCTGGTGCGATAAACATCGCGCTGTTTCATGACCAGCTCAATGATGGTCGTAGAAGTGATCGGATCCAATCCGCCGGTAGGAGAATCGTAGAGAATCAGGTCAGGCCGGTTCACGATCGCCCGGGCAATCGCAACCCTTCTGCGCATTCCGCCCGAAAGCTGGGACGGAAACTTGTCCAGCGTCTGCTCCAGCTCGACGAAGCGAAGCGCCTCAGTGACCCGCTCGGTCACCTCCGCCTCCGGCACTTTCTGCTCCATCAAACGATAAGCAACGTTGTCCCGCACGGTCAGCGAATCGAACAGTGCGCCCTCCTGAAAAACCATGCCAATGCGTCCCCGCAACTGGAACAGCTGCTCTTGCCGCATATTGTCAATCTCTTCGCCAAACACCGTTATCGTCCCCGAGTCAGGCCGAATCAGTCCATTCGCCAGCTTGAGCAGAACGCTCTTACCGCTGCCGGCAGGCCCCAGCAGGATTCGCGTTTGCCCCGGAGATACCGTCAGCGAGATATTTTCCAGAACCTTTTTGCCTTCAAACCCGATCGAGACGTTATCGAAGATCACGACCGGCTGCGCCGGATCTTCCTGGGTTGTCGTGGCTGTGGGCTGGGGCGCGGTAACCATAAGCTCAGCGGCCGAAGACACCAATCATGAAGCGGCTGATGACAAAGTCAACAAAGATGATCAGCACTGAGGAGACCACCACCGCCTGGGTAGTGGAGCGGCCAACACCCTGCGTGCCGCCGCGCGTGGTCATTCCGTAGTAGCAGCCGATACTGGCAATGATGAAGCCAAATACGAGGGGCTTGACCAGGCCCTGCAAAATATCGGGGTACTCCAGCGTCTGGTAGGCGGTATGAAAGTACTGCGAACCGTCCTGCCCGAGCATGAACACCGACACGAACGCTCCGCCCATCGTACCCACGGTGTCAGAAATGATGGTGAGGAAAAAAAGCATGATAACCGTAGCGAAAAGGCGCGGGGTCACCAGCTTTTTGAGCGGATCTGTCCCCAGCGCACGCATGGCATCGATCTGTTCCGTCACCATCATGGAGCCGAGCTCACTGGCCATTCCCGAGGCATTACGGCCAGAAACCATGAGGCTGGTGAGAACCGGGCCCAGTTCCTTGATCATCGAAAGGCTGACCAGCTCCCCGGTAATCGCCGTGGCGCCGAACTGAGCCAGCGAGGACGCCGATTGCAGCGCAAGTACGCCGCCGGTAAAGAACCCGGTGAGAATGACGATAGGCAATGACCCTATGCCGATGGAGTCGGCCTGGGTGATCAGGTCGGCAAAGTAGTGCGGGCGCTGAACAATGTTGGCAATTGCCCGGCCGGCGAGCAGGGAATAGCTCTGCACCGCAACGACACCCTTCTTGGCGATGCTTTCAATCGAGTCGAATGGCATATCCAAGCCGAGGGTACCACACGGGCTTCCTTAGTCTTTCAATCGCTTCTTGATCTCGATCGAGAGCCGCTTGATCTTCTGGTTGAGCGTGGAAAGGGGGATGCGGAATTGCTCCGCCGCGTCGGTCTGGTTCCACTTGCAGCGCTCCAGCTTGTCGATGATGATGCGCCGCTCGATATCTTCCAGAATGTCGAACAAGGAGGCGTCAGGATTGTGCTCCAGCAGGCTGGAGGAGTAGCTGCGGCCGGTGAGGTGGCCGGGAAGGAGATCGAATCCAATCGTAGGGGTGGAGGACAGAACCACACCGCGCTCGATTACATTTTCCAGTTCGCGAACATTGCCCGGCCAGTCGTAATCCATGAGCACACGCATGGCTTCGGGTGCGAGCGTACGCGGGGGCAAATCGTTTTCCTCGGCGTAGCGCTTGAGAAAGCTCGCCGCCAGCAATGGAATGTCTTCCCGACGGTTGCGCAGCGGCGGTAGATCGATGGTGATGACGTTGAGACGGTAAAATAGATCTTCGCGGAACTTGCCCTCGCGCACAGCCTGCCGCAGATCGACATTCGTAGCCGCCAGGATGCGCACATCCACCTGGATCTCGTGCACGCCGCCGAGGTGCATAAAGCGGCGATCCTGCAATACCCGCAGCACCTTGGCCTGCGTATCCATCCCCATGGTGCCGATCTCGTCCAGGAAGAGGGTGCCAAAGTTAGCCACTTCAAAAAGTCCCTTTTTTGCCGAAACGGCCGAGGTAAACGCCCCCTTGACGTGGCCAAAAAGCGTGGATTCGAGCAAATCGCTGGGCATGGCGCCCGTGTTGACCGGTACAAAAGGCTTGTCGCGGCGCGGCGAATTAGCATGCAGTGCCTTGGCGATAAGCTCCTTGCCGGTTCCGCTCTCGCCCTGGATCAGGATAGTGGAGCGAGTGGGAGCGACCTGTGCCACCAGGTCGAAAATGCGTAGCATCGGTTCGCTCTTGCCGACGATATTTTCAAAGTTGTAGCGCTGTTTCAGCGCCCGCTTGAGCTGAACATTTTCTTCTTCCGCCCGCTGCCGGGCAGTCGCAGCGCGGATGTCGGCGAGAAGTTTTTCGTTATCCCACGGTTTCTGAACGAAATTCTGAGCCCCGCCATTCATGGCGTCGACTACATTGCCCACCGTTCCATAAGCGGTGATCATGATCACCGGCAGGTTGGGTTGCCGCTCCCGGATCCGCGCCAGGATCTCGAGACCATTCTGCCCCGGCAACGCCAGGTCCAGCAGAACCAGGTCATAGCTTCGGGTATCGATACATCTCAGTCCCGCCTGCCCTTCCGGGGCCAGATCCACCACATAGCCTTCAAGTAGCAGCAGCGTCTCCAGCGATTCGCGAATCGCTGCTTCATCATCGATGATCAAAATGCGGGCCGCCGGTTCGGGGTTCGAAACGTTGGTTTTACTTTGCGGAACGAGAATGCCGGCCTCAGACATGGGCGGGTTTCCTTGCCATTGGAAATTCGAGATGGAACGTGGTGCCGCATCCCACCTGGCTTTCAACCTGGATCTTGCCCGCATGCTCCTGGATGATGCCGTAGCTCACAGCCAACCCCAGTCCAGTGCCCCTGCGCTGCCCCTCGCTTACTGTCGATTTGGTAGTGAAGAAGGGATCGTAAATTCGCTGCACGTGCTCGAGCGCGATGCCTGAGCCGGTGTCGGATACGTCAACCTCCACATGCCCATTCGCCTGGGTGGCTACACGCAGCGTGCCCCCCGCCGCCATCGCGTCCTTGGCATTCAAAAACAAATTGAGGAAGACCTGCTGCAGTTTGCCGGAGTTGCCCAGAATCGGCGGCAGATTCTCTTCCAGCGACATTTGCAGGTGAACCTGCGAGCTACGGAACTGGTGCTCCAGCAGCTTCAGCGTTTCCTCAATAACGTGGTTCAGATCGAGAGCGGTGAACTCAGCCGCCCCGGTGCGGGAGAAATTAAGCAGCCCGTTGACGATTTCCGAAGCCCGGAAGGTCTGTTGCGTGATCTTGTCCAGTAGCGGCGCCACGCGCTGATCTCCCCGAACTTGTTTAGCCAGCATCTGGGTGTAGGAGGAAATCACTGCCAGCGGGGTGTTGACCTCATGGGCGACACCGGCAGCCAAAAGACCAATAGACGAGAGTTTGTCGGCTTGTGCGAGCTGCGCCTCGAGCTCCATGCGCTCCGTAATGTCATCCACAATGATGATGCGCCCCACCACCTCAAAGTTGCGCGAAACCAGGGGAGCGATCGCCACATTGGCACAGCGATTCTCGCCGCTGCGGGTCTGCAGCCGGAAGCGGTAAAGGTTGTGCACGCCAGGCTCATCTTTCAACCGCAGAAATTCCGCGACAAAGTTTGCCGGCAGAATGTCGCGCAGATATTGTCCTACCGCCTCCTGGCGCGACATGGCGTACATCACTTCCATCTGCGCGTTCCAGCTCTCGACCCGCTCTTCCAGGTCAACCGCGAACACGCCGACATTGATCGACTCGACAATGTTCTCGTTGAACTCCTTCAAACGCTCGTACTCGGAAATCTTCTGTTCCAGGCTGGCGTACAACCGCGCGTTCTGGATGGCGATTCCGATATAGCTGGCCATCGACTCCAGCAGTTCCACATCCTCGCTGGAAAGAAAGTCTCCATGGGTGGTGCGCCCCAGGCCGATCGTGGCGATCGTCTTCTGTTGCAGGCGGCACGGAAGGTAGTAGTTCAGATCGAGCAAAGCAGCTGACTGGCGCTCCTCGTCGCTGAGGTGGAGCACCTGCTGTGGGTTCTCCAGAAAAATGTGGCTACCCGCATCGGGCTGATCGAAGTTGAGAAATCCCAGCCCCGGAAAGATATCCCGCCCCAGCAGTTGTGGAGGCAGACCGTGAGCGGCCATTAACCGGAAACCGCCATGGCCATCCGGAAAAAAGATTGCGACCCGCGCCACCAGCAGAGTCTCCGACAACCGATCCACGATCGAGGTGAGCAACCGGCCCAGATCGGTCTGCGAACTCAGGCCGCGGCCGAAGGTGATCAGGGTCTGGCGATAGTCATAGCGCTTGTGGTCGAACACCCGGTCTACCCGGTCTTGAATAGCGCGTTTAAGCGGTTCGAACAGTTGAGCGGTGATGATGATCGCGGCAATCAGGCCCCAGGCTCCCGCGCTCGGTAACCTGGTATGCACCAACTCCGCCGCGACCGCCACCGCGCCGAAGTAGAGGCCGACCAACGCAGCCGTCGCCAGGGTGTAGGTAACGCCCCGCTTGAAAATCAGGTCGACGTCCATCAAGCGGTAGCGAACGATCGCCCAGCTGAAAGTAAGCGGCAAAAAGATCAGCGAAATCCCCGCCAGCTTGACCAGGAGGCCGGGCACGGGCACGCCGGACAAATAAGGGATGACATCCAGCACCGTCAAAGGAATGACAGTCAACAGGGTCCCCCGGGTCAGCCACTTCAATTGCTGGCGGCGAAGCGGGTTCTCCTGGCGGAGGTAGTTGCGAAAGAAAACCACCGCAGCCAGAACGTAGTAGAGCGCCAGGTAACCCATGGCGAGTTGGCCCAGGCGAGTGTTCAGCAGCTCCGTAGCTTCCCAACGCCATTGAGCCAACACTTGCAGTCCGATCAGGCCCAGGCCCGGAAGATAGATGAGCGAGTTGATCCAATGGCGGCGAGAAGCCGGACGTTCCTCCGGGAAAGCCAGGGCAAAATGGAGAAAGAGGGCGGGCTGCAGGGCCTGCGCCACAATCTTGCCCCAATAAATAGTCCAGTCGAACGTATTGAATTTGCCCGTGTAGTCGAACGAATAAAGAACAAACGAAGCCAGGCAAAAGACGTAGAAGTGAGTAGCGCGAGGGGCCGTCCACCGCCTGAAGAGCACATACAGGCCGATCGAGAGGTAAACCAGCGCAATCAGCCGGAGCCCCTGGTACAGGCTGCGGTCGGCGGGCTCAAGTATGACCGAGGCGTGGATGGGCACGCCGGATCGCACCAGCAGGTAGTCCGCCCGCCGGTAAATGCCTGTGGCAAACCATTGCCGCGTCAGCGACGACATACGCGGAGTGGGAGCGTTGTTGGCCGCAGTGAGCAAATCTCCGGCCTTGATCCCGGCCCGTTCCCCGGGGCCGTCCTTCAGCACCCGCTGCGCCTCGAGACCGCCTGGGGCTTCGACCCATGAAACCTGGTCAGTGGGCAGCGAAAAAGACCCTTCCTTGGCAAAATTCAGGGACGCAAGAATAGCAGCCGCCAGCGTAAACCCGGCAAGAAGAACCACCGCCACCCGAATTTGAAACAGCTTAAGCATCGCGTCGCTGCGAAAGAAGAAGAGAACTCCTTGGACCACAAGAGCACGCTGTGGACCAACAGGAAACCGGATGTGTCGGGCTGCTCCCGGAGCATTGCTAATTTGCAGCCACAGTATACCCTTGATTCGATAAGAGATATACAACAGCCGATCGCAGGGCTATCCGCTTGGTAATTCCCCTTGTGGGAGATCTGCTGATTTCCACCAGTGGAATATGACGCGGCATATTGCTTAATCTTATTTTCAGTAACTTTTCAAATGCTCCGATGGGTTGCTTTGGGGCATCTTTTGCTGGCCCATTGCGTTCCTACGTAGTTTGAATAGAATGTGAATTCTGGCCATTCGGGCGGTCGCACTCGAGGTAAGAGGTCATCATGGCATTGGGGCGCTGGATGTCGGACGCTTTCGGGCGTATCCAGATCGAAAAGCACTGGGTCCAGGTGGATGGGCACCAGATGCACTGTCTGAAGGCAGGGACCGGGCCGGAGCTTATTCTGTTGCACGGCCTGCTGGGTACCGCTTCGACCTGGGAGCTGACAATCCCTCGCCTGGCAGAGGAATCGACCGTTTACGCCGTGGACGCACTCGGCATCGGAGAATCAGAACGGGTGCCCGGGATCGACGCCGGACTGGAAGCTCAGGCCGGCCGGCTGGTCGAGTTCATGGATGAGTCCGGCATCCGTTCCGCCGACTTTTTGGCTACTTCCCATGGCGGCGCCGTAGCCCTGACGCTGGCGGCAAAATATCCCGGCCGGGTGAGAAATCTGCTGCTGCATGCGCCGGCGAATCCCTTCTCTCATCTCGGCGACCCACTCATTAACTTCTACCTGACCGGCTTGGGGACCTGGTTCGCCCACCGTATTGCCACCCTGCCTGAGCCCATGCAGGCACTCGCCCTGGGCCGCATGTACGGGGATCCCACCCATCTGCAGGAAGGTTCCCTGGGAAAGTACATCGGCTCCCTGCGCATTCCCGGAACGGTCGATTATGTCCTCAACATCCTGAAAACCTGGTTTGACGACATGGCCGAACTACAGTCTGCCCTGCAGCATGTACGCCAATTCCCGGCACTTCTGCTCTGGGGCGATCGGGACCGGGCGGTGTCTCTGGAGTCGGCCCAGGATTTGCAGCGCTGTTTCGACAGCGCGGAGTTCGAGCTGTTGCCAGGCACTGGCCATTTGCCCTACGAAGAATGTCCGGAAGCCCTCACCCGGCGGGTGAACTCCTTTTTGGCCCGGGTGCGCGAGGCTGGCCCCCAACTGGTACGAAGCCGTGCCCGTTTAGCCTAGTGCAAAGACTTTTTGCTCTTTTGGCGAAATTCCAGGCCATCGGCTAGCCAAAGCGCGCATACTTGGTCTAATAGCCGTAGCGAAGTGCGCCTGCGGTTATCACACCAGGTGTAATAAGAGGTTGCGATGAGCAAAATGCTGCGCAAGAAGCTGATCCCCGCAGAATTAATGGTTGCGAGTAGCTTGCTGCTGGTACCGGCCTTCACCCTGACAGGATACGGACAGAACAGCCCGCAAACCAGCCCGGCGGCGGCTGCTCCAGCAACTGCCCCGGCAGACACGCCGCCGGCCTCATCCGCTCCGGATACGACTCCCCCCCCGACGGACGGCAAAATGCCCGGGGTAAAACCAGGCAGTGTCGACGACGTCAGTGCAGTAGGCACGCGCGATATCGGTGGCCGGGGCATGGGCAATTGGTACTCCACCGAGACCGAAATTCGCATGGGCAAGTCTTACGCCATGCAGCTTGAAAAGAGCGTCAAGTTCATTAGCGATCCAGTCATCAACGAATACGTAAACCGGGTTGCGCAAAATCTAGTCAAAAATTCTGACGCCAAGGTTCCTTTTACCATCAAGGTCATCGATTCCGATGAAGTCAACGCCATGGCCTTGCCGGGCGGCTTCATGTATGTGAACAGCGGTCTGATTCTGACCGCGGACGATGAAGCGGAAATGGCAGGCGTGATCGCGCACGAGATATCCCACGTAGCGGCTCACCATGCGGTGCGGGAGCAAACCCGGATGAACTACGCCCAGCTGGGTACGATTCCGCTGATCTTCATCGGAGGCTGGACGGGCTACGGTATTTACGAGGCGGCGCAGATAGGCATTCCGCTGACTTTCCTGCAGTTCTCCCGCGGCTTCGAGTCCCAGGCCGATTTTCTCGGTGTTCAATATATGTACCGTGCGGGCTATGATCCGCAGGCTTTTGTGACCATCTTCGAAAAGCTTGAGAACTTGGAGAAAACCAAGCCCCACCTGATTGCCAAAGCATTTTCAAGCCATCCGCAGACACCCGATCGCATAGAGGCGACGCAAAAGGAAATTGCCACTCTGCTGCCGCCACGGGCGGAGTACGTCGTGACCACCTCGGAGTTCGACGACGTCAAGGCCCGGCTGGCGCGTCTCGAAAACAAGCGCAAGCTGAACGATGGCGGAAAGGGCAACCAACCCACCCTGCGCCGTGCCAGCAGCTCCAACAACGATCCCAATGCGCCCCCCGATTCAACGCAGCCAGGCAACGATCGGCCTACGTTGCAACGCAGGGACGACAACTAGCAGCAAAGCGCGTTTTGTGTGATGAGCGAAATGTTGCGTAAGAAGCTGATCCCGGCAGAATGGATGATTGCGAGCAGCTTACTGCTAGTGTCCGCCTTGGCCCTGGCTGGGTACGGACAGAACAGCTCACCAACCAGCCAGCCTGCAGACACTCCGGCGGCCTCGACTTTGCCGGGGATAAAAGCAGGTAGCATCGACGACGTGAATGCTGTGGGGACCCGCGATATCGGCGGCCGTGGCCTCGGCAATTGGTACTCCACCGATACCGAGATCCGGATGGGTAAGGCCTATGCCACGCAGTTGGCGAAAAGCGTGAAGTTCGTCGACGACCCTGTGGTGGTCGAATACGTAAACCGGATCACACAAAACCTGGTCAAGAATTCTGACGCCAAGGTCCCGTTCACGGTCAAGGTGATTGATTCCGATGAAGTGAACGCGATGGCATTGCCGGGCGGCTTTATGTATGTGAATAGCGGTTTGATTCTGACCGCGGACGACGAGGCGGAAATGGCGGGCGTGATCGCGCACGAGATATCGCATGTGGCGGCCCACCATGCGGTACGGGAGCAAACGCGGATGAACTACGCCCAGCTGGGCACGATTCCGCTGATCTTTATCGGTGGCTGGACTGGGTACGGCATCTACGAGGCGGCGCAGATAGGCATCCCGATGACCTTTCTGCAGTTCTCCCGTGGCTTTGAGGCCCAGGCCGATTTCCTGGGTGTGCAATACATGTACCGCGCGGGCTACGATCCGCAGGCTCTCGTAACCATTTTTGAGAAGCTGGAGAACCTGCAGAAAACCAGGCCACACCTGATTTCGAAGGCATTCTCCACCCATCCGCAGACCCCTGATCGCATTGAGGCGACGCAAAGGGAAATCGCCACTCTGCTGCCGCCGCGGGCGGAGTACCTGATGACCACGTCAGAGTTCGATGGCGTGAAGGCCCGGTTGGCGCGCATAGAGAACAAGCGTAAGCTGAACGATGGCGGCCAGGGCGACCAGCCGACTCTGCGCCGCGCCACCACCTCAAACAACGATCCCAATGCGCCCGATGCCTCCCAGCCAGCCAACGACCGGCCAACTCTGCAGCACAGATACGATAACTAAAGAAGCCCTCTTTCTGTCCTGGCTCCAACTTCCAGGTGCCCCACATCTCGCTCGTTTTTCGCGAAATGTGAGATACCGCGAACCTTTACTTTTAGCTATAAAGGCCGAGAATTGGCCGGCGTAGCGCAGTGATGTGGAGCACCCAAGGCTCGTGGTGGGGAGAAATTCCGGGGAATGTTTCCTTGCGGTGCGGCCCTGACGGTTCAGCAGCCCTTCTTGCACTTCGCCAGAATTGCCGCCTGCAACCGCTCGCGAAGCCCAACCGGCAACTCATAAATCTCATGATTGCGGTAAATCTCGATCGTCTTCCGCGTCGTTTGCATAGTAATCACGCAATGCTCGCATCCCTCGAGGTGGGCCTGCAGATCGGCCACCAGGCCAGTAGGCACCTGGTTATCCAGAAAATCACCGAGTTGCGCCAGAAACTCTGAGCAGTTCATTTGGTCCCATCCTCATTCTTGCGGAAGTAGCGGCTCAACCGCTCCCGCAACTGCAGCCTCGCCCGAAGCAGCCTCGACTTGACCGCCGGCACACTCAATCCGAGTGTTTCCGCTGTTTCTTCCGTCGACAGCCCTTCCACGTCGCGCAACACAAAAACCACGCGAAAACCAGGCGGCAAACCCTGGATCGTCTTGCGCAGAATCTCCGCCAGTTCCGACTGCCCGTACATCATCTCCGGATCGGGCCGCCATTCGGCGAGGTCACGCGGCATGGACCCTTCTTCGGTCTCCACGTCCTCGTCGATCGATACCATCCGCCCGGTGCGCCTCTTGCGCAGCCGCATCAGCGACTCGTTCACCGCGATGCGCACCAGCCAGGTGTAAAACTTCGAATTCCCCTGAAACTGATCCAGTTTCTCGAAGGCCTTTAGAAATGCATCCTGGACCACATCTTCCGCATCCTCCCGGTTCTGGGTGATGTGCTGGGCGATGCGGAAAACCTGTCGATCGTACTGTTTAACCAGTTGTTCGAAGGCTTGCACATCGCCTTCGCGTGCCCGGTTGACCAGTAAAATGTCAGGGTGAACTTCTTCGGTCCCTTGTGCTTGGATGATGGGCATGTCAGACGGGTTCAGAAATTCGACCTTTCCAGACCATTCTCCCGTGGGTGCACGTTGCGGACGCGTGCGAGGGAGAAGGGACATCGATGCTTGCGCGCATTGGGTGGGCCGCCCGCAGGCGCTGCGCGTCTTCCTCATACTAAATGGGCATGGCGGCACACGGCAAAATGCGTAATCTGCGAATTAGGCATGATCTGCGCAGCCGCGGTGGCGGGCTGCCACCGGCCGCCGGCCTTTACCGGGCCGCCCGGCCGGACACCGACGAATCCGTGAAAAAGGGCGAGCCGGAGGTGGTGCACTGGATCGCTGCCAACGCCGGGGTGTATGTCATGCGTGGTGGGTTCTTGTGGACGCGGGCATGACCAGAGGAAGGGAAGCATTCTGGTTCAATAAAAACAGCCCAGTGGTTCTCCCGATGTGGGCTGGTAGCGGTGTTCGATTGGGTTCCTGTCGAGGCTTGTGGTGGCAGGAAACCCTGCGTGCAACCAAATTTTCCGCTTAGAGTCTTTATAAGAGCAGATTCGTTACCGCTCTGCTCGCATCCGCTGATAGGAAATCCACCCCGGGCACGAAAGTGAAAAGAAAAATGGCGACCGCAGAACTAAGAACCCTGTTGCCCTGGGTGTTGCTACTTGCCGTGAGCGGGACGGCCGCCGGGTCGCAGACTGTGCCGCCGCCCCCTAAGCATTCTGCGGCAACGCATCACAAAGCCCATGGCAAGCCGGCAGGCACAAATAGCCATGTTCGCCACGTCAAAACCCACCGCAAACCGCGGAGTGCCCGGAGTATTGCCCGCAGCCGCAAGCTCCAGCGGGCCTTTGTCGCCTCGTCGCAACTGCGGCCTATGGCCCAGGAACTGACGACCATGCGCTCCCCCGCGGCCTACGCCGGGGTGACCGCCTACGCCCATGCCCACACCGGCGAGGCAGCCTCCGCCGCCTACCTGGCCCTGGGCCATGCCTACCTTTTGGATCATCGCTATCCCGAAGCCGCCACCAGCTTCCAGAAAGCCAACGCCTTGGGCACGACTATGGACGACTATGCCGATTTCCTGGCTGCCCAGGCGGATATGGAAGCAGGCAAGCTCTCGGATGCCGAAACCCTGCTGACCGGCTTTGCCGCAAAATATCCGGAGAGCATTTTCGTCGACCGTCTGCCGGTGATGATTGCCAATCTCTCGCTGCAGCAAAACGATCCCCAGACGGCGCTAAAGGTTCTTAAGCAGCACGCGGCAGACCCCATCTCCACTCACGCCGATTTTCAGTTGGCCCTGGCGCGCGCCCAACAGATGACGGGAAGTGTAGACGAAGCTTCCAAGCTCTATCGCCACATCTTCCTCAGCTTTCCTCTAAGCAATGAAGGGCAGCAAGCCAAGGCTCAGCTGGCCGTGGTGGGCGCCACGCCGCCGCTGACCATGGCGGAGCGTAGGAGTCATGCCGATGCCCTGTATGCCGGCGGCCGTTACGCCGAGGCGGGCGAGGAGTATCGGGCGCTGGCCAATGATTCGGATCCCCAGGCGAAAACCGCGCTGCTGGTGGCCGCCGCCACCTGCGACCTGAAGACCAAGCGGCTGAGCAAAGAAGAAGTGGATGCGCTACCCGACACACAGGATGACAGCGGCGCCCGGCGCATGTATCTGGCCGTCGAGCTGGCGCGCAACAAAGACGATAGCGGCACCCAGCAGTCTCTGGTGACGCAGATGGAACAGCGGTTCCCCGACAGCCCCTGGTTAGCCGAAGCACTGTACTCCTCGGCCAACATGTATCTGCTGCGCAAAGACTATCCCCAGGCGATTGTGTACTACACCGAGCTGGCCACGCGCTTTCCCACGCACCGCTACGCGCCCAGCAGCCACTGGAAAGCAGCGTGGCTGAACTATCGCTTAGGAAACTACTCCCAAGCCGCATTGCTCTTTGACCAGCAGATTGCTCTTTATAACGGAGGTAAGGAGATTCCCGCCGCGCTCTACTGGCGCGGCCGCCTGTATGCCGACCAGGAGCATCAGCCGGCCATGGCCGCGGCTTATTACCAGACCGTCTCCAGAGTTTTCGAACATTACTACTATGCTCAGGTGGCCCGCGACCGCTTAGCGGAGCTCGGCCAGGTGGCGCCTGCCGATGTGGCCATGCTGGACAACATTCATCGCGAGGAAATTCCCGCGCTCACCGACGATGTCCCGGAAGATGACGAGCACGTGATCAAGGCCCGCCTGCTGGCCAACGCCGGCTTGAATGAATACATCCCGGCGGAAATACAGGCCGCCGACGGCAGCGACCAATGGGGAGCCTTCGCCGAAGCGGAGATTTACTCCTCCGACGGAGAAACATTCCGCGCCATGCGCGTTCTGAAGCGGGCTCTCCCCTTCTATACCTCTGCGCCCATCGACACCATCCCCATGGGCTACTGGAAGATTCTGTTCCCGCAGCAATACTGGAGTTCGATTGAGCAGGAAGCAGCCAGGAACGGGCTTGATCCTTACATGGTGGCCTCGCTCATCCGTCAGGAGTCGGAGTTCAACCCCGCGGCCATCAGCCCCGCCAATGCATTCGGGCTGATGCAGTTGCTGCCCTCGGTCGGGCGATCGATGGCCAGGGAAGAGGGCATTCACCATTTCAACGAGGTCGAGCTCCTCAATCCGGACACCAATATCCGGCTCGGCACGCGCTATCTGAAGCAGACCCTGGACAAGTTTGACGGCCAGGCTGCTTATGCGTTTGCTGCTTACAATGCGGGCGACAGCCGGGTAACGGATTGGCAATCGATTGGTAAGTATCACGGCATGGATGAGTTTGTGGAATCGATTCCATTCACCGAAACCCGCGATTACGTGCAGGCGATTTTGCGCAATGAGTCGATCTATCGTGAGTTGAATGCCAGAACGCCGCCGGCGCCCTCGAGCGCGATCGCGCAGCAGAAGGCGGTTGCTGTCAAGCAGTAGTGGTGTGTGCATATTTGGTGCACAAGCGAACGGAATTGATCCACGCGAACGAATCGTGCATTGACGAAAACAAGGCTCGCGGAAAGAATGAGTTCAATGTTCGGCAGGCTTGAATCCACAGAATTTTGCAACTGAAAACTTCACCTGGGTAGGTGACTCGGCCAATGGGTAAGCATCCGCAGAACAGATTTCGCAGGCTTGCGATCGTGGGCCCGGCGGATAAGAAGCCGCAACAGCAGCCTGCGGGGCCGCGCTGGTGGGGGCCGCAGCGCCGGAGTGGCATTAACCTGAATCACTCAGCCCAAATCACCAAGGCACAATTTAGATCCGTCCGCATGGCCGTGATGCCCACGTTGTCGCGCGGCATGTGGTTCGAGGCGATGGCTTGGATCGCGAATTTTGTCCGCGGCTATTTTGTCACCCGCAAAGAGCGCCGGCGTGGTGCGGTTGTTTTGTCTTTCCGTCGACCTGGCTTCCGTCGGCCAGTCACGGGAGAGGCGTTTGTAAGCAAGAAAGCCAGCGGGAGCGTCTGTTGGAATAGCGATCGTGAGGTAGCACCCCAGGAGGGAGGCAGAGGATAGCAGGAGTGTGTGTCTGCGTGGATGAGCAAGAGAGAGCAGGGTTAACCCCTGCACGCTAGATAAGTATGGTCGAGCACAGGTAACAGGATCGCACAGGAGGAATGGCATGTTGACGGATCTTGAATTGCTTGGAGAGTGGATTCCAGAGCAGATGGAACCTGGAACCTTGTTTGTGCTGGAGAACACGGGAACAATGGGCGAGGCGAACAACCCCTACGTTGCCGTGCTGGCTTGTCCTCATTGCGGCGCGTTAGGGTTGATCACGAAAATGCAGTATGTCGGTATGGAGTCGATGATATGCGGTTCGGATTACTGCTCGTCGGAATACTACTTGAACGATGAAGGAATCGAATACCGGAAGCCGCACTAAGAAAAGAAACTGGCGACAAGGGAGGCGCGCTCGCAGAAACAACCGGGCGGCCTCCTTTTTCGTTTCCGGGCGGATAAGTCCGAGCCAAACTAGATAATGTTCTCTGCCATCGCGGCGCCTTTGAGCGTCGCCGCCCTCGCACACAAGAAACGAGTCGCCTGCCTCCCCGATCTCCATCTGGGGAAGTGGAGGTCCTTGGTCCGGTGCAGGCCCAGGCTGAGCTGGCTGGTAGATATGTCTTGCCTGCAAGCCTTGCGGTCCTGGTGTCAGCTTTAGATCTGTAACGATTCGGCTAGACATGTCACCATTCAGAAAAGCGGTATCGAGAAGGTTCGCTTTTACCCAGGTCTGCCTGTTCTGTTCGGGGGGACGGGACAGGCAGACTCAATAGATGAATGGCGAGACTGGGCGCTTCCCTGCAAACTCTGAGCGTCGCTTGTCGCGATCCGAATGGGCACGCACGTCATAATGCGGCTGTCTGCGACCATTGGCATAGGCCTGTGAACGAGCTAAATAAGCCTCCGAACAGCTTGGTTGAGTACCCGGATGCCCACGCGGCTATCGACGGTCTTCTTGACGCTTGGCTGCCACGTCTAATCGAGAGCAATGAGATCCTGACCGATGCCCTGGTGCGAGTGAGGGACTTGTACTTGGCCGGAGCGCCACTCGTGGCCGCGGAGCGAGTGTTGGCAGAAATTGAGGTCGCACTCGAAAGGGCTGCTAGGGCTCAGAAGGGCCTCTAGTTCGGTCTTGACTGCAGAGCGGTGTACCGGTGCAGCTCCCCAGTCTCATCGCGGTTCTTGCTCCCGGGAACAGCTTACTCGCATGCTCGCAAACACTGGATTACCCTCGGCTCACGATATGTCGGCTGTGGGAAGAGGTCCAGCCGTTGTCCACGGGATGAAACTACCGACCTAAACGTCGCAGGTAGGCTCTCTCGGGCCCGTAGCTAACCTTGGCTTTGGTGACAAGACCTCGTCGGGCAAGCACGAAGACAAACAAGCAAACAACGCTTACCGTAGAAAGAGACCATAGCGCCAGGTCCGATGGGAATGGACTATGAAGTTCAAGCAAAAACGCCGCCTGGAACAGCACTGCTAGCGCCAGGGACGACCACATCTCCAAACGTAACAATCTGCTTTTGCTCACTCTCATCGTCAATACTCGGCACAAAGTTAGCTTTTGCAATAGTGACGGTCAAGACTGGTTGGTGCATATCTTGAAGGTGTGCCTCAGTAATAATCATTAAGTTTCATGCGATCAATCGTGGCATCCTTTGGGCCACTGTGACGGGTCCTGGGCCTGCTCCTGATGCGCCTTTGGAGCTTTGGAATGTGGCCTGGCCGGCTGGCTCTTTCAGGGACCAGGAGACGCTGAACGCCCCGTTTCACCCGAGATGGGGATCCCGGTGAAGGGTTGGCGCAAGGCGCTGGTTCGAGCAGGCCCTTTCGGAGGCTGGTTGTATCTTCGGCTTCCATTAGCATGATCTGCGGCACACGTTTGCAATCGCCTGATGATGTCTGGACTCAATCTTCGGACAGTTCAAGAATTGATGCGACACGGGACGATTCAGGTGATGATGCCATATGCGCATCTGGCCCCCCGAGCAGCAATTGGATGCGGTGCAACGGCTATGCAATACTGACCCTGCACAGGTCACCTGGCACACAGCCTCCCTGATCTGCCGGGGGATGCTGCAGCCAGACCGCGCTAGATCCCGTGCTTTACGCGAGTTAACGACATGTGCCCGGATGGCGAAATCGGCAGACGCAGCGGACTTAAAATCCGCAGGCCGCAAGGCCGTGGGGGTTCAAGTCCCCCTCTGGGCACTCATATAATCAATCACTTAGACAATTTTGGCTCCGCAGTGGGGTGCCTAAAGTCCGTCTGGTGCCACTTTTGGTGCCACTTTTTTTTGGTTTGCTACCATCGGCGTGTGAGGTGATGCCATGCCGAGACGAACCCCTAAAAAAGAACGCGGTGTCTTTGAGAGAGTCCCTCATTCCGGCATTTGGTGGATTCGATACAAAGTCGGAGGCATTGAGCATCGCGAGAAAGTGGGCCGTCGAAGCGACGCCATGAAGCTATATGCAATTCGTAAGGCCGACATTCTGCGTGGCATGAAAATGCCGGCGAACGTGAAAGACAAAGGGATCAAGTTCAAGCTGATTGCCCAGGAGGCGATCGAGTGGTACGCCAATCATGAGCGCAGAGACCTGCGCAATTTCAAAAGCAGAATGGCGTTGATTGTCGAAACCTTCGGTGAACGTGTCGCGGATGATGTCAAGCCGTCAGAAATCGATGGATGGCTTGGCAAGCATGCCTGGAAGCCTGCTACCAAGAACAGGTACAAGAATGTCTTCAGCAAAACGTACAAGATTGCTCTGGCCGATGGTCGAGTGACCGGCAACCCGGCGCGCCTAGTAGAGCAGCGTGCGGAGAACAATTCACGAATACGTTATTTGCTTGCGGAAGAGGAGAGCCGGCTTCGCGAAGTCATCGCTCGGCGATTTCCGATTCACCTGCCATCGTTCGATATTGCTTTGAACACCGGCATGCGCAAGCAAGAGCAGTTCAGTCTGGAGTGGTCACAGGTTTCGCTCTCGAGGAGAAGGATTCACCTGACGATGACCAAGAACGGAAGCACCCGTGAGATTCCAATGAACCGGACTTGTCAGCAATCATTTGAGGTGCTGCGTGCTCTAGGTTCGCGCGAGGGACGAATCTTCCAATCCAAATACGGCAAAGAGTTGAACAATCCACGGAAGTGGTTTGAGCTGGCGCTTGAAGAGGCGGAGATCAAGAACTTTCGCTGGCATGATTTGCGCCACACCTTCATCAGCCGGCTGGTGATGAAGGATGTGAATCTTCGAACGGTACAGGAATTAGCTGGTCACAAGACAATTTCGATGACAACGCGGTACGCCCATCTAGCGCCGGAGCACAATCAAGCAGCTGTCGAGAAGCTCGATCCTGCTGCAGCCTGAGGCTGTGTGCTCGCCCGCTGTGGAAGATTTGATTGGGATGCCCACCTAGAGCCCAGCGCACCCAGTCACGGGCCGACGTTAATTGATCACAGACTGGAGGCCGTTTGCCGCCAGCCGGCCGAACAAGAGTTGAGAAAATATAGTAGCTGATATACACGGAAGGGCCAGCACACGAAGGAACTGTCTTGTTTTCCTCTTTTGGTGATGGGAGTGGTGGACTGAATCCAAGGGTTGATAAAAGTCATCCAGTTCAACTTGCAAACTTGCGGCACGCCTCGCAAAACAAAGCTGCCAAGCAGCCATTGCATTCGGAGATCAGGCTTAAATCTCCCTTTGGAACTCGTTCAAGAGAAATCGATCGAAGGGCGACTCGTTAGTGGCGCAATGGAAGCTCGTCAGAGCGGCTTTGGTCGTGCACTGTTGCCTTACGGCATTTGGAGACCCACTCGTCCGCTCAGCCGACCAGACGTTGCGGGTGATCCGCACGGGCAAATCGACGAAGCTCCTGCGTGGGAATCAAGACTCTCGATCCGATGCGCCTCACGATCAGAACTTTGTTAGCAATTAGATAGTCAAGAGACCTCTGGCTGATCGAAAGCAGCGCCGCAGCCTCCTGGCGACTCAAGAGCAATTTTTCCTCTGCTCGAACGAGCTTGTTTTCCGACTTACCCATTTGTAGTTCCACTCTGTCAGTCATTGGACTCTCCCTTTAGGGGTACCGAAGGCCTATAAGCCGCAGACAATTCACTTAATTCATAGCTCCGGAGGGACAATAAAGGATGGCAGCCTTTGCAACGGTTCCGATAAAAGTTCCGCATGGTGTTGAAGCGCATGTTAAAGCTCCTTGCGCGTGCCCGGCAGCCGGTATGAGCAGTAGAAGCCGCCAAAACATTTTCGAGCCAGCTAGTGTTCGACACTTTGTCGGCCGGGCGGGTGCTCCGCGGTGGGCGCGGCAGAATTTCGCAACTGCCTTGTCGCATAGAGTAACTCAAAATCGTTTTAAATAGTCGATATGTAGTGACCATTTTTTCGCATAGATTCGCTTTCTACTGCATGGATGCTTTATTCTCACATGCTCTCTTTGACATGATCATGCAACTACAATGTCTATAATTGCCCGCGGACCAGCCCCCAATTGCTGCACTGAATCAGGACTCTTACTGGGCGCGATAACTCAACGAACAGGCAGCCGAAGCTAAGAGTCTTTATTCAGTGAAAGATCTTCCTTTCGCGAGGTGCTAAGCGCAGAGTTAGGGAGCTAAAGAGTCTGCATTAGAACCAAGGGAACGGCTTGTATAGTTTGGGATCGGAGCAGATAAGAAGGTGTGTCACGATATTTTCCATATTGCCCTGAACAGGTGGAATTTGCTCCCCCCGAATGTGGTTGACGAGTTGAGGTCTGATCATCTTTGTTTTCTCATTCGGCGGCAGTGTTCGCCTTGACCTGAGGCACGTTTGAGCAGAGTTACAGTTGCACAGGGTGGGTCACGCAGACTCTAAACAGGAGGTCGGAGCAAGATCGATTCCGATAGTGAATAGTCCGGTTTGGCGGACGCTTGGGAGAGTGCTTCGCGCAACCAATACTTCCATCGCAACAGCCCACGGAGACACCGCTCGGGAACGCTCTTGTCTCCCATTTGGCATGCGGAAACGCTGCTCCTTGCGGCGGCGATCAGGTCAGTCGATTCATTACGATTCGTCCGGGGTTGTAGGTTCCCCATCTGCACCCGGCGGTCTTCTTGCCTTCTTGGCAGCGGTGTTCACTTGTCACAGGTTTCCCGTCGAACCCCTGCATCCGTCCTCTGATCGGCTTGCATCTTCGACACTGATTGGAAGCTGACATCCGGCTACGGAAGTGTCGAGGCTGAACGGCCGCAACTTCCACTCGTGACTGTGTTAAGGCAGTAGCATCACCCGATAAAGAAGTGCAAATTCGCCTGCATTTTGGGCGGGTTGGACGACAGAATTAGCTCGTCCATTTCCCGGAGGTCTTTGGAAGCTAAGACGAAGCCTTCTCGCGACTCCTTTAGCCTCTGCAAACTAAGCCGGCCCATCCCTGAATTCTGGGAGCTATGCCTGTAGTAATGTCGTAATGTCGGCCACATTGCGAGCCGTTGGACCGCGCCCTCTTTCAACGAATAATTCGCGTACGTCGAAAGCGATGATAAGGGAGCGATCCACAGAGAAGCAGTGGCTCGAAGAGACGCCGAACGCGAGACCGCCATAGAATTCTTCGCGGAGAAATGGCCCCAGCTTGGCCGCGCTGGGGATGATGTGGCGCCACTTCACCCGCAGCGGAGCGATGCCGGTGGCCACGGACGCCGCAGAGACTGCCTTCGAACAGAGCCCGGGCTGACCCGGAACCGTGCGACCTGAGTTCGATTCTGATCCGAGGACGGGCCGCAGAGCGGCCACGTTGACCCCCCAGATGCCGCTTGCGCCCGCCGCAGCGGCTTTCAGATGTTCGTGGAACATGAGGAGAAGACATTCTTCTCATAGCTGGAAAACACTCGCAGCGAGGATGGGAGTCAAGGGCGCACGTGTTTTGTGCCTTCATCGAAGCGAAGACCCTTGACGGCCACCGCAGTGGAGGATACTTATTCACGTTACTCAGCGCCGGGCTTCGTGATCTTTGAGCCGGTCCTCCGCCACACGCGCTTTGTGCTTCTTTACCTCTTCGATGATCCCATCGAACGCCTGCTCCGTCATCGCCTGGCCCGTCGCCATGGGTCGAAGCAGGTGGGTCAGCAACAGCCGGCACGCCGTAATCTCCACCAGTTCTGCGCTCGCTCGAAGGCCCATCTTGTCATGTTCGATCTCGCGCAGAATCAGACCGCGCATCAGTTCTGCTTGCGTCTGGCTTCGCTTCCTGGCAAGAGCCTCCAGCTCGTGCAGATCAGCCTCGTTCAGCTTCGTCCCCACATGATGCACACGGAACCGCGCCCGCTTCGCCGCCTCCGCCGCAAGGTTCTTCTCATCCAGCAGCGCCATCGCTCTTGCCCTCCCATATACGCACGATAGACCGGTTTCCCTAGGGAACCCCGTCACACGCTATCTCTTAGATGCGACGACGTTTGATTCAGAGGGGCGGCAGGGTTCCCGACAGTTCCCTATGAGGGGTGGAGTGTCAAAATACACCCGGTGCGAAGCACCGAATGCTTCTCCCGGGCACGAATTACGCTTTTGGAACGGATTCACGCCGCATTGCATTATGCACCTCCCGCCCTGCGATAGGCCCCCCTGTCATTAGAAGGCTGAGATGCTCCTGCGGACCCGCAGAGTAGGCAAACATCGCAGGACTTCACTGTTTTCAGATATTTTTGAAAATTGGGATCGTTTGAGAATACATAATTGAGCTTTCCATGGGCTAATTCGTGCAGGACCCATGCCAATCGTGTTCGGAATTCGGCTGCTCTCCGATTGCCTTTCGAGGGGAATTGGACCCGGTAAAAGTGCGCCTTTGGAGTCTGCAAAATCCTAGTCGAACCGCCGCGGGATTTAATTTGGAATGTTGAGCTATTCGACCTTCCGAATGTTGAGGGCGGGAACGAGTCGTACGATCGGTGGAATCACGGCTGCCGCCGGCTTCCGTCGGGGAGTTGCACATGCGGGATAGGATTGTCTTCGTCTAGCCGTTTTCCGAGAGGATTCACCGTCAGAATCCATGACCGGGTCACAACGGTGCTGCGCACCGGAACAATTTCGACACTCTACACCTCAGAGGGAGCTGTTGAGTTTCATAAGAAACTCAGAAGTTACCAATTGATTTGACTGTAGATAGCCGAATTAGTGGAACTCAAGAGTCCCCAAGGAAGCTTCCAATATGACCCTTCCTTCAGCACGAACACGGAATTCCCAGCGAAGAATCCGAGGGCGCGATAAGCGCAACGTCACCCTCAATATCAAGCTCACCGAAGCAGAATTCGCGGCTGTGGAGAGATATTGCGAATCTCGTGCGATCACCTTTGGCGAGTGGTTCGGGGCCTTGTACTGCGAGAGCTGGGAGAAAACTCCGGGGAGAGCGTCGGCCCTCTGATGACCCGAAATACAGGCCCTGCGCCTGCTTCTCATCAATACCCTGAAGCCCATGCTACGCGGAGAAAAGATGAACGTAGATCAGTTCAAAGAGATGCTCCGGTACGTGAAAACAAATAAGCGTAAGGCAACCGCTGAACTGATGGCGACCTACCGGGAAGGCACGGATGAATAGTCATCGCAAGGACACAATGGGGCCGGAAAGACACGATCGTATTTCCACCACATCGCCCGCCCGATATTCCGTTGCGTGAATTTCGCTACCGATCACATCATACATTACGAAAATCTGATCGCGATGGCCGATGTACTCGCCTGGCACCGGTACGCCCGGAAATCACCGTCCTTGGTTTGCTGACAAGGGAAGATTATCCGTGTCTCGTCTCCGACACCCGATCTCGCGAAGACGACTGGTGTTGCATTGGATGTGAGGGGGGATGGCAGCGCTTCTCGTGACTTTCGTTTACCTACCAACTTCTCGGCTTCAACGAGCATAAAAGCCTGGTGCAACTTTACTAGGCGCTTGGGCGGGGCTGGCTGTAAGGCATTCAACGAATCCAGAGCAGGTTACGCCAGTAACTAACTAGCGCTTGAACTGCTGGAGCTTAAGGCGGTTTTCTCTACTGATTTGCTGCCGCGTGGATCGTATGGTAGTTGTGTACTACTACGTATACGGTGCTGCCTATATTGGCGAGTTGCGCGAAGCGGGCAATGCGCCCGTGATGGTGCTTCGTGAGCAGGTATTGCGAATAGATTTCCAGCCCTGCTGTAGCTGCCTCGTACGCTCCCAGGCCCACTTTGCTCTCGGCTAGGCCAGTAGGCAAGAGCCCTTCATGACATCGGCCGACAAAGCCAGCCTCCTCTTGTTCCTTGCTGGTTCGCAAGCACTGCTCGGTCGTTGCCCAATCTGCTGCGTGTGCGGCAAGCACACCACTGTCCAGCGAAGAGTCGATCCAGGAGATTCGCTTTTCTGGCAACGGACGGTTTTGAGCATAAGTCCTGGCGATCGCTGCGCCGATCCGCTCGCGGGGATTCTGGTAGCTCCTCGGCTAGCACCGTTAACGTTGAGAGAAATAAGGCGAGCCCTGAAAGTACAGCAAGAGATCTTTGCATCGATCCCATTCTTCCAACGGAAATATCGTCGGCAAAGCTCTTTCAGTAATGGACTTACGCAGACGGGGGGAATCGAGGGATTTTAGTAACCACATGGTAAAGAGTTCTGCCCAAGGAGGAGATTTGTAGTTCGGGGCGTTACCCCGTGCGTTCGTTTTGCAATTCCCCAAAAGCGGGTCCTCGAAGCGGTTACCGGTTTGTGCCATTGAGCGCCACCGATAATGGAGTAACAATCCTTAAATGAGTACTTCCGGGTGAAGAACAGGAGCATCTGCGGCCGGAATACCTTCGAATCGAGAGTGCGGTCGCTGCGAGGTTTAATAAGTAGCACTTGCCCCAATTCTTCCTCTGATCTCTTTGGAGCGAGCGATCATTTACACGGGTGACACTGGTGCTCAATTGATATTGTCCCTGCAGGCACCGTTCGATCCTCGAACTGACGGCCTGTGTACAGAGCTGTTTGCGATATTGGCGTGTTCCTCGTCGCTCTTGCCCCGTTAGGTTGCGGTACGGCAGTGAACAGCCCGGCGGACACAGGCACGACTGGGCCGATAGCGTTGAATGCGCTCTCCTGCAGTAGCGCCTCCATACCGGCACCGGGGAACCACAAGTGCACGGTGACGCTGACCGCGGCTGCCGGGACCGGCGGTCTGAGCGTGAGCCTGGCGAGCAGCAGTGGGCGGTTACCGTGCCGGCCACGGTGGTGGTTCAGGCGAAATGCTACTAGTGCAGCGTTCACGGCGACTGTACCGTCCGTTACGTCCGCGAAGCAGTGACTCTAACAGCCACCGCGAGTAGCGTTTCCAACAGCTTTGCGCTCCAGCTGAATGCAGCCGTGGCAGGTTCGCAGTTAACGATCAGCCCGGCAAGTCTGATTTTCGGCAATGTGACCGTGAATACTCCATCGACACTTCCTGTCACCTTGACCTCCTCGGGGATGGCGGCGGTGACGGTCAACTCGGGAACCCTGACGGGGCCTGGCTACACGATGTCGGGAGTCACGTTCCCGGTCAGCTTGAATCCGGGTTTGGGCCTAACATTGAAGTAAAGTTCATCCGATTGCTGCGGGAGCAGCAGCGGGCCAGCTGACTATTCAGAGCAACTCTTCGACCAACGCTACGGCGGTGATCAGTCTGAGCGGCACGGGAGAGAATGCGACCAGCGCGGCACATCAGGTCAACCTCAGCTGGAATGCGCCCATAGTTCTGCTGTTCCGGTAGTCGGGTAAAAGATCTATCGCTCAACAGGTAGCAGCTCTCCGTATCAAGTGCTAAACTCGACGGTCGACTCGCAGACGACATATGTGGATAGCGCAGTGCAGAGTGGCTCAACCTATGACTACATCGTGGAGAGCGTCGACTCCTCTGGGGAAAAAAGCGTTCCGTCCAACGGGGTCGCCGAGACTATTCCCTAGACTTTCGAGTAATGGTTGCAATGCGCTCTCCGTCCGTAGACCTAAACCCGCTAAGAGATTGCTCACAAAGCTCAGGCTCAGGAGAAGGACTGGTCTTGAGAAAGTCCATCCGCAATCGATCCTTGCGAAATTTGAATCAGTTACTAGCCGCCCAGAATCGGCGCTCTACAAGCCATAGCACCATCATGAACGCTATAAAAGATTTCATGTTGCTGTGACGACGATGATTCTGGCACAAGTTCATGGGCAAGTTGCGCAGTCGAACAGATCGATCGCACGAGGAACAGCCTGGCGCATCTGCCAGAGAGCTAACTAAAGTAAGATGTCCCTTACTTCGGTTACGTGTAGCTCCACGGTTGCGCAAAGCTCAACGCACGCGCCGGTCTGATGTCGCTATCTTTACCCTTCAAGTCCGCCGCGCTGCGTAAAGAACCGTGTTTGTCGAATCATCCACTGACAACAAGCGACCCTTAATTAGTAGACAAGTCACATTCAATGACTAATTCGTGTCATTGAGGGGCCTGATCAGAAGTGACAATCGCTATATGCGGAATGCGTTTCAATCTACCGCATAGGACTCTAGTGCTCCTTGACTACTACGCGGCTTCGATCTTACGATTTGTATGAGAGTTCTAAATAAACTGAGAAGTTGGCTTCCAAAAAAAAAATGAATCCGTTCACTGCGGCCGGATGACTCCATGAATCGACAGTGCTGGGAGCTGAATTCCACGACTAGCAATATCTACAATTCTTCTTGTATCTGCCTCTGAAACTACAGTTTTACAGAGGTGACGTTGGTGTTCAGTTCATATGGTGTCCGAGGCGGGATCCGATCCGCAAGCACCGCGGTTTTTTCACAGAGCTGTTTCGCTATTGACATGTTGCCTCGCCGTTGCCGCGCTGTCAGGTTGCGGATACGTGGTGAATAGTTCAGCTAAGGGTTCTTTCCCCGTCTCGCCTGAAACAATCGCATTTGGTGCTGTGCCTGTCGGGCAAGCAGCTACCAGTAACGTCTTGCTTCTCAACGAGAGTTCTGCGCCGATTGATATTTCTCAGCTGAATATCGCTGGACAGAACTTTTTTGCGAACAGTCCAAGCAGTCTTCCCGTTACGGTCAGCGTCGGTTCGACTTACAAGTTCGTTATCGGTTTCAAGCCCGGCAAAGAATCCAGCTACACTGGCCAATTCACCGTAATGAGTTCCGCAGGCAAGCCGATTGCTCAAGGCGCAATCAATGGGTCGGGAATCAGTGGCAGTGACAGTTCCACACCGGGACTAACAGTCAGCGCCGCTAGTCTGGAGTTTGGCAATGTGACGGTGAACACGGCCTCGACGCTGCCTCTGACGCTGACCTCCACGGGGACGGCGCCGGTGACCATCAACTCGGCTACATTGAGCGGGACTAGTTTCACAATGGCGGGAGCGACATTCCCGATGACCTTGAATCCGACCCAGTCGGTGACTCTGAATGTGCAGTTTGATCCGACCACGGCGGGGGCGGCGACAGGTCAGGTCACGATCCAGAGCAACTCGTCGACCAACAGCACCGCAGTTGTGCATCTGAGCGGCACGGGCACAACCGTGTCGAGTCCGCAGTCGTCAAGTCCGCAGCTGACGATCAACCCGACCAGTTTGCCGTTTGGCAATGTGGCGGTGAACACGGCATCAACACTGCCTGTGACTCTGACCTCCACAGGGACGGCGCCAGTGACTATCAACTCGGCAACACCGAGTGGGGCCGGATTTGCGGTGTCGGGAGCCACATTGCCGGCCACCTTGAATCCGAACCAGACGATGACTCTGAATGTGCAGTTCGATCCGACCGCGGCGGGAGCGGCGACGGGTCAGCTGACCATCCAGAGCAACTCGTCGACCAACAGCACAGCGGTTATCAATCTGAGCGGCATGGGCACGACAGCGTCGAGTCCGCAGTCGCCAGGTCCGCAGCTGACGATCAGCGCGACCAGTCTGACGTTTGGCGATGTGACGGTGAACACGGCATCGACGCAGCCTGTGACGTTGACCTCCACGGGGACGGCGCCGGTGACCATCAACTCGGCTGCACTCAGTGGGGCCGGATTTACCGTGTCGGGAGCCACGTTGCCGGCGACCCTGAATCCGAACCAGTCGCTGACTCTGAATGTGCAGTTCGATCCGGCCGCGGCGGGAGCGGCGACGGGTCAGCTGACCATCCAGAGCAACTCGTCGACCAACAGTACGGCGGTCGTTAATCTGAGCGGGACGGGCACGGCGATGTTGATCCGCAGTTGACGATCAGCGTGGCCAGTCTGACGTTTGGCGATTGACGGTGAACACAGCATCGCCGCAGCCTGTGACGTTGACCTCCACCGGGACGGCGCCAGTGACCATCAACTCGGCGGCACTGAGTGAGCCGGATTTACGGTGTCTGGAGCGACATTCCCGGTGACCTTGAATCCGACGCAGTCGGTAACGCTGAATGTGCAGTTCGAGCCGACCACCGCCGGAGTGGCGACGGGTCAGCTGACTATCCAGAGCAACTCGTCGACCAACAGCACCGCGGTTGTCAATCTGAGCGGACGGGCACGGCGGTGTCGACTCCGCAGTTGACGATCACGCGGCCAGTCTGACCTTCGGTGATGTGACGCTGAACACGGCATCGACACAGCCTGTGACGTTGACCTCCACGGGGACGGCACCGGTGACCATCAATTCGGCAGCACTGACTGGGACCGAATTTACGGTGTCGGGAGCCACGTTCCCGGTTGGCTTGAATCCAGGTCAGTCGGTGACTCTGAATGTGCAGTTCGATCCGACCACCGCCGGAGCGGCGACAGGTCAGCTGACGATCCAGAGCGACTCGTCGACCAACAGCACCGCGGTTGTTAATCTGAGCGGGACGGGCACGGTGGTGTTGAGTCCGCAGTTGACGATCAGCGCCGCCAGTCTGACGTTCGGCGATGTGACGGTGAACACGGCATCGACGCAGCCTGTGACGCTGACCTCGACAGGGACGGCGCCGGTGACCATCAATTCGGCAGCCCTGACTGGGACCGGTTTCACGATGTCGGGAGCGACCTTCCCGGTGACCTTGAATCCGACGCAGTCAGTGACTCTGAATGTGCAGTTCGATCCGGCCGCGGCGGGAGCGGCGACGGGTCAGGTGCACCATCCAGAGCGACTCGTCGACCAACAGCACCGCGGTTGTTAATCTGAGCGGCACGGGCACGGCAGCGTCGAGTCCGCAATTGACTATCAGCGCAGCGAGTCTGACGTTTGGCAATGTGACGGTGGACGCGTCATCGACGCAGCCTGTGACGTTGACCTCCACAGGGACGGCGCCGGTAACCGTCAACTCGGGAACACTGACTGGGACCGGCTTCACGATGTCGGGAGCGACCTTCCCGGTGACCTTGAATCCGACGCAGTCGATAACGCTGAATGTGCAGTTCGATCCGGCCACCGCGGGGCCGGCGACGGGGCAGGTGACGATCCAGAGCAACTCGTCGACCAACAGCACTGCGGTTGTTAATCTGAGATGAGGGACGGGCACGGCAGTGTGCAAGTCCACAGTTGACCGTCAGCGCGGCTAGTTTGCCGTTTGGCAATGTGACGGTGAACACGGCCTCGACGCTGCCTGTGACGCTGACCTCCACGGGGACAGCACATCATCATCAACTCGGGAACACTGAGTGGGACTGGCTTCACGATGTCTGGAGTCACATTTCCTGTGACCTTGAATCCGACCCAGGCGGTGACACTGAATGTGCAGTTCGATCCGGCCACGGCGGGAGCGGCGACGGGTCAGGTGACGATCCAGAGCAACTCGTCGACCAACGGTACGGCGGTGATCAGCCTGACGGGGACAGGCACGGCGGCACCGGCAGCACTGAGTGCGCTGTCCTGCAGCAGCGCGTCCATGACGGGATCGGGAAGCGATACTTGCACGGTGACGCTGACTGCGGCGGCCGGGAGCGGTGGTTTGAGTGTGGGCCTGACGAGCAGCAATGCTGCGGTTACCGTGCCGGCCACGGTAGTGGTTCCGGCCAACGCAACCAGCGCAGGGTTTACGGCGACTGTGTCCTCCGTCACGACCGCGCAAGCGGTGACCCTGACGGCGGTTGCGGGCAGCGTTTCCAAGACCTTTGCTCTGCAACTGAATGCTGCGGTACCGACGTTGACGGTCAGCGCGACTAGCTTGCCGTTTGGCAATGTGACGGTGAACACGGCCTCGACGCTGCCTGTGACGCTGACCTCCACGGGGACGGCGCCGGTGACCATCAACTCGGGAACACTGAGTGGGACTGGCTTCACGATGTCTGGAGTCACATTTCCTGTGACCTTGAATCCGACCCAGGCGGTGACACTGAATGTGCAGTTCGATCCGGCCACGGCGGGAGCGGCGACGGGTCAGGTGACAATCCAGAGCAACTCGTCGACCAACGGTACGGCGGTGATGAGCCTGACGGGGACAGGCACGGCGGCACCGGCAGCACTGAGTGCGCTGTCCTGCAGCAGCGCGTCCATGACGGGATCGGGAAGCGATGCTTGCACGGTGACGCTGACTGCGGCGGCCGGGAGCGGTGGTTTGAGTGTGGGCCTGACGAGCAGCAATGCTGCGGTTACCGTGCCGGCCACGGTAGTGGTTCCGGCCAACGCAACCAGCGCCGGGTTTACGGCGACTGTGTCCTCCGTCACGACCGCGCAAGCGGTGACCCTGACGGCGGTTGCGGGCAGCGTTTCCAAGACCTTTGCTCTGCAACTGAATGCTGCGGTACCGACGTTGACGATCAGGCAAGCCAGTCTGACCTTCGGCGATGTGACGGTGAACACGGCCTCGACGCAGCCTGTGACGTTAACCTCGACGGGGACGGCGCCGGTGACCCTCAACTCGGCAACCCTGAGCGGGACTGGATTTACGGTGTCGGGAGCCACCTTTCCGGTGACCCTGAATCCGACGGAGTCGGTGACTCTGAATGTGCAGTTCGATCCGACCGCGGCGGGAGCGGTGACTGGTCAGGTGACCATCCAGGAGCAACTCATCAACCAACAGCACAGCGGTTGTCAGCCTGAGCGGCATAGGCACGGTGGTGTCGAGCCCGCATGACTGACAGCGAAAAAAAATCAGCGCGGCCAGTCTGACTATATTCGGGAGGGGATGGGTGACGGTGAACGCGGCCTGCGACACAGCCTGTGAGCGTTGACCTCCACGGGGACAGCCCCGGTGACCATCAACTCGGCAACCCTGAGTGGGACCGGTTTCACGCTGTCGGGCGCCACAGGTTCACCAGTGACCTTGAAACCCGACGCAGCTCGGTGACTCTGAATGTGCAGTTCATCCGGCCATGGCGGGGAGCGACTGACGGGTCAGGTGACCATCCAGAGCAACTCATCGACCAACAGCACAGCGGTTGTTAATCTGAGCGGCACGGGCACGGTGTGGTGTCGAGTCCCGCAGCTGACGGTGAGCGCGGCCAGTCTGACATTCGGGGATGTGACGGTGAACACGGCCTCGACGCTACCCGTGACGTTGACCTCGACGGGGACGGCGCCTGTGACGATCAACTCGGCTACATTGAGTGGGACGGGCTTCACGATATCGGGAGCCACCTTCCCGGTGACCTTGAATCCGACGCAGTCGGTAACGCTGAATGTGCAGTTTGATCCGGCTACGGCAGCGGCGGCGACGGGTCAGCTGACGATCCAGAGCACCTCGTCGACCAACGGTACGGCGGTGATCAGCCTGACGGGCACCGGCACGGCGGTACCGGCAGCACTGAGTGCGCTGTCTTGCAGCAGCGCGTCGATGACGGGGACAGGAAGCGATGCATGTACAGTGACGCTGACCACGGCAGCCGGGAGCGGCGGTTTGAGTGTGGCTCTGGCGAGCAGCAATGCGGCGGTTACGTTGCCGGCCACAGTTCTGATTCCTGCCAATGCGACCAGCGCCGGATTCACGGCGACTGTGTCCTCGATTACAACCGCACAGGCGGTGACCCTGACGGCGAGTGCGGGCAGCGTTTCCAAGAGCTTTGCGCTGCAGCTGAATGCTGCAGAACCCACGTTGACGGTGAGCGCGGCCAGTCTGACATTCGGGGATGTGACGGTGAACACGGCCTCGACGCTACCCGTGACATTGACCTCGACGGGGACGGCGCCTGTGACCATCAACTCGGCTACATTGAGTGGGACAGGCTTCACGATATCGGGAGCCACCTTCCCGGTGACCTTGAATCCGACGCAGTCGGTGACCGTGAATGTACAGTTCGATCCGACCAAGGCGGGAGCGGCGATCGGTCAGCTGACGATCCAGAACACCTCGTTGACCAACGGTACGGCGGTGATCAGCCTGACGGGCACCGGCACGGCGGAACCGGCAGCACTGAGTGCGCTGTCTTGCAGCAGCGCGTCGATGACGGGGACAGGAAGCGATGCATGTACAGTGACGCTGACCACGGCAGCCGGGAGCGGCGGTTTGAGTGTGGCTCTGGCGAGTAGCAATACGGCGGTTACGTTGCCGGCGACGGTTCTGGTTCCTGCCAATGCGACCAGCGCCGGATTCACGGCGACTGTGTCCTCGGTTACAACCGCACAGGCGGTAACCCTGACGGCGAGTGCGGGCAGCGTTTCCAAGAGCTTTGCGCTGCAGCTGAATGCTGCAAAACCCACGTTGACGGTGAGCGCGGCCAGTCTGACATTCGGGGATGTGACGGTGAACACGGCCTCGACGCTACCCGTGACGTTGACCTCGACGGGGACGGCGCCTGTGACCATCAACTCGGCAACATTGAGTGGGACTGGCTTCACGCTGTCGGGAGCCACCTTCCCGGTGACCTTGAATCCGACGCAGTCGGTGACCGTGAATGTACAGTTCGATCCGACCACGGCGGGAGCGGCGACGGGTCAGTTGACGATCCAGAGCACCTCGTCGACCAACGGAACGGCGGTGATCAGCCTGACGGGCACAGGCACGGCGGTACCGGCGGCACTGAGTGCGCTGTCCTGCAGCAGTGCGTCGATGACGGGGGCGGGAAGCGATGCATGCACGGTGACGCTGACTACGACCGCCGGGAGCGGCGGATTGAGTGTGGCCCTGGCGAGCAGCAATGCGGCGGTTACGGTACCGGCCACGGTAGTCGTTCCGGCTAATGCGACCAGTGCCGGGTTCACGGCGACAGTGTCATCCGTTACGACCGCGCAGGCGGTGACCCTGACGGCGAGTGCGGGCAGTGTTTCCAAGAGCTTTGCACTGCAGCTGGATGCGGCAGTACCCACATTGACGGTCAGCCCGGGTAGTCTGGCGTTTGGCAATGTGACGGTGAATACGGCCTCGACGCTACCCGTGACGTTGACTTCGACGGGGACGGCGCCTGTGACCATCAACTCGGGGACATTGAGTGGGACTGGCTTCACGATGTCGGGAGCCACTTCCCGGTGACCTTGAATCCGACGCAGGCGGTGACTGTGAATGTGCAGTTCGATCCGGCTACGGCGGGAGCGGCGACGGGTCAGTTGACCGTCCAGAGCAACTCGTCGACCAACGGTACGGCGGTGATCAGCCTGACGGGGACAGGCACGGCGGTACCGGCGGCACTGAGTGCGCTGTCTTGCAGCAGTTCGTCGATGACGGGGTCGGGAAGCGATGCGTGCACGGTGACGCTGACTGCGGCAGCCGGGAGCGGCGGTTTGAGTGTGGCCCTGGCGAGCAGTAATGCGGCGGTTACGGTGCCGGCCACGGTGGTGGTTCCGGCCAATGCGACCAGTGCCGGGTTCACGGCGACCGTGTCATCCGTTACGACCGCGCAGGCGGTGACCCTGACGGCGAGTGCGGGCAGTGTTTCAAGAGCTTTGCGCTGCAGCTGAATGCCGCAGTACCCACGTTGACGGTCAGCGCGAGTAGTCTGACGTTTGGCAATGTGACGGTGAACACGGCATCGACGCTAGCCGTGACGTTGACCTCAACGGGGACCGCGCCGGTGACCATCAACTCGGCAACATTGAGTGGGACTGGCTTCACGATGTCGGGAGCCACCTTCCCGGTGACCTTGAATCCGACGCAGTCGGTGACTGTGAATGTGCAGTTTGATCCGGCTACGGCAGTGGCGGCGACCGGTCAGTTGACCATCCAGAGCAACTCGTCGACCAACGGTACGGCGGTGATCAGCCTGACGGGGACAGGCACGGCGGTACCGGCAGCACTGAGTGCGCTGTCTTGCAGCAGTGCGTCCATGACGGGATCGGGAAGCGATGCTTGCACGGTGACGCTGACTGCGGCGGCCGGGAGCGGCGGATTGAGTGTGGCCCTGACGAGCAGCAATGCGGCGGTTACGGTACCGGCCACGGTGGTGGTTCCGGCCAATGCGACCAGTGCCGGGTTCACGGCGACTGTGTCATCCGTTACGACCGCACAGGCAGTGACCCTGACGGCGAGTGCGGGCAGCGTTTCCAAGAGCTTTGCACTGCAACTGGATGCGGCGGTACCCACGTTGACGATGAGCGCGAGTAGTCTGGCGTTTGGCAATGTGACGCTGAACACGGCATCGACGCTATCTGTGACGTTGACCTCGACGGGGACGGCGCCTGTGACCATCAACTCGGCAACATTGAGTGGGACTGGCTTCACGATGTCGGGAGCCACCTTCCCGGTGACCTTGAATCCGAGCTTGGCGATTACGCTGGATGTGCAGTTCGACCCGGCCGCCACGGGGGCGGTGACGGGGCAGCTGACGATCCAGAGCAACTCGTCGACCAACGGTACAGTGGTCATCAGTCTGAGCGGCACGGGGATACCGCATCAGGTCGACCTGAGTTGGGAGGCGCCCAGCAGTTCTCCTGATCCGGTCGCAGGATATAACGTATATCGATCAACTGGTAGCAGCTCTTCGTACCAACTGCTGAACTCGTCGGTCGACACTCAGACGACCTATGTGGATAGCACGGTCCAAAGTGGCGTGACATATGACTACATAGTAGAAAGTGTCGATTCCTCCGGAGTGGAAAGTACTCCGTCCAACGAGGTCACCGTCACAATTCCTTAGCACCGGAAGGGAGGGGTCCTCGCGGGTGGTCTATTCGATGGTTTACTCTGCTCCAAATTCGCGACAGCTTCGCCGGGTAGTCTCAAAACAATCTGAACGTGCTGAGTCTCTACGTCCCGATTCGTCTATTCACCGGGCTACCAGGAAAGCTAGTTGAAGGTTGGACGCCTCTCCGTGTCGTCGTGACGATCATTTGATCTCTGACGGAAGCCGGCGGAAGCTTATCGGTTTTCCTGAACCACGCGGCCGCCATCTCCTCCGCTTCGAGCCTTTGGTCGACCGTCATTGCACTTCCAACGCTTTTGCTAGTTCGCGATATTTGTTGGCTGGCAATCAAATACCATTTGTAGGCTTGTGTGAGGTCCTCGTAATCAGCTTTTCGAGCCCAATGAAATCCAGCCAATTCGAGTTGTGCGACCGGCACACCCTGCTCAGCAGCTCGTCGGTAGCCAACCAAAGTCGAATCGTTCAATAACCGTATAGTTCTTCTCAAGAGAATTTGCCGCTGATTGCGATTGACCGGGCCGATTCAATGCCATGGACAGAAGCTCAACCCGGCTCGAAACTCCGAGTTTCTCAAAAACCTTAAAAAGGTAATTCTTAACGGTGTGTTGGCTCAATCCTAGGCGTTCCGCAATTTTCAGATTTGACAACCCTTGGGCAACGCTATCCACGATTTCCATTTCTCGTTTGGACAACTGCTCCATTCCTTGAGCATTTAATACGGGAACACTCGGCGAAGAAGCCAAGGCCTGAACCAGCAACTCCATCTGTTCGCTGTTAGCCCAGATCTGCCCCTGATGCACACTTCTGACGCACTTGCTCAAGGTCTCAATCGATTCGTGCCTGCTTAGCACTCCTCGGGCACCGGCTCGAAACGCCTCCAAGACCGATTCATGCTTCGAGGAATCCAAAAGCACGATCGCGCGGACGTTTGGGTGCAGCGCACGCACCTCACGCAGAACCCCAAACCCGCGACCAGGCCGCGCATCGAGCTCAGAACTTAGGAGAAGAACATCAATGTCGCGCA
Source organism: uncultured Acidobacteriaceae bacterium (assembly GCA_963814015.1). Lineage (GTDB taxonomy): Bacteria > Acidobacteriota > Terriglobia > Terriglobales > Acidobacteriaceae > PALSA-350. The sequence goes on from CAWFBI010000001.1 coordinate 170,160, forward strand.
AATGTGCTCGCGCAACAATTCCTGAGCGTCTGAACCTATTACCTCGAACGCCCCATCACGTCTCAGTGCATCTGCTAGCAACGTGGTGTGGAGCCGAGTATCGTCGACCACCACTGTGCGGAAGGCTGACTTCAGAATTCCATCGAGCATTCCCCTGCTCCATCATCAGGTTTTCTGATGAATTGTGGAGGGAAAGCAGGCCGTAACAAGCCTCCGCCCATACCTTTTGTTCGAGACATATCTGCTCCAAGGCGTCCGCGTGGCTTCCGGCAGTCTCTCCAACTTGCAAAGACAAGCGTGCGTCTAATTATGTGGGCTATAACATCCGTGAAGGTCCACGGAGGATTGTATCCATGTTCAGTTTTTGCACAGTAAACGACGAGCATTTCCGGAGGACACTCCCCGAGTTAATTACTTGTTTAAAGAATGTTTCCACTAAATAAGAGAACCGTAGTCTTGAAACGGCGTTGTCCTGCTGCCCTCCACAGCTCAGAGGATGCAGCGATAGTTGGTCAAATCGGATCGAGAACTAGTGCAAAGTTAAATAAGTGGATTGAGAGACTAAACCACGAGAACGGTAGAGAGATTGTTATTCGAAGTCAATGGGATAAAGGTAACCGATAAGTCCTCTTACCGATATCCTTCGGTAACGTTCATTTTGGGGTTTTCCGGCTCGACTGGCTTATATCGGGACTGTCCTGCGATGGTTTTTCGAAAGATGCCCCTTCCGCAATCGATCGATTATCTCGTGGGACTTGCCCCTAGACCAAAAGCGGTCAATCTTCGCTGACAACGATGGCCCAAAATTTCTCAGCGCTTCACCAACCAGACATCGATCCCGTAGAGAAATTCGTCCTCGGAGTGGATGGGCCCTGCTACAAACACTGGAGGAGAAGTCTTTCGCTGAGATGTGTACCTCTTGCAGCAACTTGCATCGAGCGGTACGCTGGTTTCGTTTTAAGTTCCAACTCGGTCGAAATTCCCCCACCGAGTTCTTCGGCGCATCTGATTGTCTAGTCTGAGGTCATATGACTCTAGGCTGACTAACGAGTGCCACCAAATGAGTTTTCCGCGGGTAGTTGGAATAGCAACGATGAAGCTAACTGCAATTGCTTAAGGAATCCGATTAAACGCAAGAAGGCCTCATTGTTGATGCTAGGTAAATAACTATCGCGATCGGCCGCGTAAACCGGCGGTAAGTTGCGGGGTGTGGCTGCAAGCTGACGTCAGGGCTTTCTGTTTTGTAGTTCGGAATTTCATCGGTATGTCGAAATTCAAGGGTCACTGAGAGATGTGACTCGTAGGGCGAAGCTACGTATGCACAACAGGAATCTCCGAATTTCCCTGCGTTGTGCTTAGTGACTGAGACGCGCATCGGTAGCCGATTAAATTTACCCATCCCATGTTTGTGTACCGAGATCCTCCAGGTTTCGAGGTAGAAACCTTCCGAACACTATTCAAACGATGAGGAGCAGCCAGAAAGGTTGCAGAGGGGCGAAGCTTTGGACACCGGCAATCAGAAATCGATGTCTCCAGATCCAGGTGCGATCGTCGGGCAAAATGGTGAAAATTGGTATGCAGTCCATACCCGAGTGCAGCACGAAAAAGCCGTGGCTCACCGCCTCCGTGAGAGAGGTGTGACAACCTTCCTGCCCACTTTACGGAGGTGCATCGTTGGAAGGACCGAAGAAAACCATAGAATTGCCATTATTTAGCTGTTATTTGTTCGTCAAGCTGATGCCTCGCAACGAGGAGCGGCAGCGGGTGCTTCGAACTGATAGTGTGCTAGGTCTCGTCGGAACTCAGGGAGTAGGCACGCCTATTCCTGACGAGCAAATCGATGCAGTGCGAATTTTGGTCAAGGAGCAACTCCCTTGTTGTTCCCATCCCTTTCTCAAGACGGGACAACGCGTGCGGATCCGTGGGGGTGCCCTGGAGGGCTTAGAGGGAATTTTCTTGTCTCGGCACGGCGAACGAAGGCTGATCATATCCGTGGATGCCATGCAAAGATCTCTGGCGATTCAGGTAGAGGGATACGAAGTGGAGCCAATTTAGCCCGGACTCTTATGGGTTGAATGCGGGCATGCGTATGCGCCGCTGAATTGAGGGTGTTCCGCCGGTTTTTTTGCACCCCTCATCAAGCTTCACGGAATCTGTCTGCCCAAGAATCGGTCAGCCAAGCGCCCGTTCCCGCGGCGTCGGCTTAAAACTTTAAGTGGTCTTATGTGTTTGGATTTGAATTTCGGCTTGGATTGTGCCGTCGCTCCTCTGTACCTCATGAATCGCCCTCCGGCAGGAAAAGTGATTGACACACCGAGACTGCTATTCGTCAGCCGCGACGCCATTTTTGTTCGCACCCTCTGGTCGATGGGAGAATCAAGCTCCTGGCAGCTTGAATTCGTGGGGAACGTTTGGGAGGCGATGGAGCGTGTCCAAACCGGCGCGACGCCTGATCTGCTTTTGCTGGATCTCCCCCAGGGCGATGCCGATGGTTTGCACATCCTGCGCTGGCTGCGCCGACTACGTCCCGCACTGCCGATTATTTTGATTGGTCACCCCGGTGATAGTCGGAAGAGACAAGAAGTGATGCGTCTGGGCGCACGGGACTACCTTGTGAGGCCGCTCGACAACCGTCGACTAGAAATGACCATCCGGAGCCATCTTCCCAGTGAGTGTGAAGCGATCGAGGCGGATATCACGAGCGAAGATGTCGAGCTGATCAGCGATGACACCATTTTCATTGGGATCAGCCCGATCATGCGGAAGCTCCGCTCGCAGGCGGCTCTCTTGGCGGAAGCCGACGGGCCCGTACTGATTCTCGGCGAGGGAGGAAGCGGTAAGGAGACTACCGCCCGATTGGTTCATAAGTTGTCGCTCCGTTCCGGCTTCGGGTTCACAAAGGTAAATTGTTCAACATTGCCCGGCGATCTATTGGAGAGAGAACTGTTTGGTTACGAATGGGACGGTGCAACCGCACCCGTGCAAATTAAAACGGGCAAGTTGGAGCTGAACCTAAAAGGCACGATCCTACTGGATGAAATTACTGAGATGCCGATGGGCGTGCAAGCCAATCTGATGCGGGTGCTGCAGAATAAGCGATTCATGCGACCAGGAACTTCCGCCGCCGTCGAGGTCGACATTCGCGTTTTGGCCTCCAGTACCTCAAATTTAGAACGGGCAGTTTCTGAAAAGCGCTTTCGCGAAGATCTCTACTATCTCTTAAGCGCATATACCATTCACGTGCCCCCGCTACGGGAGCGCAGGGAGGAAGTACGGATCCTGTCGCGCCATTTCATGCACAAACTTGCCAAGCAATATGGCCTCTCCCCGCGAGAGTTTTCGCCGGCAATGGTTGAGGCCTGTCAGGGGTATTCCTGGCCAGGCAATCTGCGAGAACTGGAAAGCCTCGTGAAACGCTATCTCATGACTGGCGACAAAGTACAAACGTTTGAAATGGGCCGACCAGATCCGCACGAAACCGTCGAGAATGATGCCTTAACCTCACCGCGCGCCTTCAACGGCTTGAAACCATCAGTGAATCAATCCCGTGTCGCAGACACCGGTCCTGATTCGCTTAAGTCTCTGGTCCACAGTGTCAGGTTGGAGGCCGAGAGGAGCGCGATCGCCGCTGCCCTCCAGAAGACAGGTTGGAATCGGAAAGCTGCCGCACGGTTACTCAAAATAAGCTATCGCACACTGCTGTACAAAATTGACCAGTACCAAATCAAAGCGTCTGATTTGTCTCCCCTTCCGGGAGACACTGGACTCAAAGGTAAGGGAACTGGGCACCGCGGAAACACCCGGACGGACTGATCTGCTTTGGGAAAGCTGAGCCAGATTGGAACGACCAGTACAGGAGTCGCTATGAAAAATAGAACCGATTACCGAGGCTTAGGATTCGTCCTGATTGCCCTTGCCGGTTCCCTGTGGGCACAAGTCCCAGACGCTAGGGTTCCAGGTGCCGCGACGTCGCTTGCGCAATCAGCCAGCAAGCCCCACGACGCCAGCTTTGTCATTGGTAACGACGACCTTTTAGCGATCAATGTTTGGAAAGAACCTGACATCTCCCGTTCTATTCCAGTGCGCTCAGACGGGAGGATTTCGCTACCTCTGGTGGGGGAAGTACAGGCGACGGGACGCACTCCGTTACAACTCGAACAGGACATCGCAAGCAGGCTACGGAACTATATAGCAGAGCCGGAAGTCACGGTAATGGTCCAGGAGATTCACAGTCAGAAGTTCAACATCCTGGGACAGGTTGCGAAGCCGGGATCATATTCGCTTGAACTTGCGACGACAGTTCTAGACGCTATTGCAGCAGCCGGCGGATTCAAAGACTTCGCCAACCAAAGACATATCTACATCCTCCGCCAGAACGCGAGTGGCGGTGAGTCCCGCATTGCCTTTAACTACAAGAACGTTATTAAGGGCAAGAATCTTCAGCAAAACATCAAGCTTGAGCCGCGCGACACCATCGTCGTTCCTTGAGGCAGTCTATGCTTACGCGAGTTTTCCTGAGTATCGCTCTACTCGTGGCAATGTCCGCATGGTCCCAGGTATCCACGACCGACGGCGGCATCGGTCTCGCCATGACCGACCAAATGCTTACGCCGCCTCCGGTGAACGATGAAGCTTATCCAACCGCGGTCGGGTCCGAAGTCCGGCGAAATTATCTACGCGCCGGTTTGACCGTTACTACCGCATACAGTGATAACGTGCTCGGCGGAGACGCCGTTACTCCTGTCAGCGACGTCGATTACGCGATCTTTCCCACGATTGCAATCGACAAGTCCACCTCGCGCCTATACTTGAGGTCGACCTACAGTCCAGGTTTCACGATCTATCAGCACACGAGCGCTCGCAATCAAACCGATCAGTATGCGGCTCTGAATTTCCTCTACCGATTGACTCCTCACGTAACAGTCGTCCTGCAAGACTCTCTTCAAAAGACCTCGAACTTCTTCAATCAACCTTATCCGTTTTCCGGGGAGGGGGTATCTGGCTCGCCACAGCCTCCGTTATATGCGATTATCTCTCCGGTCGCAGGCCAGCTAGGCAATGATGCTAATACGGAACTGAGGTATCAATTCAGCAGGAATGGCATGATCGGTGCCAGCGGAATATTTACCACTCTGCATTACACTCATCCGACCGAAGTTCTTGGTATCTACAATTCGAGCTCGAGCGGGGGTTCTGCTTTTTACAGTCATCGTCTCTCCAGAATGCACTATGTCGGCGCGACATACCGATACTCAAGAATTCTGGCTTATCCCCCGAATGCACAGAGTGAGATTCAGGCCCACACCATTTTTCTTTTTTATACAATCTATCTGAAGCCGACTTTCTCTTTATCCTTCTCGGGGGGGCCGCAACATTACAGACGTCGCTCAGTTCCCCCTGCCGGCTTACGGCTCATGGTCCCCTACTTTAACGGCGAGTACGAGCTGGCAAGGGCGTCATACTAACCTTGCGGCCAGCTACTTACGAGCCGTCACCGGTGGTGGCGGCTTGGTCGGAGCGTTCCAACTCCAATGCCGCAAATGCTTCTGTGCGCTGGCAAGTAGCACGCACCTGGACCGTTGGATCAGTGGCGAGCTACGTTATCAACACCAACGTGACCCCGTCTGCCTTTCTTTCCAGCCCCGGAGGGCACAGCATTTTCGGAACCGTCTCGATTCAGCACCAACTCAGCGAGCGCTTCAAGGTGGACTTCGGATACACTCGTCTGCACCAGAGCTACGGTATCCCGGTGATATCCAACGCTCCCAATACCGACCGCGAGTTCGTCTCCTTGTCCTATAACCTGGCAAGGCCACTGGGAGGATAGTCATGCCTGAAGTCCTCGAAGAACAAAATTCAGAACCGTTCGACGTGCAGCGCTACCTGGACGTGGCTCGACGCCGCTACCCCTATTTCTTAATCTTCGCATTTGTTGGGTGGCTTGTAGTCTGGGGAGTCAGCTGGATTCTACCCGTAAGCTATAAGTCGGGCACGCTGATCCTGGTGGAGCAGCCCACCATGCCGAAAGACTACGTAGTATCGAATATCAACGAAGATTTGCAAGACCGCGTGCAGAACATCACGCAGCAGATTCTTAGCCGCACGCGCCTTCTCCATATCATTGACGAGTTAAATCTCTATAGCGGGAACCACAGTCAACTCACGCCAGATGAAAAAGCTGCGCGCATGCGCAAGGACATCGAGATCGAGCTTGTGCGTGACTCGCACAATCTCCAGATTACCGCATTCAAGATTGATTATTCAGCGCACGATCCCCACGTTGCCCAGCGGGTCACCAGCGAGCTGACCAATCTCTTCATTAACGAAAATCTGGAGGTGCGCCAGCAACAGTCCGAAGACACCACCAGGTTTCTTCAAACCCAGTTGGAAGCCGCGCGCCAGAGTCTTGCCGAACAGGAGGCAAAGATTCGAGTGTTCAAGGGAGAGTCACGAAGGCGAATTGCCTACCCAGCAGGCGACGAATCTCCAGATCCTAAGCGGCTTGCAAGCGCAGCTACAGAACGAACAGGAAGCGCTAAGCGCGGCACAACAGCAGCGAGTCTACTTAGAGACGCTGATCAGTCAATATCGGAGTCTGCAAGGGACTTCTCGGACGGTCGACGGCGCTCCGACGGGTTTGCCGGCGATTGACACGGAACTCTCTAAACTAAAGTCACAACTGGCAAATCTCAGCTCGCAGTACACCGATCAATACCCTGATATTCGGAACTTAAAAAGCGAGATAGCCAAAACCGAAAAGATGAGAAGCGACCTCATTGCTGACGTGAGCAACAAAGGCAAGGCTGGTAAGCAACCCGACACTGGTTTGGCTGCGAGCGACCTGTCGGAGCCGTCACAAAACTCACCCGTACTGCAACTGCAAAGCCAGCTACAATCCAACCGGGCCGAATTGGCGAATCGTGACCAGGCTGTTGCTGGCTTGAAAGCTAAAATCAACGACTACCAGGCACGCCTGAACGACGAACCTGCGCGCGAGCAGCAGTTGGCAGATCTGACCCGCGGTTACGATCAATCCAAGGCTAATTACGACGACCTGCTGAAAAAGGAAAACGAATCAAAGATGGCCACCAGCATGGAACAGATGCAGAAAGGTGAGCGATTTCGCATGCTTGATCCACCCAGTTTGCCGCTGAAACCGGATTTTCCCAACCGCCTCAAGTTTTGTGGAATCGGGTTGGGCTTCGGTTTGCTGCTGGGCCTTGTGGTGGTGGCCGGAATGGAATTCATGGACGATCGCCTCCATAGCGAAAAGCGGATTAAAGCCATGCTGCCGATAAAGGTGATCTCTGAGATTCCGGAGATCTTGACTCCATCAGACGAGCAAACGAGCAAGAAGAGGATGTTGCTGGGATGGGCTATGACTGTGTTTGCATTGGCCACCATCCTGGCGGGTTCCGCGTTCAGCTATCTGCACGGTTAGGTTTCGCTTCCAAATGTACAAGAGCTTTCTTCAATCTCACGCGTAACCCGTTCGAACTAACGCCCGATCCCGCTTTTCTCTTTCCGACCAAGCGGCACAACGAGGCGTTGGCAGCGCTTTATTATGGCGTTCGGCGGCATAAGGGATTTGTCGTGGTGACGGGAGAGGTAGGCACCGGAAAGACGCTGCTGCTTCGATGCTTGCTGGGACTGTTGCAAAGAGAGCAGACATCGCCTATGCGTATCTCTTCAACAGCCGCCTCTCTCCCACGGAGTTTCTACAGTACATCCTCTCCGACTTCGGGCTCGCTGCTTCGGGTAAGAACAAAGGCGAGCTCTTGCTCGACCTGGGTCAGTTTCCTGGTCTCGCGAGGGGTCAAGGAAACTGACCACAGTACTCATCGTGGACGAAGCGCACCATTTGTCCGCGGACATACTTGAAGAGGTCCGCCTTTTGACGAATTTGGAGACGGCCGACGACAAGTTGCTGCAAATCGTATTGGTCGGTCAGCCCGAACTTGATGAGAAACTGGATTCCGTCGGACTCAGACAGCTCAAGCAGAGAATTGCCCTTCGCGCGCGGCTTGATCCGCTGGATTGGAATGAGACCAAGGGATATATCGAGCGGCGGCTGCAGATTGCGGGAGCAAGCTCCCAGGCGGAAACCTTGTTCTCTGAGCAGACCATGATGGCTGTCTATCGCCACTCGCGGGGTTTCCCCCGCCTGATCAATACAATTTGCGAAAACGCACTCATCAGTGCTTACGCAAGGCAAATACCATGCGTGACCGCCGGACATTATAGAAGAGGTGGCGAAGGACTTCCGCCTCGACGTGGTTCCGTTCCCGGATGACAGGAACCGACCGCCACGACGGGATGGATATCCAACGAGCCACGACCGTCGCTTCGGATCTGTATTCCCTGCTGCGAGGGCGTGGTCGCAAGCGAAGTGGATTTGGCTGCGCCTACAGCCATTCAAGTGAGCAAACATGAGCCTTATTTTTGACGCGTTACAAAGATCGGAAGCCGAACGCTCTGGGGTTGATTTGTCGGCTTTGTCAGCAGCGACTGAGGTTTTGCAGCTCGCGGAGCTTCGGGCGGTCTCGGAACGGAAAGCTGCGGCACCGTCCGAGCAACCGGGCACGACGCAAAGCGCAGAGCGCGACGCGTCACTCCCGCGACAAGGGGTTCCTGCGGCTGCAACTGCCTTGGAAAACCCTGGACCAACGGAGCTCTCACTGGATGACCAGCAGTTGGATGTCTTCGGCCAATTTCAGTCCCTGAAGATCGTGCTTCCTCCCGGAAACCGACTGGTATGCTTCACGGATAGTGAAAGTCTGGCGGCGGAAAAGTTCCGTTTTCTAGGGGTCAGCCTGCAACACCTCCGGCGGGAACGGCCGCTCAAGAAAGTGCTAATTACGAGCACAATTCCCCAAGAGGGCAAAAGTATGGTTTCTGCCAACCTCGCCTGTACCCTCGCTCGTAGAACACAGGGGAGAACCTTGCTGGTGGAGGGAGACGTTCGGCGACCGTCTTTATCGCAGATGTTCGGGCGTAGGAGCGATACCTGGCATCTGTGAATGCCTGCAAGGCGAACGCAATCTGACCACGAGCTGTTTACCATCTCGAAGGCCTGGGCCTCTGGTTTTTGCCGGCAGGCAGCGTTCCAAAGAATCCTTTGGAACTCCTGCAGTCAGGCAGACTGTCGGCGATGATGGATCAGTTAACTGCGTGGTTTGATTGGATCATCATTGATTCGCCTCCCGTGGTGCCTTTGGCTGACACTAGCGTCTGGATGCGCTTGGCGGATGGAATCCTCCTGGTCGTGCGTCAAGGAATCACCGAGAAGCGGCAATTAGAGCGAGGACTCGAAGCGCTCGAGTCCAAGAAGTTGATTGGTGCATTGTTGAACGGCTCTAAGAGGCAGGATCGTAACGACCATTACTACACCAGGGTCCATCCATAGCGTCAAAGCCAAACGCCAAGCATACGGAATAATTCATTCCGATCTGGTCAAGTATCTTTCGACGCGTCAGGTCCAGGGCAATTAACATCCGCATCGCCCATCCAAAGCAAAAAAACAAACCTGCTGTTTGCTTCTGTCCTATGAAGAGGATCGGGGAACAAGGGGAGGGGAGTCGTGACTCTGCGATGCTCGGGTAATGATTCAAACCTGGCTGGCCCTATATTCAAGACGGTACCGGCTGGGGAACGCGAGGTCCTGAATGAAGAGGAATTTCACAGGATGCTCGCCGTTGAGCGCAAAAGGACAGAGCGTTCCAGGAACCCCTTCCTGCTTATGCTGTTCGATGCCGGCAACCCTCAGACTCCGGAAAAGAGTGGCAAAGCCCTCGAAGGTATCGTGCCTGCCCTGCTGTCTTCCACCAGGGAAACTGACGTGATTGGTTGGTACAAGGCGCAAGCGACAGTGGCGTAATTTTCACCGGGCTTGTGACCGATCACCAGAACTCAATTCTGAGCACGATCCTGACCAGGGTGAGCACGACTTTACGAGATAGCTTGACGTTCGAGCAATTCAATCAAGTCAGCATCTCGTTTCACTTCTTTCCCGACGATTGGGATCACGACAGTCCTGGGCGTCCAAGCAATCCGGCCTTGTACCCTGACCTGTCGACCCGTGACAACGGCAGACGGTCTCTATTAGGTATAAAGCGGGTGATGGATATTGTCGGAAGCGTCCTGGCACTGGTCCTGTGCGCGCCGTTGTTCTTGGTGATGGCAGTTGCAATCAAAGCGTCATCCAAAGGTCCGATTTTCTTCAAACAGCAACGGGTTGGACAGTATGGCCGCAGCTTCACATTCCTGAAATTTCGATCGATGTACATCGACAATGATCCTAGCGTTCACAAGGAATATGTAACGAAATTGATCGCTGGCCAAGCGAGAGCGTGAAGCGTCGAGTGGGAATGGTCAAGGTGTATACAAGCTGACAAACGATCGCAGGGTCACGCGAGCTGGGCAAGTTCCTCCGGAGAACCAGCCTGGATGAGCTGCCGCAGTTCCTGAATGTTCTCAAAGGGGACATGTCGCTGGTAGGCCCTCGCCCCCCAATCCCCTACGAGTTGGCAGCCTACAAACGTGGCACCGACGCCGTGTATTGGAAGTCAAACCTGGGATTACGGGCCCGTGGCAGGTGAACGGCCGAAGCCGGGTCAAATTCGACGAAATGGTTCGGCTGGACCTGCAATACGCCAAGTCTTGGTCTCCCTGGATGGACATAAATATTCTTCTGCGCACACCTCGTGCAGTAATCCGCGGCAGCGGGGCATGCTGAGTTCGCGGTCGGGGCCGTTCTCTTGAGTCAGTCAATTGTGTGTCTGCTCCGCGCTTGTCGGGCTCACCTTTCGCCAGACCAGTTCATTTCCAAAACCATCAGCGGTTTTTGAGAGGCGGTGAGACCATCATAAATTTCGGAGTAATTGGTTACGGGTACTGGGGACCGAACGTCGTAAGAAATCTTGCGAGTCTGGAGAGTTCCCAGGTGCTCGCCATCGCGGAGACGAGCCCAGCGGCGCGGAAGCGTGCGCAAAGGGCTTATCCGGCAATCGACGTGACTTCAGATGCTGCGGAAGTGATCTCGTCGCCCGAGATCGACGCCGTCGCCGTCGTCACTCCGGTCTGGACACATTACGAGCTGGCGAAAGCTGCGTTGGAAAACGGCAAGCACGTGTTCGTTGAGAAGCCTTTCACCAGCAATGCGGCGCAAGGGGAGGAACTGATCGATCTCGCCCGCCAAAAGAATCTCAAGATCATGGTGGACCATACCTTCCTCTTTACCGGCGCGGTGAAGAAAATCAGTCAACTGCTCGATGAAGGCAGCTTAGGAAAGCTTTACTACTACGATTCCACTCGCGTCAACCTGGGCCTTTTCCAGCACGATATCAACGTTCTGTGGGACCTTGCGCTGCACGATCTATCCATCATGGATCACCTCATCAAAGCCAGCCCCGAGGCCATCGTCGCGACCGGCCAGAGACATCTGAACGGCCACGAAGACGTGGCCTTCATGACGCTCTACTTTCCCGAGAAGGTCATTGCGCATATCAATGTCAATTGGCTATCTCCGGTAAAGGTAAGGACGACGCTGATCGGCGGCGAGAAGCGGATGCTGGTTTGGAACGATCTCGAAGCCGACGAAAAAGTGAAAGTCTACGACAAAGGAGTCGACATCACCAACCGCGAAGGACTCTACGAACTGCTGGTGAATTATCGTTCCGGAGATATGTGGGCGCCTCAACTGGAGCAGGTCGAGGCGCTGCGCGCAGGAGCTGTCCTACTTCGTCGATTGCATTTCGAGCGGCAAGGACCCGTTCAACGACGGCTGCGCCGGGCTGCGAGTAGTCAAGATGCTGGAAGCAGCCAGCGAATCGCTAAGCAAGAGAGGAGCACTGGTCTACCTATGAACTCGTACAACTGCATCGCAGATGACGTCAGACTAGGGACAAACGTTCGGCTGTCAAATTCATCAATCTGTACGGATGCGAGATCGGGGACGAGACGAAGATCGGCGCATTCGTGGAAATTCAGAAAAATGCCAGCGTTGGCAAGCGCTGCAAGATCTCCAGCCACACCTTTATCTGCGAAGGCGTCGTCATCGAGGACAACGTCTTCATCGGGCACGGGGTGATGTTTATCAACGACAGCTATCCCCGCGCCACGACTCGCGAGGGAAACCTGCAAACCGAAGCCGACTGGAAGGTCGAACGGACAGTCATCAAGAAGGGTGCATCCATCGGCTCCGGAGCCACGATTCTCTCCAACACCAACGTTGGCGAGAACGCGATTGTGGGCGCCGGCAGCGTCGTCACCAAAGATGTTCCACCCAACTCTATCGTGGCTGGAAATCCAGCCAGGGTTCTGCGTTACATCGAACAGACTGTGGAAGGTCAAATTGCGCATTCCTAATAGCGTTCCTGACAGCATTCCTTTTCTCGATCTGGTTACGCCCCACGTGGAACTTGAGCAGGAACTCACCGGTGTGTTTCGCCGGGCTCTGCTCACGGCGGGCTTCATCGGCGGCCCCATGGTCGAGGAATTTGAGGACGCATTCGCGGCCTTCTGTGACGCGAGCCATGCGATCGCCATCAGCAGCGGTACAGATGCTTTGCGCTTTGCCATTATGGCTTGTGGAGTGCAACCGGGCGACGTTGTACTGACCGTGCCGCACACTTTTATTGCTACAACAGAGGCGATCTCGCAAGCTGGAGCCATCCCGGAATTTGTCGATATCGACGAGAACACCTACAACATATCGGTGGAGATGCTGCAGCAGTTCCTGGAAGAGCAGTGCACGTGGGACAAATCCGGGAAACTCATCAGCCGGCGGAGCGGGCGGCCGGTAACCGCGGTGGTGCCGGTGCACCTCTACGGCCAAATGGCCGACATGGATTCCATCCTGAGGCTTGCCGGTGAATATGGGCTCACCGTGATTGAGGATGCCTGCCAGGCGCACGGCGCGGAATACTTTTCTAAGGAATCCAATCGCTGGATGAAGGCCGGGTCTATGGGCCGTGCGGCTGCGTTCAGCTTCTACCCCGGAAAAAACCTTGGAGCTTGTGGCGAAGCCGGGGCAGTGACCACGAACGACGCCGCTATAGCCGATAAAGTCAGGATGCTGCGTGATCACGGCCAGACGAAGAAGTACTACCACGACGTGGAAGGGTACAACGGTCGACTGGACGCGATCCAGGCCGGGCTTCTGCACGCGAAGCTGGCTCATTTGGCGAATTGGAATACGCAACGCCGCGACCGGGCCGCCGAATACAACCGGCTTCTGGCGAGTAACGAAGCCCTATGTCTTCCCTATGAGCCTAGCTGGTCTCGCGCCGTGTATCACCTCTATGTGATCCGCACCAATGACCGCGACGGGATGATGAACCACCTGAAGAAGGTGGCCATTGGCACAGGAATTCACTACCCGATTCCCCTTCATTTGCAGAAAGCCTACGCCTCGCTGAACTACAGTCTGGGAGACTTCCCCGTGGCAGGACGAGTTGCTGCCGAAATCGTCTCCTTGCCAATGTTCCCGCAGCTAACCGCAAACCAGCAAGCCAGGGTGGTCGAGGAGATTCTAGCCTTTACTTCAAGGCCTCTTAAGCGCGCGGTGGATGAAGAGAAGTCGCTCGTATCCGCAGAACAAACTGCATGAACCACGTCACTCTCCTCCTCAACAAGGCCTTTGTCTGCGACGGACACCTATCACTTATTGCGCTTGGATAACTTGGAATGGATAAAGACATACAATCGCTTACTCTGAATCTGCTCGGTTATTGCCAGGCAAACGATTGGGCAGGCTATGAGCCCTACGACGTCCTTAATAGTAGGATCCTCATCGCCCTTCCCATGCTGGATTCAAGGTTTCCCCGCCTCGTCCTCACGCAGTTTCTAAAGCGCAGTCCGATTAATATCCGACGTTTGTTGCTGATCCCAAAGACCCAAAATCCGAAAGCCCTCGGGATTTTTCTTTCGGCGTTCGTGAATCTCTCCCGCGCTGGTGTAGCCACGCAGGGCGACCACATTCAAGAGATGGTCAAACGACTGATAGCACTCAGGTCACCAGGTGTCCCCCACTGGTGCTGGGGATACAACTTCCCTTGGCAGACTCGGACGGTTCTCGTACCCAGATGGACGCCTAACCTGGTTTGCACGACTTTTGCCGCAAACGGTCTCCTGGATACGTTTGAAGAACGCCAGGATGAAAGCTGCTTGAGTATGGCAGTCAGCGCTGCTGAATACATGCTGAAAGAGCTTTATTGGACTTCAGGAAAGTTGGTTTGCGGCTTTGGATATCCTCTTCCCACTGTTCGCAATCAAGTTCACAACGCGAACTTACTTGCAGCGGCCCTATTTTGCAGAGTATACAAACACACCGGCCAGGAGAAGTTCCACACTCCGGCTCTGGATGTTACTCGCTATACGGTAACGCAGCAGCACTTGGACGGCGGTTGGGACTATGGAGAAGGCGCCAACCAGAAATGGATCGACAACTTCCATACCGGGTTCAACCTGAGTGCGTTGCGGTCCATCGTCCAGAGTCTGGCGACTTCAGAATTCGAAGAGTCGATTTCCCGTGGTTTCCGGTTCTATCGCTCTCACTTTTTCCGCGAAGATGGGGCAGTCCGCTACTTCCATAATCGCACTTATCCGATCGATACCCATTGTGTCGCGCAGAGCATAATCACGCTGCTCGAACTCAAGAACCTGGATGCGAATAATGTCCAGCTTGCAAGGTCTGTTTGTGAATGGGCCAAGAACCGAATGTGGGACGAGAGAGGGCATTTTTTCTATTACAGAATCCTCCGTTCCTGTACTATCCGGACCTCGTATATGAGGTGGACGCAAGCTTGGATGTTTCTAGCTCTCTCCATGCTCGTTGCCGAGTTTGCATCGCCGTCTTCGAAGTTGCAGCGTCCGCTGCTGAGCGAGGTGTCGCCGTGCTGAAACTTCCATCGTATGTCGTAGTTACGCCGGCGCGAAACGAGGCACGCTCCATCGAACTGACGATACTGTCTCTGGTGGCACAAACGGTGCGCCCGCTGAAGTGGGTCATCGTCAGCGATGGGTCGACCGACGGTACTGACGATATTGTCAAGAGATATGCAGCTCAGCATGATTGGCTCGAACTGGTCCGTATGCCGGAACGCTCAGAACGCCATTTTGCCGCCAAAGTTTACGCGTTTAATGCTGGCCTGGCCAGGGTCGCAGAGTTGCCGTACGAGGTTATCACCAGTTTGGATGCAGACATTAGCTTTGAGCAAGACTATTTCTCGTTTTTGCTTGGAAAGCTGGTTGCGGACCCGGTGCTTGGATTGGTCGGCACGCCGTTCCGAGAGACATCGCGCGAAGCCTACGATTATCGATTTGTGAACATCGAACATGTATCTGGGGCCTGTCAGGTGTTCCGCCGCGAATGTTTCGAGGCTATCGGTGGATACGTTCCTGTTAAAGGTGGCGCTATCGACAATATCGCCGTGATTGCCGCCAGGATGAAAGGATGGAAGACCCGCACCTTCACTGACAAGGTCTGCTTTCACCATCGCGAAATAGGGTCGGCACAGCACGGACCGATACGAGCGAAATTCAAGTTTGGCGCCAAGGACTACGCAATTGGGAATCATCCCGCTTGGGAGTTGTTCCGAACCGCATATCAGATGACTAAGAAGCCAATGGTACTGGGAGGTCTCGCGTTGGGCGCAGGCTATCTATGGGCGTCCGTCCGGCGCGCCGAAAGGCCGGTGTCGCGAGAATTGGTTGCGTTTCACCAGCGGGAACAGATGCATCGGCTCACGAGATTTGTCACTCGCAACCGCAAGAGTTTGTCGAGCGACAACACCGCGCTTCCGCGGGGAACGCGCTTGAACCCAGGTGAAGCTCATGAAGCATGATCTGTACAGTCTCTCTAAAGCGCATAACAGTCGTGCTGATGGACCTTGCCTAGACGGCGAGTCGGTTGGAACTGACACAAGCCCAAAGTTCGACGCCGCTATTATCGTGAATGCGGACGACTGGGGACGGGATGTTGATACAACCGACCGTTCGCTTAATTGTGTGCTTTGTAGGGCGGTCTCCTCCGTAAGCGCCATGGTGTTCATGGAGGATTCTGAGCGGGCGGCTCTTCTGGCGCGGCAGAATGGTGTCGATGCCGGCCTCCATCTAAACTTGACCACTTCGTTTTCTGCGGCGCAATGTCCTTACCGGCTGGTTGAGCACCAACAGAAACTCTCTCACTTTCTGAGATCGCATCGTCTTGCACCAATCATCTACCACCCAGGCCTTGCTGCCTCGTTTGAATACGTTGTCCGGGCGCAGCTGGAGGAGTTTGAACGACTTTATGGAGCTCCAGCAAACCGCTTGGACGGCCACCATCACATGCATCTCTCTGCAAACGTATTTCTTCAGAAGCTGCTACCGTCGGGCACGATTGTTCGCAGGAATTTCTCGTTCGGGCCAGGGGAGAAAGGTTATACCAGTCGGTTCTATCGTCGCTGGCAAGATCGAGGTTTGGCACGGCGCCATCGTATGACAGATTACTTCTTTTCTTTGCCCCCACTTCGTCCTAGCCGATTGGACAACATCATTAGCCTCGCAAGTCAGTTCAGCGTGGAGGTGGAGACACATCCGTTGAACGAGGCGGAGTACAGGTTCTTGCTTGATGGAGAAATTTTGCGCCGTGCGGACAACGTTGTGGTAGCTCGGGGTTATCTCGTTGGCCCCGACGATCGCGTTGCCGGTGTTGGGGCTACGGCATGAAGTTGCCAAGTGTAAATACCAAACTGCAGGAGATGGTGGCGAACATCGAACCGGTGAATCCCGAACCTGAGGCGGAAACGCCGCACATCAGTGTCTGTGTCTGTACTTACAAGCGCCCCCAGTTGCTCCTGCGTCTTCTGACCGAACTGAACCGGCAGGAAACCGGCGGTTTATTTACTTATTCGATTGTGGTAGTCGACAACGATGGGGCGAAATCCGCCGAAGCCGTAGTTGCAGAGATTCGTTTAATCTCTAAGGTTCCGGTGAAATACTGCGTCGAGCCGAGACAGAACATAGCGCTGGCGCGAAATAAGGTTGTCGAGAACGCAGAAGGGGAATTTGTCGCATTTATCGATGATGACGAATTTCCCGTCCCGCAATGGCTGCTGACATTATTCACAACCTGCAACCGTTACAACGTGGATGGCGTACTTGGGCCCGTGAAACGCCATTTCGATGAAGTTCCACCAGCATGGATACAGAAGAGTCGATTCTACGACCGCAGGGTCAATCCAACTGGAATGCGGGTTCACTGGCACGAAGCGCGCACCGGAAACGTTTTGCTAAAGAGACAGATGCTGTTTGGCGAGGCTGCCCCCTTTCGACCTGAGTTCAGGGCCGGAGAAGACCAGGACTTCTTTAGAAGAAAGATTGAAGAGGGACGCGTCTTCATCTGGTCTGCAGAGGCGGAGGCTTTTGAGGTTGTTCCGCCGGCCCGTTGGAAACGGACCTATTTAGTGAGGAAGGCCTTACTTCGCGGCGCAACCGCGGGCCTGCGACCGAATTGCGGAGCCGCTAATATTGCGAAATCAATAGTCGCAATTCCGGTCTATGTTGTTGCTTTGCCATTTGCGCTGTTGTTCGGGCATCACCACTTTATGACGCTTCTGGTGAAGCTGTGTGATCATTTGGGGAAATTGCTTATATTGATGGGGATCAATCTCATCCGCGAGGAATACGTTACTGAATAGGCCCCAAGGACCCTAATTGCCGGTCCAAGACAACGATTCCGAGACCTGATGGAAATCCGGTATTGAGGTTCATAAGTCCGGAGAGGTCGCCGTCGGCAAGGCAGTAGCCAACTTACCGGTTGCGGCGGGCAACTGCTCGGGGGTCGAATCCCTCCCCCCTCCGTCAATTGCCTAGGGCAGTCACCAATCTCCTGAGCTTCCCTGCCTGAACCATCGTCATATGAAATAGGGCAGCGTTCCCACCCGAAGAAGGACTTAAGACATCCCATGCTTGTTCTCAACAAAGAAATCAAAATTGCCGGCTGCGCGGTGCGCGTTGCCCGGCTCGATGCGGACAAGTATCAGTTCCTGTCGGATCCGGAGCCGATGATTGAAGGCTTGCGCAAGTCTGGACACCGTATTGATCTTTTCACGTTCATGCAAGGATTGCCCGAGACCAGGCCGAAGTATGGGTACCCCATGGAATGGGATAACCTCGCAGCGCTGCCCATTTCCTCCTTCGAAAACTGGTGGAACAAGCAGATCGGGTTCAAAGCGAGGAATAAGGCAAAACAGGCGGAGAAAAAGGGAGTTGTAATCCGCGAGGTCCCGTTCGACCGAAAGCTCGCGCGGGGAATCTGGGAGATTTACAACGAGGTTCCGGTGCGTCAGGGCCGACGATTTCCGCACTACGGAAAAGACCTGGATACGGTGTACCGAGAAGAAGCTACTTATCTCGACAGTAGTACTTTCATAGGCGCTTTCCATGGCGAGGAGTTGATTGGCTTCATCAAGCTGGTTGCTGATGAAACGCGTGCGCAAGCAGGATTGATGAATATTGTTTCGAAGATCCGGCACCGGGAAAAGGCTCCGACGAATGCGCTGGTCGCACAGGCAGTGCGGTCTTGCGCCGAGCGAGAAATCTCATACCTGGTTTACTCAAATTTCGCCTACGGGAAAAAACAACGGGACAGCGTAAGCGATTTCAAGGAACGCAATGGATTCCAACGGATTGACGTACCTCGCTACTACGTTCCGTTAACCAATCTTGGGTGGGCAGCATTTCGGTTGAGCTTGCATCACCGGCTGGTAGACCATTTTCCTGAGCCCTTCGCAAACAAGCTGCGCGAGTTTCGCAACACCTGGTATAACCGCAAATTCCAAAGCGTACGAATGCTTCCTAGGACAGCCGCGAAATCATGCCAGGAATAGTCGGGCTCATTACAAGGTTGCCGCGCCCCGAGGCTGAATTAGAGTTACACCGAATGGTAGAGGCCCTTTTCCACGAATCTTTTTATGTCATGGGGACGTGGATTGACGAGTCTTTGGGTGTTTACGTCGGTTGGGTTGCGCGCGAGGATTCGTTTTCAGATGCCATTCCGTTCCGTAATGAGCGAGAAGATCTCGTTCTTGTCTTTTCCGGTGAGGAATTTGCGGGACCCGGAACCGCGGCGCGCCTGAAGGCGCGCGGCCATGTCCTCGACGAAAATGGACCCTCCTATCTAGTCCACCTCGCAGAAGAGTCTCCCAACTTTCCCGAGTGCTTGAACGGAAGGTTCCACGGCCTGCTGGTTGATCAGATTCGGGGAACAGCAATGCTTTTCAATGACCGATATGGGATGCATCGGGTCTACTATCACGAGGGGAAAGACTCTTTTTATTTCTCTGCGGAAGCAAAAGCTATCCTCTCGATCCGTCCCGAGCTCCGGCGAGCAGACGCTCGCGGGTTGGGCGAATTTGTCAGCTGTGGCTGTGTTTTAGAGAACCGAACACTATTCGAAGGCATCCATGTCTTGCCACCCGGTTCGGCGTGGACTTTTCGCGGCCGTTCCGTCCATCGTAAAGTCAGGTATTTTGAACCGCAGACTTGGGAGGATCAGACTCCTCTAGAACCGGAAGTCTACTATAGGGAACTCCGGGACATCTTCTCTCGGAATCTACCTCGGTATTTCGATACCCCAGAGCGGATCGGAATGTCTCTCACCGGCGGCCTGGACAGCCGAATGATCATGGCTTGGCAAAAGCCTTCGTCCGGCTCTCTGCCGTGCTATTCCTTTGGAGGAGTGTTCCGAGAATGCCAGGACGTTCGCCTCGCAAAACAGGTAGCCTCTGCGTGCGGGCAATCTCACAAGGTGATTACCGTAGGCGGGGAATTCCTTTCCCGTTTTCAGTATTATGCGCAGCGTACGGTTTATCTTACCGACGGATGCATGGAAGTGACTCATTCACCGGATCTCTACGTGAACGAGCTGGCCCGCGAAATCGCCCCTATCCGCGTAACTGGGAACTATGGCGGAGAGGTGCTTAGGCGGGTGCGCGCTTTCAAACCGGTGGATCCCGTTCCCGGGCTTTTTCATCCAGAATTCCTGCCTTATATCGGGTTCGCGCGGCAGACCTATGCAGGACTGCTCCAGGGGCATCCATTGTCCTTTGCGTTGTTCAGTCAGGCTCCCTGGCACCACTACGGCCTTCTCGCACTAGAGCAAACACAGCTCGCTCTCCGGTCTCCGTACCTCGACAATGATTTCGTGCGAACGATCTATCGTGCGCCGGCGTCTACCCTCAACAATAACGACGTGTCTCTGCGGTTGATTGCCGACGGTGACACGAAGCTGCTGAAGATCCGAACCGACCGCGGGCTGGCCGGAAACCGGAGCCCGTTGCCCGCAAAGGTCTTGCGTCAGTTCCTCGAGTTTACTTTCAAGGCAGAATATGCATACGACTATGGGATGCCGCAATCGGTGGCCCGTGTCGATCACGTGTTCTCGTGCTTTCACCTGGAACGGCTCTTTCTAGGCCATCACAAATTTTACCATTTTCGAGTATGGTACCGAGATAACCTCGCATCCTATGTGCGGGAGATGTTACTCGATTCACGGACCCTCTCTCGGCCTTATTTACAGCGCGACATTCTCGAAAACCTAGTGGATGGTCACCTCAAAGGGAATCGTAACTACACCTCGGCGATCCACAAGATTCTGACGCTGGAGCATTTGCATCGTCTGTTCCTCGATTCCAAGTGACACAGCACCTCGCCACAATCGTCTATGTAGCGGGTATCATCGGACTCTTTTTTCTTGACCGGGATCTTAAAGAGCGAACTTCAAAGGCGCTTTGGGTCCCTGTAATGTGGTTGCTAATCGTTGGATCCCGTCCGGTGTCCATGTGGTTTCAGACGGGTCCGACGATCTCTCAGGCTGACCAGTACACGGAGGGCAGCCCGCTCGACGCGGCAGTCTTCGGGGTCCTGATTGCTGCGGGCGTGGTGGTCCTTAGCTCGAGATCGCGCCAAGTCAAAAGATTTCTGCGGGGGAACGTGCCCCTCCTGTTGTTCTTCTCCTACTGTGCCCTCAGCATTCTCTGGTCCGATAATTCCTTCGTCGCGTTCAAGCGGTGGACCAAGGCGGTAGGCGATCTCGTTATGGTCTTGATTGTGCTGACCGATCCGGATCCTCTGGCTGCGACCAAACGCTTCTTCTCGCGAGCAGCATTCGTGCTGCTGCCGACGTCGGTGCTGTTCATCAAGTATTACCCGGATCTGGGGCGCAGCTATAACCCGTGGACCTGGGTTCCGATGTACGGTGGTGTTACCACGTTCAAGAACTTACTCGGGATGACCTGTCTGGTATGCGGCCTCGGATCGCTTTGGTCGTTCTTGAGTGCCTATCTGGAACGCAAGATGCCTCATCGCATCCAGCATATGATTGCCCACGGCATTATCCTGGCAACAGCGGTTTGGCTGTTCAAGACTGCCGATTCCATGACCTCGCTAAGCTGCTTTCTGATGGCAGCAGCGGTTTTGGTCGTGACAACGCGGCGGTGGGTCATTACACGGGCCAGTGTAGTACACACTTTAGTTGGTTTTTTTGTGGCCCTGGCACTCTGCGCGCTATTCGCTGATACCGGAGGAACGCTGGTCCATTCCTTGGGAAGAGATCCAAGCCTGACTGGACGAACGGCAATTTGGCAAGCGGTCCTGTCCTTGCAAACGAATCCTTTGTTTGGAACCGGCTTTGAAAGTTTTTGGCTCGGGAGCCGGTTGGAGCGTGTGTGGGAGATGACCGAGAAAGGAATCCAGGAGGCACATAATGGATACCTTGAACTCTACCTAAACCTGGGATTGGTCGGCGTAGCGCTATTCGCAAGTTTGATTGTGACCGGCTATCGTCATGCGCTCTCAGTTTTTCGCCGTGAGCCGCATGCCGGCAGAATTCGATTGGCGTTTTTTACCGCTGGTGTGATTTACAGTTTCACTGAGGCTGGTTTCCGGATGATGAGCCCAATTTGGATTGCTTTTCTCCTGGCGATTACTGGCGTTCCCCGAATTTCGCACTATAAGAAGCACCAACCTAGGCCTGAAATGCCTGTAGGGCAGATTGAACTCCCAGCAGAAACTGAAATCGTTGCTCAGGCGGCCTTTTGAAACCCTTTGATTCGAGTGGTGTCTTCGCCCCCTCCGTTCCAAAGGGCGGAGCTGCGCTTCGAATTCTGGCGGTCAGAGGTGCTGGGACGACGATTTATTATGGCGGCGTTTCCTTGGCCATCCAAATGATCGCGACTGTCGTTTTGGCGCGTCTTCTTACGCCGCGAGATTTTGGTTTGGTCTCAATGGTAACTACGTTTAGCTTGCTATTGGTGAACTTTGGGCTAAACGGTCTCACTGAAGCGGTGATTCAGCGCGACCAGATCGATCATATTCTTGCCAGTAATTTATTCTGGATCAACCTCGGCGGAGGGGTGCTGCTTACCATAGGTTTTGCGGCAGCGGGATCGGTGGTGGCGAAGTTCTATGGCGAGCCGCGAGTTGCACCCATAGCAGTTGGTGTCTCAGCGACGATCTTCCTGACCAGCATCTCGGTTTTACACTTGGGGCTTCTGAAGCGGGCGATGCAATTCTCAGCGGTCGCCGCAAACGACATCATTGCGCGCGCGATTTCGGTGGTCGTATCCATTCTCTTTGGGTGGGCCGGGTGGGGCTATTGGGCGCTGGTGTTGGGCGCCTGCGCTCTTCCGCTAAGTACAGCAGTGGGCGCATGGTTCATGTGCCGGTGGATACCAGGCCGGCCTCGGTATGTCTCTGGAACTGGCACCATGTTGCAGTTTGCAATGCACACCTACGGGCGTTTCAGCGTCAACTACTTCGCTCGAAACACCGACAATCTTCTGGTCGGGTGGCGTTTCGGCGCTCACTCGCTTGGTTTCTATAAGAAGGCGTATGACCTCTTTGCTCTTTCCGCGACCCAACTTGTGTCATCCACCACTGTGGTTGCGGTCGCGGCATTGAGCCGCGTCAAAGACGATCGCGCTCAATACCTGCGTTATCTCCTTGGCGCCATGACGGTAATGGCCTTCGTGGGAATGGGGCTTGCCGGTGGTCTCACTCTTATAGGCAAGGACCTGATTCGCCTTCTCCTCGGGCGGGGTTGGGAGCCGGCCGCGCATATATTCACCTTCTTCGCGCCAGGAATTGGCGTGATGATCCTCTATCACACCCATGGCTGGATCCACCTTTCGATAGGCAGAGCGGATCGCTGGTTTCTTTGGGGAATTGTCGAGCTGATCGTAACCTGCGTGCTGCTCCTCGGCGGCCTGCACTGGGGACCTCAGGGAATTGCAGCGGCGTGGTGCATATCGTTCTGGATCCTGACCATTCCCGCAATGTGGTATGCGGGTAAGCCAATCGGCCTTGGGGTAGGCACGATACTCGCAGTTGTTTGGAAATACATGGTGGCATCTCTATTGGCTGGCATAGTGAGCAGCCTGATCTCTTCAAGTTTTCTATTCTTGGCAGGGGCGCCCGGCGCGCTGGGAGCAGCACTTCGGATCGGCTTTGTCTGCCTATCCTTCGGATGCCTGTATCTCTGCGGGATCGTCTTGCTCTACGGTGGATTTTCACCGCTGCGGAAGCTAGCTGGCCTTTTGCGTGAGATGATTCGGCCGGCCGGCTTCGAGTCACGGTTTGCCCCCAAAGACCCGGGAAGCCACAGGCTGAGTAAGGAGATTCATGAAGCAGAATGCGCGAGACCCCGAGCTGGCGCGCGACCTCTGGTTTCGATTCTTATCCCCGCGTATAACGCCGAAGAATGGATCGCCGAAACCATTCGTTCGGCGCTCGCACAGTCGTGGGAACCCAAAGAGATCATCGTGGTTGATGACGGCTCCAAGGATCAGACGTTGAAAATTGCGCGAGGGTTCGAATCGGATTCCGTTTTGGTGGTGACCCAGGAGAACCTGGGTGCATCTGCCGCGCGTAACAAGGCCTTTTCCTTATGCGACGGCGAGTACATTCAGTGGCTGGACGCCGATGATCTGCTGGCTCCAAACAAAATCATTCGGCAAATGCAGGCAGTCGAACAGGGTGCAGGCAAACGGGCTCTCCTCTCCTCCGAGTGGGGACAGTTCCTTTACCGGCGTTCCCGTGCACAATTCACTCCTACGGCACTGTGGGAGGATCTATCTCCCGTCGAATGGCTTCTCCGCAAGCTAGGGCAGAATCTCTACATGCAGACGGCAACCTGGCTGGTGAGCCGGGAATTGTCCGAGGCAGCAGGTCCCTGGGACACCAGGTTGTTGGGGGATGACGACGGAGAATACTTCTGTCGCGTCTTGCTGGCAAGCGACGGCGTCCGTTTCGTTCCGGGAGCGAAGGTCTACTATCGCTGCTTCGGTTACGACGGCCTGAGCTATATCGGTCGCTCTCCTCAGAAACTGCAGGCCCACTGGCTGTCGATGCTCTTACATATTGGATATCTTCACTCACTAGAACAAAGCCCCCGTGTTCAGGCTGCCTGCATCGAGTATCTGCGAAATTGTTTGATCTACTTCTATCCCGAGAGGCGCGACATTGTAGGGGAAGCGGAGCGAATGGCAAAAGAGTTTGGGGAACAGCTCGGAGTTCCAAGCCTCTCTTGGAAGTACTTATGGGTTGAAAAGGTCTTTGGTTGGTATCTAGTTAAGCCTGCCCAGCGGTTCTCAAGGAAAATCAGATGGTACCTGGAAAGACAACTGGACAGGGCGCTATTTCATATCGAGGACCGAACCTCTAGAATCCGTGGGGATCGTTGTAGAGCAGGAGCCGATTTCCTGAGGGTGAAGACGCCCGTCGCGGTGCCTGCGCGCGCATTCGATAACGCACCCTTAGAGTAGGATGTTCGTTCAACAATCGCGCTCGGGAATCCGGCGATTTGCGTCAATACGAGAAGTGAAGTTCTAAGCTGACTCGGACGTCTGCAAACCAGAATTTGAGACGGAATAACGGTACTTGTGTCATGAGTTCACTCGCTTCGTTCGACGTGAAGGGATTCATCCTAAAACCCATTAAAACGGTGAAAGGAACGGTACTATCTAAGTTATGAGAGCTTGCATGTTAGCCTACACATTCTACGATGCGGACAATCGGGTCCGACGCTATGCTGAGGCGTTTGTTAAGCGCGGAGACCGGGTGGATGCGATCGCGTTGGCTCGGGAGGGGCAGCCTTCCTTTGAGGTGATCCAGGGAGTCCGCGTTTTTCGCATTCAGAAACGCGTGGTCGACGAAAAAGGCCCGATCAGTTACTTGATAAAGCTGTTGCTGTTTTTTATCCGTTCCGCGTGGCAGGTTACGCGAAGACATCTGCTTGAGCCCTACAGCATTATCCATGTACACTCGATACCCGACTTCGAAGTTTTCGCAACCCTCATTCCTCGTCTGATGGGTGCTCCTGTAATTCTCGACATCCACGATATCGTTCCGGAGTTCTACGCCAGCAAATTCAAGGTCGGGGAACGCTCACTTGTTTTCTACTTGCTGGTTCTGCTCGAAAAACTTTCGATTGCCTACTCCAGCCATGTCATCATTTCAAACGATCTTTGGTATGAAAAAATAATCCGGCGCTCCGTCCGTTCGGAAAAGTGCACTGCAATGATCAACTATCCCGATCTGTCAATTTTCTGGCGCCGACCCCGCCCAGCCGCTGCCAATGGCGAGTTTCTCATGTGTTATCCAGGGACACTCAACTGGCATCAGGGTCTTGACTTAGTCATTGATGCTATGTCGCTCCTGCGCGATCGAGTGCCGAACCTGAGATTCCTCATTGTTGGAGATGGACCGGACCGCGAAAAGCTAAGGGGCATGATCCAGCGGCAGCACTTGGAAGACCGTGTCTTCCTCAAAGGATTTGTCCCTATGGAACAGGTTGCGGAGATCATGGCCACCATCGATTTGGGCGTGGTTCCGAAACGGAAGGATTCTTTCGGCAACGAAGCATTCAGCACAAAAATCATGGAATTTATGGCCATGAACGTGCCGGTGATCGCTTCGAGGACACGTATTGACGAATACTACTTCAACGAAAACATGGTGCAGTTCTTCGAGTCCGAGAATGCCGAAGACCTGGCCACCAAGATCCTAGACTTGATGCAGAACCCGGCTCGACGTAGCGCGTTGTGCGGATGTAGTACGCAGTTCATAGCCCACAATAACTGGGATGTGAAAAAGCATGAGTACATGGAGCTGGTCGATCGCTTGGCGGCCTAAATACTCATCCGAAGTGGGGATAACATCGCAATGGCACAACCATACGATCAACCTGGAAATCTCTCCGACGTAGTTATCATCGGAGCGGGACCGTATGGCCTTTCCATCGCCGCCCACCTAGCGGCTCGTGGTGTAGCTTTTCGCATCCTTGGGAAGCCAATGAGCGCTTGGTCGGCGCAAATGCCGAAGGGCATGCGGCTTAAGTCGGAAGGCTTCGCGTCCTCTCTTTCAGATCCGGACTCTGAGTTCACGCTCCGCCATTATTGCCAACAGCAGGGCCTTCCATACGCGGACACGGGCGTTCCCGTTCCGTTGGCAACATTCATATTCCCATGGGCTGGCGTTCCAGAGAAAGTTCGCCCCGAACCTCGAGAACAAACCGGTCTTTATCGGTCCAACGATCTTCGGCGGGGTTCGATCTGCAGCTTGAAGACGGGGAGAAGGTCCACGCACGCAGGGTAGTAGTAGCAGTCGGTGTGACCCACTTCGGGCATGTGCCACGAATCTTGAGGGCGCTCCCCGAGAGATTTGTCAGTCACAGTTCGGCACATAGTAACCTTGAAGGCTTCACGGGACGTCATCTTGCGGTGGTGGGCGCGGGTGTGTCAGCTCTGGACTTGACCGCGTTGCTCTACGAGGCCGGCACCCCGGTTCAATTGATCG
The DNA here is from genome assembly GCA_963814015.1 of uncultured Acidobacteriaceae bacterium. Classification (GTDB taxonomy): domain Bacteria; phylum Acidobacteriota; class Terriglobia; order Terriglobales; family Acidobacteriaceae; genus PALSA-350. The sequence continues at coordinate 196,998 of CAWFBI010000001.1, forward strand.
CTCGTGGTCAGAGCATTGGCTTTCACGACCCACCCCAACCACGTTCTCTCGCAGAGCCGCTGTTTTCGGCCCATGACCGGTGAAGATCGTACCGGCGCGACGTATCTCATCGAGATGAATCCGCGCTGTACTCCACCCTGCCCTCTATCACTTGGTAAAGGGCGCGACCTGATGGCGGCAATCTGGGCCCAACTGGTCGGCCAGCCAGTGCCTGAGAACGAGTCTGTGACCCGAAAGAACAGAATTGCATATTTCCCGCAAGCTTTGGATAGCGGTGGTGAGTTGCCGGACTGTATTCCGTGGATACCGTCTACTACGATATTCCGGATGGCGAACCGGACTGATTCAAGAATTACAACCCGTGGTCCGAGCGAAGCTTGCTGGGGCAGATGTTTGATCGCACCCGGCGTTTGAGGATGCGAGAGAATGCATCGACGGAGTCCGTTTTTGACCAAATGAGCGCATCGGTTGAAGAGGAATGCTCGGCCCGGGTATTACCTTAGGCAGTAAGCGGTTCGAGAGTGGGAGAGTATGGTGCGAAATTGTACAACATTTTCGGCGCCCGCGAGCGCTGTTTAGGACGCTTGCAACTTTCGTGTGATCTGCATACCCTAATGACTGCATATACTGAACTGCAAGACCAAAATTGGAGCGCGGGTGGTCCCGCGTTTATGCGGACCGCCTATCACCTAAGGAAGGTTTCCGCGCGAGATCCGTAGTTGTCGCAGACAGCCACTGAGCTACGGACACGCCTGGATGAGGTTTCATGAGACACAAAGGCCCCGTAGTTCTCCCCCTAATCCTACTTGTGTTTTCGCTATACAGCCAAGCTCAGTCATGGACTACGATTCTGGATTCCAATAGAGCTATTGACTGGTCGAACCCAGGAGTAGGTAGCATTCCCGCACGTACAACCTACTGCGTCAGTCTTACGTCATCAGCGACGCTTTCTGAGATCAACTCGGCGCTCGCTTCCTGTCCCAGCGGTCAAACTGTCTATCTTGCGGCTGGGACCTATTCGATCGCTGGGACGATAAGCATTCCCTCGAACGTAACGTTACGAGGCGCCGGTGCAGATCAGACGATCCTGAACGCGACGGGTACGAGTGGTGACGTGATCAGCTTAGGCTCAGGATCAGTTCCCTATAACCCCGTCAACATCACTAGCGGGGCAACTGCTGGTTCCACCAGTATTGTGGTCGCCAGCGCGTCCGGTATCGGCACTGGCACATACCTCGCCATCGCTGAAACGAATAACTCGAGTTATGTGTCAACCTCCGGCAGTGAAGGGAATTGCAATTGGTGCGACGGCTGGACTAGCACCGGAAGTCTTGCACGCGGGCAAATTGTGCAGGTGACGGGTGTAAACGGCACAACAATAACGATCTCCCCGGGACTTTACGGCGCCTATACGAACACGCCAATTGCTGTGCCATTCAGCATGTCAGAGACGTATGCCGGATTAGAGAACCTTCAGGTGTATGCCAACAACACCGGCTATGCCGCAAACTTTGGTATGTCCGCATGCGCGTACTGCTGGGTCAAGGGTGTGGAATCGAACTACACCGACGGCGATCATGTCGAAGTGTATTGGGGTTATCATGACGAAGTTCGCGACAGCTACTTCTCGAACGCGTATCTGCACACGCCCGGGACCCATGATTCCGATATCCAAATCGCCCTGAAAACCAGCGCTAGCTTGGTGGAAAACAACATCATCGAGCGCACCCACCAATCCATCATGCTGGAATGGGGGGCGGCAGGAAACGTGATTGCCTACAACTACACTATGGGAGAGTTCGATAACGGATCGACCAACGTGGTCATTGGCGGAATTGACTTTCATGGAGCGCATCCCCAGTTCAATTTGCTCGAAGGCAACGTTCTCACCGGGATTTATGAGGATTCAATCTGGGGGACGTCCAGCCAAACGACGGCCTACCGAAACTGGGTGATTGGCACAAATCGGATTTGTACTCCAACGAGTGGGCGGGGTGCTGTGAGTTGCTCGGGTACGACTGGTCACTATGGATTCCAGGCAGCCCGCGCCATACAGATGTCGTATCTAGGAACGATCAACAATTTCAGTGGGAATATTGTGGGCAGTGCGCAGATGCAATCCCTGATCGGCTACACCAACCCGATGACGCAAACAGCGTCGATTGAGTACCCTGCGACACGGAGCTACGATGCCGTTGCCTATGGCTGGTCTTTCGGCTACGGGGAATCGAGCGACACAGGCGCATCCACCGGCTGCAGCGGAGGAACCCCTCCTTGTCATCTCGCCGGCACCTCCTCGACCGACTTTTTCCATGGGAATTTCAATAATGCCGATGGCTCCATCACGTGGGCGACTGGCGTAACTCAAGTGTTACCGCCATCGTTCTACCTTTCCGGTAAGCCGAGTTGGTGGGGATCCATGGCGTTTCCTGCAACCGGTCCAGATGTTACCGGCGGAACTGCTCCTGGAGGAAGAAGTTACGGAAATCCTGCTCAGGCCTGCTATTTCAACGTTATGGGTGGGTCGGATGGAGGGGCGGGAGGGCCGCTAACTTTCAACGCCAGCGAGTGCTATGGCACGGGCGGTCCGCAGCCGCCGCAAAACCTCTCCGTTACTGTGCAGTAGCCTATACCCCAATTGTATTCATTCCGCCCAAATTTGCGTGGGAGCTTGACTGGTGCTGGGATGTTTGGGAGTTCAGCTGCGCCATAATCTGGGAGTTCCTTTTTTCCTGGTGGATCTATCTGTGGCGAGGTTTCCGTGTAATTCAAGGCTGCAATCCTCCTGACGACATTTTCCAAGTCGCTCTTCCTTTTAGAGCATTTGGAGTCAAATACATCTTCGATCATCACGATGCGAACCCGGAGCTGCATCTTTCTAAATACGACAGGAAAGACTTCGCATACAGGGCGTAGGTAGGTTCATCTGGAAAAGCTCACCTACCGCTTCAGCGATGTGGTGATTGCCACCGACAACAGTTACAGGGATCTCGCCGTCACGAGAGGTAACCGGAATCCCGACGACGTCTTCGTCGTTCGCAACGGTCCCGATTTAGCAACCTTCAAAGCCGTCCCACCGAATCCTACTCTGAAATACAGCAAGCTTTACCTCGTGGGATACGTTGGAAATATGAGTATTCAGGAAGGATTGGACATCCTTCTGGATGTGGCGGCTCTGCATATCAAGAAAATGGGACGCAATGACATTCACTTCACGTGTATAGGTGGAGGGCCCGGACTCGTCGGACTGCGAAAGATGGTATAGGAGAAGTGACTCGATGACATGGTCAACTTCACCGGAAGGATCCCCGAAGAGGAATTACTGGCTATTCTTTCGACGGCCAATTCGATTCGAAAGAGGGTAGGTTCAGTGCAAGGGGAGCATCTCTCTACAGCAACAATGAAGACCAAGTGGCTGATTTCGCAACCAAGATTCTTTGGCTTTTGGAGCACCCAGAGGAAAGAGCGTCGATGGTGGTTCACAAACGCGGTTAAGGACATATAGCTGACCAGACCCTGGCTGACTTTAATAATGAGGGTCCGATTACCCACAAAAATAATTCGATAGAAAGAGAAGAGTACTCATAATAGTGAACAAATATCTTTCTGATTACTATCGATGTCCAGAGGACTATGTACAGTTCGCTCTCAAGGGTACACTTTCCGATTGCAGCGGATATTTTCGATTCGGAGGGGATGTCGTCTGTTACGGAAGGCATACGGGTGGCCGGCTGTCTAGTTCTTGCAGGAACGGTCTCCACGATGCTTTCCTTGATGTGACCACTCACAACGGAACGACGTATCTACCATTTGATTTGACCGAGGTGCTCGACAATCTCCGGTGCGAGCTCTACGCAGGTAATTGGCGCGAAGGGTACGTTAAATCTGCGCTGGTAAGGATGTACTACTCACTGCGGCCCTTTCTTTCGTTTAATATGCGGAGCCTTATTAAAAAGTGTTATTTGCGAGGCTGGGGCGAACCCCCGTTTCCGCGGTGGCCTGTAGATTCTTCTGTCGATACCCTGGTCGAGCAGCTGCTCTTGCTATCAGCCAGATCAGGTGGTGGCAGGCGTATTCCGTTCATTTGGTTCTGGCCAGATGGTGCATCCAGTTGCGCGGTCATGACCCACGACGTCGAGACAGAAGCCGGGCTGGCTTTCTGCCCAGATCTTATGGACCTCGATGACTCTTTTGGAATCAAGGCATCGTTTCAGATCATTCCTGAAGCGTGTTATGGAGTCACCGAACGCTTCTTAGCGTCTGTCCGGGAACGCGGGTTTGAAGTGGGCGTTCACGATTTGAACCATGACGGTCATTTGTATCGAAACCGAGAACAATTTCTTCAGCGAGCGACGAGGATCAATTCCTACGGAGAACAGTTTGGGGCAGAGGGTTTCAGAGCCGCCGTTCTATATCGAAAGCAGTTATGGTTTGACGCCTTGAAGTTTTCCTACGACATGTCAGTTCCCAATGTGGCGCACCTGGATCCGCAGCACGGCGGCTGCTGTACGGTCATGCCGTTTTTCATTGGTAACATTGTGGAACTGCCCGTTACGACGACTCAAGACTACATGCTGTTTTACATGCTCAACGACTATTCGATCAACTTATGGAAACGGCAGATCGACCTGATCATAGGAAAGGCCGGCTTTATTAGCTTCATAGTGCATCCAGATTACCTCCTGAACGCTCGGGAGAGGGCCGTATACGAGGACTTGCTAGCCCACTTAGCCAATTTGAGGAAGAAGAGGAACGTGTGGATGACGACTCCAGGTAAGGTCAACAGTTGGTGGCGTCAGCGGGCGCAGATGAGACTCATCGAAAATGGTAGCGATTTGCGAATTGAGGGAGCTGGAAAGGAGCGAGCACGGATTGCTTACGCGAGTGAACAAGGCGGGCGTCTGATCTTCTCGTTTCAACCAACGGCTGCGGATGTAGTACGAGCGTGACGCAAAATGGGGGAAGCTGCGGTTGGAGGTCGTTTTGCGTGGAGACAAATTTAAGGCGGCATCTGTGGCGGCGGTGATGAAGCGAGTGTAATTAACTAAGAACTGGGAGCGTTTGAGCGGGCCCGCGTAATCGTGACACTTTCTCTTTTATGAAAGATAGAGTTATCAGCGACACATGTCTAGAACAGCCGATTGTTTGATTGGGATTATCGGAGCCGGTCCCTATGGGCTTTCTGCCGCGGCGTACCTGCGCGCGGCGGGGGTAGAGGCGAGAATGTTTGGTAATCCGATGTCGTTTTGGGATAATGAGATGCCTGCTGGCATGCGTCTGCGGTCGAATTGGGAAGCTTCTCATATTGCGGATCCGAAACAAGAGCTGACCTTGGACGCGTATTGCCTCCAAAACGGCAATCACATGTCCAAGCTGATTCCGGTCGAGCGCTTTGTTGATTACGGGCGGTGGTACCAACGCCAGGCAGTCCCGCATCTGGATAACCGTCACATAAGACGAGTCGAACGTGAGGGGGGCGTGTTCAAGCTGATTACCGCGGATGGGGAGGAATTCACGTCGCGGTTCGTTGTGGTTGCAACAGGAATCGGCGCCTTTTCGAATCGACCTGCAGAATTCGATCGCATTCCGAGCGCTCTGGCCTCGCACACTACCGAGCAAAAGGATCTTCGAAAATTCCGTGGTCAGCGGGTGGTCGTCATCGGGGGCGGGCAGAGTGCTCTGGAGTCAGCGGCCTTGCTTAAAGAGGCGGGCATTGAGGCTGACGTAATTGCGCGCAATCAGAGACTGAATTGGGTCGGTTTGCATGCGAGACTACATCATCTGGGCTTCATTTCCAAAGTGCTTTATTCGACGCGGGACGTGGGACCAGCTGGAATTAGTCGTCTCGTTTCAATGCCGCATCTGTTTCGTCGTCTTCCCCGAGCCTTCCAGCATCGCACTGCCTACCGGGCGATCCGTCCGGCGGCTGCCGGTTGGCTGCGACCTCGGATCGCAGGAGTGCCCATCACTCTGGGGCGCAAGGTAGTGTCCGCCGCCGTCGCCGCGAGTCAACTTCGCCTCCGGCTCGATGACGGAACCGAGCGATTGGTCGATCACGCGCTTCTGGCTACGGGATTCCGAGTTGATGTATCGCGTTATCCTTTCCTATCCCAGTCCCTATTGAGAGGACTGGAAACTGTGGATGGTTTCCCCGTGCTTAATCGTGGACTGGAGTCTTCCATTCCGGGATTGTATTTCCTTGGTAAGCCGGCGACATGGAGCTTTGGACCTCTGCTAGGTTTTGTTTCGGGAGCGGAGTTCGCCTCGACTGAATTGACTCGGTCCATCGTTCGGAACCTTGGAAATAACTGACTTGAGAGCTTTACCGAAAACCATGCCAAGGTCCAGAATGGCGCATCCTGCGGACCAGACCGTCGGGGCGGTCGTGATCGGCGGAGACTACCAGGGGTTAGGCATCGTTCGCAGCCTTGGGCGGCGGGGAGTACCAGTCTGCGTTGTAGACGATGAACACTCTATTTCCCGACATTCGCGATACTGCAAACAGTTCATCCGAGCAGCCGATTTGCGCGATCATCGTGCGGTGGTGAATAGTCTGCTTCAGATCGGGCAACGTTTCGGTTTAGAAGGCTGGGTCCTTTATCCGACCCGGGAGGAGCTTGTCGCTGCATGTTCGCATCACCGTTCAGAACTCAGCCAAGTTTTCCGGGTGCCGACCCCCAATTGGGAAAGCGTGAAGTGGGCGTGGGACAAGAGGAACACTTACCGGCTTGCACAGCAACTCGATATTCCTATGCCGGCCACACACTATCCCAAAACCGCTGACCAGCTGGCAGAACTCGATAGCCTTGCACCACCATTTGCAATCAAGCCAGCGATCAAAGAGCACTTCTTATACGCTGCCAAGGCTAAGGCATGGCGAGCAGACAGCCACTCTGAGCTAAGAATTCTGTTTGAAAAAGCGTCTAAGGTGGCCGGTCCCGGCGAGATCATGGTTCAAGAGTTAATTCCGGGTGGTGGTAGCCAGCAGTTCTCGTATTGCGCGTTTTTTCGTGACAAAAAAGCCGTAGGCAAAATGGTTGCACGGCGTAGCCGCCAGCACCCTCTTCTATTCGGCAAGGCCAGCACCTATGTCGAGACAGTGGACGTCCCTCTCCTGGAGGAACTGTCCGAGCGATTCTTGCGGGCGATCGACTACTATGGGCTGGTCGAAGTGGAGTTTAAGCTTGATCCGCGTGATTCCCAATATAGGCTTCTGGACGTGAATGCAAGAACATGGGGCTATCACAGTCTCGGGGCTCATGCCGGCGTGGATTTCAGCTACATGCTCTACTCGGATCAAGTTGGTTTGCCCGTAGCATTCAGTAAAGGCCGCCCCGGATCGGCATGGGTCCGCACGACTACGGATATTCCTGCGGCAATAACGGCGATTCTCAGCGGCGATACCGGTTGGGTCAGCTATTTCCGCTCGCTGAGAAACTGCAATGTGGAAGCAGTGTTCAGCGCAAGCGATCCACTTCCCGGCGTGGCCGAATTGGCCCTCATGCCCTATTTGGCAGTCAAACGGGGCTTCTGAGTCATTCGAATTGTGAGCACACGCGCGATGTTGTTTGGTAATAAGTTCGGTAAGGAGTTATGCCATGACTGCTGTGCCCCTTCGGCAAGAACCTTCGGCCACTGGCAAACTGGTAAGTATCGATTCGGAAAGCGCTATTTATCTGGACGGCAGCTATTTAAAGTACAATCCCTCGTGGCACGTCGAGGAATCGCCTTTCAAAGTGAGGCAAATCCGACGAATGATGAGCAAGCATAACCTGGCACCCAAAACTGTATGTGACGTAGGCTGCGGTGCAGGCCTGGTGCTTAATGAACTCCAAGCAAATTTTCCTCCCGGATGTACCTGCTGGGGCTATGACGTTGCTCCCGATGCCCTGGCCCTGTGTGCGAAATGGGGCAACGAGAACCTTCGCTTTCAGTTGTGCGACATACGCACAGACGAAAGCGGCATATTCTTCGACTTGCTCTTAATGCTCGACGTTTTCGAACATGTCGAAGACTACATCGGACTAGTGAGAGCAGTCCGGTCTAAGGCCAAACAAAAACTGTTTCACATTCCACTGGATCTCTCGGTTCAGTCGGTTCTACGGAAGAATGGTCTCCTCCTTCGGCGCGATAATCACGCACATCTCCACTATTTTACGAAGGAAACCGCCCTGCGTACCCTGACTGATGTAGGCTACACTATAGTTGACTGCTTCTACACTCCGCGCTGTATTGAACTAGGGGATCTGTTTGTCCAGAAGATTGCAAGGGTTCCGAGGAAGCTCTGTTTCACGGCTTTCCCTGAATTGACGGTTCGCGTGCTGGGTGGATACAGCCTGATGGTTTTGGCTGAGTAGTCTTCCTCTCGAGATACAGATGAAGAATCTGTAAGTGAGCTTTCCGAGGTACAAAATGCCAGGATGTGGAGAGGCTCGTGAGAGCAATTTGTGCCCGCGTTTTTTGGGCATCGTGGAACTCCTATCGTTTCCTACTCCGAAGGATGGATTCACGTGGTTGAGCCAAAGAACGGCCTTGGAGTCACGAGGACCATTCGTGTACTTTGCGCTTGCATTCTGGGTGTGATATTAACAGCCGGATTATGGCCATTTCGTGCTCCAAAGAACGAAGTGCAATGGCTCAACAAAGAGAACGGACTTCAATTCGGTCACCATGGCATTGTCTCGAGTATCAACCCCTTCCGCGTAGGTTCTCGTGGGGACGCGTGTAGTTTAGAGATTTGGCTGCAACCCGGACGGATCGATGCGTCGGGTACGATCCTCGCCTTTGACAGCTCCAAAGATCCGAAATTTGCGTTTGCAGTGCGACAATTTGGCGACAGCCTGGCCGTCCAACGCGCCAGCATTGACGGGCGGGGAAGAATTGTCAGGGCATGGCTGAGCACGGCTCGTGTATTTCAGAAGGGCGACCGCGTAGTCCTGACGATCACGGGCAGCCAAAAGCAAACCGTGGTCTATGTCAACGGGGTGCAAGCCAAGGTCTCATCGAGGTTTGGGTTCGTGAACGGCGACTTGACAGGTCAGCTGGTACTTGGGAACTCGACCATCAAAGATGGCTGGCCAGGGCAGGTGATGGGGATAGCAGTTTACGATTTTGAACTGACGCCTTCGCAGATCGAGACGCACTTTGAGCGGTGGACACAACAGCAGGTGCCCGTTGTTCGCGGAGAGGAAGCTCCGGTTACGCTGTATGTATTCGATGAACACAAGGGAAACGTGATCCATGATCGGACGGGTTCTGCGCATGACCTTATGGTCCCGGCCCGCTATTTCGTGTTGCATCCAACGTTCCTGGAGCCGGCGTGGGATCAATTTCGTGGCCGGTGGGAAGGCTGGATAAGTTGGAGCTATTGGTCCGACGTTTGCTTGAATGTCGCTGGTTTCGTGCCGCTGGGCTTCTTTTTCGCTGCCTACTTTTCGCTGGTGCGGCCGGTGCCCCGGCCCCGGGTTATGGTACTCGTTTTAGGGCTGACCATCAGTCTTGCGATCGAGACATTGCAGTACTTTTTGCCAACGCGGGATTCCAGTATGACCGACGTGTTGACCAACACACTTGGAACCGTGGTCGGGGTAGCGCTCTACCGGCCGATTTTGCAGTGGTTGCGGAACTCTCCGCTACTCAGGAGAGTAGACCTACCCGGCAAAGCAACAGGATCTAAAGCTCTCGAGTGTAGGCTTCACTGATACCATGATTCTCGCTAAAACAGAATTGACTGAGCTTGCCGAGAATAGATCGACCCTATCCGATTTGGCCATGACAGATGTTATTAGCCCTCGCCTTACACGTGCTTAATTCTGGGCCTTGTGGTGGCGGGACAAGAAGTAGCCAAACCAAAATGGACATAACGGTCATTTTGTGCACCTTTAACCGGTGCACGAGCTTGGCGAAGGCTCTCGATAGTGTCGCGGCATCGAGGCTGCCGGAATCAGTGCAGTGGGAAGTTCTGATTGTGGACAATAACTCGAGTGATCAGACACGTGCTGTAGTGGATGAGATCTGTCGCCGCTATCCCGGGCGCTTTCGCTATCTCTTTGAAGTCCGGCAGGGCAAGTCCTATGCTCTCAATACAGCAGTGCAGAAAGCTCTTGGGGACGTGTTGGCCTTCATGGATGACGACGTGACCGTGGAGCCCACCTGGCTACACAAACTCAGCGCTGCTTTACAAGACTGCAAATGGGCTGGGGTTGGAGGGCGGATCCTTCCGGGAGAGGCGTTCTCGCCGCCCCGTTGGCTGTCGATCAAAAACCGGTATGCGCTTGCACCTTTTGCCATCTTTGACCTCGGTCCTGAGGCTGCTGAACTGACCGAGCCGCCATTTGGTACGAACATGGCCTTTCGCAGGGGAACATTCGTCAAATATGGTGATTTCAGGACCGACATCGGACCCTGTCCCCGAAGTGAGATCCGGGGCGAAGACACCGAATTCGGTTCTCGGCTGTTGGCTGGGGGCGAACGGTTCTGGTACGAACCTTCCGCAATTGTGTATCACTCGGTTTCACAAAATCGGGTTCAGAAAAAGTATTTGCTGGAGTGGTGGTTCGATAAAGGCCGCTCCGAAATCAGGGCATTTGGCATTCCGCCCGAAGCAAGGTGGCTTGCCGGCGGAGTTCCTCTGTTTCTGTTTCGTAGATTGGCAGTGTGGGGCCTGCGATGGGTGGTTGCGCTCGAGCCTTCCCTGCGATTCTCCAACAGGCTCAGAGTCTGGGGCGTGGCCGGTCGAATTCTCGAATGCTACCGTCGGTCGCGCAACGTAAGCCTAGAGCAACGGCACGAACACGTCGTGGTGCATGAATAGATCAGATGAGTCACAGGTCTGCTCCACATTCGAGCAAGTCTGAAGTGGCCGGGGACGGTTTCCATGACGAAGGGGCTACACGTTAGTCCGGTGACTCGAGCTCGTACCAAAACCGCTCGTGGACGCTGGGTGCGCCGCTTATGACTCAATTGCTAATCGAAGCCGGGAGCACTGAGCGGCAGTATTGGCGGGATCTTTGGTGCTATCGGGAATTGTTCTACTTCCTCGCGTGGCGCGATCTTCTCGTCCGCTACAAACAAACCGTGGTGGGAGTGGGCTGGTCGATCATCCGGCCTCTACTCACAATGCTTGTGCTCACCGTAGTTTTCGGTAAGCTGGGCAAAATGCCTTCTGGAGGGTTGCCTTATCCCCTGCTGGTTTTTTCCGGCATGCTGCCCTGGCAGTTTTTTTCAAACGCGATGGCCGAAAGCGGAAACAGTCTCTTATTGAACGCAAACCTCATCTCTAAAGTTTATTTCCCACGCCTGGTTATCACGGTAAGCAGCGTTATCACCAGTTTTGTGGATTTCCTGATTTCCGCCGTTTTCCTCGTTGCACTGATGATCTGGTATCGCTACGTACCTCCTGTGACGGTGTTACTACTGCCTTTTTTTGTATTACTTGTGTTCGCTGCCTCGCTAGGCGTCGGTTTGTGGATCTCCGCCCTTATGGTCAGATATCGTGACTTCCGTTTCATCGTCCCGTTCTTGGTTCAGTTTGGCCTCTACATCTCCCCGGTCGGATTCCGCAGCAGTGTCGTTCCTGAGCGATTTCGCCTTCTCTATGCGCTCAACCCGATGGTGGGGGTGATAGATGGTTTCCGCTGGTGCCTGTTGGGCGCACGAAGCGACGTATTCTGGCCAGCCCTCGTAGTAGCGGCGGTCGAGGTGACCCTCCTCATCGTGTCTGGGATCTGGTATTTCAGAACGACCGAGCTAACCTTCGCCGATGTTATTTGAGTGAACTGAACCTATCTTCCGTGTCTCCTGCCATGCCCCAGCCCGCCATCACGATTGAGAATCTCAGCAAACGGTACACCGTCGGTCAGCGGCGGACCAACGGTGACGGCATGCGCCATGCCATCGAGGGCGCTATGCGCGCCCCGCTCGAGTGGCTGCGGTCCGGAAGGAAAGCGAAGCTGGGACCCATAGATTTCTGGGCATTGAAGGACATTTCGTTTGAGATCAAACAGGGTGAAGTGGTCGGCATCATTGGCCGCAACGGTGCGGGTAAGAGCACATTGTTGAAGATCCTGAGCCGGATCACTGTTCCAACAGAGGGACGGCTCCGCATCGACGGCCGGATCGCGAGCCTTCTCGAAGTCGGTACCGGATTTCATCAGGAACTCACTGGACGGGAGAACATCTTCCTTAACGGGGCGATCCTGGGCATGACTCGCGCAGAGATCATCCGCAAATTTGACGAGATCGTCGAGTTCTCCGAAATCGAAGAGTTTCTCGACACGCCCGTGAAGCGATACTCCTCCGGTATGTATGTTCGCTTGGCTTTTGCTGTGGCTGCCCACCTTGAACCCGAGATCCTGATCGTCGACGAGGTGCTCGCGGTTGGTGATGCTGCCTTCCAAAAGAAATGCCTCGGAAAGATGGGAAGCTTCGCCCAGAGCGGAAAAACGGTCCTATTCGTCAGCCACAATATGGAAGCCGTCCGGAGCTTATGCCAAAGAGGCTTCTGGCTCAAGGAGGGCCGACTGCATAAAGACGGAAAGGCGGATGAAATCGTCGAGGACTATCTCGACAGTACCTTCAAGGAGCTCCCTTTTTCCTGTGCGAATTCGGATTATGGATTGATCATTCAGAAGGTCGTGTTAAAGAACGACCGACGGGAGGAAAGCAGCCAGTTTCGCCCTGGTGACGACTTGGTCGTGGAGGTATCGTACAACGCACAAAAGCGAATCGAGAAACCAGTTATGGCGCTCGGTGTGTTGGGAATTAACGGCTCCTGTTTCACTTCCAATATGTTACTGGATGGGCACAGGCCTGATTTCTTGGAAGGCTCTGGTCAGATAACATGCACCTTCAGATCTATTCCCTTGCTGCCACAAAGCTATACAGTCAAAATGGTCGTCCGGGCGGCAAACGTCAGAGACCTGATAATTAACTACCAGGAAGTAGCTTATTTTAGCGTGGTCGGAGATCTTGCCGAATATGGTTACAAGGGGGAGTATCTGAACTGGGCGCCCCGCTCGACCCACGTTGTGATTCCATATGAATGGCAACTGCCGGACGGCACTACCGCCATGGTGTCCCTGAGCGCCCCGCCTTCGACGATCTAAGCATGTCTGGCGCAATGCAGCGAATAGCGGTTTACACAACAATTTATCCAGGCGTCGAGGTGTACCTGCCGGACTGGTATCGCTCGGTGCAGGCCCAGACGGATCAGGAATTTGAACTCTGGATAGGCCTCGACGGGATTGAGGCCGGCGCAGTCGAGACAGCGATTGGCAGACATTTGGAGGTGGTCTGGGTACCGTCTGAACCGGGCAACACTCCGGCGCGAATCCGGCAACGGTCCTTAGCACAAATCGTGGAAGATTTTGATGCCGTGGTTTTGGTGGATAGTGATGATATCCTGCATCCGAGCCGGGTCGCGGCAGCACGGGCGGCCTTGCAGACCTCCGAACTCGCCGCATGCGCACTGCGACTGGTGGATCAACATCGGCAAGATTTGGGGACGATTCTTACGCTTCCCGAGCGAGCCGTTCCTGATAACATTTTGCCGCGGAATAATGTGTTTGGCTTTTCCAATTCGGCATATCGGTCGGAGTTGCTTCGGCGGTGTTTGCCGCTTCCTGCGGGCATCGCCTTGGTTGATTGGTTCCTAGCTACCAAGGCTTGGTTAATAGGGGCGAGGCTGGCGTTCGACCCAATTGTACGAATGGAATACCGGCAGCATGGGGCAAACATGGCTCCCATCCGCTTTCCTTTCGACGCGAACCAAGTGATTCGAGACACAAAGAAAGTACAGGAACATTATTACCTGCTTCAGGCCTCGCCAATGGAGAATGTGCTGCCTGATCGCTGGGCACAGGTACAAGAGGCTGCCACCGATGTTCAACTCTTTTCCGAACAGGTGGTTTCGCAGCCGAAAAAGCTGGAGAACTACGTTCGTAACCTCAACACCTTGGAGCCGCAGGTTGTCTGGTGGTGGGATGTCGCGCAACCTGCTTTGCAGTGGATGTGGAAGGACTATGATGGAGTACGATATGAAGCCAGTAAAAATTAACGGCGTTGCGGTCGGACCGGGACATCCACCTTACATCGTTGCGGAAATCGGTTCAAATCATAATGGCGACATGAATCTCTGTCGTCGCTTGATTGATTCAGCCGCAGAGTCGGGCGCGCAAGCAGTGAAGTTTCAATCCTGGACCGACAAATCGCTCATCGCGGAAGAAGAGTATGCTCGCAATATTTCCTACTCCGATAAGAGGAAGCACTTCGGCTCGTTGCGCGAAATGGTAACCGCCTACCAGTTCACCTCGGAGCAACATGTCGAAGCCGCCGCTCATTGCAAGTCTCGTGGCATCGCGTTCTGCTCGACACCGTTCGCCGTCGAGGAAGTAGACCTGCTTGAGAAGCTTGATGTGCCGTTCTTTAAGATCGCTTCGATGGACATCATTCATCTCTCCCTCGTGAAGTACGTCGCGCGCAAACAGCGCCCAGTGATCATTTCCACAGGCATGGCTACGTTGGCCGAAATTGAGCGAGCCGTCGAAACAGTGCGTGCTGAAGGCAATGAGCAGATTGTCCTGCTGCATTGTGTGTCGATCTACCCTCCGGAATATGACACCGTTCATCTGCGCAACATGGCCACTCTACAGCAAGCCTTCGGTGTACCGGTAGGCTTTAGCGATCACACCTTGGGAACCGCGATTCCACTCGCTGCCATCGCACTTGGCGCGTGCATGATCGAGAAACATTTCACTCTCGATCAGGACCTGGAAGGGTGGGACCACGCGATCTCCGCCAATCCTGAACAACTCAAAACCATTGTCGAAGAGGGGAGACACATCGTTACAGCCCTCGGAGAAAGCGAACGGACGGTGATTGCTGCGGAGATCGAAAAGCGGAAGAAATTTCGCCGAAGCCTGGTAACCACTCGGCAATTGCAGGGCGGTCATGTGCTTACCGAGGCGGACCTGGACGCGAAGCGGCCTGGCACCGGAATTCGTCCGGACGAAATCGGCTATGTGCTCGGCCGCCGACTTGCATCCGACATGATTGCCGATCAAGTCCTCAACTGGAGCCACTTGCAGTAATCGACGGATGGACACTTTGGAACTGCCAGTGATCGTCATCGGGGGAGGCGGACACGCCAAGGTTCTGGTCAGTACGCTTCTACTGTGCAGCAGGAATATTCTCGGATTCGTTGACTTGAACCCGACGGCCTCTCCATTGCTCGGAATCAGCTATCTCGGCAGCGACGCTGCAGTATTGCTTCATGCACCTGGCGACGTGCGGCTGGTGAATGGTGTGGGCTCCACCGGTTCCACTCCAAGTCGCCAGGATGTTTACGATCGCTTCACCCGTGAAGGGTATTGCTTTGCGACCGTGATACATCCCTCGGCGATCGTCGCTCCTGAAGTGCAAATTGAAGATGGAGTCCAAATTATGGCGGGGGCTATTCTTCAGTCCGGAAGCTGCGTTGGCTCCAATGCCATAATCAATACCGGTGCCATCATCGATCACGATTGCGTCGTGGGCGCTCACGCGCACATTGCCCCGGGGGCAGTTCTTTCCGGCGGCGTCCATGTCGACTCGGGAGCGCATGTCGGCACAGGGGCATGTATCATTCAAGGAGTGTCCATTGGCGCCGCCAGCGTCGTCGGTGCGGGAGCGGTCGTAATTAAAGATGTGTCCCCCGGAGTCACGACCGTCGGAGTGCCGGCAAAAACCATTGACAGAAACCTTGCACAAAATCTCCGATAAATCAGTGAGCCAAACGCCGAAAACAGTTTACATCGTCCATTGCCTTGATACCGAAGGACCGCTTCACGAATCGATCGAAGCCACATTCGAGCGTATTCGCGAGATCTTTCACGTCGACTTTGAACCAAGTGTCGAACTCTTGCGGCGACTCCAGGAAGGCAAGGTAGATTGTGGGGGGGCTGAGGCAGCCATACAAAAGATGGCAGCACCTCAACTGCTAGCCTACAACGATACCTGGGACAAAATCGACCTGATGTTGCGCGATGCGATGTCCGAGTCGTTTCGAACTCGTATGCGCGATTCCTCCGGTGGCGGCTGGATATACAACTGGTTCTGTGTCGACCACGTTGATTACGATATCAATCCGCGACGGCGAGACATTGGTTATCACAATGTGTTTGATCATTACCAAGCGATCCTTCGTCAAACTGGATCTCATCAAGACGGGATCCACTTCCATTTCCATCCCCATCCACCACGCGGGGAGGCTCACCGCTGCGCCACACATTGGTGGGCCTCGTCGAATGCATTATCTCAAGTAATCACTCGCCGAATTATTGACCGCCAGTGGTTTCCGGCAGCTAATCGGCCCGGATTTCATGTTATTCGTCCCGATAGTCATTGGTTTTTGGAGCAGTTTGTGCCCTTTGATTATTCAAACCAGTCTGTGGTCCCAAACGAAGCCGACAGTGCCCAATTCAATGTTGACGGCGGACGATTGGGGGATTGGCGTCGGGCTCCCAGGAACTGGGCGCCTTACCACCCGGCTCCGGACGACTACCAGACCCCGGGCGCTTGCCGCCGCTGGATTGGTCGGTGCCTTAATGTTGGCACGCGCTTCCGGCTGCTGGAGGAAAACGATGTTCGCCAAGCCTTTGACGAAGCGCGATCCGGAAAACCCGCGGTTCTCGCGTTCACCAATCATGACTTCCGGGATATCCGCCCGGATGTAGAGCACGTCCGGGAACTATTGGCCGCAGTGGTGCCGGACTATCCGGACGTAGACTTCAAGTTTGCTGAAGCCATCGATGCGATGCGCGGCGCACTCGAGCTTGTCCCACAATCCCCGTGTGAATTGGATATGTCAGTTCGAAAAATCGGCGAGCGTGAACATTTGCTGGAAGTCCGGACAAACACGCCGTCTTTCGGTCCTCAACCATGGCTGGCTATGCGTACAACCGCTGGCACATATCACTATGACAATTTCGATGTCGAGGAGCCCTTCCACCACTGGCAGTATGTCTTGAACGCCGAAACTTTTCCGATTCAGGCACTGTCGGCGGTGGGCGCGGCGGTAAGCAATGCTTATGGGGCAACCACGGTCTGTGTGCTCAATCCCGAGACTGGAAAAGTAACACGCAAAGTCTTGCGAGCGCCGACTGAATCTTAGCCAGCCGCCGCGTGCTGGCTTTGCACATGTCGATCGCCATGGACATTTCCTTCTCCATCGAGGCACTGGAAGAAGCCGTTTCCTGCAATGAAAACCGGAAATACTCGACACCGATCAGGGCAGCCAGTTCACCAGCGAAGCCTTTACCGAACTGCTGAAGAAGAGTGGGGTCGCCATCAGCATGGACGGCAGGACGCTGGCGCGACAGCGTCTTCGTTGAGCAAGCCTGGAAATTCATCAAGTATGAAGAGGTTTACCTGCACGCTACGCCTCGGCCAGTGAGGTGGCTGTTCGACTCGGCCAATAGATCGAGTTCTACAACTCGATGTGCCCTCACTCCAGCCTTAAAGCACCCACCCGCGATCACGTATACTTCAACCGCCTGCAAGAGTCCCTGGCAGCCTGAACCGAAGAACAGAATTTCCACTTGGCAATCGACGAAATCTCTTCAAACAACCGGCTCACCTCAACTCACTCAGAGGTTTCTTAAACGTGAAGGATATGTTCAATTTGGATGGCCGTGTTGCGGTTGTGACCGGCGGGGCTGGTTTGATCGGTTACGCGCTGGCGCAAGGCCTCGCGACCTTTGGCGCGCACACCTTCATCGCTGACATTAATGAAGACACAGCCGGAAAATGTGCCGCAGAATTGACGGCCAAAGGGCTGCGGTGTTCGGCCGTTGCATTGGACATCTTGGATGTGGCCTCCATCTCGGCCGGTATAGCCAAAATCTTGTCAAAGACCGGCGCGCTCGATGTATGGGTGAACAGTGCTTACCCGAAGTCCAAGGATTGGGATGTAGCCTTTGAGAAAGTTTCGATTGACGCGTGGCGCACCGCCGTTGATAGTCAAATGACTAGCTATTGCTTGTGCTGTCGGGAGGCCGCGGAAGCAATGCGATCCGGAAAACGCGGCTCAATTATCAATCTCGGATCCACCTATGGAATGGTCGGCCCCGATTTTTCAATTTATGAAGGGACGGCACTCACCATGCCCGCAGCCTATGCGGCGATTAAAGGCGGTATTATCAATTTTACGCGCTACCTTGCATCCTACTACGCTAAGGACGGTATTCGGTTCAATTGCATCTCGCCTGGCGGTGTTGAAAACAACCAGGCGGCTCCGTTCGTCGAAAACTACGTTCGCAAAACACCGCTCGGAAGGATGGCCAAGCCGGGCGATATCGCAGGCGCAGCGGTATTCTTGGCTTCGGATGCTTCCGCCTATGTGACAGGCCACAATCTAGTGGTGGACGGTGGGTGGACGGCGATCTAAAAGCTGAAGGCTGAGTTTTGAATCCAAACCAACATCGACAGGCGACAGATGGGGCCTCTGGTTCGTAGGTTCTTCACTGTTCGGAAAACGCCTCTCATTGTGAATGGCACCAGCCGGAGTCCTATTTCCTGATCAGTCTTGATTTTCTTTCCTACTGCTCAAGCCCTAGTTGAAGTAGTCACAACAAGACATTGTCCTGGAGCAGGATAACCCATGCCTAAGACAGTTACCAAAGAGCATTTTGCGAGCTTTGTTATTTCAGCCGATGTGACAATTTCCGAGGCTATTGCTCGCTTGGATGCGGCCGGGATTGGCGCGTTGGCTATCTGTTCTGCCGGATACAAACTGTACGGCATATTGACGGATGGCGACCTGCGCCGCGCCGTGATAAAAGCGAAACCCCTGGATGTCCCATGCCAGACCATTGCAACCAGAAATCCAATCGTTGCGTATCCATCCACAACGCGGTTGCAAGCTCTTCATTTGATGAACCACCATGACATTGATCATCTTCCCATAATTGATGAACAGGGCGTGTTACAGGATTTGTTGCTTCGTCGCGATCTTGTTGTGGAGGGTGAAATTGAGGCAGACGCATCCGAGCTGTTGAAGATGGTGACACTCCCTCCCTCTGCTTCGATCGCGGAGGCTATTGCTCAACTCGATAAGGCCGGGACTGGTGCGTTGGTTCTATGCACCGCTGACCGGATGCTCTTTGGTCTGCTGACCGACGGCGATATTCGCCGCGCGATTCTACGGAGTGTGTCTTTGGAGACTCCGTGCGAGAACATCGCTACTCTCGAGCCGCTGACCGTCAACAGCTCGATGTGCGCAACGGAAGCGCTAGAACTCATGGTGAAAAATGACATCAACCATCTTCCGGTGGTAGATGACGCAGGCCGCGTGATCAAGTTCTTGCTCCGAAGGAACCTTGCAAAACGTGGGGGCACGGTCCTCTCCGCTGTCATCATGGCTGGCGGATATGGGAAGCGGCTGCTCCCCCTCACCGAACAATTGCCTAAGCCGATGCTACCTGTCGGCGACAAACCCCTTCTAGAGCGTGCAATCCAGCAGCTGCGGCGCTCGGGAATTCGCGACATCAGTCTGACAACGCACTATCTAGCGGAAAGCATTGTTCAGTACTTTGGCGATGGCAGCGCTTTTGGCGTCCGGCTAAATTACCTTAAGGAAGATTATCCGCTCGGCACGGCGGGCGGGGTAAAATTGATGAGACGGAGCGACAATCCTTTCCTTGTCATCAACGGGGACATCATCACCGGTGTCCCGTTTCAGGAGATGCTCGACTTCCACCGCAACCACCATGCGCTGCTTACAGTCGGGGTGCGCAAATATGACGTCGAAGTACCGTTCGGCGTCGTGGAATTGGAGGAAGTTCATGTTAACCATATTCGGGAAAAACCCTCGTTCAATTTCTTCATTAATGCGGGGGCTTATCTCCTCGAACCGGAGGTTTGTGATTTCATTCCGTCAGGCCGCCGTTTCGATATGACCGAACTGATACAACGACTGATCGATGCCAGAAAAGTCGTCGTCAGCTTCCCGATCATGGAATACTGGCTCGACATAGGACGTCACGAAGATTACGCCAGGGCCCAGGAGGACGTTCGCAACGGGGTAGTTTGATCCCACAGTTCCCGCAGTTGTACCTCTGAATCCTCAGTGATTGTCCTGCAGCCAAGCTGTGGCCCCGCAACATAACAGCAACGATGGGTGAAAGCATCTTCTATTGCCAAAGACGCACGAGCGGGTCTTTGGCCTGGGAACCAGTGCCAATAAGTTCACAAGCAAAGACGAGTGGAGCATATCGGGGCCGCAATCAATCCATGGAAATCATATTATGAAGATCTTGTTAACCGGCGGCGCCGGTTATATTGGTTCAACGCTCACGCCTCTTCTGCTCGCGGCTGGCCATCAGGTTCGCGTTCTCGACTATCTCGCATATGGCGGCCAGTCCCTTCTTGGCGTATGGACGCATCCAGGCTTTGAATTCATCCGTGGAGATATTCGCGATCGCGGGATTTTGCGAACCGCTGTGGAAGATCGGGACGCAGTCGTTCACTTGGCGGCAATTGTGGGCGATCCAGCTTGCTCCCGCGAGCCCGACTTAGCTCGCTCTACCAATCTTGACGCTTCGCTGGCCCTCATCGCCGAGAGCCAGAGTGCTGGCGTTGAGCGGTTTATCTTTGCTTCGACATGCAGTAACTACGGAAAGATGAAGAACGCCAGTCAATACGTGGACGAGGAAACCGAGCTGAGCCCCGTATCTCTCTACGCTGAGACAAAAGTGGCTGTTGAAACCGCGCTTTTGGAAAGCGGTCGCAGCGAACATTGGTGTCCGACGCCTTTGCGGTTCGCGACAATTTACGGCGTGTCGCCACGCATGCGCTTCGATCTTACAGTGAACGAATTCACTATGGAGATACTTACGAAAAAGCGTCTCAAGGTATACGGTGAACAATTCTGGCGCCCCTATGTGCACGCAAGCGATGCTGCTCGCGCCATCGACATGGTTCTGAATTGTTCGCCGGCGCTGGTGGGGGGGCGGGTATTCAATGTGGGCGCAACCGACCAGAATTTCCAAAAGAAGCAATTGGTCGCAATGATTCACCCCTTCGCCCCGGATGCTGTAGTTGAGTTCGTTTCCAAGGCCGAAGACCCTCGCGACTACCGGGTGTCCTTCGAGAGAATCGCCGATCAGCTTGGATTCAAGCTCACCCGTACGGTGGCGGATGGTATTGCGGAAATCGCGCACCTGGTTCGTGAAAATGTTGTCGATAACTTCGCAGATCAGAGGTATCGTAACTGACCGCTCCTGAACAAATGCGCTAAAGCATCGCTGCTGAGGTTGTCTTTTCTCCTCGATCGGTCATCCTGCATAGCGCAAATATGAGCCAATATGACTGAATCTACGTTCCTGGAAGCTCCGCCAACTGGTGAACTTATCCCATTAATAGAGCCGGAAATTCGCGGCAACGAATGGAAGTATGTCCAGGAGTGTCTCGAAACCGGATGGGTCTCATCGGCCGGGCCCTTTGTAGACCGGTTCGAGCACATGGTTGCCCAGCAGTGCGGATGCCAGTATGCCATTGCAACGGTGAACGGCACTTCAGCGCTTCATGTTGCGCTTCTTGTGGCAGGTGTTCAACCTGATGAGGAGGTGCTTGTTTCCACCTTGACGTTTATCGCTCCCGTCAATGCAATTCGGTATGTCGGCGCGTGGCCCGTGTTCGTAGATGCAGAACCTGACTATTGGCAGATGGATCCAGTTCGGGTCGTCGAATTTCTGGAAGAAGGATGCCGATGGAGCAACGGAGCGCTTTATAATCGGCGTACCGGCCGGTGCGTGACCGCCATCGTTCCGGTCCATGTCCTTGGCCATCCGGTCGATCTCGACCCCATTTTGACGGCGGCGCAAAAATTCGGCCTGAAGGTCATCGAAGATGCAACAGAGGGCCTTGGCGCAACATATAAAGGCCGGCCGTTGGGTTCGATCGGGGACATTGGGTGCTTGAGTTTCAATGCCAATAAAATCATCACTAGCGGCGGCGGTGGCATGCTTGTGACCTCAAACGAAGGATGGGCGCAGAAGGCGAAATATCTGACCACTCAGGCAAAGGACGATCCCGTTGAGTATATTCACAAAGAAATTGGCTATAACTATCGACTGACGAACATCCAGGCCGCGATGGGTTGCGCGCAAATGGAGCAATTGGACGCGTATGTGGCGGCCAAGCGCGAAATAGCCGACTGCTACTCCTTGGCGTTCCGTGATATTCCTGGCATCGTGCCAATGCGACAGGCGTCATGGGCGAAGAGCACATTTTGGATGTATACCGTGCGGATCAAAGAGGAAAAATTTGGCATCAACTCCCGTCACTTGCTAAAGGCTCTCGCCGCTCAGAGAATTCAATGCCGTCCCCTTTGGCAGCCCATCCACAAGTCGCCAGCACATCCCCTAAGCTTCGCCGGGGAATTGCCAGTCTCCGAACAATTAAGCAAAGAAGCCTTGAGCCTGCCTTGTTCGGTAGGGCTGTCCAAAGACGCACAACAAAAAGTAATAAACCAAGTTTGCCAGTGCTAAACTCTGTCCGTACATGCCTATGTACCGGTATCTCCTTTTTCGTTCAAATACGGCTCTGATCATAGGCCGATCCCAGTGTTCGTTGATAGTGTGAAAAGATTTTCATCTGGAGACACCCTGAATCGACATGCAATCCGCACCCAGCACGGTCGAAATTGCCCCTTTTGTGGCCTACGTTGCAACACCTCTCCTTACTCCAACCCGCTGTAGACCATGTCGCTACAACCTCAACCAATCATCTATCTATCCCGTCGGAACCGGCAACAGCGCGATCTGATTTTGTTTCTCACCCAGGGTCGAGCCTCCGGGAGGTCGATTTCACTTTAAAAGCCGCGTGAATACTGACGCTGGCGCGATCATAAGGTGACTTACGCTAAATTCAAAAAGGAAATGTGGGATGAAAACCTTACTTGATGCAGCCCAAATCGCAAGATGGAAGAAAATCGCCCGACAAGACTGGGATTACCACCAGCGCCAATTCGCAAAACCATATCGGAGTACATCCTACATGGGGGATTTTATCCAGTCATTGATAGGCCCGACCCAAGGCGAGGCACTTGATGTCGCCTGTGGCGCTGGGGCCAACATCTTTCACTTAGCTCAAATAGTCCCGGGTTTCCATTGGTCTGGGGTGGACATTGCAGGTGAGGTGCTCTTCCCAATCGGTAGTCCATTCTTTCGCAGCAAGGGCCTTGAGGTTGACCTGAAGGTGGGAGATTCTTATAAACTTGAGGATTATTTCGGGGGGAAACAATTCGACCTGGTTCTCGCAATTCATATATTCAGCAGCCTTGATTCCTATGATGCGCTTCTGAATCAATTGCTCTCGGTGACCAGAGGCTGGCTGTTTGCAACTTCGATGTTCACGGACTTTGATGTTGACGTAAACATCGAAGTAAAGGACTATACGTGGCCAGAGGACTGTCCGAATCCCGGTAATTATAATGTCTATAGTCTCTCACGCTTTCGAAAGATCTGTGAGGCTAGAGGTTGCAAACAGTTTGTAAGCCGTGATTTTGTGATGGACGTTGATCTGCCCCTCCCAGAAAACGGAGGATTAGGCACCTACACACGCAAGCTAGAGGATGGTCAGCGCCTTCAGTTTACAGGTCCAATCTTTCTACCTTGGAAAGTTGTTGGGGTGAGAATGGGTGATTTGCAGGCGACCTCTGCAAAGGGCGTGTCCCAGACCTCCAAATTGTGAGACTCGAGGAGGGCACCCTGTCCGGTCCAAATGAGTGCTCGCTTCCTCCATTCAGAATGACACAACGAAAGCGATCCATGCGAATCGCACTTGCGCAGTTCGACGTGAAGTCAGGGGACACGGATGCCAACCTTGCAACGGCGTCCAAATATGTCACGCCGCAGCCCGGCTAGGAGCAAAGCTGATGGTTCTGCCGGAGCTTTGGTCGAGCGGCTACGACCTGGAACGCTCTCAAATGCATGCGCGGGTCTCTCAGGAAAAGGTGCTTCCGGCATTAACTAAATTGGCCCGCCGACACCACTTGTATATTCTTGGTTCTGTGCTTATGCCCGCCGGGAAGTGTTTAACTCGGCGGTGCTTCTCGATCCCGGCGCCGGACCAACCCGAGTCTATCGTAAAATCCATCTTTTTGGCCCAATGCTGAAAAACCAATTTCTCACACCGGGCTGCACGACGCCGATCTTTCGCTTGCCGTTTGGGGCGATCGCTTTGGCAATATGCTACGATCTAAGGTTTCCCGAACTCTTCCGGAAGTACGCCTTAAAAGGCACGCAGCTGGTAATCCTTTGTGCGCAGTGGCCCGCGCTTAGATTGGAACACTGGCGCACTTTGGTGCTTGCGTGGGCCATCGAGAATCAATTTTTTGTGGTTGCCTGTAATCGGATCGGATCGTCTCAAGGAACAAGATTTACTGGACACTCGATGATTGTCGACCCTCGGGGAAATGTTCTCCGAGAAGGCGCCGGGGAGAGTGCCCTGATCACAGCCGATATTGATTTCCGAGCGGTGAATGAATCAAGGTCACGGATACCTTCACTCAACCATAGACAACCGGCAGCGTATCGATTTTCATACTAGGCCGTATGTCTGCTAATCACAGACCGCTAGCCAAAACACCTCCTAAGGGACCCGCAAATGCAACTTCAAGAGATTGGTAAAACCATGAACAAAAGGATTGACAACTTCACTCAAGGTGACCGGATTAACCAACGGTTTCATGAACTCGTTCCCGGAGCCAGTCATACATACAGCAAGGGCGAGGACCAGTTTCCTTTACGGTCACCCAAGATCATGGTTCGCGCCCAAGGGGCTTATTGTTGGGATGTGGATGGCAACCGCTATCTTGATTGGGCTATGGGAAACCGTGTGATCGTGTTGGGTCACTGTTATCCGGCAGTCAACGATGCTGTGAAACGCCAAATTGACATTGGAGTCAATTTCACCCGCCCCGGAATTCTGGAATATGAACTGGCCGAATATCTTGTTGACCTTTTGCCTGTGGCCGAGATGGTCAAATTTGGTAAGAATGGTTCAGACGTAACTTCTGCTGCAGTCAAGCTTTCCCGTGCATATACTGGCAGGAAATATGTAGCCTGTTGCGCCGACCATCCATTCTTTAGTATCAACGACTGGTTCATCGGGACGACGCCAATGAATGCAGGAGTTCCCGACGAGATTTCGGGCCTCACTCTGAAATTCCCTTACAACGACATCCCAGCCCTTGAAAGACTGGTCGCACAGTTTCCAGGTCAAATTGCGGCGATAATTCTAGAGCCGATAAAGATCGATGAGCCCAAAGACGATTATTTGCGAAAACTACGTGAACTTGCACGCCGCGAAGGAACCGTCCTCATTTTTGACGAAATGATTAGTGGTGTAAAGTTCGATATCCGAGGAGCTCACCATTTGCGAGGCGTGTATCCCGACCTTGCTTGCTTCGGCAAAGCGTATGCCAATGGATACTCATTTTCGCTGCTGGCGGGCAAACGGGAGCTGATGGAGTTGGGCGGATTGAAACATTACAAACGCCGAGTGTTTGTACTTTCGCAGACACACAGTTCAGAGACGGTCGGTTTGGCGGCGTGCAGAGCGACCTTGGAGGAATGTCTTCGTGTTGATATAAGCCGACACATCTGGTCCTTGGGTAAGAAACTAGTCGATGGGTTTCGTGCACTGGCTAGTGCTGAGGGAGTTGCAGATTATGTGCGAATAATTGGGTTCGATTGCAACCCGCAGATCGTTTGCACCCATCCCGATGGCACGCCCTGGCCGGAACTTACCACGTCTTTCCACGAAGAATTGATTTCTTGGGGAGTGCTGATGCCGTGGATCACCATCACCTACTCACATGGACAAGCAGAATTGGATCAAACCTTCGAGGGCCTGCAGATGGCCATGCGAAAAATCTCAGGTGTTGTTGCCACAGAGCGCGTACGCGAATCGTTCGAAGGTGCTCCCATAAGACCCGTTTTTCGATCATTTAACCAGTGCGTACAAAGCCGCTGTGCACGACTTCACCGGGATTTGCCTCCACTGCAATGCTGCATTGATTAGCTGTCATCTTATTTCTGGCCGATTCGCACGAACTCCGGCAGACAATAACCACACTATAGGTGCAAGACGTAAGGAGAAGATGGAAAGTCGGGCCGCAGACAGCCTGGAGAAGGTTAGGCATGCCTTCACCACCACACTTCATGAATAGCGAAAAATGGCAGTTTTGATCCACTCCTCGGGCACTAAGACTTTAGAGCTAAAAGTAATTAATTCATATGAAGATCGGTGCATTAGTGCCCGTGCGTTTATCGTCGCAGCGTCTGCCCGGCAAAGCATTGATGCCGATAATGGGCAGACCCGCGATCTTACACCTATTGGACCGGTTATTCGCGTCAAGGTATCTAAGGCCGCATGACGTGATCCTATGCACAACCACCGACAAGAGCGATGACCCTGTAACATCAGTCGCTGAATCGGTTGGGGCGCGGGTTTTTCGAGGAAGCCGCGACAACATTATTGACCGCTTCAATTCGGCCGTTGCTGAATTCGAATTCGACGCGGTGATACAGGCGGATGGGGACGACCCCTGTAGCGATACGATGTACATGGATCTGTGCATGGATCGTCTTTTGGCGGAGCCCGAAATCGACATCGTTCTCACCGAGGGCCTTCCATTGGGCCTCGGATCAAAGGCGATTCGGTCATCTGCCGTTCGCACAGTTTGGAGAAATCATCTCACACAACGGAATGACACTGGCTTTATCTATTATTTTACTCGGACGGGCTTGTGTAGGACGGCTTATATCAAGCCGTTAAGACCTGAACATGTGCATGAATGGGCGCGTCTCACCCTTGACTATCCTGAAGATTTGGCGTTTTTCGAAGCTCTATTCATGGAGTTGTATAAGGAAAGAATTGCTTTTGGGATTGACGAGATTGTTTCATTACTGCGTCGTCGACCAGAGCTGCTTGAGATAAATTCGATGGTGGATGAAGAGTATTGGAAACGGACCCATCGACTGGCACAGTTGGAGTACCGAATGGATGGCAGGATTCTTAAGATAGGCGATCTATGAAGCGAATTGGCATTATAGGTTTGGGATCAATGGGAAAGCGGCGGGCCCGAGATCTCTTGGCCCTGGGGTGCGAAGTGGTCCTGTTCGACATCCGGCCCGATCGAACTGCGGAATCACATAAGATGTTCAATGCGACCGTGGTTTCCAGCTTCGAAACCTTATTAGAGAAGAAACCAGATGCGCTTGTGATTTCGGTCCCTCCTGACCAGCACCTCGAGTATTACGAGAGGAGTTTTGAGGTGGGGCTACCATTCTTCAGCGAGATGAATGTGCTGACGCCTGAAGCAGCTTGGTTCGCCTCCAAAGAAGCTGAAGCCGGTGTTCGCAGTTACCCATCGGGCACTTGGCAATTCTATCCGCTCTTTGGGATGCTGCGGAAACAACTGAACGAATTGGGCTCCGATCAGATCAACACTGTCCACTACCACTATGGGGGTTACTTGCCATTTTGGCATCCATGGGAACCCTACAGCGATTTTTATGCAGGACGTAAGCGTTCGGTTTGCGCCGCAAGAGAGATGGTTCCTTTTGAGATGGAATGGTTCCGATGGGTCTTTGGACGGATAAAGTCGGTCTGCTGTACATATGGGCGCTATGCCGAATGGGTAACAGATATTGATGATACCTACGTCTTGATGTTGCAATTCGAGTCAGGCCTTTTCGCAACCATGATCGTTGAGTTACATCAAACCGCCCCCTTCAGAATGGCCCGCATCGCATGCCGAAAAAACAGCTTTACGCTCGATATGGCTGCCCACGAGCTGCGTCGTTTCGATTTGGAAACGGAAACATGGAAGGTGATGAAGCCTCCAGGTCTACGTTCCCTTGGATCCTTCAACTTCGAACAAGTTTACTTTGACGAAATGCGTGCATTCATAGATGACCTCCTGGGTCTTGCGCCGTATCCGAAGACTTGGTCTGAGGATCGCCATCTGTCCGATGTGTTGGTCGCTGCTGAGGAAAGCTGGAAAAGGCGCGAATGGGTTAATGTCAGTGACGTGGAGAAGACATACGACGGCCGCTCGTGGGTCCAGGATCAGTCCACCCTAGGAAAATAATGTTCAGCAAGACCAATCATCGGCAATGATGAGCGCCATTTAATGCACCAGGTGTTCGGATTCCAATGGACTGGGAAATCAGTGATAAGAATTGACACGAGTGGAGCACAGCATAGTGGAGCACATCATTATAGATACAGGCTTAGGGAGGGGCGCCATCAGAATACGGCAACATGGGCGATGTCTCTATGCTGCAAGTAGCTGTAGAGCGATTGCACAAGTTATTTCCAAAAGCTTGCATTGAAGTGCTCACTGATTCAGCCGAGAACTTGGCCCAATTCTGTCCAGCGGCAAGGCCATTGGACAATCGCGGGAGGGCGCTATGGTTCGCAAATGGAGTTTTGCTGGGAAAATATACCAACTTCGCGCCCAGATGGTTTGTGGATCTGCTAGTGAGGTGTCAAAAGAACGGTTAGATCGCCGATGTCCAAATCTTCTAAGGGCGATTGTGATTCGGAGGCTCAAGCGTCGGAACCGGTCGACAGACGCCGAAGCCGTTAGTGGCTTTTACACGAGCGTTGCAGAGATGCAGACCTGTTGCTAATCTGTGGTGCAGGCGGCTTTTATTATGGTTGCCAATGGTGGAACTTGGATATTTTGGACTTGATCGAGGCGGCCATTCAAAGAAATATACCTGTCGTCATGCTTGGTCAAGGTTTCGGACCTCTTAGTGACCCATTAGTTCTGAAGCGGGCCGCAAAGATCCTTCCGCTGGTCAATTTCATAACATTGAGAGGAAATCGAGGATCACTTGCTCTCCTCCGGTCTCTCGGTGTTGCCGAATCGAAGATAGAAACCACAGGAGATGAGGCTGTGGAGCTGGCGTACGAGTCGAGATCCGAGGTAGTCGGGCGGGGCTTGGGAATCAACTTGCGCTTTGCCGGGTCAGCAAGCACCGATGATGATGACGTTGAGAGCCATCAGGCCGGTCCTGCAAGATTTTGCCAGGCGGCATCAGTATCTCCTTGATCCCCCTTCCCATTGCAATGCACGCCATATTCCAGGGATGACCTGACCATTAAGCAGCTTCTAATTGGATTTGATGAACAATCTGACGGAGGCAAAACTCTTGATACGTCCTCTCAAAGTGATAAAGCAGGCGGCACTTTGTCGGGTAGTCGTTACGGGCGCCTACCATGCGGCCGTGTTTGCGCTCGCACAAGGGATTCCCGTTGTCGGTCTGGCGAAATCTGCCTATTTCTCCAGCAAGCTTTTTGGCTTGGAAGACCAGTTCGGCGAAGGTTGTCAGACCATCTTCCTAAACGAGCCGGCTTTGCCGCAAAGACTCTATAGCGCTATCGAAAGAGCTTGGCAAAACGCGGATGAACTCCGCGAGCCGTTACAAGCAGCGGCGCGCAGACAAATCGAATTAAGCCGAAGATCATACCGACGGGTTAAGGATCTGGTATGAAACCCAACGGGCCAAGCAATCGCTTATTAATGCGTCGTTCGGGCGGGACGGCGCTCTTTGCGTGCATGGCCCCCTTGGATACCGGAGCCGGAAAGCGAGTGAAGGCCATCGAAAGCATTCTTTCCGATTGCGAGCCCATATCTCATATGGGATCCGAAATCGACGTGAGTATGCAACTGCCGACAGTCAGCGAGTTCCGGCTGAGACCTTGGGAACTGACTTATGGCGCCGACTATTACGGCGCGGTTCAAGTGGCTGCCGACTATTGCGGCTTGCGGAGGGTCCCCCTCCGGTCCCCAGGCGTGTGGCAGCACGGGACGTGGCCGCCATGGCAGTGCATCCGGCCTGAGTTAATTGTGTACGACGCTCCCAAGTCATCCAAGTGCTTTGTGGCACGAAAGGACCAGGTGACGTTCCTGCAGGCAGCCGGCTATACCAAGGTGCGGGCGATTGGATTGCCGATTCTTTATACGCGACCGTCAGGTCTTGCACGGATACCGAACAGTCTGTTGGTTATGCCGACGCATTCGCTCAGGAGCGACGTCTCATCGCCATCGACCGAACAATATGTCCGTGAGGTGGCCTCCATCAAGCATAAGTTCAACTTTGTGGCAGCATGTGTTTCGGCAAGCTGCATCACCAAGGGCCTGTGGGTCTCCCAATTCGCAGAGCAAGGCATCCCTGTTATGCGCGGCGCCGGAATTGACGATTGCAACTCGCTAAAGCGGATGCGCGCGCTGTTCGATCGCTTCGAGTACATGACAACCGACAGTTATGGCAGTCACGTGTACTACGCCAGTTACTTCGGAGCCAAAGTTTCGATCTGGGGCACAGCGACTCCAATGCTTCGCGAGAATCTTCTCGCTGACGGTCCGTTGTCGCGGTATCCGGAGGCCGTCGATCAATTGCTTTCCGAAGAGACAGCGTGCAAAGCAGAAGCCTACCTTGGGCGGCTAAGGCTCGATCCGTGGAGTGGCGTGGAAGAAACCGATACATGCAGGTGGATGCTGGGTCACGAAAACAACCTCACACCCGATGAAATGCGCGCTGCATTTGGCTGGACTCCGCTAAGTAACACCTTCGATTTGGCTCGAGAGACCGTCCGCGGTTCCCATTTGTGGCGGGCAGGTGCAGCAGCGAAGCGGCGCCTTCTGACGCTCGTTAGGGGCCGGGTTCGCTAAGGATCCGGATTGCCACTCCCACAGACCTTGGTTGCCAGTGCATTCCACGGTCAGTGCAGAATGGTCGGTCCACATGCCGGCGACAATTGCGCACCCGCTTGACGTCGCACTCGATTTTCGAGAACCACAGCTCGACTTGCCTCAGCCATGAGGATAGGCTGACGTGAAATGCAATTTTACCTGTGGACGTTCCTGCAAAAAGGGCCGCACCTTACGGCCTTGTGGACGGAATGGCTGTCCACGATCAGATGCATCTCCCCTGCATTTCCATTTTGAGTCGTGATTCTGAGTCCTCGGGTCGTCGCAATCGTCAATGTTTATGAGGGCGTGAACGTGATGAAGACGTTCTCGAGGTGAATACCCGTTGGGTGAGGTACAAAACCAGTCTTTTCAGCTTTCCTTCAACTCCGCCGTGAAGGTTGTTTTCCGGGGATCACGAGTCACGTCCGACGGCGGCCTGTTGCTGGTGCGAGAGTTGGATCAAAGGCTCGCACTGAGGCGGGGAATAACAGATCGCCATACCACCCGCAATGAGATTCGCCTTCGTTAGCACAATGGCAGCGTGGCCCTGGGGCGGAAGTGAGGAGCTCTGGACCCGAACCGCCGTCCAGCTCAAGAGAGCGGGGCACGATGTGCAGGCTTCGGTCGTGTACCGGCCACGACTGTCGGACAAGGTTACGTTGCTGGCAAAACAAGGAATCGGGATTGGAACTTTCCCTTCTTATCAAGTCAAGACGACCCGTCACATCTGGAACAAGCTCACACTCAGCTATCGGAGGAGTTATGACCGAGTGAAGCGATTCAAGCCCGACCTGGTCGACAGCTCTCAAGGATACAATTCAGGAGGACTGGACTGGGCGAGAGCCTGCCGCGAGGCTTCAATTCCGTACGTGGTCATCGTCCACTGCAATAGCGAGCATTGGTGGTTCCCGGACCGAGCAGTCGAGGAAGCCGCGGCGGTTTATACGGCCGCTCGGAAAGTTTTCTGCGTTTCCCGTAGTAATCTCAATTTGCTCCGAATGCAATTGGGTGATCCGCTGCAAAGCGGCGAAGTAATGTGGAATCCATACAACGTTTCGCCAGAGAGTATTCCGACTTGGCCCGATGAAAATGGACGGTGGCGGCTGGCATGCGTGGCGCGCTGGATCCGGCCGTCAAAGGGCAAGAGCTGCTTCTGCAGGTCCTGGCTTGTCCGGAATGGCGGGCCCGTCCCGTTGAACTGAATCTCTTCGGAGAAGGCCCGTATGAGCTCGCGTTGCGGCGTTTGGCCGGGATGCTCCAATTGAACCAAGTGCACTTTCGCGGTCATGTGTCAGATATCAAAGCAATCTGGGAGCAAAACCATCTGCTTGTTCTTCCATCGCGCTACGAGGGTCTTTCCTTGGCGTTGGTCGAGGCAATGTGGTGTGGCCGGCCGGCAGTCGTGACGGACGTTGCAGGCAACACGGAAGTATGCTTTGACAATGAAACAGGTTTTGGGGCGCCAGCGCCGACGGTGCCCCTGTTAGCCGACGCTAGAACGGGCGTGGGACCGTCGTAAGGATTGGCAGCGTATGGGGCAAGCCGCGCGTGCACGGGCCGAAAGACAAATTCCGAGAGATCCAATTTCCGTGTTCTCAGAGAGATTGAGAAGCTGCGCGCGGCCCTCCCAGGCTCTAACGTCCGCGAACCAACTGGGAGCCGGGAGATAATCATGCAATTCCTGTGACCCCGCGTACACCAGGGAGAGCAAGCGACATCGACACTCGATCTTTCCGGATAACCCAACATAATGAACATTAGCCTGATCCGATGCACACATAGCAGTTCCCCATGCTTGTCAAAAGACGCTGGAGAGCACCGCTATGGCGCAAGTCAGGCGAAGCGCGAGTTTCCTCGGAACCGTTTCCGAAGACACTCATCGGCGAGCGGACCCACGCTTGCTAACAGTGTCAACCAGGCTTATACGGACACCATTGTCGACTTTGAATTCCCATCCCCCGAAATGGTGAAAACGTCGTTTATTCCCTATCTTTTTTGCAACCGCGACTTGTGACACGATGGCCACGGCATGAAGGTCTCAGTCATACTTTGCACTTATAATCGCTCCGAATCGTTGGCCAAGGCATTGGCGAGTGTCGCGCGCGATCCAAGGTTCCGGAATCGATTCAATGGGAGGTTTTGGTAGTTGATAACAATTCAGGTGACCGAACAAAGAAAGTAGTGGAGGAGTTCTCTCGCGGGTATCCGTCTCGTTTCCGCTATTTATTTGAACGAAAGCAAGGAAAGTCGTACGCCCCTAAATACCGGGATTCGGGAATCTAACGGTGACATTTTGGCTCTCACGGACGACGACGTAATAGTTGAACCGGCATGGCTCATAATCTGACATCGGCGCTGGGAGAGAGCGAATGGGCTGGCGGCGGAGGGCGCGTCCTTCCGGATAGTAACTTCATGCCTCCGTGCTGGATTCCGCGAGAGGATAGTTATCCTTTTGGCCCCGTCGCGATGTTTGACCTGGGCCCGAGCGCCATTGAGCTTTCTGAACCTCCATTCGGCAATAACATGGAGTTTCGGCGATCGGCTTTTGACAGCCACGGTGGGTTTCGAACTGACTTGGGCCCGTGTCCAGGCAGCGAAATTCGGAGTGAGGACACCGAGTTCGGCATTCGAGTATTGAATGCGGAGGAGCGATTGCGTTATGAGCCGTCAGCCGTCGTGTATCACACCGTGCCTGAAGGTCAAGTTAAAAAAGACTACTTTCTGAGGTGGTGGTTTGATAAAGCTCGTGCTGACGTCCGTGCACACGGCACCCCGCCCGAGGCGAATTGGCGCCTCGCAGGACCGTTAGCGTGTCATCGAGGTCGGGGTCCGCGAAGGCCTGCCGCTTGCGACTCTGGGACGAGCCGGCGTCGACATCTAGGGCTTCGACATTTCTTCCGCATTGGTTGAAGCTGTTAAGGGAGCAACGCCGTAACTATGGACACAGTTGTCAACGGACCCGGGACTCTTTCCTCGAAAGATCTAGACGTTGGGCAGAGCATGCACAAGCTGGCCACGCGGCTTTTTCCCATTTGCCGAAGCCTTACTGGTCCAGGCGTGCGCGAAACCCTTCGCATCCTGCAGGAGTCGATCCCGATCCAGATTCACGAAGTGCCCACCGGCACGCCAGTCTTTGACTGGATAGTTCCGCGCGAGTGGACGATCCGCGATGCGTTTATCGCCGACTCATCCGGCCGCCGCATCGTCGATTTTCAGATCAACAATCTGCACGTCGTCGGGTACTCCACTCCAATCGATCGGCGGATGAACCTAGCTGAACTTAACGAGCACCTATTCAGCCTGCCCGACCAGTCGGATGCCATTCCTTATGTGACCTCGTACTACAAGGAGCGATGGGGATTCTGCTTGACGCATCGCCAGCGCCTGCAGCTCAAGCCGGATGTTTATCACGTCCGCATCGACAGCGAACTGAAAGACGGCTCGCTCACATACGGCGAGTGCATCATTCCTGGCGCCACCGCGAAAGAAGTCTTTCTGTCTACTTATGTCTGCCATCCCTCAATGGCAAACAATGAATTATCTGGCCCGGTAGTGACCACCTTCGTGTGCCGGTGGATTCAATCCCAGCCGCGTTTTTACACCTACCGGATTGTTTTCATTCCTGAGACGATTGGCTCCATCACGTATCTCAGCCGCCATTTGGAGTATCTGCGGAAGAATGTGGTCGCGGGCTTCAACGTCTCCTGCGTGGGAGACGAGCGCGCATTCTCCTATGTGAGTTCCCGTTACGCGAACACCTTGGCCGACAGAGTCGCGCGCCATACCTTGAGATCCATGTCCCCCAACTTCATAACGTTTTCCTATCTCGATCGCGGCAGTGACGAGCGCCAATACTGCAGTCCTGGAGTGGATCTCCCTCTGGTCACACTGTGCCGCAGCAAGTACGAGTCCTACCCGGAATATCACACCTCGCTCGACAATCTCGAATTGACGACACCGCGTGGTTTGGCAGGTGGATATGAGATGGTCCGCCGCTGTGTGGAGGCTTTGGAGGGAAATTTCCGCTATAAGGTGACTTGTTTCGGTGAACCTTGCCTGGGTAAGCGCGGACTCTTTCCTACCCTGAGCCAGAAGGGCTCCAACGATGGCGTGAAAACCATGATGGATTTTCTCGCCTATGCCGACGGCAGCAACGACCTAGTCAGTGTTGCCGATCTGATTGGAGCCTCGTTCTGGAACCTTCTCCCGATCGTGGCGGAACTGAAGGCATCGGGTGTGATCATGCAAGTCGAGTAAGCCGCCACCGCTCCCCGTAGGCGAATCGGCTGTTTGGCCAGTGGGCTGTGCCTCGCCAAGACTCAATAAACTCAAAACAGATTAACCCACAGAATCGATCCGCGACACTTCGGTCGCGGGAATCCGCCCATATTGCTGTGCGTTCCACTCGCGGCGGATTCACCTATGGGTACGAAGATTATGCCCAGAACCTTTTATGAACAGATATGCGGCTGAATTATAGGATGACTTATGCGGAGTAAGGTGCAGATCACACAAGTACTACGAGGACATTGTGGTGATGCCATCTATCTAGATGTCGTGGCCGTGCCGCGAAGCCTTGCGCTCCATTCCGAACGGAAAACAAACCGGGAGTATCTTCGCATAGACACGTACAGGTGCCTGGAACCTGCTGCCTGACACCGCATTCCGCGAAGTCGAAAAAATTCTGACCGATCGGCAAGCATACGCAGAAGCACGGACGCAGGCGTTGCGGAGTGCGCGCGAATACTACGCCAACGGGACAAACCCGGATCTCAGCGCCACATTTTGTGAACCTCTTCTTCGAGCTGAGCCCGCTAGCAACCGACTGCAGAGTAATTCGAGATGAAATTTGCCTTCATCAGTACGATGCATGACTGGCAATGGGGTGGAAGCGAGGAGCTATGGAGCCAGGCAGCGATTCGGCTTAGACGGGCGGGGCATGATGTGCATGCCTCGGTCGCATACTGGCCGCGTCTATCGGACAAAGTCACCATGCTAGGGCAGCATGGCATCAAGCTCGAAACCCACCCGTCACAACAAGCCGGGCAGACTCGGCGTCTCTGGAACAAACTCTCGGTCAGCAGCCGGAGAGGCTACGGCCGACTAAAGCGATTCGATCCCGATCTGGTCATCATTTCCCAAGGGCACAATTCCGGGGGCTTTCATTGGGCCAAAATCTGCTGTGAGGCGGCGATACCTTACGTGATGATCGTCCAATGCAACTACGAGCATTGGTGGTTCCAGGAGCAAGTCGGTGAAGCCGCGGCGAGTTACAGCGCCGCCCGCAGGGTTTTCTGTGTCTCCCAGGCCAATCTTGATTTACTACGTCTTCAGGTGGGCGAGCAGTTGCCGAACGCTGAACTGGTGCGGAATCCCTACAACGTTTCGCCCGAGCCCGCTCCGGCATGGCCGGATGAAAATAAAAGATGGCGGTTGGCGTGCGTAGCGCGAATGGAACCGGCGGCCAAGGGGCAGGATCTTTTGCTTCAGCTCTTGGCACTCCAGGAATGGCGGGACCGTCCCATCGAACTCAATTTTTTCGGCGCCGGCCACGGTGAAATGACATTGCTCCGCATGGCCCGGTTGCTCAAGTTGAATGATAACGTGCACTTTCGTGGTCACGTGACAGATATCAGAAAGATATGGGAGGAAAACCATCTCTTGGTCCTCCCCTCACGTTACGAAGGTCTACCCCTAGCCTTGGTCGAGGCGATGTGGTGTGGACGCCCGGCGGTGGTGACGGATGTCGGAGGTAACGCTGAGCTGTGCGTCAATAACAAAACCGGGTTCGTCGCGCCGGCGGCCACACTGTCGTCCTTCTCGCAGGCCTTGGAGCGGGCTTGGGAGCGGCGCACGGAGTGGCCGCAACTGGGGCAGGCAGCGCGCA
The DNA here is from genome assembly GCA_963814015.1 of uncultured Acidobacteriaceae bacterium. Classification (GTDB taxonomy): domain Bacteria; phylum Acidobacteriota; class Terriglobia; order Terriglobales; family Acidobacteriaceae; genus PALSA-350. The sequence continues at coordinate 233,636 of CAWFBI010000001.1, forward strand.
CCCGGGTTGAAAATCAAATACCGAAAAACCCGGTTGCATTGTTCTGCGAGCGATTGAAAGCCTGCACTGTGGCAAAGCCCTAAGCGTGGGCTGTCGACGTTTGTCGTCGACAGGCGCCGTTGGAGCGATCACGCGAGCGAGTGGGGGCGGATGCTGCATGGCTGCTAACCGCTAAAGCCGCCATCGGTGTGCCGTCGCGTCCGCCTTGCCCGTCGACCGAAATGTACCAGCGTATGTCATTGAAGTAGTATCGTCATACGGAAGGTGACTTTGATGCATGTTCTCGTTACCGGTGGTGCTGGATACATCGGCAGTCACACTTGCAAGATGCTCGCGAGAGCCGGATTACAACCTGTGGCCCTGGATGATCTTCGGCGTGGCCATCGTGCGGCCGTTCAATGGGGTTCCCTCTTCGAGGGTGACTGCGGGGACCCAACCAACCTCGAACATGTGTTTCGAAGCTACCCGATCGCCGCCGTGATCCACTTTGCTGCATACGCGTACGTTGGGGAATCCATGCAGGCGCCCGACACGTACTTCCGGAATAACGTGGTGACCACATTGAACCTACTTGACGTGATGAGAACCCACCGCGTTCAAACTATTGTGTTTTCATCGAGCTGTGCCACTTATGGGATTCCAACGGCTGGACCAATCACTGAAGATCATGCACAGGTGCCGACGAGCCCATATGGGGAATCGAAGCTAATAGTTGAGAGGCTCCTTCAGTGGTACGGCCAGATCTACGGATTATCATGGTCGGCGCTGCGCTACTTCAACGCCGCGGGCGCTGATCCCGATTGCGAAGTAGGAGAGGATCATAACCCCGAACCCCATCTTCTGCCTCGGGTTTTAGCTACGGCAGACGGCCTTTTACCTCACCTTGAGATATACGGCACGGATTATGATACACCCGACGGGACAGCTATCCGCGACTATGTCCACGTGACCGACCTCGCGCAGGCCCATGTGCTGGCGACGAAATATTTGCTGTCTGGCGGCAACAGCAGCGCATTCAACCTAGGAACTGGAATCGGGCATTCGGTCCGGGAAGTGGTGACGGTCGCCGAAGCAGTCACCGGAGCCTCGATCCCGTTGGTTGAGCGGCCACGCCGTTCCGGGGACCCACCGAGGCTCGTCGCAGACGCCTCGAAGGCGCGCAATGAGCTAGGGTGGCTGCCCCAGTACTCTCATTTGCCGACCATTCTAGAAACTGCTTGGCGATGGCAGAATCGGAACTCAGACTTTCCCACCATACCAAGTGCGCAGACCTCGAATCGCAAGTCACTCCTCGCGCCGCTCACCAAGCGGTCGTACTAGAGTGGTTTGGATGAAGCCCAAGCAATGGCACCTGAGAGTATGACCTAATGCAGATGGGGCTAAACTTTGCCAATTTTCTCGAGTCCCGGTTAGGTGCGGATGGAATCTGGAGCCATCTTTAACTACGACGGAGAGGTGACGATCATTCCTACCTTCACATGGGGCGTGGTAGTTCTGGCGAAGCGCTCAAGAAGAGAGCTTTACCGCCGTGTTTCCCATGAGCCTCACTGCAGCCGTAGCCGCTAACTGAGTTCGACGACGAGCTCGGGAGGCGTTGTCGTTCAGACGCTCACAGAAGCGATCGAGGGGAGTTTCAGCCCGACAAAAGAGCTGTAAAGCCTCGTCAACGGCGCCGTTTTGACGAGGCGGGCCCACGGTGTGGATCGCGATTCTTCACTATTGCCCTCGGATAGGATCTTTCCTGCTCAAGGTCTAGCTGAGCGGAGAGTAGGTTTCGCCTACGTCGGATCTGACCCGGTGAAAATCACGACGACAGGAGATTAATCGTCTTTCGAGTAGAAAAACTGCTACCGACAGGTCCAAACCAACTCTTCGGCGGACCAGCTGATGGCCTCAACCTTCGAAATACACAACTACAGTATTGGAGAACTGTCCTGATTATGATCACTAATACCGTTGTAACTCCGCTTTCTCAACTCAAAACCAACATCGCGACTCGTGAGGCAAAGATTGGAGTAATAGGTCTTGGTTACGTAGGGCTTCCGTTAGCCCTCTTATGTGTTGAGCAGAATTTTCCAGTAACCGGCTTCGACATCGACCAGACCAAAGTGACCGCGCTTACGGAAGGAAAGTCATACATCTACAGAATCCCGGCGGAGGAGATTCAGCAGGCACGCGCTAAGGGTCTCGAGGCGACATCCGAATTCTGTCGATTGGCAGAGATGGACGCAATAATTATTTGCGTTCCGACACCTCTCAACGAATACCATGAGCCCGACACGAGCTTTATCGTTAATACCGCTCACGCTCTCGCGCCGCATTTGCGTGCTGGGCAACTTGTAGTGCTGGAAAGCACGACTTATCCGGGGACAACCGAGGAATTGCTTGTACCCATTCTCGAAAACAAAAACCAGTATGGGCTAAGAGCAGCTCGACGCGACGTTGCCTCCTCAGTAGGCACCCAATTCTATGTCGCTTTTTCCCCGGAACGAGAGGATCCTGGCAATACCACAGTGCCGCGCCGTGACATCCCAAGGATAATAGGTGGCCTGGATCCGCGGGCAGCTGAACTTGCGAAGGAGTTCTACGGAACGATATTCAACCGTACCGTGGCAGTTTCGTCGCCCGCTGCGGCGGAGATGACGAAGCTCCTCGAAAACATTTATCGTTGTGTGAATATTGCGCTCGTCAACGAATTAAAGCTCCTCTGCCTGCGAATGGGATTGGATATCTGGGAGGTGATCGATGCGGCAGCTACTAAACCGTTCGGGTTCCAACCGTTCTATCCTGGGCCCGGGCTAGGTGGCCATTGTATCCCCATCGATCCGTTCTATTTATCCTGGAAAGCGAAACAGTGGGATTTCTGCACTCGCTTCATCGAACTGGCTGGTGAAATAAACGCTGGAATGCCTTACCACATTGTTGCTTCCGTCTCGTCCGCACTTAACCAGCAGAAGAAAGCTCTAAACGGGTCTCGCGTCATGTTGTTGGGTGTGGCGTACAAAAAGGATATCGACGATCTCCGCGAGTCACCGGCGCTAACGATCCTCGAATTGTTGCAGAAGGAGGGGGTAGCGGTGTCTTATAACGATCCCTATATCCCGTCAATCGGCAAGGGTAGAAAATACAACCTGCAAATGAAGAGCGCTCCGCTTGACCGATTGGGGGAATACGATTGCGTGCTGATCGTTACGGACCATTCGAGCTACGATTACCCAACCGTTGTAGAAGAGTCGCAATTGGTGGTAGATTCCCGGAATGCGACTAGAGGGATCCTGAGTACAAAAATTGTGCATTGTTGATCGCTGCTATCTGCCAAGTCAGCCTCACGATTCGACCTAAACGGAGAGCGCTGTGCCTGCGACCAGAGTCCGGTGGAACTTTACCCAACCGGCTCACACATTTATAGACGGCGAGGTTGGTGGTGAGACCAATAGACCTCAAAGTCATTTATCTATGCTATCGCTGGCCTTTTAGCAAAGGGGTAATATACATCGAAAGATGAAGCTTCGCCCTCGCGAGGCCGTTCGTTAAAGAGCCCGTGATACCACGGAGCCAAAGTGATGAGTCATCGGTTTACGTCCTGGTGGCATTTCCCGTGTAGTAGATTTGCGACTCAGCTTGCCGGTGCGGCGTAGACGCATCGGTCTCGTGCTCGAACAAGTCGTAGCGGCGCCCCTAGCAGGCTGCTGAAAAATGGCTTTGCAATCTGCTGATTCTCGTTCTGTGAGCCATTTTTGATGATTTTGTCGCTCAAAGCGCATTGTTTCTCTTCCCTGCAGAGCATTTGTTCCACCTGCAGAGACACTACGGCCCGATCAGGCCACGGCTTTAATCGGAATCAGCTTTCGCATCCGCACCAGGTTATAGGCCGCTGCCGCGAAGGTGAAAATCCAGGCCACCCTGAACAGTCCGCGATGTTTCAGTTTGCGTAGCAGCGCGATGTCTTTCAGCCAACCGAAGCACTCCTCGACCCTCTTTCTCTTCTTCTGACTGACATCGTAACCGGCATGCCGTGTGGTGCGCGCATCGATGGCACTGCCGCCACGCCGTCCGTCGTTCTGCGCCACGTGCGGGGTTACGTTCATGTGGCGGCATTGGTCGACGAACTCCGCCGTGTCGAATCCCTTGTCCCCGCCGACCGTGATGCGACTGTCGCCGGGAACCTGCTCCAGCATCAAAAGCGCCGCATCGCGCTCGGCCCGCCCGTTGGCTTGGAGCAACTCCGCGTTCACGATCAAGCTGTTGCGGTTCTCTACCAGCAGATTGCCGTTGTAGCTCAACTTGGCCTCCTTGCCTTTGCCCTTGCGTGCCAAAAGTGCGTCTGGATCAGTCTTCGACTGGTGTGTTTCGTTGGAGCGCTCCTGGCCGTGAAAGTCCACCGTCGGATTACCCGGATCATCGGGCGGTGCATCCTGTTTGTCCTTCGCTCGAAAACTCTTCAAACTCGCCCAAGCCTCCAACAGCGTCCCATCTACCGTGAAATGCTCATCGGAGATCAATCCCGCCGCACGCGCCCGCTCCACGACCTGCGCCAAGAACTCCTTGGCCACCGCCGCTTCCAGCAGCCGGTCGCGATTCTTCGTGAACGAGGTGGCATCCCACACCTGCTCATCCAAATTAAGCCCCACAAACCAGCGGTACAGAATGCTGTAATCAATCTCCTCCATCAGCAGCCGCTCCGACCGGACCGAATACAGCATCTGCAGAAGCTGTGCCCGCAACAACTTCTCTGGAGGAATCGACGGCCGCCCTCCTTCTGCATACATGGCGTCAAACAACGGCGACATCCGCTCCAGAATCTCGTCCGTCATCGCCCGCACCCCGCGCAGCGGATGATCCTTCCGCACCCGCTGTTCCGGCGATAAGTAACTGAACATGTCACCCTGCTGATAATCAATTCCTCGCATCATCTCGTCTTAAATGAACACCATTGGGAATTGAAGTGACTTTTTCAGCACCCTGCTAGGCGCGCTATGACCGTCCTAGAGAGGCTGGCTGGACTACCATCCCCGGGGGTGAAGTGAGTTTTCCGAACGGCGAGGGATCAACCCGGCCGTGCCGAAACTTAGGGCCGATTGGTGACGTTGTCCCTTCCGACGAATAGCCGGAGATCTAAAGCACATGGCGGGCCAGGTTTCTGCCCGGAACTACCGCCAAGCTGAATCATTCCTCCTAACAAGCTATGGCGGCATTGTGGCTGCCGCCGCCTCGGTGCAGAGTGCGATGAATAAACTGTTGTGGCTGATCTTTTTAGTGACCACTCCCGTATGGGCGCAGTCCCGCCTAGTATTTGCATGGAAAACAAACCCGGCGAACGCAAGAACATGGCCGGCGTGTAGCAGGCTGGTCGTAAAGATGTGCCGAATCGGCTATACCCTAACTGACGTTACCACCACCTCGGCACCGGTGGTTGTCAGCTCCACGATTGCCGAGGACGCATTGACCTACACATTGTCCCCGCTGCCATCCGCAGGCTTACATATCTACAATCTGACAATTGACGCCAAGGGGAGCAGCGGCGCCGTGGTTCACTCGGCTCCGGCCACGGTTAAAGCAGAGGTGCCGGCGCCCGGTTCCCGCACCAGACTCGCGGATAGCGGTAGAGATCAGAACGGAACCTCAGGGGCATCGATTCCGGCTACTGTTATCGTGATAGCAAGAGGGGCTCCTTGAAGCACCCCGCGGATCTGCAGCTGGACCGCACCGAATGATTCGTGTCTGCCTTTCGTACCATGCAAGACCCGACGCCCAGGTGTGCGGTAGCATCCAGAGGTAGCCGGGCGACCGTGGGGCTAAAGTGCACGTCATCCTGCTCTGGGAGATCTGTCGTGTGTCCTCAATCAGCGCCGAGTGGCTTTTGCGTCCCATCCGTATAAGGCACCGAAGCTGCTGCTGATCACAACTCTTTCTAATTAAGGGTGTCCCCAACGAAAGGGGATCGAGAGTGCGGCGCTGACGCCGTCCGGTCCCGTGCCCTACAAACAGCAGAGCCGCCGCCCGGCGCTCTACATCTGTCGGAAGAGCCATCCGGAGACTCTACTCCCTCCGGTCATCGGCTAATAGCTAACAGCCTTCCTTAGCTCCCTCCTTACTGCCAACGGTAGCCCGTCCTCCCTTCCTCTTACCTCTAGATCCCACGTGTGCTTGCGGTCACTGCCCCAAGGCAGTCGACGGTAGAGGTTCCCTAGCCGATTTCATGATCGCCCCGGTTTGCAGGTTCTTTCCCCGTAAATGCCGGCCTTGGATGGTGCCATTTCGGTGCCACTTTTGGTGCCACTTTGTACCTCAATTCTGTGCATTTTGATGCGATCCTCTGCAACCACTCATCTTTGCATAAATACTGTATCTAAAAGGTTTATGCGGCACCATTCACTTCTGTGCGACTCAGTACAAATCAGCCAAAATCGCACTTAAAATCCGTAGGCCTTAAATGGCTGTGGGAGTTCAAGTCTCCCTCCGGGCACCAACAAAATAAACGAAGTTGCCGGAGTTTGCGCGGCGCACTCGATTTCACCCGAATATGGCCCCGGGGTGGTGGCAAAGTTGCCGCTCTCAACTCATTTTTGCGTGGGCTCTAATCCCTCCATGCCATCGGCGCTTTAGGCTGTTCTGAACTGGCTCAGGCCTGCTCATATGCTGCTAGTCAAGACCCTCCATCCACGGGCGCTTAGGCTGCGACCCTCCTGTGGGATAACTGCATGAACAGTGGATTCGGTATCGGCCCGAGGATTTGGGTTCGAAATGCAGGGATGCATGACTACGGCGTCGGGGATGCGACGAGGATTTCCTCGGGCACGCTCGTCTGAGACGTACCAAGGAAGAGGTTGATTGCGGACGCGCCTTAGTTGTCTGAGACGACAGCCGGGTAAAGGCCACAGCTTCCGACTGAACTCTCCTGCCCACGCTCCAAAGCCCCCAGGCAGGGACACGCGACCACACCATGGCGGATCAATGCCATGGCCAGCGACAACCTATCTTCCACTCCAACTTTATGAAACATGTGCACCAGGTGAGTCTTGACGGTTTCAACGCTGGTTCCCAGCTTGCCCGCAATTGCCCTGTTGGTTCCCTCCACGACCAGAAGGTCGGCTACACGCAGCTCCTTTGGAGACAACTGCGCCAAAATGCGCCGTCCAACATTGGTTAGGCGGTGTTCCTTCCCAAGCGGCAACACTGATCGCCGTGCGGGTCGTCTATAGGCAATATGAGCGGGCGCTACTTCGGATAACTCTTGATCGAACGTCAACATTTTTTTCTACCTCGGCAGAAGCAAAAATTCCAGTAAAGCAGCTTTACGACATTAAAGCACGGAACTCGCCCGACGTCGCAGATGCACAGTCGTTCAGCTGTGTCGGATCAAAAAGAGCGCCGTTTGATCCACGACATTGTCAACTTCGTGTGGCGTATCGAGTGTCAAATTTGCGATACGCCCATCCCAGGCACTTGAGCGGAATGGAGGTACGCGCCTCATGCATAGCCTCTACCCTACCTCCCGCGTCATGGGCGTTCATCTCAGCAACAGGAAAGTCGACGGCATGAACAAACGCAGTTTCCGGAGCCCAGTCTGCCCCACAAGGAACGGCGTTTCTTGGGGCCCTGAAGGAGCCTCTCGGGCTCAGACTTAAGCCTGGAAAAAGCCCCGCTGGATGTTCTTGTCATCGATCATGTCGAGCAACCCTCGGAGAATTGAGCGTCCGCACGGTCACTGCGCATATCAGAGCGCCGTTTATCCTGGACCGGCCGGAAGTAACTGACGCCAGAGTTTTCCACTCCGATCGATGTAGACCACTCCCGCTTCACAAGTTATTTCCCACAGCGGGTAGAAGGGCGATAGGGTCGCCCGCGAAGCTTTCCAGACGAGCTTCGCCGCCAGTGCTTGTTTGCAGCCCGCGATTTCGACGGCCTTCTCCTTATCGAGCACCCATGGCCGTTCGACTCTCTGCAACTTCGCTGATGACGAAATGTGCCCTCGCAACATATCAATCGTGACGATCGCTCCCGAAGAGCCGGCATCCCCGAAGATAACCAGGTAATAGGGATCACCCCCGTCGAGCCGTTCGATCACGTCGACCGTGACTGTGACGCCGGCTTGTGTATGCGCCACAGTTGCAGCGATCTTCTGCGCTTGTTCGGACGAGATATAGGAATCAGACACGCCGCTATATTCCACGATCCAGGTAGTGCAACTCGGTGAAGACGGCGCCGTCGGTACGAACGTAGATCCTTTCGTTGCCTATGGTGAAAAGATGGAACGGATAGAACGGCGACAGAGATTCCCTGCACGGTCTCCAGACGAGGATTGGATATTGGCACACCGCCTCGGCTCGGACGGGTATACGGCCACCGCGATTGGGTAGATCTATCGTCGAGCCTAGGATCGACTCGGCGACCTCACTCCTGGACTTGAGCGTAATCACGCTGCCTTCTCTTCCGGTGTGAACGGCGGATTGCAGATAGACACCGTTTTTCGCGTCGATCGCTACCGCAAGCGGGATGGTCTCTCCCGCGCGGGCCGGGACGATGTAGTAAAACGTGTCCGCCAAATCGAGCCTCTGCACGAGAACGGGTTGCTCGAAGCTTATCCGCTCCAGTGTCCGGCGGTAGGTTTCACGTGTAGTGAGCCCATAGGCCTTGAGTGACTCTGCGGCCCTGCTCATGACTACCTCGTTCCGCAGGAGCTGACCTCGTTGATCCAATGGCTCGAGGGGCAGTCGCGCTCGCAGACCGGGGCCAGATGGCGGCGGCGCCGGATCGGCGACCGCCACGAACTTTCCGCCCCAGTAGCCGCTTGGAATGCCGGTCATGTAAGTGTTTTGCCACGCGGTATAACTTATATTCTCGTTGACGATACCGCGATCGCCTCCGGTTCCACAGCCGTCCGTACCGTCTGTGTGCGGCGGCGGAGGCGCCAGCGCAGCGTTCGCGGCGCTGGGAGTTGGCGGGTCTGGATTGTTCACGTCGAACGACTCGATGGAATAAGAAGTATCGCCGCTGTTCGTCGGGGCTGCACTGGCAGTATAGCCGCGCACGACGATCCAGTGCTGTGAACCAAAAACCATCGCGATGGGCGCGGCCTGATAATAATGGATCGTCCAAACGATCTTACGCGAGATTGAGTCCTCCGAATCCAACGCAAACAGGACGAAATCGTAATATCCATAGTGCGGCGCCCCGGCTGGCGCAGGCGGCTCATAGTTGTGCATGGTCCATTGAAGGCCATCAGGCGCAGTAAACCAGCCTGACTCAGTCGTGCTGTGGCTATGGTTGTCGTTGTAGAGCTGATTCTGATCCAGCAAGCCTGCGCCAAGCGAGTCCAGTACCATTTGCGCACAAGCCGCACCGCAGTAGTAGTCCGTATCCTGCTGGTGATAAGGGACAGAGAGGTTTTCGGTAATTGGCATTGCGGTGTCTCCATTCGCTAGGCAATCGAGGCGCATCTGCTGGTTTGTTGAGCGCGAAGGACGTTCGAGCCGTGACACGGCCCGCACGCGGAAGTTTCTTTGTAGCGTTCAGTTAGTAAGCCAACTTGCTCGGCTTCGGATAGAGGTACTTTTATCTGTCTCCACGGCAAGTCACGCTTCTATAGTGCGACGTTGCAGGAATTCGTTACATCTTGGGATTGGACGCTGAGGCCGTCGCCATTTTCTAGGGTTCTTGCTCCGCGTAAACCAGATGCCGTACTGTCGGCGCACCGCGGATAAGACTATACACACCTTCCTCCAGCACCCGATCCCCAACAGTCAAGCGCTCATGCTGACGCAAGTGTTCAGCCCAGGAATCCACAAGAAATACTTCCAGATAGAGTTCCGAATGTTCGAGATCGCGAAACACCGCCCAGCGGTACGCGCCGTCGCGACGGCGAATGCGTCCATACTCATAGATAGCCTGGATAAATGGTGCCTGCTGTTCGGGCTGCACATGATATTCGACCATGACCAGGATCGGGCCTGCATCGGCGGCAGCCGCGTCTTCGGTCAGTATGGTTGGCACCCGCCAATGCATCCACGGAGTAAGGTCGACGGTCGCGTCCGGCAGCTTCACAAATAGCCCCAATGCGCTGCTGACAAGTGTTCCTGACCCAGCCCATATCAGTGCGGCATGAATGCCCGTCCTCGTCGCCACTGCACCCCACGCTGCGCTCCCTGCTGCCATGGCCCCCTGGAACACCAGCATCGATACTGCAAGCACTCGCGCTCGCACCCAATTGGGACTGTGGGTCAGAACGAGCACGTTAAAGAGCGAAACGAACACGATCCACGCCCCACCTCCGATCAGCGTGCTCACGCCCAGAGCCGGCAAAAAATGCAGCATTCCCGCGGCGACTGTCGAGAGTCCGAAGAGCAGGACTCCGCTTGAAACCACTGCTTCAGCCGACCACCTCTTCCGAGCCTGTTGCATCACCATAGCTCCCAGCACCGCGCCAAAACCGAAGCATCCCAGCAAGACTCCATAACCAATCGGACTCTTGTTAACGCTTTGAGCGACGGAGGGCAGCAACGCCAGAAGTCCGCTCGCAAAAAACATAACGGTTCCCGACCTTAACAAGATGGCGCGGAGCGAGGGCGAGTATCGGACGTAGCGGATTCCCGCAATCGTCGCACCGCTCAACGTCTCGGGTGTCGTCGTACGTTTATGAACCTGCCGTTTCCATCGGGCGATAACAAGGATGACCCCAAGACTGGAAAGTGCATTAATAAGAAAGGTGATACCGGCACCGGCGAGCGCGACGACTACGCCGCCGAGCGCGGGTCCCACCGCGCGGGCAAAATTAAATTCAATACCATTGAGTGCGGCGGCCGGCGCGAGATCTTCCTTCGCGACCAACTCGGGTAAAGTAGCCCGCCAGGTCGGGCTTTCAAAGGCATCTCCTGCGGAAAGAGCAAACGTAAGGATCAGAAGCAATACAGGACTGATCCGCCCGGCGATGGTGGTGGCGCAAAGTACCATCGCGACACCAGCCATCCAAACTTCGGCAATCAGTATCAGTTTCCGGCGATCGACAATGTCACCCAGGGCTCCGGCCGGAAGGGCGAAAACGAAGAAGGGAAGAGCGCTCGCCGTCTGAATGAGAGCCACATAGAGAGGCCCGGCATGGAGCGACACCATCAGCCACGCCGCGCCGACGCTCTGCATGAAAGTGCCCAAATCTGAAACGACGGCGGCGATGAGCACATTTCGGAACGTTGACGTTCTGACGGGATGCCAGAGACCCGACGCGCTTTGTACGTGCGAATCCATTGCGATAGCCTATCTTTCCCAGCTCACCGCGCGGTGCACGTTGACCTTATCAAAATTGCGGGCAGAGTGATCAAAGGTATCTATGTTGGGGTCAAGTCGGCACCGGCTACCCACGCTGGGAGTGCCTGAAATGCCCATTCGCCAACTTGTCTTATCTAGGAGAATTTCGACGGGAGTAGCAGTTCAATCCCGGGCGCCAGCGTTCGGCCCATTTCCATGTTGTGCGGGGACTTCGAACTAAGGGGCGCGATCTTTAAGATAATAAAATGCTGTCCTCGAATGAGCGTGTGTGTATACAAGGGTTGGACAGAGTACGGAGATTCGAGCCGGGAACGACGACAACAAATATCTCCTGCATATTTCCTGCAGATTTCAGGACCATGAAAACCTCGGCTAGCACGCGCGTGAAGCTGGAATCCCCTTGACAAGTCCCACAACAGTAATTACCCTTCAGTTTCCCCCCGTAAAAACTTAGCATCTATCCTTGGGGGTAACTCCTTGCGTCATTTTCCTGCCAGTCTCAGCCTCCGTCTGCCTGGGCCCTTCTTCCCCGAAGCAACGACCTCGGGTAGTGCGGCCCGTCGTTTCATCGCGCTCAAATCGATCTGCTTTGCATTGGTGGTGTGGCTCGGCGCAGGCTTCGCCTACGCGCAAGCGCCAGTAGGCGATGCTTTCAACGAATCGAGTTTGAACACGAGTTTGTGGACGGTAAGTGCACCTGCAGGGGGGACGGCTGCTTTGAGCGGTGGGCAGTTGCTGATCACCGTGCCCGGCGGAAGCAACCACCAGGCCTACACCCCTCTCAATGCCGTGCGCGTAGTTCAGAAAGTGAGCAACGCCAATTTTGATGTTTACGTCCAAATCAACTCGCAGCTGACAGCATCCGCGCAAGATAGTTTTGCTGGGCTGCTGGTTGGGGGAGATGGCAGCGACTACATCTACTACTATGCCTATACGGATGGAACCAATGTCGATCTGCTGGCTGCCAGCGTTGCGGGCGGTGCACAGACCATCCAGCTGAACACGATACCGTTTGCCGGCTATCCCGTGCCGACCTATCTCCGCTTGCAGCGCGTGGGTAGTACCTACACCGCATATTGGTCAGCCGACGCAGTGAACTGGACCACGGCTGGGAGCTTCAACAGCAGTGTCGTGGTGACCCACCTTGGACCCTTTGCGGGGAACAGTAACAGCACTGCGGCCAATGCTCCGGCCGTGTCGGCGGGGTTCGGTGGGTTTGAGAACACACCTTCCGCATCGACCGTGGCTACACCGACCTTCAACCCGCCCAGCGGTACTACCTTCTCTTCCACGCTGAGCGTGAGCATTGCCGACAGCACGCCGAGCTCAACGATTTATTACACAACCGACGGCAGCACGCCAACGACGTCCTCCGCAATCTATTCCGGTGCGATTACCCTGACTGCTTCAACCACGGTGAACGCTATCGCGACGGCCAGCGGCGACACCCAGAGCGCGGTCGGTTCAGCCACATATACCCTCACCTCGGCCCCAGGCGCGCCGGTGGCGGACGAATTCAATGAATCGAGTTTAAATACGTCGCTGTGGACCGTACGTGCCCCGGTTGGCGGAACGGCGGCTGTGAGCAACGGGGAGCTGGTTCTCACCGTGCCCGCGGGCAGCAATCACGATGCGTTCGTTCCCGCGCTCGATGCGGTCCAGGTGGTGCAGTCGATCAGCAACTCCAATTTCGACGTGGCGGTGAAGATCGATTCCACGTTGTTGGCCAGCGCCGTGTATAGCGGGCAAGGCATTATGGTTGAAGGGGATGCCAAGGACTATATCCGCTTCGAAGTTGCCGCCACCGGAAGCGTCAACCTGTTTGCTTCTACCGTCAGTTCAGGCAACCAGACCACGCAGCTAAACAACACCTTTTCCGGCTACGTAGTGCCGACCTATCTGCGCCTGCAACGAGTGGGGACAACCTACACCGCGTACTGGTCAAGCGATGGCGTCAACTGGAACCAGGCAACGAGCTTTACTGACAGCCTGACGGTAACCGGCCTCGCTCCGTACGCGTGGAACTACAATGCCACCCCCAGCAAGGCGCCGGCTATTACCGCAAAAATCGACTGGTTCCATAACGTTACCGTAACTTCTCCGGCTGCCACGCCAACCTTCTCCCCGCCTAGCGGCACCACCTTCGCCTCTACCCTGAGTGTGACTCTTACCGACTCGACATCAGGGTCAACAATCTACTACACGACCAACGGGACCACGCCGACGACCAGTTCCTCTGTCTACTCCGAGCCGATTACCCTCAGCGCTTCGGCCACGGTCGAAGCAATCGCCACCGCTAGTGGATTCAGCCAGAGCGCGGTCGGTTCAGCCAGCTATACCTTCACCGGGGGCGGCGGAACGGGCGGCGTTGTTTCCGACAACCTCGATGAGTCGGCGTTGAATACTTCCTTGTGGACCACGGAGAACCCGCTGGGAGACGGAATCGTGACCATGAATGGCAGTGCGGCTACCTTGAACGTACCGCAGGGCACGGTCCACAATCTCTCCACGTCCGGTGACAATACTCTGCGCATCATGCAGCCGTTAGCCAACCCCTCAGACTTCAGTGTGGATGTCCGCTTCCAGTCGGTGCCCGAGATTGGCAATCAGGATGAAGGCATCCTGGTGGAGCAGGATAGCGGCGACTTCCTGCGCTTCGATGTCTTCTATAACGGAACAACTGGCCCAGAGTTGTTTGCCGCCGGCGTAACCGGTTCAACCAGCACAACGTTTGTCAGTACGCAGATCTCGCTACCCAAGGCGCCTTTGGTTTTACGCCTGGCGCGGAATGGGAACGTCTGGACCGGAAGCTGGTCCACCGACGGGGTGAACTTTACCGCGGCATCGAACTTCACCTTCGATTTAAACGTCGCGCGCGTAGGCCCCTACGCGGGGACCTATGCAAGCTCCGCCTCCAACTCGCCGGCCTTCACCGCGATCGTCGACTATTTCTTCGCCACCTCGGATCCCGTCAGCAATCAGGACGGACCGAAGCCCTATGGCTACGTCACGGTGGACGCCAATCCTCCGGGTACGCTGGTGGAAAAGACCCTGGCCGACATCCAGGGAACCGGACATTTGGAGCCAGTGATCGGTCTCGAGAATGTTTCCGTCAACGGCGACAATTCCAACGGAGGCATTTTCTGGTATGCCTATCCCAGCTCAGGTGTGCAGGGTACCTGGGTCAGACACACGATCGTTGCCTCGGGGAACGCCTACGAAGACATGATTCCGTTTGACGTCAACGGCGACGGCGCCGTGGATATCATTGCCAGCTACGATCCAACGGACAGTGGTAATTACGAATTGGTGTGGTTTCAGAATCCGCGAGGTTCCGGCGGCGATCCAACCCAGCCCTGGACGATGCATGTGATTGGGCCGGGCCATGGAGAAAACAACATCGACCTTGCCGACATCGATGGCGATGGCAAGATGGACGTCGTCACTCCGTCCTCGGTGTTCTTCCAGAACACCGCAACGTCCTGGACGCAAGTGCAATACAGTCCGTCGTTCCGGGGAGTTGCGCTGCTCGATATCGGTTCGGGTCATGGCGCCATTAACCTCGCGGGCACAGGACCTTCTCCCTATAACGCCGTCTGGTTCGAGAACCCGCGCGAGACCGGCGGCAATGCCCGCACCGGGACCTGGATCATGCATTTCATCGGAAACACACCGTATCCGTGCGGGGCAAATAACTGCGCGGATGGCGGGGACATTGCTGCCTTAAACGGCATGGACGTGAACGGCGATGGCATGATGGACGTTGTTTCCGGCCAGTCTGAAGGGCCTCCAGGCGTAGCGCCGCCACCAGGGGGGCTGATCTGGTGGCAGGCGCCGTCGGATCGGCGGAATGGTACTTGGATCAAGCACACCATCGACGCCAAAATGATTGATGTGCATAAGATCGATATTGCTGATATGAACCAGGACGGCCATTTGGACATCGTTGTGGCCGAGCAGGATCAAGCTGCTCTGCGCAGGGTGGCCGTATACTACGACGATGGCGAAGGCAATCTGACGTTTCAGATTATCTCCAACGCAGAAGGTCACAACGTATGGGTGGGCAACGTGACGGGCAATCCAGGAGAACTCGATATCCTCAACTCCGGTCACGGCTACTACCTCAACGCACATCCGTTGCAAATCTTCCTCAACCCGTATTGATGAGGTCCCGGCTGTTTGCGCGAGCGCTCGATACTCGCGCAAACAGCCGTCCTCGTGGTGAAGCCTCGGAATAGAACTGCCCATTTTCCATCGCAGATAAAGGAGGGGGCCGTCGATTGAATCTCCTCGTTTGTCTGATTGCGCTATTTGGGCTTCCCCTTTCCAAATTCTCCTCCCCGCACGGCTCGTATCGAGTTCGCAGACCATGTAACCTTATTTGTTTGGGATCACTGGCTTGCGCATTTGCCTGCACTGCCTACGGGCAGGCGCCGGTGGGAGATGCTTTCAACGAGTCGAGTTTGAATACCAGTCTGTGGGCTGTCAGTGCGCCCGCCGGAGGGACGGCGGCTCTGAGCGGTGGGCAGTTGCTGATCACCGTTCCCGGCGGAAGCAACCACCAGGCCTACACACCTCTCAACGCCGTGCGCGTGGTCCAGAAGGTCAGCAATGCCAATTTTGACGTTTACGTCAAAATCAACTCGCAGCTGACGGCATCCGCGCAAGATAGTTTCGCTGGGCTGCTGGTTGGGGGAGATGGCAGCGACTACATCTACTACTATGCCTATACGGATGGAACCAATGTCGATCTGCTATGTGCCAGCGTTGCGGGCGGTGCACAGACCATCCAGCTGAACACGATACCGTTTGCCGGCTATCCCGTGCCGGCCTATCTCCGCTTGCAGCGCGTGGGTAGCACCTACACCGCATATTGGTCCGCCGACGCAGTGAACTGGACCTCGGCTGGGAGCTTCAACAGCAGTGTCGTGGTGACCCACCTTGGACCCTTTGCGGGGAACAGCAACAACACTGCGGCCAATGCTCCGGCCGTGTCGGCGGGGTTCGGTGGGTTTGAGAACACACCTTCCGCATCGAGCGTGGCCACACCGACCTTCAACCCGCCCAGCGGTACTACCTTCTCTTCCACGCTGAGCGTGAGCATTGCCGACAGCACGCCGAGCTCTACGATCTATTACACAACCGACGGCAGCACGCCAACGACGTCTTCCGCAATCTATTCCGGTGCGATCACCCTGACTGCTTCAGCCACGGTGAACGCTATCGCGACCGCCAGCGGCGACACGCAGAGTGCGGTCGGTTCAGCCAGCTATACTTACTCGCCGACGCAATCGACGGCTGCGACGCCCACGTTCACGCCGCCTTCCGGGACCAGCTTCTCTTCGCCACTCAGTGTGATGATCGCTGACAGCACGCCAGGCGCAACTATCTATTACACGACCGACGGGAGCACCCCGACGACATCTTCGCCGGTCTACTCTGGCGCGATCACGCTCAATACATCGGCCACGATCAACGCCATTGCCACCGCCAATGGCTACAAGCAAAGCGCGACCGGCTCGGCAAGCTATACCTATACGCCGGTCTCGGGCGCTCCAGTAGCTGACGAATTCAACGAATCGAGCTTGAACACAAGTTTGTGGACCGTCAGGACGCCTGCCGGTGGTTCAGCCGCGTTGAGCAATGGGGAACTGGTCCTTACCGTGCCGGCTGGCAGCAATCACCAGGCATATACGCCTCTCAATGCGGTGCGGGTGGTGCAACCAATCAGCAATCCCAACTTTGACGTAGCAATCAAAATCGATTCGCAGCTGGCGGCGTCTGCAAACCAGACCTTCC
This sequence comes from uncultured Acidobacteriaceae bacterium, assembly GCA_963814015.1. Lineage (GTDB taxonomy): Bacteria > Acidobacteriota > Terriglobia > Terriglobales > Acidobacteriaceae > PALSA-350. Next base: position 250,697 of record CAWFBI010000001.1, read on the forward strand.
AGGGTCTGCTCGTGGGAGGCGATGGCAGCGACTACATCTACTATTACGCATACACCGACGGAACCAATATCGACCTGCTGTGTGCGAGTGTCGACTCTGGCGCGCAGAACATCAGGCTAAACACCGTTCCGTTCGCCGGCTATCCCGTGCCCACCTACCTGCGCATCCAGCGTGTAGGCACAACCTACACCGCCTACTGGTCCCCCGATGGCGTGAACTGGAACACAGCGGGCAGCTTCACCGACAGTCTAAAGGTTACGGCTCTGGGACCCGTCGCAGGAAACAGCAACAGCACGGCTGCCAATGCGCCGGCGTTTTCGGCGTCGTTTGATTGGTTTCACAACGTGACTACCGGTTCGCAGCCGCCGGCGTCTACGCCGGCGTTTACCCCGGCCAGTGGCGCCAGCTTCTCTTCGACGTTGAGCGTGACCATTTCCGACAGCACGCCGAGCTCCACCATCTATTACACGACCAACGGCAGCACGCCCACAACCTCCTCGCCAGTGTACTCGGGCGCGATCACCTTGAGCGCTTCTACAACCATCAATGCCATTGCAACCGCGAATGGTTATACCCAGAGTGCCGTCGGCTCAGCCAGCTATACTCTGGAATCGGCAGAGCCGCCTGCGGCCACGCCTACGTTCGCGCCGGCCAGCGGGACCAGCTTCACTTCAACGCTGAACGTGACCATCGCCGACAGTACGCCCTCCGCGACTATTTACTACACTACCGATGGCAGCACGCCGACTATCTCCTCGCCTGTGTACTCCGGCGCCATCGCTCTGAGTGCTTCGGCAACCATCAAAGCCATGGCCACGGCGAGCGGTTACACCCAGAGTGCGATCGGCTCAGCCAGCTACACATACGCGCCGGCAGCGGGCGCTCCTGTGTCAGATGAGTTCAACCAGTCGAGCTTGAACACCAGTTTGTGGACGGTACGTACGCCCGTTGGCGGAACCGCCGCCGTAAGTAACGGCGAGCTGGTGCTTACCGTCCCTGCTGGAAGCAACCACGATGCCTTTGTACCCGCACTTGATGCGGTCCAGGTAGTGCAGCTGATCAGTAACGCGAATTTCGATGTCGCGGTGAAGATCGATTCCACGCTGCTGGCGAGCGCTGTCTATAGCGGGCAGGGCTTGATGGTCGAGGGAGACGCCAAAGACTATATCCGCTTCGAAGTCGAAGCCAACGGCGCCATCGCCCTCACCGCCGCGACCATCGAATCCGGCTCCCAAACTACCGTACTGCAAACTTCGCCGTTCTCCGGCTATTCGGTTCCGACCTATTTGCGATTGCAGAGGGCAGGAACGACTTACACCGCGTACTGGTCGGCAGACGGTGTTAACTGGAATAGCGCGGGCAGTTTCAATGACAGCCTGACCGTGACTGGCCTTGCGCCCTATGCGTGGAACTATAACGCCACTCCCGGCAATGCGCCGGCGATTACGGCAAAGTTCGATTGGTTCCACAATCTCAACACCATCGCGGCGGCCCCGACCTTCACGCCGTCTTCTGGCGCCAGCTTTTCTTCCCCGTTGAGCGTGACCATTGCAGATACCACGCCGGGAGTAACCGTTTATTACACCACCGACGGCAGCATTCCCACTACCTCCTCGCGGACTTACTCGGGCCCCATTACCCTCGACGCGACCACCGTGGTCAATGCGATCGCCTCCGGCAACGGCTACACGCAGAGTGAGGTCGGCTCCGCCACCTACACTTATAAGCCGGTAAACAACGGACCGTCGTTCAGCCTGTCGGTTGCGCCGGCAAGCCTTGCCCTGTCCCCCGGACTTTCTCAAACCATCACCATATCCGCCGAGCCTGTCAACGGATTCACCGCGACAGTCGACGTTTCGCTTGCCAATCTGCCCGCTGGAATCTCCGTCTCGCCGGGATCGTTAAGCCTGACTCCAGGCAAGGCTCAGCAACTCACCTTCTCCGCATCCTCCAGCTTTACTTCGAGTGGTAACGCCACCCTGAATGCAACTTCCGGCTCTCTTGCGCAATCGCAGCTGATTGCATTCTCTGCCTTGCCCGCGGCGCCCTCCTCAGTAGTCAGCAGCGGACTCATGGCTTACTTCCCTATGGGCGAGGGGTCCGGCTCGACCATTCACGATGCGAGCTCGAACGCGTACACCGGCACCTTCGGTGGCTCGGGCAATAGCTGGCAATCAGCCGGTGTAAGTCTCAACGGTCAGGGTTGGATTGATCTGCCGGCACAACTGAACTCGGCGCAGACCATCCAGATGTGGGTGAACCTCCCCGCGACTAATCCTGCTGGCGGGCAGGTGCTGGTCGGCGGCAGCGGAGCATGCTGCAGCGGAAACACCGACTGGCAGATCCAGCCGCTCCAGACGGGCGACTCCATGCAGCAGATAGCAGGGTTCTCTTACGGTGCCATCGGCGCGCTTTCAAGTGAACCTTTCCTCGGCTCCGCTACCCTGACGTTCGCGATGGGCACGCCAAAGAGCACTATAGATCAGTTCTGGATCAACGGAACCCAGACGTTCTACCAGCAGGGCCCGACCAGCGGCACCGGGTTTGCCACGGGTGCGAGTGCAGGCAGTCAAACCAGTGGGCACTACCAAATTGGTGCTGCGGCCAGTGCGGACCGGCTGACCGCAACCGTGGGCCCGATCGCCTTCTACAATCGTCAGTTGACGTCAAGTGAGATAGCAGCCAACGCCGCCTACTTCAACCAGCTGCAGCAATCACGCGGCGTGGAGACCCAGCTCGGCAACACCGTCGCTCAGAGCCAGTTCGTTGGCATGGGTGACTCGATCACCTATGGATACCCGCTTCCTAACGGCCCATACTGCCAATATCTCGCTTTCAATCACGCCTACAATAACCAATGTCTCGGGATCATCGGTCAGACCTCCAGCTACGGGCTCTCCGAGGCTGCGCAGTTTGCTCAGTATTACGCTGAGTCGGCGCCGAAGAACGTTTTGCTGGTGTGGTTTGGGACCAATGATGTGACCGCCGGGACGCCGGTCAGCCAGATATTTGCCAACCTTCTCTCCACCTGCCAGACGATCAAGCAGGTTTATCCCGGCTGGCGGGTGCTTCTGGCCACGATGCTGTCGCGCTATTACGACAACCTCGATTACGATCCCTACAAGAATTCCCTCAACACCCTCATCCGCGAAAATGCAACCCAGCAATGCGATGGGTTTATCGATGTGGCGGCCGATCCCAATCTGGGTGCAGACGGCGCTTATGGCGACAGCTACTTCTACGACGAAATTCATCCCACCAAGCCGGGCTACCAGCAAGTCGCGGCGATGATCACTAGCTACATCAACTCCCTGGATGGCTACACGCTGGCTAGCCCAAATAACCAGTCGTCCAGTAACTACAAAATGACCAGTGCGGATAATTACATCAATGCCAGCGTGAACGGCACCGGCTCTTGGACGCTACCCGAATGCCAGGGGCTAACCGGCAAGACCTACCAGATCACCAACCAGGGAACTGGGGTACTCATGCTTTCCGGAACCAACTCAGAATCGATTTCCGGATCGGATGAGATCGAGCCCGGAGCCACCGCCTCGTTCCAGATCAACTTGATCTCCGCCTCAGCCGCAGGCTGCAACTGGAGCAGGACACAATAGCGTCTTGATCGTCGACGATCAGCGCTCTTCCACGCGCAGATTCGTTAGCGTCCCGATCATCGGCTCTTCGGCTGAGGTTAACTGAACGACCAGGCCATCCTGGCATCGGAAGCGGCCGAAATAGTCCTCTCCCTCACTCCAGATCTCTTCGACCACAGCAGCGCCAGAGCCGGCCAGCCGAACGATCTGGCCGCGCTTCAAGTCGGACAATTTACGAATACCGTTCACATAGGCAGACTTCAAAAGGAACCCCCAAGGCGGCTTAGAACTGTGCCAAATATCGTGATTATCATAGGCTCTAAATACAACAGTCAATGTTACGTGTTGACTGTCGACGTTACCTTTTAGCGCGAGTTACAACGCATCAGTACCCAACCCTGCAGCGTAGACACCGGTCACTCCCACCATCGGTGATCGATCTGACGCTGAAGCGGGATAGCACAAAATGACGTGAGGCACATACCGCGAAGCAACAGGCTTTGTATGGTCGATGATGGCTTAGGGTTTCTTGGCTGCAGCCTTTTCCGCATCCGCCACCGCCTTCTTAAACGCCTCTACTGCGGGTACGTCATGAGGGTGAAGCCCATCCTTAGCCACATTCCTCCACGCTGGAGCACGGTCAAGCGGTTTGTCGCCGCCGCCCTCATACACAATAAATGAATCGTCAACCTGTCCGATTTCCATCTGTGGATTTGGATTTGGAGTCCCTGCGCCCGATTCAAGATCAGGCGGATTCGGCTGGGGACCATGCTGCCCCCCAATGGACACTCCATTGTCTGTAGGGTTGATTACTCCAGCTCGGTTGTTCTGCCGAGGATCGTGAATCGTCTGATCGACCAGATGTCCGTTCCCTTTACGCAACACAATGATCAAATCCGCATCTTGCGTCGTCAGAATGGGGTTGTATCTTCCCCAGTTCAGCAGAGCCGTCTCGACATCCTTGCGCGCCACTTGATTCGCCTGTGGATCGTCGATCGAAAAACCGGCATTCGGGTCGATGATGACGGCGACGGTTTGGGCACGCAAAACATAGCCCGGCAGGTTGCTTTTCGTCTTGTCCTTTGCGAATCCGAAGGTCACCAAAAAACACAACGCAAATAGAGTAGCCACGCGCTTCGGCATCTCCGTCTCCTTTGCAACCACGCAACGATCCTACGCCGATTAGCCACCAGGAGCAGCTAGAGCCTGCCCCCGGGTGCGTAGGAAGGCTGTCACATGTCGAAGGAATTCCGCAGGCTTTTCCAACGCAGGCAAGTGCCCGCATTCCGGGATAATTTCGCCCCGCGACCCACGGATGAGCCGATGGAATCTCACATGAAACCTCGTTGAGGTCGGTCACCGTGACAGCGGCTCCAGGCCCAAGTAGGAAAGGGTAGTTAGATCTGGCTCACTTCGGGTACGGGCGGAGAAGGTTCTCAAACTAGCGAGACGCTGTTTCGTCCGCTTTCGGCATAAGGTTCGCTCGTTTGAGGTCAGCAAGAAACCGTGGGTCGTTACGCAAGGGATCGAAGGCGCGATCGATATTTAGATAAATCAGCGAGCCAGCCCGTTGGTCCAGGGCTTTGCTAATCGAGCGGATAGCGGAATCGTGGTCGCCCAATGCAACGTATATCGGGGCTATTTCCGCGGAGGAGATGTACCGTTCGACCGAGTCCGCCTCCAGCGAAGCGAGAATCTTGCGCGCCTCCGCCTCGCGGTGCGAGGCCGCGTAGCAGCGAGCCAGGTAGGCCCGGGAAACCGGATCGCCATGGGAGAGCGCGACCCCCTTTTCAAACTCTTCGCTCGCCTCTTTATGCCGGTTGGTATAGAGGTAGGCCAAACCCAGCACGCGGTGCGCCAGCACAAAGTTGGGATCCAGCTGGATCGCCTTCGTGGCCTGTGAGATGGCGCGATCGTATTCGCGATTCATCAGGTGATGCCAGGCCATGTGCTCGTTGATAACCACATCCGTCGGGTCTAGCCCGAGCGCGACTTCGCTCTCATGGTGCGATTCGGCGACCCGGCCAAGGGCCATTAGTTCGTGGGAGTACCAATGGTGGGCATTCACACAGTCAGGATCAAGTTCGAGCGCACGCTTGAACTCCCGCTCGGCGCCGCCCCAGTCCCAGTCGTTCACCAACCTTATATAAGCAAGCGAGGTGTGCGCTTCCGCGGAGGAGTCATCGAGCGCCAGCGCCTTCTCGATCGCCGCCTTGGCTTTGGGCATTGCCACACTGGGAGCAAGAAAGCTGTTGCCATAGGAACCGGCGAGGATGTAGGCGTCTGCCAGGCCGGCGTAGGCAGCGGCATCGTTGGGGTCGGCTTGGATGGCCTGTTGAAACAGCTCGATGCTCCTTTGCGTCGCCTCCACGCTTCTTTTGTTCCAGTAATAGCGGCCCTGGGTGTAGAGCTCATAAGCTGCGCTATTGTGCGTAGCCACCCGGTGCTGTTCCTCGCCGCTCAGCCGGAGCTCAAGTGCTTGCCCAAGCTTCTGGGAAATCGTGTCCTCCAGGGCGAACGCATTCGCGTTCTGCTCGTCGAAGGTATCCGTCCACACAATCCGGCCGTCCTCCACCCGGAGTAAGCGCACCGTCACCCGGGTTTGTCCTTCGATCTTCTGAATCGTCCCATCGAGCACTGCCTGCACATCCAGCTTCCGGCCAACACCTGAGGGGTCCAGGCTTGACGAAAAACCACGAACCGCTCCGATGGGACGGACCACAAGCTGAGAAAGGCGGCTGAGCCGGGTAATGAGCGCATCGGTCATTCCCAGGCCGAGGTACTCGTCCTCCGAGCTTTTGTCCAGGGTTTGAAAAGGCAATACCGCGAGGGTGCGGATCTCCGACATCGCTCCTGGCGACGTATGCGAACGGGACGGGTGGCGGAAGATCCAGAACACCACCAGAAACCCAAAGATGAACACAAGCGGGGCGACCAGCCAGCGGAACAATGGAACACGTGTTGGCGGTGGAGCTCCAGGTTCGGCCTCCGCCCTCACAGGCTGAGCAGAATCGGCAGGAAGATCTTGGATAGCGGCCAAAGTTGCAGGCAGGGGCAGGGAACTCTCAGCTTTGCTGACAGTTGCGGCGGGCGACGCCTCGTCATGCAGCGTAACCGGACCATCGAAGCGATACCCACGCTTCGGGGCGGTCGCAATCCAGGGCCGTCCGTCGTCCATATCCCCCAGCGTCTTTCGCAGAAGAGAAATGTTCACCGTCAGATTCGTTTCCTCGACGAAGCTGTCCGGCCAAATCGTCTTCATCAGCATTTCCCGGGTCAGAAGCCGGCCATGATTGGAAACCAGCGTGAGCAGAAGATCGAAAGCCTTTGGAGAAAGAGGAATCGGCTGGTTCTCGCGCACTAACAAGTGCTCCGAGGGATAGAGCTGAAACGGACCGAAACTGTAATGGGTGACGGTCAACATCATGTGTCCTTCGGATCGCTCTGGCGAAGCTGCTGAAGCAGGCGGTGTGCGGCTACTTTCCCCGGAACCTCATACCCGGTATGCCTATAGACCCCTTTGGTTGGGTTCACCTTGTTGTTTCAGAAGCTTATGCGGCTCCAATAAATCTCTAACATTTCTCCAACATAGGAAACGCATCCAGCTTAAACCCCGCAGCGCAGATTGCACACTCTCGCTTGAGCATCTCGCGAAAGAGACGTAACACATTGATAGCAAGCAAGTTAGTGCCGCCGGCACGGCAAATTTGCGCCCCCACAGGTGCAAAAATCACAAAGTCTTAACCCGCAAAGATAAAAGCCACAAAAGTCTGAGCCTTTCCAAACGACATTTTCCGGGCGCGCTCGCTACTTTTCACTTGCAGCTGAGAAGCACGCCGCAAGAGGCGAAATCGCAGCAGCAAATCCAAAACTTTGAGGAAACAAGTCATGAAAAACCATCGCTCCATCTCCCATCGGCAGATCCTGGGACGCGTTACGCCTCAATCCCTGGTTCTTGGAATGAACAAGACTGTCACCTGCGCGGTCTTACTGCTGGCGACCGCCGCCGCCTTTGCCCAGAACAGCAATGACGCCTTTCTGCCCAGCCCAGTCCGTAGCGTTTCTACCGTTCCCGGCAATGGAGACGTGAATCCCTACGGTGTCGCTTTTGTTCCCAACAACTTCCAGACAGGATCGGGCGTGCTCCACCACGGCGACATCCTGGTTTCGAACTTCAACAACGCCCAGAACCTCCAGGGGACTGGCACAACAATTATTCGGATCCCTTCCAGTGGAGCACCAACCACCTTCTTTCAGGGAACCGCCCCTCTGGGTCTGTCAACTGGCCTGGGGGTTTTGCAAGCAGGTCTGGTGCTGGTCACTAACCTGCCTACTGCTGACGGTACGTCGGGGACAGCAAAGCCGGGATCGCTCCTGGTGATCAACAGCAGCGGGAAACTGATCCAAACGATTACCAGCCCGGAGATTGATGGGCCCTGGGATGCAACCTACGTGGATGGAGGCAACGTCGCGGCCGTCTTCATCTCCAATGCTCTTAATGGCACCGTGAGCCGGTTGATTTTCGCTGTCTCGCCATCGGGTCTACAGCTTCTGAGCGCGCAGACCATTGCGTCCGGCTACCGCCATCAAGGCGATCCGGCCGCCCTGTTCGACGCGCCTACCGGGTTGGTTTACGACCCAGGCAGAGATACGCTCTTCGTTGCGTCGACCCTTGACAATACTGTCTTTGGCGTGCGGAATGCACTCGAGCGCAATCAGAGCGACGGACCCGGAACGATCGTGTATCAGGACAACGCTCATCTGCACGGAGCGCTAGCTATGGCGCCGGCACCGAACGACGATTTGCTGGTCACCAATAACGACGTGATCAACAGCGATCCTAATCAGCCCAGCGAAATTGTCGAGTTCACCAAGGGCGGACAATTCGTTAAGGAGATCCCGGTCGACCCGGCGCAAGGTGGGTCGTTTGGTCTGGCTGTTAACCCCGGTCGAGACACAACGATTTTCGCCGCGGTGGATGACAATACGGCAAGCATTACCATCTGGACTCTCAACAACCTGGAGTAACCCGTATAGCTTGGTTCGCAAACCAGCGAGCGGATGAGGGCCGTTTTGAGTAAAGAGAGTGACGTCTACTCGAGGCTCAATCGGCCCTCATCGACTTCACGGGACAAACTCCTCGCCCATCGCTAGGCATAAGACCTTTTCCTTCCGCTTGGATATATAGCCCAATCATCTGGATGATAACGTTGAGTGCGGGCTTCCTCTGTGGGCGGTTTCCCTCAGGGATGTGGGCCCCGGCCGCGCCGTGGTGGACGAACGAGATTCTTATGATCCTGAAACAGTACTACCTGGGCTGCCTGGCCCATGCATCCTATCTGCTCGGAGACGAAGCAAGCGCGACCGCGATTATCGTCGACCCACAACGCGATATCGAGCAGTACCTGGCCGACGCTGACCAGTTCGGCCTCAAGATCCGCCACGTCTTCCTGACCCACTTCCACGCGGACTTTGTTGCCGGCCACCTCGAACTGCGCGACCGTTGCGGCGCAACCATCCATCTTGGCGCCCGCGCAAAGGCCGAATATACCTTCGTGCCGATGAAAGACGGAGACACTCTTAACTTTCCCGGATTGCGCCTGCAAGTCCTTGAAACCCCGGGTCACACCATCGAGTCCATCTCCATCCTGGTGTTCGATCTGCACAAAGACTCAGTTAAACCTCACGCCGTGCTCACCGGCGATACCATGTTCATCGGCGACGTTGGCCGTCCTGACCTGCGGGCTTCGCTGGGGTGGACGGCCCAGGACCTCGGCGCGCATCTTTACGATTCGCTGCACGACAAGTTGTTGAAGCTTCCCGACGAGACCTTGGTTTACCCGGCTCACGGCGCAGGATCTCTTTGTGGCAAGCAGCTTTCCAGCGACACCGTTTCGTCGCTCGGCGAACAGCGGCGCTTCAATTACGCGCTGCAGCCGATGTCGAAGGAAGAATTCATTCGTCTGGTAACGGCGGACCAGCCCGACGCACCGCCCTACTTCACCTTCGATGCCATCCTCAACACCCATGAGCGAGTCACGCTGGACAAGAACCTGGAAGAGGTTCTCCAACCCGTCGAACTCGGCGAAGTGATCCGGCTGGCAGACGCGGGCGCCCAGGTCCTCGACGTACGAGACGCGACCGAATATGCCAAGGGCCACCTCGCCGGCAGTATCAACATCGGCTTAGGTGGCCAATACGCAACCTGGGCCGGAACAGTGCTCGATCGCGCCAAGCCCATCCTGATCATTGCCGAGCCAGGACGCGAACAGGAAGCCGCCCTGCGCCTGGGCCGCATTGGATTCGATCACGTAAGAGGCTATCTCCGTGGCGGCATGCAAGCGCTGGAAGAAAGACCGGACTTGGTGTGGCCGACAGAACGCGTTACCGCCCAGATGGCCGCGGAAGAGCTGGGGAGTGCGGAGCCGCCCCTGGTGCTCGATATTCGCAATCCGCGCGAGTGGGCAAGCAAACATATCGCCGCCAGTATGAATATTCCGCTCAACCATCTGCAGGAGCGTATCGCTGAGCTCCCCCGCGACCGCCGCATCGCCGTGCATTGCGCGGGAGGATATCGGTCTTCCATCGCCGCCAGCATTCTGCACCATCACGGAATCACCAATCTCATCGAGCTGGCCGGTGGCTTGGCCGCCTGGGATGCCGCTAAGCTGCCCGTGGTTTCGGAAGCCTGAACGCCGAGGCCGTTTCGCGCCGCTCAAGTTAGCTAGCGAGAGCCGAGAGAAGTGATGGGCGGCTCGGACCGGACAGCACAGGCTTCACGCTCGACGACCCTGAACCCGCTTATCGGCCGGAATGGTCGTGCGACTCCGCGCCGGCAAGCGCGAGGCTGGCCAGCTGTTCAGGCGGATGTTGGGCGAAGTGGTCCAGCACGCTTTGCATTTCCAGCACAAGTTGGTCGGCCATTTCTCGCGTGAAGCCGTGGCGGATGAGAATGCGCTGGATAACGAGATCTTCGCGCTTGGGTGGCATGGAGTACGCGGGAACCAGCCATCCACGCTCGCGCAATCGATCGGCGAAGTCGTAGAGTGTGAAGCTCGAGGATCCTGGGTCTTTCAATTCCCAGCAGAGCCCGGGAATCCCGCCGTGGCCGTCATAAATAATCTCGAAGACCCCGAACTCGTCGATCTTTTCGGCGAGATAACGGCCTAGTTCGTAACACTCGCTTTGGACTTCGCGGTAGCCACTTTTGCCCAGCCGTAGGAAGTTGTAGTACTGGCATATGACTTCGCCGCCGGGTCGCGAGAAGTTGAGCGCGAACGTCGGCATGTTGCCCCCGAGGTAGTTGACATTAAAGATCAACTCTTCGGGAAGGTCGTGTTTCTCACGCCACAGAGCCCATCCAACGCCCAGGGGTGCGAGACCAAATTTATGCCCGGACGCGTTGATGGATTTCACCCGGGGCAGGCGGAAGTCCCAAAGCAGCTCCGGCTGCAGGAAGGGCGCAAGAAAGGCGCCGCTTGCTCCGTCAACGTGGATGGGGATGTCAAGCCCGGTCTCTCCCTGCAACTTGTCGAGGGCCACGCTGATTTCGTGGACCGGCTCGAACTGCAGGGTGAACGTGACCCCGAGGGTAACGATAACGCCGATAGTATTTTCATCGCAGCGCTTGAGGACTTCTTCTGGAGTGAGCAGGAGGCGGTCGCCCTCCATGGGGACTTCGCGGATTTCGACATCGAAGTAGCGGCAGAACTTGTGCCAGCACACCTGGACCGGGCCCATGATGAGGTTCGGAGTATCGGTCGATGTGCCCTTGGCGCGTTGGCGTTTGCGCCAGTTCCACTTGAGGGCGAGGCCGCCAAGCATGGCGGCTTCGCTGGATCCGGTGGTGGAGCAGCCAATGGTACTGGCGGCTTCCGGCGAGTTCCACAGATCGGCGAGCATGTGGACGCAGCGCTCTTCGATGGCCGCGGTCTGCGGGTACTCATCCTTGTCGATCATGTTCTTGTCGGCCGACTCGTCCATCAGTTGCTTAACTTCGGGTTCGATCCAGGTGGTGCAGAAGGTCGCGAGATTTTGCTGCGAGTTACCGTCGAGGATCAGCTGATTGTGGATCGTCTGGTAGACGGTCTGCGGGTCCTGCTGGGTCTCGGGGAACTCGTAGGTCTCGGCCTTCTCATTCAGAACCTCGGACTCGAGTTGGCTGGTGGGACCGGCTTTGAGCTCTTCGGTGTTGTGCAGAGCCATAACTTCTCCTGTGTGTCCGAAGTGTATTTGTTGCCGGCCAAAGAACAGAATAAAAGCTGGTCAATCGGAAGCTGGAAGAAACCAACCTGGGGATCTTCACCTGCCCACGAAAGGGGGTGGCCCATATCTCGTCCTGTTACGAGATGTCGGACTGACGAATCTTGACGCCACATAGCCCATTGGGCGAAAGCCGGCGAGGAGCGGCAAACGTCCCGGTCCTGACCCAACTGCGATTGTGCGCCCTTCTGTCAACTCATGCACGTCTGGGAGGTTTGGTTTCCAAAGGTGCCGACAGTCGTATTGTTCCCGATGACGTACGCATTTTCGCATGTCCCGCGCAGGCCCAGTAAGCAGCTGCAAAAAGAACCATCAGGACGCCAAAAATTATCAAGGCGCGAAGCGAAGGCAACCAGTTCATAGCCATACAGAATACCGCTCCTGCAAGCAAATGGGGGCCACCCCGCGGCAGTCAGGTTCCTCACCGAACAGCCCTGGCTTCAACGGAACAATCGCTTCCGGGATAGTCCCGCAGGGACGGCTGAGTCGGGGGTATCTCGTCCGGCCCTCAAATGCCGCAGTTACCGCAGACCTTGCCATCACAGGAGATTGAAGGTTTCCAATGTGGCTACACTAAATATCATGCTGCGCCGTGGCACTGCCTGCGGGGTGATTCTTGGGGTTGTTCTCCTCTGCAGTTCGCCTCTTGCAGGCGGGCAAGTGCCGGCGCCCAGCCTGGCAGTTATCCTCACCGTCGTTGACGAGGACGGGCTGCCTGTCCCTGGCGCCCAGGTTACTCTTTCCGAGCCCGGGCGCAACCCTGTCCACTTGGAAACCGATTACGCAGGGCGCGGTGGCTATACACTTCTAACCAACTTGCCGTACCGGCTTCGGGTGCAGAAGCCCGGTTTTTATCAGGCTCTGGAAAATCAGATAGATGCTCATCGTACGAACATCGAAGTGACGTTGGCCCATGAACAGGTGGTGCGTCAGCAGGTGAACGTCGTCTCCTCCACCGCTGCCATCGACACCGAACAAACGTCGGACAAGAGCACCTTCAATACGCCAGAGATCGTCAACGTGCCGTATCAACCCTCGCGCGATATCCGCAACCTCCTGCCCTTCACCCCAGGTGTTGTGCAGGACTCCACCGGTCAGATCCACGTAGCCGGATCACAAACGTACGCCACCCTCGACCTGCTGGACGGATTCGATATCCGTTCCCCGGTTAGTGGGCAACTGGCTATGCGCGTCAGCCCGGATGCAGTTCGTTCTATTGATACGGAAACAACCCGTTATCCGGTCCAATTCGGCAGAGCCACGGGAGGTGTCGTGGCCTTCTACACCGGAATGGGCGATAACAAGTTCCGCTTTAATGCCACAGATTTTCTTCCCTCCTTCCGCGAGGTCAATGGACTGCGCTTCGACAAGTTTGTTCCCCGGTTTACCTTCTCCGGACCGATCGCGCGCAATCGTGCGTGGTTCTTCGATGGACTGGAACTGGAGTACGACAATATCTACATCCAGGAGCTTCCGTCCAATGCCGATACCAACCATCTGCTGCGCGGAAGCAACCTGGTGAAAGCTCAGGTAAACCTCGCTCCCTCCAACATCCTTTCCGCCGGGCTCCTCTTCAACGATTACCATTCCCCCTACGACGGCATCTCCTCTCTGGTGCCGCAACAGAGCACCACCCGGAGGAATACCATTGCCTGGCTCCCGTACTTGCGCGACCAGCACAGTTTCGCGAACGGAGCGCTGCTGCAGGTCGGCGTGGGAGTGGTGCGCTTCCGCGATGGTTACGAGCCGCATGGAGATAGTCCCTATGAAATTACTCCCGAACTAGCCCAGGGCAGCTACTTTGAAAACCTGACCGCGCACTCCGAGCGCCAGCAGGGAACGGCAACGCTCTACCTGCCTCCGCGCCGTTGGAAGGGGCGTCACGACCTCGAAGCCGGGGTGGATCTCGCGCGCATCGACTTCGATGAAAACGTTGCGCGCTCGCCGGTAAGCTATCTGCGCGAGCAGGGAACGTTGTTGCGACGCAGCATCTTTCCCCAACAGGCTCCTTTCACCCGCCATAATTTCGAGACCGGCGCGTATTTTCAGGACCGATGGCTCGCGCACTCTGGGCTGCTGATCGAGTCGGGTCTCCGCTTTGACTGGGACGAAATCATCAGGCGGCCGCTCTTTTCGCCTCGTGTCGCTGCCACCTGGTCCCCGCCCGGAGCGGAGCCGGCGACCAAGCTATCGGCGGGCATTGGTCTCTACTATGAGCACACACAGTTGGAATATTTAGAGCGCGCTCTGGCCGGGGTACGCTACGACACCTACTATGCAGCCGATGGTGTCACTCCGGTAAGCGGTCCACTGGACACGACCTTTATTGCCAACAATGCCTCTCTGAAGCAAAGCCGTGCCCTCAACTGGAGTGTTGCCATCCAGAGAAAGCTTCCGGGTTCCATTTACGCCGCAGCGAGTTTCATGCAGAAGCGAACGTCCAACGGTTTGGTTTATGCCAATCAGGATGGGTTGGGAGCGCTGTCAGGAACCTACCTGCTGACCAACGCAAGGCAGGAGCACTATGTTTCAGAGGAGTTTGACGTAAGCCGCACTTTTGCTAATGGATATAGGCTGTTTGCGGCTTATACTCACTCCTCGGCGCGCACCAATGCGGCTCTCGATTATGTGCCGACGGTATCGTTGCTCGGCCCCCAGCAGAGCAGTCCGCTGCCCTGGGATGTGCCCAACCGTATAATTTCCTGGGGATGGTTGCCCCTGCTGTTACCGAAGTTAAGAAAGAGCTGGGACTTCGTCTACACCGTTGACTGGCACACCGGTTTTCCCTTCAATGCGGTGAATGCTAATCAGCAGGTAGTTGGTCAGGCTGGTTCACTGCGGTTCCCTGACTATTTCTCCTTCAGCCCCGGCCTCGAATGGCGGTTCCACTTCCGCCGATCTTACTTCGGTCTGCGAGGCGTTTTGGAAAACGCCACCGCCAGCCGCAACCCCGCAATTGTGAACAACGTCGTGGATTCACCGGAATTTCGAACCTTCAGTGAGTTTCCAGGCAGGGCGCTGACGGCGCGAATACGGCTGATCAGTTCCAAATAGTTTTGCGCTCGGCGTATCATGCTTGCGTTGTCGGGGAGGAAGCAGAGATGCCGAAGCGCGTATTTACCCTGTTTACACTGAGTCTCCTGGTCACTCTCGGATTCGCAAAGGACAAAACCAAAAACGCTCTGCCGGCCTATGTATTACATGCCCAAACCGTCGCTATAATCATCGACCCGAGTGCAAGGTATTCCATCGACGATCCGCAGGCGAACCTGGCTGCACAAAAAGATGTCGAGGCCGCGCTCCTGAAGTGGGGAAGATTCCAACCTGTCAAAGAGACGAAGGCTGCGGATTTGATTGTTGTGGTGCGCAGGGGCAGCGGCCGTCTGATGGATGAGGCGATTCCTGATCCCCGGCAGAACAATGGCGGTGGCGCTATCAACCCGATCGACCGGGGAGGATCCGTTGGGCCTCCCCGAGGTCCCCAGCCAAATCTGCCCACTGACCCTGGTCTTGAATCGAGTCAGCAAACTCCCCGTTCTCAAGCGGAAATCCGGGATGCAGAGGATTCATTAGCTGTCTTCAAAGGCGGCGAAAATCCCCAATTCGCTACCCCTGTCTGGAAGTATGTGGCCAGGGATGGCCTTGACCCTCAGACGATCCCCGCATTAGCGGCATTTAAGAAGGCCGTGGAGGCCGCAGACAAAGCAGCAGCCCAGCAACCTTGAGAACAACTCCGGTCGGATGAACGAATTTTGGGTGCCCAGGCGTATTACAACATGGATAGTCCACCCAGCAACCCGTAGATCACGGAAGCAAGTCCCAGGACGATGCTGGCAATCATGAACAGTGGCAGATCAATGACCACTGAAATGGAAGCCAGGACGATGGCAATTTGCAGCCCGCCACTTGCGATTTCCAACGTGTGTGTGCGGTGCATCTCGTGGTCACGCTGATGCTCTTGAGAGTGAGCCTTTTCCGCGAGCTGCTGCATACCGTCGGCGCCTGGCTCTGATTGCATACGGTCAGCGTTCGCCCGCGCATCGGCAATTTTCTTCTTGATCAGGGGATCATTCGTCGTGGACAAGCTTTCCAGCAATTCAGCCTCCGAAGAAAACACTGTTCGGCGAACTGCCTTCGCCTGATATTGAGCCCAGGTGTCGCTCGCTGCAATATGGTCGGTTAGAAAATTCACTTGCGCATCTTTTGCGGCAAACTCTGTGAGGGCCAATGCCGCGGCCATAACAGCAATGATGATGGCGGGTCGTGTGTGGGCTGCGCCCTTATGCCCATGGGCTGCATGTTCCAGTTGTTCCTGGGCGTGCTCGAATTCGTCGCTCATACGTTCTAGTCTCCTCGGTTGTACAAATGATGCGCTTACGATGGCCCGAACTGGGGCCTTGGCCAATACGGCGCTAAGGGGTCGTATTCAAAGGAGACTTCCCGTCACTTGCACTAGGGCAGGGCAGTGAAACACAAGAGGCCCTCCATTGATGTGGATTGGCGCTCGTGTTGCTTCGTTCACCAAAGCCCGGTATGAACTTTCTGGCAAACAGGATTACGCTCGCGGTGCAGATTTCGCTGCTCGGAACTTCAAAAACAGCCGCGAATTGCGTCTCGTCTCCAGGAGCCAGACTCAGGTAGATAGGTCCTGCAGGAGGGTTGCCATTCCAGTTCACTTGCTTACCTTCTAAACATCTGCGTTCAATACTTTCGAACTTCTTTTCTCTTACCTCATTCCCGAAGGTCACGCAAGCCTGAAGGTCGATGAGCCGGATGGTCATGTTCGAGCCCTTCTTCACGTTAGCGACGATGGTCAGAGAGTCCGTCGGAATCCGCGCTATCTCAATCGGCGCCTGCCTTCGGTCACAGATAAGATTGAGGCACAAATTAGGATGAAACCAACCAAGATAGAACCTATAGGCGAAGAATGCGCCTGCGGCGGTCCAGGCGAAGATCTGACCAATATCTTTGAGCAATGAAAGGTTCATGAGCTTGACTCTTATGCTTCTACGAATCTACGAATGCGATTGTATCCCCTTGTAAGCCAATACCGCGACAGGACGCTGGCGCGCCCCGGCCAGGCAGTCGAGCGCTACCAGGAAATTCAATACCGCACGCTACAATCTGCGCTTCAACAAAGCATCAGGACTGTTCCGGCACATGAGAATTACACTGCATCCGGCATTGGTTTACCGGGGCGCTGCCTTGGCCTGAAAACGCCAGGAGCAAAGAAGGCGATCGAACCGCACGGTGTAGCTCCAATGCACCCCTATTCCGTTGAGCGCGCGCCCGTCTTCCTCACGGATCAAAAAATTCAGATCAAGAACTTTACGTGGCAAGGTCGAGACGGTAGAACACAAAGCCGGCGGTTCCCATACTTGACAGCTTGTCCTGGGTTTCCTTGAGAGACACCAACGATGCAGACGGAACAGAATCTTAGCGACTAGCCATTCGAAGCGGTGACCGTCGAAGTCAAGCGATGACGACTTGAAGAATGGAAGGTACGAGCTAAAGAGTGTGCACAAGAAAAACCAGCACAGCAATCCCTAGGCCCGTAGGGCCCGCCCGCCAAACGTCAGGGACACTAAGCGTGTCGTGCGGAAGGCCCATCAGTGGCTGGACAAACAACTATCTTGAACCAGTTGAAATTTAGTCTCACCCACCGAGCCGCCCTGGCTTTGCCTGTAAAGCCTTTGTGTCATGGAAAACGGCAGAGATTGGCGCTTGACAACCATGATTCCACATGAATATAAGCATCGGCAGGACCCGGGGCCGCAACCACCCGCGCCGTAAGAGAGACCGGTAACAAGAAATCGTCGGTCGATAATTTGCTCTCCGCAGTTATCCAGCCAGACGAAAGACGGGTATCCGCCCGCCACGCCTGGGCTGTTCATAGGAGCACCTCCGACACAGTCGCCGCAGAGCGCGAAAGCTGCCGCTTAGGCAAACAAGCGGAATGTAACATTTTTGGAGCGAGTGATATGCAACTTCAAAAGCTCAGGGCGCTAGCCCTGTCGGTAACCCTTGGGCTGTTGTGCCTGCCCAATCTCTCCCATGCTCAAGCTATCTACGGGTCCATTTACGGGACAGTGACCGACAACACGGGTGCCGTTATTCCAAACGCCACCGTTACCGTGACAGATGAGTCCAAGGGCACGTCCGTGGTCGCCCAAAGCAATGGATCGGGCGAGTACACTGTGCAACACCTGATTCCCGACACCTATGATATCAAGGTGACCGTCAGCGGCTTCAAGTCCGTTGAACAGACGGGGATCGTAGTGGCTGCAGACACCTCTCCAAAGGTGGATGTGCAGCTGGAGATTGGTGGTGAGTCGGAAACCGTTACCGTGAATGCCGATCAGGTGCCCGAGTTGAAGGCTGACCGTGCCGATGTATCCACGGTCTTCTCCCAGCAGACGGTCGCGGATTTGCCTTTGAACAACCGCAACTTTACCAGCCTTCAACTCTTGCTGCCGG
Source organism: uncultured Acidobacteriaceae bacterium (assembly GCA_963814015.1). Taxonomy (GTDB): domain Bacteria; phylum Acidobacteriota; class Terriglobia; order Terriglobales; family Acidobacteriaceae; genus PALSA-350. The sequence continues at coordinate 269,032 of CAWFBI010000001.1, forward strand.
GCGCGCAACAACTGGGCTGGAGCCACGCGGCCGACGAAAACCCTCAGGGCAGCCAGCAAATTCAAATCGATGGCCAGGCCTTCGGCGGCGTGGCCTATGAGTTGGACGGAACCGACAATCAGGATCCCATCCTCGGCATCATCGTTGTCAACCCCGCTCTCGATGCGATTACCGAAGCCAAGATCGCAACCCAAAATTTCGACGCCGAATTCGGCAAGGCTGTCTCGGCAGTAGTTACCGTGCAAACCAAGTCAGGTTCCAATAGCTTTCACGGGAGCGCGTTCGATTATCGTCAGAGCGCCGCACAACTGGCTCGCGATCCGTATTCCCAGTCCACCCCCAACGCGGTAACCGGCCGGCTGATTCCTCAGGCGCTTTTTAACCAGTTCGGCGGATCGATCGGTGGCCCAATCCTGAAGGATCGGCTCTTCTTTTTCGGTGACTACCAGGGCGTCCGTCAAAAGGTGGGCTCTTCTGCCATTATGACAGTTCCGTCTACCCATCTGGTCAGTACTTGCCTTGGGCTGTCGCCCACCGTGAGCGGCATTCCCGGCTGTGACTTCAGCGAATACGCAAACGCGATTGCCGGTGCGGGAAATCCCTTGATTTACGATCCAACGACTGGTCAACCCTTTCCCGGCCAGGTAATCCCAGCTTCGCGGCTTTCGGCGCCGGCGCTCAACCTGCTTAAATTGCTGCAGCCGTATGCACCCAATAAGTCCGGCAACTTTGGCTTGTTGTCTTCGGGTAACTACGCCTCCGGCGGTACAGGTCTTTTCAATAACAACCAGTGGGATGAGCGAGTCGACTTTCAGGTGACGCAGGGAATCCACGCGTTCGAGCGCTTCAGCCGGTTTACTGACACCCTCAGCGGTGGCACGCTCTTTGGTTCCGCGGGCGGTGCAGGTTTCGGAATCAACGGTTTCGGCGGTACTTCGACAGGAGCCAACGACAGTCTCGCTGCTGGGGCAGATATCGCGGTGAACGCCTCTTTGCTGACAGATTTTCGAGTCGGCTACTATCGCTACAACATCGTTACTTCGAAGTATGATCAGAATGTCCCGTTTGCTACCCAACTCGGCATTCCGGGTCTCAATCTGGGCGATCGATTTACCGATGGTGCACCTGGTTTTAACATCGCCGATGTGGGCAGCACCAATCTCACCAACGATCCCAGCAACACGCAGAGCCAGGGTCCCCAATACGGTTCGGGTTTAAACATCACCCGCTGTAACTGCCCTACGACCGAAAAAGAGGATCAGTTCCAGGGGGTGAATAACTGGACCAAGATCTTTGGCAATCACTCTATTAAGGCTGGCGCGGACGTACGCTACGCGAGAAACCTCCGGGTCCCCAGCGATACCGATCGCGCTGGTCTATTGGACTTCGGCAATGGTCCAACCTCTAACGGCGGCTCCGGAGGGCTGGGCTTCGCTACTTTCGTTCTAGGGGATGTTACCGCCTTTGGCCGGTATGTTCAGAACCCCAATATCGCGGGGTCGCTCAACGCGAAAGAGTTTCAAAAGCGCGTGTTCTTCTATGGCCAGGACACATGGCGTCTCCGGTCAAATCTCACACTAAATTATGGCCTGCGTTGGGAGCTGTACTGGCCTGAGACCGTGAACGGACCGGAGCATGGGGGTTTGGAAAATCTGAACGATGGATTCATCCGGGTAGCTGGGGTGGGAGGAATTCCCACCAATATGGGTTGGGATATCGCCTGGAAGGCGCTGGCGCCGCGTGTGGGAATCGCCTATCAGTGGCATCCCAAGACGGTAATCCGGGCAGGTTATGGCCGCAGCTTTGACCTCGGGGTCTTTGGCTCCATCTTCGGCCACACCGTCACCCAGAATCTTCCCGTTCTGGCCAGCCAAAGTGTCAATAACAATGCCACCGGAACGACCTCGGCAGCCTTCGCTTTGGCGCAGGGTCCCCCGCCGAACGTGTTCCCGACCGTGCCTGCGAACGGGTTGCTGCCGGCGCCGAACTATAATGTCACCGTCAAGGCGCGGCCGAATCCGCTACGGCTGCCTACGATCGATGCCTGGAATCTAAGTATGCAACAATCGATCACCCCGACCCTCTCGCTCACCATTGCGTATGTCGGTAACAAAGGCACGCATACCCTGAGCGCGCTCGACGGCAACAACACAAATCCGAATGAAGAGGCGGTCTTTCTCCCCGCGTCCTATAGCATTACCGGGCAAGCGCTGCACTATGTTCCAAGTTCCGCGATCTTGCCCACCGCGGTGAACGGAATCAATCCCGATGGCGGGACGAATACCAGCTCATTCCTGCAACGCTATTACGCTCTGAGCCTCCCGGCCTGCCAAAGCGCGGCCTACACTCCCCAGCCTGGCGTGCCTGCCGGCGCCTGCGGATGGACCCAGTCCATCCAATACAACGGAGATAATCAGGACAATCACTTCAATGCCCTTCAGGTCACAGTCGCGAAAACCCTTTCCAAGGGACTTTCATTCACGTCGAATTACGCATGGCAAAGCGCTTTCGATTGGGCTTCCAGCTTTAGAACCTGGAGCGCCCCGGCCGTAAAAGGCCGCAATGACTCGCTTCGCGAGCAGCAGATCGTTAGCTACGGCAATTGGCAGTTGCCTTTCGGAAGAAACATGGCGTATTTATCCAAGTCGTCGGGGTGGGTAGACCAGATTGTCGGCGGATGGGAGATTAGCCCCGTTATTAACTGGTCCAGCGGGCTGCCTTTCACCCTTACCTATTCGGGCTGCGGTAATAACCTGCCCGGGGATGCGCCGTGTTATCCCAATGGGCCACCTAAGAGTCTGCCAACCAATGTCGGCTCATTCAATACAACCGGCCACAACCGATCATTCTTTAATGGCTTCAATAATCTTTACGCGAACGGGCCACAGGGCAACTTCTCCGCTCCGGGCCTCGACCAGATTGGCAATGCCGGGCGGAATACAAAGTTTGGTCCCAATTTCTTCGATGCGGATATGGCGGTGCAGAAGAATTTCACCCTCCATGAGAGCCTGTTCGCTCAATTCCGCTTGGATGCTTACAACGTGTTCAATCACATTAATGCCGGCAACCCGAGCGGAAACGCTTCCACCGTAAACATAGATCAGGGTCCGGTGTTCATTACCAGCCAGCCTCCTGGAGGAAGACCGCGTCAGCTCCAGCTCTCGGTGCGCTTTCAGTTCTAATACAAGTTGAAAGTTTTCAACGGGAGGCGAGCGAAATGCTCGCCTTTTTTTTGTGCTAAGGCAGAAGCTTGCCATCGTCGGCTGCGTCCTGGGACTGGCGGGGGCAACTGCAGCTTCTGGCCTGCTGGTCGCCTCAGCGCTTCCTGCGTGCCGCGCTGCTTCGGTCGACCCAATGCAGGCGTTGCGCGGTGAATAGCCGAATACAATGGGGTATGGCCGAGGACGTGAGGCGTTTCTACGATGGACTCGCGGATAACTATCATCTCATCTTCGAAGATTGGGACGTCACGATCAGACGTCAAGGGGCGGCCTTGGGGGCAATCCTTGAGCGCGAGTGTGGCCCACCTGGGACTGGACAGTCCGGTATAGGCCGGCCCGTGCGGCTGCTGGACTGCGCCTGTGGGATCGGAACACAAGTCCTGGGGCTAGCGAATCATGGATTCAAAACCACTGCCTGCGACCTTAGTCCCTCCTCTGTCGAGCGCGTGCGGGTGGAAGCTGATAAAAGAGGGTTGAAGGTTCAACTGTTCGTTGCCAATATGCTGGATCTCAGTGTAATTCCAGATGGGGATTTCGACGCCGTCATTTGCATGGACAACGCGCTTCCGCACCTTGAAGACGACGAGCAGCTGTTTCAAGCGCTAACCCAGATCCGAGGCAAACTGCGGGCGGGTGCGGTCTTTATGGCAAGCATCAGGAATTACGACAGCTTGGTTCAAGAAAGACCATTGGTGCAGGGACCTGCTTACTACACCGATCAGGGGAAGCGCCGCATTGTTCACCAGGTGTGGGATTGGATCGATGCCCGGCGTTATGCTTTCCACCTTTATATAACTAGGGAAGTTGAAGATGGTTGGAGAACTCAGCATTACGTCTCGAGATACCGCGCAGTTCTGCGGGAAGAACTAAATCCCATTCTTCAGGCCGCAGGGTTCACAAAATGCCGCTGGCTTTTCGAAAAAGAGAGCGGCTATCACCAGCCGATCGTCTTGGGAACAGCAAACTAGGCTCCGCGAGCTCTCGCATTATCATCAATCGATGACGTTTCAGGCCGGACAAGTCGTCGGAGAATACGAGATTGTGCGGGTGCTGGGCCGCGGTGGCCTGGGCGCCGTTTACGAGGCCAGGCATCTGATCTCGCAGCGCGCCGAAGCCATGAAGGTCATGCTGCCCGAAAAGACGGGCACCCAGGAAATGAAGGAACGCTTCCGCCGCGAAATCCAGCTCCTCGCCAGTCTCAATCATCCCAACATCGCCCGCCTTCACAACGCCCTCTATTTCGAAGATCAGCTCATTATGGTCATGGAGCTGGTAGAAGGGGAGGATCTGCGCTCTCGCAGCCGCAATGCTCGCATTGCCATGCCGGTGCTTATGGATTTTGCCTTTCAAGTGCTCACCGCCCTGGACTACGCGCATGCTCGAGGAGTGGTTCACCGCGACATAAAACCCGCAAACATCATGGTGTCTCCTGCGGGTCTGGTGAAGGTGCTGGATTTCGGTATCGCCATCTCCCAGGCCTCCGAAGACCTTACGCTGGCCGGATCTCTGATCGGTTCTCCGTTGCACATGTCGCCCGAACAAGTGCGCGGTGAAAAGGCGACCCAACAGTCCGACATCTACTCCCTCGGCGTGACTCTGTACGAGCTCATCGCCGGCCGGCCGCCAGTTACCGGCGCCACCACGTATGCATTAATGATGGCCCACCTCAACATAACTCCTACACCTCTTGCCCAACTGCGGCCAGACATCCCGGCGCGGCTGTCGGACGTGATCTCCAGGGCACTGGAGAAGGAACCGGCAAACCGATTCGCCACCGCTACTGAGTTCCTTGATGCGCTCCGCTCTCAAAGCATGCCGGACCTTGCCGGGACGACAACGATCTTGCCGGCGAGCCATCTACAAGGGGTGACTACCGACAAGACGAATCAACCCTCTTCCGGGTCGCTTGCTCAGCCGATTGGCGCGCTTGTGCGCCACCTGGCATCGTTCATCGGACCGATTGCCAAGGTCGTCGTGGTTCGGCTGGCAAAGCAGTACACCGATCTCGACACGCTTTATTTGGAAGCCGCGAAGCAGATCGACAGCGACGCGGACCGGAAGAAATTCCTCAGCACGCGCCCGCAGGCGTAATGCAAGGTCACCGCGAAGTGGACTGAAGACAATCCTCAAAAGTGGACCTATCGCCAGACCACCTTTCTTCCTACAATACCAGCAGGAAAGGTAACTGATGAAAGACTCGTTACGCACAAAGAGAACTGAAGTACACCGCCTGCCGGCGCGCGGCGCCTATGATCGTGAAACCGTGCGCGCTATCCTCGACGAGGGATTGATCTGCCATATTGGGTTTGTCTTTGAGGGATCGCCGTTTGTGATTCCCACCGGCTATGGGCGTGATGGCGACAGATTACTGATTCACGGCTCGGCGGCCAGCCGCATGCTGCGCGCGCTGAGCGCCGGAGCAGAGGCTTGCATTACCGTTACCCTGGTGGATGGACTGGTGCTGGCGCGTTCGGCCTTTCACCATTCGATGAACTACCGCTCCGTGGTTGTGCTCGCCAGGGGCACGCTGATCGACGAACCCAAGGAGAAGATGGAGGCCTTGCGCCTGATTACCGAGCATCTGGTTCCGGGCCGCTGGGATGGTGTTCGTCAACCCACACCTCAGGAGATGAAAGCCACAACCGTATTATCGTTTTCGATTATCGAGGCCTCCGCCAAGGTACGCACCGGCCCTCCGAAGGACGACGAGGAAGACTATGCGTTGCCAACCTGGGCAGGAGTGCTGCCCCTTTCATTGACACCGAATGCACCGATCGCTGACGAAAGAAATCTGCCGGAAGTCGAGCTCCCGGACTATATCCACGATTACAAGCGATACTAGCGATTCTCAGCGGCGGATTGATGCTTTTCATCCATGCAATGGCTGCGACCGCTGTCACACAACGGCGAGAACAACGTCGCCTCTATAACTCAACCTGGAAATTCGGAATGTTGCCGGGAACCGCGGAAGCCACGCCTCCGTACTGCAAAATGGGGCTTCGAAAGCCACCGGCAGGATTGGGGGACGAATGCTGGCAGATTTGCGCGCTGCGCTGCGGCAACTGCGGAAGGCGCCGGGGTTTACAACCACGGCGGTGATCACGCTGGCGCCGGGGATCGGAGCGACGACGGCGATCTTTACCCTGGCGCACAAAGTGATGCTGAAGTCGAGTCCGCATTCCTCAGCTGTTGCAAACCCACGGTCCCAGCGGCCGTCAAGTTAATAAGCATAGTGCCGCGAGCGGCTGCCTCACGCGGAAGGGCTGCCACAATCGCGCGCTGACCGTGGCCTCACCTCACAACCCCCATCCGGCTTCCCCAGCGAATAAGTTTGTGCTTTATCCACCTGACTGTGCTCTTGCGCGCTGCCGGCCATATAAGCTTTGCATATTCCTCGCGGCGGAAACGAGAGAGCGCACGGTCCAGTTCGCCGGGCGCCAATGAGCCGCGGTTAGACAGCATCGAGGCGAGGTAACGAGGCCGGTCAAGCACCGGGTGCAGGAAGGTGTCGCCCTCGGCTGGCGCCAGATCTTCCTCCAACGTCGGCGGGAACCAGTCATAGTGAGAAACATTACCAAAGTCGGCGAGCGACAGCCATGTCATTCCCGCCCGCACGATCTCGCTGGGTATAAAAAGCTCACTGCTCGGCCAGGCGCGCACTGGCGGATCAGAGTTCATGGCGAGCCGTCGTTGATGCAACAGCTTTAAAGCCGCAGAAGAATGAAAGCACACGTTGAGCAAAGCGAGCTTAGCCTCACCAGAACGATAGACGTCGCGCTGATACGGCGTCCAATGCCATTGGTCGAAGGGTCGTGCAATCGGCAAAGCAATAAGATCGGCGCCTCGTGACACCGCACGGACAACAAATTTCTCCAGCGAGCATTGCACGACGCAGTCATACTCGACGAACAGGTAATAGTCGTAATTCGGACACTGCGCCAGAAAATGGTAGTGCGCGTAATCCGGATTCCACCACAGCACCCCACCCACGGCGAAGCGCATCGCCAGACCAGCGGCTTCAAGATCGGCACAGGTGAAACGGATCACACGCTCGAATGGTATCGGCCCGGCAGGTCCGGCGGTCTCATCGATCAGGACGTAAAAATTCAGAGAGCCGGCAGCCTCTGCCAGTCGCCGCGCTTGACGTTCAACGAATTCATCCCAGGCATAAGCTTTGAAGACAACAGCGCAGGGGGGAGCAGTGCTACTCATAGCCGTCCTTCCTCAAAAATCGGTTGTGGCGCGAGGCGCGAGTCACGGCTGGCACCCGCCAGCCCGTACCCGAGGTTTGCGCTCGGAGTCGTAACCATCGGTCGAAAGTAGTGGCATTCGGCCACCTGGTCGACCTCGTGAAAAGTCATCGTATCGAACAGAGGTAGACTGATCATCCTTGCAGAAACATCATCGCAGACCGGCATCGGGCCGCCCACGCAAACTTTCTGGAAGTACGGCTGCTCAAGCAAGTGCGGACTAAAGTAAGTACCGGTCACGATCCCGCGATGGGTTAACTGCTCACGGATAGCCGCCCTGCGCCCGCTCAGTGCAGAGGGCAATAAGGCGGGCACAAATTGATGTGCCTGGATACCTGGCGCGCGCAGTTGAAAATCCAATTCCGGCAGGGCAGTGCGATAGCGATTGAGCAGCGTGGCCCGCTGTGCCGTGATGCGGTCGTAACCGGCAAGGCGTAACCGGCCCTGCAACGCCCCCAATTCGCTGAGTTTGCCGTTCAAGCCAGGCATGGTCGCCGTACGCGGCTGCCTTTATCGCACGCAATGCAAGCTGCCATGCAAAATCGAAGACGCGAGGAGTGGTATCCCGTCGCCTATGTGATTTCGCCATCAGTTCTTGCTTGACGCGATTGATCGCCATCATTCCGCTATCCTAGTGTCCCAAAATGTGACAGTGGTAGACGAAGACTCCAGTGACTTGATCCTGGAGGTCCATGCGTAGTTTGACGCTTGGATAAGGCCCGGTTCCAGACCAATAAGGCACCTGGATGGTGGCATCAATACTTTCGGCGTTATTACTGGGTCAAATGACGCAATGGGCTTCTTGCGCGTTCCCTATTAGGGTCCCACCCTGCCTTTGAGAATGAGAAAGGGAAAATGGGACGCTTATCTTCGTGCAAGCAGAGTGGCCGTCCCGTCTTCCCATCGGTCCCGTAGCCCGGCAACGTACTGGCGCGATAAACCTTGAAAGACCCAAAACAGGTGAGCAATCTTGAACAGACTGGACGCGGAATGCGTCATATTTTGCCATCAGCGGGTCTGGTGCTAGCGGATTTCTGAGAGCAGATGGCATGAGAATTGGGTACAACCGGCCACGCTTTTGCTCGAGATGTGCTCAGAAAATTTGACCCCCGTGCATCGCAGCCTTCGGAGAGAGCACGGCCATGAAGAAAGACGCCTTTCGACTCACGACGTTCCTCTCGACGGCCGGACGGGGCAGGACAATTGAATTCGTTCCCAGAAATCAGATCCTGGTTGCACAGGGCAAACGGGGCAATGCGGTCTTCTATATCTTGGCAGGCGCGGTAGGGCTCGCGGTAGCCTCTGACGGCGAGGAGAGAATCATCTCTCTGCTAGGCCCGGGAAACTTTGCAGGCAAAGAATGCCTGGCCGCCGTTCGACCCCAGAGCACTTCGTCAGCCAAGGCGCTAACAAATTGTACCGTGGTCAGAATCGAGCGAAGCGAGATGCTGCATATGCTCCGGCGCCGGCAGACCTTTGCAACCTGGTTTCGTGACTATTTGCTTGCCCGTGTCAGCCGGTACCAGGAAGTTATAGTGGATCATCTCGTCGATTCAAGTGAGAGACGGCTTGCCCGAACCCTCCTGTCACTCACTCAGTTCGGCGAAGTTGGAGAAGCCGAAGTGATCGTTCCCAACATTGGCCAGCAGGAACTGGCGAAGGTGGTTGGTACGACCCGGTCACGCGTGAGCTTTTTCATGAATCGCTTCAGAGAGCTGGGATTCATCACCTACAAAGCTCAAGGTCCCGTCACCATCTACCCTGCCAGGTTGTCGGGATGGCTCACTGAGCACTGAACGTCTTCTGGCTTCAACCACCCGTCCCTTGGTGTTCCAAAACCGCTGGAACGCTTCATTACTGTTGTCTGTTCCACACTGAGAATCGGCTGCTTGTAGGCCGGCCTCCGGAGACTAAAAGACTCCGTGTACCAGAGCAGCAACGCTAGCCGTCCCTATCGTTGCGCATACCAGTTGCGCCTCAGAAAAACGCCAGTATCTCGGCCGCGCACTTGTGGTTCGGAAAAAGTCGAGCACAAATCGCATCACCGCATAGAGTGAGAGATACAAGAAAAAGACAGAACCAGCCGCGGTCGGGACCTGCCAAACCAGAATGGCCAAAGTCACAAAGAGCGTTGCTTGCCCAACCGCTTCGACGAGTTGTATTGGAAATACGCGGACGCCCGGGTTGGGGCTGGGGGAATAGGCTCTGCAGTCATGATCTTGCGCCTCGAAGATCGATCCGGGGTAGAAAACGCCATTTGCAGATGGCCTGCCATAGCAGCAGCCACCCAGGAAACACCCGACGCGAGCGAGGCAGCCATACAACGGGAGCAGCGTTCCCAGGAACGCGAAGATGAGAGTAAGTGGTTGCTTGAACAGAAAGCTAGCCAGCAGGAAAGATGGGATGATGATCAGAACACAATCCTGGAGAAACGAGCGCGCTGCAGACTTTCCGAGCATAGCTTTTACCTTCCGAACAACTTTGTAAACCAGGAGGGCAAAGACTAATGCGAGCGCCAGACCCACACCGGAAACGGTGACGAAGCGTTTGGAAAATACCCAGGCATAGGCGAGCGCCGCCACCGTCGCGGCATCGGACATGATCCAATACGGCTTGTAGCTCACCCCCAATATGGTGAGCGTGTTTGCCCCTGCCACAACTGCATCCAGAAAGTAGATCTCGCTCTTCTCCTGATCGGAGTCGGTGTTGCGACAATACTCTGGGGCCGGCCTCTTCGACGGGTCGGTGGCATATGGTCCAGGGCCCTCGAAGCCAAACGATTTATTCCCAACGGTTGCCGATCGCATCCGAATCCACCTCGCCAATTGAAATTTAAGCGCTGGGCTCACCCTTCCACTCGTGGGTGTGCCTCATGGAGTGCAATTTGCTGCCCAAACTCGATTGGTTGACACTAAGGCACTTAGGCCAAATGCAGCGTCCCGACTTGTTCGGGAATCGACGATAACTCGTGAAAACGAGTCGACCTGGCAAGCAAGAGATTGCATCGCACCCACCGGTGGCACATCCATTGATTAATTCTCGCCCGCGCAGAGCACTCGGCGATTGGATGGCTCGGGACATGCCCGCCTCAATGCATTGGGACCGGCGGTCGGCGAAGAAAGACAAGGAGTTGTCAAAACGGTATGCGAACCATAACCCTTGAAGAACATTTTGCGAGCCCCGGGTTTCTCAACGGCCCCGGAAAGGAGCTCAGAGATAAAGCCCTCAAATTCGGCGACCGCGCCGCCCGCCTGATCGACCAACTCTCTGACCTTGGCGACAAGAGAATCGCCGAGATGGATGCCGCAGGCATCGATATACAAGTCCTGTCGCTAACTTCTCCCGGTGTAGAGCAGCTCGAAGCTGTCCCGGCGATTGCCCTCGCCCGCGAAGCGAACGACCTCCTTGCGGATGCAATAGCGAAAAATCCAAAGCGCTTTGCTGGATTTGCGGCGTTGCCGACTGCAGCCCCGGATAAGGCTGGCGAAGAGTTGGAACGCATGGTCCGGGACCGTGGCTTCAAAGGAGCGATCATCAATGGCCACAGTCGGGGCCGTTACCTCGATGACAAGTTCTTCTGGCCAATTTTTGAGCGTGCTGAACTGCTTAACGTCCCGATCTACCTCCATCCAACTCCGCCTCCGCAGCCGGTGATTGACGCATCCTATGGAGGTTTTGCACCGATCGTAACGGAGATGTTTGCTGGCCCGGGCTGGGGATGGCACGTCGAAACCGCCATCCACGTCATTCGTATCATCCTCGGCGGAGTATTCGACCAGTATCCAAAACTGCAGATCATAATTGGTCACATGGGCGAAACGCTACCCTTCATGTTGCAGAGGCTCGACGTTATGCCCATCGCTATGACGAAGACCAATCGCTCCATCAGCACATATCTTCGAGAAAATGTCCACTACACATTTAGCGGCTTCAATTTCACCCCGACTTTTCTCGACTTGCTGCTCCAGGTGGGCATTGACCGCATCATGTTCTCAGCTGACCATCCCTACGCATCCATGGCGCAAGCGCGCGCATTTCTCGATCAGTTGCCGGTGTGTTTCGCAGACAAAGAACGGATTGCGCACGGTAATGCAGAACGTCTTTTGGGGTTATAAGGATCATCGACTGTTCCTGCCGTCAGCCACCACTCATGCAGGTCTCAACCTTGCGTCGAACCCTCGACTTTTGCGATCACGCGGATGCCGTCCGAGTCCGCGAAGGCCGGTAAATTCCCAGCTGATTCGTCGCTGCTCAAAGCAACCGTACGAAGACGAGACGAGATTTTCGCAACTGCATCATGGTCCGGCAGCACCAGTTCCCAAAACAGCAGCCGGGCATCTTTCTCTGAAGCGATGGGCGATCCCGCCGCCCAGGTGTTGAAGCCGATGTGATGATGGTAGCCACCGGCAGAGAGAAACAGCGCGCCGGGGAGGTTCCACGTCACGATATCGAGGCCCATGGCCGTGTGGTAGAACCGTTTGGCCCGGTCTAGATCGCCCACGTACAGATGAATATGTCCGACGGTAGTACCCTCAGGCGCGCCTTGCCACGGCCCTCCCGCGATACGGGACAGCTCGGCGAATTGGAGAGGTTTAGTTGCGCCTACGATCTGGCGGTCGTCATAGAGCCAGGCAGAGCGGTCTCGGTCGGCATACACCTCCACGGTTAGACCGTCCGGGTCGACCAGGTAGATCGCCTCGCTAAATAGGTGATCGGCGGAGCCGAAAGCGGTGCCAAGCTTCGCCAGGTGACGGACGAAACTGCCGAGCGCCGCACGGCTGGGAAGCAGGAATGCGGTGTGATAGAGCCCCCGTCTGCTTCCCTGGCCGATCGGCTTGACCCCAGGGAGCTGCTGGAGCTCCAGCAATACACGGTCGCTCCCGTGTTCGCCGAGGCTTGCCAACGGTCCATCGTTCGTTTCTGCTTCTGTTGCGACTTTGAAGACTGCAAGCCCGATCACATCGCGATAAAAGCGGACCGATTTCTCAAGATTGGAGACCGCCAGACGCACCTTGCCGATGCGCGTCGAGGCAGGCAGCTGTCCGTGGGGCGAATGGATTCCTACTGTATCGGGCTGCCCCGAAGAGGGCGAGATCGTCCGTGACATTGTGTCGGCTCCAGGCCGCGGGTGTCACTTATGGGCTTTGCGGTCCCGCCCCGCTTTCGAAGCTGGGTATTGGGGCACCACTGCGGCGTACTCATATCGGATGCCGACAAGGTCAACTCGATTCAAATTCAGCCGACATGTGTTGCTTATCGAGTTCGTCAATGAAAGCCAATTTCTTCTTTTTCCGCGCTGCGGGTATAGAATTGCCCACCCCGGGAATAGCAACTTAAACGCAAATGAAAGACGAGGTTCTATCCATGTTAGGTGAACAAATCGGCGAAACTAAAGGCAGGAGATTAGTCAGGCGGGTACTTTCCGTCGAACCCGCTACCGCAGAAGTCACGTTTGAAGACAGCGGCAATATGCTCGGTGTTCCCACCACCGGTATCGGCACCTATACATCCGTCGTCCGTGCGGATGGCTCCATCTTTGGCCATGGCCAGGGACTCAACACGACTGCGGATGGCGAGGGCGTCACCTGGACGGGAACGGGCGTGGGCCATTTCGGCCCCGGTGGCGCAGTGAGCTACCGCGGCATGTTGTTTTTCCGGACCACCTCCCAAAAGCTTGCTCGTCTCAACAACGCCTGCGGGGCCTTCGAATACGAAGTAGATGGCGCCGGCGCCACAGTCTCAAAGATCTGGGAGTGGAAATAGGGTCAGACTTGTCAGGACGTGCCATCAAGCGTCCCCACTGATTGCCGCAGACAATCGAAAAGAAATGAATAGATGGCTCTCGTATCAACATAGTACGCGAGCCATTCCCCTGGACGGACGCGGGAAAAGGCGAAAGCCCGTTTGTAACCGTGATGGCGCGCTCCCATGTTCCGCTTGCCGCGGGCGTGGTGAATTTCGCAATTCTGGTCGCGGCACTCTCCGCCATGAATAGCCAGTTGTACATCACCACACGAATGATGTTCAGTCTGGCGCGGGCGGCTTACGCCCCTCGGCGATTCGGCCAACTGAGCGCCCGCGGAACCCCGGTTTCGGCGCTGCTGTTTGAATGGAACGCCCAATGTGCCTGCGATGTATTCGGCGCGATCGGCATACGAGATCATCAATCAGGTGGGGGTAGAGAATATTCGCGCCAAGTCGCTGCGACAGACACAGTTGCTAATCCATCTGGCCGATGAGTCGGGTATTCCGGTGCGCACCTGCCGCGAACCCAGCCGGCCCGCCGGCGTCGTGATTCTGGATATGCCCAACGGCAACGAAGTGACCGGGGGGTTGGCGCGACGCGAAATTCTTGTCGACTACCGGCCCCAGGCGGGCATTCGTATCGCGCCGCATTTCTATACCACTGACGAAGAAGTGGAGCATACCGTAACCCAGCTTCGCGAGATCATCTCTACTCAATGACCTGGAATTGCTTGATTCGCTCCTCGTTGATGGTCAAGCCGAATCCGGGTATGTTGTCGTCGAGATCGATAAACCCGTCCTTGGCCCGCGGCTCGCCATCGAAGATATACCAGAACAGCTCATTACCTACCTCCACATCAACCGGAGGGAAGTATTCCGCCATCGGCGAGTTAAGGCTCGCCATCACCACGTGATAGTTGTGCATCTGTCCCGCATGCGGAATCACCGGCACGGAAAACGCCTCCGCCATGGCCGAGATCTTCCTCGCCTGGCTGATCCCACCCACACGGTTGGTATCTACCTGGAGAACGTCAACCGCACGCGCTTCCAGCATGTCGCGTACTCCATAGGAAGTGAACTCGTGCTCCCCACCGGCGATAGGCACTCTTCCATAAGACTTAAGCTCCGCGTAGCCGCGCACATCGTCGGGGATCACGGGCTCTTCCAGCCAGCGCAGGTTGAACGGTTCGAGCAAGGGGAGCATGCGCTTGGCGTAGTCCAGAGTCCATCCCATGTACGCATCTGCCATCACGTCAATTTCATCTCCCACCGTCGTACGTACTGTGCGCACAAGGTCGAGGTTGCGCTGCATCCCTTCGGCCCCATCGACCGGACCCCAGCCGAAGCGCAGCTTCATCGCCTTATACCCTTCGTCCTTGTAGCGTTTAGCCTCAAATGCCAACTGTTCCAGCGGGCATGAGTAGAGCCGGCTGGCATACACGGGAATGCGTGCCTTGGTTCTGCCTCCGAGCAAGCGGAAGACGGGCTGCTTGGCCGATTTGCCCAGCAGGTCCCAGAGCGCAATGTCCACCGCACTGATCGCCGTCATACCGATGCCCTTGCGCCCAAATGCCATGGTCTTGCGATACATATGCTGCCACAGAAATTCAATATCCCAGGGATCTGCTCCCAGCAGCAGTGGCTTGAGGTGCTGATCGATCACCTGCTTGGTGATAAGCGGGGTCAACGCAGCATTACCGATCCCCACCAGCCCGTCGTCGCTCATCACTTCCACTACCAGCCAGCTATGGAAGGTGAAGGTACTCATGGAGGAGGACTGCGGCAGCGAGAGCAAGTCCATCGGGTTGGTGCAAAAATGCGGCGACAAGGGCGTCGTCTTACCTGACCACTGCGCAACTCTGGTGCGGACTTCGCGGATCTTCATGATGAAACCAGTTTCTCCCGTTCTCGAAATGTGTTTGTTCCCGCCAAAGGCCTGGAATCTACCCGCATGCTCTTCCTGTACCAGAGATTACATCTTTCGTGGGAGAGGGACGGATCCCAGTTCCGGGTTCAAATGAACTTGGGGAGGCCGGCCCATGAGAAAGCTGATCGGCGCCTGCTTAATTGGCGCTATGTGGACTGTCGGTGCGTTGGGTAACGCCGGCGCCCAATCAAGCGAAGCCTACCAGTTGATGCAGGCGACCAACGCGGACCGCGCTCACCAGGGCCTGGGGCCGCTCAAATGGGATCCCGCTTTGGCCCGAGCCGCGCAGAAGCATGCCGAGCTGATGGTGGGCAGGGGAGCCCTGTCACACCAATATGCGGGAGAGGCTGAACTGGTGACCCGCGTTGGTATGGAGGGCGCGCACTTTCGCGTAGTCGCGGAAAACCTGGCGGTGGCGCCGACCCCCGGCGCGGTAGAAGTGGAGTGGATGCACTCGCCACCGCACCGCAGAAATATTCTTGATCCACGGCTGAATGAGATTGGCGTGGGGCTGGTACGGCATGGAGGGAATCTGTGGGCGGTAGAGGATTTCTCCGCCGGCGTCGCCGCCATGGGTTCTTCGCAGATTGAGCGCTCTATTGCGCAGTTGCTTAGCGAGCGTGGCATCCACTCCGCAGGGGACGTTGCCGCCGCCCGCGAAACCTGTGCTATGGATCACGGCTCGGCCGGTGGGGTGCGGCCGAAATTCATTATGCGCTGGCAAGGGTCGGATCTGACACGCTTGCCCGACGTTCTCGAGGAACAGATCAGTACCGGGCGTTTCCGCACCGCGGCGGTGGGAGCCTGCAACACCGGAAATCAGGGGCCTGGCTTCACGACCTACCGGCTGGCGGTGATGCTCTTCTAGACCGTCGAAAACAAAAGACTCGCTGTAAAGCGCCATTTTCGCTATCCAGCTATCCCACTTGAGCAGCATAGGACCTTGGGTGCGACATCGATAGTGTGGCTTAAGGTGGCCGCTTCTGGATTGAGCACCGGTGCACACAAATCGAGGCACACAATGAAAAACGGCCGAGTTTACGGGCTCTTGCTAATACTGGCACTCGTCCTGCCGGCATCGGGTCAGGTTGCCATCTCCATCGGGATCGCTCCACCACCTATCCCTTACGAACCGCCACCGCCACCCCCGCCCGCACCCATGATGGTATGGGTCGGCGGCTTTTGGGCGCCCCAGGGACACCACTATCGCTGGGTTGGTGGTCACTACGAACAACCCCCCTATCCAGGGGCTTACTGGAGCCACCCCCATTACGACCGCTACGCGGATGGCTGGCGTTACGACGAGGGGCACTGGGACCGCGAAGATCACGAGCACGGCCACGGGCATGCCTATGGACATGACAGGGACGGAGATCAGGGCCACGATCACGGGCACGGCCACGATTAGTCCCTGCCGGGGCATCCCACCGGCCATCATTCCCGAGTTAGCAATCTAGCTAATGGCTCGCAATCGAGATTAATGGCCACCGCACTCAAACCTTCTGCATCGTACAGAAGGTGTTTTTAAGTCCCTTGCGGCGGCCGGGTGGATTGAGGCGGTACCGATTTGCTAAGTGAAGCTCGCGACGCCTTGAAGCGTACCGACAGCACGCTGTTGACCGGCATTCTGGTCGTGGCGGTGCTGTACTTTGCGCGTGAGGTCTTCGTTCCTCTTGCTCTCGCTGGATTAATTGCCTTTGTTCTGGCGCCGGCTGCTATCCGCCTGGAGCGATGGGGGATGAAGAGGACGCCGGCCGCCCTGATAGTCATTCTTCTTTCCTTGGCGGGTGTGGCTGTTCTGGGTTGGGTGCTGTTGGGACAAATCTACTCGCTCGCCGTGGATTTCCCCCAATACCAGCAAAATGTGAACGACAAAGTCGAATCGCTGCATCTGGATTCAGCGGGCAAGCTGAGCGCGACGATCGAGATGCTTAACGGTCTCAATAAGCGGATCAAGAGCGGCGGCAGCACGGCTGCCACTCCAATCGTATCCATGATCCCCCTGCGGCGGACCACTAGCCGTTTCCATGCCAGCATCCCTGACGCCACCCCGAACAAGCCCTCGCAACCAGTTTCGGTGCGCATAGAGGAGCCCGAGGAGTCGGTGCTCGAGTTGGCGGGAAGGACGATGACCCCGTTACTGCACCCTCTGACAACGACCTTCATTGTCGTAATTTTCCTGGTCTTTCTGCTGATCGGAAGGGAAGATCTTCGGGACCGGGGCCTCAAACTCGCAGGCAGCGGGCGAATGCATTTGACCACGATTGCGATTAAAGACGCCACCAGCCGGGTGAGCCGCTATCTGCAAATGCAGCTGATCGTAAATCTCTGTTACGGAGCGGTCGCGGGGGTAGCGCTTCGCTTGATCGGCGTTCCCCATCCACTGTTATGGGCGGTGCTGGCTTGCTTGCTGCGCTTCGTGCCCTACATCGGAATTATGATGGCCGCTGCCGGCCCCATCCTGCTGGCGGGCGCGGTTTCGCCCCACTGGGACAAACTGATCTGGGCGGTCCTGACCTATGCCGCGCTCGAAGTGGTGGTGGCAAATTTCGTCGAGCCCATGCTGTACGGTGCATCGACGGGAATTTCTGCCATCGCGGTCCTGATCGCTGCAGTTTTCTGGACATTCTTATGGGGATTGCCGGGCCTGCTTCTTTCCACCCCGCTTACCGTGTGTCTTATTGTGATCGGGCGCCAGGTCCCGCGCTTGCGTTACCTGGAAGTGTTGTTCGGAGAGCGAACCGGACTGCCTCCCTCGGAGCATTTCTATCAACGTATGTTGGCGTCCAACACCAGGGACGCACGAGCGTTGATCGAAGCAACCTTAAAAACAAAATCGCGGGCAGAGGTTTACGATACTGTTCTGCTACCCGCGCTAACCATGATTGAAGAAGCGCGGCACTCCGAAGAGATGACCACCGCTCGTGGAGAAGAAGTTCTGCAAAGCGTTGAAGAATTGGTAGAAGAGCTGACCGCGGAAGCCGCCTCCGGTACCTCGCACGAAGCCGAGCCCGCCACGCGAGTGATGTGTATACCTGCCCGCGACTTTGCCGATGAAATAGCCTGCCAGCTGGCACAACAAGTGCTTTTAGACACTGCGTCGGTGCGCACCATTCCCGCGGACTCTTCCATCACCAATATCCAGGAATTTGCCAATCGCCTGCGGCCGGAAGTGATGTGTGTGGTGGGCGTTCCACCACGCGCGGTCCGCCACATAAAAATGCGGTGTCACCAGATCAGGGCCCGATTTCCAGACACGGTCGTGGTCGCCTGTGTGCTCAGTGACGAAAACGATCTATCCAGCCTGCGAAGCCGCATACCGGCGGAGGATGCACAACACGTTGTTTGTTCATTACAACTGATGAGGGACTATCTAACCTCGCTCTTGCATCCGGCCGGCATTGCCCTCGAATCGATGCCGGAAACAGAAGGCGCCACCGAAACCGCGAGGGAACTGAGTGAAGACTCTCAGGAACTACAGGAAGCTGATCCTTTTGATGGACCCGTCGACGGGATGTTCAAGCGTCTGGCAACCAACCTGGCCCGATCTTTCGACGCTCCCATCGCGCTGATCACTGCTGCCGGCGGCCAGAGGTGTTTTTGGGAGGCACAATGCGGCCTGCCGGAGGACGACCTCAGCAGTGCTGGACTTGAGCGAGGCCGTTCCATCTGCGCCACGACGGTGTTCTCTGATTCGATCGTCGTTGTTGCCGATACTGCGGAAGAAGAGTTGGCCGACGATCCCTTTCTTAAAGACCATGGAATACGGTTTTACGCTGGGTCTCCGCTCAAAGCGCATGACGGTAAGGTGGTCGGATCGGTGTGTGTCATGGACACGCGGCCTCGACAAATCACCGAAAAGCAGAGGGAGACTCTCATTTCAGTTGCAGAGTCGGTGATGATGGCCATTGAGCTGAGTGAGCCGAACCGGACCGACGCACTCGCGACCCCGGAAGAAGTCTCGTTGAATTGAGCGTGGCTGCGCACATCGCCAGGCGCAGCCACGCTTGAATGCTAGCCCTTTTTGGGTCCGACGAGTGAAAACATAGCTCCCTGAGGATCCATACCAAGAGTGATCCATAAGTCGCCGGGTACCTGGTGGGGGCCCATGCATACCTGGCCGTTCTTCTCTTTGACGCGCGCGGTTGCGGCATCAATATCTTCAACGTTGAAATAGAAGAGCCAGAACGGTACTGGAGACTTGCTGGAATCGCGCGTCATAATCGCGCCTATCTGCGGACCGCCGTTGTTGAAAATCCTGTAAGTGCCCATTGGACCCATGTCCATCGCGGTGTCTTCGGTCCAGCCGAAGAGTCCGGAGTAAAAGGGCCATGCGGTTTTTTCGTCGTTAGCTGACAGTTCGTTCCAGCCGACAGCGCCTGGCGTGCCGGCGGGTGGACGCGGCGGTGCATAGTTCAAAGAGCCCTTGAACAGAAGGAAGTTGGCGCCCTGCGGGTCTTCAACCGAGGCGAAGCGGCCAACGGTTGGGATATCCTGCGGCGCGCAGTGCAGCTTACCGCCGCTTTGTTCTACGCGTTTGGCGTAGGCATCCACGTCATCGACCCCGATGAAGCCAACCCAGGCGGGCTTCATGCCACCCTCAAGCATCGCTGGGGTCAGCTGCAGGAGGCCGGCAGTGTCAAAGCCGCCGGCGGAGAAAAGTGTGTAAGGGAGGCCGCCGGGGTCGCCGGAGTTCTTCGCCCTCCATCCCACGACGTGGGTATAGAAGTCCTCGGCTCCCTTGGCGTCTGTGGTTCTCAACTCATGCCAGACAAAGTTGCCCGTGGTAACGTTCGCTGGCGTTCTCACTTCCTGTTGCGCTGTTGTGCTCATTATTCCCTCCTTGTGGAATTAGGTTGGTCCGAAATTTGGGTAAAGCCTCAACCTTCTGCTGCGCGCTCTAGTTCAGCGATATTAAGCTTCTTCATCTTCAGCATTGCCTGCATCGCGTTTGGCTTCCTGATCAGATCTGGCAAGCGCGCGGGTACGATCTGCCAGGAGAGGCCAAACCGGTCCTTAAGCCAGCCGCACTGCCCCTCGCTGCCGCCGGCAGACAGTTTCTCCCAGTAGTCGTCCACCTCTTCCTGCGAGTCACACCGAATGACAAACGAGATCGCTTCCGTGAATTTGAACATCGGGCCGCCGTTGAGGGCCACGAACTTCTGGCCGTCCAGTTCGAAGGCGATGGTGAGAACGCTGGCAGGGCGGTTTCCGTTGTTGTGCGCCTCTTCGAGGCGACGGGAGTTCTTAAATACAGAGAGGTAGAAGTTGACCGCGTCTTCTGCGTTGTTGTCGAACCAGAGAAACGGTGTAATGCGAGGAAAACTTTCGAGAGCACCCATCAATTCACCCCTATAAGGATTGTTTCTCGTTTTGACTCTGTCAGGGAATAGCAGATCGCGTTGTTATGTGTACGCCGTCCACAAACAAATTTACTAGAAGAAAATGTACACTGTCCACAACGCCCCATGAATGCAACAAAAAAAAACGGGCCACCGGCTCGCAAGACATTTCGTCATGGAGATCTGCGCCGGGCCCTCTTGCAGGCTGGGATCGAACTGGCGCGCGGCGGAGGTCCGCAAGCCGTTGTTCTTCGGGAAGCGACACGATCGGTGGGGGTAGCTCCGAATGCCGCCTACCGGCACTTTTCCAGTCACCGTGATCTCTTGCAAGCGGTCCGAGCGGCCGCTCTGTCCTCGCTCGCGAACGCCATCGAGGCGGAGATCGTTATGGTGCGACGCCGCAAATCTTCGCCGGCGGAATCGGCGCGAGCGACCCTTCGCGCAGTTGGGACCGGTTATCTGAAGTTCGCCCTGACAGAGACCGGCCTTTTCCGAACCGCATTCTTGACTCCGGATCCGGTGGAGGACGATGTGGATGCCGCAAAAGTGGGCAAGAGCGGCCTCAATCCATTTCAACTGCTTGGGTCAGCTCTGGACCAGTTGGTAGAAACGGGCGTTCTCCCAAAGGAGCGAAGACAGGGGGCGGAGTATCTCGCTTGGTCTGCCGTGCATGGCCTGGCTTTTCTAATCATTGAGGGTCCGCTGAACGGGGCATCCGAAAGGGAGATTCGTGCCCTCTCAGAACGCGTTCTGCAGATGGTTGAAAAGGGTCTCTGAATTTCAGCTAACTGCTAGCAGCCAGAGTTCTATCCAGCAGAATCAGTGTCTCCGCAAGAACTCGGGCGCCCTTTGCGCAGTCGGCAGGTTCTGCCCATTCCTCCGGCGTATGACTTCTGCCGTCCTTACAGGGCACGAAGATCATGCCCATGGGCGCAATGCGAGCGACGAATACTCCGTCGTGCCCGGCCCCGCTTGGCAACCGGGTGCTGCTGACTCCCGTTGCCTTCGCTGCTTTCTCGATCGTGGTCTTGATTAGGTCAGAGCAGCCGGTGGGCAGCGTCTGGCTTAGCAAGGAGATACGGAGACGCAAACCCCGATGGTTCAATTCGCCTTCCATGCGCTTCCACAACTCCTGCTCGAAGTGAAGAAGCGCGGCCTGATCGGTGCTGCGCGCCTCAAGGATCATCGTGGCGGAGCCGGGCACTGCATTGATCGCATTGGGTTCGACCGACAGTTTGCCAACCGTCGCAACCAGGTAGGGACTCTCGGCCGGCCGCACTCGCGCCAGCTGATCGACCGCACGAATAAAATCCGCAGCCCCAACCAAAGCGTCGCGGCGAAGCGACATGGGGGTCGTTCCGGCGTGATCGGCGCGCCCCTCGACGATCACCTCATGCCGCCGGATGCCCACGATCGCAGTCACGATGCCAATCTCAGCGTTTCGTTCGGCGAGTACAAGCCCTTGTTCAATGTGCAACTCGACGTAAGCCGCGACCGAAGCATGGTTGCGGATAGGTCGGTCGAGCCGTTGAGCGCTGCCACCCACGCTGTCGATAGCGGAGGCAAGACTTAGATTTGAAGGCAAACGGCGCGCAAGATCCGACTCGGCCAAGACGCCGGCCCAACTGCGACTGCCAATACACGAAATACCAAAATCGCTTGGCTCTTCAGCCAGAAAGTCGACCACTTCCACGGGATGGAACAGCGAGATATCCTGCTCCTTGATCGACTGCACGGCTTCAAGCGCCGCAAGCAAGCCCAGTACGCCGTCAAATCGTCCGCCTGCAGGCACTGTATCTGAATGCGATCCCGCGACCAGGGCTCCCAGGCCGGGTGCTGTCCCCGGAGTGCGGCCAAGGAGATTTCCACCTTCGTCGATTTGGACGGAGAGACCCGCAGCCTTGAACTCTGCTGCGAGCCACGCTCTGCCCTGGGCAAATTGGGCATCGAAAGCGCGGCGGGTCCAGGGCCTTGCAGGATCCGTGATGCGGCTGAGAGCCTCGATCCGGCTCCACAGCCGATCGGAGTTGATTTGGATCATGTTCCGGAACTGCTAGGCCAGTGCCAGATTGAGGTTCTCGATGGCTTCGTCGATCTCTGCCGTGTTCTTGTACCCAACGGTGACGGCATCGACACCCGCGTTCCTGAACGCGAACTTCATCGCGGCCTGGCGGTCTGCTCGGTTGGTGAACGCACCCTCACCCACCAGCTTCATGCTGATCACGCCCATTCCATCTTTGCGGGCCTGCTTCACATGCGTAACCACCTCGCTTACATTTCCCAGGCCCGAGGTGTTGTAGTCTTCCGCGTCCATCCGCACGCCTTTATGATTCATCCGGATCATGGCAACTTCGAGCCACTTGGTGTCCGGGACCTGGCGAAGTGCGGGCAGCCCGTGCACCGACGCGCCATGCGACAACACCGCCTGCTTCGATTGCGCTTCGGAAATTCCGTCCTGCCACCTGAGGCTGTCGGTTGGCCACGTTGGAGTATGTTGCCAGTGCAGCAGCACGATGTCGAAGTACTCAGTCTTCGCCATCCTGCGCAGCTGGTCGATTTTCTCCTGCGGATTCACGCCGTCATGCGTGGTGACTTTGGTCATTAGGCGATAGCTATCGCGGGGAACGCCCTGCAGGGCCACGCCCAGCATCTCGTGCATTCCGCCGTAAGACTCGGCCGTCTCGAAGAAGCGGACACCGCGCTCGTGGGCGTAACGCACCAGCCTGGTGAACTGTTCCTGCCCCAGGTCACGCTGTACCTGCCCCGAGAAACTTCCCGTGCCGAACGCGAGCCGGGTCACCTTGACGTTTGATTTTCCTAGCGTTATCCAATCCGTAGCGGTCTGTTGCTCGGCTTTCAGCGACAGGCTTCCGGCGCCTGCGAGTGCGCCAACGGCAAGTCCGGTTTTCAGGAATTCACGTCTGGAGTAATGAGCCATGATCTTCCTCCAATGCGCCCAGCTTACCACAGGTAGGAGGCCGGATCAGGCTGCGGGTAAGTCTTTGAACGAAGCGCACGGCTTCGCCGTGCTGTAAATGTCATATGCGGTACACGGCTTTCAGAGACTTTCTCCGAGGCCTTTCAGCCCCGAGAAGGGTACAGCCCGTACGTAAGCGATTGGAAACAACTCCGGGTTTAGCCGCTGAGGGGGACGCATTTCCATCCCTCTTCCGGTTTTTCCGCAGCCTGGGATGCCCTGGGCCGGCAGGGAAACGCGGTACATTGGCTGCATCATGAAGAAGTTCATTAACCGTCCGGAAGATGTGGTGGAAGAAATGCTGCAGGGCCTGGTGGTGCTGCATCCAGGCTGCGCCCGCTTACCCGGACACAAGGTCCTTATCCGCGTAGATGCCGGACAGTCCCGTAGCCGGCAGGTCGCTGTACTTTCCGGTGGTGGTAGCGGTCATGAGCCGGCGCATGCGGGCTACATCGGTGAGGGCATGCTGAGTGCTGCTGTGGCCGGAGAAGTCTTTACCTCGCCAGGCACCGGCGCCGTTTTCGCCGCCATCCAGGCGGTTGCAGGAAAGTCAGGATTATTGCTGGTGGTCAAGAACTACACCGGTGACCGGCTGAACTTCGGACTAGCGGCCGAGATGGCGCGTGCCGAAGGCATTCCGGTCGAAATGCTCATCGTGGATGATGACGTTGCTCTGAAAGGAACAGGTCAGGCCACCGGGGCGCGCGGTCTTGCGGGCACGGTTTTCATCCACAAGGTAGTGGGGGCTGCGGCAGCCGAGGGCAGAAGCCTGGCTGACGTGGCAGCCATCGGCAAAGCGGCCGTTGAGTCCTTGGCGACGATGGGTGTCTCGTTTTCGGCCGGAACGTCGCCCGCAGTGGGAAAGCCAAGCTTCGAGCTGGGTGAACGCGAGATGGAGCTTGGTCTTGGCATTCATGGAGAACCTGGGGTGAAGCGGATGCCGTTGCAGCCTGCGGACGAGCTCACAGAGACGCTGCTGAGCGAAATTCTGAAGCACGGAAAATTTGGCAGCGAGAAGCGGGTGGCGGTGATGATCAACAATCTGGGAGCAACCACCGGCATGGAGCTCGCGATTGTGGGCCGCCATGCGGTGCGCTTTCTTGCAAGCAAGGGATTTACCGTGGAGCGGGTATACGCCGGAACATTCCTCTCCTCACTCGATATGGCAGGAATCTCGATCTCCGTTCTCGGCTTGAACGACGAGCGGCTGCGTTGGATCGACGCAGTTACCACGGCTCCTGCGTGGCCCAACGTGCTGAAACAACCCCCGGGCACGTCAGCGGTGCAGATCGTAACTGAATTAAAGACAAGCGTAATTTCGTCGGCCGGCAGCGGCGCGCAAACCGAGGCAGGCAGAAAAGCGAAACTGGCGATCGAGGCGGCTTGCATGGCCCTGATCGCCGCCGAAAGCGAGCTGACGGAAATGGATCGTGTTACCGGCGACGGCGACCTGGGCGCCAGCATGACGCGTGCGGCCAGGGCGCTCCAAGACGCGGTAGCCTCGTATCCTTTAGATGACATTTCCGCTACGCTCAAAGCCCTCGGTCACACCCTCCAGCGCGCGTTGGGTGGATCATCGGGGCCGCTCTACGGAGTGCTCTTTCTGCGTTGTGGCAGCGTTCTTGAAGGTACCCGCGCAATTGGACTGGCGCAGTGGGTCGAAGCATTGGATCAGGGCTGCCAGGCCATCAGCGAATTGGGTGGCGCAAAGCCGGGCGACCGCACCATGGTGGATGCGCTCGATCCCTTCGTGAAGACGTTGCGGCAGGCCAAAGGCGCAAAGCCAACGTCTGCGGTAGTGCTCGCCGCGCTGGAGGCATCCGAGCGTGGCGTCGAAGCGACCGCGCAAATGAAACCCCGGTTAGGCCGCTCGAGTTATCTGGGAGACAGAGTGCTCGGCTATCCTGATCCTGGCGCCAAGGCGATTTCCCTCTGGCTGCGTGCAGTTTGTGAAGTGCTTTTCATGCAGACATAGCCTTGCCCGCGCAACCTCTATAATCGAGCATATGGGTTCTTTCAGGTTCTCCAGCCAGCAGCCGGTCCTGCGTAGGGTCTTGGATTGGGTCCCGGCGGCGCTGAGCGTTCTGATGGTCGCCCTCGAGTCCACCGCCACTTTGTCGTCGGAAAACACCAGCCAATGGCTTTACCCCTTGTGGGTGCATCTCTTTGGCGCGATCAGCCCGGCCCACTGGGAGCAGGTACATCATCTAATTCGCAAGACCGGCCACTTCGTCGGTTACGGATTCGTCAGTCTCGCTTTTTTCTACAGTTGGCGACAGACTCTTCACCGGATGGCGGTCAGACACTGGACTCTCTGGAGGCGAGCTTCTGTACTGGCAGTGCTCTGCACCCTGGTGATCGCCGGTCTTGATGAATACCATCAGAGTTTCCTTCCCAGCCGGACCAGTTCGCCGCTCGACGTTGGTATTGATCTCTGCGGAGCCATTGCCGCTCAGCTGGTGTTGCTTCTCGCCATTCAGTGGTTCTCTCGCCGCCCAGGTTTGCGCGCAACTTGAGCTTTCCGCGCGACCGCGTCATTCGGCATTTGGAGCAACTGCTGTCGTGACTGCCGAACTACGCACGGCATGCCCGAAGTTGTCCCAGAAGTCGGTCATGAGGCCACTCCATCGGTTCGGATGTAGACCATGCAAAAAGTAATTTGTTTGGTTCCCGAGCGCAGGTCGAGAATTAACAAAGCGAGTGAACAATTCTTATATTTGGTACGTCCAGTCATTGTAGTGCCCGACCGATGGACGCCAGGGTTCATCCCAAATTCGGAAATTTGAACAAAGGAATTCTGATGTCAGGTAATCCCAAGCAAATATTTCATGGAATCACCCGCGCCATTTTTGCACGGTTGCGGCGTAAAGCTTCGAAGTTCGGCATCCACGTCGTGAGCCCGAAAGGGGAAGCAGTAAAGGATGGAGTCACAATTCACTGGAATTATGACGCTACCGCAGAACTGTTGGAGGTGGAATGCAGGGCGCCGTTCTGGGTAAATTCTACCCAGGTCAATCGGAATCTCCGCAACGAAATTGAAGTCGTTCTTCGGTCCAGCCGCGCCGCCTGATCGCTGCCAACGCTCTGATGAGCCTCCCCAACCGTAATTCTGAATCCCGCATGGGGAATAGGTGGCGTTTGGCGTGCATACAGTTGTAGGGGGATTACCGGCCCATATGATTGAAGGATGGCTCCCGGGCGGAGGCATACGATGAGCGCAGGGATGGCGCAGCTCGTGTTCGGATTGCTTCCTGCCAGGAAAATCCAGGCCTGAGGTTTATTCCGTTCGCAGAGCCTCAACTGGATTGATGGTGGCAGCGCGCTGCGCAGGAATGACGCTGGCGATCAGCGCGCAGAACCCAAGCGCAGCGATGGAGCCCGCAAGTACCAGCGGGTCCCAGCTCTTGACCTCGTACAACTGCGCCGCGATCAGATGTCCGCAGGCGATGGAAATCGGAATGCCGATGACGAGGCCGATGACCACCTGCCGAAAAGCCCCGCGCAGAACCAGACGAATCACGTTGCCGCGGTCGGCGCCCAGGGCCATGCGCACCCCAATCTCGCTGGTGCGCCGTTCCACCGTGTATGCCGTGACGCCGTAGAGGCCCACGGCAGCCAGCATCAGCGCCAGCAAACCAAAGAGCCCGGTCATCTTGGCCACCGCGCGTTGCTGATCGAAATTGCTGTCAACCTGTTCCCGCATTGGCTGAACATTGATGATGGTCAGATTAGGATCGACCTCGCTGAGTACTTTGCGCACGAGCGCTTCGATTCCCGACGCGCTCCCGCGCAACTGCAGTACGGCGCCGCCGATGTAATGCGTACGATGGTCGATCAACGCCAGGACGGGTTGGTCATAGTGGACGTACTGAGCCAGCGATGCGTAGAACATCGGCTGCGGCTTCCCGCCAGGATCCCTGTATTTGGCGTCACGTACGACTCCTACGATTTCAAACGAAGTGTTGTATTTCGGCAGATCCAGGCCGAAGTGTTTCCCGATAGCGTCCTGGTCAGGGAAGAACCGCTTCGCAAAGGCTTCGCTGACCACGGCGATCGTGCGCGTGCTGCGTGTGTCCTGTTCGGTGATACTCCGGCCCCGCACAATGGGCTGGCCCATCGTTTCCAGGTAGCCGGGGCTGACCCGATCCCAGGAAGATCCGGAATGGTCATCCAGTTGTGGCGCGCCGTGACCTTCCGGAATGATCAGCTCACCCCAGTTGTCGATGTAGGGGGTATAGAGGGCAAGGGCCGCGCGTTCTACTCCGGGGATTGCAGCCAGGCGGTCCTGCAGCTCCCGGTAGAGCGCTTCGAGCTGGGGTTCGGTGTAACTGGCCGGCGGACCGTTCATCACAATGCTGATGCGGTGGTCGGTCTCGAAGCCGAAATTCTGGTGCTCTAGATTACGCAGACTTCGGGTGAGCAGGCCTGCTCCGGCAAGCAATACGATCGAAAGCGTTGCCTGCACCACGACCAGAACTTTTTGCGGCAGTGTGGCCCGGTCATGGGTGCTTCGATTGGCCCCGCGCAGAGCCTCAACCGGGTTGCCGTGCGAAGTAAACCATGCCGGTGCGGTCCCGAACAGTATTCCCGTGAGCAGCGACAAGCAGAAGGCGAACGCCAGCACGGGTAAAGACGGGGTGGCGTCGATAGGCACAAAGTGCGCGTTGTGGAAGGCAAGAGTGACAATAAGCTTCACCCCAAGGTAGGCGACAACGACACCAGCCACGCCGCCGAGTACGGAGAGCACCACGCTCTCGGTGAACGATTGCCGAATAAGCCGTTGGCGCGATGCGCCCAGAGCCAGCCGCACTGAGGTTTGCGAACGCCGCGCTGCGCCGCGCGCGAGTAGTAGATTGGCAATGTTGGCGCAGGCAATCAGTAGTACCAGGCAGCAGACCGTGAGCAGGATGCGGAGGCTATCTCCGTAATCGGCTTTCATGGCGCCCACTCCAGCCCCGCCGGGAACGATCCTGATTTGCTGTTTGGGCAGAGACTTCGTGATCAGCGGCATAAACTCTGCCGGCCATCCGCTGTCATGGGCCATCCATTGACGCATCAGGCTGGTCAGCCGCGGAGCTATTCCGTCTACGCTTGCGCCCGGCTTAAGCCTGCCGATAACCCGCAGCCATGCAGAGATGGACTGCTTTAGCAGAGAGCTTTCCCCATTCACCAACGGTTCCTGTTGCAGCGGCAGCCATAGTTCGGGAGGATTGCTACGCAGCGTCTCCCCATAGAAGCCAGGGGGCGCGATGCCGGCGATCGTGAAGGGATGACCTTCCACCATGAACATCGACCCTACAACCGAAGGATCGGAACTGTACTGTTGCTGCCAGGCGCGATAACTCAGCATGGCGACCGGCGGCGCGGAGGCTCGATCGTCACTGGGGGTAAGGGTGCGGCCGGCGAACGCACGGATGCCGAAGGTAGAAAAGTAGTTGCCGGTTACAAACTCGCCACGCAGGGGTTTGGCCATATTGTCGTGTTGCCCCCTGCGCACGCTGAACTGGACTCCCGCTGCCTGGAACGCAGCCATCTGCTCGAACTCCGGGGTCGCGGCCTGGATACGAAGAAACAGGGGATAGGAATACATGCCCCAATCGTCCTGCGGGCCGCCCTGCACGCAGCAGTCTGTACCGGCTCCGACGCGATAGAGGGTCGATGGATCCACTACCGGGAGCGACTTGAGCATGACTGAGTAAATCAGGGAGAAGATGGCGGTCGTTGCTCCGATGCCCAGGGCAAGCGTGAGCATGGCCGTCAGGGTGAAGACGGGGGACAGCCGCATCTGCCGAAGTGCGTACGAAATATCCTGCCGCAGCGTTTGCATGTTAGCTATCTACGAGCAATTCAAGCGTGGAGTTCCCAGGACTATTCGACAATTGAATGTCAGGGAAAAGAAGAGCAAGTGTGTCCAGTTGCGGACACCTATGCCCGGATGCGGACGGTTTGGTCGTTGTTCTCCATGGCCGAGCGCACAAGTCACGGCCAGGCAACGAATCCGTTGTGTTGACTATCTACAAATAGGTAGTGTAGATAGTCACAGTATGGGAAAACCAAGCGATCTGGTACAAGGCACCCTCGACCTGCTCATACTCAAAACCCTTTCACTTGAGCCGCAGCATGGCTGGGCAATTGCTAAGCGTATTCAGCAGATTTCGAATGAGGTTTTGCAGGTGCAGCAGGGTTCGCTCTATCCCGCGCTTCACCGGCTGGAACAGCAAGGGTGGATACGCGCAAAATGGGGCGAAAGCGACAGCGGGCGCCAGGCCAAGTTTTACTCGCTCACCTCCGCCGGCCGGGCTCAGCTTGAACGCGAAAAGGAAAGTTGGAGCAGGCTTTCGACCGCCATCAACCTGGTGGTTGAAGGCGCGTAGCAAATACAGGAGATATCGATGCGCCGGCTCGAACAGTTCCGCATGGCTATGTTGATGTTGTTCCGCCGTAAGACCGAAACAGCGCGGCTCAACGACGAATTGCAGTTTCATCTTGATCAGCAGGTCAAGGAAAATATCGCTCGTGGCTTAAGCCCGGAAGAGGCGCGCTACGCGGCCTTGCGTGCATTCGGCAATCCAACGCAGCTGCGCGATCAGGCGCGCTCCAGTTGGAGCTGGAACTGGCTGGAAAAATTCTTTCGTGATCTGCGATACGGTGCGCGCACCCTCGCCCGCTCGCCGGGTTTTGCGGGCACTGCTATTCTTGTCATGGCGCTCGGTATCGGCGCCACCACTTCACTATTCACCATCGTGCGCGCGGTGCTGCTCAAGCCGCTGCCTTTCCGCGACCCGGACAAGCTGGTTATGGTCTATGAGCACTTTCGCGCTGCAACAGATGGGGACGGATTCAACCCAGTCGCAGTTGCTGATTTCAATGACTGGCGTAAGCAAACCCACGGTTTTGAGGATATGGCCGCCTGGGGAACCACCGGCTTTGACCTCACAGGGGAGCACGAAGAGCTACCGGAGGTGGTTCAGGCTTCAGCAGGCTCCTGGAATCTGTTCCGGGTTCTCGGCACGCCGCTGGCCATGGGTCGCATGTTCACGCCCCAGGAAGATCGAGTGGGAGCCAATCATGTGGCCATCCTCACCTGGAGCTTTTTCCAAAGACGTTTCGCGGGAGATCCTTCAATCATAGGCAAGCAAGTCAGGCTAGACAGCACGCCCTATCAGATCATCGGTGTCTTGCCCCGCTGGTTTACCTATCCGCAAGCTCAGGTACAGCTATGGGTACCGTACGCCTCAAGCTTCACCGCACAACAGTTTGCTGCGCACGACATGCATGGTAGCCATGTCGTTGCCCGGCTCAAACCCGGTGTGACCGCAGCGGCCGCGATCAACCAGGTGAGCGCGGTGCAATATCAGATCCACCTAGCCCACGCCGACGCACCGGTTGCGGAAGAGGCTCGCACTCGACCCATGCTCGACGATGTAGTGCGGGATGTGAAGACGCCGTTGGTTGTCCTGCTCTGCGCAGTCGGATGCATGCTGTTGATCGCCTGTCTCAACGTCTCTAGTCTTCTGGTCGCACGGTCCACAGCCAGGCGCAAGGAGCTGGCCGTTCGCGGCGCCTTGGGAGGAAGCAGGTTGGTTCTCATCGCCGAGCAAATGACGGAAAGCCTTTTGATCTCGATTGCCGGCGGAACCTTTGGTGTTCTTCTTTCCTACGGTGCGACCCAATGGCTGGCAAACAACTGGAACGGTCTTCCTCGCGCGGAAGCCATTCATCTCGATGCACCCGTGCTCATCTTCGCCGCCGGCCTCATCATTTGTACTTCGTTGCTCGCCGGACTGCTGCCTGCCATTTCCTCGACCGGCACCGGCATCCTTTCGGCTCTTCAGGAATCATCCCGATCGATCGGGGGGAGCGTATCCGGTTCCACGATACGAAAAATCCTGCTTACCGCGGAGATTGCCCTCACTGTAATCCTGTTGGTCTCCGCAGGTTTACTCTTCAAGAGCTTCCTGCATCTGCGCACTTCCAACCTGGGCTGCGCTACCGAGCACGTGCTCACCATGAAGTACGGATTGCCGGAAAAGCAATACGATACACCTGAGAAAGTCATTGCTTTCCACCAATCCCTCTTGGAGCGTGTGCGCCGTATACCCGGGATCCGCGCAGCGGGGCTCGTCTCCAGGGCGCCGGGCGCAGGCTGGGGAGGCGACGAACTCTTTACCATTCCCGAGCGCCCTTCGACCAGCTTTCAACTCCAGCAGGACGCACTCACCCGCGTCGTCGATCCCGGCTATTTCTCAGCCCTGCAAATACCGTTAATCCAGGGCCGCTTCTTCACCGATCATGAGCGCCTGAATCACGATCGTTACATGATTATCAGCAAGAAGTTCGCCGACCAGTTCTTTCCCAATGACAATCCCATCGGCAAGCATGTCATCTTCTCCAGAGTTCAGGAAACCTATGAGATCGTCGGCGTGGTGGGCGACACTTCCTATTGGGTCACCGAGCCCGTCAAAGCCACCATGTACTTCCCCATACTGTCCGGCATTCCTGATCGAACCAGCGAGGCGACCATTGTAGTTCGCACCGCTGGGGACCCGCTCTTGCTGTCCATCCCTATTCAACGGCAGGTCGCCGAGCTCGATCCCGCGTTACCCGTCTACGACATCCTCACCATGCAGCAGATCCTGGGTAAGTCGACAGCCAATCAAAGCTTCAGCGCCACGCTGCTGCTGGCATTTGCGACCCTGTCTCTCCTGCTCGCCGCTATCGGCCTCTACGGAGTGCTCTCGTATCTCGTCGCCCAACGCATCACGGAGATTGGCATCCGCATCGCGCTGGGTGCGCAGAGAGCGCAGGTACTGCGCCTGGTGCTCCTCGATGGCCTGACTCCGGTCTTGCTCGGATTGCTCATCGGCTTGGCCGGTGGAGCGACGGCAGCCAGGTACATCCGCTCGCTCCTCTACGGAACCAGCCCACTCGATCCGGCAGTGTTCGCAACCATGGTAGGCAGTCTTCTGCTTACCGCACTTGTCGCCTGTGCCTTCCCGGCCCTTCGCGCATCAAGAATTGAACCTGTGCAGGCGCTCAGAATCGAGTAACCACATGGGAAGAGCAATTCCAACCATCAAATCAGCGCGATGCTCGATAGCCAAACCCCGGGAACGTAACGCCACCTCCTACAGTCCAGTCCCGAAGGAGTCTGTGTATAGCCGCCTGGGAGGGAATCGACGGGTGCCCCTCGTTCGCCTAAGCGTACGTGGGCCGAAAATGATGGGCGCAGCCCATCGACCGCTGTCGCTGTATCGACCCAGTCCCTTGCAAGGGGACGGCTGAACTCACGCGCCCTGACCTTCAGCCGCCCCTTTCGGGACTGTTCCGATCCATTTAAAGTCAGCTTCACTTTTTCGTTCCAAACCGCATCGAAACCGCTCGAAAACGAATCTAATCACACAGCGGCGGCAAAACCAGATTGTGTCGAAGACACCCAAGCCGCCGAAGGGGGGCTTAAGAGTCTGCGTGCAAACTGCGAAGCTGCTTGGGTTTGGAGATTCTATGGCCTTGGCAGCGGTGATTTTGTTTTCAAGCGGTGCGCTGGCCGTACAGTCTTGTGATGTTGAAGGCCATAGTGGCCAAGGTGAACTCGTTTCCGACTCGATCTAATCCACGGGTGCGAAATTGGCGCATAGCGCGTTGTTGTTTAAGGACTCCGAAGATCGGTTCGACGATGGCTTTACGCCGGGCGTAGGCAGCCTGCCCGGCCGGACTTCGCAGCTTAGCCCGCATGCGGCGATGGGCTGGAGCACAGGCTCTGGTGCGACATCGCGAACCCAGATTCAGAGCCCGCGCCATATTAGAGTCCGGGACATAAGCATCGATATTGCGCCGTTCCATGGCTTTAAGGTTGTTGATGGAGAAGAAGCCACTGTCGGCCAGCGTTGCGCCCGGCGGTGCCCCGCAGCGCTGCTTGACTTGATCCACCATCGGTTCCAGCGAATCATTGTCGGTTGTGTTCTGCGTCACGCGCTGGGCCACGATCAGATGATCATCCGAGACGCTGATCTCGGCCGAGTAACCGAGCACAAAGCTGTTCCCGCGCTGACGCAGAAAGCGCGCATCTTCGTCGGTCTGGGACAGCTTCTTCAAACCGCTTTTCTTCAACCGCTCCATCCTTGGCGGCATCTCCGCCAGGGCCTGCTTCAGTTCCGAAATCGCCACTTCCAGCCCGCCCGGTTCCTGGTCATCGCGGTCGGCCGCCTTCTGCCAGGCGCGCACCTGGCGGCGCAGCTGCGCCCGCGTATTGCGCAGCGCCTGCTCGCTATCCACACGATCTTTACTGGCATTGGCGGCGATGCGTGTGGAATCAATCCCCACCCGGCCCAACTTCACCATGCCCTGCGACTTGGCCCATTCCAGCACCTGGGTGAAGGCATCATTCAGCGCTCGACTATGCCGACGGCGAAACGCGCTCAACGCCCAGTTGTCGACCCGCTCCCCGCCAGCAAGGTAGCGAAAGGCAAGATCCTCTACCAGGCGACGCTCCACCTGCCGTGCACTCGTGATACCTAGCGCGTAGGCGTAAAGCCATACCCCAAGCATCAGCTCGGGCGCGTAAAGCTCGCCCCCTTCGCTGCTGTAGCTCTGCTCAAATCCACTCATGTCCAACCGCTCTACCACCTCGCGTACGAAAAAACACAAATGCTTCTTGCCCAACTCGTCCCGTACGCTCGGTGGCAACAAATACGCCTGATCCGGACTGTATACCTTGAAACGCGACATGCTCCTCTTGTCGCTCAATCAAGCTGTAAATTACAAGTACCTCAAGCAGTTCTCACGCAGACTCTTAAGGCGCTTATGGCGCACACTTTCCCCCGCGCTATGCTCCGCTCAGCGGACCCCTTGTGGGCTCTTAGGTTGCTCGGCCGGCTTCGCGCCCGGGAAGATATCCTTCAGTGGTTGGCGCTGTTGGTCATATAGCTCGGGCTTGGGCAGCGGCTTGCGCGGCAGCATCTGGTCGCGCATGGCCGTGTTGTAAAGGAATATGGCCTCGACCACCGCTGCCTGTTTAATGTCGGAAGGCGATAGCCGCTCGTAGACATCCTGGTTGCTGTGCAGGCTGCGGGTCTCGTAATCACGAGGATCCTGAATGAATTGAAATCCCGGAATCCCAACCTCGTTGAACGATTCGTGGTCCGTGGAGCCGCTGTTGCGCAAGCTGATGGTAGTGACACCCAGGTCTTTCAGCGGCGCAATCCATTGGCTGAAAATCGGAACTACGGCAGCATTGTTCTCGGCATAGATGCCCAACACTTTTCCTCCGCCATTGTCCAGATTGAAATACCCGGAAATGAGCCCATGCTCGGGCTTGATGGTCAACGGCCCTACTCGTTCCCGCATGTATGAAGGCACGGCAAGCTCTTCAGGCTTGGTCGATAGTCCAATGGTGCCGAAATGCTGGTGTACATAGCCGAGCGAGCCGAATTCGCCTTGTTCCTCCCCCGACCACAACCCGATGCGGATGGTCCGCCGCGGTTCGAAATGCAGCGCGGTGAGTATGCGCATAGCTTCCATGGCGACAATCGCGCCGGCGCCATCGTCGGTAGCACCGGTGCCGGCGATCCAACTATCCAGATGCCCACCTACCATCACCACCTGGTCCTTCAAGGTAGGATCGGCGCCAGGGATCTCCGCAATCGTGTTGTAGCCCTGCTCGTGGTCACCCGTGAATTCAGAGTTGATCGCCACTGAGATGGTGACCGGCACCGTGTGTTCCAGTAAGCGGCTGACGCGGCCAAAATTTTCGCTCGAAAGCACTGCTGAGGGAATCGGCTGCTTATGATCCGGCAGGTAAACATCTTCTCCCATCTGCTCGACGTTGTCGTCGCGGAACATACCACCGCCGCCGCCCCAACCAGTGACCAGAAGCGCTACCGCATGTTGCTCGGCAAAGAATTTGGCGACCTGCGCTTTGAAGTTGACCTTTTTGAATTCGTCTTCCCAGAACTTGGGTCCTTCCGAGTAGACATGCTGGTCCTCCATGTTTCCATCCAGCGGATATTGATAAAGCTGCGTCAGCTTATTCTCGTCATAGTGCTGTAACAGCGGCGCAGGATCAGGATGTATTTCAGGCGCCTTACCATAGAGGACAATCTTCCCCGCCAGCTTGCCCTTCCAGGCGTCGAAGTCTTTCTCTTCCTTGAGCTGCGGCACAGCAATCACTTCAGCGGTTACCGATCCCTGGGTAGGGGGCGACCATGGCGTCGCCTGCGCGATGAACACAGCCGTATCCGGCGTAACCATGTCGACCGAGGTGCTGATCTGGCGCCAGCCCATGCCAAAGTCGCCCCAACTTTCCAAATGAGCATTGCTGCACCCCATGGCAGTGAGCTGGTCGCGCGTCCAGGCGTTCGCTTTGGCTAAGTTTGGTGAACCCGTCAGCCGTGGGCCGATATCGTCAAACAACGCGCTCGCATACTCCATGATGTGGGAGTGATTCAAACCCTCTTCGCGGATGCGCGCGTACATGCCGAGGTCGAGTGATTCACTTGCCGGTTGAGGTTCGACATGACCGTAGTCATAGCCGCGAATCTCGGCTGGCTTGGTTGCTTTTTTTGCTTGGTTAGCGCTTGCCCAGGGGACTTGCAGGAAAGCAGCACTCAATATCATTCCGGCCGCGACCCAGGCCCAGCGATCAGTCATCCAGTTTTTCCCTTTAGCCGTTATACCGTCGATCGACCACTACTCGCAACGCAGTGCCGTCATGGGGTCGACCGAAGATGCTCTCCAGGAGGGAAGCAGGCAGGCCAATCCAGCGACCGCAAGAAGCACACAAGATACCCACACAATGAGCCACGGATCATGGGCACTATTCTCCACCCAACGGGCGATCAACCGGTTCAACCCCAGGCTGAGTGCCAGCCCTGCCAGCAATCCAGAACCGACGCTCACCCCGGAGGAAGCCAGCACGTTCCACAACACATCTTTCTTCTTCGCCCCCAGGGCCATGCGGATGCCGAACTCATTAGTCCGCTGGACCACCGAGTAGGAAACCACACTGTACAGGCCTACCGCCGCCAATACCAGCGCCAGCGCGGAAAATGCTCCAAAGAGGATGGAAACCAGCCGTCCTCTGGCCATTTCCGGCTCACGCCTGATCCATGTTTCCAGATCGTCCACGCGCCCATTTGCCTGCTGATCGGCATTGACGGAAACGATCTGTCGGCGAACGCTGTGCAGAATTGCTTGTGGGTCGCCTCGGCTCTCGACCAGAATCTGCGTATGCATCCACATGTAAAGCGAATAGGGCAGAAAGATCGCCGGCTTTACCGGTTTGTCCAGGCCGTCATCCAGCGCATCGGCGACCACGCCAACAATTTCGAGCGGTCCATCGCTGCCCGGTGCTGCCAGAGTATAGGGTGGCTCATCCTTCAGAGTGGGAATCTTCAACGAATGCCCCAGCACGTCGCCGCTTGGGTAATAGCGTTTGGCAAAAGATTCGTTGACCAATACCAATGGCTCAGCGTGCACCAGCTCCGTCTGGTCCCAAACCCGCCCCTGGCGCAGAGGCATGTGCAAAGTGGTGAAATAGCCCGGATCGACAAAGTTGAGTCTCGCTTTTTGTTCCTCAGGGGAAGGCTTTCCCAACAGCTCAAATGGCTGGTCCCAGCCGTTGTTGGGAGGCGTCGCATTGGTCGAAATCCCGGTGGCCACGACATCGGGCAACGCGCCGATCGCATCGCGAAGCTGCTCATAGTAGCCGACCCGCTCGGTGATGGTCTTATAGGTGTTGTCATGGACGGGAATGCCAACCGACATGACGTGATGCGGATCGTAGCCGAGTGGAATACGCATCATGCGCAGAAAACCCTCGATGGCCGCACCCGCGGCCGTCATCATCAGCAGTGTCAGGGCGATTTGGCCGGCAATCAGGACGGTGTGAAAATGCTTTCCGCGAACCGTTCCAGCTACTTTGCGGGCGTTTGATTGCATCACCTGGCTGATCTCAGGCCGGGCCATTTGCAGCGCCGGGAACAGTCCAAACAGAACGCCCGTGAACACGGCGAGGCCGACACTGAAAAGCAAAACCGGCACGTTGACGTGAAAATTCGCCTCGTGGGGGAATGAGTATTCCGGCAAGCTGGCCACGATCCATCCCAGGCTTCGATAGGCGAAGAGCACGCCTAATCCCGCGCCGGCGATGGCCAGTAGGAGCGATTCAGTCAGAAGCTGGCGGACCAGGCGAAAACCGCTGGCCCCGACAGCCGAGCGAACCGCGAACTCATGTTGCCGTGCTGTGCCGCGCGCCAGCAGCAGAATGGAAACGTTGCCGCATCCGATAGCCAACAGCAATCCGACGGCTCCAAACAATAGGGCAAGCGTGCCCCCCAATTGCTGAACGTAGTAATAGCTGAGATTGTGCAGCGAGAGTACGTATTGTTTGGGAAAGTGAGTGGGTGTTTCTTTGGCGAACTGCTGGAACATTGGGGTTAATTCAGCCGCCGCCGCTGCCTCCGTTACGCCCGGCTTGAGCTTGAGGAACACGCCGTAAGTCTTGGTCTGTGAGGAGGGCAGGTTCATGGGCAGATACACATCGCCATCCTCCCAGGTAAAGCGCGGCGGCAGCACGCCCAGGATGGTGTAGGTCTTGTGCACCAGTTGAATGGGCTTACCAACCACGGACGGATCGCCGTTAAAGTGCCGCTGCCAAAACTTATGGCTTAGGACTACTACTTGCGGCGGCTCTTGCCCGTCGGGAGCATCGGAAGAGAGAAAATTACGGCCAAGCATTGCCGGCACACCCAGGAATTGAAGACCGTTGCCGGTCACGTAGATTCCCTGGACATCTTCCGGAACATCGCCGCCGGTGACCGTCAGGCTCCATTCCGTAATGCCCATCACATCTTCCAGGGCATGTGCTTGTCGTAACTGCCGTATCTGTGGACCACTCACGCCGCTCCAATTATCTTGATTGCCGGCTTTGTCGAGGAACGAAAGAGTGCAAATGCGATCGGCGCCGGGGTAGGGCCACGGGTTCATCAGCACGGCATAGACAATGCTGAAAACGGAAACGGTCGCGCCGATCCCGAGGGCCAGTGACAGAATCGCTGTCAATGCGAAGCCGGCGTGATTGCCAAACTGGCGAAAGGCGTAACGAACGTCCTGCAGGAATGTGAGCATGGCGCCCCCCGAAGGGATTTAGGCCCTAACCTTCAACAGCAACTGTCGTGCCACAGACTACATGGACTGCGAGACCGCTGCGAACCGCCAATCGACTCGCCTTGATATGTCCGAAAGTGGACAGTCGAGACCAGGATTGAACAAACTAACCGCCGCTTGCGTAGGTATGCATGATGGCAAAGCGGCACAATTCGTGGAAAAGCGCTGCTGTGTGGTTTTGGTCACCAGCATGCATTAGCAACTAGCGATGGATATCTCTCGCCCAGACCTGAAGGCCAAGAAGCGGAAGCGGCAGGCATTGATGATAGCGGTTGGCGTAGTCGTGCTCGCGGCCGTGACTTTTCTCGTAATGCGGCTGAAGCCAGCCTCTCCTACCGTTGACCGCTCCACTGTCTGGACGGATACCGTTAAGCGCGGACCCATGGTGCGCCAGGTGCGCGGACTGGGGACCCTGGTCCCGCGCGAAGACGCGATCCGCCAGATCCCAGCTCAAACCGAGGCTACGGTGGTGCGCATCCGTACCCTCCCAGGCTCGATCGTGAAGGCCGACACCGTCCTCGTGGAGTTGAACGACCCGCAGCTTAGCCAGGAGGCGCTCGACGCTGAGCTTTCGCTCAAAGAGGCGCGTGCTGATCTGAGCAACGTAGAAGTGAAGGTGCAGAGCGATCTGATGGCGCAAAAATCTGCCGCGGCCACCGTGAACGCAGACTATAAGCAGGCGCAGCGGCAGGCGCAAACCGACAAATCGCTCTACAGCCTCGGCGTGATCTCCGGTCTTGCCTACAACGGCTCTCAAGGCAAGGCAGATGAATTGAGTACACGGAACAAACTCGAAGAGCAGACCGTAGACATCAATGAGAAGGCGATCGAATCACAACTTGCCGTGCAGCAGGCCAAGGTAGCCCAGGCTCAGGCCATTTATGAGTTGAAGAAGCAACAACTGGACGCGCTTAACGTGCGTGCGGGTATCAACGGGGTGCTGACCGATCTGCCCCTCGCCGTGGGTCAGCATGTGACCCTGGGCACGATGCTGGCCCAGGTGGTGCAACCGAACCAGCTGAAAGCGCAACTGAAGATCGCCGAAACCCAGGCGCGCGACATCCGGCTCGGACAACCAGCCTCGATCGATACTCATAACGGCCTTGCCGACGGCACGGTGTCGAGGGTTGATCCCGCGGTGCAGAACGGAACCGTCACGGTCGACGTGGAGCTGGTTGGCAATCTGCCCGACGGCGCACGTCCTGACTTGAGCGTCGACGGCACCATCGATCTCGAAAGATTGCATGACGTTCTGTACGTGGGCCGGCCTGCCTTTGGCAACGAGAGCAGCACCATTAGCCTCTTTCGCCTGGATCAGGATGACAAAGGGGCCGTTCGCGTGCCGGTCAAGGTGGGTAAGGTCTCGGTGAACGCAATCCAGGTGATCGAAGGCCTTCATCAAGGGGACACGGTGATTCTGAGCGACATGTCGCGCTATGACACGACGGACCGAATTCGGCTGGACTAAATGAGGGAAACAGACAAATCCAACATGAGCAAAACAGGAGCGAATGCATGCAGCCACTGATACAGATCGAAGCAATGACCAAGATTTTCTATACAGAGGAGATCGAGACCCATGCGCTCTCTGGCGTGCACCTCTCGATTGACCGCGGGGAATACGTGGCCATGTCCGGCCCTTCCGGTTGTGGAAAGTCCACTCTGCTTTCTATCATCGGCCTGCTCGATACGCCGACAGCGGGCAAGTACGAGCTGAACGGCCGCCCGGTAGAGAACCTGAAATTCGCTGAGCGCTCCCGTATTCGCAACCAGGAAATCGGGTTCATTTTTCAGAGCTTCAATCTGATTGGCGACCTTACGGTCGCGGAGAATGTGGAACTGCCGCTGACCTACCGTTCAGGAATGGCTTCGAGCGACCGCAAGAGCCGGGTGCAGGAATCCCTCGAGCGCGTAGGCATGGCCCACCGGATGCGTCACTATCCCTCGCAACTCTCAGGCGGCCAGCAGCAACGCGTCGCCGTTGCGCGCGCTCTGGCGGGCTCACCTTCGATCCTGCTGGCCGACGAGCCTACGGGTAATCTGGACTCGAAGAATGGGGAAGCAGTGATGGAACTGCTCAAGAACCTGCATCGTGAAGGAGCAACCATCTGCATGGTGACGCACGACCCTCGCTTTGCCCGCCATGCCGATCGCAATATCCATCTCTTTGATGGAAAAATTGTCGCCGAAGGGGAAGCTCTCGATCAGGTTCTCGAGTTCCAGTGAGGAAAAAACAGCAGGTTCCTCCACTGCGGAAAGGCGCACAGACTGTCTTGTCCAGTGCGTGGCAGTAAATCCGGTTCCTCCGGTCGGGATGCCAATTCAGTTATGCAATTCTGCCGCCAAACCCAAACTGGAGCTATTTCCTTGCAACTGAATTGTCATCCCGACCGGAGCGCAGCGCAGTGGAGGGACCTGCTGTTTCCTTTCCCTTATCCGCCAATTCCTATGCCAACGAGGGTGCAATGATCTCGCTCGAAAATATTGAAAGAAGTTATAAGACTGGCGCCGGCCAAACCTGGGTCCTGAGGCGCATTTACCTGAAGATCGAGGCGGGTGAGTTTATCACCATCATGGGACCTTCAGGGGCAGGGAAGTCGTCCCTGCTGAATGTATTGGCACTGCTCGACGATCAATGGGCGGGAGCGTATTGGTTCCATGGCGAGGCCGTCCACTCCATGAACCGTAAGCAGAGATCGGACCTGGCAAGGCGCAATATCGGCATGGTCTTCCAAAGCTACCACCTGCTCGATGACCTTACCGTCGCGGAGAACATCGATCTGCCGCTCTCCTACAAAAACATCTCCCGCTCCGAACGCCAATCGATGGTGGCGGACACATTGGATCGCTTCAACATCGTGGGCAAGAAGGATCTTTATCCAAACCAGTTGTCTGGTGGTCAACAACAACTGGTGGGTATTGCCCGCGCGGTCATTCATCGCCCGGCTCTGCTGCTTGCCGATGAGCCCACCGGAAATCTTCACTCTTCCCAGGCAAAAGAGATCATGGAGCTTTTTCAAAGTCTCAACCGCGAGGGCACGACAATCGTTCAGGTCACGCACTCGGAGGTAAATGCCAGCTATGGCAATCGGATCCTCGAGGTTCGCGATGGCTGGATGGTACGGGATACGGCCAACCCCGGGCTAGGCCATACCGAGGTGAAGGCATGAGGGGTGTCTCTCACGCGGGTATTGTGGTGCGGAAAACACTCGCCGCAGTTTGCGCATCAGCGGTTCTTGCTTCAACCAGCTTTGCTCAAGCTACTCCCGCAAATAGCCCGCCATCCGCGCCTGCTGGCCCGCAGCAACCTCCGCCCCAGACCATCGCACAGCAGGCGCAAGCGGCGGCGCAGCCGCGGCCGGTTGCCTACCAGGGACCTTTCCACATTGAACTGCCGCATTCACACAACCCCCTTGCGCCGTATAGGCCCAGCACTGTGCCGGAACTCAACCTGCAAAACTCGCCGCGCCTCTACGACCTGATTCAAGACGGCAAGCTCCGCATCTCCCTGCGGGACGCGATCGCTTTGGCGCTCGAAAATAATCTCACGCTCGCCTCCTTCCGCTACAACTTCCCCATCGCGCGAGCCGATCTTCTGCGCACCAAGGCTGGAGGCAACGCCAACGGCGTCAACACCAGCGTCGTCTCGACCACGGCGAGCGGCTTTGGCGCCTCGGGGGGCGGCTCCGCAGCCTCGAGTGCGACCGCAGGCAACGGCGGCCTCGTCACCTCCACCCTCGGCGCCGGCGCGGCCGTTCCCTCGTTCGACCCCTACCTCAACTTCTACGGCTTTGTGCAACACACCGTCACCCCGGAGCCGAACGTTGCCACGGTCGGCACCGAACTCTTTAAGCAAAACAATATCGAGGTCCAAACGCAGTACCAACAGTACTTTCCGCTTGGAACCTACCTGCAGGTCAACTACATCGGCCAGCGCACCGCCAACAACAGCCCTTATTACGCGGTCAATCCCGAACTGTATTCCAACTTCACGCTCTACCTGAGCCAACCGCTTCTGTACGGATTCGGCCTTGCCAGCAACGAGCGCTTCATCCACATCGCCAAAAGAAACCTGCAGACCACCGATCTCGCCTTTCAGCAGCAGGTCATCGCCACCGTCACCGACATTGAAAACCTCTATTGGGATCTGGTGAACGCTTATCAGGACGTGCAGGTGAAGACGCGGTCATTGGAATACGCCAATCAAACCCTGACCGACGACCAGAAACAGT
This sequence comes from uncultured Acidobacteriaceae bacterium, assembly GCA_963814015.1. Classification (GTDB taxonomy): domain Bacteria; phylum Acidobacteriota; class Terriglobia; order Terriglobales; family Acidobacteriaceae; genus PALSA-350. Next base: position 311,891 of record CAWFBI010000001.1, read on the forward strand.
TGGAGCTCCAGAACATTCCTGCGCTGCAGGTCATGAAGGACCAGTCTGCGGTTGCCACCAGTGAGGGCGACCTTACTATCGCCAAGGCCACGCTGAGGCACAACGAGCTGCTCATTAAGAACGATCTCACCCGAACCGACGACCCGTCCATCGACGAAATCCCCGTCATCCCGCTAGACCTTCAGGGCGGTCCCGATCCCAACGAATCGAAATCTATCACCCAGCTGATCGACGAGGCCATGAAGAACCGCCCTGAAGTCGCGATTTTCCGTAATCAGGCCGAGGTTCTGCGCCAGAGCGTCAAGGACATCAACAGCGAGCTGCTGCCTCAACTCAATTTGTACGGCTACTACGGAGGCACGGGCGCCGCCGGCCCTAAAAACCCATACTGCAGTCTGGGCGTGCAGGAGTGTGCCACCAGCCTGCCCACCGACTTCGCCAGCATGTTCGTGAACACCTTCAACTACTCGGCGCCCCAGTACGAGGTTGGCGTCAATCTCTCCATCAACCTCCGCAACCGTGTCGTCAAAGCCGACCAGTTCCGCGCCGTGCTCGCGTACCGCCAAAGCCAGATCTCCCAAGAGCAGCAGCAGAAGAGCCTTCGCTTCGACATCCGCGACTCGCAGTTCGCTCTTGAGCAGGCGCAAGCCCGCGTGGCAGCCACGCAAAAAGCACGCGACCTGGCGCAGAAGACCTTTGATATCGCCAAGCAGGAGCAAGACATAGGAGCGTTGTCCAGGTATGATACCCTCATTGCAGAAGAAGGCCTCGCGGTAGCTGAATCCGCGTTTTTTACCGCGCAGACTGCCTATGAAAAGGCCAAGGCGGACATTGACCGCGCTACCGGGACGACGTTGGACCGCACGGGCGTCTCGATAGACGACGCAAGAAGCGGCGTCGTCGTCGCTGCTCGCGTGCCCTAGCACTGCTATCATGGCCACCTTCCCGCAAGCCGCTAAGGAGCCCTTGGGCGCTCGCGCCAAGGACGCGCCCAGGATACTCGCCGCGGATGATCAACCCCATATTCTGGATGCGATCGAGTTGCTGCTCGAGCCTCAGGGCTATCGGGTAGCGAGAGCGCAATCTCCTCGCGAAGTACTGGATAGGGTAGCCGGCGAAACCTTCGACGCCCTCCTCATCGACCTCAATTACACCCGCGATACAACTTCCGGCGCGGAAGGTCTGGAGTTACTTGCCCAGCTGAGTGCTCATGACAGCCGTCTGCGCATCATCGTCATGACGGCCTGGGCCAATGTCGATCTGGCGGTCGAGTCCATGCGCCGCGGCGCCTGTGATTTTATCCAGAAGCCGTGGGAGAATGCCCGGCTGATTTCGATTGTGCGCACCCAGATCGAGTTACGCCGGGCAATGCAGCAGGCTGAAATTCTGGAAGCAGAAAACCGCTTGCTGCGCGCCGAAGGACGGCCTGAACTGATCGCCAAGGCCTCTTCCATGCAACCAGTGCTGGAGCTGCTGGCGCGCATCGGACCTTCGGATGCCAACGTTCTCATTACCGGCGAGCACGGAACGGGCAAGGAAATCGTCGCCCAAACACTGCACGCGCTCTCCTCCCGCGCGGCTCGCACCCTGGTCGCCGTGAATACCGGCGCACTGGCCGAGGGAACGTTTGAGAGCGAGCTCTTCGGCCATGTCAAGGGAGCCTTTACCGACGCCCGCACGGACCGCATCGGGCGTTTCGAGCTGGCCGATCGCGGCACCCTCTTCCTGGATGAAATTGCCAATGTCCCCATGCGCCAGCAGGCCAAGCTGCTGCGAGTACTCGAGACCGGCGATCTGGAACGGGTCGGCTCCTCGCAAACCAGGCGGGTGAATGTACGGCTGCTGTCGGCGACCAATGCGGACCTGCAGGAGGAGTGTGCCCAGGGCCGCTTTCGCGAAGATCTGCTCTTCCGTCTCAACACGGTTGAAATTCATCTTCCCCCGCTGCGCGATCGCCGTGAAGACATTCCCGTGCTCGCCGGGCACTTCCTCGCTCGCTATACTGGGCGCTATCGTAAGGCTGTGACCGGCTTTGAGCCCAGCGCGCTGGAGGCTATGTTTCAGCACACCTGGCCGGGCAACGTAAGGGAACTGGATCACTCGATAGAGCGCGCCGTGCTTATGGCTCGCGGTCCGCGAATACACAACGCCGACCTCGGGTTGAGCCACGTCCGCTCTTCCACCCAGAGTCTCGATGAGCTCAGCCTCGAAGCCGTGGAGAGCATTCTCATCCGTAAGGCCCTGGCTCGAGCAGGGGGCAACGTCAGCCATGCGGCGGAGGCACTGGGATTAAGCCGTGGGGCGCTCTATCGCCGGATGGAGAAGTATGGAATATGATCCCACTTTGGGCGACGGAAATGATTCAGCCCCACACCCACGTCTACGTCCCCATAAACACCCCGGTCGCACCATTCCATTCGAGCGCCGCATCCGCTTCCTCTGTCTCTGCATTGCAGCTCCCGCGTTCGTGCTCGCCGCGATCCTGCTGTGGCGAGCCCATGTTTCCGGGAACATGGCGACCACTCTTCTTGGCGGTGTTGCTCTCCTTTCTTTGATCGCGGGGGGCATGCTCATGGAGGAGATTATCCGCCCCCTCCAGACCCTGGCCAACGTCGTCTCTGCGCTACGCGAATCTGATTATTCCTTTCGCGCTCGTGGGGGACGGCAGGTGGATGCTCTTGGAGAGCTGGCTTTAGAGATCAACGAATTCGCTGATCTGCTTCAGACTCAGCGGCTGGGTGAGCTTGAGGCCACCGCCTTATTGCGTTGTGTCATTTCTTCCATGGACGCGCCGGTGCTGGCCTTTGATCCCGAGCATCGACTGCGGCTTCTCAATCCCGCCGCAGAGCGCATTTTTCATCTCACCGCGGAGCGCGCCCTGGGAAGCAGCGCGGATGATTTGCAACTCGCGGACCTGCTCGATCAGCCCGATCGGGGAATCATGATTCTTGCCGGCAAAGGCTATCCCGTCCACTGGATGGTCAGAAGATCCAGTTTCCGCCAGCGTGGCATCCCGCACACGCTCCTGGTGCTGTCTGACGTCAGTATTGCGCTGCGCGAGCAGGAGCGCGATGCGTGGCAGCGCCTCATCCGGGTTATCGGGCACGAAATTAACAATTCGCTCACGCCCATCAAGTCCATTGCCGGCAGCCTTCGTTCGTGGATCCATGTCGATCCGCTGAAGGTGCAGACCGTGGATGCGTTCGCGGCAACCAATGATCTGTTCAGTCTTGACCGTGGTCTCAAGATTATTGAGAACCGCGCGGAATCGCTCAATCGTTTCATCCAGGCTTACCGGCAGCTTGCCCAGTTGCCACCGCCTGCGCTACAGCCGGTTTCGTTGCACTCGTTGGTGGAGCGTGCGGTGGGGCTTGAAACCAGGGTTGCGGTGCAACTCAAGCCCGGGCCCGACGTCGTGCTGCAGCTCGATCCGGATCAGATTGAACAGCTGGTGATCAACCTGCTGCGCAATGCGGCTGAATCGGCTTTGGCGCGTTTCCCTGAGGCGCCATCAAAGGGTGAAGTGACGATCACCTGGAGAGCAGCTCCGCAAACAGTAGTCATTTTGATCGAGGACAACGGGATCGGACTTACCAATCCGTCGAACCTGTTTGTGCCCTTCTATACCACGAAGCCCGGAGGAAGCGGGATCGGCCTTGCCCTTGCGCGGCAGATATGCGAAGCCCACGGCGGCGTTCTTCAGGTTGCAAATCGCCTCGACGGCCAGGGTTGCGGAGCAGAGATTCGCCTGCCCCTGAGCCCGTCATCGCGAGGGCTCCTCGAACCGGAACAAGAGAGCAAATTGGCGGAGAACAAGGTCCAGGTAAGTTAGACCGAAAAGCGGCGCGCGTTCGGGAGCAGAGCATCGAAGAGGAATCTGTCGCCAGGATTCTGAAGATGGATGAAATGCCGGTGACCCTGTCCTCACCGCCGCTTGAGCGACTCCAATTCATCAAGGGTACGTGGCCAGTCAGAGCGTAAGAGCCGCGAAAGACTCCGATCTGCTAGAAGCTTCCCGCCAGTCTGACAATGAACGCAATAATCTGTTTCATTGTCCGCGTAGCGAATCCGCTGGATCGGTTCGCCACATCTTGGGCAAGGCAGTCCATAACGCCCATGGACCGCCATATCTTTACGAAAGGCGGTCACCTTTTCCGGAAAGGCGGCCTTCGCCTCGTCGCGCAGCCGCTCGATCCAGAGAACAAGCGTATTGTGCGTCGCCAGGTATAGTCGTTCCCATTCCTGCGGCTTCAGCTTGTGGGTCAACGCGACCGGGGATAATTGCGCCGCATGCAGAATCTCGTCCGAATACGCGTTCCCAATGCCGCTTAGAATGCGCGGGTCGGTAAGAGCCCGCTTGAGGGTTCGATTTTCGACTATGAGCGCATCGCGAAAGGAGTTGAGATCGCTGGAGAGAACGTCAATTCCACCAGGGTCGATCGAACGCAATGCCTCCTCACCCTCGAAGAGATGCAAGGATGCGCGGCGCTTGGTTCCCGCTTCCGTGAGCACGAGTGATCCATGAGGGAAATCGAAGGCAGCCAGGTTCTGGCGCCCCGCCAGCTTCGCTCTTGGTGGGCGCCAGTGCAGGCGCCCGGCAATCATCAAGTGAAGCACCAGCCAGAGATCGCCATCGACGCCGATGGCGATGCGCTTGCCGATACGGCGCAATTCCCGCACCACGCGTCCTTCCACGCTGACGACAGGCGGCCGAACCGTTCGTAGCAAAAAAGCGCTTGCCACCCGCACGTGTTCGAGCGGTTGCCCGACGATACGCGGCTCGAGCGCGCTTATGTAGGCTGTTATGTCCGGTAGTTCCGGCATGTTTACCAGCTTGCAGGTTGCGGTGCAGTTTCGCAACGTCGAATCTTCGGTAAGGCGTGTGATACACTCCGCCCGATGAATCGCCGCATGTTTCTTGGCCAGGCCGCGATGGCTTATGGTGCGTTCCTGCTCAACGCGCGGGCCCAGGGAACTTCTCATGCACCCAGCCTGACGATCCGCGAGATTCGCGCCGTCCGTTTGCGTGACGGGTTCAATAGCCGCTTCATCCGCGTCTATACCGATCAGGGTCTGACCGGCACCGGTGAGATGCTGGATACAGTCGGGGCCGAGTATATCGTCAACCACAACATCGGTCCGTCGCTCGCAGGTCGCGACCCGCTCGAGATTGAAGGAATCCTGTTCGACCTCTGGGGCTGGAAGCACCTTTCCGCGGGTGGTTCTCCCTCCCCACTCTTCATGCGGGGAATGGGTGGACCCTACCTCAGCGCCATCAGCGGAGTCGAGATGGCGCTCTGGGATCTTGCGGGCAAGGCCATGAATGTGCCGGTGTACCAGTTGATGGGCGGCCGCGTGCGCAACAAGTTGCCTGTTTATCTGCATGCGGCTAACGCCGCGGAGGCGACCAGCCTGATCGCCAACACCAAAGTGAAAGCGCTCAAGATCGGCATCGACTACAGTCCCGACAACTGGACCCTGAAAAAGGGTTGGGACCCGAACAAGCTTTGGGGTCTTCATCTGAACACCGTTCAATTGGATGATGTGGTGAATTTCGTGGCGTCGATCCGCGAGGCGGTAGGCACCCACTACGACCTGGCGCTGGAATGCCATGCACGTTACGACGTGGAAACAGCCATACAGCTGTGTCACCTTCTTGAGCCTTTCCGTCTGATCTGGGTTGAGGAACCAATTCCCAGCGACGACGTCGACGCCATGGTCAGGGTGCGCAATGCCACGCGCGTTCCCATCGCGGCAGGGGAAAATATCTATAGCCGCTACGGCTTTCGCCCCTTTCTGGAACGGGAGGCGCTCAGCGTAATTCAGCCGGATGTATCGAAGACCGGCGGCCTGCTCGAAACGCGTAAGATCGCCGCCATGGCCGAAGTCTATTCGATCCCGATCGCGCCCCATGGTGTAGCTTCTCCGCTGGGCACGATGGCGGCTGCCCACGTCGCAGCCGCGACCCCGAATCTGATGCTGCTCGAGTTCACCCATTATGCGGACAAGTCCTACACTTCACTAACAGAGCCCGTTGTCCTCGAGGATGATGGCTTTCTCGAAGTGCGGACCACGCCAGGAATCGGCGTAGCTCTCAACGACGATGCGGTGCGGGAACGTACAGATCCTGAATTCCATCCCCTGTGAGACCCCGCAGGTTTACTCTTGATGTATTGAAGCGAGTTGTATGTCTGAAACCAGGACTGCTCAAATTATCGGGATCGGCGAGCTGCTGTGGGACATTCTGCCCAGAGGTCCAAGGCTTGGCGGGGCCGTGGCAAACTTCTCGGTGTTCTGCGCGCGGCTGGGAAATCGCGCTGTATTGGTCTCGAGCGTCGGCGACGATGATTACGGTAGAGCCGCCACCGAGATGCTCCTCCAACCGAACCTCGATTTGCAATTGCTACAGAGGGACGGAACCCACCCCACCGGAACGGTAGAGGTTACGTTTTCCGCCGATAAACAACCCAACTACCTCATCTCTCCAAACGTGGCATGGGATTTCATTCGACTTACCCCGGGCCTTCTCGAGGCCGCGCGTGCCGCGGACGCAGTTTGTTTCGGTACTCTCGGCCAGCGTCACGAGGTGTCGCGTTCGACCATCCGGAGTTTTGTTGAGGCCACTGCTCCAGCGTGTGTGCGGGTTTGCGATATCAACATACGGATGCCCGATTGCAACCACGAGGTTCTGCGCTGGTCGATGGCCCATGCCACCATCATCAAGGTAAGCGAAGAGGAGTTGCCGTTGACTTTCTCCTTATTGGGCGAACCGTGGTTAGCCCATGTCTCCAGTACTCCGGAAACGGCGGCCCTTTGGCTGCTAGAGAATTTTCCTGATTGCAGACTGGTGGCCACCACTCTGGGAGGTGATGGAAGCCTGGTCACCAGCCGTGATGGGACATTCAGGCATCCAGGGTTCGCCATCAAGCTGGTCGATACCGTCGGCGCAGGCGACGCCTTCACCGCGGGTCTGCTCCACGCCTACCTGCGCGGCGCTTCATTGTCTCAGATGGCAGAGGTTGGCAATCTTTGCGGCAGTTACGTAGCCGGGCAGCCAGGAGCTACACCGGCACTATCGGCAGAGCTTATCGATAAGATCAGTGCTTTGCTCGGTTCTGGACGAGACCCGCGCAAGTAGCTCAACTCTCCGCTCACGCATGCTATGGTTTGACCTATGTTTCGCACCTCCCGGACCGCCTTCGCTTTGATTTGTTTAGCTGCTTTTCAATACTCTGCCGCAGCAGCGGATTTTCGTTGCACCGCCACCCCGCATGAGCCCTTTCTCGATCAGGCGAACCGTTTCATCCTCGCCGGGCTCCGCTACCAACCGGTCGAAGCGACCCAGGCCGGATATCATGGCGATGCCGACGCTCCCCTGGACAACGAGCTCGACGACTCGAGCCCCGCGACCATTGCCGCTGAGCGGGCGCTGCTCCTCGCCGGCAAACAATGTTTCGCTTCCGCAAAACCGAGTACACCCGAGGATGAAGCGGATCTTGTGCTGCTCCGCGGCAATATCGAGTCCACCCTCTTTCAGCTCGATGTGCTGCAAGGCTACCGATATCGCCCGCAGGATTATGTTGAGATGATCGGCTCCGGCCTGTTCTTCCCGCTCACTTCGACCGCCGGCAACGAGCAGGCGCGGCTCACCGCCGTTCTCGCGCGTATGGAGAAGATTCCGCGCGTCCTGGACGAGGCCCGTCAGAATCTCAAAGAGGCCGACCCGGTCTTTCTCGATACGGCGCTGGATGAAAATGCCGGGAACACCGGAGTCATCGAGCAGATCGGAAGCATGATCCCTGCCGGGTCGCCACTACGCGGGCGCTACGATGCGGCGTCGAAGGCGGCTCGGGCGTCACTCGACAGCTATGCTGCGTGGCTTAAGGACGACTTGGCCCACCGGCCACGTACCCGAACCTGGCGCACCGGAGCCACCGCCTACGCGAAGATCTTCGCCTTCGCGCTCGGCCCCGGTACTCATGAAACCCCCGATTCCGTGCTCGCTTCTGCGGAGCGGGATCTGATCCGAGTGCGCGCTGAGATGTATTCGGTGGCCCTGCCTCTGCACCAGCAGTGGTTTCCGGATCACAAAGGCCATGGCGATCTGACTGGAGATGCGCAGCAGAATAAGGTCATCGCGGAGGTCATCGACCGCATTAATCAGGACCACGTTTCACCAGGTGAATTGCTGGACAAGGTGAAGACCCAGGCCAAAGGTATCCACGCTTTCATTGTGCAGAAGGACCTGCTTACCCTGAGCGATCGCGACAACATGCGCATTGTGCCCACCCCGGTTTTTCTACGGGGGGTATATTCGGTCGCCGGGTTTCATCCCGCGCCTGCGCTCGAACCTGCAGCAGAGGCGGAATACTGGGTCACACCGATTGATCCAAAGATGCCCCGGGAGCAGGCAGAGTCGAAACTGCGCGAGTACAACAACTGGATGTTGCTGTATCTCACTATGCACGAAGCGCTGCCTGGACACTACACACAATTCGAGCACGCGAATAACTTGCGTCCGTCCTCACGCCGCGTGCTGCGAGTGCTCCTCGGGAATGGTCCTTATGAGGAAGGGTGGGGCGAATATGCGGTAAGGGAAATGGAGGACGCCGGATACGCCAACCATGATCCGCGCTTTGTACTGATGATCCAGAAGATCCGGCTGCGTGTGATTGCCAACGCCATTCTCGACATTCGCATGCAGAGCCGCAACATGACTGACCAGGAAGCTCTCGATTTGATGGAGAAGAAGGCATTTCAGACTGAGGCTGAAGCGCAGGGAAAACTTCGACGGGCCAAGCTGACGGCCGGGCAGTTGATTACCTATTATGTCGGTTACCACCAGTGGATCGATCTTCGGAATCAAATCCAACAACAGCAGGGAAGTGCCTTTTCTCTCAGGCGCTTCAACGATACGGCTCTCGACGAAGGCCCCCTGCCGCTTCCGTTATTGCAACCATTACTGACGCATAAGCTCACCACTCGCTAACTTCCGCCACATACAACCAGAACCGCAAGCAATCCGCTCATGCGTGCATCCGTTTCATGTATTGCGCGTCGACCTTGAGTGCTTCCATGATCGGCCCTTGAAACTCCTCCTGCTCGACGAATGCGTGGCGCACGTGTCCGCCCGCGGCTGCAGCAGCGAAGATGGGCGTGTAGTCGATTGATCCAGTGCCGAGTTCAACCGAAGGCTCCTTGTTATCTTTGAAGTCCTTCACATGCAACATCACGATACGCGCCGGATATTGCTTCAAGTAATGGACCGGGTCCTGGCCGCCGATGACCACCCACCCACAATCCAACTCGAAACTCACCTTTGCCGGGTCAGTTAGTTTTAGCAACTCGTCGAACGGCAGCACGCCGTTGATCGCGCCGAACTCGGCGTGGTGGTTGTGATAGGCGAAACGCATCCCCGCGGCCTCTACCTTGGTCGCCACCTGGTTGAACTGGTCAGCGCTCCAGCGCCAGTCATCGAGAGCGAGCGGTCCCTTGGCGTCCGGCTGCTGATGCATAGGCGAGGAGCAAACCACAAATCCGACCCCAAGCGTTTTGCAGAAGGGAAGGATTTCGTCGAGATGTTGCTTCAGCAACCCCAGGGGATAATGCGCGCTCACGCAGCGCAGGCCGGCGCCCTGCATCGCAGCCTTTACTTCTTCGACCGGCATGTTGAAGAAGCCGGCAGCTTCCACTTCCTTGTAGCCGAGGGCGCCGATCTGCTTGAGGGTACCTGCATAATCCGTAGGCAGCAGCGTGCGCACGGAGTAGAGCTGCAGGCCGATCGGGAGCCCCAAGGATGCAGCGCGGCCCACACCGGTCAACATCAGAGCGGCGGCCGCGGAACTGGAGCTTAAAAAGGTGCGTCTGGAAAGCGACATTCGAACTCCTCCTGAAACAGGGCTAATGGTACTACTCCATGAACCACCCGTGGCTCACCATGATCGACTGCCCAGTCAGTGCCAGCGTTTTCTGTTCCGCGAGAAAGACCGCGGTTGCTGCGATTTCGTCCATCGATGTGAATTGCTGATCGACCGTATCTTTGAGCATCACCTTCTCTATCACGTCCTGCTCGTCCATCTGGAGTATCTTCGCCTGCTCAGGGATCTGCTTCTCGACCAGCGGCGTGCGGACGAAACCCGGGCAAATCACATTGGCTCGCACCCCATGGGGGGCTCCCTCTTTGGCCACGGCACGGCAGAGCCCAAGGATCCCGTGCTTGGCAGTCACGTAGGGTGCCTTGAGAACGGAAGCGAGTTTTGAATGGACCGAGCCCGTATAGAGGATGCAGCCACCCCGCCCGGAGCGGTACATATGCCGCAAGCAGGCGCGCGTGGTGAGAAAAGCTCCGTCAAGATGGACCGCCAGTACCTTCTTCCAATCGCTATACGCCAGCTCGTGAATGCTTCCGATAATCTGGTTACCCGCGTTGCTGCACAGGATATCTACGCCGCCATATTCGCGAATGGTTCTTACGACTGCGGAACCCACAGCATCTTCGTCGGTCACATCCACCGCGATCCCAAGTACTTTGCCGCGCGCAGCTGCCGCGATCTCTGCCGCCGCCGATTCCGGTTGCGCCTGCTGCAGATCGGCGATCACTACCTTTGCACCCTCCGCAGCAAAGCGTTGGGCAATGCCGCGACCGATGCCCGAAGCCGCGCCGGTAACGATTGCTGTTTTTCCCTCTAAGCGCATCAATTATTCCTGCTTTGTGCAGACGAAGCTGGAAGTATAGCTGGTATTACCGGTGGTGCGGTAATGTGGCGCCCAGGCCACGATTCTGTGGCAAAAGAGGGTCTGCAGGCCCGACCCTGATGGAAATAATGTGCGAACTAAGCGAACTATGCGAACTAAGTCTGGTTTGCCTTCCGCCTTGCGCTTTGCGAGTGCGACCCGGGTTCACCCAGCATTTCCAGGCACTGATTAGATACGTTTTGGAGGTATTAAGCGGCAGAAAAAGTGAAGGCGCAGGGTTTAAAACTGCCGCCCCACCAGCGAAGGGGAAGAGCTTTGGCTTAAGATCAAGCCCACGGAGATATTTTGCAATGAGTATGTCCAATCACTTTCCCAAGATGCTGGAAATGGGGCAGAGCTATCCCGCCTCACGAAAACTGGATTTCAGGACCCTGATCGCGGAGCAGTTCATCCGGGAGGGGCTGCGGGAGCAGATCCGGCCGGGGATGAGGATTGCTCTGGGAGTGGGTAGCCGGGGCATTACCAACCTGAAAGAGATTGTGCAGGCCACGCTCGGCGTGCTGGTCGACGCCGGCGCCAGCCCTTTCATCGTGCCGGCCATGGGCAGCCACGGAGGGGCCACGGCGGAGGGCCAGATCGAGATGCTGGCGGAGTATGGGGTCACGCCACAAAGCATGGGAGTCCCCATCGAAGCCAGCATGGAGGTGAGAAAGATCGGCACCGCGCTCGATGGGCTCGAGGTCGTTTTGAGTGTGCCGGCTATGGAAGCTGACGGTATTGTGGTCCTCAACCGGGTCAAGCCGCACACCGATTTCCGCGGCACCTTAGGCAGCGGTATTCAAAAGATGCTGGTGATCGGCTTCGGCAAGCAAGTGGGCGCCAACAATGCTCATCGTGCCGCTGCCCATTTAGGGTATGAGGTGGTGCTGCGGGGGTTTGCGAAGACCATCCTTGGCGCGGCGCCGATTTTTTGCGGGATCGGCCTGGTGGAGGATCAGCACCACCAGACGGCTGAGATTGCGGTGATACGGCCGGAGAATATTGTTCGCGAAGAAGGCAAGCTGTTTCAGAAGGCGGAGTCGATGCTGGCGCGGCTGCCGTTCGATCAGATTGATCTGCTGATCGTTGACCGCATCGGCAAAGACATCAGCGGTTCGGGCATGGACACCAATGTCATCGGCCGCGACATCATTGGATACACTTCCTCGCTTCATTCCGAGAGCCCGATCAAGCCGCGTGTCTCCCGCATCTTTGTCCGCGACCTGACCCCGGCCAGCAATGGCAACGGGATCGGCATCGGTATGGCAGACTTCACGACTGCCCGGCTGGTGAAGGCGCTCAATTTGCAGTACACCTACATGAATGCGCTGACCTCGCTCGGGGTGCTCCCGGCAAAGATTCCCATCTACTTCGATAACGACCGCGAGGCGATTCAGGCAGCCATGGCTTCTTTAGCCGCGTCCGATCCAGAAAAGTCGCGCGTGGTGCGCATTGCTGACACTCTCAACCTGGACCGCTTCCTGGTCTCGGAAGCCTGCGTATCTGCTATCAACGGGCGGCCGGGTGTGACTACCTCAGGCACGGCCCGGAACATGGAATTTGACGCTTCCGGCAATCTTTCGCCGCTGTAGCAGGCGGCTTGAAGGACAGTCCTACGGCCCCCGTTAAGTAGGTATTAACGGAAGGAGAGCCAGCTGCCAGGTCTTGGGTCCCGGTTTTGCTGGTAAATCTGGTTGCCATTTTTTGCCCGAGCCGAGGCTGCCTGTATGGCAGAATTCTGCCATAAACCTGGAAGCATTAAGACCTATCAGCTGCGAGCAAATCCCTAGGTAAATGCGAAGTGGTCTAAGCGCTTAGCCCAAAGGTTTTTATCAGTTCACGCTACTCGGACCACAGCAACCATCAGCAAGAGAAACAGAAATAGTATCGATCCAGCGTTCAGGGGGTCCGGAGCCCGGCAACGTGTGGCGGAAGGCGGTCTTTATTAGAGCTTATTTCGGAGGCTAAGCATTTTTTTAGAAATAGAGATTGACTCAAATCAGGGGCATCGAATATAACGGTGACTCGCGTAGCTTGCCCCCCCAGCAAACATCAGTCGATGTGACAGTGGTTGTTCCAGACCCCGGGGTTGTGGGTAATTCTGCTTATAGAGAGGCAAGATGAGCATTGCGATAATCACCGGTTCTGCCGGCCTGATTGGGTCGGAAGCAACTTCGTTTTTTGCCAAGCATGGTCTCGAAGTAGTCGGCATTGACAACGACATGCGAAGCCACTTCTTCGGCGCGGATGCGTCGAACGCACACAATCAGCAGCGCCTGAAGTCTGAACTGGGCTCAACCTATCGCCACTCCAACTTCGACATCAGGGATACGGACCGCATCAACCAGCTCTTTTCCGATCTGGGCAAGAACATCTCGCTGGTGATCCATACCGCTGCGCAGCCTTCGCATGATTGGGCGGCGCGCGATCCTCATGTCGATTTTTCCGTGAACGCGCTTGGCACCTTAAACCTGCTGGAAGCGACGCGGCAGTTCTGCCCCGATGCTCCGTTCATTTTTACTTCGACCAATAAAGTTTATGGGGATACACCGAACCGCCTGCCCCTGATGGAGCTCGACACGCGCTGGGAGATCGATCCCACCCACGAGTATTGGGTCGGCATCGATGAGCGGATGTCGATCGACCAGACGCTGCACAGCGTGTTCGGCGCCTCGAAGGTATCAGCCGACGTGCTGGTGCAGGAGTACGGCCGGTACTTCGGCATGAAGACCGCTTGTTTTCGCGGGGGCTGCCTCACCGGCCCGAATCATAGCGGGACGCAATTGCACGGCTTCCTGGCCTACCTGATGCTCTGCACCGTCACTGGCAAGCCCTACACGGTCTTCGGCTACCAGGGTAAACAGGTCCGCGACAACATTCACAGCGCTGACCTGATCAGCTGCTTCTACGAGTTCTTCAAGAGCCCGCGCAGTGGCGAGGTCTACAACATCGGTGGCGGCCGTTTCAGTAATGCTTCGATGATGGAGTCGATCCAGATCTGCGAAGAGGTCGCGGGGCGAAAGCTCAATTACACCTACAAGGAAGACAACCGCACCGGGGACCATATCTGGTGGATCAGCGACACCAGCAAGTTTTCCCGGCACTACCCAGAGTGGAAGCAGCGCTATAACGTGACCGCGATTCTGCAGCAGATCTTCGAGAACAACCTGGATCGCTGGGCTGTGGAGGCCGTATGATCGACTACGGCAAGAGGAACCTTCTTGGTGTGGCCATTAGCGCGGTTGATTACGAGTACGCGGTGGCCAAGATTATCGACGCTGCACAGAATGGCCGCCGCTGCGCGACTACCGCGCTTGCGGTCCACGGGGTGATCACCGGGGCCCTCGATCGCGCTCATCGCTATCGCTTGAACACGTTCGACCTGGTCACCCCGGACGGTCAGCCGGTGCGTTGGGGGCTGAACCTGCTGTATGGGACCAAACTGAACGACCGGGTGTACGGACCGACGATGACGCTGAAGGTGTGCAAGGAAGCAGCGCTGCAGGGGATTCCGGTCTATTTTTATGGCAGCAGCCAGCAGGTGCTGGACAAGCTGTGTGCGCGTATGCCGGAGCTTTGTCCCGGTCTGAAAATCGCCGGGGCTCATCCGTCCGAGTTCCGCCTTCTATCGGCGGAGGAGCAGGCCCTGGCTGCGGAACGGATCAGCAGTTCGGGGGCGAAGATTCTCTTTGTCGGGCTGGGTTGCCCGCGGCAAGAGGTCTTTACCTACGAGATGAGCAAGCGTGTCTCGATGCCCATGCTAGCCGTCGGGGCCGCCTTCGATTACCACGCCGGTCTGCTCGAGGAACCGCCGGCCCTGATCCAACGGTATGGCTTACAGTGGCTCTACCGGCTTTGCCAGGATCCCGGGCGTCTTTGGCGGCGTTATTTGTTTACCAACAGCCAGTTCGTCGGGTTGTTCCTAGCCCAGTGGTTTCGCCTTTGGCGACCCATGGTGGAGGATTGTGATCCTCCCCTGGCGGAGGTTCGTTTCGGCTGAATTAGCTTGAGGTTAACTTAGAGCCCGTCCGCCAAAAGGACGGGCTTTTTGCACTCCCACTGCTTGTTGCTAACTGCATCGCTAACGCTGCATCTCTGACATAAGTGGCAGACTCCGGCGATGGCCAATCCTTTACTCCCAGCTAGTCTGATCATGCTCTTCGGAGCGCCTAAAATTTTCTTAATCGAAACTCGCTCGACTTAGCATACGGTCGCCCTTTCCCTGCTATTTGTTCGTAAATATTGCCAGATCGTGCGAGACTGAAGATGCGAGGCGGCAAGCACCTATCCCCGGGCGTGCTTCAGATGTGTCCCTCGCGCAAAAGACTGTTTCTGCGGCACGCGGACCTTTATCAACCCGGTGAGGAGCAAGCTACGGCTGCCCGTCGCATAGTTTGCTGAAGTCGACCTCGAGCGAAAAAGGGGCGAATGTTAAAAGCGAATTCAAGGTCATTCACGCTACGCGATCTGGTGGCTCCCCTGTTCCGCCGCAAGCGTGTTTTGATCATTACATTCCTTTTCGTCTTTGCCGCCACGGCATTGCTCGGCCTGCTGCGATTGCACAAATACGAATCGCATATGGCAATCCTGGTCAGCCATGAACCGGATCCCCTGGTTAGCACCGAAGCCACAGATCAGAGCAGCGCCACGCCGGCAGTGACCAGTCAAGAGATCAAATCCGAGGCGGAGTTGCTCAAGAGTCGCGATCTTCTTGAACCGGTGGTTCTCGCGAACGGTCTCCAAAACCTACCCGGCACCTTGCTCAACGCCCTTCGCCCACGGCCTACGCAAGCAGAGCGGATGACGCGAGCTGTCCGGGCGCTGGCCAGCCAGCTTGACGTTGAAACTCCATTCAGGACCAACCTGATCGAAGTGACTTATCGATCGTCGGACCCATCGCTAGCGTACGGCGTGCTGAACAGCCTCAGCAACCTTTATCTGGAGAGGCATGCGGCCGGCCGCCGGCAGACCAGCAAAGCAGTGTTGGAGGACGCCGAGGCGGGTTTGCGTGCAGCCGGCCAGCCACAGGTTGTATCCGTCCCGAACGCGGAGCGTGCTGGCCTGGCAGCGCAGCTAACCGCCGCCGTGGGCCAGTCGCACACCATCGAGCAGGCGATTGCGGCTGATGAGCAACGGATCCAAAGTGACCAGGAGCAGATGAAGGCTACCCAGCAGAGTTTGGCGACGAAACAGGATACCCAAGATGCCACCCTGCTGCTGCGGAATCTCGGCGCCAGTTTAATGAAGCGTGCGCAGTTGCTGCAGAAGTATGAACCGAGCGATCCGCGGGTGCAGGCAGCCGATCGGGAGATTGCCAAAGCCAAAGCGGCCATCGTTCAAGCGGATAAGCGCCCAAACGGCAATCAGACGACGGACCGCGACCCAGCGCTACAACGATCGCGCCAGAACCTGGCGGAAGACGAAGCGGATCTGGCCGGCGAACGGGCAAGTCTTGCAGCCAATCGGCACGGGATTGAGAATCTGAAATCGCAGATGGTCAAACCGGGTGGCCAGTCCTTAGACGAGGCGGATCTGGAGCGCGAGGCCAAGGCCGATGAGCAAAACTACCTTTTGTATCTCTCCAAGCGAGAGCAGGAACGCGCTTCCGGCCGAACCCGAATCGTGAACGTCGCCATCGCGACACCACCCGCCATACCCGTGCTGCCGGCGCACAATCTGGCTTTCATCTTTCTTGCTGCCTTTGCCCTGGCTACGCTGGTCAGCTTTCCGGCGGCCTATATCATCGATTACTTCGATCCCTCATTCCACACTCCAGCCCAAGTGGTTGACATGCTCGGGGTTCCGGTTGTGGTAAGTGTGCCAAAGTGGACAGGCTAGGAGGACTATGGTCTTAGACTATTACAGGCTGCGGGAACACCCTTTCGGAGTTACACCCGATTCGCGGTTTCTGTTTTTGAGCGCCACCCACAGGGAAGCGCTTGCGTCTCTTCTCTACGGCATCGACGCGGGGTGCGGCTTCCTGGCGCTGATTGCGACCCCAGGGTTGGGAAAGACCACGTTGCTGTTCCATGCGATGCATCAGCTGCGGGAGAAGGCAAGGACGGTATTTCTATTCCAAACAGTATGTACTCCGATGGATCTTTTGCGGGCTCTCCTTACTGGCCTCGGCGTCCAGGAAACACAGGGAAGCCTGATCCAGATGCAGCTGAGGTTGAAGGAAGTCCTGGTGGAGCAGTTCCGCCTGGGAAAGCGCGTTGTGGTGGTGATTGATGAGGCTCAGAATCTTGACGACTCTGTGCTCGAGCTGATACGGATGCTTTCGAACTTTGAGACCTCTCGGGAAAAGCTGATACAGATCATTCTTTCCGGGCAGCCGCAGCTTGCGGAAAAGATCGGGTCGCCAGAACTCGAACAGCTGCGGCAGCGGGTCTCGATCTTTGCCAGCCTGAAACCATTTTCCCGGGAAGATACGGAGCTCTACATAGATCACAGACTGCGGACAGCAGGATATTCCTTCGACGCGCCGTTGTTCACCAAGGACGCGTTGTCGCTTATCGCTGAGTACAGCGATGGCATTCCGCGTAATGTGAATAACCTTTGTTTCAATTCGTTGGCGTTGGGATGTGCGTTGCAGCGGAAACCGATCGGTAGCGACATCGTTCGCGAGGTCATCGCCGATCTTGATCTCGAGCGATTTCGGAAGAAGAGCCCTGTTGCAGCGCGGCCGCAGGAGAAAGGGTCGCGCGAGGCTCCGGCATTTCTTTCCACCGCAAGTACACCCCCCATGTTCGCGGGCTGGATCCCCAAGTTGGCGATCGCCCTTGCGGTGCTTCTGGTCCTGGGTGGGGCGCTCGTCGCGAGTCTTCGAGGGCCGGCGCAAAAGAATGGAGCGGTGCACGCGGAAAGTGTGGCTTCGCCGATTGTCGCTACGACTACGGCTTCGGTCAATGGGGAGCAAAGGCCACAGACGGTGGCTCCTGCGGCTGCGGTGCCGGCGCAGACTGTGGTCCCGCCGCCTGCAGCTGCATCTGCGTCTTCATCGAGCACGGAACAAGCGCCGCGGCAGGTCAACCCTGCAGGCACAATAAGCGTGGCGCCCGGACAGACGTTGCTCGAGATATGTGTTGCAAACTTTGGCAAATGCGATCCGGAAATTTTGCGGGAAATTCGTAAACTCAATCCTGGGCTGAGCAATCCTGACCACATTGAGACTGGTCAGAAGATTCGCTTACCGGCTTTGGAAGCAGTTATGGGGAAGCCTGGCGAGGCTTTGCCTGGCGAGGGGAACACGCCGTGAGTCGAAACTATGAGCTGATGCAGGGGACGGTAAGGGAACAGGCCTTCCTTCCGAACGGCATCGTTGAACCGCTGTTTCCCGTTCCAGGCGAGAACCGCAACGGGGAGGGTTTTCGCCAACTGGCCGGCGACCTAACGCTGGGGCTGGTGCAACAAATTTTTCTGCAACAGACGCACGAGCCTCCGCGCATGGTGGTGTTCGCCGCCATTGATCCCGGCAACGGATGCAGCCACATTGCCGCTTCGGTCGCCGCATCCCTGGCAGCGAGCTCCGGAGGTGCCGTCTGCCTGGTTGAGGCGAACTTCCGCTCTCCAGCATTGCCCAGGATGTTGAGCACGACGAATTACCACGGCCTCACGGACGCTTTGCAGGAGCAAGACAGCATACGATCTTTTGTCAAGCCGCTCTGCAACGAACGCCTTTGGCTACTCTCATCCGGCCCGCTCACTGCCGATTCGCCGAGCCTGCTGGGTTCGGAGCGCATGCGGGAACGATCTGCGGAGCTGCGCAAGGAGTTTGATTTTGTCATCGTGGATGCGCCGCCCGTGACACGATACTCGGATGCGATTGCTCTGGGAAAGTTGTCAGACGGCTTGGTCCTGGTCCTCGAGGCGGGGGCTACCCGCCGCGAAGCGGCTCGCATGGCAGTGCGAAATTTACAATTTTCCAGGGTACAGGTTCTCGGCGTCGTCCTCAATAAGCGAACATTCCCGATTCCGCGGAGTATCTATAACAGGCTGTAAGGTATCGACCCGCGGTGGTAGGATGCCTGCCTGGTTAATTAAGATGCCCACTTGAATAATGATGTGCGGCCCTTAATGGCAGAATCCTGCCATGGTCCGGCAGTTCCAGTTCTTATACACTTGTATAAGTCCCCGCGCTCCACATTACTGATCCTTTACTTGAAGAATCTTGCAGAGTCTTTCCTTTACTCAAGAGCGACGGCTCGGTCTCACAACCTGAAATGCTTGCGCAAAACTTGGGCCTTTGTTAGTCTGGTAGCTGTCGAGCAACCCACCTACAATTACCAGTTTTTAAACTTGTTTCTTTGATGGCATCGAGATAGGGGTTCACGTAGCTGGTCCGTTAACAGGGGCGGACAAAATAGCAGAATGGGCCCGCGCCTCTCCCGGTGATCACTAGCGTCTGCAAGGCTTATCTGTGAGTATTGGCCGGACCACATCTCCATCGAGATGTAGTTGTCTTCTCCGAACGCTCTCTGAGGCATTGCCTCAGTCTATCCAATCTGCCCGCCTGCAGAGGCGGGGCTTAGATGCAGGTTTGTGCTGCAAGCACGCCGAACTTTGCAAGTAAAGAAATTAGCCGCGTCAGTTCCTCAAAGAAGGGATGGGACTGAGATAGCGAAGCTGTACGTTGAGCACTTCAAAAGGAGTCTCAGACCTGCCGCATCGACAGAGCGTTCGCTTCGCGCGACGCTCATCTCGACCCGTTGGAAGTCGTCTACCGGAAGATGCTTCAGCGGAGTCGCCCGGACCAGAAGTACGAAATTTGTTTGTCAGAGAGCAATGGATGACATCAGTACCTATGCTTAAGCTCGCGTATCTGCCGCTGGCGGACCCCCGTGTAAAGAAGCCGATTTGGATGTTGCATGTACTCGGAGCGCCCCTCTGAGGCACGCTGCGCTATCTGGAGGACATTGCGGCCGCGAGCGAAGGTTTGGCCCCTTGTCTCTGCCCTGGCGTATGGGGCCGCAGTGCAACGGGCTATTCGAAAGCTGATCAGGACTCTCACCATTACGCCGGTGAGGCGACCCTCGATTATTAACCCGTCGTACGGTTCTGCCGATCGCGAGCGGTCCGGATTCCTGCTCAACGGACTAGTTACGGAAGAACCACTGGGACAGGATTCACCTATGACAAACTTTCGCCGGCAAATCCTCGTTAAGACATTGATGCTGTTTGACCTCGCGATCCTTGCCTTTTCCTACCTGGTAGCAGCGGTCGGGATTTGGCATCTGACGGAATTCAGTTCCTTCGCCTCCTTCATCTCCATGCGGGTTAAGGTGCTGAACTTTCTCTTGTTTCTGGGGCTCTTTTATTCCTGGCATCTCATTTTCTCCGCATTCGGCCTGTATGGATCCAAGCGGCTCGGGGGTCGAAGACAAGAAATCATAAACGTCCTCAAGGCTACTTCGGTTGCGGTTATTGTGCTCGCCACGGTTGCTCCTATTTTCCGGGTCAGGATGATCACGCCTGCCTTCATCGTGGAATTCTGGGCCATATCAGGAGTAGGTCTGATACTCTGTCGCCGGCTGATGCGTGAGTTTCTCGCTTCGGTGCGCACGCATGGCCGCAACTTGCGCCGTGTGCTCATTGTCGGCACTAACCCGCGCGCCGAGGAGTTTGCCCGCACCATCGACGGCAGACCGGAATTGGGTTATCAGCTGATAGGTTTCGCAGACGAAGAATGGGCGGGGAACCGGCATTTTAGCAAGAACGGCAAGTCGATCGTCGCCGGCCTGGATCATTTCTCCGATTTTCTGCGTCAGCACGTCGTCGATGAGGTCGTGATTGCTCTTCCCATGAAGTCGTTCTACTCCCAGGCGGCTCGCATCGTGGGGGAGTGCCAGGAGCAAGGGGTTATCGTTCGCGCACTCAACAGCCTTTTCGATTTTCAGCAAGGGCGCGTGCATGCGAACGAGCTTGACCTTACGCAGGTATCGACATACAGCACCAATCTGTGTGAAGGCCGGCCGTTGGTCTTCAAGCGTTCGCTGGACATCCTTGCTGCTTCGGCCTTGCTCATCCCTATCGCGCCAGCGCTTCTGATCGTCGCAATCATGGTCAAGTTGGATTCGCCCGGGCCGGCAGTGTTCGTTCAAGAGCGCGTGGGCCGAAACAAGAGAAAATTCCGGATGTACAAATTTCGAACCATGGTCGCGAATGCCGAGAAACTGCAGTTGGACCTCGAAAAATTGAATGAAGCCGATGGTCCGGTCTTCAAGATCAAAGAAGATCCTCGCATCACTCGCGTGGGCAAGTATCTCCGCAAAGCCAGTATCGACGAGCTACCTCAGTTGCTGAATATTTTGAAGGGCGACATGAGTCTGGTTGGGCCTCGACCTCTTCCGATCCGTGACTTTCAGGGGTTTGACCAGGCCTGGTTGAGCCGTCGATTCAGTGTCCGTCCGGGAATTACCTGCCTATGGCAGGTCTATGGCAGAAGTACCACCACGTTTGGGAGATGGATGGAACTGGATATGCAATACATTGATAACTGGTCTTTATGGCTCGATCTGAAGATTCTGGCAAGGACCGTACCGGCAGTCCTCGCAGGCAGAGGTGCGGTATAGTGCACGGATTTGGAATACCAAATCGCACACTGATGGCAGGATTCTGCCATGGTCCAACAACTACAGGTTCTACGGGCTTGGGTTAACCCCCCAAATCTACATGGCTGGATCCGTTCTAGATCTAGAAAGTCTTAGAGGGGTGTTTCATTTCATGTTGAGGACGCACGCCTAAGTTAGAAATACCCGCGCACGTCCCAAGGCCGCTAATGGGACTGAAAGGGCGGAGCGATGTTTCAGCTCCGGAATAAAACGCGTCACGAACTACAAGATGGACAAAACAACTCCTCACGGCGAAGCTCTCTGGTTTGCGGTTTCTACGCGCTCGTGGCCGGGATCGAGCCGGCGTCACCGGGCTTTGCTTCGGTTCGGATTGCGCCGCAATTTGGGGGATTTGCGGGAGGTGTCAGCGGAATTTCCACATCCTCAAGGGTTGATCAAGGTCCGCTTCGAGCGCAGCGGTAATGCACTGATGGGGATGGTAACGCTTCGCCGGAGCTTGACCAGATGCGACTGCTCGGGCCTCCATCTTTGCCTGCCTCAAAGCCTCTTTGGAATAGAAACCGCTCTATGGACCACAGACTGCGTGTAGCAAGGTGCGCTTCGAGCGCAGCTCCGATGCATTGAAGCGGACAGGGACAGTCACTTTGCCCAGGGGCTCCAGGGCGTCTTTATCTGGCTGGGGAAAGAGCAACCATTGTGCCGGAGTCGACCGGATTGGTGATTCTGTATGAATTCCGCTAGCCTGCATTTCTACCCGCGACGCCGAGCAATCAGAGGGCATTGGCTTTCCCGCCGATACACTCAATTTCAGAGAGCTCGCCCGCGTTAGACCTAATTCCGTTCGATCGCGAGCGATAAAATGCGGGAGAACATCTTGTTACTTTAGTAACAAGATGGGTAACCTCACGCGTGATTACCATTTTAAGCTAGTCCTTTGGCCATGTTCAGGATATTCTGCAAGTATCTGAATAGGCCCACACGCCAACACTGGAGCTGACGAGGTTAGGTGTCTCTCTGAAACAGGCTTACGCCAACATAGGCGGTATCTGTTCAATCTTTGAGGAGAGATTTCCGCAGTTCGGCCGGGCTCCGCTCCCTTCGAGATGGTAGTCGTTCACTAAGTATTTGTTGAGGGGCGTAATCGTGCCTCGCGACTTGATCTTGGGACGAGCAGAATTAAATAATACGACTGCGATATTACCGTCTATTAACTTAGGAAGGAAGAACTCCTAAGCTGGTTCCCAGCAATTTAATTAAGAAGCTATTCTCAGGCGTGGCCTAGACGGAACATCGGGTTCAAGGGCTAGTCAAAGCGATTCCTTTACCTATGAGCTTTCGTAACGGCCGCTTGCCTCACGTTGGAGATCGCCCTGGGCTTCGCAATCTTAGCCTTGGATAGCTATGGCGTACGCCATCGAGTACGTATAACCATTCTCCCAAACGCCGCTCCGGGTGAACGCGATGCCGGGAATTCGGTTGGTTTGGCTGTGCGGAATAGGATTGCTTAGGCAAATCATGGTCTTAGACTACTGCGAGCTTCGGGAACACCCTTTTAGAGTCACGGTCGGCTCCATATACTTGTTTTTTAGCGCCAAGCTCAAAGCCTGGTCAAAGCATTCGCGCCCCTGCTGCCCCAAGAGCCTCGGCAGCGTCTGGAGCAACCCGCTAAAGCTTCACTCGCCGAGAGAGGTATGCAGTGAGTAGATACTCCGACTTGATGCACGAGATTGAACAGGAACAGGCTTCACATTCGAAACGAAACGCGGAAAACGCGTTCCCTATTCCGGGAAAGATCGGTGGTCAGGTCGCTCATCGCCCATTGGTGGGTTCCAGCCTATCTTTGGCCGGCCTTGCTCTCGAGCGTTGGCGCCTTATTTCGTTCTGCATGGCGATTTGTGTTCTGCTCTCTGCTCTGGTGACTCTGGTGTTGCCGAAGAAATATGAAGCTGAGGTACAGTTCCTGGTCAAAAACGAGCGCAGAGATCTAACGATAACTCCCGCTCAGAACGCAACGCCCGCACAACTTTCCGACCTTAACGAGGAAGAGGTTAATTCCGAAATGCGCATGCTCCTCAGCCATGACTTGCTTGAGGGGGTGGTTCGAGACAATCACTTGTATGCGCCTTATGCTAAAGATCCCGCAGCAGCTCCCGACCGTAGGGCGATAGAGCTGGGTGTTCTGCAGTTGAACAAGAGCCTGGAAGTGACAGGAATCCGAAAAACGAATGTGATTCAGGCAAAGTACCGGACGGCCAATCCAGACCGGGCTGCTAGTGTACTGAATGATCTAAGCCGACGGTATCTGAACGCGCACTTGACGGCCCATAGCACTCCTGGATCCTACGGCTTTTTCTCCAGTGAGCTCGCAGGGTACCGAGAGAGCCTGAACAAGACGGAGGTAGCGACCAGCGAATTCCGTCGAGCTTCCGAAATCTTCAGCCCAGATCAGCAGCGGGCAGCGCTGGTTGGACAACTGGAAGACGCAAACGCACGCTATCAAAACGTGGATGCTGAGCTCCGGGAGCGGAGGGCGCGGCTCGCCGCAACCACCGCCGAAGATAACTCGGCCTCGAAGCGAATCCCCACCGATGAGCGAACTTCTGTCAACCAGTTCACAATCGATCATCTGCAGACAGAATTGGCCGACATGGAAAACCGCCGCATCTCAATGCTTGTGAAGTTCAAGCCAACGGATAGAGCGGTCCAGGAGCTCGAAGGAGAAATCGCGAATACGCGTCGGAACCTGGCGTCAGCGAGAATTGAATACGCGGCTGAGAAGACCACGACAGTCAATCCCCTGCACCAGACGCTAACAGCCATGCAAAGCGACAGCCGCATCGACATAGACGCGCTGGAAGCCCGGCGCTCTGCTCTCCGCGCGATGCAGAAAATCTACCTGGCCGATTTGAATAGGTTTGACTCGAATGCGGTGACGCTGGCGAACCTGGAAAGGGATCAGGAGATTGCGCAGCAGAACTATGTAAGCTATAGCAAGCGCTTTGAAGAGGCGCGCCTTGCAGATCAGATGGATAAAGAGAAATTCGCTAACGTGGTCATCATTGAGGCGCCGGTTGCTTCGCCCATACCCGTATTTCCCAAGCTAGCTCCGAATCTTCTTCTCGGTGCAATGGTTGGTTTGATCGTCGGATTTTCGGTTGCATTCGTCCGACCTGTCCACAAGGGTGCCGCGTAAACCAGTGCGGGTGTCCAGATCATACCCAGAAGCGTGAGAGCTGGGCGGGGTTGTAAGCCTAACCTATTTACGGAGGTACAAATGGCACGTGTCGTCGCGTCGGTCGCTTTAGTCTGCATTCTGATGTTGTCCGCTAGCGCCGAGACAACTCTCGTCAAGCGGAATGCGCGATATCGCCTGAATCCTAGCGATGTGCTTGAGGTCGATTTCAGGTTAAGTCCTGAATTCAATGCGAACGTGCCGATACAGCCGGACGGTTTTATTACGATACCGAACATCGGAGATGTTAAGGTTGCTGATTTAACGCTTAGTGATGCCGTGAAGGCGATCAAAGAGAAGGCCTCGGAGCGCCTCAATGATCCAGAAGTTACTGTAGAGCTCAAGCAATTTCAGACTCCATACTTCATTGTAGGTGGACAGGTTGCCACACCTGGCAAGATTGAGTTTCATGGTCATGTGACAGCGCTTCAGGCGGTTCAATTAGCCGGGGGCTTCAAGGATGGAGCAAAGACGAACCAGGTGCTCCTGATCCGCCGGATAGACGATCAGAATGCGGAAACCAAGCTCATTAACTACAGGCAGGTACTGAAGCACTACGAGGCGAACGAGGATATCGATATTCAAGCGGGAGACATGTTGTTCGTCCCCCAAACCTTGATTACCAAAATTACCCCGTACATCAAGCTCGCCAATGTAGGTTTTTACTTCAACCCTCTCAATCCGTAGATATCCACTTTCGAACTCAGGTCGCGTCCGGGGCTGTAGAGCAGCGGACGCTGAGGAGCTTTGACCATCTTGCACTCCGGCCGGAGAAGCTGGCCAAGCAACCTAGACTATGTGCTCTTTCGCCTTGGTGTTGCTCATGTTTGCGGGCTGTAACTTCGCCGACACGATGAAGGCAATCGTCCCCTCCTCTACGCCGGCAGTGACCTCGGGCCAACCCCTAGACGTGACAGTTCACCCCGGCGATGACATAGAGAGCATGGTGGCTGCCTCCCCTAAAGGGACGACCTTTCACATAACACGCGGAGAGTATCGGTTGCAGCAGGTTGTGCCTCAGGATGGGGACACCTTTATCGGCGAGAATTATCCTGTCTTTTCTGGCGCCCGAATAATTGGCAACTTCCGCAATGTGGGTGGGTTGTGGGTCGCCCCATTCAGTGGCAAGGCCGGTCAGGCGGCAGGCTACTGCCTCGCTGCGTCACCTGCATGCCTGTACCCTGAGGATCTGTTCTCTGACGATGTTCCACTTAAGCGAGTCGAGAGCGTCAACGCGCTTGCGCCTGGGAAATGGTTTTTGGATTACGACCGATCAACGATCTACATGTTCGACGAACCCACTGGACACTCCGTTGAATTAAGTAGCTCACGGAGCGCATTTAGCGGCTCAGCCAAGGGCGTAATTGTCGAGAATCTAATTGTTGAGAAGTACGCGGTTCCCGCGCAGATGGGAGCAATCGGCGGTCAGTATCCCGGTCCCGGGTGGCGAGTTCTAAGCTCGGAGGCCCGCTTAAACCATGGCACCGGGATTGTTGTTGGAGACGACGCTGTCGTGCAGGGGTGTTCAAGCCACGATAACGGTCAACAGGGAATAAGGGCCACCGGGGCGAACATAACAGTAGCTTTGAATAATATTTCGAAGAACAACTTCGCAGGCTTCGATCCGTCTTGGGAAGCAGGAGGAGCTAAGTTCTCGTACACGACAAACCTGGTCGTCAGGGCCAACAAGGTAGCGGACAATTCGGGCGTCGGTCTTTGGACAGATATCGACAATGTCGACGCGGTCTATGATGGAAACACCGTCACCAACAATGGTAATGAAGGTATCAAACATGAGATAAGCTTCGCGGCCACAATAAGGAATAATGTGGTGTCTAGGAATGGAAAGGACGGTTCTGTGTGGCTTTGGGGTTCTCAGATTCTAGTTCAGAATTCCCAGAACGTTGAAGTTCACGACAACGTTGTTATAGTCGGCAAATCATTTGGCAACGGAATCGGAATCATCTACCAAAGTCGCGGTCATGGACGGTTGGGTGACCGCGATGCGAAGAATAATGTTATTCGTAACAATGTCATCATTTACGAAAGTCCGACTGGTCGGTCTGGGATGGTGGCGGATTACAATCCGCGGGTGGCCCGTGCTTGGACCAACAGCTTCGATGCCAACGTATACTACGCACCGGCGAGATCTGAGACTCACTGGGTGTGGGAGGATCCGATGACATGGGAGCAGTTCCTCGGTGCTGGGTTTGAACAGCGGGGAGGTTTTCATGTGGCCCCTTGACTTCTGAAAGCTGACCCGGTCACGAAAGGTCCGCTCATGGCTGGTTGCGGCTAAGGTGATAGGGCCGGGACTCTCTTATCGTCGGAGGGGTAGATAACTTTGCGCAGGTAAAACGTCTGGATCGAGATTCGGCTCAGATTTGCTAGAAGCGTTCCAGCGGAGGCGCCTGTTACGCCGAAAAAAACTGTCAGCGGCATCCCGAATGCCAGCGATGCTACACAGGATCCGGCTTGTGCCAGAAGACCAAGCAGCGGCTTTTTGATACCGTTGCTTATGGCGTCCAGAGCGGTGCATCCGTAGAGGAAAACATAATTTATGGCCATCAATCGAAGCGCGGTGCCGAGGGAAAGATAGGCTGAATATTTTCCGTAAAATATTCTCAAGATAAGCTCGGGAAACATGGAGAGCACCAGCAGGTAAGGCGCGATGAGTAACATACCGTGGAGGGCGTGTCGTTTGCCTCCTTTCCAGGCCGCTGTAATGCCGCCCGATTTATTAAGAGATACCACCTCAGGCAGAAGTGAACTAGCAGTTCCAAAGATCGCAGGATGGCATAGGCCGACAACGTTGATAACCGCCTGTAGCGCCGCTGCAGAAGTGGCACCGTGAACGGCGCTAATAATCCAAACATACATCTGAACCGACACAGAGCTGACGACGCTATTCAGCAGATTCCATCTGCTGAGTCTAATGAATTCTAAGGGTTTCAGGACACTCTTGTGGTTGGATGTCAAGGAGACGCTCTGAAGGGCCTGGAGCATGGCTGCCAGAATTGAAGTAAATGCCATTAGGAGAACGACTCGGGCAAGAGTCCCGCCCCCACGACGGAGTACGAGCCAGATGAGAAGCGTCTGAAAGGGGTAGCTGATCAGATCTCCAAAAATTGCTCTGTGAAACAATTGCCGAGCCATCAAGAATCTTCGGAATAATTCTTGTGTCTGAAATCCCGCGACACACGCAATTGCAGGCCAAAGCAGTTGAGGCGATCGCAGCAACCGCGTGGTCGCAACAAGCACTAAGAAATTTGGAAGTTGGAGTGCAAGGGTCACCAGCAGTGCCGGAAAAAGTGTATTCCAGCGGTTAGGCTCTTTGCTGCCCGCGCTCTTCAGGGTAAGAGGATAAACAACGCATGCATTCTGCAGAGTGTGCAGGAACAGCATGGTGGCCCAGAGAATCGCGAAGATACCATAGTCATGCGGGAGAAAGACCCTCGCGAGGATTAGATTTGTTCCGAAGTTTCCTGCGCTGACGCACGCTTGATCCAAAAGAGCCCAAGACCTGGAAAATCGTCGAACGCCTATCTGCCATCCAGCCATTAGCTCTACGGACCGCTCTCTCTTTCTTGGCACCCATAGTGGCACCAGTCGATGCTAAATCTCGTATTGGAAAGCTAGCACGCGAGCTTTCCTCGTGCGTATAGGGGTTCGTCTCTTGTCGCGAGATCGCTTGGAATGGATTGGTAGGTCATAGCGATCTGCCGTGCTTTTTCATCCCAGGTCAATTCGCGGGAGCGACCGATAGCTCCTGCGGATAGCGAGGTCAGCAAGTCAGGGGTCGTCAGCAGGCGTCGCAGCGCATCGGAGAAACCCGCTACGCTGACCTCCGGGCATTCGAGCGGAATTTTGATGCCACAACTCTGGGTGACCGCATTCCCCATCCCACAGGCGTCGTGACAAACGACTGGTAATCCTGAAGCCAATGCTTCCATGACAACCATGCTGCTTGCCTCCTGAACGCTCGTGAATAGAAAGACGTGCGATCTATCCATTTCTCGTATTGCCTCCGCGTGGCTCGTGTAGCCGAGCCACCTCACTGAGGTGCCGAGCCGAAGATTATTCGCTAGCGTCTTCCATCGTCCAGTTTCGGGTCCCTGTCCTAGGACTGACAATTCGAAGGAACAGGAGGAGTCCAGCCTACCCAGGGCATTTAGTAAGAGCGGTAGCGCTTTCCTCCCGATATGTTGACCGATCCAGCAAATACGCAGTGTTTCCCCTGGATTGAAACGACGCTCAAGAGCATCGGTACGGACATCCGTGCCAGTTTCTAGCATCGGTTCCGCGCGCTGACCCCAAAGGTCACTTACCATCTCCTGCTCTGCCTTTCCCACTACCCACATATGCACAGAGGCTTTGGCAGCCTTTCTCACCCGGGAGTGGCGTCTTTTCTGATACTCATTCAAAATATTGCGACTGCCATAGAAGAGTCGACCTTGGAGACTAAGCTGTCGAAAGAACGACCACGGGGTGGATGTTGCACCGCTAATCGGTCCCCAAACAAATGGGCAGTCAAGTTGCCAAAGGTAGCTGGGTTCACGGTACCCGGTCGTGGTCAGTTGATGTGCTATATCGAATGCTTTCTCTCTGTGGTGCAAGAGTGCAAGCTTATATGCGGCTCTTTGCCAAGCAGCATAGCCGACATAGTAGAGTGTTTGACGGACGGGAAATGACTCCCGCTGCAAGATCCTGCTGAGCACCGGAGGATTAACGAAAAGAAAGGTTAGGTTGTCGATCGCTCCGTGGTTTCGAAAGTATTCGGCGATTTCTTTCCGCGCGTCCCAATGCTTGCCTGGGCTATGAAAATCGTATTGTATCGGACTGCATAGCACCGTGACGTCATGCCACCGCGCTAGCCGCGTGGCTATATTCCAGCCGATGCCGAGCTCTGAACCATAATTTGGCGAGATAGAATGAGCGGAGAGGAGTACGCGCTTCCTTGGTTCATAATTTGGAATCATATGGTCGACGACCGTCATTCGTGATTTCCGACGGGGGATATTAAGTACGGACTGACTTTGTATTGGATTGCGCTGGCGATTCCCAAACCAAAGATGGTCCAAAAGAAGATACCCGAGATGGGGCTCTCAAGCGCTGGATCGAAGCTCGCATTGACGAGGAAAGCCAGCCAGTAGCAGATTACGAAGCCAAAGACAGCACTCCACTCCCGCCGCCGTTGGTTTTTGGAAAAGAGATAACATTTGAACATCAGAGAACCCCAAGAAGCTTGAAGGAGGAACCAGAGAAGGAGGCCAGGTACCCCAGATCGCGCAAGGAACGTCAGGTGGCTGTTATGGGGCGAGCGAAGCGCATCATCGTCCTCTACCTGGTAGCCATCTGCAGTCGCCAGGTTAATTCCGAAGCCCTTCCCCGTGAAGAAATACGGCCCGCGGATCGTGTAGTTGATGATGTCGTTCCACCACGAGAGTCGCCAGATTCGATTGTCTTGAAGAGAGCCTTCGTTGGAGCTGGATCCGGCGACACTTATGACATTTTCGATGATTTGTTTGCCGGAAACTGGGCGTCCCTCGTATGCGCCTGGCAGCTCGAGACCTGGAATGAAGGACATAGCAAGAAGAACTGCGGCAATCGCAATTGAACGTTTAGCAAAAGTGGTCCAGCCGAATAGTCCGATCGCCGCTATTGAACTAAGACAAAACGCTAGTAGGCCGCCCCTGTTAACGGAGCCGGCGGCCGCGACTGTAAAAACGAGAAGAGGACAGACCCATCGCGGCACTGGTTTCCAGCTTGCGGTGGCCGACAGGTAAGCAAAGGCCCCTGACACATGAACGAGGATTTCACCGGGGCGCGGTGCGATAAGAGGGACCGTAGTTCCGGGCCACCTAGGGATTTCATCCGGCAGTAGAAATGTAATCAGAAACAGGGGCAGGGAACAGCAAAGAAAAATGAAGGCGAACTTTCGGTAGAGTTTGAGGGAATAGGGAATGAGCGAAGGGCAGTTGATCATTATCGCTGCCACGATCAGTGCAAAGGCGGAATAATACCAAAGAGCTGCATCTCGAAGGCTATCTGAGCCGTATAGGTTGATAAACGGTATCGTTCGCGCGACCCCCCAAAGTTGGAAGACGATGATGAATTGTGTGACTGAGATTCCGAAGAGGCTCTCCCATCGGGAGAAATAGATGAAAGCCCAGAGGGTCCCTGCCAAGAGGGAGACCTCGCCGATATAGAGCGGTCCCAGAGGAATGTGTGCAAACCCCCTGCCGAACAGCGCGTATCCTAGCAAGACGAAGGCGTGGAACATGACCCAGAGTCGCGCCGATGCATGGCCGCGTCCGAGCGGCTGCACGCGAGACAAAGGCAACGCCGGGGTGACTGTTTTACTGTTGATTCGAACGATAAGGTCTGACATAAATTCTATCGCCCTGAAGGCCGGCTTAGATCGCTGGATGAACCTTGATTTAAGTTTAACCGCGTCGACGCTTCAGCGTATGCAGAACCCCTAGGCCATCTCCTCAGTTGAGGATGGTTCCTCCGCTAGCCGCAGAATACCCACGATCTCTAGTAGAAAGGCGGCTACAAAGAGAAAGTTGTATAGCGTGTAGCGTTTCCATAGCCGTACTGGATCCTGAAACAGTCGGAAGAGCCACTCGAAGCCAGAGCTCCTGATAAATTGAGGGGCTTGCTTGATCCGGCCGGAAAAGAAGTCAAAGGTGGCACCTGACGCGATTAGGACGCAACCGGGCAGTTTGTCGCAATGCTCCTCGATCCAGACATCCTGCTTAGGCGACCCGAGTCCCACCCAGACAATGTTGGCTCCGGAGTCCAGAATTGTCTGGCAGACTGTCTCATCTTCTTCCCGGGTTAGTGCTCGAAAGGGCGGCGAAAAGGTTCCAGCAATTTGCGCATCGGGGTGAGCGTTCTTAATGAAGGCTGTCATGGCCTCGGGCGCTCCCTCCGCGCCGCCGTAAAAGAAGAATTTGTATCCTCTGCTTTGCGATTCCTTTGCGGCCTCAAGCATCATATCGGGAGCATAAAGTCTATCGCTGGATTTGTTCCTTGATAATCGAGCGATGTGTAGAAAAGGCATGCTATCGATGCCAAGCAAATCTGCTTGTTGGTACAGACGCCTCAAATTGGGATTCAGAAGGCCAGAGACGCAGCAATTTACATTGATTAAGGCAACGCTGTGGCCTCGATTGTTCTGACCGTTGATCCATCCATCAAACATGCGGAACATGTCCTCATAAGAGACGCAGTGGAGCGGAAGCCCAAGGAAGCATATCGTCTTGGCAGTTTTTTCGATGGTCTGCTGACCGTGATTCATTAACGCTCCTTTTTATCCCTCAGGTGGTGAAATGCCGCTCCAGAGCGTCGCCGTGGGGTCGACTCACGTCTATACCCTTCAGCGTGCTGGGTGCACGACACTGAGGTGAGGTGAAGAATTGGGCGGCTCGTCCCAGACTAGCGCGATCAGCGAGGGAGGGGGCGCCCTTTGATACTGCTACTACGGCGGCGGTGAGCTTGGCTCAGGTCACGTTTGCACGACGCGTTGGAAAATTATTGCCGGCCTTGTACTCGGTGGAAGTCGGTTTTCATTACGCGTTTGGCTTCTGTCCCGCGCGAAAAAACTGATCCAGGGATAACGGTAACTCCGACGTGAATGGTATGTGCAGGTTCCAATCACGCCGTGCTGGATAGAGCGGCAGGAGGTCATCAATACGACGTTCGGTTACAAGCTCAGACATGGTTCACGCTGAGGGGTCATGTGAATAGTGCGAATTATGTGGTCTAGAGTCCCACTTGAATAGCAGGTTTCAAGACAAAGCTTCGACATCCTTCGGTACAGCGACGGGTATGTGCGAACGGGGCCTAGGTGGGACGGGTATGCGAACGGGGCCTAAGGTGCGTGAAAATCAAGC
Source organism: uncultured Acidobacteriaceae bacterium (assembly GCA_963814015.1). Taxonomy (GTDB): domain Bacteria; phylum Acidobacteriota; class Terriglobia; order Terriglobales; family Acidobacteriaceae; genus PALSA-350. Next base: position 344,329 of record CAWFBI010000001.1, read on the forward strand.
TGCTCTAATTATGGACGCTCTATGTGTTCGATTCAAGGCATTTATTTCAGCTGTTAGTCAGGCTTGACCTGCGGGATAGCAAGGACGCATTTGGAGGACATGTTATTGCTCCTCGGCGCTGGTCCCTGACCGGCGATTCCCCGAGCCTATTTGCCTCCGGTCGACCAAAGAGGTCTAGCTAAATGGAGTCAGGTTGACCGCGCACCCGGCGTCAACCCGTTCCAGCTGCGCCACGGCAACGGCCACGGAGGCCCTGCCCGGCGGTGACTTTGCTCTCGGCTAATCGAATTCAACGCCGGGCCCGCGTGCACGGCCCTCGGCCCGGCCCAGAGCAGCATTACCGTCGCCCGCAACTCACCCAGTGCGAGACTAAAGCCGTTCCCTTCCGCGGTGCCCCGGTAAGGAAGTGCAAACATTAGTGAAGTGCGACGCCAGCGGGGACCGCTGGTCCGGTCAAGCATCCCATCGTCACCGTTCCCGACGGAAGATTCGCATTGCAAAGCCATTGCGGGAAAAGAGGGTCGTTAACTTGCGTCGTGCGTGTAGCCTGATAGCCCGATCCTGTCGCACCAGGTGCCCGCGCCACGAAATCGGCAATAATTGGAGCCATGCAGGCGGACACACTTGAATAGGTTCCGCAGCTCGGAGCGCCTGGGTTGCTCGCGGGTGCGCTCACGAAATCAGGATCGGTCCCAAAAACATTGTTTGGGCCAAGCAGAAATCCGGTGCATGTGCCCGAGCAAATGTTGTTGTATCCCGCCGCACTGTAGCCCATGTCTTGATAAACATGATTCGTATTATCGCTGCCGGCGAGATAGAAAGCGTAGTTTGGGTTTGCCCCGCATCCGGTAGCTGTGATCGTGCGAGAGATGTTACTATACACCTCCGTATTAGATGAGCTCTGGATGGTGATCTCACCGCACTCTCCGTCGTACATGTTGGTGTCGCCGTCATTCCCGTACGTCGTGTTGTTCAGGATATAAACTTTAGCCATCGTAGTCGCATCGACCCTTATTCCACTCGAACCGTTCAGGAAAGAAATATTGTTATCGACTACGACCTGCTGCGTATAGGAATTGGCATCCAGGGTGTCGAGGATGATGCCCTCGCCGTCCGTTGGAGTTCCCCCGTTGCAAGAATGGGGCTCAAAATTGTCCCACGTGAGATTCCCAGCAATATAGAAGTGCGTGCCGGATAGTGTGTCGTGGGGAATAGGGGCCGCGATATTGATCCCGCTGAAACACTTCGCATTGCCTTGCGCAGCGTTATAGGCGATATCCCCAATGATGGCGACATAATCGACACTGTACGTGGAATTGCCGTAAACAGCAAAAGCGCTTCCGTAACACCCGTTCGCCACATCGTTGGCGAAAATGATGTGATGGATTGAGGTAGAGCCGCCATAGGGAGGAGCGGCCTGAAAGCAGGCTTCTTCCGTGGAGGCCGTAGTCGTCACTTCCCACCCCTGAACGCCCCAATTACTTGCGCTGACCCACATGCCGCCATCGCCATTGCTCGCAGTGATCTTGCAGGCATCGAAGGTTTCGCACTCCAGCCATGCAACATTATTCCCTGCAGCGCAAGTTACAGTGCCCCATTTTCCCGTCTGAAAGTTTTCATTCGAATATGCAGTGCTCGCTGCAGCCTTGATGACGTCGCCGCAGTTGACCGCATGGTTGGGACTAAGCCACGGTGCACTAGGGGATAGACCGGTGTTCGAATCACGGCCTCCATCGGGCGCCGGCGCAAGGTAGTAGGTAGCACCGACAGTCGGCGTGATTGTTACTTGTGCTGATGCTGATTTGGTCGAGTCCGCCACGCTGGTTGCTGTGATGGTGACGGCGGCAGGGTATGGTACTGTCGCCGGGGCGGTGTAGAGACCGTCAGGAGAGATGCTGCCCGCCGCGGGGCTCAGCGACCAGGTCACCGCTGTGTTCGACGTTCCGGCGACGGCTGCGGTGAACGTCTGAGTCCGCGAGGGCGTGAGGGTGACACTGCTCGGAGTCAACGCCAACCTAATGGTGGTGGATCCCGTGGAAGGCTGCGAAACCGCGAAGATGGTACTGGTCGCTGAGGGTAGTCCCGGGCTGGTTGCGGTTAATGTGTACTCGCTTCCAGCGTTGGGTACTGTAAGGTTGCTGAAGATTGCAATGCCATCCCGGGCGGCTACCTTCAGCGTTCCTCCGAGCCCAAAGATACCCGTAAGGTTGACCTGCACCAGATTGGTGGCGGAGGGTACGATGTTTCCGCCGGCATCCTCTACCGCCACGCGGACCGCCGGCGAGATCGGAGCTCCTGTCAATGCATTCGAGGGCTGCTGCAGGAATGTAAGCCGTGCGGCCGGCTGCGCGGCCGTGATTGTCAGGGTCGAGGAGGCTACAGAACTCTGCGATTCTCCTGCTATTGCTATCGCCTGCAGCTTCGACGAGACGCTAATAGAGAGCGCTCCCGAGTATGGCGGTGAAGAACTTGTCGGCACAGTTCCGTCGGTGGTGTAGTAGATCTTGCTTCCGGCCGTTGCATCACTGATGGTCACTTCTTGAGGACCGGTGTAGCTTCCCGTTGCTAGCGAAATGGCGGGAGCAGCCACAAAGGAGGCTAGAGTCAGGGTCCAGTCGTTGGGGGCGACCGTCAGCGCCGGTTGGAAATAGTTAGCCTCTTTGGCCAATCCGAAAATCTCAATCACATTGTTGCCTGGGTTCTGCGCGATACGCAGGGCTGCGGTCATCGTGTCGGTCGGTGCAGCGCCGCCCGCGGGCGTGGCGGTCGAGAACAAGTGACCGCAGGGGGTACCGTCGCCAGCCGAGCCGCCGGTAGAATTTACACAGTTAGCGAGTAAGTCGGAAAGGCTGTACAGCTTGCTGTTTTCGGTGAAGTAGCTGGTGGACGTGGGTTTGCCTGGAGAGCTTCCTTGCGCAATATTGATAAATTCGGGCACGCTGGCGACCGCATTGAGGAAGGACGCGTCACCGGGCGCGGAACCTAGATTTGATGAGGACTTTATGAAGGCCGCGAGAGGCCAGATTGAGCCTATCGTTGTGACCTCATTCACCATGATGGAATTTGAAGCAGAAAGGCTACGGCAAGGGCCGAGCATGGCGGTGAGCTCAAGAGCTGGATTGCCGGCGCTGGTAGAGAGCTCGGGGTTGCCCCCACGAGCGATCACGTAGAGTTGCGCTGTTGGCGAGGGGCAGCGGTAGGTAGCGGGGATGGAGAACTTGCCGTCGCTATCGGACTGGACCGGGTCTCCGAGCAACGGCTGAGCGGCTGAGCCGGGCCCTCTTGTACCGGCAGCATAGAGCTGGATGCTTGAGCCGCTCACCGGCTGCTGGCCACCGTTTACGGTGCCGTGCAACGCAACAGGCGCCTCAACGGCGGTTGCAGAACCGCTGAATCCACATCCTGTCATCGCTGCGAGAGCCATCCCTGCGGGAATCAGGGTCAAAAGTAACTCTAATCGCGAGGTCGATGGGAGCGCTTGTCGTACCGAATGAATCTCTGCGGGTACAAACATTTGGAATGAGACAAGTTTGGACGGGAATGACTGTCATAGGAACGTGAAAGTTACGTATCGGGGTGACTGAAGTTACCGAGATGTTGGGAAGGCGGTGAAGCGGAGAACGGCTACTCAGTCTTGTTGGAGGCCTAATCAAAGATCTCAGAGCTTTCGTCGGTTCTCGTCTTCACGAGTGTGTAAAAACTCGTCGGTTTCAGCCGTGGGATCACCATTTTGGTGAGGGCGGTCCGAACGCAGGGCCGCCAGAAAAACGCATCGGTACATAGCTCGCTTGGTTGGCAATATCTTCTGAGCAAGAGGGATGTGCCTCCGACGAAGTTGATGAGCTTCTGCTGGCATGCGATTTCATGTTCCAACATAAAGGCTCGCATGACGGCGGAAATAGATTCCTTCTTGAAATGTATGTCGTTCATCTGCAAATCGATATAAGTGACCTGATTCCGGCGCCAGCCACTCAGCATACTGAGCCAGCTGCCGTCGGGAAGGCGCATACCCATACAAAAGCATTCGGGAATCGCCTGAAGCAGCCGATAGCGGGCACGATAGTGCTTGGTGGCTCGTTTCGTCATTGATCTCGTCCGAAGCCACACCATAGCTTCGAGAGCTTGGTCGGGTTCAAGCGAAGGATGGAAGGAGACGTGCGCGCGGGTTTCCAGTTGTCTGCGCTTTGCCGCCAGGCTACGCCGCGTACGAGGGCCCATACCAGCTAGTGTTGCGTTATAGGTGCCGTCTAACGGTAACTTGTATTGGATGGTTCGTCCGGAGAAGAGGCGGTTTCTGCCCTCAGGCCCCATGACTTCAAGACATTCGTCGAGGGGAGACCTCACGCTGATGCTGACGCCATAGATACGCCAGTGTTGCAGGAGGGCTTGCGCCGCTAACTGGACATGCTGCAAGCGAAACGCTTCGCTACCAGCTACGAGGCTTTCGCCGATGTAACCCCCTCCGTGCATGATGCCGAGACCTATCCCGAACGTGTAGTGCTCGTAGAAGAAGGCGCAGGCCTCGAGTTCTTGATCATGGCGGATCAGGACAGCAGCGACTCGCCTGTTCATGGTGTTTGCTGCAATGAAATACCGCGGGTCGGTCGTGAAGTCGTCTTGTTGACCGCAACGCTGGCGGAGCTCAGAATTGCCGGGATAAAGGCCCGCAAGTTTCTGCTCGCCGAATACAAGCTCCGTGTTTCTTTTGCGGCTGTCGAAGGTGGGGCTGGGTCTTCGTTCCTCGAGCATCGGAACACCTACCACGTTATCGATACCAGACAATCCCGCTGAGCGCACTTTGTTTCTCCCTGTGGTGTTTCTCCTGGTGGGGACGAGCATGCAGTATGAGAGGAAGACCGGGCGACCGCATGCAAGTGAGGGTTCTCTAAAGTAGTAACAGCCTAACCCATCAAAGTCCTTCAGTAAAAGGACACGTCTTGCCTTTTGGCCGGAGTCGCCGGCAATCATCCCCGAGGGAGGTCATTGCAAAAGGCGTACACTACCTGTCGAAGAAGGGCCAAACTAATGATCGATTCCTCCCTTACCCGGCGCCAATTTATTTCAACCGCTTTGGCGACAACCGCCGCCGCAGCCCTGCCAACCGGTGATTATGCTTTCGGTCAATCTAGTACACAGGCCAGTATGCCCTCCACCCTCGACCCCCACTGGGCTGACGCCGGCATTATTGCTACCCGCAATTCACCCTATGCCAAGCTAAAGTCCGTGCCCGTCCGGGCGGTCACCATAACTCCCGGGTTCTGGTCCAAGCGCCGCGAGACGAATGTGGAGTCGAGCATCCCCAGCATGCGGCTGGAATTGCTCGAGCATGGGCGCATGGATAACTTCCTCCGCCTGGAGGGAAAATCCGCTGCCCCTCAACGCGGTCCCGTCTACTCCGACTCCGACATTTATAAGTGGATGGAGGCGGTCGGGTTCGCACTGCAGTCCGGGCCGCTGCCCGAGTTGCGCACCCCCACTGAAGAGATGATTCGCCAGGTCGTCGCCGCGCAGGAACCTGGCGGCTACCTCAATACCTACTTTGTGGAGAGCAAACAAAGCGACCGCATGCTCCCTAAGACCCAGACTGGCGGCCACGAGCTCTACTGTATCGGCCATCTGCTGCAGGGCGGCATCGCCTGGTATCGCGCCACGGGAGACCCAACGCTGCTAAACGCCGGCCTGCGCTTTGTCGACAACTTCCTGTTACCTAATTACGGCCCGGCGGCCAATCAAGGTCCCATCGTGGCCGGTCATCCCGAAATTGAGATGTCGCTGATTGAGCTCTATCGCACCACGGGGAACCGGCGCTATCTCGACCTGGCCGGGTACATCCTTCAGGGGGATTCCCGGATTCCGCTCCAGGAACGGCAGATTGTTTACATGTTCTGCGGGGTCCCCTTTACCTCCAGAACCAAGCTGGAAGGCCACGCCGTGCGCGCCATGTATGCGTGCTGCGGAGCAACCGACTATTACCTCGAGACCGGCGACCCGGCCTACTGGAAGACGCTGAACCGCCTGTGGGACGATCTGGCTGAACATCAACTCTATGTCACTGGCGGGGTCGGAGCGCGCAGCGATGGTGAGGCGTTCGGCAACGCGTATGAGCTGCCCAACGAGACTGCCTATGGGGAGAGTTGCGCGGCCATCGGCAACATGATGTGGAACTGGCGCATGCTGGCAGCCAGCGGGGACGCGAAGTTCACCGATGTGATGGAGCGCGCCCTGTATAACGGCATCAACTCGGGCATGTCGCTGGACGGAAAACTCTACTGCTATCGCAACCCGCTGGCCTTCGATCCCTCGACCGGAGATAAAATCCGCAATCCGTGGTACGACACTACCTGCTGCCCGCCCAACCTGGAACGCACCTTTGCCGCGCTGCCAGGCTACTTCTACAGCACCTCGGCGGAAGGCGTCTATGTGCACTTCTATGACAATTCTGAGCTCGACTGGCAGCTGCAGAACGGGGCCAAACTGTCGATCAAGCAGACCACGCATTATCCATGGGAGGGTACGGTGCACCTGGCGGTTACGCCGGCTTCGCCCCAGGAGTTCACCCTGTTCGTGCGCATCCCGGGCTGGTCCAAACGCAATACCGTCAAGGTCAATGGCAACCCAGTGGCCGACATCGCGCCCGGGGAATACCTGCCGCTCAAGCGCCGCTGGGCCGCCGGCGATGCGGTGGAGCTGAGCTTTGATATGCAGCCGCAGGCGCTGCACGCCAATCTGGCAGTAACCGACGATCGCGGACGGATCGCCTTCCAGCGCGGGCCGATCGTTTATTGCATGGAGCAGCTCGATCAAGCGGTGGCGGCTACGGAAGCGCAGGGCTTTCCACGCTATACGGTTCAACTCACCGAGACCACCACCACCCACTTTCAGCCCCAGTTACTGGACGGGGTGGTGGTGCTGGAGCACCCTGGCGCCTGGCTGCCGGCGGAGCCAGACAACCTCTACCAGGCGGCACTCCCTACTAAGGTCGCCCCACAACCCATCTCGCTGCGCCTCATTCCTTACTATGCGTGGTCCAATCGCGAGCTCTCCGCCATGCAGGTCTGGATCCCCTACCGCCAGGCCTGACAGCGCGGCCGTCACATCTGCCTGATAAAATGCTGGCTGAGCAAAAAGAGCTTCCAAACATCAGAAAGCAGGAGACGACGCATGTCCCTTAGGATCAACGATACAGCGCCCGACTTTACCGCCGAAACGACCCAGGGCACTATCCACTTTCATGAGTGGATCGGCGATGGCTGGGCTATTTTGTTCTCTCACCCCAAGGACTTCACCCCGGTCTGCACCACAGAACTCGGGAGCGTGGCAGGGCTGCATAACGAATTTAAAAAGCGCAACACCAAGGTGATCGGGTTGAGCGTCGATCCGGTGAGCAGCCACGGAAAATGGGCGGTCGATATCGAGGAGACCGGCGGCTACAAGGTTGACTATCCGATGATCGGCGACACCGAGCTCAAGGTGGCCAAGCTATACGACATGTTGCCCGCCGATTCGGGGGAGACCTCGGAAGGCCGCACAGCCGCCAACAATGCTACCGTGCGCACGGTCTTCATCATCGGGCCCGACAAGAAGATCAAGCTGCACCTGAGCTACCCCATGAGCACCGGCCGCAACTTTCCGGAATTGCTGCGGGTCATCGATTCCATGCAACTGACGGCCAAGCACAAAGTGGCCACGCCGGCAGATTGGAAGCAGGGGGACGATGTCATCATCCTGCCTTCTGTTTCCGACGAAGAAGCCAAGCTGAAGTATGCCGACGGCTGGAATGCACCCAAGCCCTATCTTCGTCTCGTTCCCCAGCCGAAGTAGCCGCGGCTAAACCTGCCTATGCAACGAGTCGCCTTCCTTCTGCGGTTGCGCCCCGGCACTGAAGAGGCGTACGACAAGGCCCATGCAGAAGTATGGCCGGAGATGCTGGCGCTGCTCAAGCGAGCCGGCATCTCCGAGTACTCCATCTTCCGCCGCGACCAGCTTCTTTTCCTGTCGATGCAGGTCGAGAATTTCGAGGAGACGTGGGCACGGATTGAAGCCGACCCGATCAACACGCGCTGGCAGCAGGCGATGGCACAATACTTTGCGCCCCTCGATCCGCTGCGCCCCGGAGAACGCTTTCCCATGCTGCGCGAAGTTTTCTATATGCCCTAGCTCGCGAACTGGTCCAGCAGCAGATGCAGCGACTGCCGCAACAGCTTTTTGTCGCTTTGCTCCGCCACTACCACGTCCAGTTCACGCTCCAGCGTCAGGCTGGCGTAGCCGTGAACCAGGCTCCAGGCGGTCGCAATGAGTGCCTGCTGCCGGCCCGCTGGTGCTCCCGGCAGCAGGTCCATCGCCGCTTTTTCCAACAGCAGATAGGCGTCGTACCCGGCCTGCCCAACCTCCGGATACTTTGCTTTAGAAAGCCCACCCTCCCACATCACTTTGAAGTGAGACCGGTGCTGCAGAGCAAAGTCCACGTAGGCAACGCCCATCTCCACCAGGCGTTTGACCTTGTTCCTGGGGTGGCTTTTAGAAGCCCGAGCCAGCGCATCGCGAAATAAGCCAAAGCCTTCGGCTGCGATTTCGGCTAACAACCCCTCCTTATCTTTGAAATGACGATAGGGCGCCGCCACGCTCACACCGGCCAGGCGGGCGGCGTCGCTTAAGGCAAGGCCCTTCACACCGTGTTCCTCGACCAGCTGCAGCGCGGCCCGTATCAGGGCTGCGCGCAAGTCTCCGTGATGATAGGGGCGTTTCTTGGTGGCGGCCATGGCTGAAGTAATTCTACATGGATGTGAATCTATTTAACATTAATGTTAATCTATTTAACATGGACAATCGTGCTTCGCATTTGAAAAGGATGGTTGCCGCGGGATATGCGGCGGCGCCCGCGCTGACTTTGCTGGGGTTCATCATGGCAGCCGACCTGGTGCTCTGCGTGCTGGGCCTGGTTGTAGACCACCGCGTGATTACCGGAGCGCCGGCATGGCTTAAGCCGGCAAAGTTCGCGCTTTCGACCATGATCGCCTGCTGGAGCTTCGCCTTTTGTATTGCATCGACCAGTATCTGGCCGCGTGTCACACGCGCGCTGGACTTCGTTTTGGCCGCAAGCCTCTTCATTGAAATAGCGCTGATCGATATGCAAGCGGCGCGAGGCACGAGCAGCCACTTCAACCTTGCCACGCAATTTGATGGCGCGGTCTTTGGCGTCATGGGGGTGACCATTGCATGCATCTGGCTGGCGATGATGCTGCTCACGGTTGTACTGTTCCGCCAGCCCTTTGCCGGGTCTGCCTGGGGATGGTCGCTCCGTCTGGGCATGATACTGGCGTTGGTTGGGACAGGCTCAGGGGGTCTGATGGCCGTGCCCAACTCCCAGCAACTGGCCGAGGCCCATGCTACCGGACGGCTTGCTATCGCGGGCGCACACACGGTGGGTGCTCCGGATGGCGGTCGTGGACTACCGATTACTGGCTGGAGCGCCGATCACGGCGATCTTCGGGTCGCTCACTTTCTGGGCATGCATGGTTTGCAGGCATTGCCGCTGCTGGCATGGTGGATCGCACGCCGTCGCCGGCCGGTCGACGAGCGGACGCAGCGTAACCTTATCTTTGCGGCAGCAGCCAGCTACCTTGCACTTTTTGGATTGGTTCTATGGCAGGCCTTTCGGGGGCAGTCGATTGCGCAGCCGGATAGTTTGTCGCTCGAAAGCTTTGCCCTGTGGGTGGCGCTTACCGCGGTTGCTGTGGTCATATTCCAACGTAAGGAAGGCATTTCATGACTGCAGATTCGCTCTTTCGGCTTTGCAATAGCATGGCGATGGCCGGTTGGCTGCTGTTAATGGTCACAGGCTGGTCGCCTCGCGCCTCGCGTATTATCTCCTCGCTGATAACGGGTCTGCTGGTGCCGGCACTGCTGTGTGGCCTTTACCTGGTGCTCATCTTCACCCATTGGGGCGGTCACAGAGGCGGATTTAGCTCGCTCAGCGGTGTCATGTTGCTTTTCACTGACCGCTGGCTTGTACTTGCCGGTTGGGTCCACTACCTGGCTTTCGATCTTTTCATTGGCAGCTGGCAAGTGCGCGATGCAAGGCGCAACCGCGTGCCATTTGTGCTGGTCGTTCCGTGCCTGCTGCTGACTTTTCTCTTTGGGCCCATTGGGCTCCTGCTGTACTTGCTTTTGGCGGGTATCGCATCGCGCGGCAAAGCGTGGCCTGGACATCCGGCAGTCGTCACCTAAGCTTTTTACGGGACTTGATAACTGAGGGGGCACCCGTTCAGGTTCAATCAGCTCGCTGTAATCTTAAGATCGTTCACCGCCCGGTAGGCCTGGTTGATGGCACAGTCGGTGTATGCGTAAGCGTCGGCATCGGCATTGGCGATGGCGATGCGCCCGAATGGCTTTCGTGCCTCGACGCAGGGCAGCGGCCCGCCTTCGAGCCAGAACGGATCCCATAGAGAGTTGTATTGATAAGCGTAGCCGTGTGGCCAGCGATTGACCGTGATGGCAGTGATATCGCGTGCGGGATCAAATCCGCCGGCGCCGAGGCTGCGAGCAAGCTGCTCCCGGATCTTTCTCTCGAAGGTCTCAAATGAGGTCGCATATAGATCCGCGCGTCCGGCACGATGCTGGCTGCGCGCCGGCAGTCCGGGCGCACAGGGATAACGTTCCATGGTGAGCACGATCGGTTCGTCGGGGCGCCTGGTGCAATGGTAATCGCCGATGCTCACGCGACGGTCCAGACCGAAATCAGTGAAATAACACCCAGGCGCGGTGACGCTTCGCGTCTCCAGCCGTACGAAGCTCTGCCAATTTCTCAGAGCCACGTTGGTGTAAACAATCGGTACCTTCTCCGCCGATCGCAACGCGGCCACCTGCGGCGCCGGCAACTCGCTGGTTAGGTAGGGAATGACCGGGTGCCAGCAGGCGAGAATGCAGTGGGCCGCCTTTACCGTATACAACCGGCCCTGCTGTACATAGGTGACCTCCACCTCTTTCGCAGTGGACGGGTCTCCATTATGACGAACGCGGACGACGGTGCTGTTCAAGCGGATGCGTGTCGGCTTGCCTGGTTGATCGAGCTGTTCATAGCGGACCTGCGAGCTGACAATGTCCTCCGCTGAATTGCCGGGTACAGCCTCGGGGATCAGCGAACGCACCATGAGTCGCGCGATGGATGAGTTTCCATCCGGGAAATGAAAGAAATATTTCTCGGCTTGCTCGTTAGGGATCGCATCGCGGCCCATCCCTGGACCCGGCGCAGGCGTGAGTTTGAGGCCATCGAAGCCGGGCATGTCCAATCCCCACGCATCCTGAGCCGAGATGGCGTCAATGCCCACACCATAAAGGGATTTCTGTTCTGGATCCAACATGGTGACCACCTGAGGGTCGACTTTAACCAGCTTGGTCAGGTAGTCGGCATAACTCATACGCGCGAGCTTCGCCTTCTTCTGCTCCGAAGTGAGGCCCGGCATCAGATCCTCATCAAGCGCGTAGAGACGCTTCAAATCCGCCTTGGATTTTTCCGTCAACGGCGCCTGGGCGTCGAACTCATGCCACATCTTCTCGCCGTGCTTAGGCAAAGGCTTGACGACGAGGCGATCAGCGCCAAAGGTCTCCTGGTCAAAAAAGATTTTCTGCTTAAGCCCGAGAGAAGGATAGAGTTTGGCGTCCAAGTGCTTTGAGTAGGAGGAAACATCGATACCCAGATCGCGCACGACGCCCTGTGCGACCGGACTGTATGGAGCTGGACTCTCTATCGAAAATGTGCCCCCGAAACCGAGCATGAAGGTTTTGTCTACCTGAAACTCGTTGCGCTTGGCGTGGCCGCCGAAGTCATCGTGGTTCTCGAGGATGAGCACGCGCGCCGTCTTACCGGCAGTCTGATGGAAAAAGCGCGCCGAAGAAAGGCCGCTGATGCCGCCGCCCACTACGATCAGGTCGTAGCTTTCGCCGGTGCTTTCAGGCTGCCCGGCGTTGCTCCAGAATGTACCGTCCCGCAGCCGATGTGCTACCTCAAAAGCACCTGGGTGGCTGCCGCGCATTCCGTGCGCAGCCGGCGGGTCATAGCCGGGACGGTCCTGGGGGCCCGGCACCGCCTGGGCAAAGAGAAACGAGTGCGGGGTGATTGCGCCGGCAATCGCCATGGCCGCTCCGTTCATGAAGTCGCGCCGAGTAATACGGCGATCCATGCCTAGTTCTTTGTCAGTCCAACTCAATTGATAATCCCGTCTTGCATGAATGGCGCGCTTGTCTCACCGCGTGTCATCAGCCACTGTGACAGAAAGATAGTGATTACCGAGAACAGAAAAATTAGGGTTGCGATGGCATTCATTTCCGGGGTTGCGCCGCGGCGCAGGCGTGACCAGATCTCGAGGGGTAGCGTGTTCTCCCTGCCGATCAGAAAGAACGTGACCGCAATCTCATCCATGGAGAGAGTGAAAACCAGGAGCGCAGTGCCGAGCAAAGAGGTGCGTAAGCCAGGCAGGACGATTCGCACCAGGGTCTGGAGCCTGCTCGCGCCCAAATCCGCGGAGGCCTCCTCCAGGGAGCGATCGAGCTTGGCCAGTCCGGCGAAGATCTCCGTCGCGGCAACCGCCGTCAACGCGGTTGAATGGCCCAGAATCACCGTAACGAGACTCAGATGAAAGCCACTGCTCACGGTCAGCAAAAGAAGAGAGATGCCGGTGATCACGCCGGGAACGATCAACGGCAGCAGAACCAGCCGTTGAAAGGCCGCTTTGCCGGGGAACGAATAACGATCAAGCGCATAGGCCGCTGGAAAGCCAATCAACATCGACAACACAACGGTAGAAAGGGCGACGATGGCGCTATTGCCGACAGCGGCCCACATGGCGGAGTCGGCGAACAGGGTGCGGTACCAATCGAGCGTCCAATGTTGCGGCGGAAAGCCGCCTACTCCATCACGGTTGAAAGAGTAGACCACCAGCACAACAATGGGCAGGTAGAGAAAGGCATAAGCGCTGGCGGCGTAGGCAGTCGAGAGCGCGCGGCCGGTCTTCATGCGACCCTCCAGCGACGCTCAAGCCGTTGCGTGACGGTGAGAATGGCGAGCACCATGACCAGGATGAGGACAGCCACCGCCGCTCCCAGCGGCCAGTTGTAATCAGCGCCGAAGAGGTTGGCCACAATATTGGCGATCATCACGCTACTCGGACCACCCAACAACAGCGGCGCCAAAAAGTCACCGAAGCTGAGCAAAAAGGCGAAGGTAGCACCGGAGAGAACGCCAGGCAGCGAGAGAGGAAGGATCACCCGGATAAAGGTCTGCCACGTCGTGGCTCCCAGGTCGCTCGAAGACTCGAGCAGCTCGTGGGGAATCTTTTCAAGCGATGCTACCACCGGCAGCACCACAAAGGGCACATAGATATGGGTGAGCGTGACGATGACGGCAACCGGGCTGTATAACAGAAACCCCAGAGGATGGCTGGTTGCGTGGCACCATTGCAAGAGGGTATTCATCACGCCCTCATTGCCGAAAATGACCTTCCAGGCGTAGGCGCGCACCAGGTAGCTGATCCACAGCGGGATAATCACCGCCTGGTAAAGCATCCGCCGGTACTTGCCGGCCTGAAAGACCAGAAAGCACGCCAGGGGATAACCGATCGCGAGCGAGAGCACCACCACCGAGAAGGCAATGCGCATGGAGCGGAGAATGACGGTGAGGTAGAGCGGCGTGGTGGCCAGGTGCAGATAATTCGCGAGTGTCGCATGGCGAAGCACTTGCTGGTTCGCATCCAGGCTCCAGAAGCTGTAGCAAAAGAGCAGGCCGTAAGGCAGGAAGAGAAAGAGGGCAATCCAGGCGAATGGGGGCAGGGCCACCAGCCATGCAGAGAGACGAGAGCGGCCCATTCTATTCCCGCTCCAGTGGAACCAGGTCTTGCGCGTGAAAGGCAAAGCCGCCGCCGTTACTATTTCCGGCAACACGCGCCGATAGCTCCATGCCTCCCGCACAGCGCAGGGTCAGCAGAGAATCAGCCCCGTGGAACTGTTCGGCAATCACTTCTGCGACAAAATTCACGAGTTGCGCGCCGTCCTTTTCTGATGTGGGCGCGATGCACTCCGGACGCAGGGAAAAGGTGACCGGTCCATCTGCCAGATTCACGGGTACCGAGAAGGCTCCGCAGTCCGCGACACCCTGCCGAACCGTCCCTGAGACCAGGTTGCTTTTGCCTAGAAATGAGGCCGCGTAGGCGGTGCGTGGTGTGGAGTAGATCTCTTTCGGTGTGCCGCACTGTTCCACCTTGCCGCGGTGTAGCAAGACGACCCTGTCGGAGATAGCCAGTGCCTCACTCTGGTCATGGGTGACGAAGATGAATGTGATGCCGACCTCCCGCTGCAGCTGCTTCAGCTCGCGCTGCATTTCCAGGCGCAGATTGGCGTCCAAGGCCGAGAGCGGTTCGTCGAGCAACAGCAGCCTGGGCCGGTTGACCAGTGCGCGGGCCAGTGCCACCCGCTGCTTTTGTCCTCCGCTGATTTGCCTGGGGAAGTGTTTGGCAAAGCGCTCCATGCGGACTTTCTCGAGTGCCTCTCCCACGCGCGTAGTCATTTCGCCGCGCGCGCATCCACGCACGCGCAAGCCGTAGGCCACGTTGTCAAAAACGCTCATGTGGGGGAAGAGGGCATAGCTCTGGAAGACGGTATGGATTGGGCGGCGATGCGGCGGCATCGCATCGAGGCGCTGATCCTCGAGCAAAATGTGGCCTGCGGTCGGCTCCTCGAAACCAGCCAAAATGCGCAGCAGTGTCGTCTTGCCCGAACCGCTCTCGCCCAAGAGGGTGAGAAACTCGCCCTTTTTTACATCGAGCGAAATGGATTCGAGCACGATGTGCTCGCCGAAGCGTTTGCCTACGCTCTCCAGGCGCAGAAAACTGCTCACTGGCCGGCCTTTACTTCGTTCCATATCTCGGTGTATTTGGCGCGCCGCGGCACATCCTGCCAGAAGACAATCTGCCGTTGGTAGGCATCGATATCATCCAGGTGCAGGCTGTGGCGTTGCTCCGCCGTCATCAATGCGGCGGCTTGCGGATTCGCCGGGATGTATCCCGTAATATCGCTGAGCTGTTTCTGGGCCTGGGCAGAGATGAGGTAATTCAATAGCTGGTAGGCGAGTTCCTTGTTGTCGCTGGAGGATGTAATCATCAGGTGATCGATCCACCCGGTGGTGCCTTCGGCGGGGATCTCTTCCTGGATCGGGAGGCCGCTCTTGTGCAGTTGGTTAGTCACCAGCGGCCATCCCATGGCGGCGATCACTTCGTGGTTCTGGAACAGGTTGGTCAGTTCGCCACCGGTGGTCCAAAGCTTGCGGATATTCGGCTTCAGCGCGATCAGCTTTTGTTTCACCTGCTGCAGTTGCGCATCGTCCAGGTTATAGACGGCCGCCGGGTCCGTCTTACCGAAACCGAGCACCTCTGCCGCCATGTACATGGTGGAGAGATCGTCCCAGAACGATAACTTGTTGGCAAATTTCGGATCCCACAGCTCAGCCCAGGTCGCCGGTGGTTTGGCAAAGGCGGTGGTGTCGTAGAGCAGGGGATTGGGACCCCAGGTGAGGGGCACTCCATAGACGTTGCCATTGTGCCTGACCAGCGGCCTGGAGGTAAGGCTTGGCGAAAGCTGCGCGTAGTTCGGGATCTTGCTTAGATCGAGCGGAGCCACCAGCCCAGAGCGGCTGAGCATGGTAGCCACGTCGCTCGAGGGCGAGATCACGTCATAATTTGAGGCTGCGCCACCGCGTAACTTCGCTACCAGCTCATCGCTGGAGCCCATATAGGCTGCGCTTACTTTGCACTGGCATTTGGCCTCGAAGCCCTGGATGAAGGAAGGGTCAGCATAACCCTCCCAAACCAGCAGACTCAATGTGGGCGGCGCCTTCTTGCAGCCGGAAAGAACGGCGAGCACCGCCACGCTGAATAGTAGAAGTGTTCTTCTGAACAAATGCTGCTCCAAAACTTTGCCTGTTAACGGAACCCCGGGGTGGCCCATATCCCCGATTTCCCGTAAAGCTTATTGGGTTCCGTGAACTTCATGCGCCTTTCCTTGTAGAAAGGCGCACACGCGGCCTTGTCCAGTCCAGCGTACGGGAAATTCGGGTATCTCGCTGGTTGTTCGCGAGATATGGGATACCGATGCTCTAACCCTGAAGCCTCAACTGATCACTCGACAGCGAAAGGTAAGAATTTGTGGCATCCCCACATCTCGCGAAAAACGAGCGAGATATGGGGCACCCGGCCTTTGCGGTGCAATGGACGGTCTGGCTGGTTTTCAAAAATTACTACAAGGGTTTATTGGTGGCAACGTATAATTGGGTTTCCCGGAATGTCTATCCTTTCCAGCTACGAAGAATGCTTCACCGTTGGCACCTTTTGCCGGATGCGGTGGTTTCTCCGCTATGCCCGCGGCGAAGCCCGGCTGTGCCGGCGGCCCAACCCTATCCTCCTCGAACGCTAGAGCATTCTCCTAGCTGTACCCCGGCCTCCGCACCATTGACAGCCCTCCGGGCAAAGGATGAATCCCCATGTACCGCCTTCTCGAGAAGGAACTCGCCACTTTTGAAGCACGTACCCCCGGTTCGAAAGCCGCGCTCAAGCGAGCCGAGCCCCGCATGCCGCTGGGCGTAGCCAGCAACTTCCGCAGTTACGAGCCCTGGCCCCTGTTTGTGAAAGACGCCAAGGGAACTCACATTCACGACCTCGACGGCAACGAATACATCGACTTCAATCTTTGCTTCGGCGCCCTGATGGCCGGGCACTGCCACCCGGCGGTGGTTGCCGCGGTGCAGGAGCGGTTGGTAACCGGCACCATGTACGGCATGCCGCACACCCTGGAATACGACCTCGCAGACGAGATCTGCCAGCGTTTTCCGGTGGAGCAGGTGCGTTTCGGCAGCAGTGGAACCGAGGTCACCATGCACGCCATCCGCATCGCGCGTGGTTTTACCGGGCGCGACAAAATCATCAAGATGGAGGGTGCCTACCATGGCGTTCACGACTCCGTCCTGGTGAGCATGAAGCCTAAGCTCGATCTCGTCGGTGACCCCGATCGGCCCAACCAGGTGCCGGCTTCGGGTGGCGTTCCCGCCGATACGGTGAAGAACACGCTGATCGCGCAGTTCAACGACCTGAAGGCCGTTAACGGTCTTTTCAAGGAGAATCCAGGTCAGATTGCCGCCGTCATCGTGGAACCCATCATGATGAACATAGGCATCTGCATGCCGGAAGCGGGTTACCTGGAAGGGTTGCGCGAGATCTGCACCCGTGAGGGCGCTCTGCTCATTTTCGACGAGGTGAAGACCGGCGCCAAGCTTGGCCGTGGCGGAGCCTGCGAATATTTCAACATCAAGGCCGATATTGTGACTTTGGCCAAGTCCATCGGCGGCGGTTTCCCCCTGGCTGCCTTCGCTGCCAGCAAGAAGATCCTGGACGTGATCGCGCAGCAGAAGGTCTTCCACGCCGGCACCTACGCCACCAACCCGTTGGTCATGGCGGCAGGTCTGGCCACCCTGCGTGAAGTGCTTACACCGGCGGCCTACGCGCACATCGGCAAGGTGAGCGATGCTCTGGTCTCTGGTTACAAGCAGATTGTGCAGAAGACCGGGCTCGAAGCCTACGTGGAGAGCGCCGGGGCAAATGGCGCCATGTTGCTTTATCGCCATAAAATTCGTAACTATCGCGAGTGGTACGCCGTGGATACGGACCTGTGGAAGCTCTACTGGTTCGGTATGTTGAACCGTGGCGTGATGGCGCAGCCCTACTGGTGGGATGAGCAGTGGACCATCTCTGTCGCTCACTCCATGGCGGATGTGGATAAGCACCTCTCGGCCTTTGAAGAAGTGGCGCCGGCACTTGCCCAGGCCCAGCAGGAAAGCATGGCGCCTGCGACCAGGTAGTGGTTTGGCGGGGCGGCGGTAACCAAGCTGCCGCCCATACACGAAAGGATCCAATATGGCTGTCTCCCAGACCAGTTGTGAGCCGATGTTTATCAATGGGGCATGGACGGAAGGTTCTTCCGGCAAGCGCATCCCTGTCTACGACCCTTCGACCGAAGAAGTTATTGCCGAAATTCCCGATGCCAGCGCAGCCGATATCGATAAAGCCGTCGCGGCGGCGCGTTATGCCTTCGACCAGGGCGGCTGGCCCCAGACCACGGCCCAGGATCGAGGCCGCATTCTCTTTCGCATCGCGGCCAGGCTGCGCGAAGAAGCTGCACAGCTTGCGGAGTTGGAGTCGCGCAACTGCGGCAAGCCGATTGTCGAATCGGAGTACGACATCGCCGATGCAGCGACCTGCTTTGAGTACTACGGCGGCCTGGCCACCAAAGTTTCTGGCCTGGTCAATCCCGTCCCAGACAATGCACTCAGCCTTTCGTTGAAAGAGCCGGTTGGGGTTGCGGGGCAGATCATTCCCTGGAACTATCCCATCGGCATGGCTGCCTGGAAGCTGGCTCCGGCGCTCGCCGCAGGCTGCACCTGCGTGTTGAAGCCGGCCGAGCAGACACCGCTGACTATGTTGAAGCTTGCGGGCTGGCTGGCGGAGTGCGGCGTTCCTAGCGGAGTGGTCAATATCGTGACCGGACTCGGTGAGACGGCCGGCGCCGCGATCGTTGCCCATCCGGACGTAGACAAGGTTGCCTTTACCGGATCGGCTGCCGTGGGCAAGGTGATCATGAAGTCGGCTGCCGACACACTCAAGCGCGTCACCCTTGAGCTGGGCGGCAAGTCGCCCAACATCTTCTTTGCCGATGCTGATTTTGAAGCCGCCATTGATGGCGCGCTCTTTGGGATCTTCATCAACCAGGGTGAGGTCTGTTCAGCCGGCAGCCGGGTGCTGGTGCAGCGGTCTATTTATCCGAAATTCCTCGAAGCGATGACAGAGAAGGCGCGCACCATCAAGCTGGGGCCGCCGCTCGACCGCTCTACCAAGATGGGTCCCCTGGTCAGCCGTGAACAGTACGACCGGGTATCTGCTTACCAGCAGCTGGGCAAGTCCGAAGCCAAGTTAGCGCTCGGCGGCGGCCGGCCTGCTTCCATGAGCCGGGGCTTTTATGTGGAGCCGACGATCTTCTACGACGTCGACAACTCGTCGCGCATTGCGCGGGAAGAGATCTTCGGGCCGGTGGCCGCGGTCATCCCTTTCGAGGACGAGCGCGAGGCACTGCGCATCGCGAACGATACCTCGTTTGGATTGGCCGCTGCCGTATGGTCGCGCGACATCTATCGCGCTCTGCGCATGGTCAAGGCCATCCGCGCCGGAGTGGTTTGGGTTAATCACATGCAGCCCACGTATGTGGAAGCACCGTGGGGCGGCTTTAAGCAATCGGGCTTTGGCAGGGAACTGGGAATCCACGGCATCGATGAATATCTTGAGACCAAACAGGTGCATATCAATCTGAATGAAGCGCCGATCGGATGGTACTGAGACTATGTCCTCTATTCGACTGAAGACAGAAATTCCGGGACCCAATTCGCGCGCGTTGACGGCTCGTCGATCGCAAGCCATCCCGCGCGGGGTCTACGCCTCCACACCGCTGTTTGTCCGCCATGCCGAGGGCGCGATGCTCGAAGATGTTGACGGCAACCGTTTCATCGACCTGGGCGGCGGCATCGGCTGCGCCAATGTTGGCCACCGCAATCCGCGGGTGCTGCGCGCGCTGCGCTCACAGCTGGATGCGTTTCTCCATCTCTGCTTCCAGGTGACCGGCTACGAAAGCTATGTCTCGCTGGCGGAAAAGCTCAACCAGCTCACTCCAGGTAATTTTGCCAAGAAGACTTTCCTGGTGAACAGCGGTGCGGAAGCAGTAGAGAACGCGGTGAAGATCGCGCGCGCTTTTACCGGCCGTCCCGCAGTTCTCTCCGTGGAAGATGGCTTTCATGGCCGCACCATGCTGGGCCTGTCGCTCACCAGCAAAACTCATCCCTACAAGGAAGGTTTCGGACCGTTTCTGCCCGATGTCTATCGCATCCCCTACGGCGTACCGGCGAATGCGCGGCTGTCTAACCGTGGTTCGATGACGGCAGGGCAGGTAAACGAAATGCTCGATCAGACCTTCCGCCGCGTGGTGGCCGCTGAATCCGTCGCCGCCATTGTGGTGGAGCCGGTGCTCGGGGAAGGGGGCTTTGTCGTGCCTCCCGCCGGATTTCTGCCGGCGTTGGTGCAGATCTGTCGCGATCGCGGGATCGTCTTCGTTGCCGACGAAGTACAGACCGGGTTCGGCCGTACCGGCGAACTCTTCGCCAGCACGCATTTCGGCATCGAGCCTGACCTCATCCTAACGGCCAAGTCTCTCGGTGGTGGCATGCCGCTGGCGGCGATCACCGGCCGGGCGCAGATCATGGATGCTCCGGGCCCCGGTGGTTTGGGCGGCACTTTCGGTGGCAACCCCGCATGTTGCGCGGCTGCGTTGGCGGTGCTGGAAGAGTTTGCCGACGGACAGTTACTGGCGCGTGCGCGTTCGCTGGGGGAACAATTTCAGCGGCAAGCCACCGCCTGGCAACGGCAGCATGCCTTTATCGGCGACGTTCGCGGCGTCGGCGCCATGCAGGCCATGGAGTTTGTCGACGCCAGTGGGGCGCCCTGTGCCAAGGCCGCAAAAAAACTGGTGCACCATTGTCTGCAGCACGGAGTCCTAGTGCTGAACGCGGGGACTTATGACAACATCGTCCGTCTGCTGATGCCGCTGACCATTACCGATGAGGAATTCAGCCAGTCCCTGCAGGTACTGGAGGACGGGCTGAGCGCAGTAGCAGCGGAGTTGGGAGAACTCGCCAGCGCCGCACGTTAGAGGTTCCAGACCCCATGTTGCAACTCGACTGCAGTGAGCTGATCCTCAACCATGCCTGGATCGACAATCAGAGAACAGGTTCGAGCGATGGCCGAAGCTTTACGGTAGAAGATCCAGCAGACGGAACGGTTCTCGCAACCCTGCCGGATTGCGGCCCGGTCGAAGCCGAGGCTGCGGCCAACGCCGCCCATAGAGCCTTTCCTGCGTGGCGAGCATTGCTGGCCAAAGAGCGGGCACAACATCTGCAGGCGTGGCTGGCGATGATGAGGAAACACGCAGAAGATCTTGCCCGCCTCATTTCGCTCGAACAGGGCAAACCGCTGGCCGAGAGCCGCGGTGAAGTAGCCTATGGCGCGGCTTATATCGATTGGTTTGCCGAAGAGGCAAAGCGAGTCTACGGAGATGTGATTCCCGAGCCCGCTCATGGACGCAGGATCATCGTGACCAAGGAACCGGTAGGCGTCGCCGCCGCCATTACTCCGTGGAATTTTCCGATTGCCATGCTGGCGCGCAAGATCGCGCCGGCGCTGGCGGCAGGCTGCACCGTCATTGCCAAGCCGGCGGAAGATACTCCGCTATCCGCGCTTGCGTTGGCGTTTCTGGCGGCCAAGGCCGGCATTCCCGCCGGCGTCATCAACGTAGTTCCCGCTTCCCGAGAGCGCGCCGGGTTGGTAGTCGATCCCTGGTTAAACGATGGGCGCGTGCGCAAGCTTTCCTTTACCGGATCGACCCCTGTGGGCAAGCATCTGGCGCGTGGCTCCGCTTCTACGGTCAAGCGGCTTTCGCTTGAGCTGGGCGGCAATGCTCCTTTCATCGTGTTTGACGACGCCGATCTGGATGCCGCGGTGACTGGTCTGATGGCATCCAAGTTCCGCAATGCGGGGCAGACCTGCATATGCGCCAACCGCATCTACGTAGCCGCCGCGGTGTATAACGTCTTCGCCGAAAAGCTGGTCCAGGCAGTCTCCGCGCTGCGGGTTGGACGGGCCGGCGGAGATGCCGAGATCGGCCCGCTGATCAATGCCAAGGCGGTTGAAAAAGTCGAGCGCCACATTGCCAATGCGATCGAACGAGGAGCGCGCGTCTTGATCGGCGGCAAGCGGCACGTGCTTGGGCGCTATTTCTTTCAGCCCACGATTCTGGCCGATGTGGACGCAACCATGGACGTCTCCTGCGAAGAAACATTCGGGCCGGTCGCTCCGCTCTTTCGTTTCCATAGCGAGGACGAGGTGATCGCGGCGGCTAATGCAACTCCCTTCGGGCTCGCCGCTTATTTCTATTCCCGCGATCTGGCCCGCGTCATGCGCGTCTCCGCGCAACTCGAGTCAGGGCTAGTTGGCGTCAACGAAGGGGCTATCTCGACTGAGCTCGCTCCCTTCGGGGGCGTCAAGGAGTCTGGCTATGGCCGTGAAGGCTCCATGTATGGCATCGACGAATACCTGCAGACGAAGTATGTCTGCCTGGGTGGACTAGGCGCTGTAAAGTAGCTAGGGAAGGAAAACATAATGAGCGAAACCGCAACCGACATCACGATGACGAGCCAGGAAGTGTCCGAATGGACCAAGAAGCTGAACTATGGTACCTGGCGTTACCAGAAGAGCTGGAATCCCCTGCATATTGTCGATGCGGAAGGGTGCTACTTCACCGATGGGAATGGCAAACGCTACCTAGACTTCTCTGCGCAGTTGATGTGTTGCAACCTGGGGCATAAGAATCAGGCAGTGATCCAGG
Organism: uncultured Acidobacteriaceae bacterium; assembly: GCA_963814015.1. Classification (GTDB taxonomy): domain Bacteria; phylum Acidobacteriota; class Terriglobia; order Terriglobales; family Acidobacteriaceae; genus PALSA-350. The sequence goes on from CAWFBI010000001.1 coordinate 366,847, forward strand.
CGATCGAAGAACAGGCGCGGAAGCTGGCCTACATCATGCCGTCGTACGCGACCGATACGCGGGTGGAGTTGAGCCGTCTTCTGCTTGAGGTATTGCCTGAAGGGTTGAACAAGTTCTTTTTCACCACGTCGGGCACAGAGGCCAATGAGGCTGCGTTTAAGATAGCCCGCATGTATACCGGCAAGACCAAGATCATCGCTCGTTACCGGTCGTATCACGGGTCCACGATGGCATCTATCGCTGCGACGGGCGATCCACGCCGCTGGGCCATGGAACCGGGTGGCAAGGGACAGGGATTTTTATTTGCGCCCGAGGTTAACTGTTACAAATGTCCGATCCGGCACACGTATCCGGAGTGCGGCATTGCCTGCGCGGATTATCTGGAACACATGATCGAGAATGAAAGCGACGTTGCTGCGGTCATCGTGGAGCCGGTAGTGGGCACCAATGGGGTGCTCGTACCACCGCCGGAATACATGCCCAAGCTGCGCCAGATCTGTGACCGTCACGGAGTTTTGTTGATTGCCGATGAGGTAATGTCGGGTTGGGGGCGCACCGGGGAGTGGTTTGCGGTGGATAACTGGGGGGTAAAGCCGGACATCCTGGTTACCGCCAAGGGCATCACTTCGGCGTATGTTCCGCTTGGGCTCTGCGCCACCACGGGGAAGATTGCTGAGTACTTCGAGGATCACTTCTTCGCCCATGGGCATACTTATGAGGCGCATCCTATTACGCTCGCGCCCGCGGTGGCGGCGATTAAAGAGCTGCAGCGTCTCGATTTGGTGAACCGTGCACGTGAAATGGGCAAGTATCTCGGCGAGAAGCTGCACGCGCTTAAGCCCAGGCATCCGTCGATCGGAGAAGTCCGCGGCCTGGGTCTGTTTTGGGCGCTCGAAATGGTGAAGGACCAGGTGCGGAAGAGGCCTTTCAACACCAAGCAGGATAAGGTCGATGGTAAGGTAACTGTCGTTGATCGCATTGCCGCGGAGATGATGAAGCGGGGCGTTTTACTTCAGGCCTGGATTAGCCACTTTGTGATTGCGCCGCCTCTGATCATCGAGAAGCAGGAAATCGACTTCGCGGTCGACCAGCTCGATCAGTCCCTGGTGATCGCGGACGCTGCGATCGCACAATAGGGGGAGGCGGTGGAGTGCTGTTTCAAACACGCTTGAGATCGCGAGCGAGAAGACGGTGAAACAGGTGCTCGCCGGTCTCGCGGCGTACGGAGAGCCGGCCGGCGCCATAGGCGCGGGAACGCAGGCCGCGCTGTACTGACTCGCAGATATCTACATCCTCTGCCTGCACACGGTCACTCACCGCGACACTCTCCGCCTTGTACTCAGCGCTGGTGTCAGCAAAGAAGAAATCAAATATCACCAGACACTTCTCCTGGCCTAGCGGGAGGACCAGGTTGGTGTCCATGACACGCTCGTAGAGATTGATCATGAAATTGGGATAAAGCCAGTAATAGCAGGCCCGATCACCGGTTCGCGTGTGGGCGACAATGGCGTCTTGCGAAGCTACCATGGGGCTCGACTGAAGCGAATAACTGGCGCCATTTTCAATCGTGTATTCGCGGTAATCGAGCACGCTGTTGAGAGCCTTGTGCAGATGCGGAACGTGGTAGCCGCCATCGAGGTAATTGTCAACGTAAACCTTCCAGTTGCAGTTCAGCGTATAGCTCCTGCGGGTAGAAAAGCGGAGATTCGAAGTGGAAATCCGCTGCGCCAGGTCACCCAGGTGGCTTTCGAGCGTCGACGCTTCGTGGCTCAGGTTGACGAAGATAAAGTTTTCCCAGCTGGCCACTTGCACCGGCACCAGCCCATTCTCAGCACGGTCGAAATTACACACCCCGGCAAACTCAGGTGCGCCTTTGAGCGAACCATCCAGCCCATAGGTCCATCCGTGATAGGGACAGCGTAGCTGCTGCGCAACACCACAGGGCACGGTGGCTACGGCCGCGGCGTGATGGCGGCAGACGTTGTAGAAGGCACGCAACTGCTCATCGGCTCCGCGAACTACGATAAGTGGCTCACCGGCCAGGTCAACAGTGAAAAAGTGCCCGGCACTGGCGACCTGATCTGTCCGGCCGACAGCGATCCAGTTGCTGCCAAACACCTGGTCGCGCTCCAGGCAGCCGATGCGCTCGTCAACATACCAGGCAGCCGGAAGGGTGTAAGCGTATTCGAGCGGGGCTTCCTCATCGTAAAGTGCCAGTAGGTCGGAGAGAGACTCGTTCATAGCGCGACCTCTCCCGCCAGGGCAGCACGAGCCCGGCTTATCGAGCGTTGCCCGCGCAGGTACACTGCCATGCCTGCAAGCAGCACCACCAGGGTCATGGCGACGATCTTGAATAGGGCGATCGCGGGATTTCGTTCATCTTCCGCGGGAAATGCGGCGAGAATGATGGCGGCGGTGGTGGAAAAAAAGCCCACGCAAGCCAGGGGAATGGCCAGGCGCTTACCCCAGGGCAGGCGAAGGGCTCCCGATGGATAAGGGTGCGATTGCAGCCGGATCATGGCGGCAAACACGAACAAATAGGGGATGAAGTACGCGATGAGGCTCATGCTGACCAGCAAATCATAGGTCGCCTTGACGCTGGTGCCCGCCTGGCTAAGGATGCCAAAAAGAATTCCCGCGAAACCATATGAAATGAGGGCGACGTAAGGAGTCTTCCAGCGCGGGTGGATACGGCCAAAGACTGCAGGAAGGTAGTGATTGATGCCCACAACGAAGGGCAACCGCGCAGTGGCGGAAAGATACGCCGCGGCCGCGCCGACGTTACTGATGCCAACCAGGATAGCGACGGGTGCAATCAGCGCAGCCAAACCGAGACGGCGGCACAGAAAATCGATGGCGGTCATAAAGCCACCGAGACCACTGATGCTGCTGGCGGGCAGCGCGACCAGCATGGCAATTGTTCCAGCCATATAACCAATGGTGATCACGACACCCGCCAGCAGCAGTGCCCGGGGGACGACACGGTGCGCGTCCTTGATTTCATCACCCATAAACGAAGCGCATTCGCAGCCGCTGAAAGCGAAAAAGATGGTGGACCAGAAGATGAGGTCTCTCAACTGAACACGGGGAATGGCGCCGCTCCAGGTGAAATGGGTGGCTGAGCCAAAGCGTGAGAAAGACAGCACGCCGAGCGCGATAAGGATCAACACCGGCAGCGCCATGCCCACCGCGCCAAGATTATTGAGCCACTTGCCGACGCCCAGCCCGATTACGTTGAGCACGGTAATTAGCACCAGGATGCCTGCGGTGAAGGCCACGAAGTATATGTTTGTGTCGGCAAGATGCCTGGCGCGAGGAGTGGCGAAGAGCAAACTGCTGGCGGCGAAATAGAGCACTGCCCCGAAATAGGGGAGATTGCTCATCCAATAAGTCCACGCTGCCATAAAGCCCGCAAATTCGCCATAGGCTTCGCGGGTCCAGACGTACAGGCCGCCTTCCTGCGGATAGCGGGAGGAGAGCTCAAGTACGCATCCGGCGAGGGGCAGGAAGAATCCACAAAACCCCAGCACCCATACCGCAATGGCGGATTGTCCCGCAGCAGCTGCAGTTGCGATCCAGCGTAGGCTGAGGCCGCTGACAATATAGAACAGAAAGACATCACGAAAACCGAGTGCTCTTTTGAGCTTCTCAGTTGCCATGGCTCGACCTCATGTCTTTCAGCACGGCCATGGCGGCGTTGCGCCCGTTGATGCCGATGACGCTTCCCCCGGGGTGGGTACAAGCGCCACAGAGATACACTCCGGGCATCGAGGTTCGAGCGGCGAAGCGGTGGCTCCACATGTTGGACGGCAGGCACTCGCCCTGAAAGATGTGCCCGCCGGTGAGGCCGACCTTCTCCTCAATATCCGGCGGTCCCATCACTTGTGCCTCCAGCACAGCGCCCGGCAGGTTGGAGCAGAAGCGGCCGATGGAATCGAAAGCCAGCTTGCGCACCCGCTCGCGATGGTCATCCCATGAGCCCGCGGCAAAGGTGTGAGGTACATACTGCGCAAAGACGCTCATGGTGTGCTGGCCGGGGGGAACCACGCTCGAGTCATGCACGCTCTGGAAATAAATCTCGCACCACAGGCGCTCGGGCAATTCTCCCTTACTGCTGGCGGCGAAGCCTGCTTTCCATTCCGCGTGGGTTAAGGGCGCGTTGATCTGGCCGTAGTGGTGGGGCTGCAACTGGCCCGGACGAGAGATGAAGTCGGGCAGCTCGCGCAACAATACATTGAGTTTGAGGGTGCAGCCCTTAATGGACAGGTACTCGGCCTTGGAGCGGAAGTCAGAACTCGCGGACTTGCCTAGCAGGCGGAGCGTGACCACAGGGTCGGCATTGGAAACCACTACCGGAGCGGAGATGCGCTCGCCACCCTGAAGCAAAACGCCCTTGCCGGGCTGGATCTCCGCGACTGCAACGCCTGCGGCCACCACCGCCCCGGCTTCGCGCGCTGCGTCGCAGAAGTAGAACGAGACCATACCCATGCCGCCCTGAACGTAGCCCCACATGCCAGGAATGCCGCCCAGCCGGCCGGAGGAGTGGTGATAGCGGATGGAGGCCGTGCCCGGATCGAACGGGCTGGCGTTGGTGCCGATAACTCCCTGGCCGAGATAGGCGTATTGCAGCCGCTCATCATCGAGATAACGCGCAACGAACTCCGCCATCGACCAATGGAAGAGCACCTGGCGGGCTTCCTCGTCGTTACCCAACCGAGCGTCGATTTCTTGCTGGGAAGGAGCGTCGCCGATCCATACATCGCGATCGCCGGCGGGCCGCAAGGCATCGCGCAGGCGCCGGATCACGGCGGTCATCGCTCTCCAGCCATTCACATCGTGGGGAGAAAAACGCCGGACCTCGTCTTCGCAAGCATCGTCGTCATCCCAGAGTTGCACGCTGGTGCCGTCGAGGAAGGGAACAAAGAGGCCGTTGGAAGCGGGCGTCCAATGGAAACCTCGATCAACCAGTCCCAGCTCATCAACTACCAGTGGATGGAGGAGTCCGGCGAGATAAGCGCACGGCGACATAAGGACGCCGGGGAAGGGCTCTTCGATGGTACAGGCGCCCCCAACGCGCGGGCGGCTTTCAAGCACCAGGACGCGCTTGCCGGCACGTGCCAGGTAGGCGGCGCAGGCGAGGCCGTTATGACCTGCGCCGACAATGATGGCATCCCACGGACGCCCAGCCAGTTGAGAAACGGGCTCAGGGAGGCCGATCTCGCCCAGGACGGCGGCTGTGGGAGAGGTGGTGCGGCGCTGCGCCGGGAAACCCATATTAAGCTCTACCCCGAAGCCGATCGAGTACACGGCGATTTCGTTTCGACGGTTTGCCGGCACTCAGTGCTTCGAAGCGCGGCATCGCTTTTCGTTCCTCGGCCAACTGCAGGCGCAAGGCGCGGCTCGCTTCCGTTTCCCGGTAGAGCGTCTGCGCCACTGATGAGGGCCCCCGCACTTCGCTCAGAAGCAGCACCTCCACCTGAAATTCGCCGCCCTCGTTCTTCACTTGTAACAGATCGCCCACCCGAACCGGGCGGGCGCTCTTGGCGGGGTGTCCATTCGAGCTTATCCTGCCCAGTTCACAGGCCCGTGCCGCAAGCGCGCGCGTCTTGAAGAACCTCGCGGCCCAGAGCCATTTGTCCATCCGCACCTCGTGATTCAATCTGCTATCCTCCTAGGGCCAAGGGTTGCCTATGAACCAAAACGAACAAGTCGAACGGGTGGCAAAAGCGTTAGACAATTTTCGCATCGAGATTCCCTCCTGGGGTTTTGCCAACACCGGGACGCGGTTCGGCAAGTTTATTCAGGTTGGCGCCGCAACGTCCATTGAAGAAAAATTCGCCGACGCAGCACAGATCCATCTGCTGACTGGGGTCACCCCGAGCATGGGATTGCACGTCGATTGGGATCTTCCCGACGGCCTGGCCAGCGTACCCATGATCCGGACGCTCGAGAAGAAGTACGGTGTGCGCGCCGGATCCATCAATCCGAATCTCTTTCAGGCTCAGGAATACAAATTTGGGTCCATATGCAACCCTGATCCTGAAGTGCGGCACAAGGCGCTCACCCACCTGCTCGATTGTGTGGAGATTGCCCGGCAATTAGGCTCGCAGGATATATCCCCCTGGGTTTCCGATGGCTCGAACTATCCGGGTACGCAGAGTGTTCGGCAGCGCATCGGCTGGATGGAAGAGATCTTCAGCGAAGTCCATGCGGCCCTGCAGCCCGATCAGCGACTGCTCATCGAGTACAAGCCATTCGAGCCCGCCTTCTATCACACCGACATTGCCGATTGGGGCATGGCGCTGGAGTTGGCGCGCCTGGCGGGTCCGCAGGCCAGAGTGTTAGTCGACACCGGCCATCATTTGCAGGCCCAGAATATCGAGCAGATCGTCGCCTGGTTGTTGCACCTGGAAATGCTGGGCGGGTTCCACTTGAATGACCGCAGATACGCCGATGATGATCTGACCCTTGGTTCCATCGATCCTTACCAGGTGTTTCGCATCTTCCACGAAATTCTGAGTTACACCGGACCCAGTGGCAGCCAGATCGCATTCATGATCGACCAGAGCCACAACCTCAAGGGTAAGGTCGAGGCTATGGTGCAGACCGTCGCACTGGCCCAGGAACTTTATGCCAAGGCGGCCCTGGTGGACCTGGAGCAACTGGAAACGCTGCAGAGACGATGCAAGCTGGTGGAAGCCGAGGAACTCTTCCGCTCTGCGTTCTGGGAAGATGTGCGCCCCCTGGTGCGCGCCTGGCGGTCCGGTCAGGGCTTGCCGGAAGACCCGCTGCAAGCCCTGACGGAAAGCGGCTACGTGGAGCGGATCTCCCGCGAGCGGGCAACCCGGAACGTCGCCACCTCAACCACTTACGCGTAGATTTGCAGCAAATCCTTGGGTAGGTCTTGAAAATCACTCTGGTGCGGAACAATCGTTCTAATTAAGCGGAGGACTGAAATGACCACGAGCACAGTGACCGCACTGCGCTATCTTGAGGATCGCTGGGACGACAAAGTGGCCGGAACTCTCGATGAGCCGGAGTTGTTGCGTTACCGTTCCAACCTGCTCGGTTCCGACCTGCGCATTACCAATTTCGGAGGCGGCAATACCAGCTCGAAGATCGTAGAAAAGGATCCGCTGGACGCGACCCAGCAGGCGGTCTTGTGGGTGAAAGGAAGCGGCGGCGATTTGGGCAGCATTAAGCGCAGCGGTTTCGCTACGCTTTATCTCAACAAGCTACTCGCGCTCGCCGCCAGCTATCGCGGCGTGGCGCACGAAGACGAGATGGTAGAGATGTATCCGCTCTGTACCTTCGGCAAGAACACCGTCGCCGCCTCGATCGATACGCCGCTGCATGGATTTCTACCCTTTGCCCATGTCGACCACCTTCATCCTGATTGGGGCATTGCTCTGGCCGCCGCCGCCAATGGGCACGAAAAACTGGCCGAATTCAACGCGCGGTTCGCCCGCAACCTGATCTGGCTGCCCTGGCAGCGTCCGGGTTTTGAATTGGGCATGATGCTGCGCAACGCGGTTGTAGACAATCCCAAGTGTGATGGAGTCGTTCTCGGTGGCCACGGTTTGTTTACCTGGGGTAACACCCAGCGCGAGTGCTATCTCAGTACCATCACCATCATCGATCAGCTGGGGCAATTCGTTCAGGAGCACGTGAGCAGGAAGGGAGAGCAGATCTTTGGAGGCGCTCGCTATCTGCCGCGCCAGGATCACCAGGACCTGGCGATCGACATCTTTCCCTATCTGCGCGGGCGGGTTTCCAGTGCCAAGCGCATGATCGGAACGTTTACCGCCCTGCCTGAGGTTCTCACCTTCATCAACTCCCGGGATGCGCAGCGGTTTTCATTCCTGGGGACGAGCTGTCCCGATCACTTCGTTCGTACCAAGATTCGACCGATGTACGTGCCCTGGAACCCGGAAGACGATGTTGCGCGCCTGCACAAGGCGATTGACGATGCCCTGGCCCAGTATCGTAAGGACTATGCCTATTACTACCGGCATCATGCCAAGCCGCAAGATCCGCCGATGCGCGATGCCAACCCCACCGTGGTGCTGATTCCTGGCATTGGGATGTTCAGCTTCGGCAAGAGCAAAACCGAATCGCGCATTACCGGGGAATTCTATGTGAATGCCATCCACGTGATGGAGGGCGCCTCGGCGATGGAGTCAAGTGCCACCCCCGGAGTTCTGCCGCAAGCGGGTCCGGCTGCGGATAGCTCGTTGTTCCAGGTGCATTGCAACTACGTTGCCCTGCCGCCTTCGGAAGCCTTTCGCATTGAATATTGGGCGTTGGAAGAGGCCAAGATTCAGCGCCAGCCACCGGAGAAGGAGCTCAGCCGTCACATCATGCTGATCGTGGGTGGGGGCAGTGGCATCGGACGGGAAGTGGTGCGATTAGCCGCGGCGCGCGGCGCTCATGTGGTGGCTGCTGATCGTGATCTGGAAAGCGCCCGGAAGTCCACAGAAGTTGCGGGAAGGGAATTCCAGCTTGCCGCGGCGGTCGATATCCGTGACCGAACTGCGATTCGCGCTCTGCTGCGGAAACTGGTGGCAGAGTTTGGCGGACTCGATATCGTTGTCAACACAGCCGCCATCTTTCCTTCGTCTCCGGATGGCCATGTCACGGATGAGCAGTGGGACTTGACCCTGCACCTGAATGTCACGGCCAACCATCTGCTGGTGGATGAAGCCGCGAAAATATTCGCCGAGCAGGCTCTGGACGCCTCTGTGGTGTTGACCAGTTCCGCTAACGCAGTCGTAGCCAAGCGCGGCAGTGAAGCCTATGACATCAGCAAGGCCGCGGTGAGTCATCTGGTGCGCGAGATGGCGGTTGCGCTTGCGCCGCGGGTGCGCGTTAACGGGATCAGCCCGGCCACGGTAGTCAAAGGGTCGACCATGTTTCCCCGCGACCGGGTGATGGCCTCGTTAACCAAATACAACCTCCCGTTCGAGCGGACGATGACGGATGATGAGCTGAGGACGCTGCTGGCAAACTTCTATGCCCAGCGTACTCTCACTCACCAACCCATCGACCCGGAAGACTGCGCCAATGCCATTCTGTTTCTGGCTGGGCCGCAGGCACGCTGCACCTCGGGCCATTTGATCCCGGTCGACGGCGGCCTGCCGGAGGCGTTCCTGCGATGACGCCTTCAGAGTAGATTGCGAAGGCAAACCGCGAGTATCCGAATTTCGTAACAGCACGAGATATGGGGCAACCATCTTGGTTGGCAGGGACAGGGTTACTTCAGAAGAGCGCCCTCACGAATCTCGTCTGTGGCCCGCTTGACCACCGGTTGACCTTCCGTGATCGCTCCGCGAATGGAGACCTGCTCCCCCGCCGCGGGCCCTTTGCGTACATCGATCCAATGGGCGTGTCCGTTGACTGCGGCGATGACAAAGGTTCGTTCGGTTGTGGTCACCACGCTGGTGCTGGGTACAAACAGAGCCGTGTCATTCGAACCGACCGGCCAATTCACGGTAGGGTACATACCCGGTGCAAGCGTACTGTCGGATACATCCAGCTCGACCATCATCGTCCGGCTCTGCTGATCGAGCGCATTGGCGATGCGTGCGATCTTGCCGGTGTAGGTTTTGCCCGGATGTGCCGGCACCTGGAAAGTGACCGACCGGCCCTTCGCAATCGAACCGACGTAGCTCTCGGGAACTGGGACGACCAGGCGCAAATGCGTCGTCTGTTGCAGCTTCAACAGCGGAGTACGCCCACCGGCGTCCACCATCATGCCGGGATGGACAAACCTATCCGTAATCGTGCCGTCGAAGGGTGCGGTCACACGCAGGTACGACTCCATGTCGCTGGTCGCCTGCATTCTGGCTTTAGCCGAGCGGACTGCCGCCGCTCGGCTTTGCAGCAGCGAATCCGCTGCGTCCTTTTGCTTCTCTGCCTGTACCAGTTCGTTTCCTGCAACCGCGCCTGGAGTTTTAGCCGCCTCCTGAAGGCGAGCGAACGTGCTCGCCGCCGCCGCTGCCTGTGCTTCCGCTTGTGCCTCGTCAGCCTCAGCCTGGTGCAGACTCGATTCCGACGCATTCGTCTCGGACCGCATCTCCGGGGCAGACAGCTGGACCAGCAACTGTCCCCGATGGACCGTGCTGCCGCGATCCACCAGCACATTTTCGACATAGCCGGGAACACGTGCCTCGATATCCGTTTGCAGGTAAGGCAGCAGTTCCGCAGTAAGCGGAATCGTTCGCGAAGCCGAATGACTCTCCACCTTTACCAATTCGACATGGGCCGCGTTCTGCGCAAGTGCGGCGATGGTGAAGGGCAGAGCGAAGAAGGCAAGCTTATGTCTGAACATAGTAGCGGCTCGTTGGGTCTTCAGGATTGAGAGAGTTGGAGGCGACGGTCGCTCCCTTTTGCAGCAGCGCGTAGACCGCAGGAAGCACCAACAGTGTGGTCAGAGTGGAGAAGAGCAAACCGCCAATTACCGCTCGTCCCAACGGCGCGGATTGGGCGCCGCCTTCTCCCAGGCCGATCGCCAGGGGGATCATGCCGCAGATCATGGCCGTCGCCGTCATGAGGATGGCGCGTACGCGGCTGGTTGCGCCGGTCCGCGTCGCTGTCTCTACATCCTGGTGCTCATGACGCGCTTGCTCGGCAAAGCTCACCAACAGGATGGAGTTTGCGACCGAGATGCCGACCGCCATGATCGCTCCCATGAAGGATTGAATATTGAGCGTGGTTCCGGTGAAGAGGAGCATGAGAACAACGCCGCTGAGCACGCCTGGAATCGTGGACAGGATTGCCAGTGGGAGACGTAGAGATTGAAAGTTTGCCATGAGCAGCAGAAAGATTGCCGCGATCGCGAGGAGCAGCCCGGTCCGCAACCCGGAGATGGTTTGTTCCAGTGCCGGAATCTGGCCACGCACCACGACTGTGGAACCCTTCGGGGGCGCGGCAATATTTTGCAGGGCTGCCTCAATCTGTTTCTGTGCCTTTCCCAACGCAATCCCATGCAGGTTGGCAGTGACGCTCACGATGCGTTGCCCGCTCAGTCGCTCGATGGTCTCTGGCATGGTTCCATACTGCAGCCTGGCTACTTGATCCAGTTGCGGCTGCGACTGCCCCTCACGCATTACGGGCAGTGTAGAGAGCGCGGCCAGTCCCTGGATACGGTTTGGGGGGAGTTGTACCTGGATCTGAAAGGCGTTGCCGGTCCTCGGATCGCGCCAGTAATTGGGAGCGATGAAGCGGGAGGAACCGGTCGCGGGCACAAGAGAAGTACTCACGTCCGCCATCGTCAATCCGAATTGGCCGGCGTAGTCCCGATCCACTTTGACATCCACAATGGGGTACGACTGAGACTGAACCACCGAGATATCCCGCAAGAACTCCAGCTTATGCAATTGGGCTTCGACCTTCGCCAGGTAGGCATAGTTTTGATCCAGATCGACACCCTGCACGTCAATCTGCACCGGCGTAGGCGAACCGAAGCTCATCACCTGCGAGACAATATCTCCCGCCTCGAAGGACATCTTCAGATTGGGCATCTGTTGCTGAAACGCCGAACGAAGCGACTCACGCAGCTGTTCGTCATCGGGGTGTCCGCGGCGCAGCTGGATCTGGACCAAAGCCTCCTCCGGGCCACTGGTGAAAAGGTGAATCAGGTTGACGGGATAGCTTGAGGGCTGCACTCCCATGTAGTCCGAGGTGATCTGGACATTGTCTTTACCAATCGTCTTCCGGATAAGGTCAAGCGCTTGCAGGACCATCGGCTCGGTTTCTTCGATGCGCGTGCCCACCGGCGCCTTGAGGCGCATGCGCAGGACAGGCCCATTAGATTCTGGAAATATCTCTGTGCCGATGAGCGGTGCGGCCACCAGCAGGATAAGCGCAGTCAGTGCGAGATAGCCGCCGATGATCGGCCACCTCCATGGAAGCGCCTGTTCAAGATAGCGGCCGTAGCGGTTGCGCAGCCGGCCAAAAGCGCCTTCTTTCTCCTCTCCGCGGTGCGACTCCTTCATGATCCAGGTCGAGAAAACCGGCACCAGACTACTGGATAGAAAATAGGAGGCGATCATGGCAAAGCCCACTGCCAGCGAAAGCGGTACGAAAAGCTGGCGGCCTATTCCGCTCATGAAAAACGAGGGAACGAACACCGCAAGCACGCACAACATGGAGAGCAGACGGGCGATGACCGTGCGGCGACATGCCTCGAGCACTGCCTTGGCGCGAGAAATCCCAGGCAGCAACTGGGTATGGATATTCTCGATCTCGACAGTCGCTTCGTCGACTAGGATACCGACTGCGAGCGCCAGACCGCCCAGGGTCATGATGTTGATTGTCTGGCCCGCTGCCCACAAGAGAAGCACTGCGGTGAAAAGCGCGAAAGGAATGTTCGCCACTACGATGAGCGCGCTGCGCCAGTCGCGAAGGAAGAGCAATACGACCAGGCCGGTCAACACGGCTCCCAGCAGTGCCTCGCGCACCAGCCCGTTGATGGCATTCGAAACATAGCCGGATTGATCGAAGGCCAGTTGGACATCGACATCGTCTGGGATGGCCTTCTTGAAGCCGGGAATCGCCGCTTTGACCGCCTGAATCACGGCCAGGGTTGAAGCATCCGACCGCTTGGTCACCGGGATGTAGACGGTGCGGCGTCCGTCGACGTGCGCATAAGCGGTAACGATGTCGGTGCCGTTCTCAATCGAACCAATATCGCGTAGATAGATGTTGGTACCCGAATGTGGATGGATAGGCGTTGCCATCAGGTCATTGAGCTCAGGCCCCAGTGTGGCGTTGGTGCGCACGATGCGGTTCAGCTTGCCATCGTACAAATTGCCGGAAGGGACGACCACCGTGCCCGTGCTCACAGCGGCGATTGCCTGCTCCGGCGACACGCCGTACTGTTTCAGCTTGTCCGGGTCAAGTGAGATCACGATCGTCCTCTGATTGCCGCCGAATGGAGGCGGTGCTGAAACCCCGGGCAGAGTGGCAAACAACGGCCGCACCTGATTCAGGGCGAAGTTCTGCAACTCTCCCTGGGTATGGGTGGAGCTGGTAAAAAGCAGCAGCCCGACGGCGACGCTCCCCGGATCGAAGCGGGTAATGAAAGGTGGCACGGTGCCAGGAGGCATGAACGCGCGGGCACGATTCACGTAGCCGACCGTCTCCGCCATCGCCTGTTCCATGTTGGTGCCTTCGCGGAAGGTGAGCTTCATCAGGGCCGCTCCCTGGACGCTTTTGCTATCTACGGATTCAATGCCTGTGATGTAGAGGAAGTGGTACTCGTAGTAGTAGGTAAGAAAGCCCTCCATCTGTGCGGGGTTCATGCCGCCGTAGGGCTGCGCCACATAAATCACCGGGTTCCCGACCTGGGGAAAGATGTCCATGTGCATACGCCCAATCGCCATGAAGAAGCCGGCGAGGATCGCGATCAGCGCGACGATCAGGGTCAGGGGTCGACTCAGAGCCAGCAGCACTAGACGCATGTCAATGGATCTCCCGGCTGGTCATTGGCTGGCTGCCTGTAAGAAGGGCTGAAGGTCGCCGCGAACAGCCTGCAAATGGAGAAAAGCGCGCCAGACATTGAGCCGCGCGATGGAGTCGTCGATTTGTGCCTGCACCAAAATCCGTTGCGCCTGGGCCAAATCGTCTATCGGAGAAAGTCCGGCCTTGTAACGCGCGTTTGCCTGGGCCAGATCCGTCTGCGCCGCCGACAACGCGACCGGAGTGTTCTCTGCGATGGCGCGGGTTGCCTTCAAGGCAGCCCTAGCCTGGGCAAACTGCTCCTGCAAGGTGCGGTCAGCAAGTTGTTCGTTCGCTTGTGCGGCGACCAGGGTGGAAGCCTGCGAGGCCTCGCGGGCATGGATGCTTGCGAAGTCCATGAACGGAAATGTGATATTCACCCCTACAGCGTAGTTGCCGACGTTCGGCGCCAGACCGTTGGCCCCGGCGAGCCTTTGACCATTCGTCTCGGCGCCCGTGCCCCGAGCATAGCCTGCGGCTTCCAGGTTGAACTGAGGCACCCAGCTTCGCTCCGTGGCATGCAGCTGTGCCGCTGATTGAGCTACTGAAGCCTTTTGCTCCGCCATGATCGGGTTTGCCGCCGGTTGAAAGGGAAGGGCGTCGTCGACCATCGCCGGAAGTCGTGAGAGGGCTTCGGTCGACGCAAGCTGAGAGCTGCCGGTGTCTGCCTTTATTACGAATTTAGCTAATGTCGCCCGGCTCATCTCCACTGCTTCCTCAGCCAGTGCCAGCTGCGTTTCAGCGACCGCTCTTTCAGCGTTAATGCGCGATTCATCGGCACCCGGACGCAACTGTGCCGAAGCGAGCGCATGCACGCTTTGACGCAGGGTCTCCCAGTTGTCCACTGCTGCCTGCGCTGCTTGTTTCGTCTGCCCAGCGACCACAACAGTGAGATAGGCATCCGCGGCTGCGGTCGAGACTTCGAGCTGCGTCCTCTTGACGGTTGCATCGGCCTTGTCCCGGGCGGCGATCGCAGAGCGCACATTCGCGTTGCGCAAACCAAAATCGAATGGCTGCCAGTTGACCAGCAACCCCGTAGCGCTTCCCCAAACCGAGCCGCCATTGTTGCTATCGATAACCGGACCGGACATCGAAGGCACCGTATTCTGGGGTAGAAGTGCGCCAAAGACGTTGTTTCGCGTAGCCCGGTTGAACTGGGCGATACCGTCCACACGCGGAAGGTACGCTGTCCGCGAAAGGCGGATGTTGGCGACCGAAGCATTGAGTTCTGCTTCCGTTACGTGGATGAGCGGGTAGTCACGTTCTGCGCCCTCAACCACGCTAGCGATGGAAAGTGGCTTTCCTTCCTGGGTCCAAGCAGAAGTTGCCGCAAAGAGTGCAAAAGCGGAGACGGTTTGGATGATTGTGCGGATTGGTTTATTTGCCTTCAATCAGCTCTCCAAAGAGTTCTCTCACACGCTGTTTCGCCTTCTTGAGGGCACGGCGCCCGGAAGGTGTGATTCCATAAAGACGGCGGACGCTCTTGCCCGCGCGCTCTTCGCTGGAATGCAGATAGCCACGCTTCTCCAGCCCGTGAAGGATGGGATACATCGTTCCGGGACTGATCTTGTATCCATGACGGGCCAGCTCTTCGGCCATCCCCGCGCCAAAGATCACCTCCTTGTCCGCGTGATGCAGGATGTGCAGGCGGATCATGCCGGAATAGAGGTCGCGGTCGTCATTCATAATCGAAGCTCGTTATCGAAAGACGATATCATATTCGAAAGAAGAGTAGATGAGAAACCAGAGAACTGCAGGAAGAAACAGCAGGTCCCTCCACTACGCTCCGCTTCGGTCGGGATGACAATTCTGCTTGGGTACCACCATCCAAAAACCGAAACAGAATTGTCGTGGAGAGATCTGTGGTTTCCCTTTTAGCTTAGGATGCGACCACCTCATACGGCCGCATCATTTCGTTGTCCTCATGCTCCAGGATATGGCAATGCCATACGTAGCGGCCGGTGAACCCTTCGAAGGGGATGATAATGCGCGTGATCAGGCCCGGATCCGCGCGCACGGTATCCTTCCAGCCGCTCTCAGTCGCTGCGGGCGGAATCGCGGGCCCGGTAAAGCGGATTGTCCCCTTGTCCTGAAATTCATATGTATCGAACGGCCGGCGGTCGAGTATTTGAAATCTGACCAGATGAAGGTGGATCGGGTGCGCATCGTCTGTGAGGTTGACCAGCTCCCATATTTCAGTAGTGTTAATCACCGGCTTTTCCGTGACCGGCATGTGCCACGGAGTATTGTTCAGCAGCATGCCCATCGATCGCTGTACCGGATCCATGCGCTCATCGAGAGTGAGACGGCGCGTTTTCACGGCGCTCCTTTCAGGAATCTTTGCAAAAGGCCTCAGGACGGGCGGAAGAGACGTGGAATCGAGCACCTGATTGGCGGCGACCCGGAACTGCATGATGTCGAAGGCATCGCTGCGCAGCAGAATATTTTCTCCTTCATGGGCACTGAAATCGAAGACCAAATCAACTCGCTCCCCGGGCGCCATCAGCACACGCTGGGCGGCCACGGGAGCGGGCAGAAACCCTTGCTCCGTGCCAATCTGCTGGAAGGTGAGAAGCTTGCCCAGCGAGAAACGATAGAATCGGCCGTTGGAGCCGTTCATCAGCCGGAAGCGATACTTGCGCGGTTCAACATCCAGGTAAGGGAACAGCTTACCGTTGACCAGGATGGCATTGCCGAAGACTTCAGGAACCCAGGGCGCTTCTGGTTTGGCTGAGACGGGATATTCGAGCTGTCCGTCGGGAAGAAGAAAGCGATCGTAGACCAGCAAGGGTACCTCGTATTTGCCCTGAGGAAGCTTCAGCGCATCTTCCGCCTGGTCGCGGATGAAATACATGCCCTGCAATCCCGCATAAATATTCAAACGATTGATGCCCATGGTGTGGTCGTGGTAGAAGAGCGTCGCCGCATCCTGCCGGTTGGGGTAATAGAAAGTAGCGGACTTGCCGGGGACACACCACTGCTCGGGGTAGCCGTCGCTGTCGGGCGGTGTCTTGCCGCCGTGAAGGTGAATGACACTGCGGACTGAAGGCAGGTTGGCCTCTGCACCATGCAGGGTGTGGTCGATGGGAAGAAAGTGGCGCTGTGGCAACTCGTTCACCCATTCCACGATCAATCCATGGCTGCTTCGGGTCTCGAAGGTCGGTCCTGGTGAAGTAGAACCGAAGCCCCACATAGGTGTGGCGGGCAAATCTCTGTGGATCTTGCTTTCGATCGGCCGCATGGCCATGCGGTAGTAGGGAAGTTCGAGCGAAGCATCTTCCGGGCTGGGGCGCATGCCACTGGGCTGCGCAATCTGGGGGACAGGAAGCGGATCGACGTAAGGGCTCAATTTGTCAGGATCGAGCGTCGTCAACTGTTGTTTCGCAGATGTTAATTTATTGACGGAAATCCCGGCGGCCAAAATTCCAGTTCGCTCCAGGAACCTGCGGCGGGTAATCAAGTCAAAGCCTCACTCAATGAAACATAAATCAAGAGGGCAAAGGGACCAAGCCCTTTGCCCTCTTGAAACGAACAGCAAATGCAATTGCTATTGGTGCATATCGGTTACTTCGTGACCAACCCAGTGGACGGGTCAAGGATGTAGGGCGTGTTGTCGGGGTTCTTGAACTCAAACATGGAGTTCAGCCGGCCGGCAAGCGTATCGAAGGATCCCACGATGCGTTGACTGTCCAGCCAGTTGTCCTCGATGAAGCGCAGAATCGAGGTCTGGTCGGTCACCGTGTGATCGACGTAGTTTTGCTTAGCGAACGGCGAGATAACCAGGAGAGGAAGACGTGGACCATATCCGCAACGTCCCTGGGCATGCAGGATGGTCACACCGGGAAGGGCGCCTTCTCCGGTGCCGCATTGACCTGGAGCGGTGAGGGCGTCCTGGGCGGTGGCGGATTGGTTCACGATCGGACCCATCTGGTGGTCATACCAGCCGTCAGAGTCGTCGTAGGCGATGACCACAGCGGTATCTGCCCAGTCCTTCTGCTTCTGCAGAAAATTGATAACGTTGACCACGAACGTCTGCTCATCCAGAGGATCGGAGTAGCCGGCGTGGCCGTCCTGATAGCCGGGAGCTTTGAGGAAGCTGACGGCGGGAAAGTTACCGGCGTTGATTGCGTCGTAGAAGTCGTGGGTGTCGTACTGGTGATTTGCGGGGTCGCCATTGATGCCAACCGTGCTGGGCGAAGTCGGCCGGGTGTGCTTCAGATTTTGGGTGGAGGTGTAGTACTGGAAGGGCTGATGATGCGGAATGTAATCCGCCTTGTCGACCGCGGTCACCGTCGAAGTGGTGCTGCGCTTGCAGCCGGTGGTGCCGTTCGCATTCTTGACTGTCAGGTCGAAGCCGCCCTCGAAGAAGCCCCAGCTGATGCCGGCGGCATTGAGCAGGTCACCAATGTTGGTACCGCTCATCGCTACCTGCGCTCCGGTTGTAGTGGAGCAAACGTCTCCAACCGGGTCGGCGTCGCTGACCAGGGTGTAGCCCGCCACCACCGTCCGGCACCACGTCCGCACTGGCGTTGATCTGATCACTCACGCCGTTGAGCTGGCCGGAGATCAGGTTGAGGGCGCCGTCGGTCGAGGGACCAAAATTGGTGTCGAAGGAGTTGTCACTCATGGCAAACCGCTGGGCATAGTTCCAGAGGGCAGTGACCGTGTTGCCATCGTAGTAGCCCATCACCAGACCATTCGTCGTCAGGCCGTTGGGAGGTGGACCAGGCGTGCCCGTGTATTTGGGGAACAGGTCCATCAAACCGCCATGAAACGCCTGCTGTTCCGGCATGTAGTCGTGATCCTGATCGTTGGTTGCGGCCTGGGAGCGATCAAGGCGGAATGGGTTGGCTGCGCCGTTTCCATTGCCGGTGTTCAAGGCGTTTGGATTGTTGTAGAGCAACCCGTCCGTATAGCCATTGACAGCCGGAGTTCCGGGCTTGGCCACAAAGCGGGGCTGTCCGCCAGGATTCAGCGCCTTGGGATAGGTGCCGAAGTAGTGATCGAACGAGACATTTTCCTGAAAGATGACGACCAGATGCTTGATTGGTGTGGTGGTCCCTGATTGCGCCCCCGCGACGGTTGGGTTGACAAGTGTCCCGGCAACCACCAGCGAGGCTAACGACGTGGCAACGAGCTTCTGCATCAGTGCTCCCTTCGAGGCCGGCTTCACGACCGCCATTCAGCTTTAATGGCGCGGTGTTAAAAGCCAGTGATCAGGGAGTGACAAGATGTTAAATTCGGCTCCTTGTTCCGTATCGAACAAGTTACGGTGCAGGCAGATTTTTCAAGATGCGAGAGACGCAGCGCAGAGATGCGTCTCGCTGTCCTTATCGGAGGGGTCCGGCTCCGCCAAGGTGTAACCGAGCTCAAATAAAAATCGAATGCAATCCTGGCGAACCGTGGGAAACTCGGGCAGCCACTGGTGGGTCTCAACCGAAAGGGTGGGATGGCGCCGCGTCAGCAATTTGCGCGCACCCTCCAGAATCCTGCATTCGGCGCCTTCGGCATCGATCTTGATGTAATCCGGCTCCGGCAATGCGCCGCAGTCAATCTCATGATCCAGGCTGATGGTGCGCACAGCCAAGCTGCCATTGTCAGAGAGGTGCCCGGAAACCGCGCTGCTTGCACAATCGAAATGCGAGACGCCGTCGAAGTCTGACACGGCCGCCTCGACCACGGTGACATTAGCCAGATGATTCATTGCCACAT
This sequence comes from uncultured Acidobacteriaceae bacterium, assembly GCA_963814015.1. Classification (GTDB taxonomy): domain Bacteria; phylum Acidobacteriota; class Terriglobia; order Terriglobales; family Acidobacteriaceae; genus PALSA-350. Next base: position 386,059 of record CAWFBI010000001.1, read on the forward strand.
GCTTTTTGATGTTCTCGATATTTCTGGGAGCGGGCTCAAAAGCGAAGACACGGCCTGAGGGACCAACCATGGTCGAGGCGTAGAGGGTGTGATAGCCCGCCTGGGCACCGATATCGAAGCAAACACTTCCCGGGCGAAGGTGGTGCTTCATCAAGTTCGACTCCGCTCGATCGTACGTTCCCAGCCAGCAGCGGTGAATGCTTGAGCCTACGATCCATCGCTTGCCTTGAAGCGGTCCCCGTACCACGGCAACCTTGAGGCCCGGAGGGAGGAAGTGGAGAGGTGCGCGCAGCAGGCGTTTGATAGGGTTACTGCTGGGCATGGCGGAAAGTCGGTCAATTACAGAACCGGCGTCTATTTTCATTGCGCTACCCTCTCCAACGCTGCAGGGAAAGAGGTTCCCAGGAATGATATTTCCAGGAAAACTATTGTTCTGGGTTCCGGAGCGAACACGTCTTCGGATACGGATGCAGTTTAACTTCGGGGCCGATTGCAGGCTGGAGAATACCGGGAGGCAGCTGGCGGGTCAAGCAAAATTCAAGAGACGAGGCTTTCCCCTGCCAATTTAGAACTCATGTTCCTGGGCAAGGACAGCTGCGTGCTACTTTATGAAAGATCTTTTAGGTAAGCTGGGACTCTTTGTGCCGATGAGCTGTAACAAAATGAGCCAGGTGAATTTTGGATTGTTCAGCAGGTAGCGGCGCCACAAGCGCCTCGGTTCCTTGATGAGGCGGTAGAGCCACTGCAATCCCGCCTGCTTCATCCAATCCGGCGCTTCGCTGAGATTCCCGCTCAGCAGGTCGAATGCCGCTCCCACCCCGACCATCAGCTTGACCGGCATGCGATGGCAATACGCCGCCATGAACCGCTCTTGTTTTGGCGTACTCAGACCGCACCACAACACATCTGCCCGGGAAGCTTCCAGTTGAGAGCGAAGGTCGTGTTCTTCTTCAGGGCTGAGCGGGCGGAAGGGCGGAGTGTAGGTACCGACAATCTGCAGGCCGGGAAACTTACGAGTCAACTCGTCCCGCAGTTCTTCTGCCACTCCGGGCTTGCCGCCATAGAGGAAGTGCCTATATCCCTTGACTACGGAACGTTTGCAGAGCCCGAGCATGTAGTCGGGGCCGTAAACGCGACTCATCTGCGTGAAGCCATGAATGCGCCCAAGCCACACCGTGGGCATGCCATCGGGCGTGGTCATGAAGGAGTCGTTCAAAATATCGCGAAACCCTTCATCCGATTGCGCTTCCATGATTCCATGCACGCCGGTAACGCATATGTAGCCTTGTTCTCCACGGTCCAGCAACAACTCGGTCTCGCGAAGAGCACTTTCCATATTCACGGCACTCACGCCGACGCCGAGAATATTGACCCGCGCCCGCGCGGAAGACCGCGGTACGATGCCTTCACTCAAATAATCATGTGTTGCTGAGCCCAAGGGAGAGCCTCCACTTCGTTAAAGATGGCCGAATTCAAAGTATACGGGGCGGCACACAACCGCAGTGGTTTGCACACATAAAGATGTGTTGCCGGTACCGCCCGCTTAGGATGACTTCCGTAATTGGTCAAGGCAAGTTCATAAAAGGATTCATTTTAAAAGGGACTCATTTTTCAGGCTGAGGTCGCTTTTCGCTTCCCCCCTTTTCGCTTCCATTGATGGGGTCGTTGGCGTTTCCGGCGATATCGAAGTCTTCATGAGACGGATCGACGTTCGGACGGATCGGCCCGCTGGCTCCAACTTTGCTGATGGTCGAGATGCTTTGTTTGCCGGATACGGCGAGCACACCCACGGCGTCCACCACCGTGGCGGTGACCGTGTGCGAGCCGCTGGCCAAATCTCGCGCACCGTAGTTCAATTTGTAGGGCCCCGCACCCATCACCGCGCTCACGTAGCGGCCATCGATCGAAAACACCACTCCCTGCATTCCGTATTCAACTGTGGTAACGGTGGCTGTTGCAGTAAGAGTGCCGCCTGTGTTCGTCACTGGTCCTAACGAAACTGCCAATGAAGTCAGACCGGGGGGACAACTTCCGGCGATCCGGTTACGCAGGTAGGTGGCCGTAGTCTTGCCGTTTGAATCGCCAAAATAAGCGCTCTTCGCCCGCGACGGGGTGATAAGGCAAGCGTAATTATCCTGCATGTACCCGCCGACCGTGCCCCCAAATGCGTATCCGGCGGTTGGCCATTGTGACATGACTGTGTTGTTATAAATTTTCATGTCCTGGGCGCCGACTTCGATGCCGATTCCGACGTTTTCCTCATTGTTGACGACTCCCTTAAGCAGATTGTTGTACCAGACCACCCCGCGCATCGGGATGGGCGTGTATGCATCGCTGCCCGGCTGTTTGGCCTGCGTAAACGGCGCGGATAATCCAAACGTATTCGCTTCAGGGTAACGGCCGCCGGCGTTGATCTCGTAGTTGTCGTAGACCTGAAAATTGGCGATGCCTGCGTTGTAGGTTGCGTTGCCACAGCCATTCCCGGTATTGATTTCCATGAACATCCGATGAAGGGAATCGGCGAAGTTGTGGTGGACGAGTATGTTTTCCGCTTGGAACTGTTGTCCCTGGCATCCCTTGATGGCCTGATAAACGTGCAGGAAAGTGTTGTGGTCGATGGAATAGTTGGAACCGCCATAAAACCAGATGCCCGCCCGGGGTGTATCGCCATCAGGATCGTACTGCTCTAGGTAGTTTTTGCCCGCCGCGTTATAGCCGTCGTCGTACGGCATGATATTGGTGAAAGTATTGTGTCGAATCACTACATTATTCGAGCCACCCCCTATAAAGATGCCTCCATTGGAGCGAAAGTTGTTGGGACCGTAGGTCATATTCTGGAAAGTGTTGTACGTGATGGTCAGGTTGGTGACTGCCTGGTCGCGGGTCTGCCCACCATCACCGCCTCTTCCGTAAGCCTGAATGCCGCCGCCGTTGAAGATGCACCCGGTCGTGGCCGATCCGCCGATGGCCGTGTTCGACTGAAGATTCGCGAAAATGTCGGTGCCCTTGTTCGGTCCGACCAATACAGCACCGGGTTGACATTTAACCCTTACGCCCGTCGCCTTAAAATTAACCGTGGAGGCAAGGTAATAGTTGCCAGGCGCGGGAAACACGACCGTGTCTCCAGAGGCCATCGCCGATACGCCACGCTGGATAGCGGGGGAGTCGTTGGTTTTTCCGTTTCCGGTTGCGCCCCAGTCGCTCTTCGCATTCCAGGTACGAGCGCAGGCAGGTATGGCGAGACTGACCATCACAAGTGCAAGACCCTGTTTCAGCATGTGCCCTCAGACCTATGGTAAAAGCATTCTTGCCCAAAAGGAAAAGCGCGGCTTCTCCTGAGGGAAGAAGCCGCGCCGGTTGTAATGCACTTTGCTTGGGGACGGGGACGACTAAAACGATGGACCTACCGCAACACCGGCAGTGGCCATCTTGTTCATCCAGACCTGGTATTCGTTGTTCTCCATGTCGAGGGTGATCTGTCCAGCTGCGATGACAGAGTTGGTGGAATAGTCTGCGGGGGAAGCAGGGAAGAATTGATCCTTGCGGTAGCCCTGGGCTGCACATGAAGTGCTCCAGCATGTCCAGCCGATGAGGTTGTCGCGCATGGTGTTGTTGTACATGCTGCCGTTGGCAACCGCGCCGCCGGTGGCATCGCTGTTTGCCATGCCCACGTGCTGGGCTGCAATCCTGGTCCCGTCAGCCAGCAGGCCGCTGGAGACAACACGATTGTTAGCCGCTAGGTTGTCGTGGCCGGCCGCGAACTGAATACCGTAGTTCACCGTGCCCACCACCTGGTTATCGTGAATGCTGTTGAAGGCAGGAACCTCTTGTGCGCTATCGCCGGCCTTGGCATCAGTCTTGATCCCGCCTCCGGTATAAGCATCCTGTGCTGCCTTGTAAGGATAGGCACCCTGGATGTAGGTGTCGTGGATGTCGAGCGGCCGGTTCGGGGTTCCACTTGACCGATAGACGTCGATATTGTCCTGGACCAGGCTGTGGCCGGGATAATTAATGACTTCATTCCAGCCGACGTCAATGCCGGGCACAGATTGCACGCTATCGAACTGGATAAAGCGTGCCTGGCTGCGGTTGGCGCCTTCTCCCGGCAGGTAACCGCCGTTGCCGTCGCTCAGCAGGCCATTCATGTTGCGCGCCCGGTTAGCGCGAATCACGATGGTCTGTTCACCGTCCCGGTTGCCCGCATAGCCATGCACGATGACGCCACCCTGCGCATTCTCAATGTAGTTGTTCTCTACATCGAGCCGCGCCGGGGAGGCAACTTCGAGGAAGACACCATTGGGCTGACCCTTCGCGGCCGCATTCAGGGCCACGCCGAGACTATTCCGCACGGTTAGGTTGCTGCCTGCCATGCTGGTCTTGATCAAGCCTCCCACACTGCGAATGTGTGAGTTCTCAATGATGACCGCATCCGTGGTGGCCACCGTGACCGCCGGTGTTTTGGCATCTGTACTCTGCCAGTTTCCGGAGTAGGTACCACCCTGGTTGATGACAATCGGTCCGCTCCAATCGACCTCGCCGATAGAGCTGGTTGCCGATACTGAGGCCTGGTGGCCCTGGTAGCTGCCGGCGATGATTGCCGGTCCCGTGGCCAGGCCGGACAACAGGCCGGAGGCATTGGCTGTTATAGTGCGCGCGTCCGACGACTGCCAGCCAAACTCGGAGGTGACGTCTTTGACCGAACCATCGTCGAAGGTCGCGATGGCTTTCAATTGTGCTGTGCCTCCGATGGCTACCACCGGCTGCGCGGGAGTAATCGTAACCGACGCCAACACGGCGGCGACGGAGCTGTTCGCTGCCGGCACAGCTTCTCTGGCAACGTCGGTGGATGCATCGATCGCACTGGTGGAAGGGCTGACCCTGGCTACCGGTGCGGGCGCTATCGCTGCGGTATAGGCTGCGCTGACGACCGCGCTGGGCACGTAGCCATAGCCTGAAGGATAGCTCTTGGTGTTTGCACCCTGCCCCCACATGCCGATCGCCTTTACCGTGGTTCCGGCGTTTACGGAAAATGGTCCGGTATAGAGAGTCGAAGAAGTCGTAGGCGTGCTTCCGTCGGTCGTGTAATAGATGGAGTGGTTGGTGCCGCTATCGCTCAGGGTAATCGAAGTAGCGCCGGAAATAGCGCCGGCCGCGGGCGAGATCGTCGGAGCTGTGCTGGTTACTGTCGAGCAAGTCGCGCTGGTCGTATTGGGGCTTATAGTAGGCGTTGCCGTGTGTTCTTCGTTCGAGACATACCAATTGTTCGCCGCCATGTTTGGGCCGCAGATATTGTTGTTCGTGATGATCGAGTTTGGCGCATAACCCCACGATATCCCGTTGGCCCAGTAGCCTTGAATGAGGTTGCCCTGGGACAGCGCGCCGTTGCCCCAGAATTCGATTGCGAATGGGATGTATTCACCCGGCGCATTCGGTGCCGGAGTATTCGCGATGATTACATTGTTCGAATCGATCGTACCAGGGGAGGTAGCTCCGGTATCACAGCAAGCGCTGGATATACCCATGGTTGACCAATAGCTATTGATAAAGTCATGCAGGGAGTTGTATTGGATGACGATGTTCGAGGATGGCTGCGGCTGCATCTCCATCCCGATGCGGTGGATCTGGCTGAAGTCGTTATATTCGGCGGTGAAGTTTTTCCACGTGTTGGCATTGGGTGGTTCGCAGCCCGCTTTGACGCAATTGACGTGAAAGCCTTCTTCCACATGCAGGAAAGTATTATTGGTCACCGTGACGGTATCCAGGCTGGTAGTGAATAGGATACCTGCGCAATAACCCCCCTGGTCAGTCTGTTGGGTCATGACCCCATTGCAGTCGGTCGGCGATCCGAAATTGTTCCAGCTAATGGTTACCTTGGAAAGCATTCCACCCGAGGTGTACCCGTCGAAATAAATCCCTGCATTCGCCTGGGAGCTGCTGGAACTCGCTGGTAGATTGAAAAATTGGTTGTGCTCTATGTCTATCCCGCTCGATCCGCCGGATGAAACATTAACGTACATGCCGCCCGTGTTCTCGAAACCCAGGTACCAAATCGTGATTCCGGTGCATCCGCCGAAGCCGAATATTGCGCTTCCAGTGAAGGAGGCACTCAGAATCGCAGTCGCTGGGTTGGCAGCGGGCCCGGTCAGTGTAAGTTGCGACTGGCAGGGGATATTGAGCGTGTTGCTGATGTTGTAAGTGCCGGCCGCAAAGACGATCAGTGCACAAGTCGGGGCGCTTGAAATTGTGCTCTGCAGCGTGCTTTGGCTCATACCGCTGTTCAGGTTGATGGTGGGCCCGCCGCAACCCGTCGGAGCGGGTGGTAGAGGACCGCCTGTCGGAGCTGAGGGCGTCCCACTGACCACAAGCGAGGTATGCGCCGTGGCCGACGCGTAGTCGGTGGTGTCGGTCGGTGCAAATACGGCCGTCAGTTGTTGTGTACCCGCGGCCAGAACCGCGCCCGCCGCCGGGCTGTAGGTGAAGGTGCCGGGCACACTCGCTGTGGCATCCAATTGCGCCCCGCTGAGCGGCGTACCTGCCGCAATGGGGGCCGGCGTAGGCCAGGTGATCGCTGGAGTGGCCTGGTTAACCGTAAGCTGCACCGAAGCTGCAGCGGTGGAATAGGTTTTGGTGTCTGTGGGCGTGAAGGTGGCGGAAAGTTTCTGCGTTCCTGCTTTGAGCACGGTCCCGGCCGCCGGTGTGTAGACGAAGGTACCCGGCACGTTCGCGGTCGCGTTCAACTGCGTACTGCTCAATGCTGTGCCGTAGGAGATTGCCGCCGGCGTATTCCAGGTGATCGTAGGAGCAATGCCTGTCGATGCACTGACGACAAGCGTGGTGTGCGCTGTTGCCGACGTATAGTCGGCGGTGTCGGTAGGCGAAAACATGGCCGTCAGTTGTTGTGTGCCCACCGCCAGGACCGTGCCCGCCGTTGGGCTGTAGGTGAAGCTGCCGGGCACAGTCGCGGTGGCATCCAATTGCGTCGCGCTGAGCGCCGTACCCGTCACAATGGGGGCCGGTGTAGCCCAGGTGATCGCTGGACTGGCCTTGTTGACGGTAAGCTGCACAGTACTTGTGGCCGCGGAATAGGTTTTCGTGTCTGTCGGAGTGAAGGTAGTGGAAAGCGTCTGTGTTCCTGCTTTGAGCACGGTCCCGGCCGCCGGTGTGTAGGCGAAGGTACCCGGTACGTTCGCCGTCGCGTTCAATTGCGTACTGCTCAATGCTGTACCGTAGGGGATTGCCGCCGGCGCATTCCAGGTGATGGTAGGGACAACAACACCTGTCGGATTTGAAGGTTGTGCACCGACCACGAGTGAGGTGTGCGCCGTTGCCGACGTATAGTCGGCGGTGTCGGTAGGCGAAAACACGGCCGTCAGGTGTTGGGTGCCCGCAGCCAGGATTGTGCCCACGGCGGGGCTGTACATGAAACTGCCGGGCACATTTGCTGTGGCGTCCAATTGCGTCGCACTGAGGTCGCTCCCTGCCGCAATGGGGGCCGGCGTGGCCCAGGTGATCACTGGAGTGGCCTGGTTGACGGCAAGCTGCACCGAACCTGTACCTGCGGTATAAGTCTTTGTATCTGTCGGCGTGAAGGTGACAGACAGCGTCTGTGTTCCTGCTTTGAGCACGGTTCCGGCCGCCGGTGTGTAGGCGAAGGTGCCCGGTACGTTGGCCGTTGCGTTCAATTGCGCACTGCTCAAGGCTGTGCCGTAGGTGATCGCCGCCGGCGCATTCCAGGTGATGACGGGAATGTTGAGGGCACCCGGTCCGGTGGTTGGGGTGATGGTGACCTGTGTTGATGCGGTCAGGTTTTGCGGTGCAACCGTTGTTGATGATGGGGATGAGCCGGCCGGTGCGGCTTCAACATAAGCAGCCTGCACGGTTACAGTTCCGGGCGCTTTAGCAGTAAGTGCTCCGTTGCTCATGGTTGCCAAGGCGCTATTGGACGACGTCCATTGGGTACCCGCAGTTACGTCCTGGGTCGTGCCATCGCTAAGATGTGCCACAGCTTTCAGAACTGCCGCGCCTCCTACAGTTACGGTGGAAGGGGTCGCTGTGACCGTCATGGAGACGAGGTTCTGAGGCAGGGGGTTGCCGCATCCTGCCATCAAAATCAACAAACCGGACACGAGCCCGGAACACGCCCGTGGCATGGGGGAAATACGCATGGATTGCCTCGTCAATTCGGGAAATCAAATCAACGCGGTCTGGGGAAAAAGGGCATTTCAAGGGCGCGAACGGGCTTTCGCGTCTCTGCGACACGCTGGTCCGCCGGCGAGTTTTGGTGTCCTATTAGTGCTACTATCCGCGCGCGTGGGGGCTAGCGGCAATCACACCGATGAGCTATTACGTAAGTGTGTAAATGCCTGATTGTAAAGGCTTTGTAGTGGAATTTTCTGCTCGTCGACCGGGTATTTAGGGCCACTGCTGTGTGGAATTTTCGCTCCCTTGCACGAGCGGCTACATTTGCCACAGTAGAAGGCACAGGTAACCCACGCGTTCCCCGTCTTTCTGCTGCAAAGGAAAAGCGCGGCTTCTCCTGAGGGAAGAAGCCGCGCCGGTTGTAATGCACTTTGCTAGGGGACGGGGACGACTAAAACGATGGACCTACCGCAACCCCGGCAGTGGCCATCTTGTTCATCCAGACCTGGTATTCGTTGTTCTCCATGTCGAGGGTGATCTGTCCAGCTGCGATGACAGAGTTGGTGGAATAGTCAGCGGGGGAAGCAGGGAAGAATTGATCCCTGCGGTAGCCCTGGGCTGCGCATGAAGTGCTCCAGCATGTCCAGCCGATGAGGTTGTCGCGCATGGTGTTGTTGTACATGCTGCCGTTGGCAACCGCGCCGCCGGTGGCATCGCTGTTTGCCATGCCCACGTGCTGGGCTGCAATCCTGGTCCCATCAGCCAGCAGGCCGCTGGAGACAACACGATTGTTAGCCGCTAGGTTGTCGTGGCCGGCCGCGAACTGAATACCGTAGTTCACCGTGCCTACCACCTGGTTATCGTGAATACTGTTGAAGGCAGGAACCTCTTGTGCGCTATCGCCGACCCTGGCATCGGTCTTGATCCCGCCTCCGGTATAAGCATCCTGTGCTGCCTTGTAAGGATAGGCACCCTGGATGTAGGTGTCGTGGATGTCGAGCGGCCGGTTCGGGGTTCCACTTGACCGATAGACGTCGATATTGTCCTGGACCAGGCTGTGGCCGGGATAATTAATGACTTCATTCCAGCCGACATCGATGCCGGGCACAGATTGCACGCTATCGAACTGGATAAAGCGTGCCTGGCTGCGGTTGGCGCCTTCTCCCGGCAGGTAACCGCCGTTGCCGTCGCTCAGCAGGCCATTCATGTTGCGTGCCCGGTTAGCGCGAATCACGATGGTCTGTTCACCGTCACGGTTGCCCGCATAGCCATGCACGATGACGCCACCCTGCGCATTCTCAATGTAGTTGTTCTCTACATCGAGCCGCGCCGGGGAGGCAACTTCGAGGAAGACACCATTCGGCTGACCCTTCGCGGCCGCATTCAGGGCCACGCCGAGACTATTCCGCACGGTAAGGTTGCTGCCCGCCATGCTGGTCTTGATCAAGCCTCCCACACTGCGAATGTGTGAGTTCTCAATGATGACCGCATCCGTGGTGGCCACCGTGACCGCCGGTGTTTTGGCATCTGTACTCTGCCAGTTTCCGGAGTAGGTACCACCCTGGTTGATGACAATCGGTCCGCTCCAATCGACCTCGCCGATGGAGCTGGTTGCCGATACTGAGGCCTGGTGGCCCTGATAGCTGCCGGCGATGATTGCCGGTCCCGTGGCCAGGCCGGACAACAGGCCGGAGGCATTGGCTGTTATGGTGCGCGCGTCCGACGACTGCCAGCCAAACTCGGAGGTGACGTCTTTGACCGAACCATCGTCGAAGGTCGCGATGGCCTTCAATTGGGTTGTGCCTCCGATGGCTACCACCGGCTGCGCGGGAGTAATCGTAACCGACGCCAACACGGCGGCGACGGAGCTGTTCGCTGCCGGCACAGCTTCTCTGGCAACGTTGGTGGATGCATCGATCGCACTGGTGGAAGGGCTGACCCTGGCTACCGGTGCGGATACTACCGCTGCGGTATAGGCCGCACTGACGACCGCGCTGGGCACGTAGCCATAGCCTGCAGGATAGCTCTTGGTGTTTGCACCCTGCCCCCACATGCCGATCGCCTTTACCGTGGTTCCGGCGTTTACGGAAAATGGTCCGGTATAGAGGGTCGAAGAAGTCGTAGGCGTGCTTCCGTCGGTCGTGTAATAGATGGAGTGGTTGGTGCCGCTATCACTCAGCGTAATCGAAGTGGCGCCGGAAATAGCGCCGGCCGCGGGCGAGATCGTCGGAGCTGTGCTGGTCACCGTCGAGCAAGTCGCGCTGGTCGTATTCCCGCTTTGCGCAGGCGGGTTATTTTGATGCTCCTCGTTCGAGATATACCAATTATTCGTGGCCATATTGGGACCGCAGATAGTGTTGTCCTTGATTTCCCATGAGCCGGCTCCGTAGCCCCAGGTAATCCCGTTCGCCCAGTACCCTTGGATCAGGTTTCTATCCCCCTGGGCTCCGTTACCCCAGAACTCCACGGCGAAAGGAATATACTCGTGCGCCGGCGGCGGATTGTTGGCAATGATTATGTTGTCGTTGTCCAGAACGCCAGGCGACTGCGCCCCGCTGTCACAGCAGGGATGTGAAAATCCCATGGAGGACCAGTAGCCGTTGATATTGTCATGGAAGCTGTTGTACTGGATGACGATGCCCTGCGAGGGCTGCGGCTGCATCTCGATCCCGATGCGATGGATCTGATTGAAATCGTTATTTTTTATCGAAACGTTATTTTCAGTGATCGAGTTCGGCGGCTCGCAGGAGCCAATACACACCAGCTTGATCCCATTCTCCAGATGGAGGAACGTGTTGTTCTCCATGGTCAAACCATCGGTGGTGGATTGCCACATGATGCCGTTGCACAATCCACCTTGATCCGTCAGTTGGGTCATCACACCATTGCAGTCGTTTGCCGAACCGAAATTATTCCAACTGATGACAGTATTCGACAGCTTGTTCTGACCCTGACCTTGGATATACACTCCGGAATCGGGACCCTGCGTCTCATCGCCCGGCAAGCCTGAAAACTGATCGTGCTCGATGGTGATTCCCGCAGCCGGCGTCGTGATATAGATTCCGCCGGTATTTTGAAAATGCAGATATTCAATCGTGATACCAGAGCATCCCGACATATTGAAAATGTCGGCCTTGGTAAAGCTGGCGCTGAGAATTGCAGTGGCCGGGTTGGCAGCCGGCCCGGTCAGCGTAAGTTGCGAAGAGCAGGGGATATTCAGTGAGCTGCTGATGTTGTAAGTGCCGGCCGCAAAGACGATCAATGCACAGTTGGGAGCGCTGGAGATGGTGCTCTGCAGCGTGCTTTGGCTCATGCCGCTGTTCAGGTTGATGGTGGGGCCGCCGCACCCTGTCGGAGCGGGTCCGATCGGGCCGCCGACCGGGCCGCCGGGAGGATTCGGATTTGACGGGGGGTTCGGATTTGATGGGGGATTGCCCGCTGAAGTCACGGTGAGCGAGGCGTGCGCCGTTGCCGACGCATAGTCGGTGGTGTCGGTTGGTGAAAATACGGCTGTCAGTTGTTGGGTGCCCGCCGCAAGAACGGCACCCACCGCCGGGTTGTACATGAAGCTGCCGGGCACACTCGCAGTTGCATCCAATTGGGTCGCGCTGAGTGCCGTCCCGGCCGTAATCGGGGCTGGCGCAGCCCAGGTGATCGCCGGAGTAGCCTGGTTAACGGTGAGCTGCACCGTACTTGTGGCCGAGGAGTAGGTTTTCGTGTCCGTAGGAGTGAAGGTGACGGAAAGCGGTTGCGTTCCTGCTTTGAGCACAGTTCCAGTTGCCGGTGTGTAGGCGAATGTACCCGGAACGTTTGCGGTCGCGTTCAATTGCGTACTGCTCAATGCTGTGCCGTAGGAGATCGCTGCCGGCGTATTCCAGGTGATGGTAGGAACGTTGATTGCACCCGATCCGCTGGCTGGGGTGATGGTGATCTGTGTCGATGCACTCAGGTTCTGCGGTGTAACCGTTGCTGACGCGGGGGACGTGCCCGCCGGTGCGGCTTCAACATAAGCCGCCTGCACTGTCAGGGTGCCGGGCGCCTTCGCCGTAAGCGCTCCGTTGCTCATCGCCGCTAAAGCAGTATTAGATAACGTCCATTGCGTACCTGCAGTTACATCCTGGGTCGTACCATCGCTCAGATGCGCTGTAGCCTTGAGAATTGCCGCACCACCTACGGGTACCGTCGAAGGGGTTGCTGTGACCGTCAGAGAATCGAGGGTCTGGGACGAGGGGCTGCTACATCCTGTTATTAAAACCGATAGACCGCACAGGAGCCCGGAACACACCCGTAGCATGGGGGAAATACGCATTGATTGCCTCGTCAATTTAGGAAATTCGAATCATCGCGGCCTGGGGAATGAAGGCCATTTCAAGGGCGCGAACGGGCTTTCGCGTCTCCAAGACACGTTGTGCCGCCGGCGAAATTTGCTGTCCTATTGGTGCTACTATCCGCGTCCGTCCGGGCTTGCGGCAATCACACCGATTAGGTATTACGTAAGTTTGTAAATCGCTGATTGTAAAGGCTTTGAAGCGGAAGTTTTTGCGTGGTTACCGAGTATTTAGGGCGACTGCTGTGTGGAATTTTCGCTGCTTTGGACGAGTCGGCCAGTGAGCCCGGCGGCAAACGTCCGAAAAGCAGGTATCGGCCCTCCTGAATCCGGCTTTTTGGCTTCAAGAATGGGATACGCAACTGTGTGTGTGTCGATAGATTGGTGCCACCTTGGTGGTAGAAAGCGGCATGAAATGCGGGGGATACAACTTAGGAGGAATTCCGATGGGGGCTAGCTTTGATCGGGGGACAAGGCGGGAGGGATTGTTTCTAAGTGGGGCTTCTCACCAGGAAAAGCCCCACTGGGCAATGCCGGGTTCAGTTATGTAAGCACGGGTACGGTGATTTGCTGGCCGACCTGGATTTTGTTTGGATCGGCAATATTGCTCGCAGCGGCGATGTTCGTATAGTGATTGGGCGACCCGTAGAAGCGGTTGCTTATCTTGGACAGGTTGTCCCCGCTCTTAACGCTGTAGCTTTGGTTGGGTCCGCCGGTGGTGGCGATTTCGTGGTGCAGGTCGGAGTATGTCGGGTCAACCTGCTTAATTACGTCCCATACCCGATTCGCGACCACTTCAGACGGCACTGAACCTTTCAGGTACAGCTTGTCACCATCCAGGCTTACTGAGTCCACCTTCGCGCCTAAATCGCTGAAGCCCTCAATTGTCTGGATTACGGGGGAATATTTCTGTTTCAACTGATCGAGATCTGCCATTACGTTTTCTCCTTCTGTTTGAGCGGTTGATTTATATCCACAAAACGGGAAATTGAGAATGCTTACGCGGCATGCGAGTCGGCAATTTTTTTCATGGCAATCGTCAACGCAGCCGCGCCCAGGCTTTTGATCAGCACTGGGTGCTGGGCATAGATTGCGCTGACCCGATCGACGATCGACGGGTCTTGATTGTGGGCTTGAGTGGTAAGAGCCTGGATATCGGCGGGGCTAACACTCGCCGCCTGCGCTGGCGTGACCGAACCGGACTGCAATAGCGACGCCAGCGGCGAGTTGGGTGCGCCGGCGGCAAATTTAGCAATCACTGCCGGTCCAAGCGCGGCCATGAGACCGTTGAGCACGCCGGCCTGTTGCTGGCTGTTCCCGTTGGCGAATAGCTGAGCGGCCATTTGAGGAAATGGCGCAGTTTGTCCGGAGCGGAATGCTTCGGCCAAGCCGCCGGCGAGCGTAGAACTGGGCACCGCTTGCGCTACCTGGTCGAAGTGCTGTTCCACACCTGGAGCGTTAGCTGGAGGGGCGCCGGTGCCCGAATACTGCTTGAGCAGATCACCGATTCCTGAAAGAAAGCTCATATTTCGTTCTCCTTCTGTCGAACCTGACGGGTGGTGTTGTTGAGAGAGCAGGGCCCGGAATAATGCAAAACTTCACCCTGGCTTGTCCGCTGCAAGTTTGGAGTTTAATGATCCTGATTGGGCAGAACGCCCGCATACTCGAGCGGTTGATATCCAAATGTTTAGAACCGCTCTAAACCTGTAGCCGAACAGTTCGATGAATTTCTCACGGAGGAGTCGCCGGTGTCTATCGCAGGGAGAATAAAAGCTTTCTGCCGGCGGCGATTTGTTGAGCAGGTACACAATTGTGGCAGTCCCATAGACCGCTGGTACCCACAAGCGGTAACCGTCGCTGACGCACATTGGCGTACACCAACCTGCCGAATTTGTTGACACCAGGGGACCCGACCGCTAGATTACGGGAAGTAGGCACTGCGAGACGTGTGATGGATGAGGCGTCGTCCGCCCATACTGTCGAATAGCCCTGTACCCCCCGCAGCGGCGTTCCTAGCATGCGATTCGGCTTCTGGATTTGCGGTCCATGTGACTGAGATGGCGAAGCTGGGTCCAGAGTGCCCTCCGGTTGAATCAACAGTCGAACCCAGGCTCCCCGGTCAAGATGCAGGCGCAATAAGAATCGTTGCCACCTGTACTGTCACTGCAGTGGAGCGAATCCGGTGGTTCGCTGGCAAAAACGCCATAACGATTCACACGCGAAGCACATCGAAGAATGAATACTGCCTGGGTCTTGCTACAGGGATGGGAGATTAGGGAATGCACTATACCGAAGTGGAACCTGAAAGCCTGCCAATTCGAAAGTGGGACAACTGGTCGAAATGGGTTCTGTTCTTCCTGGTGGGCTCTTCCCTTACCGGACGCAGCTTCACGTATCTCGGAATCCCACCCGCCAAGCTGTTTATTGGCGACCTGACGCTGGCAGCATTTATCTTCCTGCGCCCGCGGAAGTTGTTCGATCCCTGGCTTAAGGCGCTTACCAAAGGTGGCCCGCTGGGTCCGTTCGGCTGGACGCTCCTGATATCGATCTCCTACGGTATTTTCGAGGTGATTCGTGGCGTGCTGACCGGATTCTCTCCCATCATCGCGATCGAAAATCTGGTCTTTAATGTTTATCCACTCTTCCTGTTCCTTGGGGCCTGGCTGGGAGTCCGCCGGCCGGAGCTTCTGCTCAAATACATCCAGATCTTTGCCATCTGCTTTTTCTTCTACGCGCCGCTCTATCTTCTGGTTCTGCACAGCGTCCCGTGGTTGATGCCGGGATCGGGGGGCGTAAAAGTTTTCGGGCAGGCAGGCGGCGGCGGATACATCATCCTGGCGCTGCTTTGTCTCGATCCCAAGCCGGCCCGTTGGTGGCCGGTGATGACCATGGGGGCGATTTCATTTCTGGCCGCCCAGGTACGCGCAGACTGGCTGGCCATGGGTGTGGCGACCGCCATCTGGGGTCTGCTGTCGCGCAAGATGACACGCGTCGCCATGCTTGCCGGCGGGATCGTTGTGCTCCTGGCCGTTGGCCTCTTACTAGATGTCAACCTCCCATCACCAGAGGAACGGGGCGGCGCCATCTCATCCACCGAAATTGTCGCCCGCGGCCTTGCTGCGGTCAGCCCTGACCTGGCACGGGACGTCACTGGCTCCGACAACGTCGGCTTTTACCAAGGCACCATCACCTGGAGGCAGAACTGGTGGAAGGCCATCTGGGCGAATTCCCAGGAGAACTACACCAATCTGATCATCGGTCCAGGCTACGGATTTGAGCTCAGGAAGCTGGTGACCTACCTCAAGGATGCAGGTGAGATACGCACGCCGCACAACGTCTTCTACTATGCTCTCGGTTACAGCGGCTGGATCGGTGTGGTCATCTTCTTTGCGTTGCAGGTTAGCTGTGGGATCTTGCTGTGGCGGGCTTATACGGTGACCGGGCAACCCTGGGGGATCGCCGTGTGGGCATCCGGCCTGCTGGCTGCATTTTTTGGAAACGTGATGGAGACGCCCGCGGGCGCCATTCCGTTCTACCTGACAATGGGTTTGGTTGTAGGTCCTGCTCTGGCTAAGCTTAGCGCTCCGGCCCGCCAGGGACTGGTACGTAACCCGCAGTCCTCCATGATTTACCCACAGCAAGGCGCTTACAGTCCGGAAGGCGTGTATCCAACGGAAGCGATTTGATCAGAGTGGGCATTCGGAACTTGGGTTTGCCCGGTGGTGTGGATTTCGGTCAGAACGTAACTTAGATGCGCCGACCGGCTGTGCAAAGAGCGCCTTTTTTGGTGCAAGAGAAGTTTTTTTGCAACACCAACAGAAGTCAGCCGTTAGTAACACCCGATGGCGTTATCCACAGGCATATGAAGTGTTGACAGGGGTGCCGGGTGCCGCTAGATTACGGGGTGTAGGCGCTGCAAGACCAACAACGGTCGAGGCTTTGAACCGCCAAACCCGTTGAACAGCCGTTAATCCCCCTAGTGGCGGTCTTTAAGTCTCGACAAATGAAAATTGTTTGACTGCATTGGTTTGGTCTATGTGACTGACATGGCGAAGCTTTGAATGGTTACCTCAGGTGACCTTTAGTGCCAAAAGGAAGTTACCAATATGCAGTTTCGGCACTAATCAAGGGCGTGTCGCAAGTTGGCGCAGCCCGGGACGCAGATTGTATTGACACTGGCCCGGGTCTATAGGACCATTTGATTGAGCAAGCTGCAAGTTCAGGGACGATATTTTTTGTTTGCGACTGGACTTGAGATTAGATGTTTTCAAGGGCGAAAGCCTGAAATTCAGGTTCTGTAACCCAGATGGCGGAAGCCCGTCCGGCTGGGCTATATGAACTTAGTTTTAAAATTCAAAGTTTCGCATCGTCCCCCCTCGAAGCGAAGTGAGATCCCATAGGGAATTGCAGCACGCAAGCTCACTCTTGTAACGGAGATACTCATGTATCGCGATCCAGGGTCCAACGAGTCGAATGAATGGTTTGCCTTCCGCGTCCGGCCACGACACGAGAAGCAGGTCTCGATTGCTCTGCGGGAGAAGGGTTTTGCTGAGTTTCTGCCCCTTTACAAGTCCAAGCGGCAATGGGCGGATCGAACCAAAGTCGTAGAGATGCCGCTGTTCCCCGGCTACATTTTTTGCTCTACAAACCGGTCTTCGATTGTGCCTGTTCTCATGACCAGCGGCGTCATCGACGTGGTGCGGGCGGGCACCAATCCTTTGCCGGCGGATCGATCGGAGATTGAAGCCCTGCAGCAAACCGTCAGCGTGGATGTGCCGCTCGAAGCCTGGCCGTACACCGAGGTCGGTGAAGCGGGTTCGTTCTCTATTTTGCGTGGCCCCCTGGCGGGTTTGACCGGCATCCTGGTTGAGGTGCGACGTTCACAACGGTTGATTCTTTCGGTAAATCTATTGCGCAGGTCGGTTCTGGTCGAAGTACATCCTGACTGGGTCTCACCTTATGCTCCAGTAGTTGCGGAGCGGATGATGGCCTAGCTTGTAAGCAGTAAAACCTTGATTAACTTCTGTCTACCCCGTTTTTTGGTTCTCCCGTAGTAACGTACGCTTGTGCCCTCGTGCGTCCCCCTTGCCGGCTTGATTGGTTGGCACCCTAAGCTTTTTTGACTCGACCCCTATCTTTCAGGCGCTCTTTTTCAGAGCACGTTCCCCGCCGGAGGTATTTCTAGGCGGGATCTCTGCATCACATGGTGAGTGAATTTATGCACAAGTCTCCAGCCAAACTGATTCTGTTTTCTCTTTGCTTTCAGGGCCTGATGTTGGTTCCAGCGATCGCCCAAAGCGTAGTAGCTGCGGATGGCCGTGTGGGTACTCCGCTGGGTACTCCAGTTTCCGTGCCGGCTGCGCCGACTGCGCCATCGGCGGCCGCCGCCAACACCACCAGCTACATATTGGGGCCGGAAGACCTGATCACCGTGCGTGTGTTTGCCGCCGATGACATCCCGGATAAGCCGGCGCAGATCGACAACAATGGGACCGTCACTCTGCCCATGATCGGGCAGGTGCATGCGGCTGGCTTAACGGTGGAGCAATTTCAAGCCAATCTGGTCACCGCTTACAAGAAATACTTCAAGGATCCGCAAGTCACGGTGCAGGTGAACGAATTCCACAGCCAACCGGTGTCTGTGGCCGGCAACGTGACGACCCCAGGCGTAGTGCAGCTGCGGGGCAATCGCAACTTGATGGAAGTGATCGGACAGGCCGGCGGATTGCGGGCCGATGCCGGTGACAGTGTGCTCATCACCCGTAACATGAGCGAGGGCCCGATTCCGGTGGCCGGCGCGTTCACCGATCCGTCAGGCAAGTACTCGGTCGCGCATATCGATATACGCGCGGTGATGAGCGGCAAACAGCCTGAGGGCAACATCCTCATCAAGCCGCACGACGTCATCACCGTTCCCCGTGCGCGCATGGTCTACGTACTGGGCAACGTCACCAGGCCAGGTGGCTACGTCATGACCGAAAACGAAACCATGTCGATCACCCAGGCGGTTGCGCTGGCCGGCGGATGGGACCACACCGCAGCCCTCAGCGCGGCAAAGGTTCTTCGCGCCGACGGCGGGGCAGAGCGGGAACAGATTCCCCTCGATGTAAAGAAGATCATGCAAAACAAATCTCCTGACCTGCAGCTAAAGCCTGATGACATTCTTTATATCCCCAACAGCTTGGGCAAGCAGATGGGAGCGCGCGGTCTGGAAGCAGCCATTGGCATCGGGACAGGCGTTCTCATCTGGCGCTAGAGGACTTTTTACTTCAAAGCAAATTCTGAGAATGGCCCCATGCGAGACCCCCGCTTACGGGGGGCCGGACTTTGTCCAAATCGAACTGCAGCGTGAATGAGATCGGTTCCATCGTGAACGGATCAAATCCGAAAGGACTTTAAAAGATGACTCCGACCCAGCAGATCATTCCTGGACCTCGCTCGCCCGAAGGCCGGAACACAAGCCGCACCGCCATTGAGCTGTCGCGGCCAATGGGGGCCAATCGCCCCCAGCCTGAAGCTTCTGTGAACTACTCTGCTTTGCTTCGCCGCCATCGCAACGCGATCGCCGTCATCATTGGCGGCACGCTTCTGCTGAGCGTGCTGTACACGCTGGTCGCACACAAGGTTTACAAGTCGGAAGTGATCTTGGAAGTGACCGGGATCAATCAGGACTTTATGGGCAGCAAAGACGTCGATCCGACGTCGAACCAGGTTACCGGCGACCAATACATCGAGACCCAAACCAAGCTCTTGAAGAGCCCGCCCGTGATGCAACGGACAGCGGCGATCATGGGTCCCAAGGTTCCCGGCGCCATCGCGGTCAGCCAGGGCCTCTTCGGCAGCGTCCGAGGCTGGTTCAGCAGCCCTAGTGCAGCTACCCCGGCAGAGGGCGAGGCCGTGGTGTTGAATATGCTTGCAGACGCCAAGGTCAAGGTAGATGGAACTTCGGATCTGATCACGTTGACGGTTCTCGGTCCCGAGCCACAGCTGACCGCGGACACCGCGAATACATTGACGGAACAGTTTGTTGAGCAAGCTCAGGATGCCCGCGGCTACCTTGCGGGGAACACCAACAAGTTCCTGACCTCGCAGCTCGCTGAGGCCCGTAAGAAACTGCAGGATTCTGAAAACGCCCTGCAGGAATACGCGCGCCAAACCGGCATTGTCATCCCCAGCGACTCCCAGGAGAGCGTTGCGGCAGATAAGCTGCGGCAAATTCAAACCGATCTGGCCAAGGCTGAAGCAGACGAGGCAGATACCAAGGCGCAGGTAGAGACTTCGAAAAGCGCTCCGGCCGAGTCGATGCCCCAGGTGCTGGATGATCCCACACTCCGGGATAATCGGGCCAGGCTGGCTGATCTTCGCCGTCAGCTGGCCGATTTGAGTGTGACCCTCACCCCGGCCAACTACAAGATTCAGCAGTTAAACGCCCAGATCGCCGATCTGGAACAGCAGTCCACGCAACATCGCAACAACATCATTCGCCGTCTTGGCGTGCAGAACTCTGAAACCGCGCGTCGCAAGGATTTCCTGACCAAGGCGTATCAGGCCCAATTGGGCGTCGTTTCCGACCAGTCGTCCAAAGAAGTTCGCTACAACATCCTGAAGAAGGAAGTGGATGTGAACCGCGACATTTATCAATCCATGTCGACGCGGGTGAAAGAAGCGAGCATCGTCGCAGCTCTGAAGTCGAGCGACGTGCGTGTGGTCAGTCCCGGGCTCGTGGCTAAATCGGCCTACCGCCCGAGTTTGCCTCTGAACTTGGCTTTGGGTTTGCTCTTCGGTATCGCCTTTACGGGTTGCTACATCCTGCTGCGCGAGCGCAACGATGCCAGCCTGCGGTCACCAGGCCAAAGCGTCAGGCACCTCAACGTGCCTGAACTGGCTGTGATTCCCTCGGCGCGCATTGGCAACAGCGAGCGCATACCGCTCACTCTGCGCAACCTGAACGGCGCCAGCGGCAACGCAATGGAGTCGAAGAACGGTTTGCTGGCACCCAGCTCGGCGGCCGTCGACAAGGAGATGGTGCAGTGGTGCCAGGATGAAACCATGATGGCGGATGCCTATCGGTCCGCGATCACATCGATTCTTCTCAGCCGCGTGAACGGAGTCAGTCCCCGGGTACTTCTGGTGACCAGCCCCCGCCCCAAGGCAGGCAAGACCACCACCGTGGCCAATTTGGGAATCAGCCTAGCGGAAATCGGACGGCGCGTACTGCTGATCGATGGCGACCTCAGGCGGCCGAGACTAGGTAAGCTCTTCGGCTTGCAATTTGCCGCCGGCCTGAGCGATGCACTGCTCGATGAAGGCCGCGGAGCAGTCACCCTGGACTCTGTGGTCCGTCCCAGCACCGTCCCCGGACTGTACTTGTTGCCCGGTGGATCGGAGCCTGCCAACATCTCCAAGCTGCTCCATTCCGCTCATCTGGATAACCTGATCGAGCGGGCCCGGTCGGAGTACGATTTCGTGCTCATCGACTCTCCGCCGATGATGGGCATGGCCGACGCCCGGCTGCTGAGCCGCAATGCCGATGGTGTGATCCTGATCAGCCGTGCCGGCGAGACCAGCCCGGAGCAATTGGGTGAAGCCAGAGAGCGGTTGGCCGACGATGGCACACCGGTCATTGGCACGATTCTTAACGGCTGCGATCTCCGTGTTGAAGATCCGGCATATGTCAACCACTACAACAGCTACGCTGGCGCGGCACGCGACTAGCAAGTATCAACAAGCAACTAGCAACTAAAGTTGGCTTACGATCATCTGTTCGTAGGTAGCCCGCGAATGCGGAATTCCCCCCGCCGCGATGCATCGGCTGCCAAGACCAACTGCAAACACCCGGGAACAGAGACGCCGACGAACGTTCACAGTTAAATGGGGCTTTCGTGACTTAAAGGGGTTTCTTACAAAACAATGTTCCCACTTCTATTGCAATTCTCCTGTGACGGTGGCGGCCAACACCCCCCGTTGACCTTAGGACACGGCCAGGAGAAAGGCTCTGACTGCTTTCGTTAAATGGAACGCACCTCTGGCAATTGCCGGCGATGCGTACGGGGAGAACCGCTCTCATGCATGTCCGGAATTTACGCTTCTATCAGACAATGCAATTCGTTCTGGATCTTCTAGCGGTGTCCGTTGCCTGGATCTGTACGATCCAAATGCGGGTCCTGCTAAACCCGTTGGCTACCCAACGGGTGAGCTGGAACTATGCTTCGATCTGGGCTCCGTCCTTGATGATGGTCCTGGCGTTGTGGATCGTCATGGCGTGGCGGCTCAGGTTTTATCGTGTGGAAAGCCGAATCCGGCTGTGGACCTGCGTAATCAACGCGACCGAAGGTGCACTGCTGGCAAGCTGCATCATCGTTATCGTCACTTTCTTCTCCCGCCAAATTGGAGGTGACGTATCCCGCTCGTTCTTCATGATTTTTGCGCCCCTTAGTTTTGTCAGCTTGGGCATGGCGAGGTGCATCAGCGTGGTCGCCACCGGGCTGGCTGAACGGCACTGGCCGTCACCCATCCGGGCGGCGCTGCTGGGAGATGGTTCCCATGCCGGCCGCCTGGTCGCCCTCATGAACTCGGCCAACGTGTCCAATGTAATCAAAGGCCTGATCGTCCCTGAGGGCCACACCACGGATGGCCTGTCGGTTCCCATGCCGATCCTGGGAACGACCGGACAGCTGGCCGAAGTGATCAATCGCGAACACCTCAACCGCATCATCCTTCTGAATGGCTCGATTTCACGAGGCGAGCTGGACGAATGCAACAAGGTGTTCAAGCGCATGGGCGTCATCGTCAACTGCACGGTAGACTTTGCACCCGAACCGGGTCGAGTCAACGTAGTGAACCAGTATGGCTTGCCCCTGGTCGAACTGCGTCCCCTGGCATTCACCAAAGGGCAGGAGTTCGTCAAGCGGGCCTTTGATATCGTGGCGTCGGCGATTGCGCTCATTCTTCTGTCCCCCACCTTGCTGGTTATCGCTGCCCTGGTAAAGTTCACTTCGGCGGGGCCGATCCTCTACAAGGCGCCGCGTGTGGGCAGGGGCGGACGGCACTTCATGTTTCTCAAGTTTCGCTCGATGTATACCGCAATGGATCGCACCCATGTGGCGCATGCGAATGAAAAGCACGGCCACATTTTTAAGATCAAACAGGATCCGCGGGTGACTCCGATCGGCAGGTTTATCCGTCGCTACAGCCTGGACGAGCTGCCGCAGTTGATCAACGTGCTGCGCGGGGAGATGAGCCTGGTTGGACCCAGGCCTTTGCCTGCCGGCGATCTGGGACCGGATGGTATGAGCCGCGAATTTGCGGACTGGTCCGAGGGCCGGTCTGCCGTCTATCCCGGTATCACCGGACTGTGGCAGGTGAATGGCCGCAGTGAACTGCCGTTTGAAGAGATGGTGCGGCTCGACCTGCAATACATTCGCGAGTGGTCGCTGCTGCTGGACATCAAAATCATTCTGGCAACGCCCGGTCTGGTTGTGAAGGGTGTAGGCGCTTACTGACTAAGCGCTCAATTTAATCATAAAAAGAAACCGCAGATCCCTCCGCTGCAACCCAAGTAGAGATCTGCGGTGCTCCTTCATCCAGCGCGCCTTTGATCTTCTTTATCCGCGACCTGTACGACTCAATCTTCCTATGGCTATTGTGGAGTATGAAACTATTACCGGGCTCCATCCTGTCGAGCTGCGCCCTATGCCGGCGGAGCCGCTGGTCTCAATTCTGGTCTCGAATTACAACTACGCCCGCTACATCGGGAGCTCGATTCAGAGTGCCCTCGACCAGACGTATACCAACATTGAACTCATCATCTGCGATGACGGGTCGACGGATGATTCGGTTCGTGTCATCGAAGAATATGAGCGCAAAGATTCACGTTTGCGGTTGATCCGCCAGGCGAACGGGGGACAGGCGTCGGGTTTCAATGCCGCGTATGCCATCAGCCGGGGCGAGATTATTGCCCTGCTCGACTCGGACGATCGTTTTCTACCCCACAAGGTGGAGCGGATTGTGGCTGATTTTCGGGCCCACGCTGACTCCGGTTTTGGGGTACACCGGGTGATCCGGATGAGCGCAGACCTCCGTCGCCAGGGAGTGTGGCCGATGTCCGCCTCATTACCCAGTGGTTGGTACGGCTCGCTCCTTTTGCAGGACGGCGGCATATTGCCTTACATGCCTCCGACTTCGGGGTTGAGCCTGCGTCGCGAGGTTGCCGAGCGCATCTTTCCCCTGCCGCTGATAGAGCCTTTGGTTCGATGTCCTGATCAACTGATTACCCGGCTGGCTCCGCTGCTCACCAACGTGACCCGGGAAGATGAGGCCCTCTCGGAATACCGTCTGCACGGCGGAAACAACTATGGACCTGACCGGGTAACGGCGGCGTCGTTCAAGCGCGAGTTGGAGTATTGCGATGCCCTGTGGGCCGCGCAGAAACGCTTCCTGGCAACCATCAATCCCCGGCTTGCGGAGGAATTTCAGCCGGTTAGTTTGCACCCGTACGTCGCTTATACCAGTTACCTTCACGCCCGTCTGGCTCGCGACCCGGACGTGCGCCGTCAACACGATCGCTTCATCGCTTGCCTCACCGGGCCGGACGCCAGGCATGTATGGTTTTGGAAACTCTCCATCTACCTGCCACTTCCGGTGTTTGACTTCGCTGTCAATCTATTGATTCGGCAAAGTTGGCTCAAACAATTAGTTTCTCGCTTGAAAAAAATGTCCTAAAAAGAGACTTCTAAACCAATTGCGACTCTGCTTTCTTTAAGTCCTGGCAGCCTATCCGCTGCCTCAGCATTCCTAGATTGGAGCAATCATTGCATGAGTACCAGGCCGCTTGTCAGCATCGGGCTCTTTCTCTATAACGGAGATCGCTTTCTCGAAGCCGCCATTGATTCGATTTTGAATCAGACGTTTAAGGATTTCGAACTCATCCTTTCCGACAATTGCTCTACCGATCGGAGTGAGGAGATCTGCCGCCAGTACGCGGCCCGGGATTCCCGTATCCAGTACTACCGCGCTGACCGCAACATGGGTGCCGGCTGGAACCTTAGAAACGTCTATTTCAAGGCGACAGGTAAATACTTCAAGTGGGCGGCCCACGACGACATGATTCAGCCCGACTTTCTTCGTCTCTGTGTGGACGCTCTGGAAGCGGATGACTCCCTGGTCGTCGCTCACACCCTGACCCGAGTCATCGACGAACAGGGACAATTTGTCGAGAACTACGAGTGGCCGCTCAGGACCGAGTCGCCGAACCCTGTGGTCCGTTTCAAAGATCTGCTGTTGAACGACCATATGTGCTACCAGATATTTGGAGTGATGCGCCTGAGCGCCCTGCGGACGCTTCCTCCGCAGGGCAGTTACGTCAACAGCGACGGAGTTTTGCTGGCGCAGATGGGCTTGATCGGGCGCTTCCATGAGATCCCGGAGTTCTTGTTCATCAGTACCCGGCACAGCAAGCAATCCTCGCAGGTGAAGCCCGTTCGTCTCAAAGCTCCGCGGTTTCGCTTAACCAACCGTCACGGAACGTTGCCCAGCCCGGAATGGTGGGACCCGAACAAGACCACCAGCATCACCTTTCCGGAGTGGCGCATGTTCCGCGAGTACTTCCTGAGCATCCTCCAGGCCGACATCACCCGCGGGCAGCGCCTGCAGTGCTACCTGCTGCTGCTGCCATGGCTGGCGAGGCATGTCCGGCGCATGGGCAAAGATGTGTTAATCGCCGCGGATCAGGTTCTCTTCAGGCTGCAGATGCCGCGTGCGAAAGTGACGATCGACAGCGCAACATCGATCGATGTTGCCTCGTAACAAAATATCCCCCCGAACGACAATTCACGGAGGTGAATCTTCATGAAAGTGGCAATTCTTGCTGGGGGGCTGGGCTCGCGTCTTGCTGAAGAGACGGAACTTAAGCCAAAACCGATGGTGGAGATTGGCGGCAAGCCAATTCTCTGGCACATCATGATGCACTACGCACATTACGGGTTCGATGAATTCGCGATCGCGCTGGGCTACAAGGGCGAAGTCATCAAGAAGTACATGCTGGACTATTGTTCGCTGAACCGCGATCTGAGCGTCTCGCTCAAGACCGGAAAGGTCAAGATGAACGGTGGAGCGGTTCCCGACTGGACAGTGGATCTGGTCGATACCGGCATGAAGACTCAGACCGGCGGCCGGATCAAGCGACTGGCGCCGTACATGGGCAACGAAACCTTCATGCTCACCTGGGGTGATGGCGTATCAGACATCAACCTGCACGACCTGCTGGCGTTTCATCGCTCCCATGGCAAGCTGGCCACGCTGACCGCGGTCAGACCGACAGCGCGCTTTGGTCACCTGGAAATGGATGGCAACCAGATCACCGAATTTTCTGAGAAGCCACAGACCAAGGAAGGCTGGATCAACGGCGCGTTTTTCGTGCTGGAACCCGAAGTCTTTGACTTTATCGACGGTGACAATACCCACTTCGAGAAGGAGCCGCTCGAGCGGCTGGCTGGCGAAGGGCAGCTGATGGCGTATCGCCATACCGGCTTCTGGCAGTGTATGGATACCATCCGCGAGAAGAAGATCCTAGAGACGTACTGGGAGAGCGGCAACGCACCATGGCAAACTTGGGAGGAACCTAATGCGAGTATTAGTAACGGGCCACGCGGGATACATCGGAACGGTATTAGTGCCAATGCTGTTGCAGGCAGGGCATGAAGTAGTTGGGCTGGATACGGATCTTTTCGAACGCAGCACCTTTAGCGACGGGATCGCACAGATCCCCGAGATCCGCAAGGACGTTCGCGATGTAACCCTGGACGATGTAGAGGGCTTTGAAGCCATTCTGCATCTGGCCGGGCTTTCGAACGATCCCCTGGGCGACCTGAATCCAGGTCTGACCTTCGAGATCAACCACCAGGCATCAGTCAAACTGGCCAAACTGGCTAAGCAGGCAGGGGTACAGAGGTTTATCTTCTCCTCTTCCTGCAGCAACTATGGAGCCGGCGGCGATGACCTGCTGGACGAGCAGTCGGCCTTCAACCCCGTTACCCCCTACGGCACCTCAAAAGTCTTGGTGGAACAAGATGTCTCCAAGCTGGCAGATAACAACTTCAGCCCAACGTTCCTCCGCAATGCCACGGCTTTTGGTGTTTCGCCCCGGTTGCGCTTTGACCTGGTGCTGAACAACCTGGTGGCCTGGGCCTATGCCACCGGCCGGGTATACATCAAGAGCGATGGAACTCCGTGGAGACCGATCGTGCACATAGCCGACATCTCGCGGGCGTTTATCGCCGCGATGCATGCCCCGCTCGACCTGGTCCACAACGCAGCGTTCAACGTGGGACGCAACGAGGACAACTACCGTATCTATGAGCTGGCCGACATCGTCAAGGAGACGGTGCCCAACACGGTGATCGAGTATGCTGCCGACGCCGGGCCGGACAAGCGCTGCTATCGTGTGGACTGCAGTAAGATCCGCAAGGTGCTGCCCGAGTTCCAACCCGCCTGGGATGCACGCAAGGGTGCGGTGGAATTGCACGAAACCTATAAGAAGATCGGTCTGGTGCTGGAAGACTTCGAAGGACCGCGCTTCAAACGAATCGCCCATATTCGGAAGTTGATCGAGGACGGTGTTCTCGACTCTTCTCTACGTTGGACCAACCAGGAAGCGACGGCCCCCGTTGTCGCAGGAGCCGCCAGGGCATGACCGATTCAATCTTCCACTGCCGCGCATGCAATTCTGCGGAGTGCATACCGATTCTTTCCTTCGGTACCACTCCGCTTGCGGATGCATTGCTCTCAGCCGATCAGCTTGGGTCGCCGGAAGTGACGGCGCCCCTGGACCTGGTCTTCTGCCCCGAGTGCTCCCTGGTGCAGATCACCGAAACGGTTCCACCGGAAATTCTCTTTTGCCGCAATTATCCTTACTTTTCTTCTGTGTCGAAGAGTCTGCTGGAACATTTCTCGAAGAGTGCTGAAGCCATCATCCATGCCCGGGGCCTTGATTCCAACAGCCTGGTGATCGAAGCTGCGTCCAACGATGGTTACATGTTGCGCAACTTTGTGAACCATGGAATCCCGGTGTTAGGCATCGATCCCGCGGAAGAGCAGGTGCGCACCGCCAATGAGCGGGGGGTCAACAGCATCAATACCTTCTTTACCAAGGAGCTGGCCGAAAACCTGAGCGCTGAGGGCAAGAAGGCCGATGTCTTCCTGGCCAACAATGTGCTGGCGCATGTGGCCGATCTGAACGGCTTCGTCGACGGCATAGCCGCCTTGCTGAAGCCCACAGGCGTGGCCGTCATTGAAGCGCCTTATGTCGTCGACCTTATCCAGAAGTGCGAGTTCGACACCATCTATCACCAGCATCTTTGCTACTTTTCAGTGACCGCGCTGTCGCGGCTCTTCCGCGATCATGGCCTTTACCTGAACGATGTGGAACGCACCAAAATCCACGGCGGATCTCTGCGCCTGTTTGTCGAGCCGCGGGAAACTCCGACCGCGCGCCTGAAAGCAATACTCGCCGACGAGAAGAATGCGGGGGTCTCGACCATCGAATACTATCGCGGCTTTGCCGACCGGGTGCATGCGGTGCGCGACGAACTCATAACCCTATTGAAAGATCTAAAGGGCAAAGGCAAGTCGATTGCCGGGTATGCGGCGGCGGCCAAAGCTACCACGTTGCTCGCCTTCTGCGACATCGACCGCAAGCTGCTCGACTACGTAGTCGACCTGAATGAGTTCAAGCAGGGCCGGTTCATGCCCGGCAATCACCTGCCGATTCTTTCCCCGCAGAAGCTGTTGGATAGCAGTCCGGATTATGTTCTGGTGCTGGCATGGAATTTTGCCGGCGAAATCATGGAGCAGCAACACGCTTATAAGGCTCGTGGCGGAAAATTCATCATTCCGATTCCGACGCCCGCAGTGGTCTAAAAAGGAGATCGATCAATGCATAGCATTTATGTAGATTCGAAATTTAATGACGAAAAGCGCCGCCAGCATTTATACGACGGCCAGCTCTTTGTCTATTCGCCGCGGCCCAGCTCGCTCGCCTTTACCAATTTCGCGGCGGAAATGATTAAGGACGCTTTTGGCAAGGATGATCCGACCACGGCACAGTACGACATGCCGGTGGAAGAGTTTGTCAGGATCTTCGCGCCCCTCAAGCCGGCCTTCATTCATCACCCGGAGTCGAAGCGCCTGATCCAGGCCATGTTGAAAGACTTCGGCTGCGATATGGAAACCACCTACCTGGATGTGCCGCGCCTGCGCGCCGTCACTTCGGATGCCTACCTGACCTCGGGCGTGGGATACGCACACCATCTCCACCGCGATACCTGGTACTCGGCGCCGATGTGCCAGCTCAACTGGTGGCTGCCCATCTTTGAGATGTCTTCGGAGAGTTCGATGGCCTTCCATCCGCGGTACTGGAACGAGGCGGTCAAGAACGGATCCAGCAAGTTCAACTACTACGCCTGGAACAGCACCGGCCGGGCGGATGCGGCCAAGCACATCAAGTCCGATACCCGCGAACAGCCCAAGCCTGAACAGCCCATGGAACTGGATCCCCAGGTGCGGGTGATCTCCGAGCCCGGTGGAGCGCTGGTCTTTTCCGCGGCCAACATGCACTCGACGGTGCCCAACACTTCGGGCAGAACCCGGTTCAGCATTGACTTCCGCACCGTGAGCCTGATCGATGTGAAGTCGAAGAACGGCGCTCCCAATCTCGATTCGCATCCGATTGGGACCTCCTTGCGAGACTTCATGAAGGGAACCGATCTGAGCCCGATGCCGGAAGAGATTGCCACTGCCTATGACAGCCCTGACGCTGCCGGCGGCGTCAAGGTCTATCGTCCCGAGGTTGTAGGCGCCAGGTAGGATGTCTGAATGCCCACCCCTGGCTTGTTTTTGGCAGGGGTGGGGTACCACCGAGTCGGGAATGGCCACAGAGCCTGAGCGACTTCGATTAATTGAATTGCTTTGGATGAGAGAGTTTCTGCCGCTGTCTGAGCTACGTCGATACCTCGACCATTCCTGTAGTGAAAAGCCCACTTTATGGAGTGGGGGCGCAGGAATTTGCCCGCTTAACTAATTCTTCTATACGGGGACCAAGAATGCCTGAGATTACGACCTGCCCAAACTGCCTCAAGGGCGACATGAGCGTGTTCTATCAAGTTCCGCGAGTGCCGGTGCACAGCGTGTTGCTGATGCCGACGCGCGAAGTTGCCGTGAACTTTCCCAAGGGTGACATCGCTCTCGGTCACTGCTCGCATTGCGGCTTTATTTCCAACACCGTCTTCGATCCGACGGTGCACAACTACTCCGCGCAGTACGAGGAGACGCAGGGCTTTTCCGGGACCTTTCAGGCCTTTCATCGGCGCCTGGCCTCGGAGATGATCGAGAAGTATGACCTGCACAACAAGAAAATGATCGAGATCGGCTGCGGTAAGGGCGAGTTTCTCTCGCTGTTATGCGAGATGGGCAACAACAGTGGCGTGGGTTTCGATCCTGCGTTTGTCAGCGAACGGAACCCATCTGCCGGCGACTCGAAAGTTGAGTTCGTGGCCGACTTCTACGGGGAAAAGTATGCCCATGTGCAAGGCGACTTCGTGTGCTGCAAGATGACCCTCGAGCACATACCCGACACGGCCAATTTTGTGCGCACGGTGCGGCGTTCGGTGGGTGACCGCTACGATACCGTGGTGTTCTTCCAGGTGCCCGACATGAGCCGCGTGCTGCGCGATCTGGCCTTCTGGGATATTTACTACGAACATTGTTCGTATTTCAGTGCAGAGTCGCTATCGCTGCTCTTTCGCGAGTCAGGATTCGACGTGCTCGACGTCTGGACCGATTACGACGATCAATATCTGATGATTACGGCGAAGCCTTCGCGAACCCCGGCGTCCTCTGTTGCCAAGCCGGATCCTACCCGGCTGAACAAAGATATCCAGTTCTTCACCAAGCACCAGGCGGCCAGAATGGCTTCGTGGAGGAGCAAACTCGAGGAAACCAGGAACAGCGGTAAGCGGGCCGTAGTATGGGGCTCCGGATCGAAGGGCGTGGCGTTTCTTACCGCGCTCAACCTACACACACCCGATTGCGAAATCGAATACGTGGTCGACATCAATCCCTTCCGCGAAGGCAAGTACATGGCCGGCACCGGCCAGGAAATTGTCTCGCCCGCCTTTCTCAAGCGGTACAAACCCGACCTGGCCATTGCCATGAACCCGATCTACCAGCCCGAGATCAAGGCCGATCTCGAGAAAATGGGCCTGTCTACCGAGGTTGTCTCCGTTTGATTTCAATCCAGCCCTGTCCCAGGCAGAGGCTTATTAAAGGCAATCCCAATGTATGATTTTGCAATAATCGGTGGAGGAATTGTTGGTCTCGCGACCGGCGCCGCTCTTGGCCGCCGCTATCCTTTTGCACGAATTCTCCTGGTGGAAAAAGAAGTTGGTTTTGCCCAGCACCAGACCGGCCGTAATAGCGGTGTCATCCATTCAGGTATTTATTACAAACCCGGCAGCCTGAAGGCCGAGTTGGCCCAGGCGGGGAACCAATCGCTGCGCGCTTTTTGCTATGAATATGGTGTCCCGTTCGATATTTGCGGAAAGCTGATTGTCGCGACCAGGCCGGAGGAAATTCCGCAGCTCGACAATATCTTCGATCGCGCTCTGCAGAACGGCGTGCCCGCGATGCGGCTGCGCCCGGAAGAAGTAAAGGAAGTAGAGCCGCACGTTTCCTGCATCGCGGCTATCCGCGTGCCCACCACCGGCATTGTCGATTATCGCCAGGTATGCCACGCGCTGGTGCACGAGATTCAGCAGCAGGGAGGTGAGCTCAAAGTTGGCACAGAGGTTCTGCACGTCGTGCCCACACCTCTGGGTCACCTGCTCGAGACTTCATGGGGCTCGC
Source organism: uncultured Acidobacteriaceae bacterium (assembly GCA_963814015.1). Classification (GTDB taxonomy): domain Bacteria; phylum Acidobacteriota; class Terriglobia; order Terriglobales; family Acidobacteriaceae; genus PALSA-350. Next base: position 417,422 of record CAWFBI010000001.1, read on the forward strand.
TCGAAACTCGCTTCCTGATCAACTGCGCTGGTCTGCACAGCGACCGGGTGGCGAAGCTGGGGGGCATGGAACCGAAGGCTATGATCGTCCCCTTCCGCGGGGAGTATTTTGAGCTTACGCCCGAACGCCGCCACCTGGTGCGTCATCTCATCTACCCTGTGCCCAATCCGGCTTTTCCTTTTCTCGGCGTACATTTCACGCGCATGATGGATGGAAGTATCCACGCCGGCCCCAACGCTGTGCTGAGCATGAAGCGCGAGGGGTATCGGAAGTCAGATTTCAGCTGGCGGGATCTTTCTGAAGTTTTGATGTATCCCGGTTTTTGGAAGCTTTCCTCGAAGTATTACCGCGAAGGCGCCCGGGAGATGTACCGTTCCATGAGCAAAGCGGCCTTTACCCGAAGCCTGCAGCGTCTGGTGCCCGAGGTTCAGGCCGATGACCTGATCCCGAGCAAGAGCGGCGTACGGGCTCAGGCTCTTCTTCGCGACGGCAGCCTGGTCGACGACTTCCTGTTGCTGGAAGGCAAGAATTCCCTCCACGTCTGCAATGCTCCTTCCCCTGCAGCAACGGCATCGCTCGAGATTGCCAAGAGGATCGTCAGCAAGGTGCCCCGCCCGGGCCGCCTTTCGCTGGTCAAAATGGCTTAATGCGATCCCCGACTCATCCTTAAAAAACCCTTCATCAGCCACGAACAGGGGTGCCCCATATCTCGTACGTTCTTGGTGCGAGATGTGGGATTCCCCTGCTCTAAACCGGCCAGCTTTAACCTCCAAATCGGCATATAAAGTAATGATCCGCGTATTCAGATATCTCGCAAAAGCGCGAGATATGGGGCACCCCTGTCCGCGGCAGGTGCAAAGTCTCGGTTGAGGTCTGTTTCTTGCGCATCGCCATATTCGACTACAAGATAATTCGCAACAATCCCATTGGGAGCTGTCATCTGGCGATGCTTCGCGCGCTTGCGGCGGAGCACGACTTTACTGTCTTCGCGGTCGAATTCGAAAATCCCTGTCCCGAAAAGATACGCTTTATACGGGTGGCTTCGCCGACGCGGCCCCTGGCGCTGCTTTTTATCGTCTATCACTTCATGGCGCCCCTCTGTTATCTGCTCTACCGGCTCCGCGGCGGACCTAAATTCGATCTGGTCCAGGCGCTGGAGAGCAATCTCGCTTTCGGCGATCTTCTGTACTCGCACTTTTGCCACGGCATGTACCTCAAACATCACTGGAGCAAGTCCGGCGCCAGGGGCCTGCGGGGTTGGTTCCGCTGGCTCGATCATCAGCTTCATGCCTGGATGGAAGGCTTTACCTATCCTCGAGCCAGGCAGGTCGTGGTTCCATCCCGAGGCTTGGCCAGGGAGCTACGAGCGGAATTTCCCTATATCGAGAACAAGCTGACGGTCCTGCCGAATCCCATCAGCCTGAATCGCCTGCAAATGCCGGATGAGTTCGATCGCCAGGCATTTCGTCACAGCCTGGGTATCGAGGAGCAGGATCTGGTGGGTCTGTTTGTGGCGCTGGGACAGTTTGAGCGCAAGGGATTGCCTCTGCTGCTCCAGGCGCTGGGCACGCCAGGAATGGAGCGGTTCAAACTGATTGTGGTTGGCGGCGAACCTGATCTGATCGCCCGCTACGGCGAAGAGGCAGCGAAGCATCATCTAAGTAACCGCGTGAAATTTGTCGGCATGCAGTCCGATGTCCGGCCTTATCTATGGAGCTCTGACGTTTTCGTCTTTCCATCCCTGTATGAGACGTTTTCTTTGGTGACCTACGAGGCGGCAGCCTCCGGCCTTCCCATCGTGGTCTCGCAGCTTTACGGCGTGGAAGATCTGCTGGTAGACGGCGACAACGGCTTCCTGATTGAAACCACCGTTGCCGGGGTTAGACAGGGGCTGGAGCGTATCCTGGGCCTCAGCGGACCTGCACGCTACGCCATGGGCCAACGAGCTCGCCTGGCGGCCTCCTCGTGCTCTGAGGAGCACTTTGTGGACGCGTGGCGGGCCTTTTATCTCAACCTGACCCCTCAGGGTAATTGAGAGCCGTTGCTTGATCTGAGAGGATGTACCGGGGGTATTTACGGCATGGCAGTTGAATCAGCAGCGAGCAAGCTCCATCCCGTCGCACTGAAGAGTCTTCCGCAGAAGCCCTCCGTCTCTGTGCTGATCACCTGCTTTAACTATGCGGCCTACGTTGGCCAGGCTATCGACAGCGTTCTGGAACAGACCTACCCGCCGGCGGAAATCATCGTCAGCGACGATGCTTCTCAGGACAACTCCTGCGAGGTGGTTGAAACCTATATCAGCCGCAGCCCTGGTATACGGCTGCTGCGCAATCCTCATGGAGGCATGGCAGCCAACCTCAACGCCGCCTATCGCAACTGTTCCGGAGACATAATCTGCCTGCTCGATGCGGATGATACATTCCTGCCAGGAAAGATCGAAGCGGTGGTAAATGCTTTTCTTGCCCATCCGCAGGCCGGTTTTGCGATCCATCGCGCCAGCCTGGTGGACAATCAGAAGCGGGCGCGCGGCGTCTATCCGTTGTTAAGCGCGCTCCCCTCGGGAGACTGCGGGCAGACCACCTATGACAATTCGGGAATATTGATGGGCCTGCCCCCCACCACCAACCTTGCGCTGCGCCGCGAAGTAGCTGACCGCATCTTCCCCATACCCGTGGAATACACCGGTTACGCGGAGCAGATGATTCACCGCCTGGCGCCGCTGATGACAGAACTGTGTGCCGTCGACGCCCCGCTTGCGCGCTGGCGATTACACGGTGCGAATGACCAGAACTCTACCCGCATCACCCCGCGTCGCCTGGAGCGGGAGCTGAAAATCATGGACTCGCTTTGGCTGGAGCAGAAACACTACCTCCTGGGCGTCGATCCAGCTCTCGCCAAGTCTTTTCCCCCGATCGACCGCAATCCGCTCTACCTCAAAATGAACTACATACGACATCGCCTGAACAACGATCCAGCAACGCGTGAGGCATACAGCGATCTTTGCCGCTATGGCCTGCGGGCGAACTCGAAAGTGGATAAGTTCTGGCGATATTCCAACCGTCTTCCCCGTCCGCTCTTCCAGCGGGCAATCGATCTGCTTCTGACCCAGAGTGTATGGAAGCAGATGGTCACCCGCGCCATCCGTGGCAAGCAGAACGTCTGATCCCGATGAAGATTCTCTCTGTGCACAATTCGTACCAGAAGCCTGGCGGCGAGGATCAGGTCTTTGCCCAGGAGGCCGATCTTCTGCGTTCGCATGGGCACCAGGTGCTTCTCTACCAGGCCAGCAACGATCAGGTGAACGGCACGAACCCGATTATCCTGCTGGGCAACACTATCTGGAACAAACAAGCCCACCGTGACCTTCGCACTCTGATGCAGCGTGAACGGCCGGATGTCGTTCATGTGCACAATACCTTCCCGGTCATCTCTCCGGCGGTTTACTACGCGGCCACGGAAGAAGCAATTCCGGTCGTACAAACCCTGCACAATTACCGCATGCTTTGCCCGGCCGCGACCCTCTTCCGCGATGGACATGTTTGTGAAGACTGTCTAGGTAAGCGGGTGCCCTGGCCAGGGGTGGTGCATGGCTGTTATCGCGGCAGCAGGCTCGCCACGGCCGCCGGGGCCGCTATGCTGGCCACCCACAACCATAAGCAGACGTGGAGCAAGTCCGTTTCTGTCTACATCGCTCTCACCGACTTCGCTCGCGACAAATTTATCGAAGGTGGCTTTCCGGCGGGGAAAATCGTCGTCAAGCCCAACTACCTGCAAACCGATCCCGGGCCGGGCGTGGGCAGGGGAAACTATGCCTTTTTCGTGGGTCGATTGACGGCGGAGAAGGGCATCGGCACACTGCTGGAAGCGTGGCGGCAAATTGGAAACGAGCTCCCTCTGCAGATTGCGGGCGATGGTCCGCTGGCGCCGGAAGTGGAAAAGGCCAGTCGTGAAATGGAGAGTGTGACCTGGTTAAAGTGGCTGCCGCGGGAGGAAATCCTGCAGCGGATGAAGGACGCGTCGGCACTCATATTGCCGTCGACCTGGTATGAAGGTTTTCCCATGATCCTGGCCGAAGCTTTCGCCGTGGGTTTGCCTGTGATCGCAAGCAACCTGGGAGGTATGTCGTCGATTGTCGATCATCATCGTACGGGCTTGCACTTTGAAGCTGGCAGTGCAAGCGGCCTGGTGGAAGCGGTGCGATGGTGGGGCGCTCACCCTGCTGAAGCCGCCCTGATGCGAGCCCAGGCCCGTCTGGAATATGAGACCAAATATACCGCGGAAGGGAACTACGTTCAGATCATGAACATCTATGACTCGGTTTTGTCTCCTTCGAAGCACGCAGACAATCTGGCGCTGGGGGTTCCGGCCCCGGTTTCGAAATAGGAAACATTGATTGCGATAAATTGCAACGGAACAGCGGGTTCCTGCTGTTTTCCGTATCAGCTGAGACGGCGCTACTTATCAAGTCAATCGTGTTCTGCTCGCGCAGAAGGCAACCCTTGAACGCGACCGGTACGCTTCTCCCCGCCCGGCCCCATCTCAGAGAGGTCAAGCGTATGTCTAGGCGGGAACGGGAGCATAGCACCCAAGCTGCGGCTTGGCGGCGCAGTGTCTGCGCGCACTCCCGATGCGATCCCGTTCCGATGATTCTCGAGCGGTCGCCTGAGTTGCTCCTGCAGGGCCCGTATCTGTGACGCGAGTTCCGAGGTGTGCCAAGCCAGGGTGCTCAAATTGTCGAGCACTTGTAGAAGGATGCCGCCGATCTCCCGGTAGTCCCTCATCCCATCTTTACCCGCCTGCTCCGCACCATCCAGTGACGTACGTGTGATCCAACGGTCCAGCTCGTCGGAAAACGCAACCACTGCGCTTCTATCCTTCAATGCCGGGCGGTGCACGGGCATGCCCAGCAGGGCTTCCCAGCGTTGGGCTGTGCGGACACCGCGCTCAATGTAGCTGGCGATTTCTTTCCAGCCATTAAGGATGTGTCGACTCATGAAACCTCCACTAATTCTGATGCGTGCAAACCGAAGCCTTGATGCACACTAGAACCAGCCGAACATGCAAGTGTGATGCCCGGGGGCTCGAGGCGTGAACCGTATCTAAATGGTTTTGATCGAATTTACATGCGCGGTGCTGCTCACGTCCGCAATCGCCGGGCTGGTCGGGGCGCTCACTGGTCTGGGCGGCGGCGTGGTCATCGTACCCGCGCTTGCCCTGCTCTTCCATGTCGATCTTCGCTACGCCATCGGAGCTTCGCTCATTTCCGTCATCGCCACTTCTTCTGGCGCCGCTGTTTCTTACGTCCGGGAAGGTTTTTCCAATGTGCGCATCGGGATGTTTCTCGAAGTGGCGACCACCCTGGGTGCGCTCGGGGGCGCCTATCTCACGACGCGCATTTCAACCCATGCCATCGGCATTATCTTTGGCATCACATTGCTTTACTCCGCCTGGAGTTCATTCCGTCACAAGCTTGATGAGATGCATCAAACGCCAAATGTGCTGGCCGAGAAACTGAAGCTGAGCGGAGACTACCCGACAAAAGATGGCCGCAAGACCTACATCGCCCAGAACGTTCCGGCAGGCTTTGGCATCATGTTTATCGCGGGGATTCTGTCCGGCCTGCTCGGGATCGGCTCCGGGGCGGTCAAGGTTCTGGCCATGGATCACGCCATGAAGCTTCCTTTCAAGGTATCCACGACGACCAGTAATTTCATGATTGGAGTGACTGCCGCGGCCAGCGCGGGTGTCTACCTGGGCCGCGGGTATGTCGCGCCCGGCTTGGCCGCGCCAGTGATGCTGGGAGTGCTGGCGGGTTCGTTGGCAGGGGCGCGCATACTGGTCAGGATCCGTGTACCTGTCCTCCGCGTGGTCTTCGCCGTGGTCATTGTCGTGCTGGGCGTGGAAATGATCTACAGCGGCGCTACGGGAAGGTTGTGATCGGATGGCATCGGAAGCCGATCTGAAGATGGACATCGCTATCAGCCGGATGCTGCGCGCAGGCGTTAGCGTGGCCGCTTTCGTGGTGTTGATTGGCGGTATTCTGTATCTGTGGCGGGCGCACGGAGTGGAGCCGGATTATCGTCATTTTCACGGAGTTGCCAGCCCCGCCGACCGGTTCGCGCCTGTCTTCGAGGGCATTCGCCACCTTGACAGTCGCAGCATCATCCGATTGGGTATCCTGCTTTTGATCGCGACCCCAATCATGCGGGTCGCTTTCTGCCTCTTTAGTTTTGCGGAGCAGAAGGACAAGGTCTACGTTGTGGTCAGCGCCATTGTACTAACGGTGCTGCTCTACAGCTTCTTTCGGCCCTAGGGTCCGCGACATAACTATAAAAGATACATATATGCAGGGTTCAGCACTGTGAGAGCGCGACCCGCATGGCCAGGCTCTTGACGTTAAGACCATGGGTATAGGTTCTGACCATGGTCCGGCGTACGAAGGGCAAGCGCATGGCGTGGAATCCGCGAGCAGGGTTGGCATAGAAAGCCGCCGCCGCTCGCGAAGAAAAGCGCAGCGTCTGCCTATAGCCCGCGAGACAGCCGGCAAAAATCTCCGCGGCACTACCGTCGCCTCGGGTTGCGGAGAGGATCGCACCTGCTGCCGCCTGTCCACTCAGCAGCGCGCCGTAGATTCCTTCACCGGTCAGGGCATCGACGAAGCCGCCGGCGTCTCCTACCAGCAACACCCGATCGCGCAAATCCGGCTGTATATATCCGGCTGCGCACGTGCCCGCCCCGATACCCAGAAATTGCCCGGTAATATGATCCGCCGCATCCGTTCCCACCTTCTGCTTGACGTAGCTCAGGAGTGCACTCCGCGTCAGGCCGGCAGCAGACGACGGTGAGTACACCCCTATATTGAGATGGTCTCCCTTGGGAAAGATCCATGCGTACCCGTTACGCACGGAGGCAAAATCAAAGGTAAGATCAACACCCTTCCTCGGCGCCGCAGTTTGCATCTCGAGCGCAAAGCCCTGCGAAAACCAGGAACCCTCTGCACAAAGCCGCCGCACCTGGCCGCTGGCTCCATCGGCGCCGACCAGAAAGCGGGCTCGATAAGTCTCGCCCGTGGTAAGCAAATACACGCTGCTGCCGGAGCGCACAATCTGTCGCAAGGGGGAGATTCTCTTGAAGCAGGCGCCGGCCGCGATCGTCTTGTTCAGGCAGTATTGGTCAAGCTCGGCGCGCACTGTCATCACGCAGATAGGCTCGCGGCTCTTCAACGAGGTTGAAGCGCTTCCGCCCTCCAACCGGACGCGACGAACAACCTCTCGCACCAATGGGTCAATGGAATACCTCAGGGCCTTGATGGCTTTGATCGTCAGACCGCCGGCGCAGGCTTTTGGCCGCGGGAAGTAACTCTTGTCGACCAGGAGTACGGATTGACCAGCGCTGGCAAGATCAAACGCGGCCGCGCAGCCCGCCGGTCCCGCTCCCACCACAATCACGTCCCATAGCTGCCCGGCGCCCTCCATGGTCAGGTCGGATTCGTCAGCCACTCATCCGAGTGCTTTTCCAACGCAATGCGCACCAGCTGGCTGCGCGTGCGTACGCCGGTCTTCTCAAAAAGCTGCTGCAGGACAGCCTTGACAGAGCTCTCGGAGATAGCCAGCCGGGCGCCAATTTCCTTGTTGGTCAGTCCTTCAAATACCCCCTTGAGCACCGCCTGCTCGCGCTGCGTCAAGCCTTGCGCCCGGCGCGGGGCAGCCGCATTGCCGGTAGCCGCGGCAATAATAGAACGGGTCACCGCAGGGTCGAGCCATACCTCCCCGGCAACTACTTTTCTAATGGCGTCGACCAGGCGGCTAGGGGGGCTATGCTTCAGAAATACTCCCGATGAGCCGTTCTCGAGCGCGCGCAGCATCACGGCATCGCTCATGCCGGCGGTCACCATTAAAACGCGGCCGACGAATCCGGAACTGCGCGCCCGATCGAGAAACAGCGTGCCCTGCTCATGGCCAAGATCGTAATCCAGCAGAACCACGTCGATTTCCTGGAGCCGGGGCAGCGCCAGCGCCTCGCTCGCCGAAGCGCAGCTGCCCGCCATATGAAAGTCAGGCTCGGTCTGAAGAAGCCGGCTGAGGCTCTCGCGGAACAGGCTGTGGTCGTCGATCAGCAGTATCTGAATTTCGCTGCTCATAGATATCATTCTTGCTCTCTCTTGGAGCGGATGACAACTCCACCACGAAAGTCGAGCCCCCGGTCTCCGGTTCGTAGTGCAAGTCGCCCTTGAAACTGCGCATGAAGGCGCGCGAGAGGTAAAGACCCAGACCGGTTGACTGCGCATCCGTCTGGAAGGGGTGGAAGAGCCGCTCCGGGTAAGCCACGCCACCGCCGGTATCGCGAAAGCGGATCGCGACCCCTAATCCCTCACGCCGGGCGCACACGGTTAGTTCCTTCCGCTCCTGTTCCTCCATCGCGCGCTCGCTATTCTTGGTCAGGTTAAGGAACACCTGCATCAGGCTCTGGCGGTCGGCCCACACCGCAGGCAGACCTTCCTCTATCTCCCACCGGCTGGTAATGCCGCTATCGCGCAGGGAAGACTCGATGACGATGCGCAGCTCGTCGAGCAGGGGCTGAACCTCCACTCCGGCCGCATGGCTTGCGCTTTGCCGCAGATCCATTGCGGCAATGCGCTCGAGCGCCAAGACCAGCGTACCGAGGGTCTCAAAGTCTTTGTTTTCTGCTAGTTTCCCGCTGCGGGCCAAATTTTCATGGACTAGCGCAATGGCTCCGCACACATTGCGAACTTCATGCGAAACCGCGGCCACCATGATGCGCGAGCTGGCCAGCATTTGATGAAAACTCGATTCCTCATGGGTCCTCAGGTCTTCTGACGTATCCAGCACCATGGCCGCCAGCCGGGGGCCGGCACTGGTCACGTAGGTAGAGAACCAAACATCTGCCTGGAAGACCTCACCATCCGCCCTGCGCCCACGGCACTGCATTGCCGTGCGAAAAGCCTGGCGGTTACTGTCCAAAGCGGGCACATTGACCAGCGCCGGCAGGTAATCGCGGATCGGCCGGCCGGGAAGCGTGCCTGGTTCAAGCCCGAACAGGCGATTCGCGGCATCGTTAGCCAGCAACACGCAACCGTTGGAACTGGTGGTAATGATGGCTGCGGGGCTACTGTCCACCAACACCTTCAACTGCTCCTCCGCATCCCGCCGGGCCGTCATCTCGCCTTCGATCTGCCGCATGTGCTGGGCAGAAAGCCTCCGGCTGCGCGCCACCTCGTGCATGAAGAGTCCCATGCCGAAAAAGGCAGCGAAATAAAGCAGGTCGCGCGGCAAGCCGGTATTAGGGCCCCAGGGAAACTCATCGAACACCTCTGCCAGCCAGGCGCAGATAGCGGCGATGGCGGCGATTTCCCATCGCTTCAGGGAGGCCCCTGCCACCAGCATGGGAACGACGTAGAGAAAGCCGAGTGGGATTTCCGCGGCGACATGCGCATCGACCAGGGCGATCAACCCAATCATCAGCGCGGCCGTCAGCAGCGAAGTCCGGCGACTTCCCCACATGAACATGGAAAAAAATGGCATCGCTGAGCTTTCCCGGGGTGGTCTCATTCCCATCTATTCTAGGCCGTGCCGACGGTCCGCCGATTGAGATTCGTGGTGTCAAGCCTGGGTCAAAACTTTATTGAAAAACCGGACGTGGGGCAAGTCACGCGTGCCTTCAGTGGGAAACAGGAGGTCTATCTCGGTTACGATCAAGGTATAAGTGGATATTCGTACGTATGAATTCCTCACGAAAGTTTTATGTAGAAATTGCAAATAAACGGGTAGTCTCAAGATCGAAAGATACTTGGAACTGGCCGATCGTGACCGTTAGCCTCAAGTAACATCGAATCTGGCGGTTCCGATCACCTGTCGGGCGCCCAATGGACGGGCAGGCGTCCCGGCAGGATACGCAATATCTGGGTATGTGAACCCAATATTCGCGACAGGGCGGTTCTGGCGATCAGCAACGCGAGGCTTCGCTGAATGGTGTGTGGCCCAGTTCTGTCCTTGGTCCGTCCAATTGCTCTGCACAATATGCGAATAACTCATCCTGGTAGTCGAAACTCGCCCTGGGAAAGACTGGAAATCTGCATTGGGTCGCGAGGTCTATTCATGAAGCAAACGGCGGTCATCGCAGCAGCTCTCAGTCTGGGGATATTGACTGGTTGCAGCGGCGAAAAGCAGGATCAAGCAGCCCAGGCGCCGCCTCCCGTGCAGGTGGAGAGCGAGGGCGGTGTCAACCTAATTACCGTCGATCGCCCAAACCGCTTTCCCATCGCTACCGCCACGCAATATGCGACCACCTCTACGCTCAACGTGACAGGAACGGTCAATCCGGATGTTTCCCGAACCATCCCGGTCATTTCGATAGCCTCAGGGCGGGTGGTTGCGATTCACACCCAAATCGGTGCCTACGTCAAGAAGGGTCAGTTGTTGATGGAGGTGCAGAGCACCGATATATCCAACGCCTTCGATCAATACCTGAAGGCGGTCAATGACGAGAGATTAGCGCGGACGCAGGACGAGCGAGCCAAAATCCTTTACGAAAAGGGGGCGATTGCCAAGAGCCAACTGGAAATCGCAGATGATGGCGAGCAGGATGCGAAGGCTGATCTGACGGCGGCGGAGCAGCAACTGATCGTTCTCGGCGTCGACAAAGACCATCCCTCACTTACCGCCAAGGTATATTCACCGGCAACGGGTGTCGTCATCGCGCAAAATGTTACCAACGCCGCTGCAGCCGGCGTCACTTTCGCGGGAACGGCGACGGCCTTCACCATTGCCGATCTCTCTCAAGTGTGGGTCATCTGCGATGTCTATGAGAACGATCTACCTACAGTCCACCTCGGCCAGACTGCCGATATCCGGCTGAATGCCTATCCAGAACGCCTCATCACCGGCACCATCGGTGAGATTGACGCTGTTCTTGATCCGTCCATTCGCACCGCGAAAGTTCGCATTCAGGTTCCTAATCCTGACCGCCTGATGCGCATCGGTATGTTCGCCACGGCTACGTTCCATGGCCGCAGGCTGGAGCAGCATGCATCGGTGCCGGCCTCTGCCATCCTTCACCTGCACGATCGGGACTGGGTCTATGTGCCGGCCGGAGACGGAAAGTTCAGGCGGGTGGGTGTAGTCGGCGGAGACATGATCGGCGACGGAAAGCAGGAGGTAAGATCCGGCCTCGCTGCCGGTCAGCAGGTGGTGACGAACGCACTTGAGCTGCAGAACTCGGTGGAGCAGTAGATGATCCGGGGTCTGGTTGATTTCGCGCTTAACAACCGGTACATGATCCTGGCGGCCGCCATTCTGCTGTTCATATGGGGCGCGATTTCGTTCCACAACCTGCCCGTCGAAGCGTACCCGGACGTGGCCAACAACTACGTCCAGATCATCACCCAGTGGCCCGGCCGCGCGGCCGAAGAGGTGGAGCAGCAGGTCACGGTGCCACTCGAGATCGTCATGGCGGGTATTCCCCACATGCAGCATCTCCGCTCCACCTCCCTCGCCGGCCTCTCCAGTCTGACCCTCATCTTCGACGACGACTCGGTCAATGATTGGAATCGTGAGAAGGTTCTCGAACGGCTATCTCAGGTGACGCTGCCAGCGGGGTTGCAGCCGCAGATGGGCACCGACTGGAGCCCGGTCGGGCAGATCTACTGGTACACCCTGCACAGCACCAATCCGGCATACGACAACATGGAGCTGAAGTCGATCGAGGACTGGACGTTGGAGAAACAGTTCAAGTCTGTCCCCGGGGTGGTGGATGTTTCCAGTTTCGGCGGCATCACCCGCGAATACCAGGTGCGCGTCGACCCCAGCAGGCTCATTGCCTATGGGTTAAGCATCGGCCAAGTCGAACAACAGCTGGCCAACAACAACATCAATGCCGGCGGCAGCTTTATCGAGCAGGGGCAGCAGCAGGTAAACGTTCGTGAAGTTGGCCTCTTTCGGAATGTGAACGACATCGAGCAGACCCTGCTCAAAACCTCTAATGGAACCGCCCTGCGAGTCAAGGATATTGCCACCGTGGTGCAGGGGCCGAAGATCCGCCTGGGCCAGATAGGCAAGGCCATTCATCGTGTGGATGGCAAGGTCATCGACGACGGCGATGTGGTCGAGGGCATTGTATTGCTGCAGAAGGGGGACGACTCCGATTCAACCCTGGTAGGCATCCATGCCAAGGTCAATGAACTCAACAATCAAATTCTGCCCACGGGGGTCAAGGTCGTTCCTTTCCTCGACCGCAGCGACCTGTTGCACTACACCACCCACACGGTTCTGCATAACCTGACCGAGGGCATCATCCTGGTGGTGATCATCCTGTTTCTCTTCCTGGGGAATGTTCGCGGTGCTCTGATCGTATCGCTCACCATCCCGTTCGCGCTGCTTTTTGCTTCCATTTGCCTCGATCTCCGTCATATTCCCGCAAACCTGTTGTCGCTTGGAGCCCTCGATTTCGGCATGGTCGTGGATGGCGCGGTGGTCATGGTGGAAAACATCGTCCGCCACCTTGGCCGCCGGCGCGCCGATAGCACCAGCCCCATGGAGCAGATTCGTGAGGCCGCTCACGAAGTGCAGCGTCCGGTCTTTTACGCCATCGGCATCATTGTCACGGCGTATCTTCCCATCTTCACCTTGCAGGCAGTTGAGGGCAGATTATTCAAACCAATGGCCTGGACGGTGGCGTTTGCCTTGCTCGGAGCCTTGATCTTTTCCATGCTGATCGCGCCGGTGCTGGCAAGTTTTCTTTTCTGGAAGGGTGCGCGCGAATGGCACAACCCGGTGATGAGCTGGATTACCGATCGCTATCGCCATTCCGCGACCTGGGCGATCGAACATCGTGTGATCACGGTCGGCCTTGCTGTGTGCGCGCTTATCCTGGCAGGCTTTCTCGGATTGAGCGGAGTCATCGGTTCTGAGTTCCTGCCCCATCTGGACGAGGGCGCCATCTGGGTGCGCGGTACGCTTGCGCCGAGCACCGGTCCTACTGCCGGCGTAGCCACGATGAATCAGGCGCGTATCATTCTCGCCGCATTTCCAGAAGTGACGAAGGTGATCTCTCAAGTAGGGCGGCCCGACGACGGCACCGATACCACCGGCTTTTTCAACACGGAATATTTTGTCGACCTGCTGCCCAAAGAGAAGTGGCGCGGGGCCTTCCATCAAAATAAAGAAGAATTGATTGGCGCCATGGATCGCGAGCTGGAGAAGATGCCGGGTGTGGTATGGAACTTCTCCCAGCCCATCTCGGACAACGTGGAAGAGGCAGTCAGCGGCGTCAAAGGCGAGCTGGCAGTCAAGCTCTACGGCGATGATCTGAGGGAACTGGAGACCAGGGCTGACCAGATTGTCGGCATCATGAGCAACATTCGTGGTGTTCAGGATCTTGGCGTCTTTCGGGTGATCGGCCAGCCCAACCTGAATTACGTGGTCGACCGCACGGCCGCGGCTCGGTTCGGTATCAACGTCAGCGACGTACAGGATGCCATTCAAACCGCGGTGGGCGGAGGCGCCGTCAGCCAGGTATTGCGAGGCGAAGCGCGGTATGACCTGGTGGTCCGCTACCAGAAGCCGTACCGGGACACGCGCGAAGCTATCGAAGACATTCGTCTGCTTTCGCCTTCTGGCGAGAGAGTGTCTCTGGCCCAGTTGACTCAGGCCAAAGTAGAGGATGGTGCGGAGGAGATCTACCGGGAATCGAACCAACGCTACGTCGCGATCAAGTACAGCGTTCGCGGCCGCGATCTCGGCAGCACCGTGGAAGAAGCCATTGCCAAGGTCGACAAACAAGTCAAGCTTCCCCCCGGTTACCGCATCGATTGGGCGGGTGAATACCAGAGTCAGAAGCGAGCGAACAAGCGGCTGATGCTGGTGTTGCCTATCACCATCACCCTCATCTTCATCATTCTTTACACCATGTTCCGTTCGGGCAAATGGGCATTGCTTATCATGTGCAACGTCATCATGGCGCCGGTGGGCGGATTGCTGGCGCTGTTATTCACCCATACCAACTTCAGCGTTTCTTCCGGTGTTGGTTTCCTGGCCCTCTTCGGCGTATCGGTGCAGACGGGCGTCATCATGCTGGAGTACATCAATCAGCTGCGAGTGCGCGGTCACTCTATTGAAGAATCGGCGGTGGAAGGCGCCGTGCTGAGACTGCGTCCCATCATGATGACCATGCTGGTGGCCACGCTGGGGCTTTTGCCGGCTGCTACCTCGCATGGCATCGGTTCGGATTCGCAGCGCCCCTTTGCCATCGTCATTGTGGGCGGCCTGATTGCCGCGCTGGTGATGAGTGTTTTTCTGCTGCCAACCCTGTACGTGTGGATCGCTGGCGAACACGATGTGCTGCCAACTCCGGAAACGGAGTTTGAGAATTGAACTCCTGCAGAAAAATCCTGATCTGCCTCTGCCTGGCATTCGCTGCCGGCCAGGCCGGCTTCGCGCAGGCGCCGCCTCCTCCGAACCCTCCGCCTCTGCCGACCGCTCCATTCACCATGCAGCAGGTGGTGGAGGAGGCGCTGGCCCACAATCCGGTCCTGCTCGCCTCCTTAGAGAACCTGCTCTCCATGAAGGGGCAGGAGGTGCAGGCAGGTGTCCGCGCCAATCCCAATCTCTTCTTATCCGGCACCGATGTCTCGCTTTCTGCCACCAACCCTGCCAGTCCCTATTCCTACGATGTGGGCGTCAACCGCTTGTTTGAGCGCGGACAAAAGCGGCGCTGGCGCCTCGATATTGCCCGGGCCACGACCGCGCAGACCGACGGCCAATATCACGATCAGATCCGCCAGGTGACCCTGCAGGTAAAGCAAAGCTTTACTTCGTTAGTGTTGGCCAAAGCGGCCTTGAAACTGGCGCAGGATAATCTGAGCAGCTATCGCCATGTGTTGCAAATCAACCACGATCGTTACGATAACGGCGACATTGGCAAGTTGGATTATGAGCGGCTCGATCTGCAACTGGCACAGTACGAGTCAGACGAAAGCAATGCGGAGATGAACCTGGTGCAGGCCAGTGATCAACTCCAACTGTTGATGGGTTATCAGAAGCCCAGCCGCACGTTCGACGTTACCGGGGATATCGTCCCGCCTGTGGTAGCAGGCACTCTGACTGACCTGGAACAAAAAGGCCTGGCAGCAAGGCCGGATTATCGGGCAGCCCAGGCGGCAGTGCGCGTGGCTGATGCGAACGTCAAACTGACCTACGCCAATGGAACTGCGGATCCCACGGTACAGGGCGATTACCAGCGAGCTGCAACTTACAACTCGGCTGGCTTCAGCGTCAACCTTCCACTACGCATTTTCGATCGTAATCAGGGCAACAAAGACACCAGCAAATATCTGGCCACCGCCAGCCGCTTCGGTGAAGTCGCTGCCCAGAACCTGGTCTATTCCGACGTCGACCAGGCCTGGATCGGCTACACCACCGCCAAAGTGCTTTCCGATAGATACAACGGTCACTATCTTGCCGAAGCGAAGGATGTCTTATCCATCGCCCAATTTGCTTACGAACGCGGGGGAATAGCCCTTCTCGACTATCTAAGTGCTCTGCAGGATGACCGGACTACCAGCCTGAATGCCTTAAACTCCTACGCCCAGACCTGGATGGCCATCCACCAGCTAAGCTTTGCCAGCGCAACGGAAGTTGTACCGTAAGCTTCTGCGGTTCTCTTAACCAGCATCAGGTGCGGACGGAAGCACCGCCCCCAGCGCAGCATCAAATCGCGTTCGCGTGTCCAGCTTTCGGTTAGGAAAGACCCATGAAGTTCCTTTGTTCCATTAGGCCCACAGGAAATCCGGGGGAAGCCAGCGAGCCCTCTCTTCTTTCCTCAACCGCTCTTGGCTTCTAGTTCTGCCCATCGTGCGTACAACTCGTCGAGGACGCTCTGCGCCTTTTCCATAGCGTGCAGCGCTGCCTGCAGTCGCACCGCATCGGTGGCCACTGCAGGATCTTCGACCAGCGCGCGCTCCCGGGCAACCTGTTCCTCGGCCGCGGCAACTCGGTCTTCAATGCTCGCAAATTCGCGCGCTTCGAGGTACGAAAGCTTCTTTTTTGGCGCCGGGTTGCGTTTCTCCGGCGGGGCAGGCGATTTGGCCTCCGGTTGCGAGTCACGTTGCCATGCGTCCCATTGCGAGTAGTCGGCGAAGCGCTCCGCATCGCCGCGTCCATCCAGTCCCAGCACGCTGGTGCAGACACGGTCCAGCATGTAGCGGTCGTGCGTCACCAGCACCAGGGCTCCGCGAAATTCCAGCAGGCTTTCTTCCAGGATCTCGAGGGTCGGGATATCGAGATCGTTGGTGGGCTCATCCAGCAGCAGCAGGTCGGCTGGTTCCAGCATCAATCTGGCAATCAGCACGCGTGCCCGTTCGCCCCCCGATAG
This sequence comes from uncultured Acidobacteriaceae bacterium, assembly GCA_963814015.1. Taxonomy (GTDB): domain Bacteria; phylum Acidobacteriota; class Terriglobia; order Terriglobales; family Acidobacteriaceae; genus PALSA-350. Next base: position 433,808 of record CAWFBI010000001.1, read on the forward strand.
CCGCCCCACCGGTTGGTTGAGCTGATCGCCGGTGAACAGGAACCGTGCCGCCCAGGAAGCGACGTGGATGACACGATCCTGATAAATCACAGAATCGCTATCGGGTGCCAGGGCCCGCCGCAGCGTGATGTCTGGTTCAAGAATGCGATTCTGATCGAAGTAGACGGTGCGCAGTGCGGTCGCTCGTTTGATGGAGCCTTCACTCGGTTCGATCTCGCCCCGGAGCAGCCTCAACAGCGTCGTCTTGCCGCTGCCATTGGGCCCCACCAGGCCGACGCGCATACCCGCGGTGAGAACGAAGTTGAGGCCGGAGAAAAGTGTGCGCCCGGCGAAGCCGTACTCCAGGTTCTCCAGTTCCACCAGTCGTTTGGTCTGCCGGTCCGTTGCAGAAAATTCGATAGCAGCCGTCGCGGTGCGGTTCCGTCCGGAAACCTCCGCCAGTTCACCAATCAGTTCGTGAGCCCGATCGATCCTGGCCTTGGATTTGGTGGTGCGCGCTTTCGGGCCGCGGCGCAACCACTCAATTTCAATGCGCACGCGGTTGCTAAGCGCATCCTGCCGCTTGGCCTGGGCCTCGAGGAAGGCTTCTTTCTTCAACAGAAATGCGCTGTAGTTTCCGTTTACCCGCAGCAGCCCATCAGGGTAGGTGCGATTCAGCTCCACCGTTTCTGTGCTTACGTTTTCCAGGAAATATCGGTCGTGGCTTACCACGACGCAGGCAAACGAAGAAGTATTGAGCAAGCCTTCCAGCCACTCGATGCCGCTCAGATCCAGATGATTGGTAGGCTCGTCCAGCAGCAGAACATCGGGCGCCTGGACCAGCGCCTCGGCAATCGACAGGCGCTTTCGCCAGCCTCCGGAAAGCCGCGACGCATCGGCGGTGAAATTCTCAAAGCCGGTCCGCCCGAGCGTTTCGCCGATCCGTCCTTCCCACTCCGTTGGCGGCGCGGCAATGCGCTTGAGCGATGCTTCCAGCACAGCGCGCACGGTGGTCCCGGGGGTAAATTCGGATTGTTGCGCAACGTAGCTGAGCCGTGTGCGCTTGCGCGTCGCCACCTCACCGCTGTCGGGCTCGATCTCACCGGCGAGGATACCAAGCAGGGTCGACTTGCCCGAGCCATTTGGTCCGATCAGACCGATGCGGGCGCGCTCTTCGATGGTGAAGGCGACGCCGCGCAAAAGCGGGTCGGCCCCGAATGACTTCGAGATTCCCTGGGCATTGAGGATAGGGGGCAATCAAAGTCTCCAAACCGGCAACGAAAGCCGGGTGCCCACATCTCGCTCGTTTTTCGCGAGATGTGGGATCCCAATGCTCTGACCCCGGGCAATTTTCGAACACAAAAGGAAAAGTTAAGGTTCGTGGTATCCCGCATCTCGCGAAAAGCGAGCGAGATCTGGGCCACCCAAGATCCTTGGCAAGGAAAAAGTTAGAAACTTACCGTCGCGCAAAAGCGGGTCGGCTCCAAATGACTTTGAGATTCCCTTGGCATTGAGGATAGGGAGCAACGTCCGACCCTAGCGGCGCGCAGCTGCGGTCGCGTTCATGTACTCCTCGTACGGTCCCTTGAAGTCATCGATCGTGCCCTCATCGAAGTGCCATATGCGGGTGCCCACCTCGTCGATCAGATCGTGATCGTGGGTCACCAGCAGCACCGTGCCTTCATAGCGTTGAAGGGCTACGTTCAGCGCGTTGATGGCCTCCAGGTCCAGGTGGTTTGTCGGTTCGTCGAGCATGAGGATGTTCGGCTTCTGCAACATAAGCCGGCAAAAGATCAGCCGCGCCGCCTCTCCACCGGAGAGTGCTTCGGTCTTCTTCAGTCCCTCTTCGCCGCTGAACAGCATCTGCCCCAGCAGGCCTCGAATATCTTCCTTGGTCACGCGGGGATCGAATTGATGCAGCCAATCGGAAACCGTCATGCCCTTTTCGATCGAACCGGTATGGTCCTGAGGAAAATAGCCGATCTGCGCTTCATGTCCCCACTTGACCGTCCCTTGGTCGAGCGTGAAATCGGGCTCGGCCTGATCCATCTTGACCAGCAGGGATTTCAGCAGCGTCGTCTTGCCCAGGCCGTTACGGCCCATCAGGCAAATCTTCTCGCCCCGCAACACGGCCGCGCTGAAATCACGGATGACCTGCTGCTCTCCGTACGACTTGCTCAAGTGCTCGAACTCGAGAATGTGCTTGCCCGAAGGCCGCAGCAGATCGAAGCGAATATACGGGCGCTGGATATTAGACCGCGCCAGCTCAGTGGTTTGCAGCCGCTCCACTTCCTTTTTGCGCGACGTCACCTGGCTGGAACGGGTGCCGGCCGAAAAGCGCGCAATGAACTCATTCAGCTGTGCGATCTTTTTCTCTCGCTGCGCATTCTGCGACTCCAGGCGAGAGCGGATCTGGGTCTTGGCCAGGACCATATCGTCATAGCCGCCGGTGTATGTGATGATGGTCTCGTAGTCGATGTCGGCGATGTGCGTGCACACGCTGTTAAGAAAGTGCCGGTCGTGCGAGATGGTGATGAGCGTGCCTTCGAACTCAATCAGGAAGTTCTGCAGCCAGTGCACCGAATCGAGGTCGAGCGAGTTCGTAGGCTCGTCCAGCAGCAGCGCCTGGGGCTTGCCGAAAAGCGCCTGGGCGAGCAGCACGCGCACCTTTTGGCCGCCCTGCAATTCGCTCATTTTGCGTTCGTGCACGTCATCGGGTATGTCCAGCCCTTGCAGCAGGATGGCTGCGTCGCTCTCGGCCGTATAGCCATCTTCTTCGCCCACGATGCCTTCCAGTTCGCCCAGCCTCATGCCATCCTCATCGGTCAGCTCGGCCTTTTCATAAATCGCATCGCGTTCCGCAAGCGCCTTCCACAGCCCTTTGTTGCCCATGATGACCGTATCGATCACTCGAAAAGCATCGAAAGCGTACTGGTCCTGACGTAGTACGCCGACCTTCTTGGGCCGCACCACGGTCCCCTTCTGCGGCTCCAATTCGCCAGACAGGATCTTCATAAAGGTCGATTTACCGGCGCCATTGGGACCGGTCAAGCCATAGCGGCGCCCGGCAATGAATTGCGTCGAAACCTCCTCGAAGAGGAGCTTGGACCCGTAACGCATAGTGACGTCGCTGACAGAAATCATGATTCAGTCTCTTGTTTTCTCAGATTCACTTCTATTTTCGCAGATTATTTCGAGTCCAGGACGAGGCGTTAGAAGATGCGCGACAGTATCTGGTTTGCCGCCAATGCCGCCACGTAGGCCAGTCCCGTCATGTAGCAAAACTGCACTGCCGGCCACTTCCAGCTGTTGGTCTCGCGCCGAACCACCGCCAGGGTCGAGGTGCATTGCATAGCGAAGGCGAAGAACACCACCAGTGCGATGGCGCCCCCAATGGTCATGTCGTGCCGCAAGGCAGCCTGCAGGCCTACGGACTGGGTAGCGGGGTCGGCGCCATAAAGCGTTCCCAGAGTCCCAACAATCACTTCCCGCGCGATAACCGAGCTCAGGAGGCCGATACCGATTTTCCAGTTGAAGCCCAGGGGATGCAGCACCGGTTCGATCCAATGCCCCAGCCTGCCGATAACACTCTCGGTCAGCGGGGCGACGGCCCCGGCATGGAAGGGCACAATGCTCAACAGCCAGAGCACAAACGTAACCGCCAGAATTACGGTTCCCGTCTGCTTGACGAAAACCGTGCCGCGGTCCAGCAGCCGCAGTCCAATTGAGCGCAGCGTCGGCCACCGGTACTGTGGCAATTCCAGAATGAACGGGGCCGCATTGGCTTTAAGAATAGACGACTTGAGCAACCGCGCCGTACCCAGCGCAGCCAGAAAGCCCAGCAGGTAAAGGCTCAACATGACCGCGGCACGCAGGCCAAAAAAGTCGCCCAGGATCCTCCGGTTGGGGATAAACGCGGCAATGATCAACGTATAGATCGGCAGCCGAGCCGCGCAGGTCATGAACGGGGCGATCAGGATCGTCGCCAGCCGGTCGCGCTTGTTTTCAATCGTGCGCGTGGCCATGATCGCCGGCACCGCGCAGGCGTAAGCCGAAAGCAGTGGAATGAAGGCCTTGCCGTTGAGACCGATCGAACGCATTACGCGATCGGCGATCAGGGCGGCGCGCGCCAGGTAGCCGGAGTCCTCAAGCACCCCGATGACCAGGAAAAGCAGCAGGATCTGGGGCAGGAAAACCAGAACCGCCTGCACCCCGTTCCACAAACCGTCACGCAGCAGTATTTGCAGCCAGGGCCAGGGCAGGAAGTTGACCGCTGCCGTGCCCGCTTTGGTAAAGATTTCGGTGAGCCAATCGCTCAGCGGAAGGCCGGCGGCGAAGACCACCTGAAAGACTCCGATAACCACAGCCAGAAAAATGACCGGTCCCCAGATCTTGTGCAGCAGCACGGCGTCGAGCCTGCGCGTCCAGCCGGGCGAAACTGGCGCTTTGTATTTGGTGCGCGAGCTTACCTGCGTAGCCCACTGATGGCAGGAGGCGGCCGTCTGCAGCACCGGAAGCTGCATCGGCTCGCGGCGCGCTTCGGCGGGTTCGGAGAGCCGGGTCAGGAAGCGATCGATGGCATCGAACCCGGAGCCCTTGGTGGCGCTGATCATGGCTACCGGCGCGCCCAATTCGCGGGCCAGCGCCAGGGGATCGATCTCGCCCCCGCGCGCGGTCATCAGGTCGGACATGTTCAGCAGCACCAGCGTCGGCAAGCCCATGGCCAGAATGGGGGCGGCCAGCATGAGCTGACGGTTTAACTGCAACGCATCGAGCACCAGCAGGACTGCGTCAGGAGCGGGTGTTCCGGGCATGTTGCCTTGGAGGACATCAATGGCGACCCGAGTGTCTTCCGAGGAAGACTGCAGGCTGTAAATACCCGGGAGGTCGATCAGCGTCAGCTCGCGATGGCCTATGCCGCTCATCCTGGCGGAATGCTGCTCAACCGTCACTCCAGGGTAGTTGGCTACCTTCTGGCGCAGGCCGGTTAAGCGATTGAATAGAGTAGACTTGCCCGAATTCGGAGGGCCGATCAGGGCCACCGTACTGATCTTGCCCGCGACCTTGGGACGGGTGGGCTCGACGGCGACGCCGCCCCCAGGACTGCAATGACTCATCGCGCGGCCTCTCGAACAGCTACGCAAACGCTATGGACGGAGATGAATTGGGCCGTCTCCTTGCGCAGCGCCACTTCCGCTCCGTCCACGCAATAAACGGTGGGATCGCCGGCCGGAGCGCGGCGCAGCGCCAGCACCCGGCTCTCCGGGACGAAGCCGAGGTGCATAAGCTGGCCCTGGATTTCCTCAGGGAGTTCCAGCGAAGCCAAGGTCGCACAAGATCCAATGGCGAGTTCGCTCAGCGCAGTTGATGGCAGCGTGCGTGGCATGGCGGTAAGGGGCGTCCTCGCGATCCGGGGGAACTCAAATGCGACCGTTGAGGTCGCATATCTAACTATACGATCCCCAGCCCCTGAAAGACAATGCCCCAAGGGCGGTGTTGGCCTTTAAAGTGCCTCTGATGCACCCGGAAGCCTCCTCCTCCCCTCTGTCAGCTCCACCGGAACGGTAAAAGGAGTGAGAATGGGCGACGGAATATCGCGCGGTAAGCGCCACACGCCTCAGATACAGATACGGGAAGTTTCGTTCCATTCCGACCGCTCACTTTGTAAGCACGGATCTTATCGAGGGATCTGCGCCTTTCGGCCGGAGTAGAATGCGGCCATGACGATCGAAGAATTCCGTGCATCTCTGCGCGAGGGAGTACCCCTGGCAAGCCTGTCCCCTTTGCTTAAGGCTCTGTGGTGGGATGCCAAGGGAAATTTCGATCGCGCTCACGACATTGCCCAGGACGACGCCTCCGGGCAGGAGGCGGCGTGGGTTCATGCCTATCTCCACCGCAGGGAGGGGGACCAGGAAAACGCAGGGTATTGGTACAAGCGCGCGCATCAGCCTCATCCGGACTCATCGCTCGATGACGAGTGGCGGCAGATTGTGACCGTGCTCCTGCACCGCCATGGCTGACCGGCTGTGAGTCCCAACAAATACCCCCGAGGTTAGGTACGCAGTCTTGGCAATGAGGAAACGCCGGAGAAGTGGAGCAGAGGGCCGGATCGCCTCTTATCTCAACCTTTGAGCAGTGCCGCTACGTACGCGGGGGTTAGCGGGATCCTGCGAGGTGCGGCGCCGGTGGCGTCGAATAGCGCGGCCGCGACCGCCGGCGGAGCAACGGCGTTCGGGGCTTCTCCACCCGCACCGAATCCTTTGTCGTCGCGCGATATCTGAACTACTTTGATCTCGGGCATCTCCTCCATGGTCAGAATTTTGTAATGCCTCCAATCGGTGCTGGTTACTTTTTCCTTATCGAACGTGACTTCTTCCTTCAGCGCTTCACTTAGGCCCATGACGAGTCCACCATGCATGCAACGGTCGAGCTGGCGCGGGTTGATGATCTTGCCGCATTCGACACCAATGGTGAACTTCGTCACCTGCACCGCTCCAGTAGCCGGAACAACCACCACCTCGGCGATACCCACCCAATAACCGTTGCCGCGGACCACAATGCCCACGCCGCGGCCCGTCACCGGGTCATTTCCGGTCCTGCGGGCGCCAGGATGGGGAGAGGGTCGCGATTGCCATTCCGCCGCGCTGGCCGTGGCGTTGAGGATATCGATCAGCCGCGGGTCCGACGTATGCTTAAGCCGGAACTGGATTGGATCGGACTGTGCGGCTGCCGCCGCCTCGTTCATCAGCGACTCTAGAGCAAAGTTTTGCTGCCGCTGGCCGGGCGTCCGCATGATCAACCCGCGCAGTCCTCCGAACGGAGACTCCGCGCCCACATTGGGCATCGCATACGCCTGCTCCAGCCGGTTCTCAATCTTGTCGTAAGGCCACTCGGTCGCCAGAAAGCCGCCCGGCTGGGCTATGCCCGCGGGCATTCCAGCGAGAAGCGCGCCCAGGGGACGCGCGTCAAGCATATGCGGCGAATAGAACGCGCTGTGCACCGCAGTCAGGCAGCCGTTAGCATCGAGTCCTCCCTTGATATCGGAGAACCATCCCGGTGAAGCCGCCGACCAGGCCAGATCCTCTTGCAAAGTCCACTGCACGCGCACCGGTTTGCCGGTCAATTGGGACAGGATGACGGCATCCGCTTCGGCGCCATCGCCGCCGAAAGTCTTGCGTCCAAACTGGCCGGCATGGCTCAGCCAGTGAACCACCACCTTTTCCACTGGGGTGCCCAGGATATTGGCGAGGCGTGCGCGCGATGCCTGCAGATGCCCTGGCTGGGCCCAAACGGTGGCAGTTCCATCGCTGCGCACATCGGCCACGGCAAGAAACGGTCCAATCGGCGCGTGTTTGATAAATGGTTGCTCATACGTTGCGGAGATCGTTTTGGATGCCTTGGCCAGCGCAGCCTGCACCTTGGCACCGTCGCCCCTGCTGGCATCGGGAGCGCTAAACTTATGCGTGCGAATTGTCTGAGTGAGATTCTCACTGCCTGGAAGTCCCGACCAGCCGGTCCACTTGGTGCCGGTGGCGACCGGCCGCACCGCGCTCACCGCTTCCCACTCGTTCGGCGAAACCACCGCAACCAGGTTTCCCTTCCTTACCACCTCTGCGGTCGGGAAACGTTTCTTGTCTACTTCACCCACCGAGATCAGGGTTGACCCCAGCGTTGCCGGCCGCACCATGCGCGCATGCAGCATCCCGGGCAGCGTCACGTCGCAGCTCCATTGCGTCTGGCCGGTGACTTTGTCGCGTGTACCGGGCATGGGGTAAGAGGTCCCGATGACCTTGTACTCGCTCACCGGTTTCATGGGCGGATCTCCGGCCACCACCAGCCCGTCCATACCCGCCCAATCCAATCCGGCCACGCTATTGGTGCCCGGCGGAGCAAATCTTACCGGCGTGCCAGTGACGGGAATCTTCAGATCGAGTTGCTGACCCTGAACCAACTGCCCGTAGCTGATGGTTTTTCCGCCGCCCGACACCATGCCATCCGTGACCGTGAGAGCGGAAGCGGGAACACCGAGCCGCGTTCCCGCCAGCCCCAGCAGCGCCTGGTAGGTGTACGCGGCAACTTTGCGAACGTTCGCCGCTCCAGTGAGGAAGCCTGCGGAGTAACCGCCGTCCGGCGTCTTGTCGGTATCGCCCATGACCAGGGTGATGCAATCCGGCTGGACCCTCAGTTCTTCGGCGATCACCTGGGGGTAGAACGCGCTCATGCCGGTACCGATTTCCGCACGGCCGGTGCGCGCCAGAATCGTATTATCGCTTCGGATCTCAAGCCAGGACGCGACTTTGCCGGCATCGACCTGGTGCTGTTCAAGAGGGAGGTGGTTCTCAGCGAAGAGCGCCCGCGGTAAACCGAGCGTGACAAAGAGAGCACCGCCCGCTTTAACGAAGCTGCGGCGGGTGAGTGCGGTGGTGAACGTCTCGGGTTCCAGAGGCATAGTCTCCCTCAGGCAGCCATTGCCTTTGCAGCGCGCTGCACTGCAGCGATGATCGCGGCGTAGGTGCCACAGCGGCAAAGGTGGGCTGATGGCGGCGCGTTGGTGAAAGCATCCTTGATCTCGGCCACCGTCGGATTTGGTTTTTGGGCCAGCAATTGCACCGCGGCAATCATCATCCCGCTTTGGCAGTAGCCGCACTGCGGAACCTGTTCGTCAATCCAGGCCTGCTGCACCGGATGCAGCGTCTTCGCCGCGTCAGCAGGGCTCAAACCCTTTTCCGCGGCCCAGGCAGCTGCGAGCCCTTCGATGGTGGTCACGGCTTTGCCGGCTACGGAGGAGACGGGCATGATGCAGGAACGAACTTCCTTCCCATCGACCAGAACTGCGCATGCCCCGCACTGCGCCAGCCCGCATCCGAAGTGCGGACCTCTCAATTTCAGGTCGTTGCGCAGCACGTACAGCAAAGGAGTTTCCCCGGCGGCGGAGACAACGTGTTGCGTGCCGTTTGCGGTCAACGTAAATTCACTCGGCATTTCATTCCCTCTCAGGCTTTCCGTGCAGTTGCCACCAGATACCACGCCGGCCAACTTAGCGCCCAGTTGGGAATCCACGCACCGCTACTGTTCCACAGAGGGATCGTCAATGCTGTTACCCCAATGGCGAGCGCGACGGCTGAACTCCGTTTAATCCGGGCTATTTGCAAACCTCTGCGAGCTCCCCAAAGCGCGGCCGGCAAAAAGAGTAGCAAGCAAAGCCGGGATAGCGATTCCACCCGGAACCGCTCCAGGCAGAACACGCAGGGAGCGAACGAAAAAGCCGCACTGACCCAGGCAGTCCGCCGGGAAACGGATCCCACCACGAAACCACCCGTCCAGGACCAGGCAGCCAGGAGCAGGACGTTGCATAACAGCAGTGCAAATCCAGGACCCACGGTGAGCCCGGTTGCATGGCGAACCGTCTGCCCGACGAATTGTTGGTAGGCACGGCTGACGGAGAGAGAAAACCCCATCAGAAGTAAGCTGCTTGGCAAGGCGAGGCCAAACGCTGCCAGCCAGGGTCGCCAGTGATTCCACAGCGCTGCTTCCCGCCGTATCACCAGGCCCAGAACTGCAGCCAGCGATTGCCAGGCGCTTTCACCGCTTTCCAGTAAGTCGCCCAGTACTACCTCGCGCTCGTCACGCTCCAGCAGTTGTGAAACCAAATCCAGCAATCGAGAGCTGGTCCTGGTCACAAAAGGTTCGGCAATCATGACGGCACCCGTGTTCGGTTCGCGGCCCACGACACTCCGCGGCTGGCGCTGGTGATCGCATCGTAGAAGTCCTTGGCCGCCTGCACGCCTTTTGGAGTTACACGAACCATGCGTTTCGAGCGGCCACCCCGTTGCGCTGTGGCCTCGCCCATCCAGGTTTTGAGAAAGCCCTTGGCTTCCAGGCGATCGATGGTCGTATAGAGCGCGCCGATGGAGCACTTTCGCCCCGTCGTTGCTCCAAGATCTTCCCGAATTACCGCGCCATAAGCCTCGTTGCCGAGCCGCGCAGCAGTAGTAATCAGCAGGTATTCAAATTCTCCCAACATGGTTAGAGCTACATTGTGATACTAATCGCGCATCGCGTCAAGACCATGAATTTTCGGCGTACACCTCTGCATATCCCACTCTTGAACCCAAAGAAACTGGTTCAAGGATGGGCACCCCGCTTTCGCTGCCATTCCTGCCGTGCTCAACGCAACTGCCTTTTGCTGTTGCTGTTATTGAGGTAATCCGATCCTCCGCAGCAGCGCCGAGAATCGGGGATCGCTGCGCAGATTCCTGTAGACAGGGTCGAGCTTCAGCAGAGTGAGATCCTGCCCTTCCCGTTCCTCGTAGGCCTTATCCAACCATTCAAACGCCTTGTCCGTTTGCCCGGCCATAGCGTATGCCGCGGCTAAGACACTGGGCGAAGCATAAGCCCCAGGTTGCTTGCCGGCCTCCAGCTCAAGCTCGAGAAGCTTGTGCCAAAATCCCTTTTCTCCGCCGTTCTTGAAGGCTCTCTCCATCACGGTTGCCCTGGCCGCAGCTTCCTTAGGACTGCTACCGCCAAGTACCTCGCTCTTTTCCTGTTCCTTGATGGACTCCTCGTATCTTCCTATCGTGGCCAGGAACGAGGAAAAATATTCGTGGGCGAGCGGGAAGCTGGGATCCATGGCGATGGTGTGCTGGAATTGGCGATATGCACGCTCGTCATCTCCTGCAAACATGTAGGTCATACCCAAGAAGTTGTTTATGGGCAAAGAAAGGGGATCGATTTCCACTGCCCGTTTGTTCTCAGCAATGGCTTGCGCTTTGCGGCCCATGGGCAGGAGGAAGCAATTGGAATAAAACAGATGCGCGTATGGCGAGTTGGGATTGACTTCAAGCGCCTTCAGAAATTCTCTTTCCGCTCCTGGGAAGTCAAACTCGTAATGCGATTTCTCCATACCGAGGGCGGCATGCGCTTCGGCGAGCGAGCTATCCAATTGAATAGCCCTGATTGCTGCCGTCCTTGCCTGTGGAAAGCTTTCCCTGGGTGTATACAGGCCAAGAATATTACTGATGTTGTAGGCGTCGGCCAGGCCGGCATAGGCTAAGGCGAAGTTGGCGTCTTTGGCGGTAGCTTCCTGGAAATACCGAATGCTTTCCTTGTTGGCCTCGGGGGTTCTTTGGTTCCAGTAAAAGCGGCCCTTGAGGTAGAGGTCGTAAGCCTCGGGGTTCACACTGTGCTTCTTTGATAATTCGACCTTCTGTTGAGGCGTGAGATTAGCACTTACCTGCTGTGCGATCGACCGGCCGAGGTCGTTCTGTACATCAAGCAGGTCTTCGAGCTCGCGATCGTAGTTCTGAGCCCAAAGATGGGTCTGGTCACTTACGCGAATCAACTGCGCGCTGACGCGAGCCCTTCCCCCCTCCCGCCTCACGCTTCCTTCCAGGATGTAGTCGACGCGCAGTTCACGGCCGATCTGGCTGACGGTCTTGTTTGTGTGCTTATAGGCCATAGCCGACGTTCGGGCGATCACTCCGAGATTTTCCGGGCTGAGCTGGCCGAGATCTGTAATGGTTTCCTCGGTTAGCCCATCGCTGAAGTACTCCTGGCCCGGGTCGTCGCTCAAATTCTGGAAGGGCAAGATCGCAAGCATCGCTCGTCTAGCGGGGGCAGAGCCCGGGGAGGAATGCTTGCGCACGATGTATGCGACCACGGTGAGAGCCAAGATCAGGAAAGCTGTCGCCAAGGCAGCCGTCTTCCACGGCCACTTCCGAACCGCGGAAACAGGGGCCGGGCAGTCCGGAGCACTTACTGCCTGCTCCGAGTCAGCAATCGCGTCATCGGCGCGAATTCCTATCACGTCCGCGATCGCGGGCAAAGTGTTTACGGTTGTGGTTTCGGTCACCGGAGCGATGAACCGATAGCCTCGCCGGGGCAGCGTCTCAATGAATCGCGGGTTGCCGGCTGAGTCGCCGAAGGCGGTCCGCAGTTTGCGGATCGCGGTGTTCAGGCCCTCGTCGAATCCGACATACGTGTCGGCTGGCCAGAGCCTTGTTTGCAAGTCCTGGCGGGTAACAACTTCTCCCGGGCGCTCGAGCAGCATGGCTAAAACGCGAAAGGGTTGTTCTTGAAGGGGCAATTTCCGCCCGTTCTTGTGTACTTGGCCGGAGGCCAGGTCAATTTCGAAAAGCCCGGTCCGAACGAGGCGGCTGGAACTGGCTGGCGGGTTCATAGGTTAAACCCCTCACCCGCTGCCATGTTAACCCAGTTGCTGAATTCAGGAAATCAGGCAACTCCTTTGCCAGCATTTTCTTAGCAAGTCAGTAGCAGGTCAGGCGCAGTCGATTGACTCCCATTACGGCACCTCGCTACAAGAGGGATCGCAATCCACTCTTCAGGAGGATTTATGAACAGCAAACTATTCACAAATGCGGCGGCGTTGGTTCTGCTCACACTGGGTGCCGTGGGCTCAGCCCAGGCGCTAAGTGACACCGAGGGCTGCAACGACAAACTTCTTTCCGGTCACTACGGGTTTACGCTTCAAGGCACCAAATTAGTGGGCCCGGGGCCCACAGGCCCGCAGGTAGGCGTGGCCATGGCCGACTTCGACGGCGAGGGCACCTTTCAGCAGATCGATACGGTAACCATCAACGGTGAGGTTGTCTCCGACTTCACTCACACCAGGGCCAACGGTAAGTACACGGTAAACTCCGACTGCACGGGTACGTTTACCATCGACTTCACCGACGGCAGGCCCCCTGTTATCACGAGCTTCGTGGTCGTGGACAATGGGGCCGAGATTGATACGGTCGTCACCAGCGCCGGCGGCAAGGAAGGGATCCTGGCCTTGGGGAGCGTAGGAAAGAAAGTCCACACTTGGAAATCCTTTTGACCACGAAGGCGGGTAACCCAGGTCTCGATTTTGAGACCTGGGATCCTCGCAGAAGCTTGCAACGTGGGTTCGCACTAGCCGCTTCGGCCGCGTTCCGGAAGTTTCTCCTACGGTTGCGGTAAGGTGCCGGGCCATGTTTCAATGCTTCACGACCGGGAGACTCTTAATTCCATGAAGGCCACTCATTCGATGCCCACCACTCCAGCACGGCGCCTGCTCTGGCTCTGCTCTGCTCTCCTCTTCACTTTCACCGCAGTCCTGGCGCATGCGCAGGATTACACTTCCATCGTCGTCTTTGGAGACTCCCTCTCGGATACTGGCAACGTCGCCCATCTCACTGAAGCCAAGTATGGGATGCGCATTCCAGGACCCCTGGCCGACTACACCGATGGCCGGTTCACCGACGGGGACGACACCGTGCCTGCTGCTCAAAAATACTTCGGCGTGTGGATTGAACAGTATGCAGCAAGGTTGCCATCCAAGCCCATTATCAGGAACTCGCTCGATGGCGGAACCAACTACGCATATGGCTTCGCCCTCACCGGCAGCGGCACCTCGTTACTAACCCTCACCCCTACGCTCTCAGTCAATGTGAACAATATTGGCCAGCAGATTACCGACTATCTCGCCACGTCGCCGGTGATCAGCAATAGGACATTGTTCATCGTTTGGGGCGGCGCCAACGACCTTCTCAACGCCACTTCAGCCGACGACGTCGTCAAGGCAGCAATTAATCAGGCGAACAACATCCAGCGCCTCATCCATGCAGGGGCCACGCAGTTCATCATCCCCAACCTGCCTCCTCTGGGAGCCGTTCCCCGGTTCAATGGCAGTCCCACGACCTCGGTTCCAGCGACCACGGCAAGCATTCTCTTCAATCAGCTCCTGTCTGCCGGCATCTCGATCCTGCACGACATCAACCCTGGCAAGCACCTTCATCTCGCCCAGCTTGACGTCTTTTCTCTCTTCCAGCAGATCATCGCGTCGCCCTCCAGGTATTCGCTGGCAGACGTTACCACCAGCGCCCAGGATATTCACTCCATCGACCCGGACACCTATCTCTTTTGGGATGACCTGCACCCTACCACTCGAGGTCACAATATTCTCGCCCTGGCTGCGGAGAAGCTTGTTTCCCGGGAACTATCTGTTTCAACCGGCGTAGGCCGTTAGTTCACTCACCACGAACCCTGGGTGCCCCAGGTCTTGATTTTGAGACCTGGGATTCCGCGGGGCTAGATGGACAGGTTCAGGATGCGGTTGAGTCGCTGGACAAAGATAGCGGGATCCTGGAGGGGTACGCCTTCCATGAGCAGAGCCTGATCGAAGAGCAGCCACGCCGCATCCTCAGCCACGGCATCATCGGAACGTGCCAACAGCTTCTTGACGATCTCGTGATCGGGATTGATCTCGAGCGTAGGTTTTAGCGAGGGCATGTCTTTCTGCCCCATGGCACGCAGCATCTGCTGCATCTTCATCGATGGCTCGTCTTCGTCGGAGACGATGCAGGACGGGCTGTCCGCCAGCCGCACCGAGGCGCGCACATCTTTGACCCGGTCGCCCAGCGTGGCCTTCAGCTTCTCAATCAGCGGTTTCAGTGTGTCCGTCTTGTCCGGTTCCGCCTCGTCTTTCAGGTCGTCACTGGTAGCGGCTTTATTCACCGCCTTGAGGTCGATATCCCCATACTTCTCGATGCCGGAAAAGACAATCTCGTCGATCTCGTCATCCAGCAGCAGCACCTCGAGATCTTTCTTCTTGTAGATTTCGAGTAGAGGCGACGTGCGCAGCAGGGCCTCCGTGCCCCCGGTGATGTAATAGATGCTCTTCTGTCCATCCTTCATCCGCGACTTCACATCGGCGAGGCTGGTGAGGCCCTCCACCTTGGTGGATTTGAAGCGAACCAGATCGAGCAGCGTATCGCGATTTGCGTAGTCGCCGTATAGCCCTTCCTTGAGCGGGCGGTTGTATTCGGCGATGAACTTCAGATACAGCTCGGGCTGGGTAGCCGCGATGTTCTTAAACTCGGAGAGGATCTTCTTGACGCTCGCCGTCCGGATACTGGTGAGGACGCGGTTCTGCTGCAGGATCTCGCGGCTCACATTCAGCGGAAGGTCCTCGCTGTCGATAATGCCGCGTACGAAGCGCAGATATTGCGGCAGAAGGTCCTTGGAATCGTCCATGATGAAGACGCGTTTCACATAGAGCTTTACGCCGGTCTTGTACTCAGCCTGGTAGAGATCGAGTGGCGCCTTCGACGGCACATAGAAGAGGGTGATGTAGTCGAGGCTTCCTTCAGCCTTGGTGTGGATCCAGAACAGCGGATCTTCCCAATCGCCGGTGATCGATTTGTAGAGCTCCTTGTAGTCCTCGTCTTTGAGCTCGTTCTTGGACCGGCGCCAGAGAGCGCTGGCGGTATTGATCTGTTCCGTGGTCCGTTTTTTGACCGACTTTTTCTCCGCTTCGTTCCACTCGCTCTTGTCATAGGTGAAAAAGATCGGGAACGCGATGTGGTTGGAATATTTCTTGACGATCTCCTTCAGGCGATAGCTATTGGCGTACTGCTGGCCTTCCTCGTTGAGGTGAAGCAGTACAGTGGTGCCGGCGACGGAACGCTCCGCGGGCTCAATATCGAAGCCGGTTTTGCCATCGCTCACCCAGCGCCAGGCCTGGTCTTCGCCGGCCTTGCGCGAGACCACCTCGACCCGGTCGGCAACCATGAAGGCGCTGTAAAAGCCCACGCCAAACTGACCGATGAGGTTGGAGTCCTTTTTGGCATCGCCAGAGAGCTGGGAGAGAAAGTTCTTTGTGCCCGAACGGGCGATCGTGCCCAGGTTCGAGGCCAGATCTTCCTCGTTCATGCCGATGCCGGTGTCGGCGATGGTCAGTGTCTTTTTCTCCTCATCGAGTTCCAGGTCGATGCGCGGATCAAAGGGAAGGCTCTTGTAGGCCTCATCGACAAGGGTCAGGTGGCGGAGCTTGTCCAGCGCGTCGGAGGAGTTGGAAATCAACTCGCGCAGAAAGATCTCAGGATGGGAATAGAGGGAATGGACGATCAGTTGTAGCAGCTGACTGACTTCGGTCTGAAATTCACGTTTCGACATAGACTTTTATTATGAAGTATTTTCCGGTCGCGGTTCATGGATCACAGCTGGACATGGGGCACCCGTCCAGTTCTTATACGCAATGCCGGCTCCTGAAGTAACCATCGCTCAGTGACCGTTGTGTGACTAAAACCCTCGTAAATCGCCTCCCCCTCGCCTGAAGGCAATAAACCCGCATCCACCATGACCAAGGTGGGATTGTCTGCGCCTCGGTAGCACGGTACTGTTCGCCTAGAACGGACCACGGGGGCTTAGCTATGGAGGATGTCGCACGATTTTCGGCTTGCTCAATAAAGGTTGCGCTGCTTGCTTTGGCTGTCCTGGGGCCCGGAGCGGCTCGCGCAGCGACCAATGGTGAAGCTCAGCACAAAATGGATTGCTCCGTATACGGGCAACAAGAGCAGGCTAACGTGGAAGCCCAGAGACGAGCCGACCCCTCGATACATGCGGAAAGGTTCGACACCGTGTTCTACAGCGCAAGGCTGAATTCATGCCTCGCGTCGGTGTTTTTTGTTAAAGGCGATGCTACCTACGGCGGGATCCTGGATATTGCCGCAGGCCGGATGCTCTGGGCCAAGAGCTACAAGGGAATAAACTTCTCTCCCGCCCATATCGTCGAAATGGACCAGGACGTGGATGACGAAATCAAAGCCCTCGAGTTCGCGCCGGAAACCAGTGAAAATTCCCACTCGTTTGCTTTCCTGCCGTTGCTGTTTGACAGAACGATGAACACATTTCCTGCAATTAAAAACGCTTTGACGGAAGCGCGGTAACCTCAGCAGAATTCAAGCACCAGGCCCTGCCGGTTGCCATAGCTCTATCGGATTGCCCTCAGGATCGTGAATACGAGCAAAGCGGCCGTTGGGATACACCTTCGGATCAACATCGACAGTGATTCCCGCCTTCCTAAGCTGCGCAGCCATCTTATCCAGATCCCGGACCCGGAAGTTGACCATCCACATCTGCTTCGGATTCCCGAAATAGGAGGTCGACTGAGGGAACGGCGTGAACACAGTTGGACCAGCCTCCGTCCTCCAGACCTGCTCCCCATAGCTCGAAGGGGTGGGAACAATACCGAGGTGTTCCTTATACCAGTGAGCCAGGGCGGCGGGATCCTGAGCACGGAAGAAGAATCCACCAATGCCCAGAACTCTTTCCATCGGGATTTCGCCCGTGGGGACCTCTGCGCCTTGTGCCGGTTGACCATCGAAACCTGCGATGGCAGACCCCACAGTAAAACTTAAGAGATGAATGGCTTCACGTCTGTCAAAGGGCATTCTTTTCCGTCTCGATCCAGCATTCGCTACCGAACGGCTACCTCCTGGCCAGGAGATCCATTTGAGCGTCGCTTTCCTGTACACCCGCCTGTATGTTTTCAACTTCATACAAGCGTCTGGCTTCCTGCCAGAGGGACTTTGCCTGCTCCGTTTCTCCGGCTTCCGTTCTGAGCAGGGCAAAACCTCTGATAGCGTTGGCGAGGTCGAGAGGAGATGTCTCAGGATTCTGGCGGTAAACTCTCAGCGCTTCCTCGTAACAGGGGCTCGCCTCTGCTATCGACCCTTCACTGCGGAGAATGTCTCCTACGTGCCTGACTGTGTGAGCCAGTCTAAGGGGATCAGGGAGGCGACGATAGATGTCTGCTGCTTTTCTATAGTGCAGTAGTGCCTCAGTATTGTTTTCCAGGTCTCGCTTTATCTGCGCTAGACCAGTCAGCGATTTGGCCAGTGCTGCCTGGTCGGCAGGTCCGCCGCTCAAACCAACCGCCTCAGAGAAAAGCTGCTCCGCGTCCTTTAGCCTTCCTTCCCTCCGCGCTTTGTATCCAGAGGTGATTAGAGAATCAGCAACATTTGGCATAAGGGATAGTTTACTTCCAATTCCGGAGGCGAATGATGGCGTTGGGGCAACTTTGTCCGTGGGTAAGCGGGAATACCAAAGGCGGATTGGATCTTTTCATGAGTTTTTCCGCAACCTGTAAAGTCTGTTACACACTCCGATACTGGATCCCCTCGTGGCTAAAGCCGCACTTATTGTGCGCCGTTTATGAACGGCCTGAAGAGTGTGCGAGGGAACCTGCTGTTTCCTTTCTCCGGGTTCTCACGCACACTCTTAAGGTCGTTCCCTTCAAAGACTGGTTCAGGCCTCGTGGTTCGCACCAAGGGACTGCTGAATCTTTTAGATGTGCGGTGTTCCCAGGAGATTGGCTTGCATCGATTGATGTTTCGGGTGAATACGGAAATCGCCGTAACAAAGTAGCCGGAGAATCGGAGCGGGCCGCAGATACCAACTGGCCCAGCTTAGCGGCGTATCGCCATTCGCATCGGTGGCATCGATCCGGGCTCCGGCATCGAGCAGAAGTTTAATGGTCTCCTCCTCGCCAAACGCAGCCGCGCGGTGGAGCGGGGTTTCTCCCTTGGTTCTGCAATCGCGCATAAAACCTCCCGTCTCCGCTCCATTTTTCGTGGTAGCGTTGGGGTCTGCCCCCTTGGATAGCAGGACCTTCAAAACGCGGTCGTAAACCAATCGGTCTGTCTTGCATAGAGCAGCATGCAGCGGAGTTTCTCCGGTGTCTGGAGAGGAACGATTCACGTCCGCTCCCTGCTCCAGGAGAAACTTACAGAGACGCCAATGACCATGAAACGATGCTGCGTTGAGACCGCGGTCTGGTCCGAGTGAATCGAGCGACTCACCTTGCGAAAGCAGGAACCTGATAGCGCTCACATCGCCGTAATAGGCGCACCAGTGGATGAAGGAAACTCCGTTCTGATCGGTGGAGCCGGGTGGGCAGCCTCGCGCCAAAAGCTCAAACACCAGGTCGGTGCGGCCATCCGCAAACTCAGAAACCATCGCCTCGGACCTGCTCTCAGTCATAATCATCACCACCTTCAGGGTGCTTGGAAGCCGTCTCTCATTCCTTTGGGCCTAAGCCGAATCCCGTTTATCTCTGCTGTGTGCCAACGCCTTTTCGAGGAACATCGAGACCTGCTCTATGCGGTATAGACGCGCAACCTGACTCACTACAACCACAGAAGCATCCCAGGGCCACTTCTGCCGCAAGACATTTTGAAAACCTTCGACTCGCTGCACGGTCTTAGCTGCTCCGGGCTCCGCATCTCTCTTCAGCTCAGTCCACCTTGCTGCTAGAGCCTGAGCCCGGTTGCTGACGGGACTTTCCCCGAGAGCGGATTCTACGTCGCGAAACAGGTCAACCCAGAGCCTATGTTCCTCCTTCGGCGGTTCGTTTATAAGGGCGAGACGTATCGAGCCGAGTGCCCCGTAGTACTTGCGGCCAATCGCTCGTCCAATGAATTTAGCAATTTTTTCCACCCGCATCATCGACAGGTTTCTGTCGCTGGAGTCGAGACCGTAACGCGCGAACAGTGCATCCTGTTCGGCCATGGGCCAATTTTGATGATCTTTCCAGGCCTTGATGGCGCCAGCCTTGATCTCGGGATCGCCTTCACTAACAGCCTCTGCCAGCAAAACCCATCGCTTGGTAAGAAGTTGAGCGGTCTCACCTGCTGGGTCCAGGTCGAGCGCGGCCTCCACATCGAGGAAAAGCTGTCTCCAGGCCTGGTGATAACCTTGCCGGGCTTCAGGAGAGGTTTGTTCCCGCAGCAGATTTCTTTTTGCCCAACCTTCCTCAGTGTAGTAGCGCCTCATGAAATCCTCTTCTGGCCGCATCTCGATAACCTCGATGATTTTCCTCAAAACAGAGGCTTCGGTTGGCTGATTCGATTCAACGAGTTTCTCCGCTTCTACGATCGCGTTGATGGCGTGGTCGATTAACTCTCGTTTTTCTGTCAGTGCCCGTAGTTGCAAGCGCAAGGATTCCAGCAGTGTCAGGGGGTTGCATCCCAGGAGCACCTTGATCTCTTTCAGCGGAATGCCAAGAAATTTGAGTGCGGTGATCTGTTCCAAGCGCTCCAAATCGCCGAGGCAGTAGAGCCGGTGTCCGGAGCTGCTTCGCTGCGGTTTAAGTAAACCGATGCGATCGTAATGATGCAGGGCCCTGACGGTCACACCAGCCAGTTTGGCAAATTCGTGCGCTCTGTAGAGTCGGTCCATCGCTTCCACGTACATGGTCAGCCATGACGCAGGGTCAGAGTCAAGAAGAACCTACTTCTGAGCAGGCGCTGCAGTCTCTTTTAGGTAGGCGGCCGAAAGTGTGCCCTTGCTGGTGGCGATGGGCAACAGCGTTGGATAGAACTGAACGAACGTGGTGTCTACAGCCGCGTGCGAGGCGTGGCAGCTGTAGCAATCGGTCGATGTCGGAATCATCCTGGCGGTCTTGCCTTCGCCGAAGCCAAAGAAAGCCCATTTACCCGGAAAGCGCGCTTCGTCCTTCACGTGCACCTCGAGTCCCATGACTGTGCCCTGGTAGTTGCCTTTCTGATTGATCGAGCCCTTCCCCTGCGCCCCGCGGGCTTCAAGTACCAGCATGGTGTGGTCCGGCCAGGTGCCTGTCTTAACAAATGCCTGGTAAGCATCAGGATTTACAAACACATTGTCGAACATGTGATGGTTGTCCATCTGCATAGACGGGTTGTAACTCATATCGAAGCCCGAGGTGAGGTAAACCCACTCCCGGTAGTGCTCCGGGAACTTGAGTTGGGCGTCACTGGTATATTGGGCAACCTGCTCCGGCGCCCCCTGTACGAGCGCGGTCAGAGGAAATAGAAGGGTTGCAAGCAATAGGGTGATCTTCGCCGCGGTGAGCATGTGAGCAGTATCGCCCCGAGCGGTCGTTTTGAGCCAGACCGGCGGCTGCACAGTTCCGGCGTTTCACTGCATCCTTGCTTAGCTCCCAGAACCTTGGAATACGATCTTGCTATGGACATGAGCCCCACCCGTTCGCAGCCCTGCCGCTGGATATGGATTGCATCCATCTGGTCTGGTTTCGGGCTTATTGCTGCGATGCAGACCGTTTTCGTGATGCGGTCGGAAGGCATGCACCATGCCTGGGTAAGGCTCTTTGTGACCGAGGCATGTTCCTTTTTGCCCTGGGCCCTGGCCACCGACCCTGTCATGCGCCTCGGGCGTCGATTCCCTCCGGTAAAGTTGAAGCCCCTGAAGACCTGGCTCGTGCACCTGGCTTCCTGCACCGCCATTGGGCTGCTCTGTGCGGCCTGGATGATGTGGCTGGACGCATTATTAAATCCCTATGCGAGCGCCGCGCCAGCGGGGCCATCCGTGCATCAATGGCTCGACCGATTCTATAACGGGGTTCTTTCTTCCCTGGTCCTGTACGCCACCGTCGTCGCAGTCAGCTATGCACTCGATTCCAGGTCAAGGCTTGCCTATCAGCAGACCGAGACCGCGCGGCTGAACGAGCAGCTCTCGAAGGCGCAACTCGATGCCTTGCGGCGGCAGGTCGAGCCGCACTTTCTATTCAACACCCTCAACGCCATCGCGGGGCTTATACGTGAGAGAAGGAACGATGCGGCGGTGAGCATGATTGCCGGGCTGAGCGATTTCCTCCGACGGGTGCTGCAGGACTCAACCCGGCAACAAGTACCGCTGGGAGAGGAAGTGGAATTCGCACAAAAATATTTGGATATCCAGAAGGTGCGGTTTGTCGAGCGGCTCCAGTTCAGTGTCGATGTCCCCAGGGAGCTGCTGCTCGCTCAGGTTCCCACACTGATTCTGCAACTCATGGTAGAAAATGCGATCAAGCATGGCATCGCCCAACGAGCTCAGGGAGGCTCGATCCGAATTGCGGCCTCTCGCTCCAACGGCCAGCTCACAGTCAGTGTCTACAATGACGGGCCGCCCGTGGTGTGGGAAAAGATGCGTTCCGGGATCGGGATTTCGAATATGAGAACCCGCCTGCAAAGCCTGTATGGCGATGCTTTCGACCTGAGCATGCAGAACCACGACCCCGGGGGAGTGGAAGTAACCGTGTCGATGCCTTTCAAGGAGTGATGGTGACGGCGGAAATGTGTGCCGGCAAAATTCGGACGGCCATTGTGGACGACGAGCCACTCGCGCGGAGCAACCTGTCCGTGCTCCTGCGGCTCGATCCGGAGATTGAAATTGTAAGCGAATGCGGATCCGGGGTGGACGCTCCGAACGAAATCCGCAAGACCAAACCAGACCTGCTGTTTCTCGATGTGCAGATGCCGGAATGCGACGGCTTCGACGTGCTCGAGTTGCTGGGTAAAGACGTGCCGGCTGCCGTCGTCTTTGTGACCGCCTACGATGAGTACGCGCTGCGGGCATTCGAGGCGGGCGCGCTCGACTACCTTTTGAAACCGTTCGACAATGCTCGATTCGATCGGGCGGTCGATCGCGCCAAGCAAAAGATCGTGCGCGACAAAGATCAGCCGAGAAAGCTGGAGTTCCTGGCCGTCAAGAGCGCCGGGCAGGTAACGTTCGTAAGCCTGCCGGAGATCGATTGGATCGAGGCTGCCGACTACTATGCGGGCTTACACGTGGGGCCGAAAACTCACTTGCTGCGCCGCAGCATCTCTGAACTGGTGCAGGATTTGGATCCGGCCGTGTTTTGTCGCATTCATCGTTCCACCATCGTGAACCTCAACCGCGTGCGGGGTCTAAAGCTCAATGAAGACGGCGACTATACGGTGCTGCTCGGGAGCGGAACCAATCTCCGGCTGAGCCGGCGTTATCGCAAACAACTGCAGGCTCGTCTCGGCATCCACCCTGCTTCGGCCGGATCAAAACCCGTCTGACGACCACCAGAATACTGTTAGGTACGCAATCATTGGAGTGACGGGGCAGGTCGGCGGCGCCCGGCAATCTTTTCGAACCTACTTAACCCCTTTGTCCGGATCCCATACGCCCTGCAGCTTGCGCACATAAACCATCTGCCCGATGTGGTACGCATTGTGCGTGCCAATGTGTGCAATCGTCGACGCCCACAATGCGATCTTTGCATCATCTGCGCCTTCCACCGCCTGCTCCCACTCCGTCATCACCTGATCGAGCTGCTTGACGGTCTCGTTCCAGCTCTTGGCATCGAAGCTGTTGAAGGTCTCGTCATTGTTGCCATCAAACTTCGCTGGCTTCTCGCCTTTGAACTTCGCCAGCGACTCGCGATCCCAGAACACCAGGTGATTCGCCAGCTGGCCAACGGAATGATTTCCACTCTTGTCAGTCCAACTCGCTTGCGCCGGCGTCAGGCCGGCTACCGCAGTGTTCGCCGGCACGAACCACTCCGCCTTGTTATGGGTTGATCGCAGCTGCTCCAGCAGAACCGCCTTCAGTGTCATAGGCTTTTGTTCCTGCGCGAAAGCAAGGCTCGATAGTGACAGGACCACTCCTACCAGAACTAGTTTCATCTCGATCTCCTGGTTTTCCACTTGGACGCTTAACGAGCCATTGTGTCATGCGCAAACCTACGTTGCGCCTGAGATCCGCGATTCCCGGAACCTCGTCCGTGCTCGTTCAATGGCCGCACGATTCCGCTCGGCCCAAATCCACACACCACAAAACGCTTTTCCCAGGCTGCGGCCGAGGCTGGTCAGTTCGTACTCCACCCTGGGTGGGATTACAGGAAACACGGTGCGCGAAACCAGTCCGTCGGCTTCCATCTGGCGAAGGGTCTTGGTCAACATCTTCTGGCTTACGCCTCCGATCAACTCGCCCAGCCGTGTGAATCGCAGCCGGCCATGCTCCTCGAACGCCTCCAGTACGAGCATGGTCCATTTATCGGCGACCCGTCCGATAATTTCTCGGACCAGAGCTTCCAACTCGGGATCGCTCTGCTCCGGCGGCGGCATGGATAGGCCATTGCGTGAGGAACGAGCTCCGTTCTTGCTTGCCATCCATCACTCTCCTTTGGGTAAGTATGGCTCTTATAAGTGCCTGCTTCCCAAATAGTTCGCGGCCATCATACGATCTGAATCAGGGAGTGAACAACATGCAAATGAGTGGAAATACGATCCTGATCACGGGTGGGGGTTCCGGTATCGGCCGCGCTCTGGCGGAGGTTTTCCGTGCGCTCGGCAACCAGGTGGTCATCGCTGGCCGTCGCCGGCAGCTGTTGGAAGAAACCGTTGCCGCAAATCCCGGGATGAAATCCGCAGTCTTCGATATCGAGAATGCAGACGCAATCCGCAGCTTTGCCGCCCAGTTGGCAAAGGACTATCCAAGCCTGAATGCAGTCATTCACAATGCAGGCATCATGCGTCCGGAAGACCTGAGAAGTGGGGGAGTCGCCGACGCGGAAGCGATCGTAACCACCAATTTGCTTGGTCCCATCCGGTTGACAGCTGCATTGCTTCCGCAGTTGCTGGCACAGCCACACTCTGTCGTCATGACCGTCTCATCCGGCTTAGCGTTTGTGCCCATGGCAATGACGCCCACCTACTGCGCGACCAAGGCGGCCATTCACTCCTACACCCAGTCGCTTCGCTATCAACTCAAGGGGACGTCCGTTCAGGTTCTGGAGCTGATCCCTCCCTATGTGCAAACTCATTTGATGGGAGCGAGGCAGGCGAACGATCCCAATGCCATGCCTTTAGAGGAGTTCATCGCCGAAACCATGAACATCCTGAAGAGTTCGCCTGACGCTGCCGAGATACGTGTGGAGCGGGTAAAGCCGCTGCGCTTCGCCGAGAGCAGTGGTAATTACGATGCTTTCTTCACCCGCTTAAACGATGCCGTAGCTGCGGCAGCTCATTAGCAAATTGCAATTTTTCATTGCAGGTCTAAACTGGACCCGGAGTCATTCATGCGCTTGCGCAGGGCAATAGGGATCGGTTCAGTCACCGTGTTGTTATGTCTTGCCCAACGTAGCGCCGTACATGCGCAGGCTGGTGCTCAGCCTCAGCCCGTTGGAGTGCACGACGGTGGTACGCGCCAGGTTCTGGAAAGCATCTTTGTTCCCCCTATGGATAAGGCGCCTTTCCAACTCACCTTGGCCACGGAGTGGACGCGCCCGCTGGGTAGAGATGGAAGCTATACCCTTGCCAATCGCCGCCGCATCATGCGTGATAGTGCGGGCAGAATTTACCAGGAGCGCTGGATGCTGGTACCAAAGGGCGGTAAGGTGGAGTCGACAATGAACGTGATTCAGATTGCCGATCCGGTGGAACACCTTCTTTACAATTGTTTTGTCGCGGACAAGCAGTGCCACCTGTTGCGCTATGCCGGGTCGACGACTAATGAATACCGTCCGGATCGGGAAGCCTCCGGACCGTTGCCAGGGGGCAACGGATTCCACACTCATGAAGACCTCGGCAGGGACAACCGGGATGGGTGTGAAACCCAAGGGTATCGAGATACCACGACCATCAATCCTGGCGTTATCGGTAATGACCGCCCGATGGTTACGACCCGGGAGTTCTGGTATTGTTCACAACTCGGCATCAACCTGTTGTCTGTGCTCGACAGCCCGCAGACCGGCAAACAAAGCTTTACCGTGACCGAACTGAGCACCTCGGAACCAGACCTGCAGTACTTTGCGGTCCCCGCCGGGTATAAGATTCTGGATCGCCGGGAGGAATTGGCTCCTGAGTATTAGCTTTCGCTTTGCTACCTGATAATTTCTTCAGCGACGCGAGATGGAGCAATATGGCAAGGCGTGCGGCAAAGAAAAGGCCCGCTCGAAGGGCGGGCCTTGCTGCCTGGTCTGAAGCGTCCTCTAGTGGTGGCCGCTGCCGCCGCCGTGTCCGCCACCTTGAGGTCCGGGGCCATGTTCGCCACCGGGTCCGGGGCTGTGTTCACCGCCCCCATCATGGCCGGCATTGCCTACGTTGCCATGGGGATCATGCGCCTCGTTGGCGTGGAAATTGTTGTACGGCTGCTCCCCGCGTTCTGGATAGGGTCCTTTGTAGCCGTGGCGAGGATCGTAGCGGTTGTCGACATGGCCATAGAAATGATCGTGGCCGTGATACCAGGGGCCGGCTCCTATGAACACTCCTCCAACGAACCAATCCGGCCCATAGTAGCCGTACGGTGCGCAGTTATAGGGAGCAAAGTCATAGTAGCCATACGGGCAGATTGGAGCTGGCCCGATATTGATGGTTACCTGCGCAAGCGCACCGGGAAAGCCGCTCAGCATGGCCGCAGCGAGAACAGAATACGCAAGAGATTTCAAACTAGGCATCTATTCCACCTCTAACATTGCTTAGAGCTTGATTAGCAGGAGAGAGTTGCCGCGTTTGCAAAAAAGGTCATGTTAAGGAGGGTCTAACAAAGCCACGCCGCGGGATACCGGCAGTTGCGGATCCGATCCTTGACCCGAAGTAACTGGTTTAAGGATGGGATCCGGTACCCCCACTGAACAGTTATTAAGGCTTGCCTACCGGGCATTTATTTACAGTCGTTATGCAAGGGCTACTAGGATCTCCCGAACTCTCAAGACAAGGCACGGCGCTTAGATACTGATAGATGGCCGCGATCGGTCAGGCGTTGAGATGTCAGGCAGTGCGTCTTGATGGTTGCGGAACAGCTGGGACGGAGATGATCGTAGTCCTTTCCCGTCCTTATGATGGTGTGGAACTGCTCGAATGTGCGGCCACTCTCCGGTAGCCCGGTTTTGTCCGGCGTCAGGTTCCGAGAAAATGATGTCTGGAGAGTCTGGGCGGTCGACCCTTGCGGAAATCTCCGCCGCTGGCGGTGTGCTTTATCGTCCAAAAAAAGCAAAGCCGCGCTGGCGAGCAGCCATTCCCGGGCTCCGCTCCAGGGCTCTTCCGAGCTGCGCCTTGTTATCCTATGCACGCCCGTAATTGTCTGGCGGCAATGCCACTCCAGGCGCATCAGGGCTAACCCGTCTTCGAGGAAACCATGGCCGCATTGATCGACGCCATTGATGTAAAGCGCAAGATGTTTGTCGAATTCGAGAACGTCCCCTTCCACTGCCTGGAAGCGGAAATCTCTACTCCCACCGCAAGGGGTGGCCAGACGCTGGTCCGCCTTAAGATGCGTAACATGCTTACCCGCGCGGTTTTCGACAAGACTTTCAAAGCCAGCGACAAGTTCAGGGAGCCGGACCTCCAGACGGTCGAGGCCTCTTACCTCTACAGCGACGGAGATGGTTCCTATTTCCTGGACCAGGAGAGTTATGAGACGCTCACGCTGAGCCAGCAGATGATCGGCGACGCGCTGGACCTTCTGGTAGAAGGGGTCATCATCCACATCGACAAATACAACGGCAATCCCATTGGGGTACAGTTGCCGGCTCAGGTGGAGCTGGCGGTCACCTATACCGAACCTGGCGTGCGTGGCGACACCGCGAGTGGGAGCGTGACCAAGCCCGCCAAACTGCAAACAGGAATTGAAATCCGCGTTCCCTTTTTTATTAAAGTCGGGGAGAAAATCATGGTGGACACGGAAACTCGCCAATTCGCGGGGCGTGCCTGACGGGCCGCTCAGCTCTCCCCGGCGACGACATAGTTTTGCACGGATATCAGGGTGTTGAACCGGGACTGGAAAGCGTTGGAGCCAGATCGGGGCGCCGATCGCGCGTGTCTCCTGAGAGCCTCACCGCTGCCGGCTTATCCATCGCTCCAGCAATGCGGTCACGATGTTGGGCCGTTCGAGTGGCGTGAAATGCGCCGCATCGTCGATGATCACCAGTTCAGACCCGGGAATCTCTTGGGCCAGTACCTCATGGGCTGACGGCGTGGTGCGGTGGTCATCTCGACCACTGATGAGCACGGTTGGGCAGTCAATCCGGCCCAGATTCGGAAACGGGCCTTTCATCGCAAGCAGAGCCCGCATTTGCCGCAAACCTGCATCCTGGCCGACGGCTTGCGCCATCTCGAGGAAGCAGCGTTTCAACCTGCGATCGTTTGCACGGGCCGGAGAAATATAGGTGGGATATACGGCTTCCAGGTAGCTATCGAAGCCTCCCTGCTCGATGGTCTCGATCGCATGCCGAATGGCGTTTTCAACGGGAGGAAGCAGTCCACCATGAGTGGCGCTCAAAAGCGCCAGCCGTTGGACACGGTTGCTGGAAGTGCTCATGATTTCGAGCGCCACCTGGCTACCCAGCGAAAATCCTGCCAGAGAAAAATGTTCAGGGGCCGCCTCGAGGACAGCGGAAGCCATCTCCGAAATCGTCTCCTGCCTGGTCACATCGGCGACGGCAATATCCGCAAAACGGCTGAGGCCCGCAACCTGACTACTCCACAGCGCCTGATTGCAGAGTAATCCGGGGATGAGAACGAGGGACGACATAGAAGAGGTCTGAAACAGTAAGACCACCAGGGGTTATATGCAATCTCGATTATTTAACGAAGGCGCCAGGCGATTCCATAACCCTCGCCGATCCTCTGTCCACATCCGAACAAGCAATTCTCTTCGCGGACAACTGATGAAATGCGGCTTTTTGCATAGGATTGGTTAAGGGCTGTTGAATTCAACGGTTAGCCAGTTCAGTGCTTTGGCTGTTCAAATGCTTCGGTTTAATAGCTACGATTGATTTCCGTTTCCCGAGGTCACCCATGCAAAGCCTCCTTAATGACATTCGTTACGCGCTGCGGCAGTTGTGGCGTTCGCCGGGTTTCGCTCTCACTTCTGTGCTCACCTTGACCATGGCGATTGCCGCCAACGTAGTTGTTTTCGGAGTCTTGAATGCGCTGGTGCTGCATCCGCTGCCGGTGCCCGCGGCGAACCGGGTTGTTCAGGTGCAACGGAGCAATGGAATTTCGATGACCTATCCGAACTACCGGGATATTCGCGATCGAAACCGGACATTCTCTGACGTTGCCGTCTACCGTCTGGCGCGGATTGGCTTCGACATCTCCGGCAGCGCCCAGCCCGTATGGGGCTACGAGGTAAGCGGGAACTACTTCGACATGCTGGGCATCAAGCCGGCGCTCGGGCGTTTTCTGCGTCCGTCAGACGATGAAAAGAAAAACGGCAGCGAAAATACGGTGCTCAGCTATGCCTGCTGGCAGGTACGCTTCGGTGGCGATCCGCACGTGATAGGCAAGACGGTACGGTTAAATAAACAGCCCTACACCGTCGTCGGGGTAGCGCCGAAGAATTTTAACGGTACGGAATACCTTTTCTGGCCAGAGCTTTGGGTGCCGATTCAAAACGAAGAGCAGATTGAGGGATACAGCTGGCTTGATAGCCGGGCAAGTAACAATTCCTGGGATATAGGAAGACTGAGGCCCGGGGTGACCGTGGCCCAGGCTAACGCTGATCTGTCGCGCATCGCTGCGCAGCTTGCTCAGGAGTATCCCAGTGTCAATAAGAACCTCGCCCTGAAAGTAGCGCAACCCGGGTTCCTGGGCGATGCGCTGGGCGGACCGGTCCATGCCTTTTTATATGGTCTTATGGGTATGGCCGCGCTGGTTTTACTGGCTGCCTGTGCCAATCTCGGCGGTCTTTTTGCGGCGCGTACAGCTGACCGCGCGCGAGAACTGGGCATCCGCATTGCTATTGGTTCCAGCCGCGGACGCATTCTGCGACAGTTGCTGACGGAATCGGTGCTGATGGCGGCGATGGGGGGCGCGGCAGCGTCTCTGGTTGCCGGCGTTCTGTTGCGCGGGCTGGCTGCCTGGCACCCGGGCACCGAGATTCCAGTGCAGTTTTTGGTTGCGCCCGACAGCAGCACCATTGCCTTTGCGGCACTGATAGCTCTTCTAACCGGTCTGCTTTTCGGTGTCATTCCCGCCCGGCAGGTACTTGGAACGGATCCCAACCAGGTGCTGAAGTCTTCCGGTGGAACGGATGGGGGATCGCGCCGCATGGCCCTGCGCGACCTGTTACTGGCGGTGCAGATTGCCCTGTGCTGCTTGCTCGTGACCGCATCGTTTGTAGCCCTGCGCGGGCTCGAACGTACCTTGCACATGCCGCTGGGCTTTCATCCGGATGGCGTGGTGTTGGCGACCATGGATGTCCATCTGGCGGGCTACCAGGGCGCCCAGGCGCCTGCTCTGAAGCAACGTTTGTTGGACGCTGTTCGATCGATTCCCGGAGTCCAGAGTGCCGCCTATGCGGATACCACGCCCTTGAGTCTGAACCAGAACGGTGACCCGGTCTTTGCCCCCGGGACAACCGATTTTTCGATGTCCAACGCGAAAATCTGGCCGTATCTCTACCATGTATCGCCAGACTACTTTGCAACCACCGGGACGCGCTTGCTGGCAGGCCGGGCGTTTTCGATCCACGATGATGAACATGCGCCGCGTGTGGCGATAGTGAACGAAACCTTTGCCCGAAAGCTGTTTGGCACCACCGATGTAGTCGGCAAGCATTTTCCTCTCAACCCATCGACCCTGGTAGAGATCATCGGGATGGTGGAAGACGGGAAGTATTCGAGCCTCAGCGAAGATCCAACCGCCACCGTGTTTTGGGCGATTGGGCAAGTACCCAGCAACGACAACGTAATTCTGGTTCGCTCCAACCGTACTGCTGCGGAGATGATCCCTGCTGTGCGGCAGGCGATCGCCGGTGTCGATCCGGCGCTGCCCGTCTTTAACGTCAGCACGTGGGCAGATGCGCTGGCGACGGTCACCTTCCCAGCGCGTGCCGCCACCATCGCCCTTGGCATTCTTGGCGGACTGGCGATGATGCTTGCCATCACGGGAATCTTCGGCATGGCAAGCTATACAGTCTCGAAGCGCATGCGTGAATTGGGCATCCGCGTTGCCCTCGGAGCACAGGGCAAGCAGGTTTTGCGCGCGGCTTTGGGACGTACAGTGGTGCTGCTGGCTACCGGTTCGATTGCGGGGTTGGCATTGGGAGCAGCGGCAAGCCGGGTCCTGGCCAGCATCGTATATCAGGCATCTGCCTCTGATCCGTGGGTGATTCTGGCCGCCGTGCTGACGATGGCTCTGGTAGGCCTGGTTTCCGCAGCTGTTCCTGCGTGGCGGGTGCTGTCCGTTGATCCGACTCGATTGTTGCGGGATGAGTGATTCGGCCATTCATAACGGCCCGTGTGCGGAAGGCACTCCTGCGTGTGGGGTCTCGGCAGGAGGTTGAATTCCCTGGGCCTTGAGCGCGCGATCGATCGCCGGCCATAACTCTTCCACCGGCCGTGCGCCACTCGGAAGCCGCTCCCCATCGACGAATAACTGGGGTGTCGCTTCCACTCCGAGCGGAGCGCCGAGCTTGAGGGACTGGTTCACCACCGACTCATCCTGTTTTTTAAGACACATTGCAAGTTGCGTTTCATTGACTTTGCTTTGTGAGCCGAAGGTGCCGGCGATATTGTCGAGCGCGACGAACGATTTGGCTGGGTCAGGCTGTGCACCGCTGATATCCGGTCCATGACTGTGCACGTAATCGACATACGCCCAATAGGCCGAGTCGCTCAAATCGGCAAGGCAGTTTGCATCCACAGCCGCGCGCCTGGCCCAGGGGTGACCTGGCAGAGGATAATCCTTGTACACGACTTTGATCAGGCCCTTGTAGTGGTTGAGGGTCTGGGGCAGGATTTCACCGTTCAGTAGTCCGCAATAGGGGCACTCGAGATCGTCGAAGTTGATTATTTCCACCTTGGCGCTAGGGACTCCGCGAACCGGCCGTTTGTCTACGCTAATCGCCAGCGCCGGGTTGTTATTGATGTTGAACTTTTCCACTCGCGCGAGCGTGGTGCCATCCCTGGAGATAAGAAAGTTAACCGTGATCTGTTTGTCTTTGTGGGTGAAGGTAACAGGCAGGTTGTCGTAGCCCTCGGTGTCGCTCCTGGTCCTGGTCCCAAGCATGATGTCGTAGTCGGGGGCCACGGAGAACTGTGATCGGATGAGGACCTCGATGCGGCGGTTGAGAGAAGGGTTTGGACCAGCCGCGGCTGGAACCTGGGCGCCGCTCGATACTACGGTGATGACTAGCAGGCACGATACAAACAGACGGATGAGTGGCAGACCCTTCATTTTTTTTCACCCAAACATAAGCCTCGGAATTGTTTGATTATCGCAGGATTGGTTTGCTTCTTAAGTCGGAAGAGCCGGAAACAGCGTTGGCGCCATTTGTACCGCAATTCCTTAAACACGCGCACCGGTCGGGGGACTTACCTATTACCCAGGTGAACCACCGAAAGATGGAAGGTGGGGAAGTGCCACTTCGGCATCACCTCGACAAGGCGTCCGTCGCGCAACAATTCGGGCTGCACGATCGGTTGAAGGTCGCCGATGCCGGTGCCGGCGAGGAGCGCGGTCGCTGATAGGCACGACGACATTGAAGGATTCGCTGCGTTGCGCCAAACAGCGCGGAATTGTTTGCATGACGGGTATCGTCGGCAACAAATGGTCTTTCGACGATTTCGCTCCGATGGAGGCCATCCCGGCTGCAATTAGCCTGACCACTTATGCCGGCGAATCGGAAGATTTTATGCGGACCCCGCTCGAGCAATTGGTCGAACAGATCGCAGGGGGCACATTGCACGTCCAGATTGGGAAAGTCTTTCACCTTGACGAGATTGTTGAGGCGCATCGCTGCATGGAAGAGAACAAGGCGGGTGGAAAAATTGTGTTGTTTGACCTAGCGGCGCCCTCACAAGCCGCCAGCAAGACGCATCACGCTAGATAAATATATCGTATAGCGATATAATAAAAACGTGGAATCCGAGCCGACAACCTCCGTGCCGTTAGCCCAACTCAGAACGCTTGCCGAGTTTCGCCATCAACTCCGCACGTTCCTCCAATTCAGCGAGAATGCCGCTCAGAAACTCGGGCTGCAGGCGCAACAACATCAACTTCTGCTGCAAATCGCTGGAGCACCTGACGGTACAGCGACGACCGTCGGTTACGCTGCCGAGCGCCTCGGTCTGCGCCACAATACAGCGGTTGAGCTAAGTAATCGGTGCGAGGAAGCAGGCCTCATCAAGCGCAAACAGGGGGACGATGACCGCCGATGTGTGCTCCTGGAACTGACACGCAAAGGAAGGCGGCTTCTGAACTCCCTTTCGATCGATCATGCGCGCGAGCTTAACGAGCTTGCTCCACAGCTTATTCGAGCATTGACTGAACTGAAGCGAGTGCATAGGACCAATGAAATCTGAATCCTCTGTCCTACGCGACTTCACTGTCGACAGAAGGGTCTGGCTGTTGTCTGGAGTCGCTTTGATCATCGGGATTGGCGCCAGCCTTCTCGCCTCATTGCTTCTTACCCTGATTGCCGTTTCGACGAATCTTTTCTACTATCACCGGCTCAGTAGAGTCTCGGTCACTCCCGCCGGCAGTCCTCTGGGTTACTGGATGGTCATTGTTCCTGTCGTCGGGGGCCTGT
Source organism: uncultured Acidobacteriaceae bacterium (assembly GCA_963814015.1). Taxonomy (GTDB): domain Bacteria; phylum Acidobacteriota; class Terriglobia; order Terriglobales; family Acidobacteriaceae; genus PALSA-350. The sequence goes on from CAWFBI010000001.1 coordinate 466,871, forward strand.
TAGTTGGATGGATGGCTCGCTTCGGCTCGGACAAGATTCGGGGTCACGGTATCCCCGAAGCGATTGAAGCTATCTTGTTGAACCGCGCGCGGGTCGACCCCAAGGTTGCCGTCCTGAAGCCCATCTCGGCGGCGATCGCCATCGGTTCAGGGGGCCCGTTCGGGGCTGAGGGTCCCATCATCATGAGCGGCGGGGCCCTCGGCTCGCTCATCGCGCAGTGGATCAAGCTCAGTGATGCGGAACGCACCACGCTTCTGGTGGCCGGCGCCGCGGCCGGTATGTCTGCTACATTCGCCAGTCCCGTGGCTGCGATCCTGCTTGCGGTAGAACTTCTGCTCTTCGAGTTGAGGCCGCGAAGCCTCGTCCCGGTTGCAATCGCCAGTTCGACTGCCGCCATTCTGCGCGGATATCTCCTGGGGCCGGGTCCGCTTTTTCGAATGCCTGCAATCGGCGATGTGGACAGGATTTCCACCGCCGTGGCTTGCCTGCTCCTGGGTGCCTTTCTCGGTCTTGTAGCCGCCGGCATGAGCCGCATGATGTACGCCTTTGAGGACCTATTCGAGCGGCTCCCCTTGCACTGGATGTGGTGGCCCGCCCTGGGAGGGATTGGGATCGGCATCGGAGGTCTCATTTTTCCCCAAGGCCTGGGCGTCGGCTACGACAACATCGCCAAACTGCTTCGGGGCAATGCGCCCATCGCACTGATACTCGGCATCATCCTGGTCAAATCGCTGATGTGGGCATTTTCCCTGGGCTCTGGAACGTCAGGCGGAGTTCTGGCCCCGCTGCTCATGATCGGGGGAGCGATCGGTGCACTCGCGGCGCACTTCGCCCACGCTACAACCGAAATGCAGGCATTCTGGGCTCTCATCGGTATGGGAGCGATGCTGGCTGGCTCGCTCGGTGTTCCCCTGACGGCAATTCTCTTCAGCCTTGAGGTCACACACTGTCTGCCCGCCCTGATGCCCCTCACGTTGGGCTGCGTCGCATCTTATCTCGTAACTGCGCTTCTCATGCCTCGTTCGATCCTTACCGAGAAATTGAGTCGCCGCGGCTACCATCTCACACGCGAGTACGGTGTCGATCCGCTGGAGATCGTCATGGTTAAAGATCTGATGTCTCCGCTATCTGAAGATGCGCCTTCCGGCGAGCCGCTGCCAGAGTTCTTCGTCTACGCTGATGGCACCTCCCGCAGCGCAGCTGAGTTAATGGCCACCGAAGCCCTGGTAAGCCTCCCGGTGGTAGACCGCGCGACCGACCGAATAACCGGAACCATCACTCTCCCGGATCTGCTGAAAGGGCGAAGCAAGGCACTGGTGCGAGAGAACGAGCGCCTGAGTCTCATTACCCGGTCTGATATTCGTTAGCACCTCTGTTCGATTTCGGACAATCAACCTCGGTTCTGGACAGAACCTGACCAAGCTCGTTCAGCTAACTCGTGCTTTTTCAGTCGTCCCGTTATTTTGACTGCGGCGCTCGGAATGCTTCAAGACCCGCACAAGGTGTGACCTATATGCTGGCTGCTCTGAAACACGCATCGAGGCGCTTGCTGAAATCACCCAGCTTCGCCATCACCGCGATCCTCACTTTGGCGCTGAGCATCGGCGCAAACGCAGTGGTCTTCAGCGTTTTAAATGCGCTGGTGCTGCACACTCTCAATGTGCCCAATGCGCAACGCTTTTACTCGATCGAAGAGCGGCGTGACTCGCTGAACTCGTATCCCGATTACCTCGATCTGCGCGACCGCAACCGGAATTTTGATGGCGTCCTCGCGTTCAACTTCGCCGCGGCGGGGCTAGACACAGGGGGCGACCCATCCCAGGTATGGCTCTATGAGGCCAGCGGAAATTACTTCGATACGCTGGGTATCAAGCCCTATCTTGGCCGCTTCTTTCACACCTCCGATGAACACGGACCCAACAGCAGTCCGTTTATTGTGCTCACCTATGCCTATTGGCGCAGCCATTTCGCGGGTGATCCCGCAGTCGTAGGGCGCATGGTTCAACTGAATAAGCATCCCTTCACGGTGCTCGGCGTTGCCTCGCCGGAGTTCCGCGGCACGGAGCGGTTTTTTTCTCCAGCTCTGTGGGTCCCGTTGGTAGACCAGCAGCAGATCGAGGGCCTTAACGATCTTGACCAGCGTACAGGGCGGAGTCTGTGGCTGATCGGGCGGGTGAAGCCGGGGGTGACTGCGGCGCAGGCGGGCGCCGATCTGGATTCGATCGCCGCCTTCCTGACCAGGACCTACCCAAAAGATGACGACGGATTGACCTTCTCTCTGTCGCGTCCCGGGCTTCTGGGCAACTTGCTGGGGCGTCCCGTCCGCGCTTTTGTAGCGGGTCTGATGCTATTGGCGGGACTGATTCTGCTGGCGGCCTGCGCCAACCTGGGCAGCCTGTTTGCCGCCCGTGCCGCCGACCGGTCCCGTGAGATTGCCCTCCGCCTCGCGCTCGGGTCAACCCGCAGCCACATCCTGCGCCAGCTTCTGATTGAGGCGATTCTGGTTTCTATGGTGGGCGGAGCAGCGGGCATCGCGGTCAGCGTGGTTCTGCTGCGCGGATTGACCGCCTGGCAGCCGCTGTCGAATATTCCCATTAACCTGCCCGTGCGTCCGGACGCGCTGACTTACGTGGTTGCGTTACTACTTGCCCTGGCCAGCGGCTTTCTCTTTGGGTTGGTACCGGTGCGGCAGGTACTCAAGGCTGATCCGTGGCAGGTGGTGAAGACTGGCTCAACGACCGCGACCAGCGGCCGCTGGTTTGGCACCCGCGATGTGTTGCTGGTGGTGCAGATTGCATTATGCGCAGTGCTGGTCACGTCTTCACTGGTAGCGGTTCGCGGCTTGGTGCGGTCGCTGCACAGCAACTTCGGCTTCCAGCCCCAGAACGCGTTCCTGGTCAACACGGATCTCAACATGGCCGGCTACCACGGCGACCAGGTGCCAGTGATGCAGCGGCGCATGCTCGACGCAGCCGCGAACATTCCCGGAGTCTTGTCCGTAGGCTCGGTCGATTACTTGCCACTGTCCCTGGGCTGGAGCGATAACTCAATCTACGCCAACGCCACCACCGACCTGCGCGAGTCCAACAAGGTTGCCGATGCCACGACCTACGGCATTTCTCCGGGATACTTTCAAGCAGCGGGCACAACATTATTGGCGGGTAGGACGATCACCTGGCATGACGATAAGGACGCGCCCAGGGTGGCGGTGGTAAATCGCCAGTTTGCGCGCGAGGTCTTTGGCTCGATCGAGCAGGCGGTCGGCGGATATTTCAAGACCCACGAGGACAAGCGGATCCAGGTGGTCGGCGTGGTGGAGGACGGAAGGTACAAGACGCTGACTGAAGACCAGCGGCCGGCCTTCTTCGTGCCCATGCTGCAGTCGCCCGCCACCGCCACCTGGTTGGTAGTGCGTTCTAACGGCGATCCTCAGCAGCTTGCGACTGCCCTGCACGACACCTTACGCGGCCTCGACGCCGGGTTGCCCCTCACGCTGACGACCTGGCAAAAAGAGCTGGACAGCGCACTGTTCGCCGCGCGCATGGCGACGGTTTCGTTAGGAGTTCTGGGCGTCCTGGGCGCGATGCTGGCGGTTACCGGCATCTTCGGCATGGCCTCGTACTCGGTGAGCAAGCGGCTGCGGGAGCTCGGCATTCGCGTCGCCCTGGGAGCTCGTCGCAAGGAGGTCTTGCAGGCCGCCCTGGGAAGAACGTTCCGTTTACTGGCAACAGGCGCAGTGGCAGGCTTGCTACTGGGCATGGCCGCCACGCAGGTTCTGGCTTACATCGTCTATCAGGCCTCGCCGCGCGATCCGGCGGTGCTCGCCGGAGTCGTCGTAACTATGCTTCTGCTGGGCCTGCTGGCCGCCTGCGGTCCGGCCCAGCGGGCTCTGGCAATCGATCCAGCAATTCTGTTGCGTGAGCAGTGAGATCATTCTGAGTCTCGCACCGGTGTCGCAGACTCACCCGGAATCTATCGTCCCGGGCGGACTCTCTCATCATCATTTATGAATGTGGTAAGAGCAGCTTTTCAATCCGATCTTTTAATCGTGCATAGTCAGAGTCTGTAAATTGGCCGTCACTACTCCACAGCATCCGGCCATCCGGGCCCAATAAGATCAAATACGCGCGGCTGTCGTCCGAGAATGCCAGGCGTTGCTTCCACAGCGCCTCATCGCGGTACAAGACAATCGTCCGATCCTGCATCGGCGGTGGCATGCTGCCCTTGATGCCCGACAGGGCCATGCCGCGAACGAGTTTCGGTACCGATTCGAGCACAATGACTGTATAGCTGGGAACAGCCTGGGGAAAGTCCCTGGACAAGTGTTCGTTCCAGGAGCGGGCGTCCTTACCTGCCGTCCTGCTGAAGGAAAAGATCACGATCGCCGGCCCGCCGAGCGCCGCCGCAGGCAGTTCCACGGATTTGCCGGCGAGTGTTTGTCCGGAAAATTGCGGGAACATCTGCCCCGGACGAAGAGAGGACGGATTGGACTGAGTGTCTTGCGACCACAGCGCAGGTATAAGAAACCCGGCAATCGTTAGTGTTAATGCAAAAGATCTGCTCATCGATCAGCCTCCGGCTAAAGATTCGCCTGGTCCCCCCGATTTGTGTACAGGCTTACTCGCGGCCGTTTCGGGGTCGAAACCGAGTACGCTCCGCCGCTGTGGCCAGGTCTGACATGTCGTTGATGGAGCCGTTGCATAATTCGTGGTTTCAGCCACAGCCATAGCCCGCTCAGCACCACCACCGGCGCCGCGATCCAACGGGTAAACCGCGCCGCGGGCGGAATAGATGCCACCGGCCCGTAAAGATAGCCGACGATCGGAATGCTAAGCAGCAGGTGAAGCCAGCGGATGACGGTACGTTCGCGCGGGACTTTCATTGTGTGCCTCCGGCCAATGCCCGCCCGGTACTGGCCGGCAATGCAAAGCCGACGGCAATCATCCACACAAACCCGGGGAAGCGGGTGAGGGGAATCAGATATACAGCTGCGGGTAATTCAAGGTTCAGCCAACTTAGTTCACCGGAGACTGCGAGTGCGAGGCCCAATATTGGAATCCAGCGGGGAACAAGCCGGGAAAACAGGAGTGGAACGGAGATTCCGGCCATTAGTAAGCCCAGGGGCACGGAGTAGCCCGGTCCGCCCAGCCCGTAGCACAGGAAATACAGAGCTTGCGTCAGAGCTGTGTCCTGAGCGACGCCGGGTTGGGTCACGGTCCACAGCACCATCGAGCTCGAAATGACAGCAAACGCCGTGGCAAAGCCTCCGAAGAGCGCGATGTAGGCGCCGGCCGCACGTACCCCAAGGAATCGCAGCCGGCTGACGGCGGTCGCCGTGAAAATCCCCAGCGGAATCGCCGATCCAAACTGAAGGAAGGCGCACAGCCGGGCAGCGTCCGGGCGCAGTTGAAAGAAGGAGACAATGGTCTGCGTCGACTCCCATGGCCCGGGGAAGTAAGGCTTCCCCCCAAACGCCGTCACCGGATACAACCCCGCGCAGAAGAGCAGGGTGAAGGCAATGGCGACGGGGCCCAGTGGCGGGCTAGGGTGGCGTTGGACAGCGGCATTGGAAGTTGCGGTCATGCATTCCTCATGTATTTACATGCAGTAATCATTACTACTAGTAATGATTAAAATATGCAATAATATTTTTCATGACAGGCAAAAAGCCCGACGGAGTGCGCTCATCCGTTGCATTTCTGCTCGCGCAGGTGGGTGCCCGCGCGGCGCAGCAGTTCGCCCAGGCCCTGGTCCCCTTGCAGCTCACTCCATCCGACGCGGGCATTATTCGGCTTCTTAGCCATTCGCCGGGTATCAGTCAGCAAGACCTGGCGCGAAGACTGGATATGCATGCCAGCCGTTTAGTGGCTGTGATCGATGCTCTGGAAGAGCGCGGGCTTGTGGTCCGTGAAGCGAACGCCCAGGACCGGCGGATCTATTCACTGCGGTTGACTGATGCGGGCGGAGAAATGATGCGTGCGCTCGGCGATGTGGCACGCGCTCACAACGACGCGATATGCTCCGGACTGGATACTGCGGAACGTGCTGAACTTGCAGGAATACTGCAACGAATTGCTGCCCGGCTTGAGCTGACTCCCGGTGTACACCCGGGCTACAGAGATTTGGGCGCTAACTGAATTTATCGGCCCGGTAGCTTGCGGCTATCTCGGCCCCCCACCCACCTTGAGTGTTCCAATTGCAGTCTCAGCAAGCGGCGTCATGAGCGCGTAGCCCGCTGCGTTCGGGTCAACGCCGTTGTCGGTAAGGTTGGGCAGGAACGGTGAACCGCCTTCACCGCCACCGGAGAGAACCTGATTGTAATCGACCAGCGGGACCCCGGCGTACAGTGGATTGAACTGTGGGCGATACCTGAGACTCTGGCACAAGAACTGCTCGTTACCGTTAACCACTGTCCCCGCCTGATTCCCCAGCTGTGTTGCCAGCGGTCCGTTTCCCCACGGCGGAGGAGTTGCAATGATTACCTTGATCCCGGCAGCCTGCGCCATCGTGACCATGGCGTCCAGGTTGGCGCAGGTTGCGATCGGCCCCGTCGCTGGACCGCAAGCGACCTCCCAGGCAGTTGGGGAAGAGACATCATAGGTGCCTAACATGATGTGGACGATATCGGGGTGCAGGTTGATGACATCCGTTTGGAACCTCGCCAGCATCTTTCCAGACGTATCGCCTGCCACACCCTTGTTGATCCAGAGCGCGGTCTGAGAGAACCAGTTGAGGGTGGTGTCGTCGCCGATGAACACGACTTTGGGATAGTGCGCACGGTCGCGTTGGAACGCGGAGCCGGGCGTGGTAATGATGGTAGCCGCCTGGCGAACGGGTGCATTACCGCCGCATCCTGCGGTTGCCGCAGCAATGATGGCCAGGACTATCCCTGATTGAAGAGCGTGTCTGAGACCTGATTGGTTCCGCTTTGCGTTAGACACTGTCATGAGGACTCCTGGCCGTTCCAGTTCGAAAGACGATGTGTTACTCGAGCTAACCTAACCCGTGGTTCACTCGCGTTCAGATTCGTTCCAGGTCTTCTGGGTTTTCTGGAGCGCCATTCGCGGCCCTCGGGGCTTCATTACAATCGTTGAGACGTTTTGTTGCCTCACGATTCCACTTATCCATCGTTCTAGATGTTCTTCGACGGATAACTGTTGCACACGATCTGCGATACCTTACCCCGATGGCTAAACTAGCGTAACCATGCTTGCTGTGATGCCAGGTGAAAGGTCTGATTGTCGGAGGGCGGATTGGAGACGGCGACTCTCCTGTTCCACTACCGAGTCCCTCCCCCGAAAGAATCGAAAACAGACTTCGGAGAATCGCCGTCTGTTGAAGAGCATACTGCTTCTGACGCAACTTGCTAGAGACCTTGCGTAACACAGGGGAGAATTGAGGTAATGCCATATGGTAATGGTTGGGCCATGAAGCTTTAATAATTCACCTTGCGCTCGCACACGAAAAGTAGAGATCGGCTGCGATTGCTTCGCCCGTTATCTGTCGAGAATGGCCGCAGGAAAGTTGCTGTTTGGATTTGGCGCTGGGGAGAGTAATATCCCAGCGAAGCCAATTCGCGGGGCACATCCGGAGGTTTCATGTCCGCAACCGTCGCCAACGCCGAAGCATCCACGCCGCTGAGTCAGGTCGAGCGCGTGGTCGATACTTTCATTGCTCCCTCAAAAACGTTCAATGACATTCTAAGAAGTTCGAGCTGGTGGCTGCCCTGGCTGCTGGGCGTTCTGGTCACGCTGGGCTTTGGACTTGCAATACAGCAGAAGATCGGATGGGACAAAACCTACGGCAACATCCTGCTGCAGGGCTCGCAGGCGCAGCAGGATAGGATGTCGCAGCTACCCGCAGATCAGCAGGCGAAACAGAAAGCGATCGGGGCGGCGTTTGTAAAATACATTTTTTGGGCCACGCCGGTTCTGGGACTCCTTTTTGCCGCCATCTCAGCCGCTGTGCTGCTGGCGACGCTGAATTTCGGGCTGGGCGGCCATGCGACATTCAGCCGGATGTTCGCGGTGTGGATGTACGGGACTCTGCCATTCCTCATCCAGGGCATTATCGGCATCATTACCATATTTGCCGGGCTGGACGCGGATTCGTTCAATTTGAAGAATCCGGTAGGCACGAACCTGGGGTATTTCCTGCCTTTGGATTCGCCGAAGTGGCTGATTGCGTTGGGTACCTCCATGGACGTCCTGACCATCTGGGTTCTGATTCTGCTAACCATCGGCTGCGCCACGGTAGGAAGAACGAAGAGGAGTACGGCAGCCGTGGCGGTGTGGGGCTGGTGGATTCTGATCACTCTGGTTAAGGTAGCCACGGCGGGAATGTTCTAATTTCGCAAGCAACACACCCTCTCAGGTGGGGAATAAACAGTGGGTGTCCTATACCTCGCGTTTTCGCGAGATGTGGGATTCGAAGCCCGTGGCTCGAATAACCTTTCCTTTCGAGGAAATATGACGTCCTGGACTCTACCCAAATTTGCCCGGGTGCTGGGAACATCCGTCGCCCGCATCATTCTGATCGCAGGCACGGCCGCACAACCCCAGGCACCGGCGGCGCCGCCCTTGGCAACTGACCGTGCCGCGATTGCCGCCGCCTCCCGCGCGGAACGCGATCGCGAGCTTAAGCTGCTCGGCATCACCGAAATGCAGCCGCCAGCGACAGCCTATGACATCGGCAAGCCGGGTAATGCCAATTACGATGAGTCCAAGGCCAATCCTTATCCTAAACTCCCCGATGTTCTGACCATGAACGACGGGACGAGGGTGACGACACCGCAACAGTGGCAGAAGCGCCGCGCCGAAATCAAAGCGATGTTCGACGAAAATGTCTACGGCAAGTATCCGGCGCACATTCCCAAGGTGACGTGGACCGTGGACAGCGTCGAACCGATGACGGTCCAGGGCGTCCCCGCCATCGTCAAACACGTCACTGGCGATGTCGACAACTCGTCTCATCCGGCGATTACCGTCGACATTCACGCCGACGTGGTCACCCCGGCCAGCACCAAAGGCAAAAAGGTGCCGGTCATCATTGGCGGCGGTTCCATTCGTCCGCGTCCTGCATTTGCGCGTCCGCCCGCTGCTCCAGGCCAGGTGGTGCACATGCTCTCCTCGCCGCCCGATGCGCCCGATTCTGCCAAGCTGCTTCTGGAGCATGGCTGGGGTTTTGTCGGCCGCAACTCCGGAGACGTGCAAGCTGACAACGGCGCGGGCCTCGACAAGGGCATCATCGGCCTGGTGAACAAGGGCCAGCCGCGCTCGCTCGACGATTGGGGCGTTCTGCGCGCCTGGGCGTGGGGAGACAGCAAACTGCTCGACTATCTGCAGACCGATCCCGATGTCGATGGAAAGAAAGTCGGCGTGATGGGTCATTCGCGCGGGGGCAAGGCGGCGCTGGTGGCTGTGGTCGATGATCCGCGCTTCGCCATCGGCTTCATCTCCTCTTCGGGTGCGGGAGGCGCCGACCTTTATCGCCGCAACTATGGCGAGACCATGGGCAACATAGCCGGGGTGGCGGAGTTCCATTGGTTCGCGGGCAATTTCATGAAATATGCCGCGGCCGGTCATTCCGCCAACGAAATGCCGGTGGATAGTCATGAGTTCATCGCGCTGGTGGCGCCGCGCCCTATCTTTATCGGTGGCGGAGCGCTGCTCACCGATCCGGTCTATGTTCCTGGTGACGCCTGGCAGGACGCGCAGGGCATGTTCATGGCTGCTGTGGCCGCCAGCCCGGTCTGGAATTTGCTGGGCGCCAAGGGCCTGGGGACAACCACCTTTCCACCGATGGGAACCCTTATCGACTCAGGCGACGTCGCCTTTCGCCAGCATCAGTATGGCCACACGCCCGCGCCGAACTGGCCCTATTTCATCGAATTCGCCGATAAGGAATTCAAGAAACGCTGAGCGGTCAAAAATCGCGTTCTTGTATGACCTTGATTGAGATCATTACCAGTAGCCATGCAATCGCTACAAAGACTGCGGCATGCAGCCATGGAATTGGACTGACAACCAGCGGCGTTTGGCGATGGACGTAGCCCAGGCCCATCATGAACGCCCACGGGCTGTAGGGGACAAGTCTTCTGTCGCTCAACGCATAGACAAGCATGATGATTCCACCGAAGCCCACGATCGGTGCTGTGTACTCGCCTTCTACCAGTGAGGAGACCAGGAGGGAAGTGGCCAGAAACACCACCCCGCCGCCCAGCAATAAGAAGACGTGAAAGCCGGCTTGCGAGATAGGTTTCGCTTCGCCCGGTACATGCGCCGCGAGCAACATCCCGATCCACGGCAAAATCGCAAGGGCGGTTGCCTGCATCAAGCCCATGCCCAACCGGACTGACATTAAACGCGAGCGGCTCGCTGGCAGAGATAAGGTAAAAGAGGAAGAGCCAACCGCCTTCTCGCGCAGCAGGCCGCCCATCATCAACAGGGTGACTCCCATGATCCATAGGAATACAAGAGCCTGATGGACCCCGAGAAGCATGAAGAGCGGTTCGTTGGGCTCTTTCGTTCTGGGCGCCACGAGTATCAGCTGCAGGCAAAATGCTATGCAGCCCAGGAGCGCTATAAGGAATCGCGAGCGAGTTTCTAACCACGCTTTATACCAAAGCATCCGTCAGGTCTCCTTCCGCTTAGAAGTCGCGCTGTTGTACGACCTTGATCGAGACCACTGCCAGGAGCACCGCGATCGCAACATAGACTCCGGCCAGCAGCCACGGAACTGGCCCGACAAACGCCGATGAGCGCCATTGAAAGTAGTCGGATCCCAGCATGAATGACCAGGGGCTGTAGAGGTGGAACTTTGAATCGTTGAGCTCGTAGGCTACCACTACGATCACGCTGAAGCTGACGATAGGCGCTGTGTACTCCCCTTCGATGAAGGAGGAGACCAGGAGAGAAATGGCAAGGAACAACAGTCCGCCGCCCAGCAGCAAAAAGACATGAAAGCCGGCTTGTGAAACAAAAAGGGTCTTAGCTGCAACCTTCGCGGTGAACAACATTGCAATCCAGGGAAGGATCGCAAGTGCGATAGCCTCCATGACGCCCATCCCGATACGGACTGACATCAAACGCAATCGGCTCACCGGCAGAGACAGGGTAAATGAGGAAGACCCAACCGCCTTCTCGCGCACCAGACCGCCCATCATTAAGAGAGTGACCATCAGGAGCCATGCGACAACAAGATTTTCATGGGTCGCGTGGAGGACCTGGCCTAATTGCCTGGGCGATCCATTTTTAAGGAAGACGACCACCAGCCGTGAACAGAGCGCGATACAGCCCACGAGCGCAACGAGGAATCGTGAGCGAGTCTCCAACCAGGCCTTATACCAAAGCATGTCTCAGCTCTCCTTCACTGTTTCCAGGAAAATCTCGCGCAGACTTACAGGTGACACTTCAACCGAGCTGGCATGTAAGTCGTGGGCACGCTCGATGACCATGTCGGCATTCTTGCTGACCACCACTCGCATCTGCCGGCCACTCGCCCGAATCCTCTCCACACCCGCGATGCGCACGTCGCACTCATTGGGCAGAGACGGAAACACGAGGTCAATCTGCCGGTAGGACTGACGCATATTATCCAGAGAAGTGTCGAGGACCAGGCTTCCCCGGTGCAGCATACACACATGGTCCGCTATGCGTTCGACCTCAGGAATCTGGTGCGAAGAAAAGAAGACAGTTGTACCCTCACTGTTTTGCGCCAAAAGGCTCTCGAGCATCAGCTCGATGCCGATTGGGTCCAGTCCCTCGCTTGGCTCGTCGAGAATCAATAATTCTGGTTTTCGCGCCAACGCCAATAGTAGGGCCACCTTGGTCCGCATTCCTTTTGACAGGGACTTGATTCTTCGGTCGGGCGGCAGCTCGTAGGCGCTGAGGAGTTTTCGCTCCCTATCCACACTCCAATCAGGGTAGAAGGGTCTTGTGAAGCGAATGATCTGCTCCACCGTCATGTAATCGTAGAGTTGCTTGTTCTCGCTGACATAGGCCACTTTCCGTCGCAAACACACGCTTTCTTTCACGTCGTCAATGCGATGTCCCAGCACCAGGCCGTTACCGCTACTGGGTCGAATCATTCCCAGCAACATCCTGATCGTGGTGCTTTTCCCGGCTCCGTTCAAACCGAGAAATGCTGTAATTTGATGAGGTTTTACCGAAAGGCTCAGACCTCGAACAGCTTCGACGTGTTTGTAACGTTTGCTGAGGTCGTTGGTTTCAATTACAGGATTACTGGTCATCGTTTACTCAACTCCTCAGCCGGATAGAGCAGTTCCGCTTCGAAGATCCTGCGGATCGCGTCTTCACGGAGTCCTGCCTCCCGTAGCTCACTGACGAGCTGCCGGACCTGCCTGCTTGCCTCATGAACACGCTGCATTTGAGAAAGCCCGCGGCGCCTTACCGAGATAAATGCACCTGCGCCCTGGCGCAGTTCGAGCAACCCCTCATGTTCAAGTTCTGAATACGCCTTTGCAACCGTGGTCGGGCTGACGACAAGGTCCTCTGCAAGCGTGCGGATGCCGGGCAGCTGATCGCCTTGTTGCAAAGCCCCGTTCTCTACGGCATGCCGTATCTGCTGCATCAGCTGCAGGTAAAGAGGCTGGCCGGCGGTGGGATTCAATTTGAAGAGCATTCAGTCAACTGTACTGGTGTATACATACAGTAAGATGGTTCGATCCGTCAAGAGATGACGAACACAGCCGCAACCGCTTCTTGCGCGGAACGGATCTCTTCGATATCCTCATGTCAATGACTGAGGGGAGGAACTTTGACGCGATCCGATGAACTGCTCCAGGGAACGCTCGACCTTCTCATCTTGAAAGTGCTCTCTCTCGGGCCCATGCATGGTTGGGCGATCGCGCAGCGTATCCGCCAGCTGTCAGACGATGTGCTGCGTGTGAATCAGGGTGCTCTTTACCCGGCGCTTCACCGGCTCGAAAATCAGGCCTGGATTGAGTCCTCCTGGGGAGAGTCTGAGAACAATCGACGCGCCAAGTACTACGCCCTGACCAAAGCGGGGATCAGGCGCCTGGGGGCAGAGGAAGATTCATGGGATCGGCTGTCAACGGCGGTCCAAACTGTTTTGAAGCTATGTGAGTAAGAGGTGCCGATGCGTTTTCTTCATAGCCTGCTTCGACGCTGGCAGTCTCTTCGCGAAAGGGAAGCGAACAATGTTGCACTCCGTGAAGAACTGCAATTCCACCTGGTTCGCGAAACGGAAGAGAATATCGCCCGTGGTATGTCTTTCGCCGAGGCACGAAAAGCAGCCAGGGCAAGTTTTGGCAGCCTCACGCAAGCCACCGAGGAGAGTTATAGTGCGCGAGGCCTGACCTGGATTGAGGATTTGAAGCAGGACCTTCGCTACGGATTGCGGACGCTGAGGAAGGATCTTTCCTTTTCCCTGGTCACCGTGTTGACGCTCGCGCTCGGCATTGGCGCTTGTACCGCCATCTTCAGCCTGGTGAACGCCGTTCTTCTGCGTTCTTTGCCTTATGGCAATTCGGAAAGACTGGTTTATCTCTTCACCCCGAACCCACGTTTCGATCTGCCTGCGGAGACATTTGGACCCAGCAATGCGGACTTCCTCGACCTTAAGCGGGAGAATCGTTCCTTCGCGGCTATGACGCTCTTCGAGCAGGCTACCTACAACCTCGCTGCGGGCGATCAGGTGACAAGAGTGAGCGCGGCGAAAGTGGACGCCGGCTTCTTCACCACCTTGGAAGCAATGCCTGAACTTGGCCGGGCGATCCGTGCGGGAGATGAGCAACCAGGGAAGGATCATGTGGTCGTCCTGAGCCACGCGCTACGCCTGGAAATGTTTGGCGGCAGCGACGATGTTCTGGGCCGCACGCTACAGCTTGACGGGACGCCATACGAGATCATTGGCGTCATGCCGGCGGAGTTCGGCTACCCCCACAAGAGCGATCTCGCCTTTGCCAACGGGCACATCGAAACCACGCAACTTTGGATACCTTCCGCTCTGACTCCTTTAGAGCGGGCAGATCGCGATATTCCCGGCGGCTTTGCCCTTGCACGCCTCAAACCAGGGATAACGTTGCCGGAGGCGCAAACGGAGATGAGCGCCCTGGTATCAAGACTCGACCGGCTGCACAACGCAAACATGCGGGGTTGGACGGCGTTTATCAAACCGTTCCGCGATTCCGCTCTCGGCCCGGTAAGGCCGCTGATGTGGCTGCTGATGGGATCGGTAGCATTCGTCTTGTTGATTGCCAGCGGTAATGCCGCCAACCTGCTTTTGGCGCGCTCTGCCAAGCGGAGCCATGAGCTTGGTATGCGGGCAACTCTGGGTGCCGGGCGAGGGCGGCTCCTGCGCCAGATGCTGACCGAATCTCTCCTGCTTAGTACGGCCGCCGGTGTTGTGGGTGTCGGGCTGGCTTACGTCTTACTGCGCGCTTTCCTGACGCTCGACCCGGGCAACATTCCACGACTGCGGGAATCGACGTTGGACATGGGAGTTATGGCATTTGCTATCTCTGTCACCCTGCTGACCACAATTCTTTTCAGCATTCTGCCTGCACTCTCGGCTTCACGGGTGCGGGTAGTGGAGTTTCTGAAAAACGCCGGCATGCGGGGCGTGATGGGCGATCGCAGATGCTTGAAGAACGGACTGGTTGTGGCCCAGGTAGCGATGGTCGTCGTGCTGCTTACCGGTACCGGCTTGTTGTTACGAAGCTACCAGAAGGTCCTTTCCGTGCAGACTGGATTCTCGAGCTCGACTGTCACCGCAAGTATCCAGCTCGGTCCGCAAATCATGAGGCTCAACCCGCGCTATGACACCGCAACCAAGCAGCTGGAGTTGTTTCAGCAACTCATGGAAAAAATAAGACGAGTTCACGGGGTGGAGGCTGTCGGTGTGGTTGACTTCTTGCCTCTAAGCGACTCGGAAGGCCTCACTTACTTTCAGGCGGACGATTCTGCAAATAGTAAGGACCAACTGGTGGAGCTGCGCAGAATCACGCCCGGCTACCTCCTCGCCATGCGGATCCCAATCGTCATGGGCCGAGGCTTCACTGAAGAGGACGGTCCGGGACGAGCACCGATCGCCATGGTCAACCAGGCCTTTGTCAAAAAGTATCTTGCAGCCGGGGACCCAACGCTCCGCCGCATTCGTGGGTCTGGCAAAGATCCGTGGACAACAATCGTCGGTGTCGTCGGAGATGTCCGGAATATGGGCCTGGAGGCTGCCGCCCCGCCGCAGATTTACATTCCGTTTGGGCAGGGCGATACGCACGAACAGCCGGCAAACGGTGGCTACATCGCCGTCCGTTCGTCGCTCCCGCCAACCGCTGTAGCCTCTGAGCTTGCTGCGGACTTGCGCAGCCTCGATTCGACTTTGGCGATAGGTGACGTTCACACCATGGGCAATCTGGAAACCAAGGCCTACGCAAGGCGTCGATTTCAGACCGTGCTGCTGACGATATTTTCTGCATTCGCCATGTTTCTGGCGATTGTTGGTGTCTACGGTCTGCTTGCCTATTCGGTAAGACAAAGGACAGGCGAAATTGGCATTCGTATGGCGTTGGGGTCATCACGCAGCCGCGTAGTGCGACTTGTCCTGCGCGAGGGGCTTGGTTTATTGGGTATAGGTTTGCTGATCGGTTTAGTTGCTTCACTGGCATGCACCCGGCTGCTGGCCGGGTTTGTCTACGATATTCCCGTCATCGATCCCATCACGTTTTCGTTGGTACCTATACTTTTGTTGGTGGCCGGGTTGGCTGCTTGCCTGGTTCCTGGTTGGAGGGCGGCCGCTGTTGACCCGGTGGACGCGTTGCGTCATGAATAATTGGCGGTGAGTAGGGAGCAGCGGTGTGCGGGTTGCCGTAGTGTCCGACATACATGGAAATCGCACGGCCTTGGAAGCGGTGCTGGCGGATGTCCGTCAAATGTCTCCAGACCTGGTGCTTCACGGCGGTGACCTGGCCGATCCCGGATCGAGTCCGCTCGAAGTCGTTGACCGGATTCGTGATCTAGGCTGGCAAGGGGTGATGGGGAACACGGACGAGATGCTCGTTCAGCCCGATTCGCTGGAGGATTTCGCGAAGCAATCCGCCGCTCCCTCCGCACTCTGGGCGACGATTCGCGACCTGGCGTCGGCGACCCGTTCTCAACTCGGAGGCGAGAGACTGGAGTGGTTGCGAAAACTGCCTCTGCTGGCGGCGACGCCGGGCTTCGCACTCGTTCATGCCACTCCGAAGAGCTGCTGGCGAGCGCCTGCGGCAGAAGCAACCGACGCAGATCTGGAATCGATTTATGGCGAGCTCGGCCAGCCTATCGTTGCCTTCGGGCATACCCATGTGCCTGCTGTGCGCAGTATGACCGGGCGGCTTAAACTCCTGATCAATACCGGCAGTGTCGGTTTACCCTACGACGGTGATCCCCGTGCGTCGTATCTGCTTCTCGATCGGAATACACCGTCGATACGAAGGGTCGAGTACAGCGTTGAGAAGGAACTGAAAGCGCTCTTGTCCTGCGGTCTTCCAGGCGCTGAATGGATAGCGAGAATGCTTCGAACAAGCTCTCCGCAGATGCCGTGAATGGCCGTGAGCCTAGGACTTTAACGCAGCAGTTGAAGTATGTGGCTTTCAAAATCTGCCTTGTTCACTACGCCGGTGTGCGACAACGCGATCTTTCCCTTCCGGTCAATGAGCAGAGTCATGGGCATCGAAGCCAGGTTGTACTCCTTCGCGAGGTCGTCATTCCCAATGACAACGGGATACTTCATGGCAGCATTTCCTCCCGTTTCCGGGTCCCGCTTTTGGGCCAGGAATGGCCTGACTGCTTTCCAGCCATCTTCATCCATGGAGATCCCGATGACCGCCAGCCCCCGTTGCTTGTATTTCTCATCGAACTCCATGTACCAGGGAATCTCGAGCTTGCAACCGCCGCACCAGGTAGCCCAGAAATCCAGGAGCACGACTTTGCCTTGATAGTCAGACATGGTTATACGTGTTCCGTCTGCGCTGGTCAGCGAGAATCCTGGCGCAATCTTTCGGCTACCCTCCGCCAACAGCGTGTCTGTCGCAGTCTTTGGCGGTTGAGAGGCATGAGACTGAGCGCATATCGGTGACAGTGACAGTAAGCAAACAAGAAAGCCGGCCGTCAAAATAACCGGGGCGCTACAGGTAGGCATCGGTTTCATGGATGGGCTCCCAGGGGAAGGTTGGTGAAACTTTTGACTTCCAGGATAATTAGTATCACAATGTAAGGATACAATGCTCGGTGAATTTGAGTACCTCATTCTTGCGGCGGCGGGCCGTCTTGGCGATGACGCCTATGGCGCCGCCATCCTGCTGGAAATTGAGAGCGCCACGGGTCGAAAATGTTCCATCGGCGGCCTGTACACAACCTTGGACCGCCTCGAAGCCAAGGGAATGATCAAGACCTGGATGGGCAATCCTACCCCGGAACGGGGAGGCCGATCCAAACGAATGGTGCGCGTGTTAGCCAAGGGCATTGAAGCAGCGACAGCGTTTTACGAAGCAGTGTTAACGGTGAGCCGCGGGACGTCGTGGCAGGCTGCTCAAACGGGAGTGCGAAAGTGAGCAAGATCTGGATCCGCTTCAGGGACACTCTGTCGAGATCTCTCGATCCAGCAGAACGGGAAGCTGTTCTGGGAGATTTTGCCGAACTGGCCCTGACTGATCGTCAAGTCGTGAACAGCCTTCTGGGTTTGGTGATGAGACGTCAACTCAGAGTTTGGAAAGAGTGGAAGCCCTGGTTTGCCGTAGTCGCTATCATCTTGCCCGTCTGCCCCCTGTTGGCAACACTATGCACAGAGTTGGGCATGGGAATTTGGCCTGGTTTAATAACCTGGTTGCATCACGGGCCTTCTTACGATACGGGTTTATCGCCAGTTGCATTTTGGGTTGCCATCTGTTTCCGAGCCACAGCACTCGTCACCTGGTCCTGGACCAGCGGCTTTGCCTTAGGCACCCTGTCTCGAAGAACGATCTGGGTGAGTGGAGTGGTATTTTTCGGTTTCTATGTCGTCCTGGCGAACGCGGGACAGCCGTTTTCGATCAAGCTCTGTTGGTTGACAGGGATGGTGTGGTTGCTCCTTTCCATCGATTTTCTATGTGTTTTGCTTCCTGCGTATAGCGGAATTCGCCACAGTTCAAAGGTCCTAAGTATAAAGTTTCGTCGGATAGTCCTATTGGCCATTTGGACGATGACCATCGGTGGCCTGACGCTTTGGGCACAAGGCTGGAACCAGGCCGCCAGAGACAATTGGAGTCGCGGCGGGTCGGCGCTGACGCTATTGCAACTGGCACAGCACGCGGACCCGTGGAAAGCTGGAATGACTGAGCTGCTCACGATGACAGTATTGACCGGACCGATCTGCTACGTGATCGCGAATGATGCGCTCTTCTATAAGCGAAGGGTTGACTGAGCCCGCCTCGAGGTTGAGATAGGGAAACCTTGCGCCGGAGCGCCAGATCATTCACCCAGGTTGAAGACTACGCTGACTGTAGTTTCTACTTCGACCGGGTTTCCATTAAGAAGATAAGGTTTGTAGTGCCGGGAGCGCACCGCATCTACGGCTGCTTGCTGCAGCATAGGAGGGCCGCTGATCACTCTTACATTCCTGATCACACCAGTTTCAGAAATTGTGCCTTGCAAAACTACGATTCCCCGGATGCGGCCTGCCTTGGCAATCGCAGGGTATTGGGGCACAGTCTCATCGAGCAGGTCCCCGGCCATCACGCCGGAGGAGATGCTCAAGGTCCTGGACCTACCCCGCCTGACAATTGCCGGCCTGGTACCGACACTGCCAAGGATTGTGTCTATTTCCTCTTGTTCACCGTCCGCCAGGCCTTCCATACGTTGAACACCGTCCATCGTGAATGCCGGCGCCTGCTCCTTCAAGGTCTTGATCTTGCTAGGCGCCTGCAACTGGTTGCTCAGCGATTCAGGCTGGATCGGAGCCTCAGGTGTTGCCTGCATGGGCGGAGGTGGCGGGCAAGTCGGTGGGGCTACCAGGAGCGCGGCCATCACCTCTGTGTGTAAAGCCTCAGGACCCAACAGCGGCCAGAGGATCAGTGCGACCAAAACTGCGCCCTTGAGCAATAGGGAAACGATCGACCAGTACTTGTTTTTGGCCTTGATCCTATTGCCAGATTCCATGAACGAGGCTTCAAACATCGAGTCACCTCGATCGATCTCAACCCACACTTAGTTAGACACCGGTTGAGATCTTTTGCTCCCGCTCGTTGTGCTTGAACTCTTACAGAAACATTCAGGCACTAGACCCCAAACTGCCGCAGATGATGATCCAAATGCTTGTACATCAATATCGCCCACTCCTCCGGTGTTAATCGCCCAAAGAAGCTATGCGGATGCCTGGTGCAACCCCCCGACCCGCTAGCGGCAAAACGGTCGATCAGGCCGCATAACCGCACACGTTCCGTTCCCAGGTCCCGGTCATCCTCGACCACAAGATTCTTCATCGTGGGCGAATTGCGACGCATGGGTTCGTCGCTTCCCAATACCATTGGTTTAATGATCTGCCCGATGATCCGTCCCAACAACAACCGCGGCGGAACTTTGTCCCCTAACGCCAACTCCAACCCTGCGGAGCAATGCGCTACCGCTTGTGCCGCGTTCATCTTGCCCCACAGCCCCGCGCTCTCTGGGCTCAGGTGGGCTATCCGTTCCTTCACCTGATCTGAGGTGTGGACGTCAAAGAGATTCTTCATGGGTAAAGCCTCCCCGATGCACGTTCACGAATGGCTTTCCGCCGCGCCGCGTCACGGTCCCCCAGATCCAAAGCCAGCTTCGCAGCCAGCCCCGTCTGCGCACCATGTTGACCGCGAAATATACCAGTGACATCAGGCACAAGACAACCAGCAACCACCGCATGTAGGTGGCAGCGGTCAGAGAAATACCAATCCCGGTTCCAAGCGCCAGGTAAGCAGCCAGGCATGCAGGGCATTTCGGCAACACCGCCAGAATGGCAACCGGAATCATCTTCGCGGTGAGCTGGAGCGATCGTCGCTTTAAAGAAGGCGGGTGCGGATCACACTCGGCGATCCGCACTCCATCCTTGTTATGCCCGGCGCCGTTTGCAGCAACAGCGCAGCACCGATCGTCGTTCACGAGTGGCTCTCCGCTGAGCAGCACGATGATCCGGTACTCTTAAGCTGGCTTTCGTACCGGTCATGGTGGCGAACCCACGCCATCGGATAAGGCAGGTTATCTTCGTCGCGGCCCTTGGGCACCAGATCCAGGTAACTGTAAGCGCCCAACAGGCACTCGAGCCCGCGCCCGTAGGAGGAATAGGTATGGAAGACGTCATTATTCCCATCCCTATAAAAAACGCTGATCCCGGGAGTTTCCTCGGAGGGGAAATCCCTGGTGCCGAAGTTGTAGTAGGTTTTGCTATTCGCCATTTCCTCCTGCGTGAACGAGACGTGATAGTCACGGTTGAAGTCGGTGCCGTACGACGATGCCCACGGAAACCTCCAGCCCATGCGCTTTTTAAAGGCCTCTATCTTGTCCAGCGGTGCTCGGGAAATAGCCGTCAGCGTCACGCCGCGCTGGATAAGGTGCACCAGACTGGAGTCCAGGTGATCCGCCGCCATGGAGCAGCTGGGGCAGCCTTGCTCCCAGTCCGGACCGAACATGAAGTGATAGACAACCAACTGGCTTCGTCCGTCGAAGAGCTCGGCCAGGGTCCGCTTGCCGCCCGGGCCGTCGAATACGTAGTCCTTTTTGACCTTCACCCACGGCAGCGCGCGCCGCTGCCGGCTCAGTTCATCGCGTTGTCGCGTGAGCTCTTTTTCTTTCGCCAGAAACGCCTTGTGCGCTTCCATCCATTCCGTTTCCGATACGACTTTGTGATTAACCGCGTCCATTACCTGCATCGCTTATCTCCTTTTGGTTGACATCATTCGTCGGTTCTACTTACCGTGTTTCCGCCGAAGCAATCAACAGCCTGGGATCGTGAGCCGGCTGGCATTTGTGCCGCACCAGTTCCCAGCGCAGCTTCTGGTTGGCTATCAGGAGCTCCGCGATGATCGCCCGCAACCCGCCGTTCTCCCTTGCTAACTGCTGCCAATCGGAGGGTGGGTTGATCTGCTCGACCCCGTCGAGCTGGATGTGTGCGTTCCCAATCATGGTCGGCCTCCTCGTGCTGCTTACTTCCTTCCACCCGCCGCATCTTTGCGCCGCTCTGCAGCTTCGCGAATCCTCTTCAATAAATAGGTCCAGCCAGTGTTTGCACTTCTTTCCCCGTAGATATGTTCGGTAGGAATCAGCCCCATCGCGCGATGGACAAATTTCAATCGCGTCATGCCATCTTCCTCCGTCAAACGGTATTGCACATTCGAGAGGGCCGGGTACGACATGAAAAGCGGACCGCAGATTTCCAGCAGCGTCGGCCGCTTGATCGCCTGTACGTGTCCCCAGAAATGACCGGCGTCATTTCCCAGATCCCGATACCAGCGCCCTCCCGGCCAGGGCTCGATCTTCATCGCTAACGATGTTCCATCGGGCGTCTGGTTGTACGGCCCCAACTCTTCCAGAATCGTCTCAAAGACGATCTCCATCGAGGCCGCAATCGTCTCATCCTTCACAATTTCGAACGTGCGTATTTCCTGTTCGGTACTCGTCGGCATTATTCTCCCTCCTCGCGTTTCGTTAGCCGGTTCGCCAATTGGTTTGCCATCTTTAGCTCAGCCCGCTCCTTGATCCGATCCAGCTGATGCGTCCAGTAGCGCTCATACGTCTTTACCCAGTCATGCACAGGCTTCAGCTCCTTTGCGTTCAGCCGGTACATACGGAGCTGTCCGCGTTTGCTCACCGAGACCACTCCGACCTTGCGCAGCACGCCCAGGTGCTTCGATACCGCCGGTTGGGGCATGCGCAGCCGAAGAACTAAATCTCCCACCGCATGCTCTTTCCCATTCAGCAGGTCGATGATCTGCCGGCGCCGCGGCTCAGCAATTGCGTTGAACACGTCCGAGGTGGTAGTTGCTCTGGGCATGGGTCTAAAATATACCTATATAGGAATATGTCAAGAGGTCAGCCCAAATTTTCTTGGGGGTTTTATGATCAAACTGGTTTATGCGCATTCTTCTCATTGGCGGGAATGGTTTTATCGGCCGGTCGGTCGCGGATGCACTCAACCAACAAGGGCACGCGCTCGCCTTATTTCATCGGGGCACGACGCTCGCACCTGCCGGCGTGGACCAGATACTGGGCGACCGTAGTCAACTCGCCGCTAGCGCCCAAGAACTGAAGCGCTTTGCTCCCGATGTGGTGATCGACCTGGTCCTCAGCTCAGGTGCGCAGGCGGAAGAGCTGATGGACACCTTCCGTGGTACGGCGCGACGCGTGGTCATGCTAAGCAGCATGGACGTTTACCGCGCGATCGCTATTTCGCAAGGTACGGAGAGTGGACCACTGCAGGAAGTGCCGCTTACAGAAGAGTCGGAGCTCCGGCGCAGCCTGCATCCCTACCCACCTGAGGCTTTGCAGGTTATGCGCAGGATCTTCCCCTGGGTAACGGACGATTACGACAAGATTCCGGCGGAGAGCACGGTGATGAACGACCCCGATCTTCCCGGCACGGTGTTGCGGTTGCCTATGGTGTATGGACCCGGCGATCCGCTGCATCGTTTTGCCTCGGTGGTGAAACGCATCGCCGACGGACGGCGCCACATCATTTTTCCCGAGACGCTTGCCGCCTGGCGTTCGCCGCGGGGCTACGTGGTGAACGTGGCCGCAGCGATTGCGCTGGCTGCCACCGATGATCGTGCGATGCGACGCACCTATAACGTTTGCGAGGAACCATCGTTCAGCGAACTGGAATGGGCGCGGAAAATCGCCCACGAGATGGGGTGGGAAGGGGAGTTCGTCGTGCTGCCGGTGGAGCGCACCCCGTCTCACCTGCTTAAGCCCGGTAACGCCGCGCAGCACTGGACGGCGAGCGGAGCGCGTCTCCGCCACGAGGTGGGGTACGAGCAGCCGGTAGCAATCGAGGAAGCGATCCGGCGAACGATCCGCTGGGAGAGGGAGAATCCGGCGGCCGCAACGCCCCTGGAGCAGTTCGACTACGCGGCGGAGGATGCGGCCTTAGCAAGCCCGCCCGTTTCATGATGAAGCTCTAGCACTTAGAGTCCGAAGGCGCCTGGCTCATCGCAGGATCGGACGGGAACTGGAAGGGCGCCCCACGTTCGCACCAGCGTACGTGGGACGAAATGAAATGTTTCGAATGCTTTCCCTGTCTCACACGCGATTTTGTTGGGATCGAAGGAAGCTATTGTGGGGGTGCGCCCATCGTTTTCGTCCCTCATACGCCGCAAGCAGCTGCTTTAACACTTCAGAGCTTTGCGCTCAAGGCTCTTGGCGACGTTCGCCGTCTCTTCCCGGTTGTGAGCATGCGACGTCCTGCTGCCGCGCCTCTCTAGCCTTCTCACAAGAGATGACGTGCTCTTTGAAGAAGGTCATGGCTACTATGGAAACGTACCTGATTGAGCGTCGCCGGTTCACACGCCGAAAGGAAATGTCTCCGCTGGTTCCTGGTCCGTTATCTCCGCCATTGATTCCATCGGCTCAACGGCTCGAGTCTGGTCGAAGTGAATCAGCGCATCAAATTGATGCGCAAGGCGCGCTTCGAAGTAGTGGCTCGCCAATTCAGATTCCGGCCGATAAATCACCCCGATAGCTCGTTCAAGCATCCGCTCGCCAAGCGCATGAGCAACCTGGGCTCCGGGTTCGAGGGTAACGAAAAAGGCCGGCATGCCAGTCTTATGGAACAGCCCTTCGTAGCTATCCGGTCTGGCCGGCCGGACCTGCTTACGCTCAGCCAATCCACCCCAATCCGATGCAGCTGTCACCGTTCCGCTATAAGTACTAAAGCCAATCAGTCGGCAATTATCGCTGTGTCTCTGACGGAGAAGCTGTCCTATATTCCACTCGCCCGCGCTGTGCATCTGAGTAGCGCGAGCATCGCCAATGTGCGAATTGTGTGCCCAGATGATGAGTTTCACCGGCTTTTCGCGCCGGTCAAAATGCGCGACCAGGGCTTCGAAAGTTTCCGCCATGTGTGCATCGCGTAGATTCCAGGAAGAAACGTGTCCACGGAACATCGTCCGATAATATTGCTCGGCGTTCTTTACCAAACGGGCGTTTTGTTCTGCAGAGAAGAATTCTTCAACGGCAATCCATCCGTCCTTCCGGGAGTATTCGGCAGCGCGTCTTCGAAGATCTATCAATTGTGCGACTACCGCCGACTCGCAGCTGGCGCTCAATCCAAACCCGACGGCGTAGCCATATGCTTGAGCGTCCCCACTGAAATTCTCGAAGTGAGCGTAACGGTGGCGGGCGCGGGTTGCCGCTTCCGGGTCAACCCGATCAAGGTAGTTGAGAACCGCTTCGATTGACGCATACAAGCTATAAAGGTCCAATCCAAAAAAGCCGACTTTGGCGGATGATGGGAGACAAAGCGAGTCATTATGTGCACGAAGCCAACCCACGAAATCGAGAACGTCGGCATTGCGCCACATCCAGGCAGGGAAACGCTGGAAGCCACTAAGAGCTTCGACGGCATCTGAATCAGGACCGTAGCCCTGTACATAACGATTTACCCGATATGCGTCCGGCCAGTCCGCCTCAACTGCGATAGCCGTGAAGCCCTTTTCCCGGATCAAGCGTTTGGTGATTTCGGCCCGTTGGCGATAGAACTCATGGGTTCCATGCGAGGCCTCGCCGAGCAGGACAAAACGAGCATCGCCTATCAAATCTAACAATGGATCATAGTCCGCCGGAGAACCAGTCAAAGGGTGCGCGGCATTTCGAACCAGGTCGACCGCAATGGAAAGAGTCGCGTTAGTCATAATTCCTCCTGCCTCACTCGCTGCCGGTCAACTCTGCCGGAGCCTCGATATTCAGATTGCGCCTGCATGGTCGACGACCGTTGTTTCGTTCTTGTTTCGAGCACGCACAAGAAACCGCACCATCCACTCAGCAGCCTCTCGTGCCACTTGCTCTAACGTTCCCGATTCCTCGAAAAGATGCGTTGCTCCCGGGATAGTGACGACCTCTTTGTTCCTGCACCCCAACTCGCCCAGCGCCTGCCGGTTGAACGTTATGACCATCTCGTCCAACCCTCCGACGACGAGCAACGTAGGAGCGTCAACCTTACTCAGCTCATGTGCGGCCAGATCGGGCCTGCCACCTCGCGAGACTACCGCCTCAATCAGGTCAGGCAATCGAGCAGCGGCTACAAGTGCGGCTGCAGCACCTGTGCTAGCCCCGAAGTAGCCAATGGGTAGGTTCCGTAACTGCGGAGTCTGCTTAACCCAATAGGTGACACCGATCAGCCGGTTAGCCAAAAGTTCAATATCGAAACGCAGTTCGCCGGTCCGGCGGTCGAAGGCTTCCTCATCGTGAGTAAGCAGGTCGAAAAGCAGGGTGGCGAGTCCGCTTGCCTGAAGCACTCCGGCCACGTACTGATTGCGCGGGCTGTGGCGGCTGCTCCCACTCCCATGGGCAAACACCACGATGCCTTTTGGATTCTTAGGGAGGCTTAAGGTACCTTCGAGCGTCACGCCGTCCACGGCTATGGATACTTCGCGCCGCTCGCAATCCCGCTCATCATGCACGACAGGGTCCGCAGCCGGGCAATCATGATCGGCAGTCTCCAGTACAAGTGACTCCTCAGCCCGTCTGAGCAGAGTAATCACCTCATCGTCGGAAACTTGCGAAAAGCGGCCGTAGAATTGGCCTACGGCATAAAACTCCTTCGGGATGTACAAAACTACGAGCTCATCCACGAGCGGCCTCAGCCAGTTGCAGGTTGAAGCCGGCGCTACTGGGACTGCGATCACCAGCTTACTGGGCATCATCTGGCGCAGCGCACTTATTGCAGCGTAGATGCTGGCGCCGGTTGCAATCCCGTCGTCTACAAGAATTACGGTTCGCCCCTCAACATGAAGCGGGGGCCGGCCAGCGCGGTACAGCATAGCCCGCTCTTCCACTTTAGCTCTGGTGGCTCGAGTGATGTCTTCGATTTGCCTCGCGGAAATTCCGGCGGCGGCAATCAGTTCCTGGTCGAGAAAACGTCCGTCGCCCGCCGCAACTGCGCCAAAGGCAAGCTCTTCATGCCCAGGGACACCGAGTTTACGAGAAAGGAAGACATCTAAAGGTAAATGCAGTTTTTGGGCTATTTCGAAAGCAACCGGAACGCCGCCGCGTGGCAGTCCAAGTACGACGACATCTTCCAGATCGGCATAGTCGGTGAGCTGATTTGCCAGTTGGCGGCCCGCCTCTTCGCGATTCGTGAATACCATGGTCCTAGCCTCCTATTTCCGAAGAGCTGTGTCTCAACTATCCATCATTACGCATAGTCTCCCCGAGGAACGTGACGTGCATCACGTCACATGTGGGTCGGGCTGCGATGGCATTTCCTAAGGGATGGGTGGCTCCGTCACGGCTCCATCTTGTCCTGGAAATCTGAGAAGAGTATCACCCGCGAACCCAAATGCAGTCGGAGTACATATTCGGTATTCGCCAGGCTTTCCTGTTTGCACAATCGCCGGCATGTGATCGAGATCACTGAAGGCGATCTGCGAAGCGAGGTAACTTACCGCCAGTTGCGAGAGAAACGGCCGGGTAGGTCAATATGAGCGAGGCACCACGAATGAAGATAACGGCAAAATCCGCATTCGATGCGAGCGACTTTCTTTTGTCGGCCGGCGTTGGTCGCAGGATGATTCGGATGCAAGCAAAGCAGGTGCTCTTCTTGCAGGGCGACTCTGCTGACTGCGTCTTTTACGTCTTATCCGGAACAGTAAAACTCACCGTTGTGTCCATGAATGGAAAAGAGGCAACCTTATGCTTTCTATCTGCGGGAGATTTTGCGGGCGAGGAATCACTATCTGACGAGAACGCTTTTTTCCAGATGACCGCTGCGGCATTTACGGAGTGTGCGGTCATCAAAATAAAGAAAGAGGAAATCACCCGCCTTCTGCACCAGGAGCCTGCATTTGCAGAGTCATTTCGATCCTTCTTACTAAAACGCACGATTCGCATTCAAGCCGACCTGGTCGATCAGCTTTTTAATTGCAGTGAGAAGCGCCTCGCCCGGGGTCTGCTGCTGATGGCTAACTTCGGAAAGCCGGGCGAACCGCAAAAGCTCACTCCTTCGATTAGCCACGAAACGCTTGCTGGAATGATCGGTACCACTCGTGCACGCGTCAGCTTTTTCATGAAACGCTTTCGCGATCTTGGGTTCGTTGACTACAAAGGCGGTCACAGCAGCCGCATCCAGGTCTATGAGCCACTCCTGAATGCATTGCTCAACGGTCAGTTGCCCCTTCATCAATCGAAGTCCGGCGCCATGGT
This sequence comes from uncultured Acidobacteriaceae bacterium, assembly GCA_963814015.1. GTDB lineage: Bacteria > Acidobacteriota > Terriglobia > Terriglobales > Acidobacteriaceae > PALSA-350. The sequence goes on from CAWFBI010000001.1 coordinate 494,248, forward strand.
GGAACCCGTTAAGCGCTCAATGAAGAAGCGAATCACTGCCGGAAGGCCGCGACGTGGAGCGCCCGCTCGGGAGCACTCTGCTCCGCGGGCGCCCTACCTCGTGAAAGGGGTGAGCATGAACACGTTGCCAGGAGGCAAAGTCCCCTCAGCCCGTCAGGCGCACTAATTGCTCGGCTTCAATCCTCGTTCCCAAAATCGAAACTTTGGGAATCTGGCCGCGCGCCATCGCTACCTCGTCGCAGCGGTACAGCCGGGGGCAGTTCTGGCAGTCCTTGTAAATCTTGTCGGGCAGCGCGGTTCGATCCTCCACTACGCGAAAACCGTGCTTGAAAAAGAAGTCCGGAATGCGGGTAAAGAGACAGACACAGCCCACGCCGTGGTCTTCGGCCTCATCCAGCAGCGACTGCAACAACATGCCGCCTGTACCTTTGCTCTTGGCCTCCGGACGCACCACGATCGAGCGCACCTCCGCCAGGTGCGGACCGTACAGGTGCAAGGCGCCGCAGCCCTGAAAAAAACCCTGGGCCGATTCCGCGACAGTAAAGTCGCGCACGTTCTCGCAAATCTCGGCAAAGGCGCGCCGTAGCAGCGTGCCATCCGATGACAAACTGTTCACCAACTCATATATGTTCGACGCATCTTGTAATCTGGCCTTACGTATTTCCATCCATTTGTCCCATGGCAGCAGAAAGTCTTGCCTCCTGCGCTGCTAAAGCCTCACGCACCCGGCCTATTGCGGTGCCACCAATCACGTCGTGGCAGTTTACGGTCGCGTCGAGGGTGATGCTCGAAAAAAAATCGGCTTCGAACTCCGGCCCAAACTGCCTCAGCTCCTCGAGCGTAAGGCCATCGAGTTCGCAACCCTTCTCCAAACCATAGCGCACGGCCAGGCCAATTTTCTCGTGTGCCTTACGAAAGGGAACTCCCTTGTGCACGAGGTAGGTCGCGGCCGCCATGGCATTGAGGTAACCGGTCTCGCAGGCGCTGCGCATGCGGGCGGTGTTGAAGCGGAGAGCCGCAGTAAACCTGGCCAGCAATGCGGTCATCCGCTCGGCAGCATCAGCCGCGGCAAAGAGCGGCTCCTGGCTCTCCTGCAGGTCCTTGTTATAAGCCAGAGGAAGACCCTTGAGCAACATGGTGACCGTTTGCGCCGCGCCATTGATGCGGGCCACCTTGGCGCGCACCAGCTCGGTCAGATCGGGGTTCTTCTTCTGCGGCATGGCGCTCGACCCGGTCGAAAACGCCTCTGGCAACTCGACGAACCCGAACTCCGCCGTGGCATAGAGGGTGATTTCTTCCGCGAACCGGCTGGCGTGCAGAGCAACCAGCGTAAGCGCCTGCAGGAACTCGAGTGCAAAATCACGGTCACTGGTCGCATCCATGCTGTTTGCAGTCGGCGAACTAAAGCCAAGTTCACGGGCGGCAATCGTCCGGTCCAGTTTCAAGGTCGCGCCGGCCACAGCTCCGGAACCCAGTGGACAATAATTCAAGCGACGGCTCAAATCCTCCAGCCGGGTCATGTCCCGCAACAGCATCTCCCCATACGCCTGCAGCCAGTGGGCCACCAGCACAGGTTCGGCGCGCTGCAGATGGGTGTAGGCGGGCATGACGTCGTCACCCGCGGCTCGGGCCTGGGCGGTCAGGGCGCGCACCCAGTCCGCGAGGCGGCCGGAGATCGATGCGCACTTTTCCCGCACGAACAGCCGGAGGTCGGTCGCAATTTGTTCGTTGCGGCTGCGTCCGGTGTGCAGCTTGAAACCGAGGTCGCCGATCCGCGCCACCAGTTCGAGCTCCACGAAGTGGTGAATGTCTTCCGCCTTCATGCAGCCGTAAATGTCGCTGGGCGGCCGCTGCGCGTAATCGTCGCGAATCGCGTCCAGAGCACCCACTAACTTTTCCAGTTCCGCCAAAGTGAGGATGCCCGCGGCAGCAATCGTGCGCGCGTGGGCCTTGCTGGCAGCCACCTCCTGGGGGAGTAGCTGCCAGTCAAATGCCAGTGATCGTTGCCATTGTTCGAAGTCCTGGTCCAGTGGCTCGCGAAAGCGTCCAGACCACATCTTCACTGGTGAGCCTCTTTCTTCTGCAGCAAACGTGCCCGGGTGCGAGCTGGGAGCCCCAGAATCTGGATGAACCCCTTGGCATCTTTCTGGTCGTAGCTGTCGCCCATAGTGAACGAGGACAGATCGTCGGAGTAGAGCGAGTAGGGCGAGTGCCGTCCGGCGACGCCGATGTTGCCTTTATACAGAGAGAGCTTGACCGTGCCAGTGACCAGCTTCTGGGTGTTGTCGACAAACGCGTCCAGGGCTTCGCGCAGCGGGGTAAACCAAAGTCCGAAGTAGACCAGTTCGGCATACTTGAGAGCGACGTGCTGCTTATAATGCATCACTTCGCGGTCCAGCGTCAGCGCCTCGAGTTCGCGATGCGCTGAAGTAATTAAAGTGCCGCCCGGGGTCTCATAAAGGCCGCGGCTCTTGATGCCGACGAAGCGGTTCTCCACCAGGTCGATGCGGCCGATAGCGTTGCGGGCGCCGATCTCGTTCAGCAGCTCGACGATCTGCACCGGCTCCAGCTGCATGCCGTCGACCGATACCGGCCGCCCTTCGACAAAGCCAATCTCCACTACTTCTTCGCGGTCGGGTGCTTCCTGGGGGGAGCGGGTCATCATCCAGGTGGTGGCCAGGGGCGCATTGCCGGCATTCTCCAACTCGCCACCCTCGTGGCTTATGTGCCACAGATTGCGGTCGCGGGAGTGGATCTTCTCCCGGCTGGCCGCTACCGGGATGCCGTGCGCCTCGGCGTAGTCCAGGCAGTCTTCGCGAGACTTCAGCGTCCATTCGCGCCAGGGAGCGATGACCTTCAAATCAGGAGCCAGGGCCTGATAGGCATGCTCAAAACGGACCTGGTCGTTGCCTTTGCCCGTGCATCCATGGGCAACCGCTTCGGCGCCTTCCTTCAACGCCACTTCCACCTGGTGCTTGGCGATCACTGGCCGTGCAATCGAAGTGCCCAGCAGATACTTATGCTCATAGATCGCGCCGGCCCGCACCGTCGGATACACATAATCGCGCACAAACTCATCGCGCAGGTCGAGCACCACCGCCTTCTTGGCTCCAGTGGCATAGGCTTTCGCGACCACCGCGTCCAGATCTTCGCCCTGCCCTACATCGGCAATCATGGCGATTACATCCATACCGTAGTTCTCGTTGAGCCAGGGAATAATGATCGAGGTGTCGAGACCGCCTGAATATGCAAGAACAACTTTTTTCGACATGCAAAACTCCTTACAAAATTAGGTGCAGCCGGTTAGGGCAGCGGCTAAAGCCGCGCTCATCGTGCGGCGTTATGTACGGCCTGAAGGCCTTACCCTTCAAAGGCCAGATTTGAGGGGCGGGGCTCTGTTGAAGGGTACGGGCTTCAGCCCGTACATAACCCGCGCGCCCAATGGGAACGGCCTTAGCCGCTGAGGGATTTCCCGCTGGTCCCAAACTTTCCCTCAGAGTTAATTTGTCGCTGTATCGCGGGAGCCGTTTTGGGCGCCGCCCAGCAGCAGAACCATAAGCGCCTTCTGGGCGTGCAGCCGGTTCTCCGCCTGATCGAAAACTACCGATTGTGGACCGTCGAGCACCGCGTCCGTAACCTCGGCATTGCGATGCGCGGGCAGGCAGTGCATGAACACCGCGTGTGGCGCGGCATGGGCCATCAATGCCTCGTTGACCTGGTAAGGCTTGAAGATGGGCGCCCGCTTGGTTACCTCATGCTCGAACCCCATGCTGGTGCAGACATCGGTGTAGATCGCATCGGCTCCGCGTACCGCGCCCACTACATCGTGGGTGAGGGTGAGCGTGGCCCCGGACTCGGCTCCGATTTCCTGGGCCTTGGAAACGATCTCCTGCTTGGGGTAGTAGCCCTTAGGAGACGCCACAGTGCAGTGCGCGCCCAGCAGGGCAGCCGTCAGCATCAATGAGTGACAGACATTGTTACCGTCTCCTACGTAGGTGAATTTGAGGCCGCGCGCGGTCCCGAAGCGTTCTTCGATGGTCATGAAGTCGGCCAGAGCCTGGCAGGGATGCTCCAGATCGCTGAGGGCATTGATCACGGGACAGCGCGCGTATTCCGCCATCTCGGTGATGGTCTCATGGGCATAGGTGCGCAGCACGATCAGGCTCACCCAGCGCTCCACGTTGCGGGCCATATCCGCCAGCGACTCGCGCTCGCCCAGCGGCGATTGCGTCTGGTCCACGAACATGGCGGAACCGCCCAGCGTATTCATGCCGGCTTCAAAGGTAAGCCGCGTGCGCAGGGACGCCTTCTCGAAGAACATCACCATCTGGCGGGCATCGAGAGAAAAACGATAATCGGCCGGCGACGCCTTGATGGCGTGGGCGAGTTCGAGGATCGCGGCGATTTCTGACTGTGAGAGGTCGGCAATAGAGCAGAGGTCGCGTCCGGCAAGGGAAGCGGTGGCTAGAGCAAGCGTTTTACCCTCCTGGTGTAATCCTTTTTCTTCAACTACTAATGTTTTGCTAGCCATTCCGTGGCCCCCTTCTGCTTGGATGCGCCTTCTTCGGTGAGGATTTCGTTCAATGCAGACACAGCCAGATCGACGTGCTCCCGGCCCAGGATGTAAGGGGGAAGAAAGCGCAGGACAGTATCGCTGGTGCGGTTGATGAGAATGCGCCGCTCGAGCATCTTGGCGACGATCTGCTTGGCCAGGTCGGCGGAGTTCATGTCCATGGCCAGCATCAGCCCCATGCCGCGCACGTCGACCACGCTCTCGTGCTTTGCCGCCAGATCGTCCAACTGGTGTTTGAAGTACGCGCCGGTCTGCTGGATGTTGGCGAGCCAGCCTTCCTGCTCGATCGCGTCAATGACGGCGATGGCAACCGCGCAAGCCAGCGGTCCGCCGCCGAAGGTAGTTCCATGCAGGCCAGGATGGATGGCGCGTGACGCCTCCTCACTGCAAAGCATGGCTCCCAGCGGCAACCCGCCAGCCAGTGGCTTGGCCAGTGTGGCGACATCCGGTTGGATACCAAACTGCTGGTAGGCGCACCATTTTCCAGTACGCCCCAGGCCGGACTGAATCTCATCGGCAATCAGCAACGCGCCCGTCGACAGCGTGAGCTCGCGCGCGGCCGCAAAGAATTCCTGCGACACAGGCCTGATGCCGCCTTCGCCCTGGATTGGTTCAATCAAAACGGCGCACACTTCGTTCGAGAAACTTGCCCGCAGGTGATCCACATCGTTGAAGCGAACAAAGTCCACTCCAGGCACCAGCGGCTGGAAAGGCTCGCGATACTTATCCTTATGCGTGGTAGAGACTGCACCCATGGTGCGCCCGTGGAAGCTGTTTTCGAGCGCCAGGAACCTGGTCCCCATGGCGTGGCCTTCGCTCCGCTTCAAGGTCGAGTAGGCGCGCGCCAGCTTCATCGCAGCTTCCCACGCTTCGGTGCCGCTATTGCAGAAGAAAGCGCGGTCGAGCCCGGTCCTCTCCGTCAGCCGCATAGCGAGTTCCGCCTGGCCCTGGTGAAAATACAGATTGGAGATGTGCACGAGCTTGCGGCTCTGCCGGTTAATGGTCTCAGTGACCGCGGGATGTCCATACCCCAACGCGTTGACGCCAATTCCGCTGAGCAGGTCGAGATATCGCTCCCCGTTGTCGTCGATCAGGTACATTCCTTGCCCGTCGACAAACAAAATCGGATTACGCTCATAGGTAGGAAGCAGCAGTTTGGCTTCTGCTGCCTGGATCGCTTCGAGCTTCATGCCACCATCACCTCAGTCCCTTGAAGTACCCGCGTGGAACACAAGTCGGGTAGTACTGCTGCCGCATCCGCCGGTAGAATGCGCACTCTCTTGACACCGGCCAGCAGAGCCTCACGGCAGGCGCTCAGCTTCGGCAACATGCCTCCGCTGATGACGGCATCCTGGGTCAGGGCGGCAATCTGATCCACGCTCAACCAGCGCATTACCTCGCCGTTCGATCCCCGAACACCCGGCACGTCCGTGAGAAACACCAGCGCATCGGCCTTGCAGGCGACCGCGCAAGCTGCTGCCATCTCGTCCGCGTTGATGTTGTAGTACTCGCCGTCAAAACCCAGCGCCAGGCTGGAGATGACGGGTACCGCGCCCATCTTCCAGATGGCATCGAGCCACCGTGTATCCGAGGCCACGATCTCGCCTACAAAGCCCAGGTCCGGCGTGGTGCGCTTCTTGCGGGCGCGGAAGATCAGTCCATCTCCACCGGAAAGGCCTACGCCGGCCTGACCGTGGCTGCCAAGAGCTGCTACCAGTTCCTTGTTCACGCGGCCGCCCAGAACCATGAGCGCAGCATCGCGGGTTTCCGCGTCGGTGATGCGCAAGCCGGCGATAAATTCACTCTGCTTGCCCATTTGCTTTAGGGTACGGGTCAACGCCGCGCCGCCCCCATGCACCACGGCGACTTGGTTGCCGTCCTGCGCGAGCACCGCAATCGCCCGCGCACAGCCGTGAAGCAGCCCCTGGTCTTCCAGCGCGGCACCACCGAGTTTGACTACGAATTTCATGCCAGCCCCTCCGCTTCGTCCCAGCCGCACATCAGGTTCATATTCTCTACTGCCTGTCCGGCCGCCCCCTTCAGCAGGTTGTCCAAACAGGAAACCACGATGCATCGCCGTCCGTCCTTCGCCAGCTTGAACCCGATGTCGCAGTAATTGGTGCGCACTGAGTACTGTATCTGCGGCAGTTGTTTAAAAACGCGAACCAGCGGACTTGATGCGTAAAACACACGGAAACGTTCGTCCACTTCCTCGAACTCCTTCTTTTCTCGAAAGGTCACGTAGGTGGTCGAGAGAATGCCCCGGGGAATCGGTAACAGATGCGGAGTAAAAATGAACTGCGACTCCTTGAGATTCAGCTGCTCCAGCATCTCGCCCATGTGCCGGTGGCCAAACACCGCATAGGCGGACAGATTGTCTGCCGCATACATGAAGTGCGTGGTCGATGTCGGCGCCTTGCCCGCGCCCGAAACGCCCGATTTTGAATCACAGATGATCCCCCGATCGAGATCCAGCCAGTCGGCAGTCAACAGTGGCTTCAACGCCAGAATGATCGAGGTGGCGTAGCAACCAGGGTTGGCCACCAGCAGCGCAGTCCGGATGCACTTGCGATGCAACTCCGGTAACCCATATACGCTCGCGGCCTGAACTCGCTCGGCCAGCCCGGCATCCTTGTCGTGAAAGCCATAGATAGCGCGATGTTCGGGCACCTGCAACCGCCATGCTCCACTCAAGTCCACCACCTTCAGGCCGTGCGCCAGTGCTTCCGGTACCCAGCTCCGCGATTGCTCATGAGGAGTGGCCAGGAAAAGCAGTTCTACCTCACGCTCTTTCAACAGCTCCCAGGAGAAAGGTTCGACCTGCAGGGTGGAGTGGCGGTTATCGGCCAGCTGAGGATGCATCTCAGCCAGGCGAATCGGTTCCTCGTCCCGGCCGACAAAAACCGGCGGCCTGTCCTGTAGTGCAGGGTGGTGCAACAGCAGACGTGCCAGCTCCATGCCTGCGTAGCCGCTGACTCCAGCAACTGCGGTTTGTATCGAATCTTCGCGCATTAGCCAATCATCGATTCCAGGCGATCCCGCAACAGGGTCGCCCGTTTTTGGTCAGGACAAATGATAAGAACCGTATCGTCTCCAGCGATGGTCCCGACCACCTCTGGCCAGTCTTCGCCGTCGATTGCCAGGGCGACCGGTTGCGCACTCCCGCTGGTGGTTATCAGCACCAGTTGGTTGAGCGCCTGTTTCACGCGCAGGCCGAAGCTGCTCAACATCTCGTCGGTTCCCGGCATGTCATCGTCTGCTTCGAGCACTGCACCGTTGGGCACCGCGTAGCCGTTGGGTCCTTTATAGAGATGCAACTCATGGATGTCCCGGGAGAGCGTAGCCTGGGTTACCTCGAAACCGCGCTTGACCAGCCGGCGGCGCAACTCATCCTGGCTGCCGATCAGGGCGCCTGCGACGAGTTCCCGAATTGCCGTATGCCGATCCTGCTTCATATCTCCTCACTGCGAACTGCTTCAGATCTTTTGCACCAAAGTCAGAGCGCGGCCGATGGCCGCGCTTCGATGTGCATAAAAATACATTTACATGTATAAATATACAGAAGCTGGTTGTCAACGAAGGGATGCCTTTTTTAAACAAAAAGTCACACCGGCCGTTGCCCACTGTGGTGCAAAAGAAATTTTCTTCACCGGCTACTTGTCATGGAAACGGGGATTATAGTTACGTATGGGTTCCTTTGCCTCAAAATCGCTGGAGCGCAGCCTTACCCCCAATCTGCTCGATCCCCGCTTTGACCACGATTCCTGCGGTGTCGGCTTTGTGGCCACTTTGCGCAACCAGCCCTCCCATGAAATTCTCACCCAGGCCCTCACGGCTCTGGCTCGTCTGGCGCATCGCGGTGCCATTGCCGCCGACGGCAAGAGTAGTGATGGCGTCGGTATCATGACCGCGATCCCGCGGCAGTTTCTCCTCGCCTCTTCCGGGCTTTCGCTTGACGCCAGCCAGCCGCTGGCAGTTGGCGTGGTGTTTTTCCCCAATGAATCCGGTCCTGGCCAGAAAGCGCTCGAACAGGCGCTGGCCACCCAAAATCTGGACGTTCTCGGGTGGCGAGTGGTGCCCACGCGGGAGGAGGTCCTGGGCGAGATCGCCCTTTCCAGCATTCCTGTGATCCGCCAGGTGCTGGTGACAGCTAAGGATGCCGCCCACTTCGAGCGCCGCCTCTACCTGGCACGCAAGCAGTTCGAGCGCGACGCTGGAGCTTCCGGCGTCGAGACAGGCTACGTCTGTTCGCTCTCTTCCTGTTCCGTGGTTTACAAGGCCATGTGTGCCGGCCGGCTGTTGTCCGAGTTTTATCCCGACTTGGCCGATCCGGCGTACACCACGGCCTTCGCCATCTTCCATCAGAGATACGCCACCAACGTGCTCCCTTCTTGGGATCGGGCGCAACCTCTGCGGACCCTGGCCCACAACGGGGAGATCAATACTGTCTGGGGCAATCGGGGCCGCATGGACGCCCGCGCTGCTACCATCCCTGCGGAATGTCATCCCATCCTGTCCAAGGATGGATCGGATTCCACCAGCCTGGACGAAGTAGTCGAGTTGCTGGCGCGCAACGGCCGCAGCGTTGCGGAAGCGGTCAGAATGTTGCTGCCACCCGCCGGCCGGCAGAGGGAGTCGGCGTTTCTTCGTTACCACGCAGATTGCGTAGAACCGTGGGACGGGCCTGCCGCCCTGGCCTTTGCCGATGGTCACCTGGTGGGCGTGGCCCTGGACCGCAATGGTCTCCGTCCCTGCCGCTTCTTCCTCACCGAAGACGCGCTGGTAGTCGCCGGTTCGGAAGCAGGTCTGGTGGACCTTGATCCGGAGAGAATTATCCATAGCGGCCGTCTCGGTCCGGGAGAGATGCTGGTCGCCGATCTGGATGCGCACCAGTTGCTAGAAGACGATCAGTTGCTGAAGGAATTCGATCGCTTCACCACCTACAGCATGCTGGTCGCGGATACTCCGCTGGAGCCGGTCGCACTCCCACCCGTGCCAGAGGATTTGACCCAGCTGCAGCAGATTTTCGGCTATACCCGGGAAGATGTCCGCATGGTGCTGGCCCCCATGGCCAGCGACGGCAAAGACGCGGTTTGGTCCATGGGCGACGATACCCCGTTAGCTCCCCTGGCGCATGCGCCGCGGCCGGTCTACGCCTTCTTCCGCCAGCGATTCGCCCAGGTTACCAATCCGGCCATCGATCCGGTGCGCGAGTCGATTGTCATCGAACTGCACACTCGTCTCGGTCCCTGGCCGCACCTTCTCAACACCAAAGCGCGCATTCCCGGGCTTTCGCTGCAGTCGCCTTTCCTCTCTCTTGGCCAGATGCATGCGCTCCGCAATCGCGAGCATCCATTGGCCGACGAGATGCCGCTGGCGGTTCTGGACTGCGTATTCGCCCCCTCGTGCAATCTGCGCCGGGCGATCGACGATCTGTGTGCTCGCGCCATTGAGCTGGTGCGCGGCGGTGCGGCCATCTTGCTGCTCAGCGACCGCGCCCTCGCGCAACCGTCCGCGCGAGCCGAACTCCTCCCTATTCCCATGGCGCTCGCCACCGGTGCCGTGCATCACGCCCTGGTGAATGCCGGAGTTCGCACCTTTGCCGGCCTGGCCGTCGAAGCGGGCGATTGCCGCGACCTCCACCATGTCGCTGTCCTCTTCGGCTACGGAGCAGGCGCAGTCTGCCCCTGGCTGGCACTCGAGACGGCGCGCAACCTCGACCCCGAACAAGGCGAGGCCAACATGCTTCATGCTTTTGATCTCGGCTTGGCGAAGATCATGTCGAAGATGGGTATTTCCGTGCTCGACAGCTATCGCAGCGCGCACCTGTTCGACGTGCTCGGCCTCGACCGGGAGGTGGTGGATCTTTGTTTCTACGGGACGCCGTCACCCATCTCTGGCATCGGTTTTACCGAGTTGGAAGCCGCATTGCGAGAGCTGTGGTCAGCGGCTCAGGAAGAGGACAGCCAACCTGCGTTAGTCAACGCCGCTCACCAGGAGTCGCAGCCGCCCACCGCCACCGCGCCGCAGCCGGTCGAGTCGCGGGCAGCGAAAACCCTTCCCGACTACGGCTGGGTACGCTTCCGAAAAGACGATCGTGCGGAGCCTCACGGCTGGCAGCCGCAGACGGTAAAGGCTCTGCAGGTGGTGACGGGGACTGCCCGCGGCGCCGCCGGAACGGGATTGTCGCCCATTCAGGCTTGGAACGCCTTCGGCACCCTGGCGGTCGAGAACAAGCCCACCGTACTGCGTGACTTATTGGAGATCCGTCCCGCCGCGGCCCCGCTGACGCTGGACCAGGTGGAATCCACCCCCACCATCGTGAAGCGCTTCATTGCTTCCGCCATGTCGCTCGGTTCGTTGAGCCCGGAAGCGCACCAGACCATCACCGAGGCCATGAATCAGCTGGGCGCCCGATCGAATACTGGTGAGGGCGGGGAAGATCCGGCCCACTATCCGGAGTACCCCGGGGCTCCGGCGGTTCTGAATAACAAGGTGAAGCAGGTGGCCTCCGCCCGCTTCGGCGTCACCACCGAATATCTCGCTCATGCCGAGGAGATCGAGATCAAGATCGCCCAGGGCTCCAAGCCCGGCGAAGGCGGCCAGCTCCCCAGCCATAAGGTCACGGAGCTGATCGCCCGTCTACGCCACGCGCAGCCCGGCATCGCGCTCATCAGCCCGCCGCCGCACCATGACATTTACTCCATTGAAGATCTGGCCCAGCTGATCTTTGACCTGAAGCGGGTAAATCCTCGCGCTGCCATCGGCGTCAAGCTGGTTTCGGAGTGTGGCGTTGGCACCGTCGCAGCTGGTGTGGCCAAGGCCTATGCCGACTACATCGTGATTGCCGGCCACGCCGGAGGGACCGGCGCCTCGCCCCTTTCCAGCATCAAGTATGCCGGTAACCCGTGGGAGCTCGGTCTGGCAGAAGCACAGCAGGTGCTGATGCAGAACGGTCTGCGGGGGCGCGTGCGCCTGCGCTGCGATGGTGGATTGCGCACCGGCCGCGATGTGCTGATCGCTGCGCTGTTGGGCGCCGACGAATTTGCCTTTGGCACCGCGGTGCTGGTCGCGCTGGGCTGCGACATGGCGCGCCAGTGTCACCTCAACACTTGTCCTACCGGGATCGCGACCCAAAGGCCTGATCTGCGCGCTAAATTCCGCGGCAAACCGGCGAACGTCATCCGCTTCTTCGAGGAGCTTACGCGCGACCTGCAGACACTGCTGGCCTCGCTCGGCCTGCCCTCGCTCGATGCTGCCATAGGCCGGGTCGATCTGTTGGAGCAGGTAAGCGCGGCCGGAGGTCTCGACCTGAGCGCCTTGCTGGCGCCGCCTATTGAGGGGTATGTACGTTGGCAGGGTCAGCGCAATCGTCGTCCCAGCGATCATGCTGCGATTGATAATGCCTGGGTGCAGCCGGCGCTTGCCGCCCGAGCGGCCGGTCAGCCCTTTGCGGTCGAAGAGACCATCTCCAACAAGCATCGCACCCTGGGCGCGCGGCTGGCCGGGGAGCTGGTGTGGCATGGACTCCACCACGCAGAGACTCCGCTGAACTTCAAAATGACTGGTGTTGCCGGCCAATCGTTTGGAGCTTTTGCCATTCCTGGCATGCAGCTGGTACTCGAGGGCATGGCCAACGATTTTGTCGGTAAGGGGCTTTGCGGAGGAGAACTGATTCTCCGTGGGCAAGGGCGCGCGGCGCGCGAAAGCGAGCTGCACGTCATCCTCGGGAATGTCGCGCTCTACGGGGCTACCAGTGGCTCGCTCTTTGCCGCCGGCCGGGCAGGGGAGCGCTTTGCGGTGCGCAACTCCGGAGCACTGGCGGTGGTCGAAGGCATCGGAGACCACGGCTGCGAATATATGACTGGTGGGCTGGTCGCGGTGCTCGGCGCTACCGGGCAGAACTTTGGCGCTGGGATGACCGGCGGCCTGGCCTGGGTCTTCGATGAGGACGGTAGCTTTGTTTCCCAAGCCCGTTATCACACCAGCTTTCTAACCCCGGAACCGTTGTCTCAGCTGGACGAGGAGGCCGCGGAAGAGCTGCGCCAGCTCCTTCTGCTCCACGCGGAAAAGACTGCCAGCACCCGCGCCCGCTGGATTCTCTCCGATTGGTCCAACCTTTCCTCTCGCTTCGTGCGCCTGACGCCGCTCCCCCAGGCGTAATCGCAGAAAACAGCAGGTCCCTCCACTACGTTCGGGATGACAAATTGGTTTGGAAACAAAGCAGGTCAGCTCGCAAACAAAATTGTCATCCCGACCGTGGCGGAGGGACCTGCTGTTTGTTTTCCCTCCTGACCCTGAACCCGTCATTACCATTCCATTGAGCGCGGGTTACAATCTACAGGCGTTTGTGATCTCCGTTCATGTTCAAACTTGAGACCTTAGTGGATGTTATCGGGCTGGTCGAGGCCAGCAAGCGCGAGCGCGCTGTGCTGTGGCAGGACGCGTCGGGCAACTGGCGTCCCATATCGAGCGCCGAGCTAACGGCTCGCGTCTACGCCCTTGCCAACGTCTTTCGCTCCTGGGGTATCGTCAAGGGCGACCGCATTGCGTTGCTCTCGGAGAATCGCTGGGAGTGGCCAGTCGTCGACTTCGCTACCCTGGTGCTGGGCGCCGTCGATGTCCCCATCTATCCCACGCTCACGGCTGACCAGATTGCCGTCCTGCTGGCTGATTCCGGCGCTCGTATCGCCGTGGTGTCGACCGAGGCACAGTATCGCAAGGTTGCCTCCATTCGCAATCGGACGCAACTGGAGCGGATTGTCGTCATGGATGAGGTCGCAGACCTGGAAAGCCCGCTCACTGTGTTCGCTCTTTCGTCTCTGCTGCAAAATCCCGGCGCTTCGGCAGTCGATATGCAACAGTGGCTGCGCCGTTTCGCGGTCAAGCCGGACGATTTGGCCACCCTTATCTACACTTCCGGCACCACCGGTGAGCCCAAGGGCGTCATGCTCACCCACGGCAACATCGCCTCTAACCTGAATTACTCCACCCGGACATTTGAGTGGAACGCCAACTCCTCCTGCATCTCCTTTTTGCCCCTCTCCCACATCACAGCCCGCCATCTGGACTACGCGCTCTTCTGTTACGGCGCGACTCTTGCCTATTGCGGGCACTTCGACCGCCTGCCCGCCGCCCTCACGACCGTCCAGCCCACGGTAGTCGTCGCCGTGCCCCGGGTGTACGAGAAGATTCGCGAGGTCGTCCTGCACCGTGTGGGAAGCAAACCCATGCTCAAGAAGCTTTTTGCCTGGGCTCTCGCCACCGGCCACCGCCACCGGGAAGAGATTCTGCTTGGGAAGACGCCCTCCTCCCTGCGCTGGCATCTGGCCAATCGTTTGGTGTTCAAGAAAGTCCAGCAGGCGTTTGGCGGTAAAGTGCGCGATTTTATCGCCGGCGGAGCACCGCTCGGCCTGGACACAGCGGGTTGGTTTGCCGACGTCGGCATTCGCATCTTCGAAGGCTACGGCCTCACCGAAACGTCGCCCGTGCTAGCCCTGAACAATGCTCAAAATCACCGCATCGGTTCTGTTGGCAAGCCGATCCAATCGGTGGAATGCCAGATTGCTCCCGACGGTGAATTGCTGGTCAGGGGACCGTTTGTTTTTATTGGCTACTGGCACAAGCCGGAAGCCACTCGGGAAGCGATCGAAGCTGACGGCTGGTTTCACACCGGTGATATCGCCCGGCTCGACGAGGATGGGTTTCTCTACATCACAGATCGCAAGAAAGAGCTGCTCAAGACTTCGGGCGGAAAGATGATCGCGCCCCAGCCGATCGAAGGTAAGCTCAAGAGCAGCCCTTTGGTCGCCAACGCCGTGGTGGTTGGAGACCGGCACAAATTTCTAAGCGTCCTGATCGCGCCCAACTTTCCGGCGCTCGAAACCCTGGCCCGGCAGCAGGGAATCGCCTTCTCCTCGCGCGCCGAGCTGGTCGGCAATCCGGCGGTGAAAGCGGAGTACCAGGCCCTGGTCCACCACGTCAACGAAGGCTTGGCGAACTTTGAGACCATCAAGCGCCTGCACCTTGTTCCCGATGAATGGTCGATGGAATCCGGCGAGTTCACCCCTACTATGAAACTAAGGCGGCGGGTGGTGGTCCAGCGCTATGCCGATGAGATTGCCGCCATCTACCATGACGAAGCCACCGCTCAGCGGTGAAGGGCTGCATCTAATCAAGCAGAGGTGTACCTATGAAGAAGCATCCGCTGATAAGCATTCTCATCGGTGTCGTCGTTCTCTTGCTCCTGGTGGTTCTTCTCGTACCCTTGTTTATCAACGCCAACACCTTCCGTCCTACGCTCGAAACCCAGCTTTCTGCTGCTCTCGGACGGAAGGTGACCCTGGGCAATTTGAGCTTCTCTGTTTTCTCCGGCAGCCTGGTGGCCGACAACATTTCGATCGCTGATGACCCCGCCTTCAGCACCAAGCCGTTTCTCCAGGCCCAGTCGCTGCACATTGGGGTGGAAGTGGGCCCGCTACTATTCCATCGGCAATTGCTGGTGACCAGCTTTGTGGCCGAGTCCCCTTCGATCAACCTGGTGCACAACGCCCAGGGGGTATGGAACTTCTCCAACATCGGAAGCAATGCTCCCAGCCGCACGCAAACCGCCCAGAAAGAGAGCGCGCTGCCCAACTTCACCGTGGGAGAGCTCCAGGTGGTGAACGGCACTGCAGCGGTCTCTGACTTGCCGGCGAGCGGAGCCCCGTTTACTTACAGCAATCTGAATCTGTCGGTGCAGCAGTTCTCCTTTATCAAGGCCTTTCCTTTCACACTCACTGCCAGTCTTCCCGCAGGTGGATTGCTCGATGTAAGAGGCAACGCCGGCCCGGTAAACCAAAAGGACGCCTCGGAGACGCCATTGGGCGCCAACATAAGCTTGAAGCACTTTGATCCGGTGGCTGCCGGCGTGGTCCAGAAGAGCCAGGGCATCTCCATGCTGGCCGATATCACGGCCAAAGTCACTTCCGATGGCCAGACCATGAACAGCGGCGGCACGGTCCATGCCGCCAATCTGCAACTGGTGGCCAACGGCTCGCCGGCGCCATCCCCGGTCGATATTTCCTACACCATCATCCACAAACTGGAGGCCAGAAGCGGCCAGATCAGTGACCTGAGCATCCACACCGGCGGCGTCGCCGTGCACATCAACGGAACCTATGCGACCGTCGGCCAGCAAACCACGCTGGCGCTTCATCTGGCTGCGCCTAACCTGCCCATCAACCAGGTCGAAGCCCTATTACCTGCCGCCGGCGTGCGCCTTCCCAGCGGCTCTCGCCTCCAGGGGGGAACCCTCACCGCGAATCTCGCCATCACCGGACCGGTGACCGGCCCAACCATCAGCGGCCCGGTTCAGGTGGACAACACGCTGCTGACTGGCTTTGATCTCTCTTCGAAGATTGGGGGACTGAAGCCGGTTTCCGGCTCCAAGGGAGGCACCCAGATCCAAACGATCCGTGCCAAT
Source organism: uncultured Acidobacteriaceae bacterium (assembly GCA_963814015.1). Taxonomy (GTDB): domain Bacteria; phylum Acidobacteriota; class Terriglobia; order Terriglobales; family Acidobacteriaceae; genus PALSA-350. The sequence goes on from CAWFBI010000001.1 coordinate 510,285, forward strand.
GTGAACTCATCACCCCAGGGCACGCGCATCGATAACCTCTACACCTCAGTGCCGCTCCTTGGGACGGCGACGGGTGGTGGCAGCGTCTCTCCTGGAGGCGGACTGAACTTTCAAGTGGTGGCCAAACTTAATACCAGCTCTGGTGTAGCCAGCCAGGCGCTTGGTGGGTTGAACGGGGCGGGGGCGACCGGGGCCGTTTTCGGCCAGGCGATTAGCACTGCGGCCGCCAACGGAATTCCCATCCACATCACCGGCACCACATCCAATCCTGTCATTCAGGCCGATCTAAGCCAATTGCTGCAAAAGAATGCGGGCAACATACTCAAGCAGCAGATATTGGGCAACGGCAGCAACAAGCCCAACCCCGGAAACGTGCTCAACAATCTCTTCCATCACTAGAGCTTGTTTGCTGTAAAGATTGGTGAAGTCAGTAGTTAGTGTTGTGAGGATGGCCGTTCACTCACACCTATACGAAAGCCCGATGTATTGTAGGTAGGGTTGATATACGGGCTGAAAGCCCGCAACTTTCAGGAGAAGAACCAGATGCGAGTTGGAATGCTGACCGGCGGTGGCGACTGCCCCGGGCTGAACGCGGTGATCCGTGCTGCTGTACGCAAAGGCATTTTTCACCACAAAGATGAGTTCGTCGGCTTCATCGAAGGCTGGCGGGGCGTAGTGGAAAACAAGACCATGCCTCTGACCATCGACACCGTGTCCGGAATCCTGCAACTGGGGGGCACCATCCTGCGTACCTCGCGCACCAACCCGCGCAAGATGGAAGGCGGCGTGGACAAATGCCTGGCCAGCATCAAAGCCAACCGGCTCGATGCGCTCATCACCATTGGAGGAGATGACACCCAGGGTGTGGCCAATGCGCTGGTGCAGAAGGGCATCAAAGTGGTGGGCGTTCCCAAGACCATCGATAACGACCTGAGCGGAACCGACGCCTGCTTCGGTTTTGACACCGCCGTCTCCATTGCCACCGAGGCAGTCGACCGTCTGCATTCGACTGCCGAAGCCCACAATCGAGTGATCGTCTGCGAGGTGATGGGACGCGACGCGGGCTGGATCGCGATCACCTCCGGTATCGCCGGAGGGGCCGACGTTATTTTCGTGCCGGAAAAGCCGATCGACCTCGATCAGGCGGTGAAGATCCTCAAGGAGCGGCACGACCGGGGTAAGCTGTTCTCGATTGTCGTAGTCGCCGAGGGCGCCAAGCTACCCGGCACCGACAAGCAAGCTACCCAGGGAGCTAAGGTGGATGCCTTCGGTCACGCCCGCCTCAGCGGTATCGGTCAAACAGTCGCAGAAATGATCGAGGAAAGAACCGGTTATGAAACGCGCTCGGTGAATCTGGGGCACACCCAGCGCGGAGGCACGCCGACAGCCTATGACCGTATGCTCGCTACCCGCTATGGATCGGCTGCCATCGATCTGGTGCACGAGGGCAAGTTTGGGCGCCTGGTCGTGCTTCGAGGCACAGAGATAACTCACATTCCGCTCGAGGACGCGATCGCAAAAACGCGGACCATAGGTGACGACTTGATTGCCCTCGCCGCCGGACTGCAACCGGAATTTTAGTCAGCAAGGCAAAATTGCACGCTCAATTACCCTCGAAGAATGAGCGGGATAATCGAGATATAGAAACTTGAGGATTAACCATCCTGTTGTGGGGATCAGCTCCGATACGATGTCCTTGGTAACCGCATCCGCACCGCAGGTAATGCTTCGCGGACCCGCGATTTCTGCTACGCTCCTGACGGAACTAGCAACAACCGCAAGAGCGGTATCACAGTCGGTGTAAACCGAAGAGAAAGGCCTTGTTGTGGTTTTCCCCCAAAGAAAACCACACTTCGCGAATCTAATCGGGGTATGGCAACTGTGAGACCGCTAAAAACCCGCAAGACTACAGCAATACGCGATAATTTCTTGTATTACAGGGTGAAAACGCGGTATAAGCACAACGGCGGGTTTGTACTCTCGCCCGGTCCCGCAGTTCCCAGAGGAGAGCGCTTCGATGAGAACCACACCGGCGAGAGATGAAGTTCGCGAAGTCATGGACATCCGCATGGCTTCCGACTATCTCGGCATCAGTCCTGACACTCTTTACAAGTATGCGTCGGATGGTTTCGTGCCCGCGTTCAAGCTCGGCAACCGCTGGCGTTTTAAGCGCTCTCGCCTGGATGAATGGATGGACCAGCAGTCGTCACAGGGTGCCCAGCCGCGCAAGCCAGAACCACATCCCGATGTCGAGCAGCCTAGAAAGCCGCAATCGGTTGCTCCCCGCCAGAAAAGAGCCGTGGGAGCGGGTCGCTAACGTCTTGTTCTAGCGGAGATGGTTCCTGAGAATCACCAGCAAAACTCCGGCGGCGATAAAAAGCAGCAGCGTGAGCGTGCTGTAGGCTACTCTCAGGCGAAGCTTTTCTTCGACCGAGGGGCGGCCGATAGCCAGGCGAATTTTCTCCCGGCGAAACGACATCGCCGTCTGCTGTGTGCCCAGAACCAGCATGACCAGCGCAGCCAGAAAACTAACCGGCAGGTGCTCGCGGCTGGAATTGTTGTATGCGCGGTAAAAGAACTGACCCGTCAGGACCGAGAGCCCGAGTATCGTGGATAGTTCGAAGATGAGAGCGAGCTTCAAAAAGCGCAACAACGGACGCCTCCAGGGCCTGAAGCGGTTTCACGGTAAGTCTGGCCGGTGAGGCCGGACAGGGCACAGGACTCGTGAAATTGCTTTTTCCAAAGTAAGTTTAGTAAGGATCGTCCAGATGGGGCAAGGCGGATTCCAAAAAAAGAAAACCTTCGGGGATGTTACCGTGCGCCGCCCCCTCGAATCAGAGACAATTCAGCCATGACGGCTTCGTTGACAACCGAACAGATGGTGGAAGGCGGTCTGCGCTCGTCCCTGCTCGGAATCGTCATCAACCTTGTCCTTGCGTTGGTCAAATGCGTGGCCGGGCTCATTGGGCACTCGTTTGCCCTGCTGGCCGATGGTATCGAATCGTTTCTGGATGTTATCAGTTCGTCGGTCGTCTACTGGGGGCTGCAACTGGCCATTAAGCCGCCCGATAAGGATCACCCCTACGGGCATGGTAAGGCGGACCCGATCGCAGCTGTGGTAGTGGGCGTAGCCATGATCGCGGCCGCCATTGGCATTGCCGCGGAAAGCATAAATCTTATTCGCACCCCGCATAAGCTGCCCCACGCATACACGCTTTGGGTTCTGATCTGCGTGGTTCCCATCAAAGCTTTGCTGTCCAGGTACGTCTCCGGCGTCAGTCAGAAAATTGAAAGCTCCGCCCTGAGAGGGGACGCGTGGCACCATCTCAGCGACGCCATCATCTCGGCGTTTGCCTTTGTGGGTATCTCAGCGGCCCTTTGGACAGGAGATCCTACGGCGGACGACTGGGCTGCCTTGTGCGCCGCACCGGTCATCCTTCTGGGGGGCTGGCAGCAGCTGCGCAGGCCCGTGGCCGAGCTGCTGGACACGGCGCCGGCACCGGAGATCGAAGAGCATGTACGTAGCGTGGCGTCAGCAGTGCCCAATGTGTTCGGAGTAGAAAAGTGCTTTGTGCGCAAGGTGGGCTTCCGCTACTACGTGGATTTGCACGTGGTGGTGCGGGGTGACCTTACGGTGCGCGAGGGCCACCTCATCGCCCATGCGGTCGCCGACCAGGTGCGGGAGCAAGTGGAGAAAATTGCTGAGGTTCTGGTGCACATCGAGCCGGAAGAAGAGCTCTTGGGAGGCAGTCACCCGGGCGAGTTGATGGGCGAGGAAGTGAGAGAAGTTCCTCGTTCTATTTCGTGACCGAAGGGTAAGGCGGAAATGCGCGCTCCAGTTTACGCGTCTCCCGGTATTTCAAGCCGATCCAGCCGGCATAAGCCAATTGGCCAACAATGGTGAAGACGTAGGCCAGAACGAGATGTCTGTGTGCCATGATTTCCTTTCCTCCGTAGTCAAGCCAATCTTGGGTGCTCAATATCTTGCTTCCGCGAGATGGGGGATGCCGCGCTCCAAATCTTAAAGCGTTACTTCAAGACTGGCTTCCAAAGCATGCAGCGCAGCATGCTGTTCTGCGACTTGGCGCCGCCGCTCAATGTTGTATCTCCAGCCCGCCAGCAGAAGTCCCCACGCCAGCCACGCGGCCAGGTTCCACAAAACCGCGACCCACATCGACGGATCGAGGCTCCCATCGCCCCCGATCACCGGAGAAGGATGCTGGGTGCGCCACCAGCGGGTGGAAAAATAGACGATGGGAACATCGACATAGCCAAAGATAGCCAGCACCGCGGCCAGGGTCTGCATCTGCGGGCCATCGGCAAACTTACGCAGCAGCAGGTAGCTGGCATAGATGAGCCAAAGCACCAGGGTCGAGGTCAGCCGCGCATCCCAGGTCCACCAGATGCCCCATACCGGCCTGGCCCAAAGTGGGCCCTGGATCAGCACCAGGGTGCAAAAAACCATTCCCATCTCGGTAGCGGCGAGGGCCGCGGCATCGGCATTGAGAGCGCGCTGGGGGTGATTTCGGCGGGAGGCGAGATAAACGATGGAAGCGACGAAGCTGATAAGGAAGAAAAGGAACGTCATCATCGCTGAGGGGAAATGATAGTAGAAGATGCGCTGGATGTCGCCCATGGTAGCCTCGGTTGGCGCGACATACATGCCTTGGTAAAAAGCGTAGCCAAGCAGGCCAAGGGTGATTGCAAGCCAGACCCAGCGAAAGATCTTCATCGCGCGACTCCTCAAGCGAACAGGATCAGTTTAGATCATTCTGACGGGGTCGCGCAGAGACGAAAATGAAGCTTGTGACGGAGGACCAGCTATGACTTGGTTAATGCTTGCGTTAGGTTTCTTCCTGCTGCTTTCCGGGATACTGGGGCAGGCATACAGTCTTAAGACCAAGCGGGGCGTTCTCCCCCCAAAGACCCGCATCTGGCGGGTGCTCACCCGGATGCTGTTGTTTCTCGTGGGCCTTTTGCTTATGGCCATGGCGGTCGGCCGGATTGTTCTCCATCACAGCTGAAGGGGCTTCACAGACTGCGGGAAAATCCGTGAACGACGGGCACGGCTGAAGCGCTGCCGCACCGGGTTGGGGGCTGACGCACACTCTAAAGCCCCTGAGTTACTGTGGAATGCCGATTACTCAGCGTTCAGGACGGTCGAGAAGAGCAGCAGGCCCACCGTGGTGAAGATCACATCGTAGCCCGCGAGAAGCTTGATCCACAGCGCGGGTTCGGAATCACCCAGCAGGATGGCGGTAGTCGCCTCGACCAGGCCCAGCAGCGCCGGAATGAAGATGGGAAAGAGCAGCAGAGGAAGCAGCAATTCCCGATTCCTGGTGCGGACCGAGAGCGCGGCGAAGAACGTCCCATTCACTACCAGGGCCCAGGTGCCAAGGGGCAAAACCAGCAGTAACAGCCACGTCTCTCCCAGCGGATGCAGATTGTAAAAAATGACGAACAAAGGCGCCAAGATAATCTGCACCACGGTCACGAAGATGAAGTTGGCGATCACTTTGGCCAGGAACAGCGAGGCTGCCGGGGCCGGCGCCATGCGCTGCGCATCCAGCACCTGGTGGCGCAATTCCCGGCTCCAGGCTTGATTGAGCGCGGTTACGGAAGCAAACAAGGTGGCGACGCAGAGAATCCCCCCGGCAATCTGCCGGGAGATAGCAGCGGTGGGGTCAAAAGCCAGGCTGAAAAGCACCACCACCATCAAAGCGAAGAAGAGCATGCCGTTGATGGCGTCTTTCGAGCGCCATTCCAGGCGCAGATCCTTGGCCAGGTGAATCAGGAGGTAACTCACGCGCGCGCCCGGTCTTTGGTCAAGTCGGCGACCGTGGCCTTGGCAGCGCGCAGGTAGTCCTGGGGCGCGACCAGTATCTGGGTACCCCGCTGGCCGGCGGAAACAGAAATCAAATCGAAGATCTCGATGGTCTCATCGGCAAACACAGGGAAATCTTTTTTTGCGCCGAACACGGTGACTCCGCCCCGGATGTACCCGGTGAGCGGCTGCACGTCTTTGAGCGAAACCATCTCGGTTTTGCGTGCTCCGGCAGCGCGGGCCAACTTCTTGAAATCCAGTTCCGCGTCGCCGGGAATGACAGCGAAAGCGTATTGCTCAGGACCGGTGATGGTCAGCAGGGTCTTGAAGACCTGTTCGACCGGCAGGCCGATCTTCCGTGCCACGTTGATAGCGGAGAGGTCTTCGAGATCGACTTCGTACTCCTGAAGTGTGTAGGCGATGCCCAGGCCATCGAGGATGCGGGCGGCGTTCGTTTTCATCGCGCCGAGCCCTCGGTAATGGCGATCAGCTGTCCCGCTTCCATCGTCAGGAAGTAGTCAGCCAGAGGTTCGGCGAGCGATCTCTGATGAGTGGTCAGAACGACGGTGCGGTTCGCGGCGCGAAGCCGGTCGAGCAGAGCTACCATCTTGGCTGCGCTGGCAGCGTCCATGTTGGAGAAAGGTTCGTCGAGCAGCAGCAATTCGGGTTGGGGAAGCAGCACCCGGGCCAGAGAAGTGCGCTGGCGCATACCCTGGGAGAATTGGCCGACCGGGCGGCCAAGCGTGGGATCGAGACCTACGGAAAGCAGCGCTTCGGCCGGCGTAAGACAGGAGCATGTACGGTAGAGGCCGGCGAAGTAGCGCAGGTTTTCCAGGGCGGAAAGCTCGTCATAAAGCATCGGCGCATGGCTCATATAGCCGATGCGTGCCCTCTGGTCAGCAATCTTTTTCGCAGAGCCTTCGCTGAAGAAGTGCGCGGCGCCCATGGTTGGCTCGAGCAGCCCGGCGAGAATGCGCAGCAGGGTGGATTTGCCGGCGCCGTTTTCTCCCAGCAGAACGTAACAACGGCCGGAAGTGAAGCTGATAGAAACCTTGCGCAAAGCAGGGAAGCGGCCAAACATGCGCGATACGTTGTCGAGTTGAGCTAGAACTGGTGCCATCCCATTGGAGTATAGAGCGGGAAGGCTTTTGCTCTACTTCGCTGCCGTCGGCGCTGGAGCTTTAAGCGAAGCAGTATTCGGCGCCGGCTTTGCTGCCGCATACTTGGAGGCGCATTTGGCTTGCAACTCGGTGGCATGGAACACTCCATCCCGGCCGTAGGTGCCCATGGCGAGCGCCTGGGATCCATCCTTGAAAGTATCCGGCGGCGGCTCAATGCCCTGGTAGCTGACCTGCAGCGTGTGCCCCTGCTCGGTCAGGACAAAATGAGCGTTGGTGCCGCTGCGCTGGATGGAATTGGCTGCTACATCCCCGGCAACCCGCAGGTGGCGGGTATAGGCTTTGTTGCCCATGGCCTGCAGCTCGCCGATAGTGACGTAGTAGCTCTTATCCGCCTGTGCGCCGGTGACCGCGAGATAGGCGATGGTGCAAAGGATAATTACGGCTGCGGCGCCGATGCGGATTGTCTGCGGACGGATGCTCATTGCTACTGTAAGGGTAGGAGCGTGGGTCGCTTCCGTCAAGCACAGCATCTGAACGTATAATTCTTCGTGAGGCGATTCGACATGAGCAGCAATGGAAACGGCACGCAAGAGATTCTCAAGCCGCGGGCTGAGTGGATCGTAAAGCGGAAACTCGAAGCGGCGCGGACGGGCGACAGCAACATGTCGCAGATGCACTTTGCACGTCAGGGAAGGGTCACCGAAGAGATGGCCTTTGTCGCCCAGCGGGAAAAGATTCCCGTGGGGTTGATCCGGGACGAGATCGCCGCCGGCCGGTTGATCATTCCTGCCAATATCAATCATCCCGAATTGGAACCGATGGGGATAGGGATCGCGACCAAGTGCAAGATCAACGCCAACATTGGCAATTCTGCGGTGACATCCAATATCCGCGAAGAGCTGGATAAGCTGCATACCGCGGTCAACTTCGGCGCCGACACGGTGATGGACCTTTCGACCGGCGGCAACATTCCGGAGATTCGTGAGGCGATTCTGCGCCATAGTCCGGTGCCGATCGGTACTGTGCCAATTTACGAAGCGCTGAACCGGGTGAAGAAGCTTGAAGATTTGAACATTGACGTGTATCTGGAAGTGATTGAAGAGCAGGCGCAGCAGGGGGTGGATTACTTCACCGTACACGCCGGCGTGCTGATCCAGTACGTGCCCATGGTGGCGAAACGTATTACAGGGATCGTCAGCCGCGGCGGGGCGATTCTCGCCCAGTGGATGACCCATCATCATCGCCAGAATTTTCTCTACGAACACTTCGACCGCATCGTCAACGTGATGGCCAAGTATGACGTGAGCTTCTCCCTCGGAGACGGTTTGCGCCCCGGCTGCATCGCCGATGCCAGCGACGAAGCACAGTTTGCCGAGCTGAAGACGTTGGGTGAGCTGACCCGGACGGCATGGAAGAGCGATGTACAGGTGATGATTGAAGGTCCGGGCCACGTGCCTTTGGACAAGATCAAGGAGCAGGTGGAGAAAGAAGTGGAGCTCTGCGATGGAGCTCCGTTCTACACCCTGGGACCGCTGGTGACCGATATCGCGCCCGGTTACGACCACATCACCAGCGCGATCGGCGCGGCGATGATCGGCTGGCATGGCGCATCGATGCTCTGCTATGTCACGCCTAAGGAACACCTGGGGCTGCCCAACGAAAAAGATGTGAAGGACGGCATGATTGCCTACCGGATCGCTGCCCACGCTGCCGATATCGCCAGGCGCCGGCCGGGGGCGCAGGACCGGGACGACGCCATCAGCTACGCGCGCTACACCTTCGACTGGAATAAACAATTCGCTTTGTCACTGGATCCGGAGACGGCGCGCTCCATGCACGACGAGACGCTCCCCGACGATTACTACAAGGAAGCAGCCTTCTGTTCCATGTGCGGGCCCAAGTTCTGTTCCATGAACTGGTCGAGCAAAGTGGACGCCTTCAACAAAGAAGTCCACGGCCTGGAAAAGAAGGATCTGACCGAACTGGTGACGCTGCAGGCAGAGACGCTGGCGTCTCGCCACTAGGAAAACTCTGTGCGTGCCCACGCACCTGGGTGCCCCATGTCTCGAGGTGTGGGGCACCCACATTCTTATGGGGAGAATTACGGCACGTCTTCCAGAGTGGCGGTGGCGCGCACCAGCGCGGCCGTAACATTCGCAATCTGCAATTGGGCTCTCGCTGCGTCGTGGGCATCGATGGCTTCATTCACTCCCGGGATCACGACCGCGGCATATCCCGTGTATTCTCCGGGAGCAAAAATCGTGTGTCGGAACCAGGGCCGTCCAGGAAGTCCGTCCGGCGTCAACAGATCTTCTTCCACCGCGCGCAAAGAGGCATTGAGCGCGGTCGTGTTCCCTTTCGCAGCAAGCTCCTTGGCAAAGACCGACGTTGCCTCGCCCGCAAAACGGTTGGCTGCGCCAAGGGCAGCGTTGAAGTCCAGGTTCGTCAGGCCGGCATCCTTTGCGCGCGCCTGCGCAGCAACCAGGTATGCCTGTACCTGCCTGGCGTAGGTGACGTAATCGTAAGGCAGCACATCGGTATCCGCCATATGTAGCGCCTCCAGGCCGAAAACCCGGGCCATCTGCTGCTCGTACACGAAAGTTGGATCGGCGTTCATGACGAACCAGGAGTAGTTGTCAAAAACGGAGTGATAAACCCCGTAAGCACCGGTGGAACCGACGTCGGTCGAAGGAACACCAAGGTGTTGGAGAAAAGGTGTGTAATCCGAACCGCTGCCCAGATCTCCGACCCGGACCTCACCCCCCACGGACGGGACCATCGGGGCATCGTTGAACTCTTTCCCCAGATGACGCCGCGCGGCAGAATCGTTTAGTTCCTTTTTCCACTCATCGTAGACAGAACCGCCCTTCGGGCTGGCTACCTCCATAGTGACCTCGCGAATGAACTGCTTAAGCGAGGGGACTGCCGATGCTTCAAAGTGAACCCCGGAAACAGCCGCGTCGGTATTGATGTAAACCACGGCGTGAGCCAGTTGTTTGGTATGTTCCTCGGCCCATTCAGTAGAACCGATCAGACCTTCCTCTTCGGCATCCCAGCTGCAAAAGAACATGGTGCGGCGCGGTTTCCATCCTTGCGCGAGCAGCGAACCGACGCCGTGGACGGCCTCCAGCATGGCCACCGTCCCACTGCCGGGATCGACGGCGCCGTAGACCCAGGCATCGCGATGATTCCCGGCGACCACCCACTCATCGGGAAGTTCGGTGCCGGCGATCTTGCCAATCACGTCCCATATCGTGCGTTGGGCATAGTCCATCTTCAGCCGCATGTGCACCTTGATGGAGCCCCCACCGCCAACGTGGTAGCTGAACGGCAGAGCTCCCTGCCACTCCCTCGGCGCAACCGGACCGCCCAGGTTTTCGAGAATGGGCGCCGCATCGTGGTAGGAGATCGGAATCGACGGGATGGTGGGCAGGCTGCTTATCTGGGAGAGAGGCAGCCTCCGCCCCGCAGCCAACCCGGGAGTGGAGGCGACATCCGGAGTAGTGGCGTCACCCGGATACTTGAACATGTACTGCACCGAGCCGCGCTGCACCCCCGTATCCGGACGCCACGGTCCACGGGGGTATTTGTCTCCCTGGAAATAGCCGTCATCGGCAGGATCGGAATAGATGATGACTCCGGCAGCTCCTCGCTGCTGCGCGAGGTAGACCTTGACTCCGCGAAAGTTCAATCCGTAGCGAACCAGGGCGATCTTTCCCGCAACACTGATGTGCAACTCGTCCAGCCTCTTGAAATCTTCCGGGCGCCCGTAGTTGACATAGACCGCTTCCGCGGTCACATCACAGGACGGTGACCCACCATTGAAGGGGGGCAGCACGCGGGCATCATCCTGGTAAGCATCGTTGTCGACATGCTCGCGGGTGGGTCCGCTCATCAAAATCTTACCCTCGGCGTTGCTGGCCTGAAGAAAAACCTCCTGGGGCAGATTCAGCCACGCCTTGTAAGGAACTATCTGGGTGTCGAGGCCGGCGGCCTTGAACTTGCCCGCTACATAAAGCGCGGTATCGTAGTCCTCTTTACTGGCCGCGACGTGGGGGGCGGCGGTAAGGGTTTTGAGCTCTTCCTGGGCCAGCTTGGCATCGGGCACGGCAAGGAAATCCTGGTCGATTTTGGCCTGGCGGCTGAAGTCGCGGTATCCCAAAACTCGATCGGGAAAAGCAGAAACCTGCGCCGGCACGGGGAAGTGAGCGATGACCAGCAGGGGCAAAAAAAATCGTTTTGGCAATGACCAGGCGATATCAAAGTCTATAACGAAGGGACTGCCCCCGCTTTGGGAGCAGTCCCCCGGCTCTTACGCTACCAGTTGAGCGCAATGCGAACAGCGCTTGGCGCCGATCGGGATATCGCTCAGGCACTCCGGGCACGGCCTGGTGGCAGGCGCCGCAACCACCTTGGGTCGAAACTTGTTCAGCAGGGTATTGACTGGTAGCACGACCAGGAAATAAATGGTCGCGGCAATGATCACAAATGAAATGACGGCGTTGAGAAAGTCGCCGTACTTGATAACCCCGCCATGGACATGCAGCGTCAGGAATGAGAAATCCGGTTTGCTGAAGACGGCCGAAATCAGCGGGTTGATGAGATCGGTGACCAGGGCGTTGACAATGGCACCGAAAGCGCCACCGATGACGACCGCTACGGCAAGATCGACCACGTTGCCGCGCAGGATAAAGTCACGAAATCCTTTTAGCATTAGTTCTCCTGAGAAGGGGAATGTGTTTGGCCGGTCCGCCCGAGCATTCTACTTCAGCACGGGTAATGCTCACAGCTCAATGTTGAAACTGATTTTGCGGTTACAATAACCAGCGGCCGTACGGATACAGGAGAAGAAAAAGAATCATGCACAGGGCCATGATGTCCATGTAGATAAGCATTACCACCGCGCCGTGGTAGAAGCTCCAGCGATGGCGCAGGCAGCGTATGGTGTCCCAGGTCCCCAGTACAGCGGCGAAAGTAGGAATGAGCAGCTCAAGCGACGGACGATCATCGGGGAAGCCGGCCAGCTTAAAGGCGAGAATCAGGCTGCCGAGAACCAGCGCGATTCCTCGTGGCAGGGAACGATTGCGCAGGTTCAGAGCGCTGAAAACCATGGTTAACTCTATCCAAGCCGGCGGCCGGCGCGAGTGCCAGGCCGATGCGATGAAAAAAAGCGCGGCTTATTGTCGAAACCGCGAACGCTATCGCGCAGAGGCGGCCGCGGTTTCCAGGCCCCTCAGGGCTTCTCCGTAGGGCGGCCGGAGAATACCGCGCTCGGTAATAATGGCGGTGACATACCGGGCTGGGGTCACGTCGAAGGCTGGGTTCTCGATGCCGACTCCGTGTGGAGTGAGCTGCCTGCCGCCATGGTGCGTCACTTCGATCGCAGGGCGCTGTTCGATGGGGATGGCATCGCCGGTCGCGGTTGCCAGGTCGATGGTCGACCAGGGGCAGGCGACGTAAAACGGGATGCCGTGCTCCTTCGCCAGGATGGCAACGCCGTAGGTGCCGATCTTATTGGCCACATCGCCATTGGCGGCGACCCGGTCGGAGCCGACAATTACGGCTTGGATCTTGCCCTGGCGCATGAGGCTGGCCGCCATGTTATCGCACAACACGGTGGTGGGTATGCCGTCATGCATCATCTCCCACGCGGTAAGGCGCGCGCCCTGCAGGAACGGCCGTGTTTCGTCCGCATAGACGTGGAGCTGATGGCCGCGTTCGACGGCCGCACGGATCACCCCCAGCGCCATGCCGTAGCCGCATGAGGCCAGGGCTCCCGCGTTGCAATGGGTCAGCACACCACCTGAAGCAGGCATCAGTGCTGCGCCGTGCGCCCCCATAGTGCGGCAAGCGGCGATGTCCTCGTCGTACATGGTGCGTGCCTCGGCGATCAGTCCATCCTGAATGGCGGAAATGGTGATGCCTGGCTCGGCGGCGAGCGAAAAGAAGCGGCTGCGCATCCGCTCGATAGCCCAGAAGAGATTCACCGCAGTGGGCCGGGTTGCTGCCAGTGTCTTGGATATGCGCTCGAGGTCGCTGGTAAGCGCGGGAAGGGTAGTGGCGGCGCTGTTCTTGATTCCCAGCGCGACTCCCATCGCAGCGGCAACGCCGATCGCCGGCGCCCCGCGAACCACCATGGTGGTGATGACGTTCGCAACCTGGTCGCTGGTAGCAGCAAGCACGTAGGTTTCTTCCAGCGGTAAACGTGTCTGATCGAGGAAGCGGACTCCCTCGGCGGTCCATTCAAGGGTAGGTATCATGCCGTCTCCAGTCTAAAGCACTGGCCGCATGGCTGGCCGAACCTGTCCAGCAGGCCCTTGCGGGACTGTTCTCGTTTAAGCGCCTAACTCCAGCATTACATCCTGGTACGTGCGAAACAGCAGGTCCCTCCGCTACCCCCGCTCCGGTCGGATGACAATTCATTTGCAGAAGGTAAACCCCAACTCATAGTCAGCTGCCTAACAGAATCGTGGCTTCCATTTCGCAACTACTCTCCATGGAAGCGCAGCCCTCCCCTTTGTCGTCCCGAGCGTAGCCGAGGGATCTGCAGTTCCACAGACCTTTCATGGAAATGTTTTTCGACCGAGCGCAGTGGACATGCTGTTTCGCTTCGGGTTTTCACACAGCTTCTGACTATCCCGGGTCCCCACCGAACCAAGGGACGGCTGAAGGCATCGCAATCGCTAGCGACCGCCTTCCAGCATCTCCGCCATGGCCATTAACTTGTTGACGGTATTCCAGTTTCGCCCGGTGGACGAGCACTGCAACACCTTTTCCAGCCGGACCAGCGGTATTTTCGGGCGAGCCATTCCGTTGGGGTAGTAGATGTAGAGTTCGCGCCCATTCATTCGCAGTTCCTCCGGATAGCAAGGCAACGCCAGCACCTGCTCACGCGCTTGCCGTGCCGGGGCATTGTTCATGAAAACGACCAGCAATTTGTTGGGCTCAATTCCAGCCCGCCCGGCAAAGGGATTCTTAGCAATCACTTTGCGCAGTTCAGAAGCCGTGCGAACGATGACCGCAGGCCGGAAGCCGAATTTGCCTTCAATCCCTTCCTCGATCCTCCGCGCCAGCGTCACGGGATCTTCGCCATCCTCGCGAAAAACAAGGTTGCCGCTTTGGATATAGGTTTGCACGTCCCGCAGCCCCAGAGAAGTGCAGATGGTTTTGAGCGCTCCCATGTCGATTTTCTGATAACTGGGGAGGTTGATCCCACGTAGCATCGCAACGGCCATGATCCGTCCAGTATCCTGCCAACAGCTATTGGAAGTCCGGTGATTGCCTTGACCACCGCCTATTACCCCCGCAAATTCGCCCCACGAACGAAAGTTGGTTCGACCGCTTGATCGTCTTTCGCCCTGCGTCGCCCGCCGATGCCTATGCGCTTGCCGAACTATCGATCATGGCCGGCGACGGTATGTATGAATTCCTGCTCGAAGATATGGCGCCCAAAGAGATGCTGGCCGGGCTGATGGCACGCACCATGAAGCAGGACACGGGCGGATTCAGCTGGCGTCACTGTTTCGTCGCCGACGACAAGGGTGTAGTGGCAATGATCAATGCCTATCCCGCCGCATGGCTGCGCCAGGAGGAGCAAGACATTCTGCCCCAGGACCGGGTTCAAATCCTCAACCCGATTGACCAGGCACAGGATTGGGAGAGCTTCCTGATTAACGCCGTCGCGGTGCGCACTCCGCACCGGCGGCAGGGGGTGGGGAAGCGGCTTTTGCAGTGGGCCTTTGAGCAGGCCAGGGCAGGCGGCTTCGCCCGGCTCAGCGCCAATGTCTGGGCAGACAATATTGCCGCCCGCGCACTTTTCGAGAGCCAGGGCTTTCGCCTGCATGCACGGATCGAAGTACCTGAGCACGCTGGACTTACTCACAAAGGCGGTAGCTTGCTGTATGGTGCTGAGGTCACGTTCGTGTGATCTCGAGCATCTCTGACCGCCACGGAAGGGGCATTGCGGGTTTTTTTGTAGCCGGTAAGCTCAACCGTATGACTCCCCTGCTCAGGCCACGCTCTTTACAGGTTGCCCTGCTGACGCTCGGCGCCCTCGCATTAACCGGTGTCTATCGGTCCCATGCGCAAGTCTCTGCGGTCGCGGCCAAAGCGAGCCCGGAGGCTCCGGCTCTGCCCAGTGGGCTTTCTCCCGTAAGTCAACTGGCGGTGGAAGGATCCCAGTTAGCGCTGGATAGCAATGGCACGCTCTTTCGCTCCGACGACCAGGGGAAGCATTGGCACCAGGTGAAGCAGCAATGGGATGGTAAAGCAGTTGAGCTCTTAGGGATTCCTGCCTTGACCTCCGCACCGGGAAGCGGCCAGGCCCCGAGGTCGGACGCCGATCAGCAAACCTATGCGGCTGTGCTTCTGAAGAGCACGACTGCCTTGCACTGGGTCAGCGTGGACCGGGGAAAGACCTGGAGACCCTCCACCCTCGATGACGTGAGACGTAACGACGTCCGCTGGTCCGGTCAATAAAACCTTTCCCTGCAAACGAACATGGGTGCCCCGATATCTCGCTTTTTTTTTCGCGAGATGTGGGAAATCACGAATCTCGGTCCACCGCGAAACTACTGGACAGTGCTGTCCTGACGCACGATGCGGCCCCGCAGCGGGGTCCAGATTAACGTGTACCGCACGCTCTTCCGTACATTCGCAACAATGCTGGGACGAAAGCAGGCAATACAGTTGCCACCTTCACGGCGCACGCTCGGATACACGATACCTAGCGAGCCCTGCTTCATCAGTTCCACCGCCAGTTGCTGCGACCGCACATAGCTGGTGGGGCTTAGTGCTCCCTCGTCCGGAACATCTCGAAGGTCGTGGAAGGTGTTAGTGAAATCCGCAAGGTAATCGTCATATCCGATCTCTTCGCGCTCTTTCCAATCAATCTCCGCGAACTCAATGCTCTTGTGAAAGAGCACCTCGGCTTTGGCGGTCGCCAGATCGAAGGCGGCATACCAGGCGCCGCGCTCCGGGGTCGAAAAGCGCGTCCCCAGCGGGTTGGGGTGGGTGAAGGCGGCATTGATCACCCGATAGTACGGCACATGGAAGACGAGTTCGTGGGAACCGATTCCGGGGCTTAAGTTTTCCTCGGCCTGCAAACGGGCATTGGTCGCGTTGTCGAGTTCGAAGATAAGCTGCAGATCCTCGTCATCGGCGATGCCGGTGAGAACGGAATCGTAGTTGGGCGAGTATTTGGCCGGCAATAATCGATGGGTATCGAAGCAGCGCAGATTGGTTAAGGGAATGCTCACCGGCCGCCGCGGCGTGCATCAAGCAGGCGGCGCACCATGTCCAGAGCCGGCGCGCCTCCGCGCAGGACATAGTCGAGGGGAGTGTGGCCGCCAAAGATGGGGTTGGTGTTGGGTAGTTGCATCCATTGGTCGGCCAGCCGCTGGCTGTAAAGGATGTTGAGCGACTTGAAGATCCCAATCAGATACGAAATACGCATCAGCCTGTCCTGCTCCAGGGTCCTGGCCATGCCCGGGTTCTTCTTGAGCTCGTAATAGGCTCCATTGGAGATACCACCGAGAAGCTGACGCACATCCTCATCACCGACCTTCCAGCGATCGACGATTTTGAACAAGGCTTTCAGGGCCGCGGCGGATAGGCGGCGGCGCTCTTCAGGACGAGAAAGATCTGGCAGCACCGGGGCAGGGTAGTGAGTTTCGGGATAGACGAGAGTGCCGGGCCGCGATTTGCGCATGGAACTTTAACTCTCCAATTATGGAGAATTATAACTCCATTAGTCGCTTACCAGAAAATAGACCACGGCGGTGATGGCGGCAGTGAGAAACACCCACGCAAACTGATACCAGTAAAAGAAGGGGAAGCCAAACAGCGCCGGGGTATCGCGCGCGTAAACAGCGGGAAAGAGCAGTCCAGCGGCAGGAAGGATGAGAAGCCAGTTCCAGTGACTGCTGCGCTTCCTGCTCCCGGTGTCGGCCATGCGAAAGATTATAGACTCGAAGCATGAAGCGCCGGCTCATTGAGCACTATGAAGTCATCCGCAAACTGGGCGCAGGCGGCAGTGGAGTGGTGTATCTGGCCAACGACACGCTGCTGATGCGTCCGGTGGTGCTGAAGATATTAAAGCGGGGCGCGCTGTCGATCGAGCAGATGCGGAGTACGGTGCTGCGTGAGGCGCGCCTGGCTTCGGCCATCGAGCACCCAAACGTATGCGCAATCTATGAGGTAGGCGATTCCGAAGACGAAGCCTACATCGTTATGCAGTACGTGCCCGGAGAGTCGCTGGACAAGATCATCGCCAACGGGGCGGCCAGCGTACAGCTCGGGCTTTCCGTTGGGATTCAGATTGCGGACGGCCTGAGCGCAGCGCATAAGCTGGGGATTTTTCATCGCGATTTAAAGCCCGGGAATGTAATGCTGACCGATGGCGGGGTGGTCAAGATCCTGGATTTTGGCCTGGCCCGAAGAATATCCGTGGCTGAGGCCGAATTCGATCCGGCCAAGCCGCGGCAAGCAAAGGATGCGTCCAAACGTAAGTCACGCACCACCTACACCGCGCGGGGCGGGACCATCGCGTACATGGCGCCGGAGCAGTTTGTGACCGGGCAAACCAGCGTGCAAAGCGATATCTTCGCGGTCGGCGTCACCCTTTACGAGCTTTTGAGCGGCCGTCATCCATTTGTGCGCCCGGAGATGGAAGAATTTCAGACCGTCCGCGCCATTCAGTTCGCCGAACCCCAGCCGCTGACCGAGTGCTGTCCTCAGGTGCCCCCGGAGCTCGCCAGTGTCATCGCCACCTGCCTGCAGAAAACACCCAGCGGCCGTTACGCCTCTGCCGCCGATCTGCGAGAAGCGTTGCGCACCATCATGAAGACCATGCAACTCGAAACCGGTTTTCTGCCCGGCGATACCGCGGCCAACCTGCAGGTGCCGGCCGCCGAGCGCGCGCAACGGGCAACCGGATTTCTTTCCATGCTGGCAGAGCGCTTTCGCGAGTCGGCCGATGTGCAACAAAAGCAGAATACGATTCTCGTCCTGCCCTTTCAGAACTTTGGCCAGTCGGGCGAATCCCCGCTCTACGGCTATGCGCTGGCGGATGCCATTGCAGCGCGGCTGGCCCGCATGTCTTCGCTGGTGGTGCGGCCTTCCAGTTCGCTGATGCAGTTGCCGGTGCCCATGCAGCAGATGGATCCGCTGTCGGTGGGAAAGAAGCTGCTGGTGCAGTGGGTGCTGGCAGGCAATTTCATGCGTTCAGAAAAAGGCTTCGATCTGAACTGGCAACTCCTGGACGTTCCGGGGCAGAGCGTGCGCGCCGGGGGGACCATCAGCGTCCCGTCCTTCGACCTGATCGCCGTGCAGACGGAAATTTGCAACGAGGTCTTCGGCACCCTGCAGGGTCTGGGCAAGCTGCAGCAAAACGGCGAGTCGACCCGCAGCGCGCCCATGTCTGAGGCCTTGTCGGAGGAATACCTGCAGGCCCGGGCGCTGCTGTCTTCCTTCATGTCGCGCTCCGGCGCCCGCAGTGACCTGGACAAGGCGCGGGATATGTTTGAAAGCGTGGTAGCGCGCGACGCCGGGTTTGCTCCGGGGTGGAGTGGCCTAGGCATTACCCAATTGCAATACGTGCGCAACGGGTTTGGAGGGCAATTGCACTTGATGGCTGCGCGCCGCAGCTTCGACCGCGCGCTCGAAATCGATCCCGGGTCGATCGAGGCCAACCTTTATCGCGTCTACATGCTGCTCTCTCGGGGCGAGAAGGAAAGCGCCCGGCATGGCATCGAGCACCTGCTGTTGACCGCGGATAACAACTGGAACGTGCACCTGGTGGCCGGCCAGACCCTGCGCCTGGATGGGATGTATGAAGAAGCACTGCAGCAGTTCAACCGGTCGCTGCAACTGAATCCCTCCAACGCGCCGATCATTTATAACCACCGGGCGCGGGTGTACCAGTATCAAAACCAGCTGGAACTGGCGGAGGAAGAGCTGCAGAAAGGACTGACCCTGGAACCCAGGCATCCCCTGCTGCAAACCTCGGTTGCCTACCAGCGAATGCGCCAGGGAGATATGCAGGAGGCGATCAGAATTCTGGAGTCAGTGATCCACGACGATGAGAGCATGCGTATCGCTTTCCCCACCCTGGCCTTGTGCTATGTGCAGGTCGGGCAGCGGGAGCGGGCCACAGCGCTGATCGAAGAAGATTCGCTTTCGGCGGCGGAAGCGGATAGCGAGATGGCCTATCGCCTGGCGACATATTTTGCCGTCGAGGGCGATGAGAGCGAGGCCCTGCACTGGTTGCGCCGCGCGATCTACCTGGGCAATGAAAATTATCCCTGGTTCTCAAAAAACCCAGCCTGGAACGGGCTACACGGGCACACGGACTTCGAACGCATCCTGGAAGATCTAAAGAAGAGCCACCGGGTCAACCAGAAGACGTGGCGGCGACTCCTGGAGCGCGTTCCCACAGAGAAGCTGGCTTAACCGGATAAAGTCACAGCCTCTCGGCATGACAATTCAGTTAGCTGTTGGGGAGGTTTTTACCCTAATTGAATTGTCATCCCGACCGGAGCGTAGCGCAGTGGAGGGACCCGCTGTTTCTTTAACCCGGTCCGCACATCGATTCCTAAAAGATGTCTCTGCAAAAAACGACACTAAGTACGATCAATCCGCATCCATACAGTGCGTCTTTACGAGGCGTGGGGCCCATGAGGCAGCGGTGAAATTCCGATGCCCCATAGTGCCTGTCAGAATTTCTGAGGCAGCAACTCGGTCTTCTGATCCTGCACCGGGTTCAGAAACATGGGATCGGTGAGGCTGAAGACAACCGTGGATTGAGCCGGGAGGTTCGCCGACCAGTTAGTCAGCAACCAATGCGCTGTGACCACGCCTGTGCCGACCGCCGTGCCCACTACGGCGCCTACTCCGCCGCCGACGGCTGCGCCCACGATGGCTCCGCTGCCGGCGCCCAGTCCCAGCTCGACAAGCGTCCGCTTTCCGTGCTGGTTGGCGACGATATCTCCTTCGCCCTTAGGCTTGGTGTTAGAGCCGAAGGTGTCGATGACTTGAGCGTGAAGATGGTAGCGGGTACCGTCTGGAAGCACGAATTCATCCGCCCGGAGGTGGAGGACAGAACCCCCGTTGAGGCGATTGCCGGCAGAAGCGTATACCACCCTGCCATGCAACTCGGATCCGACCGGGACCACGACTTTGCCGTTGCGCACGATGTCCTCGGTCACCGTCCCCTTAAAAGGCGTATTCGGAGTAGTGGAACCGGCGTCGATTTCCTGCAGCATGCGAACCTTGAAGACCGTTCCTGAAGGTAATGCATTTGCCGGGCCGGGAACATAGGTGACGATGCCGTCATCGCGATTGTCGGTTGAAGCGTCGAGGTTGCGGCCTTGCAGAGCTGCGCTGTGCGGCTTGTACTCCTCTGCGGATGGCGGCAAGGGCGTTTCAATGATGCCCGCGTCGGGATTGCTTTTCGCGGCTGGAGCTGGGGCCGTCGCTGGCGCAGTCACGGCTGGAGGAGCGGCCGGAGCCTGCTCGCTGGTAGTGATCGCATCGTTTGTAGGCGGCGCCGAGACACCTTCATAAGGACTGGGCTTGGCTTGCGCAAGAAGAAAGGGGGAACTCAGAACCAAACTCAGAGCTGGGGTGGCCGCCGCGGCCAAGGAGAAACGGGTCTTTTTCATATCTGGTCCTAACCTGATGCTAAGTGCACTAATAATGCACCTACAGATTAGTTCAAGCTTACATCGGGAAAGCTAACAAGCAAAAGAAAGAACCACGGCGGTAACATGCGACAGCACTTCACCGGAAGTCGCAACACGCTTTGCTAGAATTCGTTCTGGCGCAAAGATGGGAAATTTCATCAGCATGATTGGCGGCGCGGATGGAAAGGCAATTGCCGTCGATCGCCGGGCCCCACTGAAAGATCGTCTACAACACCGCATTACAAGGAGTGATATGACCGAGATTGTAGCCATTCACGCACGCGAGATTCTCGATTCCAGAGGGAATCCGACGGTAGAAGCCGATGTGCTTCTCGCGAGCGGAGCCATGGGCCGGGCGGCTGTACCCAGCGGGGCCTCGACGGGAGAGCACGAGGCAGTGGAGCTGCGCGACGGCGATAAGGCGCATTACCTGGGCAAGGGAGTGCTGCACGCAGTGGAGAACGTCGAAAGTGTGCTGGCTCCCGAACTGGCCGGCATGGACGCGGCCAATCAGCGCCTGATCGATGCCACCATGATTGCGCTGGACGGCACGGAGAACAAGGGAAAGCTGGGCGCCAATGCGATCCTCGCGGTTTCGATGGCCTGTGCGCGGGCTGCAGCCAACGCCTTGCAGATTCCGCTGTACCGCTACCTGGGCGGGGTGAATGCGTCCGTGTTGCCGGTACCGATGATGAACATCATCAACGGCGGAGCCCATGCCGATAACAATGTGGACTTTCAGGAGTTCATGGTGATGCCGGTAGGCGCGGAGCGTTTCGGTGATGCGCTGCGCTGGGGGGTGGAAGTCTTTCACACCTTAAAAGGAGTGTTGAAGAAGCGGGGATACAGCACTTCAGTAGGCGACGAGGGCGGTTTTGCTCCCTCTTTGAAATCGAATGTGGAAGCCATCGAGGTGATCCTCGAAGCCATTGAACTGGCGGGATACAAGGCGGGCGAAGAGGTTGCCATCGCCCTGGACCCGGCATCCAGCGAGTTCTTCGATAAGGAAAAGGGCCTCTACGTTTTCAAGAAGAGCGACAAGAGCGAGAAGACCAGTGAAGAGATGACGCGATTCTGGGATAGCTGGGTGCGGCAGTACCCGATCATTTCGCTCGAAGACGGGTTGGCCGAAGACGATTGGGCCGGCTGGCAGTTCCTGACCAGGGAGTTGGGAGAGAAAATACAGTTGGTGGGCGACGATCTGTTCGTGACCAATACCGAACGGCTACAGCGGGGCATCGAGGAAGGCGTGGGCAACTCCATCCTGATCAAGGTGAACCAGATCGGGACTATCAGCGAAACGTTTGAGGCCATCGCGCTGGCGCGGCGCTATGGATACACCTCGGTTATTTCTCATCGCAGCGGCGAAACAGAGGATAGTTTTATCGCCGACCTTGCAGTGGCGACGGGCGCGGGCCAGATCAAGACCGGCTCCGCTTCACGCACCGATCGCATCGCCAAGTACAACCAGTTACTGCGTATCGAGGAGGAACTGGGGCAGGGCGCGGAGTTCCTCGGCCGGGCAGCAGTCAACGCCGGGGAGTAATTGTGACACTGAAAAAACCGCTGGTTCTTACGATTCTGGATGGCTGGGGCTATCGCGCGGAGCAGTTCGCCAATGCCATCGCACTCGCGCGCAAGCCCACTTACGACAAGCTGTTAGCGGAATTCCCTAATGGTTTGCTTCATGCTTCGGATCATTTCGTGGGCTTGCCGGATGGGCAGATGGGCAACAGCGAAGTGGGTCACCTGAACATCGGCTCGGGCCGGATTGTACACATGGATATCACCCGCATCGACGACCTGATTCGATCGGGCGAATTCTTCCGCCATCCGGTGATTGTCGCGGCGCTGAAGCATGCGGGCGAGAACCGGCGAGCCCTGCACTTGCTGGGGCTGGTATCGGATGGTGGCGTTCATTCCCAGCAGGAGCATCTGTACGCCTTGTTGCTGGCGGCCAAGCAGCATGGTGTGGAGCGCGTCTTTGTCCACGCCTTCCTCGATGGCCGCGACACGCTGCCTACCAGCGGCGTTGGGTATCTGGAGAAGCTGCAGCGAAAGATCGATGAAATCGGCGTAGGCAAGATTGCCAGCGTGGGCGGCCGCTATTTTGCCATGGATCGGGACCGGCGATGGGAGCGGGCGAAGAAGGCGTTCGATGTCATGGTGGGCAAAACCGAGGGCGGCGCTTACACCGATCCCGTCGCTCGAGTGAAGGAGTGTTACCACAACGGGGTGACGGACGAGTTCGTGGAGCCGTTTGTGGTGCTTGACGCCAAGGGGAAGCCGGTGGGCCCGGTGAGCGATGAAGATGCCTGCATCTGCTTCAACTTTCGCGCCGACCGGGTGCGGCAGATCACGCGCGTGTTGGCACGGAGTAGCGGGCTGACTAAAGATGCGGGGAAGAGTCTGCCCGGGGCGGAAGATCTGGATCAGATGATTCCACCGGCCGAGGTGCCGAAGCAACTGTACTACGTGTGCATGACGCAGTATGACAAGCAGTATGCCCTGCCCATGGTCATCCTGCCCGAGTCCATGGAGAATCTGCTGGCGGATATGCTGGCCCAGGCCAATCTGCGCAACCTGCGGATTGCCGAAACGGAGAAGTATGCCCACGTGACCTACTTCTTCAACGGCGGCATTGAAAAGCCGTTTCCCGGCGAGGACCGGGTCCTGGTGCCTTCGCAGAAAGTGGCGACTTACGATCTGGCCCCGGAGATGAGCGCAGCGGGGATCGCGGACGCCGTGATCAAGGCGATCGGCGACCCGGCCTTCGACCTGGTGGTAGTGAATTTCGCCAACGCCGATATGGTGGGGCACTCAGGCAAACTGGAGCCGACCATTCGCGGCGTGGAAACGGTGGATGCCTGCCTGGGCCGCATCTATCAAACGCTTAAGCAGCGCGGCGGGGCGATGCTGATCACCGCCGACCATGGCAATGCCGAGTTGATGATCGATCCGGTGACAGGTGGCCCCCACACCTCGCATACCACTAACCCGGTACCGGTGATTCTGGTCAGTGACGATGCCGACAAATATCGGCTGCGTGAAGGCGGCTCGCTGCGCGACATCTCACCCACCCTGCTGGGCATGCTTAAACTGGAAAAGCCGGCACTGATGACCGGCGCAGATTTACGCGTGGATGCTGAGCCTAAGGAGACTTATGGCGCATAGGGCGCTTATGGCGCACACTTTTCCCCGGGCAGGCCGGCAGCCAGCGCGCCCTGGCAGGCTGACGAAAAACTCAGCTTTGTATCAGGGCACGAACTTCAGTTGTGCCGCAAGTGCTTGTAAACAATAAAGGGCTTAGCCCCTGTGGAATGACAAGTTGCTCCCCAGCCTGCTCAGGTTTTCTTCTTGCTGCGGAAGTCGTCGGGCTTCTTGTCCAGCGCCTGCCCTAGCGTGGAATCAACCTTGTACGCGCCCTCAACTTCACTCGACTTCGCGAAGTAGTCATCTTTGTTTTTGCGTACCTCGAGCGTCTGCACCCCGGTGTCGCCGGTCAGTTTTGCAGTTCCCACTCCGGTGCCGCTGGCAAATTCCGCCGCGGCATCGCTGCTTGCGCTGAGATCCATCCTGGCGTTGGTCAAACTGCGGACAAGGTCGTTGACCGCGGAACTGTCCGCGGGCGATGACGACGGCTTAAGGATCTGCCAGCCGTCTTTGGTGCGATCGAACTCAATTTCTTCGCCCTTCTTGACCAAGTCAACCCGGCTTACGTTGTCGGGGTTGAGGGTCAGCAGACTCTTATCTCGTAGATCGTTCAGGCTTTTATCCAGGCTGCTCTTGTTATAGCTGGCGATGGTGAAAACCCTGGGATCCGAGGCAAGAGCGGCGTAGACGTCTCCTCCCGCCGGCGTGTCGTCGCCCAGCAGCAGCTGCCGCGTCCCCTGGCTTTTGCCGGTGATATCCACCTCCACCTTAGGCGCATCCAGTCCGTATTGCTTCGGATCGGACTCCTTGTCTCCGACCAACCGGTCCGCGTTCAGCGCTGACAGGGTCGAGAGCAAGGACGTCACTACATCCTGATCGGCCTGGTAAAGCTTAGGTGCGGTGATCTGCCACTTGCCGGCGGCCGTCTTTGTGAGCGTGACCGGCTCTGATTCCTGGCGCTTAATGGAGAGCTGGGTTATGTCTACCGGATTGATTTTGACGATCACCGGCGCGGCATTGGCGGAAACGGCGGCGCTCTCTTCAGCCGGTTTGTGGTGCTGCGACCAGTAAAGGACGCCGCCCAACACGGCCAGAACAATGACCGCAATCATCAGGCCACGGGAATTCATCTTCTCTTCCACCAAACGAGAGTTCCGGCCATGACTACCAGCAGCGGCAGCACGAATTGACTGGTCCCCCGCACCAGGTTCAACTGGGCCCTGGTCATGGTGATTCGGCGATCGTCCTGCGGCTTCGGCCGAATCGAGATCAAGTCCTCGTCCGATGATAGCCAGTTCACGGCATTCAATGCCAAATCGCCGTTGCCATTGAAGCCCAGGAACCGGTTAGCAGCCCATGACGAGCTACCGGTCACGACGAAGCGGCCTTGCGAGCTTTGCTTGCCCGTGTTGTACGTACCCGCTGCCGCTATGGTCAGCGGTCCCTTACGGTTGTTGGGATCGGCGACGCTAACCTCGGCGGAACTAAGGTTGGAGGTGGCCAGGCTGCTGCTCGACGAATCAAAGAGCTTCTCGACACTCGTCTTGTCCGTATTCTTTATCTCCAGCGAGCGGGAGAGTGGGAAGCCGACGGCGCTGCCACGCATCTGCGACACGATGGGCTGGCCGCTGTAAGTGGTTACCAGCGCCACCTGGGGGCCAAGCCCGGCAAGCTGTCCCACCGGGTTCAGATCGAGAATCATGTCCTTGTCCAGGGTCACGCCCCAGCTCTGCAGCAGGCCGGTCAGTGCATCATTGGCGGCAATTTGAGAGCGGCCGAACTGAACGGGTGGATCGAGCATGAAAAACGCCCGCCCGCCATTTTCAACATAGGTCTTGATCGCGTCCACCTGGGGCTGCTGGTAATCGTGCGTCGGGCCGGCGATCACGATCGCCGTGCAGTCGGCCGGCACTTCTGCCTTTTGCAGCAAATCGATAGACTTGGCCTGATACTCATCCTTGGCTACCAGATCTTTGAATTGCGAGAATCCGTCGCGCTCGGTGTCGTCGATGGGATGCTCTCCGCTGCCGGCTACAAAACAGATGGTGCGAGTGGTGCCTTTGAGATCGCGGATGAAGGCCCCGGTAATGCCTTCTTCGGTGAAGCTTTTAGCGGTTTCTTTCTTGTCGCCGATCTGTACCAGGGCAGTACCGAAGTCGCGGATTCCGGCTGCGCGCGCTAACTGCGGATTTTTATCCGGATCCACATAAACGATGCGAATTTTGGGGGAGAGGTTTGCATATTGATCCAGCAGGTCTTTCCCCTGCTGGAATCGCGTGCTCTGGTTGAAGTAGGTGATGGTCGCATCCTGCTTGAGCCCAGTCGCGATCTTTTTTGTCTGGTCAGACAGGCTGTACCGTTTGTTGGAAGTCGTGTCGTAGGTCTTGTTGTAGCGGTCGGCTAGCATATTCGCCACCACCACGATGGCGAGCACCACCAGGATATAAATGGCGGCATACGCTCCGTACTTTGTCTGTCTCGCTTTCAGCCACTGACCTGCCATCTAGGACCTCCAGCGCAGAGATTCCATGGAGCGCGCGGTGAAAAACAGGCCCAGGAAGATCCCGGTAAGATAAAAGACGACGTCTTTGCCTTCAATCACTCCTTTGGCGAAGGATTCGAAGTGGGTGATGACCGAAAAATAGGCAAGCACATGGGCCCAGGTTGCCGATTCATATCCGCTGGTCCACTCCAGCACCCAGAGCAACAGGCAGACGCCAAACGTGGCCGCCCCGGCGATGATCTGATTCTTGGTCAGGGTGGAGATGAAGGTTCCCAGGGCAAGCAGTGTGCCCGCCTGCAATAGCAGGCCCAGGTAACCCACTGCCAGCGGCTTCCAATCTGGGTTGCCGTAGCGGAAAAGGAAAGCAAAATTGAGCGCGGTAAAGAGCAGCAGGCAGGAGTAGAGGATCATTGCCGCCAGCCATTTGCCCAGGATCACTTCCATGTCGCGGACCGGGGAGGTGGCCAGCAGCTCAATGGTCCCGGAACGCTTTTCCTCGGCAAATAGGCGCATGGTGATCATGGGAATGAAGAAGAGTCCCACTACGCTGGCGTTCGAAAGCAGCGGCCGGATGATCTGCTCGTTGACGTTCATGGGGAACGTCTGGCCCCGGAGTTGCATCTCCATCCCCTCGATTACGAAATAACCCAGTGCGTTCCAGAAGAAGAAGCCGAAGATCAGGGCAAACATGGTCAACAAGAGATAGGCGATAGGAGATACGAAATAACTCCTCAGTTCTTTAGCGCAGATGGTCCAGGTATTCCTCATGCCTGCACTTTCTCGACTTCCGCCGGAGCCTCGCTTCCGGTGAGTTGGAGGAAGATCTCTTCCAGGCTTCTCGCAGCGGGACGGAGTTCACTGAGATCCCAGCCCGAAGCAACGACGGCGCGCGCCAGGTCTCCACGGACCAACTGCCCCTTCTGGCTCTGCACCTCGAACAGCAGCCCCGTCTCTTTGCGATCGGTACACAGCACACGGCTGACTCCTGGGACTGTTTCGAGCTTCTGCTGCACCAGCAGGGCGTCTGGCTGGCCATCGTAGGCGGCGACTTCCAGCAACAGAGATTCGTCGCCGCGGGTCCGCGCTTGCAGGTTGCGCACCGAATCGGTCGCTACCAGCTTGCCTTTGTTAATGATGATGACCTGTTCGCAGATCTGTTCGACTTCGGGAAGAATATGGGTGCTGAGAATGATGGTATGGTCGCCGGCCAGGCTCTTGATCAGGTCGCGTGTTTCATTGATCTGTTTCGGATCAAGGCCCGCGGTTGGTTCGTCAAGAATCAATACATCTGGGTTGTGAATGATGGCCTGCGCCAGCCCAACCCTTTGGCGATAGCCTTTGGAGAGCTTGCCCAGAAGCTTGGTTTTTACATCAGCCACAAAGCAGCGGTCACACACGTAGTCGATGCGCTTTTCGAGATCGGCGCCGGATAGTCCCTTAAGCTTGCCCACGAAGCGGAGATATTCGACCGTCTCCATTTCGGGGTAAAGAGGTGGAGTTTCCGGCAAATATCCGATTCGTTTCTTGACCTCTAAGGGCTGTTCGAGGACATCGAAGCCGGCGACCGAGGCGGTGCCGGCCGAAGGGGAAAGGAAACAGGTAAGAATGCGCATGGTCGTCGTCTTGCCGGC
The DNA here is from genome assembly GCA_963814015.1 of uncultured Acidobacteriaceae bacterium. GTDB lineage: Bacteria > Acidobacteriota > Terriglobia > Terriglobales > Acidobacteriaceae > PALSA-350. The sequence continues at coordinate 538,199 of CAWFBI010000001.1, forward strand.
GCCATTAGGGCCGAGAAATCCAACGATCTGACCCTTTGCTACGGAGAAGGAAATTTGATCGACGGCAACTGCGCGAGCGTACCTTTTTGTGACGTCTTTGACTGTGATCATGGCTGGCAAGGAATTTGACGGTATCAATTATTAAATGGTGGTCGACCCGGCTTCGCAACCCCTCGACAAGTCATGCACCAGCGGTGCGGAAACAACACCATCGTAAGAAGAGACTCTGTCAATGTCAATTCAGGTGCTTGTCCACTACTTTACGGAAAGGCGCACAGGCGGTCTGTACAGTGCTGCTTGGCAGGAAACCCGGGACCCTCCGGTAGGGATGACAATTGGGTTGCCGAAACCATCTCTCGAGAGCTTTTGTGTTTCTCCAGTCTGATCAAAAGTCAGGAGAAATAATGACCGAGAGCTTCACTTTCCCTGGAACCTTCCTTTACCTTCCTCCGTCATCCATTCGACTCAGTCGCTGTAAGCAAGCAAGACCGTAGCAGGCTGAATCCCAAAAATGCGCCCTCGCGCGCTGAGGGAGGACTTCGTCTTGCAAGTACCCCGTTTGTCCTGGCCTTCAGGCTGGGAGATTGAAACCTCGTCCGTGGCACTCAACGCGCTCTCGCAAGCTGAGGGGCAGTTTCGTCTCTCATCGTGAGCCGGAGGCTCTTCCTACTCGTGTGCTTGCTGTGGCCACTGGCCATGACGGCGCAACAAGGCTCGGCGCAAAAGGGCTCCGCAGGCCCGGAGGGGTGCTCGCGTTGTCACGTGGAGGCGTTAACCCAGCCGACCACCTATATGGCGCGCGCCCTCGAATCGGTTGAGAATGGCGAGGTTCTCAGAGAGCATCCCGTACTGTCGGTGACTGTGGGCAAATACTCCTACCGCATTGAGCGACGTGGCAGCGAGAGTGAGTACACCGTCACAGACGGAGAGAGTACGGTCACCTTCCCCATCCGATGGGCAATGGGCGCCAGTTCGGCATTGGGGCAGACCTATATCCTGGAAAAAGATGGCCAATTGTATGAAAGCCGCGTGAGTTGGTTCCGGGAATTGAAAGGTCTTGACCAGACGATGGGCTACGAAGGTTCACCGCCGAAGGACATCAACGACGCTGCCGGGCGATTGATTCATCAGGATGAGAAACTGCGCTGCTTCGGCTGTCACGCGACCAATGCGGTTGAGGGAAGGCATCTCACGTTAGACAAAATGATTCCTGGAGTGCAGTGCCAACACTGTCACGAATTCACCGAGGAACATTTGGCAGCGCTGCAACTAGGCCAACCTGCGCCGAAAGAATTGTCCAGGCTGATCAAGCTCTCCGCCGAGCAGGCCTCGGAGTTTTGCGGGCAGTGCCACCGCACCTGGGCGGAAATTGCGGCGCAGCCCAACCCGGGTATCGCGAATATTCGCTTCCAGCCGTACCGGCTGACAGGGAGCAAATGCTATGACCCGGAGGACGCGCGCATCAGCTGCCTTGCGTGCCACAATCCGCATCACGACTTCAACCCGCAAACAGTAAATTTCGATCCGAAATGCCTGGCCTGCCACGCTGGGAAGAAACCGGGCGCGAAGACCTGCCCCATTTCCAAAGACAACTGCATTTCCTGCCACATGCCGAAGCTTGAGCTACCCGGCGCACATTACAAATTTACCGACCATCGCATTCGGATCGTGAAGCCCAACGAACCCTACCCGGGCTAAGCTGCGGGACGGTACCCTTTTGCCAAGTCTTTGACTATCATCATCCCTGGAAAACATTTCGATGGCATCCGTCCGATGAAGGGGATCAACCCGGCTTTGCAATGCGACATGTCGAGGAGTGGCCGCTGAAAGCAAGGGACGAATGAGCGCCGCCGCCGTCACGCTAACGCAGGCGGACCATGACTGGAAGCCCAAGACCAACCCATGGCTGATTGCCTTTGTGGTCTCGCTGGCGGCATTCATGGAGGTGCTCGATACCAGTATCGCCAATGTTGCCCTGCCCCATATAGCCGGGAACCTCGGCGCCAGCCAGGACCAAAGCACCTGGGTGCTCACCTCTTACCTGGTTTCGAATGCCATCGTCCTTCCCATCAGCGGCTGGCTGGTGGGCCTCTTCGGCCGCAAGCGCTTCTTCATGACCTGCATCGTCATCTTTACTATCAGCTCGCTGGCCTGCGGCATCGCGCCGGGGCTGGGGATTCTGTTGATCGCGCGCGTCGTTCAAGGTGGCGGCGGAGGCGGTCTGCAGCCCATGGCGCAGGCCATTCTGGCGGACACGTTTCCGCCCCGGCTTCGTGGCCTCGCTTTCTCCCTATACGGGGTAACGGCGATCTTCGCTCCTTCGATTGGTCCGACCCTCGGTGGTTGGATCACAGACAACTACACCTGGCGCTGGATTTTCCTGATGAACCTGCCGGTAGGTATTCTGGCGCTTGTCCTGGTCTACCAGCTGGTCGAAGATCCGCCCTATCTGACCCGGGCGCGTGCGCTGGGCAGGCGCGTTCAACTGGACTACGTTGGTTTCTCGTTGCTGGCACTCGGCGTTGGGGCTTTACAGATACTGCTCGACAAGGGGCAGGAGGATGATTGGTTCGGCTCGAACTTTATTGTCACCTTGATCGTGATTGCGAGCGTAAGCCTGGTCTTGCTTGTGGTGTGGGAGCTTTATCAGAAGAGCCCCATCGTCGACGTGCGGCTGTTCGGCAATTTCAACTTCGCTACTTCCAGCATGATGATGTTCGTGGTAGGCGGCATGTCGTTTGCAACCACGGTGCTGGTACCCCAGTTCCTGCAGGCCAACATGGGTTACACGGCGCAGTCGGCGGGCATGGTTCTTTCCGCCGCGGGCTTTGTCTTGCTGGGAGCACTGCCTTTCATCGGCATGCTGGCAGGCCGGTTCCAGGGGCGTTATCTGATCGCAACCGGTTGGCTTCTGCTGACCTGCAGCATGTTCCTATCGACGCGGCGCATCGATCTACTGATTAGCTTCAACTCGGCTACCCTGCTGCGGATTGCCCAATATGCTCCCTTGGGCCTGGTCTTCATCCCCACGACCGCTGCGGCTTACTACGGCATGCCTAAAGACAAAAGCAATGCCGTTGCCGGGCTGGTGAACTTTATGCGAAATATCGGCGCCAGTGTGGGAACTTCCGTGGTGACGACAGTGCTTGCGCGGCGCAACCAGTTTCATCAGGAGAGACTGGGCAGCAACCTTACCCCCGATAACCTGGTCTTCCGCGGCACCTTGAATGGCCTATCCAAGCAGCTACAGCAAAGTGGCATGAGTGCGCACGACGCGCTCAACGGCGCCTACGGGCGGGTTTACCAAAATCTGCAAATACAGGCTTCCACGCTGTCTTACATCGACACGTTCTGGCTGCTCACGGTGGCCGCCGCAACTATGTTCTGTATGACGTTTGTATTAAAGAAGAATGATCCGCGCGGCGGCGAGAAGGTCGTTGCCCACTGAATCCTGGTGGAGTGTTAGGCTGCGAGCATGGAACCTGTGGTTGGATCGACTCTGGATGCACATGGCATGTTGGCGGTCGCCTTGGAGCAAGCCCGCATTGGCTTCGCTGAGGGCGGAGTTCCTGTGGGCGGAGCGATTTTTCGCACTGACGGTACGCTGCTGGGCGTGGGCCGCAACCGCCTGGTCCAGGAAGGCAATGGCTCGCTGCACGGAGAGACCGACGCCTTTCGTGCCGCCGGGCGGCGCCCCACGTGGCATGACACCATCCTGGTCACCACGCTGGCTCCGTGCTGGTACTGCAGCGGCCTGATTTATCAATTCCGCTTCCGCCAGGTGATCGTGGGTGATAGCGTCAACGCCCAGGGCGGTATGCACTGGCTCCGCGAGCAGGGCATCGATATCGTCGATCTGCACTCACAGGAATGTATCGACCTGATCGCCGGGTTTCAGCGGCTTCGCCCGGATCTGTGGAAAGAGTGCATCGGAGAAGCCTGATCCCGTTACCAGGATGGGGCACCCGTCCAAGGGAAGGGTATAGTGTCAGGCATGGAACAGCTCAAAGAAAAAATGCGTGCCACATGGATGGCCGGCGACTTCGGAAAGATTGCGGAATATTCTGCAAAGGACGCTGAGGCGTTTGTCGACTCCCTTGGTATCACGCCGGGTATGCAAGTGCTGGACGTCGCCTGTGGCACGGGCAACCTGGCCATACCTGCCGCCCGTAAAGGGGCCCAGGTCACTGGTGTCGACATCGCGACCAACCTGCTGAATCAGGCACGCCATAGAGCCGCCGCCGAAGGACTGCAGATCACCTTCGAGGAAGGCGACGCGGAACAGCTGCCTTTTCCGGATGCGCACTTCGATCTGGTCATGAGCATGTTTGGAGCGATGTTCGCTCCAAACCCGGACCGCGTCGCGTCGGAACTTGCCCGGGTCTGCCGCCACGGAGGGAAGATCGCCATGGCCAACTGGACGCCGGAAGGTTTTACAGGAAAGATGTTCCGCCTCACCAGCCGATATGTGCCGCCTCCGGTGGAAATCCCCGCACCTACCCTGTGGGGGGATGAAGCTGTGGCACGGCTGAGGCTAAACGCCAACGGCGTGCAGATAGAAACCAAGCGGCGCACAGTCGCATTTGAATACCCGCTTCCTCCCCGCGACGTAGTGCAGTTTTTTCGCGAATATTTCGGACCCACCAGGGTCGCGTTTTCGCGGTTGGACGATGACCGCCAGAGCGCATACAGAGACGACCTCGAAAAGCTGTGGTCGGAGCATAACCGGGCCAACAACGGAAAAACCCTGATTCACAATGAATATCTCGAAGTGATCGGCACAAGGCAATAAGCCTTACTGGCCGCATTCCGCCAGCGGTGCAAGATTGCGCCCGTAGTGATGGAGGGCGGTTTGGAGCGTAGCCGCGGTGTGGGCCCAGGTTTCGTCGGCAGCGTCCACACGCCCATGCAGGCCGGTAAAGAGGATTGCCTTGTTGCCGCCGCAAATCTCGAGCCGCTCAGCCGGGTGCGCGGACGCGAATTTGTCCAGCAAATCAGGATCGCCATAGAGAGCCTCGCCATCGACCGTCACCAGCATGACCTGGGCAGCGGTCGCGTGGGTGAGCGTCCAGTAGGCGTCGTGTTTTGTCCCATCGGTCTCCGGACGAAGGACCAGCAGGTCGGCATCGCGGCCGGCTTCGAGGGCCCACCAGACGCGATCGCTTGCCCCAATCAGGGCGGCAGGGGTGGAAGTAGCCATGGCCACCAGTTCACGATCGGTAAACGGATGTGGGGTCTGGGTGTCGTTCCAGGCTGCGGCGTACTTGAGTTCGGCGAGCAGACCGTCGCTGCCGGTGGGGCTCCAGTCAGGCGCCAGCGCTATCTTTACGCCTGCAGCCTTGGCGGCGGCCACATCGGCGGTACTACCGTAAAGCTCGAGATTGCTGCGCGGCGACCAAATCAGGCTGACTCCATGGGCGGCCATCTCGGTGAAATTTTCCGGCTGCAGGGCGACACCGTGAATGAGCGCGACTCCGGGCACTAACAGACCGCGGCCTTTCAGCATGGTGAATTCGCGTGCCGCGGATGCATCCTGACGACCACCTTCGCTGAGATGAATCAGAAAGGCATTGAGCTGATGGTTTGCCAGCCGCTGGCGGATGGGAGCGAGGTCGCTTTCCGACATCTGCAAGGGAAATACGTTGTAGGCGACACGCCACTCGTCTTCGCTATCGAGATTATGCACAAGCCCGGCACTGCAGGCCTCGGCCAGGCTGCCCACGGCAGCGGTCTCGCCCTGCGAGAGCGCTTTGACCTCGGCATAGCGCTCCATCTCGCATTCGAGCCCGTCCGTCACCATGGCATCATGTGGGGACTCGAGCAAAGTCTGATAAATCGGCTTCTGCTGCCAGTCGTAGCGGTTGCCGAACTCCTGGATCGGATGCCAGCGAGGGAATATGTTGTAAGTGAGATGGTTATGCAAGTCGATGAGACCTGGCGCGATTATGCTATGTGTATCGATGGCGGTTGCCTTCGCCGGCAGCTTTACTTTGGCCCCGGCAGCTACGATCTTGCCTTGCCGGATAAGGACGGTTCCGTTTTCGACGATGCCGTCGGGCATGACCAGGGTGCCGCGCAATGCCAAAGCGTCGACTGGCGATTGCGCCAATAGACGGCCTACGAACAGACCCAGCATAAGCAGCCGGATGATATTTGCCATGTTACCCATGGTAAGGTCTGCTGCAGATTTATGGGGCTTGAATCACGGTCATGACGGTCTGCCGGGGAAGAAGAAATCTGCGGATGGGTATGCCGCAGAGCACGATCGCCACCCCAACCAGGGCCGGAACGGGATTGTGCATGAGGATTAGAAAGGCGACCAAGGCCGATAAGACAATGAAGGCGATGGGCGCGAACGGAAACCACCAGCCACGCACCGGCTCGCGCAATCTGAAAAGCGCGGAAGCGGCCAGCGCCAGAAAGATTACCGCCGAAAAGATGATGTAAGACAATACCCGGTCAAAGGCGCCCAGGAAAAGCACGGCCAGCGCAAGCCCGGTCTGCAGCAGTATGGCATTCGCCGGCGTACCGAAGCGGGGATGCAGTTTTCCGAATATAGAAAAGAAGGCACCAGTTCCCGCCATGGCGTAGCAGACGCGGGGCGCAGCCATGGTAATGGCGGCGATACCTCCGCAAACGCATACCAGAACACAAGCGGATAGTACGCGTGCCCCCGCCGCGCCAAACAACACCCCCCCGAACTGGGCCACGAAAGCAGTGTTCGACGTGACCTTGTCTATGGGCAGAACAGCGAGGAACGTAGCGCTGATGAGCAGATAGATAACGGTGACGACGGTGACACCGCCTACAAATGCAAGCGGCAGGGTGCGCTTCGGATCGCGGATTTCTCCGGCGATCTTGCTCGCCTCCCACCAGCCGCCGAAGCTGAAGAAGGCGCTCATCACACCGCCGGCTATCGCCGGAAAGATTGCGTCCGAACCCGGGCGACGTACCGTGAAGGGCATCAGATTGGCAACATGGGCGTGACCAGAAGCGACCGCCCAGCCAACCAGCGCGAACAGTATGAGGAGCTTGAAGCCGTTGACAAACGACATGACCGCAGCGCTGAAGCGGGTACCGATGAGATTAATGGCGCCGAAGGCGCATAGGAGGAGGGCAGGAACAGAAGCCTGGCCTGGGATGCCCGGGGGTAGTAGTTGTCGCACGTAAGGAGCAGCGCCCACCGCCAGTGCAGCGGCTATTCCGGGATACATGACAATAGAGCTCGTCCAGCCATATAGGAAGGCGACTTGCTCGCCGTAGCCGGCCCGCAGATAGACATACTCTCCTCCCGATTCAGGGAAGCGAATCGCAAGCGCGGAGTAGGAGAGCGCGCCGCACAGGGCCATCGATGCGACGCCGAGCCACACCAGGCCAAGTAGCAACGGCGATCCCAAAGACTTGGCCATGGCCGCAGGGGTGAGAAAAATCCCCAGGGCGATCGACTCTCCGGTAACCACAGCGATGGCCGCCGGCAGACCTAGTTGCCGTCGTTCCTGCTTCCGATGCTGTTGCATGTGGCGATTATCCTACGTTGCCATTCCCCATGGCGCCTCCACCAACCGGTTGGCTTTAGTACCCACCGGCGGGCTGACGACAGCATCGCTTCCTTTGTTTACATTTGCCGCGCACATCAGAACAAAGAACGGAGTCTTCTTGATGTTTCTCCTGTGGACATTGCAAAGGAGTACATGTTAGCTTCTTTGGTATATCCAAAGGAGTGGCCGTGGACACCAGGAAATCCGAAGTCTTGCAGGGGACGCTGGACCTGCTGGTCCTGAAGACCCTGCACGCTCTGGGGCCTTTGCATGGTTTTGGCATCGCCCGCCGTATCGAGCAATTGAGCGAAGACGTGCTGCAACTGAACGAAGGCACGGTGTACACGTCCTTGCTTCGTCTGCAACAACAGGGCTGGATCGTATCTGAGTGGGGGACTTCAGAAAACAACCGCAAGGCGAGGTTCTACTCCATTACCAAACGTGGACTGAAGCAACTGGCGCTTGAAAGCGAGAACTGGGAGCGCATATCGGGTGTGATTGGCCGTGTCCTGCGGCTCGAGAGGCAAGGATGAGCGCCAACGGACTCGTGCGGGTTTTTGTTGCGAAACTAGAGGCATTGTTCTCGCAGAGCAAGGTGAATCGGGAGTTCGACGATGAGTTGCAGGCGCATCTGCAAATGCTTACGGAACAATATCTCCGCCAAGGCATGCTCCCGGAGGAGGCTCGCCAGGCAGCGCTCCGCCAGTTTGGCAATTGTTCACTGTTACGAGAGCGGATAAGAGAGGCGCGTAGTTTCTTCTCGCTTTCGTCGTTCTGCCGGGATGTTCAGTTTGGAGCGCGCCAGCTGGCACGCAACCCACTGTTCACGGTGATAGCCGTCTCCTCCCTGGCACTGGGCATCGGCGCCAATACGGCGATCTTCAGTGCCGCGAAACGGGTGCTGCTCGATACCTTGCCGGTACGCAATCCCCATGAGCTACGCATGTTGACCTGGGTCAGCGGCCACGAGCAGCCGGTGCCGCCGGTTTGGGGCGATGTGTGGTCCACCGATAGCGGTGGCTTGGCCAGCAACGCTTTCTCCTACGCGGTGTTCGATGCGATGCGAAAGAAAACCGGGGTCTTTCAGGACCTCATCGCTTTCAAAGACCTCAAGATGACTGCGAGTGTCGACGGCCACCCGGAACTGGTGAGCGGGGAAATGGTAAGTGGATCCACCTTCGATGCGCTCGGGGTAGAGCCGATTCTTGGCCGCCCTTTGAACCCCGCTGACGATGCCGGGCCCGGTAAGGGCCCAGTCGCCGTGATCAGCGACGGGTATTGGGCCACGCGATTTGGCCGGTCGCAGTCGGTGTTGGGCAAATCGATCGCTCTCAACGGAGTCCCTTTCGCCATCGTGGGGGTGGCTCCTGCGCAATTCACCGGCTTGCAGATGAGCAGTGCGGTCCAGGTTTTTGTGCCGCTCACCATGCAGCCGGTGGTTGCGCCGCGAGCACAGCTTATTGCATCCGGCGACACCTCTCTGCTCAACAATGCGCAGTCGTGGTGGATACAAATCCTTGCCCGCCTGCGGCCGGACGTACCGGAGGCACGCACCCAGGCTGCCCTCAGTCTCATCTTGCGTGAGACGGCGATGGATACGCTGCCGGAAGCCAAAGGCATGGATCAGTTTCGTCTCCAGCTGGAGCCGGGAGATCGTGGATTGGATGATCTGCGGGGGACGTTTGCTAATCCTTCGTATATTTTATTGGCGTTGGCCGGCCTGGTGTTGCTTTTGGCCTGCGTAAACCTGGCCAACCTGTTGCTTGCACGCGGTGCGAGCCGGCAGCGGGAACTGAGTACCCGAATGGCTCTCGGAGCGGCGAGAGCGCAGATTCTGCGCCAGGTACTTACCGAGAGTTTGCTGCTTTCGAGTCTCGGCGGCGTGGCCGGTGTGGGGCTGGGATTCTTGGGCCGCAATGCTATCCCCGGTCTGCTCGGTCACTCCTCGAGCGGGTCCGCCATTCAGGTTCGCTTCGACTGGCAAGTGTTGGCCTTCACCGCCGGCATCTCAATTGCCACCGGCCTGGTGTTTGGCATTTTTCCTGGATGGCAGGCCATGCATATCAACGTCAACCGTGGGTTGAAAGGCTCTGGCAATAGCGTCGTCGGGCGAAACAAGGTTTGGCTGGGCAAAGGGCTGGTGATCACACAAATCGCATTGTCCACTATTCTGCTGGTTGGCGCAGGACTGTTCGTGCGCACGCTGGTTAACCTTAGTAGGACACCGCTCGGCTTTCGCACAGATCACATGCTTTTGTTTGAGCTCAACCCGCCTCGCACACGCTACTCAGACGCGCGGATGACTATGCTTTACCGCTCACTGGAAGCCCAGATCGCCGCCATCCCGGGCGTTCGATCGGTTTCCATGAGCAATATCGCCATCATTGGCGACGGCCATTCGGGGACTAGCTTTCACGTGTCAGGAAAGCCTGTGCCAGCGAAAGAAGAACGGGTGCAGATCAATAGCGTCGGTATGGATTACTTTTCTACCATGGGTATCCCCCTGATGTATGGTCGCGCCTTCAACCCGCGGGACACGGCTACCTCACCCACCGTGGCGGTGATTAATCAGGCGCTCGCACGGAAGTATTTCCCCAACCAGAATCCGATGGGCCAGACATTTGAAGCGGACTCCGATGATGCGAACGGACCGATTCAAATCGTCGGTGTTGCCGCCGATACCCGGTACGCCGATCTGCGCACCGAAACCCCGCCCCTCTTTTATATTCCCTATCAGCAGCTGCCCATTGCCGGTCACATGGTGGTCGAGGTGCATACTGCGGGGGAGCCCGGCAGCGTTTTGAGCCAGGTGCGGGCTGCGGTTGAGTCGCGGGATCGCGACCTTCCCATGATCGATGTACGCACCATGGCTGATCAGATTGCGGCCAGCTTGTCCGCTGAACGCATCTTTGCCAATTTGACCGCGGGCTTTGGGCTATTGGCTTTGCTGCTTGCCAGCATTGGCATCTATGGCATCATGGCCTACACCGTGTCCCGCCGCAGCACAGAGATTGGCCTGCGCATGGCTCTGGGCGAACAGCCTGCGTCTGTGGTCTGGATGGTGATGCGCGAAGCGTTGGGCATGCTCGGCTTGGGGTTGGTTGCAGGAGTTGGCTGTTCCCTGGCGCTAAGCCGGTTTGTGCGTGCACTTTTATTCGGCGTGCAGGCTATGGATGCGTGGACGTATGTTGTCGCCATTGCTCTTCTCACCGGGGTAGCCTTGGCAGGCGGCTACGTGCCCGCGCGACGAGCCAGCTCCATCGATCCGCTTTCAACTTTGCGCTATGAATGACGGACGAGGCGATTTTTCATGGCAAAACGCAGCGCAGGTCTGCTGATGTATAGGCGCGATCCCGGATTAGAGGTCTTTCTGGTGCACCCCGGCGGTCCATTCTGGGCGAAGAAGGATATGGGTGCATGGTCCATCTGCAAAGGAGAGTACGCAGAGGGCGAACTGCCTCTGGAAGCTGCAAAACGTGAATTCCAGGAGGAAACGGGCTTTACTGCACAAGGAAATTTTTTCGAGCTCGGCGTGGTGCAGCAGGCGGGGGGCAAGTTTGTCTCCGCCTGGGCCTTTGAGGGTGATTGCGACCCCGGCAAGCTGATCAGTAATCGCTGTCAGGTGGAGTGGCCGCCGCGCTCCGGCCGCATGATCGAAATTCCCGAGGTGGATCGTGGAGGTTGGTTTTCGATAGACGCCGCGCGCGAGCGGATTTTGAAGAGTCAGACGCCTTTTCTTGATAGGCTCTCCCAGATGCTGAACCTGGGGGAGTAGCATGCGCCTCTTTGTGGGGATTCCACTCGCTCCTGCGGTGATCGAGGAACTGTCGGCAGTCTCAATGCGGCTTCAATCGAGTGCGGATGGGCTTCGCTGGTCCGCTCCGGAATCCTGGCACATTACACTGCAATTTCTGGGCAATACCCCGCAATACGAATGCATCGTGGCGCGACTTCGCGAACTGCGCTCGCCGCCCGTTCCCATTCAACTGGAGGGCCTGGGACTATTTGAGCGCGCTGGGGTTTTCTTCGCTGGGGTCGGCCTCACAGCCGAACTGCTCGCGCTGCAGCAACGCGTTACCGCTGCGACCGGCCATTGCGGGCTTGTCCCCGAAACTCGTCCCTACCATCCGCACATCACTCTGGCGCGCAGCAAGGGCAAAGGAGGACATGGGTTCCGTGAACTTAAGAGCAAGATTCATCGTGAGCCGAGATTCACAGCTTTTGTCGGGGACGCGTTTGTCCTCTACGAAAGCGTGCCCGGACCCAGCGGCTCTCGGTATGAAGTTCGCGAGAGGTTCGACCTCGGCGGGTAATGATCAGCCTCTTATCCTGGATTGCCCTCTGCAAATGAAACCCTGGGTGGGCGGGTACAAACTCCAAATGCAACGAAATGGGTTTGAATTGATTTATAGCACTCCAGTAGCCGGGGCGGTTGGAAAGTGGGAAGCGCGGTTTGCTTTCCACTTTTCAATGGCCCGCCGAGGGAACGGAAGTTGGAAGGGTACCCTTACCGATGTTTGACCAGTAGTCGGCAAAATCGAAAGTGCCTTCTGGGAGGAACAGTTCCGCGGGAGCTTTCCAGCCGAGTGTCTTTCTCGGTCGGGTATTGAGTTTCCATGCGATCTGATCGAGCTGTTTTTGGGAAAACAGAGACAGATCAGTCGCCTTAGGGAGGTATTGGCGGAGTAGGCCGTTGATGTTTTCGCAGATGCCTCTTTCCCAGGGAGCATGGGGATGAGCGAAATAGACAGTGACTCCAGTGTTTTTAGTCAGGGTTTTGTGTTTGCTCATCTCACTGCCCTGGTCAAAGGTCATGGAAAGGCGCATCTGGCTTTCAAAGCGTTTGAAAATCTTGGTAAAGCACTCCGCGACCGTGTCGGCCTTACCGTTGGGCAACTTCACCAGGGCGACAAAGAGGCTCTTTCGCTCCACCAGGGTGCCTACCTGAGAAAGGTTTCCCTTGCCAATCATGAGGTCTCCTTCCCAGTGGCCGGGAATCAGTCGCTCGTTCACTTCGATAGGCCTTCGGTCGATCAAGGTCATGTCGGGAATGGAGTGACTGCGCCCGTTTTTGCCACGCGCCGGTCTGCGCGCCTTGTGTCTGCGGCGCAACAGATCCAGCAGGCTGGCGCGGAGCTGTCCTCGTGGCATGGCATACAGTGCGGTGTAGATGGCCTCATGGGAAAGACGGACCGGATCAGCCATACGTGCCAGTGTGCTCGCAATCTGCACAGGACTCAAGCCTCGGCGAAGATGCCTCAGCATGGTCATCCAAAGCTGGTTGCCGGCTTTCAGCTTGCGAGGGCGGCGCGCCTTAACAGATAACACACGGGCTCTTCGATCAGCTGCCACACTGCGGTAGCCTCCAGCAATGCTGCCCTTACGCAGCTTCGCTCTCCATCCGTTGCGCCGAATCTCACGGGTTATGGTCGACCGGGCTCGCCTCAGCTCGGCAGCGATCCTTGCCGGTCTCCTCCCATGGCTTAACTGCGTTTCAAGAAACACCCGCTCCGACAAATCAAGATGACGAAAACTTCTTGGCATATCGCAACTATCTCCTATTCTGGAAATGTTGCACTTGTAGGCTGAATCCGCCGTGCCCCATATCTCGCTCGTTTTTCGCGAGATGTGGGATACCACGAACCTTGATCGTTCGCCTTCAGGGACAATAAAGAACTAAGAGTTGCGAGGACGTGACCGGGGAATCCCACATCCCTGCAAAAAACGAGCGAGATATGGGCACCCCTCGATTCGTGGTCAGGACAACGAAGCGAAGCAGAGGCCACTACTTGGGGGATGAAGCGCATTCTTGAAACTGTGCGAACTGTCGCACTAGCATTTCTTTCGTGTCTATGGCTTCGTGGAAGTGCAGGCGGCGGGCCTTGGTGGTGTCGGACATCACGTCGTACTACAAATTGAGATTTCCCTGCATCTGCAGCGCAGCATAAGAGATTTGGGTAATTCCGGCGAGCTCAAGCTTTTCCAAATTCGAGCGATTTAACAGATCGACCGCAAGACATCGCGCCGGTGTTTTGAATTCGGGCTTTCTTCTAGACAACCCGATGACTTCCCAATCGCCAAGGGTGACGAGATGATTCACCAACGCGCGCCCACTGACACCTAAGGCTCCCGCAACCAGGGCTTTTTTTCATTTAGTCTGCAGCGAAGTCGCTATCCTGCTGCCCCTTCCTTCGAAAAGGATTCCAGGGCCGCGGGCGCTTGGGGTGCTCTGCGCGGTAGACAATGGCCGCCGGCACCTGCAGATCGATCTGCGTCCCACCATCCCTGGAGTGCCCCACGCGCAGATCGCCGCGCATTTTGTTGGCGCGCTCCCGCATACCGGGCAAGCCCCAGTGGCCGCTGCGGTAACCTGCCTTCAGCACTCCTTCATCGATACCGCGGCCATCATCGCTTACGCGGACATGTAGAGCGGCGCTTTGGTAGGACAACTCCACCACAATGTTCTCCGCACCCGAGTGGCTGAAGGCGTTGGTTAGTGCCTCACGCCCGATCAGCAAAACTTCCTCCTGCACGATTGCGTCCAGTGGCCGCGGCCGGCCTTCCACGGAAACCTGGAAATTTGCCGGATGAATGGCCCGAAGCTGATTGCCGGTCTCCGCCAGCGCATCCGCCAGGCTGGTGCTCTCTGTGTGCCGCGCACGGAGATTCAATACCCGTTCGCGACCCTCCTGCATTACTTTGTCCGATTGCCGCAACGCGTCGTCGAGCGCCTCACGCGCAGGGTCGCCGGCGGGCAGGCGGTTGGCCGCCGTGTGAAAGCGAAGCGTCAGCCCGAACAAACTTTGCAACAACGTGTCGTGCAACTCCCTGGCGATGCGCTCACGCTCGTCTACCCGTTCTGCCAACCGCTCCTGCAGCTGGCGGGTAATGTTGGTGATTCGGAGACGAACCACCCACCACAGCAGTGCCGCTGCGGCCAGGGTCACCAGAGCGATGAACCACCAGGTCTGGTAAAAAGCGGGCTTGATCTCAACCCCCAGACTGGCTCCGGTCTCGTTCCACACGCCATCGTTGTTGCACGCGATCACGCGAAAGCGATAGTTCCCCGGGGGCAGATGCGTGTAGAACGCCTGCCGCCGGGTTCCGACATTCTGCCAATCGGAATCGACACCCTCGAGCTTGTAGCGAAACAGCACTCGCTCGGGAATGGAGAGGCTGAGGGCGGTGTAGTTAATCTCAAGTCGATCGGTGTGCGCAGGCAGTGTGAGGTCACTTGAACCCGCATAGACTGCCCCGTTGGAAACGACGGAGGAAATCATCACCGGCGGCGGTAAGCGATTGCGATTCTTGTGCAGCGCCGCAGGGTCAAGCCAGGCGATGCCCCGGGTAGTGGCAAACCACAACCTTCCATCGCGCGATTCGGCGAGCGAGGGCTCGGGAATCCTCTCTGCCGAGAGCCCGGGAAGTCCATCCAGTGCATCGAGGCGCTCGCCGGAAACGGCGTAGGCCGGATCGCGAAGCCACTTCGCCAACTCCTCAGCAGAGACATGGGTGATGCCGGAAAAGCCGTTCATCCAAAGGTCGCCCGTCTCCGTCTCCACCACGCCGGAAACTCTGCCCGGCAGGTTCTGGTCTTTCCATTGCATCACGTAAAAGTGACCCTTGGTGAACAGTTCGATCCCGCCCGATCCACCCAGCCAGACGCGGTCACCGCGGACCGACATAGTGGTTTCCGAGACCCCTCGCGTACCGTTGGGGAAAGAGAATTTCTGGTAGCCGCTTCCGTCCCACTTGACCAGGAAGTTGGAGAAGCCAAACCACACGTTTCCCGCCTCGTCATCCCCCATTACCCCGAGGATGCCCGGCTTCTTGCCCAATGCTTCGTTCTGCCTGTCCCAGGTGCCGTGCGTGAAGTGGTATGCTCCGCCGGTTGCGGTAGAGATCCATAGGTCATTGCTGCGATCGACGGCCAGAGAAATTACCGGGCCGACCTCATCCTCCGGGTAGTGCATGGGCGAAAGCCCGGAGCCTGAGGAATGCCAAAGGAGTGCGTCGCCCCCCCCGGCCGACCAGAGAGTGCCGTTGCGATCCAGTCGAAGACAGAGCGTTCCGCGAGTCCTGGGGAAGCTGGTTATGCGGCCATCGGTCGTCACATGGGTCAGGGGCAGGCTCCTGTTTCCTGTCCATATCGAGCCTTGATCTCCGGCGATGATGCTGAAGTCATGCTCCTGGGCTGGGGGAAGCGGCACGGTTGAAAGGGCGGTTCGCCGAAGCCGGTCCAGGCCGGAGTTGGTCCCTACCCAGATGCTGCCCTCGCGATCGATCAGTACTTTCCATACGGCATCGGAACTAAGTCCCTGCCGGGTGGTGAAGCTCTGGCCGGGAGCATTTTCCGTCGCCTCCGGAGTGGACCACTGGTCAACATGGTCGAAGCGCCGCAGACCCTTGTCGCTTACCGTCCACAGGGAACCATCAGGCGCGAAGGTGAAGTCTCCGAATTGAATGTCCCCATTTTTGGGGGGAGGAGGTTGGGGCATCGGCGTGCCATGGGGGTCGGTCACGCGGCGGAGTCCATGATCGTCAGAGAGCCAGATGGAGCCATCCGGCGCTTCGTGGAGAAAGGTGTTATGCGTGGCTGTGGCCAGAACGAAAGCGGCTGAGGTTGCGCCGGCATCGTATTCCATGCGTTGGAACTTTGACTGACCGCGGGGCATGAAGAGCAGAGCGCCGGCCAGCGTTCTTACCCAAACCGTTCCTTCACGATCCACCAGAATGGCCGCGGGAAAACCGCCAGGGTATCCATGTTCCGGGCCAATCTGCTCACACACAGACCCACGCATATGAAATAGGCCACCCGAAGCTTGCAGCCACAGACCACCATTCCTGTCCTCAGCGATTCCTTCCATTTGCAAAACGGGAGTGCAGCGGCGGTCAGCAAAAGTGGTCAGCCGTCCGTTTCTCCAAAAGAGAAGTCCGGCAGCGCGCGTCTTTAGCCAGACGCCTCCGGAAGAAGAGAGGAAGACGGCGTGAATTTCGCTGTTGCGCACGGCTCCGTCGGTCGCTTCTTCCACTGACTGGAAGCGCACTCCGTCAAAGCGAAAGACCCCGGTCGAGGTGGTGAGCCACAGGTATCCGTCGGCCGCCTGCTGGATATCAACGACTGCCCCGAGGCCATTGTCGGAGGTCCACATGGTGTGATGGAAGTCAGTTACGTCAGGAGCCGACGCCCAGACGGGTAGGCCGCCGCTCGCTAGTACGAGGATCGCCGAGAATAACCAATTGGTCTTCTGTAACAGTCTCCTCATGAGGCGACCTTGAACGATTCACTGAGCGGCGGGTCCCAACAGATGCAGTAAGGCGGCCGGCATGATGATGCCGGCTGATCTCCAAACCCACGATGATTGTAGACGACGCGGCAGGCCTCGTGTTTCCTGTGGCAAGGCCACAGAAAGTGTGTCATGCTTATGTGGCATCAGCACAGGAGAGAGCGATGGCGGAAGCAAAGCTTGATTTACTCCAGGGCACATTGGACATCATGGTTCTGCAGACTTTGGTGACCATGGGACCCATGCACGGTTATGGCATTGCCCGGCGAATCGAGCAGATAAGCGGCGATGAAATTCTGCTCAACCAGGGCACGATCTACGCTTCGCTGGTACGGCTGCAGCAGCGGGGATGGATCGCCGCGGAGTGGGGCACCTCCGATAACAACCGCAGGGCGAAGTATTACTCCATTAACAGAAGCGGCCGCAAGCAGCTGGCCGAAGATGCCGCGCACTGGCAGCGATTGACCCGGGTGATGGGACGTGTCCTGGCCACGCCGGCCGAAGGGGGATTGTGATGGGCGCACTCCGGGAAGGGATGCAGCGGGTGAGGTCCTTCTTTCAAAAGCGGGAGAGAGACACGGAGCTGGATGCGGAGGTAGCAGCCCACCTGGAGCTCGCGGTTGAAGAGAACATGCGCCACGGCATGTCTGCGGAGGAGGCCCGGCGACAGGCGATGGTCCGCTTCGGCGGCGTGGCGCAGGCGAAGGAGCAGCAGCGCGAGGTGCGGGGCTTGCCGTGGCTCGATGTGCTGCTGCAGGATGTGCGGTTCAGCTTCCGCACCTTAGGCCGGGACCGCGGCTTTACCCTGATCGCGGTGGTCATCCTGGGGCTGGGGATCGGCGCCAATATCACCGTCTTCAGCGTGGTGAATACGATCCTGCTGCGGCCACTGCCGTTGCGCAATCCTCAGGAACTGGTCCGGATCCTTTCGAAAAACACCACCGGTGGGGAATCGAGCATGACCTACTCCGCGGATGCCACGGAGCAGCTTCAGCGGCAAAACCGCTCGTTCCAATCGGTATCGGGCTACTACGCCTTCTCCGGACCCGAAAACCTGAAGCTGAGGGGCAACGGACAGCCGGCACCAGTCACGGGCTTGATGGTGGCGGAAAATTTCTTTCAAACGCTGGGTGTGGAGCCATCGCTGGGGCGGCTCTTTACGGCCGAGGAATGCCTGCACAACAGCCGTCCGGTGGTGCTGCTGAGTCATACATTCTGGAAGCGGCAGTATTCCAGTAATGCTGGGATCGTGGGGCAGGCTATCGACTTGAATGGGACACCGGTCACCGTAATCGGCGTGTTGCCTGCTGGCTTTGACTTTGGTTCGATTTTCTCTCCTGGCTACAAGGTGGATCTCTACGGACCGGTCATCTACGACGATATCCGTGACGAAGGAAACGCCATGGCGCTGATTGGCCGCCTAAAGCCGGGAGTTAGCCTGGCACAGGCGCAGGCTGAAGCGGATGTGCTCTTTCCCAATCTTCATTTCAGTGTGAAACATCCGGAGTATGGAGGCGGCTACACCGGCCATTTGCTGGTGCTGAAAGACTACGTGAGCGGCAAGTTGCGGCGCTCGTTGATTGTGTTGTGGTGCGCGGTCGGCCTGATTCTGCTCATTGTGTGCGTGAACCTCTCGAATCTACTGCTGGCGCGAGGGGCGGCGCGAAGCAAGGAGTTTGCCATGCGCACCGCTCTGGGCGCCAGTCGCGGCCGCCTGGTGCGGCAGTTGCTGACTGAAAGCCTCATCCTCTCGATCGCGGGCGCCTTGTTTGGTCTGGGCATTGCTTTTGCGATCACCATATACCTCGCTCACCAGGGTTCGATCGCGCTGCCCCTGCTGAGCAGCGTGCGCATCGATGGAGCCTCGCTGGCCTGGACGCTGCTGGTGGCCGTGGCGGCGGCGGTCTTCTTCGGTCTTGCTCCGGGCCTCCGGATATCCAGCGGCAACTTGCAGGAGTCTCTCAAAGATTCCGGTCATGGAACGAGCGCCGGCAAGAAGCATGATGGGCTGCGCTCGGTGTTGATCATTTCAGAGATTGCTCTTGCCTGCGTGCTGCTGGTGGGCGCCGGGCTACTATTGCGGAGTTTCCTGCGAATCCTTGATGTCGATCTTGGATTCGAGCCCAGCCGGGCTGCCTCCATAAGCGTCGACTATAACGACGGCGGCGATGCGGCCAAGAGAAGCGTGATCTGGCAGGAAGTTCTGCGCCGGGTGGAGGCAATTCCGGGGGTGGAGACGGCCGGCATCACCGATAACCTGCCGATGAGCCGGAATCGAAGCTGGGGCATTCAGGCAAAGGGCAAAGACTATCGCAAAGGGGAATTGGAAGACACCTTTGTCTACATTGTTTCGCCGGGTTACCTGAACGCCATTGGAATGCGCCTGGTCAAGGGACGCGACATTCGCTGGGACGACACTGACAAGAAGGAAGGGGTAGTCATCATTAATGAGACGGTCGCGCGCCGGCTCTGGCCGGGGCAAGATCCGATTGACCGGCTTGCGCAGGCGGGCGGCACGGATGTGCGTGTCATTGGCGTGGTGGCCGATGTCCACGAGAGCAGCGTCGAGGGCACTCCGGGCTGGCAGATGTACCTGTCCGGGGCCGCGCCTCAATTTGGACCAGAAGGAGCGCAGCTGGTTGTGCGCACAAAGTTACCCCCGCAAACGCTCGCTTCCGGTGTGATGAGCACTTTGCGGCAAATCAATCCCGCCCAGCCGGCAACAGAGTTCCGGCCGATTCAGCGCCTGGTGGATCATGCTGTTTCGCCACGCCGCTTCTTCGTTTTGTTGGTGGGCATATTTGCCGGGCTCGGATTGATTCTGGCTTCGCTGGGAATTTATGGTGTGATCTCATACTCGGTGTCGCAGCGGACACAGGAGATCGGTATTCGTATGGCGCTTGGCGCAAGCCAGGCAAGGGTGCAGTTGGCAGTCATCGGAAAGACACTGTTGCTGGCGTTGATCGGAATCGCAACAGGGACGGTGGCGTCCTTCATGATCGCCAATCTGATTGCGTCGCTTCTGTTCGGAACGCCGGCCACCGATCGGGCTACCTTCCTGAGCATGATTTTGTTGTTGACTATGGTGGCGTTGCTCGCTGGATACATACCTGCACGACGGGCATCGCGGATCGACCCCATGATTGCTCTTCGCAACAGCTGAGTCGAAGACGAAAACAAAAGCAGTGGTGGAGCTACGCGACGGCCACTACCTTTAGCGAGTTTCTTTGCGACGATGAAGAAACAGCCGCTCCACTACGCTGCGCTCCGGCCGGGATGACAATTCTGTTGTAGGGAAGCCAAAGTGCTTTGTGCCAAGACTTGCGTGGGACCTGCTGTTTCTCTTCCGGCGTAGTGGAGCGATTTGAGGTTTCTGTCCGGTACGCGATCCAGAGACTAGAAGCGCTTGTCCATTTTGGGATACCAGGTGATCTGGAAAGTGGTGATGGTGTCAGATTGCCGGCCCGATTTGTAGATCGGAATTAGCCAGCGTTCGTACTGCAGGTTAGCCTTCAGTTCAACGTTGGGTGTCAAGCGCTTTACCACGTCAAAGCTGAAATTGGTTTGCGTGGTGCCGCCGGGAATGAAATCCTTGGCGGCCTTGGCAGTGCGGAAGTTAAGCTGCAGCCATTCGCGGGGCGAGAGATGATAAGTCAGCCACGCTTGGCCTCCTTTGCCTTCGCGCCCGATCCAGTCCGCCATCAGTAAGCCGTTGTTGGTGTAACCATTCCTCTGGACCACTTCGATGTACATGTTCTGGCCATTGATGCTGAGGCCGGTGTCGGGGTCGGTGGAGACAGCCTCGGCGCGCAGGTCGAGCTTGGGCGCACCTGGAAAATGGGAAAGGTAGAGACCCGGCCGGATGGCGGCATGGCGTGGCGCGGAGAGAGGGAAGACGTCATCGTGTACTTCAGAGTCGCAGTAGAGGGTTAGCCACTTGCGGACATAGGGCAGCCGCCAGGAGAAGTCGAAGGAGCTGAAGCGGGCTCCGGGGTCGTTGCGGGAGAATTTCTCCGATCCCTGGGTATCGCTGATGCTGTAGAAGCTGTGCCAGAAAGTACCCAGCGTGATAGGCGCGTGGTCTACGCCACCCCAGATGACTGTGCGCTGAAGAGCCAATTCAACATTAGGCGTCGGCTTGAGAGCAATTTTTTCCGCATGCACCCAGGGGCTTACCGGGTCGTTATGGCCCTTCAGCGGTCCTACAAAAAAGTCATAACGAATGAGACCGGCGATGCGGGAGATATATGGAATGTAGAGCGGCTCGACCCGGTCGATACGAAAGCTCCAGATATTTTCTGCATTGTTGCTCCATGCCATACCACCGCCCACGCCCGGTCCATCCCAGTTGTCCATTTTTCCCAAGGAAATTTCGTTGCCGATGAGATGAGCCGAAACGTAACCTTCAAGGACCGTGAGGTTGTTGACCGAGGAAACCGGACCTAAAGGGATGGTGGTGTTTCCGGGCAAGGGAACGGAGCTGAAGGTGGCGAAATCGTCGATCGTCGCCAGGGTCTCCGCAAGAGGAAGCGAATACCCTTCCCAGGATGGTGCGTGCTGGAATTCTCCGCGAAAATACATGGAGAACATGCCATAGTGAGCCCGCGTGCTAAACCCGGTGTAGCTGTTGAAGCCACTCGCATAGGGGCGGCCAAAGTCGTTAATGTCGCTCTGGCCCAGATGAAAGCTGTCGCGCAAAGGTGTGCCGGCAATGCCCATGACACCCTGATACACCGAGTCGAGCCCGGCGCGGCCAAACCTCTGATCCAGAGGGATCCGCATATCGGGCTGCAGATCTCGTTCGATAGCGGTGTAAATATCAATGGCTTCGTCGTTGGTGCTGCTGGTGATCCGGTCCGCGCCTGCGTCCAGCATGTGAGCCACGCTCAGGCGCGTCCAGGGCCGCATACCGAGAAACACGGTGTCGACAAAGCCCATCCCATACAACCGCATCACCGCCGGGTAGATCCAGCTGTCCAGCGGGATATAAGTGGAACTCATGCCCTCGATGGATTTGAGCGGCTCGTAGGGCGCAAAGTGAATCTTCTCGCGCGGCGGGGGAAGCTGATCGGCAGAAGCAGGCGGTGGAGCGGGCGCTGTGGCCGGCGGAGGCGTTTGCTGCGGGGCCGATTCGGTCTGCGTCGACGGTGTCTGGTCTGGAGCAACGATGGTTGAGGCGGCTGAGATTCCAGTGGTCATCAAGACCAACACACACAGAACAACGGGGAATTCCACTTACACCTCAGACACGAACTCGGTTGATGCCGGATATGTTTGGCAGAGAGACGAATCGTTCACCTGTGTTCAAGCTAACGAAACCCAGACTACGGGTCAATCATTTGCACCAGGAGATGAAGCGCGAAGATAACGGGTAGGCTGGAGGCCAAGTTCCTGGACGGCGGCGTCAAGGTCTCGCGAGAAGCGCTGCGCCAGCTGATTCTTCCAGCGGGTGGTGAAGAGTCTCTTGGCCCTGAGGTACCGCTCCATGTGAGCGAGAGGATCGCGTTGGGTGCTGAGCAGGGCTTGACCATCCTGGCGATACGTCTTACCCTCTACCAGCACCGGACCGCCGCCCTGGCGCACGCGCTCGAGGCTTTCATAGGCTACCCGGTAGACGGCTACTACATCGTTGCCGTCGACGGTGATACTGGTCAAGCGGTCTCTCTGCTCCTTCGGGGTGAGATCCACTCTTCCGTTGCGGGAATTGGAGCTGGTCCAGGGATTATTCTCCACCACAAAGATGATGGC
The DNA here is from genome assembly GCA_963814015.1 of uncultured Acidobacteriaceae bacterium. Classification (GTDB taxonomy): domain Bacteria; phylum Acidobacteriota; class Terriglobia; order Terriglobales; family Acidobacteriaceae; genus PALSA-350. The sequence goes on from CAWFBI010000001.1 coordinate 560,772, forward strand.
CAGCCCGCGCCTGGCGGCGAACTTGAGCGCTTCACGCCAGCTGTCCCCAGCGGACGAAGTGGTGGTTGCCGCCGCCGAAGTGAAAGCGACCACTACGTTGGTGTTGCCCCGCTGCTTGTTGGCTAAGGCGACATCGTTGGCTTTCTGGAAGTGCTCAGCGGGAGCCGATGAAGGGCTGATGATGTTGTGGGCCGGGTTAGCTGCGCCGCTGCGACGCCCATAAAGCTGGGCGACGATGTCCCTCAGCGCTGCTCCCTTGACCAGGCTGACGATCGAGTCGTGTGGAGCAAGAGCGATCGTGTCCTGGGGCCGCAGATCGATGGCAATTCCGGTAGCTATTGCCTCCTGTCCCATCGAAGCCGAATAGAGGGCTCGGCTTTGGGTACCCAGGCGGCCTGCATGCTCCGTGAGCAGCCGGCATTGCAGCATGGTGGCGTAAAGCTGCTTCAATTTTGCGTCGTCGATCAGCGAGCCGCCGGTTGAGCTGCCAGCCATGCTTAGGGTGTTCTCCTCACGGGTGAATGAGATGTGGAAAGCCGCCCGGAGTTTTTCACAGATGTGTGAATAAGCCTGTGTATTTCCCGGTCCTCTATGCCGCGCAGTTCCTGAATCGATGGGGGTTCTAGCAGTCTGCACTGCTTTTGATGCGCGGGTTCCGGAGGTGGTTTCATGTAGAGTAATCCGAGTTGATGCGGATATATTCCGTGGTGAGATCCGTCGTCCAGAAACGGCACATGCCCGGCCCCAGACCGAGATCCACATGAATCGTCAACTCGCGTTGTTTCAAATAGTCGTGCGTAGCGGCCTCATCAAAGCGCGGTGAGAGACAGCCTCCCTGGCAAATCGCAAGCTCACCGAAGGAAATATCGATGCGCGCCGGATCGATGGCAACGCCGGCATAGCCGATTGCCGCCAAAATGCGGCCCCAATTAGGATCGCATCCCGCCCATGCGGTCTTGACCAGGGGCGAGTGGGCAATAGAACGGGCTATGCGTAGTGCATCCGCATCGGTGAGCGTCCCGCGGATGGCCAGCTCGACCACGTGCTGAATGCCTTCTCCATCCTCCACGATTTGCTTAGCCAGCGATAAGCAGACAGTCTCGAGCGCGGTAGCGAAGGCCGCCGTACGTTGGTCGGCGACGGTACGCGCGGTGGCGTGGTCGTGGCCTCGGATCGCGATTCCGCTGGCTCCGCTGGCGAGTAGCAGAACGGTGTCGTTGGTCGAGGTGTCGCCATCGATGGAGATGCGATTGAAGGTGTTCTCGACGGCGTGGTAAAGCATGTCAGAAGCAGTGGCGGGTTCGAGCTCCGCATCGGTGAAGAGATAGACCAGCATGGTGGCATGCAGGCCGGTCTGGGCCATGGCTTGCAGTTGCGGGTGGATCATGCCCGCGCCTTTGGCGACGCCCGCAACACGAACGGTTGCTTCTTCCACTTTGAAGTCTGCCGCCGCAACTTTGGGGCGCGTGTCGGTGGTCATCATGGCGCCGGCCATTTGTTCCAGGTGCGCCGCGGAAGAGCCGAGCGCAGCATGCAATGCAGGCAGCGCCGCGGTCAGCTTTTGCAGGGGAAGGGGCACGCCGATGATTCCGGTGGAGGAGGGGAAGACGGAATGCGGTTCGCAGCCGAAGAGCGCGGCTACACTCGCGCACGATTGCTGCGCTGCCAGGACGCCGGCCTCACCGGTGGCACAGTTGGCATTGCCGGCGTTAACCAGCGTGACGCGGACGCGATATTGACTGCGTTCGAGGTGGCGCTGTCCAACGATCAACGGTGCGGCGATGACTTTGTTGCTGGTGAACATCGCGGCGGCGGCGGCAGCGTGGTCGGCCACCGCGCAGGCAAGGTCAGGATTACCGCTGGCCTTTAAACCGGCACGCACCGCGGCAAACGAGAAGCCGCGAGGCACCTGATCATCACGAATGAGGGAAGCTGGGGAGGTGTCTGCCATGTGGCCTTTACTCTATCAAGAAGCAATCATGATAATGACGATGCAAACAGAGTTTCTCAACATGCGCAACGTGGATGTTGCGCGCGGCCAGAAGGTGGTACTGCATGATGTGAACCTCAGCATAGCCACAGGAGAGCATGTTGCCATCCTGGGCCCTAATGGGTGCGGAAAATCGACCTTGATCAAGGCCATGACATGCGAGTGCTATCCCATCGTTCGTCCGGGCATGGAAATGAAAGTGTACGGCCGCGACCGGTGGGACGTGCAGGAGCTGCGCAAGCATCTGGGTGTGGTTGGCGCAGAATTGCCGGGTGAACGAACCTCGGTGACGCGGGGGCTTGACGCCGTGGTCAGCGGTTTCTTTTCCAGCTCGACCCTGTGGCCGAATCTTGAAGTGACGGAGGCCATGCGCGCCAGTGCCATGGATGCACTCTCCCTGCTTGGGGCGGCATACCTGCGCGACCGCTGGGTAGGCGAGATGTCAGCGGGTGAGAAGCGCCGGGTGATGATCGCGCGGGCGCTGGTACACCGGCCGGAGATGTTGTTGCTGGACGAGCCCAGCAATGCACTCGACCTGGCGGCGCAGCGCGAACTACGGGAGATTTTGCGCGACGTCGCGGCCGGGTCTGCCGGCCGTCGCGGAACCGGCGTAGTGATGGTGACCCACCACCTGGCGGATATTCTACCCGAGATCGATCGCGTGATCATGATGCGGGGCGGTCGCATCGTGGCGGATGGTCCGAAGCGGGAATTGCTGCAGGCAACCAGGCTGGAAGAGCTCTTCGGGGTAGAACTCGAATTGACCGAGCGCCATGGGTACTGGCATTCCTGGTGACTCATTTGCGATCACAGCAAAGGTTCCGGCTTGACCTCGGGCCCGGCGGCGTTTTACTTTATGGCTACACGGGAAAGGAGGATGATCCAGCGAATGAAAATTTCTGATGGTAGTTGTAGATCTATACGTGAGGTGACTGAGGCTTAGAGCGTCGGCTCTAGACCTGGCGGTAATGCAATTCGTCCGCCGAGGCCCACTTCGTAAGAAGAGCGGACGCCTCAGCCAAACTCCACAGCTTCACCGGTGATCAAGGCCCGCGGCCAAATTGGCGCGGGCCTTTCACGTTGGTGGAAAGAGTTGGAACTGGGATGTCAATCTGCCAAAGAACGCCGAGTGCCCCACATCTCGCAAAAAACGAGCGAGATATGGGGCCCACCCAGCGTTCTTGGCGGGGAGAGACCTGCATTGAGTTTTGCACTACTCCTTACGCCTTGTCCGGATGACAGCGAGGTGGGCGGGGCAGGCTTACAATTAGCTTATGGAACCACTGGTGATTGCGGGTAAGGCGTTTCAGTCCCGGCTGATCGTGGGCACGGGCAAATATAAAGACGGCGCGGAGACGCAGGCGGCCATCGAGGCTTCAGGGGCGGAGATGGTGACGGTCGCGGTGCGGCGCATCAACCTCGATCGCAGCCGGGAGTCGCTGCTCGATTTCATCGATCCTGAGCGCTACTTCCTGCTCCCCAATACAGCTGGATGCTACACCGCGGATGAGGCGATACGCGCCGCCAGGTTGGGACGCGAGGTGGGGATCTCGGACTGGGTGAAGATTGAAGTCATCGGCGATCAGGCAACCCTCTATCCTGACGTGCAGGCAACACTCGAGGCAACGCGGGTCCTGGTCAAAGAAGGTTTTACCGTGCTCCCGTACACCTCGGATGATGTCGTGTTCGCGCGCCGGCTGATCGACGCGGGAGCCGCCGCCGTCATGCCCCTGGGGGCGCCCATCGGCAGCGGCATGGGGTTGCAGAACCTGGCTACGCTGCGCATCCTGCGGGAGATGATTACCGAGGTTCCGCTGATCGTCGACGCCGGGGTCGGCATGGCGTCAGATGTGTGCCTGGCCATGGACATGGGAGCCGATGCGGTGTTGATCAACTCCGCCATCGCCCATGCGGCCAAGCCGGTGCTCATGGCCGAGGCCATGCAGCATGCGGTACTCGCCGGGCGGCAGTCGTTTCTTTCCGGGCGCATGCCCCGAAAGCTATATGCCTCCGCCAGCTCTCCACTGGAAGGCCTTTCCAAGTAGCACCCACATGACTACTTCATAGCCTCGCATGCTGTGGGATAGACTCGGTCACATGCGCGTCTTCGGCATCGATTGCGGATCCAATTGCACCGGGTACGGGGTGGTGGACCTGCAGTCTGGGCGGCGTGAAACAAGACTGACCGCAGTGGCCGCCGGCGGCCTAAAACTGGCCAAGGATCAGCCGCTGCCGATGCGGCTGGCCTATATCTATGCCGAGCTCTCAGCGCTGCTGGAACTGCACCGTCCCGACGTGGTGGCGGTGGAAGAGGTGTTTTACTCCGTGAACGCGAAGTCCGCGCTGAAATTGGGACATGTGCGGGGAGTGGCTTTGCTGGCGGCAGCGATGCAGGGCTTGCCGGTGGCGGAATACGCGCCGCTCTCCATTAAGTCCGCAGTCGTGGGCTATGGATTGGCTCAGAAAGAGCAGGTACAGTTTATGGTCGCCCGCCTGCTGAATCTTGACCGTGCGCCGGAACCTGCCGATGCAGCAGACGCCCTGGCTATAGCGATTTGCCACGTGCATACTGCTCAAACACTTTTATTGCAGGCGGAATCCCGCGCTTGAGGCTCCGTTGAATCTGCTGCGAAGCATGGCATGGGCAGTGTTGCCTTTTCTGTTTAACGCGAACGGGCCTCCCGGGGCGCAGATCCGCTTTACCTACGAGAACTCCAAGTTGCAACTGCAAAAGTATGTGCTGACCGTAGGGGAAGACGGTAGTGGGCACTTCCACTCCGAGGGGGGCGGTCCAAGTGACGGCCAAAGCATGTCGACAGAGCCCCAGGACCGGCCGATTCACCTTTCCAAAGCACTGCGAGACAGCATGTTTGCCGTCGCACGGAAGAACAAGTTTTTCGCTATCTCCTGTGATGACGGGGGAAAGAATATTGCTTTCCAGGGAACCAAGACGCTGGATTACGAGGGTCCCGAGGGCAAAGGAAGTTGCACGTACAACTGGAGTAAGAACGCCCAGATTGACAAACTTACCGACCAGTTTGAAGCCATAGCGGCTACCCTGGATGAGGGCAACAAATTGCAGCGTCAGTACGAGCACGGGCGCCTGAGCCTGGATTCTGAAATGGAGATTCTGGAGCAGATGGTGCACGATGGGCGGGCGATTGAGGTGGAGAATATCGCCCCGATTCTACAAACACTTGCCAGCGATGAGGCGGTGCTGCAGCGAGTACAGCGGCGCGCGCGGGCTCTGCTTCAGGGGGCAAAGAGCGATTGATAGCCAAAGCGAGTCTAATGCGTAGGAACTAATTGCCGGAAAAGTTGTTGAAGTGATTAGGGGAAATGGAGGTGCTCTATGCAGCACCTGAAAATTAAAAACATCGTTGCAGTTGCCGTGGTTTGGCTGTTGGGAATGGGCCTGGCGCCGGCGCAGGACGCCCCGACGAATGTTGCCCGGGTGAGCTTCGTACAAGGTTCGGTGCAGTTGCTTGTCGGGCAGGGATCCGATTTCCAACAGGCGGTGATAAATATGCCGGTGTTGGATGGCTCGCGTTTGCAGGCTGGCGGAGACGGCCAGGCGGAAGTTGAGTTCGGCGACGGAAGCGTGGCCCGGTTAACACCCAATAGCTCGATCGTGTTCATTCACCTCGGGCAGGATCAGGTTCAATTGCAGCAGGTGTCCGGTCTGGGCTATTACGAGTTCAACGTGGGTGATGGGCACCCGCCCTTCACGGTGCAATTCGCCAATTTGACGGTGCAGCCGACAACGAACTCGATCCTCCGCGTTGGGCTGGACGCCGGATGGGATGTTGCCGTCATCAGCGGCTCGGTACAGGTGCAGGGAGAGGGTGTTCCCGGGGTAGCCGTGGCGGAAAACCAGAGCATCCGTTCCGGTGCTGAGAATAGCGGAGCCCCCTACGTCGTGGCCCAGGGGATCAACGGCGATTCCTGGGATAACTGGAATCAGGATCGGGATCAGGCGATTGCCCAGGAAGCGTCGCAGCAAACGCCGATGCGCGATGACTCGGCCAATCCGCAGAACGAAAATTGGAATGACCTGGATGCCGACGGAAACTGGTATCCGGTGGAGGGCGCGGGCAATGTGTGGGTTCCAGCCGGCGTCGGACCGGATTGGGACCCCTATGGGGCCGGCTACTGGGCTTACTATCCCACCTTTGGCTACACCTGGGTTTCCAGTTACCCCTGGGGCTGGCTGCCGTACCATTGCGGCTCCTGGAATTACTACTCCTTCGGTTGGGCATGGTCTCCTGGCCGTGACGTCGGCCGGGTGTGGAATCCGGTGAGTGTTGTGCGAGTTCATCCTCCGGGATGGACTATGCCGGTACGGCCGATTCGTCCACCTGGCGGTGCTCGTCCGGTTCACGGGCAGACGCTGGTGGCGGTAGATCGTGGTCCGGAAGCGAGGGGCCCATGGGCGTTCAACAACGGGCCAACGCCAAGGCCGGATCATCAGCAAGCACTGAACCTTAATGGCCGCACGGTGACACCGGTTGGCCGGGTCGACGTTCGTGGGCAGACATTTACCGCGGCACGGGGCACAGCGCCGGGATCGCGTGCGGTTTTGGGCGGGACCGTTCCTGGACAGCGGGCGAATACAAATAGCACTTACATGTGGGGCGCAAATCCGCCGCGCGGAGTGGAAACCCCGAATGCACCTCAGAACCCGAATGTAAGACAGCCAGTGGGCCCGCCGATGAGACCGCCGCAAGGCATCACCCCACGACCACAAGGAGCCAACGAACGGCCGAACGTGGGTTATCCTCCGGCGCAGTCTTTTAACCAGAGGTCTACGTATTTAGAGCGGCCGATGCCTGCCACGCACTATTCGCCGCCGCCTCCTCCTCATTACTCGGCTCCGCCATCACCGCCGCATGCCTCGGCTCCCGGGCCTCATCGCTGAGGCCCGCCCCGAGACATGGGGCACCCAAAGTTTTAAAGACCCGCGTCTTGAAGGGTGCGGAACAGACAGGCCATGGCCTCTAACGACACGGCCTCCGCCCGAACGTGAGTGTCCACCGCACAGTGGGTAAAGGCCGCGTCCGCTGCGGCGGGGCTGTACCCTGAGGCCCGCAGATTGTTGGCCAGAGTCTTGCGTTTCTGGGCGAAGACCTGACGCAGAAAGCCGGCAAACGCCTCTGGCTTTACGTTCAACTCCTTAAACCGTGAGTGCATGGTAAGGCGAATGACAGTGGAATAGACCTCGGGGGGTGGGGCGAAAGCTTCAGGGGGCAAAGTGAAAAGGTGTTCGACCTTGGCATACATCTGCGTGGTGGCCGAGAGTAAACCATAGGCGCGCGAGCCTGGGGGCGCAACAATGCGTTCCGCGACCTCGCGCTGAGCCATGAGCACGGCTCGGTCGATAACCCCACTATGGGCGAAGAGATGCATCAGGATTGGGGACGAAATGTAGTACGGCAGGTTCCCTATGACCTGCAGCCGAACCCCGCGTTGGATAGCCAGTTGGGTCAGGTCAACCGTCAGGATGTCCTGACAAATCACCTCTACCGAGTTCCCCTGCAGCGACGCAGCCAGGCCAGGGTCGAGTTCGACGGCGATGAGTTGCTTGGCGCGGGTCGCGAGCAGGCTGGTAAGGGCTCCTCTTCCCGGGCCAATTTCAAGCACGGTAGCCTGACTCACATCGCCCAAAGCGTCTACGATTGCCCGTGGCGCACTCGGGCTGACGAGAAAGTTTTGACCCAGCTTAGGCTTGTGGCGCCGCGGATTGCTGGGGTTGTATCTCACAGGTAGACTACGCACTTGCAGCGTTTGCTCCTCCTCTGCATCATACGGAAGGGCCGGCTTCAAAGAAGAGGTATTGGCAATGCATATCGTTTTTGCCGCGTCGGAGTGCGTTCCTTACGCGAAGACAGGCGGAGTTGCAGAAGTAGTCGGCGCATTGCCCAAGGAACTGGTGCGGCAAGGGCACCAAGTGACGGTCTATGTGCCTCTCTATCGGCAAGTGCAAAAGCATTTGAAGGAACGCAAGGTCGCGATTCGCAGTCTCACCGTTCCTTTTTCTTACTACAACCGTTTTGTGACCGTAGTGAATGGCGGCACTCCGGACGGAGTGCAGTTTTATTTCATCGACTGTCCCGAGCTTTTCGATCGCGAGTTTCTCTATGAGACCGCGTCGGGCGACTATGCCGATAACGCGGAGCGGTTTGGGTTGTTTTGCCGTGCAGTGCTGGATAGCACCAAGTTCCTGGGTGTGCCGGATGTTTTTCATATTCACGGCTGGCCGGCGGGCGTGCTCGCGATTCTGCTGCGGACGGTCTACTACTTCGATCCGGTACTGAAGAATGCCGCCTGCCTGTTGACGATCCATAACTCCGACCGCCAGGGATGGTTTCCCCGTGAAACCGTGGAAAAGCTCTTGCTGCCGTGGGATGTGTACACCGTCGAGCGGGCGGAGTATTACGGCACATTTGATTTTTTGAAGGGCGGTATTGTTTATTCCGACGCCATCAGCACCGTGAGCCGCAAGTACGCCGAAGAGATTCAAACTCCGGAGTTCGGTAACGGTCTTGACGGGGTATTGCGCGTGCGGGCGCAGGATCTCCACGGCATTTTGAATGGGGTTGACTACCAGGTGTGGAATCCGGCGACCGATAGCAAGATTGCGGCCCATTACACCCCGGAGCGGCTGGAAGGAAAGTTCTCCTGCCGCAAAGACTTGCTGCACGCGTTCGGCGTTTCCAACCTGGCTGAGGACACGCCGGTGGTGGGCTCGGTTTCACGCCTGGCGACGCAGAAGGGCTATGACCTGCTTGCCCAGGCCTTCGATCAGCTGGCGCTGGAGAACATGTTCCTGGTGATCCTGGGTACGGGCGAACCTTACTACGAGAACCTGCTGCGCAGCTGGCAGGAACGGCTTCCCCATAAGGTCGCAGTGGCTATTACCTATGATGAAACCCTGGCCCACAAGGTGATAGCCGGGTCGGACGTGATCCTGATGCCGTCGCGGTCTGAGCCCTGTGGATTAAACCAGTTCTATGGCATGAAGTACGGCACCGTCCCTGTGGTGCGGGCCACGGGCGGTCTGGATGACACGGTGCAGGAATGGTCGGCAGAGGCGGAGACGGGAACGGGCTTTCGCTTTCACGACTATCGGCCGGAGGAGTTGTTGAATGCGCTGCGTTCTGCATTTGGGGCATTCGCGGATAAGAAACAGTGGCGGAAGCTGATGCGCAACGGAATGGAGCGCGATTATTCCTGGACCAAGCCGGCTAAGGAATACATTCAGCTTTACGAGGAGATCGTTCGCCGGCGGTCCTGACATCAAGCCCGCCAATGGAGGGACCTGCTGTTTCTTTGCAGGTTCTTTCCCCTCTAGCTGGTCTTCTGGTTAGTGCCACGGATAACGAGGTAGAGGGGGATGCCGGCGAGGATGATGAGCGTTCCTAACAATGAGCTGCGCAGGTTGCTGGCGAACGAGTAATAGAGCAATATGGCGGCGGCCAAAATGAAAAGAGCCGGCAGGACGGGATATCCCCAGCTGCGGAACGGCCGCTCTGCCGCAGGGATGCGGCGCCGGTAAATAAAGATCGTTGTGGTGGTAAGCAGGTAGAAAAGCCACTCGGAAAAGATTGCAAGTTCAAACAGCTGCTGAAAGCGTCCCACCAGAAGCAACAGCAGTGTGCTCAAGAGGCCCTGCGCCACCAGTGAGGTGGAGGGGCTTTGAAAGCGGGGATGAATGTGTGCCATCCGGGCAGGGAAGAGCCGGTCACGCGCAGCGGCGAAAGGCACGCGGGCGCCGGACATGGTTGTTCCGTTGAGCCCTACTAATATGCTGAGCGCCATGGCGACCGAGACCAAAGAGACTCCCCAGTGACCTGAAACCACTGACATAGCAGCTACCGCGGGCCGCTCGGACACGGCAATGCGGGCCGCGGGCAGGATGTACTGGATGGCCGCGTTGGTGGCCATGTAAAGCACGCCGACGACACCCACACCGGCAATTAGCGCAATCGGGAGGCTCCGCTCAGGCCGCTTCACTTCTCCGGCCACCATGGTGAGGTCATTCCAGCCGTCATAGGCCCATAGGGACGCAATGAGGGCTACCATGAACCCCGCGACTCCGCCCTGGGCGCCGGGAAAGCTGGTACGGAAATTGGCTATCCCCCCGTGGGGGCTGGCAAAGCAGAAGCCGGTGATGACCACAATCAGGGCCACCTTAAGCCAGGTGAAGAAGAGCTGAAAGTCACCCGCCTTCTTGATGCCCAGGTAGTTGAGACCGGTGATCATCCAGGTCGCGACGATAGCGAAGATCTGCGACCAGCTGATCAGCAGAGGAGCCCGCAGGGCCACCCCGTCCAGCCAGGCGAATGCAGGGAACACGCCCAGGACTCGAGCCAGGCCAATGGTAATGCTGGCGATCGATGCCGGCTTGGCGACCGCAAACCAGGTCCACATATAGAGAAATGCGGGCAGGTCGCCATAAGCGTTGCGGAGAAAGACGTACTCCCCACCCGCGCGCGGCATCATCGCGCCCAGCTCCGCGTAGGTCATGGCGCCAAAGAGCGTGAGTAGACCACCCACGATCCAGGCCAGGTAAACCATCCGCGCGGAACCCACGGCGCGCATCATTTCCTGGGGCACGAGGAAGATACCGCTGCCGATGATGGTGCCAACCACGATGGCGGTGGCGTGCCAGACGCCGAGCACACGGGGAAGGTCGGGCGCCGAGGACGAGCTCGGTATGGCATGAGGCTGATCGTGCACGGGATGACAAATTGTACTGCCTGTCTCTAGCCGAGCGAGCGCTCGACACAGGCGGCGAGTTGCGATTCGGAGAGGGCACTGCAATCGAAGAGAGCGTTATCGAGGACGGGGTCGCCGGAGGAACCCCATCGTATGATCCGCATCCATGGCCAGCGGATACGCATCACCTGTGCCAGCGAGACCTGCTCTTCCCGGGTTAGCGACTGATCGTAGACAGCGGCTTCAAAGTGCTGGGCTTCGGCGTACATCTCGGCAAAACAGATGTTGTCGGCGCGGGTTACGCTCAATCCCATTGATTGCAGCAGCGCCTCCGTCCGATCCGCTTGCGCAGAGGGAATGGTCACGAACAATGTAGAGGCGGTAATTCTCATCTCCAGCCTCAGGAGAAATGGTTTCAGTGCCATACACAACGCCGTGCCAGGCATCGTTTGAGTGCAGTGAAAGTTTCGGGTGGGGTTAGGAAGCCATGCTTACACGGCATGTTCAGGCGGTGACGCTACCGTGTCCGCAGGATGGAAATAGCCGTAGATGGCCGCAGCCAGATGAGGGGCAACGACCGAGGCGAGAGCCTGTTGGCTGGCGTCCTGTATTCCACGCAAACTGCCGAAGTGGGCAACCAATCGATTGCGCGTCTGCGGGCCCACGCCTGGAATCGTCAGCAGGTTGGCCTCGCGGTCGCGGATCTCGCGGCGCTTGCGGTGGTAGGTGACCGCGAAGCGGTGGGACTCATCGCGAATTTTCTGCACCAGGTGCAACACCGGCGAACGGCGCTCGAGCACGATGGGTTCGTCTTCCTGCCCGTACAGGTAGATGATCTCCTCTCGTTTGGCAATCGAGGCCAGCGGTTGGGTGGTAATGCCGAGCAGTTCCAGGGCTTCGGCTGCGGCGTGCAACTGGCCCAGTCCGCCGTCGATCAGGATCAGGCTGGGCATCGCCTGTTGCTCGTCCTGCACCCGGCGGTAGCGCCGTCCTACGACCTCACGCATCGACGCGAAATCATCAACTCCTTCGACCGTCTTGATCTGATATTTGCGGTAGTCGGATTTCTTCATCGCTCCGTCTTCCCACACCACCATGGAAGCGACCGTTTCCGTACCCTGGATGTGGGAGATGTCGAAGCACTCGATGCGCTTGGGCAAATCCGGCAGCGTCAACAAATCCTGCAGCGCTTCTTCGATCACCTTCCGGGAAGGTTGCAGCACACGGAAGCGCTGGTCAAAACTCTGTTTCGCATTTTGTCCCGCGAGGTCGACCAGGGAACGCTTCTCCCCCCGGCGGGGCACGCACAGCTCAACTTTGTGCTGGGCACGCTCGCTAAGCAGTGCCTCAAGCGTATCGCGATCGGCAAAATCGACGGGTATATACACCGTGCGCGGAACGTACTGCTGGTCGATGTAAAGCTGTTTCAGCAGCGCGGAGAAGAAGAAGGAAGCGTCAAAGCCCTCTCCCAGGGATTGGGATCCCGGTTCCGGAGCTTGTTCGGAGGGCTCGACCTCGGGTGGGAGATCGGGCAGTTCTTCCCAGAAAAATTCACGGCGGTCTACGATCTTACCCCCTCGCATATGGAAGAGGTTGACAGCCAGCATGCCGTTCTCGTGATGGTAACCGTAGACATCCGCGTCATCGCTATCGGTGGTCGCCATGCGTTGTCTCTCCTGCACCTGGTTCATGGTGATCAGAAGATCGCGGTATCGGGCAGCGAGCTCGAACTGCTCTGAGGCTGCGGCTGCCTCCATGCGCTGCTCAAGGGAGTGGCTCAGCTCAGGCTGCCGGCCTTCGAGAAACATTTGCGCGTCGTGTACTGCTTCGCGGTACTCCTGCGGCGTGGTGAGCGCTTCGACGCAGGGGCCAAGGCAGCGCTTGATGTAGTACTGCAGGCAGGGGCGAGGATGGTAACGCGAGAGATCGACCTTGCAACTAGGCAGTAAGAAGCTGCGGTGGATCAGGTCGACGACCCGATGTGCCAGATTGCCCGGAAAGAAGGGTCCGTAGTACGCGCTACCATCTTTGCGCAGCCGGCGGGTCACAAACACCTTGGGGTAGCGATCGGCCAGGGTCAGCTTGACGTAGGGGTAAGTCTTATCGTCGCGCAGCAGGATGTTGAAACGAGGCTTACGCTGCTTGATGAGGTTGTTTTCAAGGGCCAGCGCCTCGCCTTCGTTCTCCACCAGGATATAGTCCACGTCCACGGCTTCGCGCATGAGCGAGCCGGTCTTGGCGTTGGCCTGTGCCCCGTCGAGCAGATAAGAGCGTACCCTGGAGCGAAGGTTTTTGGCTTTGCCGACGTAGATCACGTCGCCGTGGGCATTGCGGTACAGATACACCCCCGGCCTGGGAGGCAGGGTGCGCATCTTTTCGTGCAGATCCATGAATAGTCCCTAATCAAAGTTTAGACGTTACCGACGTCAGGCGACAGATTGCGTACCAGCAGGTAAAAGTTTCCTTGTTTGCTTCATTCCAGCGGCACCTAGTTGGACACTTTGCCACGCAAGTGATTACAAGGAAACTGGTAACGGTAGTGAAGCATTTTGGCAACAATCGTGCTACATACGTACGGATGGGCAAATTTGCGCCTGGAGTTACCAAAGAGACGCGGCCAAGCCGCAAGTACAGGGAGCAGAGTCTTTATGAACCGAATTGCTAAGACGTCGCAGCACGCAGCTATCCTGTTGGGAGCCGTGTCTTTATTGACCGCCGCCGGTTGCTCCACAAAAAATTATGTGCGCTCGCAAACCGCTCCAATTGTGCAAAAGACAAACGAACTTGACGACGCGGTCGCGGCCAACAACCGGTCCATCCAAAGCACCAATGATCGCGCCCAGGCGGGAATCCAGCAGGCGCAGCAATCGGCCAACACTGCCACCCAAAACGCCACTGCTGCCACCCAGGCTGCGACCCAGGCGCAAGGCAGCGCCCAGGAGGCGGTTAATCGCGCCGACTCACTCGCCAGCGTGGTAGCCAACCTGGACAACTACAAGCAGATCGGCGACGTCTCGGTGACCTTCGCATTCGACAAGAGTGTCCTGACCAAGAGCGACAAGGAGCAGTTAGATACCCTTGGGACGCAGCTCAGCACGGCCAAGAGCTACATCCTCGAAGTGACTGGGGGTACGGATTCGGTGGGCAACGCGGAGTATAACTACCAGTTGAGCCAGCGTCGTGCCGAAGCGGTGGTGCAGTATCTGGCGGCCAAGTTCAATGTGCCGGCGCACAAGTTTTACCTGATCGGTATCGGGAAGGATCAGGAAGTCGCTACCAACAAGACAGCCGCGGGACGGGCTCAGAATCGACGGGTTGAAGTGCAGATTCTGTCCAATGCAGCGGGTGCCACCGGTACCGCCGTGTCACAAGTGCGGTAGCAGTTCCTCTCCAGGGAACTATAAGGCGAAGTGGCTCACGTGCTCAGCACGTAGATCGTCGGCACTGAAAAGGCGGTAGAACGGCGCGCCTTGCGCTGCCGCTTCGACCGCGGGCCGGCCCTTGGCATCCTCCCGCTCCACCAGGCAGATAACGCCGATAACGCGCATCCCCGATTCACGTGCAGCTTCGATGGCGGCCACCGTGGAAGCGCCGGTGGTGCAGACATCGTCGACAATAACCACGGGCGCTTCCGCCTGCTGAAAGCCCTCGATGCGCCGCCCTGTGCCGTGGGTTTTTTCTGCTTTTCGCACCAGAAAACCATCCAGGACCGGCGAGCCCGGCGCTTCCAGGGCGTGCCAGGCGCTGGCCGCAGCCACATTGCAGACGATGGGGTCAGCGCCGAGCGTGAGTCCACCCACCGCCCGCGGCCGCAACTCGTGCTGGCGGATGAGATCGAGCACCGCCAGGCCGGTCAGGCGCCCACCCTCGCCCGTCAGGGTCGTGGTTCGGCAATCGATGTAGTAATCGCTGGTGGTGCCTGAAGAGAGCTTGAATTCGCCCAGGCGGAAAGAGATGCGGGCCAGCATCTTGAGCAGTGCGTCACGATGGGCAAGGGTCATCAGGTGATTTTATCCAGATGGCGGAAACCGCCGGTGGCGAAAAACAGGATGGTAAAGATGGTGCCGTTATAGGTGGCGTGAATCATGGTGCTGGCAGCCAGGGACTGGGTCCACAGACGCACTCCGCAGAGCACCAGACTGACCGCGAACAACACCGCTAAGGGAGCCCAGGCGTGGGCCAGCTGATCGGCGTGAACCAAAGCGAAGGCGATGCTGGTGAGGGTGCAGGAAGCGGCCAGGGCGGCAATGCTCCAGCGCGGATCCTTGCCCGCGCTCGCCTCATCCGCCCGGCCGCGCAGCCAGTCCCAGGTGGAGGCTAACGAGGGTAAAAGGAAGCCGCGAAAGGCCAACTCTTCAAAAACGGGAGCGAGGAAGGTGCCAAAGAGAGCGACCAGCCACACATCGGCGGAAGTGCGGAAGAAGTCGTCGATGGGGAGTGACTTGGGGACGGGAAGGAAGTTCGACAGGAGCTGGACCGCAACACTCAGCACAACGCCCCCGGCCAGGAGGGGAACCCAGCGGCGGCGCACGGCGGCGAAGTTCCAGTGCAGGGCGCCAATGAACGATTGTTGCCACAGGTAAGTAAAAATGGCCCAGACGATGGTCCCGGCGATGAGGTAACCGGCCGCCATGGTGGGTATAAGCAGGCGCGGCTCACGCAGTAACTGTTCCGCCGTCTCCGGCCCAAACAGACGCAGGCCCATAGCAAGGGCGAAAACGGAGACACTGGTGAGCAGCAAAACGATGATGGCCACGGTGAAGAACAAAACGGTGTGACCAAAGTTTGGAATTCGGCGCGGGGGTGGAGGCGGTGGTGGCAGGTCACCAAAGTCGGGTGAGGACAGAATCTCCAGATCATCGGACAAGGGCGGATTTCCTATCTTGCCGCACGCCTGCGGGGGACGTGATTGCCGTTGGCTCCGGAAGCGGAAGCCGCGAGAGGCTTCAACTCATGCGGGGGAAAATAACGACGGAGAAATTCCCCGGTATACGAGCCGAGTGTAGCAGCTACCTGGGCAGGAGTGCCCTTGGCCACCAGGCTGCCCCCGCCTTCACCCCCCTCGGGGCCCAGGTCGAGGATCCAGTCCGCGCTGCGGATCACATCCAGGTTGTGTTCGATGATGATCACGGTGTTGCCCAGGTCAGCCAGCCGGTGCAGTACTTCCAGCAGCCTGCGGACGTCGTCGAAGTGCAGCCCGGTAGTCGGTTCATCGAGCAGGTAGAGCGTCTTTCCGGTTTGCCGCTTGGAGAGCTCCCGGGCCAGCTTCATGCGCTGGGCCTCGCCTCCGGAGAGTGTGGTTGCGGCCTGGCCCAGATGAATATAGCCGAGCCCCACATCTACCAGCGTCTCCAGTTTCTGCCGCACCTGGGGGATGTCGATCAGCACCGGCAGTGCGTCCTCGATGGCCAGCTCGAGCAGGTCGGCGATGGAATAGCCGTTGAACTTGACCGCCAGGGTTTCCTGATTGTAACGGCGGCCGTTGCACACCTCGCACAGCACGTACACATCGGGCAGAAAATTCATCTCAATACGGCGCTGACCCTCCCCCTGGCAGGCCTCGCAGCGGCCGCCGGAGACGTTAAACGAAAAGCGGCCTGGTTTGTAGCCGCGTTCCCGCGACTCCGGCAGGCGAGCGAAAAGGTCGCGGATGGCGGTGAAGACCCCGGTATAGGTGGCTGGATTGGAGCGCGGCGTCCGGCCTATAGGGGACTGATCGATACGCACCGCTTTATCGATGTTTTGAAAGCCCTGGATGTTTTTGTACGTGCCGGGCAATTCGCGTGAACCGTAGAGTTCCCGCGCCAGGGCGCGATAAAGCGTGTCGTTGACCAGGGTGCTCTTGCCTGAGCCGGAGACACCGGTTACCACGGTCATTACGTTTAAAGGAAATTGTGCCGTCAGATTTTTTAGATTGTGGCTGCCGGCGCCTTCGACGGTGATCCAGTTACCGTTTATCGGGCGCGGTGCGTCACGGCTGATGGTCTGCAGTTCGCCGGAAAGATAGCGGCCGGTCAGCGAAATGTCAGTCTCCATGATTTGCTGCGGGGTTCCGGCGGCGACTACGTGGCCGCCAAGCTTGCCTGCGCCAGGGCCGAGATCGATGACGTAATCGGCGTGACGGATGGTGTCTTCGTCATGTTCCACCACCAGCACGGTGTTACCGAGGTCACGGAGCGATTTGAGGGCCTCGATCAGCCGCTGGTTGTCCCGCTGGTGCAAGCCGATCGACGGTTCATCGAGCACGTAGAGCACTCCGCGCAGGCGGGAACCAATTTGCGTGGCCAGGCGAATGCGCTGTCCTTCGCCGCCGGAGAGGGTGGCGGCATTGCGATCCAGCGACAGATAGCTGAGGCCTACCGAGTTGAGAAACTCCAGCCGCTCCACCACTTCGCGGCGCAGACGCTCGGCGATCAGCCCCTCGCGGCGGGAGAACTCGATAGCGCGCGCCGCGTCCAGAGCCCGGCGCAGCGGGAGCGCGGTGAAATCGGCAATCGATAAAGACCCGACCTTAACCGCAAGTGATTCAGGCCGCAGGCGCTTGCCCTGGCAGGCGGGGCAGATGGTTGCCGACATGTAGTTCAGCAGCCAATCGCGGTAGCTTTCCGACTTGGACTCTTCGAGCGAGTCGCGCAAGTAAGCCAGAACGCCGTGGAAGCCGGTGCGCGGCGCTTCCTCACGGCCAGGCCCATAGAGCAACAGCCTTTGTTGCTTCTCAGTGAGATCCTCGAAGGGCTTGCTCAGATCGATCTTGTATCGTTGCGCGGCCAGCTGCAGCAGACGGTTGAGATACTGCGATCCACCGCCTGGGCCGAGCGCGCCATCGGTCAGCGGCTTCGACCAATCGGTAATCACTTTGGCTGCATCGAAGTCATAAATGCTGCCCAAACCATGGCACTCCGGGCATGCGCCATAAGTGCTATTGAACGAAAAGCTTCGAGGCTCCAACTTTGGAATGTCAAGTCCGCAGTCTGGGCACGCCATAGAAGAGGAATAAAGCTGCTCCTCTTCTCCGGCAACAGCAGTGAGAACGAGACCATTGGCCATCTGCAGAGCTTTGGCCACCGAGGTTTCGAGCCGCTTCTCTACACCCGGTTTGAGGACGATGCGGTCGATGACGGCTTCAATGGTGTGTTTCTTGTGACGTTCTAGGTGAATGGAGTCGGCGAGATCGCGCATCTCGCCGTCGATGCGGGCACGAAAGCCCTGCTGATCCAATTCGTCGAGCAGGTCCTTGAACTCGCCCTTGCGGCCGCGAACGATGGGCGCATAGATGATGACGCGTTCTCCGGGTGCGAGTGAAAGAATGCGCTCCACGATTTGCTCGGCCGACTGGCGCGAAATGGGTTTGCCGCACTTGGGGCAATGAGGCACGCCGATCGACGCGTAGAGCAGACGCAGGTAGTCATAGATCTCCGTGATGGTGCCTACGGTGGACCTGGGGCTGCGGCTGGTAGTTTTTTGTTCGATGGAAATGGCAGGGCTGAGGCCTTCGATGGAGTCGACGTCAGGGCGCTCAATCTGGTCAAGGAACTGGCGGGCATACGCAGAGAGCGTTTCCACGTAGCGTCGCTGGCCCTCGGCATAGATGGTGTCGAAAGCAAGCGAAGACTTGCCTGATCCCGAGAGGCCGGTGACGACGGTAAGCGTGTTACGGGGAATTCGAATATTGATGTCGCGCAGATTATGCTGACGCGCTCCCCGCACGGTGATATGAGTAATGGGCATGAAGGCTCGGAGGCTATGGGTTACGCAGAGCGAATGGCACGAGTAACACTACATGTATCTTATTCGGCAATAGAAACAAGGGTCAACGCACGCTGCTGTCTGTCACAATGACACACTGATGTTACGAGCAACGAAAGTGCGCGAACGACGCACGATGGGTGAGCCAAACTCTGGATTTGAAGGGCCATTATGGGAATCGACGTAAGTATGTTGATGGTGTTCTGTGCGGCGATCGCCGCCCTCGCGCTGGGTGTGATGCTGGGCTACATGTGCTGCAAAACGTTGTTCGATGTCTTGCGTTTCCACGCTCGACTGTCTCCGGCGGCCGGCGCAAAGGCCGAGACGCAGGTGGTGGCGCAGGTTTGACTTGCGAGACATCGTGATTTGTTTCCCCCTCTTTGTCTCTCCCCCCTCGATTGACTGAACGCTGCTACTGAGACTTTCCCTGTCGCCATTTTTGGTGCCCCATATCTCGCGTCTTTTGCGAGATGTGGGATCCCACAGTGCGCGGCGGCCGTCTTTCCCACATCTCGCAAAACGGGACTACCCCGAATCTCCTGCACGCTGCTGGATAGGACCGTTTGTGCGCCTTTCTGAGGCGCATGAAGTTCGCGGAACCCATCAAACGCTACAGGAAATCTGGGTTCTGGGGCACCCAAAAGTTGTTTTTCAACACTCAGAGTTCTTTATTGCAACGGTGAGTCCTGCTGTACAGGGGGCTGCTGTTGCTGTTGTTGCTGCTGCTGGCGCATCCGCTGCAGCTGCTCGAACAATTGCTGCGGACTCTTCACTGCTGGTGTTGGGGGTGTTGTCGTTGTCCCGGGCGGTGGCACATCAGGTGGTGGCGGCGGCACATCCACGCTTTCCTGATCATTGCTCGGCTCGTCGGCGCTCACCTGAGGCGCAGGCGATGGAACAGTAGCGCCGCCGTGGGTCGCGGGAGTGAGGATAAGTTCTCGCGGCGCGCCGTTGCTCAGGTCTCCCAATAGGACAAGGTTGTATGCAGTTCCGTCCAGCAGGTCGGCAATCACATCACGGGGTGCCCCCGGGCCGAAGGTGCCAAAGACGCGCTCGTCGCTCGCCAGCCCGTCGATCTTCATGCCGCTCCTGGCTGCGACCTGGCGCAAAATGGCGGCCAGGCTCGCATTATCGGCGTGAATCGAGAGACTGTTGTTGTCGAAGACGATCTGGGCTTCCCGCGCCGGCTGCTGCAGCATAGAGGGCGCGGTCTCGGGTACCGCAGGAGCAGGCTGCGCTTGCGGAGAAGCGGCCGGTTGGGGGGCGGGCGCCGGAGCAGGGGCCTGCTGGCCGTCCATACCGCGCAGGCGAGGATTCTGCGCGTACATTGTCGACCCGCACATGGTCGACAGCAGCAGAAGTGCCCATCCGCTGGTCGCGATTGCTCGAGTCATCCCCTTCCACCCTCTGTGTACTAGACTAGCAGTGGTCTAACTTCTATGCCTCGGTTCCACTACCGCTTTGAACTTCTGATTACTCTGCTCACGCTGCTGGTTCCTGGCCGGATCTTTGCCGTGTCGTGCACTACCCAGGCCCAGATGGCCGAAGGAGAGCGAACCGCCCTGGTACAGGTCGCGCGAACCCTTGCGTCCGCGGTGCAGAGCGGAAACAGCGCCGCAGTGCAGGCGTTGACCATTTCTAAAGTAAGAGCCCAATTTGATCCGATCGCAAGCACCATCGAGCAGACGGCTCCGCTGCTGGCGGGGTCTACCATAACCATAGACGCGCTGTACGGCCTCGACGCTTCCGATTTGAAGGGGGGCGTGGAGGACACGGTATTCTTCTGCGGAGTCGCAAATTCTCCGGTGCACGTAGACGTGACCATTCCTCAGCTTCCCCAGGGTAAATATGCCTTGACCCTGGTGCACGCCACCGGGGTCAAGCAACCCCAGCAGATGGCTTTTTTGTTGCAGAACAATGGAGATTGGCAGCTCGCCGGCTTTTTCATAAAACCACTCCTGGTGGCGGGACACGACAGCGTTTGGTATTGGACCAAGGCGCGCGCCTATAACCAGAAGAACCAGAAATGGAACGCCTACTTTTATTACTCCACTGCGGCTTACCTGGCGACTCCGGCCGATTTCATGACCAGCGCGAACCTGGATAAATTGAACCAGGAGGCAGCCGCCGCCAGGCCCGACGGTTTACCTGGAGCTCAGCCCATGGTGGTAACGGCCGGTGGTCAGCCCTACTCTGTCAGCGAAGTGCACACCGATGGCTCCCTGGGCGGCCTGGATCTGGTCCTGCGATATTCCACGGCGGATACGAGCGACCCGGTCGCCACCCGAGCCCGGAATCTGGAATTGATGAAAGCAATGCTCGCAGCGCACCCGGAGCTGCGGGAAGGCTTCCACGGGTTGTGGGTCTTCGCTGAAGCCCCGAATCAACGCCCCTATGGCAATGAGTTGGCGATGAGCGAGATTCATTGATGGCATACGACATGGAGAAGACGCTGTCCCGTGCAATTGCCGAGAGAAGGGCATCGCCCAGTTTTGACGAGAGCCCAATCCCCGATGCCGATCTGTTGAAGATTCTGCAGGCCGGATTGCAGGCGCCCAGTGGGTACAATCTGCAACCGTGGCGGTTTATCGTGGTGCGCAGTCCGGAGCAGAAAAAGAGGCTGCGCGCAGCCAGCTTCAACCAGGCCAAAGTGGAAGAGGCCTCGGTCATGATTGTGGCTTGCGGCGATGCCGACGGATGGCGCAGCGGAGACCTGGACGAAATGCTACGCCTCGGCCGCTTGGGCGGCATGCCCGAAAACTATGCTGAGCAGGCGAAAACCACTATTCCCAATTATCTGTCCAACCACCCCAACATGCCTCTGTGGCTCAATCGCCAGGTGATGCTGGCCTTCACCCACATGCTGCTGATGGCCGAGGTGCTGGGCTACGACACGGCGCCCATGGAGGGCTTTGAAGAGGACAAGGTGCACGAGGTGCTAAAACTGCCTCTCAGCTACGCCGTCGTGGCGCTGCTGGGCATTGGGCACCTGAAGGGCCCGGACAAGTTTCACGGGGATCGGTTCAACATGGCGCGTACCGTTTTTGCCGAGGAATATGGCAAGCCAATCAAATTTTCAGAGTAATATTAATCAGGCTGTAACAAACTTCCCTCTGCCAGCTTAAACAAGGATGAGTTTTCAGGGCTAAGGCCCGTAGCAGGAGCACTTTTGTGCGTCGAGAGTTTCCAGAGGCGCCGATCGTTGGCGTGGGCGCCGTGGTGATCGACGGTACAAGAGTACTGCTGGTGCGTCGCGGCCATCAGCCGCTCAAGGGCGAGTGGTCGTTGCCCGGAGGCGCCCTGGAGTTGGGGGAGACGTTGCAGCAGGGTGTGGTTCGAGAGGTACGGGAGGAGACCGGACTGATCGTAGTCCCAGCCGGCATTGTCGAAGTCCTGGACAGGATTACCCAGGATGAGCTGTCGGGGCGGATTCGCTACCACTATGTGCTGGTCGACTTTGTATGCCGCGCGACTGGCGGCATTCTGCGCGGGGGCAGCGACGCGGACGAGGCGCGGTGGGTCGCGCGTGAGGAACTGCATGAGCAGGGTGAATATCGGCTGGCGCCATTAACGGTGCTGGTGATCGAGAAGGCTTTTGCCATGGGCTTGGCGGGCGATCTGCCCGATGATTAGGTGAGGAAGCGCATGAAGGTTGAAGAAAAGGTGACCGAGGCGGTTGACCGTACCCGGCGGGTTGGGCGCGTTGCCTTGTTTGTGATGCTGTTGCTGGCGTTGGGTTTTGGCATCCTGGCCTGGCGAAATCCGCTGTGGCTGGTGGATCGCCAGATCGATGCCAGGCTACGGCTAAACGGTGTGCATAGCGAGTTTGTGACCGTTAATGGCTACAAAATGCATTACCTCGTGGGTGGTTCGGGCCGGCCGCTGGTGCTGGTACACGGGCTGGGCAGCCGGGCCGCCGACTGGGCCAACCTGATTCCGCAGCTTATCGACGGCGGCCACCGCGTATATGCCCTGGATTTGTTGGGCTATGGATATTCCGCCCAGCCCAGGGATGCGGGCTACTCCATCTCAGACCAGGCGTTGATGGTCGAGGGCTTTCTGGATAGCCAGCATCTGAAGCAGGTGGACTTGGCTGGTTGGTCCATGGGTGGATGGATTGCGATGCGGGTGGCACTGCAGCAGCCGGAGCGCATCCGGCGGTTGGTGCTGTTGGATAGCGCCGGTCTGCGCTTTAAACTGGGCTTCAATCCCTCTATTTTTCAACCCGCCTCGCCCACGGATCTCGCCGCGCTGGAGGAGTTGCTGGTACCGCACCCGCGGCCGCTGCCTCGCTTTCTGGCCATGGCGATGCTCCGCAAAGGCGACCACGTCGGGTGGGTGGTCCATCGCAGTGTGCAGTCCATGTTGACCGGAGAGGATCTGGTGGACGGAAAGCTAGCGGCGCTGACCATGCCGGTGCTGATCGGCTGGGGCGAGCAAGACCGGCTGATTCCGCTATCGGTTGCCTTCAAACTCCATCAGGAGATATTGCAATCGGTGCTGGATGTGTATGCGGACTGCGGGCATCTTGCGCCCGGGCAGTGTGTCAGCCAGGTCGGGCCGAGTGTGGTGGACTTTCTGAATGCACAGCCCGCGCGGATGGCGATGGTACGGCAGATCCCGAGCACCGACAACGTGTCCACGGGTCAGTGATCGGTTGCTGGGCCCTTCCAGACATAGGCGTCCGGCTGTGGCAATCCAATGTGCGCCAGCACTCGGCAGACGAACTGCTCCGCCATCTCGGTTGAGTCCATGGGCCGATTGTAGAAAGCCGGGATGACGGGAAAGATGACCGCGCCGGCGTCGGCGGCCAGGCTCATGTTGCGCAAATGAATCTTGTTGAAGGGTGTCTCGCGAATGCACAGGATCAGCGGGCGCCGCTCCTTGAGGCTTACGTCGGCTGCCCGTTCGATCAGGTTGGAGGCGAGTCCATTGGCGATGCCCGCGAGCGTGCCCATGCTGCAGGGCAGGATGATCATCCCATTCGAGGGATAGCTGCCACTGGCGGGCCCGGCGCCGATATCGCTCTCTGCCAGTTGCTGCACTTTGGCGGCGGGCTTACCCAGGAGTTTTGCCACCAGGTCGCTGCGGCCGCTTAGCTGCAGTTCTTCGGCCATCACCCGCAGAGAGTTTTCCGATGCGATGAAGTTGACGTGGGTGACCCGCGGATCACGCTCCAGCGCGCGCAGCAGACGTTGCCCGAAGATGGATCCGCTGGCTCCGGTAAGTGCCACCGTTAGATTCACGCCAGAACCCGCTCAAAGATTGCGTCAACGTTCGCTAACTGCCGCTGCAGCTGAAAGGTCCTGTCCAACTGAGGCAGTCGGTTCTTGATGGCAGGATCCAGCTCCACCAGCTCGCGGAAGACCAGGTCTTCCTTCCATGCGTGCATGGCGTGCGCCTGCACCAGGCGATAGGCTTCTTCACGAGACATACCTGCTTCCGTCAGATCGAGGAGGAGCTGGCCGGAGAAAATGAGGCCGCCGGTGCTCTCCAGGTTCTTGAGCATGCGCCGGGGATAGACCAGCAGCTTCTCGATCAACGAAGTGGTCTTGGCCAGCAGGTAGTCAGTGAGGATGGTGGAGTCGGGAAAGATGATGCGCTCGACTGACGAGTGGGAGATGTCCCGTTCATGCCACAGGGGCACGTTTTCCAGGGCCGCCTGGGTGTTCGCTCGGATCACCCGCGCCAGCCCGCTGATCTGCTCCGAGGTGATGGGGTTCCGCTTGTGGGGCATAGCCGATGAACCCTTCTGTTTGTCGGAGAAGAACTCCTCTGCCTCGCGTACCTCGGTGCGTTGCAGATGGCGGATCTCGACCGCAATTTTATCCAGGGTGGAAGCCAGTACCGCAAGAGTGGCGATGTAGGCGGCGTGGCGGTCGCGCTGGATAACCTGGGTGGCGATTGGATCGGCGCGCAGTCCCAGCCTGGCGCAAATGCTCGCCTCGTGCTCGGGCTTGAGATGGCCGAAGGTGCCAACCGCACCGGAGAGCTTACCCACCCGCATATCTTCGGCGCTCGCATCGAAGCGGATGAGGTCGCGTCTAATTTCGGCGTACCAGTTGAGCAATTTCAGCCCGAAGGTGGTCGGCTCAGCATGGATGCCGTGAGTGCGGCCGATGGTGGGGGTGTGCTTGAATTCCAGGGCGCGCTGGCGCAGGATGCCGGCCAGCGCGAGAATGCCTTGACGGATAAGCCCTGAGGCCCCCTTGATCTGCAGTGCCTGGGCCGTGTCTACGACATCATTGGAAGTGAGGCCGTAGTGCAGCCAACGGGATTCCGGACCGATCTTTTCCGCCATGGCTGTGGTGAAGGCGATGACGTCGTGCTTGACCTCAGCTTCTATCTCCTGAATGCGGGCGACGTCGACATCCCCATAGGCGCGGATGGCCTTCGCGGCCGAGTGGGGCACGATGCCGGCTTCAGCCAGGACCTCAGAGGCTGTGGCTTCCACCTCCAGCCACATACGGTATTTGTTTTCTTCCGTCCAGATCCGGCCCATGGCCGGGCGGGTGTAACGAGCGATCAACCAAAGCCTCCAGCTGCAACGTACTATTCTATCGTTGCTGCATCTCACTGCATTGGGAGGGACGATTTATGGAAGAAGAACCGGAACTGATCACAATTGAACTGTATCGCGATGCTTTGGAGGCCGACCTGGCCAAGACTCGCCTGGACTCGGCAGGGATTACCAGCTTTCTGGTGGGAGAGAACGCTGCGATGCTTTACGGTACCGGGCTGGGAGGATTGCAGCTACAAGTCAGCCCCAAGGACGAAGTAGATGCGCGCAGCATCCTGAACGACCCGGGGCCGCCGGATGGAGAGGTAGAATCGGTTTCGTAAAGCTAGCGCGGATTGAGCTGGAATAGCTCGGCCATCTCCTGGTGGAGAAAGCCCCTGCCCGGACGGTAGGGCTGGACCCATTTACCGTCGATAACGAATTGAGGGATGGCCCGTTTGCCCACGTGCCGGATTACTTCCTCTGCGGCGCCGGGGTTGGTCTCGATATCGATCTCTGTGTAAGGGATCAGGTGCTTTTCGAGGAAGCGTTTCGCTTCACGGCAATCACGGCACCATGGAGCAGAATAGACTAAAACTTGCATCTCTTAATCATATCAATCGCTGCACTTTGTGCCTAATGCGTTAGGGGCAAGGGATCTGCTGTTTCTGATCCACGCCATGGTGACTTTCCGAGTACTACGCGACAAGGCAGGTGCGAAGCGAGGAGCCACACGAATTAAGCTGGAACGATGGAAAGCCAAACAAGATTGGTTGTTGGTATTGCTACCCGGGGTCGGCCCGCAATCCTCGGCGAAACAATAGCCTTTTTGGCCAAGCAGGAAAGGCAACCTGACCAGATCCTGGTGGCTTTCGCGGAGCCAGCGGACGTAGGCGATGCGCCCGACAACTTTCCCCACGTAACCTTCATACAAACCCCACTGGGGCTGACCCGGCAGAGAAATGCCATCCTTACTCTGGCTCGCGACAACGACATTCTGCTTTTCATCGATGATGATTTCTATCTCGACCCGCAGTACCTGAAGATCACCGAGCGCCTTTTTGCGGAGAATCCCGATGTAGTCGCTTCCACCGGAAGAGTACTGGCTGACGATGTAAAGGGACCCGGTCTGACCGTGGCCCAGGCAAAGTCGATCGTGGCCGGCAGCACCGGCGCGCAGTGCGAACAACGGATCACCCCCACCTTCCTCGCTTACGGATGCAATATGTGCCTCCGCCTGGCTCCCATCCGAGAGCACAATCTTCGCTTCGATGAGACCCTTCCGCTTTATGGATGGTACGAGGATTGGGATTTCTCCGGTCAATTGGCCTCCTTCGGATCAATTGTTCACATCTCGAATGCCTGCGGAGTCCACCTCAGCGCCAAGGTTGGCCGCATCACCGGAGTCCGTATGGGATACGCGCAAGTGGCCAATCCGATCTATCTTGCGCGAAAGGGAACTTTCCCCTGGTCCAATGTGTTCAAGTTCATCGTTGGCCCCTGCCTGAAGAACCTGGTGCGGAGTCTTGCGCCAGAAGCACACGTCGATCGGCTGGGAAGATTTTGCGGCAATCTCACCGCGTTTCGCGATCTTCTTGCTGGTACGCTTAGCCCGAAACAGATCGTCGATCTTTAATCCATTCGGCATATTGCAACAGGATGTAGTTGTCCGTCATCCCAGCGATATAGTCAGCGACCACCCGGGCCACGCCCTGGTCGGCGATCTGCGATTGATTAGCAGCTGGTAACAGCGACGGATCATTTACCCAGCAGGCAAATAGATTTCGTACCACCATCGCCGCCTCCTGCAGGTCTCGCTGCAGCTCCTCACTGCTATAAAGAGAGGCGTATAGATGTTGCTTGGCCTCGCGGCGGAGCTCCTCCACCTGCGGGGAAAAGGCCACCAAACGATCCGGTGAGCTCCGGACACCCTCCAGGCTGACCACATCCCCGGCGTGAACTCTGCGCGCCGTCTCACGAATAAGATCGCCCACCAGGGTATTCAGCATCTTCTTCAAGGCTTCGTTGGAGAGCAGGTTCTTGGCTGCGGCGGGATATTCACGCTCCACCGCGCGCAACGATTCATCGAAGATGCGCACATGCTGGCGGAGCACCTCGGGATGGAGCATCCCCGCCTCCATCCCGTCATCCATATCCGCCGTGAGGTAGGCGATCTCATCAGCCAAATCGATCAGCTGCGCCTCCAGAGGTGGCTGCTGGTCAAGGAAGTAGGCGCGTAGTTCAGGGTGTTCGGCCGGGGAATAGTTGCGCGAGTGCTTGACGATGCCTTCACGCACGCCAAGAGTGAGATTCAGCCCGCGGAAGGCAGCATAACGAACTTCGAAGTACTCAACGATGCGCAGCGCGTGCAGATTGTGGTCGAAGCGCAGGCCAAATTCCTGCATGGCTTCGTCCAGGGCCCGCTCCCCGGCATGCCCGAAGGGCGGGTGCCCAATGTCATGCACCAGCGCCAGCGCTTCGGTCATGTCTTCGTTCAGCTTCAGGGCGGTGGCGATGGCGCGCGCAATCTGCGCCACTTCCATGGTGTGCGTGAGGCGGCTGCGAAAGTGATCGGAGTAACGGTGAGTGAAGACCTGCGTTTTTCCGGCCAGGCGCCGGAATGCGCGCGCATGGATCACTCTTGCCCGGTCACGCTGAAAGGGGGTGCGATACGGATGAGCTGGTTCGGGGTGCTCCCGCTGCACCAGCAGGCTCTTTGCATCGTCACCAACCGCACAGCCTGAAGGCAGGGCAAAAACCTCGCCCGCTCCGGCTGTTACCACCCTACTGCTTCGGGCTGGCGCCCGCCGATTCTTCCCTAGCCAGCTTGACTCGTGCGCTATCCAGCTTCCGTTGCACCTTGCTCACGTCGCTGGGTTCGGCGTCTGCGGGCACCGTGCGGGCATACTCCTGCAGGCTCTGCTCCCATTGAGTTGCGGCCATCTTGAGGCGTCCGGTCTTCTCATACAGCTCGCCCAGATGGTCGTGTACCGCCGGGTCCTGCCCCATACGCTCGCTGGCCTTGCGCAGGTTGGCTTCTGCCAGCGCATACTGCCCCATCTTGAAATACACCCAGCCGAGGGAATCCAGATAGGCGCCGTTCTGCGGATCCAGCTGCACCGCCTTCTGCACCATGGCCAACGCGTCATCCAACTTGACTCCGCGATCCCCCAGCATGTAGCCGAGGTAATTGAGAGTCATGCTGTTGTTGCTGTCGATGGTCAGGATCTTGCGGAACTGCTCTTCGGCGGAATCGTAATGCTTCTGGCGCTCATCGAGCGCTCCGCGGAGAAAGTAAATATAAATTTTGTCGTCCTGCTTGGTGGAAAGAGCGTCCGCAGCATCGATCTCGTCGGACGCTTCCTTCCAGCGACGCAGCCGGGTGTAGATCTGTGCCAACGCCAGGTTTACCTCGCGGTCGCCGGCATTGCCACGGAGCTGCGCCTTGGCCAGTTTGATCCCCTCTTCAGCCTTGCTGGTGTCGGCCAGTTGCGTAGCCAGCATCAACTGGACACTTTTGTCCTTAGGCATGGCGGCCGCGGCCTGCTGGGCCACCTGCGTCGCCTTGTCATATTGCTTGGCATCGCGGTAGGCATCCACCTGGCCCTGGTACCCGCGCTCGGCGTATTCCCCGCCCATGGCGACCATCAGCTGGTAGGTCTGCACCGCCTGCTCGGTCTTGTTCTGCTCGCGATAGATGTTGGCCAGCCGATCGAGAAAGATGGACCGGTTGTTCTTTTCCGCATCTGCATATTGGCCGTCGGGATGCGTGGTCTGTTTCACCAGCAGCTGCAGAGCCTGCGCAGCCTCGTCGTAGTGACCGAGCGAGTCGTCGATCAGGGCCTCGTTAAAACCAATCTCCAGCGAATCCGAGGCCAGCGCTTTGGCCTTCTTCAGGGTGCTGAGCGCCTGTTCGTAATGACCCTGCCGGCGCTCGATCTCCGCGATGCGGAGATAGGTCTGGGCGTCCTGCGGGTCGGCGGTCGAGATAGCCTCAAAGTGCTTGAGCGCGGGGCTTAGCTGGTTGTCGTTCAACAGCGCCTGCGCCAGGCCGCGTTCGGCATCGAGGTTATCCGGTTCCATGTCGAACGCCTTACTGTAGGCGTCGATGGCGTTCTTGTTCTCCTTAAGCTGGTCGTAGCTCATGCCCAGCGCGTAGTCCATTTTGGCCGTGCGGTCATCCGCAGGCACTGCGCTCAGCACTTGAATGGCGTGGGTCATATCGCCGGAGTCGCTGTAGAGCCGGGCCAGATTCAGCACTACATCTTCCGAGTTGGGATCGATGTGCTGTGCCGCCTTAAATTGCTCTTCCGCGTGCGGTGTGTCGTGGGCCAGAGTGTAAAGCTGGCCCAGCAGAAGCCGGCTCTCGATATCGTTGCTCTGGAGCTGGACGATCTTGGTGTATTCAGCGATGGCGAGCTGCAGCACCTTCTCTGAAGGACCGCCATTCTGAACATTGCCCAGTGACTGCAGGTAGACCCGGCCCAGCAGCTTGTGGGCGTCCAGGTTGTTGGGTTCGGTCTTGAGTATCTCCTGCGCTGCCAGCACGGCGTCGCGAACCCGGCCGGTTCGCAGATAAAGTTCGGCCAGCCCACTGTTCAGATATTTCGAGTTGGGATCGGCGTCGAGCGCCAGCTTGTACTCCTCGATAGCGCGGGTGGCGTACTCGGGGCGGCCGTAATTTGTGGCCATCTCCTCGTACATGTGCGCCAGGCCGAAATGGTAGTAAGCCGCAGCGCGATCCGGGTTTTGCGTCGTCGCGGCACCTGCCGTGGACGTAGCGGGCGTGGTTTGCGGGGGCGCAACTGGCTGCTGAGGCGAGCCGCTTGCCAGCGCGGAGCTGGGGATGACGATCGCGGCACAAGCGAAGAATGCCGTTTGGCGGATTTTACTGGAGATTTGAGGCTTAACCTTGATGGTCATGTATGGGAGTTCCTGTGCCCGGGCTTCTGTTCCACTTAACTGACGCCCGGCGGTCCAAACGCGGTGCAGAGGAACCCGCATTTTTTGGTCATATGCGCTGGCAATCTGACGCTAACGCACCATCTGGTCCTAAAGCGAATTGTAATGCCGGCCAAAAAGTCCGGGCACTCCCCAATTCGCGGCATCCGGCAGGCCTGAGCTAATCCACCATTTCTGAGTTTAGACTATTTCCCTCAAATAAAGACATGGCAGATCGGGCACCAAACCGCTCTTTTTCCATGGGGCTATAACAATAGAACCCATTTAGTGTCGAAAGTGGCGCGCCCCGGTAAAGACCATGGCCACGCCAAGTCTGTTAGCGGCGTCAATCACTTCCTGATCGCGCACCGAGCCCCCTGGCTGAATCACCGCCGTGGCGCCGGCCGCCGCCACGGCCTCCAGACCGTCCGGGAAAGGGAAGAAAGCGTCCGAGGCGGCCACGCAGTTGGCCAGAGGCAGCACCGCTTTCATGGCGCCGAATTTTGCCGCATCCACACGGCTCATCTGGCCAGCCCCCACCCCTATGGTCTGCCCATCGCGGGCATAGACCACAGCATTGGACTTGACGTGCTTGGCCACTCGCCAGGCGAAACGAAGCGACTCCATTTCCTCTGGTCCGGGCTGGCGGACGGTTACGACCTTCAGTTCGGACACCGCGTCGTCTTCGACATCCGCATCCTGCAGCAGCAGCCCTCCGGAAATCTGCTTGACTACCTTGCCTGGAAGCGCCGGCTTGACCACCACCAGCCGCAAATTCTTCTTACTGCTGAACCTTGCTTTCGCACTCTCGCTGAAGGATGGGGCCGCGATGGCCTCGACAAAGAGCTTGGCCAACTCCTCCGCTAACGCATCGTCAACCTCGCGATTGACGCCAATTACGCTGCCAAAGGCGGAGACAGGGTCCGTTGCCAGCGCTTTCTGGTAGGCCTCAACCGTGGAGGCAGCTATGGCCACGCCACTAGGGTTGCTGTGTTTAATGATCGCCACCGCGGGCTTTTCAAACTCCTGTACCAGCTCCCAGGCAGCGTCCAGATCGACCAGGTTGTTGTAGCTAAGTTCTTTGCCTTGAAGCTGCTGTGCCCCCGCAACCCCGGTGCCGGTGCCGTCTCCATAAAGAGCCGCGCCCTGGTGCGGGTTCTCGCCGTAGCGAAGGTCTGCCGTCTTGGAGTAGGCAATGAGCAGGGTGGGGGGGAAATGAGTGCTGCCGGCGGGGGCAAGCCCGGTGTCACTCTGCCGTTCCGCTGCAATCTTGTTGAAAGTCTTGGCGATGGCCGAGTCGTAGCCTGCAGTAAGGGAGAAAGCCTGACGGGCCAGCCTCCACCGGGTCTCAAACGAAAGCGCGCCATGGTTGGCGAGCATCTCGGCTGCCAATTCCGGGTAGTCTGCTGCCGCAGTGACCACGGCGACGTCTTCGAAGTTCTTGGCTGCGGATCGCACCATCGAAGGGCCGCCGATGTCAATGTTCTCTACCAGTTCACCGAACGACGCGCCAGGCTTGCGCGCTGTCTCTTCAAAGGCATAGAGATTCACCACCACCATGTCGATGGGTTCGATCCCCTGTTCGGCCACGGCGGCCATGTGTTCCACACTGCTCCGCAAGTGCAGGATGCCCCCATGAACCTTCGGATGCAGGGTTTTCACCCGGCCATCCAGCATCTCCGGGAAGCCGGTGAGGTCGGAAATGTCGCGCACCTTAAGCCCAGCCTCGCGCAGGGCGCGCGCGGTTCCTCCGGTGGAAATCAGCTCCACGTGCATGCCGTCCAGTTGGCGGGCGAAATCTACCAGTCCGGTCTTGTCCGTAACACTTAAAAGGGCCCGCTTGACCTGCTTATATTCCACTCCAGACCTGCCCCTCGTCGCGATTTGTAAATGTGCCACTTTGCTCCGTTGATAATGAGATGAAGTTGGTGCCTGCACCGGACCATCCGATCGCTCATTTGTCCAGCGTCCATTTGTCATGAACCCTTGCTCAGGATAGCTTAGCCCTATGTCGTCGAACTGGCCCGGAAGCAGACCGCCGCAAAGCCCAGCCGAAATTCTGCCGCCGGAAAGCCGCGGCAACCCTGGTTCCTACCCAGGGGGCAGAATGGCCGGCTACGATGGGGATCCCGGGCCCCTTCCGCCGAACCCATCCAGAGGCGCAAGAGGCAACCGTTGGGCCTCCGCTCCTGCTACCTACACGCTGGTCGGTATCAACTGCGCAGTGTATATAGCCATGGTGGTGGGCGGAGTTTCCGCGAGCAACCCGACCGTCCAGGATCTGGTGAATTGGGGCGCCAATTTCGGCGGTTATGTGCTCGCCGGGCAATGGTGGCGTTTGCTCACGGCTGCATTTGTGCACGTCGGCATCCTGCACCTGGCGACCAACATGTGGTGTTTATGGAATTTAGGCTTGCTGGGTGAGCCGCTGCTCGGCCCGGCTGGAATCGTTGCCGTCTACGTGCTTACGGGAATCGCCGGAAACCTGCTCAGTACCGCTGTCCATCCGCAGATTGTTGGCGCCGGCGCCTCGGGCGCAGTTTTTGGACTGGCCGGGGTTCTCATTCTGCTGCTTAAAGCGAAATTGCTTCCCGTGGCTCCGGAGGAGGTTCGCCGGCTACGCAAGAGCGTGATTTACTTTGCCCTTTTGAACTTTGTTATTGGTGGCAGCACGCTGTTTTTCCGCAGCGCCATTCGCATCGACAATATGGCTCACCTGGGAGGTTTCCTTTGCGGCTTGGCTTTGGGAGCACCGCTGGTGCCCAGAATCGGCTCCGCCCGGAGCCAATTCGCCTTTCGGTCCTGGGCGGCCTACGGCAGCATGACGGTGCTGCTGCTGGTCTTCGCCTTCGGCATCGCTTCATTCTGGCGCTGAAGATCCTCGCTGCGGGATGTTCACAAGTAACGTTCCGTGGGCAGGTAAAGGATCCTCAGCGCACTGCGGTTGCGGCGAACTTCTTGACCATAGCCAACAGCAGCTTGCGATCGCTGTCATTCAGGTTGGTGGCGTAGCGCCGGATCTGGGTCAAGAACCGCAATTCGTCATCGGTCAGCTTCTGGGTATTCATTTCCCGGCCCAGCGAGTCTTCGGCGAAGAACTGGGCCAGTGGGATATCCAGGGCTTGCGCGATTTTGGCGAGAGTGTCGAGCGACGGAACGGTATGCCCGTTCTCGACTCTCGACAGGTAACAGCGCAGCAGGCCGGTGCGCTTCTCGATGTCTCCCTGCGACAGCCCCTTCTGCAACCGGTATCCCCGGATGGTAATTCCTATCTTCATAAATTAAGACCTTCGTTCACACGTTCGCACAAAATCGACTAGAAGCAAGGTTATGGCGCTGTAAGTGATTGATGTTGCATTTCCAGGTGTTGGCAGCATAGTTAACACGCCGAAGTAACGACTAGCAAGAATTTTCTTCAAGCGCGCAATCAAATTTTTCCGAATTTGGGATTTTGTATCTGCAATGGTTCATCGGCCGGGGTTCCGGCTCAGTTCATGAACAAGCCGCCGTTTACGTCCAGCACGTGCCCGGTGATATAGCCGGCCTGTGGAGAGGCGAGAAAAGCCACTGCGTGGGCCACGTCCTGATCGCTGCCTGGACGCCCCAGGGGTATATGGCTCAGCAACACATCGCGCTGCTTTTGGTCCAGTACCGCGGTCATTGCGGTTTCGATATAGCCCGGCGCCACCGCATTGACGGTGATCGAGCGCGGGGCCAGTTCTCGGGCCATCGACAAGGTGAACCCGATCAGGCCGGCTTTGCTGGCGGCGTAGTTTGCTTGCCCCGCCTGGCCGGTGCGTCCCACCACGCTGCTGATGTTGATAATCCTGCCCCAGCGGGCGCGCAACATGGGGTTCAACAACGCCTGGGTGAGAAGAAAAGCGCCCGTCAGGTTGGTGGTCATCACTGCGTCCCAATCGGCGCGTTTCATGCGCAACAGCAGAGTGTCCCGGGTGATCCCCGCATTGTTAACCAGAATCTCTACACCGCCAAAGTGAGCAATGGCCGCCTTGGCTGTGGTTTGAATCGAAGCTTCATTGGACACGTCCATGACGAAAGATTTTGCCTGGCCGCCGCTGGCGGCAATTTCCGCAGCCACGGCTTCCAACTTTTCCTCATTGCGTGCAGCCAGTGCGATGCGGGCACCCATTTTTGCCAGGGCCAGCGCACAGGCACGCCCGATTCCCTGGGATGCGCCGGTAACGAACGCAGTCTTGTCTTCTAGGTTTTCCATGGGTAGTGAGGTTACCAGAATCTTTCTTTGTCAAATACAGGGGGTGCCCCATCTTTGCTACTGGACCAGTCTTAAACGATTTCAGCTGTGCGCACTGCCGCTGCCTCAAGAACGGGGAGCTTGCCCCATACTTTGTCGAGCGACCACAGGTAGACCACGAGTTCCCGCGAGTAATGCAGAAGTGGGGCTGTAGGCGGGAGTTCGATGCCATAGGTGGAAGGAAGGTCGTTCAGTTCGATCTCCGCTTCCGCGGCTTCGAGCGGCCAGGGCATGTGGTGAATGTCACCGCGCAATAGTTGGCCGCCGCGATTGGTGGTGAAAAGACAGTAACGCTCGGTGAGAAAGTGCTCAATCGTCCCCGGCCGGCTCTGGTCGATGGTGCGTACCTGCCCCAGGCCGCGATAGTGGGCCCGGAACCTTACCGGCTTGACACTCAAAAGGCGCTCGCTCTGGTAGGTGAATTCGCGTTCACTGCGTACCCGAATCGACATGCGGGCCCAGTGATAGGGCAGATGAAAGATCGCCTTGGCAAAGATGACCGCCAGCGGATTCGAGGCCTCGAGACAGAAGAAGTAGACGCCGGCCCGATTGGTATTTCGTTCCCTGACGTACGTTCTGAGGTTGAGCTCAGGAAAGCGGCTGGCGCCGGGAATCCGGGGCATCCCGCGTAATTGAACCCGGTCCATCCAAAAAGGAACAACGCCTACCCATGCCGATTGATCGAAGGTATCCACCTGCAGCCCGGCAGGGAGCAATGATTCCAGTTTGGCGGCCGGGATCGGCCAATGGCAAAACAGCAGGTCGTTCCAGCGCTGCATCATTGTCCAGGGACGCTTGGGCAACGCGTACGGCCGGTGGCTCACCACCGACAGGGTTTCTTCAGGCTGGGAATTGCGGTTCACGGCCATAGGAGCGAACTCACTCGATGAAAGCTCAATCCGCACCGCGGTTGCAGGTCAATCTTATCTTAGTTCCACCCCGCCAGGTATTAATCCCTTGGTTTGCACAGGGACTATGGCGCGCAAAATGCTCTATCCTGAACCCTAACCATGGCTCAGAGCGAAACCGCGACCACTGCTTTGCAAACTCCACCCGAGGCGCCCCGCAACCAAACCGAAGTTTATGCCGTGCATGGGGCCGACCCTGAAGTCCTGGCCTATGCCATGGCGAAGTACTCCCGATCCGCGCTTTCGATGAAGGAATCACTGCGGGAGATTTCCAGCCAGCGCGCCGAGCATTTCCTGAACACTTTTTACTTTCAATACGGCCATCGCTCGATCGCAGATCTGGCACACGTCGCTTTCGCCATCGAGCGGTTGTCACTGCTGGCGGCCATCGTCCTGGTCGATGAGCAACGTTGGGATGGCCAGGAACGTTCCACTCGCTACCAGAATTTTCAAAAGAGTGGATGGTATCTGCCCGATTTTTCCTCAAGCCCAGCCAGCCGCGTCGTCTTCACCGAGGCCATCGAGGCACTCTTTGCCGAATATCACTCCAGCACGGAGGCGATGCTTGTCTACCTGAAGGGCCGCACCGTACGGCCGCCGGAGATGAAAGAAGAGGCCTTCAACCGCACCCTGCGGGCCCGTGCTCTGGATGTTTCCCGCTACTTGCTGCCGCTGGCTACCAACACTTCGCTGGGCGAGATTGTGAACGCGCGTACGCTCGAAGCGCAGATCTCCCGCCTGCTTTCCGATCCCCATGAGGAAGTTCGCCAACTGGGCGAGCGGCTGCGGGAAGCCGCCGCGGGTTCGGCCTGGAATGTTCAGAGCGAGGCACTGAGCAGGCTGCAAGGCAAGATTGCAGACCTCGACCCTGCTCTCGGCGTAGAAGCGGAAGCTCTGCTGACCCGCGAGGTCAGGATCGCGCCCACGCTGGTGAAGTACGCGGCTCCCAGCAACTATGTGTTGGCCACCCGAGGCGAGCTGGCCCAGGCCGCTGGCGAGCTAATGAAGGGCGCGCCCATCGAGGCTCCCGCTGGCGCTGTCGAATTGCTGGATGATGAGCCGCTCGAAATCGATCTGGCCACCACGCTGCTCTATGGCGCCTGCCATTATTCGTATCGTCAGCTAGTGCGGCAGGTTGGGTCGCTCGAAGAGACACGCCGTAATGAGATCATCGCCCTCGCCGCGCGCCACCGCGGACGGCATGACGAACTGCTGCGCGAGTTCTCGGCGGGTCAGGGTTTGCGGTTTGACATTCTGATGGACATCGGTGGCTTCCGCGACATGCACCGCCACCGCCGCTGCATTCAGATCCTGCAGCCGTTTACCAATGCCCACGGCTATGAAGTTCCAGAAGGCTTAGCCGACGCAGGACTGCTGCGGCAATATGACTCCGCCATGACCCAGGCACATGAAGCATTCGTTAATGTTTCGCAGGCCGGCCTGGTAGAGAATGCGGGCTATGTTTTGCCCCTGGGCACGCGCACCCGCGCCCTGTTCAAGATGGACTTCGCCGAAGCCCTGTACATCGCTGAACTGCGCTCTACGCCTGCCGGCCACTTCTCTTACCGCCGCATTGCCTGGGAGATGTACCAGGCAGTGGCTCGCAGGCACCCGGCACTTGCTCCTTACTTCCGCGTCGCCGACATTAACCAACCAATAGACCTGCTACAGCGATAGCCGCGTAGCGGTGGTATGATCCACTACATTCCCAATGGAGATTCCCCATGGCAGATGATCGTTCCCGCGCCATTGACCTGGCATTAGCACAAATTGAAAAGCAGTTCGGCAAAGGCTCGATCATGCGCCTCGGCAACAAGGAGGCGATCGTTCCCATCTCCGTGATCTCCACCGGCTCCATCTCATTCGACGCAGCCCTCGGCGTAGGCGGTGTTCCCCGAGGCCGCGTGATCGAGATTTTCGGTCCTGAATCCTCTGGCAAGACGACCATCACGCTGCAGATCATCGCCGAAGCACAGAAGTCGGGTGGCATGGCCGCCTTTGTCGATGCTGAACACGCGCTCGATCCGCAATATGCCAAGAAGCTGGGTGTGGATGTGGATAACCTGCTCGTTTCGCAGCCCGATTACGGCGAGCAGGCGCTTGAGATCACCGAAGCCCTGGTGCGTTCTGGCGCCATTGATGTATTGGTGGTCGACTCGGTAGCAGCGCTGGTGCCCAAAGCCGAACTCGATGGCGAAATGGGTGACTCGCATATGGGTTTGCAGGCGCGCCTGATGTCGCAAGCCCTGCGCAAGCTTACGGGCACGGTTTCGAAATCCCGCACGTCACTTATTTTCATTAACCAGATCCGGGAGAAGATCGGGGTCATGTTTGGCAACCCGGAAACAACCACCGGCGGACGCGCGCTCAAGTTCTACTCCTCGGTGCGCATTGACATTCGCCGCATCGCGGCGGTTAAGGAAGGGGACGTCGTGGTTGGCTCCCGCACCAAGATCAAGGTGGTCAAGAATAAAGTAGCCGCGCCTTTCCGCGAGGCGGAGTTCGACATTTTGTACGGCGAAGGCATCTCTCGCGAGGGCGATGTGCTCGATCTGGCGGTGGCGCAGAATATCGTCGAGAAGTCGGGGGCCTGGTACAGTTACGCAGGCGAGCGCATTGGCCAGGGCAGGGAAAACGTTCGCAGCTTTCTCAAGGACCATCCTGAGATCTTCACTCGCATCGACGGGCAACTACGGCAGAAGCTTGGCCTTACCGGGGTGAAGCCGGCGGAGATTCCCGCTGTGCCGCTCAACGGATCGGCCCAGGCTGCCGAAGCTGTGAAGGCGCCGGTGCGCCGGCAGTAAGTCTTGAACACAGTCAAAGCCATTTATCCGGGCACCTTCGATCCTTTGACCAATGGTCATCTGGACCTGGTTGCGCGTGGGGCGAAGATTTTCGATCACCTGGTGGTCGCGATCCTGAAGAACTCCGAGAAAGCTCCGCTCTTTTCTGTTTCCGAACGGATCGAGATGCTCACCGAAGCGGTGCAGCCCTATGGCAACGTTTCGGTGGCGACCTTCAACGGCCTGCTGGTGGAGTTTGTTCTCGAACAGCGTGCCCAGGCCATCCTGCGCGGGGTGCGCGCCATCAGTGACTACGAATATGAGTTGCAGATGGCGCTGATGAACCGGCGGCTGGCCCCGCAGGTGGAAACTGTTTTCCTGATGGCCGATGAGAAATATTCTTACGTAAGCTCGAGGTTGATCAAGAACGTCTTCGAGTTGGGCGGCTCGGTTGAAGGGCTTGTTCCAGAGACGGTGATCAGTCGGCTGCACGCCCGCGTGGTGCCAAACAAGCTACGTTGAAGCTCAATTCTGCCAGGATGACATGACGCTTCCATCTGCTGTTCTCTCAACCTTTCAGCTGATGCTCAAGCTGGGCCTCTAGTGTTTTTCCACTTCGATGTAATCGACCGGCGCTGGTTCGCCCTGATTCGGCGTTCCGCGAAGACTCAGCCTATCGCCCGGCCTGAGGTAAACGTCGGAAACCGTGAAGAGAGTGCTGGTGCTACCGTCGAGATGCGGATCGACCGCGGCAGGTGGGAGGGTTGCATTCGCCGTCCAGTTTGCCAGGGACTTGCCGTTGAGCAGCAGCTCGTATTGCGCGGCGCCGGTCCGCAGGTCGAAATACCGGACGGCGATGGAATAGTGACCGGCCGGCCGGCTGAGCTTTGTGTTCAGGGTGCACGCCCCAGGGCGGCCGCAAACCACAGCCTTGCCGCCAGAGGCGGTCTCCCAGGGAGTGACGTCGACCGTCGTATACCCGTCAGCCTGCATGGACTCCGCTTCGATACGGTTAGGGTAGTGGCCAACCCTCCCTAACTTATCGGGAATACCGGAGATGTGCTGGAACCACTCGGTGACCGCATCCCGCCAAACCACTGCGTGACCGGCCTGGTACTCAAAAAGCCCAAGGGTTTCGTAATAACGCTGGTCGTCGATCAGGCCATGAAGCGTCTTCCACCGCGACGGGTAAGACGCGGCCAGAGCGGCGCCCTCATAGTGCGAATCGTAAACGTACTGCACCAGGGTCTTGCCGTCATGCAACACGTAGTCGTAAGGAACGTGGTGCATGAACAGCAGGAGACTGTCGGGACAGGTCTCCAGCGACTCGTAGATCTTCGCCAGTTGAGGTGGGTACTGGCCGATGTAGCCGGTGCCCGTAGCGACGGTGCGGTCCATGCCGATGCCTTTGCTGTCGGCGCGGAACCATTGCCCCCAACCGTTGCGCTCGGCGGACTCGATGCCGGGTCCGTAGTGGATGCCGAGAATATTAGTGAGCGTCCCTATACCCAGCGGACCTGTGTATAGCTCATACACACGCCACGAGTTTGCCTGCAGCCCGTTCACGATAAAGACGACTTTGGGATCGTTGCCGAAAGTAAGCCGGGTCCAGGAGTCGATGATCTCGGCGGTGGTCAGCTCGGGATTCCAGGCCAGTCTGCCGAAGCCGTAAAGATTGGCCATAGCCATGGGGTGATGCAGCCAGTTGGAGTCGAGGCCAACGTTGGCCACGCCGACAAAGCCACCCAGGGGCTGGTGGAAGCTCTTGCCCTCGACAATCTCGCTGACTGGCGTCTTCCGGTCCTGTGCCCGGAGGTCGGTGTCGAGCACGACCTTCCACATGGGGACGAGGAACACCATGTGTCGCTGTTGGCCGGTGTACTCCTGCGTGATCTGCAGCTCGATTGCCTGGTTGGTATGGCGAAGGGCGGCAAACAGCGGGGAGACGGGCTCGCGAACCTGGAAGTCGATGGGGCCGTGCTTGATTTGGATGACTACATTGCGATCAAAGGCGCCATCGAGAGCGCGGAAGTTGTCGTAGCCGGCCCGGGCGCGGTCGGCCTTGAGGTCATTCCAGTCGAGATGATTGTTGTAGACGAAGCCGCGATAAAGAACCACGCCGCCGTGCGGGCGGAGTGCGCGGGCAACGGTGTTTGCAGCCTGCGCGGGGGTGCGGCCGTATTTCGAGGGACCGACGCGGCCTTCCGAATCGGCCTTGATCACGAAGCCGGCAAAGTCGGGGATGGCTCTGTAGATCTCATCCACTTTCTTCCGCCACCAGGCAGCAACCGCCGGGTCCGCTGGGTCGAAGGTGCTTAGGCGGCCCACCGCCTGCGGGCTCGAAAGATCGACTGACAGGGACATGCGCACGCCCCAGGGACGAAACGCATCCGCTATGCGGGCGAGTTCGCTGATCATCTCCGGCTCGAGCGTGTGCAGATTGGAGTTGACGTTGTTGACGGTGGCGCCGTTGAGGCCGACCGAGGCTAGTAGCCGGCCGTACTCCGAGACCCGGCTAAGGTCGGGGCGCACGTGGCCGTTGTCGAAAAAAATGCTGCGCCCGGCATAGCCACGCTCGATGCTGCCGTCAAAGTTGTCCCATTGGTTGACCCAGCGAATGGGCGAAGAAGGAGATTCAGTATTGGCCACCACCGGCTTTTGCTGGGCAACGCGTTCCAGGATACGAAAAACACCATAGAGTTCGCCCCGGTCAGTTCCGCCGTCGAGCACCCAGTAGTCGTGGCCCTGGGCGGAGAACTGTTCCAGCAAGAACCCTTCGGGCACGACTGGGGATGAGGGTTTCCAGTTGGGGAAAAGATGGCGAATCTCAGAATCCGTGCCCAGGATGAACGAGTCTTCACCAGGGAGTGTGGATGAGACCTGGAGGTTTTCGCCGAGCATCGAGTGCAGACCCCGGGCAAGTTCGCTCGCCGCACTATGGGCCACGGCAGACTGGCCGGTGTCGACAATGCGGTGAGGGAGCTTCTGGTATTGCTGTGCGGCTTGCTGGGGCAGGGGTGCGTAGCGAAGCCAACCCTCTTCCCCCGTCTCCGCGTGAACATTGGGCGCGATGGCGAGGAAACTCAGGGCCAGGAGGATGACTCCATTACGGACACGCATCGTTCCTATCATAGAATTAATCCACCGGAATCGATCTACGGGAATCAATCCATGGCCCAGCACATCGGTATCGTTGCCTGCTCTGCTGAAGGAGCCGCTCTTTGTTATCGGTCTATTTGCGTTGGAGGTGCGGACCTTCTTGGGCCACACGATCACCCCGAGATTTCAATGCACACTCACTCGCTGGCCGAGTACATGAAATGTATCGACCGCGATGATTGGAAGGGCGTGGGGGAGCTGATGCTTTCTTCCGCCAATAAGCTGGCGAAGATCGGCGCCGATTTCCTCATCTGCCCCGATAACACCATCCACCAGGCGCTGCCTTATATCGAATCCCAACTGCCACGGACATGGTTGCATATTGCTGACGCGGTCGCCGCCCAGGCCGTCGGCCGGCGTTTCCAGCGCCTGGGCTTGACCGGCACCCGATATCTGGTCGAGAGCGAAGTGTATCCAGAGAAACTCAAGGCGCGTGACCTGGAGTACATGCGCCCGAACCGAGTTGAACGCGAAGAGATTAATCGCATCATCTTCGAGGAGTTGGTTTACGGCGTCTTCAAACCGGAAGCGGTCGCAACCTTTCAGCAGGTGATCCAACGGATGAAAGATGAGGGCTGCGACGCCGTTGTGCTTGGCTGCACCGAAATCCCGTTGATTATGAATGACTCGAATTCTCCGCTGCCGACGCTCGATTCGACGCGATTGCTGGCGCGAGTGGCTCTGCGCCGCGCCGTGCAGAGCCGAGCCGTGCCGGCGTGAAACCAGTGCGGCTTTAGCCGTGGAGGCAAAGGGTTCCGGCCTGAGATGCGCCCAGCAGAAGTTAATGAGAGGGGGAGGGCTTCTCCCCAGTTGTTGGCGGACTCATTTGGTTGCGCCTTGGTGTGGTGGTGACTTCAATGCGGGTATTCTTCACAAACACGACGTTATGGCCGCGCGCCAGCCAAAGATCGTAAAAAGCAAGTGCAGCTCCGTAAAACCCTATTCCAGCCGCAACGTTCCGTGAGCTGGCGACGATGCCGACAACCCGGCCGACGATCCCAAACCCATTGGATGCGACAGTGCTATGAAGGGCTTGGCTTCCGTCGTCGTCAAGCCCACGTCCGGCCAGTAAGGTCAGTACCAAAGGGAGAACCACGCGGTTTTGTGGCTTTGGCGCTATGCCACCCTCGGAGTCAATTTTCAAATTTGCGGATTTGTCTGAATCGACTCCGGTAAGCGTGCCTTCCACCGGCTGGATGAAGCCGCTGGGCAGCTTCAACTCGCGGAACCGGAAACGAAGCTTTCCCTGGCGCCCAAAGGAGCGCGCGGGTTTGGTCTGCGTGATCTCCCCAATAAGCAGGGAGCCCTGGGGGACAACAACGGCGTGCTCGGCGTCAAAAATTGGTTCCGAGACCAACGCCTGGAAAGTGTCCCCTGGTTTCTTATTGGCGGAGCTGATCGTCTGTTGCAGATAGGCGCGTAATCGCCATTCTGTGCCGCCTGCGGGCACCGCTGGTTTGCTCTCTGTGGGAACGACTGGATCGGCGGCCTCCTGCGGGGGAGGGCCCGCCAGATTCAGGGGCTGGGCCAGTTCAACCGTCCATGAGGTTCCGGTATCAATCCTTTCC
This sequence comes from uncultured Acidobacteriaceae bacterium, assembly GCA_963814015.1. GTDB lineage: Bacteria > Acidobacteriota > Terriglobia > Terriglobales > Acidobacteriaceae > PALSA-350. Next base: position 603,357 of record CAWFBI010000001.1, read on the forward strand.
GGGTGATACGGCAACTGCGTATAGAGGAATTGAACCAGACGGTCCCCTCGGCCGGGTGCGGTAATTTGCGCCGCGGCGTCTTTGATGCGCTGTTTTTCCGCAGCAATCTCGCGCGAGATAAGCGAGCCTTTTTTCTGGCCGGGCGGGGGCGAAAGGCGCAAAATCGAGGCCCCATCTTTAGCGCTATCACTCACAATCGGCTCCACGGCTCCGTCGGGGAGCATCAATTCGTCGAAGCGCACGACAGGGATGTGAAATGGGGTGAAATCTCCCCTGAGGCGCGAGTGGATGCGGTGGCTTCGGTCGGAGTCGAGTCGTATTACGCGGCCGCGAAGGATGGCGCCTGCCGGGATCGCGACCCGGTTCTCGACATAGACCGGGTAGAGCAGGCGTCCTTCCAATGATTCGCCGGTCTTCATGGGAACGTGTTGGAGCAGCTGAATCGATAGCGGAGTCGCCGCCGGGACCTGGATGGATGCAGTTTGGCCGTGCAATGAAGCGCAAAGCAGGGCCAACAAAAAAGCGCCTGGGATAGAACAGTGTTTCCTGCGACTGTGCTTCCTGGCGCTCATTTCGCTCTTACCTTGACAAAATTGATCCTCAAGTTTAGTCAGCCACGATTTAAAATGTGACTTTCCTCTCATCAACATGGAAAAACATGTAAAATCGGAATCTTTACTGCTTAGTAAACCATATTCTTAATCGGTTAAGATGTCTTGGTGAGGCACCTGATGCGAAACAAAAAACTGCCCGTTCCGACGATGGGGGAGATGCGACTTCTCCAGATTCTATGGGATCTGAATGAAGCAACCGTGGAGGATGTGGTCAATGCGCATCCCGAACGCGAACGACCTCATTACAAGACCACCCAAACGCTGCTGCGAATCATGGAAACAAAGGGCTTTATCACCCACGAATCCCGAGGCAGAGTCTTCGTTTTCAGGCCGCTGGCCTCGCGCAAGGCCATTGACCACCTGGCCGTCCAGGCACTGGTATCCCGGAATTTTCACGGATCGGCAGCCGGGCTGCTAATCAACTTACTGGAGTCCAGCTCCATCAAAAAGAAAGAACTGGATGAACTGGAATCGTTCATGCGGGAGTATCGTAAACGGTATGAGCAGGACGATCAGGAGTAATCCAGGGGCGCTATGAATCCAGACCTTTTGCTTGGGGTTATGACCGCCCTTGCGGGCTTTGTGCTGAAGACCACCCTCGCCTTCGGAGTATGTCTCTGCTTGGCTTGGCTGGCGGATTCGCCGAGCCGAAGATTCCTGGTCTGGTTAAGTTTTCTTTACGGGATGGCTGCGTATTGGCTGTGGCTGACGAAGGGCGTTCTGGCGAGTGGACAGTTGTCTGCAAGTACACCTAACGGTGTGGCTCAACCAGTGACCTCGACAGTCGGCGCTTTGCAGATTCCAGGTTCGTGGGCCTTCCCCCTGGGTGTCGCGCTGCGCGTGATCGGGATCGTTTACTTGTTGGTTTTGACCTATTTGGTGATTGCGCATATCAGGAAACTCCGGCAGCTGAAATGGATTCTGGGCTTCACCAGTCAGCCGCCGGGCGATATTGCAGACGCTTTTCAGCCACTGGCGGATCACCTTCGTGTGGGGCGTTCACGTTTGTTGGTACTGTCGGGGGCTACGTCCCCGGCAACGTTCGGCTGGATTCGACCAACCATCGTGTTGCCCGATGTTTGCCTCGAACAGGACCGCTCTGAACTCGAAGACATTTTGCGCCATGAGCTGCACCACGTTCGTCGGTGGGATTTTGTCTGGAATGGCTTTGCGGTCGTTTGCCGTGCGCTGCTTTTCTTTCATCCGGCGGCCTGGTATGCAGTTCGAAGAATGGAATTCGATCGCGAGCTGGCATGCGATCTCGCTGCTGTCTCTGACTCCCCCAAAGGAAGAGCCAAGTATGCAGAGTGTCTGATCCACTTTGCGCGCTTGAATTCAGCGCAAAACTCGAGGAACTGGGGCATAGATTTTGCGGCATCTTCCGAACATTTGAAGGTTCGGGTTCACTCCATCCTGGCTGGGTCCAGGAAGCGGTCGGCGTGGTTGGCCTGGTCACGCATTGCTTGCGGAGTGGCTCTGCTGGGGGGGTTCCTTGGCATCGAACCGTCTCTGGGAGTTTTGCTTACTTATGCACGACAGCAGATATCGCAACCGTTGACGCCAGAGGCTCTCGCTACCACCTCCTCAAAAACGGCTACTAAAGCAAGAGTGCCCAGGAAAGGACGGGTGTCGGTCGCTTCAGCCCCCACCAACGCGGCTACCGCGGTGGCCAACTTGAGCGAAACTTCTCAGCCCATGGATTTCTCCGCAGAGAGCAGGACGGACGTTTCTTCTTCAGCGCAGAGCAGTGTGGGCCCGCATCTGCTCCATCGCGGCACGCCCGCTTTTGGGAACGGCGCCAAGTTGCAGACAGTGGTTCCGATCGACGATGCGTCCGGACAAACGACTAAGGGCGGAGACCACGATGGCAAGCAGGCCGTGCAGCAAACCGCCACTGCGGCCGCGGGTATATATAAGCGGCTGTCGGTTTTCGATCGCCGCTAGGGCAGCCAGCTCTCAAGCCGGACCTCCAGCGCTGTTCTTGCTAGCGGATTAAGAAGAAGAAGGTGCTGACGGTGGCGACTGCAATTACAACCATGACTGCGACTACATAGAGCACGTACGAAGCCGGAATATCCTCATCGTCTGGTTCCATCTGGAACTTTCGTGCTCGGTTTCTGGTTTCAAACCAAGACAACTACAAAGTCATGAGCCTGGGTCCTCGAATTGCCGCGGCATGAAGAGTGAAAGCGTCGAAGGCGCTCAAATGCAGTCTCGTAACTGCGGTTCTCTGTTCCCCGAGTTCAATTGTTTCTGACCATGATGCCGGGCAAGCCGGTCCATCAATCGCCTCACTTAAAGTCTTAACCCATTAAGATTTATCTTGTCAAGCAGTCTTAAGCATTTAAGATATTGACAAGACTTGTCTGCTGCAGGATTAGACGGTAGGAATGGATTTCTGTTAGACAGGGCTGGATGGATGATCAATTTGAACCGGAATCATATGCGCGCGTGTTTCTCAGCTTTCCTGCTTGTGCTGCTTGGTATCCCCGGGTATGCGCAGGCTAAGACGTTTTCGATCAACCCTGAACAGAGCGAGGTTGTATTTTCGCTTGGGGACGTACTCCACCAGGTCCATGGCACATTTCACGTTCAGAGTGGAAGTGTGCAGTTCGACCATAGCTCTGCACAGCTGTCCGGCGCGATCGTGGTTGCAGCGGGAAGCGGCAAGAGCGGGAACAATACGCGCGATCACCGCATGAGCGTCGATATTCTCGACGCGCCGAAGTTCACAGAGGCGAGTTTTAGTCCGAGACACATGACTGGCGCGATCGCGGCCACTGGCGATTCTACGGTTCAGGTGGACGGAGTGTTTACCCTCCACGGCACACCGCATGATCTGACGATGCCCATGGAGATTCACATCGACGGCACAACCTGTACGGCAAAGACACACTTTACGATTCCGTACGTGAAGTGGGGACTGAAAGACCCTAGTACATTTCTCCTGCGAGTCAACAAAGAAGTTGACATGGAGATTACCCTGGTCGGCCAACTGTCCACCACCACGCCACAGTAACGCTGGACCCTGGATCATCGGATGCGTCACTCTGAGGCTTCCCAAATTTGCTGTTGCACAAGGGCCGGGAAAGCCGCTGTTCTCCTTTTTCTTCTGCCGGCGTTGTCTTTCGTACTTACGAGTTCACGTGCCCAGGTACGACAACCCCTGTCAGCGGCGCAGATGGTCAATCAGATGGTGCAGGCTGAAAGTCTTGCAAAAGCAAAGCGCCAGCACTTCCTGTACAGAAGGGAAGAACGGTCGGTCCGCACCAGGGGCCACCTTTGGGATGAGCTGCTAGTCGAGACCACGGAGGGACGGATGCACCGTCTCATCGCTGTGGATGGCAGGCCGTTATCCAGCAGCGAACAGTTAGCCGAAGATAACCGCATCACTAATTTGGCGAATCACCCGGCTGATCTTCGGCGCGAAGCCCAGGGACGCAAAGACGACGAGGCACGAATGGCGGATTTGCTGCGAGAGCTCCCAAGACTCTTTCTGCTCCAGACCGCCGGGTCCGTGGGTGACTGTACCCGCATTACCTTTACGCCTAATCCGCAGTTTCAGGAGGCGAGCTTCCAGGATCGGGTGGTTCACGCAATGTCCGGGGTGTTACTCATTCACACAATGGACATGCGTCTTTGCGGGATCGACGCCCACCTGAACCATCCCGTCGAATTTGGCTTTGGTCTTCTCGGCAAGGTGGGCGACCAGAGCCACTTCTCGGTCGTACGCCAGGAGGTTTTTCCCGGTCAATGGAAAGCAACAAAAATCCGCGTACATGTGGACGGAAGCATTCTGCTCATGAAGAGCGTCTCTCGGGATGAGGACTCTTCGCATTATGGGTTCAAATTAGTTGCTCATGATCTGACAGTGGCACAGGCCGCAGCCATGCTTCGATCCACTACCTTCTAAGCCCCATTGCCGGGTATCCCGTCTTCATTTTCCAGTTGGCAAAGGCGCTGTGGCAGCGGGTGTCATGGCGCAATTCCGTTGTCTAGCGGACAAAGAGGAAAAAAGTGCTGACTCCGGCAATTCCAATGACCACCAAGGCCGCTCCGATATAGAGCAGGTACGAAACCGGAAGATCTTCATGGTCTGCTTCCACCCGGATTTCTCCTGCTTGTCGCGTTCGAACATTTGTTGTCATGGGCAAAAGTCTTAACTCATTAAGAGTAAATGTCAAGTCCAATCCTTTAGGAGTTGAGACCGTGACACGTCAGGAGCGATGATCAAGCACCGTTTGCCGGCAGCTCAGGTTGACGATCCCCTAAGCTTCTCTGTTGAGCGGCGTGAACTCGAGCTCTAGCCCCTGATCCTGGGGCAGAATCGAGATGCTTACCTTGGCCAGCGATTCGACGATCCAGTCTGCAGCGGCGAGCTGTTTGATGCTGTGGGAAAAGGTGGTGGCCAGGACCTTGCACCCCGCAGCGTGGCCAGACTTTGCGCCTGAAGTCGAATCCTCGATCACGATGCAATCCGCCGGTGCAAGGCCGAGAATCTTTGCCCCTTTGAGATATGGCTCCGGATGAGGCTTGCCGTCAGCCACCACGTCGGCGGTGACAATGTGCTGCGGCACCGGAATTCCGGCGAACGCCAGACGGCTGCGCGCAAGCCTTTCGGTGGCCGAGGTGACAATGGTCCAGAACTTCTGTGGCACCGATTGAAGAATCGATAACACTCCTTCCAATACTTCGAGCCCCTCGTTGTCTCCCACTTCGAGGTCTTCAATCACTCTCAGCTCCGCCGCGTGGTCGGCATCCGGTTTCAGCGCGCGCACGGTTTCAATGGCCCGCATTCCATGGGCAGTCTTGATCGTCTCCCGCACGTCGAGCCCGTGGCGCTCAGCCCAGGTTTGCCAGCTTCGCTCGACCGAACCCAGCGAACTTATCAGCACTCCATCCATGTCAAAGAGCAGGCCTTTGGTTCTAACCTTCATGCCATATCTCCCATAGCAAAATTTCGCCCCGCCTCGAGCAGAGCATGAAGCGATTCCCGGGAACCACTCTCCGCGTAGATGCGCAGCAGCGGCTCGGTGCCGGAGGCACGCAGCAGCAGCCAGCTTTCCGCCGGCCGCGGCAGTTGTCTGGTCTCGGGATTGTCGAGATAAAACTTCATTCCATCGAGTGTTTCATGGCGCAGGACGCGCATGCCGGCAAACTCACTCACGCCGGCCGCCGCGCGGCGGATGGCCGCATGCTTGGTCTCTTCCGGAATGTGCAGGTCGAGCCTGCCGTAGTGATGCTCGCCATACTCTTCTTGCAGCGCGGCAACCGATGAGCCCAGGGTGCGGCCTTCTTCCGCCATTATGTTGGCCAGAAGCAGTGCGTTGAGCAGCCCATCGCGTTCGGGCAGATGTCTCCCGATGCCAATGCTGCCCGATTCCTCACCGCCGATGAGGATGTCCTTCTCGAGCATCAGCTGGCATACGTGCTTGAAGCCGATGCCGTGCTCGTAGAGCTTGCGCCCGTATCTGGCCGCGATCCGGTCGAGCATCTTTGTCGTGTTAAAGGCCCGCGCCACATCCCCTGGCCACTGCTTGCGCTTGAGGAGCCACTCCAGCAGCAGGCAGTAGATTTTATTAGCATCAACAAAGCGGCCCTCCTCATCCACCGCGCCAATGCGATCTGCATCGCCGTCGGTGGCAAAGCCGGCCTGGCAGCGGTGCTTCAGCACCGCTGCCTCGAGCGCGCGGATATGAGGCGGAATTGGCTCTGGCTGAATGCCAGGAAAAAGCGGGTTCAACTCCGCGCGGATCTCAACGTGGTCAATGTCCATGCCGGCGAAGATGCCCGCCAGCACGCCTCGCCCGGCGCCATACATGCAGTCGATGGCATATTTTTGCCGCGCGGCAGCGATCCGCTTGAGGTCGGCGAAAACCGAGATGGCCTCGATATAGGGACTGAGAAAATCGGCCTCAGTAATGGCGGCGCTGGAGGCGGCCACGGGCAATCCCTGGCCCAGATAACCTTCGATCGCTGCCATGATGGCTGGGCTGCCCGATCCTCCATAGCTCGCCTTGTACTTCACCCCATTCCAATTGTAGGGATTGTGGCTGGAAGTGATCATCACCCCGCCGGCTGCTCCCAGATGCTTTACCGCGTAGGAGAGAGCCGGTGTGGGAGTAATGCGATCGGCGAGGCGCACCGGGATGCCGGCCGCGGCTGCTACTTCCGAGACAATCTCTGCGAAGCGCTGGGATAGGAAACGGGTGTCGTATCCGACGCAGAGGCCGCGAGCGGCGTCCTCTCGCTCGCAGACATATCGGGCGATTGCCCCGGCCGCCAGGCGCACGTTTGCTTCAGTGAAGTCGTCGGCGAGAATTCCCCGCCAGCCATCGGTCCCGAATTTGATGGGTTTTTCCAACACAGGCAGGAATCAAATCAACTCGTCGTGTTTACCTGCGAGCTCGCTGACTACGCGACGTACGTCCTGCGAACGCTCCCGCGTGGTGATCAGAATGGCGTCCTCGGTTTCCACGACTACCAGGTCGTCTACCCCCACCAGGGCGACAAATTTCTCGGGGCTGAACACGTAATTGTTCCGCGCATCAAGAGCCAGCATGCCCTTGGCCTCGGTGACGTTGCCATCTTTCGCGTTGCCCTGGGCCAATTGATGTTCGTACAGGGCTTCCCAGGAACCCAGGTCGTTCCAGCCGAACTCGGCCGGCAGGCAGTAGATATTCGAGTGGTGTTCACCCTTGGCTGAGCGGGGCTCGAGCACGGCGTAGTCGATGCTGATGTTTTCGCAGGAGGGGTAAAGCTCGCTAAAAACCTGCTCGAATTGCGGCGTCCCGTAGGCGTCGGCAATCTGTTGCAGAAAGGGTGCGGTCTCCGACAGATGCTCGCGGATAGCGTTGGCCAGTGTGCGCGCCGTCCATAGGAAAATGCCGCTATTCCAGTAGTATCTACCGGCGAGCATGAACTCCTCTGCCCGATCCCGATTAGGTTTCTCTGTAAACCGGCGGACTCGTTTGACGTCCTGCGGCAGCACTTCACCGGTCTCAATGTAACCGTACCCGGTCTCTGGCCGTACCGGTTTCACCCCCAGCACCACAATGTTTTCGCCGGCCGCGGCCAGGGCGATGCCTTGCTCGATCGTTGCCCGATACTTTTCCTCATCGGTGATCACGTGGTCGGCGGGAAAGATACCCAGTACCGCATCGGGTGTGGTGCGCTCGATGAGGAAAGCCGCCAGGCCGGCCGCGGGCGCGGTGTTGCGTGCCGCCGGTTCGCAGATGATCTGTTCCCCCAGCATGGTTTGCAGTTGTTCGGAGATGGCTTTGGATAGCAGGTCGTTGGTGATCACCCAAAGCTCGTTCGCGGTGGCCAGGGTACCCAGACGGTCCACCGTGCTTTGGATCATGGTGCGCGCGCCATCCAGCACCAGAAGTTGCTTTGCCCGCCAGCGGCGGCTCCGCGGCCAGAACCGCGTTCCGCTGCCGCCGGCCAGGATGATGGGCCGAAACTCTACTTTAGCTTTCATGAGCTCCTACGAAAGACTGGCGAAGAAGTTCTTCATTCTGACCACGCCCTCTTCAATGTCGCTTTGTGCGACAGCGTAGGACAGCCGGATATGCTCCTGGGTGCCGAAGGCCTCACCCGGGACGGCGACCACATGCGCTTCATGCAGAAGGCGAGAGGCCAGTTCGGTCGTGTTCTTAGCCCCCGGTTTGCCCAGGAATGACGCCACATTCGGGTACACATAAAATGCGCCGTCGGGTTTAGTGCACGTAACGCCGGGGATGGCCGTCAATCCAGCCAGAATCTGGTCGCGCAATTTCAGGTAATCCGCCCGCATCTCAGTTACGCATGCCTGGGAGCCAGTCAGTGCGGCGATGGCCGCCTTTTGCACCATGGCTGCGGTTGAGGATGTGGACTGGCTTTGCAGCTTGCTCATAGCGGCGATGACGGCCTTGGGGCCAAGAGCGAAACCTGCACGCCAGCCGGTCATGGCGTAGGTCTTGGAGAGGGAACCGAGCACGATCACGTGCTCTTTGGCCTCGACAAACGAACCGCCGGAGACAGGAGTACCGGCGTATTGCAGGTACACGTAGCACTCGTCCAGCAACAGGAAGATTCCCCGGGCGTGGGCCAGCTTCACGATCCGCTCCAGGTCGGCAGGTGATACGACGGAGCCGGCCGGATTCGAGGGTGAGTTCAGAACGATGGCCTTGGTTCGCGGGGTTATCGCTTGCTCGATGGCATCCGCCGTGATGCGGAAATTCTCCGCTTCTTCTGTAGGCAGATAGACGACTTTTCCGCCCGCGTACTGGATGATGTCCTTGAACGAGACCCAGTACGGGACGGGCAGAATGACCTCGTCGCCATGGTCCACCAGTACCTGGATGGCGTTAAAGAGCGCCAGCTTGCCGCCGGTGGTGAAGACCGTCTCATCTGCGGTGTAGTTGGAGCCGAAGTCGCAGGCATGCCGTTCCACGATCGCTTTTCTGAGCTCGGGGATCCCGGCGACGACTGTATAGCGGGTGAAATTGGATTCGATGGCCGCAATGGCGGCATCTTTGATGTGGCGCGGAGTAGCAAAATGGGGCTCCCCGGCCCCGAAATCGACCAGCTGGGCGCCTTGGGCGCGCAGCCGGGCAGCTTCCGCAGTAACCGCCATGGTGGCGGAAACCTCAATGCGGCCAATGCGGTCGGCGAAGATTTTGGTGGCTGTCGGCATTCTTACTATCTTGGCAGACTCCTGCCCATTCGCGGAAGTGAGAATCGGCGGTTGGAGCATCTTCACGATAGAGACACAGCAGGTCCCTACGCTACGCTCTGTCGGGATGACAATTCATTCGTGACACTTAAAGATGTTCGCCCCCAAAAGAATTGTCATCCCGAGAGGTTGTGACTTAATTCGGTTTTCGCGCTTTTCTGAGCACCTAACCTATTTGTTTTCAGCAACCGTTTTTGTGCGAAATCAATAAAGTCACAGCCTCCGACCGGAGCGTAGCGCAGTGGAGGGACCTGCTGTGTCTCTTCTCTTCGCAGAGAGGCAAGCGCAAGCCTCCGGCATTTCCGAGACGGTTGACCTACCGTCTAAGCTGCCGCAAAACCTGCTCGGCAGCTAGCAAATCTTCCTCGGTATCTACCCCGATCGTGGCGAACGTGGTGTGCTCCACATAGATGGAGATCCCGTTCTCCAGCAAACGTAATTGTTCCAGCCGCTCGGCCGATTCGAGGGGGCTGGGCGGCAGCGCAGCGAAGCGCTGCAGGGCAGCCTTGCGGTACGCATATAGGCCGAGATGCTTGCGCGGGGCCATGGCGATGCCCCGGTTGTAGGGAATGGTGGCGCGAGAGAAGTAGAGTGCGCGGCCGTCGCTGGCGGTTACCACCTTTACGGCGTTGGGGTCATCGATCTCCGCGGGCGAACAGGGCGTCGACAGCGTAGTGACCTCAGCCGCAGCTAAAGCAAAGGGCCGCAGCAGGGCATCAATGTGTTCCCGCCGTATCAGGGGCTCGTCTCCCTGGATGTTGACGTAGATGTCGGCATCGACCATGGTGGAGACGGCATGAACGCGGTCGGTACCGCTGGGGAGATCGGGAGAAGTCATGACACTGGGCCAGCTCTGCGAAGCGGCATACGCAACTACTTCGGTGGAATCCGTCGCTATCAGCACCTGGTCGAGCTGCGGGCAGGCGAGCGCCGCACGATACACCCAGCCCAGCATGGGAACGCCGGCGATCGGACGGAGCACCTTGCCGGGCAGCCGGGTGGACGCAAGGCGAGCGGGGATGACCGCGACGATCCTCATGGTTTGTTGGAGTGAAAGGGGTCGGACCCGAGCGCGTCTGTCTCGTCCTCCGGGCTGGGAATATCCAGGTTGACGACGACAGGTTCTTGCCCGCTGCGAACGATAACCGCTTCCACCGGCTGATCCTTGCGGGCGTTTAGCTCCTGATGGGGAGCAAAAGGGGGCACGTACACAAAGTCTCCGGGGCCCGCCTCGTCGACAAACTCCAGATGCTCTCCCCAGCGGAAACGAGCTCGCCCGCGCACAATGTAGATAACCGTCTCCAGCTCTCCGTGGTGATGAGGGCCGGTCTTCGCATTGGGATGAACGACGACGGTGCCCGCCCAAAGTTTCTGTGCGCCAACGCGAGCATAGGAAATAGCCTCGGCGCGAGTCATGCCAGGGGTCTGCGGAGTGTTGCTGTCGAGCTCACCGCTACGCACGATGCGCAGGCTGAGGGGGTTGGCTGGTCTGCCGGATCCGAAATCAGACATGAGGGGCACGGGAAAGCATACGCAAGTGTAAGCGTCTTCTTGCCGGGCTTGAAGCAAGCGTCAGCTATCTTTGCGGTAGAGCAGCTCGCGCATTGCTCGCCGCCGGGCCTCGTTCATTTCGGGGTCCAGGCGCTCGTTGGTCGCCGTATCAACCGCTTCAGGTTCGCTACAGGAGGGACAGCGGTTTGCGAAACCGGGTTTGTCCGGCTTCAGCTCAAATTCTTGCGAGCAGATGGCACAGGTTTTGACCGGGAAAGGCATGACCATTCCATTGTAATAGATACGATCCAACTGTTGTAGAATCAACACAAGGCGGCGTAGCTCAGATGGTTAGAGCGACGGACTCATAACCCGTAGGTCGGTGGTTCGATTCCACTCGCCGCCACCAGCTCCCACCTGCCGTCCCCTATCTGGTTCCGGGCTGCGTCTAACCCAGTAGTATTATTTGTTAAGACCATCCTTTTAGTCCAAAGTGGTGCTATGTCCCGAACTTTCAAGCGTGCTGTGTTTGCCGTCTCGATCCTGTTGGTAGCATTAGTGTTTCTCGGTGGACTGGGTCCAAGCCGCGTGCGCGCGGATTCGCAGCAGGACGGCGCCTATCCCGAGATGGAAGTCTACAGCGAGGTCCTGAAAAAGGTTCAGACCGATTACGTGTCGGATCCCAACATGACCAAAGTCACCATCGGCGCCCTGCACGGCCTGCTTGAGTCGCTCGATCCCGACTCCAGCTATCTGACCCCGGAAGAATACAACGCCTACAAGCAGCACACCAATGAGGGTGTCGCGCAGGTCGGGCTGAATATCTCCAAGCGCTACGGATACGCGACCGTGGTCTCGGTCGAGCCCGGAAGCCCGGCGGAAAAAGAGCAAGTCGAAGACGGCGATATCGTTGAAGCGATCGAGGGCCACTCCACCCGGGAGATGTCTCTGGTGATGATTCGCTTGCTGCTCGAAGGCAAGCCGGGGACTAACGTGACGTTCTCCCTGGTCCGCCCCCGCAAGGCAGAGCCAGACAAGATCACCCTGACCCGCACCGTATCGCCGGCTCCTCCCATGGCACAAACGGAATATGAAAGCAGCAGCATTCTGTACCTCAAGCCGGTGGTGCTCAACAAAGAGCGGGTGAATGAAATTGCCAGCCGCCTGAAGGCGATGCAGAAGAACGGGAACAAGAAGGTTTTGCTCGACTTGCGCGATGTCGCTGAAGGGGATGAGGAGCAAGGCGTTCGCCTGGCTAATCTGTTCCTGGAATCGGGCACTATTGCAACTCTCTCCGGACAGAAGTACCCGTACGAAGCCTTTAACGCGGATCCCTCCAAGTTCATTACCGGCGCTCCTTTAGTCGTCATGGTAAACCACGGCACATCCGGTCCGGGTGAGATTGTCGCTGCGGCGGTTCTCGATAATAAGCGGGCCGATGTGGTGGGAGATCGCACCTTCGGTGAAGGCTCGGTGCAAAAAACTATGGAGCTTCCAGATGGCGCGGCTCTTATTCTCTCCGTAGCCAAGTATGCTTCGCCGTTGGGGAAAAAGATTCAGGATGAAGCGGTAACCCCGAATATCGTGGTCGCCGCCACTCCGGAAAATGACGATCAGACCGGCGCCGTGAAGGCGCCCAAGGCGGATGATCAACTCACCAAGGCGCTCGATGTACTGAAGCAGAAAAGCGCCTGATTAAGCGGATCCCTCATTGATTGGGCAAGCTCCATCTTCGGGTACCGCCGGCTTTCGTCCGCCCGGCCATTCCGCTTTGGCGCCCATGAAGCTGGCGGGTAGCATTACTTTCCTGGCCCTGCTGGCCCTTGCCGTCATCGCCGGATCGTTGACCGGCCTGATGTTGGTCTACTCAGTAGACCTGCCCCAGATTGCGGACCTGGAACGCTACCGCCCCATCACCTCAACCGACCTGCTTGACGTACACGGCCGCGTCTTTGGCTCCTTTGCCCTGGAGCGGCGCATCGTCGTCCCCTATGAAGCCATTCCGACCGTACTGCGGCAGGCAGTGATTTCGATTGAAGATAAGAACTTCGAGAGCCATTGGGGGGTCAACGTGTTCCGCGTGCTCGGCGCCGCCTATCACGATCTGACCTCGAATGGCCGCACCCAGGGTGCTTCTACCCTCACCATGCAATTGGCGCGCAATCTTTTTCTCTCCACCCAACAAACTTTCGGCCGCAAGCTGCAGGAGGTTTTTCTTTCCATTCAAATCGAGCGTGCGTTTACCAAGGAACAGATTTTTACCCTGTACGCCAACCAGATTTACCTGGGCCAGGGTGTTTATGGATTCGAGGCCGGATCGGAATACTACTTCAGCAAGCACGCCCGTGATCTGACGCTGCCGGAAGCGGCCCTGCTGGCAGCTTTACCAAAAGGACCAGTGGCGTATTCTCCCCTGGTGAATCCGGATCGGGCTTTCCGCCGCCGAAACATGGTTATCAACTCCATGCTGGAAGACGGAGTGATTACCAACGCGCAAGCCAACGCAGCCAAGGCGGCGCCGCTCGGTTTGCATATTGAGCCCCCGTCCAACAGCGTGGCTCCGTGGTTTGTGGAAGACGTACGCCGCGAACTGGAACGCCAGTTTGGCAGTGAGCAGGTACATGAGGAAGGCCTGCGGGTCTACACCACGCTGGACCTGGATCTGCAACAAGCAGCCAATCGCGCCGTGCTCGACGGTTTAGCTAAGCTGGAACGCCGTCATGGATGGAAGGGCAACCTGCTTAATGTGCTCGCCGCCGGCGGGTCGCTCGATGACTTTCGTCATCCGGACTGGCGCCAGCCCACTGGGCCGGGATCTTACGTGCACGCGCTGGTGACGAATGTTTTGCCTTACCAGGTGACCGCGCGCATCGGGCAGCAGCAATTGCTCCTCGGTCCGGATGATTTTGCCTGGACCGGGCAGCGCGATGCGGAGAAGTTTCTTCATCCCGGCGACATCATCTACGTCCACATCGTGCCCTCGTCGGATGCGAACTTGGTTTTCCATGCGGTGCTGGAGCAGGATTCCGGTATCCAGGGCTCTCTGATGGCCGTGGATAATACATCCGGCGAGGTACTGGCCATGGTTGGTGGCCGGGACTTCAACTTGTCCCAGTTCAACCGCGCCACCCAGGCCGAGCGGCAGACGGGATCTTCCTTTAAGCCCTATGTCTACACCGCTGCGGTGGAAGAGGGAGCACGCCCGGAGGAGTTGATTGTCGATGCGCCGGTTACGTTTTCGACCGCGGTCGGCCCGTACACACCGCACAATTACGACGATACCTTTGAAGGCACGGTCTCACTGGTGCATGCGTTTGCCGATTCCCGGAACATCCCGGCGGTCAAGCTTGCCGAACGCGTTGGCATACGCAAGGTGATCGAAACGGCGCACCGGTTTGGCCTGAGCAGCACCATCCCGCCCTTCCTTCCCGTCGCGCTGGGATCGGTCGAGGCTACGCTCCAGGAGCAGGTTGCCGCCTTCAGCAGCTTTCCCAATGATGGGGTTCGCGTGGGGCCGCACCTTATCCGCAAGGTAACGAACGCGGATGGCCTCACCTTGTCCGAGAGCCCGGCGACCGTGGCTGAATCGACCAGCCTCAAGACGGCGCGCATCATGATGACCTTTCTTAAGTCACCCATACAACCGGGTGGTACAGCTGCGGATGCCGCGGTCCTTCATCATCCGCTGGGAGGCAAAACCGGCACCACCAGCGACTTCAACGACGCCTGGTTTATCGGGTTTTCTCCCTCTATCACCTGCGGCGTGTGGATTGGCTACGATAACCGTCAGTCGCTGGGCGACAAAGAGAGCGGCGGCCACGCGGCGCTGCCACTGTGGATCGATTTCATGAGGGTAGCGATCGCCGACCGGCCCGACGAACATTTTCCCGGAGATCTACGCCCGCCGCCGCCGACAAACCTGGCCAGCACCCACCCTGCCCGGCAAGCAGCCACTGCGCAGTAGCTTCATCCCTTTCACAAATCACGGGTACCCCACATCTCGCTCGTTTTTCGCGAGATGTGGGATTCCACGAATCTTAAGGTTGTGCCATTTGCGGAGCGAAAGCAAACGGGTTAGCACAGTGGAATCCCACGTCTCGCGAAAAACGAGCGAGATATGGCACCCGTGATTTGTGGAAGGGGCAAGAGGTAGTAGGGCTTATATTCTTCCCAGCAGGCGCATCAGGTGCAGATAGCGTTTTGCGTGGCCAACATCGCGCATGATCTGCTCTTTCAGCGCCTCTGGAGAAGGCCAGCGCCGTTCCTCGCGCAGCCGGCGATGAAACAAAAGCCTCAGCGGCGTGTGGTCCTCAAGCTGAATCGGACGAAAGTCGAGCAAATGTGATTCCACCGCAAACGAATCGGCGCCAAAAGTTGGCCGGTTGCCTACATTGGTCACTGCATCGAACCACTCAGCGGCTACGCGCAACTGGGTGACATACACGCCGTTTGGCGGTAGCAGCTCCCGGTAGGGCGCCAGGTTGATGGTGGGAACCGTGAGCGTGGAACCGATGCCGCGTCCGTGAGCCGGCGTTGAATCGATAAAGAAACCATGCCCTAACAGCGCCCGGGCGGTGCGAATCTCGCCCCGGGCGAGTAACTCCCTGATCTTGCTGCTCGAGCAGGTCAATCCTCTTACCTGGCATGCGTCGTGTATCACCACTGCGAAGCCAAGCGCGCGGCCCAGATCGTTCAATTCTCCAATGCCGCCTTCGGCGCGGTAGCCAAAGCGGAAGTTGGTTCCCTCATGAACCTCAACCGCCCGCAGCGCATCGTGAACGATCGCAGTGACGAATTCCGCAGCCCGCATGCGAGACAGCTCCGCGGTGAAGGGAAGCACCAGGACCGCGTCGATGCCGGTGTCTGCGAGCAGCTCGAGCCGCGTCTCGAGCGGAGTAATCAGCCTGGGGCAGGTTTCCGGGCGTAGGAAGCGCAACGGGTGCGGGTCGAACGTAACTGCTACGGACCGCAACGACCGCGCCGAAGCGCTTTGCCTGAGCCGGTCTAGAATAAATCTATGACCCAGATGGACACCGTCAAAGTTCCCAATGCTCACCACCGTGGATCCCAGGCGCTGGGATATCTCGCCGAGGTTGCGGAAGACTTCCATGTCAGATCTCGAAGGGAATACGCAACCCGTCGTAAGCGAGCTGGATGTGTTGGGGAAGTTCGTTGTTGGTTTCGGCGTGGGGCAGATCGTGGGACATGTGAGTAAAAAACGCGCGCCGTGGCTGGATGCGGCGCACGAATTCGAGCGCCTGTTCGAGCGTAGCGTGGCTGGGGTGAGGCCTCTTGCGCAAGGCGTCGAGAATGACTACGTCAAGGTTCTGGAGTAGAGCCAGGCTGCTTTGTGGGATGTCGCTCATATCGGTCAGATAAGCGGCATTGCCGAAGCGGAAGCCCGCGACCTCAATCCTGCCGTGGGTGAGGGGGACGCGGTGGAAGACCGCTCCCTCGACCTCGACCGATGGCCCCAGCCGATGCATCTCCACCCGGGCGCGGGTTGGGTACCAGGCCTCAGTGTCGAAGGTGTAATCAAAAATGCGTTCAATCACATTGGCCGCAGCATCATCCGCATACAACGGGAGTTTGCTCTTGTGCTTAAAGCTGAGCGGCCTTAGATCGTCAAGGCCGAGGATGTGGTCGGCATGAGAATGGGTATACAACACCGCGTCGACATGATCAATGCCTTCACGCAGCGCTTGCATACGAAAGTCCGGCCCAGTGTCGATCAAGACCCGGTGTCCGGCCCAGGCTACCGCGATGGACGGGCGTGTCCTTCGATCGCGCGGGTCGGGAGAGGTGCAGACCCGGCAGGTGCAGCCCAGCGTTGGCACACCCATCGAGGTGCCGCTGCCTAGAATCGTGATCTCTGCTCGATGGATGAAACACGCTCCCTACAGCAGGCTGCGGAGACACTCTGTTCTTTGAAGGGTACGGGCTTCAGCCCGTACATAAATGCTTTGTAATGAAGCCGGCTTTAGCCGCTGAGAGCTGCTTTCTTGGCCCAACCGGGACTTTTTCCGCAGCCCCGCTAGTGGGGTTTCTTTGTCTGGGGCGGCCGCTGGGCAGAACTGGCAATGGCGTTCGTGATCTCGAGAAACGACATCCGCAGATCGAACAGCGCATTCTGCAACAGACGCTTTTCCTGCTCCGTAAGATTTCCCTTGGTCTTTTCATCCAGGACACTGAGCATGTCGATGCTTTGCCTGGCCCCCAGAATATCGATGCGGGGCTGCTCGCTGGGAGCAGTGCCCGCGCCCATTTGTACTGCAGCAGTCATGTAGAGGGACTGCACCAGGCGGTCGAAGTTCATCACTGCGGGGGCCGGTTGACCGGGGTTGGCCTTCAGCAGCATTTCGTCCAGCCGGCTCGCAGAGGCATGGTATTCCTTCCTCTGCTGCGCGGATTCCGCGGCTGTGGGTTCGGGGATGGTTTCGTCTCCATCCATCAACTCCGGTTCATCCACGTCAACCTGCACAGCCTCGGGCTTGGGGGCCGCCTGCTGGACCCGCTCGACAACCGGCGGCGGTGGGCTGTTCTCGCTTGCCTTGCTTTCGCCTTCGCGCAGTTCGCCTTCGGCGGTGAACTTGCGGCGGTCGGTAACGGTGAATTGGGGTTCTTTTTCACGCATGATCTTTTCCAATCGTTTTGTAACGCTGCCTGAAACTGAATGACGCTTACTCTTCTTCCGGCAGGCTAGGGTTGGGGCCGGGCGATCTCGGGCGGCGCAGCCAGCGCGGTTGCCACTCCTCCGTCGTAGGCGATCGGCTCATTGCGTTCCACGACTTCGAGCCGGATAAATCCGAGCCCCAGCACTTGCGCCAGGCCGGCGCTGGTTAGCGAAGCAGTACTCGTAATCCGCCCGACGGGGTGGTCATTGCTGCGCAGTTCGATAGGCACGGTTTCAGGCCGGGCGCCCTGCAGCTCAAATTGCCGGAACTGCCGGTTAACTTTCCCCCGGGAGCGGATGCGCTCCACGATTTCCTGGCCCAGATAGCAACCCTTGCTGAAGTTGAGAGCTCGCGTCTGGGCTGTTTCCTGCGGCAGGTCGCGGTCATTGAGGTCGACGCCGTACAGAGGAATGGCTTCGAGCACACGCAGAGTTTCGGTCGCCTCCAATCCGCACGGGTTGGCCCCGGCGGCTTGTAGCGTCTCCCAAACAGCGAGCACATGTTCGGGGGCAAACCACAACTCATAGCGCGGCGCGGAAACGTGATATGCCTCGATGATGGTGCAGGGGACTTCGCCAATCTTTGTCCCGGTCATGCGAGCGTTTTCCAGGTTGGCAGCAGAGGGCGCAAAGCCCAGCGTTGCCAGTACCTGCGCGGCCCGCGGTCCGGTCAGCGCCAGCGCTGTCCATTGCTGGCTAACGTCTGCCAGCTCCACATCGTCCATTACCACAAAATGATCGAGGTGCCTCATCAAGGCGGGGACCTGGTCGGCACCCGTATCGAGCAGCAGATCGTCGGTCCGGCGGTATACGTAGCAGTCGCCCTGGATGCGCCCCTGGACACTCAGCAGAAAGCTGTAATTTCCCTGTCCTTCGGGGAGCGATTGCACTGCGTTCGATACCATGCCATTTAGCCACCGCAGTCGGTCGCCGCCGGTAACCAGAATCTTCCCCCGCCAGCCCAGATCGCTGACCCCGGCGGAGTGTAGAAGGGAATCGAGCTCCACCTTCAGGCCATCAAACACACGTGGCGTCAGCGCGCCGCAATACGGGCTTGAAGCGGGTGCGGGACTGAGTGAGGCGCTCAAAGATGTGGGCGGCGGAGTTATGCCGGCCTCTGAGGCAGTCGTCTGATCCGGATGGGGATCGAGGTGGTTCGTAGCAGAAAGCACAATAAAATTATAGCCTTGCAACAGAGCAAGTGCGGCGCGGTGCCAGGGCGGAGCCCGGAAAAGGTTGAAGAATGAAGCTTATCTGCAGGAAGTCATGCGGTTTAGTAGCGGCAGTGCTCCTGCTGACCTTTGGGTTGTGCACCTTCGCCCAGAACGCTCCACCGCCGAAGGATACCAAGATCACACCGGAGCAGACCAAAGAGCTCTTCCGGTCTCTGAATCAGATTCTCTCGTTTGCCAGTGATGACACCCAATTACAGATAAAGCATGAGGTAAAGCGGCGGCTCATCACTCGCGAACAGGTGGAAAAGTACGTTCTGGATAAGTTTCAAGAAGACAAAGACGCCAAACGCATGCAGCGCGAAGAGATCGTGCTTAAGAAGTTTGGGCTTCTTGACCGGGATTTCCAGTTGCAGCCTTTCCTGGTGAGCCTGTTGAAGGAACAGATTGCCGGCTATTACGACAACAAAACCAAGACGGTGAATCTGCTGGACTGGGTTTCTCCAGAGGAGCAGAAGCCGGTCATTGCCCATGAGCTGACGCACGCCTTGCAGGACCAGCACACGGATCTGGACAAATGGGAGCCGGAAGAGCCGGATACGGTTTCCAAAAATGTTACTGAAGACAATGAACGCCTGGCCATCGATGAGCGGGATACGGCTCGGGACGCAGTGCTTGAAGGTCAGGCGATGGCGGTTTACCTGGATTACACCCTGAAGCCGGCGGGCAAGAGTCTGCTTACTTCGCCGGACGTGATGCGAACCCCCAAGGAGGACCTGGATACTTCCGGAAGTTCGCCGATCATGGATCGGGCGCCGCTTTTGCTGCAGCAATCCCTCCTCTTTCCCTATCGCGACGGGCTGGGATTTGAGCAAAGGCTGTTGAAGGATAAAGGGGCGCAGTACGCCTTTGCCGGGGTCCTCGACCGGCCACCCTCGACCAGCTATGAAATTATGAACCCCAGCGCCTATGAACGAAAGGCAACGGTTCCTCTGCTCCAGATGCCCGATGTGCACGCGCTGCTGGATACCGACTATCAGCCTTATGACATCGGTGTAATGGGCGAGCTCGATGTGCGCATTTTGACCGAGCTTTTCGGCGGCCCGGAGGTAGCGGCGATCCTCACCCCGCAATGGAAGGGGGGTCTGTACTACGCGGTGCAGAGCCGCAAGGCCGTCACCCCCGCCCAGCAGGCAGCAACCTCCTCGGTTGCGCTGCTTTATCTATCTGCCTGGCGGAGTGATGCCGCGGCAAGGGAATTCGCCAAGCTTTACGCTCGCGAGTTGAACAAGAAGTATTCCGGCGTGCTGCGCGATTCCCCGTCGGAATCGACTTCTGACGAGCAGGTTTATAACGCAAGTGAAGGGCCTGTACTGATCGTGCGTCAAGGCAACCAGGTCTTCGTGAGCGAAAGTTTCGATCTGACGACGGCACGCAAGCTGCAGTTCCTTTTCTTCGGGGCGCAGCAGGACGGGGAGACGCAACGGGCGGCGCATGCCTCGCCTCCGTCTGACGAACTGAATGCGCATCTGACGCGGCTGATGACCGGCTGCGGCATGATGAAGGTGTCGCTAAGACACTAGGACGCATTCCTCGCGCAAGCGCAGTCTGAGTTTCTGCATATCAGAGAACGTGGGTAGATCCAAATCTGCAGAATGCGCGAGTTTTCTCCTGAGTCACCGCTCTGATGCTTTATATCGGGGCGCGACTATAGTCGCGCCCTTGAGGCCCAAGAATCTGGGCTTTAAGCCCCTGCGTGAGAACCCGTTTCCAAACTGAGTCCCGTAAGAGTCTGTGTCATAGCCGCCTGGGAGGGAATCGACGGGTGCCCCTCGTTCGCCTAAGCGTACGTGGGCCGAAAATGGTGGGCGCAGCCCATCGACCGCTTTCGCTGTATCGACCCGGTCCCGGAGGGGACGGCTGATGATCTTTCATATTCAGCCGCATGGATGGAAGAAAGATTAGCCGTCCCCGGCGGAACTGGTCGAGTTTGTTGAACCTACCCAGGACTACTTTCAGCCGGCCCGGTAAACCGGGACTTTTTGGGGCCTGGAGCGAGTGGACAGGCTCGGCTTTTTGCATAGGTATACTTAGAAGAACTGCGTTTATTCTCAGCGTTCGGAGCCGGTTTGCAGCAAGCGGAAATTGGAATCATAGGCGGGAGCGGGCTCTATGCAATGCCCGGCCTCAGCAATCCTCACCAGGTTGAGTTAACCACGCCGTTTGGCGATCCCTCAGATGTGTTTGTTGCCGGCGAGTTAGAGGGGCGGCAGGTCGTTTTTCTGGCCCGCCACGGCCGCGGTCATCGGCTCTTGCCCACCGAACTAAACTTCCGCGCCAATATCTTTGCCATGAAAAAACTGGGCGTGGAACGGATCATCTCCGTTTCCGCCGTCGGCTCGCTCAAGCTGGAGCACAAGCCTACCGAGTTTGTTGTACCCGATCAATTCATCGACCGCACCACGATGCGTCCCTCCACGTTTTTTGGGGATGGGATCGTGGGGCATGTGTCGTTTGGCGATCCGGTCTGCGCGACCGTTGCCACAGCAATTAGACAAGGTGCGGAGAGCGCCGGCGTGGTGACCAAGCAGGGCGGCGTCTATGTTTGCATGGAAGGCCCGCAATTTTCCACCCGCGCGGAATCAAATCTCTATCGCAGTTGGGGTGCCGATATTATCGGCATGACCAACCTGCAGGAGGCCAAGCTGGCCCGTGAAGCAGAGATCTGCTACGCCACCATGGCCATGGTCACGGACTACGATTGCTGGCACGACGGGCATGACGCCGTCACCGTCGATCAGGTGATCGCAGTATTGCATCAGAATTCAGAAAACGCCGCCAGGGCGGTGCGGGCCGCGGTTGCCGTCATGCCTCGGGAGCGCGCCTGCGCCTGCGCGACAGCGTTGAAGTTCGCTATCCTCACCAGTCCTGAAGCCATTCCCGCGGCCACCCGCAAGAAGTTGGATTTGCTGCTGGGCAAGTACAGTTCCTGAACAGAAAGAAAACCATGTCCATTCTCGTCGTAGGCAGTGTTGCATTTGACAGCATCGAAACGCCGCAGGGCCGGCGCGACCGGTGCCTTGGCGGCGCGGCGACCTATTTCGCGCTGTCCGCAAGTTACTTCACGGATGTTCGCGTCATCGCAGTCGTCGGCGAAGACTTTACTCCTGAAAATGAAGCCGTGCTCACGCGTCGCGGGGTGGATACGCAAGGCCTCGAACACACGTCGGGCAAGAGCTTCCATTGGACCGGTTCTTATGTGAAGAACCTGAATGAGGCACAGACACTCAAGACTGAGCTCAATGTCTTCGAGAGTTTCTCGCCCAAAGTGCCGGCTGCCTACAAGGATAGCGAGTTCCTCTTTCTGGCCAACATTGATCCGGTATTGCAGAGCAACGTTCGCCAGCAAATGCCGAAGGTCCGCATGGTGTGCGGCGACACCATGAACTATTGGATCACCGGCCACCGGGATAACCTGGCCAAGGTACTGACAGGGCTGGATGCGTTGCTGATCAACGACGGAGAGGCCAAGCTGCTGGCGGACAACAGCAATCTCGTCCTGGCCGCGCGCAAGATTCTGGCCATGGGGCCGAAAGCCCTGATCGTCAAGCACGGCGAATACGGGGCCACGGCGTTCTTCGGCGAGCAGTCCTTCGACGGATCCCGCCCCGGCAGCGTGGCGGTGCCTTTTCGCGCCCCGGCTTTGCCGCTGGACCAGGTGGTCGATCCCACCGGTGCAGGCGATTCGTTTGCCGGGGGGTTCTTCGGATATCTCGCCTCGCAGCCGGAAGTCACACTACAGACCTTCAAACACGCTATGTTCTACGGTGGCGTCATGGGCTCCTTTGCGGTGCAGCGCTTCGGCACGGAACGAATGGAATCGCTCACGCGAGAGGAGATCGATCAGCGCTTCGCGCTCTTCCGCGAGCTTTCTCACCTTGACTGAGAAGCCCCCGGCTGACAAGAGAGTCGAGCAGGAGGCGATCCGGCGCGAGACCCTTTTGGTGGCCTGGGCGGCCCTGGCTGTCGCCCTGGTCGCGCTCGCCTATTGCGTGCGCCATGGCACGCTTCTGCTTTACGGCGACGCGGTGGCGCATCTGCACATTGCCCGTCGCGTCTTCGATTCAATCACCCCCGGTTTCCGCCAGCTAGGGTCCGTTTGGTTGCCGCTGCCCCACATTCTGCTTCTTCCATTTGTGTGGAATATGGCCTGGTGGCGAAGTGGTCTGGCCGGAGCCTGCCTCTCTATACCCAGCTATGTGTTGGGATGTGCGGGGATCTACCGGCTGGCTCGCATGTGGCTGTCTACGCCCGCCGCGATCGTGGTGGTGGCCTTCTATGGCCTGAATCCCGGGCTGCTGTACATGGCCACCACGGCCATGACCGAGCCACTCTTTTTGGTCGAGATGATCTGGACCGTGCTGTTGATCGTTCAATATCAACGCACCCTTGAGAGCAAGCTTCTGATTGCTGCCGGGCTGGTCCTGGTTTGCGCCATTTTTACTCGTTATGACGGATGGGTTTACGCTGCCGTCGCATGGCTTTTCGCCACCTGGCCGCTGCTTCGAGAACGCCCGCCCTGGCGAGGGCCGGTGGTTGGCGCATGGGTATTGTTTACCGCCCTGCTGGTTGCCGCTCCGTCGTTGTGGCTGGCCTACAACGCCAGGCAGTTCGGGGATCCGCTGGACTTCATCCGTGGTCCTTATTCCGCCCGCGCCATCGAGGTCAGAACCACGCCTGCCGGTTCTTCTCCGCACCCGGGCTCACATAATATGCGTGTTTCGGCGATCTATTTTCTTAAGGCCGCGGAGATGGGCGCGGCTCCGGTTGCGCTGGGAAAGCTGCTGTGCTGGCTCGGCGCCCTTGGCACGCTGGCGGCATTGTGGGCCTTTCGCCGCCGCCAGATCTGGCCGGTGCTGCTGCTGTGGCTGCCCCTGCCTTTCTACGCTTACTCGGTCGCCTATGGATCGGTGCCCATCTTCATTCCCATCTGGCGGCCTTATTCCTGGTACAACACCCGCTATGGCATGGAGCTGCTGCCCGCCTTCGCGCTGTTCGCTGGTTGTCTGCTTCCGGTGCTGACGTCGTATACGCCCAAGCTGCGGCGCTACGCCATGCTGGCGAGCTTATTGCTGGTGGTGGCTAACAGTGTGGTGCTGTTGCGCGCCCAGCCTTTGGTTTTTCAGGAAGCGGTGGTCAACTCCCGCACCCGCGTCGCTTTTGAAACTGCGCTGGCCAAGGCTTTAAGTAACCTGCCTGCACAGGGATTGATTCTGATGCGCGTCTCGAGCGACGTCGGCGCATTGCAGCAGGCAGGCATCCCGCTGCGCCGCACCGTGAACGAAGGCGATTACCTGACCTGGCAGCATGCTTTGCAGGATCCGGCGCGAGACGCGTCCATCGTGATCGCAGTTGATGGAGATGCCGTCTTCCAGGCAATTCAGCGTCATCCTGAAGGTTTGCAGCTGGTCAACGTAATCTGCTCTAGTGGCCAGCCCTGCGCTCGCATCTACCGCTCCCAGCTTGCAAGTGGCCGCTAGCCATCGGGATAAGGAGGCGCCGCCACCTCCTTAAAAATGAATTGTCATCCCGGCCGGAGCGTACCCGGATTTCCTGCCGCACTGCGCTCCACAAGGCCGCGTGTGCGCCTTTCCGCCAAAGAAAGGCGCATGAAGTGCACCAACGCCAACAAGATCAACAGGAAATCCGGGGTAGCGTAGTGGAGCGACTGCAGTTCCGCGGTCCTTTCCTGGAAATGTCTTTCTACAGACCGCAGGGACCTGCTGTTTCTTTCCCCACCCTACGAACAAAACTGGTTACACCGAGCCGTAGCCGCGCGATGTTAGCATCACGCTCAAGCGAATGTCTCTCAGCATATTTGTTTTCAACCAACCGGTCGTCCGAAGCCTCCACTTCAACAACCTGGAGCAAATGCTGCTTGCCAGCGGCGTGGGCATGCGGTTGCTCGTGGCCTGCTTATTGGGCGGCGCTATTGGGATGGAGCGCGAGTATCACAAAAAATCATTGGGTTTGCGTACCAATCTGCTGATCTGCTGCGGCTGCGCGATGTTTACCTTTCTCTCCGCGATCCTGGCCGGCGATAACAATCCGGACAAGGGACGCGTGGCCTCGAACATTGTGCAGGGCATCGGGTTCTTGGGCGCAGGTCTCATCATGCGCAACCGCTTTCGCGTCAGCGGACTGACCAACGCCGCGACCGTCTTTGTGGTGGCCAGCATCGGCATGGCCTGCGGGGCGGGACTCTATGTCCCGGCCGCGCTGGCCACGGCCATCGTATTAATCGCGCTCACTGCCATCGGGATGCTGGAGACACGGTTCAACATCAAGATGTACTCCTTGGTTTATGAAGTGCGAGGCGACGACAGCAACGCCATCGAGGGTGCCGTGATCAAGGCTCTGGACCTCCAGGGAAAGCGCTTCGCGGATCCGGAACGGGACGTGGTCGCTCAAATCCCGCGCATCAGCTTCTCCATGTTGGGCACCCTTAGCCAGCATAAGGTGCTGATGACGACTCTGCGTGCCTCGCCAGTTGTCGGCCAGTTGATCACCTATCACGACGCGGAGGACGAGTGATCCCGTTCGTGAAAGCGCACGCCTGCGGCAATGATTTTCTGGTGGTCCAGGAAGATCTCGCCGGCCTCGAAGGCCGGGACGATCTGACCCGAAGACTCTGCCAGCGCAACCAGGGTATCGGAGCCGACGGGGTAGAGTTCCTGACCTGGGAAGGGAAACGCGAGGGAAAAATCCGGCTCCATAATGCCGACGGCTCCATTGCCGAAATATCAGGCAATGGGACTCGTTGCGTGGCCGCCTGGATTGCCTACGAAACCAAGGCTGGCCCGGGCGACGAGATCGTCCTCGAGACGGATGCCGGGCAGCGTATTTGCCGGATCGATGATCGCAGCGGCCAGGTCTTTCGCATCACTTCTTCGATGGGCGTGCCTGAGATTGGAATGGGCGACTTGCCACTCGGAGGTGGGGAACGGATCCAGGGCGCAGTAGTTTCGATCGGGAATCCCCACTTCGTCATCTTTGTCGACCGGCCGAATTTCTACGATTATCCCTGGGAGTCCATTGGAGAAGAGATCTGCACCCACCCCGTGTTTTTTCCCCAGCAGACCAACGTGGAATTTGTCCGCATGATCAGCCGTGATGAAATCGAAATACGCATATACGAGCGCGGTGTTGGCCCCACCTCCTCTTCCGGTACCGGTACCTGCGCTACGGGCGGCGCGGCCATCGCGCTGCGTGGCGCCGCGCCGGTGCTGCGCGTGATCGCCCCCGGAGGAGCGCAAACCGTGGCATGGCAAGGGCCCGGTTCTGAGATTCTATTGACCGGCCCGGCCGAGCTGATCTGCTTCGGGGAGACATGGTGAACCTGAGTATTAACGCAGTTCGCCGGGGGGCCAAAGTGACTGTGCTTTCCCCGGCAAGCTATCCCCAACCGGAGAGACTGGCGAAGGGTGTCGAAGAGCTGGGCCGTCTGGGCTTCTTGCCCTGGGTAGGGCGGCACGCGCTCAGCAAGGCGCATTACTACTTTGCCGGTACCGCCCAGGCCAGGCTCGAAGATCTACATGCCGCCTTCCTCGATCCTTCCGTCGCCGCGATATTTTGTAGCCGTGGAGGTTACGGTTGTAACTATCTGCTTGGAGGCCTGGACCTGGGGCTGGTGCGGGAGCATCCCAAACCGTTTATTGCTCATTCCGACATGACCTGCATGCAGACCTGGCTTCTGGATAAGCTGGGCCTCATCTCCTTCCACGGGCCTATGATTGCGGGCGATTTTTCCATGCCCGAGGGAGTCGATGAAGCCAGCCTGCTGGCCGCGCTGGGCGGCGAGCGCTGGTTCGTGGGCGAGGCCTCGGGCTTGCGCATCCTGCAGCCGGGAAAAGCCAGCGGGATCCTTTACGGAGGCTGTATCACGCTGCTGGTTGCATCGCTGGGGACCCCGTATGCGCCGCGCACCGAGGGCAGGCTCCTTTTTCTCGAGGACCGCGACGTCAAGCCGTATCAACTGGATCGATTACTGCGGCAGATGGTGCTTGCAGGAAAATTCGAAGGGGTGACCGGCATCATTTTTGGAGAGATGCTGGATTGTGTAGCTCCGGGGCAGAAGCCGGGCTTGCTGGACGAGGTCATCCTGCGCGTGTTGGACTGGTTTCCAGGACCGATCGCCATAGGTCTGCGTTCCGGGCACGTGTCACGACGCAATGTGACGCTGGCCTTTGGCATTGAAGCGGAGCTGCATCTGGTGGGTACACCAGTGCTCAGTTTTCTAGAGCGGGCGACTGAAAAATAATCCTATGGCAAAGCACATTCACCTGATCGGAATCTGCGGCTCGGCAATGGCGTCGCTTGCGGGCATGCTGCAATTGCGGGGCTATCATGTAACCGGCTCGGACGCGGCGGCCTATCCGCCCATGTCTGACCTGCTGAAATCCCTGGGCATCGCAATCAAAGAGCCCTATGCCGAAGCGAACCTCTCTCCCCGGCCTGACCTGGTGATTGTGGGCAATGCCATCTCCCGCGGCAACGTGGAACTGGAATACGTGCTCGATCAACGCATCCCCTTTCGTTCCCTTGCCGAAACCATTCAGCACGAGTTTCTTCCCGGAAAGGACTCGCTCGTGGTTGCCGGCACCCACGGGAAAACCACCACCACCAGTATGTTGGCCTGGATCTATGAAGTCGCTTCGCGGACCCGGCCGGAGTTCACGCCCTCCTTCCTGATCGGCGGCATCGCAGAAAATTTCGGCACCAGTTTTCACGTCCGCGAGGCCAAGCCATTCATCCTCGAGGGCGACGAATACGATACCGCCTTCTTCGATAAAGGGCCGAAGTTTATGCACTACTTTCCCGACGCCCTGATCCTCACCCATGTGGAGTTCGATCACGCCGATATCTATCAGAACCTGGAAGCGGTCAAGACCGCGTTTCGCCGGCTGGTGAACCTGGTTCCCCGACGCGGCCGGGTTATTGCCTTCGATGGCAGCCCCAATGTGGATGAATGCGTTGCCCGTGCACTTTGTTCCATCGAGCGTTACGGGTTCAAACCGGGGTCGGCCTGGCAATTGCAGGATTTGACCCACAACAACCGCAACTCGAGTTGGAAGATTTTTCGCTCCGGCAGGGAGTGGCTGCAGATCACGCTGCCGATGCCGGGAGAGCATAACGCGCTCAATGCCACCGCCGCGGCGGCGCTGGCCGGGGGGCAGGGAATCGATCCGGCCGCGATCATCGAAGCCCTATCCACGTTCCGCAGCGTGAAGCGCAGGCTCGAGGTGCGTGCCGTGGCCGCCGGGGTTACGATCGTCGATGATTTCGCCCACCACCCTACCGCGATTCGGGAAACGTTAAAAGCTTTGCGCGCCGCCTACCCGGGGCAGAGACTCTGGGCCGTGCTCGAGCCGCGTTCGAATACGCTGCGCAGAAATGTTTTCGAGCGCGAGCTGGTCGAGAGCCTGGCTCTGGCCGACGGTATCGTAGTCGCCGGAGTGTTCAAGCAGGAGAGTATTTCCGAGGCGGAGAGAATGCATCCGGAAAAAGTGGTTGCCGAGCTGGCCCGCGCCGGCCACGATGCCACTTTTTTTCCCACCGCGGACGCCATCGTGCAGGGACTTACACCCCGGTTGAAGCCGGGGGACGTAGTGGCCATTCTGTCCAACGGCGGCTTCGACGGGATCTATGAGAAACTGCCCAAGTATCTCGAGCAGCGGACCTAGGTCCTGGTAGCTCACGCCTGATGCTCAGTTCAATCACCATGCTGGTGACGTATGTGGTTCTTGGTTTGCCTGTAGGGCTTGCCGGTATTCCCTGGGCCTTATTGACCGGGGATATCGGCCCGCTTTACCGCTGGAGCATGCGGGTCGTGCACACCGGGGTGAGGCTTGCACGTATTCGAGTCCAGGTCGCGGGCCGCGAGCATATTCCCACCCAACCGTGTATTTTCATGGCCAACCACGTTTCCAATCTGGATCCGCCGATCATGCTGCCTTTGCTTCCCTATCGCACGGCATTCTTTATCAAGCGGTCGCTGCTTAGGATTCCCCTCGTGGGCTACGGCATGCGCCTGGCTGGTTTTATCCCGGTGGACCGCGATGGACGTTTGGACTCTGCGCGGGAGAGCGTTCAAGCGGCGAGGGAGGTGTTGGCTTCCGGCGTTAACATCACTACTTTTCCCGAGGGCACACGCTCACGCAACGGTAAATTGTTGCCTTTTAAGAAGGGACCGTTTTACCTCGCCATGGAGTCCAGCGCCCCGGTCGTCCCCATCTCGATTTGGGGATCGGAACACATGATGACCAAGGGCAGCCTGCGCATCAAGCCCGGCACAGCACACCTGACGTTTCATCCCGCGGTCTATCCGCAACAATTTGCTACCCGTGAACAGCTGATGATCGCCGTTCGCGCGGCGATCACCTCCGGGTTGCCGCAATCCATGTGGGGAGAAGCGCACGAGTAAGCCACTCCCCGATGGCTTTCTCCCTTCCACAAAGTCCGGGTGCCCCATATCTCGCTCGTTTTTCGCGAGATATGGGATTCCAGTGCGCTAAATCCTTAGCTTTCGGCCCACAAACGGCACAACATTAGGATTTGTGGAGTCCCATATCTCGCGAAAAACGAGCGAGATATGGGGCACCCGGTGGTATTCGCCTTTTGCCCGGTCTGTTACTGCTTGATGATCGCGTTGTAGCCGTCGGAGAGCAGCTTTTGCTTGATCGCCGTAGCCTGCATACGGTTGGCAAAAGGCCCGACCTGAACGTGCAACAGCTTGTCCTGAGGCTCACTGCGCACCACGACCCCGTAACCACGCTGACGCAGAGCGGAAACCAGTACATTGGCATCCTCAGGGCGGGAAACCGCTGCGATCTGTACCATCGGTTGCCCGGTGGCGGAAGGCGGCGCATCGGCCGGGGGTACATACGCTGCCGGCGGTCGAGCTGCAGAAGGCTTGTTGCTCACTGGTCGCGGCTCGCTCGCTTCCTTAGCTGGAACCGTTGCAGCCGCTTCCTCTGTGGCCGAAGCATCTGGTTTGGGAGTCTCATCGACCCCGGGACGAACAACAGCCGGCGGTGGCGTTACTTTTGCACTCGGCTGCATGTCAGTCTGCGACTCTGCCGGCACGGGCGCCGGCGGATTCTCAACCGCCGCTGTCTCTTCGGCTTCGGGGGCGTTGTTCGCAGGCAGAGTTGTCAGTGCCTTGGCTTGCGCTCCCCAGCCCGTGCCCCGGCCCATGGAGTAGCCAAAACCAAAGAACACACCGCAAACCAGGACCAGTCCAAAGAAAATGCCGAGCAGGGAAGCAGTGCTGAGCGTAATCTCAGACGTTTTGCCTTCAATTTCTTCTTCATCTGTGTCGAAAAGTGTTCTCATCGCTATTTCTCCATCTTGTCTCCCATTTTATTAAAAAGGGTCATCATTTCTATCGGCAGCGGGAAGACGATGGTCGTATTTTTTTCTACCCCAATTTCCGTCAGGGTCTGCAGATAGCGCAGTTGTAAAGTCATGGGTTGGGTGGCGAGCAGGGCAGCGGCATCCACCAGTCGCTGGGCAGCGCTGAACTCACCCTCTGCATGGATCACCTTGGCACGCTTCTCGCGTTCCGCTTCGGCCTGTTTGGCTATGGCGCGCAGCATCGATTCAGGTAGGTCCACCTGCTTTACCGCGACGCTCACTACCTTTACTCCCCAAGGCGTCGTGTGCTGGTCGATGATGGTTTGGATCCTCTGGTTGAGTACTTCCCGGTGCGAGAGCAGTTCATCCAGCTCCACTTCTCCCAGCACCGAGCGCAGGGTGGTCTGCGCAAACTGCGAGGTCTGGTAAACGTAGTTCATCACCTCGATTACGGCCCGCGACGGGTCGATGACCTTCAAGGTGATGACTGCATTCACTTTAAGGGTCACGTTGTCGCGGGTAATGATGTCCTGGGGCGGTACTTCCAGCACTTCCTGCCGCAACGAGACGCGCACCATCTGATCGAACGGACGAAAAATGAGGATGATACCGGGGCCCTTGGGAGAGGGCAAAATCCGCCCCAGGCGAAAGACCACGCCGCGCTCATATTCTCTGAGAATCTTGACGGAATTGATCAGATAGAGGGCAATAACAAAAATAAGAATCAGGCCGGGAATGCCAATGCCCATCATGGTGGGGGCCTCGCTCTGTCTAAATTGTACAGGAGCGGCACGGCATCACTCGCTAAGGAACCCGCTCCACTAATAGCGTCAGATCACGCAGTCCGCGCACCCGAACCTGTTCCCCCTGCGCCGCCGGGGTGGCGCACTCTGCTTGCCAGAGCTCACCGTTGACCATTACCTGGCCGCTTGGGGCGAGAGGCTGGGTAACCACCGCGATCAGGCCAACCATCGCGTCCCCTCCCATGCGTACCTTGCTTCGTCGCGCTCGGAGGGCGAGCCGTAAGAGAAAGACCGTAATCAGCCCGAAGGCAAGGCCAGTGCTTAGAGCGGTCGCCAAGTGGACTCTCAGCTCGGGAATGGGGCCATCTACCAGCGTCAGCGCCCCAATCACCAGGGAGACGATGCCCGCAGCTGCCAGAACCCCATGGCTGGCAAACTTGGCTTCCAGGATCAGCAACGCAAATGCACCCACCAGCAACATCACCGACGTGTACCGCACCGGCAGCAGGTTCAGGGCAAAGAGTGCGAGCAGCACCAGCATCGTTCCCAGGGTTCCGGGAATGATGGTGCCCGGGGTATTGAACTCGAGGTAGATCAGCAAACCACCGACCATCAGCACCAGGACCGCCAGGTTGGGGTCCGTAAGCCGGTCCAGAATTTCTTCCCGCAAAGTCGGATCAACCGCTATCAGCTGCGCGCCGCTGGTATGCAGTACCACTTTGGAACCGTCAAAGCGAGTGATGGTGCGCCCATCCAGGGTATTCAACAAGCTCGCGTCATCGGGCGCAATCAGGTCAATCAGCTTGAGTTGCAGCGCTTCCGTATCGCTGTAGGACTTGGAGGCGCGGACTGCATCTTCGGCCGCCTGCACATTACGCCCCCGGCGCGCAACGTAGGCACGCAGAAATGCGGCCGTATCGTTCTCCAGCTTTTGCTTCATGGTGTCGTCGAGCTTGGGACCGCCCTCGACGACCGGATGGGCGGCTCCAGCGTTGCTGCCTGGAGCCATTGCGGCCACATCGGCGGCTTCGAGAAGGAAAAATCCCGCTGATCCAGCCCGGCTGCCAGGCGGGGCGACATAAACGATGACCGGAACCGGCGAGGCGATGACCTTGCTCACCATCTGACGCATCGACTCGAGCAGTCCGCCGGGAGTATTGATTTCGATCAGGACAGCGCTCGCGTGCTGTGCAGCCGCCGCGTCCAACCCGCGAACCAGGTAGTCAGCGCTGATGGGTTGAATGGTGTCGTTAAGGTGGATCAAGACCACGCGCGGCTGCTGCGCCGGACATGCGAGCGTCCAGCAGCAGGCGAGAATCAGCACGCTCAATAGGCGGTTCACGGAACCGGTTGTCCCTTGCTCTCGATCTGTTGCTTGATTCCGCGCGCGGCGGGATTCTGCGGTTCCAGCTTAAGCGCGCTGCTTACGTCCGCCGCTGCTGCGGGCTTCTGGTTGGCCTGCAGGTCGAGCCGGGCCAGTACCAGGTAGGCGGTGACGTTGGGCTGCGTCTTGAGCGACTCCGCGGCCTGCAGACGCGCTTCCTTGGTGTCACCTTCATGCTCCCTCACCAACGCCAGGCCGGCATGGGCGTCAGCGTTATCACTCTGGGCTTCGAGCGCCGCCTGAAACTCGCGCTCGGCTTCCAGAATCAGCCCCTGGTTGAAAAAGCGCATTCCTGCTTCAGTGTGCGCGGCCGCGTGTTTCTGCGCCGGCAGGGTTGCCAGGCGCTCCTCATCCATCTGTTCCATGGCAAAGGCCGCCTGGCGGAAGGAGGCCTCGTTGAAGGTCCGCTTGATCCGTTCCAGGGGTGCATTTTCTGCTGCCGCGGTGGGATCAAACGCAGCATTGACGCGATTGCTCGCTGGGGCGGAAGCGGCCGCTGGGTGAGGCGCCTCCGCACGGAGCGTGGCCTGGAACGCCTGGGCCTCGGTATCCGACGGGCGAAGCTTTATGGTTTGCTCAATGGCTCGCTGCGCTCCCGCTTTGTCTTTCTTTTTGTTCAGGGCCAGGGCCAGGTTGAACTGGTAATCCGGATCATTGGGATCGGCCGCCACCGCCTGTTGGAAAAAGGAGGTCGCATCGAGACCCCGGCGGCTGGCCGCGACACCCCGGTTGTTGACGACTTCCGGCAGCGGTAATTGCCTGCTTACAAAAGCGAACGCGTCTTCCGCCTTGACGTAGCTGCCTAAATAAAAATAAGCCAGCCCGCGATCGAAGTCGGCTTCGCGCGCATTGGGGTCATTGCGCGTCAGGCGCCCCAGGGTGGTGGCCGCCAGGTCGAACTGCTGGTTGGCAAAATAGGCCTTGCCCAGGGCGAACAGCGCGGGCGCGAAGCTGGGGTCCAGTCGCACCGCCTCTTTCAAGTGCCGAATCTGTTCAGCGGGATCGTTCTCCACCAATCCGCGGATGTAGTTCTCGAAGGAGTCCATCCGTAGTCCGGCGCCGGCCGCGATAAAGGTACTCCGGGCCACAGCAAGTTGCGGGTCGATCTGCTTAGCCACCCCCCAGGCGAGACTATTCAGCACATCGAGCAAGTGGGTAATATCCGCCTCTTCCTGAAGCGGAACAGACATGTGCAGAGCATCCACTTTCAGGATCTGCGCCTTGGCCTGGAAGCGTGAACCGCTGGTCGAAAACGACCCCACAATCACGTAGTCCGCATCCAGCGTCTGCGCCAGGCGAATCGCGCTGGCGCGGGAAGGTTGGAAGCTGGCGGGCAGCCCCAGGTGGTCGAGTGCATACAGCCGATCGTCGCGGCTGATAGGCATAAAGCCCGCCGACGCGAAACGCCGATTCAGAACTTCCGGGACAGCTTCGCTGATCCAATCCAGGTTCGGTTGGTCGGAACGGTTGTCGAAAGGCAGCACCAACAGCAATCCCCCCGGCTTGGCAGTGGGGCTTTGCGCCATCATCCCGCGGGGCAGGAAAAGGGCCAATACCAACAGCAGAATGCGGATTGGATGCCGGGGGAGCACCCCCTCAGTATAGTTCTCGGGCTAGGTTCAGGGGATTGTCGTTCCGGACCCCTCCGGGCAAGGCCGCGAGCTGGGCACGATTGAAGTGCAGGACCGCTGCCCACTCACCTTGCCGCTCCTCGCGCCAGACGATCTTGCCATCCAGCAGGTGAGCAATCGCGGCCGGCTCCAGATCGCGATGAAAATCGAAGAAACGTGTATCCAGAGCCTCGTTGCGAGAGCCCAGATCCAGCCACAGGCGCGGAGGGTCGTATTTGGTCGAAAAGGCGAAGCCGGCGCTGAAATCCTGGGTCGAAGCAGCCGCCTTTTGTATCTCCGGCAGGGAGAAATTCGCCACGGTTACCACCGCCATCGGCTTTTTGACATAGCCCAGCTCCGGCTTGGTGAGTTCATCGCTACCCGGCCAGGCGGTCAGGATAGTGCTTCCGGGATAACGGCTCACGATTTGCCGGATGGCCTGTTGATGCAGACGGATCACATTGGCGTAGTCGAGGTTGTCTTCGGGTGCGAACTTGTAGGGCGGGTTCACAAACAGCCCAATCAGAAACGCAGCCGCGCTCAGCAAAACCAATCCCCACCAGTACGGCACACGGCGGTAAAAGGTGGAGACGCAGAGGAGCAAAATCAGCGGATAGAGGGGCAACAGATAGCGCGTCAGCAGAGCGCCCCCAAGCACGGAAAAGAAGAGGATGTTGGCCACGATGACGACGTAAAGAATCGCCTGGTTCGCCGGGGAAATACGCGTCCGCATGGTTCCGTCCCGTTCCTTTAAGGGCAGCAGGAGCATGGCTCCCAGCATGCACAGCACGGGCACGAACATATTCATATGGGCGGTGAGCTGCAGGATGCGGTGCCCAAGAGCCAGCAGGATGCGCAGCGGCGAGAGAGTAGAGGTCGCGTTGTAACGCAGGAATTCAGGGTTTCCGAAGATATACCCGGTGCGGTGGTGGTAGTAGGCATACCAGCCGAGCAGCGACGCCGGCGCCAAGAGCATCAGCAGCGCGGCGCGGAGGTGGCTGCGGCGGTCGTCAATGAGGTCAGGGCCGCGGGCGCGCAGACAGAGATGGACCTCCCACAGGGCGATGGCCAGGGGTGTAACAATGGCTGTTTCTTTACACCATGCGGCCACAGCAAAGCAGGCCGCCGCAGCCCACAGGCATCGGGGCCGGCGTTGGCCAGGGAAGATGAAGACCAGCCCCCATAGGCTTGCGGCGGCGGCGAACATATCCGCATGTGCCAGCGTGCTCTGGGCAAACCAGACGGGATAGATCGCGGTGAGCAGAGTCGTGGCAGCCGCCACCCGGGGACGGCCATTCAGCACCATTCCGAGACGGTATACGGCCAGCAGCCCAATTGCGGTGACCAGGCACATGGCAGTGCGGGTCACGGCTGGTGTGTACGCGGACTTCCACCACAACGCGAGGTACAGCGAGGGGATCGGGGGATGAGCGTTGGCCAGGGTGCTCGAGGGAATCACGTCGCCGGTGCGAAAGAGATCGTAGGCCGCGGGAATGTAGTAACCAGCTTCGTCCCAGTAGTAAGGCAGGCGCAGCAGGGTAAGGTGCGAGAGGTAGACGCCCACGAAGAGCAGGGGGAAGATGAGCCTGAGGGGCACCGGGCGGTCGAACTGTCTTGGCTCTTCAGGAAGAACGGGCACGAGTCTCCGGAACGCTCTAGTGGACTGGACCTTGAGGCATTACCGGGGGCCGCGGTTCGAGGGAGATAGTGCCAAAGGTGTGCTCATATTGGAGCAGGTTCTGCTCCAGCACATTGCACAATGCCTTGGTCTGTTGGGGGCTGAGGTAGACGGTTTGGAAGGTGTTGATGGTGATTTCCTCGGCCGTTTCCTGGTAGGCAGTGCCGAAGGTAAGGCGGAAGTCCCATACGCTTTTTTGCACCTGGACGCTGTTGGCGTAGCCCTCGCGGTAATCGGGAGTTCGCACCAGAATGACCTTCGGTTGAGAAGTGTCTTGGCTCATGGGCTATAGACTAGACCATTTCGTTGGGTGGAGAAAAACAAACCGCCGGAACCAAAACGGAAGTCTACGCTTCATTCCGGGTGATGCCGGCGGAAGATGAGTGAGGCGTTTGTGCCCCCAAATCCGAACGAGTTCGTCATTGCATACTCCATTGTTGTGGGCAGCCCTTTGTCCCTGACCAGGCAAAAGCCGCAAGCCTCATCCACCTCCTGCAGATTTGTCATAGGCGGAGCCACCTGATCGCGAAGCGCCAGCACCGTAACACCAGCTTCCAGACTGCCTGCGCCACCGAGAAGATGGCCGGTCATCGACTTGGTCGAACTGACCAGCAGGCTCTTGGCCGATTCGCCGAAGGTCTCGCAGATTGCTCTGGCTTCGGCCCGATCACCAAGAGGGGTAGAAGTAGCATGAGCGTTCAAATACTTCACGTCATCCGGGGCCACTCCGGCATCTTGCAGAGCCAACTGCATCACCCGGCGCACCCCACGGCCATCTTCCGGAGGAGCATTGGTATGGTAGGCATCGCTATTGGCGGCGTAGCCCACGAGCTCGGAAAGAATGGTCGCACCGCGTTTTACCGCGTGCTCGTACTCTTCCAGAATCAATACGCCGGCGCCTTCGCCCACCACGAATCCGTCCCGGCCGGCATCCCATGGCCGCGAGGCGGTCACAGGGTCATCATTGCGCGTGGAGAGAGCACGCATGGCGGCGAAGCCGGCGACAGAGAGCGGCGTCACCGCGGCTTCGCTTCCTCCGGCAATCATTACGTCTGCGTCGCCGCGTTGAATCACGCGGAAGGACTCACCCACCGCATGCGCACCCGTGGTGCATGCGGTGGCGCAGGTCAGGTTGGGTCCGGTCGCGCCATAACGAATCGAGATCTGGCCGGCGGCCAGGTTGGCGATGGTCGCGGTGATAAAAAAGGGGGATACCCGGTTCGGGCCGGCGGACAGCAATTTGCTGTGTTCGCGCTCAATCACTTCGAAGGCCCCAATCCCGCTGCCTACGTATACCCCGACCTTCTCCGCATTTTCCGTGGCCATGTCCAGCCCGGCCTGAGACATGGCGAACTCTGAGGCCGCCAGCGCAAATTGAATAAAACGGCCCATCTTCTTGATTTCTTTGCGCTCGATAAAGTTTTCGGGGTTGAAGTCCTTGACCTCGCCGGCGATCCGGCAACTGAAGCCGGTGGCATCAAAGAGACTGATATGGTCGATGCCGGATTTCCCCCGCAGCAAAGCCTGCCAGGTGACATCCGTCCCAACACCCACGGGGCTTACCAAACCCACCCCGGTAACAACAACCCGTCGCTGCTGAATATTCATTCTCATGAGGGCGCAGGGACCTTTCTCCGCACGCGACCCTTGGTGTTCCGGATGCTGAAGAACCTTCTCCGCGGAAAGTCGAGAGGAGGGAGATTATCCGTAAATCGGTTGGTGCGAAAGGGGGGACTCGAACCCCCATGGGTTGCCCCGCCAGATCCTAAGTCTGGTGCGTCTGCCAATTTCGCCACTTTCGCATTTGATTATAAAGGACTTATATTTTTAGTGTTTTCCGGTGTCCGCTTTGGTGTCCGTTTACTTCCGAAAACAACCAGCCGATCCACCGCTGCTTGATTGTGATCCGGACTCAAGTGGGCATACCTCATGGACATCTGCAGTGTACCGTGACCCAGGAGCTGCGCGATGGTGCGTATGTCTACCCCGGCCATCGCCAGCCGGGAAGCGAAGGTGTGCCGATTCTTGTGCCAGGTGTAATCGGAAACCTTGGCTTCGCCCACCGCCGGATCGAACCAATCGCGGTGGGTATTCATCGGTGTCCCTTTTGCGTTCAGAAAAGGGACACCGCGCAGCTCGGAGCCCTGGCGAAGGCTCTGGAAGGCCGACAGGGCGGTCTGGTTCAGCGGAATGTGCCGCTCCCCCTTTCCCGTCTTCTGCCTTCTTACGGTGAGGGACCTCCGTTCGAGGTCGATATCGGACCAGCGCAGGTTCCATTGCTCGGAGGCTCTAAGGCCGGTGTGGAGGGAGACGAGGAAGGCGGGAAGGCACGAAGCGCAGCGAGTGGAGAGCGCCTGGCAAATCCGCTTTTCCTCCTCCGGGGTGAGGAAACGGACGCTCTGATTGTTCTCCGCCTTGCGGCGGATGCGCGAGGCCGGATTCAGGGCGATTTTCTGGTTATCGAGAGCGACCCGGAAGATGAGCGAAAAACAGGCCTGCCAGCGGTTTGCAGTGGCCACCGTCCAATCTCTGTTGACCGTCTCCGCCTGCAGCCAACGGACAATCTCCTGTTTTGTGATTTCGGCCGCTTTGCGGTCACCCCATGCGGGGCGAAGGCGATTGATTTTGAGTGCCAGCTCACGAGTCGATCGCTCTCCATTCGTCGCCTGGGAATGTTCGAGGGCGTCGTCCAGCAATGCGGAGAACAAAATCGCGTGGTCGATGGTTTCAGGAAGCTTCGCCTGGCGTAGTTTTTCAGTCTTGCGTTTCGCCAACAGGGTGATGGCGTCGGAGCGCCGTCCGGCCTTCTCCCTGCGCTTCTTCCCGCCCGAGTCTGTCCATCGGATCCACCAAACTCCGCTGCCTTTCTCTCGCTCGAAAATTCCACGGATGGTGGTCATGGCCAATACTCACCAGACTAACATTTTTGTTAAGTCTGTTTTTAGCAGCGCAAGAGAGTGGAAGGATTGGCGAGACTAGCTGACTGGCAATCAAAAGCCCGAACATCTCTCAGCCTGGGTTGATCATCCTCGAAGCCTATGCAAGTGCCTGCAGGACGGGTTGCTCAAAGGGAACTGATCGATGTAGGCGATGGTATGGCTTGCTTGATCGAATCCGCATCCAACTCGCTGCTTGCAACCGTGTCGCACGCCGCCATGCAGAAGGTCCTGGCAGATTCGTTTCCAGCTCGGGTGAGCTTCGACGTACGGCGTTTAGGCACGTATGTTATTCGCAAAACGGACTTAAAAGCCGTCGCGGCCAACCTGGTGGAGGTTCGACCCCCTCCTGGCAGATGGCCCACAACCTAATCAGCATAAGCGCCCGCTACGCGCACCTGTCGAGTGCACATTGAGACACCGCAGTCGAGAGGCTCGAAGCGTGAGCAGGTCTTTTTGCCGCGTTATCTCATTCGTTTACGGCCAGCGGCCTGGGGTGATCGGCCCGAGCGTACCGCTTGAGCTCGTTCATCGAGATGAGCACCCTGGCTCCGATTCTACGGACGTTGAGTTGCCTCTTTGCGACCAGATAATCCAGGGAGCGTTGACTGATCGAAAGCATTCGAGCTGCCTCGCGACGGCCGACAAGGATCCGATCGTAGCAATCAGGAACAGTTCGGGCGGGCGGTTTCTTCTCGACGTAGCTTCTCTCGTCCATGATTGCCTCCGACTTCGTGTGCACATCTGTTGTGTTCAGATTCGCGAGGTGGGCTCACGCTTGTCCAATGAAATCTCGTCCGGCAAGTATTCCATGCCGGAATAGCTCCTTCCCTTCCGAGCCAGGAAACCTAACTTTGCCGCTCTTGCCTGTTAGTTGGCATGGACACCTGAGTTAAAAGGGGAGAACACCTGTTATGCTCAATTCAAAACGGACGAAGTCTCCTCGTATTCGGGAGTTAGTCATGTCTGGATTGGACACGAAGTACCTGCGGGCGGCGGTTGTGCTGATGGAGGAGTTGAACTTCTCTCGTGCTGCTACGAAACTCAATATCGGCCAATCAGCATTAAGTAAACAGATCGGTCACCTTCACGAACACCTTGGCTACGAACTCTTTGTCCGCGAGGGTAGAAAGATCGCGGCCACGGCCGCGGGTGAGGCTTATGCTGCCGAAGCCAAGTTGTCCCTCCTCCATGCAGAACGTGCGGTAAGTCTTTCGAGAGCCGCTAACCAGAAATCAGAAATCATACTCCACGTCGGCAAGTCACCTTACACAGACCCCTATCTCATCACTAATGTGCTGTCGCTTAGGCTCCCGTTCTTTCCAAATCTAAGCCTCACGCTCACCAGCAAGTTTGCTGTCGATCTATCGCACGACCTTTTGAACGGAACCCTGGATTTGGCGTTTCTTACGGGTATGCCTGAAACCTCCCAGATCAGCTCTGTGTCAGTGGCCAAGCAACGCTTTTTTGCCGTTATGCTCGATCAGGACGACCTCTCTCGGCTAACCGAGATCACAGCCGATCAACTCAGGCAACGTTCCTGTGTTTTGTTCGACCGGCACGTGCACCCCTATCTCTATGACAATCTAGTGCAGCGCGTTAGGCCGGCGACGGTTTCCGGGACGTACCTACATCACGTGACCACTGCCGAGGAGGCGTCCCAATTCGTGTCTCGTGGGCTGGGAGTTGCCGTCATAACGCAGGCCGGCGCTTGGCGGATCGCTCGAGAAGGCATCACCATTCGCCCTCTTGCGGGTGAGGATCTTGTCCTGGAAACGAAGCTTGCATGTAGATCAGACAATCGAGCGAGAGTCGTGAGCGAGTTCGTGCGTGGATTTATTCGCAGCCTGAGTCCGAGCACCTCGCAGAGGCAGTTACCTTTTTTCCTGGGCGGATAAGAATCAACGGCGATCTTCCATGACCACTTTGATACGAAGCGGACCCACGTGCGCGCACACCCGGCACTGAATGACTCCGCTTACGTTGACACCTTGGCCGGATTCGGCAGGAGTCACAGTAGCGTTACAACGATCGCATTCATGTACAACAGTAGGCTTCAAGTCTGCCACGCGGGCTGCTCCTGATTCGGCTAAAGATCCTCTTTACGCCGTCTAATCCGCTCTTGGCCCAAAGAATGCTCTCGATCATCGGTCATATCTCATGCGCCTGCTGACGAGATTTGCGGGTCCGATTATCTTCCGAGAACCGTCGGCTTTCCTACCGCACGAGGCTCTTGAAGGGTGAGTATATCGCGGACTGTGTGACAGTCGCGAGACGGAGTCGCCCAAGAACGCTAAGTCAGTCTGCAGAAATCCCCTAAGTGTCGCCGAAACTAGCCGCTGGTCGTTCTGTGGCTCGATCAGCGCGCATCTTACAAATGATTCGGCCCCTCGGGGGTGACCCAAAACCGGACATAGAGGGTTACTTGAAAACCGGCCATGGAGAAAGCCTTAGACATTAGCCGCAACGTGGGCAGATAGCCTCTGTTGGATGGGTAATGTTTTGAGCAGAGAAAAGCGGGAACAAGTTATCGCGCTCGGACGACTGGGATGGTCTCTGCGGGGAATCGAACAGGCGACGGGAGTTGCGTCGGGCATTTGGCAGGACCTGGTCGATAACCATGGCTTCGCCGGCGGCCACCAGAGCGTGAAGCGCTACGTGCGCCGGTTGCGCGGCGGCTCATCTCCGGAAGCACGAGTCATCATCCAGACCGCACCCGGTGAAGAGTGGCAGGTCGATTATGGCACCGGGCCGATGGTGCGTGATCCCGACAGTGGGAAGTATCGGCGCACGCGGCTGTTTGTTCTGATGCTGGGCTACAGCCGCAAATCGGTCCGACTGCAGACCTTCCGTTCCAGTACACGGATATGGGCCGAGCTACATGAGAAGGCCTCCCGCCGTCTTGGCGGCACCACGAGGTTGGTGGTACTGGATAATCTTCGCGAAGGCGTGCTTTCAGCCGACATCTACGATCCACGCGTGAATCCTCTCTATCGCGATGTTCTGGCACACTACGGAGTGACGGCACTCCCTTGAAGGTGCGGGATCCAGATCGAAAGGGAAAAGTCGAAAGCGGTGTCGCCCATGCACAAAAAAGGACACTGAAAGGCAAACGGTTCGAGAGCCTGGAAGAGGCGCAGGCATATCTGGACCACGGGGAAGAACACTGGGCCGATACGCGCATCCATGGCCGGACCAAGCGGCCGGTGGCGGCCACGTTCGCCGAAGAGAAGCCATCGCTGCAAGCGCTGCCGATCAAGCCATTTCGTTATTACCAGTACGGACAGCAGACCGTCCGCCTGGATGGTTGCGTTGAAGTGGAGGCCGCTTATTAGGGTGCGCCTCCAGGTTGGATCGGTCGCCAGGTCGATGTGCAATGGGATGCGATGTTCGTGCGACTTCTCGATCCGCGCACAGCCATGTTCTGTTGCGCGAGCATCTGGGACAGAAGTACGGCGGTCAGCGCATCCGCGATGCGGATCGCCCGCGGCGCACTCCCCCCACATACGCATCGCCTGCCAGCGTGGGCTCATAAAGCCGGAGCCAGCATCGGCGCTGTACGCGAGGCCACCCGGCCCCAACGCACGTACTTGTTCCCGCTTCTCTCCGCTCAAAACATTACCCATGAGACAGAGGCTAACGGCCTCTATCCGGGTTATATCTTAACCTCACTCAGAGTGGCCGGTTTTCAGGTGACCACAAGCGGCCGGTTTTGGGTGATCCAGGGCCAAAATACCTACAAGTCGCACAAGACCAATCATCTCGATTGTGGGCTCAAAAAGCAGCGGTTCAGACCTTGACCCCGTTCCGAGCAGCGGCCAAACACCCAGCAAACTAGGTTATTTAGTGCTGGTAAGGTTAAAAACCTCGT
This sequence comes from uncultured Acidobacteriaceae bacterium, assembly GCA_963814015.1. GTDB lineage: Bacteria > Acidobacteriota > Terriglobia > Terriglobales > Acidobacteriaceae > PALSA-350. The sequence goes on from CAWFBI010000001.1 coordinate 645,663, forward strand.
ATAATAGGTGAATGCTGACCCTACCCATACTCGGTGAGCAGATCGTTGCCAAGCGCAAGGCACTGCGCTTGACGCAGCCCGCGCTTGCCAAAAAAGCGAGGATCGGGCTCTCCACGCTGGAAGCGCTGGAGAACGGACGGCTCGGCGAACTCGGCTACTCCAAAATTACCAGCATTCTTTCAGCTCTAGGACTGGAACTGAAGCTGCAGGACGCCCGCGCGCGCAGGCCGACACTGGAAGAACTCATGGAAGAGCAACGCGATGATCAAGGTGTGGACCGACGCCGCTGAGGCGGGACTGCTTGACCGTCACGGTGATCGCGGCAGCACGTTCGCTTATCTTGCCGACACTCCATCCGTGCGATCGGTATCGGTCACCATGCCGATGCGGCTTGAGTCCTGGAGCGCCTCCTTCGGCCTGCTTCCGATATTCGAGATGAACCTGCCTGAAGGTGTTTTGCGGGAGCGGCTCCGCCTCGCCTTCGCGAAAGCCACCGGCACCTTTGACGAATTCGACCTGCTGTCCGTTGTCGGCCGCTCGCAGGTCGGGCGCATCCGCTATACCGGCGACAAAGAGCAGCTGCGGGAAGACGTGCCCTTTCAGTCCGTAGACGAGATTCTCGAACGCAGGCGCGGCGGCGACCTGTTCCGCTATCTGCTGGAGAAATTCGCGTCCTTCTCCGGCATTAGCGGCGTGCAACCCAAAATCCTTGTTCGCGACGAAAGGGCCTTCGCTGAGATGGAGCAAACGGGGCACCGTCTCTCGCAGAGCTATAGGGGCGCGACCCATATCGTGAAGATGTGGGATCCGAATGAATATCCGCAGCTTGCGGCCAACGAGTATTTTTGCCTCGAAGTCGCCCGCAAATGCGGGCTCGATGTGCCACCCTACCGTCTTGCCGAGGACGGTAGGGCGATGGTCATCGACCGCTTCGATTTGCGGATGGACGGCACCTATCGCGGATTCGAGGACTTCTGCGTGCTTAACGGCCGCAGAACTGATGAAAAATATCGTGGCAGTTACGAAACCTCGGTGATGAAGCGATTCGGTCAGTTTGCAAACTCCACGCATGTCAACGATGACATGGAAAAGCTTTTTACCTTGATCGCTCTCAATTGCGCGCTGCGCAACGGGGACGCCCATTTGAAGAATTTCGGGATTGTCTACGACGACGTCGAGGGCGAAGCCAGGCTCGCCCCCGTGTACGACCTTGTGACGACTTCTGTCTACTTGCCCAAAGACAGCATGGCGCTGACGCTCAACGGCTCGACCAAATGGCCAAGCGCAAAAGAATTGCAGCGCCTGGGTGAGACGCGCATGGGGGCCTCCCCGGCCCGCGTCCGCGAGATTCGCCAACGCATCTACAAAGCCATTGCGAGTACCTCTGAGGAAGTGCACGCGTACATCACCAACCATTCCGAATTCGAGGATATCGGCCATCGCATGATCCTGGAATGGCGACAAGGCTCCGACCTATCCTTGCGGACGTAGTGCCCTTCTCCTTCCTTTAGGAAAACCGTCCAGCTCCGAATCTAACTCATCATTTGCGGTAGAAGCAGCCGGAGAACATCGTCACGCTCGATGGTCGGCGGCAGTACAGCCTTCAATTTTAAAAGCTTGTTTTTGGGTTAATCCTTCTAGTTTGTAATTACTTTGTTGGCACAATCATCGCCGAGCTCGTACCGTCCTTCCCGTAGCTCCAGCCCAAGTACCGACGCCGCGAAGTTCCGATCACGTACCGTGCGGCGCCCCGGGAGCTCAATTTACTTCTGCAGAGATCTTATAGGCTCGACAGGAAGCAGTTGCTCCCGGACCCAGACTTCCGCGAATGGATCTCAGGTTGCGAACGGCCAGACGGGGCCGGCGCCTCAGTTGAGCCGGGTTCCTCAGCATCTGAATCGTATGTTTGACCACCCGCCGCACGTCGTCTTTCGTGACCTCTTCAGGCTCCTTCCGCGTCGCCTGCTTGTCCTCTGGAAGTGTCAAGTACACCCATTCCAGCGACGCTCTCGACGGTTTGCGGGACACCGCATGAGCTGCGAGAAAGGCTTCGAGCATCTCGGCCAGAGATTCATAGGAAAGCTGTCCTTGTTCTGTGCTCGCGAACGGCTCTGCTCCAAATGACATCGGGCGCACTTCCGTGCGCCGTATCCTGGACAGGAGAACCGAAGCATGAACAGCGCCCCAATAGAATTCCACAAAATCTGGATCGATCAATGCTTGGCAACCGAAGGTATCCGCGAGAGGTTCGGCCTGGATGACGCACTGAACTATCTGATCGGCGAGAAACTGTTTTCCTTCCTGCACGCGGCCGAGCGCGATCCCCTGTTCGCGGCGGAAGTGCCGGGCTTTATCAGGGAGATCAGGCGGCTTTTTACATCCGAAGAGATCCGCGATTATCTTGATCGCCTGGAAAATACAAAATATCTCGTACCTCCGGACCCGGATCTCGAAATGGACGAACTCGACGACCCAGACGACGAACCCCGGCTAGAAAACCCAGTGATGGGAGCAGAAGAGTTGCTGCGCTTCTCCCGTGTCCGTCAACTCCTCGAAGCATAGACAGCCATGGCAAAGCCCAAACGCGATCCAGTTCGGGAAGAACGCATCCACGAGGAAGTCATCGTGGATGCCTATGGCCCCGCGGAACAGGCCATTGGCTGGTACTACTATCTGGAAGATAAGATCCGCTTCCCGTTCCAGGCAAAATGCATCGCTTCCAAAATGATCTCGCCGCTGCAGAGAGGCGAATCTGTCGAAGTCCGGGGAATGGCGCCCGAAGATAAATGTTCCGGCGATATGCTGGTGCTGATCCGGTGGCAGAGGCGCACCATGGCTGTCCCGCTCTCTCAACTAAGCGCCATCGACCCGGACGAAGTAACGCGCGAAGCAATCAAGGACTGGCATTACTGGGTGGCCCAGGGGTACTGCTTCTGATCTATGTATCCCCAGGAACTTGACTCGTTAGCCAACAAAGAAGAATCGGAGTTTCCGTGACGAAGCGACACCCACGATCACAGCCCACATGGACAGATGTTAAGGCAAAACTCGCGGGCCTTGACCGGACAAACTTAATGGGCCTGCTTCAGGATCTTTATGCTGTCAACAAGGAGAATCAGACCCTCCTTCACACCCGTTTTGGCTTGGGAGAGGATGTCCTGAAACCCTACAAGGAAACACTGGACCGCTGGCTCTGGCCGGACGTGTTGCGCAACCAGGATATCTCAGTCGCAAAGGCCAAACATACCATTTCCAGTTATCGAAAAGCGGTCGGAGAACCTGCGGGGCTCGCAGAACTGATGGTGTCTTATTGCGAAAGTGCAGCTGGCTTCTCTAACGATCTCGGGTACCAGGATGAAGGCTACTTCAAGGCTCTGGTCAATATGTTCGAACAGGCCCTCAAGACCACTCGTCAGCTATCTGCAGGAGAACGCAACGCCCTCATCGCAAGGCTGGAACGCGTACGCACAATCGGCCACAACCTGGGATACGGGGTTGGAGATGACATGGACTCCCTGCTTGCCGATCACCCCGGTAACTGACGACCCTCGGCCGCGGGTCGTCAATCGAACAGACATGCTTCGCACCCTTGCCGAAAACTCACGATCGTTCAGCACTACGCGCGCGATGGGTCTCGAACAGCTGGCGCCGCATGACATGCGGTGCACCTGCGCCAAGCTCTGCCGCAAGCGGGGCGGCGATCTTGAGCAAATAAAATTTCTACTGGGTCATGCGTCGATTCAGACCACTGAGCGGTATTTGGGAGCGGAGCAGGACTTCGTCTCTGCCGTGAATGACAACCTGGGGCTACATCGCAATTAGCGGCTCCCTACCGGAAAGATATAAATAAATACAGGTCTAAATGGAAGAGCAGCCCATGCATGAAATCCGGACGACGGAACCTGCAGGGCACGCAGAATTCCTAGCCGAGCTAAGGCTGCGGATCGAGAGAGCCGAGCCCAGGGCATTCCTAGCTGCCCGATGATGTCAAAACAAGATTTTGACATCATTTTAAGTTTGGCTTAGCCTGTTTACATGGCGAGAGTCCCGTTTACGTTAAGAATCGAGAGGGAAGAACGAATAGCCCTGGAAGATCTAAGCAAGGTCGTCGGGCGCCCGATCAATCAGCTGCTGAACGACGCCATTAAGAGCTATCTCCACCAGCAGAGCCCAAAGGAACGCAGTCTGGAAGCAAACCTCGAACGACTGCGTACCTACAGGAAGCATGACCCCGGGGTTCAGCGTGCGATCGCCCAATTTGTGGAGGCTGAAGTTAGTGGCGGCGATCCTCTCGAGGGTGAGCCATTCGAGGAACAGGTCAATATCCAGGGACCCGTGCAAAGCAGGATTCGCGAGCTTCTAGGTGCCTAATTGGGACCAAGACAGTCCCCAGCTACGTGAAAATTTTGCCAAGGTTTTAACGGAAATCGTTCGCGACGCGGAGCTGCGCGAGCCGCCATCCCGGGAAACGGCGAGGGAGTGGCAGGCCCTTTTCATGAAGGGTCTGGACGTGCCTGACGCGCGATTTACCGGCGCGTATCGTGGTGAACCAGGCCTGGAACATACAGCGGTAAGAGTAGGGACCAATTATGGCGTGGTCCCGTCCAAAGTATCCGAAGCGCTGAAGCAATTTGAGGCAAAGCTTCAGGCGCTGGTCGCAGAGTTGGATGCGCTGTTGCCGATCGGACAAGATCCGAACGCCGATCAATTGGCTGCCATCATCGATCTCTGCGCCTGGGCGCATGCCGAGTGGATACGGATCCATCCATTTGCAAACGGTAATGGCCGCACGGCACGCCTGTGGGCCAACTGGCTTGCCGTGCGCTATGGACTGCCGCCATTCATTCGCTTACGTCCGAGACCCGATAGTGGATACGGAAACGCTGGTTCCAAAGCAATGCAAAGTGACTGGAAACCAACCGCGGTTGTTTTTCACCAGCTGCTCGATGACTTCCTGGACGGGTACTGACCCGATCTGCACAGCTGTTTTGAGTAGGAGGGTCACTTTGCTGCACTTAAATTGGATCTTCCGCACTTTCGGTGCAGGGTTAAGCTGCGCTTGAAGGATCCCAAGGCAGCACTCGCGCTTTCAGAAGCTCGAAACCTGCCCGCCCATACATCTGCCGCTTGATGGCTTTTAGCCGGTTGATTTGTCCTTCAAATGGGGCCATTGCTCCATGGCGTTGTCATCGATAGCTTCACTGCTTCCAAATCTCGGCGCAGCGTTCTCGCAAACTGGGCCGTGAAGCGGAACCCGGAAACGGTGGCCGAATCTATCCACCTATTCAGTCTCTTGGCGCTTCGCCAGCGGAGCATGGCTCGAAACTGAAGAACAAATCGGCGCAGCTTGTGAGCCCCAGGACAAAAGCGCATGAACGCGTCTAAATGTCTCTTCTGCGCCAGCGACAGAGTTTGTGGCGGCATATTGAGGAACGCGGACACGCGGCCGGCAGAGTAGTGGGTTCGAGTCAATGACGGCTACAATCCACGTTTGCGACTCTGAAGGAAAAGGGCCTGATCACGTCGACGGTCGCTTCGGATCCCACGCTCTGGAAACGCTGGCGCATTCAACCATCGGGAGACGGTCTCTGCGCCGATGCCGACCTTCTCCGCGATTTGTAGTTGAGTGTGGCCTCTTCGGTGTAATTCATGCACCTTCGTGTACCGTTGGTAGCACGCTTGCCGACATCTCTTTCGTCGCGCTTCGATCAGCGTCAGTTTATTAGTTGCGCCCGGTTCCCGGACCTCGCTTAGAGCCAGCTGCTTGCGCGCGTCGATCTGCAATTGCTGGACATCGCGCTCCACCGCCTCACTCAGAATGGGAACCAAGTGGTAGCGATCCGTAATTTGAATGGCGGAGGAAGCGCCCTGTCGTCCTCCATCGGCATACAAGCTGGAACGATCGCGGGTGATCACTTCCACCTCAGGATGCAAACCGAGCCAGCGCGCAAAACTATCGGCGGATCGTTCTGGAAGCAGGTCGATCACCTGTGACCGCTCCAGGTCCATCAGCATGGTCCCGTAACGTTGCCTCTTGCGCCAAGCCCAATCATCAACGCTCAGCACACGCACCGCCGGCTGGATCGCCCCACGTCTTCGCCCCTTGACGCGCCGTAACACGGTATCGTCGCTACTCTTGATTCCTAGCCGATTTAGGAGCCGCTCTCCAGGCCCCCGACCTGGCGTAGCGGCTGTGATACGACACTCGACATTCGAAACACGCCGGACAGCGCGGCACGTGCTTGGCGCGCACCCGAAGAACAACACCGTGGGTCGTCTCCTCCACAGCTTCCAGGATCAGTTGTTCGGACGATGGCAGCGAATTCCTACAAAATCAATACGTTGGCTCACCTCTTCAAGGTATCGAATATGTCAAGTTTTCCTCCTCCAGCCTGCACCGAAAGTGCGGAAGATCCTTTTAGGTCTCCTGAAGCCGCCTGCGCGGATTAGCCCCCGCTCCTATTCGGACGTCGATTGCCCGTGGATCGTTCCGTCAACGCTTTTGGTCGCGAAAATCCCCACTCTTCCGACGTCTGCTCCCTGGCTTGTCAATTTTCGTGTTCACGTCGTTCCAAAACTAAGCGATTTTATTCTTGAACAACCATCGCACCGGCTTGGACTGTGATCCACCCACAAGCAGAGCCCCTTTCATTTGTTACTGTTGCAGCCAATTACGAGATGCACTCCGGCGAAAACGCTGCACTGAATTGCGGAAAAAAACTATCACCACTTGTATCCCCGAAAGACTGACGATCGCAAACCCAATGGTTAGGGTAGCGACAAACAGGTCCCTTGAGGAAACCGCCGGCGCTTTCGTGGGCTTGAAGATGTTCTGGAGCGCTACATTCCTTTCGCCTCGCGCAACTCCTCCTATCATAGTTGCGATCTAGCCTCGGGGTTCCCGAGAAGATTCCCAACTGAGATTTCCACTGTTATTTTTCTCCGCAGATAGCGACTTAGGCATCGTTTAGGACTATGACTAGAGAGTATTGAGGTCCAGGCTTCCCACCCGCAGGAATTCCCCAGTGCCTTCCGATGCCGTAATGTGAGCCCAGTCAACTGCGCATAAGCGCGAGGTATCCCATCGATGAACCAGAATTTTATCGAATGTTCGGAGGTTGTGGGCAAACAGATCGAAGCCCTCCGCATTTTCAAAGACACAGGAGAGGGTACGGAACTCCAGATCGATTTCCCCGACGGAACAATTTTTACATGTTGTTTCGCGGCAAGGCCAGCGATCGAGGCGAGCATCAGTCGCCCTGGAGTCGGGCCCCCGGAAGTCTTGCAAAAGTACGAGTTCGATTAGGTCTCAAATTTCCTTCGCAATTTGTAGCAAGTATTCCATTCGGGAATACTTGCCGGACAAAAAGTCACTGGACGCTGAGCGTGAGAGAGCTTTAGGTTTGCGCCATTAGCCGACGAAGCTGAGTCGGATGGAGGTGCAAACGTGAGAACGAATTCTAGCGTCGCCCGAGCAAAGAAGCCAAAGATGTTCGCTTCTCTCTCGGGCTTTTTGCTGCTCACCACTCTGATGCTTCCGCTCACCGCACATGCCCAGGCGTCGCCCTTTGATACCGGGTTCACAGCGTTACAAACCCTCTTCACCGGAACCGTAGCTAAGGTCGCAAGTCTGATCGCAATCGTCATCGGCGGGTATGGTCTTGCGCACGGCGAACCGGGTCACAAGAAAGCGCTGGCCGGCGTCGCCGCCGGCACCGGCATCGCCGTACTTGCCGCGAACGTCCTCACATGGCTCTGGGGCGTATAGCCAACAATTTTGAATTTAGCCATTGACCTTTTCCGCGAGGGCTTATGCCAGAAACACACGTACAAAGGGCCCGGAGCAACCGAGTGTTTAAGAGTCTGCATAAGCCTTTGACCTACCTAGGCGTCGACCGCTGGCTGTTCTATTTAGTGTGCGTGGCCGCCGTGGGCACCTTCAACCTCTTCAACTCTCTCCTCGCCGGTCTAGCAATCTTTATCGGCGGCTTTTCGTTTGGACAGTGGGTTAACGATAGCGACCCTGCGTTTCTGCGGATCCTTGCCAAATCCGAGCGTTACAAGGCTCGCTATGACGCGGCCAAGCAAAGAGTTCCCCGAGTGGAGGTCCGCTGATGTTCCGCGTAGACAAGGTAATCAAACCATGGAAGGATTCAGCCGCCTTAAACGACCACATCAACCTCTACGGATTTTGGAACGAGACGGTTTTTATCACCAAGAGTGGCGATCTGGGCATGGTCCTCCAGGTCTCGGGAGTCGATTACGAAAGCTTAGATCGTGCGGCGCAGGAATATGCCACCAAGCGATTGGAAGCGGCACTCAAGGCATTCGGGCCTGGGTTCCACGTCTACCAATATCTTTTTAAGTCGAACAGGCCCGACATTCCGTTCGCCCATTATGACGATCCGGTTGTGGAGGCTGCCATCGAGCAGCGCCGGCAGTTCTTTGAGGCAAAAAGAGACGATCTATACCAAATCGAGATCTTCTATGCCATCGTGCTCGAGGGATCGCGTTCTAAGACCGGCATCCGGGCTGCTATTGCTCAGCTTCTGCGAGACCCCGCCGGCGCGATTGGTGAGCTAAAGGCGCAATTCACCAACAACGCCATGAAAGTGTTGCTGCGATCGCACATTGAGCAGGACCTCGGGCGCCTGGATCAGCGGGTGAAGGTGTTTGTCCGTCAGCTCACGGACCTCATGCGCATTGAAGTCCTTGACCAACAAGGGCAGCTCAGGTTCCTTCGCCGCCTACTCAACTACGACCCATGGCGCATCGCGGGAACTCCTCAGAGCACGCAGTTTCTTGACTACCAGGTCGTGAATTCCAACATCGAGGCCGAACGGGATCACCTACGTGTGGGCGATCATATCGTCCGCGTCCTCACGATGAAAGAGGCGATAGGCGAGACCAGGCCTCTCGTGCTTGATCAACTATTCAAGATCGCCGGGAACTTTCACGTAGTAACGGAATGGACCCCTCTCGCCACCAGCACGGCTCGCAAAGAGGTATCCAAGCGCCGGCGGCACTACAACATGACAAAGACCGGATTCGTTTCTCAGATTGGGAACGATCCGGCGAAAATGGATCCCCGGGATGTTCTGCGGGATGACTCGAAACAGCAGGACATCGACAACCTGGGCGACTGCCTGCGGGCTATCGGGGATGGGCAATCCCTGGGTGATTTCTCTTTGACGATTGTGGTGAATGCGCCCACCAAGGGCGAGCTCGATCACCTGGTGGGAGAGTTTGCCGGCGTGTTCAGCAACGCAGACGGAAATCTCTTTCTGGAAACCTATAACCAGCTCAATGCCCTATTCGCCACGGTCCCAGGCGACTATGCGCAGAACCTTCGAAAGCTGTACCTGCTAAACACGAATTACGCTGATCTGTCTTTTCTATTCACGATTCTGGCCGGCGAGAAGCGGAATTCGCACCTAGACACGGAGTACTTGGCAGTCCTGGAGACGGACAACCAGACCCCCTATTTTCTCAACCTGCACAACGGGGAAGTTCCTCACACGCTCATTCTGGGCATGACGGGGAGTGGTAAGTCTTATTTTTGCAACTTCATCTTGCAGAATGCACAAAAGTACGAGCCACTCACCTACATCTTCGACATTGGGAGCAGCTTCCAGTCCTTGACATCCATCTTCGGCGGGTCCTATCTGAACGTTGGCCAGGAGTCCCGAGACTTCACTATCAACCCGTTTTCCCTGCCACCGACCAAGGACAACCGGCAATTCCTCTTCTCTTTCTTCAGCGTTCTCATCGAAGGGAGCGAGCAAAGGTACCAGATGAACTTCGCGGAGACCCGTAAGTTGTGGGACGCGATCGAACGCATTTACGTATTCGAGCCGGCACTTAGAACATTGTCGAGTTTCGTGCGGATTGTGGGCGACCTGAAGGACCGATTGCATCGATGGACTCAGGACGGGCAGTACGGATTTCTCTTCGATAACGTCGAAGATACCCTGTCGTTTTCCCGCTTCCAGACCTTCAATTTCAGCGGCTGGGATGATGCACCGCAGACACTCGAACCGCTGCTTTTTTATGTGCTCCATCGCGCCACCACGGAGATTTGCGATCCCGACAAACTTGCCACATTCAAGCTGTTCTTGCTGGATGAGGCGTGGCTGTTCATCAAAAACGCCACCATTCGCGAATACATCGTGCAGGCGCAGAAGACCTGGCGCAAGCACAACGGCGGCATGATCCTGGCTACCCAGTCCATCAAGGAGTTTCAGGACTCTGGCCTCTTACCGGTCGTTTCCGAGAACTGCCCCACCAAGATCTTCCTGGCCAACCCAGAGATGGATCGAAAGGTTTACCGGGACGCTTTCCATCTGAACGACACAGAGCTCGACCTAATTGCCGGGCTCGTTCCCCCAGGCCAGATGCTCATCCGCAAGGCGCAAAGCTCGAAGAAAGTGCAGCTGAATGTGGACTCCATGTCGCACTGGATGGCCACCAACAACCCCCGCGACAATCTAAAAAAACGGGACTACTTCAGCCGCTTTGGCATTCGAGAAGGATTGCGACGACTGGCCGAAGAGTACCCCTTTCAGCCTAACCGCTTGAAGGTGGCCGCCAACTCCTGACAAGCCACACCTTTTACAAACGCACGACCCGACCGAAAGGAGCCATCATGCAGCGCCCGCACTTCACCACCGCTATTTCCATCTTCGTCTTCCTGACGTGTGCCCTGGCTGTCTCCGCACAAGACACGGCGCGCACGGTCCAATATCACGCGCAGGACATTATCTCCATTCGAGCCAAGGTGAAGTTCACCACCCTGATTGAGTTGCCGGCGACGGAGAAGATCATGGAAGCGGCCACGGGCGACAAGGACTTCTGGATTGTCGACGTGGTGGGCAACTTTTGCTTTGTCCATCCGGCAAAAGCTGGCATCAGTTCAAACCTCAACCTCATCACGGATAAAGGCAATATCTACAGCTTCACTCTGCAGGATGTCTCCGCGGCAGCGACCGCCGGGCAGGCCGACCTGAAGGTGCTGGTCGAGCCGGCCGATCGCTCCGCACTGATTGCCTCCAGCGGTCCGGCGCAATTTGTACCGGCGGTCCAATTAGCCCAATCGCAGGAGGCGCTCGCCGCACTGCAAGCGCACATGACGCAAACCGTTGACTCTTACAAGAGCGCCTATCCCCTGGAGCTGAAATTTGATTACACCTTCAAGGCGAACGAGGCTCCGTTCGACATCCAGTCGATCTACCACGACGACAAGTTCACCTACATCAAGACCAATGCTCCAGAGAAATTTACCGTCTATGAGCTCCGGGATGGTAAGCCCAACCTAATCCCTTATGATCTTCGCGAAGGAACCTACGTCATTCCCAAGATCATGAGCAACGGGTATGTCGAGTTGGGCAAGAAGCGCATGGAGTTTACCCGCTCCACGAAGGGATAATGGCCATGGCCGAGAACAACTTCAACGCAGAGCCGGCCGGGCCGGCAGCACTTAGGCACAGCCAGGGCGAGCCGCGCGGCGTGCTTCACGGCAACCTGAAATTGGTGGTGTACCTAGGCGCGGCCCTCCTCGTAGTCGTTGCTGCGGTGTTTAGTGCAATCGGCAAGAAGAATCCAGCACAGGCGAAGAACCAACCGCCACAGCCCATGATCCAGGACAACACCGACAGCAACGCCCAAGAGTTGAAAAGCCAAATACCGAGCACGCAGCCCCCTCCTGTCAGACCAGGCCCAGACCCCGACTATGCTCCGGGTGGCCGATTTTTCGGATGTGTCCCGGGCCAGCCTTGCACCCCGGAAATGCAGCAGCAGAACCCTCAACGCACGCCGGAGGAGCAGCAAGAACAGCAGCTCGCTGCCAAGGAGAGGGAATTAGCCTTTGAGTCTCGATTTACGTCGAACATCGCTTATGCCCGCCCGGCGGATAGTCCGCATGCTTCACCTGGGGTGATTGGTGGACTTGGGGCACCTCGCCAGACCAACAGTAATTTGATTGCACCTCATGCTATGGGCGAACATGCTCCGGGCGACGAACAGGGTGCAAGACGTGACACCGAGGTCAATCTCGATTCAGCTACCGGGCCGCTGTATGTCTTGCGTGAAGGCACGACCGTCGATAGCGTCCTCATGAATAGACTCGATGGTGACGCAGCCGGGCCCATCAAAGTACTGGTGTCGAATCCGGTCTACTCCCATGACATGCAAAACGTGCTCATCCCCGAGGGTTCGGTCATTCTGGGTGAGGCCCGAAAAATCGGTGCCTCCGGCTTTGGGCAGCAACGTCGCATGGCAGTGGTCTTTCATCGAATGCTGATGCCCGATGGATATACGGTCGACCTCAACCAATTCAAAGGCCTCGACCAAACCGGAGAGATGGGACTGAAGGACAAGGTAAATAACCACTACCTCCAGATCTTTGGTACATCAATCGCGCTGGGAGTCATCGCCGGAGCATCGGAGATTGAGCTCGGCGGCGGGGCTCTTACGGGCAGCGGATCCCAGCTATTCGCTACGGGTGCCTCCTCCAGCATTTCTTCATCCGCCACCACAGTGCTTGACCGCTTCATCCAAATCCCGCCCACGATCACAATCCGCGAGGGACACCGCGTGAAGATCTATCTCACCCAAGACATGGTGCTGCCGAGCTACACCAACCACAATATACCGCAAGCTTTTTGAAAAGGAGATCTTCGCCGTGACTAGCCTTACTCGCATATATTACCGCTTCTGGCGCTCGCCATCGTTTGCGGCTGCCAGCAGCCGCGACACGAAGCCTGCAATTCCCCAGACTCCGCGGCTCTCTGCACCCATGTGCAAAAATGCTTTGCCTCCGACGCTTCCACCGAAGCGTGCCGGCAGCATGAGCTTGATGCCATTCAGGTAGCAAAGCCAAACCCTGGACCTAAGGACGATGGTGCGTCCAAGGCCCTCACGCACTAAACGCTATCAGGAGGTCAAGCTATGAAACGCTTCTTTCTAGTCACTATGGTGATTGCCTTCAGTACGTGCATTCCAGCCCAAGCGCAGCTCGGCGGTCTCGTTTACGACCCTACCCAAGCCGCCCATGCAATCGAGCAGATCGCGCAAGGCGAGAACATTCTTCAGAACACTATTCAATTGGCCCAGACCTCGCTCGCGTACTACCAACTGGCATACCAAATGTCCATCGCTCCACAGAGCGTTTACGCCGGCTGGACCTCACCTTCCACCTACTGGCAGCTGCTCGAGATGACGGCAAACACCTACGGCAACTCCGAGCCTGTCATGGCTTCGGCCAATAGCGGCGCTGGTGCAGATGCTGCGTATCAGATGGCGAGCGTACCGCGCTATGGACCGGTTCCTGAATATCCCACCCTGAGCTTGCAGGGACAGCAGCAAATCGCCGCTACGGGCGCCAGCAGCGATATCAGCGACGCGATCGTCGGCAGCTCCTTAACAACCCTAGGTACCATGCGCGGAAACGAAATAGAGCGTGAACAGGACATCGAAAACCTGGAGGCTGAATCCCAAACAACGGACCCTCTTCAGATGACCGATATGGCGACGTTGCAGAGGATCAATCAAGGAGTGCTTTTGCAAATCCGTCAGTCTCAGGAGGCCAACCAGCTCCAGCAAACGATAGCGCTCCACCAAATGATCGCCCAGAAAGAGCAGCAGGATGCCGTCAAATCAAAGTTCCAAGATGCGGCCGACTACGGAATGAATTTTCAGAGCCAAATCGCACCAGCTTACAACGGTGCAGATGCTGCGATGACCTACTGAAAAGCGAGGCGCATTATGGGGTTGCTCACTTTCATTACTCAGGCCTGCGACAACCTTGCGGCTACTACAGCGCCCTCCGTTGACGCACTTGGTGTTCACATGATCATCGCCCTGGCTACCATCATGCTGGTCTGGTTCGGGGCGCAGGAAGCGCTAGCCTCGGCCCACGGCGGAGCCGGCTTCAGCATGGCCAAATTTCTGAATTTGTTTATGCTCCTTACCTTCGCCTACGTCCTCGTCGCGTTCTATGACAGCGCCATCCCTCACGTTGGATACTCGCTCAAGGGCTTTATCAATGGGGGTGCCCAGTACCTTGTCGCCGTCATCGGGACCGACAGCGTCACAACCATGCAGAACGCACTGGCGCAGGCGCAATCGACCGTTGGACCAGGTATCGTCAAGACCGTCGCCGACCCTTATTACGCGCTGGTGTTTTTCTTTATCCAAGTCATGCTCGCACTCTTCGCCGCCACCCTTAGCCTGATCGTCGGGTACGGCGCCATCGCCAGCACCGTCGTGGGCATGTTCGGCCCCATCATGATCCCATTTCTGGCCTTCGATAAACTCGCATTTCTCTTTTGGGGCTGGCTCCGCGCATTCATCGGATTCTGCTTCTACAAGGTTGTAGCCGCCGCCGTACTGAGCGTTCTGGGCAATTTGCTTTCGCACTACTACATGACCATGCCCAGCTTCGCGGATCCGGGAATGATGGTGAAGCAGTTGCCTCTTCTTATCCTGCTGACCTTGATCAATATTTACGTGCTGTTCCAGGTGCCTCACCTCACGATGAGCATTTTCTCGGGCTCTACAGGCGGCCAGGGCAGCGGCGTGCTAACAACCGCAGCCGTTCTCTTAAGGGCTTAATCAGCGAGGCGAGAGCGATGAACAGTGAAGCAATGGCATCCCCCGAAATGACGCGCGCGGCCGAGCGATACCTTGAGCAGTATGGCGACCCGATGGTCATGAATACCTACCTGAAGGTCGCTGTCCTTGCCCTGTCGGCCGTGGCCGTGGCACTCACCGGCGTGGTGTTCAAAAGCCATCAGGCTTTGGCATCAGCAAGGCCCTTAATTATCCGAATTGACAACGTCGGACGCGCCGAGGCGATCGACTATCGGGACTTCCAATATCGCCCCCAGGAAGCCGAGAACAAGTACTACCTGGGACGCTGGGCGGAGCTCTACTTTTCCCGGAATCGATTCACCCTGGTACGTGACCAGACGGCCTCGCTTTACTTCATGAACAGCGACGTGCAGCGCGACGTAATTGAGCAGGAACGCAAGGCGCAAACCATCCCCACCTACCTCAAAGACAGCGGCCTGCCTTACGTCACCATCGTGGTCAAGAATGTTATTCTCGACGACCTAAAAGTGTCTCCCTATTCCGCTCGGATCGAGTTTGAACGGATCTATATCAACGCCCAGGACATGCACGAGCTAAAGCGCGAGCAGCTGACCGCCAGCGTCACCTACGTATTCCGCGATAGCGTTCACAATCAACAATTGGCGGTCAATCCGCTCGGCCTCACGATCATCCGATTTCGCGTAGATCAGGCCTTCAACTGAAGGGAGAAACACCATGAATTTTGAGTTGATTTTGCCCTTCTTTCGGCCCATCGAGGCGTTGCTTTTAGACGATGCCGTCAGTGAAATTATGGGCAATCCAGACGGCGTGTGGTGGTTCGAAACGCGGGGTCAACTTGCATGCGCAGAGGGAGTGCGATTTGATCCCAAAGCCCTAATTGCGGGCCTCGAAGTCATTGCCAATTACCTGGGCAAGAAACTCGGAGAAGACACTCCGCTGCTCAATGCTCAACTCCCGGATGGCAGCCGTCTGGCGGCGGTTCTACCACCCGTTGTGCGGCCAGGGCCGGCGGTGACTATACGCAAGTTTCGCCAGAAGCGTTACACAATCGAGGAACTAATTGAAGCCGGTTCTCTCACAGAGGAGATGGCCAATTTTCTGCAAGTTCAGGTGCGTGACGGCAAGACGCTTTTAATCAGCGGCGGGACCGGCAGCGGCAAGACGACTTTGCTCAACGCGCTTGTCGATTTCATTCCTCAGAGCGAACGTATCGTCGTCATCGAAGACACCGCCGAGCTGCGGATCAATAATCCGAACATTCTGGCCGCGGAGTGTCAGATTGAAATGCTCAAGACCAAGGTGAATTACGACACCCTATTGCAAGCGTCCCTCCGCTGGCGGCCTGATCGGATCATCCTGGGCGAAGTCAGAGGGGAGGAAGCGCGGACACTTTTGGACTCTTTCAACACTGGCCATGGCGGGTCCATGGCGACCATTCACGCCAATTCGCCGGTAAAAGCATTGCGCCGGTTTGGCGACCTGGCCATGCGGTCTCACCAGCAAGCTACGCGCGAAGACCTGGCCACGGAAATAGCTGATTCTGTCGATTACGTCATCCAGATCAAGCGCTACCCGGGCGGCCGAAAGGTCAGCGACATTGTTCAGGTCACGGCCTTCAGCCGTGACCGCAAGATGTACGAATGTGATTCGGTCTATTCGCTGGCACCGGCAAGCTCTTTATTCTCAACAACGCTCGGAGGAAAATAACGATGCCCCTACTCGAAGTTCAACACATCAAGAAGGTAACTGCCGCCGTTCAGCTCGAAGAGTCTGTCGCGGTTACAACAGACAAGTACGCCGCCTTCATTCATGCCAGCGCCGACGACGTGATCAACAAGGCCCTGGAGTATGTCTTTGCGAAGGATAAAGACTTCCAAAAGTTTCTCGCGAGTGATGCCAGCCGAAATCCTGTTCCAGCCTCGCTCCAAGTGAGAGAGTCACGTGCCGCAGGGAAAGATCTCAGGACGAGTAAACACCCCGTCGCCGTAGCAATGAAGGCTTGATTTCCTTTATCGGGAATTGTGTTGAAACCAACTCCGTGCTGCGCACGGGAAAAATGGTGACACTCCACCCCTCAAAGGGTGGTGCAGCGTTAACAGATGTAAACGGGCGCCTTTGGCTTTCTTAATCAGAAACTTACTAAAACGCCCGTTAACGCTCATAAACATGGGAGATGAGGTCTCAAGTTGCCAACAAAAGCCACAAACACTGCGTGCATTCCCGCCGAAGAAGCTATAACCACTGAAGCTCTTCCGCGGCGTACACATACCGTCGGCACCAGGCTCAGCCAGGAAGAGGTACGACAGCTCACGGGGATTGCAGACAGCCGCCAGGTCAAGGTTGGGGACGTCTTGCGGGAGCTCGTCCTTGCGGCGATCGCACAGAATACAAGCGCGCGCACGCCGGACCCCGTGCTCAGCGAAATAGTTGGCGTTCGATTACTTCTGGTGAATCTTCTCAGGCCAGGCGATGGCCACGCTGCAATGACCAAGGAGAGTTACGAGGCGTTGCTGGCGGAGATCAAGCGAGTGAAGAAACAAGTCGCTATGGACATCGAGCGCGAGGACGAGAGGAGATAAAAGCGATGCTGTGGGGCAGAAAAGAAACGATCATATGGCCACCGCACGGGCCGATCAATTCCTACGGCGCAGTCTTCCTGTCAATTGCCGCCGCGGCACTCTTTATCTACCTGCATTTTACCTTCGGTCTCACGCCACTGCAGCAGTACTACTTGCCTTATTACGCGCGGACTGCGATGGCCGGGATGATGCACAAAGCCGACCAATACCAGCTCCTCACCCTCGTCGACAACACGGAAACGCACAGCCGGATAGCGACGGAAAAAGACGTCATTTCCGGGACTACCGCGCAATATGAAGGGAAGCCTCTTTCCTTAGAAATCTCTCCCAGGGGCATTGCCGACGGCTACCAGTTTGTCTTGCGTCAGCGCAAGATTTCTTACCCAAATAAAGCGCTGAACACGTACCTGCAGAGCACGGTTTATGGCGGCGAAAGCTTGCCCAATTTGTTCCGCGTACCGCTGTTGTTTGGCCTGGCGACGCTGCTTCTGCAGCTCCCATTCGCGATCGGCCACGATATCACGCGCCGCAAGCAAATGAAGTACGGCCGGCGGCTTCGCGGCCCGGAGCGGCTAACCCCGAAACAATTCAACCAGAGGCTGCGCGGAGAAGGGATCGGTATCAAGACTGACTACATGAAAGACCTGCTGCGGATCCCGGCAAAAGCCGAGGCTCAGCATATCCAAGTGATCGGAGATACTGGCGCGGGTAAAACAACGATCATCCTACAGATGCTGCGCCAGATTCGCGGCCGCGGCGATTCAGCAATCGTCTACGACCCGGCGCTAGAATTCACGCCGCGATTTTATGACGCCGCACGGGGCGACGTAATCCTCAATCCGCTAGACAAGCGATGCCCATACTGGGGCCCGTCAGAAGAGCTAAGAAGGAGCTCCGAAGCAGACCCGCTTGCCGTCTCGCTCTTTCAACAACCGCAGGACCGAAAAGGCGAGTTCTTTGTAGAGATTCCGCAACAGATATTCGCGTATTTGCTGCGCTTTGGCCCGACGCCTCAGGAGCTTATTCGGTGGATGAGTGACCCTGCCGAGATTGACCGAAGAGTCGCAGGAACCGAGGTCGCGAACTATATTGATCGCGCCGCGGGCCCGCAGAGAGTCGGTGTCCTCGCCTCACTTAGCAAGGTTGCGAAGAGCCTTCGGCTCCTGCCGGAGAAGGGCGCGGGAAACGGAGAATGGTCGGCTACCGACTGGGCGCAAACCAGAAAAGGATGGATCTTTATTACCTCTCTACCGCCAGAGCGGACGGCGCTGCAGCCATTGCAAAGCGTATGGATCGACATGCTTGTCATGCGGCTATTGAACGAGCCCAGGGCGGACCAAAAGCGGGTTTGGTTTGTGCTTGACGAACTCGCGAGCCTGCAACGGCTACCGCAGCTGGTGACAGCGCTCACCGAGAACCGCAAGAGCAATAACCCGATCATCCTCGGATTCCAGGGAAAGGCACAGCTGGAGGTCATCTATGGCCACCTGGCAGAGGTGATGCTCTCCCAACCAAGCACCAGTATTTACCTCAAAACGAAGGAGCCCAAAGCCGGCGAATGGGTGAGTAACGGAATCGGCAAAGTAGAGATTGAACGTATGAAGGAGACCCGCTTCGATGGCTCCCGCTCGGCCAGGAATTTCTCGCTCGATCGCCAAATAGAGCCCGTAGTGATGGAGTCCGAAATCTCGGGACTTCCAGACCTGCACGCCTTCATGAAGCACGAAAATTACGTGACGGGATTCTCCTTTCCGTACCTGGATGTCGTCGCCGACCAAGTCGCCTTCGATCCCAGGCATCTGGAAAATGACAAGCTGATCTTTGACCCGAAAAACCTAATGGGAGCTGGCCACATCGCCGGCTCTCCGCGGCGCACGCCAAAGCCACCGCACACCCCGCCCCACTCGCCGTTTGCGGACATGAGCAAGCCACTTGAGCCGGCAGAGCCGCCACAGGATCCTCTCGGCACAGCGCCGCCGCACGCCGGCCGCGCCAAGCCGCCAACGGTTCACACCGGGGGATAACAACTCATGCTGACCATCTCCAAGCCGTTAAATGCTGGCAAGGCGCAGACCTACCACGCTAAAGAGTTCACGGCTCCCGAGCAGAATTACTGGAAACCGGGAGCGGCCATTCAAGGGGAGTGGCATGGAAGATTAGCGAACACCTATGGCCTGGCTGGCCCTGTGGGTGTCCGGGAGTTCGCACGCCTCACAGAGGGACAAGATCCCCACACCGGAGAGCAATTGGTGCGCCACCGGGCCCTACAGCAATACCATACTGTGTCCGGGGAGACAGTGGCGCCGGTCGAACATCGGGCTGGATGGGATGCGACTTTCTCAGCTCCCAAATCGGTGTCCTTGACTGCGCTGGTCGGCGGAGATGATCGCGTAAGACAAGCCCATCGCCACGCGGTCGATGTCGCCCTCAACGAGCTCGAGCGCTATACCCAGGCGCGGATCGGCGGCAACCGTCCCGCCGAGACCACTGGCCGCTTCATTGCAGCTAAATTCGAGCATGACACTGCTCGCCCCGTCGACGGCTACGCGGCTCCCCAGCTGCACACGCATACCGTCATTTTCAACATCACCCAACGCGAAGACGGAAGCAGTCGAGCACTCCAACCACGGGCGCTGTTCGAGTCACAACAGTTTGCCACAGCCATCTACCAGGTACAGCTGACCCATCAACTCCGGAACCTGGGCTACGAGATCGAAGCCGGTCGAAGCGGCGCACCAGAGATAAAAGGATACTCGCGAGAATATCTGGACGCATCGAGCCCGCGGCGGCAACAGATTGAGGAGGCACTCGCACGCAGCGGCCGAAGCGGCGCGGAGGCCTCAGAGATCGCCGCCCACACCACCCGCGACAAAAAAAAGATACGTATTGCGGCGGAAGTGCTGGCAGCCCATCGACATATTGCGGCCGAGTATGGCAACCAGGCCGAAAGGGTCGTGAGCGAAGCCCGAGAGCGATCGTTGCACATATCACCTGGCCAGCTCGAGCGACGACCGGAGACAGCACAGCAGAGAGCCCAGGAGTCGCTGAGCTATGCGCGCGATCGCAACTTTGAGCGGGAAGCAGTTGCAGACGAAAGACTGCTCTTCCGTGACGCCCTAAGACGAGGCATGGGCTCGATTACTTATGACCAGGTGCGCACAAACTTCGATTTGCGAGTGAGCTCCGGAGAGTTCCAGTCCGTTCCCGCTCAAAAGCACGACACCGGGCGCCGCTTCACAACCGAAGAAGCAATGCGGGCAGAGCACGACGTGCTAAGTCGGATGCGGCAAGGCCAAGACGCAAGCTCCGGAGTCATGTCCAGAGAACAAGTTTTAATTCACGCGGACACCCGGCCGCATCTCAACCCAGCCCAGAGGGCAGCAATTGAACAAGTGCTTCAGTCGAGAGACCAGATTCAAGGCCTGCAGGGGCTAGCAGGAACCGGCAAAACCGCGACCCTGGAGAGTATCCGCCACGGCGCGGAGCAAAACGGCTACGCCGTTGAGGGATTTGCACCGACTTCACGCGCCGCGCGGCAGCTTCGCGAGGCCGGCATCCCGGCCGACACCCTGCAAGCCTTTCTCGCCCGGGGCGGACAGCAACAAGCCGTCGGCGATCCATCGAGCAAGCACTTCTACATGGTCGACGAGTCGAGTCTCGCGAGCACCAAGCAAATGCGCGAGTTTCTTTACAGGATCTCTCCCCAAGATAAAGTCCTGCTTGTCGGGGACACTCGGCAGCACCAGGGCGTAGACGCCGGCAAACCATTCGAAGAGCTGCAGCTCGCCGGCATGCGCACCGCACAGCTCGATCAAATCGTGCGCCAAAAAGACCCTCAGCTGCTGGCGGTAGTCGAACACCTCTCCAGGAACGAGACGGCTGCCGGGGTGGCGCTGCTTCAGCAGCAAGGCCGCATTGTAGAAATTGCCGATCCGCAACAGCGCATCGCAGCGATTGCCAAACAATATACGGCTAACCCAGACAAAACCATGGTCGTTTCGCCCGACAACGCCTCAAGACTTGAGATCAATCAAGCGGTACGAAAAGAACTACAGGCAATTGGCATCGTGGAGCAGGGAAGCCACTCGTTTGGTGTGCTAACTCCGCGCTCTGATCTCACAGGAACGGACCGCACCTGGGCGGCCAGCTATCAGCCGGGAGATGTGCTCCAGTACCACCGTGGGAGCAAAGAGCTCAGCATCGAACGCCAAAGCTATGCTCAAGTCGTCGCTGCAAACCCGAAAGCAAATCTCCTCACAATACAGAAACCAGACGGAGAGCAGTTAACCTACAACCCTTCCAGATTGCGAGGCGTGAGCGCCTATCGCGAGATTGAGCTCGGGTTTTCCGTCGGCGACCGACTACAGTTCACAGCACCAAATCGCGAGCTCGCCGTGGCGAATCGTGATATGGGTGTCATTGAACAGATCGCTCCCAGCGGCGAGTTTTCCGTCCGCCTTCTAGAGAGCGAAAAAACAGTTGCCTTCGATCCGAAGCAAATGCGCCATTTCGACCACGGTTATGCCATGACCAGCCACAGCGCCCAGGGCCTCACCGCCGAGCGCGTCCTGCTCAACATCGACAGCAACATGCATCCGGACCTTATCAACTCCCGCCTGGCCTATGTTTCAGTCTCTCGCGCGGAACATGACGCCCAGGTATACACAAATGATGCAAGCCGACTCAGCGAGCAGCTCAGCCGCGACGTTACCAAGACCTCTGCCCTACAAGCGCACGCCATACCGCAAATCCTTGCCAAGGAGTCACCAATGCGCACTAATCAGGACCTGCCCGCCTCAATATATGCAGGCAACATCCCCAACGAGGTTATCCAACAGGACATCCGAACCATAAAGCAGGGAATCGCTGAACATACTCCGCCAGCGGAGATCGCCCATGACATTGTCGACCAGCACTGGCAGGGGAAGGGCAAACCGCTTGCAGCTGCCACACACGTCTACGCCGCTAATCTATGTCAATCTGTTGCCAAGCACCCAGAGTACTCGCTCGAGCAGCATGTCGCATCCATGCAGCCATTGGCAGCCGATCGAGAGCGATGGGAGCCGCTTATACGGGCAGTGCCTATTGAGATCGCCGACTCGTTCCAATGGACAGGAACGAACGGCACAGTGCAGAGCTATCAGCACGAGTCCACGCTCAAATACATTCACGTCGACGGCCCCAGCGGCCAGTTTTTCGACCGCGACAAAAATCCAGTACACCGCGACGCTGCGCTCGAGCATGCACTGCCACCAGATGCGCTCCTCATAGCCACCGAAGGACGCGGCCGAGAGCCAGGCAAGATTGACCAGGCTCAGAGCCAGAGCTACTCACTCTAGTGTGACCGACTACATTTTCGTTACCACCCACTATTTCGTCGGAAGCCAATTACCCCCATTTAGGCCTCCGATTCGCGGCCACAGTCTGCACCTGAGATTCATTCTCCAGAAAGAGTTTCAGTGCGTGTTCCGGCACCTTCTGGATGTGTGTGGATGCCTTACGTCTTGGCCTCAGAGCGATTGAACAGAAGAGTTACGTAGGACGTCAGCTGCCTGCGTCGGAGATTCGTTGGTACAAAGCCTGATCACTTATCTCAACCAGGAAGCTGTAGGACCAGCTCCTCAAACTTCCTATTCAGACGCGTTTCTAGTTCAGCCTCTTTTGCAGCTTCTTCAGAGCCTACAAAGTGACGTCATGCTTGTTGCACTCGCGGTAGCGCCTTGCAGTACGGACGTCGACCCTTCTGGTACCGCCACAGGCACTGGCAGCCTGTGAGGGTCATCACAAGCACATTATTCTGACAGTTTCCATGGGACCGTGTAGGACCGCATAATCTGACTTCAAGGTTCGGTCTTCTAAAGATGTCCCCAGTCTGTTCTGTAAATCATGTTTCCGGGCCGTTTTTGCGCTAAGTTACGCGAGAAG
The DNA here is from genome assembly GCA_963814015.1 of uncultured Acidobacteriaceae bacterium. Classification (GTDB taxonomy): domain Bacteria; phylum Acidobacteriota; class Terriglobia; order Terriglobales; family Acidobacteriaceae; genus PALSA-350. Next base: position 668,777 of record CAWFBI010000001.1, read on the forward strand.
GGAGGAGGTTTCTTCCCTGTTTCCCGCCGGCGTTGGAGCTGCCGTCTTCCGGTACCCTCCTCTGCGGGCCGTTCCTTCCCGCAACGCCCTCCCCCGAAAGCAAATGCAGTCATTCATGCGCTCCGCGAAAACCCCGGGAGCCAAGCCTGCTGAGGGACTCCGTCCCTGGCGCGCGACAAGAGGCACCCCAATCTTCCGCGCTGCGCTTGTGCAGACCGGCCTGCGGCCGCCCTCCACTTCGTTCCGGGTGGGAACCCCGCCTCTTGCACTTGCCGCCCCTGCTGGCGTGGGCCAGGGCCAAGGCGTGTTTGTAAGCAAACACAGCATGGCCATTCAAAACCGGAGGAACCACCCATAAGCAGCACCGCCACCACGAACGAAACAAGCAACGCTCGACTTTCTTGCAGAGGCCGAAACTGCCTTTGCACCCACAACCCGAAGAATGCAGTCAGCAAAAAAGCGCAAGGTGAAGACTCCGATGCCGATCAAAGCGGCTTCCAAACCCGCACCGAAGAAGAACGAAGCGAGGAAGAAAGCTACAAGCTAAACAGCAGCGGGAGCCAGACAAGCGGCTCCCGCTCTTTTCCTACAGGAGGAGGCAATGTTTCAGTTCAACGACAAACTCAAGGTTTCCGAGCGGGTGAAGGCTAAATGCGATCGGCATCCGCGTTATAACCCGAACGCGAGGCGGGGGGGGCATCAAGGGTGGATGCTCGACTTGCTTCTCGCTCTTCGATTGCATCAGGCGAGGCTATCGCTCGACGCCGCTTACCGGGAGTTGCGAGAATAGCATTACCGTAGACGCGACTTCGTCAGCCCCTCGCCAACAGCCATTTGACTCTGCATCCGGCCACGCAAGGCGGACGGCGGGGCCCGTTCCCTCCTCCCCTGCACCCCTCCCATGCTGAAATAAACTAGAAGTGTGACGTCGATGGATAAGACCGAATCCGCAGTTCGCAATATGCTCACGGCTATTGAGGCGCCGCTCTACGATATCGGTGTCCTGAGTGATCGCGGGATGCTTCCCGGACTCGACGGCATTGCCGCCGCCGCGGTACTCGACCGGCTTTCGCTGCTCAAGTACCGCAACGTTCGCGGCTCCCATATCTACATCCGTCCATCGGGCGAACATCGCTTTACCGCCCTCGACGACCTCAACGAGGTTTCTCTCGCGAAATTGTCGGCGGATGGTTTCAAGCCGTGTGCGGTGGTTGAGACCAGCGCTGGCAACTTTCAGGCGTGGCTCAAGCACTCGATGGTTTTTCCAAAGCTAATTGGAACATTCGTCGCGCAGACGTTGGCAGGTCGCTATGATGCCGATCCAAGCGCGGCGGACTGGAGGCGGTTCGGGCGACTCCCCGGCTTCACCAACTGCAAACCCAAGTATCGCAAGGCGGATGGTCTCTTCCCTTTCGTTCGGCTCCGCAGCCACACCGGGCAGCAATACTCCATTGCCGAGGCATTCCGGCGGGAGATCACGAAGCTCTACGAGGCACGAGAGCAGGAGCAAGAAGCACGACGGCTACAGAGTTCTCTTTCTCCCCATCGGGGACAGAGGCTAACAAACCTATCTCTTGAGCGATTCCGAACCTCAACCAAGTACCAGGACAGGCCCGCAGCCGCGGACATCGCTTTCTGTGTCGCCGCTTATGCAAATGGCATGACCGAGAACCGTATCGAACGCGCCCTTGAAGACGACTACCTGTCCCGCGATCCCAGCACTTCAAAGAGGGCTGCCTACATCCGAAGAACTATGGAGAAGGCCAGGAGATGGGCCGAGCGATAAGCATCGGTGCTTCCATTCCCGTTGTCGTTCTTCCTTTGTGTTGTGATTGACTCTTCTGGTTGCTGAGCTGGCTTTTGGCACTCGCACCATGAGGGAAAACGGTTGAAGAGGGCGGCTCCTTCCGGTTTGCCCTTCTATCTGCGTTCAGCGTGCCGCGCTCAAAGGCACCCCCACCCTTCGGACGCACGCTCTCCTTTCCAAAATCCGCTACGCGCCTCTGCGAGGTGCGGACTCCTGCCCCATAGCGAGTCTGGGTCCCCTTCCGCAGATTCAGTCCAGTCGCCTTGGGAGTGGGTTGCGATGGCACACCCTTCGGGCAAGCATGTACCGCATCCAGCGGACAAACCAAAAGAAACGGAGCCAAACACCATGTTCAACAAAGTCATCCTCATCGGCCGCCTCGGACAGAACGCAGAAGCCAAAACCGCTCAGAACAGCGGGCAGTACGTCATCCTCAACATCGCAACCCAGGAAAGCTGGAAGAACGACAAAGGTAATTCCGAAAACCGGACCGAATGGCATCGCGTCTATGCCTGGAGAAATCTCTCGCAGTTCGCCAAAACGCTCCAGAAGGGGCAGCTCATCACGCTTGAAGGCACTTTGCGGTATCGCGAGGTCGAAGACGAGGTTGAGGGCACTACGTTCAAACACCGCATAGCCGAAGTCCATGCCACCAGCATGAAGCGGCTCTCCAAGATCGAGACCGCTGATGATCCAGCAAACAGAGCCGGTGACGAGTAACCGCCGGGTTCCAGGTGGATGAGGCAGAGAAAGTTTCATCCACCATTTTGTTGTCAAGATAGAGGCCGGCTATGAGATCGAGTAGACTCAGCTCGTCTCGCTGTGGGTATGGTGTTGGCTGGATTCTCTCAAACTCAAATGTTCGATGCGATCAAGGTCGCATTCGACGAGAAGGAATTGGGAACTCCGGCCTCGCGCTCGTTGATCTACATGATGTCGAAGGAAGCGTACCTTACCGACCAGCCACCCCATAACCTCAACCACCTCATGTATGACCTTCCACGCATGGATGGCGCGGCGTGGGGCGCAAATCTGCCCGGTACACCCGTCTATTTTCAGCAGCCAAATCCGGCACCGGTTACAGAGTTTTACGTTGTCAGGGGTAACTGGTCAGACGGAACGCCCGTAAACGGAGTCGGTAACTCCGCGAGCGAGTCTCACAAGCATTAGGGACGGGCCTGGCGAAGCAGTGCTCCGCGTCTCCGCGTGAATCTTTCCAGCGACGAGACGCCCGTCTTCCAATGCCTTTTCTCTGCAGAAATAGTCAGGAGGCGTTATGGGCAGGCTCATCTTCGGAATGATGCAATCTCTCGATGGATATATAGATGGGCCTGCGGGCGACGTGCAACTCGCCCCACCCGGTCCGATCCTCTCTCGCCATTTTACCGATTACGTCCGTGGCTCGGACACGGATAAGTTGATCCTTCATCCCTACACCAGTTACATGCCCTTGGGTCGGACGTGCGGGGAACACCGGACCGTCAGCAGGAAGCGGTTGATTTTCATGTCGGCTTTTTGGAACCGACCGTACATCCGGAGTCATGGGGAGGATACGCCCAGCTGCTTTGGGATCCCGTCGGCGATCCGGATCAGTCCCTTGCCAGCATCCCCCAAAAAGATGTGAGGGCCGAGTTCATGGGTTCGTTAAGAATGCAACCAAGGCTCCTCAGCGTGTTTCAGGACGCAGAAAAGGGCCATCCGTTACACCTGGATCCGAAAAGGACGCGTTTTGAATTTCGCTGTCACCCCAGGAGGTCGCGGGTTCGAAGCCTTTGGTTGAGGGAAGGGAACGAATATAGGCACTAATTTGGTGTCCGCTTTGGTGTCCGTTTGCTTTGGACTTTGGTGCTATCTAGTGCAACCTGCTGCAATTTAACAGACGCTAAGTTATTGAAAATAAAAGAAAGTGCAATTCGGTGCGACACCGTGCAATCGGCAAAAACAGATCCTAAGTCTGGTGCGTCTGCCAATTTCGCCACTTTCGCATGTCGTACTGCCGTCCGGATCTGATAAGCCTCTAGATGCCCTTTTATGATAATTGATGCATTTCTGCGTGTTCATCGGACGGGACGCGGGCAAACACATACGGACCCTCCGGTACCAGCGCCACGCGCGCGCCGGCCAGGAGGCCATTGAGAACCGCAGCAATCGCTGCTTGCGGGCTCCTGAAGGCGCGGGAGGCTAAATTTCCCAGTTTGTCGTTCGGGATCCCGGGCAAATAGAAGAACAGCTCATGTTTCTGCCCGGCGAGCGCCAGCTTTTCCAGTTGCCACTGGTCGATCTCGACATCAGCGCTACGGATCTCATCGAGGAAGCTGTCGTAGCTGGAGAAGCTGGCTACCTTCGCGGCAAATTCAGGGGAACCCACGCCCTCGGCGCACTCGCCCAGGATCAGGATCCGGCCTCCAGGTTTAACCATGTGCTGGGCGGCGGTCAGCCCCTTGATGGTCTGATAAAACGTCAGGTCCAGGGGATAGCCGGCGGCGCTGGTGATCACTGCGTCCGCCAGTCCGGAGAGCCGCTCGAGGGAAGTATCGCGCAGAAACTGGACCCCCGCGGCGTGGGCCTGGACGGGATCACCCGCGAAAATGCCCGAGACTTCGCGGCTCTGGGTCAGGGTTACGTCGAGAATGAAGTCGTGCCCGGCCATGCGGGCAATTTCCAGCAGCTGCGCATGCAGAGGGTTGTCTGTGATCGACCCCTCCGTTGCCATCGGTTCACGCATGAAGGTAGGCGAGTGGATGACCTTGATTGTCTGCTGAGCTGCGAGCCCCGGGGCCACCAGCTTGCGGCCGCCGGAAAACCCAAGCATCAGGTGCTGCTCGATAAAGCCCAGGGTGATGTGCAGATCGGCCGCCATGAACCGTTCATCGATATGGACGGGAATCCCCCGCTGCGTCTTTCCTAGCCAGCGATGTTGAGCCAGAGCTCGCGCATCGTGATTGACGACGCGGTATTTGGCCGCGATTTCTGGCCCCAGAATGGCGTTGATCTCACTATTCGTGGCTTCACGATGTAATCCAGTGGCGATCAGAATGGTCACGCCGTCTATCGGGATGCCGGCATCGTGTAGGCGCCGGAGCAGGGGAGGCAGCGTCAGCCAGTTGGGTGCGGGCCGGGTGATATCGCAAACCGAGATGGCCGCCGTCTTCATGCCCGCCGCCAGAGCCGATAACGGCCTGCTGCCGATGGGGTGATCCAACGCCCGGTCAAGCGCCGCGGCTACGTCCGGCAAGGCGGCCGCGGAGCGGCTCTCGATCACCTCGTACCTGGGCCCATCGGGTAACGTGACATCCAACCCCTGCCGGCCAAATGCAAAGTGTATCTGCATGATCTATTACTGTACCGGGTCGAGGGCGTTCTTGAGAATCCGGGCCCGCGGAGAGAAAAAGAAACGCCGATCCATCCATCGCGCTCTTTACACGTTGCAAAAAACTCTAGACGAAGGGCACGGCTTTACAGGCTGTTGAAAAGCTCTGGTTTTTGAAGGGTACGGGCTTTCAGCCCGTACGTAAATGATTCAAAACAGGTCCGACTTTTTCCGCAGCCTGTTTAGCCGTGCCGCACCGAGCGCGACAACCTCCGGGCGCAACCCATCGGCCGGCGGTCAGTTCAGTCATGGGCCTTTGCCTACCCAGGGAGATGAAAACCACCTTTGTTCAGCAACCGCTCTCCAGCGAAGCCGCCCTTCCCTTTGTCATCCCGAGCGAAGTCGAGGGATCTGCAGTTCTACTGGCCTTTCCTGGAAATCTTTTCAGGATCGTTCCCACTGTACCGTGGGCAACTGCATTTGCTGCCTTTGTCGCACGCGAGCTGCACTGGGCTCGCATGGTGGATTCGAATTGCGGCGGTGCTCCGTATATCAGAGCCACAACTTTTTCTCTTACATCCACGCCGGCATAGTCGTCATAGCCCTGCTCGGGCGCTGTTACGCCGAACCCAACGTAAACTACCGGCGTCACCGCCCGCGCGAACCGCGTGCGTTCCCCACACCAATGAGATAGCGGCCAGCGCACTTATCCAAATAGCAGAGCGGCCCTCGGCGTGATACGTCTTCATAGCGTCCTCCTCAAAAACACCAGAAAGAGCGCAGAACATTATCAGAAATGCGGGCGGCTACGCCGCTTAACATCTGCCGGCGGCCTGATGCCACAGCAGACGAAAATTAACGGGATAGAAATGTAGTGCGGGTCATGATTTGCCTTGTGGAAGCTGTTTGACTCGACTTCCTAACGCCAGACGAGGCGGGGGTCTTGAGTTTGGCCTCCTTCACGCTTACAGTTACAACTTTCCCAGAACGTGCGGCGCGTCATCGTTTTGTCGATGGAAGTCGATTGTCGTCCAGGTTGAGGGCGTTGATTGAATACACTCCGGCGAACAATACCCTGGCGTGTGCGTCAAAGGTTACGGGCAACCAGGAGCCATGGAAATCTGCATACTGAACTGTGAGGTGCAAGTCTCGGATGAAGATGGACGGAGTCTTCGATGGCACACCCTCGACGCGACGAATCCGAAAGGTGTTGGCGTCCACCCATATCTGGCCGAACAGTAGCATCTTCCTTTTCTGCACCGGCGCAATCCGTAGCACATATTCGGCGGCTGTCTCGAACGTGTCGTTTCTGAGAAAGAGGAACTTGTAGTCCGGTCTTTTGATCTGACCGTGATTGATGTCGTTGTTCGATTCAATCTCCCAATCAAGGATCTGCCGCACGATCTTCTCTCCGCGGGGATTCCCGGTTCTTTGTTGAATGACGTAGGATTCTGAGGTAGGCGGAGTGAGGGTGATCAGAACCTGAATCGTCGAGACCGGCTCAATATCGTCGCCGTGGAACACTTTGTATTCACGCGTGACCTTATATGCTTTAATCGTCGCCGCATCCTTCGCCTGCACTTCCTCAATCCTCGCGACGATTGCGTCCAAGTCGGCATCGCGTCTCTGACAGGCGACCGTCTGAGTGCTGGGAAGGCTGTTTTGGCAGGCACCCAAGAGCCCGATACTCACGAATAAGAAGTTGGCCAGCCCAATAGCGGCGATCCACACTTTCATAAACACTCCAAGCCGGAAGCGCGGGCGCGTCCGGTGAAAATGTCCTCCGCGGGTCCTTATCTAACGGGTAGTTTGACACATGGCGCGGCCGAGCTTTGTGAGTCAAATCACATACACGGTTTCGCTCAGCCGGTTAGGGTAAAAAATCAGTGCCGAGGGGGCAGATCCCCCAGGTTGTCGTGTTAATACACAGCGTCGAGAAGCGCCCCGATGCGTGCAGGTGTTCGACCATGCTCCGAAACCTATTCAAGCAGGTGAGCGGGTTCTTTGAGTCAAAGAGATTCATGTTCGGCCGGCCCATAGCTTTACTCATCCTGCCCTTATTTTCTGCCCGCAGTTTGTGCCAGATGACACCCGCGCAAACCCGGGAGATCATTCGCCGCTCGGCTCAAGTCACCCAGGCGGACTGGGATCGGGCTCCGAGCTTTGATTTCTGTGAGGTGGATAAGACGAAAACTGGCTCCCGAACTTCGGCGGTCGTGATGATTGAGGGGTCGCCATACTATCGTGTTGTTCAGGTGAATGGCGTTGATCTTCCGCCAGCTCAAGAGGCGGCCGAACAGGAGCGGCTGGCCTCCACGATTCAACGACGGCAGCACGAAACTTCTGACGAAAGAGCCAGCCGGACAGCCCAGTACCAGAAGGAACGTAATCGCGATCGGGAGCTGCTGGAGCAACTCACCGAAGCGATGAACTTTACGTTCGTGGGAGAGGAGGTGGTTGACTCGCATCGGGTCGATGTGTTCGAAGCTACACCCCGCCCCGGCTATGTTCCCAAGAGCTTGCAGACCCGGGTGCTGCCAGGGATGAAGGGGAAATTGTGGATCGACCCTACATCGTTCCGCTGGGTTAAGGTGCAAGCCGAAGTGGTTAAGCCTGTGTCGATTGCCGGCTTCCTGGCCCGTGTGGACCCCGGAACCCGGTTTGAACTGCAAGAACGTCCGATCAATCCAGGCATCTGGCTTGCTCATCTCTTCACGATGCAGTCGCGGGCTAAGATCCTTTTCCTCATCAACAAATCCTCCGAGGCGAATGAAACCTACTTCGGCTACACACCCAACGGGACGTTATCTATCGACACATGTAAGAGCAAGGACTCAAATGACTGACCATGAAGCCCGGCTGCGGCCGTAGGAGTCTGGCCAGCTTCCGCTGTGATTCTTGTCACCGCCCTTAGCTTCAAGACTTACTGGAGTTAATGGCGAAAACGGGGAAATCGGTAATGCGTCGACAGGTAATGCGTCGACAGGATACCTATTTCGCCGATGCGGCACTTTTGTCTTCTCCGATGCGGGCATCGCGTTTAGGGCCAATCCCCTCTGTCACCCGTCTCTTCGTTTTCCGCAAGCTCCTGAGTCAGGCCAAACGAATCTCCCGTAAAGTCGGCTTTTTCAGTAAATTCCGCTGTACATGGCGGCCCGGGGCAAGCAAGTTACCTGAAACCATTTTGCGGGAACGCGCATAGGTGGAGAGACGAAACGCGGGCACCCGTCACTGAACTCTTGAATGACGTCTCGGCTTGCTCGTCTATTGGACAATCAGATGCCGATGCTTTAAGTATCGGGCGAAGGAGCCGGAGTCACTCCGTTCCCCTCCGGACCTTGGAGCGTAACCGCGCTATCGATCTGTTCGCCGGGTTCGCTGGGGTCTGCCCATGGAAGCCATACTTGAAAGCGAGTGTCCCCCGGCTTTGAAGTGACCTGAATATTGCCACCAAGCTTTCTGACAATTGTTTGCACCGTGTTCAGTCCTAGGCCTGTTCCTTCACCAACATCCTTCGTCGTGAAAAAGGGATCAAAGATATAGGGTCTTATCTCGGGAGGAATTCCCGGGCCGCTATCACTGATTTCAACCACCACATAGTGGTCCTCGCGCAAGGTTCGTACCCGAAGTTCGCCCCCGCCCGGCATAGCGTCGACCGCGTTCTCGATGATGTTGGTCCAGACCTGGTTCAACTCGGTTCCCACCGTGTTCACCAGAAGCGGGACCGGTTCATACACACGCTGTATCTTGATTCCGGGTTGCAGACTGTGGGCTAATGTGCCCAGCGTCGTTTCCAGGCTTCGCGTGACATCGACATTCTGCACCGGCCCCTGGTCCATGCAGGTATATTCCTTAACCGTCCGAACCAGATTCGACATCCGGGTTGTACTGTTCTCTATTGTTCTGAGCAGAGTCGACAATTCCGCAGAGGTCGCGATGCGCACGAGCGCAGCGCGAGCCGTCCGTGGATCTAGCCGATTCAGCAGAGAGATGAGTGTGTCCGGAGACATATCGAATTTTGCCAGGGCAGCCGACAACTCCCATGAATCAGCGTGGCCGTTACTCTGTAGTATCGAGTCCAGCGTTTCTTCCAGGTCGCTGAGAGCGAGTCCTTCTGATGTATTCGCCCCTGATAGCAGCGAGGTTTCGACTTCTTCGATTTTGGCCCTGTCAGAGTCATCGAGTTGGCACCGCCACAATTCGGAGTTTGCACTTCGCAATCTTGTGAGCTTATCGCGCATTTGATCGCTCGCCCGCTTGGCAGCGGATGCAGGGTTATTCAATTCGTGAGCAAGCCCAGCTGATAATCTACCCAACGAGACTAACCGGTCACGTTGCTGCTCGATTCGAGTTCCTTCACGAATTCTGTCGGACATCATGGCGACTAGTCTTGTCGTCAGTTCCGGCATTCTTTGTATAAGTTCTGGAAAAAGAGCGGACGGAAACTTGACGAGACGGCCAGCCGTAACGGCTCGTCCGGTCACAGTGAACCTTTTCATTCTGGAGAAAGGAAACACCCCACTGACTTCGCCCGCTTGCGCCGGAAGTGAAACCGTATCGCCACCAAATTCCCCTCTCCACTGAAAGAGTCCCTCAAGAAAAATGAACATCCAGTCTGCTGGGTCGCCTTGTCGAACGAAGGTTTCTCCGGCATGGAGAGAGACCTCATGCACATGGTTTAGAAACCACTCAATCTGGCCCTCCGGCAAGTCCGAAAATGCCGTGACACTCCGCAATTCAACTGAACTGATCAATCATTAAGCCTTTCTCTGCTTGCGCACGCTCAGATGCTTTTTCCCAGGCGTCTTCAGGTCTGCAACTGCGTTTTTCGCTGCACCTTTCATCCGCTTTGCAATCAGTACGCAGTACTGGGTTTTCCCGAACACCTACGTTTTTGTATGCGCAATTGCCCTCTGGGAACATCTGGCTTTCAGCATCAAGGTGCATAGTGAGTAAAGACAAGGTCGGTTGCTTTGGCCTTCTCGTGGCAGGGGAAACAGCTTTTCATTAACGCCGCGTCGCCAGGTTTGCCGTCTGCGAAGTGACCGAACCCCCAGCCGCCGGTCGCGGCGTACTTTTTTGTGTCCTTGATCATAAACTGAATGTTCGTGGGGCCCCGGGAACGAAAGATTGGGCTTGGCCAAAGACTTTGTTGTTTTCCTCTGATGGCCCGTACCGGTAATGCAAAGCAGCAATGATTGTGGCGTCCGGGAACGGAAGCTTCCCATCCCGGTAGGCCTTGATTGCTACATCGTAGCCCGGGACGGCACCTATACTGTTGAGGTTCCCTGCTTCATGGGCCGAGGAGATCCATCTCCAGTCGCGGTACCCGTGAGGGATTTCGGTAACCAGGACCGGGGCAGATTCCCCACTCGCGTGTCCCGGTGCTGGAGCCGGCCATTGGTGCAACTGCAACCAGGAAGAATGTGAAGTGTTTCATAAGGGTTCCTCCATCCAATGTGCTTTATGCCAAGATGAACTGAAATCACCAGTCCTGCCTATTCGCCTTAAAGCTGATGGCGATGCCTTTTCGACCGCCAGTAGCCTGGGTGGAACTCATGCGCAACAACAATACTGGGTGTAATGCGGTGGCAGCATACTTATTGTAGTATTTCCGCGCAAATTTGAAGACTCGCCGTACGCCAAATAGGCTGGCTTCAGGTTAACTCCGAGAACTCTCTTGAGACTGCGTGCCGGGCAGTCCACCTGCGTCGAACTGCGTCATCTCGCGAACAAACATGGGTTGGTATTAAGCTTGAATCAACCTTCCAAAACAGCGATCTGGGACAGATCACCGCCGCGCATCGACAGCACTGATTTGGCGCTGGAGCGGGCATTTAGCCCCGTCACCGGGAGTTTGCCGCGACCAATGACAGGAAACCGTTGTGATCAACACTCTCAACCATTCCAACCGGCTTATAATGCCCGGATGCCCCGTCGAGTCGCGCGGGTCGTAATTTCGCTGCAGCTTGCCTGTTGGCTGAAAAGCTGCACCTTATCGCGCGCCGGTTCTGACGATGCAATGATAGTGTTCGGGAGGACAGAATCGTGTGGTGGATCAGCTATCGGGGGGAATCGAGGCACGGCGTCGACAACATCGGCGTCTTCGAGGACGACGGCTCCCCGCGCAAGACGCATCCGCTGCTCCTCGATCCATCGCCGGACGCGCGGCCGCTGCACATTGCGCGCGGCTTTGCATTGGTGGGCGACGACCTCTACATCGCAAGCGCGTGGCGCAAGGATAGCCACATTGCCCTCTACCACCGGCACGGCGACACCTTCCGCTTCAAGGAGGTGCTCGCGACGACCGAGCAGGTTGTGGCGATGGTGCATCCCTTCGACGTGGAGTTGGGGGATGATGGTCGCATCTACGTCTCCAGCCAGGACACCAACACCGTGGTGTCGCTTGTGTCGGAGACCCGCCAACCCGCACCAGTGGCCGCGCACCTTCGCAAGCACTATCCCGACGGGAAGTTTCTCCCCGGCACGCTCGTCGCGTCCAGCCAGGGGAGCCTTCCCGAGTACGGTGACCGCACGTCGCTCGATGTGCCACCGCCTCTCGGCCTCAGGGTGGTGCTCGACCAGCACGGCAATCCACGGCACTCGGTGCGCGGCATCGTCGTGCACCGGAAGCATCTGTACGTGGCGGACGAAGCCGGCGACGCAGTGAAGGTCTTCAATGTGCAGTCCGGAGAGTTGTTGGCTCACATCACAGGGCGGACGCTTAAGGCGCCCGTGCATCTGATCCTGCACGGCGAGACGCTCTACATCGGCGCCTCGGGCACCGGCAGCATCCTCGCCCTGGACTTGACCACGCCGCCGAGCGGCGAGCTCAAGGCGCGCGTGGTGATCGACGGAAAGCTCGACACCCCCTCCGGCTTCGCCGTCGGCCCCGACGGCGATCTTTACGTGGCCGAGCGGAAGAAGCTGCGGGTGCGGCGCTTTTCCTCCGAAGGGAAGAAAAAAGGGACGTTCATTAATCACCTTCCCGACATGCCGGAGTTCCTCGTCTATGTTCCCTGAGACATCCCAAAGAGCGCGCGGCCATCTGTTGACTTACTGAGACGATTCCTGGCTTCAACCTCCAGAAGGATTTCTTCACAGGTTCCTGTCCCCTCAACTTCGGTTCACCTGGGACAGCGGACCTCACTTCGGCTCCGGCACGGATCTGGTCTGCATGCGTAGTCGGCATGCCGCGGGGAAATCCAGGCTAGGACTTCAGCGTGCCGTGCTTCAGGAGCTTGACTGACCTGCAAATTCTTTCAGTTTCATGTACGATGTGTGGCCGGCTCAACCGCACGTTAGCCTGGCGGCAGGCCTAATTTTCTTGCCTTGGTGTCAATCGGCTTCAGGAACTGAGAGGAAGATCGCACGAATGAAAGATATCAACCGGCGATTGATGTTTCATGGCATGTTTCTCTTCTTGCTCGGGCTGCTGACCGGTTTTGCAGAGCAGCATTTCGCAAATGTGCGAATGGGGCTTGCCGCTCATCTCGAAGGCTTGATGAATGGCATCTTCCTCCTTGCATTGGGCGGCATTTGGCCTCATGTGAGACTGTCAGCGACGGCCACGACCGTCGCATTTTGGACGGTTCTGTATGGCACTTATTTGAACTGGTTCATGACTGTACTTGCTGCGATCTTTGGAACCGCAGCCCTCTCTCCAATTACCGGAGCTGGTCACAGTGGGCAGCCTTGGCAGGAGACCTTTGTCACGGTCGGTTTTATGTCAGTCGGCATTGCCATCGTCGTGGCGTCTGTCCTGGTACTTTGGGGCGTTCGCAAACAAGTGTCGAAATGAGCAGGAGCCGACATAGTTTCGGCGACCTGTCACCGGGTGTTTGTCCGACAATGCAAATAAATCTCAGATAGTCGTTAAACACAGCTTGAAGAGCCTGCCGTTGCGTTGAGCGCTCAGTTTCTGATCGCCTACACCCGGCAACCAGATTGAATGGCTCAACTTCGCGCAAGGCTCCCCACCAGGGAAGAGCTTGGTGTACCCATTACCACTGCGATGCAATGCGCATTACCGGCGAATGGGAGCTACAGCAGAAATACAATTCGCAATCCACCATGGTTCGAGATAATCGATTGGTAGAAACTGCTAACGCTGCGCAGGGAAAGCCTTCGCGGCACTAGCCAAAGTTCATAACATCGCTTAATAACTCCCTCTGTACCTACGGCTCTAATCGGCTTACGAAGCCGTGTTGAATAGATGGCCTTGAGTTCGCATAGGGTGTGTTCGATCACCGGCACGGTTTTCTTTGCTGCGGACTGCGGAGTCGCTTGCGATGGCGGCCGGGGCCCTGAGCGAAGCGGTTGCCGCGGCGATCATAGTGGCTGTGGAATTTCCCCTATCTACAGGCGAAAGGAATTCTGTACCTGGCCTGTGACTTCGTGGCCCAGTAGGATTTGCCGTGACCGAAATGCCTGAAAAAGAAATTCGGCGGAGTTAGCTGCGGTGCAAACTATCTCTAACACTCATGATCAAGTAAAAGCCGCGGCACATGCCGGCCGCCGTATCGTTGCGCTTGACGGTTTGCGCGGAGTAGCCGCGATCATGGTGTTGCTGCACCATGCGCTGCTGATGCTGCCGGAGTTCGCAGACTACGAATGGTACAGCAGGGTGCCGGCGCATAGTTCCTTCGGCAAGTTCCTGCTGCTGCGCACGCCCCTCCGGCTGGTTTGGGCGGGGCAGGAGCGTGCCATCATGTTCTTCGTGCTGAGCGGTTTCGTGCTTTGTCTGCCATGGCTTGCCGGAAGGCCGCAGTCGTATGTGCGTTTCCTGATGGGACGCTTCTGCCGCATTTATCCTCCCTATATTGCCGCGATGGCGCTGGCGGCTATCGCGAGCGTTTTTCTCGGCGGACATGCGCTGCCAAAGGCCAGCGTCTATTTCAACGAGCTCGGCTGGGCGCGCTACCCGGATGCGGGCACCTTGCCCAGCATCCTGCTGGTTCTCACCAATCACCACAGCGATTACATCAATGAGGCAGTATGGTCGTTGACCTGGGAAGTGCGGGTCGCCATCCTGTTTCCACTTCTCATGCTGCCGATCTTGCGCTGGCGCAACATCGGAGCCGCACAGGTCTATGTTTTCCTTCTGCTTCTCGGGCAGGCGGGCAGGCACTTGCTGAGCGCGCATCCCGGTTTCGGCCAGGTGTTGGGGAATGGCTGCCGCTACACCGGCTGTTTCGTACTCGGCACGGCCATCGCGATGAACCGGGTCAAGATCGGCGAGTGGTTTGGCCGCCATCACTCCGCGTTCGGTTGGCTTTGTCTTACGCTGGGATTGTGGATCTGCTGGGCGCCATGGCCGCATTTCCATGACGAAATCGTCGGTATCGGCGCCGCGCTCCTCATCGTGGCCATCATCGGCACGGCAAGTCTGAGGAAGTGGCTGGCAAAGGATTACTGGCTATGGCTAGGACGACAATCGTACAGCCTCTATCTCATCCATGTGCCGGTCGTGATGGTGATCGTCATCCTATGCGATGGGAAGGTTCCGCTGTTGGCCTGCCTCTCGGTTATTCCGGTCTCCATAGCGTTGGCGCAAATATTCCATCTCCACGTGGAGCTGCCCTCAGTCGAGCTGGCGCAGAAGGTGGCCAGCTATGAACGTAAAAAGACCATGGTTGCGGTCGCGTCATAACCGATTTCCATTTGGCGGCCGCGCCGCCGCTGGGATGCGAGTGCTGAATTTCCGCGCGAGTTCGCCCAGAGTCCGCCAGCCACCGGCGCACCGCCCATCTGACCCCCCGCGCGCGTACCGACAAGTCGGCTGTGGGAAGTGATCCGTTGTTTGACTTGGCGGAATGGGCTCTCCGAGCTGGCAGATAGTTAGTGTTGCGAACGGCCCTCGATCCCTTAACAAGACCAACGCAATGGCAGCGTGGCCAGACATCCATTTGCGGGAACAACGTCGAGTAGACGCCGTCCACCAAGATTGGGTGAGAGTAAAACCGGCCGACCTTGAAGCAGACGGTGGGGTGTATGGGGAGCCGAAACTCCCGTGCAGGAACCGGAAGTGTGCGAAGAACGCACCGTGCGTCAGACGGGCCGCTTTCGTAACCCCGCCTACGGTTACGTTTTCAAATCCCCGTTCACGGAGGAGGCGAGAAACCTCCTTCACATTCTGTTCATGTTTGGCAGCGGTCTCTTTGGCGGGATAGCACCTTTCCCGCATCCTCCATCTATGACGATCATCATAGAACATGCATGGACGGACATGATATTTGATGGTCAGGAATCACAAGCAGGAGGGCGTTACGAAACTCGCAGGAAAGAAAGCTCTCATCACCGGAGGCAACAGCGGCATCGGTTTTGCCCACCGCCCGTCTTTTCGTTGCTGAAGGCGCCCAGGTGGCTATTACCGGCCGTGACCAGAAGACGCTTGACGAAGCCGTCGCCGAACTCGGACCGAGCGCACGCGGCTACCGTGCAGATGTCACCATAGCCGAAGACCGCAAGCAGCTCTTCTCAGCACTTGCCAGAGATTTCGGCAGGCTCGACATCGTCTTCGCAAATGCCGGCATCACCGGCAGGACGCCTACGGGCGCGGCCGACGAAGCCATCTTTGAAAACGTCATCCACACCAACCTCAATGGTGCTTTCTTTACCGTCAATTCAGCCGCTCCTCTGCTCAATGACAACGGCAGCATCATCTTTAGCGGATCTGTGCACAACTATCTCGGCCAGCCTGGCCTTGCCGCATATGCAGCCACCAAGGGTGGTCTTGTCTCCATGGCGCGTGCCATCGCCGCCGATCTCGCCCCGCGCAACATTCGCGTGAATGTCGTCGCACCCGGCGCCACGAAGACTCCCATCTGGAAGCGCGGGCCCCGCGCCAGCGTCACTGAAGAACAATCCGCCAAGCTCGCTGATTTCGTCTCGTCTGCTGTTCCATTGGGCCGCTGGGGGGAGCCGGCAGAACTTGCCAAAGCGGTGCTTTTCCTTGCCTCCGACGACTCGTCGTACGTCAATGCGGTCGAGTTAATGGTCGATGGCGGAGCCACTGGTGCCCCGTGGGGAGCTCCTCTTCTTCGCGGCTGACCGCACAGGGATAAGGCATGGGGGAGATAGAGGGACTGCATACCGCTTGCGGCAATTCTGGGGGATAGGTATGGTATCTAATCGTTTCTCCGTATCTCCCCGAGCAAACTCGCTTGCCTGACAGCAAGTTAAGGGGGAATGAACGCGGCTTAGGCTCCATCCCCGCCACCAATAGCCGGGTGCCCCACATCTCGCTCGTTTTTCGCGAGATGTGGGATACCGCAGGCCTCGCCTCAAGCCCTTAGCGGGTCCCAAAGACCCACGCGGGTGCCCTAGGTTCGCCAAAGCGTACCTGGGCCGAAAACGATGGGCGAAGCCCACCATAGCCTTTCGTTCGTAAAGATACAGGGACAGTTACCCATTGCAGCAGTTTCTGGTGGACAGGTATCGTGTCCGTGCGCCAAGCAAGCTGGCGTGTTTCAGCCGAACGGAAATGCGTCGACGGGAAATGCGTCGACATGATGCTGGGAGCGCCCAACCAGCGCCCAATTTTTGATCGGCAGTGCAGCCGATACACAAGAAGACTGCACCAGGAGTCCGCTTTGTTTTGGAGTGGAAGGGAGTCCGGCACTCTTACCTTGACATCTAGGGTAAGCTGAGGCTACGCTCTTTTTACCCTCTGGGGTAAGAGCTTCACATGGCAAAGAATGACCTGCAGGGCGCGCTGGATCTCCTGATCCTCAAGACCCTTTCACAACTGGATTCCATGCACGGCTACGGCATCCTGATGCACATCCGGCGCGTGAGCGGCGAACTCCTCATCGTGGAAGAAGGCTCGCTCTACCCTGCATTGCACCGAATGGAACAGAACGGCTGGGTGCGCGCCAGTTGGGCCATTACCGGCTATGGGCGCAAGGCCAAGTGGTACGCGCTCACGCGCGCGGGCCGGGAGCAGCTTGCCAGCCGCGAAAAAAACTGGGCGCAGGTCGTCAAAGGCGTGGACGCGGTCCTGCGCTTCGCGTGAGGTAAACGATGGCACTCTTAAGAAGAATTCTGTCGCTGGGAAAACGCGCACGCATGGAGCACGAGATCGATGCGGAGCTGCGTGAACACCTGGCCATGTGTATCGACGACAACATGGCGCGGGGCATGAGCCGCGAGGCGGCGGAGCGCGATGCGCGCAGGCGCTTCGGCAATCCCACAGTCATGCGCGAGCGCGTCTCGGCGGAAGATACTGCACTCGGGCTCGAGAGCCTGTGGCACGATGTGCGGAGTGCCCTGCGCGTCTTTGTCAAGAATCCAGGCTTTTCATTCGTCGTGGTCGCCACGCTTGCGCTGGGCATTGGCGCCAACACGGCATTATTTGAGCTTCTCGATGCAGTGTTGCTGCAGTCGTTGCCGGTGAAGAATCCGCAGGAGTTGGCGCAGGTGCGCGTCGTCGATATGGACAAGGCGCGCGGAAGTGTTTCCACCGGCTATCCTGTGGTAACCAATCCTATCTGGGAGAAGCTGCGCGAGGATCACCAGGGCTTCTCCGGAATCGCTGCGTGGCGGGACATCGGCTTCTCCCGTGACTCGGGCGGCGATGCCCGTTTTCTGAATGGCCTCTACGTAAGCGGTGAATTCTTCCACATCCTGGGCGTCAAGCCTGTTGCCGGGCGAGTCTTCACCGCGGAGGATGACCGGCCTGGCTGCGGACTGCCGGGCGCAGTCATCAGCTATGGCTTCTGGCAGCGGGAGTTCGGCGGCCGCCCGGCGCTGGGTCAAAAGCTGAGGCTCAACGACAAGTCCGTGGAGGTCATCGGCATCACACCGGCGAACTTCTTCGGCGTGGCCGTTGGCAGCAACTTTGATGTGGCTGTGCCCATCTGCGCGCAACCTTACCTCGGAACGAGTAACCGTCTGAACTCGAGCACCCAATGGTGGCTCTCGGTCATTGGCAGGCTCGATCCCAGATGGTCTGTCCAGCAATTGGCAGCGCATCTGGGAGCCGCCTCGCCCGGCATCTTCGCCTCGACGCTGCGGGCGGATTATCCCTCGGAGAGCGTGAAGGACTATCTTGCCATGAAGCTCACCGCAGAACCTTCGGCGGCAGGCGTGTCCATGCTGCGCGAGACGTATTCCGATCCGCTGCGGTTTCTACTCGGGATCGCAGGCCTGGTGCTGTTGATCACATGCGCCAACCTCGCTAGCCTGATGCTGGCCCGGACAACCGCGCGCGAGCGAGAGATGGCCGTGCGGCTGGCCATCGGCGCGGGGCGGTGGCGGCTGATCCGGCTGGTGCTGGGGGAGAGCCTGCTGCTGTCGATGGCAGGGGCTCTGGCCGGAGTAGCGCTGGCTCAGGCTTTGAGTCGCGAACTGCTGGCGTATCTGAATATCTCTCTCGACTTCAAGCTCGACTGGCGTCTCTTTGCCTTTCTGCTGGGGATCTCCTTGCTCACATCTCTGCTCTTCGGCTTGGCTGCGGCGCTGCGGGCTTCCCGTACCCCTCCGGGTGCGGCCATGAAGGCGGGCGGCCACGGCATGACGGCAAGCCGGGGACGCCTGGGCTTTCGCGGCGCCCTGGTAGTGGCGCAGGTGGCTCTCTCTCTGGTGCTGCTGTTCATCGCGCTGCTGTTCACGCAGAGTCTGCGCAACTTGCTGATCGATGACCCGGGCTTCCAGGCCAAGGGCGTACTGATCGCGAGATTGGACTTCACGCGTCTCGAAATCCCTGTCGATCGGCGCGGTGCATTTCAGCGCCAGCTGCTCGATCGCATACGTTCCATTCCCGGTGTGGATGAGGCAGCCAACACCAACATTGTGCCTCTGGCCGGCGATGGCTGGAGCAACGCAGTGTGGATCGATGGCCATGACTCAACCCGGCGGCAGGACTCGAACTTCAGCAGCGTCAGCCCGGATTACTTTCATACGCTGCGCATTCCGCTCGTCGCCGGGCGCGATTTCAGTGACCACGACACCAGTCAATCCCCCCGTGTGGCCGTCGTGAACGAGGCATTTGCCAAAAAACTCGGGCTGGGCGCAAATGTGATGGGAGCGCGCTTCTGGCGTGAGGCCACTCCGTCAAGCCCCGCACGGCTGAACCAGATCGTCGGCCTGGTAAAGGATACGAAATACCACGGCATCCGTCGCCCCGCCGAACCGATTGCCTATCTCGCGCTCGCGCAGGACGGGGATCCGGACAACACCATGCAGGTGCTGGTCCGATCCAGGCTGCCGATGGATGCAGAGGAGCAGGCGATCCGCCTCACCCTACACGACGTGAGCTCAGCAATCAGCTTCGACTTCGAAGGGCTGCAGGACCAGATCCAGCAATCGCTGCTTGCTGAGCGGCTGCTGGCCACGCTTTCAGGATTCTTCGGTGCGCTCGCTGTGCTTCTTGCGATGACCGGCCTCTATGGCGTGATGTCCTACACGGTGACCCAACGGACGACCGAGATCGGCATCCGCATGGCTCTGGGCGCGCAACGCACCAACATCACGGCCATGATTCTCGGCAAGGCCGCAATTCTGCTGGCGGCTGGGTTGGTGCTGGGTGCAGGCTTGTCTCTTGCTGCGGCCAGCGCTGCCGGCGCGCTTCTCTTCGGATTGAAGCCGCGCGATCCGGCCACGCTCGCCGGCGCCGCCCTGCTCCTCACGGTCGTGACGGTGCTGGCCAGTCTCGTTCCGTCAGTCCGCGCCGCAAACGTGAACCCCATCGACTCTCTCCGCACTGAGTAGGCGAGCCAGTCAACCCCTTGCGCTCCAGAATTTCGGTGAGTACATAATCGCCGAGTCGCTCACCAACACCGGATTAGTAGCCATAAGTCTCAGGGGTTGTATCTGAAGCGCCCATCAAGACCAGCTCAAAGGCGGAGTTTCGCTTGCGGGCGCTTCAGATATAACCCTAAGACATATCAGGCCTGACCACGGAACCAAAATTACCGATCGCACGTATGTGCCAGAAACGAACACCGCGTTTCATCTGCTGATGAGAAGCGGCTAGAGATTTGCCGGGAGGCAGAATTGACCCGATTTCTTTACGGCGTCGGCGTGGTTCTTGTGTTTGTGGCAGTCGCTACTGGCGTTATGGGAACCCCAAGGTTACTGGCACAAGTTCCCTCGGTTCGGTCCACGCGAGATGTGATCTCGCGGCTGGAAAACGAGGTTCCAGGTTTGATGAAACAGGGTGGAGTTCCTGGGATGTCGATCGCCTTGATCCGTGATGGGAAGACGGTCTGGCTGCATGGGTTCGGAGTCAAAGACAAGAAGACGCGAGAACCCGTCCGGCCGGACACGGTCTTTGAAGCCGCTTCCCTGGGCAAACCCGTATTCACTTACGGCGTGCTCAAGCTGGTCGACCAGGGAAAGCTCGATCTCGACACACCGTTGAGCTCTTATTTGTCAAAGCCCTACGTTCCAGACGAACGCGTAGGCAAGATCACGGCTCGATTGGTATTGAGCCATCGAACCGGCTTTCCGAATTGGCGGGGCGACGACGGCACGCTTCCCATTTATTTCTCCCCCGGAGAACGTTTCAGCTACTCAGGTGAGGGATATATCTATCTGCAACACGTGGTCGAGCAGATTACCGGGAAACCGCTGGACGTTTATATGGACGAAGTTGTTTTCAAGCCGTTGGGGATGACGAACAGCAGCTATGTGTGGAGGCCGAGCTTTGATTCCCTGACGGCTACGGGATATGACTCCAAAGGGGCACCGGGTGAGGTATGGAAGCCGAAGGAAGCCGGAGCAGCAT
Source organism: uncultured Acidobacteriaceae bacterium (assembly GCA_963814015.1). Lineage (GTDB taxonomy): Bacteria > Acidobacteriota > Terriglobia > Terriglobales > Acidobacteriaceae > PALSA-350. The sequence continues at coordinate 689,624 of CAWFBI010000001.1, forward strand.
CCAGCCTGAATACTACCGCCAGAGATTATGCCCTTTTCGTCGACGCAGTTCTGAATGGCAAAAGGCTTTCGCCCTCCGTGCTCCGTCAGATGGAGACGCCTGAGATCGCGCTTGACCCGACTTGCAGAATCTGCGTAAAGCAAGAACCGAAAGCGCTGTCGAAGACGCTCTTCTGGGGTTTGGGTTGGGGTATTCAGCGCGAACATAAGGGCGTCATGCTCTGGCATTGGGGCGATAACGGCGTGTTCAAAGCTTTTGTGATGGCCGACCCAGCAAGAAAGTCAGGCGTCGTGATGTTCGCAAATGGCCAAGATGCGCTGAACGTCGCAAAGCCGATCATCGACACAGCAATAGACACAGATTCCCTGGCATTCGCGTGGCTGAAATGAAGCAGCCCGGTTGAGCCAATAGCTATGGATCGATCCACGGTATACCCTCTTGGCGTCCAGGGTCGCCGATTTACGCATTGGCCTGACAGCATCAATTGAGAAAAGCCATGCTTCACTGGCTAAATTGAGAACCGAACCCAGGTATGCTTCCCTCTGGGGTGAACGGGGCTGTTGCATCCTTACCTAAGCAGAGGTCCGATTTGTGAAGCAGAGTTTCGCAGCAATTATCCTTGGTGGTACCGGACAAGTCGGCGGTGCAGCCGTCGCGGAACTGCTGGCAATTTCGGAATGCCGGGAAGTGGTGATGGTCACCAGAAAGCCCATTGCGCCGCGATCGCGGGTGCGCAACGTCGTTCTTGATACCGGCGCTGCGGACTTTGCCGAGCGCATTGCCGCCCTTGCGCGCGGAGTTTTAAGCCAAGGTCCCGTCAGCGCCGTGAGCTGTGTGGGTGTCGGTTCTGGATCGATGCGCTGGAGCGAAGAAGAATTGCAGCGGCTTGAACTCGGCGTCGTCGGCGCCTTTGCGCGTGGCTGCCATGACGCCGGAATCGCCCAGTTTTGCCTGCTTTCCGCGGCAGGAAGCTCAGCGCGCAGCCGGTTTCGCTATGCGCGAGTAATGGGCATGAAGGAAGACACCGTGCGTAATGTCGGTTTTGCCCGCCTCGCCATATTTCGCCCCGGCATCATCGTCGGCAACGCTCATACCCCGGCATGGGTCGGTTGGTTGGGAAGCCTCGTGCCTGGGTCGTTCGGCAATATTGATCAGCGAATTCTCGGTCGCTCAATCGCCGCAGAGATAGCTTTGCACAGTCGAGAGGCTGGTGAAGTTATCCGCGAAAATGCAGCGATGAAAAAACTCGCTGCGGAGTTCAATAGCGTGCCTTAGGAATTTTTGCGTGGAGCGCATCGGCCTGTTATCGCCAATTGAAATCGTGATCGGCCAACCGAAGCCGGCTTATGAGGAGTTATCAACCTCCGTCGATCCGTTCCTATCAGAACTTCGGCATTCGCTCACGCCGCTGGGTCGTGGAGGGAGCCGGTACGCAAAGGTCCGGCAGGTGTGTAGTTGCTGATGAGGACGCCGGAGAACACAGCGTTCGTGCTTGTCGGTGCGAGTCCGCTGGGCGGGGTCCCGTCCGAAAAGAAACGTTTCCCTTTACCCAAAAAGATTGGATAGACGAACAGCAAGACCTCATCCGCAAGCCCCTTTTCGAGCAGCATCGACGTCAGCGTCGAACTGCCCCAGAGGATCAGGCCTGGCCCGTCCATCGCCTTGATTCGGCGAATGCCCTCAACGATGTCCGGTCCAAGACCCTCGAACGGACCCCATGCAAGACTGTCCGGCTTGTGGGTCGCTACATATTTCGTGGCCGCATTTAGGCTGTCCGCCAGCGGACTGCCAGGGGCCTTCGGCCAGAAGCCCGACCAGATATCGTAGGTGCGTCGGCCAAGCAACAGATCAAAGGGCTCGCTATGCGCCGCGAGGACCGCTTTTCCCACGGCGGGATCGCGATACGGCAGCGTCCATCCGCCGTATGGGTAGTCACCATCCTCATTCGGGCCGCCGGGAGCCTGAATCACGCCGTCCAGCGAAATATGTTCGATGATCTTGAGCTTTCTCATTTTGAGCTTCCTTTCTGGGTCTTGGAGAGAAGTCGGCAATCGAGTCGTGGACGAGCCCGCAACCGGAATCATCGATTCAGTTTAGAGCAGCAATTTCGAAACAAGCGGGCATGCAAATTGTATTTCTGACGCTCCAACTTGATAGGTCCCATTATCGCGTTCCATTGCTTAATCCTCTGTGGACTTGTCGTAGTCGGGGAGGTAAATAGCAACCAGATACTGCGTCATGATTTCTCCTTTATCCTGTAACGGTCTTCGGGCGGGCCGGTAGCCCTGCCTTCTCGATATAGTCGAACGGCCGGACTGGAATTGGACAAATCGTCGAGGGAATTTTGCTTCTTCGCGCTTTACTGGGACGACCGATGGATGATGCGGCCGACTCGGGCTAACTAGCCCAACGGCTATCTTCTCGGCTCATACCGCATCGCCACCGCCCCCGAGCCGAACTCCAGCCGATTCACGAGCCTCAAGTCGACATGCCTCGATAGCCCCGCGAACAACGTCGGCCCGTGGCCCGCTAGCCTGGGGTGCACCACGAACTCGTACTCATCGATCAATCCCAGCTCCGTCAACGCGAGCGGGAGCTTTACGCCTCCCACGAACAGTCCTTTACCCGACTCCCGCTTGAGTTGCTGAACGGCCGTCCCCAGATCCCCGCGCACCAGCTCCGCGTTCCAATCGACCCGGTCCAGGGTGCTCGACACGACGTACTTCTTTGCCGCGTCGATCGTCCGGGCGAAGGGTTCCATCCAATCCGGCCTGGCTACCGTCCGCGCCGGCGGCCGGAACGCTGCCTCCATCATTTCGTAAGTCACCCGGCCAAAGAGGAGGGCATCGGCTTGGTCGAGGTTCTCGATCGCGTGACGATGCAAGTCTTCGTCCGCTGGTATTACACGATGATCGCAGCACCCGTCCAATGTGACGTTGATGGAATACCGAAGGGGTCGCATTACGGAAGACTACCGCCGATGGCGGAAGACCAGCAAGGTTAACAAAGCAGAACAAAAGCAGAACAGACGGAAATGACCCTAAAGCAAACGCCTTGGGGTAAAAGCCGAACAGACGCTTCTCCATTAGGGTCATTTCATCTGTCCTGCTCTCGAGTGAAAATTCAGCACCTTGCCGAACATCCCCATCGGAGGCAAAGTGAAGACGGTCGGCGTGCCCTGGTTTTGAACCAAAACCTCGCATAGTTCTGGGGTATAAACAGGCAAGCTGTTCAAAATTTCGGGTAGTGAGCCTGTTGGTGGCCGGATACTTGACGTCGGTGTAGTTCCAGCGGAATGGCTTGGTCATGGGCGCGAAGGTATTTGCGCCGTTTGCGGAGTGCACGGAAAGGGGGTTGCCGTGAAACGGAGACAATTTCTCAAGGGTTCGGCGGGCACTGTGCTTGCTTTTTCCAGTGCGCATGTCTGGGCAAGAGACGCCGACGCCCGCATTGAGGTCCTTCTGGACGAACCGCTGGGGGAGATTTCGCCCAATATCTATGGCCAATTCACAGAACATATCGGCGGCGTGATTTACGACGGCGTGTGGGTTGGAGAGAAATCGAAAATCACCAACCAATACGGCATCCGTTCTCAACTGGTGGACATGATGAAGCAGATTCATGTTCCTGTCATTCGTTGGCCAGGAGGCTGCTTCGCGGATAGCTACGACTGGAAAGATGGGATTGGTGAAGCTTCGAAGCGGCCGCACCGTACCAATTTCTGGGAGGTGGATCACGATGCGATCAGGCTCCACGACAAAGGGCCGCAGCTCTTCGAAACCAACGAATTCGGCACCAATGAGTTCATGCGGTTTTGCAGGCTGACCGGAGCACAACCGTATCTCGCAGCAAACCTGCGGAGTCTTCCCGCGCTTGATTTTGACGATTGGGTGGAGTACTGCAACTCTCCTGCCGGGAGCACAACCCTGGCCGAGGTGCGCGCGGCCGCCGGTTTTCCAGAACCGTTTAATGTGCGCTACTGGGGTGTAGGCAACGAGAGTTGGGGCTGCGGCGGGGACTTTACCCCGGAAGAATATGCCTCCGAGTTCCGCCGCTATTCGGACTGGATACCTCGATACGGCATAGACCTGCAACTGATCGGGTCCGGTCCGAACGACAACGATATGGATTGGACCCAGCGCTTTTTCCAACGGATCTACTCCGACCGGGCTTATAACAATCCTGCCTTTACGGGTTGGTCGGTGCATCACTACGCGTGGAACTTGAGCCGAGGCAAGACGAAGGACTGGCTGGCCGGCAAAGGCGACGCGCTGCAGTTTGATTCCGTAGATTGGTATGAGTTGTTGCGCGAGTCTGATGGCATAGAGCAGATCATTCACGATCAGTGGGCGGTGATGGGGCAGTACGATACGCAGCACCGCGTCAAGCTGGTGGTGGATGAGTATGGTCCGTGGTATCGCGAGGGAACCGAACTCGACCCCACCCACATCTTCGGCCAGCAGATAACGTTGCGCGATGCACTGGCCACGGCGCTGACTCTGGACACCTTTAACCGCAATCCGGAGAAAGTGAGCATGGCCGCCTGCGCACAGCTCATCAACAACATCAATGCATTATTTATGGCGCATGAGGACCGCTTCTTCGCCACCCCTAACTTTCATGTCTTCGCGATGTACGCCGCGCACCAGGGCGGGCAGGCTGTGCGGGCCGAGTTCTCGGCACCGGATGTGCAGTACATGCGCGACGACCGGCCGGCACGCTTCTGGGGTCTCAACGGCTCAGCATCGCGAAAAAATCAGGTCGTGACGCTCACCATCGTCAATCCCGATTTGTCGAAGACGATCGAGACCCAGATCGCCCTTCGAGGCGCCGCGGTAGCCGGTGCATCCGGCACCGTTCTGGCGGCCAGGGACATGCACGCGCACAACACCTTCGACCATCCGAATGCCGTGATGCCCACAACGCTCGCGATCGCGGTGGGCGGTGGCTTGCTGAATGTGAGCATTCCAGCCGCGTCCGTCACTAAGCTTGAAATTGTTCTGCGATGAGCGAATCCTGGATGATTGGAACCAGGCCCGAGGTCCCCGCCGTTCTTCCATACGAGGAGTGAGACTTCCAAAGCCCACGCCCCGGGCATTGAAGGAACAGGGCATTGAAGGAACAGACGAAATAACCACTATGAGTCCAGCCTTTGCGGGTGCCCGACACTTCCTTTGGTGAGTATTTCCCCAAAACTTCAGTGCTGATCGGTTGGATCCCAAAGGTTTCCATTCTGGGTTTCGTGGACAAATGGAGCTGGCACTTTCAATGTCGCCGGATCGCAAAGTACCGGCTCGGTCTGTCCACAAAACTTCAGGGGTATCCGCTATGCTTGCGTGGGGGAGACAAAAATTGGGAACCACGGGTTTAGCCTCTAAGGCTGAAAGGAAGTGGATATGCTTCGTTTGCTTCTGCACTGGGTTTTGAATGCTGTGGCTCTGCTGATTGTGTCGCATTTCGTGGCCGGATTCCAGGTCGGCAGCGTTGTTTCCGCCTTGATCGCTGTAATCGTAATCGGACTCTTCAATGCGACACTCGGGCTTCTGCTCAAGATCATCACGCTGCCCCTCGGCATCCTGACATTCGGAATCTTTTTCCTGGTTATCAACGCAGTCATTCTCTGGTTCTCAAGCCGCTTTGTGCCAGGTTTCGCCGTCACAAGCTTCAAAGCGGCCTTTCTTGGAGCATTGGCACTTGCTGTACTTCACTTGCTGTTTGGCTTTTTTGGTCGCTCCATCAAGACTCGCAAGTAGCGTATCGATACACCCCGATCAAACCAGGGCTAACGGTTGAGCGGGGTGTATGGCGGGAAACCCGCACGCTGTGTTTGACGATGCGGGGACCGGAAACGAGTTTATGGTTCGGCTATTGAGGCACTCTCAGGGGAAACGGAGACACAGCTTTCCCTGACGTGCAGACCACGGGCCGCGCCTGAAAGGAGCCGTCGAATGGCCCGGATCATGACAATCGGGGAGATCCTGGTAGAGATCATGGCTTCCGAGCGCGGCCAGAGCTTCCGCGCGCCGGGCACCCTGTTAGGGCCTTTCCCGAGCGGCGCTCCCGCCATCTTCATCGACCAGGTGGGCCGGCTCGGACGTGCAGCCGGGATCATCGGCTGCGTAGGCGACGACGATTTCGGCTGGCTGAACATCGACCGCCTGCGGCGGGACGGTGTCGACACGAGCGCCATCGCGTTGCTCGCCGACGCGGTCACCGGAAGCGCGTTTGTCACCTACACGGAGACGGGCGAGCGGCACTTCATCTTCAACATTACCAATAGCGCTTCCCGCCGCCTCTCGGCGTCGATGGTCACCAGGTCCGTGCTCGCCGATTGCACCTGGCTTCACGTCATGGGTTCATCACTGTTCTCTCCCGGAATCACCGCAGCCGTCCGCAAGGCGATCGGCATGGTGAAGCGCCAGGGTGGGGTGATCTCCTTCGACCCGAACGTCCGGCCGGAGATACTCAGAAGCGCGGACATTCGGGAAGCGCTGCGATCGATCCTCGAACAGACCGACGTGTTCCTGCCGAGCGGCGACGAGGTGTCCGCGCTCGTGGATGCCCAAACGGAAGCCGAGGCCATCGAGCCGCTACTCGCCCTCGGAATTCGAGAGATCGTCGTGAAGCACGGCAGCGCCGGCTGCACCTATTACGACCGGTCGTGCCGGCTGGACGTACCGGCGTTCGCGGTCCGCGAGGTCGACCCCACCGGCGCCGGCGACTGCTTCTGCGCCACGTACGCGGCGTGCCGCGAAGAAGGCGAAGCGGTCGACCACTCGCTGCGCTACGCCTGCGCCAGTGGCGCAATTGCCGTGACCCGCAAAGGTCCCATGGAGGGCACTGCGAGCTTTGCGGAATTGGACACGCTCATTGGCTGAGGCGTCCCGTCGTGAGGAAAAGCAGGACACGGAAGACCGTTGCGTTAGCGGCGCGTCAGGGTTTCAAATATCGGGTGGTGATCGCTCCGGGGGACAAAACCCGGGGGAGGGGGGACGGGAACCGCGGGGGACGACCGGGACGGTACCCCGCTTAGAAGCCAGCGAATTGGTGAAGGTCCCGTCTTCACCTTTTGTGGTTATCGAACCGGGAAACTCGTTTAAATCCAGCAAACCTCTTGGCATTTGCCAGCCACTTACGCGCCACACGGCGCTGCGGCTGCTCATCGGCTTATGGCGGTACGCCTGGGTATGCCATTCGGGCTCACAGCTACACGGTTGAGCTTAAGGGTGCGAGCCACTCAGGCTACGAATCGAGGCCCACAGAAGTCGCCGCATTTGATTCAGCATGCTGCGCAGAACGATCCTCAGAGGCAAAGAAAAATTTAGCAGCATGATGAGACCGCCGGCCGGAACTTGAACTCTAAAGCCAGACAGGAGGATCGGGATGGAAATCCCGGCTAAGAAAGAGGTTTAAATGGTCCAGTCACCCTCATCGCCAAGACATTTTCCACTCGGTTCGCTGATGATCATTGCTGCGGTCGTCGGCGTAGCCGCCGTCGCTTTTGCGTATACGGCTGGATGGCTCTCGCCGCAGCGGCTGACGCCAAAAAAGATCGTCGCTGCGCTGGCGCCTCCAGGCGGCCCGGCGCTGGGCCATCGTCGCAACCATGCCAAAGGCATTTGTTTCACCGGCACGTTCAACGCGAATGGCGCGGGTTCGGCGCTCTCCCGAGCGCAAGTCTTCGTTCGCGGCCAGTATCCGGTGGTGGGACGATTCAACCTCGCCACTGCGGATCCGAATGCCGCGGATGCAATGGTGCGCGTGCGCGGTCTTGGCATCAGCATCACGACGCCGGACGGGCAGGAATGGCGCAGCGCCATGATCGACGCTCCGATCTTCCCCGTTTCGACGCCACAAGGGTTCTACGAGTTGCTGACTGCCTCCGGAAGCAAGGACCCTGATGCGATGAAGAAATTCAGCGCCGCGCATCCGGAATTTGCCACGTTCGTCAGTTGGGCCAAGAGTGCCCCGTGGACCGGGAGCTATGCGGAGGAACCCTACAACAGCCTCAACTCCTTTCTGTTTGTCGACGGATCCGGCGCCGCACATCCGATACGCTGGTCATTGGTTCCCGCGGCCCAACCTGTGCCCGTCTCGCCGGATGAGCTGGCCAAGCGCGGCCCCGATTTCCTGGAGCAGGAGATCACCCAACGTGTTGCTGCTGGACCTCAACGCTGGAGTCTGGTGGTGACCGTCGCCAACCCGGGTGATGCAACAGCAGACCCCAACAAGGCGTGGCCTGCAGATCGCCGCACGGTCGAGGTCGGGACTCTCATCGTGCAGCAGATCGAGCCGGAGCGTGACGGACCGTGCCGCGACATCAATTTCGACCCGACCGTGTTGCCATCTGGCATCACGACCTCGGATGACCCATTCCCCGCCGCCCGCTCGGCCGCCTACTCCCGGTCCTACAACAGCCGCACGGCGGAAGCATCGTACTATCCGCGCAGCGCCACAGGAGCTAAACAATGACGACAAGCCGCAAACGCTTCGCCGCGCCGCAGCGACTGCTTCACTGGCTCATGGCGGTCTGCATCCTAGCGATGTTGTTCATCGGAGTAGGCATGGTCTCGACCATCACTCCGAAGTACCTGACACTCGTCCAGATTCATAAGCCGCTGGGGATCGCCATCTTGGTACTGGCACTCATCCGTCTGGCGCTGCGGCTCGTTTACGGCTCACCTGCGCTGCCTGCCGATCTGCCGGAGCCGATAAAACTCGGGGCGTATCTGTCGCAGTATGCTTTCTACGCGCTGATGATCGCTATGCCGTTGATCGGCTGGGGAATGTTATCCGCGGCGTCCTACCCCGTGGTGTTGTTCGGCAGCGTGCATCTGCCATCGATCCTGCCTTTGAGCCCCAGCCTGCATACGCTGCTGTGGCATGCGCATTTCTACCTGGCCTTTGCCTTTTTCGCGCTGATCCTGCTGCATGTCGCAGCGATTCTCTTCCATGCGCTGGTCAGGCATGATGGCGTATTCCAGACAATGGCGCCGGTGCTCAGCCGCGACGAGTCAAAGTGACTGACCGATCGACAAAGGAGGAGTGACGAGGAGGAGTGACATTCAAACAGACGGGACGTAACCCTCGCTACCGGGGCAAACGCCTCATGCTTCGTTTACGCAATGCATCACGCATCATCTACGCAATGCATTGGGCAACGCGCCGGGCATCGTTCGAGCAATGCGTCAGCAATGCCTGGGGATACATCCTTCCTTTCCATCTGCGCCACAAGCCGCCGATAACGTGGCAGTTACAAATCACGCAGATCTACAAATAAACTAAATGAGAATTGTCACACCTGCCAGGTGACGATCAATTGCAGAAAAAGGCCTAGACGCTCTGGACGCCTAAAGCGAAACCGTGAGAGTGTCATATCCTTAAACCAGGACACAACCCATTCAATCCTTCTCCATCGTTGTTCACTTATAGTCAGCCAGAATTCCATCCACTGACAATTCTGAGAACCCTGGGCCAACGAGCGGAAAGAAAGTCTCTTTCCCGCTGCCTATGTAATCGAAATTAAAAGACTGTGCGGACACTAGCCTCCCGATCCCAGATTCTCCCCTTGCTCGCTCGGTTCAGGTAGGCCTTATAGTCGTTCCCAATCAGGACACCTTCGTCCTTGACCACACCCGCAGCGTCAAGGAGAGGCTTCGCCGCAGGCACAGCTCCCAACACCTTCAAGTGAGCAAAGGCATCACGAACCCAGGCAACCGCTGCGCTTTCCGTGGATAGAAGCGTAGCTCCTTCCGTTGACAGCGATAAGTACACAGTATCGAAGAGGACGGACGGACCGCCAGCCAGCTGAAAATCCGCCTCAATCAGGCTCCCATCGGACGCGGTGACGCCGCCTATCTTCGGAGCGATGATCTTCAGGTCGGCCCCTGCCGCCGCCACTGCCTTTTGCAAAGACGACACCGCAGTCGCTTCCGAACCGTCTGCGACCAGACAGCCAACAACTTTCGTCTTGAGTCCTGGAAGCGCCTTCTTGTGGATGCTGAGTGCGTCCGAAGTGGGCAGGTCCGTTCGAGCCGGAATCCTGGTTGGAACTGATTGTATCTCTCCTACCATACCCAGACCGTCCGCAACTCTTTGTGCAATCGTCCTACTTACATTCGCGAGCTGTCCGACCATCCTCGTTCGGACGCTTTTGGCCTCCACTTTGCTGAGCTCAAAAATGAATGCCGAGATGATGTGGTCCTGTTCCGCTTCCGTCTGTGAATCGAAGAACATGAGTGCCTGAGAGAAGTGATCTGCGAAGGATTCGGCACGAATGCGCAGCTTGTCCCCTTGCTCGTGAGCATGGAACGAGGTAAATCCGTTCGCCGGATCCTGGCGAGGAGAGTTCGCCTCAAGAGAACTGGGGGAATAGGATACGCGGCCCTTTTGCGGGATCATGGCCATGTGGCCGTCGCGCTGCATGTTCATCATGGGGCATCGGGGAGCGTTTACGGGAATCTGCTCGTAGTTCGGGCCACCCAAACGGCTAAGCTGCGTATCGATATAGGAGAGATTGCGTCCCTGGAGCAGTGGGTCATTGGTGAAGTCGATTCCAGGGACCACGTCGGTCGTTGCGAACGCGACCTGCTCCGTCTCAGCGAAATAGTTATCGACGTTACGATCCAATACCATTCTGCCGATGATCTTAAGCGGCAGAACCTCTTCAGGGATAAGTTTCGTCGCATCGAGAACATCGAATTCGAACTTGCGTGCGAACTCTTCGTCGAAAAGCTGGACACCCAACTCCCACTCCGGGAAGTTGCCCTCGTTGATCGCATTCCAAAGGTCGCGACGGTGAAAATCCGGATCTGCACCTGAGATTTTGAGAGCCTCGTCCCAAACAACCGAAGCCATCCCAAGTGTCGGACGCCAGTGGAACTTGACGTACGTCGAGTCGCGGGCTTCGTTGACAAGGCGAAAGGTATGGACCCCAAAACCTTCCATCATCCGGAAAGATCGCGGAATCGCCCGATCCGACATGATCCACATAAGCATGTGCGTGGACTCGGGAACCAGCGAGACGAAATCCCAAAAGGTATCGTGTGCAGTCTGCGCCTGCGGAAAACCACGATCCGGTTCCTGCTTAGCCGCATGGATCAGGTCAGCGAACTTTATGGAATCCTGAATGAAAAAGACAGGGATGTTATTCCCAACAATGTCCCAATTTCCTTGATCGGTGTACATCTTTACGGCGAAGCCTCGAACATCACGAGCCGTATCAGCCGATCCCATATTGCCCGCTACGGTAGAAAACCGAGTGAAGACCGGCGTCTTGACGCCAACCTCTGTCAGTACCCGCGCCCTCGTGATTCCGGCCAAAGAGCTGGTTAGTTCAAAATAGCCTTTTGCTCCGAATCCGCGAGCATGAACGATCCGCTCCGGTATGCGCTCGTGATCGAAGTGCTGCAGCTTCTCAACCAGCAAGTGATCTTCAATCAGGACGGGGCCACGGTCACCCGCCTTGAGGGCATTTTCATCGTCGCCAATGACCAGGCCGCGTTGATTCGTGAGTTGTGGATGAGTTCCGCCTGCAATTTGATGAGTTTCCCCGCCGGCGCCTGTTTTTTGGTCAGTTGCTTTGCTCCCGGCAGACTTCTTTGTCTTGGACATGATGAGACCCTTCGTATGTTCACTAGGAGAATTTGTCGGTATACCAGGGTTTGTCCCCGACGGTCGTCGGTCACGCAAGATCAACACTGGATATGAGGGCTGTGATGCAGAGGCAGGGGAAGTGAGATGCCAAATCCTCCAGGGAACGCAGAACTCCGTTTTGTCCTGACACCCTTTCATATTCCGAAACTTCGCGAGACGGTCGTTTGCATCCAACCTGACGTATTTGCTCGTGGCTCGCCGCCGATCTGCTTTGGAGTGAACCCCGGATATGCCGACGATTGCCCCTCTTACTCCAGAAGCTGCATGGCTTCCAGCGTTGCTGAGTCGGGCTGATTGGGCCCCACCTTTGGTGCCGACGCTCGTTCTGGCGCCTCATCCCGATGACGAGACTCTCGGCGTAGGCGGTTTAGTTGCCAAGCTTTGTCGGGAAGGCGTTCCAGTGACTATCGTCGCCATCACGGATGGCGAAGGCGCCTATCCCGATACACCTCATCTAGGTGAGATTCGCATCCTGGAGCAGACCGAGGCTCTCCGTCGTTTGGGCGTCCCTGAGTGCAGGATTCGCCGCCTTCATTTGCCAGACCGGGATGTCTCACGCTATAAGAAGGAGCTCGTGGACCTGCTCTTACCCCTTGTTACTGGCGACATTCACCTTGTCGCGCCATGGCAGCGAGACTTTCATCCCGACCATGAGGCAGCGGGGAGAGCAGCAGCGCGAGCCGCTCAACTGAAGGACTTAACTATCACCTACTATCTCTTTTGGACCTGGCACCGTGGCGAGCCGAGCATGCTTGACGGGTTGGGGATCACGAAACTTGCACTCAGCGACTCGGAGCTAAGGTCTAAGCTCCACGCCTTGCAGGCGCACGTCTCCCAATTCGAGCGCGCAGATGGCCAGCCCATCCTATCGCCGGAGCTGCTTGCGCCCGCTCACCGGGCGTTTGAGGTCTACATACGGTGATTGAGGACATCAATTTCGCATCCTCTGCCGCTTTTTTCGAAGCCAAATACCAGGAGAATGCGGACCCATGGGACTTTTCAAGCAACGCCTACGAACTACAGCGATACGATGCGATCATCAGCGCGATCGCTCATCGGCGTTACGCTCGGGCCTTTGAGCCGGGTTGCTCCATCGGTGTGCTCACGGAGCGTCTCGCGGCCTATTGCGACGAAGTGCATGCCATCGATTTTTCGCCCTCCGCGAGCGCCCAGGCCCAGATGCGGTGCGCGCATCTGCCGCAAGTTGAAGTCCATTGTGCGTCGCTGCCAGAGGGGACACCGGCGAAGGATTTCGATCTTCTGGTTTTAAGCGAGATAGGCTATTACTTCACCCCGCAAGATTGGCAACGTATCTCTACTGCGCTGATCGATTTCATCCCCCAGGGCGCTACCGTGCTGGCCGCTCATTGGCTGGGCCAATCGCAAGACCATCGCATCTCTGGGGATGAGGTGCATGAAATCCTTCTTTCACAAGCGAAGCTCCGGGTAGATCACACGGAACGTAACCCGAAGATGAGGTTGGATCGCCTGGTGCGCCTATGAAGGCTCCTTGGCACATTGCCATAGTGATACCGGCTCGCGACGAAGAAGAGCTGCTGCCACGTTGTCTGCGCTCTGTTCAGAACGCCCGCCGGATGTTGCCCCCCGATCTAACCAGTGATCTGATTGTTGTCGCCGATCAATCGACTGACGGAACGTTTAAAATCGCGCGGGAACTCATTCAGGAAAACGGCACTGTGGTTGAAACCGAAGTGGGTTGCGTGGGCAGCGCTCGTGCTCTCGGAGCGCGGCGCGCAATGGAACGCTACGATGGCGCCCGGAACCGCTGCTGGCTTGCCAACACGGACGCTGACTGCCAGGTGCCGGCGACGTGGTTACTTGATCAATTAGCCTTCGCAAACGCTGGATTTGCCGTCGTAGCAGGAATCATTGACGTGGACTCGTTTGCCGAACATGAGTCCTTTGTTTCTGAACGCTTCCGGCTTTCGTACCTCATCCACGCCGATGGAACACACCCCCACGTCCACGGAGCCAATCTTGGTGTGAGAGCGGATGCTTACCTTCAGGCCGGAGGCTGGCAGGACCTTTCCACCGCGGAGGACCACGATCTGTGGCGGCGTCTCCAAAGCGGGCAGCATAGGCGGATATCGGATGCGCGCCTATGTGTCTTAACCAGCGGGAGAAGGATCGGGCGAGCTCCGTTTGGGTTTGCCGGTGCCCTTGCCGCGCACAATGGAGTTGCAGGATGACAGCCAGAGAATTAAAGGCGCGGTTGGTCGCTATTGTCTCGCAGGAAGTGCCGCTTCCCGGGGGAGGCCGCACGCCGGAGCGGCTTCGCCGGCTGGCCGAGACGGCGCGAGAGGATCTCAGCTTGGCGAAGTTGGCCGAAGCCCACTGGGATGCGGTCGCTATCCTTGTCGAAGCTGGACGTGCTCCTGAGCCTGACGTGTTGTACGCGGTGTGGGCCTCAGAAATTCCAGGTCAGGCACTTCAATTGAAGCGAACGAGCGACGGATATCAACTAAGCGGCAGTAAACCGTTCTGCAGTGGGATTGGAATGGTCGACCGCGCGTTGGTTACCGTGGGCCTTCCGGAACAGCTCCTTGTCGAGGTGGATTTGCGAAAGAACAAAGACCATATCAATGCTGATCTGGAGACGTGGAAGGTGGACGCCTTTCGCGCCACGCAGACAGGCGCAGTTACATTTCTGAATTCCCGGTTATCGCCGGCTGCCCCCGTGGGCGCCTCGGGCTGGTATCTTGAGAGACCAGGTTTCTGGCACGGGGCTTGCGGTCCCGCAGCATGCTGGGCTGGAGGCGTGGCCGGCTTATTGGACTTTGCTCTCGAAAGCAAACGGGACGATCCCCACACCGTCGCTCACCGTGGCGCTATGCAAGCGGCCGTTTGGGGAATGTACTCTATGCTCAGACAGGCCGGTGACGAGATAGATGGTGCCCCCTGCGATGCGAGGGCTGGGCAACTTCGCGCCTTACAACTCCGTCATTTGATCGAGCAAATGGGTACCGAATTACTCCAACGGTTTTCTCGAGCTTATGGTCCCTTCCCCTTGTCGATGGATGAGAAAACCGCGCGTCGATACCAGGAGGCGGCTCTGTATATGCGCCAGTCCCACGCTGAGCGTGATCTGGAGGGTTTAGGTCGCTTAATGCGGCTTCCACGAACCGGAGCGGCTTGAGGCGCTTAAGATCGCAGCGGCTTGGATCCGTTCGAGGGTCGCGTCGAGGTGTCCCTTAAAGCAGATGCCGAGTCCGCGTTGAGTTAACATTCCGTGGGTAAAAGGGCAAATGGTTCCAAGTAGCAGCAACCGGGAGCGCCATAGGTTGCTGTGATCATCCGCTTGCGATCGATCTTGCCCACTTGCGGCGGAAGAAAATCGCGAAGGCCCGCGCCCGTCCCTCACGGCTTGCGTAAAACGTGACGACTACTATTACATAATGGTGCAAGGACAATGGATTCGGGTGGTCTCACCCTCAAAGAAGAACAGGAACTTCCGGTCAAGCTGCTTTGCGTTCCACCCATGGGTCGATAACAATTTTGGTTACGCGATCTTCTTTGTCCCGCCATAGCTTGTACATTTCGGGCGCCTCGTCGAGTGAAATGCGGTGCGAGATGATGTAACTCGGATCTATTTGTCCCTTTTCGATGCGCTCGAGCAACGGCTTCATGTAGTTGTGCATGTTGGTCTGCCCCATCTTCATGGTGATGCCCTTGCCAAAAGCGGCGCCGAACGGCACTTTGTCGAGCATTCCTCCGTACACGCCGGGGATAGAGAGGGTTCCTCCCTTGCGCACCGCCTGAATCGCCTGGCGCAAGACTGCCGGCCGATCCGTTTCGAGCAGAAGCGCATTCTTCACCGCGTCGTATACCCCTTGTAAATCTCCCGTGTGCGATTCCAGACCCACAGCATCGATACAGGCATCGGGACCGATACCGCCGGTCAGGTCTTTGAGCGCCGTTAACACACTGACACCTTCGTGAGTGTAGTCGACGGTGACGGCGCCGGCGGACCGAGCCATTGCAAGCCGCTCCGGAATTCTATCGATCGCAATGACCTGTCCTGCACCTAGCATAAAGGCGCTGGCGATGGCGAATTGGCCTACAGGTCCACAACCCCAGACCGCCACCGTGTCGCCATCCTGGATTTGCGCGTTTTCTGCAGCCATATAGCCCGTAGGGAAGATGTCGGAAAGAAACAGGACTTTTTCGTCTGCGAGATCTGTCTCGAGCTTGAGTGGCCCGACATTTGCAAAAGGCACACGCACATACTGCGCCTGGCCGCCCGCATATCCACCCATCAGGTGAGAATAGCCAAACAGACCGGAACCGGAATATCCGTAGGCGGCTTCCATCAGGTGAGCGTTGGGATTGGTGTTATCGCATGCAGCCCAGATCTTCTTCTTGCAGAACTCGCAACTACCGCATGCAATGGTGAAGGGTACAACGACGCGATCACCGCGCTTCAAGTTGGTGACATCAGGCCCAACCTCCTCTACCAAACCCATGAACTCGTGACCGAGAATGTCTCCTGACTCCATGGTAGGAATAAATCCATCGAAGAGGTGCAGATCCGATCCGCAGATTGCGGTGCGTGTGATTTTGATGATGGCATCGTGCGGGTTCAGTATCGTTGGATCCGGCACGGTCAGGGTCTCAAGCTTGCTCTTTCCCATCCAGCAAACAGCTTTCATTTCATACTCCATTCTGGTATTTTGACTAGCTCGCCTGTCGGTTGCCCTCGGGAACAGCGATGTTTTCACCATAAACCGAGGCCTTTCCGCTTCCGGAGACGCCTCGAGGACCGTGCGGTTGCCCGTGGGTTCGAGGTATTTCGCCTGTTTCCGCTAGCGCTTTGAAGTGGCGGAGACTCTCGATCAGCCTTTGCTTTGGGTTTCTTCCGGTCAGCGTTTCCCACACGTTGGCGAGCTTGCCCATTGTGAACTCCTGCAGCAGGGTCACCATGGTTCCTCGACCTGTAGGCGCGGGTTCAAATACAACCTCACCCGCCGTGTCAACCTCACCGCCTGTGGAACGCCATGCGAGGCGCTTGCCGGGTTCATCCACGACCAATTCCGAATCCCATTCAATCGTTTTGTCACCGCGGTACATCACCCAGTGGGATGTTCTTTCGCCGGTCCTGGTAACCCGTTTTAGCTGCTCCTGCCAACGCGGGGCAGACTCGACATCCCGCCAGAGTGCGTAGACTTCTTGGGGGGCGGCCTGAATGATCGCGCTGGTGCGTACCCAGACCTTCCCGTCTTTATCTTCGGGTGGCGGAAGGTAGCGTCCGTCTTGAACAACGGTAGCACCGTGGGGAGCGTTCCTCGCGATGTGTGCTTCGTTCAACAGAGCCATATATTTTTCCTCATGTTGCTGTCCCTTTTCCTTTTCTGCATAGCGAACCGGGGCGCCCCGGCTCCGCTGTATGGCGAAGTCGAGGAGCGACTCGTCTATCTAGCGTGCGGCCTTTTCTTCTTCCAGAGGCTTTGCCATCTTCTCGTGCATGGCGCCCTTCATCGCGCCAGGCACTACGTTGGCCAACTTACCTTCCAGTTTGGTTTTCATCGAGGCCGCGTAGACATGGTCATCGCCGGCCAATAGCGCGTCGACACCTTGGCGAGCGACATCGTCCGGCTGGCTTTCCGACTTACCTTTGGAACCGACCTCAGTGTCGTCCATTCCAGCCCTATGGAAGAAGTCGGTGTTGGTTGGGCCGGGTTGCAGCGCGGTGACGGATATTCCCGAGTCGCGCAGCTCGAAGCGCAGACTGTGGGCAAAGGAGAGAACAAACGCTTTGGTGGCGGCGTAAACCGCTTCTCGCGGCGCGACCATCTCGCCGGCGATCGAGGCGGTGAATAGAATCTTCCCCTCACCCTGGCGCGTCATGTGCTGGACCACATGTTTTGCCAAATGCACAGTGCCGGCGCAGTTCAGTTCGACCATATTCAGTTCAGCGTCGAGGTCGGTCTCAACAAACAATCCTCCTACGCCAACGCCCGCATTGATACATGCGATGTCTAACTTTCTTCCCAGTGCTGTCACCTGGTCCCATAGACTTTCAATCCCTTCGCTGGTTGCGAGGTCAGCCTGTACCGTAACAACTTCAACCTCCGGAACCTGGAGTTGTCGAGCCGCTGTCTGTAGACGATCGCCCGCCGAGCAGACAACCAGATCATATCCACGTTTGGCAAGCTCGCTCGCTAGTGAAAGTCCAATACCGCTCGACGCTCCGGTCACCAGCGCCAGTTTGTTCGCCATGATATTTACCTCTTTGAGAGTTACGTACTGTTTACTTGTGATGCAGGTCAGGCGACGTGAGTCTCTGCTGTCCGCGCAAAAGAGGAAGTCACGCAGTCCGCGCCGCTAGTTCGCATCGCTACCCGAGGTGCCCAGGTGTTCTGATGGCGGGTGATGCCGGTTCGCGAGGTTAGGAGAGTGCATCATACCTTTAAGAACGCGAACATCCCAAGGAGGGAAGCCCACATGACAGAACAGGATAAAAAGCGCAGAGAGGCGGAGCAGCATCTTACGGAGGAACTGGCGAACCAGGCCAGGCAAGAGCCTGGTAGCGCGGAGGAAGACGAGTCAAAGGAGAGGCGGGCTCAAGCGGAAAAGGAACTTCAAGACGCCAGGTAAACGGATCGAGTCTCGTGAAATATCCTTGCCAGCTCAGCGGCGAGATGCTGTTGGCCCGATCTACTGCCGAAGGTGCGCGAGTTACCGAGATCCAAGTTTGGCGCAACGATCCCCAGCGTAGTCATCGGTCGGCGGTTTATCGGACTCGATGGCTCGGCGCCAGGGGGCTGCGATCGAAGGCGACTACGCCAGCAGTGGCCTCTGGCGTTTGGCGGCAATCAGGAGGTAGTGCGGCGAACGTCAATTCATCGAGCGCGGCAACTCTTTTCAGGGTCCGGCACTCCAATGAATTGCGAGAACCCGCCGCTGCGCAGGGGTCACCTCCGTCCCCTGGCGTGGCTTTCCGTAAGAGCTCTCCAGAGTTCAAGGAGTCACCGCTTGAGATACTTGCTGGCTCTTCTCCCTCTGATTGCCTCCTCCGCGGCCTTTGCTCAGTTTCCTCCACAGATCAAGAACGTCGTCATCATTTTCCAGGAGAATCGAACTCCGGATAACCTCTTCCATTTCCTGACCCCGGCTTGCCCCTTGCCGAAAACTGAAGATCCGCTCCAGGCCTGTACCCCGGCAGAAGTCACGTCGAGCTGCTATGACATTTCTCCGTGTGGCCTCTCCAACCAGCGCGGAACTCCCGTGCCCGTTACACTGAAGCCGGTGGCCATGTCCGGCAATATCGACCCGGATCACTCTCACACTGGCTTTGTAAACATGTGTGACCCGGATCCTGTGACCCTGGCATGCCGCAATGATGGCGCTTGGAAAACATCCTCACCGGCAGGTTCTTCCTATGGCTATGTCCAGAACTACCCCATCATCAACAGCGATGGGTCACGCGGCGGCCGGATCGATCCCTACCTCATCCTGGCCAGACAATACGGCTGGGCCAACGCCATGTACCAAACCAACCAGGGTCCAAGCTATCCTGCGCATCAATTCATGTTTGCAGGTACCTCGGCACCTTTTGCACTAGCGGATCAGTTGTCGGTTTTCGTCTCGGAGAACTTCGATAACCAGGCCTACAGTGAAGGTGCCGGGTGCTTGGCACCGGAGGGTGCGACCAACCGTCTGATCCTTCCCGCACCCGGCGGGCATGCGTTCTCCGGTTGCGAGCTCTTCGCCGCTAACTCGGTGCAGGAGTGTCCGGTGACTAACATCTCCCTTTCTTACCCGCTAAATCCAGTGGGCGCCTTTTGCTATGACCACCAGAGCATGGCAGACGTGCTCGATCCGCATGTCATCTCGTGGAAGTACTATGCTCCTTCGCCCGGTTCCATCTGGACGGCGCCCGACTCCATCCGATCGATCTGTCAACCTGCTTACGTCCATCCGAACGGTGATCCTAACTCCGAGCTTTACTGCAGTGGCAAGGAATGGAATGCGCATGTCGACACGGCGAACGTGGGTACTGACATTCTGCGCGATATCGGCAACTGCAACCTTGCCAACGTGAACTGGGTCATCCCCAACGGCGCATGGTCTGATCATGCCGGGCTGAACGATCTCTATGGACCGTCGTGGGTCGCGACGGTGATCAATGCGATCGGCAACAATCCGAAGTGCGGCGCGGGTACCAGGGATGCTGGTCAAAGGTATTGGGAAAATACCGCCATCATCGTCACCTGGGACGACTGGGGAGGGTGGTCGGATCACCGTCCGGCCCCGTATGCGTCGAAGCTGCCCTGCACCTCCCTCGACTGCCAGGGCGACTATCAGCTTGGCTTCCGCGTTCCGCTGATTGTTGTGTCGGCCTATACTCCGACCGGCTACATTAACAACGTCCCACACGACTTCGGCAGCATACTGCGTATGATCGAGGGTATCAACCATATACCGGAAGGCCAGCTCGGCTTCGCCGACCAGCGGGCAACGACCGACTTGAGAAACTTCTTCACCCTTACTGAACCCCGCACGTACCAGACGATTCCGGCAGAGAAGGATGCCAATTTCTTTCTGACTTATAAGGGTGCGGCCATCGCTCCTGATAACGACTAAGCATAAACTAACGGCGTCGCGGACGGTCGCAAACGTCTCATGCTTCGTTTACGCAATCCGTAGGCGGACCGGCCCGGTATGTACTGATCTTTTTGTTGAGCGTAAAACTACTTTGTAACAAGAAGCGATAAGAGCGCGGTAAGGCTGAATGTATTTCTGATCGTGACCTTCGATTCTCCGTTTTCTGGCGGAAAGGCGGGATCGTACTGGTACTTCGATCCCCCTGGACTTGTATAGACCAATGGAATTGGCTAGCCTGCCGCCGACCGCGCTGCCTAGGCCTGTGGTGGAGATGCTAGACAGAACCAACCAAATCAATTGGGGGCGCTTTCCACGCGCCATTCAATGCCTCCGGCTTCGGCAGATAGAGGCGCATGACAACACCCATGACGCCGTCGGGCGCGGGCAGCCAGTTGGATTCCTTCTCCGGACCTGGCGATTTGTGCTGCAGGTAGAGGGTTATTCCGCCGTCCTTGTTTTTCTTAAGCTCGCGCAGCATCGCAGAGTTTACGAGATACCGATTAAGAGAGTTCTCTACGAGAAAACGAGTTTTCCCGTCGTACATGGTGACCGACCAGAAGGCTTTTACCGGGGGGAGCTCTCCCGGTCTGAAGGTCAGAGTGTAATCAAACTTTCCCGTGTCGAGGAGCTT
Source organism: uncultured Acidobacteriaceae bacterium (assembly GCA_963814015.1). Taxonomy (GTDB): domain Bacteria; phylum Acidobacteriota; class Terriglobia; order Terriglobales; family Acidobacteriaceae; genus PALSA-350. The sequence goes on from CAWFBI010000001.1 coordinate 710,535, forward strand.
GCCGGAAGCGTCGGCCAAGTAAGACGGGTAAATAGCTTCTTCTGCCGTATTTCCGTAGATGCCAGCCAGAGCGCCAAGGGCGCGTTCTTTGTACTTTCCAGCCATCTGTTGCGGGGTACCAAAGAGACCAACGGATGTAGTCAGTTTGAGTGCATCTTTATCGAGCGCCTTCTGGGCTTCCTGCTGTTCGGCCTTGATCGCACTGATAAGTTCCGGTGCCATGTCAGGAGGAGGCCACACAGCATTGGGTGCGACGCCTATCTCTTCGAATCTCGCCCGAAGCGCCGTTTCCGATGGAAGCGTAGGGCAGAACTGGAGCAGAAAGTTGAAGTTCTGCCAGAACTGGGCTCCGAAGCTATCACGATCGATCGGCGGGTAAGCGAGCTTTGGCGCAGCCGGAGTGGGCGCCTGATGGAGATAGGCGCTGAGAGGCTGCGCCTGGTAGCCGCTTTGTATTTTCTTCACATTGTCGAGGTCAGCTGGATTGATCAACTGCGTGCGGAATTGGCTAAACATCAATGAGGTTGATATTCGGACCACTCTCTTGATGCCGCCTGGAGCCTTACCCTTCCAGCCGGGACCGGCAATCAGGAAGTTTCCGCCTCCGTTCCCGTCGATGCGGGTACCGATGTAATCGACGTTGTTGGTGTAAAGATCCACCAACTGAAGCGAGTAGTAACGGGCATTTTCGATAGCGGGGAGCGTCACCACCATAGGTTCCGCTCTCAGATCCATGATCAGGAACGAGTAGGGGGTGTCCGAATTCGGTGTGATGACGCCAGTGTCGGCTGGAGTGAAGACACGCGCCACGTTATGGACTTCGTTCGGCGGTCCCTTGTACTGGCTTCCGCTGGGATCGAGGGCGAACTGATAGATGCTCAAGTAATTCTGAACGATCGGAAAGGCGTAGATATACGCTTCTTTCGCGATCTGTCTGGCTTCCTGTGGAGAAACCGTCTTAGCCGTTCCCGTGGCAGACAGCCGGTTCGGCCAATTGCCAAGGGCCACCAGCCCAGCGCCACTGGCGGCAAGTTTGCAGAGCTGTCTCCGCGCGAGCTTAGTGTCCATATCCGTTCTCCCGATTAGAATGCGTCATTCAACGGTCAAAGAGCCGGTTCCTGCTTCCGCATCCATTTCCGTGGCCACGCCGACGATCATTTCAATGGAACTGGCTGCAACTGCGGTTTCTTCCACGCACCGTCGACGACCGCCTTGCCGGGCAAATAGACGCGAAGAACGCAGTAAAACGGGCCGTCGGGTGCGGGAAGCCAGTTCGATTCTTTTCCAGGCCCCGGATTGTCGTGAGAGGCATAGAGCGTGAGCGATCCATCCGCGCCGTATTTATAAGACTCGAGCGTCGTCGAATTCAGCAGGTATCGCTTGAGCGGATTCGCCACCAGAAGTTGCGTCTTGCCGTCATACATGGTCATTGACCAGAAGGCTTTGTTCGGCGGCAGATCCCCCTTAGCAAAGTGCAGCTCATAATCGGATTTCGAGGCATCGAGCGGCTGGTGGTTGGCGTCGACGAAGAAGCCGAAATAGATTGCGTCCTGCTTGGAATTACCGTAGAGGCCGAGCTTGGCTCCAACATAGCGGTAAAGATAGTTGTCCTTGAGGAAGTCGCGGGAGCCGAACATATCTCCGCTCGAGATATCGTCTGCATTCACCTTCTTCATCACGGCCGCAAGATCGGTGCCGGAGTCCTTGATGCCGTCATTGATCGCCTGCTGAATCTCCGGCGAGAATTTGCTCAAGTCGAAGGTCTGTCCGGGGCCAATGTTGATTTTTGCAAAGCGCGTCAGCAGGGCGCTTTCCGAAGGGTTTGGTGGACAGAACTGGAAGAGAAAGTCCACGATAGGAAAGATGGCTGGAGAAGGGGCCTGAATATTTGCCGGTTTGGGCCAAGTCACAGTAGCCGCAGCGGCAGGTGCGGGCTGATGCAGGAAAGAACTGAGTGGCTCGGCGTGATAGCCAGCCTGGATTTTGTTGACCTTTGGCAGGTCGCCGATGTTGAAGAGCTGGGTGCGAAAGAGAGCGTAGGCGAAATGGGTCTCGGTATGGATGACAACCTTAACCCCTTTCGGAGCCTCGCCGTTCCAGCCCGGTCCAGCGATAAGGAAGGTTCCACCTTCGTTTCCGAAGGCGCGAGTCCCCAGATAGGCGAAATTGTAGGTGTATAAGTCAATGAGTTGAACGCTGTAGTAGCGATTGGGCTCGACCCCAGGCATCGTGATGACCATCGGTTCGGTGCGCAAGTCCATCCAGAGGTAAGAATAGGGAGTGTCGGAGTTGGGAGTCACGACGAACTTGTCTTCGGGCGTCGCGACCGATTTGGAGCTAGTGAGAGTGTTGAAGGTCCCACGGTAGTCGCGACTGGTCGTGTCGATGGCCTGCTTGTACATCGTCTGGTAACTGGCTGCCATAGGAAAGCCATAGATGTAGGCTTCTTTCGCAATGGCGCGGGCATCGGAGACGGAAAGAGTCGCATCTCCGGGCTGCTTCTGGCTGCAGCCCGCGACGTATAGAGCGGAGCAGAACATAAGGGCCAGATTGTGGATCGTCTCGACGGTTCGCATCCTTATACTCGTACCTCAATTATTAAGTGCCTTCTTGGTCTTTCCTGCAGGCGACCCCGGCCTTGGAGAAGAGCTTTAGCTTATCGTTGCGCCTCGGGGAACTTATAGCTTCCGTTCAGTATCGCCGCCTTCGGCCGGTAGAGGCGAACCATGTAGTTCCACCCCTTTGTAGTAGGCAGGCAGTTGGGGACCTTTCCATCGCAGCCGCCGAACTGAATGGTCACCGAGCCGTCTTGGCCCTTTTTCGCGGTGATGTTATTGAGCGAGTATGCGTTGTATTGGTTCGGCTGGAAGTAGCCCTCGGCGTTGTAAACGCTGACTGACCAGAAGCCGTCGACAGGAACGTCGTTGACATGAAGCTTGTAGATGGTCGTACCGTCATTCCTGCTGGGCACAATGTTGAGGTAGAGCGCTTCTTTTGGGGGATTCGCGCCCCACCCGTTGGCGGCGCCGATCAGAAAACGGACCGGGTCGACGTCATCCTTCTTGCCGTACATGCGGTCGGTGTCAGGGAGGGTCGTCGCAAGCTGCAGGAGCGCGTCGCGGACCTTCTTCTGGCTGACAGGGTCCCAGTGCAGGACTTCGAAGGTTCCAGGGCCACCAGGTTGCGACACTTGAATTGCGTCCTGCAACGCGTGAACCTGCTCGAGGTCTCCAGGGCTAGATGGATCGACCAGCGTACGAACCGCAACGATGACATAGCGGGTGCCAATGTCTTTCTTTGTCAGGGTGTACTTGCCCTCCGCATAGTAAACGCCATGAGTGTATTGATCTTCATCGATCACCTGCATCGACATGAAGCGTTTGCCGGGATCGGGCAGCGTAATGGTCACTGGTCCGGCGTTGAGATCAAAGACGGCCGCGGAATAGAGAGTGTCGCGGTTGAGCCGGATGACGGTCTGCTTATCGAGCGGGGCGGGGTCGCGAGTGTGGTCGAATTTGCCGAAACCGCCGTTCTTGACCACCCCGCTAAAGTAGAGATCAGACTCGGCGCGGACAAAGTTTTCGGGAGTGACGGCAACCGTGCCGGCAGCCGGGGCCGGCTCGGTTGCCTGGTTGGCGGCGGTTTGCGCGGTCGGAGCCGCCGCAACGGGAACTGAAGCCTGGGAGGGTTGACCGCTTTTGTCGCATCCTGACAACAACGCGATCGAGATTCCTAAGTAGGAGAAGTAGGAGAACGTCTTGCGCATCGTATGTCGTCTCTCGGTCGAAACCTTATCACAACATCTGCGCAAAAAGAGTCTCGGATAACCTCCGGTAGCCAGCTCGGGATCTTTATTTCATAGGACAGATGATTCGCGTTCAGAATATAAGCGATGTAAAAATTTCCCCGGAGTTAGGGCCGAACGAGACGTCCTTCCCTGCGCTTGCGATCCTGAGAGTGTTCCACATTCACAATGCCCGCCGCGCAGGTTCAACTATAAGGAAAGCCGCAAACCCGAACTGAGTTCTTTGGCGGTGCTTGTTCAACTCATGGGGCAGATGGGACGGTGAGAGCGGCATCGTCTTTGCTTAGGAAAAACATTTGTAGTTACTTGATCGCCGCGCCAACTTGTACCACAAGTTTTCCAAAGTTCTTTCCTTGAAGCAATCCGATGAAGGCATCGGGGGCTCGTTCGAGACCTTCTACAATATCCTCGCGGTATTTGATCTTTCCGGCGGTGAACCATTCCGACATCTGTTTTCGAAAATCGCCGAAATGCGGACCATAATCCTCAAATATGATGAATCCTTGCACGCGTACGCGACGCTTCAGGAAGGTCCTCATCACTTGAACGGTGCGATCTATTCCTGTAGGCGCCTCACGGTCGTTGTAATGTGCGATCAGACCGCAGAGGGGAATGCGCGAGCGCGTATTGAGCAGGGGAAGAACAGCCTCAAACACCACTCCCCCGACGTTTTCAAAATAGATATCGATACCCTTCGGGCAGGCTTGTGCGAGCCGGTCCTTCAATGCGGGATCTCGATGGTCGATGCAAGCATCGAAGCCCAGATATTCAACAGCAGATCGGCATTTCATCTCGCCTCCAGCGATGCCCACCACATGGCATCCTTTGAGTTTTGCGATCTGGCCGACGACGGATCCAACCGCGCCAGTAGCCGCGGCAACGACTACCGTTTCGCCTGCTACGGGCAGACCAATCTCAAGCAAGCCCATATAGGCTGTGAACCCAGGCATCCCCAGCACGCCGAGAGCATAAGAAGGATGCTTCGTCTGTGCGCCGAGGTGGATGACTCCCTTTCCATCGGAAACGGCATAGTCCTGCCAGCCGCTTTGGCTCAACACCAGGTCGCCTACTGCAAACTCGGGATGGTGAGAGATCTCGACTTGACTGACGGTCGATCCAACCATGACATCGCCAATCGGTACAGGGGGTGCGTACGAGGGAGCGTCGCTCATTCTGCCCCTCATGTAGGGGTCAAGCGAGAGGCAAATGGTTCGCAGAAGCATCTGGCCTTGGACCGGGACAGGGATGGGTCGTCTCTCCAACCTGAAATTGTTGGGAGTAGGCGCTCCGATTGGCCTGGAGGCCAGGACGATTCGTCGATTTTCGGAATTGCTCATGTTGACAGTCTCCTTTTGACTTTTTTCTTCCAGATATCACCAAAGCTGCTTCGCCAGCTAAGTCCTCTGACTCATCAGACTCAGGCAAAACAGGAGAGCTGAAACCATGACAATTGTCGGTGCAATGCTGAGGCTGGGGAATACATAGGTCTTCACGAGGAAGCCGATGCCTACGGCCAACACGCTGGCAAGCGAGGAAGCAAGCAGGAAAATCCCGATACTGTTGGCCAGGCGTCGGCCGGTTGCGGCTGGAATGATAATCAAAGCTCCAGCGAGCAACGCCCCCATGAATCGAAGTCCTATGAGCACCGTCAAGCTAAAGGCAAGCAGAAAGCAGAGATTCAGCCGATTAAGTTTGATGCCGGTGGCTGCCGCCAATTCAGGCGAGAACAGGTTCAAGATCAGAGCGCTCTTGAATCGAAAGATAAAGTAGACAATCAGGGCAACAGCCAGCACGCCAATCACAAACGTGAAGCCCGAAATCTGCTCGAATTTGCCAAAAAATGCGTCTACCAGATCCTCTTTGGGTGTCAGTGCCGCTCCAATGGCGACTGAGCCTGCGAACACCACACCAATGGCTACCTCAGTTGAGAAGCTTTCATTCTTCTGCAACTGCCAAATCAGCAACGTCCCAAGGAATAATGTGGCCCCACCTCCGAGCAGGGGATTGAAGTGGAACAAAAACGCTAAGCCAAGGCCTGGCAGCGCCACATGAGAGATGACATCGGCCGCAAGGATCATTCGCTTCATCAGGGCGAAGCTACCCACCAAGCCGGCAGCCACGGCGAACAAGAAGGCCAGGACAATGCTGTAGACGGTTCCGGCCTCAGTCATGCTCAGCCGCTTTGCCTGGTGGTTCCGGCTCTTCACCATGCCGGTGTAAGAAAAACTGCCGCGGGGCTGAGTACATAGCTTCGAGCGTCGCAGGGGTCAATACTTCTCTTGGAGGACCGAAGCAGACCGTGTCTTTGCTGACGCATAGTACCTTGTTTGCTGCACGATAAACAATGCTGAGATCGTGCGAGACCAGAAGCACCGTGAGGTGCTGCTCTCGTTGTAACCGCTCCACTAACTCGTACACTCTTTCTTCCGCCAGTTCATCGAGACTCGCTGTGGGTTCGTCGAACAGCAGCACATTGGGATCGCCGAGTAATGCAAATGCGATGAGAGCTTTCTGAAACTGCCCGCCAGAAATAACGCCGATGCTCGCGTTCAAAACTTGCGGTGTTAAACCGACCATAGTGGCCACAGCATCTATGCTGCTGGGGTGCAACCTCAGAACATGCGCCTTTGCAGCAAGTAGATCATGAACGCGGATGGGCATTTGGCGGTCTGCTGCTACTTTCTGGGGAACGTAGCCTAATCTCACGCCGGGCGACCAGCGGATTTCACCCTGGTACGGCAGCAAACCAAGGAGTGCCTTCAGAAGCACGGTTTTACCCGCGCCGTTAGGTCCGATGATCGCCACGTTATCACCCTTATCCACGTCGAAACTGAGGTTGTGGATGACACTGCGATTGTCGAACTGAATGCTCAGCGCCTGCACTGAAAGAATGATGCCCGTAGTCAATGTGCTTCGCTCCTCTTCTCCGCAGCAGTCCGCAACTGCGTTGCCAACATATCCGCGCCTGTCATCGTGCTCAGGGCACAATGACAGCCGATCCATTATCCGTTTCATCCTTCACGGCCGTCAGTGCCTGGTTGGCCTGATCTAGTGACTGAGGAGGGACAGACGGAACGCTAACTATGCTTAAAAGATCATGCTAAATTTGTAAAACGTCCCGCCCGTTCCTCCTCAGGTCCGTCCCTCGAGGTCGGCCAGCCGTGGACACAGATCGGTGACCACAGATCGGTGACACACAGATCGGTGACAGACGGGCATGACCCCACCCGCGTTCTCCGGGCGCCCGCGAGCGGTGAAAACCTTAAGCGAGCTTAATGCTGCCAACGCGGCTAAATAGAATCTGCGGCCTGATCGCGGTCGAACACACCGGATTCTGTTATCGGCGTGCATGACAAGGCTGCGTCGAGTCGTTGCTGTCAATGTGCCCCACCACCTCACCCAGCGCGGCAATGCGCGACAATACATTTGAACCGTGACGAAGATCGTGCTGTCTATCTTAAGCTGCTACGAGAGAACATCGAAGCCTGCAACGTGTACCTGCTGGGCTATTGCCTGATGTCAAACCACGTCCACCTGATCGCCGTTCCGACGCTGCCAGATGGGCTTGCGCTGGCATGCAGGAATGCTCATGGCAGGTACGCTGCATATTGGAACGCGATGCACGGTGCAAGCGGGCACGCCTGGCAAGGACGGTTCTATTCCTGTCCTCTGGACGAAGTACATCTGTGGGCAGCGTTGCGCTACACGGAACTGAATCCTGTCAGAGCTGGGCTTGTCTCCCAACCGGAGTGCTGGCCCTGGTCCAGCGCAGGGGTGCACAAACCCGAACCCGAACCCGTGACACGTAAAATTCAGGGGTTCAAGTGGACTTCAATTGATTTTCTCGGACGGAGGCGCAGATGCTCAGTGCGGCTTGCACCGCACGGGAGTTTAACCCCGACTGCCGATGATGGGCCACGATGCAAAGAATCCAAATCGCAGTGTAGAAAACAATGATTTCTTTGCTGTGTCCAATCTGGCTTTGTAATATCCACCTTGTGGAGCTAAATGCCAGAAACGGGATTGAAAATAGTAGGGATCGCAGGAGCGACAGTAGACCGAATTGGAAATCGATCTCACGCTGGATTCTGACCGAGCCGAACTGCCACACGTTCGCAACGGCGTCATCGGTGCGGCGACCCGAATAGAGTTCCAGGAGCTTATGTAATGGCGGATATTTTATGCCGAGGCGAAGCATCTTGAGGAGCAATCCCGTAACACGGTGAAAAACGATACCAAAGACATAAGAAACACCGATAGCCGTTATTGAGAGGTAGGGCAGAAGCTCCTTGAGCGAGATAATTGCGTGGATGTCTTGTTTTGGGTGGGGCGGCAGAACCAGGAATATCAAGGCCGCCAAATATACAAATCCCGCCATCGTGATTTCGATCCACAACGTCGCAGCGACCACTCATCCACCCCGATCTATTCTTACCATCGACTAGCAACTCTCCGTCGCAAATTTCGTCGACGCCACGCGATCCGTATCAGGCCTACTTAGCAGTTTTCCAGTCGAGCGAATAAATGTCCTGGGTACCCCTGTTGCGAAGCAACAGGGGCGAATCATCGGGAGTAAGGGCCAGGGAGAAGCCCCAGTACCCGGTAATCGGTAGGCCTTTCAGACTAGCCACCTCCTCCACTTTGCGGTCGCTGATGCGCACTCTGAGCACCGCGGGATTCTCCGGAATACGCAGGAAATAAATGTATTTCCCATCCGCTGACCAGTTGGGAAAACCAAGGGGCGCGCGCGTTACTTCCGACCACTTCCGTGTCTTGAAATCGAAGAGGACGATACTTAACGTGTCTCGCGGCGCGGCGCAAATGTATCTCCCATCCGGTGACCATCGGGGCCCCATATATCCCCCGGAGTTCGGCAGGTCAGAAACCTGGTGACTTCTCAAATCGAGCACGTGGATCATCGAGGAATCCTGATTAACGCCGCCCCCGAAGACAATCTTGCTGCCATCCGGCGAGAACATAGGGGTGGTTTGAGGACCGGGATCATCGCGGACCAGTTGCTCTGGGCTTCCACCATCCAGCGAAACCGAATATATCTTGAAGGACCTTCCTGGAGTGGCCCCGTAAAAGACAATCTGCTGGCCACTAGGGGACCATTGCGGGTTAAGCGCATAGAGGGGTGGATCGCTCAGCCGTTGACGCTCGCTCCCGTCCAACTTGCTTCGCCAGAGGAGACCGTCGGGATAGGTGACGTAGGCCACCCACTGGCCGTCCTTGGAAAATGCGACCCCATCCGCTGAAATTCCGGAGAGAAAGGGCACAAACTCACCGGACTTCGCATCGTAGCGCACCAATTCGCCCAGCGGCTTCTGGCCGACCAGGAAGAGTTTCCTGCCGTCTTTGCTGGGAAGGGGCCAAGCCAGTTTGAGCGGGCTATCCGTGAGTTGAACCGGCGTCCCCGTGGACCGGTGAAAAAAACCTGTCTTTTCTGGCAGACCCCATATCTGACCTTCTGACTGGAAGATGAGGTACTTCCCATCCGGAGTCCACCTTCCTTTCTCAGCGTCGGGCGGACCATGCAGCCCCGCAAGCAAAGGGTGCAGGTTCGTGCCTTGCGCGGACACCTCCCACAGAGAATGGCCACCCGTTTTCAGATCGTCCACGCTGAACCCGACTGTCGTATCGTCCGGCGAAATCTGTGGGGCATACAGCCGACCCGGAACCGAGGCCAGCTTGCGAGCTCCGGTGCCATCACTGTTGGCCAGGTACAAGTCGCTTCGGTTGGTATAAGCCAGCATCTTTCCGTCGGGAGACCAAACGGCATCCGTTCCAAAAGCGTCCAAGGCGATGGTATCTGCCAGGCGATGGGGAGAACCACCGGTGGTTGGCAAACTCCAAAGGTTCCCTGGCTTGTCGATGACTAGAAGTTGAGCTCCATCGGGAGACACGCTGAGGGGCGCGAGGCCTTTGGTGGAAACAGGGATGGGAAACGGCTCGCCACCCGAGACGGATACCTCCGCCGCCCGCATGGTCGTTTCGGTCCCCAAGCGAAAGTAAAGTCGTGCCCCGTCGGTCCCTACCAGAGACTTCGGCTCACCGTCCGATGTGAGCTGAACATAGCTGGAGAGCCTCAGTACCGGTTGCTGCCGGAGCCCGTAGTAGATGAGCGTCGCGGCGGCAGCCAGCACCGCGGCGAGAGGCGCGACCCAGCGCCGGCGCAGGATGTACGGTGAGGATTCCGGCTGGCTGCTTATCTGCGAGGTTGCGAGTACGTGCGCTGACGCCGTTATTGGAGATGCCAAAGAGTGAGTGGTAGTCTCCGGGGCTGAGTTGCGTTGCACTCCCTTCAAGTCCGCGCTAATCTCCCACGCATGCTGATAGCGGCGCTCGGGGTCCTTCTCAAGACAGCGATCGATGATTCGCGCTAATCCCTCCGGAACATCGGGATTCAGCTGCGCGGGAGTGACCTGGACCTGCTGAACGATGGAGATCAGAAGCTCTCCGGTGGTGTCTCCCCCGAACGGCGAACGGCCGGTGCACATCTCGTAAAGCGTGATGCCGAAGGAGAAGAGATCGGTGCGCGTGTCCACCTGTCTACCCAGTGCCTGCTCAGGCGACATGTATGCGGCCGTTCCCAGTGCCGCGCCAAGGCCGTCAGTGAGCTGCTGTCGCTCCAGGAAAGACCCCTCCCCGGCGGCTGCGAGTTCCTTCGCGGGCACCATCTTTGCCAGACCAAAGTCCAGGACCTTGGCGTTGCCGCGCTTGGTAATGAAGATGTTTGCCGGCTTAATATCGCGGTGGATGATGCCCTTCTCATGCGCCGCTTCGAGGGCGTCCGTGACGTCGATTGCGATCTTGATCACGCGATCGATGGGAAGCGGGCCTTCTTGAATCAATTGTTTCAGCGTTTCGCCATCCAGGAACTCCATGGCGATGAAGGTACGGCCGCCTTCTTCGGCGATTTCATGAATGGTGCAAATGTTGGGATGGTTCAGCGCGGAAGCGGCTCGCGCCTCGCGCCGGAAGCGCTCCAGCACCGCGCTGTCATCGGCGAAGCGATCCGGCAGGAATTTGAGCGCGACAAACCGTCCAAGAAGCGTGTCTTGTGCCTTGTAGACCACGCCCATGCCACCGACGCCGATCTTCTCTAATCCGCGGTAATGGGAAATGTTTGCTTCGCTCATTGGGATATTTCGCAAACATCCGGAAAATCTCGTCCGGCAACTCCGCGGTCCGTACGGAGTCGTACATCGCCACGAGCATTCTACCCCGTGTCTACAGCGCTGGCCGCGACCGGGAGCTGATTATTGATGCCGCAAATCACATGGTTCTGGGCCCTCTCCGCCGTAGCATAAACTATCCCACTGAGGGCTCGATCACCCAGAGAAGGTGGAGGTCTTGCTTGTCACGAGAAGATTTGTGGTCGACGGGAATGACAGACGGGACTGACACTTTGCAAATTAGAGAGGCAAGGATAAGCCATTTTCCGGCGAAAGGGCCAGTTCCGGTCTGGTCACGAATAATGGTCTGGTCCCTTTAACGTCCTTCAACCCGTCTATCCCCCGGTCTCTTGCATGTGTGCGGCTTTTCGGTGGGGGTTATTTCGTCTGTCCGGAAACTCCCGGAAACTCTGTCCGGAAACTCTCGATCACACTCGCCAGCGATCTTGGATTGCTTTCCTTTGAAATGAGTTAAGGCTAATCAGCTGTCAATTCAACACCCGGCAAATCTCCTGCTGTGAACTGCCCCACTCAAGCGAGGGAAGGCTTGAATGGGCCACTCGACCAAATAGACCGATCCATTTAAGAGCAAGCCTGCTGCGAAGGACAACGAGTCGCGCCCGAATATCTGCGGGCCCATTTTCTATATACATTACGGTGGGAATCTATCGATAATGAACTGGACGCGGGCGCGTGTTTTAGATCTATCTCTTTCCCGCACATGCCTGAGATGAAATCCTTCGGTCGCTTCAATCAGCTTCTGCTCTCAGCTGTCTTAGGTTGCTACAGCATTTCTGCGATCGCACAGAATGGTTCCATGCTGGGCCAAAGCATTACCTGGAAGCGCGTTCAATCGCCCTTTACGCCGGACCAGTCGAACGGGGCAATCGCAGGCGGCCCGGGCTCCGACCCCAATCCAGGTACTCCGATGTTTATCTGCCGCGCGCAGGTCCAGGGGAGTGTTGTTCCCGGCAAGTGGGTCCAGGGTAATTGCAACGTGCCGTATGGCGGGTCGGAGCAGATCATGCGCTCCTATGAAGTCGCTTATGGGAGCGCCCGCTGGGGGCAATATCAGGGCAGCGTCTATGGTCTTGCGCAGACAGGAAGCAACGCTGACGGAAGCCCACTCTATTCATGCCGCGTTCGCTACTCTCCCAATGCCGGAACCGATTACGGCTACCAGCCCGGCAAACTGGTCTCCGACGGGACCTGTCATATCCCGATGGGCGGAGGCGAAGTCGTGCAGGGTCCGCCGTTTGATGTGCTCTATGCTACCGGTGGCGGACGGCCGCCGTATCCTTATCCGCCCTATCCATACCCTAATCCTTACCCATTGAAGCCAGCGCAACCGTATCCACCGTGCCGGCCCAGCGATCCAACGGTGAAGCGGGAGGTACAGGGAGGTAGAGGCTGGTGGGTTGGGCCGCGCTGCTCTTCGAGCGATAATTTTGGCAACGTCCAGCCCAAGTATCCTCAACCTGGAGACGATGCGCCGCCTCCTCCGTATGAGCCAGGACCAAGCTCAGTGGCCTGGCAACCGGCACAAACGCCCTTTGTTCCGGGAGACGACGCGGTTAAGGGAGGCCCAGGGAACGGTGGTAAGCCGGATTCGCCGCTTTACGTCTGCCGTGTCTACGACAACAACGCGCTCTTGCCCGGCAAGTGGGTCCAGGGCGAGTGCAACTATGTCAACGACGCTGGAAAGGAAGGCTCATCGAAGACCTATGAGGTGGCCACTGGCCCGGCGGAGTGGCGCAATTTCGATGGCAACATAGGAGCGCTGGTGCCTGGCGGTTACCTTGTCGACGGCACCCATCTTTACATCTGCCGCAAGCAGATCAGCTACTTCGGCAGCAAGAAGGGGTATCAGCCAGGATTTCTCGCCAACGGCAAGTGCCACATTCCTTATGGCGTCGATAATGTCGAGGGCACTCCTTTTGATGCTTTGTACAACGTCGTTTCCGCGCCGTCGCAGGCGGGTCAGCAAGGGCAGGGAGCGTCAGCAGCTGTTGCTGCAGGGCCGGCTCAGCCGCATGGGATTCTGATTTCATTTGCGAGCGGCACTGGCGCCACCGAGGGTACGGTCGGCGTGACCAACGGATCGACGAACACCACGGTCACCAAGCCGCTGCCGGCCAACTCCAGTCCACAGCAATGCATGGAGATCGTGCAGCAAGCTGCTTTTCAGGCGGGTCTTCGAATTCAGGCCCAGCCCGATGGCGGTCTGCGGGTCTTTGGGACTAACAATGCGGTCAATGTTACGCAGGCTTCGATTTCGGTGAGTCAGTTTTAAGCCGATTGTTACGATAGGTGTCCCTACCGCGATCCGCATTACGCCGACTATTGTAAGCTGTCGTAGTCAACGCCTGTTGCTTGGCTGGCCTGCCGCCATGTAGTAGATCCGAGAAAATGCCGCCATAAATCCTGCTGCTTGGCCTCTGTCAAGTGAGGCAAACTTTTTTGAATCTCCGCCTTCATACGGAAAAGCCCCTCTCCGGTGATGAGCAAGCACACAGACGGACTACCCTTCGCATCCGCCTGTGCGCATTCAAGGTTTCGCATGAGCGTGGGAGTAAGGATTCACACCTCAGCGCCGTCTTGTCACGACGGCCCTGCGTGGCCTTGCACCGGCGCGCTCTGCCCGTGCATCTGCCGTCAACCGCCGGGAGATCGTCAGCACTTGCCAGCGTGATGGTCGGTGATCGCAAACGGTAATGTGACATCAATAGTGACGGGTTACGCCTTTCCGCAGCATTCTTGCGCCCCGCCAGGGCGCGCCTGCGGAGAGCAGAAATCACCACGTAAGAACAGGGTGCGCTCAGTGCGTCCTCTTGATTGAGCAGTTTTGACAATTTGCAAAACACCACACCACCGGACACCGGGTCGAGGCCAGATGACACGGACGCCGGAAGATAGGCGGGGCGTTCATCAATACCTGGCGCGTAGGCAGAATGATCGTCCCGTTTGCCACCGGACTGACCACGTGAAAGATGGGGGAAGGATCGGCAGCCCAGCGCCCGAGAAAGAGACTTTTAGCGCTTATGGCGCATTCAGCGCATTTTTTCCGGCAAATCATCCCCTGAGACGGCCTCTTCGGGGAATGAGCGCGCATACCGCGCTTTTTGCGCATAATTAACCCGAACTTGAGCAGTGGATAGCGTTAGCAGAAACCCATGGCTGCCCTGTCCTGTCCTCTATGCGATTTCGGATCGACCCATCTTGGAACGAATCTGCCTCGAGGCCTGCCTTCCCTCCGCAGCCAGAAAAAATTACAACCCCCTCACCCACCCAAGATGACCAAATAAATTGCTTGGTCATCTTGAGCATCTTCGTGAAACAAAGGACTTATTTGGCAACCTTGCCAAATCCTTTTAGGCGCACACCCTTCCCGCTTCAGGGGACTTTAGGGCGCATAGGGCGCTTAAGGCGCATAAGGCGCACGCTTCCACGCTCCGGCCTGGGAATGCAAATCGAAGAGATCAGTAGCCGGCGGCCTTTCCGAAACTGTGGCGCTTATCTTGGCCGCCCCTCGATCAGCCCGGATTTTGGATCTACAGCAATGCATTCCCCATCGCCCCAATAATGATCGTCGCCTAATGATCGTCGCCGTCGCACCTTTGAGTTGCAAGCGGTGAGCGCGCCGAGCCAGGTGCCCCTGAACGTGGCGAGCGCCCCGCGCGCTTCCGCCTGCGCGGATGCGTCTCAGATCCGAACGTCGAACCGATCAAGCATCATGACCTTGTCCCAGACCCGCACGAAGTCTTTCACGAACCGGGCATGTCCGTCGCTGCTCGCGTACACCTCGGCAACGGCACGAAGTTGGCTGTTGGAGCCAAAGACGAGGTCGCTTCGCGTCGCCTTGAAGCGCGTTTCGCCCGTCGCGCGGTCGGCGAGCAAAAAGATCATGTCCGTTTCGCCCTCCTTCTTCCATTCATAATCCATGCTGGTCAGCACGGTGAAGAAGTCGTTGGTAAGCACGCCAACACGATCGGTGAAAATGCCATGGGCCGACCCGTCGTAGTTCGCGCCCATGGCCCTCAGGCCCCCAACCAGCGCGACCCATTCGGGTGCGGTGAGTGCGAGCAGTTGCGCCTTGTCGAGGAACATCTCCTCGGGCGAGACACCCTTTGAAATTTCCGCGAACTGATCGTCGATGTAATTGCGGAAACCGTCGACCACTGGCTTCAGCCAATCGAACATCTCAATGTCGGTCAGCTCCTGTGTCGTATCCCGGCGGGCCGGCGTGAAAGGAACCGAAACCTGCACACCGGCATCGGACGCTGCCTTCTCGACCGCCGCGCACCCGCCGAGCACGATCAGGTCGGCGAGCGAAACCTTCTTGTTACCGTTCTGTTTGCCGTTGAACTCTTCTCGTACGCCCCGCAGAGCCGCGATTACGGGCACGGTTCGCCGGTTGACGGCCCAATCCTTCTGCGGCGCAAGCGCCAGGCGGCCCCCGTTCGCGCCGCCCCGTTTGTCACTGTTACGGTACGTGGCGGCCGCCGAAAAGGCGGTGAAGACCAGGTCGGACGCCGATAGGCCCGTCGCCAGGATCGACTGAAGGATCGACTGCTTGAGCGCTGCGACATCCGCCTCGCTGACCGGGTCATGATCGCGAAGTGGGATGGGGTCCTGCCACAGGAGATCATGCTCAAGCCTCTTTTCCGGCCCGAGATAGCGTTCTCGCGGGCCCATGTCACGATGGGTCAGCTTGTACCATGCCTTGGAAAATGCCTGCGTGAACGCGTCGAAATCTTTCAGGAATTTCTCGCAGACCTGGCGATAGGCAGGGTCTGTCTTCAGTGCGAGGTCGCTGGTCATCATCATCAGCGGATTCATTTTGCCCGGGATATGTGCGTCAGGGGTCCTGGGCGCACTCGGGTCGGTAGGGGTCCACTGCAGCGCGCCGGCCGGACTTTTGGTCTGCTCCCACTCGAACTTGAACAGGTTTTCCAGATAGCTGTTATCCCACTGCGTTGGATTGGGAGTCCAGCTGCCTTCGATGCCGTTGGTCATCGCATATTGGGCAAAGCCGGTGCCTTCCGGGTTTTGCCAGCCAAGGCCCATCGCCTCGATCGGCGCAATCTCGGGCGGGGGTCCGACTTCGCCGGCGGCGACCATGCCATGGCTCTTGCCGAAGGCGTGACCGCCGGCGATCAGCGCAACCGTTTCCTCGTCGTTCATGGCCATTCGGGTGAAGGCGATGCGGATGTCGCGCGCTGATCCCATCGGGTCGCCGTTTGCGTATGGACCTTCCGGGTTCACGTAGATCAGCGCTTGATGGGTCGCAGCCAGCGGATTCTCAAGGTCATAGTCCGCGTCGCCATTCCGGCCGCGCCAGCGCTTGTCGCGTGTCACCATGCTGTCGGAGGAGGTGACGTGCTTCGCGTCCCACACCTCGGGCCCCCAATAGGTGCTGGTGTCGGCCTCCCACGCGTCGCGTCGGCCGCCGCCGAAGCCATACGTCGGAAACCCCATGATCTCGAGCGCGCAGTTGCCGGTCAGGACCATCAGATCTCCCCAGGAAAGCGCACTCCCGTATTTTTGCTTGATCGGCCAGATCAGGCGGCGTGACTTGTCGGTATTGCCGTTGTCCCACCAGCTGCTGATCGGCGCGAAGCGTTGCAGGGCCTCGCCGGCGCCGCCGCGACCATCGGCGATACGATAGGTGCCGGCCGCGTGCCACGCCATGCGGATCATCTGGGGGCCGTAATTGCCGTAATCGGACGGCCACCACGCAACCGAGGAGGTCAGAAACGCCTTGATCTCCTGCTTAAGCGCCGCAAAGTCGATCTTGTTGAAGGCTGCGGCATAATCGAAGTCGACGCCTAGCGGATCGGCTTGAGGTCCGTTGCGGTGGAGAAGTTCCACCTTCAGACGGTCAGGATACCAGTCCGACAGCGCTGGGGGCGTGCCCAAAGCGCCGCCGATGCGGTCTCCGCCAAACGGACACTTTCCGGTCATCTCATGGGATTGGGTGTTGGTTTTGTCGTCTTTGATTTCGAGCACGATAATTTCCTTCTTCTGGAGTAAGAACGCGGGTTTGAGGAAAGTCAGAAGGCGGGTTCGTCTTGATCAGATGCAATCTGGTTCAGCAGTGCTTTCGCCTCGTCCGGATAGCCCCGAAGCAGAGAACTTCCATAGGCGACCACTCTACTCTCAGGGAATCGTGGCGGCTGTGCTGTTCTATACAGCCAGGTGCAGTGTGCTCCGTCCACGAGGATTGAGTGAGAGCAAACCGGCCACATCGGTAACCGCTCCCTTGCGCGATGATGAAGAAACACAGCGCAGCCATGGTTACCAAAGAAATTCTCTTCCCCTCTCGGCGTAGCCCAAAAACCGTACTACTGTGGCGCACACTTTCCCCCAGGGGGATTCTAGTGTGTGCGTGAGAACCAGCAATTACGAACTAAGTCCCGCAGGGACGCCCTGAACTTAGCCCAGGACGCCAGTCCTGGGCTAAGTTCGAAACCGGACGGAAGTCCCGTAGGGGACGGCTGAATGTTACCCAGGATGTAGTCCTGGGTTCTCACGCAGACGCTTCAGGGCGCTTCTGATTTTCATTGCACAAGCCTACCGAGAACGTGCTGCCCTGGGCTAACTCCGGCTGCCCTCCGGGATTCGCCCCTGGTAGGCTCCGGCCTGGGAATGTAAATCGAAGAGATCAGTAGCCGGCAGCCTTTCCGAAACTGTGGCGCTTATCCTGGCCACCCTCGATCAGTCCGGATTTTGGATCAACGGCAATGCATTCCCCATCGCTCCAGTAATGATCGTCGCCATCCCCGCCCTCGATGGTGTATCCCATGCCCCGCAGAGCCTGCAGGGTTTCAGGCGGAAAGCCCGGTTCCACAAAAACGACATCCGGGAGATATTGCTGGTGAAAGCGCGGAGCGTCCACTGCCCGCTGGATATTCAGGCCGCCATCGGATGCGCTCAGAAATATATTGGCAACCGTGGTGATGATGCGCGGTCCACCCGGAGAGCCAATGACAAACCGAACTTTGTGGTTCTCAAGCACAATGATGGGCGTCATGCTGGACAAGGGGCGCTTCCGGGGAGCGATCGCGTTCGCCGGTCCCTGAATCAGCCCGAACATATTCGGCGCGCCGATCTTCGAGGTGAAGTCGTCCATCTCATCATTCAGCAGGATCCCCAGGCCTTCCGCCGTCGCTCCGGAACCGAAGCTATTGTTCAGGGTATACGTAACAGACACTGCATCACCAGCCTCGTCGAGTACGGAATAGTGAGTGGTCTGCTTCGATTCAGCGTCTGGAATGTACCCTGGCGGCCGGGTCAGGGCAGTCGAGGGGGTCGCCATCGTCATGTTGATGCTTTTGCGCCAGGCAGCAGCGTAACCCTTGTCCATGAGCTGCATGGTCGGCACCGGCTGAAAATCGGGGTCGCCCAGGAACGAGGTGCGGTCATCGAAAGCGCGCCGAAAGGCCTCGAGGATCAGGTGCATGGACTCAGGCGTACGATCCCGCAGGGCAGCCAGATCGTAGCCTTCCAGGATGTTGAGCGTTTCCAGCAACGCAATCCCGCCGGACGAGGGTGGAGGCGGAGCAAGAATCTCGTACTGGCGATAGGTGCCGGTGAGCGGCTTGCGATCTTTGACTTTGTACACGGCCAGGTCTTTCTTGCTGACCAGCCCCCCATGTTTGTGGATGGCCTGGGCAAGCTCACCCGCCAGGGCGCCATGATAGAAACTCTCCGGATCCTGCTCGATGCGGGTGAGTGTACGCGCCAATTCCGGTTGACGGAAAACCTCCCCAGCCTGATAGAAATTTCCATTGCGCTGGAAGATGCGCCGCGACTCCGGGAACCGGGTAAGCAGGGGATCGTGAAGCATGGCTGCTTCTTCAGCGCTGAGAACGTAACCTTCCTGCGCAAACTGGATGGCTGGAGCCATCACTTGACGCAGTGAGAGCTTGCCAAACCGCCGCTCGGCCTCGACCAGCCCGGCCACTGTGCCCGGGACACCGACTGCCAGATATCCCACCGTGGACGCCTCGGGAATGATCTTGCCATGGCTGTCGACAAACATATTGGCGTTGGCACGCAGGGGCGCCTGCTCACGGAAATCGAGGAAGTGCGTTTCACCGTTGGCCATGCGCAGCATCATGAACCCGCCTCCGCCCAGATTGCCTGCGTCGGGGTAGACGACAGCCAGCGCGAAGCCGGTAGCGACCGCGGCATCCACCGCGTTTCCTCCCGCCTGCAGCATCTTCAACCCCGCATCACTGGCGTCGTGATGGATGCTGACGACCATGGCATGCTGGGCCTGTGCCGGGGCGGCGTCGGGCAACGCGCCCGACTGTGCCCCCGCAGCTAATGGTGTTAAGAGAGAACAGAAGAGGAGCAAATGAAGTGCGGGTTTGGCCAACTTCTCTCCAATCGAAAAATTATTCTAAAGCCAGCGGAAGAGAAGCTCCCGCGCCGCTTCGATTTCCTGTGGCAGGACGGTGTGGGGCCGGCCCGGGTAGCGTTGCGTGTGCACTTCAGCTCCCATCGCGGTGAATTGCTCTGCCGTCGCTAAAACCCGGCTCCAGGGCACATGGGGGTCGGGATCTCCGGAGCTAAAAAGCGCGGGCATTCCCGCGAGATTACCTGCGTGGTGCAGGTTTGCGTCCGCTGGTCCGATCAGCCCGCCGGTAAATGCGATGACGCCACCATAGCGGGCCGGATTTCTGGCGGCAAACTCCGACGACAGACACGCGCCCTGCGAGAAGCCACAGACAAATATGTGCTCGCGCGATATGCCGGCTTCCACGGCGAGCTCGACCGTAGCCCCCACCTTTGCCAGGGCCGACGATAACCAGGGCTCGTTTTTCTCGATCGGCGCCATGAACGAGTAGGGATACCAGCTATGTCCTGCCGCCTGCGGGGCAAGATAGGCAAAGCGCTCGTCGTACATCTGCGTCGCCAGGCTGAGTATGTCCTCTGCCGAGGCGCCGCGGCCGTGCAGAAGAATGACCGCAGCGGCCGCCTGAGTGAGCTTTGCACCCAGGGTGCGTACAGGCTGATCACGATGAGGATCGGTCAACGGATACCCTACTTTCGCGTGTGCAGCGCAATCGGCGGCAGCATGCGTTCGACCCGCGAACGCTGCGGCTCAAGCCAGGGAGGTAGTTTGAGGGCTTCACCCAATAATTCAATCGGCTCGTCAAAGGTGAAACCGGGCGGATCTGTGGCCAGTTCGAATAACACACCCCCCGGCTCGCGAAAGTAGATGGAGTGAAAATAGGTGCGGTCGAGAACCGGCGTCACATCCAATGAACTCGCTACCAGGACTTCGCGCCATTCGCGTTGCGAGGCGTCGTCCTCTGCACGAAAGGCAATATGGTGCACACTGCCCGCACCCATTCGGCCGTAGCTGAGCTGGGGCTGCACCAGCACGTCGATGTGATTGCCCAACGCGCTGCCCTTGGCGGCAAAGCGAAAGCGAGTACCGTGCTCACCGATCTTGTGGAAGCCCATGGTGGCCAGCACGGCCTACCGTCTTCTCGTAGCCCCCCTCACAAAGCGTCACCCCGAAGAAGCCACGAATCGCGTGTTCGGGCGAAACGCCGCTTGTGCGCGGGGCCTTTGCCACCACAGCGTCCTGGTGGCCGACGATCTCCAGGCGCATTCCGTCGGGATCGGCAAAGCTGAGCACCTCCTCCTCGAACCGCTCCCCCGTGCGCTCCACCGGAATGCCTGCAGCCAGCAGACGCCTTTCCCAGAACTCGAGCGATGGGCGAGGAACGCTGAAGGCAGTCGCTGATGTTTCTCCAACGCCCAGGCTGCCGCGCGAGGCACGCGGCCAGGGGAAGAAGGTAAGGATGGTCCCCGGCGAACCGGCATCGTCGCCAAAGTAGAAGTGGTAGGTTCCCGGATCGTCAAAGTTGATGGTGCGTTTGACGAAACGAAGCCCCAGTACTTCGGTGTAGAAGTCGAGATTCCGCTGGGGGTCCGAAGCAATCGCTGTGACGTGATGCAGGCCAACAATGGGTTTTGGCATGGAAAGCCTCGAGTTGAGTGTAAGCCAAAGAGGCTTGCTCACTATGGATGACCGATACCCCGGATTTCCTGTAGGGCGAGGCGAAGCCACTGGACCTCATGCGGCTTTCCTTAATGAAAGCCGCACACGCGGTCGCCGGTGAGGGCCTCTAGCAGGAAATCCGGGTCGGGAAGAAATGATCCGAGGCGAAGGCAATAAAAAGGGCACCCGGGAAGGGTGCCCTTTTGCTGCTGAATCGTTTTCGTCTAAGGCAGGTAGTAGCGGAAGCTGGTCCAGAACATGTTGTCTATGCCTTTGGTGCCGACGCCGTTGGGGCTGCCGGAAATCGGCGCACCCGTCCAGCTTTGGCGCAGGGCATAAGCGTACTGCATGCCCAGGCGCACGCGGCCATAGTCGCCCTTGTAGAAGTCGTACCAGTAGCCGGCGGTGGCTTCCTGGACGTCTTTGGTCTGGGCGCCGCAGCTTCCGCCGGGGTAGAACCCGGTGGAACTCCCGTTGTAGCCGGGAGCGGAAGTTGTGAGGCAGGAGGAGTTGTTGAGATAGTAAGAGCCGTAGCCGACTGGCGCGACGCTCGGCGCAGCCCAGTGACCACCCCATACCTTGGTAACGGGATTCTGCGCTGCCGAGGGCGCCCCGAGCGTGGTTCCGGACCAGGAGCTGCGACCGGCGTAGTCCCCACCGTAGTTCAGGTAGATCATGAGGCGGGGAGTGGCGGCAAACTCTATCGTGCCCAGGCCGGAGGTGTTGTGCAAGGGTGAGAATTCGCCGCTGGCCGCGGAGGTAACGTCGGAGAGCGAGCTGTTGCCATAACGGCCAACACCCGGTCCGTAGAGACCCTTGAGGCCCAGAGTCAACTTCTTGTCGAGCACCGTAACACGACCGCTCGCGCCTATGCCGCCCAGGGCGATCTTGTTGTTGTAGAAGCCGGCCGTGGTGAGCGCCGGGGCGACCGTGGCCCCGGTGACGATGTCCTTCAAGCCGCCGTAGAGGTTGCCGTTGGTGGTTTCGCCGGGATAAACGGTCTCATGGGCGTAACGTCCAACGCCGAAGACTTCAAAGTGGCCAAAGCTGGCGTCATAGGCCCCTTTGACGATGATGTCCGGCATGATATTGAAGGAGTAGTTGGCGATGTTGGTGCAGGCGTTGACCGTCTTGTAGACCGGTAAATAGGTGTTGATGCCGCCATTCACTTCGTTGGTGTAGTTCACGATGCTGGTCGAGGGCGAGCAGGTGCTAATAGCGGGATTGTAGTTTCCACCGTTCGCACCGGCGCTGCCCACGACAGCGTAGGGAGTGTTGCCGGCCAGCGTGGCGCTGTAGAGCAGCTGGGGATTCTCGAATGCCAGGCCGAAGGCTGCGTGATCCATGGTCTTGGTAACCCGGAAGCCGTACTGGCGCTCCCAGACAAAGCCCGGAACGTAGTTCGGGTCTATGGTCAGCGGAGTGAGAATGTCGCTGGCCAGATTGGAAACGCCCTTCTTGTCTTCCGTCGCCAGGGACCAAAGCTGGCCGCCGGTGAAGGCCCACCCGTTGTTGAGCGCTACTTGAGCCCACAGGACGCGCTGACGGAAAACATAGCTGTTGCTCTGGTTATCGTTCGAGGTAATACCTGTACCGAGCCAATCCGCCTCATAGTAGCCGCGGAGGGTTGCCGAGCCGGTCTTGCCTTCGGCCATCAGAGCGACGCGCGATTGGCGTGCCGTGCCGTAGAACTCGCTCAGGGAGTAGGCATCGGCGTGCTCGTAGGGCAGGGCGTTGAAGGCGGTGGGAATGTCGCCGCCGGTCGCGTGGGTGCGATACACCGTTTCACCCGCCAGGTAGCTCCCGGTCGGGGAGAGCGTAATCCCCTTGAAGTGGATTACGTCCGGGTTCATGATCTGCTTTTCGACCTTGGTCTGCTGGTCCTGGATGGTGGTGGCCAGCGACGCATTATTCGTCTTCAGATCGTTCACCGCACCTTGCAGACTGCTGACCGCCTGGGTGTTCTCCGTTATCCCTGGCGCCAGCCCCGCGGCCTGCTGTTGGGCCTGAGCCGCCGCCGCCTGGGCTGCCGCCGCTGCCTGCTGCGCCTGCAGCAACTGCGCGTCACGATCACTCAGCTGTTGCTTCAACTGCTGAATCTGCGTCTGCATATCTTCGCGCAGCGATTGAATTTGGCTTTCCACGGAAGGCTTTTTGGGTACAGGGGCCTTCTTGGTGGTAGTCCGCTTGTGGGTCGTTGAAGTGGTACCGGACGCCGTTGTCTGTGCCAGCCCGGCTGACAATGCCGAGACGAGCGCCAGCGTCGCCAGCGTCTTCAGTTGGTTCTTCATTTGGCCTCTCTTTGCTGTTTAAATCGCAGTGCAACCAGGGGTGAGTGGGGAGTCGTTGCAAAGCTCACGCGGACGTATCCCCTATTCAACCAGGAGACCGAATGCCGCGTGCAACCCGTTTTGCTCTCTGAGGTTCGCAGTTGCCTGTGAACATCTGAAGAATTTGCCGTGAAAAACAGAAGAAAGAGACCTCCGAGACGGGCGAACAAGGCCTTTGTTTTGAGTGAGTCGCGCCTTCACAGGGAAGGGAAGGGGGCGGCCTGCCCGGAAAGTGGCAGAGCCAGGCCTGCATGGCCCGTGGCAAACTCGCGGGCAGCCCCGTTTTCGGCCGGACGGCTCTAGTCGAATCGAGCCGTGACTTCGCCGAACTGAGGAAAACGAGCCACCACGGTTGAACCGCTGTCGGCAAAAATCTTGCCCGTCCAGCTGCCAGTGGTTATCCATTGCCCGGCTCGCAAGCCTCCGGTACGGCTCTGCGCTTCATTGGCCAGCCACAGAACCAGGCGCAGCGGATCGCCCCCAGCGGAATTTTTGCCATTGTCTACACGCACAAAGCCATCCACATTCATTTCTGCCGTTTCGTTGCCGAAGTTGAAGTCTTGCCAGCCTTTCACCGCTTCGCCGGGAATGAATCCGCCATTCGATTGCAAGTCCGCAATGGCTGACAGCCGATCCGCGGCATCCGGGTTGAGCAGGCCCGATTCCAGCAATTCGATTGCGGGGGCACAACTGGCGATCGCCGCCACCAACTCGTCCCGCGAGTAAGGGTTAGGGCGCGGAGGCAGGTCTTTTCCCAGCAGGAAAGCGATTTCGGCTTCGACGCCGCGCAGCCTGCGCAATGGTTTCGCAATCGAGTCCCCGTTGGCGGCGAAGCCATCGAGGGGCATCGGGGCATAAAGCGGGGTTGCATCGGGTGTGGGCGCGCCCACCTTCCAGCCGCCCACCGTGCCCAGGGCCGGGAGCATTAGATCCTGAACGTAGTAAGCCTCTTCGAGTGTCTTTGGCCGTAGCTCGGGGGGCAAATCGTCCATCGGCTGCAGGGTTCTCCGTGCTTCCAGCAGCATCTCCGCCGCCTGGTACAGCCTGCCTTTGTCGGACCCTGTCAATGTTGTGGCCTGTTTGCGATCCATGTCTCTCCTTCGCGCGTTCTTACTGTGTAGCTTAAATAGGATTGCTCTCCCGGCGTAACCTATGCACAGGGACAAGCGTCATACAGGCAAATCTATGCTGATAAAAAAAGCCAAGGATATTCCGTACTCTGAAATCACTCCCCGGAGCGACTACCTCAATCGCCGGGCTTTCATGGCTGGCGCCGCGGCCCTTGGGGTCGCCGGCATGCTGGATTCGCGCCAGGCAGTAGCAGACGCCGCCAAACTGCAGACGGTGACCAGCCCGCTTTCGACCACCGGCTTGACCCTCACCTCCTACAAAGACATCACCTCGTACAACAACTTCTACGAGTTCGGGGTCGAGAAAGACAACCCGGCGAAGAACGCCGGAAAGCTGAAGACCCGCCCCTGGAAGGTCACCGTCGATGGCCTGGTCAAGCAGAAGAAAACGGTCAGTATCGAAGAGCTGTTGAGCTTCAAGCCCATTGAGGAGCGCGTCTACCGCCACCGGTGTGTTGAGGCCTGGAGCATGGTGATCCCGTGGGCCGGCTATTCGCTCTCCGAACTGATCAACTGGGCCGAACCCCTGCCCAAAGCGAAGTTTGTGCAATTTCTTTCCTACCAGGATTCAACCATCATGCCCGGTTTGTCCGAGATCAACCTGGACTGGCCATATTCCGAGGGGTTGCGCATGGATGAAGCCATGCATCCGCTCACGCTGCTTACTTTTGGCCTGTACGGAGAAGTGTTGCCCAACCAGGATGGCGCCCCGGTTCGCGTCGTAATACCGTGGAAATACGGCTTCAAGTCCGCGAAGTCGATCGTGAAAATACACTTCACGGCGGATCAGCCGCGCACCGCATGGAACGGCATGGCGTCGCAGGAATATGGCTTTTATTCCAACGTAAACCCCAATGTCGACCATCCCCGCTGGAGCCAGAAGACCGAACGCCGCATCGGCGCATCCCTCTTTAATCAACGCCAACCGACGCTCATGTTCAATGGCTATGGAGACCAGGTCGCCAGTCTCTACAACGGCATGGATCTAAAAAGATATTTTTAGACCAGGAATCCGTCCCTTCCACGGAGCTTGGGTGCCCCATATCTAACTCGTTTTCGCGAGATGTGGGATACCGCGAATCTAACGGTTTTGCCCCTACGGTGTAGATGAATAAGCACGCCATTGTTGCTCTGAAAGTCGCCGTCTGGCTCGTATGCCTGGCTCCGCTCGGCCTTCTGGTCTACCACGGGTTTAGCAACGATCTCGGACCCGATCCGACAGCAACGGTTACCCATGCCACCGGCTTTGCCACCCTTCGCCTGCTGGTTATCTCGCTGGCCATCACTCCGCTGCGCCGGCTCTCTCCGCGACTCTCCTGGCTGGTGCGCTTCCGCCGGCTGCTTGGCCTCTTCGCTTTCTTCTATGGCTGCCTGCATCTGCTCACCTGGCTCTGGCTTTATTCCGGTTTCAGCGTCGCTGCCATGGCCGATGATCTGGGTAAACGGCGCTACATCATGGCCGGCATGGCTACCTGGCTGCTGCTGCTTCCGCTGGCCTTGACTTCTACCAACTGGTCTATCCGGAAACTGGGCGGAAAGCGCTGGCAGGCCTTGCACCGGCTCGCGTACGTCGCGGCGATCTGCGGCGTGATTCATTATTGGTGGATCGTCAAGAGCGGTGTTCGTACACCCATAACCATCACCCTGGTGCTGGCTGTGCTTTTCCTGTCCCGCATCGTCTGGTCGATGCGTCAGAGAGTCAACCGGCAAGCGGAGATTGCCGCCGCCCGCTAACCATCATTCCTCCACGCCTGCGAACATATCCGTCTCCAGAGGAGAGGAACGAAAACCTCGCGCCGCTGCCAGCAGGTATTTTTCCTCACCCCCGGTTTCCTCGAACACCACCTTGACCTTGGCCAGGAGTTCGGCCTGCGTGGTGTGCTGCATGAATGCCTCGAGTTTCTTCGCTTTCAAAGCACCCAACTCCAATACCAGCGAAGCAGGCATAAGGGCAATCTTTCGCGCTTCCTCCGCGTCGGCATAAGCCAGGAAGGGAGCAGCCCCGTAATACAGTTTTTGCGGACGATAGGGAGGTAGCCCCCGCTGCTCCGAGGCAAAATTACTACGCCCTGCCCAGTAAAAGGCAGCCGTGGCAAAAAACGAGACCATGGTATGGTCCGGATGCAGATTTACGTTGCCGTCGCCGCCGAAGGTCAGCACCACGTGCGGGCGAAAATGGCGGATGCGCTCGACCAGCGCCGTGGTGACTTCAGTAAAATCCTGCTCCACCAGGCCACCATCGGGGTAATCGAGCACCTCACCATGAGCGACGCCCAGTACCCGCAAGGCCGCGGCGAATTCCAATCGCCGCAAATTGGCTAGTTCATCGTCGTTGCGCGCCTTGCCCCGGTGCGATCCAGCGCGTCCTTCCGTCAGGCAAACCACGCTGGTTTCCACACCGCGCTGGTGCGCCAACAGCAACGCGCCGCCAAAGGCGCCACATTCGTCGTCCGGGTGGGCAGTAAAACACATCAGTCGTAGCGGCAGATTTTGGCTTAGTCCCACGGCAGGCAATTTTCGGCTACCGGGCGAAAGCTTCTGCGATGCAGCGGGCTCGGCCCGTGCGCAAGCAGCGCCTGCTTGTGCTCGGGCGTGCTGTAGCCTTTATGAGAAGCAAGACCGTAGACCGGGTAGTCGCGATCCAGTTGGCGCATGCGGTTATCGCGGTAGACCTTGGCCAGCACGGAAGCTGCTGCGATCGAGACGCTCAGTGAGTCGCCGTAAATAATACTGGTCTGCTCGCATGCGAAATCCAGCCGCATGGCATCCACCAGCAGGTGGTCGGGCGCCAACGGCAGGCGGCACACTGCGCCGGTCATAGCCACGCGTGTGGCCTGGTAGATGTTAATGCGATCGATCGTTTCGGCATCGACTTCCTCGATCGCAAATGCCAGGGCGCGACGCTCTACGATACGCGCCAGCCGCTCTCGTTCTTCACGAATCAATTGTTTGGAGTCGCGCAGGCCCGGAATGCGGCACCCCTCGGGGAGAACCACCGCTGCGGCAACCACCGGCCCGAAGAGAGCGCCACGACCGACCTCGTCGACACCGGCAACCACCTTGGCTCCGGTCGCGCGAGCGGCCCGTTCGTAACGGTTTCCGCACACCAGCGACTTGAGCATCCGCATCTTGCGTGCCGACGGGGAAAGTTCACGCTCCAGCGCTTCTGGCTCTATGAGAGCGTCCTCGCTTCCACTCTGCCCAGGCAAGTCGGGCGAATTGCGGGTTTTCCTGGGGAAAAGCCTGGTCGGGATGGGTTGCTCTGTACACACCTGAACTAAAACGCTCCGGACTCTTGCATCGCCAAAATCGAGTGTAGATCATTCCCCACCAGGCCGGCGTATTCCGGCCATGGTTTCCCACAGCTCTCAACAAAAATCTGGCAAAAGGGAATCGACGAAGCAACGCCCCGGCAGCGATGCCGCCGGGGCGTGTTCAGGCCTTGGAGAATATTACTTGCGTTCGACTTCTTTCAGGCGCGCTGCCTTGCCCCGCAGGCCGCGAAGGTAGAAGAGCTTGGAGCGCCGAACCCGCGCCGACCGCACCTTCTCCACTTTGTCGACTACTTTGGAATTGAACGGGAAGATGCGCTCAACACCCTGGCCGAAGCTCATCTTGCGTACCGTGAAACTGCCTTGCGCGCCGTTCTTGAGCGCAATGACGATGCCCTCGAACGCCTGCAGCCGTTCCTTATCGCCCTCTTTGATCTTGACTTGCACCCGTACCGTATCGCCGGGCACGAACTCGGGCAGGTCGGTGCGCCGAAGCTTTTCGGCGAGACGCTGCATAACTGGATGAATAGACATAATTGTTTCCTGGTCGCGGTGAAAAAACGCGGTGACGTCGAAGTTCTTAGTTTACACGGAATCTTTACTTTGCGCGCTGTCGGGATGCAGTTCCAGTCCCCGCAGAAAGCTGCGATCTTCCGCGCTCAATTCAGCGTCGTTGAGCAAATCCGGCCGGTTGCGCAGCGTTTTCCGGAGCGCTTGCTCCCGTCGCCACTTGCGAATCTGCTCATGGTTGCCACTGCTCAGCACTTCCGGCACGGCCACCCCGCGAAACTCGGCCGGACGCGTGTAGTGGGGGTAGTCCAGCAGCCCTCCGGCGCCGTAGGTCGAGTTCAAGGCCCCCGCCTTTCGTGGCAGCGATTCATCCGCCGGCCCGAAGCTTTCATATGCCGACGATGCTTCATTGCCCAGGACACCTGGCAGAAGGCGCATGGTGGCATCCAGCACCACCGCGGCGGCTAACTCGCCGCCAGAGAGGACATAATCGCCAATCGACAGCTCCTGGTCCGCGATCAGTTCGCTTACCCGCTCGTCAACCCCTTCGTAACGCCCGCACAGCAGCACCACCCGGCTGGTCTGGGCCAGTTCACGCGCCATCGCCTGGGAGAATCGTCGTCCCTGCGCGGAGAGCAGAATCACGGTTTCCCGCTGCGCCACCCTATCTGCCTTGGGTGGGAGCTGCAGGTGTTCAACTGCCTCGGCCAGAGGTTCGGGCTTCAGCACCATCCCCTCGCCGCCGCCAAAGGGCCGGTCGTCCACGGTGCGATGCCGATCGTGGGTGAACGCGCGCAGGTCGTGCACGGCGACGCTAAGCAAGCCGCTCTGGACAGCCCGCTTGACCACGCCGTGGTCGAAGATGCCGGCAAAAAATCCGGGGAAGATGGTGATGATGTCGAAGCGCATGGTCACTCCGATTCATTTCCGGTTGGTTCCTGCATGGCCAGCAGACCGCGCGGCAGATCCATCTCCAGCCGTCTGCCTTCGATATCCATCTTTCGCAGGTATGCGCGGACGAAAGGTATTAGCCGTTCTTCGCCGGCCGGCGTGCGTATCACCAGCATTGCCGGACCGGCGCCTTCTGGCTCTACATCTGTGATTTCACCCGCATCCGTGGTGCCGCCGCCGCTTACGTCGATCACCCTCACCCCCAGCAGGTCGCTCACATAGACGGCATCACCCTCCAGCGGCATGCGTTCCTCGCGCGGAATCACTACGTCGAAGCCGCGGAGATTCTCAGCATCGGTGATTGAATCCACCTGGGAAAATTTCAGCATCACGCGTCCCTTGTGGAGCCGATGGGACTCGACTTTCGCTTCCCGCATAGCATCGAGCCGGCCCCCGGCCGGGGGACGAAGGAATAACCGCTTGCGTTGGGCGAAGCATTCGGGAAAGTCAGTAAAGATATCGGCCAGCACCTCACCGTGACGCCCTTGCGGGCGCACGATGTGAGCGAGCAGGACCCAGCTTGCATCGGACGCTGTCATTTTCCGGCTCCGTGCCTATGAGAACAATAGCTGGGTTCAGAATGGGATGGTCGAGGAACGCTAGGAATCGGCCGGCTTTGCGGCCTCATCTTCTTCAAGAATGTCCAGCGTATACCGATGGTGCAACTTCATGCTCACCGCGCTCAGAATGGTACGCATCGAGCGTGCGGTTCGGCCCTGTTTGCCGATTACCTTGCCTACGTCGGCTGAAGCAACACGCAGGCGAAGCACCGTGTTCTCGTCTCTGGCCACAGCCTGCACTTCTACTGCTTGCGGGTCGTCAACCAGGGCCTTGGCGATCTCTGTGACTAGTTGTTGCATATCATTATGACTCGTGTCGTGCATCATCGTACCGGCCTCAGGAACCAACCGTTGCAGGGTTATTTCAGCAATGCTGCCGCCAGTCTTAAGTACTTCAGACAGGCGATGGTTCTGGTCTCTTCACTGACCGAGCATTAAACCGCTTTTCCTGTGGTTGTGTCCAGAGCGTTTTATGCAGCGGTCGCTGCTGGGGTGTAAGCCGCGAGCAACTTGGCCACGCGTTCGGAGAGTTGGGCTCCGTTGCTGGTCCAGTGCTCTATGCGCTCCCGCTTCAGATCGACAGTGGCCGGATTGGTGCGCGGGTTGTAGGTACCCACGACTTCGATCGAACGGCCGTTACGGGCGCGGTCCTTCTCGATTACCACAACGCGATAATACGGCTGCTTCCGTGCACCGAAGCGAGCCAGACGAATCATCAACACAGGCGTGAATCCTTTCAGATACTCTTCCCTGATGGAATGAAATCCAGGTGGGTTTGGGATGGCGAAAGCCGAGCAAACAATCCGCCGGCAGCGCATAATTCCCAACAATCAAGTATCGCCGGAGCGAGCGCATTGCGCAAGTCTCCAGTCCTCGATGGAACGTCAGAAGGGCTTAGCCGACGGGGAGTCTGGTTAAGCGACAGCGTCCAGATAACTGGGGAAGAGGGGAGTTGAATATTCCTGGATGAACGCCGTAAGCCGAACCAGCATTGCGCTGTAGGTGGCGACGGCGCGGTGGGCATTCACCGATGCTCCAACAGAAGAAGCGGAAAACACATACTGCCCCAGAGCCAGCAGAACGCATAGCCGGATCTGGAAGGCGTCGCTGCGCAGCCCTTCCAGCATTTCCTGGTCGACCCCTTCACCGTGCTCGGCAGCGTAATCCGCGAGTTGAACCAGGACCGGGGAATTTTTATACATGGCCCAGAGTCCCTTGCAGCCTTGGATACGCTGCCACACGTCTTTCGTGGTCACCTGAACTTCGCTTTTATAGAGGAACCGCTCGCTGATCTCTTCGATACCCCAGTCATTGCAACGCAACTGACTGATAATTCCGTTCCAGCTTTTAGCGCGACGCTTCATCTGTTGCCTGCGCCAGAATCCGGCGTAGCCAATCAGCAGGGCAGTAAGTATTACCTGGAGCAGTGGCAGTATCATGTCGTTATTTCACCTGCATGCGTACCAATGCCGTCCGGGCCAGCTTTGCCCGTCCAGCAAGTGTAACCAAAAACTGTTCCATTTGTGGACTGAATTCACGCCGCCGTACATCTTTAGTTGTAAATGCCCACACCAAAAAACACAGTTCAAAGACATAAGCGGCCCCCCGGACGGGTTCCAGGGCGAAGGAGCCCCCGGAGTGCCGCTCCAGCAGGCTCACAATCAGATCCACGGCGCTATAGAACGAGAGTGCGGTAGCCAGTTGCAGCACCTTATTTTTCCAGCCGATGCCTAGTACCTGGGCGAAACCGGCGGTTGACGCAAAGATCAACATGCGCAGCAAACCTACGGTGAGGTCCAGGGGAGCCTTAATGTCATAGACTCTGTTGCCGGTGCTGTGAACATGCCAGGCGAGCAGGCTTCCGCCCACCAGGGCAAGGGCGATCAGCCCCACAAATGCTCGAAGGGTTCCAGGAGGGAGGGAGGCGTGGACCGGACGCAATACGTTCCAGGCAATTTCGAAAAGAACACCTAATTCAAGCAGGTACTGTAGCGGGAGCATGGCGAGAGCCAGCGCCTGTCCGGCATGCGGATCCGGGGCCGTGGCCACCAAGGCGCCAAGAACAGTATCGTTCAACAAATTAAAGGCGATGTAGAGGGTGAAAACAGGGAAGGCTTGGTACTGCCGGCGGGCAAGCAAAATCACAAGCAGAGTTACCTCCGCTATGAGGCCGAGAAGGCTGAAGATCGAATACAGCGCCTGCAGACTCACATTGCACCCTTATAGATGCAGCATAGCCCAAGGCCCGCGATTCGCAAACACTACTTTCAGCTATCCGAAGATGCGCCAAAAGTACATGATCGGGCTGGCATGAGCAGCGGCAGACATGGCGACGAGCCCAGCTACAGTCAGAGCGCGGATCAGAGTCATTTTCACAGGAACTCCTGGTGCGCGGGTAGCGCTGATGCAGATGTTACCTTCGTCGATGCCCGGCCGCTACAACTTTTGTGTGATTATTATTAAGTATATAACCAAGGGAACAAGTAACGCGGTGACGCACCCGGTCCGTCGAATGTGGTGAAGGGTTGCTTGAAATTCCGGGAAAGAGGTGAAACTGAAGGCACTACGATGCGTAACTTTAGTACTGTGAGGCCAGAAAGGTAGCCTTTTTAGGGGATTCCCGTCCTTCCAGGTTCTGATTATGATCAGGGCATGGATATATCAGCCGCAGTCGCAACCGCACGTCCTATCGAGCTCCGCGCTGCGGTTCGCTTTCCCTTGTGCGTACCGATTACCATTAGCACTGAAACTGGAGACCTGCCGGCGGTTACGGAAAACATCTCCGCCAATGGCGTTCTCTTTGAACTCGGCACCTCTTTAGCGGTGGGCAGTATTGTGAGCTTCACCATCAAGATGCCGGCAGAGGCCATGGGCACCCCCACCGATGTTGTATTGCACTGCACCGGCCGCGTGGTACGCTGCACTCCAGATGTAAAACCAGAAGTACAGACGACGCATGTCGCTGCGGTAATAGATAAGTATCATTTTAGTCACTGAAGCTATTTTCGGTCTTTGAACCTATGGTATCTGCCAAACCTGAACTTCCCGATGCCGGTCCGCCCGACGGCGCATACGAACCCGACGAGGGCGCAGACAACGCTGCGATACGAATCGTCCTCGCCGATTCGCAGGCGATCTACCGTGTAGGTATCCGGAAGATCTTTGCGCTCGAAGACGATATCCGTGTGATCGCGCAGGTCGATACACTGGCCGGCCTTCACGGCGCCATTCAGCGGTTTCCCACCGACATGATCCTGCTCGAGGGCAATTTGATCGCGGGCACAGTCGACGCGATTCCCGAGCTGGTCCGTCGCGCGCCGCAGTTGAAGATTATTGTCCAGTCGGCCCAGAACGATGAGTCCAACACCGTCGAGCTCTACCGCCGGGGAGTTCGAGGCATTATCCCTCGCTCTATCTCCCCCGATTTGCTGGTTAAATGTGTGCGCAAGATCGCTGCCGGGGAAACCTGGATCGATAACCAGTCGATCAATTGGGTGATCGAAGCTTACCGGTCACAAGCAACCGCGCTGACCAGTCCTCGAACCCAGCCTCGTCTTTCACCTAAAGAACTGGCCATCATCACCTGCATCACGCAGGGTAAGCGCAATAAGGAGATTGCCTATCAGCTCGGTACCACCGAGCAGGTAATCAAGAACTATCTGCGCAAGGTCTATGACAAGCTTGGCGTATCCGATCGCCTGGAGCTGGCGCTCTATTGCCTGCATCACCAGCTGCACAAGAAGGCTGCTGGTACCGTGCCCGCGACCGGCACCCCGGCTGGTGAACCGTTGGCGGTCAACAACGGGAAACTCTGACCGCCAACAGCTAAAGCCGCGCTCATTCGAGAGCGTTGATGGACGGCTCCAAGGCCGTCCTCTTCTTTTTCCAAGAGGCGAAGGGGTGGGCCACCCCGTTCGTGGGTAAGCGGAAATCCACTGAGCCAGTAGCTTTCTTACCCATCAAGAGCTTCATGCTCAGAGTTACCGCTGCACGCCGAAGAGCATCCAGACGATCAGACTGATCAGCGCAGCAAAGAACACCAGCAGGAAGCCACCCAGGGTCAACGCCACCGTGCGCTGCTGTTCCGGTTTCGGTCTGGTGATGCCAAAGGCTCCGACAAAACTCTCTACCAGGAAATTCAGTACTTTCATAGTATTACTCGATCGCTTCAGTATGACGCCGGTGAGCTGTGTTAGGCTCAAAAATCATTGTCAGGGAGAGTGACATCTGCCGTGCGTGATCCAGAAGCACCGCCAACCGGCCAGGAACTTCCGAACCCAGCGAGCAAAGATCTCGACCAGCCTCATCTGAGCGCCGAAGATCTGGCGCGAGAAATAGGCGATTCCGAACCCTGGGATGAAGCCTCGGAAAACGATAACGGAGCCCCCAAAGCCTGAGAACCATCCCCACCGATCAACTACGGTTACAGATAGATTACTTTTGCGGCGTTTCCCATGCGCCCGACTCCGCCGAACGAAAAACAGCTTCGATCACCGCCATGTTCTTGATCGCGTCCGTGAGCGGAGTCGGCACCGGGGCGCCTTCGCGCAGGGCTTTGGAAAAGACGTCGCCCTGAATCGTGTATTGGTCGCAAGTGGGGAAGGTTTCTATCGTAATGCCGCCACCGATGAGGTCCCGCCCGTCATCGACAAAAATGCGGCAAGGCCGGTCATTGGGTGCGTTGAAGGGAATCTCGATTTCGATACGGCCCTTGGTTCCCAGAATCTGCATTCGCTGGTAAGGGACAATCTGCGTGCTGC
The DNA here is from genome assembly GCA_963814015.1 of uncultured Acidobacteriaceae bacterium. Lineage (GTDB taxonomy): Bacteria > Acidobacteriota > Terriglobia > Terriglobales > Acidobacteriaceae > PALSA-350. The sequence continues at coordinate 745,052 of CAWFBI010000001.1, forward strand.
AGGTAAACGTCGCATGGCCCGATGGGAACTCGAGAATAGCGGAGGTCAACCGGTCCACTTGAAACTTCGGGTCGTTTTCCACCAAGCCTGATACCCGCAACGGCTCTTCGGCGAAGAGAAATCGCGAGGTGTTGATGGGGTAGCAACCGATGTCCATGAGCCCCCCACCGCCGCATTCAGCAATATTGCGGATGTTCTTGGGATCGATGTTGAAATAGCTGAAAAATCCCTGGATCGAACGCAGGGAACCGATGCGGCCGGATGCAATCAGCTCGCGTGTACGCAGCCACTGGGGATGCGTACGGACCATGAAGGCTTCGCCGATGGTGACTCCCGTGCGCTCCTGCACTGCCAACAAACTCCTGGCTTCTGCTACCGTCATACTGATCGGTTTTTCGCACAGCACATGCTTTCCCGCTTCGGCCGCCTTGATCGACCAGGGCACGTGAAGCTGGTTAGGCAGTGGATTGTAGACGGCTTCAATCTCCGGATCGGCGAGCAGCTCTTCATACGAACCGTAAGCCTTCGCGATCCCTAGCGCGCGGGCCGCGTCCTCGGCCTTGTGCAGGTCGCGCGAGGCGATCGCCCTCACCTCGACCCAATCACCCTTTTGCATGGCCGGCACTACTTTCTTCATGCCGATCCCGGCCGTGCTCAAAACTCCCCAACGAACCTTGGTTGCCATACTGGGAAATAATACCCGGAAAGCCTCAAATTGAAACCCTCCGCGTGGCCGCGGAGCACCCGGGATCCGCCGCCCTGCCTGATGACGGATGTTCTTACTTCTGCTTGCGGCTCGGCCACACCGGGTCGCGTTTTTCCAGAAACGCCTGCAATCCCTCGCGGAAATCGGCGCTGTTGCGGATCTTTTCGTTCCATCGCATCGCTCGCGCCAGATCGCGATCGAGCCGCTCCTTGGCAAAGGAGCTCAGCAGTTTCTTGACTGCACCCATCGATTCCGGGCTGTTCTTGAGCAACAGGGCTGCCAGCGCATGGACACGGGGGATCAGCTCCCCCTCCGGCACCACCTCAGTCACCAGCCCCATAGCAAAGGCTTCTTCGGCGCTCAGGATCTTACCCGAGAGGAGCAGAGCCTTGGCCTTCTTTTCCCCGATCATCTCCAGCAGAAATACGGAGACGATAGCGGGAATAAAACCAATTCTTACCTCGGTGTAGCCGAACTTCGCCTGGGGTGCAGCCAGGGTGAAGTCACATAAAGTTGCCAGCCCCGTCCCGCCCGCAATGGCGGGTCCATTGACAGCTGCGATGGTCGGCTTATTCAACTCATAAAGCCGGCGCATCATCCACATGGTTGATTCGGCGTCCGCCCTCTGGTCCTCAGGACGCTGATTGGTGAGCGACTTGAGATTCTCGAGGTCCATGCCTGAGCAAAAGGCGGTTCCCGCGCCGGTGAGCACGATTACGCCGCAAGGGCATAACGCTGCATCCCCCAGTGCATGGATAAGCTCGGCAATCAGCTGCGGATTCAGCGCATTCCTGCGCTCCGGCCGATTCAGGGTAATGGTATGGATACCGTCCGCTTCTTTGATTTCCAGCGTTGCGTAATTGATGGCCACGTTTCTCGAATGCTCCTCAGTGGTTCTAACACGCCTTGGTTGCACCGAATTTATCAGCGAGGCCGCGGCCCATGGTCAGCAACTCGTCCAGGGGGCCCAAACGGGGCAATATCGCACCCAGATTGGCTAGCTCGGCTATGGCTGCCTCGGTCGCCACATTACCCACCAGTGCGTCCTGGGCGAAGGGACAGCCGCCCTGTCCGCCCAGCGCCATGTCCAGGCGGCGGCAGCCCGCCTGGTAAGCTGCTGCGACCTTTTCTGCCGTCTGTCGCGGGCTGGAGTGCAAGTGGGCCCCGAGCTCAATCCCGGAGACCGCTGCCAACACAGCTCGAAGCAGCGATTTGATTTGCTCCGGGCTGGCCATCCCCACGGTGTCGGCCAGCGAAATCTCTTTGAGGCCCATCTCTCGCAGCATATGGCAGGCAGCGATCACGTCCTGCTGCCGCCAGGGATCGCCGTAGGGATTGCCGAAGGCCATCGACACATAGGCCACCACGCCCAGGCCGGCTCGCTCCGCCTGCATGCATATCTTTTCCAGCGTCTGGCGCGCCTGGTGCGGTGTCTGTCGCTGATTGCGCTCAAGAAACGTGGCTGACAGGGAATAGGGAAACCCCAGTGTGCGTACCGCTCCGGTCTCAATGGCCCGCTCCGCGCCTTGCGGGTTGACCACGATCCCAATGATCTCGACATCGCTACCCGGGTCAAGCAAAGCCAGTACCCGTTCCGAATCGGCCATTTGCGGAACCGCCGCCGGAGAAACGAAGGAGACAGCGTCAATATGCCGGAAGCCGGCGCCGGTCAGGGCGCGCAGGTAAGCGGCCTTTACCTCTGCCGGAATCTGTTGCGGGATGCCCTGCCATGCGTCCCTCGGGCACTCGATAATCTTGACCGGCCTCACCGCAGACTTTCTCCTGTGCCTACTTGCGAGCCAGCAGCCACAGTATGCCGAAGCCCAGCAGATGGATCGCAGCTACCTGTATCAGCGCTCCCCACAGCGGCTTCCACCTCATGGCCACGCTTGCGTACAGGCCGTAAAGGGCCCATTGCGAATACAACATTATCTGCGACCAGCTGTTACTTGTCTGTTCGGAGAGGCCCAGTTGGGGCTGTTTGAGCAGCAGCGCATAAGGGTAGAGGAGCTGCAGCCGAAGCAGCCCATCTGCGCCCATCAGGGGTAGAATCTCCGCCATTTTCACCGCTACCAGGGTGATCGCGATCCCGGCCAGTAATGGCCACCACGCCACCCACCCAGCCGCCCGAGGCGCCTTCTTTCTTTTCCTGTTGCTGGTTCCGGACCTCTTGGGACGCGCCAGTGTCTGCGAGCTCATGATCCGAGCATACCGCCGGGCTTGGAGAAAGGTTCCGCAATCCTGTCCGCCGCAATGATCGTGCACCATTCTGATCACATCCGAGAGCGGGCTTTCCCTCGGCGGCCAAAGCCGCACTCTTTCTGCGGCGTTTTGAGACGGCCTAAAGGCCATCCCTTCAAAGTCAGTATTAAGAGGGCTGGGGAAAATCCTTAGTTTTTCGATAGCGTAAAGGGCACGGGCCGTAGTCAGCGGTACAAGAGCTCTAGTGAGGGTACGGGCTTTCAGCCCGTACGTTCTGACCCGCAGCCTGGATGGGCTTTAGCCCCTGAGGGAGCAACCCTAGCGGGGGACGAGAAAGCTATCGGGTATAGGTGCTTCGTCCGATTCCTGCCGTTTGTTCAAACCACCGTAGCGGCGTTCGCGCCGCTGGTAGTCGGCAATAGCCTCGAGCAGATGGATGCCGCGAAAATCCGGCCAGAAGCGTTCCGTAACGTAGATCTCGGAATAAGCCATTTGCCACAGCAGGAAATTGGAGACGCGAAACTCGCCGCTGGTGCGAACCACCAGGTCGGGGTCCGGCATGTGTGCGGTGTAAAGGTGACTGCGAAGATCTTCTTCGCTCACGTTCTCAAGCGAAAGGTTCTTGGCGGCGGCTTCCCGGGCCAGGGCCCTGACGGCGTCCACCATCTCCGAGCGCGCACCATAATTAAGCGCCAGCGTCAGCACCGTGCCGTTGTTGTGCGCGGTGGCTTCCGCGGCCCACTGCATCTTCTCCTGCACTTCGGAGGGCAGCTCGTGGGTGCGGCCGATGTAAGCGATGCGCACATTGTTGTCGTTCATGCGTTCGACGTTATCGATCAGGTAGGAACGCAGCAGGCGCATCAGGAAATTAACTTCAGTCTTGGGGCGGCGCAGGTTGTTTTCGAGCGAAAAGGCGTAGAGCGTGAGCCAGGGAAGGTTGATGCGTGAGGCCGTTTCGACCACATACTGAACGGACTCGGCGCCTTGCTGATGCCCAAGAAAACGCCTCAGGCTGCGCTTGCCCGCCCAGCGTCCGTTGCCGTCCATGATGATGGCTACGTGCTGTGGCAGGCGAGCCGGATCCAGTTGGCTATAGATGGCCTGTTCTTCGGGAGATAGTTCGGCTACGCGGCTCGGTGGCAGGAATCGCAAAACGATTGCCTTTCCTTACGACCGTAGCACATGGTCCCCTCCCCCCGCAAAACCGCTCAGCGACATCCACACGGGGGGTAGTACCGGCACTTCAGGCAGGGTATCGGCCGTAGCTAGGCGCTTCTGCGGCGGCCCATTGCCAGATCGCGCACCTGGTTGAGGAACATGGAGCGCTGCAGGTTGTCCATCTGCGAGATGTACGGGGCAAGTTCGGCCAGGAAAGGATCGCCCAGAATCGACGCAGTCTCTTCATGCCGGCGGCTGCGCGCGTCACGAAGCAGGTTGCAAATGTCGATTTCCAGCGCCGCCGCCAGCCTGGCTAGCGAGGACAGGGTCGGCATCGCCTTGCCATTCTCGATTTTAGAGATGTAGGTACGTGGGACCTGCATGCGGCCAGCGAGCTGGCGTTGGCTCAGATTCCGGCCCTTGCGAAGATCACGCACTGCGCGCGCCACCTGAAGGCCGTTATCTTCGGCCACAGCTTCTTCCGGCTCGCCGGCAAATTGCGGAACGAGACGTTCCGGTTCTTCGACTTCGAGCGGTTTGTGGCAGCGCCTGCAAAGAGAGTTCGCCGTGCGAAACTGCACCAGGGTGCAGCGTTCACACCGTAGAACCTCACGCGCCTCGACGGTTGCTAAGGTAGTAGCCATAATTTTGTAACGGAGCGCCAGAGCAAGGCGGTCCTGGTAAGAAGCGTCGCTTTAGATGCACCTTGCACGCCTTCGTGCCAAGTATCCGTTTAACGACGGTTCCTACCTGATTCATGATTACAGTGATGCAGGGTATCCTCAATGTCAAGTTAAAAAGTAGGGGCAAAGCGGAAAACGTGGTACGAATTTCGGAAGAAACCCTAAGAAACACGGAGTTGTCACGCTTGTCTGTGCAAAAAGATACGGAATGGCCGGAATAAGATACACGCGAACCGAAGCCTGGAATCTGCTCAATAAGTACACGCAATCGCCCGGTTTGCTCAAACACGCGCTCGCTGTTGAGGCTTGCATGGGCGCTCATGGAGAACAGCAGGCAGCCACTCTCGGGATCAGTGGAGAGCAGGCTAACGTGTTGCGCGAGACGTATCTCATCACTGGCTTGCTGCACGATTTCGATTACGAAAAATATCCCAGCGCTGAAGAGCATCCCTTCGTCGGAAATAAAATTCTGGGCGAGCAGGGATGGCCAGAAGAGATTCGCGAAGCGATTATGGGTCATGCTCAGTACTCCGGTGTAGCCAGAAAAACTCACCTCGCCAAGGCCCTCTTTGCATGCGATGAATTAGCCGGTTTTTTGACCGCTGTGTCCCTGGTCAAACCCACCAAATCGATCTTCGACGTAGACGTCCCAAGTGTCCGTAAAAAGCTGAAAGATAAGGCTTTCGCCCGCGGTGTACACCGCGAAGACATCGTTGCAGGCGCCCAGGAATTAGGCCTTGAGTTGGACGACCACATCGCCTTCTGCATCGCCGCCATGCGCCGCCACGCGGAGACCCTGGGCCTCCATGGCGTAGCCGCTTCATCTCCTCTGCCGTAACTTTTTTCTCCTTCAGCTAATTGCACGACGCAGTCTGATTTCTGGTCTCCACCCTGCATCGCGAACCCGCTCTTATTGTAACTATTAATGTTTCGTAATCGATGGGGTGATCAATCTCTCAGCCGCGAGTTCGAGGGTATTTTTTTCGATCAGCGAGGGATTGAAACGCCAGGTCGCCGGTGCTGGTGCGGAGAAATTTCTCCTTCGCGGAGGCGCGGAGGCGAGACGTGCTCACGCAATCCAGGTGTTCACGAGAACCGAATTTTCAACTCTTCTTCAGCTGTTCTGGGCTCGGTGCGTAGTGGCGGAGGAAAGGGAAACGATGTACAACCTTCGTGTTATTGGCGTGTGTGATTCATTGGGCGCCGCGATATTGTTCCGAGCGCAGGGGATCGGAATTTTCCGGCGCCTCGGGATCAATCGCGAAGTCGAAGACCTCTCCCTCGGCAAACCCGGGGCTGGAGGGCCGCGGGATAAGTGCATACTCGCCCGGGGCGAGAACTTGCCGTAGAGACAGCCGGTACCAGTCCGTGGTGCCCACGCGCTGCTGCTTGATGCCGATCACATCCGTGAACTGCGCATCCTGATGTTTTGCCTGCTGTTTGAGTTGCGCCATGGCATCTTTCGTTACCTCGCGCCGTTCCGCCTCGATGTTCAGGCGCACCACAACCAGATCGGAGCGGCCATCGTCGCTGCCGGATACGCCGCGCAGGAAGAACAGCGGAGCCGGATCGTGCACCCGAACCAGGGCAGCTTCACCCTTGAATTCAATCGTGCGTCGCAGTTTGAGAGAGAAGCCGGGTTCATCCGCCGTCGTGTCCGGAGGCTTTAGTCGAACCAGCTCGCGCACGCCCTTCCAGGTGTCGAGCGCCCACACATGGCCGTAGGTCGGAAGCTGGAGACCTTCAGCCACGCTGATGTCATCGGAAGAGACGCTTTCTCGGGGTGTGACCTGAGCGTGGCTCTGGACGAGCATGCTGCAGCCGAGGATCAAAGCCAGAGGGAAAGTGCGATGAGCTTGCATGTTTGGTGTTCTTCTTTGCAAAAGACTGCGAGTGCGCTTTCGCAGCCCAGACCATCCTAGTGTGCCGCTGCGGAAAAGCAATATGTAAAAGTCTGGCGATACCCCTCCGGATTCTCTGTCGTGGCGGGATTCGATTAGCAACAGCGACCGTGGGGCGCCCGCCGTCCAGTTTTAGTCGAAACAACAGTGCGGCCGAGATCGAAAAGCGGGGCGAGAGAGAACACGGCAGCGCAAGCGGCTGCCTTCAGGGGCCTTGTCTGGTAGGGGGAGAAGAGCTAGAAGGCGTAGAGCACGTAGCCGGCGAGCAGAGCAAAAACGGTCATAACCAGGATTGCTTCCAGCTTTTCGTAGTTTGAGCCGGCGCCGCTAAAGTGATAGCGCGAAGGCTTCTTGGGGTCGTACTGGATAGCCAACCGCTCGCCTACAGAGTAGGGTGCGATGTGCTGGCTCCCGTGATGACAGAATTCCCCGTGATTCACTTGTCCACCTGCCTGGTAGGTGAACTTAACCTGATAGTGCCCCGCGATTCCTCCCAGGTGGTCGTGGAGCCTCACCCACTGACAGGAGTCCACTGTAGCGTCGCTGGTGGGCCAGGAACGTGAGGGTGTCAATTTCGAAAATAAGCTAGCCATGGTCTTCTCTTTCGATTGGGCATCTTTCAGCCATCGGGGTTGGCTAAAAGATAATCTGCCGCAGTATGTCACGTTTGGGGGATGTTGCAAAGGGGGAAAATGTGCCATGGCCCAACACGGTCGTGACGCTGGTCGGAGTACTGCGATTTGCCGGTTGTCCAAGCAGGGCGGCGGCTGAGATGCTATGCTGGCGAGTTTCTTATGGCCGGCCTAAACCCAGACCAACACGTTGCCCCAGCCGTGGCTGAACCGGCTCCGCACTTTTCCAACGCACTAGCATCGAGCCTTGACCCGCAAAGCAAGAAAGGGCGTGCCAATACGGCCGGAATGGAGGCGCTGCTGCTGGCTTTAGGGCAGCAGGAGGATGCCATTCGCCAAGGCGGGGGCCCCAAAGCAATAGAAGCCCAGCATGGGAAAAAACGGTTGACGGCCCGGGAACGGCTGGCGTTATTGCTCGATCCCGGGGAGGACTTCCTGGAACTGGGCCTCTTTGCTGCCTACGGCATGTATGAGGAGTGGGGTGGCGCTCCCGGCGCAGGGGTAGTGACCGGCCTGGGGCGGGTCGCCGGGCGCCTGGTGATGGTGATCGCCAACGATGCCACCGTCAAAGCAGGCGCGTTCTTCCCCATGACGGCCAAAAAATTGTTGCGGGCCCAGGCGATAGCCATGGAGAATCGGATCCCGACCATTTATCTGGTTGATTCTTCAGGTGTTTTCCTGCCGTTGCAAGAGGATGTTTTCCCCGATCAGGACGACTTTGGGCGAATTTTCCGCAACAACGCGGTGATGAGCGCCAAGGGTATCCCGCAAATCACGGCCATCATGGGTATGTGCGTGGCTGGTGGAGCCTATCTTCCGGTCATGACCGACCACGTACTGATGACCGAGGGCAGCGGGCTTTTTCTCGCCGGACCGGCGCTGGTGCAAGCGGCAATCGGCCAGAAGTATTCGGCCGAAGAGCTCGGCGGAGCTACCATGCATGCCGAAATTTCGGGCACGGTCGATTTCAAGGAGCCAAACGACCATTTGTGCCTGGCCCGGCTTCGATCCCTGGTGTCCAGGCTTGGCCATGGCGCGGTGGCGCCTTTTGACCGCGCAGCCTACGACCCGCGGCTGGACGCGCCGAAGTTTGCCCCAAAGGAGCTTTGTGCCCTGCTTGATCCTGATCCGGCGAAAGGGGCAGCCAACAGCTACGACATGCACGAGGTCATCGCCCGGCTGGTCGACCGTTCAGAATTCGACGAGTACAAGCCCGATTACGGCAAGACCGTCCTTTGCGGGTATGGGCGGATCGGCGGATTCGCGGTAGGGATCGTCGCCAACCAGAAGACCCATCAAACCCATACCAGCCAGACGGGGGAAAAAAGAGTCGAGTTCGGAGGCGTGATCTATGCCGAGAGTGCGGAAAAGGCGGCGCGGTTCATCATGGACTGCAACCAGAACCTCATTCCGCTGATCTTCCTGCATGACGTCAACGGCTTCATGGTGGGTCGCGATGCGGAGTGGAGTGGCATCATCCGCGCCGGCGCACAGATGGTTTCGGCGGTGGCCAACTCCACCGTCCCAAAAATCACAGTAATCCTCGGCGGTTCCTTTGGCGCTGGTCACTACGCCATGTGCGGCAAGGCGTACGATCCACGGTTTCTCTTTGCGTGGCCAACTGCCCGCTACGCGGTAATGAGTGGAGCCTCGGCAGCCAGCACGCTGGTGGAGATCAAAATCCGCCAGTTGGAACGGGGCGGCAACCAGCTGAGCGAAGAGGAGAAAAGCCAGGTCTACGCCTCCATTCAGGCAAGCTATGACGAGCAGACGGATTGCCGTTACGCCGCCGCCCGGTTGTGGGTGGATGCCATCATCGATCCAGCAAAGACGCGGGACGTGCTGCTGACGGCGCTTAAGGCCGTTGCCCTCAATCCCGAAGTTGAAAAATTCAATCCGGGAGTGATCCAGACCTAGCCCGGGCGGAGTGTTTTCAGATTCCCAGCAGGTCCACATTCTCGGCGGTGGCGGCCGTGCGCAAATCGCTGTCCAGCGTAGCCAACGGCAATCCGCGGCGTTGCGCCAACTCCAAATAGGCTGCGTCATACAAAGTTAGCCGATGCTGATGGGCTAACTGTAACGTGGCACCCCAGACTTGCCTGTCTGTTTCGGGATCGAGGCTGATGGGCAACAACGCCAGGTCAGCTAATGTTGCGTGACGGAACGCGGTGCCGTGGCGCCCACGGCGGATGCCGTTCTCCAGCATATTGGCAACCTCTAGCCGCCACAGGGAGGGAACCCATGCGCCGCCTCTGGCGAGAAGCTCAAAAACCTGGCGGATGGCAGGAGTCGTTTCATCGGCGTAAAGCCACGCCAGGGTAGCAGAACTATCAAGGATCAAGCTCACGGCCGAGATGCGTCCCGATCCGCTTTGAGACTCTCCCAATCGAAAGCTCCGAGCCGGGCCTGCGTCGCTCGATCCCGCATGCGTTGCAACGCCGCCTCTACCTGTGCACGATCAATTCCCCGGTCCGTGGGTACCAGCCGGGCCACTGGCCTACCGTGGCGGGTAATGACGATCTCTTCCCCCTGCTCCACACGATCCAATAGCGCACTCAACTTGTTTTTTGCTTCGAATGCTCCAACTTCAGCCATAGTGGGCTCCATCTAGCTTAAGCTAGATGGTATCAGATCGTGTATCCTTCTTGAAAACATGAAACGGGTCATCACGGCGGCCGTCCTTATTCCCCTGGTTCTGCTGCTCTTGCTGAAGGGTTCCTTCCTCGGGGTGGTTGTTGCCACGGCATTGGTCGCGGGACTCACTGGCTGGGAGTACATCTCCATTGCAAATTCCCATGGATCGCGGATTCCGCGCACCCTCGTTCTGCCAGCCATCGCGTTGCTCTTCACCGTAACCTTCTACAACCTCTCGCTGCTGTTGCCAGTGATTGGCCTGTGCAGCCTGCTGCTGTTGGTGGTCTGCAGTTTTCGATCGCCGCCGGAGCGGGTTCTGCCGGATACCGCCTTTTCGGTTTTCGGTCTGCTCTACTGTGGCCTGGCCCTGGCTACGGTGCCTATGGTTTGGGCTCAACCGGACGGCCCTTCGCTGCTGATCTTCATGTTCTGCATTGTCTGGACCGGCGACGTGGCCGCCCTGTACATCGGCCGCAACTTCGGCCGCTACAAGCTGGCGCCGCACATCAGCCCTAATAAGACCTGGGAGGGATCGGCCGCATCGTTGGCCGGAAGTCTACTCATCGCAGGGGCGTTGGTGGCCCTGGCCCCCAAACTGCCGGACGGCACGCTGCACTATGCTCGTCCTCTGTCGCATTGGCTGGGCCTGGCGGTGGTATTAAATCTCTTCGCCCAGCTGGGGGATCTGGTTGAGTCGGCGATCAAGCGCGGCGCCGGGGTGAAGGATTCGGGCGCCTTGCTGCCTGGCCACGGAGGCATCCTTGATCGCATCGATGCCCTCCTGCTGGCCGCGCCTGCCCTGTGGTACGCTCAGTGGATTCAACAGTTTTTTAGAGCGGGCTAGCTTGCGTTGAAGCACATCTGCATCCTCGGTTCTACCGGTTCCATCGGGACCAGCACCCTTTCCATCATTGAACGTTATCCGGAGCGATTTGCGGTTGCGTCGCTGGCCGCCGGCAGGAATCTGGAGCTGGCCTTCACCCAATGCCAGCGATGGCGCCCGCTGGTCGTCTCCGTGGCTACCGAACGGCTGGCTGACGAACTGGCGTCTCGGCTCAGGAATGCAGGCCTCAGCGGAACCGAGGTGGTTTACGGCAGCGCGGGAACGGTCCGTGCAGCCACCCTGTCCCAGGTGGATTTCGTGGTCTCGGCTATTGTCGGCCTGGCAGGGCTCGAAGCTACCTATGCCGCTGTGGCGGCGGGGAAGCCCGTCGGTCTGGCCAACAAGGAGGCCATGGTTGCCGCCGGAGAAATCCTGACCCGGCTGGCTCGCAGCGGCAACGTACCCCTGCTACCCATTGATTCGGAGCACAATGCTATCCACCAGTGTCTGCGGGGAGGATCCACACAGGAAGTTCGCCGCATCTGGCTGACCGCCTCCGGCGGCCCCTTTCGCCAGCTTCCAGCAGACCAGTTTCAGTACATCACGGTGGAGCAGGCCCTGCGCCACCCCACCTGGGTCATGGGCCGGCGGGTCACCATCGATTCCGCTACGATGCTCAATAAAGGCCTCGAAATCATCGAAGCCTGTCGCCTGTTTGACCTGCCTTCGTCCGCCATCCGGGTGACGGTCCATCCTCAATCTGCGGTTCATTCGCTGGTGGAGTTTGTGGACGGCAGTATTCTGGCGCAGATTTCCGTCACCGATATGCGGTTGCCCATTCTGTACGCCATGAGCTTTCCGGAACGGGTGGGCAGCGAGTTGATCTTTGACCTGGCCGCGCTGGGCCAGTTGAACTTCGAGCCGCCTGATTTCAATCGGTTTCCCTGTCTTCGCCTGGCCTACCAGGCTGCCGAAGCCGGGGGCGCCGCCTGTATCGCCCTCAATGCAGCCGATGAAATCGCAGTTGGCGCATTCCTCGAAGGCACCATTCCCTTTACCGGCATCCCGCGTACAATTGAGGCTGTTCTTGAGGTTACGCCGTCGAGGCATCCTGAGACCATCCAGGAGGTGCTTCAGCTGGATGAGGAAGCACGGCGGGTGGCCCACAATGTGGTATCGGGTGTTTCGCCTGCTCTGCGTTAAGAGACCGATGCTCACCGTGGGCGGTTCATACCAGTCAATATCCAAGGCTCAACAGGCTGGAAGCGGCCTAGAGAGGCAAATGAGCGGATTTCTATGTCCTTTTTCTTAACCAGCACGGTATCCATGCTTGTTGTGCTCGGCATCATGGTACTGGTGCACGAGTTTGGCCATTTTGCGGTCGCCAAGTTGTGCGGCGTGCGGGTGGAAGTCTTCTCCATCGGTTTTGGCAAACGCCTTTTCGGCTTTCGCCGCGGTGACACCGATTACCGGCTCAGTCTTCTGCCTCTTGGCGGCTACGTCAAAATGTCCGGGGAATCCCCGGGCGAAGAGTCCACTGGGGACCCGGCCGAGTTCAATGCCCACCCGCGCTGGCAGCGCATTCTCATTGGCTTGGCTGGGCCGGTATCCAACTTCCTTCTCGCGCTGCTACTCATGACCGGTTTTTACATGATGCATAACGAGGTGGAAGCCTTCCGCTCCCAGGCGGCTAACATCGACTTCGTTTCCGATCACACCGCGGCAGCCACTGCCGGACTTAAATCAGGCGACGTGATTACCCGCTTCGATAATGTCACCGATCCGACATGGGAGCAGGTATCGATTCGCGCTGCGATGAACGTGGGCCAAATCATTCCCGTGGACGTCAAGCGGGATGGGCAGACCATCAGCACCCAGTTGATGATTCCCAATCCTCACGGATCAGACGACTTCGACTTTGACACTGTCGGTTTTGTGCCCCGGATGCAGGAGGAACCGATCCGCGTTCGCCAGATCGAAGCCGGAATGCCGGCAGCGAAGGCGGGCCTGAAGGCCGGCGACCAGATCCTCTCTGTCGATGGGCTGACGCTCCACTCCGTCGATGCCATGCTCGCCTTTCTGCAGCAGGACAACGGCCGGCCCATCCAGCTGACCGCGCTCCGCGACGGACAAACCTTCCAGATTGCCTTGCAGCCCATCATGGCGGATGCCGGCAATGGCCACAAACTGTACCGCATTGGTTTTGCCCCCAACCTGCCTCCTTTCAAGATCCAGCAGCTCCCGTTGCCTGCGGCCTTAAAGCAGTCGGTTCATTTCAACCTGCGCTATTCCGGCCTGATCCTCGAAGTCCTCCACCGCATGGTTACTCGCCGTTTTGCCGTGCAGGACCTGAGTGGGCCGATTGGAATTGCCCGGGAAACCGGCCTCGCTGTCGAGCAGCCCGGGTGGCAGCCGATTATCGGCTTGATGTCGATCATCAGTCTGAACCTGGGGATCTTCAATCTTCTGCCCATTCCGATTCTGGATGGCGGGGTGATTGTTCTGCTGCTGATTGAAGGCGTAATACGCCGCGACCTGAACCAGGAGTTCAAGGAGCGAATCTACCAGGCAGCCTTTGTCGTGCTGCTGATCTTCGCCGCCTTTGTCATGTTCAATGACATTTCCAAGCTCCAGGTCTTCAGCAAGCTCAAGCCCTAAGTCTGTCCCTGTCAACCATGATGTGTACCCCATATCTCGCTAGTTTTTCGCGAGATATGGGATACCACGGGCCTTAATCTCTGGTGCTTATTGAGCCGGGGATTGGCCGGTTCACCGCAGCGGCATCCCACATCTCGCAAAATACCAGCGAGATACCCGAATTTCCTGTGCGCAGCTTCATCCAGCGTCGCGTGTGCGGCTTTCATTAGGGAAAGCCGCACGAAGTTCGCCAATGCCACAAGCTTCACAGGAAATCAGGGGTTGTGGGGCACCCCGCCTCCGCCGGTGGGTGAAAATTCTCGGGCGGAAGATCTGTTCGCTACACTGATCTTCACCCATGCCAGTTTCCCAGACCAGAATCCGCGTGCGATATGCCGAAACCGATCAGATGGGGGTCGTCTACTACGCCAACTTCTTCATCTGGTTTGAGCTCGGCCGGGTCGAGCTTCTGCGCCAGCTCGGCTTCCAATACAAACAAATGGAGATCGACGACGATTGCCACTTCCCGGTCGTCGAAGCCAATTGCCGCTACAAGTCTCCAGCCCGTTACGACGATGAGCTGCTGCTGGAGACCACCGTGCTTGCTCTGCGCCGTTCGGTGATCAAGTTCGGCTATCGCCTGCTGCGCACCGAAAACGAATCCGCCACCCTGCTTGCGGAAGGGGAGACGACCCACGTCACGGTCAACCGGTCACTGCATAAGGTCCCTCTGCCCAGGAAGTATGCGGCCGTGCTCGAGCAATTCCTTGTTTGACCGACGCCTCCGCTTGCTTCTCCCGGCCGTGTGCTTGTGCTTTGCCATCCTGCTCGGTCTGCCAGGAGCCGCCTCTGCCCCCGACGCCGAACAGTACCGCCTGCTGGCCCTGGGCCAGCAAGGCGCCGTGCCCGCACCCTTTTCCGCACGCATCCTGGGCCCCGCTATTGCCGGCTGGGTAGGCCGCATTACCGGCATCGGCGTCGACTCCGGCTTCCTGGCGCTGGGAATCGTTTGCCTGATCGCGCTGCTCGCCCTGGTGGCCGGGCTGCTGTGGTCCTGGCGGGCTCCCACGGCCATCTTTGCGGCAATCTTCCTCATGCCTTTCTGGGTCGATATCTTCCACGATTACTACCTGCCCGACCCGCTTCACGCCGCCATCCTTGCAGCGATCCTGCTATGCCTCCTCTACGGCCGTACCGGATTGGCCCTGCTCCTGCTCTTTCCTGCTTACCTGGCGCGGGAGTCCACGGTGCTGGTGGCAATCTGCCTGATTCTTGCCGGTTGGCGGCGTATTCGGCTCCAGGCAGCCGTAATCGGCATTCTGGCGATACTGTGTGCCGCCCTGGTGAGCCGGCACTATGCTCAGGCTGGTCCCGCCAGCGTCCACGGCATGAGCGGCGGCGCCTACATCCTGGGCAAGCTTGTCTGGAGTTTCTTCAAGAATGTTCTCGGCCTCCCTCTCTGGAGCAACACACTGCCGGAGTGCAGCCCCTTCTGGGTCAAGGCGATCCCGCCGGGTTACCATCTCGGCGCCATTCGCGCGATCGGATTGTGCCAGCCCTCCCTCTGGGGACCGGCGCGCCTTCTCCTGGCCTGGTTTGGCGTCTTCGGCATCGGGCCCGCGCTTGCGCTGGCTCTGTGGCGGAAGATATTTTCGCCCGCCCCGCCGACCGATAAGCACCTTCCAGGGGAGGTTATTGTCTTCCGCTTCTGCATCGTCTACGGACTTGTCAGCATCCTGATGACACCATTGCTCGGCGCCAGCGCCGACCGTTTGGTCGAGTACGGGTGGCCGTTCTACTTTGTCGTCGTACCCTGGTTTCTCTCCGCGACCTATGACCTCCGAGGCCGCCGGTCCGCAGGCTTACTGCTGCTTCACCTCCTCAGCTGCTGGTTAGCCTGGTTTGGCTTCAGGCAGCAGCAAACGGCCGGTTACCTGTTTGCCGGGCTGACCGTACTGGCTTTAAATGGGGTAGGTTACGCCCTCATCAGGCGGTCCTGGCCGGTTCGGCGGGGGAATCCCCTTCAGTAAGTTACTTTTTTATCCACAGTGTGGATAACCTGTGGATTAGGCCCGGGCGGAGATCCGCCACTGTGATGATTGAGCTGTCCTGCCGGGATTATGTAATAAGTATTGTGTCAAATAAAGCAGCGCTGCCCTGTTGCTGATTTGTAAAGGAAACAGACACAATGACGAATAGGACAGATCCTACCCTGCGGATTGTTCGACTGCCTGGGCCGGTGATTGCGAGCCAATCCGGCGTTCTCTGAAGCGAAAAATCGCGAACAAAATCATCAGGGCAAAGTACCCGCCGCAGACGTCGAAACCCACATCTGTAATCGTGCTGGTGCGCTGGGGGACGAATCGCTGGTGAAGCTCATCGGCTGCGCCTAACAGCATGGTCAGGATAAGTGCCCACCCGGCGGCACGGTTCTTTAACATCCAACCGCCCGGCGAAGACCGCCGCCGGCCAAGCCACCAATACGCGGTGCCAAAAAACGCCAGGCAGACCAGGCCATAGCCGACTAAGTGGCCCAGCTTGCGCAGCGCTTCGACGAACTCCCAATAGCGCTGATAGGGTAGCCAGCCGAAGTGCCTGAACCAGAACGGCGCAACATAGCCGGCGGTATTTTGAATAGAGAATCTCTGTGTTCCCTCAACGAGAACCAGCAAGATGACCAGAACTGAGGGTAGGAAAACAGCTAACTTCCGGCGCCATCCGGGTGCTGCCATGGGCTCAGTATATGGGAAGGCTGCGCGGCTTAACCCGGGAGCGGATGAATGCGACAGTACTTTCCAGGCTCGTGCCGGGGCCGAAAACCTCCGCTACCCCCTGGGCCTTGAGAGCAGCGATGTCGCGCCCAGGGATGGTCCCGCCCAGCACCACCAGAATATCGGTGGCCCCCCGCTCCTTGAGCAGAGACAGGACCCGGGGAACAATCACGTTGTGGGCTCCGGAGAGGATGCTCAGGCCGATACAGTCGACATCCTCTTGCAGCGCCGCATTCACAATCATCTCCGGGGTCTGCCGCAGTCCGGTATAGATCACTTCCATGCCGGCATCGCGCAGGGCCCGGGCGATGACTTTGGCGCCTCTATCGTGGCCGTCAAGGCCTGGCTTGGCCACCAGCACGCGAATGGGAACGGTGGCTGGCTTTTCCTGTTCACCCATGGCTGTTACTTGTCGCGCGCGACGACGAAATCCGGCATCCACAGCAGAGCCCGCTTGTAATCGGAATCAGGCAGCCCGGCGATGGCTGCGCGGGCGACTTCCGCGTATTGAAAGGCGGAGTCGAGCGCGTACTGCACCGACCCGTGCCGGTCCAGGATCTCAAGCACTTCCTGGTGGCTCGTCCGCTTGAAGCTGAGATCTTCGAGCACCCTGCGGATCGCCTCGCGCTCATGCGCCGTTCCGTTTTCCACCGAATGGACAATGGCCAGTGTGGTCTTACCCTCGCGCAGATCGCTGGCCACCGGCTTACCCAGTACCTGCTCGGTGGCGGTCAGGTCCAGCACGTCATCCACAATCTGGAAGGCGATCCCCAGGTTGCGGCCGTACTCCCCCATCTGCTCTTCGATCTCTTCGGAAGCTCCCGCCAGGACCGCGCCCAGGCGCATAGAGACGTCGAACAGGCATGCCGTCTTGCGGTAGATCAGGTCGTAATATTCGGCTTCGCCCACCATCCTGCCCAGCTTTTCCATCTGCACGAACTCGCCCTCGACCATTTGCTGGGTCAGGCCGATCAATAGGTCGAGCACCTTGAAATTGCGCTCGGTGAGGGCAATGTGGAAGGCCTGCATATAAAGCCAGTCGCCGGCCAGCACACATTTTGAGTTGCCCCAGGTAGTGTTGGCTGACGGCCGGCCGCGACGGGTGTCGGCCCCGTCGATGATGTCATCGTGAACCAGGGTTGCCGTATGCACCATTTCCACCACCGCGCCCAGCCGCACCATGCCGTGGCCGTGGTAGCCAAGCGATTTGGCCGCCAGCAACAGCAGGGAAGGGCGGATTCGTTTTCCCCCGCCTTCGCGCAGGTGGTCGGCGATGTCGGTGATAGCCCCAACGTTGGAAACGGCGTCGCGCACCAGCTCGGTCTCGATGGCGCTCAAGTCGTCGCGTAGCAGGTCGAAGACTTCCTTTGCCGTCGCTATCGCTTGTGTGCTCACTCACTCTCCAGGTGCTGGGAAACCGCTTAGTTCGACCGGTAATTGGTGAACTGCATGTCAATGCCGAAGTCATGGCCTCTTAACAGTGCAATCGTCTCCTGTAGAGTATCGCGATCCTTGCCTGTTATGCGGACCGTATCACCCTGAATGGAAGCCTGGACCTTTTTCTTGGATTCTTTGATCAGCTTAACGATCTCCTTGGCCTTGTCTCCGGGGATACCCTGTTGCAGGGTGATCTTCTGGCGCACGCTGGACCCCGAGGCCGGTTCGATCTTGCCGTATTCGAGCGCTTTCAGCGACACCCCGCGCTTGACGAACTTCTGCTGCAGAATCTCCGTAACCGCCTTGAGTTTGTACTGGTCCGACGAGGCCAGTTCAATGGCCTCATCACCCTCCAGCAGCTTGATTTCGGAGTGCGAGTCTTTGAGATCGAAGCGTGTCCGCACTTCCTTGATGGCCTGGTCCATCGCGTTCTTTACTTCCTGAACATCGACCTTGCTGATTACGTCGAACGAGTTGTCTGCCGCCATGGTGCTGCCTCCTCGATTATGAGCGCAAACGCTGTTGCCTACCCCGGGCTTACGACTCTGCGTCCGGCGCTACACCAAAAAAACGGAAGAAGTTGTTGGCAGTGCTGGAAGCGACTTCCTCCGCCGATACGCTGCACACCTCCGCCAGCTTGTCCGCCACCCTGCCCACCCATGCCGGCTCGTTGCGCTTGCCACGATAGGGAATGGGGGCAAGAAACGGGGCATCGGTCTCAATCAGCATCCGCTCCAGCGGCACTCTGGCTGCTACTTCTCTGATGTTTTCAGCCCGGGGAAAGGTGACATTGCCGGCAAAGGAGATCAGAAATCCGCAGTCCATCGCCCGCCTGGCATGCTCCCATTCGCCGGTAAAACAGTGCAGTATGCCGCCCAGATTGGTCTCCCCCCAGTGGGTCTCGATCATCGCCAGCGTGTCGTCCCATGCGTTGGTGCTGCTCTCGGAGGGCCGGCAATGGATGATGATCGGCCGGCGCCGCGCCGCGGCAATCTCCATTTGCTGTATGAAAGCATGCTTCTGCTGCTCCCGCGGCGAGTGGTCATAATAATAATCGAGACCAATCTCGCCCACGGCCAGCACATCCGGGTGGGCCAGCAAGCCGTCTAGTTTCTTCAGAGCCGCCTGGTCGGCCAGCTGGGCCTCGTGGGGATGGATGCCAGCCGTGGCCAGGATGCGGGGTACCCCGGGCTTGCCGGCGTAGCCGCGGCTCAATTCCAGCGCCTGCTGCATAGTGTCCGGCCCGTCTCCGATGCCAATGGACAGAACCGTACGCACACCCTGTTGCCAGGCCCGCTGCAGCAGCTCATCCCGATCGGCATCGTACCGCGGGCTGTCAAGATGTGCGTGTGAGTCGACCAGCACTACTCCTTCGGATGTCTCCCGGCAACGAAATCAAGGGGTGCCCCTTGGTCCCGTAGCACGTACAGTTCCCCAATTCGAAGCAGTCTACTTGAGCCGCGCGCCTATTTCGACATCTTCGAGAAATCCGGCCAGGACCGGCTTGCCTTTTTCTCCCACCGAGGCCGCTACGATCATCCCATTCGACTCCAGGCCGCGCAACTTTCTGGGTTGCAGGTTGGCTACAATCACCACCTTGCGCCCGATGAGTTTCTCCGGCTCATAGGCGCCGGCGATGCCGGCCACAATCTGCCGCACTTCATCGCCCAGATTCACTTCCAGCCGCAAAAGCCGGTCCGCGCCCTTGACCGGCTCCGCCACCTGCACCTGTCCCACGCGCAATTCGACTTTGGCAAAATCGTCGATGGTGATGGTCGCCGGTTTCTCCACCGGCTGCGCATTCGAAGAGGAAGTACCCAGGGACGCTGCCGTGGTCAGCGCTGACGGTGCTTTGGCGGCGATGGCCCCCGCGGTCTGTGACGCTGCAACCGCTGCGGACTGATCCGCAGGAGTGGGTTGAGGTGCCGGGGCTGGTGAAGCCGGCACGCTGGTCATGACCGCGGCCTCTGAAGTAGTCTCCACTTCTGCTTCTCCGCCCTTGCCGGCGTTGTGGGTGTCCAGTTCATGCATGCGTTTGACTGTATCCTTTTCTGCCCGCGGAAAGATGGGGCCTGATTGCCCGAGTTTGGTGCCTGGCGCCAATTGCCCCCAACGCACATCTTTGAGATCTGCACGGGCGATATCGCCCAGCCCCAGCTGAGCCCATATTCTGGCAGTGGCTTCGGGCAGGACGGGGTAGGCCAGAGCAGTAATGATGCGCAGCGCTTCGGCGCAGGTGTACAGAATAGATGCCCTGCGGACCGCCCCGTCCTCCGCCGTCCCCAGCTTCCAGGGAGCCTTTTCCGTAATGTATCCGTCCACGACCGCTACCAGGGCCCAAAGAGACTCCAGCGCACGGGAAAAATCCAATGCTTCGAAGTGTTCGGAAAACCCCCGCGCCGCTGTCTCGGCGGCAGCCACCACACGGGGGTCAGAGTCTCCTGCCGGCACCGCTCCGCCGAAATACTGCGTGATCATGGCCAGGATGCGGCTGGTCAGGTTGCCATAGCCGTTGGCCAGATCTGCGTTGTAGCGCTGCACCAGGGCGTCAAAGGAAAAGCTGCCGTCCTGACCGAAGACCACTTCGCGCATCAGGAAGTAGCGCAGCGCATCGGCCCCCAGGGTGGCGATGATGGTCTCTGCGCGAACGACATTTCCCCGCGACTTGGACATTTTGCTTTGCTCGAAGAGCAGCCATCCGTTCGCCACAACATTCTTGGGCAGCGGCAACCCGGCAGCCATAAGGAAGGCGGGCCAGTAAACGCAGTGAAAGCGGATGATTTCTTTGCCTACCAGCTGCAAATTGGCTGGCCAGTAGCGCGCGAAGCGTTGCTGGTCTTCTGGTGTGTCGCTGCCGTAACCGAGGGCCGTAATGTAGTTCGCCAGCGCATCCATCCACACATAGACGACGTGGCTTGGATCACCGGGCACCGGAATGCCCCAGTCGAAACTGGTGCGGCTCACGGACAGATCCTTCAACCCACTGCGCACGAAAGAAATCACCTCGTTGCGACTTGCCTCGGGCCGGATGAACTCCGGATGCTGTTCATATAGCTCCAACAGCTTGCGCTCGAAGGCGGAGAGCTTAAAGAAATAGTTTTCTTCGCTTACCGTTTCCGTGATGCGCCCACAGTCCGGGCAGGGCGAACCGGGCGGCGCATCCACATAAAGCTCGTCCGAGACGCAGTACTGGCCGGTGTAGCTGCCTTTGTAGATAAAGCCCTGTTCCTGCAGTACCCGAAACAGCTTTTGTACCCCTCTGCGGTGGCGCTCCTCCGTGGTCCGTATGTAATCGTCGTAGGTGAGCCCCATGCGGTCCCACAGGCTGCGGAACTGGTTGGAGACCTCGGTGGCAAATTCCTGGGGCGTTTGCCCCGCCTGCCGGGCGGAGCGCTCAATCTTTTGCCCATGCTCGTCGGTTCCGGTCAGAAGCCAGGTATCAAAGCCCTGGGCTCGTTTGCGTCGCGCGATGGCGTCGGCCACCAACGTGGTGTAGGCGTGGCCGATGTGCGGCCGGGCGTTCACGTAATAGATCGGGGTGGTGATGTAAAAGCTGGAGGTATCGGACATGGGCAGGGCGGTCTCTCAATCTTAACAGGGAGGGCCGTCTGCTAGAATCGGCAAGAAAATCAGGGGTTTTGCGTGTATCGCAAACAGCAGAGACTACTTCGCGAGCGCGTCCGCTCGGTTCTTCAGGCCAGATATCAGGTGGAACTCCCTCAGATCGCTATCGAGCAGCCTCCCGATTTGGAGATGGGCGAGTACGCGCTGCCGGTTGCCTTCGAGCTGGCTCGCCGTCTCAAACGATCGCCACGCGCGATCGCCGGGGAACTGGTCGCGGACTTGATGCCGCTGGAGGGCTTCGCGTCCTTTACGGTCGCCGGCGCCGGTTATATCAACGGTAAGCTTGACCGCCAGGCGGCCGCGCAACAGATTGCGCGCGATGATACTCCGGAAGAGCAGAGCCATCTTCGCTCGCTGGTCGAGCACACCAGCATCAATCCCAACAAGGCTGCGCACATCGGCCATTTGCGCAACGCCATCCTGGGCGACACCTTTGTTCGCCTGCTGCGCGCCGCCGGGCAGCATGTGGACGTGCAGAACTACATCGACAATACCGGGGTTCAGGTCGCCGATATCGTGGTCGGGTTGACTCACTTGGAAGGCTATGATCTCGCCGGCGTCAAGCAATTGCTGACCGATCTTAAAGCAAGGGGCGAGCGTATTGACGATTACTGCTGGGATCTCTATGCGCGGGTCTCCCAGTGGTATGAGGATCCGGAGGCGCAGGAGCGGAAGAAAATCCGTCTGGACACTCTGCATGCCATCGAGGCGGCGGGCAATGAGACAGCTGAGATTGCAGATCTGGTGTCGACTGCCGTGCTGCGCCGGCATCTGGAGACCATGCTGCGCCTGGGCATTGAATATGATTTTCTCCCCCGCGAAAGCGAGATCCTCCATCTCAAGTTCTGGGACCTGGCGTTTGCCCAATTGAAAGCCAAAGGCGTCCTCTACCTGGAAACCGAGGGCAAGAACCAGGGTTGCTGGGTCATGCGGCGGGCCTCGACATCCACTGACACCGGGGCACTGGACGAGGACGCAAAGGTGATCGTGCGTTCCAACGGAACCGTTACCTATGTCGGGAAAGACATCGCCTATCACCTGTGGAAGTTTGGCCTGCTGGGTCGTGACTTCGGCTATGCACGTTTTTTTGCCTACAACGATCACATGTGCTGGATCTCGACTGAAGTTGGTGAGTTCCCCCATCCCGATTTCGGCGGCGCACAAGCGATCTATAACGTCATTGACAGCCGCCAGGCCGATCCCCAGGCCAACGTGATCGAAGCACTGCGCGGGCTTGGATATACCGAAGCTGCGGCGCACTACATTCACTTTTCTTACGAAATGGTCGCGCTGACGCCGCGCTGCGCCCTGGAGTTGGGCTACCAGATTTCTGAAGAAGACCAGGGGCGCCCTTACATCGAGGTATCCGGGCGTAAGGGTTTTGGAGTGAAAGCCGATGCGCTGCTGGACAAGCTCACGGCGGCGGCGCAAGAAGAGGTCGACAGCAGGCACCCACAGCGCAGCCAGGCCGAGAGGCAGGGCATTGCGCACCAGATCGCCGTGGGCGCTTTACGCTACTTCATGCTCAAATTCACCCGCAACACTGTCATCGCTTTTGATTTTAAGGAGGCGCTCAGTTTTGAAGGCGAGACGGGACCTTACGTGCAATATGCCGTGGTACGCGCGCGCAATATTTTTCGCAAGGGCGGCACGACACCTGAGGCGTCGCTGGTGGCAGTTAATGCAGGAGATTACCTCGAGGGTAAAGAGGCTGCCGGTCTTTGGGAGCTGTGGATCATGGCTTCAAGGCTCAGCCTATTGCTGGAGCAATGCATTGCTGCCGCCGAGCCCGCGTATCTGGCGCGGCATGCGTTCCAGCTGGCGCAGCTTTTCAATAATTTCTATCACCGCCACCACATCCTCACTGAAGAGGATCCCGCGCGCAGGCAATTTCTACTAGCCACGGCCGCGGTGGCCGAGCGCGCCCTGGTCCGTTCGCTGGCATGGCTGGGAATCGCTGTCCCGGAAGCGATGTGATGCTCATGAAGGGAAACAGCGGGGACCTGCTGTTTCCCTCTATCTCCTATTGAATCGGGCTGCCGTTGACCGTCAGTTGGTTCAACGTTTGCACATCCAGTTGTTTCACCGCGTCGGGCAGAGGAGCGTAGTTCAGGCCGTTTGCGGCCTGCTGCCCATCGGTAACCACGTACACAATGAATTGCTTTAGGGCGGTGCGCTTCTGAACATCCTTGCCGTCTTTGGGGATGATCAGGAAGGTTAGAGTGGAAATAGGATAGGCATCAGGAGCGGAGGCGGGTGGATTGGCAATCGAAGTGCGCGCGTCCTTGGCTAACTGATCCTTGAATGCAGCGATCGCGGCGGTCGTCCCCGCAGTGCTTGGAAGTACGTAATTGCCGGCCTGATTCTTGATCGCTGCTACCGGCAGCTTGTTCTGGGTTGCATACGTCAGTTCCACGTAGCTGATAGAGCCCGGCGATTGCTTTACCTGGCCGGTAACGCCCTCGCTACCCTTGGCGCCAAGTCCCGTCGGCCACTTGACCGAGGTGCCTTTGCTGACCTGTTGTGCCCAGTCCGGGCTGACCGCGGAAAGATACGTAGTGAAGGCGGCTGTGGTGCCGCTGCCCTCGGCCCGGTGGACCACGGTAATCTTCGCGTTGGGCATTTTCTCGCCTGGATTGTCCTTTTTGAGCAGCGGATCCTGCCAACTCGTGATTTTGCCTAAGAAAATCCCGGCAAGCGCGTCAGAAGATAGCTGCAGGGGCTTCTGCAGACCATCCAGATTGTAGGTGACGCATACCGGTCCGGCAGATTCCGGGATCTGGATCACCGGAGCCATCTGCGCCATATCGTCGTCTGACAGGGGTGCGTCCGAGGCGCCAAAATCAATGGTGCCCGACTTCACCTGCTGAATGCCACCGCCACTCCCGATCGACTGATAATTGATCTGTACATTCTTATGAGACTGCTGGAAGTCCTGAATCCAACGGCCCATCACCGGATACACGAACGTGCTGCCTGCTCCGTTGAGCGAAACAGTTTCGGACGATGAATTGCAGGAGGTCAGCAAGCTGACCGCTGACAAAATCGCAATGGCGGAAACAAAGGTGGTGCAGGTCTTGTCGTAGGGCATTGGCATCCTCTTAAGAAGGTATTGTCGGGTAGGATGCCACAAGAGTCCCGCCCAGCCCAATGTTCATCGACATTTCACGAACAGAATGCCGGGCAACGAGCGGGAGTGAACGGGCCTCTCACTAACAAAGGGGTCTTGATCATGAATGGAAAACTGCAGGGAAAGAAAATCGCGATTGTGGCAACCGATGGCTTTGAACAGGTGGAGTTGACGGAGCCGAAGAAGGCTCTGGAGGCCGCGGGTGCGACGGTCGAGGTGATTTCTCCCAAGCCAGGTCAAATCAAGGGATGGAACCATACCGACTGGGGTGAGAACACCAGGGTGGACAAGACGCTGGAACAGGCCAGGCCCGCAGACTATGACGGGTTAGTCTTGCCGGGCGGTCAAATCAATCCAGATAAACTTCGTATTGAACCTAAAGCGGTTGCTTTTGTGGCCGATTTCTTCAACTCCGGCAAGCCGGTAGGAGCAATCTGCCACGGGCCGTGGCTGCTGGTCGAGGCCGGAGTCGTGAAGAAAAAAACCCTCACCTCCTGGCCATCGGTACGCACGGATATTCGTAACGCAGGCGGTCACTGGGTCGATGAAGAAGTGGTCACCGATGGGAACCTCACGACCAGCCGCAAGCCCGACGATCTCCCAGCGTTCAACGAGCGGCTTATCCGCGAGTTTAGCCAGGCGAAGCCTTCCCGAACGGCGGAGAAACAACCAGCGAGAGCGGCCTCCTAGCCACTACTTTGCATAGGTGCGCACCCACTCGGTGATGGTGCGCACCGGAATTCCTGATGGGCCTTTGGCCATCCACGGCTTCGGCTCTTCTGTCCACGCCACGCCCGCGATATCCAAATGGATCCACGGAGTATCTTCGACAAATTCCTTGAGAAACATCGCAGCCGTGATCGCTCCGCCCCAACGGCTGCCACCCGTGTTCATGATGTCAGCGATGTTGGATTTGATTAGTTCCTTGTAGTCGTCCTCGACCGGCAGACGCCAGAAGCGATCACCCGAGATCTGGAGCGCGTCGGTAAAGTGCCGGTAGGTCTCTTCATCATTGGAGAAGCAGCCGGCGTTGACCATGCCGAGAGCAACCACACAGGCGCCAGTCAGGGTAGCCGCATCGATTAGGTGAGTTGCGCCCAGCTGGCGGGCATAGGCCAGTCCATCGGCCAAGACCAGGCGGCCTTCCGCATCGGTGTTAATGATTTCGATGCTTTTGCCGGACATCGCTATCTGCACGTCTCCCGGCTTCATAGCCGTCCCGGAAGGCATATTCTCGGCGGCACAAACCACGCTAATCACCCGCACTGCCGGCTTTAATTGAGCGATGGCTTGCATGGCACCGATCATCGATGCTCCGCCCGCCATATCGTATTTCATCTTCTCCATGCCATCCGCGGGCTTGATGGATATGCCGCCGGTGTCGAACGTAATACCTTTCCCTACCAAACCCAGCACTGGAGTCGCAGGCGCATTCTTCGGCTCGTAGGTCATTACAATCAGGGCGGGTGGTTCCTCCGATCCCTTGGTCACTCCCCAAAACGCACCCATCTTCAGTTCTTTCAGCTTCTCTGCACCGTAAACCTCACATTGCAGCCCGTATTGACGGCACATCTCCGAGGCCTTCTGGCCCAATACGGTGGGGGTCATTACGTTGCCCGGCTCATTGACCAGGGAGCGGGTAAAATTCTGCGCCTCGCCGAGGATTACACCCTCTCGCAGGCCGGCCTCGATGGAAGCCTCCTTGACCCCGCTGCCGGCAACCACAGTGAGTTGCTCAATACTCTGGTCTTTGCGGTCTGAACGATAGGTATCCGGATCGAAATCGCCGATATAAGCGCCTTCAACCAGCGCTCTTGTGGCTGCCACTGGATCGATCCCTTCCGGAATCGCGATTGAGAGTTCGCGCACCTTTCGCGGCTTGGCAAACCGGACCGCTGCACCGGCTGCCTTACGCACTTCAGCGGTAGTGAGCTTGCCCAGGCCTACCAGGAGAATCCGCTCCGCCTTGAACCCGGCTGGGTCATGCAGCAGGGCTGTTTCACAGCTCGTGGCGGCGAATTCTCCGCTTTTCAGGATCGCCGCCGTCGCCTTGGCTAGCGCACTGCCGCCAGTCAACAACTTGATTACTGGCTGGGTCTGCTTTTTCTCCGCCGCATCAAGAGCGAAGATCACCAGCAGACTACTGCTGACCCGGTCAAGCTTAGCCGATATACATTTCGTATGCATGGATGATCTGTTTCCTGGTTGTAGTAAGTCTTTTCTAGTGTGTCACTTGTGCTGGCCGCGGACGATTGCCGCCCGAGCCTCGCGGTCGTCTTCGCGACGCCGTTCGGTCTCTCGCTTGTCCCAGTCCTGTTTACCCTTAGCCACGGCTAGTTCGCATTTCACTCGTCCATGGCGGAAATAAAGCCTGGTGGGAATGAGCGTTAGACCCTTAAGTTGCGTCTTCCCCATTAGTTTTTGTAGTTCCTGACGGTGGAGCAAGAGTTTGCGGGTGCGCAGCGAGTCGTGGTTAGAAGAGTTTCCATGCGAATAAGGACCGATATGCGCGTTCAGCAAATACGCTTCGCCGTCTTTAATAATTCCGTAAGCATCTTTGAGATTGGCTTTGCCTTCCCGAATGGACTTCACTTCTGTGCCCCGGAGCGCGATGCCGGCTTCGAATTTGTCCAGCAGAAAGTAATTGTGCCCGGCGGCGCGGTTCACCGCAGCGTCTCGGTCACCAGCAGCGACTGGCTCTCGGGGCTTCGTTTTTTGAGGGGATGGATGAGTGGTTTGACTCGTTTGCCGGGGCATACGTTTGGTTACGAATCTTCATGCTAGCACGCGACTTGGGAGCGAAGGGGCGGCATTCCCGGATGGTATACTCAGGCGATATTAGCAAAGAGAAAAGCTGTTCCGGGCCTTCGTGGACACGTCGATTCTTCCTAGAGAACATGCGTCTTGGCTATCTGGAGTGCGATGAATCGCCGTCAAAATAACTGGGCTCTGTCCACTGCGCTTACCCTGCTTCTGTCGCTGAGCATTTGTTGCCTTGCAGCCTCCGGCCCCAAGGCAAAAACGCTGTATGCGAACGGCCAGACAGCTGAGGCCAAAGACGATCCCATCACGGCCTATGAAGACTATTATCAGGCCTACAAGAAGGAACCCAAGAATCTTCGCTATAAGACGGCGTACGAGCGCTTACGCTTCCAGGCCGCGTTCGCACATGTGAGTCAGGGAGAAAAACTCAGTGCTCAGGGCGACGTAAGCGGGGCGCTGACCGAGTTTCTGCGTGCGCTCGAGATCGATCCCAGCAACGAGTTGGCGCATCAGGATATCCAGAAGGCGAGGGATAAGCTTTCTACTGCCAAGCCAACTCAGGAAACCTCGATTCCCGAGAATAAGGCCGAAGAACTCAGCGAGGTGGGCAGTCCGGTACAACTCAAGCCCATTTCCAATGAACCTCTGACCTTGCATATGACCGAAGACAGCAAGGTGGTCTATTCGACCGTGGGCAAGGCGGCCGGGATCAACGTGCTGTTCGACCCCGAGTACACCTCCAAGCGCATCCAGGTGGATATTGCGAACGTATCCCTATTGGACGCTTTGCGCATAGTTGGCACAGTCTCGGGCACGTTTTGGCACCCGGTTACCGCCAACACGATCTTTGTCGCCATGAATACCCGGGCCAAGCGCCAGGAGTTGGAAGAAGAGGCGGTTCAGACATTCTATCTGTCAAACACCGCGCAGCAAAACGATCTGAACGATATTCAGACCGCGCTGCGGAACCTGCTGGTGAATGCCAAGCTCTATGGGGTGCCGAGCCAGAGCGCCATCGTAATGCGGGCCACACCCGACGAGTTGCTGCTGGCGCAAAAGCTCATCAACGACCTGGATAAGTCTCGTCCCGAGGTTGTTGTCGATGTGGCGCTTCTGGAAGTGAATCGAGACAAGACGCGGACCATCGGCATCCAGCTCCCGGGCACCGCAACGGTACAATTGCAGCCACCCAACGCAACCACCACCACCGGCGGTACGACCACGGGAGGCACGACGACTGGGACCACTACCAGCAGCACGACCAACCTGACTCTCAACAATCTTGCCCACCTGAACGCCACTAATTTTGCCGTGACCATAGGCCAGGCGACAGCCAACTTCCTGCTCTCGGACTCCGACACTAAGGTCTTGCAGAATCCCAGTATCCGGGCCACGGACGGGCAGAAGGCCGATCTGAAGATTGGCGAACGCATCCCGGTGGCTACGGGGTCTTACCAGACGGGCGCGGCGACCGCCGTTGTCAGCTCACTGGTGAACACCCAGTTCACTTACCTGGATGTTGGTGTGGAGATCGAGATTACGCCGATTGTGCACTATGACCGCGACGTAACCCTCAAAATCAAAATCGTCTCCTCGCAGGAGGAGGGCTCGACCAACATTGGCGGCATTACGGAACCGATTATCAGCCAGCGTACAGCCGATCAGGTGGTCCGCCTCAAGGAAGGCGAGGTCAACATCCTGGGCGGATTTCTGCAGAAGCAGGATCTCATCACCGTTGGTGGATGGCCGTTTTTGGGCGAGATGCCGATCCTCAAGTACATCTTCGCCTCCACCCAACATCAGACGACGGACGACGAAATCATCTTCATGCTTACGCCGCACGTCGTTCGTGCCACCGATATCAGTCCTTTGAATCTGCAGGAAATTGACACCGGTACAGGCACTAATGTCGAGTTGCGGCACATCTCGGCGGCGGTAAACCCCCAGTCGCCGGGTGGAGCGGGTACTCTGCCGCCTGGGTTGCAGCCGCACGCCTCGATACCACCCCCCGCTGGCGGAACGGGCGCCGTTGCGACCCCAGGTTCGGCTGCGGTGCGGGCGCCCGCCACCCCAGCGCCACCCGCAGTATCAGGCTCGGTGACCCTGCAAATCGCTCCACCGCAGGTTGCGCCCAAGGTCGGCGGTACCTTCCAGGTCGCGGTCAACCTGAGCGGCGGCCAGGACATATTCTCGGTACCGATGCAGTTGCATTACGACAACAGCAAGCTGGCCCTGATCAACGTCGATACCGGCGATTATCTCGGCCATGATGGCCAGGCGATTGCGCTGGTTCATCGCGACGACGGGGTTGGCAATGTGGTGATCTCGGCTTCGCGCCCACCCGGAGTAGCAGGGGTGAACGGATCGGGAACCGTGTGTGTTCTGACCTTCCAGGCCAACGCGGGGGGAGACGCCGCATTGCAAATCATCCGCGCGTCCGCGAAGAACAGCGCACAACAGGCACTCAACATCGCCGGCTCACAAACCGCAGTCCACATTCAATAGGGCTCTTGTATGCAGTACAAACTACGTTTACGCAACGCAGCGGCAGACAGTCAGGCAGGGCTGTCTCTGGTCGAGTTGATCGTGACCGTTGCCATCCTTGCCATCCTGGCTACAGCCGCCGTTCCGCTGGCTCGCTTTCGTGCGCAGCGCGAAAAAGAAAGGGAATTGCGCTACGACTTGTGGCAGATGCGCGACGCCATCGACAAGTACAAAGATGCCGCCGATAAGCACGCCTTTATGCCCAAGGCGGACAGCCAGGGCTACCCGCCTGATCTCGATAGGCTGGTCCAAGGCGAGGATGCCCAGGGCAAAAAGCTCAAATTTCTGCGCCGGATCCCGGTCGATCCGATGACCGGCAAGGCCGAGTGGACGATACGCTCCATGCAGGACGAACCGAATAGCGACTCCTGGGGAGGGCAGAATGTCTTTGACGTCGCCTCCAAGTCGCACGCCACTGCGCTTGATGGAACGAAGTACTCCGATTGGTAGGCTTGTGAGAATATCCGGCGTTCGTTCTCGAAAATTCGCGCCTGGCTTCACCCTGGTCGAATTGATGGTGGTGATGCTCATCATCGCCATCCTGGCCGCGATTGCGATCCCCGCCTACGTTGCCTCTATTCGTGCCGCCCGGGAAGCGGTGCTCAGGGAAGATCTGCATGTGATGCGCGATGCCATTGATTCGTACACCAATGACAAGGACAAGGCCCCGCAAACGCTGGATGACCTGGTAACCGCTGGTTATCTCAAGTCCGTTCCGGTCGACCCGGTTACCCACAGCAACACCACCTGGGTGCCGACGATAGACGACTCACTCCGGAACGTCGATCAGACGGACCCCGGCATGACCGATGTGCACAGCGGGTCGGACCAGGCAGGGAGCGACGGACAGCCCTATTCCACCTGGTGAGGGGGAAAACTGGTGTTTGTTTGGGATCTATCTCCACGCCAAACCCTGGGTGGCCATATCTCGCTTGTTTTTCGCGAGATGTGGGATACCGCGAACCTTTACCGCTCGTCCTCAAAACCCACTTGCGTCGAGGTTAGAGCAGTGGTATCCCACATCTCGCGAAAAACAAGCGAGATATGAGCCACCCGAGGTTTGGGGCAAAGACAGAGCTTAGACGCCGGCTTTTTCTTCCGTCCGGGAGAGGATCTGGGTCCACAGTTCTTTCAGGCCATAGCCCGTCTTTGTGGAGCAAAGCAGAATCTCGCTAAGTTCCAAGCCTTCCCGTAGCCGGGCAAGAGCCTTCGCCCGTTCATTCCCGGAAAGCCGGTCGGCCTTGGTTCCAACCACAAGAAAGCTGCGGCCCATTCCCTTGAGCGACGCGATTAGTTGCTGGTCGCTCGCCTGCACCGGAATATTGCTGTCGACCAGGCAGATACAGAGGACCAGGTTGGCCCGCTCTTCGAGATACGGATTGACGAATTTAGGCCATTCCGCGGAGATAGACCGGGAGATCTTGGCATAGCCGTAGCCCGGAAGATCGGCAAACAACAAGCGCGGCAGCCGTGCCGTCGCCGTATCTGAAAGAGCAAAAAAGTTGATCGCCCGCGTGCGCCCCGGCGAGGCAGAAACCTTGGCCGCCTTCTCTCCGAGCAAACCGTTAATAAGGCTCGATTTGCCAACGTTTGACCGGCCAAGAAAAGCAAACTCGGGCGCAGTGGCGGCAGGGAACTGCTCCGGCTTCATCGCCGAAAGCAGGAACTTCGTGACCAGGTGCATGCGCGCGGCTTACTGGGCGCGCGGCTGATCAGCGGGAACAGGAGGCTTGACCGCAGTCAGCGCCTCGGGAGTCTCCTCGCGCAATTCCGGCAGCGGAGCCTCAAGCGCGATCCTCAACACCTCGTCCATCTGATCGACAAAGTGCAGTTTCATTACGCTGCGCAGGTTCTCCGGAAGATCCGCCAGATCCTTCTCATTAGCTCGCGGCAGTACTGCTTCAAAGATGCCCGCCCGATGGGCCGCCAGCAGCTTCTCTTTCAGGCCGCCGATAGGCAGAACCTTGCCCCGCAGAGTGATTTCCCCGGTCATCGCGATATCCCGCCGCACACGTATCTTGGCCAAGGCACTGGCCAGCGCGGTGGCAATCGTGATGCCCGCGGAGGGACCGTCCTTGGGGATCGCGCCTTCCGGCACGTGCACGTGGATGTCGAGGTTGCGGTAGAAGTCTTTAGGCAGCCCCAGGTGCTGCGCCCGGCTGCGGATGTAGGAAAGCGCGGCCTGTGCCGACTCTTGCATCACATCGCCCAGTTGACCCGTCAGGGTCAATTTACCTTTGCCGTCCAGCACCTGCACTTCGGTCGAGAGAATGCTGCCGCCTACTTCGGTCCAGGCGAGCCCGGTAACCAAGCCTACTTCGCTGGTCTCGTGCAGCTGAGAATCGCGAAACTTGGCTACGCCCAGAAATTCGTTCAGGTTGGTATCGGCGATCTCTTCCTTGTGCTTGGCCCCGTTCCGGACCACACGGCGCGCTACCTTGCGGCATACGTTGCCGATCTCGCGCTCCAGGTTGCGGACGCCCGCCTCGCGGGTATAACCGCGAATGATGTCCACCAGAGCCGCATCACTGAAGATCGCGTTTTTATCGCTAAGCCCTGTTGCTTCGCGCTGCTTTTTGACCAGGTATTGTTTGGCAATCTCGAGCTTTTCCGCCTCGGTATAGCCGTGCAGGCGCAGAATCTCCATCCTGTCCTGGAGCGGTGCTGGGATGGTGTGCAGCACGTTGGCGGTGGCTACGAACAGCACCTGCGACAGGTCATATTCCACGTCCAGGTAGTGATCCTGAAAACTCGTATTCTGCTCCGGGTCGAGCACCTCGAGCAGCGCCGAGGCAGGATCTCCGCGCAGATCGGAGGCCATCTTATCCACTTCGTCCAGCATGAAGACCGGGTTCTTGGTCCCTGCCTTCTTCATCGACTGAATGATCTGTCCTGGCAGGGCTCCGATGTAGGTCCGCCGATGACCGCGGATTTCCGCCTCGTCGCGTACGCCGCCAAGAGACATGCGCACGAACTTGCGGCCGGTGGCCTTGGCGATCGACATTCCCAGCGAGGTCTTACCGACGCCTGGAGGTCCGACAAAGCACAGGATCGAACCCTTGGGGTTCTTGACCAGCTGGCGGACGGCAAGAAACTCGAGAATGCGCTCCTTGATCTTTTCCAGGCCGTAGTGGTCCGCATTCAGCACCTTTTCCGCGTGATCGATGCTGCGTGTCTCCTTGCTCCTCTTCTTCCACGGCACGGCCAGGAGCCAGTCCAGATAGTTTCTGGACACGGTCGACTCCGCCGACATCGGGGGCATGGCCTCCAGCTTCTTCAGCTCCTGAATAGCCTTATCGAAGACGTCCTTGGGCATGCCTGCGCCGTCGATCTTCTTGCGCAGTTCATCGAATTCACTCTTCTCGCCGCGGCCCAGTTCTTTCTGGATGGCCTTGATCTTCTCGTTGAGGTAGTACTCTTTCTGCGCGCGCTCCATCTGCCGCTTCACCCGGCTTTGCACGCTGCGATCCATATTCAGCTTCTCGATTTCAATGTCCAGTACGTCCGCTACCCGGGACAGACGCTCGCTGGGATCGAAGATGTCGAGCAGCTCCTGCTTCTCTTCGATCGATAGCTGCAGGTTGGCGGCGATGGTGTCGGAAAGCTTCGCCGGCTCATCCATCCGGACCGCGGCGATCATGGTCTCGTAATTCAGGGATTGCTGCAGCTTGACGTACTGCTCAAACAGGGAAGTGACTCGCTGCATCACTGTCTCGATTTGAGGGTTTACTTCCAGCTGCCGGTTGGCGACCCGCACCGTGGCTACAAAAAAGCCATCCGAGTCGTTCATTTCGACAGCCTTGGCCCGCTCCAATCCCTCCACCAGCACCTTGATATTGCCGTCCGGCATCTTTACGCTCTGGACGATGTTGCCAATGGTTCCCACGGAATAAATGTCTTCTGGCCGCGGTTCATCGATGCCCGCATCGTGCTGGGTAGCTAGAAATATCTTGCGATCCCCGGTAAGCGCCTCTTCCAGCGCTCGCACGCTTGACTCGCGCCCCACGACAAAGGGCGTCATCATGTAAGGAAAGATCACCATGTCCCGAATGGGCATCATGGGGAGCTTGCGAAGATCGCCTTTATCCC
The DNA here is from genome assembly GCA_963814015.1 of uncultured Acidobacteriaceae bacterium. Lineage (GTDB taxonomy): Bacteria > Acidobacteriota > Terriglobia > Terriglobales > Acidobacteriaceae > PALSA-350. The sequence goes on from CAWFBI010000001.1 coordinate 778,786, forward strand.
GGGTTTCCTTTGCTTGTGTCACGCGATTTCCTTTCACTTCTTTCCCTTATACAGAGGAAAAGCGACTTGCGCCAATGCCCCGGACGTTGGGTGCTTCAACCAATCAACAAGTCATAAAACAAGAAAACTGGCGAATTTAGGGCAATCGTATCCCGCCCTCGCAAAAGATAACGAAGGACAACGGTACACGTGCTTCATTGGCGCTCGAAAGTAAGGGGTTCTACCCGGCCTTTTCCAGCAGAGTCACGGAAAGGTCTCGTTTTTGCACCATCTCGGCGGTGATGTCCAGCTCTTTGATCTTCTTGTTGCTGGGGAGGTGGTACATCAGGTCCAGCATCAACTCTTCCAGGATCATGCGCAGGCCGCGCGCCCCCACCTTACGATTCAGGGCCTCACGGGCAACGGCACGGGAAGCATCCTCGGAAAAGACCAGGCGCACGCCCTCATACTCGAACAGCCGCTGATACTGCTTGAGGATGGCATTTCTGGGCTTGGTGAGGATCTCCACCAGGGCAGCCTCATCGAGCTCGTCGAGAATACCAATCACCGGCAGGCGTCCGACAAACTCGGGGATCAGGCCAAACTTGATCAGATCCTGGGGTTGCGCCTGGCGCAGCAGCTCGGTATCGCGCTGTGCCGGCAAAACACCTGCTTCTTGTGCATCCTTCTCCGAGAGCGCCTTGAACCCCAACGCCTTCTTACCCACGCGCCGCCCGATCAGGCGCTCCAGCCCGACGAAGGCGCCGCCGCAGATAAACAGGATGTTGGTGGTATCGACCGGGGTGAACTCCTGGTGCGGATGCTTGCGTCCACCCTGAGGTGGAACGTTAGCTACCGTGCCCTCGAGGATCTTCAGCAGCGCCTGTTGCACGCCCTCGCCGGAGACATCGCGGGTAATGGAAGGGTTTTCGTCCTTGCGGCCGATCTTATCGATTTCATCAATATAGATAATGCCAGTCTGTGCCCTGGCTACGTCGCCATCGGCCGCCTGAAGCAGCTTGAGGATAATGTTTTCCACATCCTCACCGACATAGCCGGCTTCCGTCAGCGTGGTTGCGTCGACGATCGCGAACGGTACATCCAGCATTTTGGCCAAGGTGTGCGCCAGCAGGGTCTTGCCGCTTCCGGTGGGGCCTACGAGAAGGATGTTGGATTTCGAAAGCTCGACGTCGTTACCGCGTGTCCGGTTCATCTGGATACGCTTGTAGTGGTTGTAAACCGCCACTGCCAGCTTCTTTTTCGTCTGCTCCTGGCCGATGACGTACTCGTCGAGAAAGCCCTTGACTTCTTGCGGCTTGGGCAAGTGAGCCGGCGCCGCCCCAGGCTGGGTCTCGCCCCGGTCGTCTTCCAGAATGGAGTTGCAGACCGCCACGCATTCATCACAGATGTATGCCCGCGGATAATCGCTCGGTGAGGAGATCAATTTAGCGACGGCGTCCTGCGATTTATGACAGAACGAACAACGGAGCGTATCGTCTGTTCCCCTCGGCGTTTTCATACCGCAACTCCTTTGGCCTGGCGGCCTCTCACGTACGTGGCCGGTCTATGATTTCGTCAATAATGCCGTACTCTTTGGCTTGCTGTGCGTTCATGATGAAGTCTCTCTCAACATCTCGTTCAATGCGTTCCAACGGCTGCGCGGTGTGCTTCGACATCAACTTGTTGGTGATCTCGCGGATGCGCAGAATTTCGCGGGCATGGATATCGATATCCGTCGCCTGACCCGAAAGGCCGCCCATGGACGGCTGGTGGATCAGAATGCGGGAATTCGGCAGGGCGAAGCGCTTGCCCTTATTGCCGCTCATCAGCAGGAATGCCGCCATACTCGCGGCCTGCCCGATGCAGTAGGTGACCACGTCGTTGCGGATGAATTGCATGGTGTCGTAGATGGCAAGACCCGCGGTGATCGAACCCCCGGGAGAATTGATGTAAAGCTGAAGGTCTTTCTCCGGGTCTTCGCCGGAGAGAAACAACATTTGAGCGATTACCAGGTTTGCGATCTGATCGTCGATCGGTGTGCCCAGAAAAATAATATTGTCGCGAAGCAAACGAGAATAGATGTCGTAGGCGCGCTCGCCTCGACTCGTCTGCTCGACCACCATAGGAACAAGTGCCATGCTCTCCCTTGCTTCTGTTTCCCGCGGGCGCGTGCGCCCGGCCTTAAAGTTGCCCTTTAATTCAGGACGCTAGCCGTTCGTACAGCAGAGCGCCCATCTTCTCCCTACGCAAGCGTTCCCGGATTCTAGCGAGGCTACCATCCTCAGTCAAACGCGCGCGCAGCGTATCCACTGGTTCGCGCATTTGCAAGGAGATAGCTTGCAGTTCACTTTCCACTTCTTCTTCGGGTACGTTGATGTTTTCCACATCTGCAATGCGGTCAAGCAGAATCGAGCCCTTCACCTCAGCGGTTGCGGAGGATCTCTGTGCCGCACGCAGGCGATCGAAATCCAGATTGCGCATATCTTCCGTGCGCATGCCCTGGGAGGCGAGCGCTCGTAGCCCGCGGTCAAGACGAGCATCGATCTGCTGCTGCACCAGAGATTCCGGAACTGGAAACTCAAACCGCGTGACCAGCGCATCAAGCAGCCGGTTGGTGGTCTCGGTTTGTACATGGCGCTGTTTGTCGCGGGCCAGGTGCTCGCGCAATTGGCGGGTAAAGTCTGCCAGGCTCTCATACTGGCCGAGCTCCTTGGCAAACTCGTCATTCAGCTCCGGCTCGATCTTTTTCTTGATGCCCTTGACTTCGAGATCGTAGGCCACACGCTTGCCGGCGAGTTGCCGCTCACTGAAATCCGCGGGATAGCTCACCTCGAACTTTAGCTGTTGACCGACAGCGGCCCCGCGCAAGGCGGCATTGAAGCTGTCGAGCGTGTTGGGTCCGCCTACCTGGACCATGACATCCTGTCCGGAGATAGGCTGCTGGGTCTCGGTGGGCTTCGCCTTCCGCCGGCTGCACGCTGCCGGTAAAGCTGATCTGGGCAAAGTCGCCGTCGGCGAGAGGACGCTCTTCCGTTACCGGCTCCATGGTGGACCGGGAATCACGAATGCGGGCCAGCTCGGCATCGACCTCGGCATCGGTGAGTTCGGCAGAAGGCTTTTCCACTTTCACGTCCCGGTAGCCGTCGATCGAGAAGTCGGGAATCACTTCGAAGGCGGCTTTGAAGCGCAGAGGCTTGCCGTCTTCGAGATCGATTTTGGTCACCTGGGGTTGTGAGATGGGTTTCAGCTTGCGCTCGGCGATCGCGGTACGGAAGTGTTCCGGCAGAACTGCTTCCATTACGTCCTGGCGAATCTGCTCCGCGAATCGCCCGCGGATGAGCGACTCCGGGACCTTGCCCGAACGAAAGCCCGGGATGCGCGCCATCTTCTTGTATCGTTTGGTAACTGTCTGAAAATTGCGGGTGACTTCGTCAGCGGGAATTTCAATTTCAACTTCTCGGGTGCAGTCCGGATTGAGGGTTGCCACTCCATGAGAGTGCCCCTCATGTTCTTGTCCGGCCGGTTCTTCTGCGGCGGTCGACACATCGCCGGATTGCGCTGTAGTTTCAATCATTTCAGTTGAGCTCAACGTATGCCTTCCAGATTCGCTCGCTCTCAGCGCGTCCGCAATGGCGAAAACGATGCAAGCGCTGAGGAGCCTATAAACAGCCTGCTTTCATCGTATGGGGCTTTGCCGGGAGGGTCAAACCCGCAGCGCAAGGAATGCGAAGCCGCTATTAACTACAATACACCCTTTTCTTATTACCTTCGGTGATGCCACCGGCTGCTGTTGGAGTCTAAAGCTCCTCTTGCCGTGGCGTGCGCACGTGCGCGACAAACCGTGGATCAGCAGCTTGATAGTGCTTGTAATTGCGGCGTCCGTCGTTCAGGCTGAGGTTGCCATTGACGGTCCTGCGGACCACGTCAGCGTCGCGGTCATCCTGCCCATCATCCTGCCACCAGCAAACCTGGCACAGCTCGAGGGCCTCAGGGAGGGATAGCGTTCTATACCCGCAGCAAAGGCAGCGGGCCGCGGTCGCTCTTCGCATGCCTCAAGTATGCGCTGCATCGGCGCGCCGCTGCGAGGGGGTCGTGTTGGAACTCCGTTACGTCGGTAACCTCGCGTTTTATTGGCCCGGCTTAAACAACGCCAACCGAACCTTCCAGGTGACGGATTGCCCAGGGCGGAGCGTCACCATGCCGGTATCCATGCCTCTCCACTGCTTGCCGAATGGGTCCACGTAGTTGAACTGATCTTCGATGGCGACGAAGGAAGCATTTTTCGGGGAATACACTTGCACTGTCCTGATCTCCGGGGAAAGCGCAGAAACCGTCAACCCGTAATCTGAGTCCGGATCGATCAGCTTCACGTCGACTGCGCCCCCGGTCCGTTGCAGGTGGGAGAAATTGTCATCCAGAAAATGATCGTCGAGGGCCACACCGTCGGGCGCGTTGTAGTCGTACTCCGTGCCTTTGACCGGCTTGAGCTGTCCGGTAGGAAATGCGTCACCGTAATTGTTCACTATGGCCATCATGGAGGCTGGCACATGCAGTCGCACCTGGGCGCGGTGACCGCTCGGTATCTGGAAGTAGGGATGCCAGCCGATCGACATCGGCTCCGGTTCCTTGCCCACGTTCTTGGCGGTAATGGTGGCATCGACCGCGTCCCCGGTAAGCGCGATGGTCAGGTTCAGGTCGGTGTCGGAGATCCAGCGGCCGCCGAAATCTCCAGCGTGGATGACGCCCGTCACCGTCTGACCATCCGCAGTCGTTTGGGTTTGGAGATCCTCCACTTTGGCCTGGTTAATCAATCCATGAATCGCCACCGCCCGTCCGCCGGGTTGCTTGCTGGGAAAGTTTGCCGGGAGAGAGAGGGTGTGGCCGCGCCACTGGGTCACCACCGACTTGCCATCGGAGGAAGGCTCGCCAACGATGCGATTGGGATAGGGAACCAGAAAGGCTCCTCCGAAGCTGAAAGAAGCGTTGCCTAGCTCATCCCCGCCGGTGCCGGCAAGTTGGCTTGCTGCCTCCTTGACCGAGGGCGAATGGAGCAGCGGTATTTCTCCTTTGCCCGGGATGGCGGCGGTAACCTGGAACATGTTCATGGCGCGGCCGGGAAGCAGGGTTACGGAAAGGAACTCTGGTTTGTTGCCGCTGTTGGTCGCCTTGCGCGTCAGCGTCAGCACGTCCTCGCCCCCGATCTGCATGGGCGCTGCTGCACTCGGTGGCGGCGCCTGTTCTGCTGGCGGCTGCTGCTTGCAGCCCGCCACGAGCAGTGCGAACATGGCCAGAATTTCCCCTAACCTTCTGCTTTTTTTGTGCATAGATACCCTCACGAGCCTTCCTTTTTGGGACTGAGAAAAAGCAAAAATCATCTTACGCCGTCTTTCCCATGCGATTTACAATCGGGTATGAGCTCCATCCCCCGAGCGAACCCCGGTTTGCCTCTTGGAAGCCCCAATCTGTCTGCGGCCAACCCAGGCCCGATCCCGGCCGATCCCAGTCCGCTCGTTCTGTTCAATCAGGACGTTATCCGCTGTCAACGTTGCAGTCGCTTGCGCAAGTATTGCGAAGGCATCGCCACCAGCAAACGCCGCGCCTACCGGGATTGGATTTATTGGGCCAAGCCAGTCCCATCCTTCGGTGACGAGAAGGCTCGTGTGTTTATCCTGGGGCTGGCTCCAGGAGCGCACGGCTCTAACCGCACCGGCCGCCCTTTCACCGGCGACGGCTCCGGCGACTTCCTGTATCCCGTGCTCTACGATGCCGGCTTTGCCTCGCAGCCTAATTCGGTCTCTCGCAACGACGGCATGAAGCTGCAGGATTGCTGGATTAGTTCGGTCGTCCGTTGCGCTCCTCCCGATAACGCGCCCAAACGCTCCGAACTGGCCAACTGTGCGTCTCATCTCGATGAGGAAATCTCGCTGCTGACCAGTTTGCGCGTCGTGGTTTGCCTCGGGCGCATTGCCTTCGACGGCTATTTGCAGCACCTGACCCGCACCGGGCAGTCTGAACGCAAGCCGCGTTTCAAGTTCTCCCACGGCGCCGAATACGCGCTTCCGGGAGGCCGCTATGTGATTGCCAGTTTCCACCCCTCGCTGCAAAATACCAATACCGGCAAACTCACGCGCGGTATGCTTTTCGACGTGTTCGAGCGGGCCCGGGTTCTGGCCGGTTCAGCGGAGAGCGGACGGACGCTTCGTAAATGAGGGACGGATGGCTCTGACCGACGGCGCAGTCATCATGCTCGTGATCATGCTGATCGCCGTATTTCCAGCATGGCCCCACAGCCGCAACTGGGGTTACTATCCCAGCGCTGGCGCGAGCCTCATTCTGATGATCCTGCTGGTAGTGCTGGTGGCGCGCACCGTTTGATGGGCCTCCAAAATCTTTGCATGGATACACTGCCAGAAGGGGACGGCGTTCAGGCCGTCCCCAATGCCGCAAATGAGTGGGCCTAAAGTCCGTACCCTTCTGGTAGTACAGATTTGTGGAGCGGGAGACGGGGATCGAACCCGCAACCAACGGCTTGGGAAGCCGCTACTCTACCATTGAGCTACTCCCGCCCGCTGCCACCCGATTATTCTACCTCCAAGCCTGTATGATTTCGGGGGATGCCCTCCCTCAGCGCTCGCACAATTCTTTCCGTCCTCTGCGCGCTGGCGGCTGGAGCCGCGCTCCGCCTATGGTTCATTGATGCTTTTCCGCAAATCCAGGGAGACTCCCTTCTCTACGCGGACATCGCCAGAAACTGGATGACCCACGGCATCTATGGCCGGTCCATAACCCATGCGGGCGGACTGCCAACCATTGCCCCCACCCTGGTCCGCCTGCCTGGATATCCCGGCTTCCTCGCCCTGTGCTTCGCTGTTTTTGGAAAGCAGAATTATCTTGCCGTTCTCTACCTGCAAGTCGTAATTGACCTGGCGACGTGCTTAGTAGTTGCGGAATTCGTTCGCCGCCTCTGCGGGCGCTGGGCGGCGATGGCAGCGCTCTGGCTGGCGGCGCTTTGTCCTTTCACGGCCAACTATGTGGCCATGCCTCTGACCGAAACGCCATCCATTTTTTGTGTCGCGCTGGGGCTCTGCGCATTCGCCGCCGTGATCGAGCGTCCGCACTGGGGCTGGATGCTGGCCCTCGCCTTTGCCTGGAGCTACGCCGCACTGTTGCGTCCCGATGGCGCCCTGCTGGCTGTCACCTTCTTTCCCGCGCTGGTTCTCTATGGCCGCAGTTCTCTCGGTTTGGCGCGATCGCTCCGCATCGCGTTGTTATGCGGGCTGATCGCGGTACTGCCTTTTGTCCCTTGGACCTGGCGCAACTGGCACACCTTTCACGTATTTCAGCCGCTTGCACCCCGTTCCGCGACCGATCCCGGAGAACCCAAAGCCAGCGGATTCCAACGTTGGACGAAAACATGGACGGCCGACTTTGCTTCCACGTATGAGATCTATTGGAATGTGCCCGGGGACGACATCGATATCCATACACTGCCTTCGCGAGCCCTGGATTCGGATGACCGGGAAACCCTGGACCTGATCGCGCGATACAACGCCGGGGATGTACTCACGCCGCAGATCGACGCCGGCTTTGCCGCTCTGGCCGCCGAGCGAATTCGCGCTCATCCCTTTCGCTATTACGTGACCCTGCCCCTGCTTCGCCTCACGGATATGTGGCTTCGGCCACGGGTGGAAATGCTCAACATAGAACTGCGTTGGTGGCAGTACAGCCTCCACCATGCCGAAACCCAGATTGCTTTTGCCTACGGGGCGCTGAATCTGCTTTATCTGATGGCAGCGCTGATCGGCGCGTTTTACTGGCCGCGATTTGCCATGGCCATGGTGGCCTATGTGGTGTTGCGCAGCATGCTGCTGGCAACGCTTGACGCGCCGGAACCTCGTTACACCCTGGAATGCTTTCCCATCGTCATCGCCTTCGCCGCGGCCGCCATCGACCATGCGCGAGGAATAACTAAGGCTTGGCCAGCGCCTGCCCTGTCCCCTCCCTAAGGGTGACGATGCGGTCCACCGGCGGCACGCTGAACGACTCTTTGCGGCCACTGGGCCAATCGATCTCTACCCGGTCTATTTTCGTAGCCGCTCCCAGTCCGAAATGGAGGCGCAGGTCGCTGCTGGAGAGATAGCTGGAACCACTGCGAACTTCCTGCACCCAGTTTCTGCCGCCTGCGGCCACGGTGACACTGGCCCCAATGCCATCGCGATTGGATTGCGTGCCCACGGCGTTAATCCCAATCCAGTGGTTTGTGTTCGCTGCCAGGTTGACCAGCAGCATCGGCTTTGCACCCGAGTTGTTGATGACTGCGGATACGCGCCCGTCGTTCCAGAAATCGGCAATAGCCAGACCGCGGCTGGACTGCGGCTCGGTACAGCCGGGTCCCGCATTCCGGCTGATGTCTTTGAACTTGCCATTGCCCTGATTCCAATAAACCAGACGCGGCTCTTTGTACGTCGCCCCCAGATGCGCAGTATCGACTTCGGGATAGACATGCCCATTGGCGATCAGAATATCGGGCCAGCCATCATTGTCCATATCGAAGAACATGACTCCCCAACCCAGGTACTGGGTGTTCAGTCCCAATCCGGCATCGAATATTCTTGAGCTGTAGGTTCCGTCTCCATTGTTCTGGTAGAGGGACGAGGTGTCATCGGAGAAGTTGGTCTTGAAGATGTCGGGCAAACCGTCTCCGTTGTAGTCGGCTACGGTTGCGCCCATGCCCGCCTGCTCGCGGCCATCTTCGTCGAAGGCAACCGCCGCGTCCACGGCGACGTCGGTGAATGTTCCGTCCTTGTTATTGCGATAAAGAATGCTGGGAGTGCTGTCGCAAGCCACGTAGATATCGGGCCAACCATCGCGGTTGTAATCGAGCGTCGAGACACCGAGGCAGTAGTGGCCGTTGGTCTTCTCGATTCCGCTGGTCTTGCTTACGTCGGCGAAGCGGCCCCCGCCAAGGTTGTGGTAGAGCACGTTGGGAGTGGAGTCGAGACCTCGCGGCCCACACATAACCGGGACCCCTTTCCAGATGCACATCTGCCCTTCTCCCGGCCGGGGGGCGGTCTTTATATCGAAGTGAACATAATTTGCGACCACCAGATCGAGCTTGCCGTCGCGGTCATAATCGACAAAAGCGCAGCCTGAGCCCCACTCACCGCCGCTCCCGGTAACGCCGGCCGCGGCAGCTACTTCTTTGAATGTGCCATTGTGCTCATTGTGATACAGGCGATTTTTACCGTAATAGGTCACATACAGGTCATCGAATCCATCGTTATCGTAGTCGCCCACGCAGGCGCCCTGGCCCCAGCCGCTAGCAGTAAGTCCGGCAGCCCGGGTCACATCGGTGAATGTGCCATCGTGGTTGTTGTGGTAGAGGTGGCCGGTTGGAGGCGGGTTCTTGTTCTGCGACGAGTCAAGCGCATTGCCGTTGACCAGGTAGATGTCGGGCCAGCCATCACGGTCGTAGTCCAGGATCGCCACCCCGCTGCCAGTGGTTTCAATGATGTACTTCTTGGTGGACTCGTCTCCGTTGACGTTCTGCATTTTCAAGCCCGCCTGTGGAGCGGCATCGACAAACCAGGCCGGCGGCGGGTGGTCCGCGTTTGCAGGGTAAGGAGCAGCGTGAACCTGGGCTATCGCCGTGGCCGCGCAAACAAAAAATAGTCCGGCTTGCCACTTGTGCCAAACAGCCATTCTGCAAATGCTAGCACTCGCAGCAGCAGCGTATTCTGGGTATGCGTTATGCAAATTTTCTGGCTCCCCGCAGTTGTTCTCCTGTCCGGCTTGTCTTGCTTCGGGCAGAGCACACCCTCACCGACAGTCACCAGCCCTCCATCCGCTGTGACCGGCGCCCAACAACCTCCGGCGAAAGGCGCAAGCCGTGAGCAGGGCATCCGGTATTACCGGGCCGGTAAGCTTATCGATGCGGAGCGGGCCTTTGCGGCAGCGATGGCAGAAGATCCGTCAGATCTGGAGTCTGTTCAGATGCGCGGCTTGACCCTCTATCGTCTGGGACAGCCGGCAGCGGCCATTCCGTACCTGGAACGAGTGCGGCAATGGATGCCAAATGCGAATGCCGACGCTAACCATGTTCTGGGGCTTTCTTACCTGAATGCGCGGCGTTATGACGACGCACGAGGTGCCTTTGCCGCGCAATATGGCGTGAGCCCGGACTCCGCCGCGGCGTATTTGCTGACCGGCGGCATGCTGCTCGACGCCGATCTGCCGGAGCTGGCCGCTCAGGATGCGCAGAAGGCGCTCGAGATTTCTCCCAATCTTCCCTTGGCGCATTTCATGCTGGGAGAGGTTTACCTTTACAAGTCTGACGTCAACCACGCCCTCGAGCAGTTTGAACAGGAGCGGGCAATCAATCCCACTTACCCCGCGGTCTATGACCGCCTGGGCGATGTTTATACCAGGATGGGGCAGTACCAGCAGGCGCAGGAAGCCTTAACCAGAGCCATCTCCCTGGACGTTTCCAGCACCGGGCCATTCATTCAAATGGGCAAAGTCTTTTTGCGCCGAGGCGACCCGGAAAGCGCGGCGATGTATCTCCAGCACGCCGAAAAAATGGACCCGGGCAACTACATCACGCACACACTGTTAGGGCAGGCATACCGGGGAATGGGGAAAGAGGAAGACGCAAAGCGTGAACTCGACACCGCTTCTCAGATCCATGCCTCGAGCCAGCTAAAGCTACAGCCGGTCCAGTGAGGATGCCGGCGAGAAAAACCGCAGATCTCTCCACCCTTCAGATTAGGGAGATCCGCGCTTCACCCTGGACTGTAACGCCCTTTAATAAACCCGAATCGAGACCAATTTGCTTTGCAGGGGTACCCCCCCTTCGAGCGTCACGGCCAGCAACGCCTCAAAAGGCTTTAGCTCCCCAGTCGGCGACGAGACCATTTTCAACAGCTCCGCCAACGATTCTTTGCGCGTAGCGAATTCGACCGCGGCCTGCGTCCCTAGTGTAGTCAGGCCGCTGAACATGAGCGTTCGCTTTCCAGACTGAACGCCCGGCGTCAGCGCGAGCACTGCATAATCCATAGTGAGCGGATGCTCCGGGCGCGAGTAGAGGGCCGGCTCCCCCGGGCGCGGGTGATTGTTCACAAATCCCGCATATGCCGGATTGGCCACCATGGTGAAATTTGCCAGCGAAGGCACGGCATTCAGCGAAGGATTTTCGGCCGGTGAACCGATAAAAATCAGGTTTCGCTGCTTCGCTTCATCCCAGGTAACAAGCAGACTGCGCTTCAGAACGAAGGTGGCGCGGTGAGCGTCAAAAAGCCTGGTCAGCTCGTATACCGATGCCAGCTCGCCAATCCCGGTGTAATGGTCAACCACCGGCTCGCTATTTGCGGCGCCCCCGGCCGGCGCGTATCGCAAGCCAGTCTTTGAATCGCCCACAAAACGAGCGTTGCTGTAAATCACTACCGGCGGATCCCCAGACAAAAACGGCGCCCAAAAGACTTCGATCGCTGATTTTTCCGCGACCGTTTTAGGCCGTGCTCGAGCAATCAGCAGTGAGGAGCCGGCAAGGATCAGTACCAGGACCACACCCAATGCAATCCCCAGCGGCGTGGACTTCCAGTAACTCCAGGACTTGGCACGCGGCGTGGAAGCTACCTCACTGGCGGGCAGTGATGGTGATGGTGTCCCCGACGGCAAAGGGAACGGAGCTGGTGGCGGTTCGGATTGCCGAGGCCGGAAGGTGGGAAGGTAGTGGCCCTTGGGAACCTCGATAATCGTTGGCTCCGGTGCCCCCTCAGTGGCGAAAAATTCTGCCAGCTTTTGCCGAAGAAGGCGGGCGTGGGTTCGAACGATGCTGTCTTCGCTGCTGTTATAACCGGGCGGGCGTTGGAAGACGTGCACACCGATTTGTTGTTCGGTCGCGGCTTCGGGCGTCTCCTTGAGCGCGCATTCAGCGATGTAGAGGAGAAATTCACGCAACCGCAATGAGCCGCGGAAATGACTGCTGGAAATGACTCGCTCGACAAGCAGTGTCCGAGGGTCGTTTGACGTGTGAAACGAATCCGTTAACTCACTGGATTGTTTTAAAGCAGAGCTTGCTGGGCTACTTTTCACTGTCAATTCACCGTAAACAACGTTGGCAGCATTGTGGTTCCAAGGTGAGTCTCGTTAGGCGCTTGAAATCAATCATCCAGGCGTCGCAGGTTGTCGTAGGGGCAGGGCCACAGCTATACCTCCGCCCCAGACACAACTTTATCCGTTTGATGCAAAAACGGGATCGGTCGATGGTATCGACGAGTCAATATCCGTTTCGTCACAGCTTGCCGATTTTACAGAGCAGGCCAGCTAAAACATTTGTCAACCTTTGGAGAGGCAGCATTATGCACAGCAAAGCGTACCGTAAAGCCAGCAAAACCATCTACTTACTGTTTGTTGTGTGGCTCTCGTCGCTGGCCCCGTCCGCGCTGGCGCAGGCAGTTTACGGATCGATCTTCGGCACCGTAACCGATAACTCCGGGGCCGTGGTGCCTAACGCTACGATTACAGTCACCGACGTTTCCAAAGGCACCTCGGTCACCGTCCAAAGCGACGCGAGTGGTGGATACCTGGTCCAACACCTGATCGCAGACACCTATCAGGTGCAGGCGGAAGCCAAGGGGTTCAGCAAGACTTCGGTCGACAACGTCGTGGTCTACGTCGACACCCAGCCTAAGGTCGACATCAAGCTCACGGTGGGCGAGGTAACGAATACAGTTACGGTGACCGGCGGAGCCCCTCTGCTGGAGACAGCCCGCGCCGATGTGAGCACCATTTTGAACGACCGCGCGCTCCAGGACTTGCCTAATCTGAATCGCAACTTCACCTCCTTTGAATTGCTGACGCCTGGCACCTCGTACATCGGGTGGGGGCCGTCGGAGGGAAGCGGTAATCCGCAGCGCAGCGAATCCATCGAAGTGCAGGGTCAGCTGCCGTTTGCCACCGGTTATGAGCTCGACGGAACGGATAACCAGGATCCGATCAACGGCGTCGCCGTGATCAACCCGAACATTGACGCGGTGTCGGAGATGAAGGTGACCGCGCAAAACTACGACGCGGAGTTCGGCAAGGCGGTCGCCGGCCTGGTCACCGCTCAAACCAAATCCGGAAGCAACAACTTTCATGGGACGGCCTTCGAATATCGCCGCTCCGATGCCCAGCAGGCGCGGGATCCGTTTGCCAACAATGCGGTTAACTCGCTAACCGGCAAGTACCTAAGCCCGACGCTGCACAATCAATTCGGCGGTTCGGTGGGGGGGCCGGTCTTGAAGGACAGAGTATTCTTCTTCGGCGACTACCAGGGACTGCGGGAAAAATCGGGGAGCTCAGTGCTGACCACCGTGCCTACCGCCTTGGCGAGGTCGTCGTGCACCTCTGGCGGGAACTGCGATCTCAGCGACTACCTGGCGATTGGAGGGCAGGCTTTTAAGCCTAACAGCCCGACCGATACCAGCAATAGTGGGCGCACTCCGTTTCCCGGCAACATCATTCCGGCGGCGGACCTTTCCGCACCCGCGGTCAATTTCTTCAAATTGCTGCCCGCCCCCAACGCGGGTGCGCCCGGCCAGACCTTCAATAACTATGCCACTTCGGGATCTGGAATCTTCAACACCAACCAGTTCGATGTTCGCGGAGATACCAAGCTGGGAGAAAAGCTGCACATGCTGGGCCGCTATACCTATTTCGGGTCCAGCCTTTCGGGCGCTCCTTACTTCGGCACCGCAGGTGGAGGTGGTTACGGCTCAGGAGGTTTCGCCGGTACATCTTCGGGACGCAACCAGAGCGTCGCGGCGGGCGGAGACTATGTGGTCTCGCCTAGCTGGCTGACCGACTTCCGCTTTGGCTACTACCGGATCTACAACACCGTTCTCGGCCCTGATGCCAACCAGCCACTGGGTAATACTCTGGGCATCCCCAACGCCAACGGCACCCCGCTCTCGCTCTATGGCGGTATGCCCCAGTTTGAAATTGATGTTCCAGCCAACGGACAAAACGAAGGCAACGCGGAGTTTCTGGGAACGACCGCAAACCCAAGTCTCCAGCAGGAAAGCCAGTATCAGTTCGTGAACAACTGGTCGCACTCCCTGGGCAATCACAACATTAAGTTCGGCGGAGATTTTCGTTACGCCAAGGACCATTCGCTTTCGGTTGCTAGTAATGCACTCCGCTCAGGCACTTTTCAGTTCTTTAACTCGACCACCTCAGGCACGGTAGCCGGGGGCAGCGGAACTTCCTCCTCGCCGGGCTTGGGTTGGGCCACCTTTCTGCTGGGCGACACCTCTCTCTTCTGGCGCACCCAGACAGCAGACGTTAACGCGCAGACCCGGCAGACGCGCTTCTTTCTTTATGCCCAGGACCAATGGCGCGTGACCCCGAAACTCACCTTCAACTATGGTCTCCGGTGGGAGTTTTACACCCCCGAGTCTGTGACTCAGGCAGGCTCCGGCGGCCTGCTTGACCTGAATAATGGTGACATCCTCATTGGCGGCATCGGGGGTATCAACAAGGCCATGAACGTGTCCCAAAACTATAAGAATTTTGCACCTCGCTTGGGTGTTGCCTATCAAGTGCACCCCAACACCGTCGTCCGCGCCGGCTTTGGCACCGTCTACGGTCAAGGCTGGGCGGGCAATACTTTCGGCCAGATACTCACCGGTTCGTTTCCGACCCAGATCCAGCAGACGCTCGGCACCGGCGGGAATATTGGATACGCGTTTAATCTCAACCAGGGACCTCCCGGCTATACTTTTCCCGCGATCCCAGCCAACGGCCTCTATCCACTCCCAGATGGGATTAGTCAGTCTGCGCGCCCAAGAAGTGTCATCCTTCCGACGGTGATGGGCTGGAACCTGACCGTCCAGCAGGAACTCAATTCGTCCATGTCCCTGCAGGTCGCCTATGTGGGCAACCAGGCCTATCACAATATGTTCGACTCTTCACCGAGCTATAACACCAATCAGCCAACCCTGAGTGGTTTCAGCCAGGTCAACCCCAACCATCTAACCGCGGCTGGAGGAAGTTGTTCTACCTATCCGCAGGGAGTTCAGCCTGTAGGTCAGCCCGGCATTCCGCCCGAGTGCCTATACACGCAATCGGAACGAAGCCCCTGGTTCGACGGTACGGCCCAGAAACAGCTTGGCGTCAAGTATGGGGCGCCTTATGGATGGGAACAAAGAATTGACTACTATCCGGCCCAGGCGACTGGCAACTACCATTCTTTGCAGGTGGTGGTCAATAAGCGCTTCAGCCAGGGCCTGCAATTCATGTCCAACTATGTGTGGTCCCATGCACTCTCCCACGAGTCCTATGAATTCCTGATCTCTCCGGCAATAGGCAAGGGAAACAGTTACTATAACCGCCGCAATTCGTTCATATTCGCTGGAAACTACAACCTCCCATTCGGCCGGGACCAGATGTTCGCTTCCCACATCCCCGGTTGGGCAAACCAGATCATCGGTGGATTTCAATTGAACGCATCGTGGAGGCTGCAGAGCGGGCTGCCCTTTACCTCAAACTATTTCAACTGCAACAATGACAACGACCAGTGCACCGGCTTCCTCAACAAGGTAGCCAAATTTGCTCCTCACCAGGGCTCCTACAACGTAGCCGGCAACTACGTGCAGTACTTCACTCCTTCACCCTATGTGCTGTCTTCTCCGAATGATCCAGCCCCGACCACTCCCAATTCGTACGGCCCGTTCGCTCGTCCGGCGGTGGCAACCTGGGGCAATGTCGGCCGCGATGCGCTTTGGGGACCCAACTTCAGCAACGTGGACGCCTCGCTGGCGAAGAGCTTCACCTTGTGGGAAGGAGTGCACTTTCAGTTGATCGCTCAGGCTTTCAACGTCTTCAACCACGTAAATCTTGGCGGTGTGAATTCGTGCTTCGATTGCCAGAACTCGGGTGCCGGCCAAATCTCGAGCACCGTTTCCAACCAGGAAGGGACGTCGATGCGTAACTTGCAATTTGCCGGCCGGTTCAGTTTTTAGCCGGGCTGCAGGTTTTGCGTGACAACCCCAGGATGGAACCTTGCGGCGCCGTCTGCGGTTCTCAGGGTGTTTCTCTCTCCAAGTGAATGGAAGGTGGCTTTGGCAGACCGCCTTCCAGTTCCGCCAACTGGCACCACAGGAAAAAGTAGAGTTGCCCTCGATGGTGGTGGAACGATGAAGTTGTGGGCCTTGTTCGTTCTCCTTAACTCTGCAGCATTTCTGGCTGCGCAGGTACCCGGCCGCACGCCGGCCCCGGCTTTGCGTGCGCTCTCCGGCTTTTTGCTGGACGAACCAGGCCAACTCGCCATCCGCGGCGACACCATGGCGCAGAAGCCCTTCACGGTGACCGGTCCCCGAGGAGCCCTGCTCGGCCAGCAGGATGGATCCTTTGAAGCTTGGATTTTTCCCTGGAAAATCCTGAGTGGCCTGCGCATTCAAGCCGACATGAAAGATTATCCGGTCCCGATTGACGTCAACCAGCAGGCGGCAACCATCGAGGTCAGGCCAGGTCATACCACCATTACTTTCTCTCACGCCAACTTCACCATCCGCGAGATCCTGTTCACTCCGCAGCATGCGCCGGAGGGGGTTGGGGCTTTGGCTTTTTTCCAGATTGAGGCAGTGCGGCCGATGACGCTGACTTTTAGCTTCACGCCCGAGATGAAGCGCATGTGGCCCGCACTCTCGGACGATCGCCCTTCCCCCGAGTGGGTCAAGACCGGAGACTCAGGCTTTTACGTGCTGCACTTGAACGCTCCCGATCATGCCGCCGCAGTCGCGATGCCAGATGCCCAGTACGGAATTATGGCTCCTTATCAGGAGCGCCCTAAGAACTACCCAGTGCAATTTGTCCTGCACTTTGATCCGTCAACCGATGCAGACAAGTTTTTTCCTTTGCTGATGGCAACGGCCGATACCGCGGCTGATGCGTCGACCGCCGCGCTGGGGGCTTGCCTGCAAAGCCTCAATAGCCAATTCGAGACGCTCTACAGCAGCACCCAGACTTATTACGCCAAGTTTTCCAGCCAGCACCTCAGCATCGATACTCCGGACGAAAAACTCAATCAGGCCTTCTCCTGGGCTGAAGTGGCAATCGACCAGCTGCGCGTCGAAATCACGCCCGCTCATGCTGAGACAGCTTTGGTCGCCGGCTTTTACACCTCCGGCGATTCGGCCCGGCCGGGCTTCGGCTGGTATTTTGGCCGCGATGCCCTGTGGACACTTTACGCAGTGAACAGTTACGGTGACTTTCAGCTCACGCGGGATGAAGTGAATTTTTTGCTCGCCCGGCAGAGTCCCGAAGGCAAGATCCTTCATGAATGGTCGCAGACCGCGGATCTGCTGAATTGGAAAAGTCTGCCTTATGCCTACGCCTCGGCTGACGCCAACCCGCTTCTCTTGATGGCGATCAACGACTACATGAAGGTGAGCGGTGATACCCGCTTCGTTGAACAGCATTGGAAGGCGCTGGAGCTTGCCTGGAACTTCGAGTGTTCTCACGATTCGGACGGCGACGGAATTTACGAGAATACCGAGGGGACAGGCTGGGTTGAATCATGGCCGCCCGGCATGCCACATCAGGAGATGTACCTGGCTGCACTGGACCAGCAGGCAAGCACTGCGATGGCCAATCTAGCCCATGCCACCGGGCATGATGATCTCGCCCGGCAGGCTGCGTTAAGAGCCGGCAAAATCGGTGCGGCCATAGAAAAGGAATACCTGCTTCCAGGCAAAGGCTTTTATGCCTTTAGCCGGAACGCCGATGGCACCACAGACCCGAGCCCCACCATCTACCCCGCAGTGGCGGCATGGGATGGCACTTACCAGTTGGCGCACGCCGGGCCCATGCTGAATCGCTGGGCCGCTGCAGAGTTTTCGACCGACTGGGGCACACGCGACCTGAGTCCGACCGTCTCTTTCTACGATCCCATCAGCTATCACCAGGGAACAGTCTGGCCTCTTTTCACGGGGTGGGTTTCCGTTTCGGAATATCGCCACGGCCGCAGCCTCTCAGGATATGCACACCTGATGCAGAACGCCGGCCTTACCTGGGCTCAGGATCCGGGCGCTGTTACGGAGCTGCTCTCGGGCCAATTCTTCGCTCCGCTGGGGCGCAGCACCTCGCATCAGCTGTGGTCTTCTGCCATGGTGATTTCGCCCGTGCTGAGAGGACTTTTCGGACTGGAGTGGGAGGCTGCGGAGAACAAGCTCACCATCACACCCAGCCTGCCGGCGCAATGGGATAAGGCGGCGCTGCATCACGTTCCCTTGGCCGGCGGGGAGGTGGACCTGGAAATGACTCGCGACGGAGCCATGCTGGTGGTGCGAGCGACCGGCCCTTCTGCCCAGCAGGTGGTTCTGGCCTCGCGCACGCCGGGTGCGAAGTCGGCTGGCAACGTACTGCGGATTCCACTGCCCGCCGCAGAGGTGGGCATCGACCACGCCCTCCCTGCGCCTGGAGCGACAACCCAACAGATGAAGGTGATTGATCAACAGTCCTCGGTCAACTCGTTGACGTTGACGTTGTCGGCCGCGGGCAATAGTCAACAGACCATTTTGCTCCGAGTCAACGACCCACATGCCAAACTTCATGTCGACGGTGCAAAAATGCCGCCGCAGGATAGCTCATCGTTGCGCCCGCTACAAGTTGATTTCGGTCCCGGCGAGGGCTACGTTGAGAGGACGGTAAAGTTCACCTGGTGATGCGAACCTCACGCCGTAATTTCCTGCAACTTGCAGCCGCGGCCGGCGCGGCAACCGTCAGCGAACAGCGGCTGAAGGCATTCTCTAGCCTGGCTGCGCCGCCCGCCCTGCTGAGCGAGTTCGGCTATCGGGATGTTGAGCTCGCCCCCTGTCTGCAGCAAACGCAGTTTGAATCAACTCAGGCCGTGCTGATGGGCCTCAACGAAGACAGTCTGCTCAAGCCCTTCCGGCTGCGTGCCGGCATGCCTGCACCGGGCGCCGATCTTGGTGGCTGGTACGACGAGTTTGCCGGATATGACTACAGAATCGGGGTAGACCACGGCTTCGCGCCTGCTGCTTCCTTCGGTCAGTGGATCTCCGCGTTGGCGCGGGGGTATGCGGCGACCGGCGGGGAAGAAAAGCGGGCCAAAGTGCAGCGGTTGCTGGAGGGATACTCAAAAACAATTGGGCCATCCTTTTACACGCACTTTCGTTTCCCCGCGTACACCTACGACAAAATAGTGCAGGGATTGATCGACGCGCATGAATTTTGTGGGCAAGAGGATGCATTCGCCATTCTCGATCGCACTACCGATGCCGCGCTTCCGCATCTGCCGCCGCGTGCGCTGGACCGGGACTCAGAGATGTGTTCGCTTCCTCACGACACGATGTTTCCTGGCGACAAATCTTATTGTTGGGATGAGTCCTACACCTTGCCGGAAAGCCAGTTCATTGCCTACCAGCGCGGAGCGGGGGAGAGATATCGCGCTTTGGGAATCCGCTATCTCAAGGACGACACCTATTTCGATCCGCTCTCTCAGGGAAAGAACGTGTTGCCCGGCAAGCATGCCTACAGCTATGCCAACGCGCTTAGCTCCGCCATGCAGGCATACCTCACACTCAACAGTGCCAAACACCTGGCAGCGGCGAAGAACGCCTTTCAAATGATCCGGGAGACGCAGAGCTTTGCGACCGGAGGTTGGGGCCCGGACGAAATGTTTGTTGGTCCCGCTTCGGGCGCCCTGGGTGAAAGCCTGACCAAGACTCATAACAGCTTCGAAACGCCGTGCGGCTCGTATGCCCATTTCAAGCTGACCCGCTACCTGCTGCGCGTGACCGGCGAAGCGCGCTACGGCGACAGCATGGAGAGGGTTATGTACAACACGGTGCTGGGAGCGAAAGCATTGCAGCCGGATGGCCGGGCATTTTATTACTCCGACTACAACATGGAAGGCAGCAAGGTCTATTACCGCAATGCATGGCCATGTTGTTCGGGCACCCTGCCGGAGGTGGCTGCAGACTATCGGATCAACAGCTATTTCCAAAGTGCTGATGGGGTGCTGGTGAACCTCTATATTCCTTCCACGCTTCGCTGGCGCCAGAAGGGGGTGCCGTTTTCGCTGACCCAGAGCGGCAACTATCCCTTTGCGGATCAGGTGCAGTTCACCCTGACCGGTGATCACCATGCAGAGTTCCCGATCGCGTTTCGCATCCCCGAGTGGGCTCAAGAGGGCGCGTCGATCCTGGTGAATGGCAAGCCCGTCCCGGAACTGATCGCAGCCGGCAGTTTCGTGAGCGTACACCGCACCTGGAAGAACGGCGACCGGATTCTGTTGAGCTTGCCGATGTCGCTGCGTCTGGAAGCGGTGGATGAGCAGCATCCAGATACGGTGGCGTTGGTCTTCGGTCCTCTCGTCCTGTTTCCGCAGACGGTTGCCGCGCCTGCTCTTACTCGCGCGCAGTTGCTGAGCGCGACGCGGACTGCTAAGGATGGCGGCGAGTGGATGGTGGGTTCGCTGCGAATGCTGTCTTTTCCAGCCATAGGAGAGGAAAAGTACTCCACTTACCTGAAGGTCGTGTAGCTGCCTCAATAAATTGTGGGTGCCCCATATCTCCCAGCGCTTTTGTTGGGAGATGTGGGGCACCCAGTTCGTTGTAAGGACAGGCTGTTAGAAGGTAACCAAGTGAAGCTATTGGTGTGGCTGATCGTCCTTATGTACTCGCCTTTAGTGCCGGCACAGCTTTCCTTTGACACAGATTCGGTTGCTCCAGGACGATTTGTTGCAGTCCATGGACGCAAGGCGATCGTCATGGGCTACGCCGCGAACGGCCTGGAACTATGGGCCTACCCGCTGCAGCTCATCAGCGGATATGAGCTCGGGTTTCGCTCCGCCGGGGAGACCAGCGAAATCAACGGGTCGGCAGTGCTTCGTAGAGTTACCTATGAACCCGAAACAGTTACACGCACTTATATCGGTCCCGGCTTCATTGTTCGGGAAAAGCTTTTTGTTCCTCTCGATGAGCAAGCTATCTTATTGACATATACCGTGGAATCCCGCCACACCCTTGACGTCGTTATCCATTTCACGCCGGTACTTGACCTTATGTGGCCTGCCTCTCTGGGCGGCCAGAACATTCATTGGGATTCGGCAGCATCTGCTTACATCCTCGGGGAGGGTACGCACAAATACCATGCATTGATCGGCTCACCTGCGGTCGTGTCGCACGATCAGATCCTTAACAGTGCCCAACCGGGAACCCTGGGGAAGCAGGTGGCTTTCGCCGTTCGCGTGGGAGGTGACGCCAATCGATCAGCTACCGTGATTGTTGCTCGTGACGAGGAAGGCTCCAACCCATCAGCACGCATGAGGGAACTGCTCGATGCAGAGACGAAATTGGAGGCCGAGGCGCGCGATCACTATGCGAACCTGCTCGCGAGCACTCTGCGCATCGAAACTCCCGACAGTGCAGTCAATCAACAACTTGCCTGGGCCCGGATCGCACTCGACCAGGCGTGGGTATGCAATGAGGTTTTGGGCTGCGGGCTGGTTGCTGGATATGGCCCTTCCCGCGATGCCCGGCGTCCGCAGTACGCCTGGTTTTTTGCCGGCGACGGCCTCATTGCCATCGACGCCCTTGTGAACAGCGGCTCCTATGACCGGGCAAAGGAGGGGCTCGCCTTCATCGCCAGGTATCAGGATGTGCGCACCGGGATGATATGGCACGAGCTCTCACAGAGTGCCGATCCCGCCGATTGGGCAACCAGGTATCCCTACATGTTTGTCCATGTTGACCTGACCTTCGACTATCTGGTCGCCGTAGAGCACTACGTCTCGGCCAGCGGGGATACACAATTTCTGCAACAAAATTGGCCCGGCATCGAAGCGGCCTATCGGTATTGCGGATCGTTACTCAATCCTGACGATGGGCTTCCCCGCATCCCCTCGACTAAAGAAGGAGGTAATGAACAGGACCGGATGACGGACGACCTCAACCTCTCGAAAAGCTGGGTTGCGGCATCTGCGGCCTTTGCCCGGCTGGCCGCGCTGAGCGGGCGTGCACCGCTGGCGGAAGAATCGATGCGGCTGAGCGAAAAAGCAAAGAGCTCTGTGGAGCGTCGTTACTGGGACGATCAGCGAAATACATGGATCGATGGCTATGACGAATCAGGCCGCGCAGTGTTCCGGCGGAGCGACAGTGGAGTTGGTCTCGTCGGCATTCTGGATCAGCGTCGATCAGAATCAATCCTCGATCAGGTTGCTTCCTCTGACTTTGAAACTGACTGGGGAACCAGGGGGGTAGCCGCAAGCTCCAGCCGCTTCGATCCAGACTCATATGCCAGCGGAAGCGTTTCGGCGGCGGGGACAGCAGGTGTAGCCTCGACGTTTTGGTCAGCGCACCGGCCGTATTCCGCTTTCCCCATCTGGAGTTCGCTTGTCTCCTGGGGCACACTCGATTCCATGGGACATATGCATGAGCTCCTCACGGGCGACTTTTATCATCAACAAGCAGAATCAGTTCCTGAACAGACCTGGTCTTCGGCTGCGTTCCTCTCCTCGGCCGTGAATGGGCTCTTGGGGCTGGTGAGGAAAGCGCAAGCCAATCGCCTGGAATTTTCACCCCATCTGCCGTCCGCCTGGGACAGGATTTCTATAAAGAACATCAGAGTTTCCGGGGGCAATGTGGCGATAACTCTTGTCCGGGTGCCCCTTGGGTTGGAACTGCAGACGGAAAATTCCGGCAGTCCCGTGGACCTTCTCTTTTCTCCGGAAATACCATTTGGTGCTCGTCTCGGCGGCGCGGAGTTGGACGGCAAACCGGTTATGGTACGAACGGAAGCGCACCAGCAGGACAGTCACGCGGCACTCAGGTTTACACTGCCCACCGGGAAGAGCGATTGCGTGATCCGATATGAAGGTGGGGTTTCCCTTAGTGTGAAGGCGCGCGATCCCCTTGTAGGCGAATCAAGTAAATCGATCAAGATTGTCTCTGTTGCCTATCAGGGAACAAGCCTGGTGCTGCAAGCCGATGTCTCGCGCGATGCTTCGCTCTCGGCCATTGAACTGCGGACGAACGAAAAACCGCTGCAGGTGCATGGAGCAAGGCTCAGCTTGGTTTCGGATGGCCACTACGATTTGGTCATTGACCCGGCGTTGACGGCAGGCGCTCACCAAGCAGATCCCGCAGGCAACCTGGCATCCCCGGCCGGTGCGCATCGGCACATCGAACTCATTGTGGATTTCGCGGGCAGGGAACGCAGGTAAACCCCGCGCGGTCGCTGCCATGTGGCATGGAACTTTTGACACCGTGTCAGGGAGCGGCCTATCATGTATGCAGGAACGAGACCGTGTCCAAAGCGTCCAGCACTCAGTCATTCGAGACTCCCACCCGGCGCGTTGTCCGCTTTCGCAGGCGTGGCGCGAGCCTTGGGCTCGGCGCCAGTGGCACCACGGATCTAATGGAGCAAATCGAACGAGGATTTTCCTTTGACGCCCTTTTGAGGCTCGAAGTCAATAGCGGTGTACCGCTCGCTTTGTTAGCGTCGTTGATTGGCATTCCCGAACGCACTCTGGCTCGACGCAAAGCCGCGGGGAAACTTGAACCGGACGAATCCGAGCGTTTGCTGCGTATCTCCAACCTGTTTGAGAAATGTGTCGAACTGTTCGAGGGCGATGTGACAGCGGCCATTAATTGGCTCACGTCTCCCAAGAAAGCGCTGAGTCGTAAGACCCCCCTGCTGTATGCGCGGACGGAATTAGGTGCAAGAGAGGTTGAAGACTTGATCGGCCGTTTGGACCATGGGATATTTTCTTGACCCTTTCCGCCTGGCGGATCACCAAACAAAAGCATGCCAAGTCCGCCTTCGATGGTGAAGGCGCCCGCCTTTATGGCGGGCGATGGAATAGTCCCGGCACGCGCATGATCTACACTGCTCAGTCCCAGTCGCTCGCAGTGCTGGAAGTACTGGTGCACCTGGATTCACCTGAACTTCTAAAGAAGTACGTTCTTTTCGAGGTCTCGATTGACCTCTCCTGTATGCGAGATCTCGATTTCTCTCTCTTGCCCAGGAATTGGAAGGCCGACCCCGCCCCGGCCAAAGTGCAGGCCATCGGGGATGATTGGGTCGCCGGCGGCAGCTCAGCCGTACTGCGAGTGCCGAGTACCCTGGTCCCTGGGGAATCCAATTTCCTGTTGAATCCGCGGCATCCGGACTTTGCTAAGTTGCGAATTGCCAGGGCTCACCCGTTTCAGTTCGACCCGCGTTTGACGCGACGGTGACGGTTTGCTGCGCCCACGAACGAACGGGCTCTAAGAATCGCTGGGTGGGGGATTCATTCGATAGGCACCCACCAACCGAGAGATCAGAACCGCCAGATATAGCTGACCCAGGACCGCTTGGATCACGGAAATCGAACGCGCCTGATCGGAGACGGCGGTGATGCCGGCGGCGCCCAACTGTGTCATCATGCCGAAGCTGTAGTAGATACAGTCGAAGCGGTCAAGGATGGCGTGCCGATTGGCCACAGGGTCGAGCATGAAAGCATTGGGCTGCAGGTCGCTCACCAGCCCGTAGACGCTGGCAAAGGTCAACCCATTCAGAAGGTAAATACACAGCGCTCCGAAGATGGTGTCCGAAGTGATCCGGACGTTGGCAAACACGCGGCGAAAAATCGCGACAATAATCCAGAGATCGAAGGCGAAGCTGAGGGTGAGGTTGGCCACAGGGAGAAAGCCGGCGGCGAGGCTGGGGTTCAACACGTGTTGGACCGCAGCAGGAATGGCAAGGAGGAAGGCGACGATAGCCAGTCCGCGGCCAAAACTGACCGCAAATACGCTGAGGGCAATGATCATGCCGCTTAAAACGCGGAAAGCGTAAAGACCAAAGCCGCGGTTTTCTGTATAGGGATAGACAATAAGGGTCGCTAACAAAAATACAAACAGCAGCAGGAATCGATGCTCGGCCAATGCCTGCGCGAGGGCGTGACGGCTTTTTGTGAGGGGCAGCGTTTCAGCCATGGCCGTAAAGCATTTCTCCGCTTGCTATATGCTTTCGAGGGGCGGTACCGTCTCGTCGTCGAATAGTACATGACACCGCACCCCAAGGGAGCAAGCATCGCTTATGCGCAGGAAAATCCCGCGAGCGGCTGCGGTCAAGGCGATCACGTCTTTCATTGTGCTGGCGACGGCCTTGGGCGTCCAGGCGGAGAGCTGGGTCATCGATCAGCTATGGCAGTTCAGTCCCGACCCCAAGGCACAGTTCACGGCGGCCACCGTCGATCGCCAGGCGAAGTGGCGCCCGGCCCGGGCCAGCCTCTCCTGGAACGCTCAATTTGAAGACCTTCGTGACTACGCCGGCGTCGGCTGGTATCGAGTCAATATTGCGTTGCAGCCGCAGCCAACGACGCGGGAGCTGATTCATTTCGGTGCGGTGGACTACCTTGCCGAGGTGTGGGTCAACGGCAAACGGCTGGGCGAGCACGAGGGCGGGTACACGCCCTTCACCTTCGATCTGACCGGAAAAGTGCACACCGGGAACAACGAGATCCTGGTCAGGGTCTTTGACCCTCCTATGCCGGCTCCCATCCCCACCCCCATGGTGCAAAATTCCGCGCCGCCCAAAGAGGTGTTACCACCCAATCCAGCAAAGAATAAGGCGCTGCCTCCGCTTGAGCAGAGATTGAATTACAACGAAATTCCCCACGGAAAGCAGAACTGGTACGTGCAGACCAGCGGACTTTGGCAGCCGGTAACCCTGGAAACAGTGCCCCTGCGTTACGTAGCGTGGGTGCACGTTACCCCCCACAACAGCGGTGACGTAACGGTCGAAGCCCAGCTGGGCGGCAGCGCCAACGCGAAGCCGCTGGAGGCGATCCTCGTAGACCCCTACGGCGCGACCGTCGCCCAGCTCGAGCTGGCCGTGGACGGAACCACGGCGCGGGGGCAGACGCACGTGTCCTATCCCATGCTCTGGGACGGCGACCACCCCAACCTCTATTCGCTGGAACTCAGGGCGGGTAGGCAACTGGTGCGCACCCGCTTCGGATTTCGTGAGCTCACGACTTCCAATGGGCGCCTTTTTCTCAACGGCAAGCCCTTTTATATGCGCGCTGCTCTCGATCAGGACTTCTACCCCGAGGGTATCTACACTCCGCCTTCAGCCGGCTTCATCCGCGAGCAGATGCTCTCATCGAAGGCCATGGGACTCAATATGCTGCGCTGCCATATCAAGGTCCCGGATCCGCGCTACCTGGAGGCGGCCGACGAGACCGGCATGCTGGTGTGGTACGAGATCCCGGTGTGGAATGACGCCTACCATTGGACTCCGGAAGCGGCCCAGCGCGGGGTGGATACTTTCCACGCCGAGGTGGAGCGAGACTGGAACCATCCGTCCATTGTCATTCAGAGCATCATGAACGAACAGTGGGGGATGGACTCAGCCCAGGCCAATCAGCGC
Organism: uncultured Acidobacteriaceae bacterium; assembly: GCA_963814015.1. Taxonomy (GTDB): domain Bacteria; phylum Acidobacteriota; class Terriglobia; order Terriglobales; family Acidobacteriaceae; genus PALSA-350. Next base: position 805,186 of record CAWFBI010000001.1, read on the forward strand.
GAATGGCTGCTCAAGAGCTTCCGCGATTTCAAGCAGCTCACCGCAGCCCTGGGACGGTTGATCGACGACGACAGTGCCTGCTGCAAAGGCTTCCACCTGCAGTCGGACTTCGCAGACTGGCACAACTACTATTCCATCCCCGACCACGCAGACAATTGGGCCGCCTGGGTGCGGGAATATGCCGCCCGGCCGAAATGGCTCTTCAGCCCGTATGGCGACGCAACCACCAGCGGCCAGGAGCCGCTCCTGGTTTCGGAGTTTGGCAACTGGGGCTTACCGCAACTACCGCCTCGTGACCAACTGCCCTGGTGGTTCCCGCGCGACTTCAACGGACGCGAACTTACGCGCGCGGCCGGAGTCTTCGACCGCCTCCATACGTATGGCTTCGACCGCATCTACCCCGATTACGGCGCCCTCGCCCTGGCTACAGAGAAACACGAGTACCTGGCGCTGAAATATGAAATCGAGCAGATGCGGCAGCGGGATACCATCCAGGGTTACGTGATCACCGAGCTCACGGACGCAAATTGGGAAGCGAATGGCCTGATGAGCATGTGGCGCCAGCCCAAGACCTTTGCCCCGGACCTGGGGAAGCTGCAGCAGGACGATCTGGTGATGGCCAACTTTGCCACCCACAACTTTTCCGCTGGATCCCCGGTGGAACTCCCGCTCATCCTCTCGCATTATTCCACTGCCTCTTTGGACGGAGCCACGATCGAGTGGCAGACTTCCGACGGGCAATCCGGAGCACTGCCGCTAGTTACAACGCCGGCCCCGGGTGGAGTTGCTGCGGAAGGCACACTGCATTTCAAAGCCGCGTTGGCGGATGCAGCGACGACGGAGTTTCTCCGCCTGCAACTGGTGAATGCCGCCGGGGCGACGCTGGCGCAGAATCGTTACCGCTACGCGGTGTATCCGCGGCAGCCGCCGGTCCCCGCGGTCACCGTGACCATCCACGATCCGCTTGACCAGCTGCAGAGTTTGCGCGCCGCACTCGCGGCACGTGGCATTGCGGTCACCGATGACGTCGCGAGTGCGAAGGCGGTGTGGCTCTCCTCTTCGCTGGATGATGCGACCAGCGCGAGACTCAGCCAGGGCGGGACCGTGTTGCTGCTGGCCGCAAGCCGGCAGGCCCTCCCGCCGGGAAACCGATTGAGTATTTTGCCCCGTGCGGGGTCTGACCTGACCGGCGACTGGGTCAGTAACTTCAATTGGGTTCTTTCGTCCAGTCCACTGTGGAAGCCCCTCTCCCCGGTGATCGATGATTCGATTCTGGGTTGGGAATCGGCCTCGGTCACCCCGGAGTTCGTGATCACCGGATTGGGAGAACAGGATTCCCCCACCGTGCTGGCAGGCGTCTTCTACGGCTGGCTGAATTCCAACCGAGCTTATGTTGCGGAGCTGCGCGAGGGGCCAGGCCGTATGCTAGTGACGACCTTCCGTTTTGAGACTTACAACAATGACCCGTTTGCGACTATGCTCTTGGATCAAATGCTCAACAGGGCGGCATCTACAATCTAGTGTTTACGCTTCTTCCTGAAGGGGTGGGGGGTAAGGGCTTCAAGGGTACGGGCGAAAACTGTACCCTTCCAATCCAAGGTAAAGTCACAATAGAGCGGCAGCGACCAGAACGGGCACAGCAAGAAGCGAACATGGCCTCTTCAGACGAAGTAGCAGCACACCATTACGTAGCAGGCGAACCAGCTGTGAAATGCACGGCGCCGGGTCGCGTGAATTTAATTGGCGAACACACCGACTACAGTGGCGGCTTTGTCATGCCGGCGGCAATCGATTTTCGCACCATCGCAACCATTCGCCCGCGCAACGACGAACGGATTGTGCTCTCTTCGGAAAACATGGGCGAACAAGTCTCCTATCCGGCGGACCCGTTGCCGGCCGCCGCCCGCAAGCACTGGAGCGACTACCCCATGGGGGTTGCGTGGAGCCTGGCGCAGGAAGGGGTGCACGTTGGCGGATTTGACCTCTCGCTCGACGGCAATGTTCCCCTGGGCGCCGGCTTAAGTTCTTCGGCTTCGATCGAAGTCGCCACCGCATTTGCTTTGTTGGAACTGGCCGGCGCTTCTCTGCCGCTGGCGACGGTTGCACTCGCCTGCCAGCGCGCGGAAAATGCCTTCGTGGGCGCGCGCAGCGGCATCATGGACCAGTTCATCGCCTGCGCCGGGCAGCAGGATCATGCCTTGATGCTGGATTGCCGATCGCTCGAATACCGCCTGTTGCCCATTCCCAATGATGTACGGCTCATCATCTGCAATTCCATGGTTAAGCATGAACACGCGGGCGGGCAATACAATGTGCGCCGCGAAGAAGTGGAAGAGGGCACGCGCATTCTGCATCGTCAGATACCTTCAATCGTGGCCCTGCGCGATGCGACACTCGAACAGTTGATGGATTGCAGGCAGCAGATGCCAGAGGATGTTTTTCGCCGCTGCCGCCACATCATCACCGAGAACACGCGAGTGCAGCTTGCCGCTTCGGCGCTCGAGCGCGCTGATTTGGGTGCCTTCGGCGTCCTTATGGCCGAGGCACACCGCAGCATCCGCGATGACTTCGAGGCCAGCTGCCGTGAGCTGGACACTCTGGTCGAAATCGCCTCCAGCATCTCCGGTTGTTATGGAGCCCGCATGACCGGCGGCGGCTTCGGAGGCTGCACTGTCAACCTGGTCGAGGAAAGCAGAGCGGACCAATTTCGCCAGGAGATTCATGCCCGCTATCGCGCAAGCACTGGCATCGATGCCGACATCTATCTCTGCCGGGCCTCGGCTGGCGCGAGACGGGTTTCCTGAACTACACTTAATGATTGCGTTAAAAAAAGGTCGCGCTAAAACGAGCACGGGCCTGCGCCCACGCGGCCTTTCTCGAAACCTTCCACCTCGCCAAGCATCAAAGTACTGAAACCACTGCGTTTCGAAAATGAGCAGGAACAGGATATTGGCGATCTCGATTCCTCTGTGGAAAATAGGAGGCACGGTCGTACAACTTTTGGGTCAAAGGTACCCTACGCAGGTAACCTAACGAGAGTATGCTAACCGGAGTTACCCGAGAGGTCTTACATGATTTCCCAATGTATGAATCCGGAGTGTCGCAAGGAGCTTCACTATCTTCGTAATGGCCGGGTGATACGCACCACGCGTCGTATTGGGGCCGAGGTTCAAGTTGAACATTTCTGGCTCTGCGGTGAGTGCCACTTGGACTACGACTTTCTTTTCGCAAAAGACGGCCGCGTTTCGCTGACTGCACGGCCTAAATTCGTCGCCAGCAGCAAGCCTGCTCTCGACCTTCTACTGGTGTCGTAGAGTATTCGCGGTCTTCCCTTCAAGGCCCAACTTCTGCCGTTGCAGGAGGTTGGCCTGAAGGCAGTTCCAACCCGCTTTTCCTCAGACTGAACTCGTTCTACACACAGCCTCGCCCCCTGGGATCCGCTCCGCGGACTAAACTAAAGCTATCCCATGGCTGAGTTTACTCACCTGCATCTGCACACTGATTATTCGCTGCTTGACGGCGCCTGCGATGTCGAAAAGCTGGTGGCCCACGTCGACAGCATCGGACAGAAGGCTGTGGCCATTACGGACCATGGCAACATCTACGGGGCAGTGCATTTTTTTGAAGCCGCAACCGCTCGGGGCATCAAGCCCATCCTGGGGTGCGAGCTCTACATCTGTCCCCAGGAGGACCATCGCGCGGCCCCGGAAAAAGACAAGTATCACCACCTTCTGGTCTTGGCGGAAAACGAAGAAGGTTACCGTAACCTGGTGCGGATTACCTCCGAGGCCTCGCTGCATGGCTTCTACCGCAAGCCCCGCATCAGCAAGAATTATCTGGCCAAGCATGCCCAGGGCCTGATTGGATTCTCCGGCTGCCTGGCCGGGGAGCTGTGCGGCAACCTGATGGCCGGAAAGTATGAGGAGGCGCGCGCCACGGCGGCCCAGTACCAGGACATTTTCGGCCGCGGCAATTTCTTTCTGGAGATTCAGGACCAGGGTTTGGAACTGGAAAAGAAGATCCACGCCGATCTCTTCCGGTTAGAGAAAGAGCTGGACATCCCGCTCATCGCCACCAACGACAGCCACTATCTGTGTGAAGACGATCATCACGCGCACGAAGTGTTGCTGTGTGTGCAAACCGCGGATTCCATCCACAATCCCAAACGCTTCAAATTCGACAGCGACCAGTTTTATGTCAAGAGCGCGGCCGACATGGAACGGCTCTTCTCCCACGCTCCGCAGGTGGTCAGCCGCACCATGCAATTTGCCGAGCGCTGTTCGTTCAAACTGAGCAAGGTCACCAATCCTTTCCCCGAGTTTGCCGTTCCGCCCGGACACACGATCGACAGCTATTTCGCGGAGGTCTGCCGTTTGGGTTTTCGCAAGCGGCTCGACACCACTATTCGAGTCTTGGGTGAGCGCGGATTGCGACGGCGCCCCATCTCCGATTATGAACAACGTTTAGAACGGGAGATCGATTGCATCTGTCAGATGAAGTTCGCCGGTTATTTTCTCATCGTGTGGGACTTTATCAAGTATGCTCGCGAGGTCAACATTCCGGTTGGACCGGGCCGTGGTTCGGCAGCGGGATCGCTGGTGTCCTACGCGATGGAAATCACGGACATCGATCCACTCCAGAACGCACTCCTCTTCGAGCGGTTCCTGAATCCCGAACGCGTCTCCATGCCGGATATCGACATTGACTTCTGCATGAACCGCCGCGGAGAAGTGATCGACTACGTCACTCGCAAGTACGGCAGGGAACAGGTCGCGCAAATCATCACCTTCAATACCATGGCCGCCCGCGCTGCCATCAAGGACGTTGGCCGGGCACTCGATCTGCCTTACGGTGAAGTAGATCGCGTTGCCAAGATGGTCCCGGCCACCATCGGCGTCACCATCACCAAGGCGTTGCAGGATTCGCCGCAGATGCAGGAGGCCTACGACAAAGAACCCCAGGTGAGGGAACTGGTCGATACCGCGCGCAAACTGGAAGGACTGGTACGCGGAGCTGGTTTGCACGCGGCCGGAGTGGTGATCGCGCCCCAGCCTCTTACCGAATTGGTGCCAGTCTGCCGCAGCAAGAATGATGAAATAGTCACCGCCTATGACATGAAAGCGGTGGAGAAGCTGGGCCTGCTCAAAATGGATTTTCTTGGGCTCACCACGCTTACGGTGATCGATGATGCGCTCAAGCTGATTGAGCGCAAGCGCGGAAGCGCACTCGATATGTCGCTGATCCCGTTGGACGACACCGAGACCTACGAGAAAGTCTTTCATCGCGCGCTCACTTCCGGGGTTTTCCAGTTCGAGTCTGGTGGCATGCGCGATGTGCTGCGCCGGTATAAACCCGTTTCCGTGGAAGATCTGACCGCCCTCAACGCGCTTTATCGCCCGGGCCCGATCCAGGGCGGCATGATTGATGACTTCATCGAGCGCAAGTGGGGCCGCAGGGTCGTCAGCTACGAGTTGCCCGAGCTCGAAGCACTGCTCAAAGAGACGCTGGGTGTGATCGTCTACCAGGAGCAGGTCATGCAGATTGCTAACGTGCTCGCCGGCTATTCACTGGGCGAAGCCGATCTGCTGCGGCGCGCCATGGGCAAGAAGAATCCCGAAGAGATGGCCAAGCAGCGCAACCGCTTCGTTGAGGGGGCCATCAAGCGCAAGCACCCGAAGGACAAGGTTGTCCGCATCTTCGACCTGATGGAACAGTTTGCCGGGTATGGTTTTAACAAGTCTCACTCCGCGGCCTACGCACTGTTGGCTTACCACACCGCGTATCTGAAGACGCATTACCCGGTGGAGTTTATGGCGGCGCTTCTGAGCTCGGAAATTTCCAAGCCCGAAAACGTGGTCAAGTACATCAAGGAGTGCCGCGAGATGGGCATCGCCGTCGAGCCTCCCGACGTGCAGATTTCCGGTGCTGATTTCACGCCCAGCTCGACCGGCATTCGCTTCGGCCTCACCGCCATCAAGAACGTGGGCCGCAATGCCATCGATTCGATCCTCGCCGCGCGCGAGCAGAATAGCGGTTTCCCCACGTTCTGGGAGTTCTGCGAAAAAGTGGATTTGCGCTTGATGAACAAGCGTGTTCTGGAATCGCTCATCAAGGCCGGAGCCCTCGACTCCTTTGGCCGCCGGTCCCAGCTCATAGCCGTCGCGGACCGTGCCATGGAGCGGGCGCAGCAGGCTCAACGCGATCTGGTTGCCGGCCAGCATGGACTCTTTGCCGGCTTGGCCGGCCTCTTTGAAAGTGGGAGCAATGGCCACAAGAGCGCCGATGAACTGCCGAACACTCCGGACTGGGATGAGAATGAGCGGCTGCAAGCGGAAAAAGAGGTGCTGGGCTTTTTTGTCTCTGGCCACCCGCTCGATAAGTACGCCGAAAAACTGCGCAACCTGAACGTGGTCGACACGGCGACTGCGCTCGAGATGAAGGCTCCTCCCCCGGCACGTCGTCGAAACGGCGGAGGCGAACCGGAAAACCTGCTGGCGATTGCCGGGGTCATTGTTGGCCTCAAGGTTGGCAAGTCCAAACGCTCAGGGGAGATGTACGCCCAGGCCTCGCTTGAAGATACGGTAGGCAAGATCGACATCATTTGTTTCCCCAAGGACTATGCGCGGCTTTGCGAGAGCCTCAAGATCGAAGTCCCGGTACTGGTCAAGGGTGTGCTGCGCGCAGATGACGATGAGTCCGCGCCCAAGCTCTCTGTCTCCAGCGTGCAGCCGTTGGAGGACATAAGGATCAAGCTGCCCCAGAACGTCCGCATCCGTGTGCCGCTGGAGAGCGCGAGCGAAGCCATGCTGGGTTCGCTGCGCGCCATGATTACTGCGGCGCCCGGCCCCGGCCGGCTCATGATCAATCTGGAAAGCGCGGGTGAATATTGCGTCATGCTCGAGCCTGAAGGGCTTTCAGTCGCTGCCGACCGAGGCTTCATCGAGCGCGCCGAGCAGCTATTGGGCCAAGGTGCGGTACAAGCCTTCGAATAGGGCTAGACTGCAAATCTCTGTCCAGACCGCAGATCCTGGGTGCCCCATATCTCGCTCGTTTCTCGCGAGATATGGGATTCCACTGCTCTATCCTCGCGACTTTGGAGTCTTCTTCTTCTTCGGTACTTGAAGCCGAACGGTCAAGCCTCGTGGTATCCCACATCTCGCGAAAAACGAGCGAGATATGGGATTCCACTGCTCTATCCTCGCGACTTTGGAGTCTTCTTCTTCTTCTTCGGTACTTGAAGCCGAACGGTCAAGCCTCGTGGTATCCCACATCTCGCGAAAAACGAGCGAGATATGGGGCACGGCGGATTCAGCCTACAAGTGCAACATTTCCAGAATAGGAGATAGTTGCGATATGCCAAGAAGTTTTCGTCATCTTGATTTGTCGGAGCGGGTGTTTCTTGAAACGCAGTTAAGCCATGGGAGGAGACCGGCAAGGATCGCTGCCGAGCTGAGGCGAGCCCGGTCGACCATAACCCGTGAGATTCGGCGCAACGGATGGAGAGCGAAGCTGCGTAAGGGCAGCATTGCTGGAGGCTACCGCAGTGTGGCAGCTGATCGAAGAGCCCGTGTGTTATCTGTTAAGGCGCGCCGCCCTCGCAAGCTGAAAGCCGGCAACCAGCTTTGGATGACCATGCTGAGGCATCTTCGCCGAGGCTTGAGTCCTGTGCAGATTGCGAGCACACTGGCACGTATGGCTGATCCGGTCCGTCTTTCCCATGAGGCCATCTACACCGCACTGTATGCCATGCCACGAGGACAGCTCCGCGCCAGCCTGCTGGATCTGTTGCGCCGCAGACACAAGGCGCGCAGACCGGCGCGTGGCAAAAACGGGCGCAGTCACTCCATTCCCGACATGACCTTGATCGACCGAAGGCCTATCGAAGTGAACGAGCGACTGATTCCCGGCCACTGGGAAGGAGACCTCATGATTGGCAAGGGAAACCTTTCTCAGGTAGGCACCCTGGTGGAGCGAAAGAGCCTCTTTGTCGCCCTGGTGAAGTTGCCCAACGGTAAGGCCGACACGGTCGCGGAGTGCTTTACCAAGATTTTCAAACGCTTTGAAAGCCAGATGCGCCTTTCCATGACCTTTGACCAGGGCAGTGAGATGAGCAAACACAAAACCCTGACTAAAAACACTGGAGTCACTGTCTATTTCGCTCATCCCCATGCTCCCTGGGAAAGAGGCATCTGCGAAAACATCAACGGCCTACTCCGCCAATACCTCCCTAAGGCGACTGATCTGTCTCTGTTTTCCCAAAAACAGCTCGATCAGATCGCATGGAAACTCAATACCCGACCGAGAAAGACACTCGGCTGGAAAGCTCCCGCGGAACTGTTCCTCCCAGAAGGCACTTTCGATTTTGCCGACTACTGGTCAAACATCGGTAAGGGTACCCTTCCAACTTCCGTTCCCTCGGCGGGCCATTGAAAAGTGGAAAGCAAACCGCGCTTCCCACTTTCCAACCGCCCCGGCTACTGGAGTGCTATAAATCAATTCAAACCCATTTCGTTGCATTTGGAGTTTGTACCCGCCCTCCCAGGATTCGTTTCAGATTGAGAAACAAAGTAGAAACCGCAGATCTCTTCACTACGCCGCGCTCCGGTCGAGATTACAATTCTGTTGCAGTTAAAACCTCGTATCTCTGCTGGAAACGCTGAATTCCAACCAAATAAAATTGTCATCTCGACCGCGGGAGTCATGGACCTGCAGCGCACGGTCCGGCAACCACTCTCTATAGAACCGCAGCCCTTTCCTTTGTCATCCCGACCGGAGCGAAGCGAAGCGGAGGGACCTGTTCCGCGGACCCTTCGTGGAGATGTTTTTCGACAGAGTGGTGATGGGCCTGCGGCCCACCGGAGGGGATGAAAAACGCCTCTTGTTCAGCAACCGCTTTCCATGGAAGCGTCGCCCTCTCATTTGTCATCCCGACCCGAATTTCCTGCCACGTAGCACTGGACAAAGCCGCGTATGCACCTTTCCCTTAAGGAAAGGCGCATGAGGTCCACCAGCGCCACCAATCTCAACAGGAAATCCGGGGGACGAAGCGGAGGGATCTGCAGTTCAGCCGACCTTTCTTGGAAATGTTTTTCGACCGAGCGCAGCGTAGTGAAACAACCTGATGACAAAACAACCTGCTGAAAGACGGAACGTAACCGTCACAATTCTTCATCTGGACAGGCATTGAAGGGACAGAGAGCGCCGGGATAAACCGGCACATTGTAGGGGATGGAAGAGCCCTACGGAAAAGGAGAAGCGACTCCATTCCGGCCTTGAGTCTTGCCTGTGATCTCGTGAGGGATCATAGCGAAGCGTAGACAGAGGGCTGGCGGGCGGGATTATTGAGCTCCGAAAACATGATCTCCGGGCGCCGACCCTTTTCTGTCAGTGGGAAGGCAACATCAGCGAGCCGCGTTATTCGCGAGTGGCCGCTGGGCTCGGCGTAGTCGAAGAGTCCAGGCACGTCAGCAAACAGTGTGCACGAGAACCGGGAGACCTCCAGAGCGTCTGCGCGAGCAGACCGGTCCGGGAAGGTGAAAGACCCACGATCCGGACATGTACGTTTTGGAGGAGTCGGACTGCGCCATAGTACCGATGAAGCTGACGAACAGAGAAGCTAAGACTTCCGCGGAGCCAGTGGAGGGAAGGGCGCAGACCAAGGAGAACGACGTTAGGTCTCACAGGTCTCCGACACAGAGCGGAAGTCGCGTGTCCCAGGGGCTAGACGGCGTGCGCCAGAAGGCGCGGACCAGTAAGCAGGAGCGGTTCACCGCTTTGCTGCACCACCTCACGATCGACTTACTCCGGGAGAGCTACTTCGCCTTACAACGAAGCGCAGCGCCCGGCGTTGATGGAGTGAGTTGGCAGCAGTATGAACAAGGCCTGGAGGATCGGCTTGCCGAACTCCATGGCCGAGTGCACCGTGGAGCCTACCGGGCGCAACCCTCGCGAAGAGTGTACATACCGAAAGCCGATGGCCGGCAACGGCCGTTGGGCATTGCTTCGCTGGAAGACAAGATTATCCAGCAAGCGGTGGTCACGATCCTCAACCAGGTGTACGAGGTAGACTTTCGGGGCTTTTCGTATGGATTCCGTCCGGGACGCAGTCCCCATCAGGCGCTCGATGCGCTCAACGTGGGTATTCAGCGGAAGCGAGTGAACTGGATACTCGATGCGGACATTCGTGGGTTCTTCGATCATTTGAGCCACGAGTGGATGATGAAGTTCGTCGAGCATCGAGTGTCCGACAAGCGCATCCTTCGGCTGATCGGTAAGTGGCTGAAGGCTGGAGTGTCGGAGGAAGGTAAGTGGTCAGAGACGACGGCAGGCACGCCGCAGGGGGCGGTAATTTCACCGCTGCTGGCAAACGTGTATCTGCACTACGTGTTCGACCTGTGGGTTGAGGCATGGCGCCGGAAGGTGGCGAGCGGAGAGATGGTGATCGTTCGCTACGCTGACGATCTGGTGGTCGGCTTTGAGCAGCGCGCAGACGCTGAGCGGTTCCTGAGCGAGTTTCGGGAGCGGCTGGCGAGCTTCGCGTTGGATCTCCATCCGGAGAAGACGCGACTGATCGAGTTTGGTCGGTTCGCGCAGGTTAATCGTCGACAGCGTGGCGAGGGAAAACCGGAGACCTTCACGTTCCTTGGGTTTACGCACTACTGTGCGACGAACTCCAAAGGCCATTTCGTTGTACGCCGTAAGACTGTGGCCCAGCGGATGCGGGCGACGCTACACGCCATCAAGGCGAAGCTGCGTCAGCGGATGCATGAGCCGGTCAATGCGGTGGGCGCATGGCTGAAGCGTGTGGTCAGTGGCTATTACCAATACCACGCTGTTCCCGATAACCAGCGGGCTCTATGGGGTTTTCGTGATCGGTTGTGCGATTTGTGGCGGTCGATGCTTGGCCGACGCAGTCAGCGCAGTCGTCCCAGCTGGACCCGCATACGCCCGACCTTCGAACGATGGATACCACGTCCTCGCATCCTGCATCCTTACCCGGACGCGCGTTTCGACGCTACTCATCCAAGGTAGGAGCCGTGTGCGGTAATCCCGCTCGCACGGATCTGTGCGGGGGGCGGTCAGCGATGATCGTCCCTACCGCGACCGAAATAACCACCATCCAGAACAGTCTGGCGTGCGCGACGAATGGTGGTTATTTCGTCTCGTCCCTTGAAATGCCCCTCAATGCCGACAGACACCCTTTGCGGCGGTTAGATTGCATCCACTTCAATGCGCAGGTTTTGGATTTACCAACGGTGTCGATGGGCTCCACTGATTGGGTTGGGAAGTACCCAACTTGCGCAGGCGCAATGACAGGCCCAACATGCAGATTGCGCTGAACCCAAAGTAAAAGCATAACCAAAGAAAAATTGAAGGGTGATAAAGCCTACGTTCGAGCTGAATCCAGTGGTTCACCAAAGCCAGAAACCCTAAAGCAAAACCTACCGACGCCGCCCCAACCAAGCCAAAGAACCACTCGTCCGCGACACGACCCCGCAGGGTTCGCGCGATTGCCCATGCAAGAATACCGAAGGTCATTGCCATCACCACGACCAGACGCGCGAAAAAACTAAAGCTAAGCGGGCCGCGCCAGTAGAGCGCCATCAATCCGTATGCGCTAAGCGCGAGGCCATTCAGTACGAGAAGCCAGGATTTGCCCTTCGCAGACCTCCAGATACTGGCCGCAATGGTGCAAGCGCCTGCCGCGAGGGTGAGGCTATTAAGAAACACCACCATCCCATCCCACTTGTAGATATTCGGGCTAATGTCGTACATGACTAAGTAGATGACCGACATTATCGCGTCAAGAACCCCACACGACCCCAGTAACCACCAGTTCTTAGTCAGTGTTTCGATCAATGTACACCTCCCGGATCATGACGGAAGCCTTCCCATAGCCAGGGACATATTGGCCAAAATGCTCGAACATTCGACGCAGTCAGCCTACTCCTGTGGCACAAGTACTGGAAGCCCAGGAGATGGCCAATCCCGCTTCTCAGATTGAAAAGTCGTGATAATGTCGAGCATGGAACGGAGTTTCGGAGGAGTTTCGCGACCGAAATTACCCCCAGATGTGTTTGACAGTCCAGTCGCATGCAGCTCGGCGGTTCCAACAAGATCTACAGGAAATCCGGGTTCGGTCTACACCAATTCCGAAACTGCCCTAGCGTGCACTAAGATTGACCGGGTTGTTTCTTCAGAAGCCTCCATAGCTGGTGCACCGCACCCGCCATCTGGTCTGCCGGAGTGGCTGCAAACCCAAGCACGAACCCATGGCGCGGCTTATTCATATAACACGGCGACAGTGGCCATAGGCATAAGCCGTACTTTGCCGCCTCACTCGCGATTTCTGCGTCGTTAAATCCTGATGGGAGGGTCACGGTCAGGTGCATTCCGGCTCCCGCGCCGTGGATCTCCAGCATATCCCTGCAAGTGCTCTGCACGCTCTCCACCAGAGCAGTCCGGCGTTCCTTATAGAGTGCCCGCATGCGGCGAATATGCCGGGCAAATCGACCGGTACGGATGAAATCTGTGAGCACTTCCTGGAATAAGTAGGAGGGTAAGATACCTAACGAGAATCGTACTGCTATAAATCTTTCAATGAGATCGGGCGGGATAACAATATAACTCACTCTTACGGACGGAAAGATAACCCTGCTGAATGTCCCAATGTAAATCACGCGTGCGTCCGAATCGATCCCCTGAAGGGAGGGAACCGATGTAGCGTCGTAACGGTATGCGCTGTCATAGTCGTCTTCCACAACCCATGCTCCATTATCCCGAGCCCAATCCAGCAGACGCAGCCGGCGAGAAGCGCTCATGGTAACGCCGAGGGGATATTGGTGCGACGGCGTAACAAACGCGGCACGCGCATTCGGCAGCAGATTAACCCCTGCAGACACATCTATGCCTTCGTCGTCTACCGGGACCGGGACAATTCGGCAGCCTGCCCCGAGCAGAACCGACTGTGCAAGCTGGTAGCCCGGCTCTTCGATCCACACCGGGTCGCCAGGATCCAGCAGCACCCTCGCCGTGATTTCCAGAGCCTGTTGCGATCCCGATACGATCATGATTTGCGACGGGTCGCATTCGACAGCCCTCGCGGTGCGGAGGTAAGAGCAGATTGCGTCCCGGAAGCGATCAAGCCCCATCGGGTCGTTGTCGCGAATGGCGCACAAACGTGGTCTTCGACCGTGTTCAGCCAGCAGCTTCGACCACGCTCCGAAGGGAAACTGATCGAGCGCCGGCTGGTGGACTCCGAAGGGTCCCCAGCCATGTCGCCACGGAACAGTTTCGAATCGCGGTAATAACGAGCAACGCCGGGAAAGACAGCGAGATCCTCCCGTGGTTGACCGTGATCTTCTACCCTGTCGGAGTTGGCCCGGCAATGACGTCGAAACGAAGGTTCCCGATCCGGCTCGACTTTCGAAGTAACCCTCGGAAAGCAACCGTGCATAGGCGCCGAGGACCGGAAAACGGGATACTTCCAGATCTTCCGCCAGGTGCCTGCTGGAAGGTACCTGTTGTCCGGGCTGCAAATTGCCACGCAGAATTGCGGCACGGAACCCTTCGCAGATCTGGTCGTGCAGCGGAAGCCTATCAAGGCGGTCGATAGGGATGACGGGTGCAATTGCTGACAAGTCTTTCGCCACTTCTTTAACTCCGCTGCTATTCGCCTTGTTATGCTGAACCCACACTGCGGCCTCCGCTGTGGTTAGTGACGTTCAGCGACTTGAACTTCGCCTTGAGCTGAAGAATGCCCCGAGTACTGAAGGATGCTCCGAGTCGGCGCCCAGGGCCGCTGCAGAAGACGCTGGTCGACGGGCTCACGTCAGCCTTTGCTTACTGCTGACGGAAAGGTGGATTTCCCGCCAAAGTAGCACTCAATGGTCTCCACTTTCCCGTCTCTGAGCCGGAAATACTCTACATTTCGGAATGATTTACCGTTCTTTGTGTGGCAAAGATATTTCACAAACGCCTCGTTGCCACTTCCGAACACGCGCTCCAGATCAAATCGATCGATAAAGTCAACCTGTGTATCCCAGCATTGCGTTTTGAAAGCGCTCTTACTGATGTGGTCGTCGCCGGCCGCGCTGGTGAAGGTAAAGTTGTCGGCCATCAGGGCCTCAAATTCACCCTGGTCCTTTTTCTCCCATGCCCTATACCACCTCCGGACAATTTCTTCGTAGGTCGTGCTCCCCTCCGTACCTGCGCGCGCCCCTGCCGTTACCAGGAGCCCGGCCGCTCCAGCGAGTGCGCAAGCTCCCGATTGGAGCGCCTTCCGCCGTGATACTCCGATCGTTGTCATGTCCATCCGCGTCATGTCCATCCGCCTTTTCCAGCTCTTGAGTTAGTGGCTTCCAGCTTTTGGGTTAGTGACTTTTGCAGCCACGCTATCGAATCGGCAACCCCGAATCATTTCGCCCTTCGTCGCCGTTTTAGCGCTGTTGCCGAAATTCCCGATGGCCCGGGCGGCGCAGAACCCGGCGATGGTTGGAACAGCAGCTCGATGTATCGCCGCAGATGATCGATGCACTGCGCCGCAATCGCTGCACCACCCCGGGCCTTGGCCAGGATGAACGCGCCCTGGAGCGTGGCCTGGGTGTAGAGAGCGAGACTTTCGGCGGTCCATTTGGGGCGCATGCCGCGCTGCCGCATCGCCTCTTCAATGTCGGCCAGCAGTGTTGCCGCGTGCCCGCTGATGCTCCGGTTGCATGCCTCGCGGATCGCCGGGTGCGTGTCGTAGACCTCCTGCACCATCGTCCCCGCCAGGCAGGTAAAGTCGGGCAGCTCTCCCGTCAGCAGCGCCTTACGAAAGTCCACATAGGCTAGCAACCGCTCCAGCGGGTCGGCTAGCTGGTGGTAGGACGCGGAGCGAAAGTGCGCCTCCGTGCCCTCAATCCAATAGTCGGCCGCGGCCAGCGCCAGTTCGTCCTTGCTGTCAAAGTGGTGGAAGAAGCTTCCTTTGGTCAGACCGGCCGCCTCGCAGACGTCCTCAACCCGCGTGGCCGTATATCCCTTGACGCGGATCACCCGGATCGCAGCCTGCAGGAGTTTGGTTTTCGATTCGTGTCTCGCTTCGGCTATCGGCATTTTGGTACCAACCAGTGGGTATGGCGTGTACTATACCGACTGGTTGGTACGCTGATCAAGATGAATCTTTGCTAACCGGGATCCACTACACCAAACGTCACAAATCGTGCGCTAGCGACCTGAGACAGAGCGGGGCAAACTGGCGAGAAGCGCGTTTTTCAGGGCCGATCCTCTGAAGGGCCAATGCGAGCGGATGGTCTAGGGCTGGCTGTCGGAGAGCCGCGTCGGCGCTACACCAATTTCATCAATGCCCGAGGACGCTGACCGGGCATCTGTTTCAGAGCCGGTTTGCTTCGGTTGCGAACTTCCGTTCTACAGGACTCACTGCTTTGAGACGCGGGTTTGGTGGACCACTAGAACCTGGCCTTTTTTTTCCCCTTCGGTTATCCGCACATAGACCGTAAAGTGCTCTGGTTCTTCCTTCACGATGGTGAGGCCATCAAAATACATGACCCGGTTAGTCGCCTCAATGAGACGGTGGCGAACAAATTCGCTCCTACCCTCCCAGCCCGCGAGATCGCCAGAGAAATGTTTGACACGAAACTCAAGAGATCCGTTGATTTCAATGAAGTCATTGATCTCGTAAAACCAGATCGATCCGTCCTGGCCCCAGCCGCGGGCAAAGCCCGGCATATGACCTTTAGTGGGTGGGAAAGCGGTACTCTGCTGCATGCCGCCTTCGAGCTTTCCCTCCCAGTCGCCCACTAACCAGCGCACGTCGTTGATCGTTGCTGCGGGGCTAACGGTGCCATCGTTCCAGGTACGCACCATCGAAATTGGTGAAGGCTCCTGAGCGATAGCCGCTATCGGTACGGCACATAACACTAGTATGCAGTTCCACCAAAACTTCATGCGAATCGGATCTCCATTCGGAATCGTTGGCTTAGACGGAGTTGTAACTACCGCCTGGCATTGCCTGGAAGCAATGCCGATATCTCGTTGACTTGATCGCGTCGCTAATTCTTGCGTCTGACGAACGGGCCTTCATATGAGCCTTGTCCGGGTCCAGCGGACGCGCTGCCGTTATTGCAGCCCTCCAGGGCGCGGTTAGAACTACATTGTGATTCTAATCGAGGACTCTGTCAAGGTATTTGAAATTTAGCCTCCGAACATGTCCTCATGTGGGAGCAATGCGGTCGGGGGTATTTCCGTCCGTCCCCTTGATCCCGTCCCCTTGATCCAACTCGAGCCCATTAGCCGCGTTTACTGGTGACTGATCTGGGGAGCGGTGTCGAAGACGAGATACCGGGCGAAGAATGGCAGAGCATCAGTATAGATTCGTCCATCGACTCCCCAGTCTGATCCAAATGCTCCGTTGTATTCCTCTGCCTCGTGAATAATTCCGAATTCATTCAGCTTATGCGTGAAGGCTTGATTGGCGTACACGTGGTCAAAATTAGCATCGTTGCGCGACCAGTCAAACTTGAATCCCTTTAGGGATTTGAGGTTGTCGGCATATTGCGGAATCATTGTTTCCAGATAGAAGTTATTGCGAAAGCGTTCCATGAGTTTGGCATCGATGATCAGCCGATCTCCTTCTTGGCGCGCCAGCAGATCGATGAACAGAGGTGGTTTGTCGGGATCGGGCAAATGAGCCTGAAACATGGTGGTAAAGATCCGTGTACGAAAATCGTTCTTCACCTCATCCATGGATTTGGCGTTGACCAAAATATCCCACTTGGGTATTGCCGCACTGACGTTGACACCTGTTCCAGTCCCTACCGGATGCATTGCGTACACAGAGCCAAAGACATCTGGATGCCGCATACCGAAGCGGATAGCTCCATATCCTCCGATGAAAATTCCGGCAATGCCCCGTGAATTCCTGTCGGGCAGGGTTTTGAACTTTGCATCGATATACGGCACCAGTTCGTGAATCATGAAATCCTCCCAGTTACCAGTGGCCGAGGAGTTCACATACCACGAACTTCCAAGTGGTGTATTCATGTCAACCGCTACGAGGATGAACTCCTTGATCACACCCTCCGCAATGGCGCGATCAAACAGGCCCCGAGCATCTCTGTGATCAAAATCGAAGCGATAGTTATCCTCGAAGGGGTTAGGAAGAAAATAGATCACCGGGTATCGCCGCGTAGATGAGTGGTAACCAGGCGGCAGATAGATCACCATCTTGCGCACAGGACTGAGGCCGATTTTGTTGTCCACAAAGTTCGCGGAGGTGATTTGCCGGTCGACGACCAGGCCCTGCGTCGATTGGGCCAAGGTAGAAACAGCGCTCAATGCGATGGCGAACACAGCAGTTGCGCCGAGCATATTCTGTTTATTCATGAGATTGTGCCCTCATTTTGCGGAAATTGTGTTGAATATAATGGGGCGAAGCCCCTTCTTTTTCTTTTCCGGGCTGTAAGAACTGCCCCTAAAGATTCTGGTCGAAAAAGCGCGCGACTTCCCCAAGTGCAATCGCGCACTCAGGCGTATCGTCTTCCAGGTACTGTCCGTGCGACTGAGCTTCAAAGACAAGCAACCTGGCATCCACGCCAGATTGCAGCAGCTTTTGATGCACGCGCACGGTATTGCTCAGCAAGAGATCGCGGGTCCCTGAAAGCAGCACAGTGGGCGGAAATCCCGACAAATCCCCATAGACCGGAGAAATAAGCGGCTCCTTGCGGTCGTGTGAGCCGGCATAAAGCTTCGCTGCCGCATCGATCATTCCATCTTCTGAACCGAGCACGTTGTCAACGAACTCATTCGTGAAGTAGGTATCTCCGGTCTTGGTCAGATCCGCCCACGGTGTCCCGGCCATCAGCGCTCCGGGCAACGGCAGGCCGAGCTCTTTCAACCGGATCACCATGGCGAGCGTCAACCCGCCGCCGGCCGACGAACCGAACAAGCCAACCTTGCTCGGCGGATACGACTGGATCACCTCTTTCCAGACGGCAACAGTGTCATCAATCGCGGCCGGAAAGGGAAAGTCGGGAGGCATGCGATAGTCGATGGAGAGCACTTCTGTCCCGGAGTAGTGCGCCATGAGTATGGCCTCCGTGGTCGCGGCCATACCGCCAAAGAACACATAGGCTCCGCCGTGTACATGCACCAGCAGCCGCTTGCGTTTCTGCTCGGGAATGCGATCCGGCTTCACCAGGTAGACATGAACTCCGCCGATCGTCTTCTCCTCCAGCGTGACGTGCAACCGTTCTTTCAGCGACACAGCTTCCTTTAACTTCCACACGTCCATCTCTTTAATCCAAGCCTTCCACTGCTCGCTGGTTTTCGTAATCGTCTCGGTGTTTCCCTGCCAAACCGCCGCGCTGTGCTTTTGCATCTCCGGGCTGACCGTTGTCGGCACAGAGATCGTACGTGCCGGCACAGTGCGGGTTTGAAAAGCACTGGCGGCTACCGTAAAGAGAATGACTAAACACTGAGCGGCAACGCGATTGGGATGCACGACGATCTCCTCTCGTTGAGGTGCGTTGGCTACTGCTTGACAAAGGCCAGGTGCCTGCCGAAAAACGGCAAAACCTCCGCGTAGATACGACCGTCCTCGGCCCAGACTCCATGTCCCCACACGCTGTTGTACTCTTCCGCTTCGTGAGGGATACCAAATTCATCGAGCTCACGGGTGAAGGCCTGGTTGGCGTAGACATGGTCGGGATTTCCATCGTTGCGTTCCCAGTCAAGCGTGAAGCCCCTCAGGAACTTATCGATGATCGGTGAGCGGACAGCTCGATCGAATAGGTGTTGCGCAACCTCGTGGTCGAAGGCCGTACGATAGCTGGCCTCAGGCGTCGGCAGAAAATAAATCACAGGATAGCGAACGTTGGTCATCGCCGCGTCATCGTAGCCGAGAGGAAGATAGATGGCCATCTTCCGAACCGGGTCAGAGCCTATCTTGTTGTGCGCAATGTTCTCCGACCGTAATTGCCGGTCGACAACCTCGCCTTTCGCGGAATCATCAAACAACGGGCCTGCGGCTAGCACGAAGAACGTTACGATAAGCACCAAGCCAAGCGCGCGACGAAGACGTGCAAGAACCATTGTTTCTTCTCTGGCCACGATTACGTTTACATTGTGATACTAATAGGGAGTCGATGTCAAGGAAACAAAGCTTTGGGAGTTTCGGGGACAGAGTTTCGACATTCCTGTTAATTTTCCCCATGGCAAGATTGGCGCGTACGGTGATTGCCGGCCTTCCCCACCACGTTACGCAGCGCGGTAATCGTCGGGAGGCGATCTTTTTTGAGGACGGAGATCAGGAGGTTTACCCGGGATTTGCTCGCTGAGCAAACGCGCAAGGCCGGAGTCGACGTGTGGGCGTACTGCCTCATGCCCAATCATGTTCACCTCATCCTCACCCAAATGCGAGCGGATGGTCTAGGGCTGGCTGTCGGAGAGCCGCATCGGCGCTACACCAATTTCATCAATGCCCGAGGACGCTGGATTGGGCATCTGTTTCAGAGCCGGTTTGCTTCGGTTGCGATGGACGAGTTGCATCTGCTGGCGGCGGTCTCCTACGTCAGCCTGAATCCTGTGCGAGCCGGCCTCGCGGGGCATGCGGCGGATTGGGCGTGGTGTAGCGCACGAGCCCACCTGGCCGGGAAGGATGATGGGCTGGCGACCGTCCGCCCAGTGCTCGATCGCGTGTCCTGCTTCGCGGACCTGCTCCTGGAGGATAGAGATGAGGCCTTTGCTGCCCTTCGGCGTGCCGAAAATACCGGGCGTCCGGTCGGCACTGCGGAGTTTGTCACTGGGCTTGAACGCATACTCGGACGACGGATTGCCCGCCGCGCCCCAGGTCCCATGCCGGCAGCTAAGATTAACGAGAAACAGTTAAAGTTATTGTAATAGGCCTACTGTCGGTGACTTCCCTAGTTATCTCTCCTGACAGGATTTTAGAAAAAACTGACGGGGATAGGTATCATGTCCTATCATGTCCCCTTATCTCCCCCCAATCCCTTGACACGTTTGGCGCCATACTTACACTATTTCAGGTGAGAGAGGAGTTTCCATGGCACGCTTGGAGATCATTCTTACTCTTTCGGCCACTTTCCTCTTCTGCGGGTGTGGGGGAGCACCCGGACCAGCATCAGCACCCGGAGGTGCAGAAGCACCTTCCTCAACACCCCAAACCCCGACCACGCCGACATTCGGCAATTGGCAATTCAACGCCACGTCCAGTGTCCCGGAAAGCCTCCGCTTACGTTTGCCGGCAGTATCGGCCAGGCCGGAACTGCGGTCACGGGTGCGCTCCATGTCGACGGTTCAAATTGTTTCGACCGATTAACCACCATAAGCTTCACGAGTACTGTGACTGGGAAAAGTACATCTCTCACCTCCGCGACTATAGACGGACAGGTGGTCACTTTCACCGGGAATTTCTCAGGCGAAGCCTTCAACGGGACATACAAGATCAACGGCGGATGTGACGCGGGCGACCAGGGAACGCTTACCGGTATCAACGTTTGGAATATCGGTAACAACTTGAGCGGAACCTTCACCAATTCCGCGCAAAAGACGTTCCATGTGGTGGGCAAACTCGCTCAGAGCGACATCGCAAGTTCGGATGGCAGCTATCCAATCACAGGAACTGCCACTTTCGACACGTCCTGCTTCAGCGCTGGAACCATCCAGCCAGGAGCATTGCCCTCCGGCAGTTTGATTCTTGGTATGTCTGTGGCCCTCGAAGTTGAGACCAGCAATGGCATCCTCACTTTTCTCGGAACCCTGAGACCAGAATGGAGATGGCGCGCTGAGCGGGAACTACACAGTCTCTGGCGGCGGCTGTAACGATAGCGGCACCGCAGTCCTGCAGGTTGCGGGTGCGTGGGATTATTGAGGGGATGTCCAATCAAGACTTTTCACCGGCGGAAGATTTCGTTTGGGGTAGTGTCCGTCCCGCAAATCCCCAAGGGATGGAGAGTCCCGCGTACGCCGGCCGCGTCCGGAGTGTTTCTGGCCGGTCGATGCCACTCTACTCGCGAGGGGCTTGCTTGCCGGACTTATCTGCTAACAACCTGTCAAGCACTCTGAAGAGGGACAGCAGCGAACGGTAGTTCGGATGGGGGTTAAGCTCTCCGTCCCCTAATCTTCCCGTCCGTCCCCTAATCTTCCGGCGTGGCGAGGGCAAAACTCACCGGGAACGACTGGTTGCCCTGCGTCCAGGTCCCTGCGATTGATTTGCCGTCGGCGCTCAGTCTGCCGCGAAACGTGATTTCGCCAATCGCAGCGGCCAGGTCCGGCGCCCTGTAGGTCGTCGAGAGCAACGGAAGCGCATCGGCCGACCTGTCAATAAAACTAATGGATCCGCGCAGGGCCCCGTTGCCGGCATCTTTGATCCTGAGCACAATGCGCGGGCTTTGGCCGACGGGCAGGGTCCCCTGCCAGGTTCCAGCGATGCTCTGCGCATAGGCAACAGCCACAGCACTCAGTGAAATCATCAGAATGGCGCTACTTCTGAACAAGATCGAGAATACATCCTTCTTCACAGTTCTATCCAAACGCATACCCCAAGGACGTTCAGGCCGACCAATTCATTCGGAGAGATGCGTGACAGAGATGCGCGAGGAAATAACCACTGCTGGGATTCGCGCTGTTTTTCCGATTTACTTCGGGGGTTATTTCGTCCCGCATCTCCCGTCCAGATGAATCTGCGGAGGCCCCGCTGAAATATATTTAGGTAGTTGAGTGAGTCGAGAGGAATACTCGTGATTCGAACGAACATCCTGACCCTTCTCTGCACAGCTTTGGCCTCGACTGTCGCCGGTGCGCAGTCTGACGACCATACGCCCTTGCAAGTGCCCGCCAAATCTCTCCCCGTCCCAACGGACGTCAGCCCGGAAATGCAAGAGCTAATCGCGGCTCCGCGCAATCCGGATTGGGATCGCCGCTGGGAGACAGGCCAGGAGTGGCGAAAGGCCGCCGATGCGCGGGCCGCCAAAGCGGTCCAGGCCCTCCCCGCCCTGCGTCAGCGCCTCCACGTCTCCGTCAAAGCAGACACCATGGATGGTGTGCGCGTCTTTATTGTGACGCCCGATGTCATTGCTCCCGAACACCAGGACAAGCTCCTCATTCACCTGCACGGCGGATGCTATGTCTTTAATCCGGGTGAGTCTGGAACATCGGAAGCCATCATGATGGCCGGCTTCGGTCACTTCAAGGTCATCTCCGTCGACTACCGCATGCCTCCCGAGGCCTACTTCCCCGGCGCGCTCGACGATGCCATGACTGTGTACAAAGCGGCCCTCAAGACTACCGATCCCAGGAACATCGCGGTCTTCGGGACCTCCGCGGGCGGTGCACTCACGCTTCAGATGATGCTCCGCGCCAAGCAGGAAGGCCTGCCCATGCCCGGTGCCATTGCGCCCGGCACACCCATGTCGGATGCGACCAAGACCGGCGACTCTTTCTACGCCAATGAAATGGTCGACAACGTTCTCGTCTCCCCCGACGGTTTTTGCCACGCCGCCACCGTGGTCTATGCGCACGGCCACGATCTGGCCGACCCGCTCATCTCCCCGGTCTACGGCGACATGCACGGATTCCCGCCTGCCATCCTCACCACCGGCACGCGCGACTTGCTCCTGAGCAACACCGTTCGCGTGCATCGCAAACTCCGCCAGGCGGGCGTCGATGCGCAACTGCAGGTCTTCGAAGGCCAATCGCACGCTCAATACCAGTTCAACGATCAGGCTCCCGAAACGAAAGAAGCCTTCAGCGAAATCAGCGCCTTCTTCGACAAACACCTCGGCGCGGCTGCCCGGTAGATCGGGGAATAAGGGAGACGAAGTTAAGGCGACTACCCCCAACGAAATCGGCCGTCGGTGCAACGGTTCTGCGTCCTAAGACAAAGCTCACCATGCGAGCACTACCGTCGGGGGTATTTCCGTCCGTCCTCTTAATCGCAGAACAGTCTGGCGTGCGCGACGAATGGTGGTTATTTCGTCTGTCCCTTCAATGCCCTCGACACTATCTATGCTATTTGGGTTCCGCCAATAAACGGGTTGTACACGTCCGGCCCTTGCCGCCCATTGATCCGATATCCGTCCGAGGCAAATCTTAGCGTGATTTTTCGGTCAAAAGTTGAGTAATCCGCCGGGGTTTAATCGTATATATGTCGGCTCTTCCCATGACATTGAATACGACAGCCGAAACCGAAACGGCAAAGATTGCGCGAGGCTTACGTGAGAGGGATATGGAGCTTCTTGCAGACCTGGTGGAGCGCTGTCAGCATCGACTGGTGCGCTACCTGCTATACCTCACCGGGAGGCGAGAGTATGCGGAGGACCTTGCGCAGGAGACCTGGATTCGCGTGCTGCAACGGGGCAGCCAGTACAACGGGCGGCAGCGGTTTGATCCATGGCTATTCGCGATCGCCCGCAATTTGGCAATAGATTACCTCCGGAAAAAACGAAAAGCGGTGGCAACAGCGTCCTTGCCAAATGATCGCGATGCAACGCTGCTGTTACCCTCTTCCGATCCTTCCCCATTCGAAGCCGCGGCCCGAAGCGAAGACACAATGCGTCTGGCCGGCCGGCTGCAGATTCTGCCACCGCTGTATCGCGAGGCTTTGCTGCTGAGGTTTCAAGAAGATCTGTCTCTTGCGGAGATGGCTCAGGTCTTGGGCGCCCCTACTACAACGGTGACGTCCAGAATCTATCGCGGTCTTGCAGCACTGAGATCCGCATTTGAGGAGGGTGATTCGCATGGAGGGTGACAAGAGATTTCGCGAGCTTATCGACAGGTCTTTCGTAGAAGAGGTTTCAGAGGGCGAAAGACAGCTCATCCACGACCACATCCGCGACTGTGATGGTTGCAAGCGCTACCTCGAGCTAACTGCGCGTACGATTCGGGGGTTGCGGGAATTCACCTTTACGAGTGAACCAGATTCGAATGCCCAGGTCCGTGAGATTCTTGCGCATCATACCGAGACAATGCGCCAGCACAACGTGCAATTCAAGGTCTGGGCTGCATTTGCTTTAGCGCTCTCGATGTCAATTGTGGGATCGGCACTTGTCTACCAGGTGGCCAAGCTCCTGACGGTCCCAATTTATTTCGACACTGCTCAAGTCCAGGCAGGCGTGCTCGTCTTTTGGCTGCTGCCATCTCTTTGCTCGGCCTTACGTCTGCTCGCGGGGCCTGGTCAGAATAGAGGTATTGCATGACACAGCAATCGGCGGTGCTTTTGATAGCGTTCTTGGCCGGGCTTGTAGTTGCGGCTGTCTTGTTGGGAACCGCAAGACGGAATGTTCTACCCAGGTCTGCAATGGTCATCGCAGCACTGGCGATCGCGATTTGGGTAGTCTATTTTGCTTCCAGCCAGGGCCGTTCCTTACTTGCTTCCAAAGGATTTCTCAGTACCATGCCGGAAGCGCTTTGGTTTGGCTTGACGTTTGGCGTCTTCACCGCGGCTTTTTTCCTTGCCCTCGGATATATCTATAGGGACGCAAAAAGGCGTCAAATGCCTGCTTGGGCCTGGGTGATTGCCGCTTTCCTCATACCCAATTTGATTGGATTCATCCTTTATTTTGTGTTCCGAGGGCCTCTCCTTGGGCCTTGCATTTCCTGTGGCAAGCCTATTCGAGGGGGAGAAGCATTCTGCTCACACTGCGGATGCTCGCAGGGTTCCAGTATCGGACGCATCACAGCTGACAATCGCACAATCTGAAGAAAAAAGGGTGGTAATAACCTTGCATCGCACAAAACGGAGGACGGTATGAAACGTGAGCGCGCCTTACAGGTAGTGTTGGTGTTGGTGGGCTTGTTTTATTGCTTTTGGGGCTATCTCCTGTTCGACGATCTGTGGCACTCTAGGTGGCTCAGCGGGCATAGTGACGTCATGCCGATGTTCCTGAGCCTTAACACGGCGCTTGGGGTCTGTCTGTTGGTGGCCGTTAATCAGCCGGCCAAGCATCGCTTGATGATCGCCTATGGGGCGTGGTCAAGCCTTGCCCATGGGTTCACGATGACAATCATGTCGGCACAGGCCGTGGCGCACGGGATGCACAGGAAGGATAGCCCCCAGGACATTGTGATCTTTGGCGTGATTGGAGTCGCGCTGCTTGCACTCCTCCCGGCAAAACAGCCATCGCCGGCCGGCGCGCCTATCGGTGAGCCGCGCGTTGCCGAACGCTAGAGGAACTGAATTTGTGCGTCAGAATTTGTGCGTCGGAGTTTGTGCGTCAGACGGAGTTTGTGCGTCAGACGGGAGTTTGTGCGTCAGACGGGACTGCAACTTTTCGGGAACGGTTCTGAAAGTACCAGTCCCGTCTGACGCATAAACTCGGCAAGGGCTGATGCTTTCGCGGTGGTGGGCGGCGGATGCACGGGTAGAGCGCATGGGTGCAAGGCCAAACAGGGTCGTCGTGGCAGGACGGCTCTGACATATGGAGCTTGGTCCTACGGTAGTACGGTTTTGGGATCTCGTCCAGAGCTAGTCTTTTCCAATGCAAGATGAGCCTGAAGGGAGGCCGTGTTTCCAACACAAGATGAGCCTGAAGGGATTAGGATGCTGAGGATTGAACATCAGCGTGCAGGAAGCGGAGAAGTTAAGTCTGGAGGAGATTCGCCGGCTTTTAGAAGCCAGCGAAGCAATCCGGTTTGTTGGGGTAAAGCGAGCACAGGTATACGACTGGATCGAGCTGGTGCTCTGCGAACAGGAGTATGGGAGACAAGGCAAGGGGGCGCGCGGGCTGCTACGGCGCTATATCGAGAAGATGACCGGCCTGGGATTTGTGCTCAGACGGGACTGGAACTTTGTTAGGAGTCGTAAACCGGCCGCCATTTTTCGGTAACGGCGGTGTAAAGGCGCGGTAATCCGGGGCGCGGTAATCCGGTGACGGTAATCCTATTCACCTGAGTTCGTGGTATTTTGCTGCATGAGTCGCCTCGCCCGGATGGTCGTCCCTGGTCTTCCGCACCACGTGACGCAGCGCGGAAATCGTCGCGAGGCAATTTTCTTCGAAGATGGAGATCAGCAGATTTATTGCGATCTGCTTGCGGAGCAGGCACGCAAGTTCAGTGTGGAGGTGTGGGCCTACTGCCTCATGCCTAATCATGTCCATCTGATTTTGACGCCGCACGGGGAAGACGGCATCAGCCGGGCCTTGGGGGAGGCGCACCGCCGACACACCAACTTCATCAATGCACGTGGCCGATGGACCGGTCATTTATTTCAGAGCCGGTTCGCGTCGGTCGCGATGGACGAGTCACACCTGAGGTCCGCGGTATCGTATGTCAGCCTGAATCCGGTTCGCGCTCCGCTAGTGTCTCGTGCTGAGGGATGGGTGGTCGGGTGTGCGGGCGCACTTGCCTGCGAGGATGACAACCTCGTATCCGTGCGCCCCGTGCTCGATCGCTGGCCGACTTCGGGATTTGTTACTAGAGGTTTATGAAGAAGGGTTCATCTCATTAAGACAGGCGGAGGGCATCGGACGCCCACTAGGCACCGCCGACTTCGTAACCGAACTAGAACGTCGGCTTGGCAGACCGATTGCCCGTCGGGCTCCGGGACGGAAGGCCGCCGTGATGCCGGTCGGCGAGCAGTTGAATCTGCTGCAATAGGTAATCATTAGGTTTCGGGTTATGCTGTGCGCATGGGAAACCTTCCAATAATTCTCGATGCGGTCAAGGCTTTGGGGGTAGTCGGTGGCGTCTGCTTCAGCGTCTGGAGTTTCAATAGCACGCGCGTACGAGAAGCACAGAAGCCATTTCTTGAGCTCCGCCAGAGGCTGTATATGGAAACAGTTAAGCAAGCAGGGATTCTGGCAAACCCAGACGATCACACTGCAGTCGAAATCGCCGATGCCAGACGGCGATTTCGTGAACTTTACGTTGCCGAACTGAGTATGGTTGAATCCACCCTGGTCGAGAGTCACATGGTCAGGTTGGCGGAACAGATCGACCCGGGATTGAATCCGTTCACGCCCGCTCAAGATGCCGCTTATGATCTTTCGCATGCCCTAAGGGATTCATTTGTGACTTCTTGGGGTATCAAGTGATTGCGCGCGCGGTTTTATGGTAGTTTCGGACAAGGATTTGGTGGCAGACGGAACGTAACCGTTACAGCTAGTCGTCCAGGTGTTGCCCCTTCGCATGTGGTGATCGTTCCGTCTGTCACCGGGATTCGTCACCGGGATTCCTGTCTGCGCCAGTTTGCTTCAGTCTGCCGCAACCGCGACGATCGTGATGTCGGTCACATTGTCGTTTGGAAGCGTTTGGAAGGCGAAAACAGTATTCTTCATGCGGTCGTACGTCTTGTAGTCGATTCGTTGCTGTCCCGACCCGTACCGCACAGTGACATAGTATCGGGCGTACTCCTTGCGCAGCTCAAGAATCTGGATTCGACCCTGACCCGTGCTTGATTCGTATTCAACGAGTTTGACCCTCAATACACCATCAGAGCTATCCGTCATGGTGTTTACATTCATAAAGTGCTAACCTCCGTTGAAAATCATTGACTTCCTGGCGCTGGTTAAGATTCCGGCTTAGGCTCCTCTTTTGGGGAGACTGAGGAGGGACATCCATGGATGTCCCGCATCTTCCCGCATCTTCCCGCATCTTCCCGCATCTTCCCCCACGGTTGTGAGACACGAACCCTACCCGCTGCAGGCATGCCGGCTATAGATGCAACGGTCTTCTCATTCGCCAGTTTTTTGACCATGGAGTGCTTGTGCACCCTTCGTAGACCACTGAAATGTTCAGACAGTCAATGGCAAAAGGGCGCTATTGGTAACCGTGACTGGAAATGGGGGACTGCTCCAGAATCATACGTTTGTAAGGCCTCTGCGAGAGGCCGCCGATGACGTTGACGCTGCGTCAGGAGTAGCTTATGGCTCAACCCACCACAGAACTCAGAACGTGTTACAGCATTTCGTGAGCCAAGTCAGCGACTTCAAACACAAGTGGTCGACTATCCAGGAGGTTTTTCTGTGAGTTTCCCCGTCCGGTTTCGTCAGGCGTTGTGGGGTCTGCTGGGTATCGTCCTTCTCCCCGTCGCACAGGTTGCCCATGCATCGGCCAGTTTGCTCTTTGGCGGTGTGGTGCGGACGATCAACACCGGAGGAAGCATTACCCTCAGCTTGCCCAGTGCTCTGGTTGTCGACCCGTCCGGCAACATATTCATCGCGGATACAAATAACAACCAGGTTGTGAAAGTGAACGCACAGGGTAATGCGTCGGTGCTTACGATGAGTGGGCTGAGCCCGGCCTCCCTGAGTGCTCCGTCGGGCATCGCAATCGACGGGTCGGGCAACCTCTACATCGCGGATACGGGCAACGCCCGTGTCGTGAAGGTTACCTCCTCTGGCGCCGGCTCCGTAATCGGCACTGGAAGCGTGACGCTGACTGGTCCGCATGGTGTCGCTTTGGACCAATCCGGAGATCTGTTTATCTCTGACGGCACCGGTGGCAGCAGCCAGATCGTCGAAGTGACTTCAGGAGGAACGGCAGCCGCGCTCACGATCACCGTCTCCCCTGCGCTCAATACTCCCAAAGGCCTGGCCGTGGATACATTCGGGACCCTCTACATCGCTGACTATGCGAACAATCACGTCGTGACGGTGCGGGCGGGAAGCACCACCGGGACAGTTTTCAGCACCGGCGAATTGGAGCCTGGTCTGAGTCATCCGAGCAGCGTAGCCGTGGACCGTATGGGGAACGTCTATATCGCGGACACCAGCCACAGCCGCATCGTCGAGGTCGACACGTCGCATACCGGTACGAATCTGGCCAACTTCCTGACCGATCAGGCCTTGCCACTGAGTGCCTCCAAGGGAGTTGCGGTCGACGCTTTCGGCGCGGTTTATATCGCGGATACCGACAATGACCAGGCCTTGGTCGTGGACCCGGGGACTGATTGGGATCCAGAGTCTGGGGAAGGCTATACGTCTTCGTTAAATAAGACAGCAGTCGGCTTTGGCCATATCGCGCTGGGTTCTTCGACTCCAACTCTGCTGACCTTGTCTTTCAGCGTAGGATCCCCAGTCTCGGGCCTGGGGGGCGTGAACGTGTTTACCTCCGGCACGCAGGGCCTCGATTTTCAGATCGTCGGCGGTGCAAACACAACCTGCAATGGCTCGAGCGAATCGGGTTCAAGCTGCACGGTGGAGGTTAGTTTCCTGCCTACCGCCCCCGGCCTGCGCAACGGCGCGCTGGTGCTTTACGATCCGGATTCGAACCCGGTTGTTACCGTTCCCCTGTACGGCTTTGGCGACGCTCCGGTAGCAGTCTTAGCTCCGAATACGGGAACGGTGGTGAGCACTGGGCGCGTGGCGCTGAGTTTTCCCTTCCAAATTGCTCTGGATGGCGCCGGGAACATCTATGACGCCAATGACGGCGGCAATCTGGTCAAGATTCCCGCGGGTGGAGGCACTGCATCCGTAGTATCCCCCAACGGCTACCCCTTCGGCGCCGAAGTCACAGGCGTCGCTCTCGATGGCGCCGGCAATTTGTTCATCAGCGACCATGACAATAACCGCATTCTCGTGATAACGCCGCGTGGAGTCGCCTCGGTGCTGAGCATCACAGGCCTATCGACAGCGCTGAGTCTCCCCACGGCGTTGGCCTTCGATGCTTCTGGAACGCTATATATCTCGGATTATGGCAATGGCCGGACTGTCGAGGTGTCTTCGATACGGGTAACAGGATCGACCTCGGCGGGGATTGGAACGGTGATCGGTACAGGAAGTTACACCGTCACACCAGAAGGAAATACTGGCGTAGCGGTCGACGGGATGGGAAACATATACATTACAGACGGATATTTGAACTCCGATCCCAGCCGTATCATCAAGGTAACGGCAGCCGGCGTGGCATCGCTGCTAAGTCCAACCGGAATTACTTTTAGCAGTCCTCAAGGCGTCGGCGTAGACGCGATGGGAAATATCTATATCGCCGATGGCGGCAACAACCGCAT
The DNA here is from genome assembly GCA_963814015.1 of uncultured Acidobacteriaceae bacterium. Lineage (GTDB taxonomy): Bacteria > Acidobacteriota > Terriglobia > Terriglobales > Acidobacteriaceae > PALSA-350. The sequence continues at coordinate 835,148 of CAWFBI010000001.1, forward strand.
CGTCGAAATCACAGCAGCCGGCGTGGCTTCGGTGTTGAAAGTGACCAGTCTGCCAGCTCCGGCAACACTGAATTTCCCATTTGGGGTCACGGTGGATCCGTTTGGGAATCTGTATATTCCGGATTCGGGGAACGGCCGCATTGTCTTCGTCAACGTGTCGGGCTCCGCACTGACGTTTCCCAGCACGGCTACGGGGGCAACAAGTGCGGCTGAGACAGCAACCGTAACCAACCTGGGAAATCTACCCCTGGTTTTTTCAGCCAATCCCGCCTACACGGCGAACTTCTCAGAGAACTCAGGCGACACGCACCTGTGCGCCGCTTCCACCTCGCTCCTGGCGGGTACGGGATGCGATGTATCGGTGGAATTTACTCCGCAATCCGTTGGCAATCTGAGCGCTGGTATCACGATAACCGACAACACACTCAACGTTGCCGGCAGCCCCCAGCAGGTCTCCGTTAGTGGGACGTCCTATAACGATACCGACGCAACATCGACCACTCTGACGATCAACCCTGTTTCCCTGGTCGCCGGGCAAACCGCGACGCTGACCGCGGTGGTGAGCGATACGACCACGCCCTCCACTATTCCGGCGGGCACGGTTAGCTTTACCGACACTCTGGGCGCCACGACGGTCCCCCTGAACGGCGGCGCGGCGGTAACTCTGGTTGCCGGAAGGGCAACGCTGCAGGTGACCCCGACGGCTGTGGGCGTGCATACCATCACGGCAAATTTTGTCGAAGCCACTGCTGAGCCAACTGCTCGCGTTGCGCCCCGTAGCCCAATCCGTCGCTTTAGCTCGAGCAGCGGTTCGGCGACGCTTACGGTTACGGGGATTGCGCCCACTCTGAGCTTCGCGACGATCCCGGCCCAGAAGTATGGGAACCCTCCATTCGCAGTCAGCGCCAGCTCGTCATCGAGTGGCGCCGTGACCTACACCGTGGTCAGTGGTCCGGCAACGATCTCGGGCAACATGGTTACCCTGACTGGCGCCGGCATGGTGGTGTTGCAAGCCAGCCAGGCAGCCAGCGGGAGCTATGCGGCGGCGACGGTCACCGTCACCATCACCGTGGCGCCTGCGGCCGCGCCGCCGATAGGGTTCACGCTTACCCCCAGCGCCGGCTCCGGCACTGAGAGCGTGCTGCCGGGTGGAGCGGCAGCTTTCAACCTGGTCTTGGCGCCAGGCTCCGGGCCAACCTACCCCGATGCGCTGACCCTGAGTGCAACTGGTTTGCCGGCGGGCGCGACGGTCACCTTTTCTCCGGCAACGATTCCGGCCGGTAGCGGGGCGACGCCGGTCACCATGACCGTCCAGACCGTCAAACAGCAAACGGCGCGCGGTGCGAAGCCGGGCGGATCGCTGGGTACGATGGCGCTGGCCTTCCTGTTGCTCCCGATCGCTGGCATCACGACGGTACGCAGGCGGCTGAGGAAGCTGCCGGGCCTGTCAGTGGTGCTGGCCGCAGCCGCGTTATCGTTGGGCGCTATGGTGTGCTTGAGCGGTTGCGGCAGCAGCGGCGTTGGTTTCTTCAACCAGGCTCCCAAGAGCTACACCGTCGTGGTAACTGCAACAGATGTGGTTACCAGTGCCCACAGCTCAACCAACGTAACACTCACCGTGCAATAGACACCAGTGGGAGAAAGCAATGTATAAAATTGCAGCAGTCGCCCTGATGATCGGAATCGGCTGGATGTCTGCCAGGGCACAGCAGGTGGAGACAGCTTCCCCGTATGCGCCGCTGGAGATATCGTTCAACTACAGCTATGCGCGCTCCAACGCTGCGCCTGGCCGGTGCGGCTGCTTCAACATGAATGGGGGCAGCAGCGAAGTCGCCTTCCACGCCTTTCGCGCGCTGTCGGTGGTGGCTGACTTGACCGGCGAGCGCGCCGCCACCATCGGTGCAACTGCCGGCGATGGCTTGTCGCTGGTCACCTTCACTGTCGGGCCACGCTTCAGCCACCGGTTCTTCGACGGAAGATTCACCCCCTTTGTGCAGGGGCTTGTGGGCGTCGCTCACGGCTTCGACGGGCTGTTCCCTGGCTCCAGCGGTTCGCTTGCTGGAGCAGCCGCCGCGCGGGCGGTCCTGGCTGGCGGAGGGCTTGACCTGACCATCAATCGACACATCGCCATCCGCGCCATCCAGGCTGACTACCTGCGCACTCAACTGCCCAACGGCCAAGGCAACCAGCAGAACCTGCTGCGCGTGAGTGCAGGCATTGTCCTCCGCGTCCGGTAAGGAGGGTGGAGCATTATCCAGGTGGCCCCGTAAATCGCAGCACCCCCCGGAAGCTGCGGCTGTGGGACTCCGGGCGGGGACAGACGAAACGCACCCCGTCAAGAAGAGAACGGTCCGTACGTGGAACGCTTGATTCATTGCGGTACCTTTCGTTCTGTCCCCCTCAGGCTCCCCTCAGGCTCCAAAGAGATGGGCCTCCATTAGGGTCATTTCGGTCTGTCCTGTCTCGCCCCGTATCTCGCCCCACAAAGTACCAGTACCGTCAGACAACCAACCTTCTTACTGCACGGTCAGCTGGATGCTTGCAGTTTGAGGTGAACTGCTGCCGGTTGCGGCGGCGGAGATTGAAATGGTCGAAATGCCTGCCGGTGTTCCTGGATTGCTCGGCGTCGTGCTTCCGCCCCCGCCCCCGCCACAACCTATTAAGGAGGCGCTCAAAGCACAGGCAGCGGTCAACAAAATGACGGCTTGCAACCATGGACGCCAACGGAGGCTCGCCCTTCGGACGCGCGCCAGGCCCAGGAGGCCAGCCAAGCTCACCGCGGCTCCGGCCGGAAACCATGGCTCTCTTCCTGGTAAACCAAGGGGATTTTGTCGCAGATCTGCGGTCGAAGCCGTCGTGGAGACTTTCAACGTCACCTGCACTGGTTGACCACCGCTCGGCGTGACCGATGGGGTAGCGAAGGCGCAGCTTGCCTGGCTGGGCAGTGCGCCACAACTCAAGGCGACAGCGGCCGCAAATCCGCCCGCCGGAGTTACCGTAACGGTGAAGGTAGCAGATTGGCCAGCAGTGACGGTCGCGGAGGCAGGCGATACGGCAACCGCAAAGCTGGGAGCGACGATGGTGACGGTTATTGGGGACGAGGTGCTGGCGAGGTTGTTTGGATCTCCTCCGTAGCTCGCCGTAAGCGAAACGGATCCCGCGTCAGCGAAGGATACTGTCAGGCTCGCCGAATTACCCGAAATGGGCGCCGTGCCCAGGCTGGTGGTGCCGTTCAGAAATGTAACCGTGCCGGTCGGTGAATTCCCCTGAACCGTGGCCGTGAGCGTAACCTTTTGCTGTGCATCCACGCTGGTTGCCGACGCGCTCAGTGTCGTCGTTGTTGTGGCGACCGGCACGCCCAAAAGGGAAACCGTGCCCGAAAGGCTGGAATTGTAGTTACTGTCTCCGCTGTAACTCCCATCCACCAGATGCGGACCGCCGCCCGGCAAAGTAATATTGGCGGTTGCCGTGGCGGTTTCCGTCGGCTCGGTCGTATAGAGCGAGATAAGGTTGGTGTACCCGCCCAGCGCCAGGTCGGGTCTGCCATCGCCGTTGAGGTCTCCCACGGCGCAAACCAGGGCGAGGCCGAAACCCGAAACCAAAGTCGGGGGGGTGTATGCGGTGAATGAGCCGCTCCCGTTGGCAACGTAAACGATTAGGGTGCCGAATTCGTCCGTCACTGCCAGGTCTGGAACGCCATCCCCGTTGAAATCAGCCACGTTGATCGAAGTGATGGAAGCCAAGGACTCGAGTGGCCCCGATGGAGCATAGGAAAACGTTCCATCACCATTGCCGGCGAGGATCGTCACCGAGTCGCCCACTCCGCCGACGGTGCTGGCGTCATTGACGCCCAAAGCAAGGTCCAGCTTCCCGTCTCCGTTGAAGTCAGCTACGCCAATGGGCGTGCCGGGGGTTTGGAAGGCAGCTATGTGGTTGGGCAAGGCAAAGGTCCCGTCTCCATTTCCGAGCATGATGGATATGACATGGTTGTCGGGGTACGAGAGCGCCAGATCGAGGTTACCGTCCTGGTTGAAATCCCCCATTGCGATTGCGTAGGGGGTGCCCCCCACAGGGCTGGACGGCGCTGCGTTAAAGGTTCCGTCTCCGTTGCCCAAGAGGATGGTTAAGTTGTTGGCCGAGACGGCCAGATCCTGGTTGCCGTCTCCGTTGAAATCTCCCGCGACAATCTGGTTGGAGGATTGTCCCACGGTGGGACTCGAAGCAGCCATCTGGAAGGTTCCATCGCCGTTTCCCAATAGGATGATGACGGAGTTGGCGGCGGCGTCCAACAGGGCCAGGTCTTGTTTACCGTCTGCGTTAAAGTCCGCCACCGCGATGGAACCTAAAAAGAAGGTTGGTAACGAGAGCGCAGGAGCCATGGTGTACGAACCGTCGCTATTGCCCAACAGAATGACCAACGGCTGCGCGTACGTACCCCCAGTCGTTGCTACGTCTGGAATTCCATCTCCGTTAAAGTCGCCCAGTGCCACCGCCTGGGTAAGGTTGCTCGTGGTTATGCGCTGCGGATTTGGCCAATCGAGGCCCGCGATTGCTGCTCCCAGCGTTGGCGTGGCCAAAACCGCACTTCCGTTGGAGGTATCGAGGAAGGATACGGTTCCTGTTGGTGGTATGGCACCGCCTGATTCTGTCACGGTTGCGGTCAGCGCGTAGTTGCCGGGCCCCCCGGTTTCGGCGATGGTGGTCGTGGTCGCGAGCTTGCCGGTTGTGCCTGTCACCGACAGGGTCGACGCGCTGGATGAGCTACCGGCGTCGTTGTTGGTTCCGGCAAAGACGGCTTTATAACTGTGATTGCCGACCCCAGGGCGGAACCTGAGTATGGCCGTTCCCGCGGCCGTGAGCTGTGACGTTCCTAGTAAATGGATGTCAGTGCAGTTACCCGCCGAGGCATCGCAAAAATTTACCTGGCCTACGGTTACCGCGGTTGATCCAGCGTGCACGGTTGCGGTCAACACCACCACGCTTCCGGCGGGCACTGTGGCCACTGCGCCTGCGCCCGAAGTAACGGCTAACGTCGTGACGGTGGCTGGTGGCGCAGCGGCATACACGGCGTGGCAGGTCGCGCAGACTGCAGCTGCAAGCGAGAGGTACCGTAATGCCCGAGCCCAGTTTTCTGGTTGGAGGAGGAATACACGCTGCTTAGGACGTGGGGGGGCAACCCAGGGCAAATTCATAGCAGGATAACGACTCCGGTCACTGCGAGCGCTTCATCGCCGTTTGGTCTCTTAGAGACGAGAGACGTGATCCCTCGCGGACGTTGTCGTCCGCACCGTTACCAGATTTCTGACCAGTGCGGGGACAGTCTAGCACGCAGATGCGGGTGGCCTGAACAGGCGTATCTGGGAGTTTCGTGGCAGACGGACTGACACTTTTGGAAGAACAGGAACTGGGGATTGGGGGGGACGGGATGTCCGTCATGGATTTATTCGTCATGGATTTGAAGGTAGAGAATTGTTTCGGGATTATTTCGTCTGTCCCCGAACCTCCCCGCATGACAAATGGATGGTCGGAGTGGAGGCGTTTCCCTGACCCGCGCAAATGTGAGCTCTTGACGGCTCCATTTGGCCCAGGGTGTTATGAGTTGCGAGAAGGGGAGCAACTGATACTTTTTGGAACGGGCAGCCACGTTGCTCAACGCATGTCGTCTCTCCTGCCGGAGCCTCACGGTTGCGGTACCCGAAATAATGACGCAAAGCGACAGTTCGTCCTGGAGCATCTTGGCGCCATCGAGTACCGTACCCTACCTTGCGCGAGCGTTGCCTGTGCTAAGGAGTGTGAACGGGAGTTGAAGGCCAAGAGCCAGGGCTATCAATTTCGAACCTGAGGCGATTCCCGCGGTCGTGTCCAAAGCAGCGGAGCAAAGGTATCTTCCCGTCCCGTCCCCAGGTTTTCCGAGTACCCTTTCCCTAGCGTCTTTCAGTTGGATACTGCAATCGCGCCAGGGAATTTGTGCGTCAGACGGGACTGGAACTTTTCGGGAACGGTTCTGAAAGTACCAGTCCCGTCTGGAGGATGTGAAAAAAATGATTTTCCGGTTGCGAGCGATCCGGAGTCGAAAAAACTTCGCGTCAGGATGCCCTCTAAGCAATTACTCAGGCCCAGGCATACATTTCCTATCAAAAACGGAACCCTAACAAAATCAGCGAAATCAATTTTTTCACATCTTCCTGACGCATAAACTCATGCGCGCACTACCGTCGGGGGTATTTCCGTCCCCTTATCTTTCAATTTAGTTAGGGGTTATTTCGTCCCTTCAATGCCCTAGAGACGGCTTCTCCTACGTGTTAGCTTGCTCTTAGTCAAAGAACGTCTCGATCGCTTCGTGATTCTGATTGACCCACTTCGGGCGGATGAAGCGCGTCTTCCCAAAGGCTTTGTTGACGTGATTCGCGACCCAGACCGCACGGTCGGTCCGACGCGCGCGCGTACCCCACTCACGCCAGGCTACCGCCGCCACCTGAAACATCTCTTGCCTCAGTCGCTCGCGGCTCAGCCGAGTCCGCTCTGCTCCACCGATCAGCTTGCAACTGCCACAGTAGCTGCCACGCTTGATGGCCGTCTTCCGTTGGCGTTTGCGCAGGAAGTACCGCTTGCAAGTCGGATTGGCACACTTGCCGATGCGGGTCCAAAGGGGCGAAGAGAGCAGTTCTTGGAAGTAGTGGGTCGCCATGTCGCGCGCATACAGTTCAGGGGCTTGGTTCTCCCAGCGAGGCTGGCTCACGCCGATCGCCATCGTACCGTCGCCGTTTAACAATGGCCGCGGCTGGTTTCGCAGCCACGACGCTTGAATCTCGTCAAAGATCACTACCGGGGCTTCGTCTGCGGATACGGTCATGATGGGAGCTTCATCCACCGAAGCGCGGACTCTGCGGCTCGACGGTGTCTCGATCCCGCTGCTGTCGATTCCGGTCTTAAGGAAGCCATCCACGAAAGCGCGCAGCCGGATGAAGAAGGCGGCGCTGGCGGCTTCACACTCCGATTCGCTTGGCAGATTCAGCTCCGGAATTCGCGGCCAGGACAGGACGCCCCAACGTGTCTCCTCCCCATTGAGGAAGTCGAGGATCAAGTTTCGGAAGAATCGCTCGTAGCGACCTCCGGCGTGATTTATCCCGTCCAGAATCCGCACAGAAAGATGATGCGTGTAAAACACACTGTATGCAACCAGTTTTACAACTTCCAACACTCCGGTAAAAAGAGCATGAGGAGTGTGAATTGGTTGGGCGACACAGTTTCGCCCCGGAGGGTTTCATGTTGACGCTGACTGTAATAGGCCTGCTTCTGTCCCTCGCCCAGGTGGTGATCTCGCTGCGTCGGAAGTAGGCAGAGGAATGCTTCGGACATACAAATTTTCCGCCACGTTACGCAACGCTCTTTTTTGGTGGGTTTGACAAGAGATGCAGGAGAGATGTGGGACAGAGAGCGCCGGGATAAACCGGCACATTGTAGGGGATGGAAGAGCCCTACGGAAAAGGAGAAGCGACTCCATTCCGGCCTTGAGTCTTGCCTGTGATCTCGTGAGGGATCATAGCGAAGCGTAGACAGAGGGCTGGCGGGCGGGATTATTGAGCTCCGAAAACACGATCTCCGGGCGCCGACCCTTTTCTGTCAGTGGGAAGGCAACATCAGCGAGCCGCGTTATTCGCGAGTGGCCGCTGGGCTCGGCGTAGTCGAAGAGTCCAGGCACGTCAGCAAACAGTGTGCACGAGAACCGGGAGACCTCCAGAGCGTCTGCGCGAGCAGACCGGTCCGGAAAGGTGAAAGACCCACGATCCGGACATGTACGTTTTGGAGGAGTCGGACTGCGCCATAGTACCGATGAAGCTGACGAACAGAGAAGCTAAGACTTCCGCGGAGCCAGTGGAGGGAAGGGCGCAGACCAAGGAGAACAACGTTAAGAGTTTGGTCGTCGAGTTTGGTCGTCAGACGGGACTGGAACTTTGTCGGAAATGCCGCTGGAAAACATTAAGGTTCGTTCATCTTGGCAGAAGTTTCAGCGTGGCGAAGTAGCTGCTGTTATCTTGCCAGTCATGGGGCGATTCAACCGAGTGGTCGCAGTGGATGTCCCACACCATGTCACGCAGCGCGGCAACGGGCGGCGCTTCATCCTGGACTGCGATGCTGATCGAACGGTTTACCTTAAGCTCCTGCACGAGAATATGGACCTCTACGGAGTAGCGCTCATCGGATATTGCCTGATGTCCAACCATGTTCACTTGATCGCTATCCCTACGAAGGCTGAGGGATTAGCTGGAGCACTGAAGCAGCTCCACGGACGGTATGCCTGCTATTGGAATGTCGCTCACCAAGCAAGCGGGCACGTGTGGCAAGGACGATACTATTCTTGCCCTCTCGACCAGACGCACCTCTGGGAAGCATTGCGCTACACCGAGCTGAATCCGGTGCGGGCTCGTTTGGTCTCCGAGCCAGAGCTTTGGCCCTGGTCAAGCGCCGCCATTCACTGCGGCACCAACGAGCACGATGCGTTCCTGGCTCTCGATGCGTGGCGCCGCCACTGGACCGTTACCACTTGGCGAGAGTACCTCGGAGAAGGGGAGATGGAATCCAAGCTGGCGGTCATTCGTCAACGAACACACACAGGGCGACCGCTGGGAACTGCAGAGTTTATTCAAGATCTTGAGAAGGCCACGCAACGGCAGCTCGCGCTACAAAAGCGAGGACCCCGAGAGAAGATCGTCACAGATCAAAGGCAACGCCAACTCACCTTCGATCCGTAGAAAGCTGCGCTTCCAAAGTCCCAGTCCCGTCTGACGAATAAATCCGAAAGTACCAGTCCCGTCTGACGCATAAACTTGACGCATAAACTTGACGCATAAACTTCCTGAAACTTCCTGGAGACGACGCCCCAGCCGGGTAGGTTCCTCGTCGGAGTTCAAGGGCGGCGCATGAAGCCTCAATTCAGCTGTGCCAGGGTTTAATATCAATAGAATTGTGAGCCTTCTGTTCGCCACCGACGGAGTCGGATTCGGAGTGTTCACCTCGAAGCGTAGGGAAGAGGGGGGTGTCTTCCGCGATGGCCGCACGGATAAGCTCTCCAGTTCCGCGCGAGATGAAAATCTATTTCTCCGATTTCTTTGGCGTGACCAGATCTGCGTTGGAGAATTACGGGGCCTTCAATATTTCACTCCTTGCCGACCTTCCACTTTTCGTCGATCCGTTCCTTCTGTTCAATAGCAAAAAGCCAATTTACCGCGGTCTTCACGACGGCATGATCAACTATCTCCGCTTCTTGAAGGACAAGTCTATAAACGATCCGGAACTTGATCTAGGGTTACTTGACGCTTGGTATATGTTTCCGGAGGTGGAACAAAATTGGCTAGGATTCTCTGCCAAGGGTAATCACGGCCGTGGCTTGGGGAAGACGTTCGCAGAGGCGCTCCATGTTAGCCTTGGCAAGATATTTGGCTCATTTGGCACAGAGAAGGTGACGCGTGGAAGCCACCTGGAGAAACTCTGCCTTATCCGCGACAAGGTAGGACGGGACAGCATCAGCGATTTTACCAATAATCTCATACACGAGTTTCTGCTTGACTACACACAGAAATTCGCGCATCGCCATATCTCCCCTTCGCTTCAACGGACAATCACAGTTCGCAAGGTTCGTTTCAACTTTGACACCGAAACGTGGGAGAGCGGCAAATACAGCCTGCCTTGGTATCTCAATGATTACGTGCTGCTGACGCATAAAGACCTCCTGACCAAAGACGACACCTGGATCAATAAAACTGACCTCATCGATAATTTTGACACGATTCCTGATGCAATCCCGAACCGGCAGCTGCGCAGCCAGGTCAACAACTACTTTAAAAAGATGCTCCCGCGTTCGCCGCACCGAAAGGACGAGCGCGAGGCAGCCTTTCGGACGGTTCAGCACTTCCCTGAATTGATTGACTTCTATATCAAACATAAGGAAGAGACCGGTGACAAAGCAGAAAATGTCGCTAGTCAACACGTGGCGCTGTCTCAGCAGCTTTACCTTGAACAGTTTCGAGAACTCACACAGCTGCTCCTGCGAAGGACCGGCTTCTATGCTACGCCCGGCGACACTTATGAAGAGGCGTACCAGCGCGTATTATTCCTTAAGGACGTCATCGAAAACAAGGGCGGGCACCGAATATTCTACGTCGGCGGTAGACCCTTGGAGCGCGAGGAGGACCTCCATATTCTCTATCGCATGGCGTGGTTCGCTACGCCCTCCGACGTGACGCGTGAAGCCAACGACGGCCGTGGCCCCGCCGACTACAAAATTTCTCGAGGTAGCTCAGATAAAACGCTTGTCGAATTCAAACTCGCCAAGAATTCCCAACTCGAGCGCAATCTCAAGAAGCAATCCCGGATATATGAAAAGGCGAGCGACGAAAGATTAACGATTAAGGTCATCGTTCACTTCAGCGCAGCCGAAAAAAGACGCGTCGAGAGAATTCTCAAGGGATTATCGCTGGCAGGAAACAAGAATGTCGTGCTAATAGACGCACGCAAGGACACAACCGTGTGGCTCGAAGGCAAGGTAGCACCGTTAGGGGAGCAGTGCTCGCCGACACTGGTAACAGGATAGGTGAATGGGGTAGCGTCACCGGATTGCTCCTTCGTCGGTCCCCCGGAAATTGATACCCGTCGGCGGTAACGTCGTTGGCACACGTTATCGCACAAGTTAAATGGGCATTGGATATCCTCCAGACCCAGCAAATGTCACGGAGCAAGAGATGCTCGAAGCTTTCTCTGAGAGGCCATTATGCAAGAAGGTAATCGGGGCATCCAGCACCGGATCAAATTCATGGCGGCAGCAATTGTGTGCTTATCGACATCGCAGTTGGTTGCCCCCGGCCAAGTTCCAGCGGAACATCCAGCCGGGCAGCCGTCGCCAGAAACGCTCAATCTGCGCAGAGAAGGTCTAGAGCGACAGGTTCAAACGATTGAATCTAAAAATGGTGTTGTCGAGACTCCTCAACTCCGAAGCTTGCGGGAGCAATTGCTACAGGCAACCGGCGAGGAGGATGCGGCTCTTCAGGAAGTGCCAAAAGGCTCAAAGGGGCTCTTTGGTACAGCGAGTTTGATTTCAATGCCGGTGTTTTATATCACCGACCGCGCGCGAATCAGCGGCGCAGCTTCGGCGGAGAACTTCACGATCAAGGGGTGGCATATGGAAAATCTGTGGTGACATTGGACACAGACTATGGGGTGCGAATCGACATGATCGCGGCGCGCGAAACCTTCCTCCGGGGAATTGGACATCTCTCCGGTGTTACAGAATCAGGATGGAATGCAATCCTTGTTGGACTCGATTGGACCCAACACGACCGACCCTCAAGGTCGCAGACGGAGGGTGTTGCTCTTTGTGCATGGCTACAACGTATCCTTCAATGATGCGCTGACCGCAACCGCTCGAATCTCAAGCGAAGTCCAGTTCCCTGTGATCCCGGTCGCATACAGTTGGCCCTCTGATGGTTCATATGTCGGATACTGGCATGACGAAGACAATGTTCGCGGCTCATCTCGACGCTTCATGTCCTTCCTCGAAGAGTTCCTTAAGAAATCTCCGACGGAGGTAATCATTGTATGTCACAGCATGGGCGCGCGCGAAGTCACCTCGGCACTTGCAGAACTTGGTCGACACGGCTCGCGGTTCCCAGCGCTTCAGAAAATCATCTTCGCGGCGGCGGACATTTCGTCAAAAGAATTCCTTGACGAATGGCCATACCTGCAGAAGCTCGAAGGGGTGCAATTCGGCTTCTATGCTTCCGATCACGATCTCGCATTGCGACTCTCCCATGTTGTCCACAGACTTCCACGGCTTGGGGACGCCTCCCCTATAATTACTGCCCCGGTCGGCGGGACAACTGTCGATGCATCTGCGGTGGATCCCGTCTATCAAGCCGCAGGACATTCCTACATACTGAACAGTCCCAAGATCGGCGCGGACCTAGGTGCCTGGATCGACGGCAACACACCTCCGGCGAACCGGGGTCTCGTACAAGTCGTGCGTGCGGGGCAGACTTACTTCATCTTCCCCTAGGAGCAAAACCTTGATTGGCGTAAATCCAAGGACAGTGATGGCTGCTTGTTTCTGGCATCCAAACCAAAGCGAGAAACTGTTCGTACGTTCGTCCTCTATGATTCTGTTCGCCCTTCTCTCGCTGAGCCTTTCGATGCTACATGCGCAATCCTTGAAATATAAAGCCCTGCTCATCGGAAACGACGCCTACGTTAACTTCCCTCGTCTCGAGGGCGCGCCGATCAAGGACGTCGATGCGATGTACCAGGTCCTAATTGGTCTAGGCCTGGCGGAGGGCAGCATAACAGTGGTCAAAGACCTAGATCACTCAGAATTCTTGACAGCCCTACTCGATTTTCGTGCGAAGCTGAAGGCTGACGACGCCGTCCTCTTCTATTACTCTGGGCACGGTTTCTCAATAGACGGGGACGACTATCTTGCTCCCGTGGACTTCTCATTTGGAGAGACCAGGGATGAAACCCAAAGAAAAAGCATCGGGGTAGCACAGGTTGTCGCTTATCTTGCGACAATCAAGAGTCGCGTCATAGTTCTTGATGCTTGCAGAACCGATGCTCCACGGTTGAAACAGATGGCGGCGAATGCCCCCAAGATTGCATTGGACCCATTAATATCGAGCCGCTCATCCGGCAGCCTCATCGCATATTCTACAAGTGCTCAAAAAGCGTCTAATGCCCGCTCACCGAGCGGTCTCAGCTTCTACACGCAATATCTCGTCAACAGCCTCGCTGCCCGACCGAGAGACATGTACACAGCCCTAAACAACGCAAAATCCGCGACATCAAGCGCCTCCGAAGGAAGGCAAGTACCGGCAATCTATGACGAAATGGAGGGGAGTTTTATCTTTTTAAATGAGAAGCTGCCCCCAACCTCCCTTACAAAGGGTGTTTGGACTGGCTTCCCAAATCCCCAAGCACTTGAGTTCGGGCCCAATGACGGGTGCCGTTGGCGCCTACAAATCGCTGCACCGGCAGTCAAGTTGGATGTAAACGATCAAGGTCAAATAAGCAGCGGGACGGTTAGCTACACCTACAATGAGACCTGGATTGATCAGGAAAGGATGCGGGCCCGGGGAATAGATTGTCATACCGACGTCCCCGTGGATAGCGACAACGTTCTAAGCCTCTCCTCGGTAAAAACCTTCAACGGGAGCATCCGGATCGTCTTCAGTGGGAAGGGGACTACAAAACCGGAAGCTATGGCTACCTTTGACGGAAAGCCAGACATTGCCTCTTCTTTGATCACTGGAAACTTGAATGTGATTCGGACCGACCTTACGTCGAGGGAGGCCGCATGGATATGGAACATCAACATGCCGGTTGCGATCGGGCCCGAGTCCCCGATGGAAGCGACACCGGCTCCAGCTTCGAGCTCTGCCCCGGCACCGTCGGAATCTGCACCGATCAGTTCCGCCCCCCCAGCTCCTCGGCCTCCTGTAAAACGCATTGGACAACTAGAGGTGACATTGAGCGGTTGTCGATCCGATCCGGAGGGTTTAATTTGCTCGGCGTTAGTTACCAACCTTGGTGCCGAAAGGCAGTATTGCCTCGCCAGCAAAGCAGACACTATGATGAGTCGAATTGTTGATGCGCAGGGCGCTGTCAGCACTCCGCTTGAGATCTCGCTTGCGGAGCAACGGGGCACATTTCAGATGTGGGAGTGCGCAAGCTTGCCGAGCGGAGTACCGGTGGCGGCCTCGCTTCATTTCAAGATCTGGACCGGGTTCTCAACGAGGATCCCCGGCTTGGGCGAGCGCCTCAATTTAGTTGAATTCGGTTTTGATCTCATTAATTACACATCCAAGAGTCCCACCTCAATGTTCGCTCAATTTCATGACGTTCCCGTAACACGGTGACGAATTTGCGGGAGATGCGCGACAGACGAACTAACCCCCATCCTCTTGCGAAAAATCGGGGGTCGCTCGATGGGAGCTAAAACTTCACCCTCCGGCTCTCGGAAGCATCCACGGTGTAGTCTGACAGCGCACGCTTGAGGACTACAGCATGAGAAAGCTTTCCAAGAGAGCGCTTTGGGGCATCCTATTTTATTTAGCGACGATCACGCTGCCCGCCGCCGCGGCTCCTTCTGTTCCCCCATCAGAGACCCTACTCTGCCCCGGCTTGAGCCAGCCGGTTGAGATCATCAAGGACCGCTGGGGTATTTCGCATATCTATGCCAAAAGCGAAGGAGACCTTTTTTTCGCGCAAGGCTATAACGTGGCCCGCGACCGCTTGTTCCAGCTCGAGATGTGGAGGAGGCAGGCTACCGGCACGGTGGCCGAGATCCTCGGACCCCAGGAGCTCGCGCGCGACATCGGCAATCGGCTGTTCCTGTTCCGCGGCGATCTGGAGCAGGAGATGAACTGGTATCACCCACACGGCGCGCAGATTATCCGAGCGTTTACCGATGGCATCAACGCCTACATCGCCGAAACCGAGACCCATCCCGCCCTGCTCACCCCGGAGTTCAAAATGCTGGGCATCCGGCCCGGCCGATGGACCCCGGCCGTCGTCGTCTCCCGTTTTAACGGCCTGCTGGGACGCGCCGATCAGGAACTGATGCTCGCACTGGCCATCCGGGCCATGGGCGTCGAACCAGTGAAGGACGTGATGTATTTCCAACCTTCCGATCCCAAGCTGGAAATGGATCCAGCCATCGATGCGTCGCTGCTCACGAAAGAGATCATGGCTACCTTTCGCGCTTTTCGCACCCCGCTGCGACTTACGCCGGATGAGTTATTGCCCGCATACCGCAGTCGCGCGGCAACGGAACGGCTGGATAGCGAAGTTCCCTTCTTCGAGGACATCCGGCAAGGCATCGGCAGCAACAATTGGGTGGTCAGCGGAAAGCTTACAGCCAGCGGATATCCGATGATGATGAACGACCCGCATCGCGATTTGAGCGCGCCGTCGTTGCGTTACTGGGTTCACCTGGTGGCGCCCGGCTGGAACGTGATTGGAGGCGGCGAGCCTGCGCTGCCGGGAGTGTCCGTCGGCCACAATGAATCGGGCGCCTGGGGACTTACCATTTTCGGCACCAACAGCGAAGACCTCTATGTCTATGACACCAACCCCGCCAACCCATTGGAGTACAAATACGCGGGTGGATGGGAGGCGATGAAGGTCATCCGGGAATCCATTCCAGTGAAAGGCGAAGCGCCGCGAGCGGTGGAACTGAAATATACGCGGCACGGCCCGGTGGTGTTCGAAGACACCCACCATCACAAGGCGTATGCGGTGCGCGCGGCGTGGCGCGAAACCGGTGGGGCGCCCTACCTGGCAAGCCTGCGCATGGACCAGTCGCATAACTGGCAGGAGTTTGAAGAGGCTTGCAGTTATAGCCGGATTCCCGCGGAGAACATGGTCTGGGCCGATCGCGAGGGCAACATCGGTTACCAGGCGGTGGCCATCGCACCCAGACGCCCCAACTGGAGCGGTCTGGTGCCGGTGCCTGGAGATGGCCGCTATGAATGGAACGGGTATCTGCCCATCAAGGACCTGCCCCATGTGCTCAATCCGGAAAAGGGTTTTTATAACACGTCCAACGACTACCAGATTCCGCTCGGCTGGCCCCATCGCGATGCTCTGCATTACGTGTGGGCCGATCCCTACCGAGGGCAACGGGTGGCTGAGTTTCTGGGATCGGGACGGAAGTTTGCCGTCGCCGACATGGTCCAACTGCAGAACAGCGATCTTTCGATTCCAGCACGCAGTTTGGTTCCGCTTTTGCGCGGAATCGAGCTGCCGGATGCGGCTACGCAACAGGCGGCTTCGCGGCTGCTCCATTGGGATTACGTGCTGGATAAGGATTCGGTCGAGGCCGGGATTTATGAGATGTGGCAGCGGCGGGTGATAGCTAACGTGAGAGCGCTGCTGATCCCGAAAGAGGCGCAGGAGTTTTTTCCTCCGATGACCCCTCCCATGGTGAAGATCGTGAGCTGGATGTATGCGCCTGACGGCCGATTCGGGGCGGACCCGCTCGCCGGCAGGGACGCGCTTCTGAGGAAGAGCCTCGAGGAAGGGGTGGCGGAGCTATCCAGGCGATTCGGTCCGGAGATGGAGAAATGGAAGCTGGGCGCTTATCACTATGCACGTATATTACAGCCCCCTGAGCGGTGCGAGCCCGACGACCGCCGCGTTGCCTCCGGATCTTGAGGAGAAGTTTGACGTGGGGCATGCTCCGCGGGGCGGGGATGCTTTTACTGTGACGGCTACCGCCGGTCCGGGCGATAACCAGGTTACGGGCGGGTCCTTCAAGATTGTCGCTGACACTGAGGACTGGGATAACTCCGTCGGGTTGAATAGCCCGGGGCAGTCCGGAGATGTCGATAGTCCTCACTATCGAGACTTGTATGCGCTATGGGCCCGGGGAGAATATTTTCCGATCTTTTACACTCGCTCGAAAGTGGAGTCGGTAGCGGAAAGGGTTTTGCTGCTGAGTCCCAAACCGGTTCAGTGAGATTGATCTGTAAGCATGACCATTGCGAAAAGAAACGGGCTTGCTTCCGCCTTGAGGGTAGAGGAAAATCTTTTTCCGTCCACCGCCGTGTCTCACTTTCGGGGTGCGTTACTGAATCACGCAACCACGGAATCGGGGCGTGACATGGCGACCTTCTCCGCGGGACCGATTCGTCTTCGATCTGCGCGGCTTGCGAGAAACTCGGCGAATATCCAGCATGCCCCGATCGCAGCCACATTGTAGACGGCGGCGCCCCATGTTGCCTGATTGTGCGGTCGGATAAAAATAGGAGGTATTTCTACAAAACCTTCGAACAGCAACAGCATTAACGCAAGAAGCCTGGCGGCCAGCACATCCATAATTCCTGAGCAAATCGCACTTCCTGCCAGCAAGAAGGCGATTCCGGTCAGCCCCGCCCAAAAATATCCAAACGACATCCAGTGCGGGACGATGCTCGCGAAGACGCGAATGCTGGTGAGGTGAAATAAGCCGAAGATGACTGGAGGCAATCCGAGCATCCAACGTGCGGCGATAGCTGCTCTCTTTTGCAACCGGGAATCCGATGAGCCGGTGAAGGCGTAAACGATGGCTGCCGGAGCGACCAGCATTAACTGTTGCGCGAGCCCGAAAGAAATGCCTACGAAGACGGCGATTCGCCAGCCATACATATGAATTCCGGCATAGTACCGAGGTAGCCAAAGCGCCGCAAAAATCAAGTAGGCGATGGCGGATGCCGCGGCGCCAATCCTTGCGCTGCGCCGCCACAAAATTGCAACACCCGCTGCGACCAGCCAGACGCCCGCGACGTAGGCCAGTATGTGTTGACCAGGAAAATTCTTGCCCAGAGATTGGATGGGCTGATGAGAGCCATCGAATGCACCCCAGGCGATATCCAGAATGCCGGTGAGCGCAGTGCCCAGGCCATAGAACCAAACTCCAACTTTCATCTGTCGATCTCTCATGAGTCACCTAGCGAGAAGCCAGAACCCAATGACCATGCACGCGTTCTCGACTTCAGAACTGATAGTATGGCCGCAGTGGTACATCGAACAGAGCCATTTTCGTAAAATCTATTGGACCATTGAAAATGCCCAAAGCCGTTAGCTCGTTCGAGCTCACGCTCAAAAGCCGGTCGCGCCATCAGACCCTGACCAACTGGTTGTATGGCGAACTGCGCTCTGCCATTCTGGAAGGTCGGCTCGCGCCGGGCGACAGACTGCCGGCATCCAGAGATTTTGCCCGCCAGTAGGTCTTGAGGTGACAGACGGACCTGCACTTTCGGTCTTGAGGTGACAGACGGACCTGCACTTTCAGAAACTCTTGTCGACCAAACTTCCGTGAAAGTGGCACCCGTCTGTTCCACTAATTTTTATCTCCTCGATTTCAGGAAACAATCGGCTCCCAAGTCCCTAGCTATTGCGACTGTCCATCCTTAGCGCATCCGCAACAACCTCACGCATGCGCGGAAGCTCGTCCTCGACGGTATTCCAGATAATTTGGTCATCAATCCGGTGATAAGCGTGTCGCAGGAGGTTCCCCATCCCGCGGAAGCCTTCCCAATCCGGCCCCGGCGCGATCCGTTCGGCATCCGCACCAAGACGAACCGCTGCCTCAGTCATAATCTGCATTTGGCGTTCAACTGCTGATTTGGTTTTCAGATCGGTCTGATAAGACTCAAACGTCATGTCATGAAGAAACAACTCGATAAGATCGATCGCTTCGAGAATGTCGCGCAGATGTCTGGCGTTATCCTAAAAAGCAATAACGGCCTCACGGAGCGCCTTTGACCTGACCGGTTCGCGCATCCACTCGGTGGAAGACAAATCGACACGGGTGCCGAGCATAGTGCTGAGGCGGCTTTGCAGGCTTCCCACTTTAACCAGTGTCATTCGCTTTGATTTGTCAAAATCAGCCAGGAGATCCACATCGGAAACCGTGGTCGCTTCATTTCTTGCCACGGATCCGAACACACGTATGTGAAGGATTCCGGCAGCCTTAAGCTCCGACTCGTGGTGGCGCAGCTTTTCGATAACAAAACGCTGATCCATGCCGCTATTTTGCGCTAACAGCCTGCGTTTCTCAAGAAGATTGGGGAAACACAGGGACCAGAACCGAAACCGGCCCTAATCGCAGACGGAGCTTACATTGAAGGCATGAAACGTGACCCCATAATAAAATGGGAACGAACTTCCAAAGGATGGGGTACTTTTCGTCCCTCATCGTTTGCGCACTCCGGTCCCTCATCGTCAGCGCACTCCAAGAAAAGCAGGGAGTTTCCGTGACAGGAGTTTCCGTAGTTTCCGTGACAGAGAGCGCGGGGATAAACCGGCACATTGTAGGGGCTGGAAAAGAACCCTACGGAAAAGGCGCAACGAACAGCGCGGGCGGTAGGTGCGTTCGCTCACCCTGGACAGCAATGTGTATGTGAGTGCCCTTAACTTCGGGGGCGAGCCGCTACGTCTTCTGAACATGGCGAGACTCGGGGAAATCCGTCTGGACGTGTCGGCACCCGTCCTGGATGAGGTCGAGCGCGTGCTGTGCGAAAGTTCAGGTGGGCGCCGGCGGATGCCAAGGAAATCCGAGCAGAAATAGAGCGGTTCGCGAACGTCATTTACGCAGTCTGAAAGCCTTACCGTTGTGAAGGCCGATCCGGATGACGACAAGATCTTCGAGAGCGCTGCAGCGGCACGGTCGGATTTGCATAACCAAGGCGGAATCGCGTTCTCACGGGATAGACTGGACGACGCCAGAGGAAGTGCCATGCATACCGTCGACAAGGCTGTTCGAGTGGAGCGCTATCTCAAGTACCTCGATAAAGAAATGACCATCATGGGCATTCTCTCCGGGTTCTGCGTGACCGTCCTGGCGCTTGGCATCAAGCTTTGGTCTGGAACCGACAGTCCGCGGGTGGATCATGTCGTTCGCGCCGCCCCCATTTCACTGGCGTTGGGCGCGCTCATGCTGCTCTTGGCAGCACTCGCGTTTTATCGGCAGCGATCACTGCTAGCCTGGTATTTTGGTCAATTGTCGCTGCAGGCGTCGGGATATGAAACGGGCAAAAGTATTGTCGACTGGCTTCGAGCGGCGGACGGCTGGGATACATGGATGAATTACCAACGCGGGTTTTGGCTGCTGGTCGGCACCTCCTGCGAGTTGGTCGTCGCTGGTGTGGCGGCGGTTTCTGGTGAGGCGAGCCGACGGCTCGATATCTGGGGTGCACTTTCTGTGGCGTTGATCGTCTCGGGCGCCGTCCTCGTCCAGAAACGCATTCTTGAAAAGTGGTCATTGACCGAAGATCCATACAAACTGTTCCGGAGATCTCCACTTTCGATTTGGAGACGAGGCTAGAGACCCCACCCGGCTCTTCCATTTTTCAATGACTGTTACCTATCCCCCCAGGGTTCCTTATCTACCCCCAAGGGTTCCCTTATCTCCCCCCAGGGAATCAATCCGAGAAGTTTCGTGGACGCCGGGGTACCCACTAGATCCGGTTTGCCACCCATTTCATCCCGCTGCCAACGCGCATACCCAACCAGAGTTACCTCTGGGCTTGTACTCCCGTGCTAAAAAAAAGCATCTCGCCACTTACATCAAACTGGGAAAGGCTCTATCTCTTAGAGTAGAAGATATCGGCAGGCGACGGCTTCTCACGCAACCGCGCCCTGTCCGGCAGTTGCCGGTAGTTTCGGCCTTCCGCGTGAGCGAAGGATAGCTTCACCGCTGTCCGGTACCTCACTCGATCCCTGTCCCAAAATCACCAACACCAGCCCCAAGACTACTCAATGACGGGCCGACCGCGGCTCTCAACCCCTTTGTGTCCCTAAGAGAGCAGCAAACAAACCCATTTCAATCTCCAGCAAACCAAGGAACGAGACGACCTATGCCCAAAAATACTGTCACCGATCCCATCACCGATCAGGAAATGGCCTTTGCTCACCTGATCCTGTCCGGAACCATGAATGACCGCCGCGCTGCGGAAGCCGTCGGTCTCAATCCCGAAACCGCCGCCTACACCAAAGCCAAGCCCCGCGTCCGCGCCTACATGATCGAGCACCGCGCCGCCGTCAGGGAAAAGCTGGTGGACCAGGAAGCCGAAGGGCTGCGCCAGCTGAACCTTGGTCGCGACCAGATCCTGGCCCGGCTCTGGGAACTGGCCAATCTCAACCCTGAAGCGACCAGAGGCAGCATGGCCGGCCAGATCAAGGCCCTTGCGATGATCGTAGCCATCGAAGGCCTGATTCCCGACCGGCGCGTTTCCTCATCTGCCGCAACGCAACCCGCGGCCCCGCCCGTCAAGGCACAAATCTACGTCTCTGATTGGCGCCGCAAACAGCAGCACCAACCCGCAGGTGAAGAGCCAGGCGATGCGGTTGCCGCCGCGGAAGCCCAACCCGCCTCGCCCCAGGCCTCCGAGCCAGAGCCCGTTCCCAATCCGGCTACGGCCGCGACCCCTCCGCTCCCCGATCGGAACCAGCCCAGCCTTGCTGACCCCCTCATCCCGCAAGGGTTGAACTGGGTTCCCGCCGCGACAGACAGCGGCCTCGAGACTCTTCTGGGCTCCGCCAGCTCACCCAGGCAGCCCTTTTCCTTTAAAAGAGGCCCCTTTACCCGGCGCCGCTGAAGTCGACAAAAAGCCAAATTTTATCGAATTTTAGAAGAGATAAAGCGGTGTTCGGATACGTGACTCGCGCGAGCGGCACCTACAACCTCCCGCTCTTTGGCTTGCCGCCGTCGTACGGGTGAGCGCCGCACTGTTCTCCCGGGTGGATTGCAGCCGCGGGTTGAATGCGAGCTGCGCCGGGTGAGGGCTTTAGAGGATGTGTGAGAACCGGTTCCAATCTGGTCCGCCATGACGCCCACACTCCGCAAGGACTGAATGACTTTAGCGCCTGAGGTTGAAAATCTATTGACGAGGGCGCCGGCCATAGAATCAATTGACTGACACTCTTTTGAAAGGCGAACCTGGCTTTGGCATCCACACTCGCATTGCTGCACACCAGCCCGACGCTGACTCCTTTATTCACCTCACTGTGCCGTCAACACCTGCCGCAGACTGAAATCTTTCACATGGTCGATGAAAGTCTGATCCAACAGACGATCGCCGCGGGCAAGCTGCAGAAAGTGACCGTGCGGCGCCTGATCGCCATGGTCGAATCAGCTTCTCTGGTCGGCGTCGATGGAGTGCTCGTCACCTGCTCGTCGATAGGGCCGGCGGTTTCGTTTGCAGCCAGGCTCTTTCCCTTTCCCGTGATTCGGGTCGACGAGGCAATGGCGGAAAAAGCAGTCGGTCAGG
This sequence comes from uncultured Acidobacteriaceae bacterium, assembly GCA_963814015.1. GTDB lineage: Bacteria > Acidobacteriota > Terriglobia > Terriglobales > Acidobacteriaceae > PALSA-350. The sequence goes on from CAWFBI010000001.1 coordinate 856,945, forward strand.
GCCGGCGCATCGGCGTATTGGCGACCCTGCGCACTACGCTCGAGCCGACCACCGCGCTGCTACGCGAAAAAAGCGCGGCTGCGGGCATAGAAACGCAAATTGAGGAATCGCTCTGTGATGGCGCTTTCCAGGCTGTGGTCGCTGGCGATACCGAAACGCATGATCGCGCGGTGAGCCAGGCGCTTGCAAAATTGGAAGGGAAGGTTGACCTGGTGGTGCTGGCCCAGGCATCCATGGCGCGCGTGCTCCGGCAGATGCCTGAGATGAAAGTTCCGGTACTGTCGAGCCCGGAATTGGCGGTGCTGCGAACGCGTGAGTTACTGGGGGCTGCTCGCTCCGGGCGCAATCTGGAGTTCTAACCAGTCAGCACCAGCAAGTTCACGTCATACGGCGCCAGCGCCCATCCGGCGAGCGCGATCATGATGAGATATTTCAGGTAATTTGCGCGGAGGCGCTACACCGGTAAAGGTACTCATGAACTAAGTAATGCGCTGGATGCTGGCCGCAATCTCATCCGCCTCAAATACCCGCTTCCAGTCAGGTCGCATCAAGGCCGGCATTCCAAACTCGATCGCCTTATTGCAAGCGTCGGAAAAAAGCCCTTCACGCTCCTTGAAGATTACAGATGCGAGAACGTTGATGTGGCCGAGAAGAAAATCCCGCGCTGCCTGCGCAGGCACACCCCGCTTAACCACCTCGTCCATGGCATCGCGCATCACCACCAGGAGGGTCGCACAAACGGTCTCTGAGAGGCCTGGCTCAAGCAGCGCCATCTGTTCCAGCGTGACCCGGTGGGCGCGCATGACCGGCGCCCAAATCACCCGTGCAATCTGCTCCCCCAGGGCGTAGCTGTTCTCCGGCCCTTGCATCAGCGAGCAGACGATGTGCTGTTTGGCCGCAATACCGCCAAAATAATCGCGCTTGGCGTCAGGATCGGTCTCGTCGTTAAAGACCGGCGGATGGCAGGGATGGGTGACGAAATAAACCAGGTCGTCGCGTTTCGGCAGGTGCCCCGCGAATGGAGCCGCGGCGTCGAGCGTCATGATCATCGTTCCTGGTTTCAAGGCCCCTTCGATCGATTCAGCGACTTTGCCGATAGCGGTATCGGGAACCGCCAGGATCACTACTTCTGCGCCCTCGAGAGCTTCAGCGGCAGGGATGCAACGCAAACCGAGACCAGTCTTCACCAGCTCCTGGCCCGCGGGGCTGCGCTCCACGTGGCGAACCTCGAATGGGGAACGCTTGAGATTGCTGGCCAGTCGATATCCCATCTTCCCGCCGGCCCCAAAAAGCGCAATTCGAGTCACCATCGAGAACACTCCACAACCACAGTTGGACCTGCCATCTGGCCGGGCAAAGTAATAACTATACTATCGGCGCCCGGGGGCGAGTTTCGGGCGCATGACCGTGTTCACCATTCTGCCTGGAAATATCCGCACGCCGGAATGAGACCAGCCAGCTTCCTTGGTCCAATCTTCCGTGCCGCCGCAACCCGCCTGCTCTATGCGTCAATTGATATCCGCGATTCCGCAAAATGGAACACGTTCTTGCTTGAGCTTCAAAAGCCGGCCGCCTTCGGATAAAAAGCGCGAAAGCGGGTACACCCGCAGATCGTGGGATACGTGGAGATTCCGGAAAACGCTATAATCCAAAGAATCGACAGATTCAATGGCCAAGCGGCAGGCTTTCCGCGCTGGCATAGGCGATCGAAAGTCTCATGACCGAACCGGCAGCAAATCTTGAGCAAACACAGGTAGTCGCCGAACCGACGAATCCTGCGTGGATCAAGACCGAACTCGCGCGGCACCCGCAGCGGCCCTACCCCATGGATTTCATCCAGCGCATTTTTACCGACTTTTCGGAGATCCACGGTGACCGGGCCTTCGGCGACGATCTCGCCATGGCTTGCGGCATGGCACGCTTCCACGGTGAAGAAGTGATGGCCATCGGCAACCTGAAAGGGCGGGGAACCAAGGAGAAGGTACGGCGCAATTTCGGCATGCCCAATCCGGAGGGCTACCGTAAGGCGCTGCGCGCCATGAAAATTGCCGAAAAATTTAACCGCCCCGTGTTCACCTTCATCGATCTCACCGGCGCCAATCCCGGCATCGCAGCCGAAGAACGTGGCCAGGCGGAAGCCATCGCTCGCAATCTGCGCGAGATGTCCCGGCTGCGCGTACCGACCATCGCCACCATTACAGGTGAAGGCGGGTCTGGCGGCGCGTTGGCGCTGGCGGTTGCCGACCGTGTTCTGATGATGGAAAATGCCGTCTATTCGGTGATCGCGCCCGAAGCCTGCGGTTCAATCATGTGGCGGGATGCCGGCAAACGCGCCCAGGCTGCAGCCGCGCTGAAGATTACTTCCGAAGACGTGAGCCGTTTAGGCTGTGTGGACGATGTAGTGCCGGAACCCGATGGGGGAGCCCAGAATGATCCGGTGGCTGCAGCCACGCTGCTCGACGAGAAGCTGACCTGGCATCTTAATGAATTGAAGGCCATGACGGTCGAAGATCGGATCGCACGTCGCCTGGCTAAGTTCCGGGAGATTGCCCGGTTCTACACCAACGCCTGACACATCTATGCCGACAGGGGCATGCGCTTGACCCATTTCACCGCCGCCGATCGAGTGCGTGCCTCCCGGATTTCCCGTACGCCGACACAATCATGTCCCAGGGTGCGGCTTTCTTTAAGGAAAGCCGCATGAAATCTGCCGGCGCCAACCAGTTCCACGGGAAAATCCGGGCCTTCGGCCAAGTCATCATCGCCGCGATCTACTTCTATATCGCCCAGAGTATTTCGGTTCATGCCGCCAACGGTCTTTCGAGTGGGGTGTGGCGGCCTTTCTTCGAGCGCGGCATTTTGCTTTTTCTCCTGCTGCTGGGCTACGCCGCGATGGCGCGCTTATTCAATCGGCAGCGCGAACCCATCCGCGGCATGGGCCTGGTCTTCCGCTCCGGCTGGCAGCGAGAGTTTGGCCTGGGCGCCGCCCTGGGATGGGGCATGCTGCTGGTGAGTATCCTGCCCCTGGTCCTGAGCGGTGGATTGATCATCACCTTCTGGGCCATTCCCCGTCAGTTTGCGATTCTTCTCGTAGATCTGCTCATACTCGCCGTGGCTTCGCTGGCAGAAGAAGTCGCTTTCCGCGGATATCCTTTCCAGCGCTTAATCGATGCCATGGGTCCTACGTTGGCTACGATCGCTTTCTCCTTCGTCTTCGCCACCCTGCATATGTTCAATCCTGGCGCGAATCGCGCCAGCTTTCTCGTCACCGTTCTGAGCAGCTGGCTGCTGTCGGTGGCGTATTTGCGCACCCGGGCTCTGTGGGTCTGCTGGGGTTGGCATTTCGCCTGGAATGCAAGTATGTGTGTTCTCTTCGGATTGCCGGTAAGTGGCATCACCCAGTTCTCACCCGTCATCCAGAGCAATACGGTGGGTCCCGTCTGGATGACCGGCGGAGACTACGGCCCGGAGGCCAGCACGGTGACTGCTCTGGTCCTTCTCTTCGGGATCTTCGTCGTCTACCGGACCACACGCGGGTTGGCTTATGTTTACACGCAACCGGTCATTGTGCCCGCGGGCATTCCTGTCGACCTCGACGCAATGAGTAGTACTCTGGCTCCCCATCATCCGGTGACTCCAGCGCCGGCGGGGACCACTCTGGTCCAAATCGAATCCCTGCCGTCCCCGTCTCGCGCGCTCCAGGAACCTCTCGAGCCACCCGAGTAAAGCCAGTCATTTAAAGCCGTTGTGGGAACCGATTTGCTGCCCTGAAACTTTCTGTCTTCGCGCACGAAACGTTACTTGCAAATCACCTGTCATTAGGACCATTATTGGCGTCATGAGGGAATTGCCATGGTTGGGCTCACGACCAAAGAATTCTTCCCCACCGCTGCTTTGCTGGCAGTCAGTACTATTTGCAGTTGCGCTTTAAGCAATGCACAAGTGTTTACCGTGCAGCGGGAACACCTGGGTCCGAAGGAAGCCAATCTCACCACCGTCCAACCCACTTCCGTTGCGCTGGATACCAAGCCGCTGACGGAGCGGACTAAGCAGCAGCTGATCCGCACCTTCCAGGCCGATGAGGCTTTTGCAGTGCGCCCCCTTCCGCTGGGTACGAAAGGCATCGTGCTCCATGCCAACGGGCAACTCAGCCCTTCCGGAGAGGGCTACGCCCAGGAGTTGGAAAAGTACGGCGTCTCAGCCAAGCCTGGAGACCGCGTGGTGATTACCAAATTCGAAGTTAAGCCGGACCGGATCCTTTTTGAATTTAACGATGGTCCGGAGAAGCATCACCACATCCTGCAGCACATTGAAGTCGGCGGCATGGGTGGGGCTGTTCCGTTGGCCCAGGATGACGGGCACGTTCCTGTCGGTTCACGCATGGTGCTGGTCTTCGACAAGTTTGTCCCCGAGATGACTGCCGCCCAGGTGCGCAGCCTGATCGTTCCCATGATCGACTTTTCGCTCAAGACTCCGGTCGAGGCGTTCGCCGACACCTTACCTCCGAAACTTAAGGGAGCGGTGCTGAATCACGAAGTTCTGGTTGGCATGAATCGTGAAATGGTATTGAAGGCTGTGGGCCAGCCCGACCAGAAGGTTCGCGAGACGGACGGCCAAATGCCGTTTGAGGAATGGATTTATGGGCAACCGCCGCACCAGGTCCAGTTTGTGCGATTCAACGGCAATCGCGTAATCAGGTTAGAGATTGCCGACGTCGGTCAGCCACCCGTGATCCGCGACAAGGATGAGACCGATGGCTACTTTGCCGGCCAGTTCGTCCGCCAGGTTCGCCTTGGGGACGCTCCCCCGACTGCTCCCAATCAGGAACACGCTCCGGCGCCCGCGCCTTCCTTGCGTCAGCCAGGGGAACAGTTACCGGACGCGGTTAACAAAGATCAACAGATGAAAAAGGTGCAGTATCCCGATGACGAGAAGCCCAAGCCGATTCCGCCGCCTCCCGGATCCGCTCCGGCGCAGCAGCTGGTGTCCGATGCCCGCGGAGTGAACTAGGCAGGCGAATCGTGTAAAATAACGCTAAGCAGCGCCTTCTGTTTCGCCCCAGTTGATACGAAACCGCGTTGAAAGAGGTTCAGGCGGAAGTGTGGCACGAAGCCTGTTAGAGGAGAGATAGACCATGGCAAAAGTAGCCAAGACCGCCGACCGTTCGAAAATGATGGACACCGCAAAGGGCATTGAATGTCCCAAATGCAATAAGGCGACCCGCATTGTGAAACGGGTAAAGGATCGGGAGCGCGGAGTTCCCGGTGGAGTTTACATTTCCTGCTCGGCCTGCGATTTCTACGAGAAGCTTTAGACCGACGCAACTCCGGTCTGCATTTGTGCCAGTATGGCTCTTGCCGCCGCTCCGGGGTTAACCGCCCGGGTAATCGGACGCCCCACCACCAGGTAACTTGCACCGGCTGCCATCGCGGCCGCCGGTGTGGCCACCCGCCGCTGATCGCCAGCCGCCGCTCCCTCGGGACGAATGCCCGGGATCACGAGCAGTGGTTCGGGGCCCAACCGGCTCCGCAAATGGGCTACCTCAACCGGAGAGCAGACGAATCCCCGAACGCCATAAGCGAAGGCCATGGTCGCCAGCCGTTCTACCTGTGCGGCCACACTCCCGTGGACACCAGTTGCTTCGAGTTGCTCCCCATCCATGCTGGTCAAGACGGTCACCGCAAGCAAGGAGAGGCCGGGATCGGTCGCTTCCACTGCGGCAGCAAGCATTTCTGGTCCGCCCGCGGCATGCACGGTCAGCATACTCACGCCCAACCGCGCCGCGGCACGTACGGCCGAGGCCACGGTATGGGGAATATCATGGAGCTTCAAATCAAGAAAGATAGAGAAGCCGCGCCGCTGCAGTTCGGCCACCAGGTAGTTACCCTCGGCAATGTAGAGCTCCAGGCCGACTTTGAACCAGCGCGTGGCTCCCTCTAACCGATCAACCAGGGCGAGAGCCGCCCTGGCGTCGGGAAAGTCCAGCGCAACAATTAAACGTTCGGATGTACTTTCAATCATCTCTGAAACTGCGCGGGCCAACTGAGCTCTGCAATTTGAGACGGGCTCAGCGCGGGATCAACCAAGTCTATCCGCACCGGCGCTACCCCGCGGAAACCCAGGATTCTTGCGGCCGCATACGACAGGTCGACCACCCGCGATTCAGGGACCGGACCCCGATCATTGACCCGGACCAGAACCGATCGATGGTTGCGGAGATTTGTCACCAGCACGGTGGCACCCAGCGGTAAGCTGCGATGGGCGCAGGTCATGGAGTTCATGTTGAAGGGTTCGCCGCTAGCGGTCGCTTGACCCTGAAATGCGCCCCCGTACCAGGAAGCTCTTCCGAATTGACGCCAATGGTGGCGATGGGGAGTTGCAGCAGCGGTTTGTGTGTTTGCCTGTGGGGAATCCGGCTGGGCCAGAGTGGAACCGGGGCTGATGCAGATGGCGGATAGTACAGCGCCGGCAAGAATTGCAGGTAGGGGCCAATGAGAGTGGGTTGCGATAGTGGACATTTTTCTCCTGTCTTATTGTATGGAGCGCTTCGGGCCTAAGTCAAAATTTATCAATTACTTATTAGGGTGTCCTCCGGGTGAAAATGTGGTTTGGGCTACAAACTATTAGACGGCATTTTGGGGCCTGGTGTTGCGATTAACTTTGTATCCTTCCTCACCAAAGTCATTGGGACGCCCAAAAAGCCCCATCGAGGGAGCATACACTTGCACAACAGTTTGTGCCGTAGTATTAGACGAAAACTGTGGAAAACGGAAAGATTGGCCCCAAATGTGCACCAAACATGTAGCACTTACTATCGCCGGCTTTGATCCTGGCTCCGGGGCCGGAATCACAGCTGACCTGAAAACCTTCTCCGCTCACGGAGTTTATGGCGTCGCCTGCATCTCGGCCCTGACTGTGCAATCGACCCTGGGTGTTCGCGCGGTTGAACCCATGTCAGTCGGGCTGGTCCGGCAGACGCTGGAGTGCCTGGTGGAGGACGTCTCCCTGTCCGGCATAAAGATCGGGATGCTGGGGAGCAGCGCCATCGCCGGCGAAGTCGCCTCCTTCCTGACCGCGCAATCAAGCAGGATCGGGTGGGAGCGGATTGTCCTCGACCCGGTGCTGCGTTCGACCTCCGGCGCTCCACTCATCGATGGGAATGGCATTCGCGTTATCCGAGACGAACTGCTCCATTGTGTCGGCTGGATCACCCCCAACATTCACGAATTGGCCATCCTTACCGGGAGAGGCGCCGATACCCTCGGGCGTGACCAGGTGCCGGCGGCCGCCGCTCAACTCAGAGAGATTGCCCGGCGGGGAGGCAACAATCAGCTGAACGTGGTGGTAACCGGGGGCGACCTCAACCAGCCTGACGACTTCCTGTTCGCGGCGTCGGGGGAACAGACTTGGCTGACCGGCGAAAAGATCGCCACCAACTCGACCCACGGAACGGGTTGTGCTTTCTCGAGCGCTTTGCTTTGCGGGCTCATTTCCGGCCTCGGTTCCAAAGAAGCTGTCTCTGCCGCCAAGGCATATGTCACCGAAGCTCTTCGCGCCGCATATCCCATCGGCAAAGGCAAAGGACCCATGAATCACCTCTTTCGGTTTGATCCCTGATGAGTTTGGTTTAACGAATGCAATTTGCCATTTTCCATTTCGACTTCTTGAAGGGGTTGATCTGTTCAGTACCGAGAATTCTGTTGGTGTCAGGATTACCCACGATCAGTCCGTCCATCGCCAATACAAACTGAGAGACGAACCTTCGAATTGTCATCCGTCGGAGCGCAGCGCAATGGAGGGATTGTCACTCCAGGCCGCACCGAAACACGCGCTGGAGCGAATGCAATTTGCCATTTCTCATTTGGACTTCTTGATTGGTTGATCTGTTCAGTACCGAGAATTCTGTTGGTGTCAGGATTACCCACGATCCGTCCGTCCATCGCCAATACAAACTGAGAGACGAACCTTCGAATTGTCATCCGTTGGAGCGCACACGGATTTCCTTCCGCGCAGCACTGGACGAGGCCGCGTGTGCGCCTTTCCGTGAGAAAGGCGCATGAAGTGCACCAACGCCACCAAGCTCCACAGGAAATCCGGGGAGCGCAGTGGAGGGATTGTCACTTCAGGCCGCACCGAAACACACGCTGGAGCGAATGCAGTTTGCCATTTCTCATTTGGACTTCGTCGTTGGTTCGACGGATCCGAGAGCGATTGTTTGATTTTGATTGTCACGACTGCTGTTTGCGGAGCTGTGAAGGAGAACTGCAGATCCCTCCACTTAGATCGGGGTGACAAATTCAAAGCTCGTTTCTAGGTTTGTATTTGTGACAGGGAGGGAGGGATTCGAAACTGCTTTATCTCTGCGGTCCCGGCGCGCCGCCGGACCGCAGCGGGCGCCTATCGTTGCGCGAGTTCGATTTCGAGGCGGGTGTTCTTGGCGAAGACAACCTCGTGTCCCCGTGCGATCCAGGTGTCGAACACAACCTTACCGACCTCATAATAGGCGAAGCCGCTAACCAGTCCCCCGGTCCCCGAGGCGGTTCCTATAACCCGGGTCAGCAGGTCAAGCCCATTGCTGGTCATAGCTTCCTTGAGCAGCCCGGCTCCAGTGCTGTCCGACACGGCAGCCAGCGAACCCAGAGTGATCGGCGCCAGGAAGCGGTTAGATCCGTTGGCCTTGATCTGGCCTTCGTTGTCGATCTGAACCCGGTCGCTCTTGACGCTCTCGACCGCGATCACGTGGCCGTGCACCACCCGCTCGTCGCCCTCGGGCAGCTCCGCTTTGCGGAAGGTCAACCGCAAGCTGCCATTGTGACCGAACATTCCTGCGGGCTTGGCCTCAACCACGCTGCCGATCAGGTGCGTGCCTTCGGGCAACAGAAGTTTCCCATGCGCCTGAGGGGTAGCCGGAGCCGTTGCGTCCGCGACTTCTACTGCGGCCGCAGACTCGGTCTCGAACAGAGGTTGGGTCAGCACCGCTTCAACCGGCATGCCGGCCGTGGCGGTGTTTGAATCCACCGGGTCCACCAGGCGAGCTTCAATGTTGCCCGTAAGCTTCAGCTCGCTAAGGTCCGCAGTAGGTATCGGAGCCGGCACGTCTTGCCCGGTTAACTCCAGTGGCTGCTTCAGTTCTGCGTCAAATTGGGTTCCCGCCCAAAGCTCCTGGGGATGGACCGGAATTTGCGCGTAGAGCGCCTGCTTCGCCGTGTCCATCTTGTGCGGCGAGCTAAATGCGGCTCCGGTTTCCCGCTTGGTCCAGCGGAAAGCTGCGGCGATGCGCTGTCCCAGGGAGCGGTGTGGCGCCTGTTCGGGGCTCTCCATGCGCACGATTTTCGCAGTGCGCTCGGTAGCATCCGTCTCAATGTCAAAATGACGACCGTCCGGCGTTTCCAGCTCGCTGAAAGTAACGTCAGCATTCTTGAGCGGTGTCAGGTCGCCATTGAACATGGCCGCGGTGCGCGCCTGCCGGCCTACGGAATGTTTGCCGGTAATGGTGCCATACACCTTGGAATCAGCGGGAACAACCATGTGATCGATAAGGTAGACCGACTCGGTGAGGTGCCCCTCAATCCTGGTTCCAACCTTCATGGGATAGCTCTTGTCCAATTCCACGCGCAGAGGAACCCCTGCCGGCACCAGCTCCGTAGGTTGCGGCGCCAGATCCTGCGCAAATGCTGACCCTGTGGAGGTGGCCACCGTCGCGGCGAACAATGCTGCAAGAGCTATCTTCATGACCGAGTCCCTCCCGGCTGTCGTGCGGGCAGAGTACGCATCGCATTTCGCTTGACGACACCGAAAGCCATGTCTTTTGTTACCGTGACTTGGGGGAGGGCGGAAATGCGGCGCTTGTCAGAACGGGCGGGCGGAAACGGGGCTGCGGTGGGGAACCGCGACTTAGCTACCGGACGACCATTCCTCTACCGATTTCTACATCCCGAGAGTAGGCTGTCCGGAGGCGGGAGTATATCACTCGTTAGTCGCAAAAATGTCCCAAAAAAAATCACCAGAAGGTAACTAAGAAGCGACACTTTTCGATTGCTGTACGTCTCCCTCTATGACGAGGAAACGTCGAATATAGCGGAGCGGCTCGTCTTGAGCCGCCATCTCACGCAGATGGTATTTCCAGACGTCGGCCTTCAGGGTTCGGCGAGTGAAAGGTTTGCGGGTCACGGTAACGATCCGGCCCTCCTTGTCCCGGCGGGTATAACTGGCTGAAGGAACGACAAAGCTGATCTGAGAACCCTGCTTCCAGAACGCCCGGGCAAATTCGTGGGCAAAAAGGAGAGTGTAGTAACGCCGCCCCTGGGCCAATACCTCCACGGCATCGTCAAAGGTGTCCCAGGACGGTTCGACTGCGGCCTGAAACCACTTGCGGAACGGAAAACCGTTGGCGCGCGCCTGGCGAATGACGATGCGAAGGAGTTCCTGCCTGGTCATAGCGTCTCCTCGTTTCCGCAGATACCTTAGGGAAGGCCCCTTTAGCCTGTTGCGATAAGTCCCCTGGAATCTGTTTGGCTTTAGTTACTTATTTATGCGCTAAGAGTCTGGCTATTTACTACTACTTAATGAATTTTCTTGGAAAAATCCGCAGCCTGATCCCGCCCAGCCTGCTCCCCCGTCCCCCGAGGGCTTCCAAAGCAGAGCTGCGGTCGAGCATTCCCTTCATTCAGATTAGGAATAAGCGACGCTTAATCATAGGTTTAACCATCCTGTTGGTGTTTTTTCCGCTATTTGGGAGTGGCGCCGTTACCACACCCTCCGGGGTGGAAACGGACCCACTCAATCTCGACCCCCAGGTGCGCGAGGCCTTCCAGCGCTTCCATATCCTGGACTACGATGGTGCGCTGTCGCGCTTCGAAAAGGTTCAGACCCAAAACCCTGATAACCCTCTTGCCGTCGATTACGTGCTGGACACCGTTATCTTCCGCGAGCTCTACCGCCTCGATCTGCTCGACACTACTTTCTATGCCCATGACGGGTTTCTCACTGGCAAGCATGCCGTGGCCCGTGATCCTGCGGTGGCCGCAGCGAGTTAACTCATTGTTTGCAAAGGTAATGGAGCTTTCTGACAAGCGGCTTTCCAGCAATCCCGAGGATGTCGACGCGCTCTTTGCCCGAGGTTGGGCGCGCAGCCTGCACGCGGTCTACATCGGCCTGATGGAGCGGAGCTATGTTTCCGCACTGCACGTCGCTTTGCAGGCCCGGAGTGACAACGAGAAGGTGCTGCGGCTCAATCCCCGGTATATTGATGCCAACCTGGTGCTCGGCGTACACCAGTACGTGACCGGCAGCCTGCCTTTTGGTATCAAGATACTCGCCGGTGCGGCTGGCATAACTGGATCTAAATCTAAGGGAATACAAGAGTTACGGGAAGCAGGCGCAAACGGTGTGATCACCTCGGTCGAGGCTCGGACCGCGCTTGGCCTGTTCCTCCGCAGGGAAGCGAAGTATGACGACGCGATCGCCGTGACCCGGTCGTTGACGGAAGAATACCCACGGGACTTTCTCTTCCGGTTGGAACTGGCTAACCTTACTAAGGATGCGGGCCGGGGCAAAGATGCCATTGCGGAGTACCAGCAACTCCTCGAGCAGGCGAAGAAGCCGGGGTATTTCCCTTCAGCCCACCTGGAACTCGCCTGGTTCGGTCTTGCCGATACCCTGCAGGGGCAGAAGAACTATGCCGAAGCAGCGGTAGCCTATAACGAGGCCACTAACCAACCGACTATCAGCGTGGATCTTAAGAGCCGCTGTGACCTCAATTCGGGCAAGATGTATGATCTTTTGAATCAGAGAGATATGGCGCTGAGACAGTATGAGGTTGTGCTCCGCCAGGACGGCGACTCGGCCCAGGCAGATTCAGCCCGAAAGTATCTGAAGACCCCCTTTACCGTGCGTTAATCTAATGGTGTCTGGAGGTGTGAAATGGCTTCGTATTGTGCCGCCTGTGGAACTTCGCTTCCCGGGGACGCCCGTTTCTGCTCGTCCTGTGGCAACGCGGTCACCAATCCCGGGGTGGCGGCCACGGAATTTGCCCGCGGTCCATTGATGCGACCGCGTGTCGGAAGAAAAGTGGCCGGCGTTTGTCAGGGTCTAGCCAACCAATATGGTTGGGATGTCACTTTGACCCGGGTCATTGCCGTGTTGTTGGTGGTGACGATCCTTCCGTTCGGCCTTTTGATCTATGCGGTATTGTGGCTGACGATGCCTGAGGAGCCGCTTGCGCTTCCGTCATCAAGCCATTTGGATAGGGCGATTTAACGAAAATTAGCGAAAATTTTACATAGCAGAAATCCCGGTACAACGCTGCATTTTTTACATCTCCGGGACAGCCCGCATCTTTTGTCTAACGCTGGGAACAACATGGGCTCGATGGTGCTGCTGATTAGACCCATTTGGAAAATCCGGAGAAGCCGGATAGGCTGAAGTTCAATCAGCGACTACATTCGTGCGAGACCTCTTGCTTTGAAATACCAGACCGGACTCCCCAGCCGTTCCTTCCACTATCCCAAGGGCAAATCGACATTGCATTGTGAGGGCGTTTCTCTCACTCACCTTGGGAAAAAATATGGCACACCCCTCTATGTCTATTCTGCCGGGCAGATACTCGATCGCTATCGGCTTTTCTCCAATGCGTTTGGTCATCGAGATCACCTCATTTGCTATTCGGTGAAGGCAAACTCCAATCTCTCAATCCTCAAACTGCTTGCTGGTCAGGGTTCGGGATTCGATATTGTTTCCGGGGGAGAGCTTCTGCGCGTCCTGGAGGTAAATAAGAAGGCCGCCCAGCGAGTGGTGTTCTCGGGTGTGGGCAAAACAGTGGAGGAGATAGATCTCGCTCTGGCAGCCCGGATTCTGATCTTCAATGTGGAGAGTGAGTCCGAAATGGCCTTACTTGCCGAGCGGGCACGCAAACGTCGCGTCCGCGCCCGGGTCGCCCTTCGCGTCAACCCTGACGTTTTTGCTGAGACCCATCCTTATATATCCACCGGCCTGAGTGAACACAAGTTCGGGATCGATATCAAAGCCGCCCGGTCGGTTTACCAGGAAGCAAAACGATCTCTTTACCTGGACCCGGCTGGAATCAGCGTACATATCGGATCCCAGATCCAAACCGCCGACCCCTTCGGGGCCGCGCTCGAAGGGGTCGTCGAACTGATCCGCGAGCTCCGGAGTGACGGCATAGAGATCCGGTTCGTCGATGCCGGGGGCGGCCTGGGGATCGACTATCGGGGGTCAGCTTTCGACCCTGCCGCCGAAATAGGGAAATATGCAGCCGCAATCGAGCGCGCCCTGAAGGGGATTGACGTTCGGCTGTTGCTCGAGCCCGGCCGGTTCCTGGTTGCCCAGGCTGGAACTCTGCTCGCCAAAGTGCTCTATGTGAAGCGCAATGGTAGTAAGACTTTCGTAATCACGGATGCGGGAATGAACGACCTCATCCGGCCAGCTCTCTATCAGGCCCACCACGAGATTCTGCCAGTCCTCCGTGATCCGCTGGCTGTGCCCGCCGTCGTCGACATTGTGGGCCCAGTTTGCGAGACGGGCGACTTCTTCGCCCGGGACCGGGAGATGCCGGCGGTTAAAGAAGGCGATCTGGTAGCGATTCTCGATACCGGCGCCTACGGTATGTCCCTGAGCTCAAACTACAACTCCCGGCCCCGGCCGGCCGAAGTTCTGGTCGAAGGCAAGCGAGCTCGTCTCATCCGCAGGAGGGAAAACATACGCGACCTGGTGCAGCCGGAGATCCGGTTCGTCTGATAACTCGCTCAAGCCGTTACTAAAGTTTGAAATACCGGACTAACCCCGGAGGAGTGCCTAAGGCGGCTTGATACCTATTCAGCTGTTCTCTAGGGGACGGACCCGATTTTGCGATCCACCATTCGTGCTCGGACTTAGCGCCCCAAAACGGCAAAAGGCCCGAGGCATTTGCCTGGGCCTTTTGCGTCACCTGCAGCGAAACGTCTACTGCGAAAGGGAATGAACCGATGCCAGTGTATTTTCTGCCGGCTCGGACTGGGCCTGCGTGGTTAGTTCCTCCTGTTGTACCGAAGAACCACTTCCAGAGAGCGTGCGGCCGATGGCCGGATCTTGCGTATGGTTGGGCCCAAGTCCCAAACTAATCAGGGCTCTGCTGTCGGGCGTTAACTTAGTCTGCCAGCCGTGGTCGGACTGATATTGCCGCATTGCCACCTGTGTCTGGGCGTCCCACTGTCCTGTGGGCGCGCCTGACAGATATTTCTGCTGGATCAACGCGGTTTGAATTTCAGCCGCACGAGTGGAGTCAATGGCCCGCTGGCCATGAATCCTGCCCACCTCTTTCCTCTTGCCCTTTTTAGAGGAAGTCATCCTAGAATGACCGGATGTCGGTGCGCGGTGGGTTCGGCTGCCAAATGCTGGAGTAATAGCCAGTGTACAAAGTAACAGTAAAGCCTGGCTTGCTCGGAAAGAGGGCATGCTTACCTCGACTAGGGGATTTCTTGCTTCTCGTCACACTAAAAGAACAACGGCAAGATTGCAAACGAAACAGCACCGGCGACGCTATTTTTCCCGCCGCCGGTAACCATTACCAGGTAAAATGTCTAACTTTACCGGATGAAGGCATTGTCCCTATTACTTTATGGTTAGATGCGCTCACCCGTCCTGGAATAATTTTCTAGGGTAGAGTTCCTCCGAGATAGGTCCCGCCGGCGGTCGGGTTCCGCGAATCAACCACCCGGAAACCCACATCCTGACCTGGCTTCAAAGCGGAAACCAACGACTGAAACTGTTCGACGCTGGTTACCGGCTGCCGGTTGATTTCCGTAATTACCAATCCCGACGTCAATCCGGACTCGTCAGCAAAGGAACCTGGCTTGACCTGGGTTACCAGGACACCATGGATCCCCTTGCTGGCCAGAGGCCCAGGCACGGCTTCCACGGTTACGCCAAGCTTACCCTCCGAGGCGTTGGGTGCACTTTCCGGCCCATTCTCTCCATTTTGGGACGCCGGTTGTGCCGCGTAAAGCTTGGCCCGGTCCGCAATCGTAAGCGTGGCGGTCGATGTCTGCCCGGCACGGACATAGCCCAGGTGGACACTTGTTCCCGGTTTGCGGGCCGCAATGTCGGTCACCAGGGCGTCGCCATCCTTAATAGGCTTGCCATCCACCGTAGTAATAATGTCGCCCGCTTTCAAACCTGCCTGGTCGGCCGGCCCATGCGGGGTCACTTGATTGACCAACACTCCAGTTTTGAAGCCGTAGACCCGTTGCACAGCCGGGTTCAGGCTGGCTTGGAACTGAACCCCTATCGAACCGCGGATGACCTTGTGCTCCGGCCCAATCAGATCGTTGTAAACGCCGATCACGGTGTTGGAGGGCATGGCGAAGCCGATTCCCTCATATCCCGCAGATTGGGTCAGAATTGCTGTGTTGACGCCAATGACCTGATCGGCCATGTTAACCAGCGGCCCCCCCGAATTGCCCGGGTTGATGGCCGCGTCCGTCTGGATGAAGTGCTGGAATTGGCCAGCCGCTCCCTTTTCAATGGTGCGGTTCTTGGCCGAGACGATCCCCGCCGTCACGGTTTGGGTAAGCGCAAACGGGCTGCCGATGGCAATGACCCAGTCACCTACCTGGCCGGCGTCGGAATTGCCCATTTTTACCGTGGGCAGGGGCTCGTTGGTGGCGATCTTGACTACCGCCAGATCAGTATCCTTATCTACACCCACCACCTTGCCCGGGCGTCCCTGAAAGCCTTCGGGGTCGGTCGAAAGCTTGACGAAAATCTTGTCTGCCTTCTCGACTACGTGATTATTGGTGATGATGTAGCCTCGGGGATCGACGATAAAGCCAGAGCCCAGAGACTCACGCATCTGGTCGCCCTGTTCGGGCATACCCCCGCCCCCCTGCCCGCCAAAAAAGCGGTTGAAGAAGTCCTGGAAGTTCTGGTCGGGCCCCCCACCCTCACCTTGGTCGCCGTCGTCGTCACCACCACCCGGTGGCACGGAGGGTGCCGCGTGAGGGCTGCGGCGTCGGGAATGCGTTTCTTCCTGGGGCAGCGTCTCGGTATTAATGTTGACCACGGCCGGGCCGACATCCTTGGCGATCTGAGTAAATGTGGTCGACAGGGAAATCGGATTAGGAATCTTCAGCGGGGTGGCGTCAGAGCTATCTGTTTGCGTTTCGTTTCCGCGAACACCATGGACAGCAACAGACCCGATCAAAATGCCGGCTGAAAGCGTGCCAAGAATCGTAAATGTTGAAGCGAGACGGCTTACGCGAAGCCGTTCGAGCAGCGGTTTCATCTGGGTCTAACCTCGTCGGTTGGGAAGCATACAAGGGCTGGCGGCTCTAACAGGATGGCACCACTGTGTGCTTCCACTAGTATAGCCAAAAGCCGGTGATTGGGATGGCGGCGTGTTGTAGCGATTGGTGCCGCAGCAACAATTATTAGACGCGGCTGGCCCGTTACCGGTCACTGCGCGGGCCGATTCCGTCGGGCAAAAGCAGGCTTCACGTATATATAAAGGATGAGGGTCCGGGCCCCGGATTTTCAGTTGTGGCCGAAGTTATCTTGGTAACGTTACGGCTGTGTACGCAACGGTACTCGCTAGTTTTCGGGTGCCTGGTACACAGTTCGCCCGTCGACTACCGTCCGCAGGACGCGGGTCTTAAGGATCTCAGGTGCCGGAATCCGCGTTAGATCGCGGTCCAGCACGATGAAGTCTGCGACGTAGCCCGGAGCCAGCTTACCTTTGAAGCTTTCGGAAAACTCCGCAAAAGCCGAACCCTGGGTGTAGGCGAACAGCACCTGGTCGATAGTTAGTCTGTCTTGCGGAAAATAACTGCTGGTGCCGGCCTCGTTGCTGCGAGTGACCCCGGCATAGATTCCCCGAAACGGAGTAATGGGTTCAACCGGGTAATCCGTCCCGAAGGCGAGGGGCACGCCGGCATCCAGGAATGCCTTCCACGCATAGGCGAAACCGGCCCGCTGTGCGCCGAGCCGGGCCGCCGCCCAATTCATATCCGTTAGCAGATGGCTGGGCTGCATGGACGCGATGATGCCCAGGGACTTATAGCGAGCAATGTCCTGCGGCTCGACCACCTGGGAGTGCTCGATGCGATTGCGCAATGCGGGCGAAGAACCGGACAAAGCGTTAAGAGCCACCTCCACTGCCCGGTCACCTATGGCATGAAAACCAATCTGAAATCCGGCTTCGGATCGCTCTTTGGTCATCGCATCCAGCCGCGCCTGATCGTAACGCAACAATCCGCTGTTGCTTGGATCATCCGCATATGGCGATAGCAAAGCGGCGGTTCGAGAGCCCAATGACCCGTCGGTGAAGCCCTTCAACATCCCGGTACGCAGCCAACGGTCGGTGGCCGGCTGCGCCGCGCGGTGGGCCAGGAGGAGTTCGACTGGATCGTCAAACCGCAGCCACTCCGTAATCCGCACCTGCAGCCGGTCTTCCCGCTCGAGTTGCTGGCAGACCAGGAAATCTTCCCAGTCGGAGTTGTCCTGGACCGAGGTCACACCGTGGGCCGCCGCATCCTCCAGCGCCAACAGGAGGGCCCGCCTTCGCAGCTCAGGCGTGGGGGGTGGAATATGCTGCCGAATTAGATCCAGAGCCGAGTCCTCGCGCACAATTCCGGTCAGCTCACCAGCCGCATCGTGATCAAACTGGCTGCCCGGCGGGTTTGGGGTTTGCTTGGTCACTCCCGACGAGGCGAGCGCAGCCGAGTTGGCGACTGCGATGTGTCCGTCCACCCGGCCGAAAAATGCGGGGTGGCCCCGAGAGACGGAATCAAGATCCTGCCGGGTGGGCAGCGTCTGGTTGGCCCACAATGTATGGTCCCAACCACTGCCCAGGAGCCACTGTCCGGGCGGAGCGGCTGCGGCCGCGTCGCTCACCCGGTGCAGCATCTCGGCCAGGGAGGTGCTGCCGGTCAGGTCGACGGCTAACCTCGTTTGTCCCGCGTGAGCAAGGTGGACATGAGCGTCATTGAAGCCCGGCATTACAAAAGCGCCATGCAGATCGAACAGTCTGGTTCCCGGTTGCTTCTGGCGCAGTATCGTCACGTCGTCTCCAACGGCCACGATCGCGTGCATTCCCAGGGCGATCGCTGTGACCCGCTGCTCCCCGGTATCGCCGAGGCCGACGCCGGTAAGAATATTCCCGTGATAATAGATCGCAGCTACGGGCGAGGGTGGGGCCGCGAGCAGAGGACTTGCCACCACCAGGCAGCGCAAGCCCAGGCAGAGATGATGGAGCCGGGTCATGGTTTGTCGGCGGCCGCAGGTGTTTGAGAGACGTGATCCGACGTAAGCAGGAGCAGAAGCAAAATGCGCTTGAGCGCCAGTTCGCGCCCGCTGGCGTCATACCACTCGCCCCGGGTATGGATGCCGCCTCCATCTCCCCCCGCACCGATGCTCAGCGCCGGTATACCCAGGGCCAGGGGAATGTTGGCGTCGGTGGAGGCCACGCGCTGCTCGGTGCGGATCCCCAGATGCCGGTCCACCGCGTGCAGCGCCTCGAGCAGCGGGGAATCGTCATTGAGCCGGCCTGCCGGCCGGTCGCCAATTCTTTCGATAAGGAATTGCACTGCCCCAAACCCCGTTCCAGACCCTTTATTGCTGGCGGTTCGCGCATTGGCCACCAGTACCGCATCTTCGACCGCGCGATGCAGTTCCACTTCCAAACGCACCAGCTGCCCCGCTTCCATGCTGCGCAGGTCAAAGCGAGCGGTGGCGAATTCGGGGATCGAGTTTACCGAGCTGCCACCTTCAATGGTGCCGATGTTGAGCGTGGTTCGCGGCGAAGCGGGCAAAGCTACTTCGCTCATGGCCGTGATCGCCCGGCTCAGGACCACGATCGGATTGGGAGTGCCGGCATCGGTCCACGAATGGCCGCCCGGGCCCTTTATGGTGACCAGGAAGCGGCGGCTGCCCAGGCCTTGCGTGACCACCACCTCGCAGCCGGCGCCGTCCAGCACCACATTGGCGCCAATTCTTTCCCCCCACGGCGACGCTCCATATAAATAGCGCATGCCACGCAGGTCGCCTTCGCCCTCCTCGCCTACATTGCCGGCAAAGAGCAGGTCGCAGGGAAGCACCATCCCACAGCTGTCGAGCGCGGCCGCCACGGCCAGAATTCCGGCAACCCCGGCGCCGTTATCACATGCTCCCGGCGCCTCCAGGCGATTGTGCTCCACCAGCGGAGTAATTGGAGTGTGCAGAGGAAAGACAGTGTCGATGTGGGCGGACAGCATCACGCATCGCTGGCCGGGGCGCGAACGATCGCCCGGATAACAGCCGAGTACATTACCTTCGGAGTCGATTTCAACTTGCTCCAGCTTGAGTTCGCGGAAGCGTTCGGCCAACCACTCGGCGCGCCTGCCCTCGCCAAACGGAGGCGCCGCGATAGAAACCAGTTCCTGCTGCCACTGCATCATCCTGCGATCGTGCAAGTGGAACCACTGGAACGCCGCATGAACACGCGGCAGTGAAGCCAGTTGACCGATACGGGAAAAAGCTGATTGGGCGGGGGAGCCGGACATACCAGATTCTTCAGAGTAGCATCCTCTCTGCCGGTCAATGGTTGAGGTAATCCACGTTGACCAGGAACAGCCCTCGCGCCGGCGCCCTCGGGCCCGCTCGCTCGCGAGCGCGGGATTCGAGAATCGCGGGAATATCCGTCTCTCCAAGATTTCCTCGTCCTACCTCGAGAAAAGTTCCCACCAGGTTCCGCACCATGTGATGGAGAAAGCCATTTCCCCGCACGCGATAGAGGAGCAGCGGGGGTTCCTGAATCCACTGCGAAGCATGGAGGCAGCGCACATTGCCTCGGGAATCAGTACTGTCGCTGTCGGTGGCGGCAAAGGAGGTGAAGTCGTGATCGCCCAGGACCCTGGTGGCCGCGAGTTGCATGGCGTCCACGTTCAGCGGCGCATTCAGTGCATAGACATAGCGCGTTTGCCAGGGCGGGCAAATCTCTCCGCGAAAGATCCTGTATTCATAGGTCTTTGCCTGCGCACTGTGCCGTGCATGGAAATCGCTCGCGACCCGGGTGGCGCTGAGCACGCGGATAGCAGTTGGCAGCGTGCGGTTGAGTGCACGGGCAAGGTTGGCCTCGGGAATCGGTGCTGCCAGGGCGAACGATGCCACCTGGCCAAGCGCGTGCACGCCTGCGTCGGTACGGCCCGAGCCCTGGGGGAGCACTTCTTCGCCGGTGATCCGGGCCAGCGCGTCACGCAATTCGCCTTGTACTGTCACCCGGTCGGGTTGCACCTGCCAGCCGTGGAAATCGGTGCCGTCATAGGCGAGCACCACCTTCCACATACAAATGTCAGTCTGCATTGCGGAATTTCCCTGAGCCCGTGCTCGTGGGCAGAGAATATCGCAACCGGCGCTGCGATATACTCGCCAAGAGACAGGCGGCGCCCGCAAATCCATGGAACGAATCGCTGACCAGGAGCGTAATTGGTTTCATGCCAGGAAACCGTGGCTCATCCGACCACAGGCGAGCGAAAACTAGAGTCATCGGGCGATCATGCCGCATCTGCCATGCTAGCTCATAAATATTTAGACAGAACGGCGAAGGCCTAAGGCCCGACCCCCGAGATTTTGACCTGACGATGAAAAATTCAGAATCCCGTCGCAATTCCTATCGCCTCCCTAAGCTGCTTGTACGCTGGTCTCGCCAGCACGGAAGGCGTTTTTTTCACAAGCTGCAAGCGACCCTGGCCATTGTTTCTGTAATTAGCGCCTATGTTCCGCTGCCGGCAATGGCGCAGCAACCGGCCCCTGGCGGGCCGCCGGCCGGGGCGGCAGCTCCGCCTGCCCCGGGCCTTCCGCCCGCACCCCAGCCGAACTACACCGAGCCAGTCTTCATGCGGCCGGGTGTCCACGACTTCAGTAAGCCGAACAAAGCCTTTCCAAACTTCTTCAACACCTATGCGCCCAGGCCGGTGACGGCGCCTGTCACCACCAACTCCCCGCGTCTGGACGCGCTGGTCCATAATGGCAAGATCTACCTGAGCCTGGCAGACGCCATCGTTCTCGGCCTGGAGAACAACTACGATATCGCCATCCAGCGTTACAACCTTGATATTGCCGACACCGACTTGCTGCGGGCGCGCGCCGGCTCCAATCTCCTTGGCGTGAGCAGTGGCCTGGTCGAGGGCACGCAAGTTGGTTCTTCCGGGTCCAGTTCGACCTCGCTCAGTTCGGGTGGCGGCCCGGGCGGCACATCGACCGCGGTCGGGGGTGCCGGCTCCGGTGCCGGAGGCATCGTGGTCTCCACCAACGGCACCGGCCCTACACCGGAAGCAATGGACCCCGTCCTCACGGGAACCATCCAGCTCGAACGGACAACAACCCCGGAGGCGACACCCTTCGCCAGCGGAGCTCCCACCCTGAATCAGAACTCAGACACCTACAATTTCAATTACAACCAGGGTTTCATCACCGGCACCCAGCTCCAGGTCAGCTTTAACAACAGCCGCGTCACTAACGACAGCATCTTTAATGCGTACAGCCCGGAGTTGCAGTCGACGTTTCGGGCAACCGTGACCCAACACCTGCTGAACGGTTTTGGTCCGGGTATCAACGGTCGCTTTATCCTCGAAGCGAAGAACGACCGCCGCATCAGCGACTCTGCGTTTCGCCAGCAGATTCTCTTCACCATCAACCAGATTGAAAATATTTACTGGGCCTTGGTGAGCGACTACGAAGATGTGCAGGCGAAACAGCGCGGTCTGGAGCAGTCCACCCGGCTGGCTTCGGACAATCGCAAACAATTGCAAATCGGCACCCTTGCCCCGCTGGACGTTCTGAATTCCGACAACCAGGTGTCCACCGATACCCAGGCGCTGATCACGTCACAAACCGCCCTTGAATACCAGCAGCTGATTATGAAACAGGCGATCAGCCGGAATTTGAGCGATCCGGTTCTTTCGAGCGCCCCGGTTATTCCCACGGATCGCGTCTCGCTGCTCGAAATGCCGGAGGAACGAACGCCAGTTGAGGAGTTGGTGCAAAAGGCGTACGCCAATCGTCCTGAGATCGAGCAGCAAATACTGAGTCTTCGCAACAATGAGATCACGCTCCGGGCAGTCAAGAATAACTTGCTGCCTACGGTAGACCTGTACGGATTCTATGGCGCCGCTGCTCTGGGTGGTTCGAAGAGTCCCTTTTGCTCTACCGAGTTTTTCGGCCCTACGGCTTGCAATGTTCCAACGGTGGGCTACGGAACGGTTTTCAGCAACCTTTTCAATAGCTCCGGCCCGGATAAGGGAGCTGGGGTTAACGTGAATATTCCGCTGCGCAATCGTACCGCGCAGTCTTTGCAGGCTCGTGCTCTGCTTGAATACCGCCAGGCGGAAATGCGGCTGCAACAGCTCTACATCCAGGTGCGCATCCAGGTTATTAACGGGCAGTATGCGTTGACCAACGACCGGGCCGCGGTGCAAGCGGCGCTGGCTGCTCGCGAGTACAACTTTCAGTCCTATCAGGCGGAAGTAAAAAAACTGAGACTGGGCGCCTCGACGACGGCAAACGTCTTGCAGCAGGAACGAAACCTGGCCACGGCGGAAAACAATGTCATTTCCACTGAGGCCACGTATGCCAAGGACCGTGCCTCGATAGAACAACTCCTGGCGGAGACTTTGGATCAATATGGGATTCAGCTCTCCGATGCGGTTAGCGGCACGGTAACCAAGGATCCGGTCATTCCCGGGCTGGAGCCCGCAAAGGCAGCACCGGAAGCGAATGTGCCCGGCCAGCAGGAGCAACTGCACCATACCGAGCAAATGCCCCCGATGCCGGTGATGCCGCCGCAGCCTAAGCTGACTCCACAAGAGGAGCAGAATCTTCCTCCGGATCAGACGCCTGCGCCCAACAGCACGCCACCGGTACCGCCACAGTAATTGTTGCCTATAGGCCTTATTTGACACCTTCGTGGTGGCAGATAGGGTCAATGGACCGCAGGTCCTTCCACTGCGCGGAGTCCGGAAGGGACGACTGAAACTAGCCCAGGACATAGTCCTGGGTTGGATCAAAGAAATGAATAGTCCCGCAGGGACGGCTGACTTCTTTCACCCACCAGTTCAGCCGTCCCTCCGGGACTTTTCAATTGCCGTGAAAGTCCCCAGGACTACGTCCTGGGCTTAGTTTCAGGCGTCCCTCCGGGACTGAGCGCAGTGGAAGAGCCGATCAGACTCCGAACGAAAGACCCATGGATCGGGCGACGCCCTGAATATAGGCGCGGCCCTTGGTGTACTCCTCTTCACTGTGCAGATGCTCCAGCATCAGCGGAGCGTCCGTCCCAAGCTGCGATAATTCCTGCAAGATGGTCTTGTAGTCGATCAAGCCGGTTCCGGGAACGACCTCCTGGATCCAAACCTGGACACCCGGCCCCCACTTGAGATCTTTGGCGTGACACGATTTAATCCACGGCCCCAGCTTGCGAAAGCATTCACGGATTCCTGCGCTGTTGTTATACAAGCGAACCGGACTGTTCATCGTATTGCACACGTCCAGATGAACTCCAAAAGCCTTCCGGTCTACAGCCTTGACCAGCCTCACGTATTCATCGGGGTTGGTGGGAAAGCTCCAGGGCATCATTTCAATGCTGAAAAAGGTACGTTGGGGCTTGACGGCGTCAATCAGCTTGCGGCAGTTTTCGACCGTGGCCTCCACGAAATCCTGGCTCAGATTTTTGGGGTTTTCTCCGTACCAGACGTTTGGATCGTATGAACCGGCGATGTCGACACAATTGCGCGCACCAAGTACTTCGGCGAGCGCAAGCTTCTCTGTGACGTAAGTCATGTTACTTCGGCGTTTCTCGGGGTCTGGATCGAGCATGTTCTTCCAGGCTCCCACTTCTGCAATCACCACATCCTGACGCGCGAATTCCCGGACCAGCCCCGCGATCCGATCCTTGTCGGTTACGGAAAGGTCGCTCGGAGCATAAGCCGCGCGATACCCAAGATCACGATGGGCTTTGGCCAGTACAGCAGGGTCATCCGATTTCACGAAAATCGGGCCCCCGAGCCGCATCGGTTTCGGCTCAGCGGCTGCGCGGCCGGCCATCGAACAGGCGACCAGGGCTCCTGTTTTGGCCAGGAACTCGCGTCGGGAAGCGCCACTCTTCGGTAACATGACTAACGTTCCGTGACCTGCTCCAACAGGGCGAAGAATTCAGGGAAGGAAATTGCGGCCGCATCCGCTCCAACGATCAGCGTATCTCCCTCGGCGCGTAGCGCGGCAACAGCGAAAGCCATGGCGATGCGATGATCGCCGTCTGAATCGACCACAGCTCCGTGCAGCCGCTGGCCTCCCGCCACATCGAGGCCGTCCTCGAATTCCTCTACTTCAGCGCCCATCGCGCGCAGATTTCTCGCCACCAGCGCGATACGATCACTCTCCTTCACCCGCAACTCGCGCGCATCGCGAATGCGGATACCCCCCCGCGTGTACGGCGCAATGGCCGCCAGCACCGGGAGCTCGTCGATCAATTGCGCCGCGAGCGATCCTTTGATCTCCGTACCGCCCAGACGCGAGGGAGCAATCAGCTGTACGCTGCCTATCAACTCACCTTTGTTCTCTTCCAGGTTGAGCACATTGATCTTCGCGCCCAGCGCGGTCAACACATCGAGCAGCGTCGCCCGGGTGGGGTTCATGCCCAACTGATCGAATACCAGGCTCGATTCGGGGAAGAGTGCAGCAGCGCACAGGAAGAACGCGGCCGAAGACATATCTCCCGGCACCGTGGCTTCGATCCCGTGCAGTTTCTGGCCGCCGGCGATCGTGACCGAATCAGTGGTTCGCCGAATCTCGGCCCCAAAGGCACGCAACGCCAATTCACCATGGTCGCGCGTGCGCACCGCCTCGCTCACCGTGGTTGTACCCTCGGCCTGCAATCCGGCAAACAGCAATGCGGTCTTCACCTGGGCGCTGGGCACGGGCGTCCGATAGTCAATCCCGTGCAGCTTTGCGCCCTGAATCTCGACCGGCGCATGACCATCTGTCAAAGTGATTGCCGCGCCCATCTCCAGCAACGGCTTCCTCACCCGCTCCATAGGTCTGCGGTTCAGCGAGGCGTCTCCCTGGAGGGTAAACGCGCCCGCCTGCGCGGCCAGCAGTCCCGACAGCATACGCATGGTGGAGCCGGAGTTGCCGCAGTCCAGCACTGCGCCTGGTGGCGTCAACTTACCTGCGCAGCCCTCGACCTCTACCATGTCTCCCGAGCGGGTTACCCGAACGCCCAGTTGCTGTACACAGGCAAGACTGCTGGCGCAATCCGCCCCGGTAGAAAAATTATGAAAGCGGCTGGCGCCTTCCGCCAGTGCCCCCAGCAGGGCGTATCGGTGGGAGATACTCTTGTCGCCAGGCAGCCGCAGGGTACCGAGCAGGTTGCGCGCAGGATGAATGGTTCGTTCTGTTGTCAGCGTGTCAGTCAATATGGAAACTCCAAAGGCTTATGCTAACCCGGGACGGGCAGAACCTTCAGCACAACGACGGTTTCGTCGTCGAAGCGCTCGACGCCGCCCTGGAAGGCAGAAAGCTCCTGATAGATCGCGTCCACCATCCCCTCCGCCGTGTTCTTGAGTTCGCGGGTGACCAGCTCAGTCAGCCGCTCGGTGCCGAACATCTCTTCTTTCTCGTTCACCGCGTCCACGATTCCGTCGCTGAAAAAGATGATCGCGTCGCCGGGGCGGGTAGAGAGGGTGAATTCCTCGTAGCTGACGTCCTTGAACATGCCCAGCGGAAATCCTTCGGCCTGTACAGTTTCCACCTGTCCTGCGCGGCAGAAGAGCGGTTGTACCGCGCCCGCATTGGCGATCTGCAGCGTCTGCTTCTCATCGTTCCAGACGGCGAAGACCATGGTTACGTATTGCGAATCCATCTTCCGTTCCTGCAGCGAATCGTTGAGCTGTTTCAACATGGCGGCAGGAGAAAGGGCCTGGCTGGTAGCCGCGCGCATGATTCCACTAATCAGGGCCGCATACAGAGCAGCCGGCGCCGCCTTGCCGCTGACGTCTCCCATGGCAATGCCGATACAGTTGTCGTCATAAGGCAGGAAGTCGTAGAGGTCTCCACCGATGGTCCGCGCGGGCAAAAACCTGGTAGCGAACTCGGCGTGCAGTTTGCGCGCCGGCTTGGGAGGCAGAAGGCGCAACTGTACTTCGCGCGCCATATCGAGATCGTGTTCCAGCCGTTGCTCCTGCTGCGTCACTCGCTGGTATAGGCGCGCATTTTCGATAGCCACGGCAATCTGCGAGGCGAGTGTCACCAGGGTGCGCTGGTGATCGTCGTTGAAATAGTTGACTCGTACATGCTCCAGGTCGAGCACCCCGATTACCTTGCCCTTGTAGAGCAGCGGCACCGCCATCTCGGACCGAGTCTCGGGGTTTACCATGAAGTAGCGCGCATCCTTGCGCACGTCCCCGGTGTGGATCAGCCGGCGCTCCCGCACCGCAGTTCCGACCAGGCCACGGTCCAGCGGGACCTTTTCCGACGGCACCACCGTGTGTCCGAAGCGCACGGCGTACTGTATCTCCAGCACTTGCTCCCGCTCGTTCACCAGCAGAATGCTGAACATCTGGTAGTCGATGAGCCGCCGCAGCAGTTCCCCGATGCGTTCCAGCAGAGGATCAAGATCCAGAATCGACGTGACTTCGCGGGCAATTTCATTGAGCACCGCGAGCGTTTGAGCCTGCCGCGCCACCCGGGTGTAGAGACGTGCGTTCTCGATCGCCTGGGCGACACGGGAGGCGGTCAGTTCCAACAAACGGAGGTGTTCCGGCTGGAAATAGCCGACTTGCTCCGATTGAAGGTCGATTACGCCAATGACCCGGTTCTTCACAATCAGCGGCACCGCCAGTTCCGAGCGGACATCGGGATTGGCGCTGATGTAATTCTCTTCATTCCGCACATCTTGCAGCAGGATGGATTCGCGGTACTCGGCGGCCCGGCCCACGACTCCCCGGCCCACGCGGATCTTCAAGCGTTCGACGTCCGGCGTGTGGCCGATTTGAAAGCGCATACGCAGGTCATTGGTCCGTTCATTCAGGAGCAGGATGGCGAAGATTTTGTAGTCGATCACGGCACGCACCAGGTCCGCGGTGCGATGCATCAGGGTCTGCAGATCCAGGGTGGTATTCAGGGCGTTCGCCAGCCGCATCAGAAATTCGGTCTGCAGCGGATCGACCCTTACCGAGCCGGGCAGCGGGAGAGCTTCCGAGCTGGGACGATAATCGCCTTCAAACGATTGTGTAGCAACAGCTTGCGCCGGCTTCTTCTCGGTGTCGGCGTCGTCTTTGTCGCGAGGAGGCGTCATACAAATATCGAGTCATCATAGAGCATTTCGCAACCGGGCTGGTTTGGGGAAGGCGAGTGTGCGTGGGCTGTTTGGGATTTCTCTCGGTAACGAATCAAGGGGTGCCCCAAATCTCCGATTTCCAGTGAAGCTCTGTGGGTTCTGCGAACTTCATGCGCCTTTCCTTAAGAAAGGCGCACACTCTGTCATTTCCAGGGCTGCGTACAGGAAATTCGGGGTGTCTCGCTCGTTCTTCGCGAGATGTGGGATAGGCGAACCTTGATGTTCTCTGCCAATTGACCACGAAACCTGGCTCGTGTAGCTCCGTGGTATCCCACATCTCGCGAAAAACCAGCGAGATGTGGGGCACCCAGGGTCCCTTCGCACGTTCAAGCCCTTGGTATAGGTTTCAGTGGAGCGACTGCGGTTTCTCCTCAGTGTTCGCTCTGATACTGACGCAGGATGGCCACGCTGGCACTGGCGCCGATCCGTGTAGCGCCGGCCTCCAGCATGGCGCGCGCGTCGCTCAGGGTGCGAATGCCTCCGGAAGCTTTCACTCCGCAGCGATTACCCGCCACACCACGCAGGATCGCCACATCGGTCGCTGTGGCTCCACCCGTCGAAAAGCCAGTGCTGGTCTTGAGGAAGTCAGCCCCCGCCGCAAGCGCCAGCTCAGACGCACGTAGCTTCTCTTCCACGCTTAGCAGCGAAGTCTCCAAAATGACCTTTACCAGCGTACCTGCATCGTGCGCCACCTCCACTACGCCGCGAATATCCTGCTCTACCAGGGCGCTCATGCCAGACTTCAACAATCCGAGATTCATCACCATGTCCAGCTCGTGCGCGCCCAGCTTAATCAGCGCCAGGGCCTCTTCGCGTTTAGTAGTGGCCAGGTTGGCTCCCAGCGGGAAGCCGACCACCACCCCGACGGGAACCCCACTGCCCGCCATGACGGAGTGCGCCAGCGACACCCATGCTGGATTGACCATGGCACAGGCAAAGCGGAAGGCGGCCGCCTCCTCACAGAGCTTCACCACCTGGTCCCGGGTCGCCTCCGGCTTGAGCAAGGTGTGGTCGAAAACCGCAGCCAGTGTGGCTGCACTCGTCAGTGCGGCAGTGGCAAATCCGGCCACGTCGAAATATCCAGAGGCGTAATCGGTCTCTGGCTGCAGGATCCTGGTAGTCATGGGTAGCTCCGCTCGGGACTCTATGCCCTTCTATGGGCAAAGATCAATGTGAATCTGGGGCCTCATCCGGATTAAAAATGCGGATGTCAGGCAGGTTACGAAAGCGTTCCTGGTAATCCATTCCGTAACCGACGACGAAATGATTGGGAATGGTGAACCCCACATAATCGGCGTCGATCCTCTCCAGGCGCCGTGCCGGCTTATCCAGGCAGGTTGCGATCTTCAGGCTCTTGGGTTTGTGTTGCTGCAGCAATTTGCGCAGGAAAACCAGGGTCAGGCCGGTATCCAGGATGTCTTCGACCAGGATCACGTTTCGTCCCCCGATCGGAGTATCCAAATCCTTGATCAATCTTACCGCGCCGCTGGTCTTCACTCCCTTGTAACTGGAGATAGCCACGAAATCGAAGGTAGTCTCGACCGAAATGCTTCGCGCCAGGTCGGCGAGAAAGATGGCAGCCCCCTTCAGCACGCCTACCAGCAAAATACTGTCTCCAGCAAAGTCGTGGCTTATCTGCGCGCCGATTTCCGCCACCCGGGCGGCGATCTGCTCGCGACGGAATAACATGTCGTGCTCGTGCTCTCTCATGGGCTTTGTCATTCTTCCACGGATCCCTGCCAAGAGAAAGCGCCCGGCTATACTGTAAAGACAGACGCGCGCATGTATCCCTTCATTCACCTCGGACACTTTTCCATTGGCACATTTGGCCTCTGCCTGTGGTTGGCTTCCGTCTGTGCCTGCTGGATGCTCTATCGCAATTTCTTGCGTTTTGGCGTCGATGCCGACGCTGTCGGTGTAGCTGCCTACACCACCGTGGGCGGTGTGGTCGGGGCCAAGCTATGGCATGTACTGGAAGATCCGACCTTGCTCATGCATCAGCCGTTGCAGGTCCTTTTTGATCGGGCAGGCTTTGCCTGGTTCGGTGGCTTACTGGCCGGGATCGCAGTGCTCCTGTGGCAGGGACGTCAAGCGAAAACCGGTGGTCTGGGCATGCTTGATTTAGCCGCTCCTGCCGTCTCCGTGGGCTACGGTGTCGGGCGCCTCGGCTGTCTCGTCTCCGGTGATGGTGACTATGGCATTCCAACGCGTCTGCCCTGGGGCATGAGTTTCCCAAACGGGCTCGTTCCCACCACCCAGAGGGTGCATCCGACCCCGATCTACGAACTGCTTGTTGCCTTGCTGATTGCTGCCTATCTGTGGCGGCGGGGAGCGAAGTCTGGCGTCACTCCGCCCCTTGGACAGATCACTGGCGAATACCTGGTGCTGAGTGGCCTGGCGCGCTTTCTGGTGGAGTTCATCCGTATCAATCCCCGCATCTATTGGGGCATGAGCAATGCCCAGGTCGCCAGCCTGGGTTCGATCGTCGCCGGTATTCTTCTCATTGTGTGGGCCCGGCGCCACAGTGTTACCGCCGCGGCGAGGGCTGCCGAGGTGGTGCAAATCGAAGCTGCATCCCGGCAATAGAGGATTGCGCTGCCTCAGGGCCTAAAGCCCAATTGAGGTTGGAGGGTTATGTGCGGGCTGAAGCCTGCACTCCCTTCAACTATTCCCTTCAAAGACTTGGCTCGGCTTTGAAGGGGCTGGGGCTTTAGCCCCCGCCATAAACGTAGCCAAAGCGAGCGGCTTTAGCCGCTGAGGGATGGGTATCACACCCCGCCCAACCGAAGAGGAGAACCATGGCTCAATCTGATCAACTCCGCGTCCCCGAACCTGCCCGAACCGACGCCAAATCCTTCGAATTGCTTCGCGTCTGGATCGCGCACCAGGATCAGCACATCAGTATGCGGGTGGGGGTGTGGAAGGAACCCGAAGCCTGGGGAATGATGCTCGCGGACCTGGCTCGCCACATCGCCGCGGCCTTCGAGCAAGCCGAGAAGCGCGACCCCATGGAGATGCTGACGCGCATCAAAGCAGGTTTTGAGGCAGAGATTGAATCTCCTACGGAGGAGGTGCACGGCGAGCTTGCCGGTTGAGCCATTGAACGATCAGATCACCATCCGTGGCGCACGAACCCACAACCTGAAGAACATCGACTGCGATCTGACCCACGGCAAACTCACCGTGGTTTCCGGCGTTTCAGGTTCGGGCAAATCCTCGCTCGCCTTCGACACCATCTATGCCGAAGGGCAGCGGCGCTATGTCGAATCTCTTTCCGCGTACGCCCGCCAATTCCTGGAACGCATCGAGAAGCCCGACGTAGACCTGATCGACGGCCTGGCGCCCGCCATCGCCATCAAACAAAAGAACTCGACCCGCAACCCGCGGTCGACCGTGGCTACGGCTACTGAGATTTACGACTACCTGCGTCTGCTCTTTGCCCGCTGCGGCACCGCGCATTGCATCGTTTGCGGTGGAGTGGTCAGGCGCGACACAGTGGATGAAATTGCCAACACCATTCTCGACCTGGGCGAGGACACACGCCTGTACGCGTTGTTTCCAGTGAAGCCGCTGGTTACGGCGGAGCCTGAGGCTGAGCCCAAGCGGCGAAAGAAGGCTCCGGCGAAGACAGTCAACCCGGCCCTGCCCAGCGATGCGTTCAAGGAGCGGCTTGCCGAGATGCGCGCGCGAGGCTTCAATCGTCTCTACCAGCAGGGCAAGATTGTCGAATTCTCCAACCCCGAGTCGCTGCTCGATCTTGATTTTGGCCAGGGAGTCTATGCGCTGGTCGATCGCCTGGTGGTCTCGTCTGAGAACCGGGCGCGGATCGTGGATGCCGCAGAAATCGGCTTTCGCGAGTCGGGGGAGATCGTATTTGAAACCGTTCCCCGGGACACAGAAACGGAACCCAGACGCCTGCGTTTCT
The DNA here is from genome assembly GCA_963814015.1 of uncultured Acidobacteriaceae bacterium. Classification (GTDB taxonomy): domain Bacteria; phylum Acidobacteriota; class Terriglobia; order Terriglobales; family Acidobacteriaceae; genus PALSA-350. Next base: position 888,228 of record CAWFBI010000001.1, read on the forward strand.
CCCAGGCCTTCGAGTGCAAACTCTGCCACCACATCTATCGCGAGCCCGAGCCCAGGCTGTTCTCGTTCAATAACCCGTATGGGGCCTGCGAGCGATGCCAGGGTTTCGGCAACACCATCGATTTCGATCTCAACCTGATCATTCCCGACAAACAGAAAACGTTGAACGAAGGCGCGATCGATCCCTGGACTCGCCCCAAGTATCGTCCCTACCAGTCAGAGCTTCGCAAAGCCGCGATGCAACATGGTATTCCGCTGGACACACCCTGGAGAGAGTTAACCGAAGCGCAGCAGGACTTCGTGCTCGATGGCCAAGGATCATTCCTGGGAGTGCATGGATTCTTTGCTTATCTGGAGCGCAAGAAATACAAGCTGCACGTGCGTGTGATGCTGAGCAAATACCGGGGCTACGCCCTATGTCCCGAATGCAAAGGAACTCGTCTGCGTGCTGAAGCGCGGGCGGTTCGCATCAACGGGCAAAATATCTGCCAGGTGGCTGCGCTCACTATTCGCGAGGCCAACCGCTTCTTCGAGGGGCTCACTCTGACCCGGCAGCAGCAGGAGATTGCCGGCGGCATTCTGGTCGAGATACAGCAGCGGTTACATTTTCTCGATGCAGTAGGCCTGGAGTACATCACCCTCGACCGCCTTGCCTCCACTCTTTCGGGAGGAGAATCGCAGCGCATCCAGCTGGCCACTTCGCTGGGCTCGCGCCTGGTGGGCGCGCTCTACGTGCTCGATGAGCCTTCGATCGGCTTGCACAGCCGTGACACTGCCAAGCTGATCCGCATCCTCGAAGAATTGCGCGATCTGGGTAACACCATTCTGGTCGTCGAGCACGACCCGGACGTGATTCGAGCCGCCGACTGGCTGGTCGATCTCGGTCCTGGCGCCGGAGAGTTGGGGGGGCGCATTCTTGCAGCGGGCACGGTGGAGGAAGTGGAGAGAAACCCCGACTCGCTGACCGGCCGCTATCTGAGCGGGCAGCTTACGATTCCCATTCCCACCCGGCGGCGTGAGCCGTTAAGGGAGAAGCTGGTATTGCGGGGCGCGCGGATTCACAATCTGAACGGCCTCGATGTTGAGATTCCCATGGGCATGCTGGTCTGCATCACCGGCGTTTCCGGTTCGGGCAAGTCCACCCTGGTGCATGACGTGCTCTACCCTGCGGTTTCGCATGCGCTGGGGAAGAACGAAGGCGGCGACCCCTCTCACCTTTACCGCGAACTCAAGGGGGCAGAGCGGCTGAATGACATCGTTCTGGTCGACCAGGCGCCGATCGGGCGGACGCCGCGTTCCAATCCGGTTACCTACATCAAGGCCTTCGACGCCATCCGCGAGCTTTTTGCGGCCCAGCCCGAGGCCCAGCGCAGGGGCTATACGGCCGGCCACTTCTCCTTCAATGTGCCCGGCGGCCGCTGCGACGTGTGCGAAGGCGATGGTACCGTTACCGTCGAGATGCAGTTCCTGGCAGATGTCGAGCTGCCCTGCGAAGAGTGCAATGGAACCCGCTACAAAGCGAGCGTCCTGGAGATCAAATACAAAGGCAAAAGCATCCACGACGTGCTTAACCTGACCGTCAAGGAGGCTCTGCGCTTCTTTACCGGCCAAACGCGGATTCTGGAAAAGCTGGCTGTCCTGGACGAGGTCGGGCTGGGGTACGTGCGCCTGGGCCAGTCGGCGACTACGCTCTCCGGCGGGGAAGCGCAGCGGGTCAAGCTGGCAGCGCACCTTTCTTTGGGACGCGCCGCCAGCCGAACCAGCAATGGAACGGGGAAGAAGCCGGGCAGCCGGGTGCTCTATATCCTGGATGAGCCGACCACCGGATTGCACTTCGACGATGTAAGTAAACTGCTCACCGCATTCAAACGGCTGATTGACGCGGGCGGCTCGCTGGTGGTCATCGAGCACAACCTGGACGTGATCAAGTCCGCGGACTGGGTAATCGACCTGGGCCCGGAGGCGGGCGCGGGTGGCGGCCTGGTGGTGGCGGCGGGCACGCCAGAGCAGGTGGCCCAGACGCCTGGCTCCCATACCGGTCATTGGCTGGCACTTGCCCTGGCGGCGCAAGAGGCGCGGGCTGAACAATGAGGTTCTTCCATCACTTCCTGGCCGCTGTGGTTCTGCTGCCGGCGGGGGTTCGAGCGCAAAATCAGCTCCCACCCGGAACTCAGGCACCCGACAGCGTCGTAGCCCCACCCCAGCGGGAAGCCGCCGAAAGCAAGATAGAGCAGAAGGATTTCGAGGGGGCACGGCCGCTGCTGGTCAAGTATCTGAGCCAGCACCCGGGCGATGCTCGGGCGCTCTTCGATCTTGGCTACGTTGAGGATGCAGGCAACCACCAGGATGCAGCGGCCGCCGACTACCGCAAGGCAATTGCGGCGGACCCAAAGCAATTCGAGGCACGCCTGGCTCTGGGGCTCCTGCTTGCCCATCAGGGTAAGTACGACCAGGCCCGGGAGCAAATGCAGCAGGCGACGCTGCTGACCCCGGAGCCGCCCAATCCGGCAGCCCAGGCCGAAGCCTTCCGGACGCTCGCCGAGCTGGACCGCGCCAGCGATCCCCCGGCTGCCCGGGACGCGCTGGTGGCTGCCCTCAAGCTTAGCCCGGAAACACCAGCCGACCTGTTGCTGACCGCCCAGATTGCCGAAGCGAATGACGACACGGAACTGGCACAGGCGGCTTACCAACGCCTGCTGGCAAGCCGTCCGGCGGCTTCGCCCAGCTTGGCAGCCGCGGCGACCGGCGGCCTGGCCCAGCTCCTGATCAAGCAAAAAAAGTATGCCGACGCCGAGCCGCTGATCAGGAGCGCGTTGGCGCGCGACCCTCGTGATCCAGCGCTGAACGCGCAGTTGGCCACGGCGCTGCTCGCCCAGGGAAAGACTGAGGAGGCGCTACCGGTGCTCGAGACCTTGCACCAGTTGGAGCCGGGAACGGCCTCGGTAGACCAGATGCTGGCCGACGCCTATTCCCAATCTGGCCATCCCGAAAAGGCGGATCCGATCTATGCCAGGATGGCCCTTGCCGACCCCGGTAATGAGGATATCCTGGCCGCTCAGGGCGAGAACCTTGTCCGGGAGAGGCTCTATCCTCAAGCCCAGGCGGTATTTGAGCGCGCCGCCAAGCTGAAACCCGACGACGGAGACGCCTGGAGCGGCTTGGCCTTTGCCGCGTCGGAGAATAAGCAGTATCAAGTAGCACTGCAAGCTCTTTCCATGCGAGCAAAATATTTAGCCGAGACTCCAGCTACCTACTTCCTTTGGGCAACCTCGTACGATAACCTGCATCTGTCGAAATCAGCGCAGGAATATTACCGTAAATTCCTAACCGCTTCCGACGGAAAATTCCCCGACCAGGAATGGCAAGCCAAGCATAGACTCGTTGCTCTTGGTGGAAGTCATTAACGTAAGACGTTCCGTAAGCCCTCCGAGAGGTGCCCTATGCGGTTCGTGGCCACGACCCTCGTCGTCTCTGCTCTAACCTTCAGCCTTTCCTGTGCCCGTGCCTTCGCCATCGATGAAAAAGTTGCCGACCCGCAAGCCATGGCCGCTCTCATGGCCAAGGCCGACCAGGCCCAACCCAAAGAACAATGCTTTCTCTACGCCGAACTGGTACACCAGATGACCGAGCTTGCCGGGCAGCAATTCAGCGCCGGCGATGATGATCATGCTTCGGCGACCCTGCGGCTGATCCAGAAATATGCAGAAAAGATCCACATGGGCGTCGCAGCGGATGGCAAGAAGATGAAGAATGCCGAGGAGCTCATGCGGCACACATCATTTCGACTGGCCGGTATCCTCAATGCCGCTTCCTATGACGACCGGCAGGCGCTGCAGGCGACTTTAAAACAGCTGGAGCAGGTGCAAACCGAGCTCATGATGCAGGTCTTCAAGAAATAGACGCTTGAAGAGAACCGTGGCCATCACGGGCGTTTGCGTGCTGCTGGCGATCGCGCCGGCACTCGCCCAGTCCAGGAAAGATCCCTTAACCGAGCAGCAGATTGAAGACGTCCGTGAGGCTGGAGACGAGCCTTTCGAGAGGATCAAGCTCTTCGTCGGCTACGTCGACGACCGGGCCAAGCAGATCCACAGCATCAACGCGGACCCCATTGCCCAGAACAAGAATGTGCGCCTGCACAATCTGTTCGATGAGTTCACGCGGCTCTGCGACGACCTTCAGGACAACATGGAAAACTTTGACGAGCAGCATGCTGATTTGCGAAAGGTGCTTAAAGAGATCGTCGACAAGACCGGAGAATGGGGCACCGTCCTGAACGAGCCCAAACCCAGCGCCCAATACGATTTTGTGCGCAAGACGGCCCTCGATTCCAACCAGAGCGCGCATGAGGCGGCTACGCAGATGCTCGCAGACGAGATCAAGTACATCGCCGAACAGAAGAAAAAAGAAAAGGAACAAGAAAAGGAAGAACAAAAAAGGTGACGAGTTTCGAAGCCAAATCCTGCTAGGCTGAAGGCGGTGAATTCCGAATTGCACTCGCTGTTTGCAGAAGAGTACCGTGCCCTTCGGCCGCGCGCTCCGATTCCTTTTCTGGAAGTTCGTTTCCGTCGCTTCACCAGCCTGAACACTACCATCCGATTGCGCGAGGGGCGAGTCCACGTGCACTTATCGGATCTGCTGGAGGGTGCGCCGGAAAGTGTGCTGCGAGCTATCGCTCACATCCTCCTGGCCAAGCTTTACCGCAAACCCCTGAATGCCCTGCAAACCAATCGCTATCGCAGATTTGCTTCGAGCGAAGCTGTGATACGGCAGACGGAGTTGATCCGCCAGGCACGCGGCCGCAAGAAGATGCTCGGACCGCAGGGCCAGCACTACGATCTGGAGGAAGTTTTCGAGAGCTTGAACCGCAGGTTTTTTCACGGCCTTATGGGCAGGCCTCTGCTCACCTGGAGCGGGCACATGGCCAAGCGCAGCCTGGGCCACTACGACCCGGCGCATAACACAATTGTCGTCAGCCGGGTTTTCGACCGCAAGAACACTCCGCGCTACGCAGTGGAGTATCTGCTCTATCACGAGATGCTGCACTTGAAGCATCCAGTGAAGGTGCGCGGAGGCCGCCGCTGCGTGCACCCCCGCGAATTCCAGGCGGAAGAGCGCCTCTTCCCCGACTGGCAAAAGGCCAAGGAATACCTGAAAACAATCTGAGGCTTCAGGAAGAGAAACGGCAGGTCCTTCCACTACGCTACCCCGGATTTCCTATCGAATTTGGTGGCGTTGGCGAACATCATGCGGCTTTCCTTAATGAAAGCCGAACGCGCGGTCGTCTCCAGTGCAGCAGAAAACCCAGGTACGCTCCGTCGAAAAAACATTTCCAAGCAAGGTCCGCTGAACTGCAGATCCCTCCGCTTCGGTCGGGATGACAAAGGAGAGGGCGACGCATCCATGGAAAGCTGTTGCTGAACAGAAGGCGTTTTTCATCCCCTTTGGTGGGCCGCAGGCCCATCACCACCCCGACGGGATGACAATTCTGTTGCTGGGAAGCTTGCCAGCGTCCCCAGTACAATTGTCATCCCGACCGGAGCGCAGCGTAGTGGAGGGACCTGCTGTTTCTTTTTCGGATGACTAACCGTGATTGTTACGAACTGCCGCTTCACCCACTGTAGCTTCCTTACCGCTGAACAACGCATCGAAGACCAGCAGAATGCCGCCAACCACAATCGCGGAATCGGCAACGTTAAAGTCGGGCCAGTGATAGTGGATGATGTGCACTTCGAGAAAATCAATGACGTAGCCGAAGCGCATGCGGTCGTATGCATTGCCCAGAGCGCCTCCGAGGATCAGCGCCAGGGCAAGCGTGGTGGCAGTGATTCTGCGCCCAAGCTTCAGTAAAGCCACCAGCACCGCAACGGCCGCCAGCAGAGAAAAAACAAGCAGCATCCAGCGCACACGCTCCGGCGAACTCGAATCATTAAAGAGGCTGAATGCCGCGCCCGGGTTCTCCACATGGCTGATGGCGAAGACATGTGGGATCACCTGCAGGTTATTGCCGAGCTCGATCCGTGTCGACACCAGCCATTTCGTGAGACGATCCGCGGCCACCACGAGCAACGAAAGCAACAGGAGCCAGCCCCTGGAATCTCTGATGGTCATGCGCTGGCGGCACTTTCTTCCGGAGGAAAACCGATCTGCTCGAGCGCTGGTGCGCAGCGTTCACACACCGTTGGCCATCGCCAATCCTCACCAACGTGGACAGAGTAGTTCCAGCAACGCTCACACTTAGTGCCATCGGCCGGCAGCGTGGTCGCGATCACCTGCGACGACCCGGTCATCACTTCCACCTGGGAGACGTTCAAGAGTTCCTTCAAGCTTCCCCGGTAGCTGTCGAGCAGAGCACCCATCTGAGCGGGTACTTCCAATACCAGCCGCGCATCGAGCGCCTTGCCAATCAGCTTCGCCTTGCGCGCCTCCTCCAGGCTCTTGAGGGCCTCGTCGCGAATCACGAGCAAAGTCGCCCAGTCACTCATAAATTCCGCATCAATCGTTGCTGCCAGACTTTCGGGCTTGGGAAAAAGCTCCAGATGCACGCTGGGTAACCGGCTGCTCATCTCGGGCATGTACTGCCAGATTTCGTCCGCGGTAAAGCTGAGCAGCGGCGCAACCAAGCGGACCAGGGCTTCCGCGATCTTCCACAACACTGTCTGCGCAGAACGGCGAGCGGGATTCTGCGGAGCGAAGGTGTAAATTCTGTCTTTCACCGCATCGATGTACAGCTGGCTCAGGTCGGCGACGGCAAATTCATTGAGTGCGTGATAAATGCGATGAAATTCAAAATTCTCATACCAGCCCAGGATTTTCTCCGTGAGCTCGCGCGTGCGCACCAACATGTATTGATCGAGCGGAAGCATCTGCTCCCAGGCAACCGCATGTTTCTCCGGCTCGAATCCGCTGAGGTTGCTCAACAGGTAGCGGAAGGTGTTGCGTAACTTACGGTAGGTGTCCGCAACCCGCTGCATCAGGTTCTCGCTGGCCGCCACATCTTCGCGGAAATCGACCGAGGCCACCCAAAGACGGACAATCTCCGCGCCCAGACGTTGCGCGATGTCCACCGGGTCAACGCCATTACCCAGGCTCTTGGACATCGCCCGCCCCTGTTCGTCCAGTGTCCAGCCACAGGTAGCGGCCATGCGGTAGGGGGCAGCGTCACGAGTGCCGATAGCGCAGAGCAGGGAAGATTGGAACCAGCCGCGATGCTGGTCGCCACCCTCGATATACAGATCGGCAGGCCAGGGAAGATCGCGTTCTCTGCCCAGAACAGCCGCCTGGCTGGCCCCGCTCTCGAACCACACGTCCAGAATATCCATTTCCTTCTTGAACTCAGCAGCGCCGCAGGAGGGGCAAGTCGTGCCCGGAGGCAGAATTTCCGCTACCTGGCGCACGTACCAGGCGTCGGCCCCTTCCGCCGCAAAGAGGTCAACAATCCGCTGATTGACTGCGGGATCGTTCAACGGCCGGTGGCAGCTGAGGCAGAGAAACACCGCAATAGGCACGCCCCAAATCCGCTGGCGCGAGATGCACCAGTCGGGGCGGGAGGATACCATGTTGGCAATACGTTCCTCACCCCACTGGGGATCCCACTTCACGCGCCCGATCTCCTGGAGCGCACGCTGCCGGAAGGTGGTTACCGACCCATCGGCATGAGTCATCGGCGTTTCCATGTTGATGAACCACTGCTCCGTGGCGCGGAAGATCACCGGCCGATGGCAGCGCCAGCAATGAGGGTAGGAGTGGTATACCTCCTGCCGCCCCATCAGGGCGCCGCGTTCAGCCAGCAGGGCCATGATGGGCTCATTGGCCTTGAACACGAAAAGCCCTTCATATTCGGGCAGACCATTACGCAGGTGTCCGCCGTCGTCCACGTCGGACAGCTGGCGCAATCCGTAGCGTGCGCCGGTGGCGAAGTCGTCAACTCCGTGTGCGGGCGCGGTGTGGACCGCGCCAGTGCCTTGGTCGGTGGTGATGTAGGTGGCCAGGACGCCCAGCACCGTCCGATCGAGGAAAGGGTGAGCGAAGGTGACGCGCTCCATCCGCGAACCGGGGAAGCGGGCAATTTCGCGGGCATCTTCGAGCCGGCAAGCGGCTCGGGTGGCGGCCGCGAGGGCCTCGGCCACGATGTACACCTCCCCGTCCTGCTCCAGGGCAACATATTCGAAATCGGGATGGAAGGCGACGGCCAGCGAAGCAGGCAGGGTCCACGGTGTCGTGGTCCAGATGATGGTCGAGACCTGCTTTCCGGCCAGCCGCACATCGATCGCCTCAGCAGGACTGGTAAGCCGATAACGCACGTAGATACTGGGGCTGGTGTGCATGTCGTACTCGATTTCCGCTTCGGCTAGTGCCGTGCGGTCATGCATGCACCACAAAACCGGCTTCAGACCCTTGTAGACAAAGCCGTTCTCCAGGAAGTGAAAAAGAGTTTCGACAATTTTGGCCTCATACTCCGGCGTCATCGTGGAGTAGGGGCGTCCCCAACGCCCGAAAACACCAAGGCGTTGAAACTGTGTCCGCTGCAGGTCGAGATACTTCTGGGCGTACTCGCGGCAGGCGCGGCGGACCGCGATGGGCGGCATTTCGAGCTTCTTGCGGCCTAGTTTTTCGTCGACCTTGATCTCGATCGGCAGGCCATGGCAATCCCAGCCGGGAACGTAAGGGGCATTGAAACCGGCCATGGTCTTTGACTTCACCACAAAATCTTTCAGGCATTTGTTGAGCGCATGGCCGAGGTGCAGCTCCCCATTAGCGTAGGGTGGGCCGTCGTGCAGTACGTAGCTGGGCGCATTCTGGCGCACGGCACGAATCTGCTCATAGATCCCGTCCTGCTGCCAGGCCGCGAGGCGCAGCGGCTCGCTTTGGGGCAGATTTGCCTTCATCGGGAACTTGGTATTAGGAAGATTGAGGGTCGCCTTAAGGTCGGGCGGAGCCGGCATTATGTCTCCAGTGACAAAACGAACAAAACTCTATTGTATCTTCGCCGCAAAAGTTGACCATTTGCTTACCTCGAGACTAAAAAAGGTGTCTAATACTTTTTAATGGATCTTCAACGGGTCCTGTCTCCGTATTCTTGGAGAGAGACAAGCCGGGCGACAGTCGTCCATAATGAGGAGATAGGCGGAGAGAGGCTTACGCGCACTCTTTTCTCATAAGTTCTATGGCCAATCAGGTTTTGTTACCTCCGGAGCTGGACCGACGCGATCAGGCAATTGAGCCCAAGCTGCTCGCCGAGATCATCGATGAACCGGCATGGAAGACGATTGCCGGCAACATTTACGACCTCCTCTACCCGAGGAAGCTGCCTCCGCTCGTCCTGACGTCAACCCCCATTCCGGTCGTCGACCCGATGGAGGAGAAGCGCACCAAGGCCTCCTCCATTATTTCCGTCAGCCTGCACGTGATCATCATCGCGGCCATCTTGTGGACGTTTATCGCGGTAAAGAAGGTTGTAACGAAAAAAGATCAGTTGGTGACCAACATTGACGTGCCGCAGTACATGCCCATTGCCCCCAAGGGACCGCAGATGGGTGGTGGCGGAGGCGGTGGCTCTCATGACATCCTGCAGGCGCCCAAAGGGCGGTTGCCTAAGTTTGAGGAGCAGCCGATCACCCCGCCAATGGTGATCAAGAACGATCATCCCAAGCTGGCTGTTGATCCTTCGATCATGATGCCCAAGGACATCCAGTTACCTAATAACAACCTCCCCAACCTGGGAGACCCACGCACCAGCGTGGTCGGTCCGGCTTCGAACGGCAGCGGCAGCGGAGCGGGCATGGGTACGGGCTCAGGTGGCGGTATCGGGTCCGGCAAGGGGAACGGATACGGTCCGGGTGAAGGCGGCGGCTACGGCGGCGGCCTCTACCATGTGGGTGGAGGCGTTTCGGCCCCCCAGCTGGTGTTTGCGCCAGACCCTGAGTTTTCTGACGAGGCCCGTCGAGCGAAGTATCAAGGCGTATGCGTGGTCTCCCTGATCGTAGATGCGCAGGGCAATCCGCAGCGGGTCCAGGTAGTGCGCCACTTAGGCATGGGGTTGGACGAGAAGGCGGTCGAGGCGGTGAAACAATATAAATTCAAGCCCGCCACGCTGCAGGGAAAACCGGTACCCGTGGAAGTAAACATCGAAGTGAACTTCCGCATCTACTAACCGAAAAGAAGACAGCGGGTCCCTTGCGCTCCGCTGCGGTTTCCCCTGACGTACCACGGATTTATCCAGCATCCTGAGCAGCAAACAGTTTCGCCGGAATCTCCTGGTCACTCGACAGCATGGCCTTCCACGGATCCTTGCGCAGCCGTTCGTTCCACTCAGCAAATCGAGCTACCACGAACTTCGGCGCCTCCGCCGTCTTAAGTTCATCCCAGTCCAGAGGCAGCGCAGCCGCCATGCCGAGACGAGCACGGCTGGAGTAGGGAGCGACCGCAGTCGCCTCCCGCTCGTTCCGCAGATAATCGACGAAGATCTTGTTCTTGCGCGCCGCCTTCGTCATCTTGCTGATATAGAGTTTGCTGTTGTCCTGCTCCATCTGCAGTGCAAAGGCATGGGCAAACGCCTTAGCCTGCTCCCAGCCAAGGCTGGGCCGGATGGGTGCAACCACATGCAGGCCTTTGCCGCCAGTCGTCTTGACAAAGCTGCGCAACCCCAATTTCTTCAGGCGCTCCCGAACCTCCAGCGCGCTTTCACCAAGCGTCGGCCACGATACTGCCTCGTCGGGATCGAGATCGAAAATAATACGGTCGGGGTGCTCGAGATCAAGGTTGGTTGAACCCCATGGGTGTATTTCGAGCACATTCATCTGCGCCAGTCCAGCCAGGCCTTCCGCACTCTGCACGGTGACGTAGGTCTCGGTGGCGCCGCCTTTTGCATTCGGTATCTCAACCCCTCCGATTCCGGGCGGCATTCCCGGTCCGAGCTGCTTTTGATAGAAGCACTTCTCTCCCGTACCATTTGGGCAGCGTACCAGCGAGAGGGGCCTCCCGATGACATGGGGAAGCATCAGCGGGGCAACCGTCAGGTAGTAGTCGATCAAGGCCTGCTTGGTAAGACCGCTCTCCGGATCGACGACCTTATCGGGATGGGTCACGCGGAAGCTGAGCTTGGCTCCCGCCGGCATGGTAATCTTCGGCGGATCTGGCGCGGGATCCGAGGGCTTAGCTTTTCGTTTTTTCGCTTTATCGTGTGCCATGGCGCTAGCTGTGTTCTCGGTCGAAAGACTCGGGTCGGGAACCTCGCGGCGCACATCAGCGGCTTTCTTATCTTCCCGAAGCCCCTTGAAGCTGGCCTGCCGCACGAGTTTATCGGCCGTCCAGGTGCTGAACTGCACTTCCCCCACCAGCTCGGGCCGCACCCACAGCGCACCCTTGGCTGCCGCGGGTGGCACCTGGGTGAAGGGCATCGCAGTCTGCCGCATAGCTTCCAACTGCTGGCGCAACCTGCGCGAACTCACCTGGGTGAATCCAGTACCCGTCCGTCCCGCATAAACCAATTTCTTGCCGTCGTAGTACCCGAGCAGAAGGGCGCCAATGCCGTCGCTTTCGTTCGCTTGCTTGGTAAACCCCCCGATGACAAACTCCTGCCGCCGGACACACTTGATCTTGATCCACGACTTGCTGCGCCCCGAAATATACTTGCTGGTCGAGAGCTTGGAAACGATGCCTTCCGCACCCAATTTGCAAGCCTCGGAAAAAATCGGGGCGCCCTCCGTTTCGATGTGCTGCCCATAGCGGACAGTCTCGTGTTCCGGCAGGCTATCGAGCAACTGCGCCAAAATCTGTTTGCGCTCGGCCAGTTCTTGTTGGCGAAGATTGTGCCCATTGAGGTGTAGCAAATCGAAGACGAAGTAGGTCAGAGGATGGGCAGCGCCCTCTTCGAAGGCGGCCTGCAGGTCGGCAAAGCTGCTTTGGCCATTTTCCGCGAGCACCACCACCTCGCCGTCGAGGATGGCGCTCTCCACCTTGAGCCGGCCCACCTCGCGCGCAACTGTCGGCATGCGTCGCGTCCAGTCCAGCCCACTGCGGGTGAAGAGACGAACCTTGCCGGCCTTGTCGATGTGCGCCTGCATGCGGTAGCCATCCAGCTTCAGCTCATGGAACCAGTGCTTTCCCGCCGGCGGCGCGGCAGCTTCTGAGGCCAACTGGGGAGAAATAAACCCTGGCAAAGCTTCCTTGTCTCCCGGAAGGCTCTTAGGGGCGAAGGGGACAGCCTTTAGTTTCGCCGGGATCGTTTTGCTCGGGCTGGAAGTCTCAGGCCGGTTCGATTGCCACACGTGATCCCCGTCACGGGCAATCGCGTCCAGATCCCGGCCGGTGAGTACGCTGTTGGGCGCCTTATCGACGATTGGCTCGTCGTTGGCGGTCTGTTCGTAGTCGTCGTGTTCTTTGATCAACAGCCAATTCGGCTTGGCCTCGTTCGCGGCCTTGCCGCCCATGCGCACCAGCACCCATTTCCCATGCAATTTCTGTCCATGGAGAATGAATTTAAGATTGCCTTTGGCCAGCGCCTCGTCCGCGTCGCCCAGCGGTTCCCAGGTGCCTTCATCCCATAGCATCACCGTGCCGCCGCCGTACTGCCCCTTGGGAATGGTGCCTTCAAAGCCACCGTATTCCATGGGGTGATCTTCAACCTGCACCGCCAGGCGTTTATCGCCGGGCACGTAGCTTGGCCCCTTGGTCACGGCCCAGCTCTTGAGTACGCCATGCAACCCGAGGCGAAAGTCGTAATGCAGGCGGGTGGCGGCATGCTTCTGAATGACGAACGGCAAAGGCTCCGTCTTTGTCGCTGAGGTGGCACGTTTACCGCTCGCCGCTCCGGCTTGGCCGCTCGGTTCGGCTGTCTTGCTGAAGTCGCGCATGGCGCGATAGCGCTCAAGTTGCTCGTCGACAAGGTTGAAGGAGGAAGGGGCAACAGGAGCCGTAGAGGATTTTGCGGTGGTTTTTGCCGCTTTGCGGCCAGGCGCTTTCTTGGTCTTGCTCGGCATGCTTAAGACTTCTCCTACAGCAAAAACTCTACGCTTTCCTCCGCGTAGCGAGGAGAGCAACTGCGTAGCTCAGTAGGATGAGGATCACGGTGAACAGGCTGTGTCGCAGATCGCCGATCACCGATCCAACCAGGAACGCCACCGAAGCGAAAAGAACACAGAGGGTGGTCCATGGATACAACCAGACCTTATACGGGCGGGGAAGATCCGGCTCGCGCCTTCGCAGAACCAACAGGGAGGCGAAACCCGATATGTAGACGGCCACGAACAGGATCGCGGCAATGGCAATCAGCGTATCGAACGTGCCCGTGAGAACCAGGCCGATGCTGACCAACGAGCAAAGCAACAGAGCCACGGCGGGAGTTCCTCCCTTATTAACCGCGGTGACGGCCTGGGGCAAGAGTCCATCTCGAGCCATGGCGAAGAGGATGCGTGGCGTGATCATGAGTCCTGAGTTGATAGTGCTGATCACGGCAATGATCGAAATAACCAGAATGAACCGTTTTCCGTAGCCGCCAAATACCAACATAGCCGCGTCCGCGGCCGGCATTTGGGAACCTGCGAGATGGGTCATGCCTAACACGTGGAGGAGAGCGGCGTTCATGAGCAGGTAGATGGCGGTGCAGGAAAGTGCGGTGCCTATCATGGCGCGGGGCAGGTTCCGCGACGGATTTCTATCTTCTTCCACAAAGTAGATCGGTGCGTACCACCCGTCATACGTGACGACGATGCCTGGCAGGGCAAGAATCAACCCGAGAAAGAGTCTGTGCTCATGGCCCGGTAAATTGGTAACTACGGCAGGAACGGAACCAGCGTCGCCAGGGGAGATTACAAAGCAGGCGATGACCAGCGCGATCAGTCCAAGTGCTTTAGCCACGCTGGTAATTTCCTGCGCCCGGCTCCCCGGCCGCAGGCCGGCCAAATTCAGCAGAGCGATCAGGACCAAACCCGTGACGCCAACCATTTGCGCGTGGCCGGCAAAAACAGGGAAGAGTCGGGCGGCAAACTCTCCTAATGCCACCGCCAGGTACGCATTGGCAACCAATTCCACGATCGAATCGCAGAAGCCAACCACGAACCCAATTCTTCTTCCGAATGACCGGTTCGCATATACGTACCAGCCACCCGCGCTGGGTAGCATGGTGCCGAGTTCCGTCACCGAGCTGCAGCAGAGAAGCGCATAGACTCCTCCCAAAATCCAAACCGCAAACACCAGTGAGGCACTCCCTAACTGGCCTGCGACCAAGCCGGGGGTGCGGAAAATGCCAGAGCCGATGGTGTTTCCGATGCCAACCGCGATACCAAAGCCTGCACCGAGCACGCGCAGTAAGTGTCCCGTTCTGTGGCCGGCGCGAAGTGTACCCGTGCCCATATACAAGACCACCTTGGCTATCGGGCTCTAGCGCCCGTGATTCTTGCTTCTGAATAGGCAACCGGGGAGAGCAAATAGTAGAGGATGCGTGGCCGCAGGTCAAACTAACCTGGACGGCGGCCCTTTTGTTGCCTTATTATTTTCCCTCATTGCCGGGCCCGCCCACGGGATGGAGCCGTGGAAGCTGCAGGGGGAGCGGGGGCAGCGCCGGGAACGCACCGTGAGGTTCAGTCTGATACCAGTAGGCAACGGAGAAATAATCATCCGAACGGTGATTAGCGTGGCCGTGCTCGATCGTGGCGCGCATTGACTTACTAACGGGATCGGCGAATCAAGGTGAAAGCGGTATACCGACCAACGGCTCCCCGCCCGGTTCTCTCTCTTCTCCGGCGCGCCGAAGAGGCCATAGGAAAAGGAATGAGTGGCGAAGTCCCAAGCGCCGAGAAAATAGTCTTCTGCGCCGGTCCCGATGATCGACGGCGTGGTTTCCCCATCGATGAAAAACATGTCATCTCCTTCGCCCCACCAGTCATCCTGATTCTGGAACACCGACATAGTTACGCCCACGAAGTGGCCTCGCCCCGTCGTGTCCATCCAGACGTAGTTCCCTCTCCATCTGGATTCTTGGCATTTTCCGTCAGCGGGTCCTCATTCCGCTTCCAGTCAGATACCCTGTACTCTTCCATTGGGGACACAGGAACGAGTTGCTCATGACCACCGGCAAAGATCTTACCGTTGCGACCCAGGACGAAATTACCGATTCACTCGATTTAACCTGGATACGGTCCCAATTTCCTTCTCTGTCACAAACCGTCCACGGCTACCCGGCCGTTTACCTCGATGGGCCCGGCGGGACCCAGGTGCCGCAAAGTGTCATCGACGCAATCTCTGATTATTTGCGCAGCAGCAATGCCAACACCGACGGCGTCTTTGCCACCAGCCAACGCACCGACAAGATGCTCGCTGAAGCCCGTGTCGCCATGGCGGACTTTCTGGCCTGCGATCCGGAAGACGTTGTCTTCGGTGCAAACATGACCTCGTTAACCTTTGCCATCAGCCGGTCGATTGGCCGGGAACTAAATGCCGGAGATGAAATCGTGGTCACTCGTCTTGACCACGGTGCCAACTATTCGCCATGGTTGGCTCTCGGGGAGCGCGGCGTCACTGTTCGCGTGGCCGAAATTCATGACCAGGACTGCACTCTCGACATGGATGACCTGGCGCGGAAAATCACCAGCCGCACCAGGCTGGTAGCGGTTGGTTACGCCTCGAATGCGGTGGGAACGATCAACAACGTAAAAGAAGTTGTTCGCATGGCGCATCGGGTGGGAGCTATGGCCTACATTGATGCAGTGCATTACGCGCCGCACGGTCCAATCGACGTGCGCGCGCTCGATTGCGACTTCCTGGTCTGCTCCTCTTACAAATTCTTTGGCCCCCACATGGGCGTGCTGTATGGCAAGCACGAGCATCTCACCCGCCTGCAACCTTACAAGGTGGCGGCCAATACCCACGCCGTTCCCCTTAACTGGGAGTGGGGCACGCTGAACCACGAGTGCATCGCCGGGATCACCGCCTGTGTTAACTACCTGGCCCAGGTGGGACAACGCATCGATCCGTCCTCGTCCGGGCGCCGCGCGCAGCTGCTTACGGCCTGGAAGGCCATTCAGAGTCACGAGCGGATCCTGGTCGAAAGCCTCATTGCAGGGCTCTTAGAGATTCCTGGGCTAAAACTTTATGGCATCAGCGATCCTGCGCGGTTCGACGCTCGTTGTCCCACTGTAGCCGTGCGCATCGCAGGCCATACGCCCCTGCGGTTGGCGACCGAGCTGGGGCGGCGCGGCTTCTTCACCTGGGATGGTAACTACTATGCTCTGAACCTGACCGAACATCTGGACGTAGAGAAAGACGGCGGTTTTCTGCGCATCGGCTTGGCGCATTACAACACGGCTGAAGAAGTGGATCGCTTTCTTCGAGCCTTACGGGAGATATCGCAATGTTAAAGACACAGAGAGCAGGGGGAGCAACCATGCGTGAGGAATTTCGCCAAGCAAGAGTCGATCTGGCCGCTGTACTACGTTGGTCCGCCCGCCTCGGCTATCAGCAGGGAGTCTGCAACCATTTCAGTTTCCTTCTGCCCGGCGATGAAGACCTGTTCCTGGTAAATCCTGAAGGTTTCTTTTGGTCAGAGCTTACCGCCAGCTCCTTGTTGGTGTGCGATCTGGATGGTGGCATCGTCGAAGGCACCGGCACGGTCGAAACTACCGCGTTTTGTTTGCACGCACCCATTCACCGGCACAACAAGGCGGCCAAGGCAGCATTGCATACCCACACTCCGTACGCCACCGCACTCTGCCTGATCGAAGGCGGGCAGCTGGAGCCGGTGAACCTGGCAGGCTTTCAATTCTACGGAAAGGTTGCTTACGACGAGAATCATCAGGGCGGGGCTCTCTCTCCCCAAGAAGGCGACCGCGAAGTAGCCATTCTCGGCGACAAGAACGTCCTCATGATGCGCAACCATGGTCCGATGGTCGTGGGGCAGACCATCGCCAGTGCCTTCGACCGCCTCTATTACCTGGAGGAGGTCTGCAAGCGTCAGATCCTGGCGATGTCGACCAATAGGCCGCTGCAGCACGTTCCCCCTCACGTCGCTCATCAGCTGTCTGATGACGATGCATTGTTCAATGCTTATGCGGAGAAGCATCTTTCGGCGATCAAGCGAGTCCTCGCTCGTGAGGAGCCGGAGTATGCACACTGAAAGTCGAGCTTGCCCGTTCGCTGATGAATACTCAGTTAGCGGGAAAGATCATCTTCTAAGAACCTACGCGGTCTTGTTGCGCTTGCCGGCAACCAGTTTCAATTTGCGCTTTGCTGGAGTGGAAGAGCTCTTCGCTGTCTGTTTATAGGCCTTAGGGGCTTCTTTCGCAACCAGGCTCTGACGCAGGGCAGACATCAGATCGATAACCTTGCCACGGGCTTTCGCGGGCCTTTCCTTCGGTAATGGTTTGTTGGCCAATTTGGCTTCTACCAGCTCCCGCACTGCGGTTTCATAGTTGTCGGTGAACGTATCCAGCTCCAGCGGGCGGGTATAGGTCTCGATCAACTGCTTGGCCAATTTGAGTTGGGCGGCGTCCGGTTTCACACCAGGAATCTTGCCGAAGTATTCGGCGGGATCACGCAGTTCGTCAGCAAATCGAAGGACGTACAGCATCATGCCCAGCTGTTTGCGGTCGGGTGGCGGTGCTAGTGCGACCACGTGTTCACGACCGGCAAAGGCGATTTCGCCCAAACCAACCATGCCGGCATCGATCATCGCTTGACGCACGATGGCGAAGGCTGTTGCTTGCGGACCCTTCTTGGGGACAACGAAGTACGGCTTTACATAGAGCGACGGGGACAGGTCGCTGGCGGGGGAAAACTGAACGATTTCCAGGCTGTCTTTTCCCGGAATACGAAGTCGCTTAAGGTCATCGGGTTCGATGATGGCGTACTTGCCCTTCTCGTATTCGTAACCTTTCACGATCTCAGACTTTTCCACCACATGCTTCTCTTCGCGTTGGCCTTTTTTGGCTATATGCAGGGATTCTTCCTGCCCGTCATCGTCGGCAACGACGTTTTGATAGTGGATGCGCTGTCCCGTCGCCCGGTCAATCTGGTGGAATTGGAAGGGGCGAGCAGAGTTGCTCGCGGGATAAATTTCGACCGCGAAACTGACCAGTGAGAGCGAGATCTGTCCAGACCAATAAGGGTGTGCCATCGAACTCCTTGGATGCAGGAGGGCGCCTTCGCGACCGGGAATTTGGCGTTTTTGACCCCGTTTGGTAGTCTGTTTAAACGCATGCGCGCGTAGCTCAGTTGGATAGAGCGTCTGGCTACGAACCAGAAGGTCGGGAGTTCGAATCTCTCCGCGCGCACCACTCCGAAAATCACGACCATAACACCCCATCCCACCCCGACCGTAACGTAGAAGAGACCTCAAACCGAGGATTCTCAACTGCCCCGGAAAGGGGTGCCAAAGATTTCTCGCTCGTTTTCCGCGAGATGTGGGAACCACTGCTCTAAACCCGCCAAGTTTCGGCTCCCCAATAGGCAAAGAACGTTAAGATTCGTGGTAGTCCCGCATCTCGCGAAAAACGAGCGAGATCTTTGGCACCCATGGCCTTTTTGCACTGACAGATCCATAACGACGTAGCAGAGGAACCCCACAGTGAAAATATCCGAACGCGGGTTTGCATGGACACAGCGAATAGCCGCATCGGCCATCGTCTTATTTTGGATCTCGTTCTGGACCGATCACAATCAGCTTCCTGCCAACGTGGTGGATTTCGAGTGGTGCTTTCTATTGCCCGATCTCGTGTGGATCGTAGGATCCTTTTGGGTAGCGAGCCGTTGGCTGATTACTCGCGATCCGCGCGCCAAAATCGCGACTGCGGTAGCCGGCAGTTCGATGGTCTACCTGGGCCTGCTGGACGCGGTTTGTAATTTCCGCCACGGCCAATACACGGACTCGCTTTCCAGGGGCGCCTTGAACATGGCCGTCAATGCGGCCTGTCTCTTGTTTGGTTACGCAAATATCTGGTATGCAATGAAGCGAAGTTAGTGGAAAACAAGATCCGACAAAACCGTTCGATTGCGTCCGATCTCCTTGGCCCGGTACAACGCATCATCCGCAGCCGCAAGCATTTCCGTCTCCGAGGTTAAGCCGTGTATCTTAACCGCCGCGCCAATGCTGACGGTGACCGGAATGCTGAAATCATTCATAAGGATCGATCCGTTATCTACTGCTGATCGAACCCTCTCGGCACCCAGGCGAATCTGTTCCCGGTTGCAACCAGGCAGCACGATCACGAACTCTTCTCCGCCATAGCGCCCTACCGAGTCATAACCTCGGACAGCCTTAACAATGCGTTGTGTCACTTCCTTCAGCACCCCGTCGCCGGTCAAATGCCCGTAGGTGTCATTAATTGCCTTGAAGTGATCGATGTCGAGCATCAAGAGCCCAGTGGCAGTCTTGGTTCGAGCTGCGCACTCCAACTCGCGGCGCAGCGTCTCCAGAATCGCGGCCCGGTTCAGCACCCCAGTCAGCTGATCATGGGTCGCCTGAAAACGAAGTTGCTCTTGAGCCCGCATCTGGCTGTCCTGCAGCGTAAGGATTCGGTTGCCAGCCCTCAGCCGAGCCTGCAATTCGTTCTTATCAAACGGTTTGGTCAGGTAGTCATCGGCCCCCGCCTCCAACCCCCGGACAAGATCCTGTTTCGCGTCTTTGGCCGTCGCGAGAAGTATGTATTGGTAGGGGATCTGGTTACGTTCTCGAACCTTACGACATAGCTCCAGGCCATTCATCGCAGGCATCATCCAATCCAGAATAAGCAGTTGAGGAGGGAAATCCTGCTGCAGAATCTTCCAGGCTCGCGCGCCATCTCCAGCAAGCGTGACTCGGTATCCCCAATTTTCCAGCCAGCTCTCAAGGATTTTGCGGAACATAGCATCGTCTTCGGCCACCAGGACCCGGTTGCAGGAACTACCCGGCCGCGCAAACTCGGTCAATAGCTCATTTGTTTCGGGAGCACCGGTCATCGGATCGCCCGGGGCCATGCGGCGATCGTCTCAACGTCGGGCTTGGTGCCAACCATTCTGCGCATCGAGACAAGCACTTCGGCAAGCTCCGGCTCAAATGTTGCGTAGAGGCTTGCGGCAAGTCGAAATTCGGACTTCCGACCGAACTCCTCCATGTCTCGAGCTTTTCGCGAAATTTCTGAGATTCCCAGGTACCCTAACTCTCCTTTTAGAGTGTGGGCTGTTCGTTCGAGGGCTTCTCCATCGCCCGCTTCGATAGCGCTCCGTAAGCTGGCCATGTGTTTGGGAACGTCGTCCAGGAAAATCTCAATGACTTCATGAAAAAGCTTTTTGTCGCCGCCCAATCGTTCCAGGGTCTTGCTCATATCCCAGAACAGAACACCGGGTGCAACGGGCGGCGTAGCATCTTCTCGTTTGGCCTTTAGCATGGGGACCGGCTCGGTGTTAGCCTGCTCACGCAATACGCTGGCAATGGATTCTTCGAGTTCCCGGTTGCTGATGGGCTTGGAGACATAGCCGTCCATCCCCCCTTCGATATACCGCTCCCGATCTCCTTTCATGGCGTGAGCCGTCATGGCAATAATCGGCAAGTGCACTCGGGTGCCTCGCTCGCTCTCCCGGATTTTCCTCGTCGTCGCCAGCCCATCCAGCTCCGGCATCTGAATATCCATCAAAACCAGGTCGAAGCGATCTTTGGTCAGCAGCAAGAGGGCTTCATTGCCGTTGCCGGCGACCACCGTAGAGTGCCCCATTTTCTGCAGCATGCGCGTGGCAACGGTCTGGTTGGTCCGGTTATCTTCAACCAGAAGAATATGCAGCCCCTTAGGTAGCGCCGGTTGCGCGACTTGTATCACGGCCGCGGGCGAAGCTGTGGTGTGGGTGTGCCCCAGCGCCCGTAAAATCGCTGCCAGCAATTCCCGTTTCCGCACAGGCTTGTAAAGATAAGATGGGATTCCTAATTTGCGGCAGCGCTCCACATCGCCCGCATGACCGGCTGAGGTGAGCATGATGACAGTCACCGGCAATATTTCCGGGCTGCGGCGGATTTCTTCGACCAGCCCGAAACCGTCCATGTCTGGCATGTGCATATCCGTCAAGACCAG
The DNA here is from genome assembly GCA_963814015.1 of uncultured Acidobacteriaceae bacterium. GTDB lineage: Bacteria > Acidobacteriota > Terriglobia > Terriglobales > Acidobacteriaceae > PALSA-350. The sequence goes on from CAWFBI010000001.1 coordinate 909,256, forward strand.
CTGATAGGGCTGCCCGGCGTTGCTTGCGGAGTCCAATTCTGACAAGGCCTGTACTGCCCCTTCGGTACACATCGTCTGCGCTCCCCAACGTGTCAACATCCCTTGCAGGATCCGCCGGTTGGTTTTGTTGTCGTCAACCACCAGGATTCTAAGGCCGTTCAGCGTTTCCAGCGGAACCACGATTTCCGATTCGGGTCCGTTGCTGCTGACTTTCAGTCGCGCGGTGAAATGGAATTGGGTGCCTCGTCCAACCTCGCTTTCGAGCCAGACCCTTCCTCCCATCATGGCTACCATGCGCGCAGAAATAGTTAAGCCAAGTCCAGTGCCGCCATATTTACGTGTGGTCGATGAATCGGCCTGGGTGAAAGGCGAGAAGATAGACTCCTGCTTGTCCGCAGGAATGCCGATCCCGGTGTCGGCTACGGTAAACTTGATGAGCCTGGTGTCCTGGTCCTCGGCCTCGATTTCCACTTTCAGCGCTACCTCACCATGAGAAGTAAATTTGATCGCGTTACTGAGCAGATTGAGAAGAATCTGGCGCAGCCGTCCAGGATCTCCCGCTACCAGTTCCGGCACGTCAGGTGCGATGTCACACAGAAGCTCTAGCTGCCTCTCATCGGCAATCGCCGCGAATGTTTTCAAGGCCTCTTCGACGCAGTTGCGCAGGTCGAAATCAATGACTTCCAACTCAATCTTTCCTGCCTCAATTTTGGAATAGTCCAGAATGTCATTGATCACGGTGAGCAGGGAATCGGCGGATATCTTGACCGTTTCCAGGCAGTCTCGTTGCTCCATGGTCAGCTCCGTGTCCAGCGCCAAATCAGTCATACCGATGACCCCATTGAGCGGCGTACGGATTTCATGGCTCATGTTGGCCAGGAATTCGCTCTTCGCCTGGTTAGCCACTTCTGCAGCATCTTTGGCCAGACGCATTTGTTGCTCCGCCCGGATGCGCTCCGCCACTTCGATTTGCAGATCCGCGGTGCGTTGTTCAACCCGCTGTTCGAGCTCATCCTTTGCGTTCTGCAAGGCCAGATCCCGCTGCTCGATTCGCTCCAGCATCTGATTGAATGAGCTAACGAGGATTCCGCTTTCGTCATTGCTCTGGACGGTTGCCCGCAGAGAATAGTTTTCTTCCGCCGTTACCCGCCCCGCAATCCGGGCCAGCTGCACGATCGGGTCGCTCACGATACGCAGCAGGCGCGCGGAAATGAGGTACGTGGCCAGGATGGAAATGAAGAGGACCAGAATAGCGATCTTGGTGTATTCCCAGAACCTGGCACGAATGCCGCTCAGGTCGGAAACAATCGCGATGGATCCGGTTTTGTCATCCTCCAGCAAGACGCTTCGGAACAGGGTGATGGTGTCGGGCCCAAAGTAGGCTCCGTCCGGCGCCGACGACGGCATCTTGAATGCACTCTCGAGGTCGGCTCGGCGATACTCAGCAAAAATGTGTCCGTGGATGTCGTACAGGCATGCGCCTAACACATGGTGTTCGGTTCGCAGCGCCGCCAGCATCTCCCGCGCGGTCTTGGGATCGTTGAAAGCCAAAGACGCGGCCGTATTTGCTCCAAGGGTGTCGGCCAATGTTGCAAGTTCGTCCGCGATGTCGGTATGAAATCTTTGCCGCTCGTAGATAGCGAATCCTACGCAGGCCAAAATAACTGCGAGCACGCTGGCAGTCAGGATGAGCAGCGCAAGTTTCCGCCGAATTGGAAGATCTCTGAAGATCATGCTCCTACTTTGCATGGCTTTCTCCCACCACATGTTCCGCCAGGATCAACAGCCGCGATCCGATCTTGAGCCTTGCCGATTCTGCTGCATTCAGATTGATCTCGAAGCGGACCTTGTTCTCTTCCAGCAGAAAACTGATCATTCCACCCGCACCGAGAAAGCCGGCCGTTTCCCCCACGGTCAGTACCGGAGCGTTGCGCAAGTCCGCTACCAGCATCGGAATGCGTTTGCTTTGCGCCTTGCCGAGAAAAAGGATTTGGCAAGCCTGCATATCTTGCGGCTCCCCAAGGTGTCGAATGCGAATGATCCGATTCCCGATCGCTTTGCCGCCTACCGTGCCTTCCAGCGTTCCCTGAAATGGATCTTCTCCAAGGGTGCATAGAAACAGCGAATTGTCTGTGCCTGCCGGCGTATCCGGAGGCCAGTCCACCAACTGAGCAAAATGGAAAATGAAGGCTGCCTTGACGCGATATTCCTCGTCCGCCGTTTGTGCTCGGCCTCCTCGTCCACCCTCCGCCAGCAAGAGAGCGAGAAGAACAGCAAACAACGCCATTGGGCGCATAACCTGCCAGTTCGATAACCAATACGCTCGCACTGCGGCCAGGGTCGTGGCCGTGCGGCCGGCAGCACACCATGACCTCATGCTCATTCAGAACCGCCATGTGACCCTGGCATAAGCGCTGCGCCGGACCAGGCTCGGAAGCACAGTTAAGTCGGGGCCGGAGTACTCCTGGTGGAGGTTTCTCAGTAAGTTCTGCCCTACCAGGCCCAATGACAATTTTTCCGAGGGTTGCCAGGCAAGATTTGTATCCAGGCGCGTGTACGACGGGATTTCTTGTGCCGGTAGACGGCCTACAAAATAAGCCGAGGTGGTCCACTGCAAACGCCAGGGCAGGTTCACCTGCGAGCGCAGTTGCGCCTGTTGCTTCGGGCTGGCTCCCTCGATACCAGGGCCCGTGGTCAAATCCTGGCTGCCTGCATCGCGGTGCATGTGCAAGGCGAGAAATGAGTAGCCCGGGCTAAGCGTCCATTTGCCGGACAATTTCATGTTGGCGAATATCTCAATGCCGTGGGTTTCTCCATGCAACAGGTTGCCGATGAAGTAGGGCACAAGCACGTGCGCCGGAGGAGGGTCCATCTCTAAGCGCGCGGCTCCCGGTTCTCCGGAACGGAGGTCGCGATACTGGTTGAAGAACGCCGCCGCATCGAACGATAGCCGATCCGACAGCGCCTTCCGAAAGCCTGCTTCCGTAGCGACCAGGCGTTCATTCTTCTGCTGTGGGTTCCCGAACACGCTGATCAAAATCGGAAGATTGTCGGGTCCGGGTAGCGCAGTCTGATTCTCGCGAATCGCTGTCTCGCCTCTCGATGGGGTTCGTTGAGCGCCGGAGATTGCCGCCCAGAACGTGTCTCGATCATCAGGAGCCCAGGTCATCCGAGCGGTAGGTTGCAGGTTGAATTGGTTAAAGTAGTCGTGCTCGAGTTTCGTTCCCAGGGTGGCATAGAGACGATCGGGCCGGATTGCGATCTCGTCCTGAACGAAGCAGCTAAAGATTTGAGTGACCAGGTTTGCCGGAGTTGCCGAGATCCGCAGACTAGCCGCAATGTTGTCGGAACCCACACGGTAACCCAGTCCCCACACCAAATCCTGCCGTCGGCCCCAACTCACATGGTGCTGAAAGTCAGCGTCAAAAGTGTTCAGTCCAACTCCATAGGTGGTATCACTGCGAGTGCTGCGCTCGAAGTAGACCTGCAGCGAGCTTTCCGAATGGGCTGACATCTCACGCGTCCATCGCGCCAGGACGTTCCAACCGGAAAAGCGGTCACGCAGGTCAAGGGTGGCGTTTACAGGCGGCAGTATGGAGACAATCGAAGTCGCCATTTCTCCTGCATTCCCGCGGACCGCCTCACCCTCAATGGTCAGTGAATCTTTAGCAGAGGGATCCTCGTCTACCCGAAAGCCGCCCTGGAAGCGATACCAGTCATCTTTGCCGTTCTGGCGATCTGGTGTGAGAAAGTGCCCTATTTCGAAGCCCCCTGCAAAAATGCGGTAGGCCCCACGGTTGCCGATCTTTCCCCCATAGCGGACCAGGCCGGCGGGATGCACAAGCGTCCCGGCGGCAGCCTGGATGAGAGCGCTTTGCGTGTCTGCGGCGCTTTTGGTGATGATGTTGATCACACCGTTGACTGCATTCGTTCCCCAAACCGTAGCGCCTGGTCCACGTATGACCTCGATCCGCGCGATGGAATTCAGCGGTACATCCTGAGCATCCCAGTACACCCCGGAAAAAAGAAATGTGTACACGTTGCGGCCGTCGATCAAAACCAGAAGCTTGTTTGAATACTCACCGTTGAAACCGCGGGCGCTGATGGCCCAGGTGCTGGGATTGATCTGCGCAACCTCCAATCCCGGCACCATGCGCAATAAATCGGGAATGTTGGTCGCGCCCGAGCGACGAATGTCTTCCTCAGAGATCACGAATACGGCTGCCGCTACTTTTGATATCTTTTGTTCCTTTTTCGAGGCCGAAGTCACATTGACGTTCATCAGGTCTTCGATCTGCAGGGTGGTAAGGTCGGGGGGTGGCTTCTGCGCTTGAGCGGCCAGAAGAGTCGACACCAGGAGCACCAACTCGCAGGCCATCGTTCGCATCAGGACTGGCTTCATTGCGCTCCAGGTCCGGGGTTGCCATGTAGTCCTGGCCAGACCAACCTGGACACTCAATTAGCCCTATCGGCATGCCTCCGTTGTCGCATGATGATTGCGCATGGGAAAGTCGGGCTGAGGAGTGGACGGGAAGGTCACTTCCCCGGGTTTTCTCCAATCACCGTTTGGGCCAGAAACGACAACCGTGAGCCGATTTTCAGTTTCGCGGATTGGGCCGCATAAAGATTGATTCCGAAGCGAACATCCTTCGCTTCCAGAACAAAGCAGATCATTCCCCCGGCACCGAGAAAGCCAGGCGTCTCCCCCACGGTCAAAACCGGGGCTTTGCCCAGATCGGCCAGCAGTTCCGGGATGCGCGCGCTCTGTGCCTTGCCCAGAAAAAGGATTTGGCAACCCTGCATGCCTTCCTCGCCCTTGAGGTGACGAATGTGGATGGTTCGGTTGCGGACCATCTTGCCCGCGACCGTACTTTCCAACGCTCCGTTGAAAGGGTCTTCTCCCAGCGTGCAAAGGATCAACGGGGCACCCTTCGGCATGTCCGGAGGCCAATCCACTAGTTGAGCAAAATGGAAAATAAAAGCTGCCTTGACTTGATACTCTTCGTCGCTCGCCTGAGCCCTTATCGTTCGCCCGCCCTCAATCAAGAAAATCGAGAGAAGAACTACTACTGATGCCACAAAGCATCCGGTCCACAGGTTCAATGGTGGGTGCTCTCCCGTCGTTGCCTCGAGCCGGTCCGTGCTCATGCAGAGCCGCCGTTGGGTGGTCTGGAGTAAGAAAGTGACCCATCTGGAGTACCGGGTCAAGGTTTGTCATGCCGTCCTGAGTTCGACGCAGACACTCAATTAACCCTATCGGCGTGCGCTCTGGATCACATTATGTTCAGAGATGGGAATCGGTGCTTCAGGCCTGGAGTGCGGCGGGACCTATTTAGGCGGCAACGGCGCAGCTGGTTCCTCTTTTGGAGGGAGCTGGGGGGCCAGGGAGATCTCTTCAACGATGTCGATTCCTGCGCTGCGAAGCAACTCTGCTACCACGTCACGGTTGAGCCTGGTAAAGTCAAACTCCACCCGCATGGTCTTCTGCTTTTCGTCGAGCACAATCTTACGAATCCCATAGACACCCCGAGCCTTACCCAACGCAATCATGGCTGCTTCCGTGGGGTGCATCTCGTATCGATAGAGAACGTCAAGATTGGTCGTCATGGGGTCATGATAGCAAGCAGCCAGCACCTCTACCAAGGTCCATAGCGGCGGAAACAGAGGGTGCCCCTTATCTGGCACGCTCTTGTGCGAGACGTGGGAAAAGCTGCCGTTCGTTCACGAGCAATTCCGGGGAAGTCCCCAGCGGCTAAATCCGCACTCTTTCTCCGGGTTCTCACGCACACTCTTCGGGCCGTACCCTTCCAACAACATCTACAGATGGGAAAGATAATTCAGAATTTCGGGTGAGGTCCAATCCTGAGCGCTGATGAACTTACGCCGGATCTGCCCGTCGCGATCGATGACGTAGCTTTCAGGGAAACGCAGCGTTCCGTAAAGCGCGTTGCTGTGCCGCTGCGGATCGCGAATGGTGGTGAAGTCGATCCGATGCTCGACCAGAAACTGCCGATAGGCGTCGCCATCTTGATCCACTGACACCCCCAGGACGACCAGTTGCGGCATTTGGCGCTGCAGCTGGTTGAGCGAAGGAATCTCCTCAATACAGGGGGGGCACCAGGTGGCCCAGAAATTGAGTACCACCACCTTACCGCGGTAGGTGCTCAGCTGAAGACTGCGGCCACCGTCCTCCACCGTGAAATCCGGCGCCGGCCTTCCGAGATTCTTCGGATGGTCACCACGATCGCAGCCGGCGGCCAGCAGGAGCGAGAGCAAAACCACGGAAGAGCTGATCCACTTGGTCACGCTTTCTATAATAATGACAAGCGCTCAACCTGCGCCCCGAGCGGCCGACTATCCCAAGGAAAGGCGCGCCCGCGGCTGCGGTGACCGCGCATGCTCGTTGGGGTGAACTCGGGCAGCGATCAGCTTCTGCAACAGGCTGGCCGGTAAAAGGCGGCTTACCAGCACAGCAGCAAAACCCACCGGGTAGTGACGCCGCAAATGCTCAAGCTTACGCTGGCTTTCCGGATTCATCGGCCCCCTGTTGCCACTGAGCTCGCGGGCTAGACGCCGGCCGAATTCACGCGCAGCAAATTTGACGCCCCGCCGATGTATGCGTAACTTTGCCCGGTCGCTCTGCACATAAGGCAACTCCATCTCCAGGACCTTAAGGCTCACCAACAGCATCCGCTCTGCATTGCCGGAGGCGTTGGAATCGTGAAGCCGGTACTCAGCGACGGGCGTCCCATGGGTGATCAACGTGCACTGCCTTGCCGTCCGAAGGTAAAGCTCATAATCTTCCGCGCCCTGCACGCTCTCGTCGAAAACGCCGGTCAAGGCTAGCGCCGAACGCCGATGCAAAACGGAGCACGGGGTCTCAATAAAATTGCTCTCCAACAGCTTCTGATAGTGATCGTGTCCGGCAGCATGCTTGTGTGAGTATCCCAGTTCCGTTCCGTCAGCTCCGATGTATCGGTGCTCCCCCACGGCCAGCGCACACTCAGGATGCTCTTCCAGGAGCCTTATCCCGCTTTCGACAGCCTTCGGTAAGAGGCGATCGTCGTGATCGAGAAACAGAACATACTCGCCCTGGCTGCGGAAGAATCCGATATTGCGGGCAGCCGAGATGCCGCGGTTCATCTGATAGAAGTAGGTAACAGGATAGGATTGCGCGATTCTGGCAGTCGTATCGGAAGAGCCGTCATCCACCACGATGATTTCAATTCGCGGGTACGTTTGTGCCAGAACACTCTCGATAGTCTCGGCCAGGTAACGGGCGGAGTTGTAACAAGGAATGATTACCGAAACCAGCGGCGTTGCCATAGTGCTGTTGGCGATCTGCGAAAATGTCATTATTCTGCCTCGGTTGAATCAGGTCTAACCAAGGCGGCGTGCAGCAGAGAAGTGAAACAGGAATACAGAAATTTCGGGGACCCCGGGCAGAAACTGTAGGCCCTGTGTCTCATTGTGGCACACAATTGCATCGATCTCACTGCGGTTTGATAAGGGTTATTTTCAAGAAATAGGATAGGGAACTCGGGGTCCGGCAATTGCGTTTTTCTATAATGGGCGACGCGCTGTACCGGTCCAAGCCAAACTACTCACCAAAGAGTAGATGCGGTTAAGGAAGATGGGGATGCGTCTCTCAGTCATCGTACCCGCGCGCAATGAGGCCGATGTTCTGCGGCCATGCCTCGAGTCCTTGCTGGCTCAGTCGGAAACAGGATTTGCTTTGGGCGAGGAGTGGGAATTGTTGCTGGTGGATGACGGCTCGACCGACGCGACGCGCGCCATCGCGCTCGAACTGCCGCCGGTGATTGTCCTCGATCCTGAGCCGCTCAAGCCGGGTTGGACAGGGAAGGCGAATGCGGTATGGACCGCGGCCAGAAAGGCGCAGGGAGAATGGCTCCTGTTCACGGATGCAGACACCATTCACAACGCCGGCGACCTGCAGCGTGCCCTCCATGAAGCCGAACGTGCGCAGGTTGTCATGCTCTCCTACTCGCCGCGGCAAGTGGTGACCGGCTTCTGGCAGCGTGCGCTCATGCCGCTGATTTTCTCCGAGCTCGCTCTGGCTTACCCGCCGGAAAAGGTATCCGATCCGTCTTCCCGGGTGGCGGCTGCCAATGGGCAATTCATGATGGTCCAGCGAGCCGCATATTTTCATGTGGGCGGCCATGGAGCGGTGGCTGGCTCCCTGCTGGAGGACGTTGACCTGGCGTTCCTGCTTAAGCGTAGAAAATATCCGATCCGTTTCCGCTATGCTCCCGACGCGCTCAGTACGCGCATGTATCGCAATTTGGGCGCGATGATTGAGGGTTGGACCAAGAACCTGGCCCGGCTATTCGGCTATCCCTTGATGATGGCGGCCTGGAGGGGGCTCGATCTGCTCCTGCTGATCGGCCTGCCGCTAATGCTGTGGCATTTTTTTGCCCTGCCTGTCGCCCGCTACGCCCTGGTGGCAGTCTGGCTGAGAGTGCTGTGGAGATTTTATACCCGGGTGGCGAAGTCCAATTTCTCCGCTCTCGATTGCGCCCTTTCCGTGTTTGCTTTGCCCCTGTTCTGCCTGTTGCTCGCGGCTAGCTGGTGGCAGCACACGGTGCGCAGCGAAGTGGCATGGAAGGGCCGTGCCTACTCCACTGCGAAGCGATGAATGTAAACCCAAATAAATATTCAAGTTCCAAATAATGAAGAAGATAGCCACATGGTCGCATCCAATCTGGTGGCGCTATGGCCGATATAATTGCAACCTGGGTCACCTATGATTCTGCTCACACGCAAGGCCGAATTCTCCTCTTCTCACTACTACTGGTCAGACCAGTTGTCGGCGGAGGAAAACCTGCGCCTCTTTGGCAAGTGTGCGAATCGAAACGGCCATGGGCATAACTACACCCTGGAAGTTACGGTAGAGGGAGAAGTCGACCCGGTTTCCGGCTTTGTGGTCGACCTTAAAGAGTTGAAAGAAGTGATCAATCGCCAGGTCGTGGACGCGTATGATCACCGCCATTTGAATCTCGAGGTCCCGGAATTCAAGCATGTGATTCCGACCACCGAGAACCTCGCCATCGCCATTTGGAAGCGGCTGGAGAACCATATCGAAGGGGCCAGGCTTCATCGCATCCGGGTTTACGAGATGCCCGATTTATTCTCCGATTACTACGGTGAAGCATGAGAGCTTACTTATCGCGCCGATACGTCCTCAGCGCCTCGCATCGTTTGTACTCTGAAGCTTACAGCGAGGAAAAGAATCGCGCAGTCTACGGCAAGTGCAGCAATCCCCACGGCCACGGGCATAATTATGTCGTCGAGGTGACGGTCGGCGGACAGGTTGATCCCGTGACCGGAATGGTTTGCAACCTGGCTGATCTGGATCGATGTGTCCAAAGTGAAGTGATCGACCGATTTGACCACACGAATCTAAATTTTGATGAGCGCTTCACGGCTGAGGTGCCCACCACTGAGAATCTTTGTATAGCCATTCACGACCTGCTCGCGGCGCACTTTGTTCACGCTGATCTCGAACGAGTGAGAGTGGAAGAGACGCGGAACAATTTTTTTGAATATTCGGGAAGAGGAAAGCATGGCACATCCAGCGGTCGTTCGTAAGCCTCCTGTAGCCAGGGGGTTAAGTGGATACTCCACGGAAGATCTCTATACCGAGTTGCTCACGCGTTTGGGTGAAGACCCGGAGCGCGATGGCCTTTTGAAGACGCCCCAACGGACCGCCCAGGCGATGAGCTTTCTCACCAAGGGGTATCAGGAAGATGCGGAGAAGATCCTGCGCGGCGCGCTGTTTGACGTCGATTACGACGAAATGGTGATCGTCCGCGACATTGAAGTCTTTTCCCTTTGCGAGCATCACATGCTGCCCTTTTTCGGCAAGGTTCACGTGGCTTACATCCCCAAGGGAAAAGTGATTGGCCTAAGCAAGATACCCCGCCTGGTAGAGGTGTTTGCCCGGCGCTTACAAGTACAGGAGCGGCTCACCCGGCAGGTCGCCGATGCTATTCAGGACGCAATCGATCCCCAGGGTGTCGGCGTGGTGATCGAAGCCCGGCATCTTTGCATGATGATGCGCGGGGTGGAGAAGCAGCACTCGTCGACCGTTACCTCGGCCATGCTGGGCGTCTTCCATAAGCAGAACACGCGCGCCGAGTTTCTCTCCCTCGTACAGTCGCGGCCACAGAGCAACCTGTAAAACTCTATAGTAGAGAGTGTGAATGGGCTCCTGGTGATCGATAAGCCGAGCGCGATGACATCGCACGATGTGGTATCGCGCTTGCGCCGCGTTACCGGCGAATCGATGATTGGGCATCTGGGTACTCTAGATCCTTTGGCCACAGGAGTTTTGCCAGTGTTGCTGGGCAAATATACCCGTCTGGCGCAATTTTTCGGACCACTCCCCAAAACCTATACCGGCTCGATCCGCTTCGGGTTTGCCACCGATACCTACGACGCAGACGGAGTCCCGTCGACGCAGGTGGATGAACGATGGCCGTCCAACGACGAAATCCAGGCCGCGGCGGCGAATTTTCGAGGCCAGGTCGAGCAGATTCCGCCGCCTTTCTCCGCCAAGAAAGTAGACGGCAAGCCCGCCTACAAGGCGGCGCGGCGCGGAGAGACCGTGGCGTTGAAGCCAGTGTCGCTGCTGATCGAGGCGTTCGCCATCTGCGAACGCCAAGGGGAGTATGCCGAGTTCACCATCCGCATCTCTTCCGGAGGCTATGTGCGCTCCGTGGCGCATGACCTGGGAAAGGTATTGGGCTGCGGCGCCCATCTGGCGCGGTTGCGTCGGACTGCCGCGGGGCCCTTTACCCTGGCCCAGGCAATGACGCTGGAGGAAGTGTGCGCGCAGGCGGCCGCCGGTACCCTCGAGCAGAGCCTGCCTCATCCCCGGACTTTGCTCCCGGATCTGCCCGCCACTACGGCCGATCTATGGATTGCCGGCCGCCTGAGAAATGGCAATGCGGTGAACCTCCCCGAATTCTCCACCGCTCCGCTGGCCAAGGTTTTCGCCGGCCAGCGCGATCTGGTTGCCATTGTGCGCCGCGTGGCCGGCACACTTTTTCAACCGATCGTGGTTCTCGGTTGATGCCGCTATTTCCTGAGCAGCGGTTCAATCAGCGGAAGAAGATTTTTTGCCACCTGGGCATTGCCTTGGGCAGTCGCGTGAATGCCGTCGGCCTGCATTCCCCCGGCAACTCCATACACGTTTTCGAGCAGGAAGGGCAGCAGCGGCACGTGATACTTGGCCGCCAGCAGGCCGTAGGTCAGGTTGAATTGGCGGATGTAATCCGGGCCATAGTTCGGCGGCAGTGTAATCCCACCCAGCACCACCTTGGCACCGGAGTGAAGCAGAGTGCCCACGATGCGATCGAGATTCTCACGGGTACTCGCAATTGGCAGTCCTCGCAGGCCATCGTTTCCGCCGAAAGCCACAATGACCACCGCTGGCTTCAGACGCAATGCGTCCTCAAGCCGGTCGACTCCGTCTTTGGTGGTGTTTCCACTAATTCCTTGATTGATTACCTGGTAGTGATAGCCCTTCGCATTCAAATCCCTTTCCAGGTAATCGGGATAGCTTTCGCCGGTGTCGGCGCCGAAGCCGGCGGTAAGGCTATCACCGAAGGCGATAATCACCGGCCGCCCGTCAGGCACGCCCACGTCGCTGGGCGGGGCCGGAGCAGTGGCTTCGGAAGCAGCAGGAGCCACCGGTTCAGAAGTCTTAGACCGGCAACCGGCAAGCACGAAGCCGGCAAGCAGCAGCGACAAAAGGGGTCGATAGGTCACAAGCTCACTGTACAACCTTCAAACGATGTGCTGACCAATTCCAAACTCTGTCCTGACCAGACCAAACTCTGTCCTAATCACGAAACACCGGGGATCCCATCCTTCGAGTTGTTGAGCGGGGTGATTGAGTTGCAACAAATTTGTCATCCCGACCGAAGCGCACCCGGATTCCCTGCCAAGCAGCACAGTACGGGGCAATTGAATGATTGAAGTACGTGGACTGAAAAAGTCGATTCGCAATGGCAACCGGACGATCGAGATTCTCAAAAACATCGATCTGCTCATTCCGTCCGGCCAATTCGTTGCCATCATGGGTGCGTCGGGAAGCGGCAAGAGCACGCTCCTGGGGCTATTGGCCGGATTGGATTCTCCCACCGAGGGAGAAGTCCTGATCGATGGCACGGAGATCAGCCATCTGCCGGAAGACAAGCTGGCCGAAGTGCGCGGCCGCAAATTGGGCTTCGTCTTCCAGTCATTTCAATTGATACCGACGCTCACCGCCTTGGAAAACGTCCTGCTGCCGCACGAACTGAATGGCTCCGGAAACGGCCGCGTCGCGGCAGCCGATTTGCTCCGCAGCGTAGGTCTTGCGGATCGTCTGCATCATTACCCGGTTCAGCTTTCCGGCGGAGAGCAGCAGCGGGTCGCGCTGGCCCGCGCCTTCGTCTTGCAGCCCCCAATCATTTTTGCCGACGAACCTACCGGCAATCTCGATTCCGAGAACGGCGCCCATGTACTCGATCTGCTGCTCGAAAGAAACCGCGCCAGTGGCGCGACCCTGGTGTTAGTAACCCACGATGCGCAGGTCTCGTCCCACGCCGATCGTCGCGTTGTGCTTCGCGACGGCATGATCGTAGAGGACACCATGCAAAGGCCGGCCTGATATGGCATCCAACACAAAGCCGTCCCTAACCTGGGGCTCCGCCGCGAAGATCGCCTGGCGCGAACTGCATTCTTCGCGGGCTAAGTTTCTGTTCGTGATTCTGTCCGTGGCCATCGGAGTTGCAGCGCTTACGGGTGTGCGCGGCTTCAGCGATTCGTTTCAGAAGACACTGCTTGGCGAGGCGCGAACCATCATGGCTGCGGATCTTTCGGCGCGCATGTTCCGCCAGCCCACCCAGCAGGAAGAGCAGCAGCTGAATGTCATGGCCTCGCGCGGCATTCTGCGAACCCAGGTAACAGACACGGTTTCCATGGTCTCCTCGCCGGGCGATCCAGTCCCGCTGCTGGTCTCGCTCAAAGCAGTCGATCCACAACGGTATCCCTTTTATGGCACCGTCGATCTGCAGCCGGCCGGAGAGCTGCGCCAGGTGCTTACTGATTCCACGGTTGTGGTCGCGGAAGACCTGCTCATACGGCTGCACACCCAGGTGGGCGCGAGCCTGAAGATCGGCGACTCTACCTTCCGCATCGCCGCCATCCTGGTGCGCGAGCCTGACCGTATGAGTTCGGGTATGGGCCTGGGTCCGCGGGTAATGATGACCCAGAGCGCGCTCGAAAAGAGCGGCCTGCTGCAGCAGGGCAGCCGCTCCGGCGAACGCTTCCTCTTCAAGTTGCCGCCTAACAACCAGAGCATCACCGCCGTCCGCGCCCGCCTGGAGCAGGTGCTGCCCGATGCCCAGGTCACCGACTTCCGCGAAAGTAATCCGGCGCTGACTGACGGACTGAAGCGCTCGACCGGTTTGTTGAGCCTGATCTGCCTGGTGGCCATGGTGCTGGGTGCAATTGGGGTAGCAATGGCCATGCGCGCGCATTTGCAGCAACGGGTTGAGGTGCTCGCCATCATGAAGTCGCTCGGCGCGCGGTCTTCTGACATTTTGCGTATCTATCTTTTTCAGACCGTGCTGCTGGGGTTAGTGGGCGGATTGATTGGCGTCTGTCTAGGGCTGGGGGTGGAATGGGTTTTCCCCACGTTGTTGGGCAAGTTCTTGCCCATCCACCTGGAACTTCATCTTCCCTGGCATTCCGCGTTGGCGGGACTGGGAACCGGCATTCTGACCACGGTCCTTTTCTGCCTGCCGCCGTTGCTGCAGATTCGTACCGTCCGGCCCAACCTGGTGCTGCGCAGGATGGTGGAGGAACCAGAGGCGCAGCGCAGCTGGTGGGTACGCCTGCGCGAGAGCAAAGCGCAATGGATCGTTGCCATCGTCATCTTGCTGGGGTTGGGCGCCATCGCTGCCGCGCTCTCCGATTCGGTTGTCGTAGGCCGCTGGTTCGCGGGAGCCTTATGTGCGCTCCTGGTGGTCATCCTCGCGATGTCGGCGCTCACCCTGCGGCTACTGCGCGCGTTCTTGTCGCGCACTCGGATGCATCTGCAATCCGCTGTTCGCCATGGCTTGGCGAATCTGTATCGTCCGGGTAACCAGTCGGCAGCCGTGCTGGCCGCCCTGGGCACGGGCGTGATGCTTATCCTGACCGTCTTTCTTATGCAGCACGGCGTGATTGGGGAGATGAAAATGACCTCGGGCCCCAACCTGCCAAATATTTTCCTGGTCGATATCAGCAGCAAGGAACTGGATGGCGTCAAGCACCTGTTGACGCAACAGCCGGCGGTGCTCGGCGATGTGGAGACGCTCCCTTCGGTTGCGGGAAGGATTATTTCGGTGGATGGCACGGCGGCGGAGGGGCTCAAGCTTAAGAATTATCCTAAGCGCCTGCTGCAGACCGTGTCCTTGACCTGGTCGAGAGATTTGCCGACCGGCTCCTCCATGGCGCAGGGAACGTGGTGGGACAAGGATGACGGCCAATCGCTGGTGGTGACCGAACATATTGCGCAGCGGCTGCATTTGCATCTCGGCTCCCACATCGTCTTCACCTCGAATGGAAAAACCATTCAGGCGAACGTGGTCGCGATCATTCGCCACAATGGCCAGCACGTGTATTCGCGCAGTGAATTCATCCTCACGCCGCAGGCGCTGGCCGGGCTGCCCGTGGTCTGGTATGGCGCGGTGCACGTGGACCCCCGGCAGGTGGGTACGGTGCAGAGGGCGCTCTTCAACTCCTATCCCACGGTCACGGTAATCAATATTGCCGATGTGATCGAGACCATCCAGGGAGTGGTGCAGCAGATCACCATCGTGGTTCGTTTCCTGGCTGCGTTTTCCATTCTCGCGGGCGCCGTTATTCTGGCATCGAGCATTGCCAGCACCCAGTTTCGAAGAGTCCGCGAGGTGGTGGTGCTCAAAACCCTGGGAGCGAAGCGAAACCACATCGCTGCTGTCTTCAGCGTAGAGTTCGTGGTGCTGGGGCTGCTCGCCGGGTTGGTAGGTGTGATCTTCGCCAATCTGCTCTCGCGTGTACTGCTGCATCGGCTGGATGTAGCGTTTCACGTGGAGTGGCTGGCAACGGCAATAGCGCTCGTAGGAACGGCAGTACTGGCCACCGCGACCGGCTGGGCGGCGAGCTTCCGCATACTGGGTCAAAAACCGTTGCAGGTGCTCAGGGAGGAGTAGACCCTCTGCATTTGCCCGTTCGTTCCATGTAGGACTGCAGCCTCTGCTTCGGCGCATCCGGATCGTTGTCTGCCAACTCCGGTGCCGCCGCCAGGGCCCAAACCTGGGCGGCGATCGGGGAAGCCCATCGGGCCGTGCAGGAGTTGCACTCGTTGAGCTAATCAAGAGAGGGCAGCCCGCTTTCCGCTTGACGACCCTAAGTTTTTGCTGTGTACTCGCTTTTCAAGCAGCCCCACATCCGCCACCGTTTGAGCCTGGAGCTGGGTCGCCTATGGGTACGCGGAAAAGAAATCCCGTTAGTCGCCGCCAGTTCCTGAAAAGTGCTGCGACCGGCGCCGCGGTACTTGCCGCCGTTCCCACCGCATCTGCAACGCCGGCGGCGGCCTTGGAGTCGCCTGTCTCCGCGCCAGTCCCCGCCTCCCCCGAAACGGAACTCCGGCCGCCGCCTACAGTCGAAATCCTCACCACCGAGCGAACCGGCTCCGACTTCATGGTCGACGTGATCAAGACTCTCGACATCGATTACGTCTGTGCCAATCCCGGATCCAGCTTTCGGGGTCTTCACGAATCGATCATCAACTATGGCGGCAATCGCAGTCCGGAATTCATTACCTGCTGCCACGAAGAATCCTCCGTCGCCATGGCCCACGGCTACGCCAAGATCGAAGGCAAACCTTTGCTCGTGATGGCTCATGGCACCGTCGGTCTGCAGCACGCCGCGATGGCGGTTTACAACGCCTACTGCGATCGCGTTCCGATTGTGATCATCGGTGGCAATATCATCGACGCAACCAAACGTATCTCTCAGGTCGAATGGGCCCACAGCGTTCAGGATGCCGCAACCCCGCTTCGCGACTACGTCAAGTGGGACGATCTTCCCATTTCCTTGCCCCACTTCGCCGAGTCGACGGTACGTGCCTACAAAATCGCCATGACCCCGCCAATGATGCCCGTTCTGCTCATCGTTGACGGCGAGCTGCAGGAAAATCCAACGCCCAACGATCTTGCATTGCAGATTCCCAGGCTGACCCCAACCGGGCCGCCGCAGGGCGATTCCGGCTCCGTGGCCGAAGCTGCGCGCCTGCTGGTTGCTGCAGAGAGCCCGGTCCTCGTTGCGGGTCGCGCAGCCCGAACCCCCGCCGGCATGACGTGCCTGATGGAACTCGCGGAGACTCTGCAAATCCCGGTAATCGACCAAATGGACCGCATGAACTTTCCCACCCGCCATCCGCTCAACCAAACCGAGCGTGGCCGGGAGGTCATCGCTGGCGCCGACGTCATCCTCGCCCTCGAAGTCAACGACTTTTGGGGAACCGTGCATTCGTTTCGCGATCAGGTGGAACGCACCTCTCGCCCGGTCGCGCGTGCCGATGCCAAAACCATCAACATCAGCGCGGCCACTCTTTTCTACAAGAGCAACTACCAGAATTTCCAGCGCTATGCCGAGGTCGATGTCGATATCGCGGCTGATGCGGAAGCTACCATGCCGGCGCTCACTGAAGCCGTGAAACGCCAGCTCACCGCCAGCCGTAAGAGCACCCTGGCGGACCGCCGTGTAAGGCTCGCCGCGGCGCACAACCAATCTGTCCAACAGGCGCGCGATGCCGCAGCTTACGCTTGGGGCGCCTGCCCAATCAGTACCGCGCGTCTGTCCGCGGAACTGTGGGCCCAAATCAAAAACGAAGATTGGTCGCTTGTCTCTACCGTTGCCTTTGTAAGCCGCTGGCCTACGAGGCTCTGGGCTTTTGAGAACTACTACCACTTCATCGGCGGCGCCGGTGGGTACGGCATCGGCTATGGTGCGCCCGCCGCGGTCGGCGCCGCGTTAGCCAATCGAAGGCACGGCCGGCTCAGTGTCAATATCCAATGCGACGGCGACCTTATGTACGCGCCCGGTGTGCTTTGGACGGCCGCCCACCATCGCATTCCGCTGCTCACGATTATGCACAACAATCGCGCCTACCATCAGGAGGTCATGCAAGTGCAAATCATGGCTGACCGCCACAGCCGGGGCATCGATCGCGCCACCATAGGCACTACCATTTCCGACCCGCCAATCGATTATGCCAAGCTCGCCCAAAGTATGGGAGTCTACGCGGAAGGCCCCATCTCGGATCCAAAGGATCTGGGTCCGACGATCGCGCGTGCTATTCAGGTGGTCAAGCGCGGCGAGCCGGCGCTGGTCGATGTCGTCACTCAACCGCGCTAACGGGATCACGATGAGACAGCTCGCTCTGCGCGCCCGGAAAGAGTCCTGGATCGCCCTCCTCGCGGTCCCGTTGATCGTGGCGCTTTTTGGCATCGCCCGGGCGCAATCCGCAGGAAATCCGCAGAACGGCAAAAAAGTTTTCGATAACCTGGGCTGCTCCCGCTGCCATGGAGGCGACGGGGAAGGAATGGCACAGTCTGGCCCTCCGAAAATCGCCCATACGCCTCTCTCGACCAAGGAGTTCCTCGCCCTGGTACGCGCTCCGAAGGGCCAGATGCCGCCGTTCGGAGACAAGCAGGTCTCTGAAGCCGAGCTTTTGGATGTGTATGCCTTTCTCCAATCCGTGGCCGCACAACCGAAACTGGAACTGCCTGTTTCCGCGAACGCACAGAGAGGCCAGGGTTTTTATAAGTCCTTCGGTTGTTACGAATGCCATGGGCTTCAGGGCCAGGGGTCCGTCTCAACTGGTGGTTCTCGTCTCGGCCCCCCGCAAATCCCTTTTTCGGGTTTCGTTGCCTACGTCCGGCACCCCAGTGGCCAGATGCCCCCCTACACTTCCAAAGCTGTTTCTGACGCTCAGTTCGCGGATATCTATATCTTTCTGCAATCGATTCCGCTGCCCCCACCCTCAAGTGGCATTCCACTTTTGAATCAATAGCTTTGTTAGGCTCAGGAAGGGCCAGAACCCGCAGTTGCCGGCTCCTTGCCGGCCGCTTGTCGCTGGATCCGCAGCCGAAGAACCTCACCCCAGGCTGGCGGTGCGTAGGGGGAATAGACCGGTCTCCCCGCATTGACCGGAGGGGGTCCTGCTCTTACTATAGAGAAGCTGGGCGTACCTGCCGGCTTCCTGTTTGCCGCATTGCCCCCTCGTTCAATGGTAGGACAGCTGCCTCTGGAGCAGCATATCGGGGTTCGAATCCCTGGGGGGCAACCAATTGCGCACTTCCCGGACAGTCTGCTGAAAAGGGAATTGCTGTTCATAGCGCTTCAGATGGCGGCCAAGCTTGACTTGCCGCGCATGGAAATTCCTGCCAAACTCCACCAGCTTACAGCGCAGAAGGGTAAGGAACCGCTTCCTAAAACTGTCGGGGCCTCTATCCGTCGCTCGAATGAAGGTATGTTGGGGAGACTACTGGTGGAGATGGCTGTTTTGCTTCGGGCCGATTCGGAACAGGTGGCCAGCAAGGTTCTCGCTGAAGCCGCCAAAGAGTACGACATCAGCGTGGACGTGATCAGCACGGCAGTGAGCAAGGAGTTTGCCGAGCGGGAAAGGGCTAAGACCGCGAAGCAGGCCAGCTCAAAACCGGAAGGAAAGGTAGCAAAGAAGACCGCAGCAGCCTAACCTTGAGTATCGTAATCCCGACGGAGCCTGCGAACACAGGCTCCAATTTTTTTGGCCAGCTGCGCCGATTGTGGGGTCCTGAGGGACAGCGATCTATACCGTCCTCCCGTCTGCAGTGCGAACGGGCTTCCTCAAGAGGAAATGAGAGAGCCTGCCTTGGAAGATTTCTGAAGGCAGATATCTTCTGTGTTCGGCGCAGAGGGGGCACCTCGCGGCGATAGGTTGCGCCGGCAGAGTTTCGACTGGAGCAGGAATGTTTTCTCCGCAGCCCTTGCATCGGACGACTAATCCGCGCGCAGGGGGAGGTCCATTAAACATGAACCCAGTATAGGCGAATAAAAGGCGAATATATCCAACTGTACTGGAATTGCTAATCATGCGGTATTTGACTGTTATTGTCGCGATATTCTATCGGTTTGCTGTAAACTGTCTTGCAAGGGAGGAGACTATGGCCGTTATCGCTCTGCCTCGCCCTGACCTTGCCGCTCATAGAGAGGCATTATCCCTTGCTTGGCCTGAACTGGTCACGCGTCTTACGGAGATTATCGGACGGAAACTGACGGCCTACATTGCCGGGGTCAAGGACGTTCGCGCGCTTGATCGGTGGATCAACGGGACCGAACCTTATCGAGATGTAGAGGATCGTCTCCGCTTTGCTTATCAAGTGGTACGTACACTAAGCCAACACGACTCGCCCAAGGTAGTTCAGGCATGGTTGACGGGGGTTAATCCCGAGCTTGGCGATCGCATCCCGCTGCGCGTTCTGCGAGATGGAGAGGTCGCCACCATCGCTCCGGAAATTTTGGGGGCTGCCAGAGCCTTCATAGCCGGGGCTTAATTCGAAATGCCCGAGACAAAAACTCCCACCGCTCCGATCTTCCGGTTAGGGCGGACTGTATTTCGTTCCCAGAAACCTCGCCATCAAGGCCCAGATCATGGCGCGGCTAGGAAACACGAAGGCATCAAATGGGTTATACGAAAAGAGTGCGGACCTTCTGGATGCTGTCCTCAGCAAGGTTCCAACGCCCACTGTGCCTTTAGGTGCCGTTGTCCGCCCCCGGACCATGTGCTGGTCCGAACCACAGATATTGGTTGAAACCACTTTGAGGATTACAGCATGTTCAATCTTCTTACCAGCCGGGTTTGCAGTTTGGGGTAATCGATTGATTGCACTCCGACCTTGTTCGGTCCGAGGTATACGACGCCACGATTGCCAGGCATAAACCTGGCGCTCCTTTCGCTTCTCTTATAACGCGGTTATTCCTGCTTCAGCGACCGCATGATCCTGCTCTCCGGAGCCGCCGCTGACCCCGATGGCCCCTACTACTTTGCCATGCTGCTTGAGCGGGATTCCTCCTGCAAAGATCATGATTTTTCCGTCATTGGAGGCATGAATGCCGAAGAACTGCCCACCGGATTGTGAGTGAGTCGCCAGATCTTTGGTCGCGATATCGAAGGCCCGTGAAGTATAAGCCTTCTTGATGGATATATCGATGCTGCCCAACCAGGCACCATCCATCCGCACGTGAGAAATTAAATTGCCGCCTTCGTCTACCACAGCAATGTTCATCGGCTGGCTGATCTCTTTCGCCTTCTTCTCTGCCGCGGCAATGATTTTACGAGCATCTTCAAGTTTGATCATCTTATCTCCAGAATCGTGGGGGATTTACTTTCAATTTGGCATAGGCAAAACTACCATTCAAAAACTTTTCTCGATTGCGCACTACTGCTTGATTACGGTTCCATCTGTTCGTCGAATCTCGCCCCAGCCGCCATTTAATTTGCTTTGAGTAAACGGATACTTGGCTGCAGCCTTTTCATCGATCTCAACGCCCCAACCAGGTTTTTCGTTCACCCATAGGTATCCGTCTTTCATTTCAGGGCAGCCGTGAAAGACTTCCTGCGTTTGTGCATCGAAAGGAGAATATTCCTGAATGCCGAAGTTGTAGCTGACGAGATCGAGTGTGATGTTCGCCATGTGTCCAACCGGCGACAAGTCACCCGGACCATGCCATGCTGTCTTAATGCCATGTTGTTCAGCCATAATCGCGATTTTGCGTGCTGGACTGAAACCTCCTACCTGCGATACATGCACGCGGATATAGTCAATCAGCCTGCCCGCAATCAACGGCTGCCATTCATGTGGGTTGTTGAAAAGTTCACCCATTGCGATGGGCGTCGCGCAATTCTGGCGGATCTGCTGGAAATAGTCAGAATCTTCAGGTGAGAGCGGATCCTCGATAAAAAACATGTCGAACTTCTCCGCCTCCTTGCAAAACTGTACGCCGTCATTGGGCGGCAGGCACTCGTGCACGTCATGGATCAATCCGATCTCAGCACCCAGTTCCTGACGGCAGATCTCCAAAAGCTTCAGCGAACGGCGCATCTCGTATACGGGTTCAAACGCCGGCTTGTCATGAAGAGGCTTAAAACTCCCTTTTCCATTGCGCCCGGATTCGTCCCCTTCCATTCCGGGAAGCCCAACCTGAACTCGAACGTTTCGAACTCCTTGGTCCATCCAATATTTTGCCGACCTGACGACTTCCCGATACTCAACCCCGTCCGCGTGTGCGTAGACTTCCACCGCTTCACGGCATTTGCCACCCGCCAACTGATAAACGGGCATGCCTGCTTGCCGCCCTTTGATATCCCACAGCGCCTGATCGACTCCGCTCAGGGCATTGTTCAGCACCGGACCGTTTCTCCAATAGGAACTGTCAAAGCAGGATTGCCAAATGTCTTCGATCCGGTCCGTCGTCTTGTTGAGCAAGAAAGGCTTAAGGTATTTCTCGACTGCCGGTTTGATCAGATCTGCGCGTTGCGTAAACGTGGCGCATCCATAGCCGTATAGCCCGGCCTGGTCGGTCGTGATCTTGACTACTGAGAGCCGTACGCCGCCAGGCTGGCATTCAATCACACTAATGTCTTGGATTCGCGGCACGGGCATGCCGCGCGTTCGACGGGCGTTCTCCTCTTGCGCTTGTGCAAAGGGTGCGGCGAGGTCCAGCATCCCAGCGACTCCGATCGACTTCAAAAAATCGCGGCGAAGCAAGGACATCTTTGCTACTCCTACAGCACGAGGGGCTTAACTTCGTCACTCCGGAGCAATCAATCGATTGCGCAGTGCTTAGCGGATCATGTTTCGGTTGATCGCCTGAACCAGGCATTGCCGCCCAATTCCATGCTCATTTCAACATGCTCGCGACGGAAGACTCCGTCAGTCTTATTTCCATGAGGCGGCTATACCAGTCCACAAACTGCATCACGCCGCTTTCGTGCTCAACGGAATATGGGCCGGGCTCGTAAGCCGGCGACGAGATACCGATCTGGTTGCCCTCCACGATCGATAGATCCTGGGTGTTGGTTGCCATCCACACTTCAGTGAGCCGCTTAAGATCGAAGTCGACGCCCTCTACAGCATCCTTGTTTACCAGCCACTTGGTGGTGACCTGGGTTTCCCTGGGGCCGATGGGCAAGACGCGAAAGGTGACGGCGTGATCGCCGAGGACATGATTCCAGGTGCTCGGGTAATGGAACAGCACCATAGAACCGATCGACGGCTCTTGCACATCCCGGCTGAGAGGTTTCGCAACTGCAGCGGTTCCATCCATGGTGTAGCTCACCGCATCGCCGACCAGAGGTAGACGAGCAACACGGTACTGGCCGGAATCAGCGAGCAGGAATTTGCTTACCAGTCCTGCCTTTTCGCAGCGCCGCCAGTGGGAGATCATTTCCGGGTCACTTTGCCCTCCCTGCACCCCGGTCACGGTCGGCCGCTCGGGATAGGTTCGACAAAGCTCCGGATGATTGACCGCACAGTGGTAGCACTCTCGATTGTTTTCCCAAACGAGTTTCCAATTGCCCTTCTCGATGATCGAGGAGCTGAAGGCAATCTTTGCGTCGCGTAGATGATGAGGCAGGAAATAGGGCTCGATCTCTTTGCGGAACGAGGTGAGGTCCGGGGGTACGGGTGCCAACGAAACGAAAACGTAGCCGGCCATGCGCTCGCAGTGGACAGGTTTCAGGCCAAGTTGATCGGCATCGATGGGTCGTCCCATTTGCCTTGCGGTCGCGAGACGGCCATCCAGATGGTAGGTCCACTGGTGATAGGGGCAGATGAGCCGCTTAGCCACCTGGCCATGATCTGCGCTACAGATGCGCGATCCACGATGGCGGCAAGAGTTATGAACGGCGCCGATCGTGCCGTCCTCACGGCGTAGAACGATGATCGAGTACCCACCGATCTGAACCGTGAAGTAGTCACCGGGCGACGTCAGTTCGCACTCATGGCCAACGAACAGCCATTCCCGGTAATAGATATTTTCCATATCGAGTTCATGGAAAGCCGCGTCGCCATAAAACTTCTGATCAAGCGTGAACCCTTCGCGTCGCACCTCTAGCCGGCGAAGCATTTCCGAACGCGCGTCCATTGCGGTCTCCTGTCAGGCTACGGTTTACAGCCACGAGTCTATCTTGATTGACAGATTAATATCAATGATATATTACTGCCATATCTGATGACGGCCTGGTTACACCCACGGCTTGTCATACCGACCGGGAACGCAATGCCAGACGCCCTAATAACGACGCAAAAAGTGGACACACAGGCACCTCCCCTGGTTCTTGTTCTTGCCGAAACCTCCTGGGGCAAGCTGGAGCGCGTGAGTCTTGAATTGCTTTCCGACGCCAGGAAAATTGCCGTCGCACTCAAGGGGAGGGTCGAGGTAGTGCTGCTGAGCAGCAAACAACAGACAGCTGGCCTGCTGAGCGATCTTGACGGGATTGTGCGCGAGCCGATCCACCTGGTGGAGGACGACGGGTTCGCGGAGTTCTCCGCAGAGTTGTACGTAAGTGGCCTGGTCCAGGTATTGCAGCAACTTCGGCCGCAGATTTTGTTCATGGCCGCCACTGCCAATGGACGCAGTTTGGGCCCGCGGTTGGCGGCTCGCTTAGGTTGTGCCTACTTTCCGCATTGCCTGCTGGTTAAAGCAGTGACCGGCGGCAAACTTGAAGTCACCCGGGTGACGCACGGCGGCCGTGCGCATGTATTGACCAATTGGCCGGCGGGGGAACCGGCAATCCTTACCATGAGGCCTGGGGTCGCAGATGTAGCCGTCGCCGATAAAGCTCCACGCGCTGAGCTTTCCATCAATAGATATGCGGTGTCGCTCACCCAAGGAAAAGTGAAGGTCCGGCGGCGAATCCCCGCGGATCCAAGGACTCTCGATATACGAGACGCGGAACGGCTGGTCTCGGGTGGGCGCGGGGTTGGAGGAAAGCAGGGTTTCGATGTATTGCGATCTCTGGCGGACGCACTCGGAGCAAGCCTGGCCGCGAGCCGGGCGGCTGTCGACCTGGGTTGGGTCGAGTACGAGCGGCAAGTCGGACAGACGGGGAAGGCGGTGACCCCGCGTCTTTACCTGGCGGCGGGGATTTCCGGCGCGAGCCACCACCTGATGGGCATGCGGGATTCTGAGAAGATTGTCGCCGTCAATGTCGATCGTAAAGCCCCCATCTTCAGCGTGGCCCACTTCGGCGTACTGGGAGATTTGCATACGGTCTTACCTCAGTTGACGGAAAGAATTCTGCAAGGAAAGAAGACTGGTGCAGCAGGCACGGTTACAAAGACAAATTGAGGTTGAGCACTAGAGGAGAGATGCTTGCAAGAGATCACCAGGCAGATTGAGTGGAACGTTTCCTTTTGGATGCTCGCCTTCCTCTATGGTGGGAGTTTTCTGGCGTTCGGAGTCAGCGCATTCCGGCTGTACCGCCGGGTACGGGTGTGGAGGGCCGGCCGGCCTTACGCGGTCGACACGTCGCCCGCTCAAGCGCTGGCCAATGTGATTGGCTGGGCGGTCAACCGCAGCAAGATGCCCAGAGATCCATTCGCGGCGTGGATGCATTCCCTGATTTTGTGGGGATTCATCATTCTTTTCATCGGCACTACCATGGTGTTTCTCGAGCACCAGACACCGCTGCACTTCTACTATGGGACTTTTTATCTCATCGCTTCCGCGGTGCTTGATTTGGGTGGCCTGGCGTTTCTTGTCGGCCTCGGTATGGCTGTCTATCGAAGACACCTTCATCGAAAAGCGAGACTGAAAGCGTCCGGCTGGGTGGATGCGATGCTGGTGCTGCTAATCGCCATCGGTATAACCGGCTTTCTGGTGGAAGGCACGCGCATTGCCGTGACGCTGCCGGCCTTCGAAAAAGTATCATTCGTCGGCTACGGGCTCGCGTTGCTGGCGCGGGCCATCTTTAACCCCGATGTTCTGCCGCTCGTCCACCGATCCTCGTGGATTCTGCATGCAGTTCTTTGCATTGCCTTCTTCGCGGCTGCGACGGTGTTCTTCTTCCGCCATATCGTTTTGTCTTTGACCACGGTCGCCCTTCGTCCATCCCGCTCTTCGGGAACTTTGCGAGACTATGTTCCCATCCCGATGGAGACTCCGAGTGGAGCCGCCAGAGATATTCTCTGGAAGGATCTGCTCGACGGCGATGCCTGCACGACATGCGGACGGTGTACGGCAGTGTGCCCCGCAACGGCTGCAGGTAAGGCTCTCGATCCTCGTGCCATCGTCCTCGGGCTCTCCGGACTTGTGGACCGGCAAAACGCCGCAGTGAATGGGTCGGCGCCCTCCGCATTCGAGAGGATTACCGATCGCGCTCTGTGGGACTGCACCACATGCGGCGCCTGTGTTTATGAGTGTCCGGTGAACATCGAAGTCTACGACAAGGTCATCGATCTCAGACGGCAATTGGTGGATATGGGCAGAGTGTCGCCGGCCGCGCGGACATCTCTTGACGGATTGCGCGAACGGCAGAATCCCTGGGATTACTCACCCGCGCAACGCTCCGCCTGGAGTGAGGGCTTGAAGTTGCCCGCGCCATTTGACGGGCAAAGTCCGGAGTGGGTGTATTGGATTGGATGTGCAGGCTCGTTCGAGGCTTCGGCGCAGTCTATCAGCCGGTCGATGGTCCACATCCTGCAACAAGCGAATGTCTCGTTCGTGACCCTGGGGTGCGAGGAGCGGTGCACCGGTGATCCGGCGCGCCGCCTGGGCGATGAGGGGCTGTTTCAAAACTTCAAACAAAAGAACATCGAAACCTTGCGCGCGCATGGTGCACGTAAGATCGTGACCCACTGTCCGCACTGCCTGAACACGCTTAAGAACGAGTATTCAGAAAAAGGTAAGCCCGAGTTCACCGTGGTGCACCACTCCCAGCTTCTCAACACGCTGGTGCAGGAAGGAAAGATCCAGCTCGACCCGGCGCGCGGCGAGCAGACGATTACCTTCCACGACCCTTGTTACCTGGGGCGGCACAACGGAGAGTACGACGCCCCGCGCGCGGTGGTTGCATCGGTCCCGGGAACAACGCTGGTCGAAATGGAGCGCAGCCGCGAGAAGTCATTCTGCTGTGGCGGCGGTGGCGGCCAGATGTGGCTGGAAAGTGCGGGCAGAGAGCGGATAGAGGGAATGCGGCTGGCCGAAGCAGAAGGCACCGGGGCGAGAACGATCGCCACCGCGTGCCCCTTCTGCAAGATCATGCTGGAAAGCGCTTCGGCAACTGCGGGAAAGCAGGAGCTGGTACAGATAAGAGATATCGCCGAGCTGGTCAACGAGGCAATCGTGCGATGAAGATTGCGGTCTGCTTAAAAGAGGTTCTGGATGCGCGTCTCCCGCTGCAGGTAGAGGCACGCACGGGCAATATAAGCCACACCGGCACCGAGCGGGTGAACACACTTAATCCCGCGGATCGTAGTGCGCTCGAGGCCGCAATGCAGCTTTGCGAGCAGATCGCCGGGTCCCAGGTGGACGCCTTTACCGTAAGCGATGTTTCCGGTCAGGAGGCGCTCTGGTTTGCCTGGGCGCGCGGGGCTGACTACGTAGAGCGCATCGAGAACATCTCGTCCCTGGTTGGCGCACCCTACACGGCGGCGCTACTGGCGACCCGCTTCGAAGGAGCGAACTACGACTTGATCTGTTGTGGTGACGAAACGCTGGATAATTCGTCGGCCATTGTGGGTCCGCTGGTGGCGGAGATTTTGGATCTTCCGCAGGTGACTGGAGTTCTTCGCCTGATCGAGCATTCCCATCGCTCCATCGTTGTCGAGCGTGGCCTGGAGCGCGGGAATCGCGAATTGGTCGAGATGGAGTTGCCCGGTCTGATCACGCTAAGGCCTGAGGGTATGGAACCGCGGTACGTCTCGTTCCGCAAGCTGCTCGAAGCTCGGAGTCTGGAAGTTCCGGTAGTGCAGAGCGAGTTTCACAATGGTCAATTCCATTTGCCGCGATGGCCCGAGAACACCACCAGAGTTACGCCGCGAGCCCGGGTCAAGAAGACATTTACCCCGGATGCAAAGAGCTCGCCGGCGGAGCGTATGCGCATGATCATGGGCGGGGGCGTAACGCCACCGCCATCAAAGGCCAAATCGTCGGTGGTGGAGGGCGACGCCGAGTACGTAAGTGAGCAGTTATATCGCTTTCTCAAACACCATGAGTTTGTATAGGTAACACGTGTTTCCGGTTTAACGATTGTGGTTGGAGGTTCGATCCGTGTCCATAAATTTCCCTTTGCTATTTTCGCCACTTCAGATCCGCAACAAGACCATCAAGAACCGGATTGCTTCTACAGCCCACGTAACCATATTTACCGAAGACGGAATGCCCGCGGACCGGGAACGCCGGTACTACATCGAGAAAGCAAAAGGTGGGGCCGGTATGCTCATCTGTTTTGGTTCCGCCAGCGTGCATCCGACATCGCCGGCTCTCGACTGGAAGGTGGTCGAGCTGTTCGATGACCGGGTCATTCCCCATCTGCAGAGATTCTCCGACACCATGCACGAGTATGGAGCGGTGGTGCTCTCGCAGATCACCCACCGCGGGCGGCGTGGACACTCCAATCTAAGTTGGCAGCGTTTGATGGGCCCTTCGCCGGTGAAAGAGCCCAATCATCGGGAAACGCCGGGTGTCGTTCGGCGAGAGGACATAGACATGATCGTGGACGCGTTCGGCGATGCAGCGGTGCGTCTCAAGAAAGGAGGCTTTGACGGGGTCGAGCTTTCCGCCGCGCATTGTCACTTGATCGATCAATTCTGGGGACCCCACGTGAACTTCCGCGAAGATGAATTCGGCGGCGACCTCGAAAACCGCATGAGGTTTGGTTTTATGGTCATTGAGCGGGTACGCCAGGCTGTGGGAGAAGACTTTATCGTCGGAATCCGCATCACTGGCGATGACTTCGTCGAAGGCGGCCTGAACAATGACCGCATGTGCGAGATTGCCCAGAGATTGAGCGAGCATGGCATGCTCGATTACTTCAACGTAATTGGCGGCAGTGGTGAAACCATGCCGGCGGAAGCTGCCTGTGTTCCCTCGATGAACTTCCCCTTAGCGTGCTTCAAGCATCTTTCCGGGCGAATTCGCGAAGTGGTGAAGGAGCCCGTCATCGCGGTTGGCCGGATCAATGATCCTGTTGTTGCGGAGACGCTGTTGGCTGACGGACAAGGCGACATTGTGGCCATGACCCGCGCCTTGATTGCTGACCCGTATCTTCCGCAAAAAGCCCGGGAGGGACGGCTTGACGATATTCGTCAGTGTATGGGGTACAACGAAGGCTGCATTGATCGGCAGTATCGTGGAATACCGGTAGGTTGTGTCCAGAATGCAGTGATAGGCAAGGAAGCAGACTGGGCCGAACTGCCCAAGGCCACCAAGCTCAAGCGCGTGGTGGTGGTGGGCGGTGGTCCTGCGGGCCTTGAAGCAGCACGCGTCGCGCGGACGCGCGGCCACCAGGTGATCCTGTTTGAAAAGTCGGAGCAGACGGGTGGCCAACTGAATATAGCGAAACTTGCTGCCAAGCGAGCAGATTTCGACGGGGTTGCAAGATGGCTTGAACTGCAGACGAGGAAATTGGGCGTTGATCTTCGGCTGGGGACGGAAGCGACGGCGGAATCGGTGCTGGCCGAAAAACCGGACACCGTGATTGTCGCAACTGGAGCTGTGCCCCTGGTTCCACCCATACCGGGGTTAAGGGAATGTGCGTATGCGGTTTCTGCGTGGGACGTCTTGTTGGGCAAAGCTCCTTCCGGTGACCGGGTTCTGGTAATTGACGACCAGGGCGGCCAGGAAAGCACCGGCGCAGCCGAGTTCCTGCTTGACCAGGGATGCCAGGTGGAGGTTATTACTCCCCACTATTCGGTCGGTGAAGATCTTGGTCCGACCAACAAACCGCCGGTGTACGCGCGGTTGTTCGCGAAGGGAGTAAAGATGCAAGCCACCTGGGAGTTGGTTGGGATTGAGAATGGCACTGTCCGCCTGCGCAATATGTATGGCGGCAACGAGGTAGAGCGGGAGGACGTGGACATCCTGGTTTATTCGTACGGTGGCCAATCAGTGGATGGCCTTTCCCGGGCGCTGGAAGGAAAGGTCGGTGAGTTATACAACATCGGCGATAGTTACGCCCCGCGTTCGCTTCACCACTCCATCGTCGAAGCTTACAAGTACGCGCGCGAGATCTGATCAGGAACGGAGAACCGGGATATGGGGGAAACAGAAAACAAAAAATTCACCGGCCTGGTTTCCAGGCTCGAGTTGAGTCCTAGCGGTAGTTTGACCTTGAATGGCTTACAAATGGTTCTGATGCCGCGCCATTTCTTCCGCTACATCATGCGCGAGGTGCATAAAGCAGTCAGCGCCGAGGTATTCCGCAAGATCTACGGGCAGGCCGGCTTTGACGGCGCAGTGTCTTTTTGCGAGTCGTATCAGAGGAATCATGGCTGCTCCCCAATGGAGGCGGTCCAGGGCTACCTGGAAGAAATGAGCATCCGTGGTTGGGGACGCTTTTCCATCCAGAGCATCGATCCTCAGGCCGGATCCATGGAGGTATTGCTACGGGATTCATCGCTGGCCCCCGAAGGCGACATTCCCTCGGGAAACCTCGCCTGGGAGGGCGCCATGCTCGGATCAATGTCGTACTTGCAACAAAAACTGGGGATTGTTGACGCCAGGCAGAGCCAAGTGTGCGGGAGTGAGGTGCCCGGTGAGAAACCAGGGCAAATGGATTATCACATTTCTGTTACCCCTACCACCTAAGCGAAAGGATCAACATGGCGCAGATTTCTTCAAAGGCGATGCAGCTGCATTCCGATGCTATGGTCATCGATGGTTTGAACATCAGCCGCTGGAGTGATGAAGTAGTGTACCGCCACCT
Source organism: uncultured Acidobacteriaceae bacterium (assembly GCA_963814015.1). GTDB lineage: Bacteria > Acidobacteriota > Terriglobia > Terriglobales > Acidobacteriaceae > PALSA-350. Next base: position 939,266 of record CAWFBI010000001.1, read on the forward strand.
GAGGGAGGGCGGTATCACTGCTATCAACGCCAGTGTTGCGGTGTGGGAGGGAACCAAGCAGACGCTGCAAAACATAGGGCGCTTCTACCGCGACTTCGAGGTTTATTCCCAATACATTCGTCCTGTGACTACGATTGCTGATATTCATGCCGCGAAGAGGGAGGGCAAGACCGGCGTTATCCTTGGTTTCCAGAACTCGTCTCCGATTGAAGAAGACCTGGATCTGGTGGAAGTGTTTTATCGGCTGGGTGTTCGGGTTATCCAGATCACCTACAACGATCTTAATTTTGTGGGGGCAGGCTGCTACGAACGCAACGACATCGGGCTCAGCCAATTCGGGGTTGATTTAGTTGAGAGGATGAATCGTATCGGCATGGTGGTAGACCTTTCCCATGTTGGCTACAAGACCACGATGGATGCGATTGAGGTGTCTAAGGATCCGGTCTGGTTCAGCCATGCCAATCCGATGGCTTTGAAGGAGCACCCCCGCAACAAAACCGATGAGCAGGTGAGGTTTCTGGTGAGCAAGGGCGGAGTGGTGGGCGTGAATATTTTTCCGCCGTTCCTCAAGAAGGGTTATGACTCCACCTTGGCGGATGTGATCGATATATTTGACTATTGGATACAGGTTGCTGGTATCGATCATGTATCGGTAGGTTTGGACTTTACGGAAAACCAATCGGAGGAGTGGTTTCGCTGGTTAATGTCAGGCAAGAGGAAAGATTCGACAGTGACTCCGCTGCAGCTTCCGTTGAAGCTTCCGGCCGGCATTACCCGTGCCGATGAGATGGCAAATCTAACGGAGGGATTGGTGCATCGCGGATACTCCGAGGACGCGATCCGCAAAATATTAGGTGAGAATGTACTGCGGCTCCTGGGAAGGGTATGGCGCAACTGACTTGGCGCGACACGGAAGAAGAGAATCACAAATCCAGAGGCAGGACGGCGTACATGGCGAAGGCTAAGCGGTCGCGTTCCGCCCAGGAGACGGGCACCAACAATATCTATGAAGTGCTGGTCGAGCGGATCACGATGGGTGATTACGTTCCCGGAGTCAGTCTTTCCGAGCAGGATCTGGCTACAGAACTGGGCATCAGTCGCACGCCGGTGCGCGAAGCTCTCTTGCGGCTAAGAATCGAGGGATTGGTACGCATTGTTCCGCGCGGTGGAATTTTTGTGGCCGAGCCGACCCTTCGGCGCGTCCGCGAAGTAACTTCGATGCGTCTTGTACTGGAGGAGTACTTGGCTCATCTAGTGGTCGACCGGCGCAGCGATGCCTGGTTGGGCAAGTTTGAGGAGTGGCTTCGTCATTCCAGAAAAAACTGGGAGTCACTGTCCTCACGCGATTGGATGCGGAAGGACGGCGAGTTCCATCTGCTTCTGCAGGAAGCAGCAGGCGATGAGGTTCTCGCAGATCATCTCGGCCTGTTGCGCCGACAAGCTGTGCTTTTCTGGGGCCAGACGACCGATGGCAAGGCTTCTCTCAGGGCCATCATTTCCGACTTTGAAGATTTCTTCGCAGCGGCGAAGGAAGGCGACACGGAAAAATGTGTTCGAGTGCTGCACCGCCACGTGCTCGCCCATGTTGAGCGAGTCCAGACCTACTTGAGACCCGAAGCACATTCCATCGCCGTTTCCCGGATGATTCGTTAGGACGGAGGAATTATGCGCAACTATGGTCACGTGATCGACGGGAAAGAAGTCGATTCTTTGAGCGGCAAGACGTTCGCAACCATCAATCCGGCAACAGAGCAGGTGATAGCCCAGGTTGCAGACGCGGAAGAGGCCGACGTGGCACGCGCGGTAGAGAGTGCTCGCCGTGCTTTCGATGAAGGTCCGTGGAGATCGATGGCCCCCTGGGAACGTGGCCGGTTGCTGGGCAAAGTGGCTGAACTGCTGCGCCAGCGGACCGATGAACTCGCGCTTCTGGACGCATTGGATTGCGGAAAGCCGCTGAAAGACAACAAATACGGTGACCTTCCACTGTGCGTGCGGATCTTTGAATATTACGCCGGGGTACCTGACAAATACGTGGGCAAGACCTACCCGTCGGAAAGTGGAATGTTCAACTTTTCGATACGCGAACCCTATGGGGTCGTGGCCGGGATTGTGCCCTGGAATTATCCCCTCATGAATGCTTGTATCAAGCTTGCGCCCCCACTTGCTGCGGGTAACACGGTGGTGCTTAAAATGGCTGAGCAAACGCCGCTAAGCACCATTGAACTGGCCAATATTTGCAGCGAAGCGGGCATACCTCCTGGGGTAGTCAACGTGGTGAACGGCGGCGCACAAGTAGGTGCGGCCCTTTGCCGTCACCCCCTGATCAATAAAATCTCTTTCACCGGTAGTACGGAGACGGGCAAGAAGATTCTCCGCATGGCGGCAGAGCGCATTTTACCTACGACCCTGGAACTCGGCGGCAAGGGGCCCAGCATCGTATTCGCGGATGCATCCATCGATCAGGCGATTGCCGGCGTACTGTTTAGCGCATTCTTCAATGCGGGTCAGATCTGTACCACCGGGTCCCGCCTGCTGGTTGAAGAATCGTTTGCGGCTGAATTCACCCAGCGGCTTGCTCAAGCAGCATCGGCGTTGCGCGTTGGTGATCCGGCCTCGGAGCAAACAGATCTTGGTCCCTTGGTGGATGGGCGACAGTTGGAACGTGTTCGCGACTATATTCGCGTGGGCAGCGAAGAAGGTGCGCAAATCTTCTACCAGGGGAAACTCGAAAATAATAGTCGCGGCCACTTTGTGGCGCCGCTGATTTTTTCCTCGGTCAACCCGCAAATGCGCATTGCACAGGAAGAGATTTTTGGGCCCGTCCTCTCAGTGCTGACATTCCGCGACGAAGCGGACGCCATCGCCAAGGCGAATGGCATCGCGTATGGTCTTTCGGCGTCGGTATGGACGAATCATCTGGGCCGGGCCATGCGGATGGCTCGGGCCATCCAGGCGGGCATGATTTGGATGAACACGGTTGAATACTGGGAGCCGTCAGTGCCCTACAGCGGACAAAAGCAGAGCGGGTTCGGGGAGGATTTCGGACTTGAGGCCTACCACAGCTATACCAAGGCAAAGTCGGTCTTTCTCAATGTAACGAACACAAAATTGGCCTGGGGACCTGAGAGTTAGGTAGACCCGCGGTTATTCAAGGTTCCATATCACCGGCTCTGGGTTACAGGCAGCAGTCGAACTGCGAACAATCAACTGCGTTTGCAGAATCTCCTGCGTCCCTCGTGGTTGTTTTGCGCGGGACATTCGCTCCAGAACCTCGAATGCCATTTTTCCCAAACAGGCGCGATCGAGCTTGACCGTGGTGAGCGGAGGATTAACGAAGCGCGCCATATAAATGTCTTCGCACCCTAATACCGATACCTGGCCAGGAACGCGAATGCCTTTCTCCCTGAGCGCGGACATGGCTCCGATGGCTGTCAGATCATTGATGCATATAAGAGCAGTAGGAGCAGAGGGGTAGGCGGACATTTTCCATACGGCGGCTCGTCCCCCCTCAAGCGTCTGGTCGCATTCCACGATCTGATGAAGTTTTACCCGGTGCTCAGCCAAAACCTTGAGAACTGTTTCGCGGTAGCGCCGCGCGGACCGACGCTCGTCAGGGCCAGAGAGGTACGCGATTTTCTCGTGGCCCAGTTGTGCCAGGTGCTCGACCGCCTGGGAGACGCCGCCATAGTAATCGATGGTGATGCTGCCCACATAACGCCGAGTCACTTCAAGATCCACTACCACCGCGGCGATCTGTCTGACGGCGAGCTGATTGGCAACCTCTTCCGTTGCCGAAGAGGTCATAATCGCAACTCCACGGACTCCATTTTCAATCATTTTGCGAACCGCTGATTCCATGCGCTCGGCGTTGTAATTTGTGGCGCAGAGAAACAGGTTGTAACCCTTTGCTGCTGCGGATGTCTCGAACCCCTTGATCATTTCCGCGAAGACCGGGTTTTCAATGTCAGAAATCAAAAGTCCAAAAAAGTCACTCTTGCCCCTGGCCAACCGCTGAGCACTGGCATTCGGATAGAAATTGAGTTTTTGAGCAGCCTCCAGGACTCGCCGCCGGGTCTCCGGATCGACCGAGATCGACTGGTTCAGTACCCGCGAAACAGTTGATTTCGAGACACCTGCTTCATGAGCCACGTCCATAATCCGGTAAGTCATCTTCCAAACCTCTCCCCGGAAGGGTACCCAAGCCTTCTAATCATGGCTGGATTCTTTCAATCAAAGCCCGCCTTGTCAAAATCAAGCCACTTGACAATGGCCCGGCACAAACTCAGACTTAAGTCACTCAAATGGGAGCAGTCCATGAAACCGGTACCATGACTCATGCAGAGGGGTATATCCTAAACCCAAACACTCCCTCAGTAGGTCTATGAATCACCCTCAGCCAGAATGCAAATCTAAGTTAGCATCCGTGATTCTCGCCGTTTGCATGATGTTTGGTATCGTTCCCGTAGGTCTGGGGGAAAACACATCGGTCGCTCAGGCTCACGCCCGCCGCGGCATGTCGTTAGCTCATTCGCAGGATTGGGCAGGCGCGGAGCAGGAGCTAAGACAAGCGGTTGCGGCTGCGCCCGGGGTCGCGATCTACCAGGCGCAATTGGCATCGATCCTGGGGTTGGAAGGGAAGTGGAAGGAATCTCTAAAATTCTTTGAAGAGGCGGTCGAGCTGGATCCGGAAAACATTAACTTTCGGAGGGAGACTGCCGCCGTGCAATTTCACGAAAGCGAGATCGATGCCGCAGAAAAAAACCTTCGCTTTGTGCTGGCTCGTGCTCCCGCCGATCCTGGCGCGACCTTACTGCTCGGCCTGGTTTCTGAAGCGCGCGGAAACTATGAGTACGCGGCCACTTTGTTGACCTTGGAGATGCACCTGGCCCTGGCTCAGCCTGATCACACCGTTGCTTTATTCACCTCTTTGATCCGAAGCAAACAGAAGACTGATATCAGCCAGGTGATCGATGCCTTGCGCTCGCACGCAAATGACCCACAATGGGCGAACGCTACCGGCCGGTGTGCCATGGTTGCTGCAAAAGATGGCAACCTGGAAGCGGCAGAAACACTGTTTGCTTTGATTCCCAACGGCGACGATCCCGACCGGCGTACGGCCGGATTTCAACTTGCTTTGCTTCAATACCGTAGCGGGCAAGCCGCTCAGGCGCAGCAACTCTTGACCGAACTCGTCGATCGAGGGTGGGTGAGCGCTGACGCAGAGACACTACTTGGAAACTGCCTTCAATCACAACACCAGGACGGTCTTGCTTTAGAAGCGTACTCGCGGGCAATTCAGTTGGACCCCACGCAATTCCACCGGTACGACGACCTCATTTCGCTTCAACTTGATCTGGGTAAGACGGATGCCGCAATCCTCATGGCAAAGCGTGCGATAGCGGTCGCCCCAAAGAATGCGAGAGCATGGGTGCTCAAGGGAAATGTTGAGCTGCACATGAATGCATACAAAGATGCAATCGAGAGCTATACCCGGGCAGCACAGCTGGACAATAAAGACCCCAACACGATTTTGCTGGTTGGCGGCGTGCGCTTTGTTGCCGGCGAAAACGACGCCGCGGTTCTTGAGTACCAGAAGGGAATCGACAGATTTCCTGATGACCCGCGTTTCTATATAGCTTGCGCAGAAGTGTTGTTGGGAGCCAACTCTCCGGAGCTTGAGTCGCGCATACAAGCTCTCTTGAATAAGGCCGTCAAATTGGCTCCAGGCTCGGCTGAAGCTCACTATCAGCTGGGCCAATTGGCCTTGCGGCAAGGCCGATTGCCAGACGCGGAGAAGGAGTTCTCGTCCTCGCTCGCATCGGAGCCTGATCGAAGCAAGGCACACTATGCGATGTCTCTTGTCTACCGCAGAATGGGGCGCCCGGATGAGGCTGCCAAGGAGTTTGCGATCTATCAGGATTTGAAGCGAGGCGAAGAGAACGGAACGGTGGCTAAGTCGGCAGGAAAACCGTGAAAACCCGCAGTACGAGCCAATCTGGCGGTGGTTGGTCGCGTCGCCGCTTCCTTGCCGCATCCTTGGCCACCGGTGCCGGCCGGTTGTTGCCTTCCTTTGATGGGCAAGCCGGCAAGCGGCCGCAATCGCTATTTTCAGACGTAACCGCACAGGCCGGCATCACATGGCGACACTTCAATGGATTTTCACCTGATCGCTACCTGATCGAAGCAATGGGCGGTGGAGTCGGCTGGTTTGACTTTGACAGGGACGGAATGCTCGACATCTTTCTCCTGAATGGCGGAGAGACGCCGCGGGGTAAAAGTGAAAAGCCGCTGCGCAACGCTCTGTACCGCAACCAGGGAAACGGAACATTTGTGGATGTCGCCGGCCCAGCCGGGCTAGCCCAGGTGAAAACCTATGGCATGGGGGTTGCGATAGCGGATTTTGATAACGACGGTCACGAGGATATTTACGTGACCGGATTTCCAAACTGCGTGCTCTACCACAACAATGGCAATGGAACGTTTACCGACGTTACCGCGGATGCCGGCGTTCAGAATGCAGGAAGATGGGCCTCGGGCGCTGCCTGGTTCGATTACGATCGCGACGGATTCCTGGACCTCGTCGTATGCAACTACGTGGAGTTCTCATTTCAGGGCAATCCGCCGAGGTGCGAGTATGCCAATCTGCGAACCTATTGCGAGCAGCGCGCGTATACGGGAATGCCTCTGACCCTCTATCACAACAATCGCAATGGTACGTTCACCGATGTCAGCAGGTCCTCCGGACTGGAGAGGTTTGTTGGCAGGGCGTTGGGAGTGGTCGCAATCGATATTGATGACGACGGCTGGACAGATCTATTCATCACCCGCGATGCTTCACCTAATCTCATGCTGATGAACAAGCAGAATGGCACGTTTGCCGACGCCGCAATGGATGCTGAAGTGGCGTTCGACAGCAACGGTGATGCGAAAGCCGGAATGGGTGTCGACGCCGGAGACGTGAATTTCGACGGGCGGCCAGATTTTTCCGTCACCAACTTTAACTACGAATTCCACTCTCTCTTTCTGGGCAGCAAAACTTTTCCTCTGCAAGACAGGACGCAAGCTTCACGTCTGGCTTCGATCACTCGACCGTATGTGGGTTGGGGTGTCCACTTTCTGGACTACGACAATGACGGACTCCTCGACTTGATGATCGTGAACGGCCATGTAATTGAGGGAATCGAAACGTCGCAAGCGCAGGTGAAGTACAAAGAGCAGCCGCTGCTGCTGCACAATGTGGGAAATGCTGTTTTTGAGGACGTAAGTTCTGCTGCCGGGCCGGCTTTCGCGAAGGGTTATCTTGCTCGCGGGCTCGCCATCGCGGACTGGGACAATGACGGCGCACCCGATGCCATTTTTACCTGCGTCGGGGATCGGCCAGTTCTCTTGCGCAACACTACTGAACAAGTCAATTCGTGGATCGGAATTCGCCTTGTCGGAGCCAGGGGAAAGAGTAATCTTGACGCAATTGGTGCCAAGGCCACACTCCATCTGCCTGAACACAAGTTGGTCCGGTGGGTCACCGGCGGTTCAAGCTACCTGTCGTCGCACGACAAGCGTCTGCTGTTTGGTCTAGGAAGGCTGCCAGGCAGCAGCGTAGACATCGAGGTAAGCTGGCCGGGCGGAACAACTCAGATGGCGCATTCCTTGGCTGTCAACCGTTATCACGAACTGCTGGAAAAAGCGTAAACCCCACTACTTAAGTGCCTCAGCGATTGCCTTTCCCAACTTGACTGTACTTGCTCCACCACCGCGAGTGTGTAGCGCTCCATTGATTCGCCTTTGTTTGCGGTCGACTCTGGAGTCCCATACATATGTACTTGATCTCGACGTAATCTTGGATGCCATACTTCGAGCCCTCTCTTCGATCCAACCAGAAGGCGTGTCGCGCAATTCCCATCTGTGGCGAGCGAGGACCCTCACACAGGTGGATCCATTGATAACAGGCGCTATCTCAAAGGTCTGACTGAAACTTCTTTGAAATAGACTTCCGATCCAGGATGGTTCTGCAGTCCAATGTACCCTGAATCTTCCCGAGGCCCTCGGTCCGGATCCTTGGATCCAGGGTGTTTGGGCGGTATCGGCTGCCCCTCATGGAAGTCTGTAACCTTCACGCCGTTAAGGTAAACGACCGTATGAGGGCCGTCGATGGTTATGTCCATCGTGTTCCAACTGCCAATTGGTTTGATCGGGCGTGCCAACGCTTTTGAAAAGGTATACAGAACGCCGGTGCAGGAATAGTCGTCGGGCCAATCTCCGATTTCGACCTCATAGCCGCGGTTGATGGGCATCCAAGGTTCGGTCGGTTTTTCTGGAATGCGGATGAAAACTCCCGAGTCTGCTTCCTTGCCCGTCATTTTGAACACCACGCGGATCGTAGCGTTTCCAATCTTTTCACGGGTGTACCACAGCATTCCCATGCCGCCCTCGGTCTTCATCATTCCGTCTTTCACAACGAAGCTTCCTGGGCCTGCTTGCTGCCATCCGCTCAGGTCATGGCCATTGAACAAGGGGCGGGCCGGTCCCTGGGCGGCTAGCGAGGGGATGACAGGGGATATCACGGACAAGCCTGCAATTCCCAACAAAGCGAGAGGATACAGGCTGGGGAAGCGTAGACGCATGCGAACCTCGACTGCAGGCGATGATGGTACCGGTTCCATCATCGATTATCACGATGCAGCCTGGACAGTCAAGCGGCGGGCTAGGGATTGGTCAGACCAACCCACGGGTCCGTGAATCCTCTTGGTGCATCCAGGTCTAGCTCCGTCGCGGCCTTCAGAACTTTTGTCTTGACATGCATTCCTGAAGCTAATTAACGTAGCGTTTCATAAGTCTCTGAGCCTTAACCATTATGGTACCGCTCCCATAGAAGCAATTGAGATCTGGAGAATCCTTAGCCCGCCTGTTGGCAACCTGGAGAAACTAAATGGCGAACCAAGGTACGAGCCGTCGCGAGGCAATGCAGGTATTGGCTTATGCTTCCGTTGCCGCAACCTTTGGTGGGTTCAGAAAGTGGGCCTTTGCCTGTGGCCACGAAATGCCGGAGGCCGTCTCCAAAATCGTTGCTACAGGTCCCTATCAGCCCCAATTCTTCTTGCCCTGGGAGTACCAGATGGTCGAGCTACTCACTGCGATCATCATTCCCAGCGACGGAACGCCGGGCGCGCGAGAAGCTGGGGTCAGCGAGTTTATCGATTTCATGGTTGCTAGCAGCCCCGAGGTCGGAATGTTCAAATATCAACCTCCCTCCGACCAGCAGCCGGTATCAGATCGCGAGCGGGTTCCTGACGCGATGCAGAGCCGGGACGATATCCAAAATCGTTTCCGATTGGGGCTCTACTGGCTTGAGGGCCACGCCAGGCTTTGCTATAAGAAGGGTTTTCTTGAGTGTACTCCGGAACAACAGAGCGACATTCTGGAACATCTGGCCTATAAAGCTCGCTACCGGCCGGGTGAAGAAGAGGGCCGCGCGTTCTTTGAGCTGATTCGCCGCTATACGGTGATGGGTTTTTACACCACTCGTATCGGCCTTGAGCAACTGGACTACAAAGGTTTGCAGGTTGTTTGGGCGGCTATGCCGGCCTGCCCGCACCCGGATGATCCTGAACATATTCACCTGCCGCCACCAGTCGTGTGAAGAGGTGTTAGGTATTGTCGAGAAGGACTCCAGAACACATCCGTTGATCACGGCCGAAATCAGGGTAAGAGGCAACTGGTCCGTATGCCTCGTAACAGCTTCTATCCGTTCCACTGCAGGAAGGGAGGGTAATGATGGGGCAGAAAATCTATGACGTCATCGTCGTAGGCACCGGCGCCGGCGGAGGGATGGCGATTAAAACGCTGTGCGAGGCTGGATTAAAAGTTCTGGCCCTGAATAACGGCCCTCGTATCGTACCTTCCAAGGACTACCGCAGGCACCGTCAACCTTACGACATGAAATATCGTGGGTTTGGTGATCCGTGCGTCTCCAGGTACCACATTGAGACCGAATACACGCAGGGCTTTTGGGAGCACGATGTCACCTATGTAAACGCGCCGGGCACTAACTGGGAATGGTGCCGATGCAAAGCGACCGGAGGCAAAGCCAATTTTTGGGGCCGCTCCTCCTGCCGATTTGGTGAAGTCGATTTCAAGGCAGCTACCCTGGACGGCTTCGATGTTGACTGGCCCGTATCCTACGAGGAAATGGATCCCTATTTCGCCCGAACCGAGAAAATGATGGGGATAGCCAGCACCATGCAAAACCGGCCCAGTCATCCCGATGGAATTTATCTTCCCCCAATACCCTTTCGCTGCGGTGACTATATCCTGCAAAAGGGAGCGGAAAAGCTGGGGATACCTTATGTCCACGACCGCATCGCACAACTCACGGTTACTCATAACGGCCATCCGGCCTGTCATTACTGCGGCAACTGTACGGGTGGATGTGACTCGGGCTCCTTCTTCTCGCCCACCTGGTTTACCATTCCGGACGCTGAAAAGACTGGGAACCTTGAACTCCGGACCAACGCCATCGTAAGGAACGTTATCGTCGACGAGAACGGTCAGGCGAAGGGCGTTGCCTACGTCGATCGAAGTAGCCGTCAGGAAGTCGAAGTATATTCAAGAGCGGTGGTGGTGGCTGCGTCGTGCCTTGAAACCACGCATATCCTGCTTAATTCGAAATCCCGGCACTGGCCTACCGGCATCGCAAACTCGAGCGGCCAGTTGGGGCGCAATCTATGCGACCAACTGTATGGAACGCCCGCCTACGGAATTCTGCCCCAACTGGTGGGGCAGCCAAGCCGGCCGGATAACATCTCTGCCTCTACCATTGCCTGGATGCCGCGTTGGCAGAATCTGAAAGACCCACACGAAGAGAGCTTCATTCGCGGCTACTGCGTGTATTCCTATCTCGGTTGCTCGGAGTATCCCGGCTACTTCCACAATATTGAGGGTTTTGGGTCCGAGTTCAAACGTAACATCAAGCGCTACTATCCCTCTCCCTTCGCTTTTGACACCCAGGCGCCATCTCTTCCCACGCCCAACAACTACCTGGACATCGATCCCGAAGTGCAGGATATCTTTGGCATTCCAGCCCTTCGGGTTCACTTTGAATGGGAGCCCAACGTGCTGGCCATGTGGGAACACTCTAAACATGTGACCGCGGAGCTGGTGAAGATTTCAGGCGGAGAAGTCTGGGGTGCAGAACCACAGCCAAAGTGGACCGGCAAGAGCAACCATGAAACGGGCCCCTGCCGGATGGGCAACGATCCCAAGAAGTTTGTCACAAACCGCTTTGGTCAAACTCATGATGTGCAGAATCTCTATGTGTGTGATGCCAGTGTTTTCGTTTTTCCTACAGACAAGACCACAACCATGCCGATTATGGCCTTCGCGCTCCGTACTTGTGAGCACATGATCGAGAAGTTCCGCAGTGGAGACCACAAAATGGGAACCAGCTGATCGGCGACCTTGAATCTATCCCGCTGGACAGGATACGCTCGTATTATTTTGACTTAGTTCGCGATCGGAGGCGATAGTAATGGATTTGCCGCGTCCCACTTTTGATGGTCCCGCACTTATTCCTTACACGACGACCAAACGGCACGTTTGGGGCGACCCAATAGCAGGCGAAGTCACGGATGCGGTGTACGTCTCCAGCGCCAACATTCACCAAATCGTCTTCGCGCTCAATCCCGGAGGCCTCTTTCGCCATTCCGAAGAGCACCGCACGATCTTCGGCGCCGATGAGATTTTTCACGTGCTGAGTGGGATATTGGTATTGAACAATCCACAAACCGGAGAGGTTCATCGCGCGTTGCCAGGAGAGGCTGTCTTCTTCCGGCGTGACACCTGGCATCACGGGTTTAATTGCAGCACCGAGCCGCTCCGGGTTTTGGAATTCTTTGCCCCCCCGCCGTCTAAAGGAACCTCCAGTGCGTATGCCAAATCAAAACCGAACCTGACCACCTGGAAATACACCGACGACCAGTGGTTGGGGCGGTGGCCAATGGCTCAAGCAGATCAGGCGGGCCAGAGTACCATGAAGGTCTTGCGCGATTCCGATATCAACTGGAGGTTAGAGGGCAAAGACAATCAGGTGCTGGTGGGCATCATGGTCAGTACCGAACAATTGACTTCCGGGAAAATAATTTTGCTCCCGGGACAGCAGACCGACATTCGTACGCACACCGGGGACGAAGGTATCTACCTTTTAGAGGGAAATTTGGCAGTGCGTATCCCCAGCCCCGAAGCTCAGCCATGGTTCGAGTTAGAGCCTGGAGATGGCTTCTACATACCCGGAGGCACTGCGCACAAGTTCTTGAACAGGTCGAGTAAGCCGGCCGTTTTTCTCTTCGGAGTCGCTCCACTCTATCACTCAGCAGAATGAACGAACTCTAGCCGGACAACCTGCTATTGTTCGTCTTCAGGCCTGGTATGGTCGTGCACGTGATGAGCTGCGCGCGGAGCCGCGAAGCCATCGGTAGAGAGATCGAGAGGAGAGAAGCGAGATGCGACTGGAATGGCGACACCTTCGCGGGCGGACCGGCGGGCGGCTTCGATAACATCGAGCAGGTGGAGATCTTGACCGAGATCCGCAAGTGGCGTCCGGCCCTGCCTTAGCGCCATTACAAGTTCCCGCAAGCCGTCGGCCCAGTGCCACGTGGCTTCAATCGGCTCATATTCTTCCCATCGCCCCGGTTCGTTCCGCCAGATCTCAAATCCCCGCGGGTCCCAGTCATCGCCCAGTAGATTGGCAGTACCCTCAGTACCATAGAGCTCTAACGCCGGTCTTCGATATCGCTGGATAGCATTGCTGGATACGATCGACGAGAGCGCTCCAGACTGGTGGCGCACAATCAGATGCGAAACGTCGGGATCCGGTCTCTCGATCAAGGTGTTGCCTATCAGCCTCGGTACGATGGCCGTCGCCTCCGCAGAAAGAACCTCCGCCGCGGGCCCCAAAAGGGATGTCAGGCTCTTCAGGTTATAAATCCCTTTTTCCGAGAGTGGTCCCTCTCCGCTTTGGTGGTGCCAGGCCACGCGCGAGCCGGCATTTCCGTAAAGTCCACGCGCTGAGTGCACTCGTCCAATCGCTCCGTTATGGATAAATCCCCAGAGAGCACGGAAGGTAGGCGATAGCTGCACAAAGGGAGCCGCTAACATGTACTGGCCCTTTTCAGATGCCATGTTTGCCAGCTCTCTGGCGATCGCGGGACTTGGAGCGAGCGGTTTCTCAACCACCACATGCTTACCGTACTGAAGTGCCAATCTCACCAGCTCGGGGTGACTCTCAGGCGGAGTAATGATCACCACTACGCTCACGTCCGATTCGATAACCGAGGTGGCTTCCGTAACCAGTTGCAGGTTGGGGCGGCGCTCGAGAAGGGACGTCCAGGTCTCGCGGCGGCGAGCACAAATTGGGCCTTCAGCACAGTATCCGCGAGATACGAGCCGGTCCAGAACCGCCAAATAGGCCCATAACACGCTGCCGGCGCCGATAAAGCCCACTTTGATCCGCGAGCCGTGAGAGTGGAGCGGGAGTTGGTTGTTTTGCTTCATTTGCAGATGTTGCTTTCTTTATGGAGTTGAGTCTTCTACTTCTGCTCGCCGCCTTCCGTTGCGAGCGAGGGTGTCTCGTACGACATGAGAACAGCTGCAACCACGGCCAGGATAATACCCACCATGTGCAGCCGCCCCACCCTTTCCCCGAGTAATAGCATGGCCATCAGAACAGTAAGCAATGGGTAAAGTGCCGTCAGGGGTACGGCGATGGAAGCTTTTGCCCCGCTCTCCAGGGATAAATACAGAAACAACGCCCCCAGGCTGTTGGTAATTCCGTCCAATATGCCGATGAGAATGTCCTTGGGACCAACATGGCTCAAATGAATACCTTTGATCAGAAAAGGCAGGAGGATGACGTACCCAACTCTATCCCATATGAGCACAGCATCCGCCGAGATACGGTTCGTCGTCGTCTTTTGCAGCAATCCGACAACGCCCCACAGCGCAACGGCAATGAGTGAAAGGGTCATCCATCCTGTCATACAAAATCCTCACGTAGATAAAATCACGATGGAGGTCATCGCAAGAGCCAGGCCGAAGAGTTGTATCTTGTTCAGCTTTTCCTTCAGGAATATTACGGCCAGGACGACGGTCAAAGCTGGGTAGAGAGACGTAACCGGAGCGACCAGGGAAGCTTTCCCTTTTTGCAGGGCCGCGAAAAACGCCAGTGATGCAAGCGCGGCGAGGACCCCCATCAGAAGGGAATAGAATATTCCAACCTTCTCGACACCGATCTTGAACTTTAGCCGGTATGCGCACAAAATCGCGACCGGAATCATGCCTATGGTGAAAAAAAGCTGTAATTGAGAGGGAGAGATTCTGTCCGCTCCGACCTTGCCGAGGAATCCGAAGATACTCCACCAGAGCATTGAAATGATCGCGTACAGTAGCCATTTTGGAAATAGCTTGGACCCTGGCAAGGAGAACCTCCTGGTGTTACCGCAGCCACACGCTTGCACCGCGGGCGTTTGTGTCGTAAGCAAGTCCGCTTTTCGAAACGATGTCTCCGAAATTACCCGAGGTTGGTGAAGATGCTTACAACAGAAGCGTTGGTGACCAAGGTAGCATCGCGACCAATGGTCCAGCACTGTCAGGAGCTGTTATATTAGCCAACGATCGAAAAGGGAACTAAGAAAAATGAATCGTCGTATATTTTTGCGAAGGGCAGGATTTGTTGCCGGCGCGGCGCTGCTCAGTAAGAGTACCGCAGGTTTTGGCTCGGCAGCGGCACATCCGAATCCTTTCAAGCTCGCCGCTATCAGCGACTGTGTCAGCCCTGATTTCGAAGATGCCCTGAAGATCATGAAGGGTTACGGGCTGTCCTGGGTGGAGATCCGCCATCTATGGGGAAAATACAATACCGAGACCACCCCCGCAGAAATCCGGCGAGCTAAAGACCTTCTTGATAAATATCAGTTCCAGTGTTCCCAGGTGGACACCGCCCTTTTTAAGTGCAAACTCCCCGGCACCCAGCCGATCGCTGGAAACGCCCTTATTTATTCTTATCCGGAACAGATGGACCTGCTCAAGCAAGCGATCGATCGAGCCCATGCATGGGGAACCGACAAGGTACGAATCTTCAGCTTCTGGCGAGTGGCCGAGCCCGAAGCTATTTTCGGGCGCGTTCACGACGAACTGCAAAGGGCTGCCGAGGTGGCAAAGTCTGCGGATATCCGGCTGCTGATTGAGGACGAATATGACTGCAATGTCGGGTCCGGTCGTGAATTGGCGAGGATGCTCTCGGCTCTCCCTTCCAATGTGGGCGCCAACTGGGACATTGGCAATGGTTTGTGGCTCGGCGAAGTGACCTATCCGGATGGGTATAAAAACCTGAACCCGAAACGCATCTGGAACCTGCATCTGAAGGGTGTGCAATGTGGTGAGGGTTTTAAGGACTGCAAGGAAACATTCCCCGATCAAGGCCAGATCGACCTGGTTGGCCAGCTCCGTGCACTATTGAGAGATCGATACCGTGAAACGATTTCCATAGAGTGTGAGTTCAAAGCCCCCGGGCTGAATCAACTTGAAACCACCCAGCGCGCCCTGGCCGGGATGTTGAAGATCATTTCGGAAGCGGCCACCGAACACAATTCCTGAAGGGATGACCCTGGGTTCAAAGTGTTCGGGCGCAAGGAACCGGTACCATCTGGTTATAGACGCGCGCGAAACCGCCGTTTGCACCATCATTACTGCCCATTAACTTTTATCTTGACACGTAATCTTCACAATCGTAGAGTGTCGATCTAAGGAACGTGGAACCGCTCCCAAAGCGTCCAATGGCGGAGATCTAAAAGATGGGTGGACAGGGAATCGAGCGGCGTGAGGTTCTCCGCTACATTGGCTTGGCAGCGGTTGCAGGGACCTTTCCCGGCTTCAATCGATGGGCGTTTGCCTGTCGTCACGGTATGGCAGATGTTCCGCTCTCTCAGGTTGCTGCGGCGCGCGGGTACAAGCCCATGTTTTTTTCCGGGCCGCACTTCGACATGGTCGAACTGTTGGCAGAGATGATTATCCCCGCCGATGACACACCCGGTGCAAAAGAGGCGGGTGTTGCCGAGTTCATCGACTTTATGGTCGCCAATCGGGTTCCGGTCAGTACGCATGCCGACATACGGTCCACTCAGGATGCCATTCGTGCCGGAGAGGAAATTCAGGAACAGTTCCTTAGCGGGTTGGACTGGCTAAATGCGCGCAGCAAATCCCAATGCGGCAATCAATTCCTGAAGTGCTCAGCAGAGCAGCAAAATACTCTGCTCGAGGAGCTGGCCTATAAGTCCAAATATCAACCCTCAACTGAATCTGGCCGCGAGTTCTTCCGGCTTATGCGCGACTACACCGTTGTGGGCTACTACACAACGAAGATCGGCTTGGAAAGTCTGGGTTACCCGGGCCTACGCATGGTTTGGCCAAAAATGCCGGGCTGCTCTCACCCCCAGGATCCAGAGCACGCGCGACTTCGCGAACCGTTGGAAGAAGCTTCAGGCTTGCTGAACTCGTAAAACAGGAGAAACTTCTTGGCGACGAAGGTCTATGACGTGATTGTGGTTGGTACCGGCGCCGGCGGCGGTATGGCAATGAAGCTTCTCTGTGAAGCAGGGTTAAATGTGATCGCCCTCAATTCTGGGCCGCGCACAATTCCCGCCAAGGATTACCGTCAGCACCGCCATGTCTACGACCTTAAATATCGGGGCCTGGGTGATCCCCTGATATTAAAGGACTGCGCGCACCAGGAACGCTACTCGATCGAAGAATCCGCTTTCAATGAAGGACCACATCTATGGGAGCACGATGTTGTCTACTCCAATGCTCCTGGAACAGATTGGTATTGGAAGCGATGCAAAGGAACCGGCGGCAAAGCTAATTTCTGGGGTCGCTCTTCCTGCCGCTTCGGTGATATTGATTTCAAGGCCGCTAGCTTAGACGGTTTCGGCGAGGACTGGCCCGTCGATTATGCCGAAATCTCGCCATGGTTTTCCAAGGCGGAACGCTATATGGGGGTGGCGAGCACCATCCAGAACAGGCCGAGTAACCCGGATGGCGATTACCTGCCGCCGATACCCTGGCGGTGTTTCGACTACATCATTCAGAAGGCGGCGGAAAAGATCGGCGCGCCGTATTTACCTGACCGGTGTGCCCAGCTGACTGTCGAGCACAACGGGCACCCGCCGTGCCACTACTGCGGCAACTGTAGCCAGGGCTGCGACGTTGGTTCGTTCTTCTCTCCCACATGGTTCACCATTCCGGACGCAGAACGAACCAAGAATCTCACCCTGGTGACGAATGCTCTTGTCCGGGAGGTGTTAGTCGACGACAAGGGAATGGCGAAGGGTGTCGCCTATATCGATCGAAACACAAAGCAGGAAGTCGAAGTTTCTGCAAAGGTCGTTGTTTTAGCTGCGTCTTGTGTAGAAACTGCGCACATTATGCTGAACTCCCGTTCCAGCCATTGGCCTACGGGCATCGCGAACTCGAGCGGTCAGCTCGGTCGCAACTTATGCGACCATCTGTATGGTAATTCCGGGTATGGTTATCTCCCTCAGCTTCTTGGCCAGCCGGCAACTCCCGATAACATTGCAGACTCAACCGTCGCATGGATGCCACGCTGGCAAAACCTGAAGAACCCTCATGAAGAAAAATTCATCCGTGGTTATTCCCTCTATATCGGCGGCGGTTGTGAGAGCTTTCCCGGGTACTACCGCCAGCTGGAAGGGTTCGGACGAGAATTCAAGCGCAATATCAAACGTTACTACCCTACTCCTATCGGTTCGTTGATCCAGGCCCCCACTCTGCCGAGCCCGACGAATTACGTTGACATTGATCCCGACAAGAAAGACATCTTCGGTATTCCCGCGCTGCGATTCCATTTCGAATGGGGCGAGAACGAGCTGATGATGTGGGAGCACTCCAAGCAGGTGATGATCGACTTGTTCAAGGCTGCGGGAGGCGAATTGTGGGGAGCCGATGCCGAGCCCAATCGTCCCGGCACCAGCCTGCACGAAACTGGGGTATGCCGTTTCGGCAACGATTCAAAATCATACGTCACCAATAAGTGGGGGCAGACGCATGATGTCGCCAATCTTTATATCTGCGACGCCAGTATATTTCCCAATTGCACCGATAAAACGACGACGATGCCAATCGTCGCTTTCACCATGCGAAATTGTGATCACATGCTCGACAATTTTCGAACGGGTGTGCATAAGCGCGCTTGAGCTGTACTGAAACATCTTCCGCAACAGGAGTAAATGACGGTCCAGGCGTAACAAAAAGACAAGGGCCCGATGGTCTATTTTGTGGAGGCAAAGATAGAGTATGACCAGCAAAAAGTTGTGGTCGACAGTTCTCTTCCTATTGGTCTTCGCTGCGTTATCTCCTCGGGCCGCGCGCTCGCAGGGAACCAACGCATCGATCGACGGACAAATCACAGATCCACGCGGCGCCGTCATACCCGGGGCTGACGTAGAACTCATTTCCAAGGAAACGAACACCACCACAAAGTTCGTTTCGGACTCGGGGGGTCTCTACTCATTCCGAGATGTCATCCCCGGCAACTATCAGCTGAAGGCGACGGCAGCAGGGTTCAGCGAATATGTTCAGGATGGCATTGTGGTCCGCGTTGGCTACCCGGTTCGCATCAATATTGCCTTGGCGGTCGGATCTACGACGCAACAAGTAGAAGTGAGAGGAGACGCTTCGGCCTTGAATTTTGAGAATGCCGAAGTCCGTGAAAGCATCGATCCCCAGGTCATTCAGCAAGTCCCACTTCTCGTTTCAGGCTCGATCCGATCGGCGGCAAACTTTGCCTCCATCCTACCCGGCATCGCACGTGGTTCTGGAGATGTTACTGGAGCACATATCAACGGCGGACAAGCACAAACCGGAACTGTGGTTCTTGACGGTTCACCATTGTTCAACCCTTCAGGCGTGCAGGGGCTTACTCCGGCCGTTTTGGATTTTCCTCAGTCTCCGGACGTGATCAGCGAATTTCAAGTATTGACATCAAACTACGAGCCACAATATGAGGGAGCAGCCGGTGTAACCGTGGAACACGTGCGCTCAGGAACCGACAGATTCCACGGTACAGCCTATGAATACAACAGAAATGCAGCACTGAATGGTACGCAGTGGGGATCGTCGAGCAAGGCGCAGGATGTAGAAAACGACTTCGGCGGTAACCTTGGGGGTCCGTTCAGGCTTCCTTTCGTCAAGAAAGGTTTGGTGCGAACATACTTTTTCGGAAACTTCGAAGGATTCACCATTGCCGGTGGCGCCTCCCGGGCAACATTGTCCTTGCCATCTGAGCAGGAGCGGAAAGGCGACTTTAGTGACTGGACCGATTCTTCGGGCAATCTCATCCCCATATACGATCCAGCCACGACTCGGGCGAATCCCGCTTACAATCCATCAGCACCCACTGGTCCTCAAAATCTTCCCTATCTCCGAAACCAGTTTATGGGGTGTGACGGTACTACGCCCAACGTGATTTGTTCGTCCGATCCACGGGTGCAGAGCTCGCTGGCAAACCAGTGGTTCCAATATTTGCCTACTCCTACCTCCCCAGGCCCATTTGCCAATTATTTGGCTCCTCCGGTACCAAACTTTCTCGGCACAAATGCGTACACTTATCTCGAAAAAGTGGACGCCTACGTTGGGTCCAAAGATCACGTTTCCGAGATGTTCTTCTATAAATACCTGCCGGAGACGACTTTTACTCAGTTGCCTGTTCCCGTCAGCAACAGCACGACCTCGTATAAGCGCACCCCCGTGCTACGAATAAACTATGACCACACGTTCAGCGAGCGTCTCATCAACCACTTTGGATTCGGTTGGCAAAACGATAAATATTATGGCGGGGGTATTGATGGGGGTTCGGCTGCTAAGTTACCGCAAATCCCCGGTGTCGCGGCCCACGACTATCCTCCTCAAATCCTGCTCGGCAACGGGTTCACAGGTTACGGAACCGGTCAGGGCAATCCGAACCTGCAACCGTGGCTGTCGCCCGCTTACCTTCTGAACGACGTAATTTATCTGACCAAGGGAAAACATACGCTTACCTTCGGCGGCGACTTCCGCCATTCGGGGAACTCGCCAACATTTATCAACAATCAGGCGGGGCAGTTCAGCTTTGCACCGACCGAAACCGGGTTGCTTGGACTCAACAGCGGCAGCTCGATCGCGAGCTTTCTTCTGGAGCAGGTCGATTCTGCGAGTGTCACTTACTACACCTCAACAACAATAGATGCTCTCCAGGAGAGCTATGCAGCGTTCCTTGGCGACACGTGGCGCGCAACACCAAAACTAAGTATCACCCCAGGGGTACGCTACGAGATCGGCTTGCCATCGAAGGACTCGAACAACAAGTTCGCCTATTTCAACCCCACCGTGCCCAACGCCGGCGCCGATAATCTTCCTGGCAGCGTATCTTACGCTGGATCAGGTCCGGGGCGGTCCGGGGTCCGCTATCCTGAAGCGATCTGGTACAAAGGCATAGTTCCTCGTCTTGGGATGTCTTACGCGCTGAGGTCTAATACCGTCGTGCGAGCTGGATATGGGCTGTACATCGACGACGTAAACATGCCGGGCTACGACGGCGGGATAACGCAGGACGGCTATAACACTTACGCCGTGTTCGGGAATTCCCAGGGCGGTCTCCAGCCGGCTTTTATCCTGAGCCAGGGAGTGCCCCAGAACTACCCCGTGCCGCCCCAGCTCACGCCCACGATTGACAATGGCCTGAACACCCCCATTTACCGCCCACGAAATGCGAATCGGCTCCCGTACGCGGGAGAGTGGAACTTGACGATTGAGCACGAGTTCACGTCGAACGACAACGTATCGGTAGCTTATGTCGGTAGCAAAGGTACTCGACTCCTCTCTCAGATCCACCCGCTGAACGCAATTAATCCATCCTACCTCTCTTCATTGGGGCCCTCTCTTTATGACGTGTTCCAGCCTGGCCAGAATACCCTGGACGGTGTGAATCTACCTTTTTCCACCTTTGCGACCACCATGACAGGCTGCGCTGCGTCTGTCGCGCAGGCGCTTGTTGAGTATCCTCAGTATTGCAATGGGATCATCGGTCGCAACGAAAACGAAGGAAATTCCACCTATAATTCCTTCCAACTCAAGGCAGAACATCGATTCTCTCAGGGTCTGTGGGCACTCCTCACATACACAAATTCCAAGCTCATTACGGACGCCAATACGGCTGAAAATGGCGGAACCGGAAGTATCATCTCTCCTTACCAACCGGGCAGGTTAAAGACTCTTGCGCTCGAGGATGTTCCGCAGGTCTTCAACATCGCGTACACCTACGAATTGCCATTCGGCACTGGAAAACGATGGCTAAGTCAAGGGGGCCTCACGAATCAGATAGTCGGTGGCTGGACGTTCTCCGGTGTGTTTCGTGCGCAGTCAGGAATTCCGTTTCAGATTACCTCTTCAAGCTGTAACGTGCCGAGTCAGTTTCAAGCCATTTGCCTCCCGGGTTCTATCGGGGGAGTGAGTCCGTTTGCCCAGTCGAAATCATCGATTGATGTGACTAAGCCGCTGCTGAATGCGAGCGCGTTCGAGCCTGTGAGCAGCTTTAATTTCTATACGGGGTACGGCCGGGCTACCCAGAATTTTCGCCAGCCTGGGTACAACGACTTCGACATGGGGCTACAGAAAATCGTACATATAACAGAATCGGTTACGTTTCAGCTCCGTGGAGATGCTTTCAACGCTTTGAACTCGCACCACTTTAACGAGGTGGGGATATCTCTCCAGGGAGGCGGCCTCGGAGGCAGCGCCTTTACCACCGATATCGCCAGTCCCAATTTCGGGTTATGGAACGGGACCGTTACCCGGCCAAGAAGTATTCAGGTATCTGGCCGCATTTCCTTCTGATGCATCACCGTTTCAGGGCTTCGATGGGTTATCCGCCCTCGGTCCGGTACGGGCCGAGTCACCTGAGCAAGCTGGAGCTAAACGTTGCGCATGTAAGACACATCAAGACCGAAGACTTAGGGAGAGAAAATGAGCGGATCGCCACGGCCTTCGTTCGACCGGCCAACCCATATTCCGTATGAAAAAGCAACTCGCCATGTCTGGGGGGACGATGTTTCGGGGAGAGTCATCGACTGGATATACGTCTCAAGCAGTAAAATTCACCAGCTAGTTTTTTCCATGCCGTTCGGCGGACGGTTTAGGCATTCGGACAACCATCGCACCATATTTGCAGCCGACGAGTTGTACTATGTGATCTCCGGAACATTTGTCATGACAAATCCCGAAACCGGTGAAGCCCATCGGGTGAATGCAGGTGAGGCCGCGTTCTTTCGACGTGACACGTGGCATCATGGGTTCAACTACGGTACAGAACCGTTGCGGGTCATTGAGTTTTTTGCACCTCCTCCATCGCAGGGCACCTCCAGTGCTTATGCGAAGACGAAACCTAACTTGACGGAAGTCCGGTATACCCAGGATCAGTGGATCGGAAATTGGCCAATGGGGAGGAAGGACGCCGAAAAGGCGCGCGCCATGACCGTCTTGCGGGATTCTGACATGTTGTGGCGCATGGAAGGCCACAAAAAGCAAACCTTGACCGGGCTCCTGGTGAGCACCGATCACCTGACCGTCGGGAAGGTATTCCTGTTGCCGGGGGATCAGACCGATATGGAAGTCCATGGCGGGGATGAGTCGATGTACCTGCTCGAAGGCAACCTCACTTTGTGCGTTGATATGCCCGATGCTTCTCCATGGTTTGAACTAAAGCCGGGAGACGGATTTTATATACCGCAAGGGACTGCACATCAATATTGCAATATTTCAGATAAGCCGGCCGTGGTATTGTTTGGCGTCGCGCCCCATTATCTTTGTCGTTGAGCGTGTAGTGGCGCATCACGGGAGTCTTAGAGCCAACCTATGGTGGAACGTCTCGTTGAAACATTTAAGGCGAGGTGGTTTTGGTACTCGCTCCTTACCATATTGGGCTGGTCAGGATGGGCTCTTCTATTGAAAATGGGATCCATCGAAATTCCGACTCAACCCGCGCTTTTTCTCCAGACCGCTGGTATGATCCCACTTGCTGTCGTGCTGTTGCTAAAGGGCACCGTCAAGGGCTCGCAAAATACTAAAGGAGTCATTTACTCGCTCTTGAATGGCGCCATCACCGGCGCCGGAATCCTCTTTCTGCTAGCGGCGTATCGCCGGGGCGGAAATACCTCCGTGGTAGCCGTAACGACATCTCTTTATCCGCTTGTTACGTTAATCCTGGCGGTGCTGTTTCTTCGCGAGAAGCTCACCAGGCCCCAGGCGTTGGGCGTGATTCTCGCCACCATATCGATTATGCTGTTTTCTTTTTAGGTACGCCAACCAATGCAATTTGCACCCTGGCTGTTCCTGACCATTCTGGCGCTTGTTTGCTTCGGGCTCGTCGGGCTTCTTCAGAAGCTCTCCACTGACCTCGTGTCCGCGGAATCCGCCCTGGTGTGGCTGATCGTCGGTTTCCTCCTGCTGGAGCCCTTTGTATATTCGGGTTTAGGGATGTTTCATTACTCTGCGCGCAAAATCGCCTTTGTTGTGTTCGCTGGAGTGCTCAACTCATTGGGGAGCTGGGCGATCCTTGCTGCGATGAAAAGCGGTGGGAAAGCTTCCGTTGTGGTGCCGATGACCGCTGTGTACCCGATGGTGGTTTGCCTTATTGCTCCCTTTGTCTTGCACGAACACATCACCGCGATGCAGGGTTCAGGGATTGCGTGCGGATTAGGTGCGATCTTTCTGCTAGCAAGCTAAAAGGCAGTCTGAATCGAAAGGGGGGTTCCGCGATAACGTATGACAAGTGAGAAAGCCCCATTGCCATCAAAGCCTTCAAGTGCCAATTTGAGCCAGTCCTCAGAGCGGCTGACCAGACCCGTGCGGATCGGAATTGTAGGCTGCGGAAACGTCATGGATGGCGCATACATGCCGTTGTTGCAAAAACTGCAGCACAAGAATATAGCGGAGCTGGTCGGTGTATCGCATACCAGCCGGGATCGCTGTCAGCTGATCCTGGAGAAATGGGCGATATCAAAGTACTTTTTAAACTATCAAGATCTCTGCAACTCACCCGAGATTGATCTTGTCGTCATTCTCACCTCCATGAAGCAACACTCGGCCATTGCGCGGGAAGCGCTTCGTGCGGGCAAGCATGTAATGGTTGAAAAGCCGATGGCTGTGTCATTGCCCGAAGCTGAGGAGCTAGTGAACCTTGCACGAGATTCGTCAATGTACCTGGTGAGCGCTCCGTTCGTGACCCTAAGCCCGACGTTTCAGATCATTCGAGACCGCGTCGAGGCCGGCGATGTAGGTAAGGTTTGTTTGGCCAGGGCCAGATATGGCTGGTCTGGCCCAGACTGGTCCGACTGGTTCTACCGTCCTGGCAGCGGCCCAATTTTTGATCTTGCTGTGTACAGTATCACCAGCCTCACCGGCATTCTCGGCGCCGCGAAACGCGTTATGGCCATGACCGGCACCGCTCAATCCGAGCGCCTCATTAACGGAAGCCCGATCAAAGTGGAAGTCGAGGACAACGCCCAGATTCTTCTTGATTTTGATGAAGCTGTTTTTGCGGTGGTTACTTGTGGGTTCACCATGCAGAAGTATCAGTCGCCGGCCTTTGAGCTGTATGGGACGACCGGTACGATCCAGATGCTGGGTGACGATTGGGCTCCTGAGGGTTACGAAATATGGCAAAACAACGTGGGAGCCTGGCAAAAATACTACGAGACCGATCCACACTGGCAATGGACCGAGGGTCTAAAGCATCTGGTGGAGTGCATTCGAAACGGGGGGCGGCCCGCTGTCACTCCCGAGCATGCCTTCCACGTATTGGAGATCATGCTCGCTGCCAAAACATCAGGGCGCACCGGGCAAGCTCAAAAAATAGAGAGTACATTTTCCCTGCAGCAGACCAAGCCTGCAGCTTTACATACGGAGACAGGGCACCGGATTCACGACCGCAGGCGGGAATAGCCGCCTGATACAGCTATGAGAGCATCCACCGATCACGAGACCTGTGCTGTTTCTCAACGCGAGACTTTCGTGATTGGCATTGACTTGGGCGGTACAAAACTCGCCGCAGGCTTGGTCTCCTTCCCTTCCGGCCAGATCCTTGCGAAAGAAATTGTCCCAACAGCGCCCGCACGCGGGGGAGAGGCTATCCTGGCCGACACCCTGACCTTGGCAAGAAAACTGCAGGACCAAGCGCTAAATCTTGGCGGGAACATTCTTGGTATCGGCATCGGAATTGCAGAGCTCGTCAATTTGCGAGGCGAAATTACCAGTGATCACGTGATCAAATGGCGAACGCTCCCCGTCAAAGAGTCGCTTTCGTCGATCGCCCCAGCCCGATTCGAATCGGACGCCAGAGCTCCGGCTTTGGCGGAGGCTCTTTTCGGCGCCGGTAAGGCCTTCCGGAACTTTGTCTATCTCACAGTCGGAACCGGCATAAGCTATAGCCTGGTTTTAGACGGAAAACCATATGCCGGCGCCAATGGTCATGCTCTGATGGTGGCAAGCGGGCCGTTGACATCACAATGCGACCAATGTGGAGCTGTTCAGGATCAGGTGCTCGAGGAATTTGCGGCAGGCCCCTCACTCGTTGCTCGCTACAATCGACGCTCGGGTGCGGCACTAAATACAGGGCAGGAAGTGGTTGCCGCTGCAGCTGGGGGCGACCAAATCGCCGAGCAAATTGTGTCGTCTGCGGGAGCGGCTTTGGGAAATAGCGTCGGATTTCTGATTAACGTTCTGGATCCCCAGGCTGTGATCGTCGGCGGTGGACTTGGATTAGCTGGGGGCCTTTACTGGGACAGCTTTGTCACCTCCACCCGAAACCACATCTGGTCAGAGGTTTCCAGAGACCTGCCCATCATTTGCGCAGCGTTAGGGGCGGACGCGGGGATCCTGGGAGCGGCTGCCACGATTTGGGAGTACAACGTAACCCATACGCGTTCGGCCTTTGAGAGCAGATAGCGTTGGAATTTCTGCCGTGGGCAGAACGTGATTCATTGTGGAACGTGTGAAGGTGTACCCATCTTTGTCACTACTGTTTGCATCTGCTGCACTGGTTGTGACCGGGCAGTAGCGGCGGGAGTGAGTTGCAAGTGACTGAACGAAAAGGGAAATCCTTCCCCTTTCAAAGAAGTAGATCCAGTCGAAAAAACGGGTTGAGGATGGTGTGTCCCCGAATGTCTGCAAAGCGTCCGAAGATGTTTGGGGAGGCCCAGATCAAGCGGGGAAAATCCTAATGAGAACTGGATTTTATGGGGATACGGCTGAGGATACCTCGCCACAACGCGACGGCATCTCCTTTATTGTCAATTGGTGTGACGCCCTGGGGGCAACCAATGTGGAATCAATAGGTTCGAAAAAAGCGCAACCGTGTGGTCACCAAGCCTGTTGTGCCCATTTCTGTGCCCCCTCTCCGCAAAAGCTGCAGATTGAGTGGTGCAGCATGCTGAGGGAGTGATCGCTTTCTGCTTCGGGGGCGTGCCGCGGAACGCCGACAGCCCGTTGGCGGTCGTTCCCTGGAGCGACTGAATGTGCGCTGAACACCGTCGATCATGCATCGCAAGGCCAGCTGGCCGGCGACCAACGGTTCCACGGTCCCGTCTGAAGGATCGTGAAGTGAGCTGAAAGACAAGTACGCGCAAGGCGCACTCGCGCGTGCGTCCATCGGTACAATTCGCGCACCTTAGAAAGCGTGCGTTCCTGGCGGATCCACGTAACCGCCACTGTACATTCTGGGCGCGCGTAAAATGGGCTGCGATGGAAGATGACACGATCGGCGACCCCGAAAAGCTGCCCGAAACGGACTGGGCTGGTCTTCGAGCCCAGGCTGCTAAGCTCGGCATTACCCTAAGCCAGCTTCAACAACAGCAGCGAGAGCAGAAGGCGAGACTCGCGAGAAAGCTCCAGTCCAAGCCGGCCGTAACCAGGACGGAAGGATAACGGTGTGGCGGAAGGCCTGCCTGCGCGATCGAGCAGGCGCTGCTGTGCAGGAAATCCTTTATGCTGGAACCGGGTAGGAGGACGCGACTCGCACCTGGCGACGTTTCGACCACGCGAGCGGGAAAAGAGCTTATGACAACCCTGCGGGAATTCAGATGTGAAATTTGCGGAATAGTGAGCAGCAGCCCCATCCACTGGTTCGTAATTCAATGCGGCGATGCGCAGCTCACCGTGCACAGATGGAATTCCGAAGCCGCGAACTCTGAGGGCGCCAGGCACTTCTGCGGTGAGGCCCACGCTCAGGTGTATATCAGCCGCTGGTTTGACTCGGTATGCGCGCCTCCAAGACCAGATTACGCGGCTCCCTCACCAATGAAGTAGTCAGAGCGATGAGTGACCTGGTGATTTAGCCTAAATGGAGGCCACGGCAGCTTCCGACTTCCGAGCCTTGGTAAACAACCAGCCTGGTCGCCCTACTCATCTCGCAGGGTGGTTGCCGGATCGGTTCTCGCGATGCGTAAAGTCGGAATGATGGTGGCAAACATGGTGACCAGGGTAAGAACAACCACGACGGCAACCATGCTGGGTGCGTCGTAGACGCTTACACCGTAAAGCACGCTCTGCATTGCTCGCAGCACTCCCAGACAGAGTGATAGGCCGAGAACAATCCCTATGGCCGAGGACCGGATTCCCGGTGCCGCGACGTGTACCATCGCCTGGCGGATTGTCGATCCCAGTGCAATGCGGAGCCCGATTTCCCGTGTTCGTTGCGCCACCATATTCGCAACCAATGCAAAGATGCCCACAGCGCTCAGAAGCAGCGCCAGGCCAGCCATGGCGCCGAGAAGAGCCACTTCAACCCTTTGTGTTGCAAGAGACTCGGCAAGATGATCGGTCATGCTATAGAAACCGGAAAAAGGCAGACCCGGATCGACACTGGCCAAAGCCCGCTGCATCTGTCCGGTCAGGCCCTGTACTGGTCCGGAAGTACGGACAACCCAGCTAGGTTGAAACCAGGTGTGGACCACTGCAATCATTCGCGGGTCTGCCTGCGCCGCGGGGATGTACGTGATCGGCTCACTGCCCAGCGGATCGTTCACCTGATCTGCATGTGGGGGAAGTGCGACATCTTCCGCCACTCCGACAATGATCGTCCCTTGCTTATCGAGAGGCTGACCGACAGGATTGACATCTCCGAGGTATTTGCGAACGAACGATCGATTAACGATGGCTACCGGTTGCGTACCTCGCCGGTCGGAAGCGGTGAAGCTGCGTCCGGAAAGCAACGGAATCTTGAGGGTCGCAAAATAGGAGGGTGTCACGTATATCTCACCACTCATAGCCTGTTGACCTCTCTGAGGGCCGCTCGCCAAGGTCATGCCGTTATTCAAAGCACGTTCGTACGGAAGGGATAGCCCCACAGCCGCACTTTGGACGCCCGGAATACGTTCCATGGCGGTGATGCTTTCGTTGAGCAAGCGGTCAAAGGCGGCCGGATCACGGTAGCGCGCGTCATCCAAAGAAGCCTTGGCGGTCATCACGCCTTGCGGATTGAACCCAGGCGGGAGACTTTGCAGATGGATCAGCGTACGGATGAGCAAGCCGCTGGCAGCAAGCAGGACGACCGTCAGAGCGACTTCGCCGGCGATCAATATCTGGCGGAGGCGTAAGCGCTCCACGCCGGCTATCATGCGGTTTACCATGAACGATCGAAAATCGACTCTCTTGAGTGCGAGTGCGGGGAGCATGCCAAAAAGCACACTTGTGAAGATCGACGTAGCCAGCGTGAATGTAAGCACACGTCCGTCCAGTGGAACGCCGGCGACTGGAAGGTAATCAGGAGGCAGCAGCGACAGGAGACCGCGTAATGCGAGGAATCCGACGCCAACTCCGACCGTTCCTCCGATAGACGCCAGGAGAAGATTCTCGATCCAGAGCTGCCGCTGGACATGCCAGCGGGAAGCGCCCAGGGCCATCCGGGTTGCGATCTCAGGAGTGCGCCGCGCCATGCGAACCACGGTAAGTCCCGCAAGATTCGCGCAGGCAATCAGCAGGATGAGTCCGGCTGCGAGCATCAGCGTCAGTGCTTTGGGACGGAGGTCTGCCGTCTCCCCCTTCTGCAACGGCACGGTATAAAACGAGATCTTTGAACCTCGATGAAACTCATCCGCGAAGCGACGCGCCGGCACGGCCCAAGCGCGGTTGATCTCGGTGTCGGCCTGATGCCAGTTGGCACCGTCGCGTAATCGAAGGATGACCCCATAGTTTGTGCCTGCGCCTTCCCCCTGGCGGCCGGGTTGCAGAGCGATGTAGAGGTCAGCATTCAAAGGGGTTCTTGCACCGGCCTGCAGCACGCCGATCACCGTATACGGTTCACCCTTCAGATCAATGGCCTGTCCGATCAGATGAGGGTCAGCATGAAAGGTCGTACGCCATAGGTCATAAGAGAGAATCACGGCCT
Source organism: uncultured Acidobacteriaceae bacterium (assembly GCA_963814015.1). Lineage (GTDB taxonomy): Bacteria > Acidobacteriota > Terriglobia > Terriglobales > Acidobacteriaceae > PALSA-350. The sequence continues at coordinate 968,748 of CAWFBI010000001.1, forward strand.
TCGGGCCATGCAAGCGATCCTCATTCTCCGTGAAAGCCCTGCCAATACCTGGTCGAATACCGAGGACATCGAAATAGTGAGCGGAGACACGTCCCTCGTGCACGTATTGGACACCGTGCCCGGCCTGCAGATTGGCCCCGGAGGAGATGCCGCTAGAAACTGCGCCGACGACCGAGGGAACATTGTCGCGCAACAGCTCCCACTGCTCCCCGTCGATATCGCTCAGACCGTCAAATGGCTGAGAACCCTCTATGCGCCAAAAGACGGTGCCGATGCGCTGCGGGTCAGGATAGGGAAGGCTCTTGAGCATGAGAGCGTTTACGATCGAAAAGATAGCGGTATTGGCGCCGATGGAGAGAGCGAGCGTGACGATAACCGCGGCAGTGAATCCGGGGTTCCGCACCAGTTGGCGGCAACCATAGCGCACGTCCTGGCCTATAATCTCGAAACGTGTTCCGGCGCGGTGATCCCGTACGGCCTGCTTTACCTGCTCGATTCCTCCAAAATCAACCAATGTGGTTCTGCGAGCTTCGGACGCAGAAAGGCCCGCAGCGATCTTCTCGTCGGTCGCCATCTCCACGTACGCTCGAAGTTCGTTATCCAATTCGCGATCAATCTTCTCTTTTCGGAGAAGATTAGCCAGAAGACTGCGTGTCCGAGATATAAATCTCATGGTCCGCCTCTATGTAGTCGCCTTCAACGCGTTGGCCATCGCCGAAGCGATCGTATGCCACTGCTTCGTTTCGACATCCAGTTGAGCCTTTCCCGCCTTTGTGAGGCGGTAGAACTTTGCGCGCCGGTTGTTTTCGGAGTCACCCCAGAACGAACTCAGCCAGCCAGCTTCTTCCATGCGGTGAAGGGCCGGAAACAGTGAACCTGGCTTGACCATGAACGTGCCCTGAGTGATCTGGTCGATTCGCCGCGAAATACCTAGACCATGGAGCTCGCCCGCCCCAAGCGCCTTCAGAATCAGGAGGTCCAGGGTGCCTTGAAGGAGGTTTGTCTGCTTAGAACCCATCGTCATTACCTATCGACTGTCTATATGAATTTGTAACAGCGCTCATATAGATTGTCAATATGAGGGTGAGGCCAGCTCGCTCGGACCCGGTCGACGGGGACTTGATAAGGTTTGATGCAACTCGGCCGAGATGTATCCAGGAGCTCACCCGGATTCAGTTTGGGGCTTTCGCGAATGAAGCATAGAAAGGGACAGGTCCTTTCAACTCTTGTCCCTTCAACTCTCGGTGTTAGCCGCTCGAAAGCGATCTGCCCCATTGCACGGCGGCCTCCATCATTGCTGCCTGATTCGGCGAACCAAAGGTCGCTAACTCATAGTTTGGGCCGGCCTACGACTTCCAGAACGGAGAAGGCCCAACTAACTCCAACTCGTATCGCCGCATGAACGCTGCGTTGCCCGCGGACGCCTGGTCATTTTCAGCGTCGCGGAAGTACTGCTCCATTTTGCCGGCCGGACAAAACGCGATCAGCATGCGACTAGGCGCCTCACCAACTGAGGAAAATGTATGTGGCACACGGCGCGGAGCCAGTAAAGACTCCCCAGCATGCATCTGTAACCTTTGCTCGCCTACCTGGAAGACCACTTGTCCCTCGATAACGTAGAACCATTCCTCCTGATTCAGGTGAAGGTGCAGCGCCGGCCCACCCGGCAGAAGATGTGTGTGTTCCATGACGAAGAGGCCGCCGGCCGTTTCGCTGGCCGGCACTTTGAAGAGAATGGAGCTGAACCCTAACGAGTGGGGATGACCGAAACGGTCCTGCCCGGCTCCAACGACATGCAGCTCGCTCGAGGGCGGCAACGCGGGGGTCTGGGCGCGAGCCTGGTTGACAAGAAAAGTCTGTATACCGGCGGCAGGAACCGCCTTTGCGACCGCTTTTAGAAACAAACGCCGTTGCATGGCGCGCCTCCTGGATGTGTTGGCGGAAAATTGGCAAAGCATAGCGGATCGGAGGGCGCCTAGCAATCAAATTCCGGTTGGATCGTCGGCTCCTCCAAAACTACGGTTTGCCTCCTCAACGAGTGGTAAATCGCCATAGCACGCTTTTGACCGGCAGCTAATACGGTGACAGCTTTATCGATTGCAGCAAATTCAACTGCTCGCCCACCGGGACCGTCACGGCCTCACCACCCCGAAAGGCTCAGCGTAGTGCGACGGACGCAGCTTGCACTGATGCCCAGATCGGCGAGTGAGTCATTCCACGAAGTCATTCGGAGTGGAGGGTCGTGATCGGATCCAGACGCATGGCACGCAGCGCCGGGATATAGCTGGCGGCGAGCGCCACCGTGGTAAGTAAAAGGGTGACGCCAGCGAAAGTGGTCAGATCGGTAGGCGACACGCCGAAGAGCAGTCCGGCCATGAGGTGAGACACGATGAGCGCACCTGCCAAACCCAGCCCGGCGCCAGCGGCGGCCAGACCGAGTCCCCGGCGCAGAACCATCTTGAGAACAGTGCCTCTTTGAGCCCCCAGCGCGAGGCGAATGGCCAAGTCGCGTCTTTGTTCATTCACCACATAGGAAATGGTTCCGTAGATTCCAAGTCCGGCGAGCAGCAAGGCAGTGGCGGCAAAAAACGCCACCATTTCCATCGAGAATCGCTTGACGGAAAGCGAGGTAGAGAGCACGTCCTGCAGGGTCTCCGCATGGAAGACGGGAAGTTCCGGATCGACGGACTGGACCTGCTCGCGCATTTGTGCGGAGATGGTGCCGGGATCGAGTTGTCCGCGAAGAAAGATAGCCACGCTTTTGGCGGGGTGCTGGTACACGCTGCGGTAGATCTGCGGGGTTGCCGCGTCGGCCAAAGATTCTGTGCGGGCATCGGCAATCACGCCGACGATCGTGGTCCAGGCCGGCCTCGCAAAGCTCAACGGCTCGCGGGAATCCAGGCGCAAACGGACGCGTTTGCCCAGCGGGTCCTGGTTCGGCCAATAGGTGCGTGCCGCGGCCTGATTGATGACCGCGACCCGGGGCGTATCCTCAAGGTCCTGGTCGCGGAAAAGGCGTCCGCGCAAGAGCGGCATGCCCAACAGGTGGAAGTATTCGGGAGAAACGATGGGACTATCGATCACAGGAGCCTCATTGTCCATCGTCTCGATGCCTTCGCGGAGCAAGGGCAGCGGGCTGGAATGGCTGTGACCCAGGGGGAGAGCGGTCCGGTCGCCGACGGCCGCTTCTTCTACGCCCGGCAGGGTTCGGCTGCGGCGAAGAATCTCGCGCAGCAAAACCGATTCCTGGGTGGCGGTCCGGTAGATATCCGCACTGGGATCGTTGGGGCCCGGCAGCCAAGTTTGAACGGCCATGACGCGCTCTGGATGGAAGCCGGGCTGCACCTTGAATAAGTCCCAAAAACTGCGCAAAAGAAGGCCCGCGGCGACCATGAGCACCAGCGAGAGCGCCAATTCACTCATGACCAGTACCTGGCGGGCGCGCGAGCGTTCCCGTGAGCCGCTGGCGCCGCGTCCTTGCTGGCGAAGCGTAGCGATCAAATCAAAGCGGCTCATGAGCCACGCGGGAGCAAGCCCGAAGATGGTTCCGGCTGCGACAGAGACGGCGAGAGCGAACCCCAGCACGCCCCAGTTGATCGATATGCTGTTCAGGTGCGGGAGGGTCTCCGGAACAAGCCGCAGCAGGAAATGGCCGGTGCAGAAGAGAACGGCAAAACCGGCGATCCCTCCAAGCAGGAAGAGCAGCAGGCTCTCCGCGAGGAACTGGCGGATGAGGCGCGTTCTCTGCGCGCCCAGAGCCTGCCGAACCGCGATCTCACGACCTCGCACACTCGCCCTGGCGAGCAGAAGATTGGCGACGTTGACGCAACTGATCAGCAGAACCAGTCCTACCGCGCCGAACAGCAGAATGAGAGATTGGCGGACGCTGCCGACTACGCTCTCGCCGAGCGGAACCAGGCGCACGGTCCATGCGGTCTGTGCCGGATAGTCCGCCGGATATTGCTTTTTCAGCGATGCAACCAGCACATCGAGGTGCCCCTGCGCGGCCGCAACCGAGAGACCGGGCTTCATGCGCGCGATCACCGCTCGACTCTGCAGGCGTAAATCGCGCTGCGGAGCATCAAACGGCAAACCGGCAAAGCCGGCTCCCAACCACAGTTCCACATTCCGCTCCTCGCTGGTGGAGCCCTGATCGCGAAAATCGCGCGGCATAACGCCCACGACGTGGTAAGCGTCGTTGTCCAGGCGCAGAGTCTTGCCGATGATGTGCGGGTCGGCTCCGAATTCTCTTCTCCAGAGCCCGTCGCTGATCACCACCTCCAGGTTGTAGCCGGGAGTGGCATCGTGCGGATCGAAGGTGCGGCCTAACTGCGCTTCTACACCGAGAACGGCAAAGTAATTCGGCGTAACCTGTTTGAAGCTGAGACGCAGGGGCTGTGTACTGCCGGTGAGGTTCACGTTTTCGCCGATGCCGGTAATCGCCGCGGACTGAAATATCCCGGAACTCTCGAGGTCTCTCCACTCAGGGACGGAGATGCCGACGCCGTGCGCCCCGACTCCGGGTAGGTCGTCTTCCACGCGCACCAACTCGGAAGGGTTTGGATACGGCAAAGGGTGCAGCAGCGTGGCGTCGATCACGCTATAGATTGCGGTGGTGGCTCCGATGCCCAGCGCCATGGTGGCGATCGCAACGAAAGAAAATCCAGGAGATCTGAGAAGCATCCGAACCGCATAGCGCAGGTCGAAGAGCAGATTCTCAACGAGGGGCAAGCTGTGCTCGGCGTGGTGCTGTTCGCGGATCGCCTCGGCCGAGCCAAGCTTGAGTGCGGCCTGACGCCGGGCCTCCGCGGGGGCCATGCCCGCTCTCAAATTCTCCTCGATCTGGAACGCGAGATGCTCGGCGATCTCATCCTGCAGGCGTTGGCCGGCACGCCGCCCTGTGGCAAGATTCGACAGGCGTATGAAGAAGCGTCGCAGTAACTTCACGTTAGATCCTCCGCCTTGAGTTTGGAAAAGCGCGCCATGATCGTCGCGGTTTGTTCCCATTCGCGGGTCTCGGTTTCAAGCCGCCCGCGGCCGGTCCTGGTAAGGCGGTAGAAGCGCGCGCGGCGGTTGTTCTCAGATGCGCCCCACTCGGAGGCAATCGAGCCTTCATGCTCGAGCTTGAGCAACAAGGGATAAAGGGTGCCCTGGTTGACAGCCAGAAGGTCTCCGCTGATCTGCTCGATGCGCCGGGCAATTCCCCAGCCGTGCTGCGGCCCCAGGACGTAGAGCGTCTTGAGGACCATCAGGGCGAGCGTCCCCTGTAAGACATCAGGCTTTTCTTTCATGGCGATCCGACCTCTAGGTTTCCAACAGGAATAGTGCCACGGTTCCTTTTGGAAAGCAACAGGACACATGGAACTCTCTTGCCGGGACCTGCTGTTTCTCCCCGCCCCAGTCACAACTCCACCTTCAGCCGCCCCTCTCCCATTGTCAGCCCGAGGACTTTGTGAAGATGTTTGAGACCTCCAGCAAGCCTCACCCAGGGCTTTTCTTCTCTTTTCAAGCTGGCCTTGAGCTTCTCCTCGACAGCTTCGGTTACAAAGGCGCGCAGTGGGATGCCTCGCTGGGCGGCCACCGATTTGGCGCGGCGAAAGATGGGGTCGGGGAATCTCGAGGGTGGTCTTCACTCTTTCAGGATCCCATATTTATGGGAGGCAGTTAATCCATGCTCCAGCCCCCCGAATTGTTGCGCAGATGGGATGCGAACCATGTGCGCCAACGCGGCAGGCTGCTTAATGATTAGTGGACTTCCCGTGCCGATGGATGTTATCTGTGCTTCTCCGTAGCGGTGAGTGAACATTCCCTCTGGTCACCAGATTCCTGTGTCTCCAGTTTTGGCTCGGTCACCCATCCCGGGTCAACGGAACGGGATATTTTGTAAAATTCAATAAAATTTGGCTTTTTATAGAGTTCAGCGGCGCCGCCCAGAGTAGCCTTTCCCTGGGGAAAGGGACAGCCTGAGGGAGCTGGCTTTGTCCAGAACGGCGTCGAAGACGCGGTCGGTCGCGGCGGGAACCCAGTTCGGGCTTCGGGGGTTGATGAAGGGATTGGCAAGGCTGGGTTGGGGCCGGTCAAGGTTGAGGAACGACGTGTCGTTAGCCAGTTCAGCGGCCGGCTCGGGCGTAGGCTCCGGTGCAGGCTCGGGGTGGGGGACCTGGGGCGCGGCGGGTGGGGTTTTCGTGCCGGCAACGGGGTCGCCTGGCTCCTCGCCCACAGGTTGGTGCTGCTGTTCGGGGCGCCAATCAGAGATGTAGCTTTGCGGCTGGACGGGCGGGGCCGCGGGTTGCGTCTGGGATGGAGAGAGGCGGCGATCATTCATGGTTCCGGACGGGATCAGTCCTTCGATCGCTACGATCATCGAAAGAGCCTTGATCTGGCCGGCCATGCTGCCTCTGGTCGCTTCAGGGTTGAGATTGGCCAGTTCCCAGAGCCGGGCCAGGATCTGGTCGCGACCAAGGTTCAGCTGGCGCAGCCCTTCGGCTTCCTGGTCCACCAACCTTTCGCTAACGGCGGCGCGGTGCTCGATCATATAGGCGCGGACGCGGGGCTTGGCTTTGGTGTAGGCGGCGGTTTCGGGATTGAGGCCGACGGCTTCTGCGGCGCGGCGGTCGTTCATGGTTCCGGAAAGGACCAGGTGAGCAAAGGCCATTTCCTGATCGGTGATGGGATCGGTGACAGTATTTTTGGGCATAGGTCGTCTCGTTCCTTGGTTTGCTGGAGATTGGGTCGATTTTTTTGCTGCTATCTTAGGGACACAAAGGGGTGGAGAGCCGCGGCGGGCCACTCATTGGGTAGTCTTGGGGCTGGTGTTGGTGATTTTGGGACAGGGATCGAGTGAGGGACCGGATAGCGGTGAAGCTATCCTTCGCCCACGCGGAAGGCCGAAACTACCGGCAACTGCCGGCCAAGGCGCGGTTGCGTGAGAAGCCGTCGCCTGCCGATATCTTCTACTCTAAGAGATAGAGCCTTTCCTAGTTTGATGTAAGTGGCGAGATGCTTTTTTCCGCACAGGAGTACAAGCCCAAAGGTCACTCGGGTTTGGTATGCGCCTTGGCAGCGGGATGAAATGGGCGGCAAACCGGATTTTGTGGGTACCCCAGCGTGATGCTGGCGTTGCCGTCGTCCAGGTTGTTGGGGAAGGCCACGGCCCGGCGGGTTGGTGGTCTCGTGCCCCCCTTTGGCCATCAGATTTTCTCCCCCAAGCTTCGTTGACAAGGCCATTGGCGGGCGATAGCTTTGGGCGCGATAATAGGTACAAGGCGCTTATGGAGAACAACGTCCGAGTTTCCGGCCCGATCCTTGAAGCGATGAGCCGCGAGGCGCAGCGCACAGGCGTGGACGTGAACGGCTTGTTCGATGAAGCCGCCAAGCAGCTGCTGGCCCATCGGGAAGTGGATGAGCTCGCGGCGATCGGTGAGCGCCACGCGCGCCGTCGTGGCCTCAAGCCATCCGATTCCGTGCGCCTGGTCCGCGAGGACCGCAATCAACAGCGCAGCCGGTGACCCGCGTCACCCTCGACACAAACGAGCTGATAAGCGCCTTCAACTTCCGGGGTAAGGCACTCGAGCTGATTCATCGCGCCATCAATGACGAGATCGAATTGCTATCTGCGAGCCAATTCTTCAAGAGACGATGCGCGTCCTGCGGGAAAAGTTCGAGTGGAACCCGTACGAACTGCGCGCCCTGCACGACAGCCTGATGAAAATCTGCAAGTTCGTCGAGCCGAAGCACACCCTCGCTGTGGCCGCCGACGAGCCTGATAACCGCATTCTCGAATGCTCGGAGGAAGCGGGTTCGGAGTTCATCATCACCGAGGACCGCGCGTTGCTGCGAGTAAAAGAACACGCCGGCGCGAAGCTGGTGCGGGCGGCTGACTTCCTCGCCGCAGGCCTCCGGAGGTAAAAAGCTCGACGGGTGAGGCAGAGTTTCTGGGGTTTTAGCTTTGCACGTGTGGGGTCTTTATCGATGGGGGTTAGTCCACCTGTCCCGGATTAGGCCCGGGTTTGGTATGAGCGCCGGCAGCGGAGATAAAACCGGGGTAGACGCAACCTCGGTGCTCCAGGGTCTCGGGAAATATAAGACCGGCCGGCTCCGTCATTTGCCGGAATGGACCCGACGGTGAACGGCATGCTTGCCGATTGCCGCCCAGTCCCATTCGATTCCGTTGCCGGGTTCCTGCGAGGCGATTGCCCTACCTTTTTCGACCCGGATCCCGGTCGATGTCACCATGTCCAATTGCGGGATGTATTCGAGATAGCGGCCGTTGGGCACTGCGCAGCAGAGCCCAAGATGCAGCTCCATGAGGAAGTGCGGGCAGACCGGCACATTAAAGGCCTCCGCCATGTGGGCGACTTTCAGCCAGGGCGTTATGCCGCCGATCCGGCCGACGTCGACCTGCACGATCGAGCAGGCGCCGCTCTGCAGATAATCCTTGAATTGCGAAATGCTGTAGAGCGACTCCCCAACCGCGATGGGCACGCTGGTAGAGGCGGCAAGTTGCTGGTGGGCATGAACATCATCCGCATGAATCGGCTCTTCAAACCATGCCACGTCGAGTTGCTCGAGAGCACGGGCACACCGGATCGCCTCATTCAGACTGAAGCCCTGGTTGGCGTCGGTCATGATTTCCCATGCCGAGCCCACCGCCTCACGTACTTTTGAAAGCCGGCGCACATCGTCAGAAATATGCGGCTTGCCGACCTTGATCTTAGTCCCCCCGAAACCGCGCTCCCTGGCGTGCAGCGCCTCCTCCACGAGCTGGGCGTCCTCCATGTGGATCCATCCGCCTTCAGTGTAATAACACTCGATCGAATCCTTGGCGCCACCCGCAAGACGGTGCAGTGGCAGACGCGTTTTACGGCCGCGCAAATCCCAAAGCGCCGAGTCGATGGCGGCAAGTGCGATCGATGTGAGCGCGCCCACGGTCGTCGAGTGAACGTAAAAGAAAAGGTCGCGCCAAATTCGCTCGATGTCGTCCGCCTCGCGCTCGAGCAAGAGGGGAACGAGGTGATCGTCGAGAAGCTTGATGACCGACGATCCGCCAGTGCCGATGGTGTAGCTGTAACCTGTCCCGGTGACGCCGTCGGAGTCCGTTATGCGCACCATCGGCGTCTCCTGGCACTGGAAGCTCTGAATAGCGTCGGAACGCTTGACCTTGGGCGCCAGATCTACCTGCAACACCTCAATCGAAACGATTTTCGCCATTACCACGTTCCTTCTTCAAAGATCCGGGCTATCGTCGCGCGGAAATAGTACATGATCAGCGTTGTCAGGATACCCACTTTGCTTGTTAGTCGCGCGACCGCCGTGACTCCACCGCCGCGAGATTGTGTTTTACTTCCACCGATTACCCGGATTCTTTCGTCGATGGTGAGAAGCGAATCACTTCCACGTTCGAAGTGGCAATCAAGCCTCCGGAAATCATCTGGTCGAGGTGGGGGATCAGCTTCTGGATCTGCTCTTCCTTGTCAATCACGCTCACCATGACGGGAGCATTCCTGGAGATCGAGAGACTGTGTGCATGATAGATCCGGGCGCTGGCTCCAAAGCCTTCGAGGCCACGATAGACAATCGCGCCCGCCAGCCCAAGCTCCTTGCACTTGGCCACGATTGCCTCATAGAGCGGCTCACCTTGCCACTTGTCCGCCTCGGTGAAGTGAATGCGTAGCATCCTGGCTTGAAATTGCTCTTTCATGGCTCACTCCTGCCCTTGGTTAGTCTACGCGGGGAACGATGGATCACCATTCAGTGCACTACCATCACCGGACAATGCGCGTAGCGCAGTACGCGCTCGGAGATGGAACCAAGCATCCAGCGTTGAAAAGATGAAATTCCACGCCGGCCCATGATGATCAATGCCAGGTGCATCTGCTCCGCCCGGTGCACGATGTGTTCCGCGGGATGGCCTACCTCTATCTCCGTTTTGAGCTCTACACTTCTCTGCCGTGCCTGTTCACGTAACTGGGCGAAGCTTCGCTCGTAATGTTCGCGGGCATTGTCGAGGACTGCATCCAATTCCGCGCGTGCGGCCGGCTCAGGAGGACGAATCACAGCAAAAACCAGCACCTTCGAGTGCATCACTTCCGCCAATGCAAAGGCCAGTTGGGTAGCTCGCTGTGCCTGAGGGGAGCCGTCATAGGCGACGATAATGTTTTCAAAGACTTGCTTGGTTTGTCCTGCCATCATGTCCTCCTGGACGGCCTCGGGCTGAGCAGGCCGCTGCACCGGTTCCCCAGACTCGCTCTCGTCCTGTCTTTTGGGGAGTGGTTGCCGCGGAAGGCGAGCCGGCTTCGCGTCAAGGCGTTGGCCATGGCATATCTTTTCTAAGTAAGGAGGATAAACCCTGAACCATGGTGCAGGGTGGATGATGACCCACTCCTGCGACTAAGCAGCGGCCTGCTTCGCTCGAACCCTCTGTCCGGCGCCACTAATGTGGGTGGCCCATATCCCCGATTTCCTGTGGAGCTTTGTTGGGTTCCACGCACTTCATGCCAGGTCGCTTGCGCTAAGATTCGTGCTAAGCTACCGCCGTGAAGCGCGTTGTCGCGAAACCGCGATCCGGTGTTCTGGCAACATTCGTCAAGTCGTTCCATTACCACGAGACGGACTTTCCTTTCGCGTTGGAGCGGATCATGCCGAATGGCCAGGCACACCTGATGGTGAACCTTGCTGAAGACGAGTTCAGGACCCACGACGCTGTGCGCACGGAGCGAATGGACCGGCAGTCTGGCGCAGTGCTGGCCGGACCGCACGCGCGGTCCACAATCATCGATACGCGAGAGCAGCGCTGGCTGGCCGCGGTCGAGTTCCGAAGCGGCGCAGCTGGGTGCTTCTTCCCCATGCCCATGACTGAGGTTTGTAACCGTGTGATACAGCTCGAAGACCTGTGGGGTCGCGACGGAGGGCTGCTACGCGAAAGACTGCTGGAAGCGCCCACACCGGCGTTGAAGTTCCGCGTCTTCGAAGAGGTGCTGCTTCGGCAGCTCGCGCCGAAATTCGACCCCGCGATTCAATATGCGGTCGCCGCCTTGCAGGCTGACGCGGCGGTATCGCAGGTAGCCTCGCGACTGGGCCTTTTGCCCAGGACATTTCTGCGCCGGTTTTCCAGTCAGGTCGGCATCACTCCCAAGCGGTATGCTCGTGTGCGCCGTCTGCAGCGGGTGTTGCGTGCGGTGCGCCGATCGGGTGCGCCTGATTGGTGCGCTGTAGCGGTGGAACATGGCTTCGTGGACCAGGCGCACCTGGTGCATGAGTTTCGGGAATTGGCGGACATCACGCCCACCGGCTACAAGCCCCACTCGCCGCAGCGGAATAATCATGTCCCAATTGCCGCTGGTTGACACTTTTTTACAATACAAGCCGGCGCCGGGCTCCTTTCCTCTCCCCGTTAACAGCGTTCGGACTCGTTTATCAGGCGATTCATTCAAGGAAAACAGCGGGGGACTTGTGGACAGTGGCGGGGGCCTTGGCTTCAATCGTGGAGGCCCTTTTTATCGCTATTGATAGCGGAAAGCCATTTGTCTGCGGCGAAGAGTTGTGAAGCGGGAAAGCGTCTGCGCGGTGTTCACGACAACCTCGAGATATGGCTTAGACACCATTTCTTTCTTTGGGAGAACATTCATGCCTTTGAAATTTACGAGGCCGATTCCAGCTGGCTCTCCTCAGTGACTCTGCGCCACGCCTTCCATGCTGCCCAACTAAACGCGGCAGCCACGGCAGCGATCCCCATTCCGGCAAAGACTGCCGTGGCCAGGCGGGGGCACCGCGGCCTCGCCCAAGCTTTTTCGCGCACATGCTCCGGGCGCATGCCGATCCCCACCGCGTATCCCATGGCGCGATGAATGCCGGGAATTCGGGAAGCCGCCTTCACCTGCCAAGGAGGTTGGATTGGCCCGGGGTTTTCGAACACGCGAGCCAGGCCTCGATGAGCAAATATCTGGATCGCCTGGGTAACGCGTGTTGGAAGCTCGCGTCGCTTTTGCACAGCAGCCAACACGATCTCTGGAACGCATCGCTCGTGAAGTGGTCCGGTCAATAAGTTTGCGGTGGCAATGGCATCCTGAATGGCAAGATTTATCCCCACCCCACCGGCGGGCGACATCGCGTGAGCCGCATCTCCGATGCATAGCAGGCCAGCCCGGTACCAGCGCGGAAGCCGATTGATCTGCACGGTCAAGATCTTGACCTGCTCCCAATCGTGCAGTTCGTTTACTCTTTCGCCCAGGTACGGAGCGAGCTTGCGGATATCGGCGCGGAATGCGTCGAGGCCGCGCGCTCTGATCTCGTCATATGAGCCTTTTGCGATGATGAGGCCTGCCTGAAAATAATCCGATCGGTTGATCAGGATCAGCGCCTTTCCGTAGTTCACGTTTCCGAGCACTTGGGCCGGATCGTCCGGCTTGCGGCTGATCCGGAACCACAACACGTCGATGGGCACCCCATGCTCGATGACTCGCATTCCGGCCGCTCCGCGCGTAACGGAATGGCGGCCATCGCAGCCCACGACGAGGTCCGTGTGGATCCGCACCGCTTGCCCCTCGTGCTGCGCCACCACTCCAGTGATGCGTTCGCCATCTCTTATCAAATCTGTCGCCTCGTGTTGCATGAGCAGTTGGAACGAAGGGAACTTTTTGGCGTGGCCGGAAAGAAAGTTCAGGAAATCCCATTGGGGCATGAGTGCCACGAACTTGCACGCGGCGGGCACATGCCGGAAATCGGCCACGTCGAAGAAGGAATCTCCGATGATCACTCCGAGCGACGTCACTTCCTCATGTGGCAGATCCAGGAAGTCCTCCAGCAGCCCAAGCTCCTGGAGCACCTCGAGCGTAGACGGGTGCACCGTGTCGCCGCGAAAATCGCGAAAGAAATCCTGGTGCTTTTCCAGCACAGTGACTTGGACCCCCTTGCGTGCCAGAAGGTATCCGAGCACCATGCCCGCAGGTCCACCACCCACCACGCAACAGGTCGTCTGCAAAATCTCAGGCGCCATGACCGGACCACCTCCTGTTTTAAAGCTGGTCAAGATGTTCGATGCTGAATCGCAATGCCTGGGTGTCCTCATGGGTCCATCGTTCTTCCTCCTCAATATCTCGAGGCCCTAGCCGCACAAGAACTACAAAACCATGTCAGGCCCGGAAGGCTTGTTCTGTGGGCCAACCCCGAGCGCCGGTGGGCACTGTCAGTTGTGACAGGTGCGCCGCCTTGGGGTAGTATTCCCTGGGGGTGGAAGGCATGAAAGAATCACTCCAGGATTGCTCCAAGCAAATCGCCTCGTCTTCGCTCAGCCGGTCTTGGAGATTCCTGGATCTTCTGCATGCCGCGAGTGCACGTGTACGTACTTTTACCGCCGTTGCGGTTGCAGTGGCCTGGGTTCCGCCCGCATTGTTATCTGTCCTTCGGGGGCGCATTGCGTTCCGTTCGTTCCTTACGGATTACGCTACTCAAACCCGCTTCCTCATCGTTCTTCCCCTGGTGATCTTGGCGGCGCCGTGGCTGAAAAAGCGGTTGGCCAAGGTAGCTGACCACCTTGAAGAATTTGTGTTGGAGAGTCAGTCATCAGCTTTTGAAGCTAACTGGACTTCGTTCGAGAGACTCAGAAACTCCATAGCCGCCAAGGTTGTGATTGTGCTTCTCACCTACGCTTTGGCTGCAGGGTTGGCACAATATATGAGCCCGGAAGGTGCAGAATTCGTTGCCTGGTGGAAGGGTGGCGGCACCTTCAGCTGGTTCTCGCCGGCAGGCACGTGGGTTTTGTTCATAAGCTATCCAATTCTGGCTTACTTCACATTGCTGTGGCTGTGGAGACAACTGCTTTGGACGCGATTCATGCGCGCCACGGCAAGACTGGATCTTCGCCTCATCGCCGCCCATCCCGATAACGTGGGAGGGATCGGGTTTCTCGAATCGGCGTTGCGGGGACAACACCCTTTCAGCTTTTGCCTCGGTCTCGGACTGACTGGCGCGGTAGCGAACCGAGTTATTCATCATGGGGAGAAGCTGACCGCCTTTGGTCCCGTCGCGGGAGTTCTCGTTGCTGCCGTGCTTCTCATCTGCGTGGCGCCGTATTTCGTCTTTACTCCTGTGCTGATGCAGATGAGACACCGCGGCCTGCTAAGGTATGGAGCCTTTGCCCGAACGGCGGGCGAGCGCTTTGAAAAAAAGTGGTTAGACGGGCCCGAAAGCCTCAATCAGGATGTTCTGATGGTGGCTGATTTCTCCGCTCTCCACGACCTCTTTGCTGTCGTGAGTAATGTCAACGATATTAGTGTTGTCCCGGTTAGCCGCGTCGACCTATACGCCCTCCTCCTAGTGGCATTCATCCCGGCAATCCCGGTGGTAATCAGTTCCATTCCACTCGACGTCGTCGCGCAGGCAGCCGTAAAGATGCTGTTCTGAGAACGTGGCTAGCGAGAATATTGACTGGTGAGCAGTACGCGAGGTTGAAGCGGCCTTGCGGGTCGCTCTTTGGCTAGTTGAGATCTTAGACTGTTTCCGCTAACATCCGTTCCACTTCGACCAGCAGTTCCGGAGCGAGCGTTAAGCCGCGCAACACGAGGATAGGTATCTTACCGGCTACCGAAAGGATGCGGACCCTTTTCCCATTCGTCTAAGAACGCAGATACGATGACGACGTCGAACTCCTCGGTACGCAGAAGAACCTCAGCTTCCGCTACGTTAGCCGAAGGACTTAACAAAGCTAGAGGGAGGCTTTAACACTACACCTAGATCGCGATCAAGATCGTAAACAAGGACGCCCTGGCGTCAATTGGCGCATGTTGGGCCGAGCTTACGCATTACGAATCCCTCTGAGCTTTGGGTTGGGAGTCGGATAGAGAGGACGAAGCGAGTGTCATGTTTCCCAAGCCGGGGCCGCCGAAGTCAGGAAGTGGTTCCGCTGCTGCTGTCCACAACCTTGATGATGAGTGATCGAAGGCTGCCATTGAGCACCGACGTGGAGTTCCTGCAAAACGGGGCGGTAACTTGCCCAGCCGTGGCCACCGGTTGAGGGGGATTTATCGAAAACGAGACTTTGCAGGCATAAGGAAGTTTGGAGATTCCTCAGGACCGCTGGAGTGCTGATTGCCTTTCCCCCGAGCATGTGATCGCAAGCGCGCAGCGAAACAATTCGAGAGAGCATGAAGAACTGCTCTCTCGAGATGGTTGATCGGATTCGGTGGCATTCTCGGGCGCGGGCGTCCCGAAATTCCACATGCCGCGCTCGTTCCGCCGTTGCTATTGGCCAACCGGAATCAGTTCATATACGTGATAGACGGTGCCAGCTAGATTTGTCGCCAATCCAAGGATCTCCCCGCGGGAGTTGATCGAGCAGCCAAAGATCAGGTACAGCGAAGAGTTGGCAGGGATAAGAGTGTTCAGGTCCGCAGGTACACCATGTTTCCAGATGGTTGCGGTCAGGGTCGTAAAAGTTGAATTGATCGAAGATCCGACGACCTCATCGCTGTCATTGAGGGCGATGGCGATACTGTTTGCGATTCCCTTAATTGGTACCAGGGCCCTCATCCTGCCAGTTTCTCTGGTCCAGAGAAAGGCGTCGACCGTCACATTATCCGACAGCGAGGAGAAGCCCACAACATGGCCGCGAGTATTGAGGTCCTTGGCGGCAGTTCCCATCAGGCTTTGCTCATTTCCGCCCAGCGACCCCAAGTCAACGGGTGTGCCATCCTTCTCCCACAGCACGGCGTGCAACGGATTCATGTAATAACCCAACACAGGGTTGTAGGCACCGCAGGTACCCGTCATCCCCGCCGCTTCTCCATGATTGTTGATGGCCTGAGCCGTGCCGACCGGATCTCCTCCCACGGTAGCCAGTTCCTCTATCGCGTGATCCCGCCAGAGGACGGGCTTGTATTGGTAATACTGGTTTAGATATGCCGTTGGGTTTTGGGTGGGGCAGCCGGGGGTTATGTTTTCCGCTGCGCCGGCCACCTCGCCAAAGTCATTGATCGCGGTGGCGAGCCCATTGTTGCCATGATTGTTGTCGAGAGTCGGAAGTGCGGTCATTTGAGACCGCCCGGGTTTTCAGTAAATTGCTCAGCCAGTGCCGGCCGCCACGCGGTCGGTCTCCGTGTGTGAAATCCAATACCTGCTGCGTCCGCATTAACGCCAGATCAAAAATTCAAGCTGAGCGGTTGGTTTGGCAATGTCCTTTCGTAACTATGATCTTTCCCCTGTAGCTGTTTGCCGCCGCGTTAGACTTTTCCGTAAAGGCCCCCCACCTGTGCGGGGCCAGATACAACTACGAAGTGGGGGCCCTCATGGAAATCCTGAGCCCCTGTGAGAGGGAGGCTCAGGATTCCCTTTTCAAAAGCTCACCACACCCACACGATCCCTCTACCGCCGCCACAGTGATCGCCGCGGCGATCTCGGCTTCGAGATATGCCTGTTGTTGTAATGCCGAACCCTCAAGTGCTCAACTCTCGGGTCGATGTGGCCAAATAGTCCTCTCAAAGAGAACGAAGCCGAGGATTGCGGCTCCCGGAAAGTCGCGTTTTCGTTAACTCCCTCGGAGGCCGGTCGCCCTCGAAAGGCATGGATCGATGCCTCGCGATCTCCGTTTTCCCAAAGTGCCAGTCCTCCGTCTGGTCACGAATTCCTGGTCATGGCCGTCACCTTTACGCCTCGCTGGCCACTGATTGCCTGCCTGCCTTCCTCTGCCTTACCCTATCCAAACGCGACGTGCGGAATCGGCGCTGCCGGATAGCCCTCAGCCACTCCCCCATCGCACGAGGCGTTGCCAATGACAACACCAGCCACTTCGCACATTCCCCAAACCGAGTTCATCCATTTCCACGACCGCGCTTCGGATCACCCCTTCATCGAAAAAGTCTGGCGCTGCCACAGCGACCGCACAGATAAGTTCCTCTCCATTGCCGCCAACACCTTCGAGATGGCCATTACGCGGCTTGCAGGTAAGACCTTCCTTACGCTCCGTGGGCCGGAGACCACAGCCGCTTCGGTCGATTGTCCCGCCGAAGGCGAGTGGGTTTGCATTCGATTCAAACCAGGCACCTTCATGCCGCGCTTTCTCCCCGGCAGTCTCCGCGATCACAACGACATCACGCTCCCGCACGCCACCGGACGTTCCTTCTGGCTCAATGGATCGGCCCTGCAATATCCCGATTTTGAAAACGCAGAAACCTTCGTTCATCACCTCGCCAGACGCGGCCTGCTCGTTCGCGACCCTGTCGTCGCCGACATGCTGCGGCGCAATCCGCGAGAGCTATCCCAACGCTCGCAGCAGCGCCACTTTCTGCGGTCCACCGGCGTCACCTACGCAACCTTTCGCCAAATCGAGCGCGCGCGATACGCAACCGGTCTGCTCAAAGACGGAGCCTCCATTCTCGATGTGGTCGCGACGGCCCAATACTTCGATCAGGCCCACCTAACGCGATCCTTCCGCCGATTCATCGGAGAATCCCCGGCCAGAATCGCTCAGGTCCGAAAGCAGTTGTCGTTTCTGTACAAGACCGACTAGCCTGAGCAGGCCATAATCTCTCCTGACTATCTCGCCCGATCTTCCGGGCCAAAGTGTGCTGTGAACGGAGGTTCTCTTGGTTTCGAATACACAACTCTGGGCCGGGCGCATCGTAAGCGGCTTCGCAGTCCTCTTCTTTTTGATGGACGGAGTCATGAAGCTCATGAAACCCGACGTCGTCGTGAAAGCCACAGTTCAGGAACTCGGGTACCCCGAATCCGAAATCGTCGGCATCGGCGTACTGCTTCTGGCATGCACATTGTTGTACGTCATTCCCCGCACCTCGATCCTGGGAGCAATCCTGCTGACCGGATACCTCGGCGGCGCCATCGCCAGCAAGATCCGCATCGGCGGACCATGGTCCGGCATCGCCTTTACCGTTGCATTCGCATGCCTGGTGTGGGGCGGTCTGTGGCTGCGAGACGTCCGCGTCCGAAGTCTCCTTTAACAACGGGCGCAGTGAGCCCACCATCAATCGCTTCCGCCGTTTCACAGAGGCGGGAGGCCCGCCCACAAAGCCGTCTAGTCCTAGGTGACGGGTGTCCCATTCATGCACAGTCTCATGGGCTTCAGCGTAGCGCCTGCAAAGTCGTCTGCAGCGGGTGTTGCGTGCGGTGGGCCGATCGGGTGAGCCTGATTGGTGCGCTCTAGCGGTGGAACATGGCTTCGTGGATCAGGCGCACCTGGTGCATGAGTTTCGGGAATTGGCGGACATCACGCCCACCGGATACAAGCCCCACTCGCCGCAGCGGAATAATCATGTCCCAATTGCGCCGGCTGACACTTTTTTACAATACAAGCCGGCGCCGGGTCCCTTATCGTAAATTTTCCAAGGCTCGAACGCCTCCAGCGTTTGTGCGATCCTCCCAGGATGGACCACCGGTGATTTCAAATCGCTCTGTACCGACTGACACGCTGCTTCCTCATGTAATGTATCGGGATTTGGAGGAGGCCATTCGCTGGCTCACCAACGCCTTCGGATTCGTCGAGCATTACCGCTACGGCAATCCGGTGAGCGGAGCGCAGATGCGCACCGGCAACGCCTGGATCATGCTCAAGAGGGCTCGGCAGGAAGACGCCACCCCGAAGCAGCTGGGCTTTGGGACGCAGAGCCTCACTGTCTTCATCGAAGACATCCACCCACATTTCCAGCAGGCGAAATCCGCCGGCGTGACGATACTGGAGGACCTGCACGAGACGGTCTACGGGGAGTTGCAGTACGCCGCCGAGGACCTCGATGGCCACCATTGGCTGTTCTCCCGTCATGCCCGGGACCTGAGCCCCGGCCAATGGGGCGCTACGGTGGCGCACGCCGCAATCCTGACGCCACAAATCTCACCCATGCTGGCCGTTGCCGATGCCAACGCCGCAATTGAGTTTTACAGGACCGCTTTCGATGCGAGCGTGCTTTGGCATCTGGGCGGCGGCGAGCATGTGGTCGCCGGACTCTCGGTTCACGGCGCCCGGTTCTTTCTCGCTACCGAATCGCTCCCTCATGGCACACAGGGTCCCGCCGGCGCAGGATTCACAACCGTCAGAATCGAACTCTTCGTGGAGGACCCGGAGGCCGTACAAAGGCAGGCGCTTGCGGCAGGTGCTGTTTTTCGAAGCCCCGTAACAGAACACGCGTATTCCATGGCTGGCCCGCGCCCCATCCGGCGCATGCTGCAAGGCAGTGTAGTGGACCCATTCGGGCACATGTGGCTCATCGGCAAGGTTCTCGAATAAAGGGTGGAAGCGTCGCCAGCCTGTGATCGGAGGGATGGATGCAGCGCCGCTGCACA
Organism: uncultured Acidobacteriaceae bacterium; assembly: GCA_963814015.1. GTDB lineage: Bacteria > Acidobacteriota > Terriglobia > Terriglobales > Acidobacteriaceae > PALSA-350. The sequence goes on from CAWFBI010000001.1 coordinate 988,032, forward strand.
CAAAGGTTATGAGGAAACGTCCACTGACTGTCTTGATCCTAAGTTGCTTATATATCGCGACCGGTGTCTTCGGGTTGGCTCACCACCTCTCTGAGGTCACGGCGTCGCAGCCGTTTCAATCCGACCTCATCTGGGCTTCCGCCACCAGCCTTGCGGCCATTGTTTCCGGGGCTTTCATGCTCCGCGGCAGCAATTGGGCCTCTTGGCTCGCCTTAGCGTGGATCGCGTTCCATGTGGTTCTCAGCATCTTCCATTCGCGGCAACAATTGCTGGTGCACGGCCTGCTCCTTCTGCTGTTTGCCTATGTCCTCTTCCGCCCCGAAGCCAGAGCCTATTTTCGTCGACCAGAAACGACGGCACTTTAGACAACCACCGCCGCGCGGGGGTGGCCAGGTCTGTCCATTGGAGTTCCCCGGGACATGTTTGGCGGCAGCCTTTTGCCAGTTGGGTCCAGGCACTCCTTCGGCCTTAGCGGTAGAATTTCAGCTATCCACGAAGTCCAGGTGGATTAGCGAGGTTGGTCGAGATGGAACGGCGTAGTTTCCTTAAGCAATCGGCGGTGGCTCTGGCCGGCCTGAAGGGTATGGCAGGCCTGGATCTTGGTGCGCAGGCGAGACTTGAAGGGGCGGCGGCGCATACTCCTTTGCCGGCTGTCACCACTGTGAATGGGATTGGACGACGGAAGCTGGGGCGGGCAGACGTCGAGGTTTCGATCATCGGCATTGGCGGCTACCATCTCGGCCTCTCTAACGTTTCGGAAGGGGATGCGATTCGCATCATAAGAAGAGCGCTGGACGAGGGCATCAACTTCCTGGACAACTGTTGGGACTACAACGACGGCGCGAGTGAAACGCGCATGGGGAGGGCATTGCAGGACGGCTATCGGCAGAAGGCCTTTTTGATGACAAAGATCGATGGTCGGACGGGCGCGTCGGCGCGACAGCAGGTGGAACAATCTTTGCAGCGGCTGAAGACCGATCACATCGATCTGCTGCAGCTCCATGAAGTGATTCGCATGGGGGATCCCGAGCAGGCATTCCAGCCTGGGAATGTGATGGACGTGCTGCAGCAGGCGCGGAAGGAAGGAAAGATCCGCTTTATAGGGTTTACCGGACACAAAAGTCCGGAGATACACCTGCACATGATCGAGACTGCAGACAAGCACGGGTTCACTTTCGACACGGTGCAGATGCCGGTGAATGCGCTGGACGAGCACTATGACAGCTTCCAGCAGAAGGTGATCCCGGTGGCACAAAAGCATGGCATGGCGGTCCTGGGTATGAAGCCGTTGGCCAACGGTGCGATCCTGAAGACCAACACCGTCACCGCTGTCGAGGCGTTGCACTATGCAATGAGTGTGCCGGTTACGGTTACGTTAACAGGTTGTGAATCGTTGGCTAACCTGGAACAGGCGCTGGGTGTGGCGCGGAACTTCAAGCCGCTGGACGAGCAGCAGAAGATAGCCATTTTGCAGAAGACCGCGCCGGTTGGGATGGCGGGGAAATTCGAAGCGTATAAGTCATCGCAAATCTATGACGGAACCACCAACAATCCCCAGTGGCTGGGTTAGGCCCGCCACGGTCACCAGCACAGCGGAGGGGAAGTGTCCTGCTCCAGGCCAGAGTCACCTAAGTTAGATGGAAGCTCTGCCCTATCCTTTGTCATCCCGACTTGAGCGTCAGCGCAGTGGAGGGATCTGGGGTGCGCCTTGCCTTCTCTGAAGTTATTACCGGCAGAGTGGCTGGCCATCCTGAGCAAGCCGTCCGCGCCGGGGTACTTAGGGCGCTTATGGCGCACTATTTTCCCCGGCCGCTTTTCAGGCCGTGAAGGAAACCGGACCGCTAGTCGAGCAGATCGGGCTGCTCGCGGACAATCAAATCCCAAAGCGGCTGATATTGGAACCAGGCCACCCGCGGGTTGCCGACCTGCTTGCGCGCCACGACCGCAGCCTCATGCGCGATCGGCACCGGCTTGCCGGCCGCTTCTGCCATCAATTGCGACTGGCAGCTACGATCCATCGCGATAAACAGCCAAGCCGCTTCATCCACCGTGCTTCCTACCGTCAAATTTCCGTGATTTTGCATGATGACCGCTTTGCGATTCCCCAAAGACTGGGCAATGCGGTCGCCCTCTGACATGTCGTAGACCACCCCTGTGTAATCGGTGAACAGGCTGTGATCCTCGTAAAAGGCGCATGCATCCTGGGTGAGCGGATCCAGCAGACGCCCGAGGGACGACCATGTCTTGCCATAAAGGGAGTGTGCATGGGCCGCCGCCACCACATCGGGCCTCGCCATATGCACGCGTGAGTGAATGGCGAACGCCGACTCATTCACCATCCGGTCCCCCTCCACCACCTCGCCCTTCTCGTCCACCATGACCAGATCGGATACGCGGATATGCCCGAAGTGCATGCCGAAGGGGTTTACCCAAAAATGGTCTGTCCGTTCGGGGTCGCGCACCGTGATATGCCCGGCAACGCCTTCGCTGAATCCGAACTTCGCAAACAGCCGGAATGCAGACGCCAGTCGCTGCTTGCGATGCAACCGTTCTTCACCCACCGTCTTGAAGGTAGGCATCGGCGGCGTCTTGGCGATCTTCACGTCGGGGGTAAGAGTCGTAGCGGTCATCGTCTCAAGCCTTTCTGTAGGGGCAATCGAATTCACCTTATTTTACTCTTGGCTGTCACTCAGCCGGCAGGGCCCCGCAGCGTTTATCTGTTTGGCCTTGCCTCGCGCAGCATGTCGTCCAGGTCGCAGAGCTTGTCGGTCACCAGGTTGAGCTTGCGGGAGAGGTTTTGGATTTCCGATTCGGCGCGGCGGTTAACCTCGAAGTCCAACTCGCTGCGCAGGCGGTCCTTCTTGTCCTGGCGGTTCTGGCTCATCATGATGACGGGTGCCTGGATGGCGGCCAGCATGGAGAGAAAGAGGTTGAGCAGGATGAAGGGGTAGGGATCCCATGCCTTGGACCTCAGGGCCACGTTGATGCAGGTGTAGATCACCAGCGCGATTCCGACCAGGATGATAAAGGGCCATGAACCACCGAAGCTGGCTACGCCGTCGGCGATGCGCTCGCCAAACGTGTACTCCTCCTCGATCACTTCGTTCGCGTTGCGGCTGGCACGAATCCGTACAAGTTGCTGGGACGCATGGAACTGTTGGCCTAGTACCCTCAGCATATCCATACCCGCCATGGGTTTGCGTTGCAGCAGAACAGCAATGTCGTCGCGGCTGATCTCCACACACGTGGTTTTTTCCATGGCCAGCGCGCTCGTCTGGTGCGGCGTTTGCTCCAACATAGAGGCGAAGCCGAAAAACTGGCCGTGGCCGGGTTGATCGACCACAACTTCCTGGTGATCTTCATCGACGGTCGTGACCTGCACGTTGCCTGACATCAGGATGTAAGCGTGTTGGCCGGGATCGCCAATCTTGTAAATGCGTTGCCGCGGAGCAAACGTCTTGAGCTCGACCTGGGCGGCCAGAACAGCGATTTCATCATCGTCGAGCAAGGCAAAGAGCGGGACGTGTTTTAACTCTCCTGGGTCGCACGGCATGGTTCACCTCATTCGTTCTGGATGTGTTCTGGAGGAACTGCGAGAGACGATAACATAATCCGCATGAGCCTCGTTCGCACCCTGCTCCTCGCGGCGTTGGCGGCCATCGCCGTGGCCAGCTCAGCACAAACGGTCGAATCCAGGTCGACCCCGCTGGCGCCGGAGAGCACGGCCGAACTCATCAACGTCTCCTCGGAAATAAGGCAACTGCAAAAGCTTTCAACCAGTACAGCGCCGGCGGACCGATGGCGAATCCTCTGGCTCCATCAGCACATCTCCGAACAAGTGATGGCCGCCTCGCTCCAGGTGGACGCCACCCTGGCCCAGATCGACAACGAGATCGCCCGCGCCAACGAAGTGCGTGGATACCTGTCCGACCGCCGTGACCGCGCAGTAAGCCGCACAAATCTGCTTAGCATCGTTGTCGGTGGAGCGGTCGGTGCTACCAGTTCCGGGCTCCAGCTTTCCTCAAACCTGACTAAGCCCGCAGCCGGCGTCGGCATCGGCGCCGGTACGCTTTCCGCAGGCCTGGCCCTGGCCGGTATTCACCAGGAGAAAGGCAAGAGCAGTCCCTTCGACTTCGAATCAAACATGCTGGCAGAGCTTTTCGACCGGCCTACTCTACCCAATAGTCGATATCCCGCGACCATATGGATTTTCCTGAACGAGGCCAGCTCCAACGGCCCCGCCGGCATTACACGCAAGGAGCAATTGCTGCAGACCTGGGTTCAGGTGAGGCGGATCGACTCGCTGTCGAGTACGGAGAAAATCGATCACCTAACCAGCCAGCCATCGCAAAACCTGAAACTCAGCATTGACGACTTCGAAGACCGCGGAGCCATGCTGCAGGATGTTCGGGCCAGAATCTCATACCTGAAACGGGATCTGGGGGTTCTGCTCGCATCCCTGCCGGTGGTCAGCGATCAGCCCTAGGGCTAGGGCGTAAACACCCGCAGAACCACCAGGGTCATGTCGTCATGCTGCGGGGCGGTGCCGGCGAACCTGGTGGCGGCGGCGAAGATGTATTCCAGCAGTTCCTGCGCCGATGAGGCTGTGGCTCTACGGATCGAGTCCATCAGCCGGTCCTCACCCCATTCCTCGTCGGCCAGGTTCATCGCCTCGCTGATGCCGTCGGTAAAGGCCACCAGAACGTCGCCCGGCCCGAGCCGCACAGAACCCTGGTCATACTGGGCCTCCTGCAGAAGACCTACCACCGTCCCGCCGGGTTCCAGGCGGGTGACCGCACCGTCGCGGTGAAAGAGCATGGGAGGATTGTGACCCGCGTTCACGTAGTCGAACTTCCCTTGAGCGGGGTCATACTGGCCGTAAAAGAAGGTCGCATAGCGATTGGAAGACGAGGCCTCGTACACCAGGCGATTGATGTTGGCCACGGCTGCCGCCAGGTTCTCCGGAGCACGCGTTGCCTCACTGCGCAGCGACGCCTGCAGGCTGGCCATCATCAGGGCAGCTCCAATCCCTTTGCCCGAGACATCGCCGATAGCGATTCCCAGATTTTGCTGCGGCAGAGCAAGAAAGTCATAGTAATCGCCGCCGACGCCCAGCGCCGGCCGGCAATGACCGGCGTAATCGAGGCCCGCGATGAAAGGCAGTTTCTGGGGAAAGAGCCGCTCCTGCACTTCGCGCGCGATCTCAACTTCGCGGTTCAGGCGCTCGCGCTGGGCAACTTCATCCGCGACGGTTTGGAGCAGGTTGGCGTTCTCGAGCGCCAACCCCGTTTGCGCGGCCACAGACTTGAGTAACCGCACGTCGGATCCGGTGTACGGCTCTTCCGACCGCTTGGGTCCAAGCGAGATAAAGCCCAAAAGTTTATCGCGGACAGCCAGCGGCAGCAGCAGTTCCGATTGCAGCGTGGCCAACTTGCCGCGCTCTTCGTCGCCGATACTCTCCTCGCGGTAAAGCCAGGAGTCGCGATCGTTCAGAAACACCCGGGCCGGCTCCTTCTGGCTTTTCAAGAGCATGGCTGTCCCGCTCTTGCTGGCGAAAGTGACCGTGGGAAAGCTGGGGTAACCCATGGCGAACGCCGGCCGGTAAGATCCGCTCCCGCCTAAGAGCACGGCCACTTGCGGCACGTGCAGGGTTTCGGAAATCCGCGCGGACACCGTTTCCAGAAGGGACTTGGGCTCGATGATCGATCGCACTTGCTCGCTCAACTCGGTCAACACGTTTTCCGCGTTATAGTTTTCGCGGAAAAAACGGCGATCGACCCAGGTGCGCAGACCATCTCCGAGCCTGCGAATGGTGAAGTAGGCCGTGATGCCGACCAGGATGACGATGGTCTTTTGCGGACGGTCGTGGCTGGCGTTCCCCGCCATGGTGGTCCCCGCGACGATGACCGCCCCAATGGCAACCATCTGGAGCACTCGTATGCCGCCCCTGGCTAGGGTGTATTGCAGACCCTGGCGAAGGGCAACGCCGACGCCCATCGCCTTCTGCACCACGATGACGTAGGTCAGGGTGAGGGGGAAGAGAAGGAGCGGAATGAGAATGATCGCGATAAACCAGGCAGGGAAAATTTCGTTCGGAGTCTTGCCCTGAAGGCGCGCGTACACATTGGGCACAATCGCCGGAGTGAAGGCCGCAATTGCTCCCCAGTAGAGGAAGCGCAGTCTTCGCTTGGCGTCGGGCGACTGGCTCTGGCCGAGTTTGATGCCCATGGCAGCGAAGAAGCTTCCGATCAGGATGAATGACAAGACTTGCCCGATGGGATTGAGAGGTGCGAGGACACGGTGGAGGCCCGCGACCGATCGATAATCACGCAGCCCTCCCACCGAGACGACGATTCCGGCCAGTGACAGGACGGCGAAGGGAAGCGCGCAAAGCCACAGCATGGCTCGCCACACCCTGTCGTTTGCGCTGCCCCGGGGAAAAGGCTCGGGAAAGAAGCGGCCAAAAAGAAAAATGATGATGGGGAAGGAGCTCTCGAGGATGCTCTCGTAGAGCACGCCTGCTTCGCGCCAGCCGGGCGGCCAACCATACACGATGAAGGTTTGCAGGACGTGAGGAAAGCTCAGCATCAGGGCCAGCAATAGCCATGCGAGGGGATCGCTGGGACGGCGGATGGCGACCCAGAAGCCAAGCAGCAGAGACACCGCGGGGAGCAGGATGCCAACCACCAGGTCGCTCGAAATATCCCAGGAGGTAAGCCGCGATTGGGTCACCGGCAGGGAAATGGTTCTCTGGCCGCCACCAGGGGTGTTTGCAGGAACAATCGTCACCAGCAATGGGGTCCCGGCTTGGGCTGTCGCGAACGCACGGCCTGGGACGGCCGTTCCCGTGTACGGTACTCCATTGACGGCGAGCAACTGGTCCCCATTATGGATACCCAGGCCAGTCGTCTCCCGAGTAACCAGGGAAATACGATTGCTCCCGGAGTCAACAAAGAAGAAAGGAAAGCTGCGTGCTTCCCCATGGACGAAGTCGGGAAGGTAGCGGGCTTGGTAGAGCAGCGTGATCGCGAAAAGACCGGCTAGCAGGCTATAGAGGAAGATGGGGCGCTTGACAGGCACGGGCTATGAGCTTCTCCTGGACGGCCCTTCGTAGCCGGGAACCATGATTCTATCCGGTTCGATGAGCGCGCACGAAGTCCCAGGCGCGTGGTATCCGCCTGTGTACCCAATGTTATCCAACCGGGACCTCCGTCACTTTTTATCCGTTCCACGAACTTGATCGGGCACAAGAACAAAGGCGTGAATGTATCCGTGGAAATATCCCCGTCCTAGAATCTCGCCCTTGTCGTTGATGCGCGAGGCTACCAGCAGCAACCATCCGGAATTAGGTGCGATCAATTTGTTCAAATTGACCATCTCGCCCTTCTCCCAGAGAAACGCCCGCAGCTTGTCCGCGCTGGCCTCGGAAGTGCCGACCACCTGTGCCCGGGCATTGATGTCCAGTGCCGTGCTTGGCGCATCCTCATCGCCCAGTGTGCCCAGATCCCTGATCGAACCATTTCTCCACATCACCCCGTGTGCGGGCCCGTTGGGCAGGTCGCACGATCCAATAATCGCGCCGCCGTTGTTTAAGGCCTGGGCACTGCAGATGGCGCCGCCGGGGAGCTTCGGTAGCTGCCGCATCTTGCCTGCGCGCCAAAGAAAAGCCTGAGGCTTACCGTTGGGAATAAGATTCGCCTCTCCGACAACCTCGCTTTTGTCGTTGATGTCGCGGGCGCTGCTGTAGTCTCCCTGGGCCAGCAGTCCGAGATCGATGGGATCTTTCGTGCGCCACAGCACTGCATGTCGCGTCCCGCTGGTGGTCTGTGCGCTGCCCACTGTGTCGCCCGCTGCGTTGACAGCGGTGGCAGAGGAGTAGGCGCCTCCCAGCGACTCCAGGATTTCCAGATGGTTGTCAGACCACCTGAAGGCGCGCGTGAAGCGTAAATCCTGAGGTTCCTGAAGAGTTCCCACGACCGTGAGCTGGTCGTTGATGTCGGCGGGGTAGACCAGCGAGAAATCCTTTTCCCCCGCGATGGTGATGGTTTCCTTGCCATGGAAGACCACGCCTGGCATCAAACCAGCGCTTTCCGAGTGCCAGATGGCAATGTCGCCTTGATTATTCAGTCCGGGAGTATCGGTAAGTGTGCGCACCAGGGACAGCCCTCGATCCACAACTGTGTAGTGTTGGTGGACCTGTTGGGCGAGAGTCGACGGGGCTAAGACAAGTGCTATCCCAAGGAAAACCGTGGCCGCTGTCACAAACCTGTAAGACTCCGTTCTTGCTGCTCATACGATACCGTTACTTCATCCCAGGCGAACAGAATGCAGCGCCCGGATTGAGCGCCGGGGACAGCCACGGTTACTGCATGATATTGAGGGTGAGAGTCAGCGTCTGGGGGACTGCAGTTGCCGACGTTCCGGTCGCTACGACCGTCACCTGGGCGCTGGTGGGCGATGCTACGTGTGCCACATAGCCCGTCATACCGCAGCCTGACAGGCCGGCGGCAAAGGCCAATGTACATACGACAAGCAGGCAAATCTGCGACGGGAGCGGCGTCTTCCCCGGTTTCCGTTTGCGTGCGAAGACCGCTAATCCGGTCAAGCCCCCCGGCCACCAGAAGGCCAGGGCAAGCAGGGCCGGAGTGAAGGGGGCTTCCGGTGTGTTAGACGGGGCCTGTTTGGCCGTCGTTTGCATCGTCGTCTGGATGGTGAGGCCCAGATTCACACTCTGGTTGTTACCGCTCAGAGTGACCTGATTCTGGGCAAAGACGCAACTCGCATTGCTGGGCAGGTTGGAGCAACTGAGCGCGATCGTACCACTGTAGCCGCCCGTGGGTGTGAAGGTGAGCATGGTGTTTGCTGCCGCTCCCTGCTTAACTGTCAGCGAGCTAGGGTTTGCGGCCAGCGTGTAGCCGGCCGCCGTTCCCAGGGGCGGCGCAGAAATAGTCACAGTCACCGCCGCAGAGGTGCTGGCGGCAAAGTTGCCTGCAGCCACATAAACCGCGGTGGCCGTGTTGGCCCCGGCGGGGAGCGCGGCGGTGCTCAGCGTGGCCACGCCACTGCCGTTCAGCGTGCCCATCCCGAGCAGACTGGACCCGGTGTAGAAGGTAACCGTTCCAACCGGCGTGCCCCAGGTTGACGCTACCGTCGCCGTCAACGTCACGCTGGCGCCGTAAGCGGCGCTGCCCGGCGCAGTTAAGGTTGTCGCAGTGGTAGCGGGGGTCACCGTCAACGTGCCGTTGACGCTGGTGAGGGTGTAGTTGGTCAGGTGTGTGCCCGTAACCGAAGGTACGATCGGATAGCTGCCTATACCGCTGGTAGCCGTGGCGGAGGTGGTGAAGCTTTCGCTAAAGCTGTCGCTGCCCACCGCGCCGGTCACCGTTCCACTGAAAGCCGGGTTGGCCGCACCATAGGAGCGGGTCGCGTTATTGGCCGCGATGGTCAAGGGCGCGGGCGTTACCTGGAAGCTCTGCGTCGCCGTAGCCGCAGCGTATTTGGTATCGCCGGGTTGGGTGGCCTCAAGCACGACTGTGCCCGCGCCCGTGACGCTCACGATGCCGCCGCTGATCATTGCCGGACCGGAATCCACGGTGATGGTGACCGGATAACTGCTGCCTAAGCTGGAACTCGCCGTCACGGCAAAAGACGCGCTGCCATACGCGCGTGATGCGATCGCAGGAAAGGTGATCGTCTGCGACGCCGCATTGACGGTGACGGTCGCTGCCGTTGACGCGCTGGCGGCAAAATTGCCCAGGGCCGCATAGCTGGCGGTGACGGTATCGGTGCCGGCTGGGAGCGCAGTCGTGCTTAGTGTAGCCACGCCGCTGCCGTTCAGTGTGCCTGTTCCCAACGCAGTCGACCCGCTCAAAAAGGTGACACTTCCGCCCGGCGTGCCCGAGGCCGAGGTCACGGTTGCCGTCAGCGTTACGTTGGCGCCATAGGCCGCGCTGCCCGGAGCACTCAACGTGGTCGCGGTCGCCGCCGGGGTCACTGTCAGCGCGCCCTTGACGACGGTAACAGCATAGTTAGCAAGTTGCGGGCCGGTAACAGCGGGCACAATCGGATAGCTGCCCACATTACTGCCGGCGGTTGCGGTGGTGGTAAAGCTTTCGCTGAAGCTATCGCTACCCACGGCGCCGGTTACCGTTCCGCTAAAGGCCGGGTTGCCTCCGCCGTAGGCTCGACTCGCGTTATTGGCTTCCACAGTCAACGGCGCAGGGGTTGCCTGGAAGCTCTGCGTCGCGGCGGCCGCGCCGTAGGTTGTATCTCCGGCCTGTGTGGCTTGCAGCACCACGGTGCCCGCGCCCGTGAGATTGACAATGCCACCGTTGATCACTGCCGGACCGGACTTGACCGCGATGGTGACCGGATAACTACCGCCCAAACTGGAAGTCGCCGAAACCGCAAAGGGTGCGCTCCCGTAAGCACGCGATGCGATGGCGGGAAAGGTGATGGTTTGGGATGCCGCGTTCACTGTGATGCTGCTTGCCGGCGAAGTGCTGGCGGCAAAGTTTCCCGTTGCCGCATACGTAGCCGTGACGGTATCGGTGCCCACGGGGAGCGCAGTGGTGCTCAGTGTGGCCAGGCCGCTGCCGTTCAGCGTGCCCGTTCCAAGGCTCGTTGTTCCGCCGATGAAGGTGACGATGCCGCCAGGCGTACCCGAGCTAGAGCCTACGGTCGCAGTCAGCACTACGCTGGCGCCGTATGCCGCGCTGCCCGGCGCGCTCAACGTGGTTGTGGTCGACGCTCCAGTCACCGTAAGGGCACCATTAACGATGGTTACGGTGTAATTGGACTGCGGACCGCTAACAGCGGGCACAATCGGATAGCTGCCTACATTGCTGCCGGCGGTTGCGGGGGTGGTAAAGCTCTCGGTAAAGCTGTCGCTGCCCAGCTCGCCGGTCACTGTTCCGCTAAAGAGCGGGTTGGCTGCACCGTAAGCACGGGTCGCGTTGTTGGCTGTGACCGTCAACGGCGCGGGCGTTACCTGGAAGCTTTGCGTCGCCGCAGCCGCCGCGTTTTTGCTATCGCCGGGCTGGGTGGCCTCGAGCACTACGGTGCCCGCTCCGGTGAGCGTCACGATGCCGCCACTGATTACTGCTGGACCAGATTGGACCGTGATTGTTACAGGATAGGCACTGCCTAAACTGGAAGTCGCCGTCACAGCAAAAGGCGGACTCCCATAGATGCGCGACGCGATGGGGAGAAACGTGATGGTTTGCGATGCAGCGTTCACCGTGATGCTGCTTGCCGGCGACGTGCTGGCGGCAAAGTTTCCCGTTGCCGTATAAGTAGCGGTGACGATATCGGTGCCCACGGGGAGCGTAGTGGTGGTCAGTGTGGCCAAGCCGCTGCCGTTCAGCGTGCCCACGCCGAGAGAAGTTGTTCCGTTATTGAAGGTGACGATTCCAGCGGGCGTCCCGGAGCTTGACGCCACGGTCGCCGTCAGGGTTACGCTAGCTCCAAAAGCAGCGCTGCCGGGTGCACTCAATGTCGTCGAGGTCGAGGCGCCGGTCACGGTGAGTGCACCATTGACAATCGTGACGGTGTAGTTGGATTGAGGACCCGTAACCGCAGGCACAATCGGATAGCTGCCCACATTGCTGCTGGCCGTTGCGGTTGTAGTGAAGCTCTCGGTAAAGCTATCGCCGCCCACCGCGCCGGTTACGGTTCCGTTAAAGACCGGGTTGGCTGCACCGTAAGCACGGCTCGCGTTGTTGGCGGTCACCGTCAACGGCGCGGGCGTTACCTGGAAACTCTGCGTCGCTGTAGCTGCGCTGTAGTCCTCGTTACCGGCCTGGGTGGCTTGCAGCACCACAGTGCCCACGCCTGTGAGGGTCACGATGCCGCTACTGATCACCGCCGGACCGGACTGGACACTGATGCTGACTGGATAGCTGCTGCCAGCACTGGAAGTCGCCGTTACGGCAAAGGGCGCGCTACCGTAAGCGCGGGAACCGACCGCGGGAAACGTGATGGTCTGCGAAGCCTGATTGATTGTGATACTGCTTACCGGCGAGGTGCTGGTGGCAAAGTTACCTGCTGCCGTATAGGTAGCGGTGATCGTATCGCCGCCCAACGGGAGCGTGGTGGTGTGCAAGGTAGCCACGCCGCTGCCATTCAGCGTTCCCGTTCCCAGCGCAGCGGATCCGCTGTAAAAGGTCACGGTTCCGGCAGGCGTGCCTGCGGTTGAGGCTACCGTTGCCGTCAGTGTTACGCTCGAGCCGTAGGCTGCGCTGGCCGGTGCACTTAGTGTGGTCGTGGTGGCCGCGGCGGTCACCGTTAACGTCCCGTCGACGATGGTGACGCTGTAGTTGCCCAGGTTCGCACCGCTGGCAGCGGGCACGATCGGGTAAGTGCCCACATTGCTGCTGCTTGTTGCCGGGGTGCTAAAGCTTTCGGTGAAAGTATCGCCGCCCTGTGCGCCGGTGATCGTGCCGCTAAAAGTTGGGTTGGCTGTACCATAGATCCGCGTCGCGTTGTTAGCCGTCACCGTCAACACCTGGGACGACGGCGAGATGGTAAGCGTTCCAGCGTTCACAGCGATCTGGTAGTTGTTGGCGGAGGAACCCGTCACCGTTGCCGTGATCGGATAGGTACCGGCTGGAGAGCTACTGGTTGCGGTCGTGCCGTAAGTGACAATGATCGTTGTGCCCAGCGTATCACCGTTCACCAGGCCGCTCACCGTTCCAGTGAGCGTGGGCAGCGTGGCTCCAGCCGTCATGCTGGCGTTCGCTACATTGACCGTCAGGTCAGGTTTCAGCAATCCGTAGACGACTAAAGAGCCCGAACCATCGGTCGTACCCAATGGGCCGAAGTTGGGCACGTAAACCTTCCCGTTCGCCACCATTGGAGGGCAATACTTGGAGAAGCGGCCGATTTCATCGCGCGCGTCGTTTGTCTTGTCGCTCCATAGCAGTTTGAGCGTATCCGCATTGAAGGCATACAGTACCCCCTGCACCACCTGGTGCACTGCGTCACCGTTGTAGGGGGTTGACGCCCACACGATGCCATTGCTGTTACCGTTTGCCGAAATGGTGGCAAAGCCGCCCGGCATGGCACCGTCGTTGTTGGTAACCGGCGCCGTCATCGTACTGGTGGCAAAGGGCGCTGTGTTTACCAGCCCGGTCGTGGGGTTAAAAACAAAACCACGCAGAACATCGTTTTCGCCCCAGACAAAGGTAGTGGGGCCGTGCACATCGCTATCGAAATATACCGGCGTTCCGTGGATATGACTGGTTCCCTTGCCAAAGATAGCCTGAAATTCCTGGCGCACGTTGTCGCTGGAGGAGTTGAACTGCCCCATCCCGTTCGTGTTCACAAGGTAGAGCACGCCTTGCTTGCCACCGCCCAGCAAGTAGCTGGTGTTCGGCAGCAGCAGCAGGCCGCTGGACCCCAGGTCCATATCCCCTGAATTCAGCGTGGCACTGTTGAAGGGCGTGAAGTAATCAACCAATTCGAGCGTGGGCGACAACTTGATAAAGCTGTTGCCTGTCTGCACCAGGCCGTTCGGAGTTTTGCCAAAGCTTCCATTCCCGGTCGACAAATAGAGGTTGCCGGACTCATCGATCACAGGGGCCTGTCCCGCATTCCAGATCCCTCCCTCCACGCCAATGGTCGTGTCGGCGTACACAGCGGTCTGGGCGAGGGTTGATGCGCTGTAAGCCATTACCCAGCCCTGGTAGGGCTGCTGGTCCTCGTGGGAGGCGAACGCAACGTAAACGTTCCCGTTGGCAAGAGCCAGGCCAGTGCGTTGATTCTGCTTTTTGGGGTTGAATACCAGCGGGGTATTGAGATCGGCTGTCGAGTAGGTGGCCGTGATATTCATCGGGCTTCCGTGCACCGGAAGACCGGTTTCGATCTCAATTGCGTTGAGATGGTATGCGTACGTGGTCGTGCCGTTATTCTGAAATTGATTGCCGGAGACGGCATACATGATGTTAGTAGCCGGATCGATGACGGGCGTGCTCAAAATACCGATGCCGGTGGCCCAGGAAATATTTTGATCATTCTCAACATTTTGCGGGGTAATCGGCGTGCCGAAGTTCCGTGTCCACAGCACCGTGCCATTATCGGCATCCAGAGCGTAGACCGTGTTCAACATGCTGGCCACAAAGACAACGTTGTGCGTGCCGCCGGCGATAGCAAGGTTTGACACGTATAGAGGTTGGGCGAAGATTTCCCCGTCGGTGTGTACGGTGAAGAGCTTTCCGAAGTTGGTTGAGTTTACGTTCGCGGGAGTAAGAATCGTCTCCTGCAGGTTCGCGCCCGTCCGTGAATTGTCATAGCTCCTGGTATAAACATTCACCTGGGCCATCGCGGCAATGCTGGAGGACAGCAGCAGCAAGAGACAGAAACATCCTGGGAGGAAAAACTGCGCCAAGCGTCCAGCAAAGTGGGAAGGAGAAACCAAGAAACGCTCAACAAAGTACCGAACAGGAGTTGAATTCTTTGCCACCGGGCCCCCGAATCAACACACGATTTGCCAAAAAACAGTTTTGCGGGCACGTTAGGCTGACTGGGACCTGCGCAACACCCACCGCCGGGTATTTGAGACGGAGTGAAGGCGAGGTTCCCGGTAAGGAGCCGAACGTCCTTGAGAATTCAAATTGTCCTTGGGGAAGGAAACCAAACAACTTTTGAAAATGACCCTAGGCAAAGAGCCACATGCCTACAAGCCGAATGCCATTAGGGCATAGCTGGTTAGCACATGGAGAGTGTAGCAATAAATGGCACAAATCAGCCATGCAAAAAAACAAACTGAAGTTACCGCATTCCGATTACTTTATGACACAACGTATAACACTGGTAATTGATTGTTCAAGCAAAAAAAAATTAATTCGCAGAAGAGGGGGCAAGGTGAGAGTAACCCGAAGAGATGTGCTAATTGGCGCCGGGGGTCTGGCTTCCGCGCTGGTCTTGGGAGCACCTGTAACCAACGCCGTTGCTGAAGTTCGGGGCCCTGCAGGCGAGGCCCCGGACAGGAAATTGAAAGTGATGGTGGCCGGCGGCCATCCTGGCGACCCGGAATACGGCTGTGGTGGCACTATCGCCCGCTTGACCGATCTTGGCCACCAGGTGGTCCTTATTTACCTGAACGACGGAGGGTGGCCACCCACTTCCGCGGCCATACGTATCGCCGAGGCCAAAAAGGCGTGCGAAATATTGCGCGCGCGGCCGGCCTATGCCGGGCAGGTCAACGGCAAAGCTGTGGTGGACAATGCACATTACGAGGAGTACGCAAAGCTAATCGACGCCGAGCGGCCGGACGTGATGCTTACCCAATGGCCAATCGATAACCACCGTGATCATCGAGCAATTACCATGCTGACCTACGACGCGTGGCGGCAATCAAAACGAAGTTTTTCTCTGTACTACTATGAGGTTTCAGATGGGGAGGATACCCTGCAATTCTCTCCCACCCACTATGTCGATATCACCCGGACGGAACCGGTTAAACGTGCTGCATGCTACGCGCACGCCAGCCAAACGCCTGACAGGTACTACGCCCTGCAGGATCAGGTAGCCCTTTTTCGAGGTGTAGAAGGCGGCTACAAAAGGGCGGAGGCATTTGTGCTCCAACTGCAAAGCCCTGCTGACCCCCTGCAGGCGATTGGCAGGCCTTGAGCAAGATGCGATAACCTGAATGGCCAAGGGAGATGTAATGTCCATAGACCTTTCTGAAGCGCACGCGCCAGTCGGCCATTTTCTCGAACCACCTAAAGACTTAGAGGAATGGCGCAAATTCCGGCTTAGCGATGAGCAGATTTCCAGTTTCAACGAGAGAGGGTATGTCGCCGGAATTCAGGTTCTCGACGATCGTCAGGTAGAAATTCTGTGCTCCGAGCTGGCCGGCCTGATGAAAAAATCCCACCCCGGCAATCACCTGTTTCACGAGTATCACACCAACGAGTCGAAGGACCCGAACTCGGTTCTCTTCCATGCCCTGGGAGCGTGGCGCACGGAACCCGGATTCCATGATGTGCTTTGGAGTCCCGCATTCCTGGTGCCTGCGTCGCAACTGCTGAATGGCCCTGTGCGCTTTTGGCACGATCAGCTCTTTTGCAAGCCAGCGCATCATGGAGGTGTAGTTGCCTGGCATCAGGACTACTCTTACTGGACGCGCACCGAGCCCATGTCGCACCTTACGTGCTGGATCGCGCTCGACGACAGCAACCGCGACAATGGGTGCCTCTACTATGTTCCCGGCAGCCATCGATGGAAGCTGCTGCCGGTAACCGGCCTGACGGGCAACATGGACGAAATCATGACCGTCTTAACGCCCGAGCAAAAGCAGGCCTTCCGTCCGGTTCCCATAGAACTGAAGCGCGGACAATGTACCTTCCATCATCCTTTAATGGTGCATGGTTCCTATGAGAACCGGTCGCAGCGGCCACGGCGGGCGACGCTGATCAACGCCTTCCGAGACGGAGTACGATCCGCGGCGGACGAAGCCCTGCTGGCAGGCGTTCCCCCTATCCCCAAGGGAGACAAGATGGAGGGTCAGTTCTTCCCCCTGCTCTTCAATCCGCATTCGATGGCGTATTGAGAGGAGAACGGGCTACATATCAAGGCAGGTTCTGGCCAATTGCGGAAGGGAAAGATTTGCATACCGTCTACTTTCGCTCTGGACCCTTATCTGGTTCACGCACGGTGAGGATCTGATCAGCCTTCAGGCCGCTCAGGGTTTGAACCACCCCGCTTGGCCAGCGGATCTCCAACAATTCAACCCTGTCGGACCCGCCCAGGCCAAAATGGACACGCGGGTCGCTGGAGGCCCCGAAACCGGTGCTCGTGGTGGCGTGATTGTAAACTGGTGATCCACCGCTTGGAGTCAGCTTAAGGCGCGCCCCCAGACCATCGCGGTTGCTCCGCGTACCAACCAATTTCACCAGAAGCCAATGATTGTTTCCCGGCGAACGGTTGATAAGAAGTTCGGTAAGGCTGTTTTGGTTGGTCACAATTGCATCCATTCGGCCGTCATTGTTGAAATCGCCAAAGGCTACACCCCGGTGAGCATTCGGAATCGAAAAAGCAGAGCCCGCTGTGGAACTCACGTCTGCGAAGCGATGTTGACCAGTATTGCGAAACACCTTGTCGGGGAGTTTCGAGGGAAGATGATTGATCTCTTCGGAGTTGTCCAGTATGGCGGAACAGGCGACGAAAAGGTCTTTCCATCCGTCGTTGTCAAAGTCTGCGATGCCGGCGCCCCATCCGGTGAGGCCTGCGGTAATACCGCTCAAGCCCCAGGCCCCGGTGACATCCTCAAAGTCGTTGCCTCGGTTGAGGAACAGCGGAAAGGTGTCCCCTACCTGCCCCACAACAAAAATATCGGGCCGCCCATCGTTGTCAACATCGCGGAAGTCTGTTCCCATACCCGCGATGGCTTTTCCGTTTTCGCTGTAGGCGACTCCACGCCCAACCCCGTCCTCGCGAAACGTCCCGTTGCGCTCGTTGTGGAATAGAAAATTGCGGTAGGTGTCATTAGACACGAACACGTCAACAAAACCATCGCCGTCATAGTCAGCGAACGCGACCCCCATGCCCTTGCCAATAACTTTATCTATGCCGGAGCGAATCGACACATCCGTGAACGTCCCATCGCCGTTGTTGTGAAACAGCATGTTTGGCTGGCCAGTGTAAGCATCTGGAGAGCAATAGGAAACGATTTCGCCAGACTTACAGAGGGGCTCACCCTGCAATGACCAGTTGACATAGTTGGCAACAAAGAGATCCAGCCTGCCGTCATTATCATAATCAAACCAACCCGCGGCGACCGACCAGGTTTTGCCCAGCTTGGGGTGAATTGCCGCCACTCCCGCTCTTTCCGTGACGTCGGTAAAGGTTCCGTCGCCGTTGTTATGAAAGAGCTGATTGTGGTTTACACCGGTGACGTAGAGATCGACCCAGCCGTCGTTGTCATAATCGGCTGCCGCCACACCCATGCCGAAGCCGGTACCGCGCACGCCAGCCCTTTCGGTGACGTCGGTAAACGTGCCGTCGCCATTGTTACGATAGAGCCGGTTCCAGTATGCGGGATCGGATTTATCCATGTCGGGTAGACGCGCGCCGTTGACGAAGTAGAGATCCATCAGGCCGTCGTTGTTGTAGTCGAAGACGGCCACGCCCGCGAGCATTGCTTCAATCTGGTGCTTTCGCGGGGTCACGCTGTTGTTCATCTTGAAGGTGATACCACTGCGGTCGATCAGATTCTCAAAGACGATTGGTCCGGCCGCCTGCTGGGCCATGGCACAGCAGGCGGCCCAGCTCAAGAGCAACTGAATACCGGCTCTGCGCGATGCCGAGATACCCACAGAACCCGCCTCTTCCTCAGGCCATCACGTCCGGCCGGAGTGCCCCCTTTCTACGTTGGTTCGCTGTATCGTGTCAACGACCGCCCTCGCTCGCCGGGTTGCTCTGCCATCTCTTTATGCCTAAGATTGCACAGGGCGTCGGTCCATTGTCCAAAATGCTCAAGTTGATGTGGAAGCTCTCTGTGGCATGGTGCATCGGTCTTTGTTTTTCCGCATCGGCGCTCGCAGATTCCGCCCAAGCCGCTGTCCCAAAAGTCGCGGATGACGTTAAGCAAGGCCTGGCGGCAGCAGATGCCTATTACTCACAGCAGCAATATGCGCAGGCCGAGTCTGAGCTTCGCGGCCTCCTGCTGAAAGTGCCGCGGAACGATTCAGCCAATGAGTTACTCGGTTTGGTGCTAACCGCGGAGGGCAGGGATGCGGACGCAACCGCATTTTTTGAGAATGCAGTTCGGATAAGCCCGGGGTCGGTGCCTGCCCGGGAAAATCTTGCCGCAAATTATGCCAAGCGCAACAAGACCACGCTTGCCGAAATGGAATTCAAGACATTGGTCAGGCTGGATCCGAAAAACTTTGAGCTACAACACAACTTTGGTGAGTTCTACATCAGCCTTGGCAAGGTCGCGGACGCCGTCGTCCCGCTTAAAGCGGCGCAAGAACTGAGGCCCACCGACTATTCGAACGGATACGATCTGTCGCTCGCCGAAATGATGTCGAGCCGGTTGGTAGAAGCGCAAGCGCAGATCCAAAGCTTGTTGGCAATGAAGGATACTTCGGAGCTGCATTCCCTTCTCGCGGAGGTGTACGAGAAGCAGAAGAAGTTCCTTCTCGCCGCCAAAGAGTATCAGCTCGCGGCACAAATGGATCCGACGGAGGATTCCATCTTTGATTGGGGGTCCGAGCTCCTGCGCCACAAGAACCTGCAGGAAGCTGCGCAGGTCTTCGAAAGTGGTGTCAAGCTCTACCCTCAGTCCTGGCGTTTGAATACCGGCCTCGGTCTAGCCCGCCATATGCTCGGAAGTGATCAGGATGCTGTGATTCCTCTGGTTCACGCAGTGGATCTCAATGCAAGCGATCCCAGATCGTACTTCTTTCTCGCCACGCTGGGTCGCGTTCCGGCGGACCAGTCGAGCCAGGTGACCGCCCGCTTTGAGCGATACGCGACAGACAACCCAAAGCTGGCGCAGGCGCAGCTTTACTACGCGACCAATCTGTGGCAACGAGACGAGGCCTCGAACGAGACCACGAATGCGGAGCAGGTCGAACTGCTGCTGAAAAAAGCGGCAGCTCTCGATCCAAAGCTGGCCCAGGCGCATATGCAACTGGGCATCCTTTATTCTCGCCGCGGAGACTATCCTCGCGCCGCAGCGGAATTTGAGCGGACAATCAAACTCGATCCGGCACTGGCTGCTGCACACTACCGGTTGGCGCAAGCTCTCGGCCGCATGGGACAGAAGAAACAGTCTGCCCAGGAGCTGGAAACATTTCGCAAACTCGACTCCGTCAAAAAGGAGGAAGATTCGGTGGTCGCCTTTCTCCTCACAAGACAAGACAAACCAAAATAAAGCCGGGTCGGGCGTAACCCGCGGGTCGGCTTGACAATGTTGCCAGGGATCGTGATACTTTTCACGGTTGACGCAATAGGCATTGCGTACTGCGCATGAAGGCGCTATGGGTCAGTGGTTCACGATGGCAATTTGCTGGTGGCGGGGTTGTGCCTCGTGGCAGGGGACGAAACCTTCGGCCTCTCTCGGAACAGGAGAAACTGGAGACTCCTGTATTTCTCCGGGGGAGCAGGAAAAGCATATGGCTTTAAATCGCAAGGGAGGTTTCCCCTCAACCGCGACCGTTACACTGGCTGCATCCCCTTCGAATCCACGGAATTGGTCTCGACATTCTGCCTGTTGGATATCCTATTCGGCCTTGGTTGCCATCCTGTTTCTGAGCTTCACGCTCACCGCCCATGCTCAATCCAGCTTGCCGGATGGAGCGGGCAAGGCGGTGGTCGAGCGCATGTGCACAACATGTCATGGACTGAATGTTGTAACCGGGCAGCGGATGACGAAGCAACATTGGGCAGATCAGGTAGACGACATGGTTTCGCGCGGCGCGGTGGGCACCGACGAGGATGTCAGACAGGTCGTCGAGTACCTCTCCAGGAATTTTGGCAAGGACACACCTCCGACGAGCAACGCGGAAACCTCGGCCGTGCCGCAGAGCGGCGCCAATACGGCTGCGTCACCTTCCGCAACTCATGCGGTAGGGAGTGAGGACTGGCACGGCCCTAAGACAGGTGTAACCTTCGATCGGATCCTGAACGCCAACAAAGAACCTCAGAACTGGCTTACTTACGGCGGCACATACCAGAGTCTTCACTACAGCCTGCTTAATCAGGTCACGCCCGAGAACGCCAGGAATCTGGAGCTCAAGTGGGTCTTTCAGGCACGCTGGCTCGATCCCTACGAAACTACACCGCTCGTCGTTGATGGCGTTCTTTACACCATGCAAGGAGACGACGTGGTGGCACTCGACGCCGCGACGGGACGCCTGTTCTGGATTTACAAGTACACGCCTGTATCTGAGGCGAGGTTATGTTGCGGACGCATCAGCCGAGGTTTGGCGATCCTCGGAGACACGCTGTATATGGCCGCCGTGGATGCTCACCTGATCGCGATCGATGCCAAGACCGGTCATCCCCTTTGGGACACAATGGTTGCCAAGACGACTTCTGGCTACACCATGACCGTCGCTCCTCTGGTGATCAAAGACAAGGTGATCGTTGGGGTTGCCGGAGGTGAGTATGGCATCCGCGGTTTCATAGCGGCTTACAACGCTCACACCGGGAAAGAAGCGTGGCGTTTCTACACCACGGCCGGGCCTGGCGATCCCGGGCGCGACAGCTGGGGTGGCGAATCGTGGAAGCACGGTGGAGGTTCCGTATGGGCAACCGGCTCCTATGATGCTGAGACCAACATGACGTACTGGGGAGTAGGAAACGCAGGTCCTGACTACAACGGGGATGTGCGGCCCGGTGACAACCTTTATACCTCCACGATGGTCGCGCTGGATGCGGATACCGGGAAGTTGAAGTGGCACTACCAGGCCAATCCCCATAACGAATTCGACTGGGACGCCGTGCAGGTCCCACTCCTTGCTAACATCACTTGGCGTGGTACGCCACGCAAGGTTATTCTCTGGGCTGACCGAAACGGCTTCTTCTACGTGTTGGATCGAACCTCCGGCGAATTCCTGCTAGGCAAGGCCTTCGTCAAACAAAACTGGAACATGGGCTTCGACAAGAACGGGCGGCCCATCATGGATCCGAACGCAAAATCCAGTACCGAGGGGACCCTCATCTTCCCCGACAATCAGGGAGGGACTAATTGGTTCAATCCGTCGTTCAGTTCACGCACTGGACTCTTCTACCTGAATGCTCGTGAAAACTACTCGACAATATTCTTCAAAGGGCCGCAGGAGTATGAAGAAGGCGACCGCTACGATGGCAGAGGGCGCCACCCTTTTACCTTTCGAGCGGTTGTTGGAGATGACGATGACAAGTACACGGCAGTTAGAGCGCTCGATCCGCAGACCGGCGAACGGAAATGGGAGTTCAAGTTGAACACCGGGAACAGTCTGCACACATTTGAGGGTTGGCAGACTGCCTTTGGGGCGGCTGGAATTTTGACTACTGCTTCGGACGTCTTGTTTACCGGTGGCAGAGAAGGCACCTTCGTTGCATTGGACGCGCGCAACGGCTCGCTTCTTTGGAAAGCGACGCTGGGTGGTCCGATGATTATGAACCCTATCACCTACGCCGTAGATGGCAAGCAATATATCGCCATTAATGCCGGCACGTCGCTGTTCGTTTTCGGCTTGCGTTGATGGACCCGGGTTGTCTGTGTACCGAGGGAGTCAAAAAAAAGCGATGAGCAATTGGACAATCAGGATAGGTCTCGGCGTGATCATAGCCGGCGGCATGCTCCTCGCTCAGGAGCGTGGTGCCAGCCCGCACGCGAAGAGCGCCAGCGAAACTCAGGTGCCAGGTGACCCAGCTCATGGCCAAGCCGTTTTTGAAGGGAAGGGAGCGTGCCTGTCATGTCACCGGGTGGGGGACCGGGGTTCGAGATTGGGCCCGAATCTGAGCGACATCGCCACCCTACGAAGCGTCGACGAACTGCAGAAGGCGTTGCTGAGTCCCAATCCGGAAGTTGAAGCTGAGAACCGGCTCTACCGCGTGGTAACGGCCGACGGAAGAACCATCACCGGTAGACTTCTCAATCAGGACGTGTATAGCTTGCAGATGCTGGATTCGAAGGAGCAGCTTGTTGCCTTCCAAAAATCCACCTTACGCGAATTCAACTTTGTGCAAACGCCTCCCATGCCTTCTTACCGGGACAAGCTCAGCAAAGAAGAGCAGACGGATTTGATCGCCTATCTAGCTACTTTGAGGGGAGTCGTGAAGCAATAGGGTGTCCTGGCTCCTATGTTTTCGCGAGTAGTTCGTCTATGCTGGTTCGCTGCTGCGATACCCTTCCAGCCAACAGCGTGGGTGAAATCATCAGAGCTTGCCGATGATCTTCAAACCAGACCAGGAAAGATGCCTGATCGCTTCCTGCGAGACGCCGCTGGTTCAGCCAGATGTAGTAGGCCCCCATGTCGGCATCCACGAGTGATCCCTCCGGGTCAACGGGGAATGCTTCGCCTTCGTCTGCAAGCAGTTCATCCATGGGTCGCTGTTTCTGCCTCGGCGCGAACCGCACCAAGGTGGTCAATGGCTGTGCTCGCCTCAGCAATTCGTGTGCCGTCCACTGAACGAACGTTGTGCTGTAAAGCTGCGTTCCCGAACCCTCGGTAAATACACTGAGCTGAAAATGATCCATGGTCGCTGTCTCAGCCCGGACGGTGAGTCCAAACTGTTCAGGCTGCATGCTGGTAAGAGATTCCTGCAGCCGCTCCGGGCCTTTAGCGGTTTGCCCGATCGCTCGCAATTTGTTCAGCACTGCCAGCCTCAAAGGCGCCAGCGATGCATAGGAGACGCAGGTCAACCCCGCATCGTTTACTCTCACTCCGTTCCCGCCGTCGACATACCAATGAGCAAACTGGATAGGATGTGCCCGCTGTCGTGTCAGGACGGCAGCGAGCAGTTTGTTCACTCCTCCGTCTGCCTCAACGTTGGTGTAGTAAACACCATGTTCGCGGAGTTTGCCGAAGAGTGGATAACTGGTTTCCCTGACCCCCTCACCCAGTACAACGATTGTCAGCCGCCTAACTGGAAGGGGCTCGGATGGTGCGGTCGCCTGATACTCGTTGACATACCGGATGGACGCCGCTCGAAAGGAATCGATCTGGTTGGTTGCCCAGAGTGCCGCCGACAAATGCTGTGAAAAGACTTCCGGAGCGTTGGCCCAATCTGAGTCCGTCAACTCAGGCGGAAGCTGTATCCGGGCAAACCCCGCCATCGATTGCTGCAAGTGGTCTTCACCGAGAGAACGCAGATAAGCCAACTGCACGTCGACTTCCTTTTGTTCCGCGGGGAACTTCCAGTCGTATGCCTTAATCTCCCGCAAAAGAAGAGGAGTAAGGATCGGGGGCAAGTTTCTCAATAAATTGAGATTCGCAATCACCAGCCGCTTTGCCTGAGGAGGATAGGCTGAAAACTGATCCGCGGCAAGGTCACTGGGCAACATGGTGGCTACACTATCTCGACCAAGGGTTTGCCTTGCGCAAATCTGGGAGAAAATCCATACATCGCACCGAGCGTCGGAACCAAGTCCGTAGACGCCACAGGTCTCTCGACAATGACGTTTTGTCTCGCCCCTAATCCAAGAATCATCATCCAGGTAGTCCGGGAGACAGTGTCGCCCGTGCGATGATGTTGAAATCCGTTACCGCCCAGGGTGTCATCCGCATCTCTTCCGAAGTCCGGGGCTATGAACAAGGTGGTTTTGCCCGCATACTCAGGGTTGTTCTGAATCTCCTTCCAAATCTCACCGCACAGGCGATCCGAACGCCTTATGCCGTCGATGTAGAGCGAAAACGCTCCGGAATGCGCGACATCGATGTCGTGAAGAGTGATCCAAAGCAAGCTCGGTGCATATTGCTGCATCAGCCGTTTCGCAATATAAACAGATAATTCGTCAGGGCTGGCAAGGCTACGCGCATGCACCGTAAAGTCAGTGACCGAAAGCCGGAGCGTTTCTCCAAGGCGGTCGAGATCCATCTTATTTCCCGCTAGCTGAGGGGAATAGAACGGCGTTTCATAATTGTCTCGCAGGAGATGCTGATATTCCTTTCCACTGCCGGGGAGCAATGCGGAGAGCAATTGCTTCGGCAGAATGACCCCCGCTCCAAGCCCAGGTCCGTAGTACGGGCTTCCGCTCTCTCCAATTCGGTTGAATCCGTTGCTTGGAGCAACCACCCAGGTGTCAGTAGCAGGCCGGTTCAGCGCTTTGCGGAAATATTCAAATACAGTCGGGTTTTGCGGAGGAACCGCGGCGAAGTTATCGAACTTCTCGTATACCCCGGTGGCCAAGCTGGCGGTGGCCACGTAGTGACCGAGAATTCCGCCATTAACAACCTGTGTGAAAAAGGTCGCTTGCGGCATGAGGTCGTGAAGCAGGTGGGGAATATTTTCCTGACCGGCCGGCTGAAATGTTTCATCGTCTCGTGCTCCGCCGCCGAAGGTTACGACTACGCATTTGCGGACAGACGGCGGCACGGACGTTCCCGCTGAGGAAAGGCCACGCAGCCTCGGGTATAAGCAGGAACCTGCCGCCATGCGCAGAAACTCACGGCGGTTCGAGGACACAAGGGCTCTCACTTCGCGCATAAGACCACCGGAATGCTCAATCTTGTACGCATCGCGAAGAATGCATTCGTCCAAGTACGTTCCAAACCGCTTCCTTGACCGAATCTTAGCAGGCACCGGCCTGTGCTTGACAAGGGATAAATACGGGTGTTAGCGTCCTGCTGATGCAAAATGAATTGCGTACTGCGCATCTGGCACTGGCGCTGATCGGCGCGGTCGCGTTCTCGCCCATGGCGGTTGCAGCGGACTTCCCAAGCGTCGGCATTTCCAATGGGCAGATCAAAGCCAAGGTCTACTTACCCGATCCCAACAACGGCTTCTATCGATCGACCCGCTTTGACTGGTCTGGCGTGATTGGGAGTCTGGAATACAAGGGGCACCAGTTTTACGGAGATTGGTTCCAGCAGATCGATGCCGCAGTTTACGACTTCAATTACAACGAGAAGGGCGTAGTCTCGGCTCCTTTCACGGCGATGGTCGGTCCGGGAGAGGAGTTTAATACGGCGGGCAAAGCTCTCGGATTTGACGAAGCCAAACCGGGTGGGACGTTTGTCAAGATTGGTATTGGCGTACTCCGAAAGCCCGATGATTCGAAGTTTGACCACTCTAAGACCTACGAAATTGTTGACGGGGGCCACTGGACAGTTAAGAAAACGAGTGATTCTGTCGAGTTCACGCAGGCGGTGTCCGATCCTGCGACGGGCTATGGCTACTTGTACAAGAAGACCGTCCGCCTGATGCCGGGTAAGCCCGAGATGGTGCTCGAGCACAGTCTGAAGAACACTGGTACCAAGCGGATCGAAAGCACAGTGTACGACCATAATTTCTGGACGCTCGACAACCTGGCGCCCGGCCCCGGATTGGTGATCACTTTTCCGTTCCAGTTGCAAACCACTCACCCGCCGCAGGGCAATTTCGCGGAGATTCGAGGAAACGAATTCGTCTACACAAAAACGCTCGCAGACCGTGACCGCGTGACCACCAGTTTTCAAGGTTTCGGCGACACGGCCGCCGATTATGACATCCGCGTGGAGAATCGGAAAGTCGGTGCTGGAGTCAGGATAAGGGGAGACCGTCCGCTATCGAAGGTCGCTCTGTGGTCCATTCGCACGGTCATGGCGATTGAACCTTATATTGCGATGAAGATCGAGCCCGGTGGAGAGTTCACCTGGGAACTAACATACGACTACAACACGTTTCAACCGAAAGCAGAAACGGATTCAACTGGGAACTAATTTTATGCAATGTGAATTGCGCTGTGCGCACTTTATTCTTGACAGGCTGAATTACGGAGCAGCATAATTTGCGGCGGCTTTCGATGTGCGCGCCGAGGGCTCATAGAAGCACTAAACTTTAGACTTTGAGGCACAAACGTTGTAGCCCGCCCTAACTTTGGGGCGGACGCCACAACGATCTTTTTTTGCAATTCTTTGGCGATGCACTATATTTTGCGCAATACGCAATACGAAAATGAGGCTATCCGAGAAAACATCTCTCGCCCGCGCAGCAGCAGCGCCTTTGGGTTCCAGAGCGAGGAACTTAATGATTTCCGGCCCCAATACTTGCAGGCACTCCAGGACGCCACAAATCGTGCACGGAGTTCAAACACCAGGCAGTGAAAAATGCGACAAGTGAGGCATTCCATGTATTTCTTTGGAGCGAAGGTCAAGGGCAGAAATATAGTCATTTTGGCAAATATCCTCTTGCTGTCTGCAATACTGCATGCGCAGGTCGATACCGGACAGGTCCTGGGCACCGCGCTGGATCAGCAGGGTGCGGCCATCGCGGGCGCCCTTGTGACACTTACCAATTCAGACAACAACGTTAGCCTCACCCAGCACACAGATACCCGGGGCTCCTTTCAATTTGCAAGTGTCAGAGTCGGCAAGTACACGCTGACAGTGGAAGCCCCCGGCTTTGGAAAAGTCACACAATCGGACGTTGTGGTCAGCATCCAGCAAAATCTCGTCGCAGATCTTACGCTTAAGCCAGGCAGTGTGCAGTCCACGGTCGAGGTGACCACAGCACCTGCGCAGCTGCAGACCGAGGACGCGTCCGTGGGAAATGTGGTTACGACCAGAACTATCAACGACTTGCCTCTCAATGGAAGGAACTATACATTTCTCGCACAATTGAGCGCGGGCGTCACTCAGTCTCAACAGGACACGCGCGGACTGGCGGCGAATGGCGGATTCTCCTCCAATGGAACCCCGCCAAACCAGAATAATTATCTTCTCGACGGTGTCGACAACAACTCGAATCTTACCGACTACCTGAATGGCGCCTACTACGTTTACCTCCCGTCGGTCGACGCGCTCCACGAATTCAAGGTGCAGACCAGCAATTTCAATGCTGAGTTTGGCCGCGCAGCTGGCGCCGTTCTCAATGCAACCACTAAGTCTGGAACGGATCAATTTCACGGAAGTGCGTTCGAATTCCTGCGCAACGACGCGCTGGACGCACGGAACTATTTTGAAACTATTGGCCGCAAAGGCGAATTTCGTTTGAATCAGTTTGGCTTCACCGCGGGCGCCCCCATCTTTATCCCCCATCTCTATGACGGAAGAAAACACAAGACCTACATTTTTGGGGACTATGAGGGAACGCGCATCATCCAGGCCAGTCCAATCACGTCGAGCGTTCCAACTGCGCTTGAACGGTCCAGTGGCTATACGGATTTTTCCGAACTGATCTCCGGGCAGAGTGGCACACGAACCGATCTCCTGGGACGCACAACTGCGGTTGGACAGGTATTTGACCCGGCGACAACTCGAACGGTAACTGCCGGTCAAGTTGATCCCGTGACCGGCCTGACGGCGAATGGCACTGGCTTCGTGAGAGAGCCCTTTCCAAACAATCAGATTCCAGCGCAACGGCTCGATCCGAATGCTGTCAACTTGCTCAATACGTACCCTTCCCCCAACCTTTCCGGGGTCTTTTCCAATTACTTCAGCAATCCTAATCTGGTGAATACGATCAATCAGGGAGACATCCGAATCGATCAAGCCACCGGCCAAAAGGGCCAGATCTTTGGACGCATGAGCTATTTGCGACAGCCCACTTTCATTCCTCCGCCCTTCAACACGGTCGCGGCGGGGGGCGCCTTTTCAACCGGGAATCAGATCAATGATTCAAAAGATGACGTAATCGGCTGGACGTTCCTTATCTCACCGACTCTGGTGAATGAAGCCAGAGGCGGATATTCGCGTATTGGTACTTCGAGGTATCAACCGTTCGCCTCTGATTTCTCGATACCGGGCCAATTCGGGATTCAGGACATTCCGCAATTCCCTAACAACGGTGGCTTACCGACCTATAATCTCGCAGGGCTCAGTCAGCTTGGTGCCTCCCCGTGGCTGCCAACGTCAGAAACCGGTACTGTCCTGCAGGCCACGGAGAACCTGAGTAAAATTGCGGGAAAGCACAGCTTTAAGGGCGGCTTTGCATTCCAGCGGGCGCCTATTTCGTTCTTTCAGCCGGCATATGGCCGTGGCAACTTTACCTATAGCGGCAAGTATACAGATGTTGCGAACACCGCAGCCTCACAAGCCGGGAGTAATCAAACGATTGGGACCGGAGGTGGAAATACTGGTCTGGCACAGCTCTTATTTATACCCACCGCCGGGAGCGTCCCCGGGGCTTTCAACAATGTCGGAGGGGCGGATGGGTCGGAAGCTTCGAACGCGGCGACCATAGCCATCACGCGACACTACTATGGTATTTATGGTCAGGATGACTGGAAGGTGAAACCGATTCTCACATTGAACCTGGGTCTGCGGTGGGAATTCATAGGTCACGGTGTAGCCCCGGGGGATCAGCAGGCGAACTTCGTTCCTCCGACTGGGAATCAAGGTGCTGAGTTTCTCATGTCGACGCCAGTTTGCAATAAGAATCTGTCCACCTCGTTCGTCGAATTGACGGCGCAGGATGGCATCGCGATCCAATGTTCAGGCCTCTCAGGGCTGGTGCACACCCCGTTAAATAACTTCGCACCGCGGGTTGGATTTGCTTATCAATTCGAGAAGAACTTAGTGCTCCGAGGTGCGTTTGGGCTTTTCTATGGAGCACCGTTCAATGGCGACAACCTTGGTACCGCCGCCAACTATCCTTTCCAGTTTAACTTTTCCTACAACGCTCCGGACGCTGGCCATCCGCTTACCTACCCAAATGGTACAATCGCGACCCTGGAGTCCGGCCTGAGTGCTATTAATTTCGCGCCGCTGGAGGTGAACGCTGAGGGTTTGGGACTCAGCGGCGCGCAGCTAAACTTTCAGACGGCTTATTTTCAGGCGGAAAATCTCGCCCTTGAATACCAGATATCCCCAAGCACGACTTTCACCTTAGGTTATGTAGGCAATCAGGGAAGGCATATTTCGGTGTCTGCCGGCACGAACAATGTGAGTCAGATTCTGCCACCGGCTTACAATCCCCAAGCCTATATCCCCTGGCCGGACTTTGCTCGTGGTTTCGGTTATAAGCTTACGAGCGCGAACAGCAATTACAATTCTATGCAAACGAGTATTCAGCGCCGCCTGTCGCAGGGTTTGGATTTTTTGGTGAACTATACGTGGTCCAAATGTCGAACCGATGCTCGCGATGGTCTGAACAACAACATTGGTGGATACAGGGCGGTTGATCTACCCGGATGGGGAATCCACGGGGACTACAACGGATGCGACTACAATGTACCTAACATGTTTCATGGAACCGCCAGCTATCAGTTGCCATTCGGGCGGGACCAGAAGTTCCTCGGAGGTTCTCCAAAGGTTGTAGATGCGTTGGTGGGCCACTGGACTGTAAACACGATCATTACTCTGCAAAGTGGCCAGCCATTTACCATCCCGTGTACTCTCGCGACCGCGGCTGGCGTTGGTTGCTACGCGCTCACTACCGGAATTAACCTCTATGGACCACAGCACAATGTGAATCAATGGATGAACCCGGCGGCGTTTGCAAACCCGGCCGTGGTAACTCAGATTGGTCAGGGTGGGTTCGCGGCGTTAGGAGGCCAAGGAAGTCAGGTCCTGGGGCCAGGTTTCCACCGAGCGGACTTGTCGTTTCTCAAACAGATCCCAATCTGGGAGGATGTCCGCGCGGAATTCCGAGCGGAAATCTTCAATCTCACCAACACGCCCAACTTTGGGCTGCCTGGATTCTCCGGGCCTGGCGTAGCGGCGGCTCCAGGCTCACTCGACTTTACCAACCCGTCTGCTTTTGGCAGGATTACAGCAACTCGCGATGGGGCATACGATCAACGCGAGGTGCAGTTCGGTCTTAAGATTTATTGGTAAGCCGGCTCCGGTTCCGGCCGTTTTTTTGCTCTGCGAGATCGGCGATAAGATCGGCTGAAAGGATCGATTCGAAGCAAAAGACACGGGGTGACAAGGTGCTCATGCGAAGCCGGAGAAAACAATATCGTGACCGGCAAATAAGTAGAGAGGTAGGGAGTCTGGCTGCGTCGGTTCATGACTTGTGTGGTCGGTATTTTTGCGAGGTTGCAACTGTTATGCACGCCAGATATTTGTCGTAAGGTTACGATGCACCCGCCGGAGCCTATGCAGCTCTGGCGATGCTTTTACTCTGGGAAACAGCGGTTGGTCTCGCGGAGGCTTCAGCGCTTCGCTGACCAAGGGAAGAAGCGATGTCTGGGAAACGTTCTTTGCTGTTGGCCGGGTTCGCGTTGCTCGGTTCTCTGCCGGTGTTCGCAGTTGGTCCATCGTTCCGTCCCGACACTACCTTCGCAGGTTCGAGCCTTACGGGTTGGCATACAGTTGGGCCGGCAGAGTGGCGCGCGGAGAACGGCGAGGTGATCGGAATGCCTAAACCGAGCGGCGGCGGCTGGCTCTTGCTTGACCACTCGTACCAGGACATCGGTCTCTACACCCAATTCCGTTGCACGGGAGCGTGTGAAACCGGCATGCTGTTTCGCGCGGAAAAGACGCCAAATGGTATGAAAGGTATCTATGTGGCGCTCAGCGAGCCGGAGCTCGCGTCGTATAGCGTTACCATCGACGCCCAAGGGAAGATTGTCGATCGCAACAGGTTGAGATACGGTGGCGGACTGGAGCGAATCGCACCGCCACCTGGCCCCAACGCTCCGCACGAATACCACCCGCCGGTAGCCAGCGTGAAGTTGCCCTTTGAGCCCCCGGATAGCAAACTGCGGCCCAATGACTGGAATGAAGTCGAGATTCTCTTCGATGCCAATATCGTTCGCACGTTCCTTAACGACGGGCGTGAGCACGGTGCGGTGGGGGACGAAGGATACGGCCCCATTGCGCTCTACGTCGGGGGCAGCGGGGAGGTGCGCTTCAAGGGCCTGGCCTATAAGGATCTGGGCGTGAAGGTCCGTTTTCCAGATCAAACGTCGAGCAATTTCCGCAAGCAGCAACTGAGCGATTTTTACTATTCATGGAGTTCCGCCGCGGCAGACTTTAACCATGACGGCATCCTGGATGTCGTATCCGGTCCTTACATCTACTACGGTCCCGACTATACGAAAACAAGGGAGATGTACCTAGCCGAGACCGTGAATCCCTCCACCAAGTTTGCGACCGATGCGTGGATGCAGTTCGCTGCAGACTTCACCGGGGACGGCTGGCCCGACGTGATTACCGTGAGCTACGGTGCGGAGAACGGCGGTGTCTTCCTGTATGTCAACCCGAAGGGGGAAGAGCGGCGTTGGGACAAATATAAAGTGGTCGCCGACGTCCAGAGCGAAATTGCGGTGTTGCAGGACGTGGATGGCGATGGTAAGCCCGAGGTAGTCTACATGGGCGACGGACAAGTCCGTTATGCAAAGCCCGATCCTGCCAATCCCACCGGACAGTGGATCGTGCACAACGTTTCCGAAAAAGGGTATGCTACCGCCCACGGCATCGGGGTTGGCGATATCAACGGCGATGGCCGGATGGACATCGTGAACCCTTATGGCTGGTGGGAGCAACCTCCGGCCGGCAGCAAGCAGGAAACGTGGACCTACCATCCGGAGATCTTTGGCCGGTACGGACGCGGCATCATGGGTGGCAGCGTAATGGCTGTCTATGACGTTAACGGCGACGGCCTGAACGATGTCGTGACGGTGCTCGATCCGCATGGCTGGGGGATGGCGTGGTTTGAGCAGAAGCGCGACGGTCAGGGCCAAATCTCATTCGCGAAGCACATGATCATGGACGACTTCTCTGCCACCAATGCTGGAAATGTAGCCTTCTCCGAGCCCCACGGCACTACCTTTGCGGATGTCGATGGCGACGGCGTGCCTGACTTTATTGTCGGCAAGCGGTATTGGTCGCATCTTGACACCTATCTCGATCCGGACCCTTATGGTCAAGCGGTTTTGTATGCGTACAAGACGGTGCGTAATCCCAAAGCGCCGGGAGGTGCAGAGTTTGTGCCCGAGCTCATTGACAATCATTCTGGTGCGGGCTCGGACCTGCTCGCTATAGATCTGAACAAAGACGGCGCGGTCGACATTGTAACTGCGACCAGATTCGGCACATTCATCTACTGGGGTAAGCCGCGGAAATAGAGTTGAAAAGCGGACCGCCATTAAATAGGGAGGCATAAAGCAGCTGCTATGAAGTGCCGCTATGTGGTCGGCTCGGCGGGCCTCCTGGGAGATAGGTTCTTATGCCAGCCAATAAAGGTCGCCCAACTGTCTCCATCCAAAGCCTCGATCGCGGTTTGACAATACTTCATGCTATCGCGTCCTCGACGCAACCTCTTTCGCTTGATGAGTTGGCGTGTCTTCTCGGTGTGCATCGAAGCAGTGCTTTCCGGTTCGCCCACACGATGAGACGGCGCGGTTTTCTATCCTGCCCGGTTGGCAAGAAGGATTACGTACTCGGCTCTTCGATGTGGAGGATCTCCAGCGAATATAACTGGGGCGATATGCTGAAAAGGATTGCCACCCAGCGGCTCAAGCTCCTGGCAGCCCAAACAGACCAATCAGCGCAACTCGCAGTACGCGCGAGCGAAGGCGCTCTGATCGTTGATTCTGCGAACGCTAAACATACGATTACGATTGCAGGTGGGCCAGGTGACTTAATACCGCTACACTGTACAGCGCATGGGAAAGCCTTGCTGTCGGATATGGACCGGTCGCAGCTAAGCGCTATCCTGGGTACTGCTCCGCTGCAGAGATTTACCAAGATCACAGTCAAGAACATTGACCGTCTGTCACGAGACCTTACTGTAATTAAAAAACGAGGCTTTGCGGTTGATGAAGGGGAATATCAGAAAGGCATACGATGCCTCGCCGCGCCAATTCGACTCGAGGATGATGTCATTATAGGCTCGATTGGTATCGTCGCTGCTTGTTCCAGCTCGATCGCAGTAGATAGTCTTTTCTACTCTGAGCAGGTGTGCTATGCCGCTCGGGATATCGGTGAGATGCTTGCATAACCTAGAATAGATAACACTCGAAGGAAAAAACAAAGCGAGGCCGACAATTAGCGAAACGCGCCACCACTTGAAGTATCGACTCTGATCTGGATTCGGTCCGCAGCTTCAGAACTGTGCTTTCCAGAATCTTCTAGTCGGATTCGTCAAATTTGAATTGATAGATCCCTTTGGTCAATTGCCAGGGGCCAAGTGGAAGGCGTTACTCTTTAGGCAAGGCAAACACATAATAGCCCTGAGCCTCAGGTTTTCCCGCTTTCCATGCGAAGCCCTCTCCTGGAGCGCTTTCGGATGGATGTCCTGCGGCAGCGAAGACAACGTACTGGTGCCCGTCGACTTCGTACACTGACGGGAGCCCTTCGGGATTGGCCCCGATTTCCCTCTGCCAAAGCAGCTTCCCTGTTTCTTTGTCGTATGCGTGCACGGTCCGGTCCCCCCACGACGCCACAAAGATCAGGCCGCCCGCGGTGACGATCGGCCCATTTCTGTTTGCAACCCCCGCGACCTTGGCGGCTCCCGTATTTGTGATGCCTTGAGCTGCCAAACCAGGTACCACACCTAGTGGAACCTTCCATCGCATCATGCCGTCATTCAGATCGATTGCAACCAGGGAAGTCCAGGGCGGGCTGATCGCCGGGAGGCCATCGCTTGAGATAATCCGATTCTGGTAGTTGGTAAAGTAGCGGGTGATTCCCAGGGGCGGAGGTAGGCGTTCCATTCCGCCCCCTTCGTCGGCCGCTTGAGGCGGACCACCTGCGGACGGGTTTGATATATAGGCGGCGAGGTCGTCCAGATAATGGGGCGGCAGCTCTGAGAATGCCGGCATCTCCCCTTCGCCAGTGGTGACGACCTGTTTGAATTTATCGATTCCGATGTCTTTGGGTGACATGATGCCACCGGTCCTGTCGGGACCGTGGCAAGCCTGGCAAAAGTGCGAATAAATCACGTGGCCCCGTACCTCTGGAGTCGTTCCGGGCGGTACCACCAGCGGGAATTTCTGCGACAACTTAAGTTTGAGTTGGGGTGCATCGCCGGTTCGCAAATACACGATGCCAGTCTTCGGATCCGCAGCGACGTTGCCCCAGTTTACTCCGCCGTCGTCACCCGGGATCTGGATTGATTCATGCTTGTCGCTCACGGGAGTGAATACACCCTGGTTGTTTGCAGTCCGGAGAATCTCAAGAAAGCTCGCCTTGTCGGCGGGGCTCACGTAGGGGTTGAGGTCTTTCGCCGTAAAATTCTGGCGCGCGACGGGCGCTGGTTTGGTGGGGAACGGCTGCGTGGGCCATGACTGTTCTCCCGGGGCATCGCTCTTTGGAACCGGACGCTCCTCGATCGGCCAAAGCGGCTCTCCCGTGACTCGATTGAATACGAACAAAAAGCCCGACTTCGTGGCCTGAGCTACAACATCGACCATCTGGCCATTGCGCCGCACCGACAGCAGCTTCGGGGCGGCTGTAAGATCATAGTCCCAAAGATCGTGATGGACTGTCTGGAAGTGCCAGACTCGCCTACCGGTTCGCAAATCCAAAGCCAGCAGGCAATCCCCAAACAAGTCGGCCCCGATGCGGTCGCCACCCCAGTAATCGTAGGTCGGCGATCCCAGAGGGAAGTAACCGATGCCCCGGCTCTCGTCGATCGCAAATTCACCCCATGTATTAACGCCACCCGCGTACTTCCAGGCATCTTTGGGCCAGGTGTCGTAGCCGAACTCGCCTGGGTGCGGTATGGTGTGGAAAATCCAAGCCTGCTTGCCGGTGAGCACGTGGTAGGCGCGAAGGTCACCCGGAGGCGAACCGTAGGCTTCGCTCGTGGCCGAACCCAATATGATCAAGTTCTCGAACACGCGGCCCGGCGTGGCGCTTTGAATTTCGGGAATCGTCTTGGGATCACGTCCCAGACCATCGCGCAAATTGACGTGTCCGTCATCGCCGAATGTATGGATGCTGGCGCCGGTCCGGGCATCGATTTCCTGAAGAAAGCTATTTGCCGAGAAGATGAGTCTCCGGTCGGAGCGGTCTTCACTTTCCCAATAGTTGATGCCGCGGTGTTCGGGGGTACCCTCGGTCGGGTGGACCCAGATTTCCTTTCCCGTGGCGGCATCGAGGGCCACAATCGCGTTCTCCTTGCCGAGAACGTACATCACCCCGTTCACAATTAACGGGTTGAAGTCGAATGTGTCGCCTATACCGGGTACCGAGTAGAACCACGCTTGTTCCAGCTTGCCCACATTGGTCTTATTGATTTGCCGGAGCGGGGAGTATTGCAAGGCATCCGACCCTCCTCCGTAATCGCTCCAGTTCACGTTGCGGTGCTGCTTTGGCGCGTGCGCCAGAAGCAAAGGAGCCAAGCAGACCTGCCCCAGTAAGCAACCCCAAATGCTTCGCTTGCTCCTCTTCATAAGGCAGCACCGGTCCTATCTCTTAAAAGTAAACCGACTTGCAATATAGGTACATACGGCGAAATGGCATCACAGATGCATGCGAGTCAGCATTACTCCCGAATACAACCGGGACTCTATGAGTAAGTCGCATCATTGCTTCGAGGACCCTGACACCTATTGCGGTCCATGGGCCATGATCGATGTTTGACAGTTGACTCTCGGGACACGTGCTACCGATTGCGCTGGCTTGCCACAAAAGATTTTTTAATTTCTTCACTGGAGCCGCTAGCCCAAAAGAATTGTTAAGCATAGTCCATTTGAATTCTTCACAAGGGGGGTTCTTGGCCTTAAGCTGACCCCTAGAACCTTACGCTTGTTCCTTCAACTGAGGCGCCAGACTTGTGTTTGGGCCATTGAACCCTCCGGAGCACGGATACAAAGATTCCGTACAACAGTCGCCAGATGGCCTTTCGACGTACACCTAATAAAAATCAAGAACCCGGATTTAGGCCGTACGGTCGACCGCCATCCTCTTTGCGCTATAGTCTATAGTGCTTGCGCATTACACGTGTCAAGGGTAAAAAATTCGACCGGAATTCGAGGTTGCAAGCCGTTAGAAGAGGAGTTTACGGAGGCGGCAGTGAGGCTTACCTGAGTTGGGCTCGTTTACTTGCGGATTTGGGCCAGCGTGTGTAATGAGTCCTAATTTGTTGAGATTTCGCTGGACAGGATCCCTCTTGCAAGCACTATCAGCCGCGAAAGATAAGGTCTTGACAAGGTTCGTGATTCCATATACTCATCGATTGGTGCCACATTAGAAAATAGACTCTATTGAAACACTGATTGCGGTGGCGTTCGAGATAAAAGAAATCACACTTGCATAATACGCAAATTTTCTCCTAGCGCCGAGCATGTAAGATAACCGCGACCAAAGGCGGGATCGAGGGGATCGACAAGGTGCCGTATCGCCGCGCAGGCCGGTGAAGCCTGAGATTGTAGAACGGCTCCTGGGTAAGTTCCGTAACTTCCGTCGCGCCTACAACGAAGATGGACTATCGGTTAATGAATTCGGCAGTTCGTTGAGGCGTCGCACGAATTCGCAGTGCGCATCCGCGATCTCACCCTCCCTAACCCGGATGGACGGCTCTGATCAGAAGTGCCGACGAAACAAAGGAAACCGGGGTTGCTTGGGCGACATATTGATACTCAGAACATAGGCTTCAGTTACGCGCAATAACCTACAGAGTGTGCGCAGGCGAAAAATTCGGCTGGGATATATAGAGGAGGTTTCGACCATGAGATCTGTACTCTCGAAGTTGCGGCAGGCGACAATGCACCATAATGATGGAGACGGCCACCAAGTGAGGAGCGCGGCGCGGCGGTGCATGCGGTCTCTGCGATGGGCTCGGCTGTGGTGGACAGGCTGGCTCAGTGTATGCGCGGTTGGGACGATTTTGGCCCAGTCCAAGATGGGCGTGCCTGAGCTGGTACCAGTCATTCGCCTGCATCACGAGACCTCGTATGGCGTGGCTACGACGGCGGACGGCAAACGCATTTTTATAACAATTGACACGGAGAAGGGTGCGGAGGGTCCCCAGATCGCGGAGTGGGTGAACGATAGGGTCGTGCCATATCCGGATGCAGCGTGGAATTCTGGAAAGCCCGCTGAGGACGGTAACCATGTGTTCCAGCATGCGCACGCACTCCGACTCGGGCCGGATGGAAGCCTGTGGATTGTGGATTCGGGATCGCGGGAGAGTGACAAACTGAATGGGTCGCACGGGCCGAAGTTGGTGCAGATCGACGTGAATACGAATAAGGTCCTACGCACGTATGATATGAGCGGTGCCACAAAGCCGAACAGCTTGCTCGACGATATCCGGTTCAATGGGCCAAATGCGTACATGACGGACGCGGGCGTCCCGGCGCTGATCGTGATGGACGTGAAGACCGGTAAGGCACGCAGGGTCATGGAAGGCCAGATGTCGGTGACGGCGCAGAAGCCGATCTCGGCCGAGGGCAGGACACTCATCCTCAACGGCAAGCCGCTGTATATCCATGCGGACCAGCTTGAGGTTTCTCCGGACGGGAAGTATCTGTACTATCAGCCGTGCTCCGGGCCGTTGTGGCGCGTTGAGACGCGCTTGCTCGATGACATGAGCGTAAGCGACCAAGAACGCACACAGGGTGCGAAGTTGTTCGCGGAAACCACGACCACCGGTGGCACGGCGATCGATGCGCAGGGAAACATCTACGCTAGTGATACGAACAAGTTGGCGATACTCAAGATTACGCCGAAAGGCCAGGTCAGTACGCTCGTGCAGGACCCCCGATTGGTCTGGGTTGATGCGATGTGGATCGACAGTCAGGGCTATCTATGGTTGCCCGCGGCTCAGATGAATCTTCTGCCGCAGTTCAACGATGGTGTGTCGAAAACGACGGATCCGAGAGTGGTCTACAAGGTCAAAATTGGGATCGGGCCGCCCGCGAACGATCATCCTTAGAACAGCAAAAAACCGGGCAAAACGCCCACCTCGTGTGTCGGAAAACTGACACACTGTCACATGAGATCAACAAAGGAAACAAAGAAACGGGGCCTGGTGCGCCGCTTTACAGGCGACGTAGGTCCCCTTGATGGTTGTCTTTTATTTTCTACGAAACGGCAGAAGCACTAAAGGATCATAGCCGGTATGGACCACCACTTCCTGTCCCTTCGGGTAGACGTTCCTGCCATCACGGATATCATGGAGGGAGAAAATTCTGGGTATGTTTATGGGTACACTGGATAACGACCCCAAACCCCCGTCGCCTATTGCCCGATTGGATTTAGACCAGGAGAGTTACCCGGAAACTCTGGGAATTACATTTTGAGCTGGGAGCCGGTATCTTTCTTATGCCTGAGGACAAGGTTCGCCAGTTTCCATTTGTACAAAGTCTCGATCGTGGTCTAACGATCGTGCAAGCGGTGGCGCTTTCCAAACAACCCGTTTCCTTGGGAGAACTCACCGAGTTACTGGGGATTGATCGCAGCAGCGTATTCCGGCTGGCGAACACGCTTAGGCGACGTGGGTTTCTCGCTTGCCCCGCAGGCCGGAAGGACTACATTCTAGGCTCTTCCATGTGGCGCCTCTCCCATCGGTACGACTGGGGCAACATGCTGATCAGGGTCGCCAACAAGCAACTGAAGCTACTCGCCACGCAGATCAACGAAACCGCGCACCTTGCCATCCGAGAGGACAAATACGCTCTTTTCATAGACCACGCGGCGGCCAGCAATCTGATCGCTGTGGCCGGGCAAGCCGGAGAGTTGGTGCCACTTTACTGCACAGCGCACGGCAAGGCTTTGTTGGCCGATGCGGGTGAGCGGGAATTGCGGGCTCTCTTTGGTTCAGCTCGCCTGCGTAGATACACCAGGAACACGCTGACCTCGATTCAGGAGCTGGCCAAAGAATGCGCCCTGATCAAAAAGCGAGGATTTGCGACCGACGAAGCGGAACATACAGAAGAGCTCCGCTGTATCGCTGCCCCAATTCGTGTCGATAACGATCTCATTGTGGGATCGATCGGTATTTCGGCGCCCCTCACTCGTTTTTCTAAGGGGCGCTATCGCGCTTCCGCCGAGCAGATCTGTAAGGTCGCTCAAGCGATTGGGCTGCTGCTGAGCAACGCAGGTCAGAACTCCGACCCGGACACGAGAGGTCCGTGGTTGAATTCGCATGACAGTATCTGGGATTAAACGAAGCGGCACAGATAATTAAATCCGTAGATCGATGGCTCGATAGCCGTCATGAATTCCGCTTTACCCAAATTCTTCTCGGATCCGCCAGCACCTCAGGCCCATTACCGAAGAGAGGCAGGCGCACAATTGATGTGGAGGATTCAGAACATGCAAGGTGGCGAGAAAGTTGGTGGGCAGCGAGGGACTCGAATCCCCGACATCCTGCTTGTAAGACGGAAAGAACGCTTTAGGGCACAAAATCCATCGCCGTGAAGCCCTATAGGGTCAACCTGCTACAGAAAGTGCCTGGGTGACCGGCAAGTAAGCACAGACGTAGGGAGCCTGGCTGCGTCGGTTCATGACTTGTGCGGTCGGTATTGATATTAGCGCGACGCTTGGCGCAACCTAGCAAAGCAGAAGTCAAGACTCGCATCGCTAGTTCATTTGCTGGACATCTGGGGCACGGCAAGCAGGTCGACTCCCTGCAGATATTTCTGCACCCGATCGCGCTCTTCGTGGGAGTAGGGTCGCAGCGGCAGGGTTAGGTCGGTGCTGCAAATTCCCATGAACGATAACGCGCATTTGAGTCCGCGCAACGGGTTCGCAGTATGAGCGGCGGAGCGGTAGACAGCGCTATCGAATTGCACCACTTGCTGGTGAAGCGCGGCGACGCGACCGATGTCATGAGCTACCGCAGCTTCATACAGCGCAACAAAGAGTTGCGGCCAGACATTGGAGCCGCCGGCCATGCCCCCGTGGGCTCCCAGAAGCACCGCTTCTGCCAGCAAATCGTCGGGTCCAACCAGCAGGCTGAACTCAGGCAACTCCTTGACTCCCTCCCGCACCGCATGAAAATAGCCCATATTCAGACCGCTATCCTTGAGCCCAACGATATTGGGCTCGGCGGCAAGCTTAATCGCAGTATCGATCTCCAGCCACTGGTGGGTGTTGAGCGGGGCATTGTAAAGAAACAGCGGCAGGGGCAACTGCGATGCCAGGCTCTTGAAATAATGAAACAAGTCCGCCTGGCTTACCTGGAAGTAATAGTGCGGCGCAGCTACCACAGCAAAGGCACCGCACTCGTACGACTTGACCGCCAGCCGGATCGCGTCTTTGAAAGACGTGTCTGTGATTCCCACAATGACCGGGACGCGGGTGCCGGCCAGTTTGCAGGTTTGTTCTATCAGCGCGGAGCGCACGTCGTAGGGCAGGTTTGGCGCCTCACCCGTCGTACCCAGGATAAAGATGCCATGAACCCCGCCGCCAATCAGGTGTTCGATGAGCCGCTCCAGGCCTTTCTGATCCAGGTTAAGGTCCTGATCGAGGGGCGTTACCATTGCAGTGATGACGCCGCGCAGCGGGTGAGGCGATTTGTGATTCATGGGAGTCTCCTGTTCCGGGCGGACACGCAGATGGCCCGGAGAATGATAGCATCAGGCCGTAATAAAAATCCGATCGAGACCGAGGAGCGACAGGAGGGGCATGAGCATTGAACACACTGTGTTGGTGGTGTCGCAAGAGGACGACCCACAGTTGAGCCAGTTGAAGGGTCTGCGGCACATCGTGGGCCGCACGCCCGAAGCTTTTGCGAGTGGGGTGAATGATCCCGTGGTCATCCTTGCCTGGTCGGGACCGAAGAAGTTGCTGCGCGACGTGTTCCTCATGTGCAAAGACGTTCGCTGGGTGCATTCGCGCTCCGCAGGACTAGACAACGTGTTGTTCCCCGAGCTGGTTTCGAGTGACGTCCCGTTGACCAACGGGAGCGGTGTTTTCAGCCAGTCGCTGGGAGAATTCTCGCTTGCCGCCATCCTCTATTTTGCCAAGGATTTTCGGCGCATGATCCGCAACCAGATAGCCGGCGTGTGGGACCAGTTTGACGTGGAAGAGATTGATGGCCAGACGGTGGGGATTGTGGGCTATGGAGACATCGGCCGCGCCGTGGCGAAGCGGGTGCACCCGATGGGCATGACCGTACTCGCACTCAAGAGACACCCGCCCCAAACAGTTGATCCTTTGATCGACCAGTTCTATCCGCCGGAAGATCTATTGACGATGCTCGGGCGCTGTGACTACGTGGTGGTCTCGCTCCCGCTGACCACCGAGACCCACCACATGATCAGCGATGCAGAGTTCGCCGCCATGAAGCCGACCGCGGTGGTGATCAACGTAGGCCGGGGGCCGGTGATTGACGAGGCTGCCATGGTGCGCGCCCTCACCACCAGGCGGATCAAGGGCGCAGGGCTCGACGTGTTCGAGCATGAGCCGCTGCCCGCCGGAGATCCTATGTATAGGCTGGAGAACGTACTGTTGTCGCCCCACTGCGCTGACCACACAGCGGATTGGCTCAACCAGGCGATGCGCTTTTTCCTGGAGCAGGATCGCCGATTTTCTAACGGCGAGCCGCTCGAGAACGTGGTCAATAAGACCCTGGGGTACTAGATTCGATGGACGATCGAAAGAAACTGCGCAGCGACAGCTGGTTCAATGACCGGGCCGAACCGGGCGAAACCGCCGTTTATCTGGAGCGCTACTGCAATTACGGCCTTACCCGCGCAGAGCTCCAATCCGGCAGACCGATGATTGGCATTGCCCAAAGCGGCAGCGATTTGGTCCCCTGCAACCGGATTCATACAACTCTTGTCGAGCGGGTAAAAGCGGGCATACGCGATGGGGGAGGAATACCTTTTGAATTTCCTTCTCATCCTATCCAGGAGTCGG
Organism: uncultured Acidobacteriaceae bacterium; assembly: GCA_963814015.1. GTDB lineage: Bacteria > Acidobacteriota > Terriglobia > Terriglobales > Acidobacteriaceae > PALSA-350. The sequence goes on from CAWFBI010000001.1 coordinate 1,030,376, forward strand.
GCAAGCGGCCCACTGCCGCTCTCGATCGCAACCTTGCCTACCTTGGCCTGGTCGAGATCCTGGCCGGGTATTTTTTTGATGGCGTGGTGCTGACCACAGGATGCGATAAGACGACTCCTGCAGCCATCATGGCGGCAGCCACCGTGAATTTGCCGGCCATCGTGCTGTCTGGCGGTCCGATGCTCGACGGCTATGTAAACGGTAAACTTGCCGGCACCGGTACGGTGCTTTGGGAAGCGCGGCGTCTGCTCGCCGAGGGTGAGATTACTGGCGAGCAATTGGTGGAGAGGGTGCTCGACGGTGTACCGAGTGCAGGGCACTGCAACTCCATGGGCACGGCGCTGTCGATGAATTCGCTGGCCGAGGCTCTTGGCATGTCATTGCCGGGATGCGCTACCATTCCCGCGCCGTATGCGGAACGGGGCAAGATGGCATACCTCACAGGGCGCAGAATCGTGCAGATGGTGAGCGAAGATCTTACCCCAAGCAAGGTTCTTACCCGCGAAGCCTTTGAAAACGCAATCGTAGTCAATTCTGCGATTGGTGGCTCGTCCAATTGTCCACCGCATATCGTCGCCATCGCCCGACATGTGGGGGTTGATCTGGATATTCGCGACTGGGAGCGAATCGGTCATCAGATCGACCTGCTGGCGAATGTGCAGCCGGCAGGGGAATTTCTTGGCGAGGCTTATCACCGTGCCGGCGGGGTGAGCGCGATCGTGGGCGAGCTGATGCAGGCAGGCAAGATCCGTACTGGCGCGCTCACCGTGTCTGGGAAGACCATTGGAGAGAACTGCAAAGATGCGCGAAGTCTGGACACCAATGTCATCCGGACCTACGACAATCCACTGAAGCGGAATGCTGGTTTGCTGGTGGTTTCCGGCAACCTTTTCAACTCCGCAGTGGTCAAAACCTCGGTCATCAGCGATGAGTTCAGAGAGCGCTACCTGTCCGAGCCGGGCCATGAGGACTGCTTTGTCGCTCGTGCGGTGGTGTTTGATGGACCAGAAGATTACCGCCGGCGCATCGAAGATCCCTCGCTCGAGATCGATGAGCAGTCCATCCTGGTGGTTCGCGGAGCGGGGCCGGTAGGGTATCCGGGCTCGGCTGAAGTGGTGAACATGACGCCGCCAGGCAGACTGATACGGCAGGGAATTCGCATGCTGCCGTGCATGGGAGACGGCCGGCAAAGCGGCACCTCCGACAGCCCGTCGATTTTGAATATCTCTCCGGAATCGGCGATAGGAGGGAATCTCGCGATCCTTCGGACAGGCGATCAGATCCGAGTCGACCTGGGAAAGCGTCGCGTCGATGTGTTGCTGTCTGAGGAGGAGATCGCGACCCGCCGCGACGCACTGAAACCAGCAGCGATTATCAATCAATCGCCATGGCAGGAGTTCTACCGGGAAAACGTCGGGCAGCTCGAAACCGGCGCCTGTCTGGAATTTGCCGTGAAGTATCGCGATCTGCGCAAGGTTGTTCCCCGGCACTCCCATTAAAAGAGAAAGGTTCCGAGTCGGCAGCTATGGCAAAACCAGTTCGTTTGGGGTTTGTTGGTGCGCGCTTTGCAGCACGGTTTCATTGGGAAGCTATTCGGCGTGTATTTGGAGTGCCCATCGAGATAGTAGGTGTGACCTCCAAGACGCCGGAAGCACGAGACGCCTTTGCACGGGAGACGGGGATTCGTGCCTTCGATACCTTTGCCGAGCTTTGTGCCGCGGTAGACGTGGTGGATCTCTGTACTCCTCCATCCTCGCATGAAGAGCTGGCAGTGCAAGCTCTCCAGCTGGGCAAGCACGTCATTATTGAAAAGCCGCTTACCGGATACTTCGGCGCGAGCACCTATCCCAAAGAGCAGATGCTGGCTGAGGCCACGGCAAGTTGTGCACGCATTCTGGCAGCGGCTAAAGCCAGTGGCAAGCGAGTGTGCTATGCCGAGAACTGGGTTTATGCTCCCGCCATTCAGAAGGAACGGGAGATCATCCAAAAAAGCGGCGGCCAGATTCTTCGCATCCTCGGAGAAGAGTCGCATAGTGGATCACACTCTCCCTACTATGGCCGCTGGAAATTCTCTGGCGGCGGATCGCTGGTCGGGAAGGGATGCCATCCGGTCAGCGCGGCGCTTTACTTGAAGCGGGTCGAGGGAGAATCGCAGGATGGAATGTCCATTCGGCCGGCCACGGTAAGCTGCCGCACGCATGAGATCACCCGCTTGCCTAATTTTCGTGATGAAGGTTTCCTGCGCACCGGCTATGAAGATATCGAGGATTACGTGCAAATCCACATCACGTTTTCCGACGGAACCGTTGCCGATATCTTCGCCTCGGAACTGGTCATGGGCGGGGTTTCCAACTGGCTGGAGGTCTTTTGCAACAATCACCGTACCCGATGCAATCTGAATCCGACCAATGCCATGGAGACCTTCAATCCTCGCGAAGACATACTGAAGGACGTTTATGTGGTGGAGAAGATCAGCACCAAGCAGGGATGGACCTGTCCCGCGCCGGATGAGGGTTGGCAGCATGGGTATCCGCAGGAGTTCCAGGACTTTATGGAGAGCATTTACCACGATCGCGAACCCCTCTCCGGAATAGAACTAGCGAGGGATACGATCGCAACCCTTTACAGCGGCTATTTATCACAGGAGCGCGGCGGCGCCGAGGTTGAAGTACCGGGTTAACGGACCTGCTGTTTTCTGCAAGGGATACCGAGTCAGATGGAAGCACAACCGTGCGCTTTGATCATCGCGGCCGGATCTTCAGTACCCACCTTAGTCCGCAGAAACTTGTTCTGCGGCAAGCGGCGCGGGAGCACGCCATTGAAATGCGAATAGCGTGAGCAGATAAGCAGATCCGGCTGCAAGAAAAATCAGCAATGCATAGTTCGTCCACAGGACCCCCACCAGGAACGTGAACAGCACGCTGCCGACGGCGCCAGCCGCCCCTCCGATTCCAACGACCGTGCCTACCGAACTGGAAGGGTACATGTCTGACGGCGTCGAAAGAAGGTTCGAGGACCAACCCTGGTGCGCGGCCGTCGCCAGACATAAAAGAGCGATGGCCTGCCAAAGAGGATGCACAAAAGGCACCAGTGCCACCGGCGTAGCACAAAGCGCACAGACGAACATGGCGAATCTTCTGCCTATCCGCACCGAGTGCCCACGACGGATATAAAAGCCCGCTAGCCAGCCCCCGGCAATACTGCCAAACGTTGCGCCTATGTACACAATGATGAGCGGCAGCCCCAGGTGCTGCATGTCCACATGGAAGCGCTCGTTGAAATACTTGGGCAGCCAGAAAAGATAGAACCACCAGATCGCATCGGTGGTCCCTTTGGAAAGCGCAAATCTCCAGGTACCCGGGCTGAAGAGAAGAGCCTTGTATGTCGCCGGTGCGGCAGTCAGCGAAGCCGACGCCGCGGGATTCCCAAACCTGGGATGAAGCCGGTCGTAGGGAAACAACAGCCAGGTCAGAAGCCAGAGAAGACCGAGGCTGCCGGTGGTGAAGAATGCTGCCTGCCAACCAAAACGAACAGCGACAAAAGGAATGAGCAGCGGAGCAATCAGCGCGCCGGCGCTGGTTCCGGAATTGAAAATCCCAGTAGCCAGCGCACGTTCTTCGGTCGGGAACCAGTCGGCGGTCGCTTTGAGTGCCGAAGGAAAGTTACCGGACTCCCCCAAACCCAACGCAAAACGAGCGATCCCGAAGCCAACCGCTGTCCGCGCAAACGCATGGCTGATCGAGGCCAGCGCCCACAGCCCGATGGACAAGGCATACCCTTTTTTTACCCCGATGCGGTCGACCACTCGCCCAGCGACCAGGAATCCAAGCCCATACGCGAGGATGAAGCAGTTGACGATATCGCTGTAGCGCCGGTTGTAAAGAGCCACGTCCTGATCGCCGCCGAGCAGGTGTTTGAGGATCGGCTCCACCAGGCTCAGGGCGGACCGATCCATATAGTTGATGGTGGTCGCCAGAAACAGCAGGCCGCAAACAACCCAGCGCAAATTCGATCTATTCGTAGGTGAACTCATGCCATGGTTTCTACACGTCCATCATGTACGGAGCACGCTGGGGACGGGATAGCATGCAGTTCGCCTCGTCGTCATTTTTGAAATGCTCTTTGACCGGATCCCAATAGAGCCTGCGTTTGGTTTTCATCGCTATGTGATGGATCAAACAAGTCGAACAGGCCCGGTGACCTATTTCTGCCGGTGCGATGGGAGCCTTTCTGCTCTTGATGCAGTCCAGCCAATTGCCATGCTGATCGTCACTTTGATAAAGATGGACCTCGTCGGGACCGATGACGCTGTCGAGGATCCTGGGGTCGCTGGCAACCAGCGGTTGCGGAGCTGCTGCCGGTTTGCCGGAATCCGTGGGTGTCACCATCTCGTCCCGGGTGACGAAAATCCACCCCTCGCTGCCATAAAACTTGATGCCGTTAGGAAAGTCGCCGCTGATGTCCATGGTCACGCCGTCGGCGTAGATTGCATGAGTCAGGAACTTGCCATGAACATCCCACAGACCATGTGTAGGGAACTCAGCCGTACCCCATACCTCGACCGGCCCGGTGTACTCGGTATTCATTCCCCAATGAGCAGTGTCCACGTGGTGCGCTCCCCAGCCCGTGATCATACCGGCGCCGAACTGTTCGCAACGCAACCAGCCGGGACGACTAAACCCGTCCTGGGGATGCACCCGAATCTCGGTGTAATAAACCTCCGGCGTCGAGCCTAGCCATGCGTCGTAGTTGAGGTTGGAAGGGATCGGCATGGCGGCAGCATCGGGTCCGCTGGGGTCGCCAGGCAAACCGATCTCCACGTGCTTGATCTCACCGATACGTCCATTGCGCACCAGTTCACAAGCCCGGTAGAACTGTTTCCACGATCTCTGTTGCGAGCCCACCTGCAGAATCTGTCCCGACGCCATCACCGCGTTGCTCATGGCGCGTCCTTCTGCAATCGTGAGCGAAGCCGGCTTCTGCAGGTAAACATCCTTCCTGGCATGCACCGCATCGACTGCAAGGATCGCATGCTGGTGGTCGGGGGTGCTGATGACCACCGCATCAATATCTTTGTTTGCCAGCAACTCGTGATAGTTATGGTATCCCGTGACGCCGTCGTAGGGTTTGCCCCTTTTCCTGGAGTAGTAGCTGTTGACGAGCGTCTTAGCCGCTTCCACACGGTGCGAATCCAAATCGCAAACGGCCATAATCCGCGCCTGGTCGAACTGCCATATTCCGGGCAGATCGTGGCCGCGAGAGATGCGGCCGACCCCGATCGCGCCTATGTTGATTCGATTGCTCGGAGCCTTTTGCCCAAAGACGCTCGAAGGCACGATGGTCGGAAAGCTGACTGCCGCGGCCGCTCCCATTTTCAGGAAGGTCCTTCGCGTCTCTTTCATCGGTCCTCCTCTCTAGCTGGTGAAGCTCAACACTCTGGCATCTCTTTGCGCCTTGAGCACCAGTTCCGCAGCCAGCAATGCCTGTTCCTGATTCTGCCCGGTATGGGTCCGATTGACGATGTCGGAGACAAACTGCGGGCCGAAGGGAAGCTCCACCTGGCTGCAATCCATAAAAGTCACCTGCTTCTGGTCCACCATATACAGATGATTACCACCGGGTTTTCCGGCAATATCGATGTACTTGCGCAGCTCAATGTAGCCGTCTGTTCCCAGGATGAAGAGGCGCCCATCGCCCCAAACACTGAGGCCATTGGGGGTGAACCAATCGACACGAACATAACCGGCCCCGCCGTTACCATGCACCATCATGTCGCCGAAATCCTGAAATTTAGGATGAGTGGGATGATTCACATTTGCGATCTGCGAACCCGTCACCTCAGCGGTGGTCGAGCCGGTGTAGTAAACAAACTGGTCTGCCTGGTGCGATCCGATATCACATAGAATGCCCCCGTACTCGGCCGGATCCCAAAACCAGTCGGGGCGAGTAATGTCATTCACCTTATGGGGAGCGATATTCACCGTCTGCACGACTCTGCCGATGGCGCCGGCCTTGATCAGATAACCTGCCTGCACGGCTGCGCGCACTTCCAACCGCTCGGAGTACATAATGGCAAACATCTTGCCCGTCTCCGCCGACACTCTGCGCACCTCCGCCAGTTGGTCCAAGGTCGTTACCGCGGGCTTGTCGCTGAGAAAATCCTTGCCTTGCTTCATGGCGCGGACGCCCAACGGCGCGCGCAGCCGGGGAATCGGAGCACCCGCGATCAGCTTCAGAGATGGGTCGTCAAGGATTTCGTCCTCGCTCTTCGCCAGCCTGGCGTTGGGATACATCTTTTGAAAATCCGCGACGGCCTTAGGCAGGTTGGAGTAGAAAGAGACCAGTTCGCCACCGCCGCGGATCACCGCCGCGGTCATCCCCATGATGTGATAGTGATCCAGACCGATCACACCAAACTTGATCGAGTATTTGGGCTTAGCGCCTGCGTCGGGACCCGGTCCCGCAACCTGTTCCACCATGTGTCCGCTGGCGGGATGCAATCCGAGGGTAGACGACATGCCGACTGCACCCATGACCTTCAGAAAAGAACGGCGATCGACGCTCTCATCCTGCACCTGTCCCGCTCCTCGGTACGGCTCCTCGTGATAAGCTGCGGGATCATCCTACTTAATTCGCATCTTGGAGTAAACATTGGGTTCCAGCCGGTTCGATCTCGGAGGTAAGTGCGCGGTTGTCATCGGCGGTACGTCTGGTCTGGGGAAGGCAATTGCCCTGGGAATTGCAGAGGCCGGAGCGGACGTGGTGGCAGCCTCTCGCCGCGAGGAAGAAACGCATCAGGTTGCAGAAGAAATAGAGGCTTTCGGACGCCGCTCTCTGCGGGCGACGGTGAATGTTCGCGACCGATCCTCGATCGAGTTGTTGCAGCGAAAGGTTCTGGAAAGCTTGGGCAAGGTAGACATCCTGGTGAATGCCGCCGGGATCACGCTCAAGACTCCTACACTCGAATGCTCCGAAGACGGCTGGAACAGTGTCCTCGATGTAAACCTGAACGGCACCTGGCGGTCGTGCCAGATTTTTGGCAAGACGATGGTAAGCCAGGGTTTTGGAAAAATCCTGAACATTGCCTCGCTCTCGACCTTCGTCGCCTTCAACCAGGTTGCAGCGTATGGGGTGAGCAAGGCGGGCGTAGGCGCGCTGACTAAGTCGCTGGCAATCGAACTCGCTCCCTACAAGATCTGCGTGAATGCGATCGCTCCCGGCGTCTTTCCGACGGCACTGAATGGTGAGCTGATTCTGCATACTGACCGCGGACGCGAACTGAAGATGCGCACGCCCATGAAGCGCTTTGGAGAGATGGATGAACTTGTCGGGGGCGCCATCTACCTGGTTTCCGATGCAGCTTCCTTCGTAACTGGAGAGATCCTGGTAATCGATGGCGGATTTCTAGCCAGTGGAGTGAATCAATGAAGATTTTGAGTGCCAAATTGATTGTCTGTAGTCCGGGCCGCAACTTCGTGACCCTCAAGATCGAAACCGACGAGGGCATCTACGGTCTTGGCGATGCGACATTGAATGGGCGTGAGCTGGCGGTTGCCAGCTATTTAGAAGATCATCTTGTGCCCTGCCTGATGGGGCGCGATCCCTTTCAGACCGAAGACATCTGGCACTATTTTTACCGTGGCGCTTATTGGCGGCGGGGGCCCGTGACCATGACCGCCATAGCCGCCATCGACATGGCGCTGTGGGATATCAAGGGCAAGGCGCTGGGTGTTCCGGTATACAACCTGCTGGGAGGCAAGAGCCGCAATGGGGTTATGGTCTACGCGCATGCCACCGGCCGCGACATCGCCGAGACCGTGGATGAGGTGGAGCGGTACCGGGCGATGGGGTATCTCGCCATTCGAGCCCAGAGTGGAATACCCGGCCTTAAATCGACCTATGGAGTGTCGAAAGACCAGAAGTACTATGAGCCGGCTGAACGCGGCCTGCCATCCGAGAGCTTGTGGTCCACGGAAAAATACCTGAGGCATGTTCCCAAGCTTTTTGAGGCGCTGCGCAACACGCTGGGCGACGATCTGCACCTGCTGCACGATGTTCACCACCGGCTTACTCCCATTGAGGCGGCGCGCTTGGGCAAGGAGCTCGAACCCTATCATCTTTTCTGGCTCGAAGACCCGGTTGCCGCCGAGCTGCAGGACGGCTTTCGACTCATCCGTCAGCACACCACCACTCCCCTGGCGGTGGGGGAAGTGTTTAACAGCATTTGGGACGCGGAGCAGCTGATTCGCGAGCAGCTGATCGATTACCTGCGCATGAGCGTAGTGCATGGCGGCGGCCTCACCGCGATGAAGAAGGCGGCCGATTTCGCCGCTCTTTATCACGTGCAGACGGGTTGCCATGGGGCCAGCGACATGTCGCCGGTGTGTATGGCGGCGGCGCTGCACCTGGATATAGCCATCAACAATTTCGGTATCCAGGAGCACATGCTGCACAACACCCAAACAGAAGAAACGTTTGCCCATGCCTATAGCTTTCGCGACGGCTCCATGTATCCCGGCGATGTGCCTGGGCTCGGAGTGGATATCCGGGAAGATATCGCCGCGGGTTTTCCTTATCAGAGGGCCTATCTGCCGGTCAACCGCAAGGAAGATGGAACCCTGTTTCACTGGTAAAGCTACACTGGAACGAGGGGATGTCGCTATGTCTGAGGATTCTTCGCGGGTGCCGACGCGGCGCCGGTTTCTAGGGGTGAGTGGGGCCGCCTTGGCTGCGGCTGCGATGGTGCCACTGGCACCCGGACAGCAAGTGCGGTCGAAGGAACACAATCAACCGAACGAGGAACAGCCGGGGGAGAACAACAACCCGCTCGATGCGGAGAACCCCAGCTCGGTGTGGTCGCCGGAGACCGATAACGGCACGGTCGAACCGTTCAAGTATTCCTTCGCTCTGGCGCACAAACGGATCGAGGATGGTGGCTGGACGCGCCAGGTAACGGAGAGAGAGCTGCCCATATCGAAGACCCTGGCCGGGGTGGAGATGCGGCTAATCACGGGCGGCGTTCGCGAGTTGCACTGGCACACCAGCGCTGAATGGGCGTTCATGATTTACGGCAACGCTCGGATCACTGCCGTGGACGCCCAGGGACGTAGCTTCGTCAACGACGTGACCAAGGGTGACCTGTGGCTGTTTCCCGGAGGAATTCCGCACTCGATCCAGGGGCTGGGACCCGATGGAGCTATGTTTCTGCTGGTCTTCAACGACGGAGGTTTCAACGAGTTCGAGACGTTCCTGTTGACCGATTGGTTCAAGCACACGCCGAAGGATGTTTTAGCGAAAAACTTCAACGTGCCCGCATCGACCTTCGACAACGTTCCCAAGAAGGAGCTGTTCATCTTTGCCACAGAAACACCGCGGCCTCTGGCGGAGGAGCAAAAGGCGGCAGCAGAAGGCACGGGCGCGATCGACGGAGATTTTGTCTTTAGAGCGAGCACCATGCCCCCGACCATGGTCAGGGCGGGTGGTGAAGTCCGCATCGTGGACAAGAAGGCCTTCCCGGCAACCGACATCGCAGCAGCCATTGTGCGGGTAAAGCCGGGCGGCCTGCGCGAGCTGCATTGGCATCCGCTCTCCGACGAGTGGCAGTACTACGTCAGCGGCAAGGGGCGCATGACGGTCTTCCAGGCGGGAGGCAAGGCGAGGACCTTCGATTTTCAGGCAGGCGACGTAGGCTATATCAAGATGTCGCGTCCGCACTACATCGAGAATATGGGAACAGAGGATCTAGTCTTTCTGGAGGTTTTTCCGATTGGAACCTACCAGGACATTTCGGCCGCTGAGTGGCTAGCGCACACCCCAGCCCGACTGGTAGACCAGCACCTCAAAACCGGCGAGGACTTCCTCAATAAGATTCCGAAGAAAGAAGCAGTGGTAACGCCAATCTAGGTTATACAGCTGGATCCTTTTTCCGAGACCCCGCGGAATTGTCATGCCGACCGGAGCGGAGAGATCTGCGGTTCTCTGCCCGCACAATAGAGCACCCTCCTAGTCTCCCGCGAGTGCCACTTCGCTGCGCAGGGTCTGCTCCAGAGCCGCAAGCTGCGCTTCGATATCTCCTTCGATGGCGCGCCGCTTGATGATGTCTTCCCGGTAGCGACGTAGAAAATAGTCGATAGTCTCCACCCGGATACGAATGGAACCCGACGGCTTATTCTCATCCAGATCCTTAAACGAGAAGTAAGGCGTTCCCGATTGCTCAATAATGCCTTCGATCACTCCATAGATAGGCGCATCATGGCCGCACTTGAAACTAGAAACCTCAAGCGCCACGAGATTAGGATGGCGGGCAGTAAACTTCGCCGCCCAGACCTTGTGATTAGTGCTGGTCGAATACCGGTTCTTCCACACATCCTGAATATCCAGTGGATGAGTGATGAGCCCAGCGCGCACTTCCTCGCCAAACAGGCGATCAAGTAAATCCTCATCCAGAGGCAGCGTGCTCTGTGAGAAGACAGGATAGCCGAGCTTCTGGAACTCCTCCATGATCTCGTGGTTCAAGCCGGGATCATGGTGATAAACGCGGCCCAGCATCACAATGCCGATGCGGTCTTCACGCTCCAGTTGATCAAGCGTCTGTCGAGCCTGGCGGCGAATTTCGGCCTCGCAGTCGAGCAGGGCTTTAAAACCAGCGTCCAGAGCGCGTTCATTTTCTTCCCTGGAGAGTCCAAGGATCGGACCCCACGCCTTGAACATCTGGTCGGCGCAAATTCTCTGATCCTGCAGGTTCAGAATGGGATCAATGTAGCTGATCCCATTCTCGGTGAAGATGTCACTCTCTTTGGTGAAGGCGGCCTTGACCGTCTCCGGCGTGGCCGTAACCGTCGGGCACGCGTTGGACCCGGTCAGGTTCACCAGCGGCGTATGCAGCACGTCATACATCGGGAACCAGATCGCATTTAACGGCTTCTTGCTGTGCTTGGTCGCGATGAGGTTGTAAACATGGGCAATGCCGATCTTTGAGGGATAGCAGGGATCGATCGCTCCCCGGCTTGCGCCAGCGCGGTAGAGCTCCGGCGTGGTGTAGTCGGAGTAAATGATATTTTCCGCCTTCATTCCCAGACTCGCGAAGTAGGCATTGAACAGCGGCGCATAGGTGTAGGTGTTGAGAAGACGGGGAATGCCAACGCGAAAATCCTGGCGCTTCTGCATCAGGGCCGCGCGCTCTTTCACCGACCTGGAGATAAAAAGTCCCTTGGTACTGGGAGCGGCGTCGGCAACCACCGCTACCTGGCGATGCCGGAAAACGTCGCGGGCCGCAATATCGACATAGTTCGGATTGGCCTCTTTGATTTTGTCGATGTCGGCCTTGATGTCTTTCATGTCAGCCAGATCTTCTACCGTCCCTTTTTCACAGGTAGCTATGATCAGCCGTTGTTCTCCTACGCGCAGTGGCACCTTTGTCTTGCGCGGCTGGAAGTCGACTGGCTTGGGAAGTTCAACCACCTTGTTGGAGCCGGGAGACATTTGAATTTGGACAAGCGGTTCTACTTTAGCTTTGAACGTTCCTTTGCTCCCGCCAGTGCTGCAGGAAGAACCGTGACCTTCGGCAGCGGGAAGATTCGCCTGGATTTGTTCGAGACTCGGCAGATGGGTGACAACCTGAGCTGCCTGACCTTCTGCCACCGCAGTTGCCTGCGCGTGCACATGCTCATGATTTGTGGCCGCGGTCACATCGACGTCGATAAAGGTACGCAGGCAATTGTTCTTGCAGAAATAGCACCGGGTGTCTTCATTGCGTGTGGTGCGATAGCGAATGTTGCGCACCGCTTCGAGCCCGATAAAGGTGGTTCGCTTGCCGTTGTTCCACAGACGCAAGGCCTCTTGTGCGGCGCCAATCGCACCCGACTCGCCGCAGTGTTCGTGCACGATAATCTCCGGCACTTTGCCCTTGGCGCGGAAGCTTGATTTGATGAAGTCCACTTCGGCCTTAACCACTGCCAAGTTGTTCTGCGTGCCGCCCTGGAGAACGAAGCGCGACCCGAGCGAAGCCAGGTTTGGGATGCTGGCAACGTAGAGAAAGACATTCTTGGGCAGCACGTCGGCAAGGCCGGCCAGAATCTCTTCCGATCGCCAGCCCTGGCGCTGGAAATTCACAATGTCGGATTGCATGAACACAGCGCAGCCATAACCAAACGAAGGCATGGACTTGGCAGAGAAGGCGATATCTGCAAACTCTTCCACCTTCTTGCCAAAGCCTTCCGCAGTCGATTGCAGGAAGTACCCGTTCCCAGCGGAACACTGTGTATTGAGCTTGAAATCCTTAACCCGGCCATCTTTAAGGACGATGAGTTTGATATCCTGGCCGCCGACATCGATGATGACGTGAGGATCGTCGTAGAACTTGAGTGCCGACTCCGTGTGCGCGACGGTTTCGACCAGGGCTACGTCTGCGTTCAGCACATCCTTCAGGATGTCCTTCGCATATCCGGTTGTCCCTACCCCCAAAACCTCCAGCGTGGCGCCTTTGCTCTCGATTTGCTCACGCAGCTTCTCAAACATCTCGATCCCGTCCTGGATCGGATTGCCATTGGAAAGCTGGTAAGTCTTGCAAAGGATCTCGCCCCCTTTCCCGAGCAGGACCGCCTTGGTGGAAGTGGATCCCCCATCGATTCCGATAAAACCAGAGATTGTCTGGCCGGGTAGGAATTCCGCGGGAACGAACTTCTTCTTGCGGTATTCCGCTTTAAACTGCTCCAGCTCGGAATCCTCTGCGACCAGGCCTTTGCCCCCGGACACAGCCTTCTCCTCCGCGCGACCGTAGTCGATGTAATAGAGCAGCTTTTCTATACCGAGATACCGGCCCACCGCCGGCTCTTCATCCTTACCGAATTCGACCGCGCCCAGAGCCGCGAAGTATTGCGCGTTTTCCGGGACCTTGATCAACTCCTCGGGTTTCATCCCGGCCGGGATTTCGACCTTCCGCTCCTTCCACATGATAGGAATATTCGCTTGCCAGGCTTCGCGCATTCCCTTGATGAAGCCGTTGGGACCGCCGAGGAGCAGAACATGCGGACGCAGTGTATGCCCGCGCGTGAGTACACTCAAATTTTGCAGGACGATGGCTTCAAACAGCGATGCCATCAGCTCGTGGGACGGGGTGCCGGTCTTTTGCAGACCGTTGATGTCTGTTTCTGCAAACACTCCGCATTTGCCGGCAACTTTATGCAGCTTAACCCCGTGGTAGGCCTGATTGGCAAGCTCAGACGGGGGGATCTTGAGCTTGGCGTTGATCTTGTCGATGACTGCGCCAGTACCGCCGGCGCACTTGTCGTTCATCGAGGGAATCTTCTTTTTGCGCCCAGTCTCCTCATCGTCTTTGAAGACAATTATTTTCGCGTCCTGCCCGCCCAGCTCGATCACCGAATACACCTCGGGATGAAGCTTCTCGACTGCGAGCGAGACTGCGTGCACCTCCTGGACAAACTTGGCGCCAACCATCTCTGCGATGGTGCCGCCGCCCGATCCGGTAATAAAGATCCGAGTATTTTGCTGGTTTATTCCAGTGTCAGCCTCCATACGGCGCAGAAACTCGAGAACCTTTTCTGGCTGCCGTGTCTCGTGGCGTTGATAGTCCTGCCAGATGGTTTTATCTGTTGCGGCATCCACCACGATCGCCTTGACCGTGGTGGAGCCCACATCCAAACCAACCAAAAATTGCTGCATTGCAGTCTCCCTGAAGGCTGTCTTCGACAAACAGTGGGATCACAGTCGGCAGACTTGCGCCGGTCAGGCTACCTGCGAATTGGCCAGCGAGGGCCGGGCGCGGCGGTTGTATGCGCGGTCCTTATTCATCAGGTCGCTCACGTGCCAGGCAAATTGGGCCGCCGTTCCCGCGAGGCCGTGCCGATGAGGGAACTTGTAGAGCGCGTGCCTGAGTTCCGGATGCTCAGCGACATAGGCTTGGAGTTCCTCCAGCGACTTTCCGGTTTCGGCAAGCACGCCATCGAACTCTGCGCGTGCCTTGGCTTTGGCCTCTGCGAGCGCCATCTGAACCCGGCTGTGGGCGTTGACTTCGCCTTCACCCGAAGTTTCAACCGGAAGGAAGATCATGTCCTTGAACTTGTTCACCACCCGCGATTGAACACCGTCCGATTGCGTCGAGGGCATGCAGCCAAAGGGCTTGAGCGCCAGCACCATGTGGCACAGGTGATTCACTGTGTAGTAGACGTTTTTCCCGACTTCCATATAGCCCTCGCCACCGCGTGCGAGCTGATGGTAGAAGGGGTGCGCCAACCGCGAGAGCTCCTTCTGCGGAACCAGGCGGTGGGCCGTGTCGCCCATGTGCTTGATAGTGCGGTGGTAGAAATGGTTCCACATCACACTGCCTGCACTCAGTCCACCGGTCTTCTTGAATATCTTCAATTCGTTGGCCAGCCGCTTTTTGACTTCATACCACTTGGGGTCTCTATAGGGAGCTTCCACAGCCGCACGAGCCTTGGCGCCTTCTTTCGCCACATACATCATGTAGGCGATCCAGGTGGCGATCGGTTCCACCAGGACTTGCGCGCCTTCCTTTTCCAGGAAGGCGAACATGTTGAAATTGCCGTCGCCTTCAGTAGTCTGTGCCCAGAACTCGCCCGTGATCTTGATCACCGGCTTCACCCGCAGGCGATCTACTTCAATCGCGTTGATGCTGTCGCGGCAGGCGTGCAGGGCATCCACATATTCCTTGCCGTAGAGGTTGTGGGCAATCTTCCCCAGGGTGCAACCGAGCCCTTCGACCTTCTTGTTTTTTGCTATCCAGGGCTTAGCCCACTCGGGCGCCGCTTCCATAATGTGCCAACGTTTACGATCGCGCAGCGTATCGGTGAGAGTCTTGACCGAGTCGCGTATCACGCGGTCAGTTTCCCCCTTGTTCACTTCAAATGGGCGCACCTGGTAGACCAGCTCATTGATCACGTCTCCAAGATTGAGCGCGTTGAGCATGCCCATGCCAAAGTCGACTGAGAACTTCAATCCCGGCTCGCCGCTCGCTGCCTTGATGCCGTCAGTCTGCTGGAAGAGCAGTACGCGGAAGCCTTCAAAGCCGGCGTTCTGAAGCGCAAACCGATACTCCGCTTCATACATCCCAAAGCGGCACGGACCGCAGGAACCGGCGGTGAAGAAGACGTAATTGTCGATGATTTGCTGGCGTGTCTGTCCCTGTTGTTCCAGCTTTTGCAGGTAGCGGACCAGGTTACCTACCGTAAAGTAGGTTGGGTTACATTGGCCGTTATTGCCGAACTCCTTGCCCGCCTGGAAGTCTGCGACCTCGGGCGTCGGGATGTTCTCGCAGCGGTAGCCGCTGCCGTGGAAAACGGCCTTGATCATTTCCTCGTGTTTCCAGGTGAGTCCGCCGAAGAGGATGGTTACATAATCCCGTTCTGCACCAGTGAATGTACGTTCTACCGGCTTCTTGAACTCGCGCATGCGCGCCAGTCCAGCTTGTGCACGGAGGCGTGCACGTTCGGCATCGATGCGGGCTTGGATCTCTACTTCGAAGTCTGTCTGCACAATCTCGTTCACGACGACCGGCATGGGGTCTCCTCGTCTCGGATTCGATTTTGTTGTGTCTTTACCTGGCCCGGTGATTACATCTGTCCCGACATTCCCTGAAATCCATGGGCAAGCTGCTTAAAGAAGTACTTGATAACACGTTGATCGTTGTAGCACCAGCCCAGAATGTGGTTGAGGGTGGAAAAGCAATGGGTCTGGCACGTTTCCTTCTGGTGGTCGAGTTGTTTGGTATCGAATTTGTGGTTGCCCACCACGCCCCAGTCGTAGCTTGCGGTATACATCGGGAAGCACGGAGCAAGCGTTCCATCCACCCGAATGATCATGGAATTCTGCCCGGCACGGCAGTTCCAAGGGAAATGATTGCCTTTCATGAAGTCGACCATCTGCCACAGCCGGGCGTTCGAATTGACCATTTTATAACCGCTATCCTGTTTCTCGGTTAACCACTGAATGGCCTCCTCTACCGCCGGCCAATCATTTTTCGTAATGTAGGTTACGTTGTTATCTGCGTGCTTGAAGTGCTCATCCTGTTCGAGTAATGGTGACTCGTTGATGTGGTAATCGGTAGCGATGCCGCAGTCATGGGCTATCTCCGTCAGCTGCCGTACATCGTCGAGGTTGTTACGACAGATGTTGATGTTCAGGAAGACCGAATAGCCATACCCATATTGTTTACGGATCAAGTAATCAAATTGTTTCCTGATTGGGGCCAGCGCTTTGGGCAGCCCCTGCTTGATATCTACCGCATCTACAGCAATATTGAAAGTGGAAATTCCCGCATCCGCCAACTTATCGATCACGTCGTTACGCAGCAGGCGAGCATTGGTCGGAAGATAAATCCAAAAGTCCTTCTTCGCCGCGTAGTACGTGATGCGCTGAATCAAGTCCGGCCGCAAGAGCGGTTCGCCGCCCATGTAAGCAAGCACCCGGCAACCAGTGCCATGAAGCCAGTCAATGGAACGCTTAGCCGTGTCTTCGGTCATCCCTTTGACTTTGTTGTCGAAGGCCCAACAGTAGTGGCAGTCAAGATTGCATTTGAATTCCGTAAACAAATACGCTATGAGAGGGTGGAAGTCACCCGCAGTGACCCGGGAACGAATGTAAGGGAAGAGCCAACCGCGCATGGAGTGGTAAATTTGGCCCGCGGTCCAGTGCCGCTTTTCCGGCGGCCGCCAGGCGGCGTCCTCAACGACTGGTCCCAGCAGGTCAGGGCGTTGTGGAAAAACGGGGTCCGGAAATCGTTGCGGTTGCCCGACCGGCTGCAGCCCGGGCACAGGAGCAACAGGCTTGGTTAGGAGACTATGCAGCGGGACATCGAGCCGGAAGCCCGAAGCCTGCGCGGTATCTTGTTCGACTTGCATCTACACCCCCGGCAAAATCAAAGAGAAAAAGTCCGCTCAGCACCGGCAATGCAGGTGACGTGCCACAGGCAAGGTTTCCAGGGCTGCGATCTAAATGATTGATAGACAAGCACATCCACTCCGGATCAACGGGCGCCTCGGCCGACGGCTATCTCCGCGTGCCAATAAACTGACTGCCTGTCAACTATTTGGCACCCTGCGGAACCACCATCAAGCTCCCCAGAAAGTGGACAAAGGCAGCAAATGGCGCGATGGGACGATGGGATTGCTGCTACCTCTTACCCTCGACGTTCATCTATGAAGCATCTGCACAGGGAGGTCCCCCGCCGGACTATGCAGAGGTCCCAAAATACGAATGGCCGGTCCCCTCGCATCGCGACAAAGCATGTTGAGGGGGTTCTTCACTTCGCCCGCAAGTTGGGCATGCATAGCAATCCGGAGCAACTGTTGCGCGCTCTGCCGTCGGAGCTATGCACTTTGCTCGACTGCGCAACCACGGCGCTCATTCACCTGCAGGAAGGAAAGCTCTTTTTCCATATAGTGGACGGCCGAGGTTCCGTACTGTCTGAGGAGCTTTCGGCTATCAAGTGGCCGGAGGAGATTTGGTCTGCGGCGTCTGAGCAGGAGAAGCCACTCGTCATTCCCTCGCTCGACCCCCAGCTCGACCATGACGAGCGTTTCCCCGAGACGCGCAAGTTCTTTCGCGAGTGCGGCTGCTCATCTCTTTGCGTACTTCCGCTAACCACGAGCCTTCACCGCCTCGGTGCGGTCTGTGTCGGCCGCAGGGGGCGGGATGCTTTCTCTGACAAAGAATCTGCTTTGCTTTCGCTCGTCAGCCACTATGCTGCCCTGGCGATCGATGATCGGCTGAACGTTGCTCAGTCCGAGCTCGCGCGTGCTCAATTGGAGGAGGAAAGAACCAGGCTGAGGCTCATCCTGGACTTGAACAACAGTGTGGTTTCCAACCTCGAATTGCGCAACGTTGTTCAGGCCATTTCCCCCGGTATTCGAAAGGCAATGCGCCTGGATGGGGTGGCATTGATTTTGCCCGATGGCGAGGGCCGCGAACTGCAACTGTACGCTTTGGATTTTCCCGGGGGGAATCTTTCGCTTCGCCAGGATCTGCCGCCTTCGCTCTTCGGTTCCGTCTCCGGTCGAGTCTTTCGTACCGGGAAGCCCTGGGTCGGGGATATCGGACAGTTGCAACGATCAGGTCTGGACCACGGGATGGCATCGGCAGCAGGCGTGGAGACTCTCTGTATGTTGCCCTTGCTCCGCGGCAATCGAGTACTGGGCGTCCTCTGCCTGGTGCGAACGGAGAGGAACGCCTTCACCCAGTCTGATATCGAGTTTTTGTCTCAGGTCGCCGGGCAGGTCGCGATTGCCATCGACAACGCCTTTGCCTATCGCCAGATTACTGAGCTCAAGGACAAGCTCACCCAGGAGAAACTTTATTTTGAAGATGAACTTCGCAGCGAAATGAATTTCCAGGAGATCATCGGCAACAGCACCGTGCTTTGCCGCGTCCTGAGCCAGGTCGAAGCGGTGGCTCCGACCGGATCCACGGTCTTGATCTACGGCGAGACGGGCACCGGGAAAGAACTGATCGCGCGGGCGGTACATAACCTCAGCCAGCGGCAATCGAACCCGTTCGTCAAACTGAACTGTGCGGCCATCCCAACCGGCCTGCTGGAAAGCGAGCTCTTCGGTCACGAGCGAGGAGCCTTTACCGGCGCGGTGACGCAGCGCATCGGGCGATTTGAATTGGCCTCACACGGGACCATCTTTCTCGATGAAGTAGGCGAAATCCCCCTGGAGTTACAACCCAAGCTTTTGCGCGTCCTGCAGGAGCGGGAATTCGAACGGTTAGGTGGTTCGCGCACCCTGCGCACCAACGCCCGGCTCATCGCTGCGACCAATCGCGATCTGCAAACCATGGTAGAAGAGCAAGCGTTCCGTTCTGATCTGTACTATCGACTCAACGTGTTTCCCATTCATGTTCCTCCGTTGCGCGAGCGCACCGAAGATATCCCATTCCTCGTCCGCCACTTCGCGCAACATTTCGCCTTTAATATGGGCAAGCAAATCGATACCATCTCGTCCGAAACCATGAACGCGCTGGTCCGTTATCCGTGGCCGGGCAATATCCGCGAGTTGCAGAACGTGATCGAGCGCGCAGTCATTCTTTCCAAAGGACCGATACTCAAGGTTCCGCTAGCCGATCTCAAAACGCGTGGAGCAGAGCGGAACCATACCAATGGCTCCTCGACCCTTGAAGAAGTCGAGCGACGGCATATTCTCTCGGTTCTGGAGCAAACCAACTGGGTCTTCGCAGGCCCGAATGGAGCGGCTGCACGGCTGGGCATAAAGCGTCCCACGCTCCAATTTCGTATGCAAAAGCTGGGCATTTCTCGTCCGCAGAGATCCTAGAACCACATCTCATGGCCTGTGCCAATCGACTGGCACGCTGCCAGCGCGTTGGCGCACCCCGCCTGATGCGATGGCTCCTACTCTCACCCAAGGACCCCCAAAATACCTTGTCTTGCTCACTTAAGACTTGCTAATGGATTCGGTTCCTAAATAGGAACGACGATTGCATCACGCGGAATAAGCGGTTCCACAACGGATCTAAGCCGAAGCCTAGGACCTCTTCGTGACCCCATCAGGCTACGGTAATGGTGAAAACGCTTTTGGCTGCAAGGTCGTACCACCCAGGCCCATGTTGCTCGAGTCAGTAGATCGGAGGACTCGCCGCCAGGGAAAACCCCGCTCAACCACGGGAAAAGAAACCATGTTAAGAATCACAGTCACGGAAAACGCCTGGGAGGAAAGATGGGTTCTTCAAGGCCAGTTAACCAAGAAGTCTGTCGCTGAATTGGTCACGAGCTGGAGAGCATCCACCGCTCACCCGTCGACGCGGCGCCGCATTGTAGACGTCAATGAGGTTACTTCCATCGATAAGAGCGGTGAAGAAGCTCTCTCGATGATGGTCCACGACGGAGCCACCTTCGTGGCATCCGGTGTCTACACCAGACATTTGTTAGACCAGCTGCAGGAGCGGCAGGCAAATCAAAAACATCTCGATTGATGCCATGGGTTCGATCTTTGGGAATAGCCCTATGCCGAACTTGCTCCAGCACCGGCAGTGTATCCCGCCAATGCTGGAGAAAGCGGCCTAACGTCGACCCCGTTAGAAGATAATCTTCGCCGCCAAATTGGTGTTGAAGGGTTCGCCAACGCCGATACCAGGGGCGCCGGCATAGGCTCCAAAGGTTGACCCGATGGTGCCACCTGTGTCGCTGGTGCTTGGCTGGCCGGCAGGAGCGAGATTGGTGCGGTTGAAAAGGTTAAACATTTCCGCACGCAATTGAAGGGTCAGCCACTCGGTGATTTTTGTGTTCTTGAATACCGAGAGATCGACATCCCCAAAGCCAGGATTCCGATACTGGCCACGTCTGCTGGTGCCGTAGGTGCCAAGCGCCGGATCTTCAAATGCTGCGGTATTGATCCATTGCACTGAGCCATTCACGATGCTGTGGTTGACCCCGGCGAAAGGATTGCCAATCTGGTTGGCGCGGTCGGCACTCTCCCCGTTACCGCTATTCTGATTGCTGGCAAGCACGCTGAAGGGCAACCCGCCGTGGAATGACAAGAGCGAATTCACTTGCCACCCATTGCTCAACCACTTCGGACCGTGGGAAGAGCCGGGCACGTCATAAGTGGCGTAAGCCGAGAAAGTATTGGTGACGTCGAAGTCGGAATTACCATACTCGCCCTTAAGGTTGAAACTGTTCTGTGGCATATACGGGATAAGTCCAGACTCTTCGTCGAGACTGTGAGACCACGTATAGGTCAGCTGAGTAGATATCCGGTGCCAGTTTGTAGTTCTGAGCAGTGCCTGGAGCGAAGCATAGTTGGAGGTAGCCTCACTTTCCACCTGGTTGATGACGGCGTAGTTTGGGAACTGATTGAAGTAAGGCCGCGTGGTCTGCTGATAGGTGTATTGGTTGATGTCGATACCGACGTTGCCACTGCCCAGAGCGGCCTGGTTGATGTCGCGAACATCAAGCAGATGGCGGGAGTTTGTTCCCACGAATCCAATCTGGCTCATGACATTAGGTCCAAAACTCTGCTGGATGTTCAGGTTGTAGCTATAGGTGTAGGACGGACGGAACTTATAATTCACCGCGAACAGGTTGATAATCCCGGCGCCCGCAATCGCATCAGCCAGCGGAGTGAAGATTTGCTGCCCAGGAGACCAGATCGACACGCCTGCCAGAGGATTCGCGCTCGCCACGGGATTCACGCCCGCCGGATTGTCCTGCACCCCAAAAGGCCCACCGTTCACCGTGCCGCGCAGATTGAGGAAGGGCACCATGTAGGGCGCATCGTAGAACATACCGAAACCGCCGCGAACCAGGGTGTTGGTGTAGCCAGCAGGTTGATATGCAAAGCCAACGCGCGGGCTGATGCTGCCCCAATATTGCTGATAGATGTTGGGCCGGTTGACCCCCGCCACTGCAAGCCCATTAGGCGCGGTGGGATCGAACGAGGTCAGGTCGTGGTACTGGCTGTGGATGGGGCCACTGTAGTCGTAGCGTAGTCCATAGTTAAAATTCAGATGGTGGTTAACCTGCCATGCGTCCTGGCCGAAAATGTCCCAGGTATTCTCGAAGACCTGGCGCTTCGGATCTCCTTCCACAATGTTGGTAGGCGAGGTGAAGCATCCGGCAAGGAAATCCGCCAGCGAAAGAACGTTGCTGTCGTAGCTGGAACCGGGTGCATACCCGGGAGCAGTGGTGCCAAAATTCTTGGTCGCCAGCGCATCGCACGGGGTGGCGCCTGGAGCAGAACCGTTTGCGGTTTGGATGCCATAAGTCCATGGGCCCTGCGAGCCATCAAAGTTGAACAGCCCGCGTTGTCCGCTTTGGTAAAAGTCATCCACCTGGGCTTGGCGGTATTCTCCCCCAAAGCGAAACTCGTGTGCTCCCTTGGTCCAGGAGAGGGCGTCGTCAATGTGGCCGGTAATGTCGTTGCGGCCGGAGTCAACCGTGGGACCGATAGGATCAAAGCCGCTATTGCTTGCGGTCAGCCCCGAACTTGCTCCCGCGGCGGAGATATTGATGCGCGGAGAACCAGACAGGCTAGGCGATGTAACACCGGTGTTGAGCCCCAACGCGACCGGATTGAAACTGCTGTCGGCGTCAGAAAATGACTGGTTGTAGTAGTTGACTCCCAGAAAGAGTTGATTGACGATGGCCGGCGAAATGACCCGGTTGTAGACGATCGAATAGTTATACACATGGATCGGAGCTTCTTCATAGTAGGGGCTCAGGAAGGAAACCGTGGGGGCGATCTGGTTACCCTGGCCCATAAACGCCTTGACCGAGAGGTGATCTTTGGCGGTGAAGTTCTGGTCGATCTTCACAATTCCATTGAAGCTGTGCCCGGTGAGCGGAGAGGTGTTGTAGTAGTTGTTGGCCTGCGCGGGCCCGGTGAGGGCGTTTGCCGGCCAAAGATTGGCTAGCAACGTCGTGGACAAGGGGTTTACCGGAATTCCGTAATACGCCAAGACCCCTGCCGAAGCCGCCTGGTATGCGGCAGAGGGTTCAGTCGACCGGCTCTGGTTGCCGATGATGAAATTGTTGTGCTCATAGCTGACGAAGAAGAATGTCTTGTCCTTGAAGATCGGACCGCCCACCGAACCGCCGTAAACGATAAAACGATCCTCGTCTTTCCTGGCGCCATTGGCGAAGGGGGTGTTGGCGGCCAGGGCCTCGTTCCGGTTGTAGTAATAGCCTGTGCCATGGAACTTATTGGTGCCGGACCTGATCACCAGGTTTGCAGTGCCGCCTGCATTGCGGCCAGTCTCCGGACTGGAACTGGTTACGAAAGAGAATTGGTCGATGGCATCCAGTGGCAGCACGATACCGGCGATTCCATTTACGCCGCCCTGGTTGACGGCCGGAATGTTCCACCACAGGTCGTTGTTGTCCGTGCCTTCGATCTGCCAATTCACTGAGTTGGTGCGGGTTCCGTTAACCGAAGCGAAACCGGCTCCGCCGTTTTGTGAATAGCCGGCGAAACCTGGCGTGAGCCCTAGGAACTGCGTAAAATCCCGCCCATTGATCGGCGAGTCCTGAATGGTCCTGGTGGGCAGGACCGTGGTCTGCGTGGTCGAGGTCGTGTCGAGCGCGACACCCGCGGCGTTCACTTCAACCGTGGTTGCTTGTGACGCCACCGCCAGCTTTATCGGCAGACTGTAGGTAGTCCCCGCGGAAACCTGGACCTTCTCAACCTTAAGCGTTTCAAAACCGGAGGATGTGGCGGTGACGGTATATAGGCCAAGCGGAAGGTCGGGGAAGCTATATTCGCCCGCGCTAGAGGATACAGACGTGTGAATAACACCCGTCGCGTCTTCAGTAATCCCGACTTGTGCGCCTGGAATGGCAGCGCCACCCTGGTCGGTCACGACGCCGTTGATGCCGCCGCGAAAATTTTGCGCTCCGGCGAATGTGGTGAGAACCAGCGACAGCAGTACAGCAATAAGGGGGAAAGAGCGAATGCGGATAGCGTCAGGTGACATGTAACAACCTCCAAAAGTTTGTGCGAATGAAATATCTTCCAGACCCTCAGAGACCCGGGGCGGATGAGTAAAATACGTACTTATCTTCGACTTGGAAGGGTATTACAGGGCCTATTCCGACGAGAAAGGCACCATGCAGGTGAAGTGCCGCGCTTCGACAATGAAGGCGTTCACCGCGAAGTGTGTCTGCTACCGTGAACGAAAGCGGTATCCGTCTAAGGTAACTGCATACCCGGTTGAGCGCAACTACAAAATGAAAGACCTCGGGGCGCTAAAGGCTGAAGAGACACGGCTCTAAACAGTTGAAAATGAGCCGGTTTCCGGCGCCGATCCATCCGTAGTTAAGAAGACGCCAGGCGACGCCGAGTCAGGTGATAGTACACCACCGGCGTAACCACCAGGCTGAGCACAATAGAAATCGTGAGACCACCGATCACCGCAATGGCCAGCGGCTGCAACATTTGCGACCCGGCGCCCAAAGCCAGCGCAAGAGGAAACATTCCGCAGACAGTAGCAATGGCAGTCATGAGGATGGGGCGCCTGCGTCGCTCGGCGGCATGGAGCATGGCTTCACGAGCTTCCATTCCACTGGCGCGCAGTTGCTCGTCTGCGTCCAGCAGCAGGATGCCGTTCTTGGCCACGATCCCGATAACCATGATGAGGCCCATGAAGCTGGCCACATTGAAGTTCGTGCCCGTGATGAGCAAAGCGAACACAACACCCGCGAGCGAGAGAACAGAACTGGTCAGGATGGAAACCGGGGCCGCAAAGTTACGGAACTCTGCCAGCAATACGCCGAACACCAGAGCGAGCGCCAGCACCAGCACGCGGGCCAGATCGCCAAACGAGCGCTGCTGCTCCTGATAAGTGCCGCCGTATTCGACGCGCACAGACGCTGGAAGTTGAAGCCGGCTCACGGCGGCTTTGACGGCAGCCATGGCTCCCCCGAGGTCGGAGCCTTCGAGGCGCCCGCTCACCTGAATCACTTCTTGCAGGTTCTCGCGGCGGATCTCATTCTGTGGGGGCAACTGTGTCACGGTGGCCATTGCGCTCAGGGTAGCGGTGTGGCCGCTGCTGCTGTTGAAGACTGTGTTCTGGATGGCGTCGAGAGAAGCACGATTCGCGTCTGGCAGGCGCACCCGGATGGTGTATGGTCTGCCACCAGAAATGAGCGGATTGCTCGCGGGTAAGCCATCGAGTATGGATGTAGCGTCCTCTGCAACTTCAGTTGGCGTAAAGCCGAGCCGCCCGGCAACCACCGGGTCAATCTGGAAGTTCGTGGCCGGTCCACTAATGGTATTGTCCACGCCGTTCTGTGTATCCACCACCCCGGGGATTTTGGCAATCGCCTGCTGAACCCGGGGACCAAGCGTGAGCAGCAGGTTCTGGTCATTGGCAAACATCTTGATCTGGATGGGTTCGGGTGAGTTTGAGAGATCGCCAATCATGTCCTGCAAAATCTGGATGAACTCCATATCAAGCGATGGCTCAGCGGCATGGATTTGGTCCCGCGCATCAGCGATCACCTCATCGATGGAACGCGAACGGTCATTCTTGAGGCGGACGGTGAAGTCGCCCGTATTCGCTTCTGTAACGGCAGCCAGACCCATCTGCAGGCCGGTCCGGCGCGAAGTGATGGACACTTCGGGTATGCCGCGCAGAATCTGATCCACGTGCTCGAGAATGCGATTGGTTTCCGTCAGGGAAGTTCCGGCAGGGGTAAAGTAGTCCAGCACGAATGCACCCTCATCCATCTCCGGCAGCAGGTCGGAGCCGAGAGCTCCGTAACAGAAGTAGCCGGCGATGACCAGGACCACGCAAATTGCAATCAGGGCCAGAGGACGTTCAAACGACCATTCGAGCGCCCGCTCGTGATAGCGCAGCAGCCTGCGGAAGGCATCTCCACCTTTTTGCTGCATTGCTGCAAAGAACCCTTTGGGCCGTTCATCGTCTCCGGCATTCTCCGCCGGCTCGGAGTGCGGATGGACCTTCTTCCCCAGCCGGATCGAGAGTGCCGGGGTGAAGGTGAGGGCGAGCAGCAATGAGGTAAGCAAAGCAACAGTCATGGTTACGGCAAGAGCGCGGAAGAAGCTTCCCGTCACCTGGGTAACCGAAACCAGGGGGAGAAAGACGATGACCGGCGTGATAGTGGAAAAGAACAGCGGCCTGCTGATCTCGTGGATCGCCTTGCGCACGGATCCAATCCTCGACTCGCCTGCTTCGCGATGGACGGCTATGTTCTCAACCACCACGATCGCGTCGTCGATAACCAGCCCGATGGCCGCAGCCAACCCGCCTAGCGTCATCAGATTAAAGCTCTGGCCCGTGATGCGGAGGAAGAGAATGGTCACCGCGACGGTGACCGGAATCACCAGGCCCGCGACCAGCGAGGAAGTCCAGTCGTGCAGAAACAGGAACAGGATGATACAAGCCAGCAACAGGCCGATGAGAATAGCGTCGCGCACGCTGAGGATACTTTCCCGCACCAACTCTGACTGGTCATAGAAGGCTTCGAGGTGAACCCCGGGGGGTAACTTGGATTGCAGTTGAGCCACTTCCGCCGCCACCCCATTGGCAACCGCAACCGTATTGCCCGAGGGTTGACGGGTGATGGTAATCAGTACCGCCGGTTTGCCGTTCGCCCTGACCGCGGTATACACCGGCATCGTAGACGGCTCTACGGTCGCTACATCGCCGACGCGGATGGCGGCCCCGCCTGCTGAGGTCTTCACGATCAGATTGCCCAGTTCCGCAGCACTGTGCGCCTGCGCGCCAATCAGGCCGAGGATAAGTTGATGGTTCGCCTCGTACAGGCCAGGAGAGTCGACGATGTTCGATTCCTGGATCGCATTCACCATCTCCAGCAGGGTTACGCCGGAGGTTTGAAGACGGGCGAGGTTGGGCACGACATGGTACTCGGGCACCTGACCACCCTGTACCAGGACCGTGCTGACCCCGTTAACACGGTTGAGAGGCGGCTTAAGGTCGTAGATGGCGATTTCCCAAAGGCGCGTCTGAGGAACCGTGTCCTTACCGCGATCGTCCGCTGTGAGCGCGTAGCCGAGGATGGGAAAAGTCGCGAACGTCAGCCGGTTGGTAGTGATGTGCGCGGTGGCCGGGAGCGATTGGGAAACCCGGGCGAGCGCCGCGTCCGTTAACTGCAGCGTGCGAAACATATCCACGCTCCAGTCAAAGAAAAGACTGATCTCCGCCGAACCGCGGCTGGTAGTGCTGCGCACGATAAGCAGTCCCGGGACACTGTTGATGGCGTCTTCAATCGGCTTGGTGATCGTGACCTGCATCTGCTCGACCGGCATCACCCCGTTGTCCACACCAATGACCACACGGGGGAAATTGGTTTCGGGGAAAACGGAGATGGGTACCTGGAACGCCATGTAGACGCCGGCAAGCGTCAACAGCGCGAGGAAGAAGAAGATAGGTTTGGACGCGGCGGCAAGCCAGAATGAGCTCTCGCGCTCGACCTCGACCTTGTCAGTTGTGCCGAGCATCACTCCTTGTCTCCTCCGGCCTTTTTTCCGGCATCATCTGCTTCCGCTGCAGCAGGGCCAACCTTGACCTTCGTACCTTCGTCGAGCCCGTAGGCACCGGTGGTGATGACGGTATCGGCCGGGGTAAGGCCACTGAGAACCTGGGTTGATTCGGTAGTACGGATGCCGAGAGTGACTGGGTGCTTGGCGGCGGTTCCGTCGGGCTTGATGACCAAAACAAATTTGCTTACTCCATCAGGCTCAGTCTGTACTGCTTCCGTGGGTATGAGCAAGGCGTTGGAAGCAGTGCGGCCCGTAATGGTGGAGTGGACAGGGGTGCCCGCCTTCAATGCTCCTTTCGGATTCGGGACTCGGAGCCACACCTCCACCGTGGTGCTGCCAGGGTCAAGCGCAGGGCTGATCAGCGCCACTTTGGCCGGCACCGGATCGGCGACTCCGGCAACGGCGATGCTGGCGGGTGCCCCGAGGGAGAGTTGCTGGGACTGTATTTGCGACATGTGGATCTTGGCTAGCAGCGCGGAAGTATCCATCACCGTAATCACAGGATTGCCGGCAGAAGCTGTCTCGCCGGCAAACAATGGCCGGTCGGTCACCACGCCGGAGATGGGACTGCGGATTTCGGTGTAACTCAACTGCGCCTGGGCGCCCAGGTACTTGCCCTTGGCCGAGGCGAGCAGCCCTTGTGCGCTCTCGAGGGCTGCCTTATGGCTGACCTTCTGCACGGCTTCGAGATGCTGCCTGGCAATCTCGTGGGCGGCCTGGGCTTGAACCAGGGCTGCCTTGGCGGTATCCAGATCGCGCCCTGGGATCGCTCCTTCGGCGAACAGTTGCGCCCGGCTGTTCACAATGCTCTGCGCCAGATTCAGGTTGGCGGTCGCCTGCGCCAGGTCTGTCTCCGCCTTTACCGTATCTTCAGGAACAGTGGCCCCGGTGGCAATGTCATAGGTACCCTGGGCCGCGGTGTAAGCACCCTTGTTGTCGATTTCCGCCGCCAGCAGATCGCTGTTTTCGAGCGTTGCCAAAAGCTGGCCGGTCCTGACGTGAGAACCACGTTGGACATAGAACTTCCTCACTGGCGCTGTGACCTTGGGCGAGATCGCGGCCTGGGCCAGCGGCGCGAGCGTCGCGTCGACCGTGATTTGCTCGGCGATGTCGCCCCGTTCCGGATGTTCGGCCTGGACGTTGACCTCCGTTGGAGCAGTCTCAGCAGTCTTGCTGCAGGCGGTGACAAGCAGGGAAGTGCCGCAGAGGAGCAGAGCAGCAAACCCTCTTGTGGTGAGAGCAGGCGATGGGGTTAACGTGCTCATGGCTCAGAGTGCTCCTGTCAAGAGTTGCAGATTGGTGAGAGCCAATTGATAGCGGATGGTACCGTCCTCGCGCGCGATCTCCGCCGCAGTCAGGGAGTTCTCCGCGTCGACTACTTCAAGTACTGTCGCTTCTCCAGCGGTGTAGCGGAGGCGAGAGAGGCGCAGACTCTCGGTCGCTGTTTGAACGCTTTGTTCGAGGGACTGGAGTGCGTCGTGGGCTGTGGTTGCCTCTGAGTATGATTCGTCCAGCTGGGCAACCAGCCGGCGCTGGGTCGTGGTCAGCACAGTGTGTGCTACATCCCGCAGGATCTCACTCTGGCGAACCTTGTGTTGGGTGGAGAGCCAGTCCCACACCGGCAGATCGACCGTGGCGCTGGCAGAGTAGCCAAGATTGCGGGGCGTTACGCCGTCAAATTTATTTAAGCGGCCATTGACCGCGACCTGTGGCGCGTCGATGCCGTAAGTGAAGTTGAGAGCAAGATCGGGAAGATAAGCGGCCCGGGCCGCCGCTACCTGCAATGCGTTGACCCGGAGAGAAGCCATAGCCTGGCGCAGCTCCGGATTGAGCCGCATGGCGTTCGCGTCGACATCAGCCCGCGCCGGCAGCGGCACAACCTGGCCGGGCGAGAGAGTGTAAGCAGTCCGTGGGTCGGCAAACAGGAGGACGGCCAGGTCCAGGCGAGACTTCTGGGCTCCGAGCTGAGCTTCGGCCAGGTCGCGATCGCGTTGCTGTTGCTGCAGCTGCGCCTTCACCACATCGGCATGAGCTCCTTCGCGGGCGCTCTCGCGCTGTTGGGTGAGATTGGTGAAGTTGGCGGCTTCGCCCGCTGCGCGTTGGGCCACAGCAAGCTTGTGGTCGGCGGCCAGCTCCTGGTAAAAGAGGCCGGTCACGGCCGAAACCAGTCCCCGGCGAGCAATTTCCATCTGCGCCGCAGCAACTGAAGCCGCAGCGGCAGTTCGCGAGACCGCCAGGGTTTGGGGCAGTCCCAACGTCTCGTTAACGACCGCTTGGCTGGTGTATTCGTGAACCGAATTGTTGGCGATAAAGACTGGAAGGGACTGGGCTCCAACCGCGGCCGTTTCAGTGTGGATGCCATTCGGTTGGGTATACAGGTACTGGTTGTGAAACGTGGCATTCGGCAGCAGAGCGGCGCGCGCTACAGAGTGGTCCAGTGCGGCAATCCGCGCGTTGGCCGCCGCCGCAGCGAACGTGGGCTCGTTGGCACGAGCCAGCGCGATTGCTTGCTCCAATGTGATCGGCTCGGACACTGGGGCCGCGGTGAGGGCTCCGCCCGTTTGCTGCGCGAGCGCCGCCGTGGCCGGGGTTATGGAGAATGCGAAGGCGAGGAAAAAAAGTCTTAGCATGAGGCAATTCTCGTAACGGCGTTCCTTGCGGGTGCCCCATATCTCCCAACGCTTTTGTTGGCAGATGTGGGATAACAAGCGGGTCGCCGCTCCGGTCCTCCCGGTGTGGCAGCTGCTCACTTCTGTCCCACCACCAGTATTGTGAAGCTGCCGGGCATGATCGCCGGCCGTGGATGCGGGTTAGCCGCCGTCGCCGCGGGCCGCTCGCCGAACGAAGCCGTAGCCAGGAAGATGCGGCCCGAGATCTCGTCCAGTGTCATCGTCCGCGCTCCGCGCTGCGTAGCCAGGTTCTGCAGCACCGGGTAGCTGTCTTTACCAGCGTCGATGATGGTCAGCGTGCCGCCACCGTTGGATGAGAAAGCCAGCTTGCGCCTGGCATCATAACGAGCAGCATCCGGGCCATCGCCGATCGCCGGGTTAGCCAAGGTCTTGCCAGAGTTTGCGTCGACCACCGCCATCTTGCCCCCGTCACAAACGGCGAACAGTCGCCGTCCCGCGGTATCAATGGCCAGGCCGGAAGGAGAATCGCAGTTGGCCACCGGCCACGTCGCGGTTATAGTCTTCGCCGCCGCGTCGAAACGCACAATCTCATTCTTGGTCTCGATGTTGGCGAACACTGTGCCGGTGCCGTCCGCCACCGGGAACTCAGGCTTGCCCGAGAGGGCGATGGTGGCTACGACTTTTTGCTGCGCGGTGTCAATCACGGTTGCATTATTACTGCGGCCATTGAAGGCCCAGACGGTTTTGGTTTTCGGTTCAAACACAATTCCATCCGGATTCGTGCCCGCGGGAATCGAAGCCACGCTGGCGAACGACGCGCGGTCAAACACCACCACTGCATTGGCGCCACCGTCGCTGACATACCCGTACTTGCCTGCGTCGTCGAGAGCCACACCGTGCGTGCCCTTGAGCCCGGTGATGCTGCCCACTACTTTCCCGGAATCGCTGTCCAGCACCTCGACGCGGGGTCCGTGGGTGACGTAGAGACGATGCGCCTTGGGGTCCGAGGTAAGGTAGTCCCAGCCGCCTTCACCGCCAATCTGCCACTGCGTTAGTACGCTGTACGGCTTCTGCGCCAACGCGCCGGCGGGCGCGAGAAGGACGCCGGCTAAAGATGTGCTAAGCGCCAGCGTCTGTAATGCGGTGCGAGTGCAGTTCGACATTGTCGGGATCTCCATTCAGGTTCGAGTTTAATTTCGCACAGCTACCTTAACGGAAGCTGAAGGCAGTTGCGCAGCAGGGAAGCGGACCATAACTTTGGTTCCGACCCCTAAATCGCTGGTTATATCAATCGTTCCCTGCCACCTGGATGCGATTGCTTTGCAGATGGCGAGTCCGAGCCCGGTTCCGCCTGTATTTCGGCTGCGCGACGGATCCCCACGGTAGAAACGTTCGAAGACGTGGGGCAGATCCTGGGCCGCGATGCCCTCGCCATCATCTTCGATTGCCATCACTGCGCTTGCCCCATCCTGCTGCACCACAGCGCGTATTGCAGAGCCGGCAGGGCTGTGTTGCAGAGCATTCAGGAGCAGGTTTCCGCATAAAAGTTGCAGCTGCTCTGGTTCCCCTTCGACCATCACCGGGCCCTCAGCCAGGACCAGGATCTTAAGGTGCTTAAGCTCTGCCATGGATTCAAATTGTTGCGCAGACTGGCGCAGAATCTGGGTCAGGTCCGTGGCAACGCTCACCGGGCCGCTGTTCGCCTCTACCCGCGCCAGGGTCAGCATCTTGGCCACGGTTTCTTCCATGCGGTCGCAATCCAACTGGCAGCGCTCGATCCCGCGCTCATACTCGGGCGCTGTCCTTTGCTTCAGAGTGAGCAATTGCAGCGACGACTTTAAGACCGCCACTGCGGTCTTAAGCTCGTGCGCGGCATCGCCGACAAACCGGCGCTGCTGCATAAAAGAGTGTTCCAGACGGGTGAGCACCGTCTCCATTGCGACCGTGAGGGGGGCAAGCTCCTTGATCATGCGCGCCCGTTCTGGAGGAGCAAAATTCCAGGAGTCAACCGAAACTCCGGCTGCTTCCGCCGCCAACTGGCGCAAAGGGGCCAGGCCGCGATTCAAAAGCCAGAAGATCAACAATCCTGAGACAGCCAGCAAGCAAAGGCTGGTAATTGCATAAAAACGGACCGCCTCCCAAATTTCACCCCAAACGCGACCGATCGGAGAGCCATAAAAGATACTCACGCGGCGCTTGATGCCACCGCCCTTATCCCCTGGATCGACGACCCTGAGGCCCTCGATGCGCAGTGCCCGATAACGTTTGCCAGCTAGGGAGACTTTGAAGAATTTGCCGTTTTTGCTGGCCGGCATAGATGGATCGGGGCCGGTCCAGTTGGGCGAATGGCCCAGGATACGGCCACTGGCGTCCTGCACCTGGTAGATATCCTCCGCCGGGAGATTCGCTTCGGTGCCGTCCAGCATCACGTTGTCCTGTGCGTCATCCGCATCCTGTACTGCGCCCAGGAGGGAATCCGCCCGGCCGCGCAGCATGACGTCAAAGGAACGAAAGCGCACATGCCGCTCGTAGAGCATTGCCGCTCCCGATATCGAGAGGGCGGCCAGCAATTCCAAGAGCAGAATGGTGGCGATGAGCCGATGCGTGATGGAGTACGACTTCATCCGCCCTCCTCAAAGCCCACCAACAGGCGGTACCCTCGTCCGCGCAGGGTTTCAATGCTCGGCTGTTGCGTAGCCGCCTCGAGCTTTCGGCGCAGGTTCGAGATATGCGCTTCGATGACGTTGGAGTGATGTTCCCAGTTGTAGTCGTAGAGATGCTCGAGTAACTCCCGCTTGGATACGATGACGCGGGGCCGATGAATCAGATATTCGAGAATGCGGTACTCGGTGGGCGAAAGATCCACCAGCTTGCCGGATCGCAGCACGCTTTGCTCGACTGTGTTCACCTGGAGATCGGATAAGCGAAGGATAGGATCGGCGACTCCCTTGCCACGCCGGATGAGGGCTTTGGCCCGGGCGATAAGTTCCCCCAGGTCGAAAGGCTTAGTCAAATAATCGTCTGCGCCGGCATTTAGCAGCGCAATGATAGAGCTGGCCTCAGCCTTGGCGGTCAGGATGAGCACCGGTGTCCGATCGCCGTGGGAGCGCACGTTCCTGAGTAAGCCCGGGCCGTCCAGCCCAGGCAGCATCAGATCGAGAATGATCAGGTCATAGCAACGGTTCTCAGCAAGATGGAGACCCGTGAGTCCGTCTTCGGCGCAGTCGACCGCGAAGTTAGGACCCTCGCGCAGAGCAGCGGCCACGTTCTCTGCCAGCCGCACCTCGTCTTCGACCAACAATACCCGCATGAATGCAGTATCACCTAACCAAGGTTAAGCGAAGCTGAAGTTGCAGAGGGGGACCGGAGCGTAGAAGCAGTGGAGAAACCGTCTATCTATTACGATCTAGCGCGACCCTCTATGAATAGGATGCCTCCGGAGTCCAGTCCCCCAAAGGACGGCCTGAGCATAGCCCAGGACTGCGTCCCATAAGCGCTAACTTGGTTGTTTTTCTTCAAAACTCCCACAAAAACGTCATCCTGAGCGGAGCGCCTCACAGATTTATTGCGTGACACAGCGCTTGGTGGCGCGGAGTCGAAGGACCCCGAGGGTGCTTATCTTACTCATGCCGTTCGGGCCTTCTCGACCACCGAAGCCCGAGAGCAGGATTTTGCTGCGGTACCCACTTGATGGTCACGGGTACATCTTCTCATGCACCGTAATCATCTTCCATCCCCAGGTCTGTGCAAGGTCTTTGAACTCGGGATTGATCGTGCCAATGAGGTTGAGCTTCTTTTCGCGCCGCCAGCCTTTGAGTTGTTTTTCCCGAGCGATGGCTGTGCGAATGTCTTCGTAACCCTCAAAGTAGAGCAGGCGCTTGCAGCCATAGGCCGCAGTGAAGCCCTCCAGCGTGCCCTCCTTATGTTGCATGACGCGCAGATACAGATTGCTGGTGACGCCAATGTAAAGCGTGCCTGTATGGCTGCCCAGAATGTAGATGTAGCCGCCGGACATAGCAAGATGCCAGCAGTCCTTGTTCTCGACCCAAGGGAAAGACCGTGGCGGGGCCGCCAGGTGTGGGCTTCGGTGGTCGAAAAGGCCCGAACAGCCTGGGTAAGATAAGCACCCTCGGGGTCCTTCGACTTCGCGCCACCAACCGCTGTGTCACGCGATAAATCTGTGAGGCGCTCCGCTCAGGATGACGGTTTTGTGGGGGAGTTGAAGAAAAACATTCAAAACAAGGTAGCGCTTATGGGACGCAGTCCTGGGCTGCTCTCGGGCCGCCCCTCCGGGGCTGATGCCCCAAGCCCTCGGAGGTTATCGCGGCAGAGCAAAAATACGTTGACCGGTTTTTTCGCAGCATCGTGCGTAGTGGAAGGACCTGCGTTTTCTTTTCTCCTCACCCTATCTTTCTCCTGGCGGGGGCGCATTTTGACTAGCGCCGGCTTTTGGAGGCTGCCACCCATCGTTGGACGGGCCATTCTGGAAGAAAAAGGAATCCTTGCTATAAGGTCCCGTCGCATACGTCGCGTT
This sequence comes from uncultured Acidobacteriaceae bacterium, assembly GCA_963814015.1. Taxonomy (GTDB): domain Bacteria; phylum Acidobacteriota; class Terriglobia; order Terriglobales; family Acidobacteriaceae; genus PALSA-350. The sequence goes on from CAWFBI010000001.1 coordinate 1,064,551, forward strand.
CGCCTGGCCGAAGATCTTCCCCGCCCGCAGCGTGTCCGCACGAACCTTATCGACCAGTTGGTGATACCGTTCGTCCGTCTGAGCGAACCCCGAGAACCAGCTCAGGTCATTGTTGCCAATAATCACCACATCCACCCCCGGAACCGAAGCAATGTCATAAGCGTTGGCCACCCCGGTCGGCGTTTCGATCATGATCACGACCAACATGTTGTCATTAATGGTCCGGTGATAGTCAACGCCGTTAACACCCCAGATACTGGCCGCCTGGCCCTGGCCAGTACTCCGCCGCGCGACAGGAGGATACCGGGCCCACTTCGCCGCCTCCCGCGCCCGGTCCACGTCGTCGACGGTCGGGATAACAACGCCGAGCGCCCCAATATCGGTCGCGTGCTGGATATGCCATTCCTGCGCGTCGGGCAGCCGAATCATAGGAGTTGCCTTAACCCGCGGGCACGCCGCAATCATTTTCTCAATATCCGCGAACTCCAAGGTACTGTGCTGCATCTCGAACCACGTGAAATCGTAGTGTTTGGCCCGCTCGCAATAATCGGCGACGTCCATCTTCGATTGCGTGAAGCTGAATACCTGCTTGCCGTCGAGCAGCTTCTGTTTGGTGGTGTTATAAAGCGGCGGCTTCGCGCTTTGCGCGACCAGCAGGGCAACCGGGAGCGCCAAAACTGAGGACAAAACTATTGGCACTACGGACAAAATCTTCATTCGTGTTGGCCTCCAAACAGCAGACACAGCCATCCTTTATAGACCCAACCCCAGCCCCGTGCCTATGGCGTATAACTATCACCGTACATTCCATCAGGAGATTTCCCTTGTACGCATCGCGTATTGGTCAGGCCCTCTTGTTGACGGCGGCTTTGCTCCTCGCCTCCGCAGCTATGGCGCAAACGGGCGCAACCTTGACCATTGACCTGGCGCAGGCCAAAGCCAAAGTGAGTCCTCAGCTATACGGCTTGATGACCGAAGAGATCAACTATTCCTACGACGGCGGCCTTTACGGCGAATTAGTGAGGAACCGGACGTTTCAAGATAAAGGCAAGATCCCCCCAAGCTGGTTTCTCTACGAAGAGGGCAGTGCAGACGCATCGATGGCCATCGATCGCACCACCGGACCCAGCGCGGCACTACCGCTGAGCCTGCAGTTGACGGTCAAGAGCGCAAGTCCACGCGACCAGGCCGGCATCAGCAACCTGGGATACTGGGGCTTTCCTGTCAGGCCCCAAACCACCTATCGCGGTTCCTTCTACGCCAAGGCGAGCGACCCGTCGATCGGCCCGGTGACCATAAGCCTGGTCGAGGATGAAACCGGCAAGGCGATCAGTACGACCGTACCCGCCCTCACTTCCGCATGGCAGCAGCACGAGTTCACTCTCCATTCCAGCGCGGAGGCGAAGTCTTCGCACTACCATCTGGTTCTGTCCGTAGGCAAACCGGGAACCGTGTGGTTCACCCTGGTGTCGCTTTTTCCTCCCACCTACCATGACCGGAACAACGGAAATCGCATGGATCTAATGGAGAAGCTGGCCGCAATGAAGCCGGCCTTTCTGCGCTTTCCCGGCGGAAACTATCTCGAGGGCGACCACATCAGTGAGCGCTATGAATGGAAGAAGACCATCGGCCCGCTGGTCGATCGCCCGACCCATATGAGCCCATGGGGGTATCGCTCCACCGACGGCATGGGCCTGCTGGAGTTCCTGGAGTGGTGTGAAGACCTGAACATGCAGCCCCTGCTGGCCGTCTATGCCGGCTATTCCATGAGGCAGGAGTTTGTAAAGCCCGGCCCAGATCTTGATCCCTATGTCGACGACGCCCTGGACGAGATTGAGTACGTAACCGGCGACGCGAGCACAAAGTGGGGGGCGGAGCGCGTCAAGAATGGGCACCCGGCGCCGTTCAAGCTGAGCTACGTCGAGATCGGCAACGAAGACTGGTTCGACCAATCCGGAAGCTACGGCGGACGCTACGCCCAGTTCTACAAAGCGATCAAGGCCAAATACCCTGACCTGCAACTAATTGCCACCACGCCAATCACCACCATGAAACCCGATGTGGTCGACGATCACTTCTACCGTCGCGCCCAGGAGTTCTACGACGACGTGCACCACTACGATCAGACCGATCGCAACGGGCCTAAGATCTTCGTCGGGGAGTGGGCTACCCGCGAGGGTCTGCCAACACCCAACTTCGGCGCCGCGCTGGGAGACGCAGCATGGATGACGGGGATGGAAAGGAATAGCGACATCGTCATCATGGCCAGCTACGCCCCCTTGCTGGTCAACGTGAACCCGGGAGGCATGCAGTGGGAGTCCGATTTGATAGGCTACGACGCCATCAGCAGTTACGGCTCGCCCAGCTACTATGCCCAGGTCATGTTCGGCAGCCATATCGGCGACGAGATATTGAATCCGAAACTCGAAGGTGCAGCGCCCAGGTTGTTCTATTCCGTGACCCGTAAGTCAAGCGATGGAACCCTGTATCTGAAGCTGGTAAACGCCAGCTCCACGCCGCAGACTTTGCACATCCAGTTCAGCGGCGGCAAACCCGCAGGCGGTGGAAAGCTCATCTCCCTCTCGGCCAAAACCACCGCGGCCACCAACAGCATCACCCAGCCTTCCACAATTGTTCCAGTGGAGACCGGGCTTCACGATCTTGCATCGCACACCGTTCCCGGCTACACCATTCAAGTCCTGGAGTTGAAAACACAATGACCCTGCGCTGGTGTCTGACCCTTTTTCTGTTGCTGAGTTATTGGCAAACCGCACGTGCCCAAGTCAGCTATTACACCGATCGCAAGGTTTGGGTACTGCAGGCCGGCCCGGTGACCTACGCCATGGGAGTGAATGAGCGCGGCGAGCTGCAGTCGATCTATTGGGGTCCGCGTGTGACTCGCGATGCGGATTTCTCGCCCGCACGCGGCCGCCCAGAAGTGGCTTCGTTCGATTCCTCCACCTCCACCACGCCCCAGGAATACCCGGGCTGGGGCTCAGAACTCTACAACGAGCCGGCGCTGAAGGCGACCTACGCCGACGGGAACCGGGACGTGGTCCTGCATTTCGTGGACTCGCACATCGACGGCGACACCCTGGAGATCCAGCTGAAAGATATAGCCTCAGCCCTCCAGGTTCATCTTTATTACCGCATCTTTGAGGATCTGGGCATCATCCAGAGGTGGTCGCGCATTGAAAATCGAACCAATCAGGCCATCACCTTGGAGAGCGCGCAATCGGCCGCCTGGAGCGTGCCGCAAGGGGAGGGCTACGGCTGGCACTATCTCACCGGCCACTGGGGAGCGGAGTGGCAGCTTCACTCCGCGCCGCTGCAAACCGGAGCGCACGTCATCGAGAGCCGCCGCGGCAGCACATCGCACCAGGCGAATCCGTGGTTTGCCATCGACCGGCCTGGGCAAACAACAGAGCAGAGCGGCCCGGTGTGGTTTGGGGCGCTGGGCTGGAGCGGCAGCTGGCGCATCACGGTCGAGCAAACCGCCATGCAGCAGGTGCGGATAACCGGGGGATTCAACCCCTTCGATTTCGGCTACCGCCTGAAGTCTGGTGAACAGCTGGAGACGCCGCCGTTCTATGCCGGCTTCACCAGCCAAGGCATGGGTGAGGCGTCGCGCATTCTGCACCGCTTTGAGCGGCGATACATTCTGCCCGGTGGAGACAACGCGCCCCCGCGTCCCGTTCTCTACAACTCCTGGGAAGCGACGGAATTCGATGTCAGCGAAGCCGGCCAGTTGGCGCTTGCAGAAAAAGCCAGCAAGCTGGGCGTTGAGCGCTTCGTGATCGATGACGGATGGTTCGGCCAGCGCAAGGATGACCATGCAGGTCTGGGCGACTGGTACGTGAACAAGGAGAAGTTCCCCAACGGCCTCAAGCCGGTGATTGATCGCGTGCACGCGCTGGGTATGGACTTCGGCATCTGGGTAGAGCCGGAAATGGTCAATCCGGACAGCGACCTGTATCGCAAGCATCCCGACTGGGCGATGAATTTTCCCGGGCGCCCACGCACCGAGGGCCGCAACCAACTGCTGCTCAACCTGGCACGTGGGGACGTCAGGGAATACGTTTTTAACTGGCTCGACCAACTGGTCAGCAACAACGACATCGCCTTTCTCAAGTGGGACTACAACCGCAACTGGGCAGAACCCGGCTGGGACGCTGTCCCACCGGAGGAGCAGAAAAAGATTTACGTCGCTTATGTTCGCAATCTCTACGACATTCTCGATCGCCTGCGGGCCAAGCATCCCAAGCTGGAAATCGAATCCTGTTCTGGCGGCGGCGGCCGGGTGGATCTTGGCATCCTCAAGCGGACAGAGGAAGTGTGGCCCTCCGACAATACCGATGCGTTAGACCGCCTCACGCTGCAGGACGGCTTCACCCAGGCTTACACCCCGGGCATCATGATGGCCTGGGTCACCGATGTGCCCAGCGGCATCGATGGGCGCGTCGTCCCGCTCAAGTTCCGCTTTATGGTGGCGATGAGCGGATCCCTGGCGCTCGGAGGAAATCTGAATAAGTATTCGCCCGAGGATATGCAGGCATCCACCCGTTACGTCTCGTTCTACAAGCGCATTCGCCCTATCGTGCAAAGAGGCGCTCTCTATCGCCTGATTGCACCCCAGGGCAGCGAGGTTTCCGCCACCGAATATGTCTCCAACGACGGACGCCAGGCAGTGCTCTTTGCCTATCTTCATTCGCAGCAGTTCGGCACGCCTTTTCCTACGGTCTTCTTGAACGGCCTGGACCCGGATGCCCTATATAAGGTGGAGGCGATCGATCCCGGCCAGTTGCAGGAGGTGGGCACGCTAAGCGGCGCTTACCTGATGCACCATGGCATCAAGTTGAACCTTAAAGGCGACTACGACAGTACCTCGGTGATCATGGAAAAGCAGTAGCAAATATTGTTCCACCCAATCCACCCGAAGAACCCTTGAATCATCGATATGGGCACCAATCTGCGTGTTCGCGGACCACTCTTTGTGGTCCCAGCCCATCTCATCGTGAGCCAGGTCGAGAACTTAGCTGCTGATGAGGGGTTAGCATCTAAGGGCAGACCTTAGGACCCAGGGGAACGATCGATGACCAACACGGGAAAATTGGGACTTATACCAGTAGTTGTATTGGCAATGTTGACGCTGATGGCCGGCTGCAAAAACGATGGCAGCCAACCGGTGGATGCAGCTGCCGCTGCAAACGGAAACCTTGCCCCGGTCAGCGACGACAGCGGTGCTGCTCCAGTCAACGAGAGCGTGGCCCAAGCTCCAGCCTACTCGGCCCCGGCTCCAGCCCCGGCTTATGCCGCCCCAGCTCCCCAGGCGAGGCCCGCCTACACCGCTCAGAGTCAGCAGCAGTACCCGCAGCAAGAGCAGCAAGCACAATATCCCGCTCCAGACCAGCAACAGTATTCCCAGCAAGGCCAGCAACCGCAGTATCAGGATCAGAGCCAGCAATACCCGAGTCAGGACTATGGCGATCAGAGCGACCAGGACTACGACCAGGTCGCAGATTATGCTCCCGAGCCGCCCCCTCCATTGCCCGAATATCAACAGCCGCCCTGCCCGGAACCAAACTACATCTGGACCCCGGGCTACTGGTCCTATGCACCCGCCGGCTACTACTGGGTCCCCGGGGTTTGGGCCGCCGCACCTTACGTGGGGGCCCTATGGACCCCAGGATACTGGGGCTATGACCGCGACCGCTATGGATGGCACCGTGGTTTTTGGGGACGCTACATCGGCTACTACGGTGGTGTCAATTACGGCAACGGTTATGTTGGCCGCGGTTATTACGGCGGGTATTGGGACCACAACCAATTCAACTACAACCGCCAGGTCACGAACGTAAACACGACCGTCATCCGCAATACCTATATCACCAACGTGACCAACGTCACGACCTACAATCGCGTCAGCTACAGCGGTGGACGCGGAGGAGTGAATCTTCGCCCGACCCCTGCAGAAGTGGCCGCGTTGCGGCAGCCGCGTCTGCCGGAGTTGAGGGTTCAGCAACAAAACCGGGTGGCCGCCAGCACCAACCGGGCCCAGTTCGTAGCCGTAAACCGCGGCCAGCCGCAGACGGCAGTGATCGCCAAACCACTTCCCGTAGAACGGCGGGAGCCGGTAACACTGCCGGCTGTACAGCGCCCGTTGCCGCAGCCGGTCAACCATCCCTTGCAGCCGAGTCAGGCGATAAGGCCTGTGCCGCAAGCAAGGGAGGCACAACAAATTCAACAACCGCGTCCGACTGTGCAGGCGCCGCCCCAACAACTTCGGCCAGCTCAGCCAGAACGGCCGGTGCAGCAAGTGCGCCCGGTACCGCAAGAGCGGCCTGCTCCGCAGCTCCATCCAGCCCCCCAGGAGAGGCCCGCTACGCCGGCAAGGCCGGTACAGCAAATACAGCCGGCTCCTCAACAGCGGCCGGCGCCGCAGCCACGTCCGGCACCGGAACCAAGGCCAGTGCCGCAAGAGCGCCCGGCACCGCAAGTACGGCCCACGCCGCAAGAACAACGACCCGCACCGCAGCAACGCCCTGCGCCACAAGAACGCCCCGCGCCGCAAGCCAGGCCGGAACCAGAGCGCCCCGCCCAGCCCCAGGAGCCGAGGCAGCAGAATCCGCATCCCGAGGAACATCAACAGCCCCGGTAAATGCTCGGGTGCCCATTCTTCGCCCTTTTTGGGAAGGGTGGGATACCAAGAACCTCGAGTCGAGGTTTGATTGAATCCAAAGGGAGAGGGCGGCATAAGAGCAGAGATGGATTTTCCCATCTTCCCTGCTCTTTGACTATTCAAGGCCGAGAGCTCGTTCTTATGCGTTCCTAGAGGCCGGTAGGACCGGCCCACCAACCGTCAGCCAGCCCGGCCCATGGTCGTGGATGCGGTGGTCGATCCGTTGGCGCTTTCGCTGCCGTCGCACCTGCCCCTCCACACCGTCAAAGGCCACACCCTGAGCCAAGCAGGTGCTGTCTGGGCGCACGGACTCTATTATTAAAACCGTCGAACGCAACATTCGTCTGGTTTGCGCGTGGGGCCGGCGCCCTTTGCTAGATTGGTCGGTCCCGCTCTTGCGCCTCAGGGCTCACCTGATTCTGTTCACGCAACATCTGCACAACGTTTCCAGGAGGGTAAACGAGCAGTCCGATAGCGCTCGCCAGCTCCTTCACCAATTCCTGAGCAGTCGCGTACGAATACGACGATGTTATACAGGCGGTGTTATCTGTGACCGTGATTCGAGGCTTGTTGAGTTTCGAGGGTTGACGGGTGATCGTGAATCTTTTCGGGGGGCGAACCGGCCTATTGTCAGTCGCAGGGATAGCGGATGCTTGACACGGAAGGCAGACAGATGAGCTCACGTGAAAACTCCTCGAGGGGAGAAATGTAATCGCTTCAGGCACACTAGAACCTGCTGCTGTGAGGCGCAATACAACTGATTTAGCACGTGTGTTACCGCGGTTCACACTTCCCGGTAACGTAAGTTTGCCGAATCGAGCTATTTCTCCCAAGGCATCTCGACGTGATCGATCCCAGGGATGTCGGGAGAAGCCGTGGTAGGCTCAGGCTTTGCTGTCAAATTGAAAACTCGCATTGGTTACTCGTGCCGCAGCGCTCGGATTGGATCCGCTCCCGCCGCCCGTAGCGGCGGGATCCAGTTGATGTCCGCCCAATCAAGCATGGGAAAAGAATCCCAGGTCCGCGTGTTTCATATCTAAGGGGAGGACTTACGTTCTCAAAATCGCGTCAGATGCCCGCGTACCACGCATAACCGCCTTCCGGCGAAGCGGAGCCCAGACCCTTACCGAAGCCCTTCAGGTTATCGGCAGCCGTCAAACGGGTGATGTACTTAACACTTTTGTAGCCGAGTTGGCGGGGCACCCGCAGGCGGAGCGGACCGCCGAACGACACCGGAAGATCGCCGTCGTTCATCCCCAGGGTCAATAGGGTTTGAGGATGCAGGGCATCGGCCATGTCGATGCTTTCCCACCAGTCGCGGTCGATCGAGAAGTACACGATATAGCGCGCCTGCGGTAAGAGCCCGGTCGCGTTGAGCACCTCATACAGAGGCGTTCCGATCCACTCAGCAACGTAAGACCAGCCCTCCTCGCACACCACCTCGGTGATTTGGCTGCGCACAGGCAAACTCCTAAGGTCGGATAGCGAAAGCGATGCGGGCCGGGCGACCATTCCGTCAACGGTTAACCGCCAGTCCGCGAACCCGTCGGCCTGGTGACGCTTGAAGGCATCGTTCGGAGGCGGGGTCTCGTTGGCGAAAGGTGTCTTGGAAATCATGCTGCGCGGGAACTCGCGAGCCAGCGAGTGCGTCGTAAGAAGCCGTTGGGCGGCGTACGTCAGCGTTTCGCCCGGGCCCCAGATTCCCCCGTGATCGGGTGGGATCAATCCATAACGCTGGGCCACGACGGCGGCTGCGGCGAGGCCCGACGCGCCTGCGGTGGCGGCAAGGCCGCCGATGATGAGCTTGCGGCGTGAGATGTTACTCATAGGCGCTCCTGGGAGAGGACAGCGCGCCCGGTGATCATCGCACGCATGCGACTCCTGAATCCCGTAAGAACAACCATTGCCACGTGGACCACGACGAAGAGCAGAAGCAATCCGGAGACAAAGAAATGAAGCGTGCGTGCGGATTGCCGGCCTCCAAGCGCGGTGACGGCCACCGGCAATGCAGAATCAAAGGCGGGAGACAACGCCAGTCCCGTCCAGATCACCAGCGGAAACAGGACGAAGATCACGGCCAGGTAGGTGGTCCGTTGAATGACGTTGTACGAGTGGGCTTCCGCTTCATCTGGCGGCGCGCGGCGAAGATACTTTGCGATCACGTCCCAGAACGCCCGCCACGTCCTATCTGCCGGCGCCGGAAGCAGGTTTTTCCGGAAGTGGCCGGTCCACAGACTCCAGATCCCGTAGACCAGGCCGATCAGCACTGCAACCCATGCGGCCTGAAAGTGGAGATACCGGCTCCAGCCATTCTGATCGGGCAGCACGTAGCCGTAGGAAGTCGGAACCATACGCCTCGACGCGGGGATCGGTATGGTGAACAGGGGACGAGTCATCACATTGCCAACCTCACCCCAATAGAACCGTGGGTGCGAGATCACTATCTCGGCGCCGCTGACCAGCAAAGCAAAGAAGGCGATTACCGTGATCCAGTGCGTCACGCGGACGACCGCGGAATGCCGGAGAGTTTTTGGCTTGCGGAGCGTGGACGTGGCGGACACGCCGCGAGAATAGCACAAACCGGCCGCGCCTTGATTCGTACCTGTTCGAAGCTGCTCAGACCGAAGGAGCTTGGCCCACGGGGTAATTCGTACGTAAGAACCAAGTTGGCGTAGCGCTAAAAGTATGTTCGATAGATATCGAGCAGGTTATAGGAGTCATCCACAACAGGTAGGATTCTCCATTTATCAAAGGCCGTACATGGATGCGATATTCCGCAGCAGACCTGGTCTCCCACCCTCAAGTGCTCGATGCCAGGGCCCCTCAGATAGGCGTGCTGATCGTCGCAATTGAAGACGGTTGCGCTTTTCAAATCAACTCGTGGTTTTGCAGCAATTAGGTTTTGCGCGAAAAGCGGGACCGGCAACCCTAAATCGTAAGCGCAATCCCTCTTGCCGAAATTCAGCAGGGCCAACCCTTCTTCCGGCTTCGATTGCACGTGCGACCATAGCTCCAGCGCCGGGCGAAACGTCGGCAAATTGGTCGCGCGATCGCCCCGCTGTTGGGCGGCAGCAAGCTTTTGGGCACAGTACCCGTGATCGTGCGTAACATAGCACCCGCTTCGTATCACGATCTGAAACTGCCCCTGCAGCTGCCGGCCAAATTCCCAGACGGCATCCAGAAAGCTGCTCCCGCCGACGCTCAAAAGCAGTGGTTCATTACTCGCCCGGTAAAGGCCTCGGACAGCCTTTACGAGAGCCGCAACGTCGGCCAGAAATTGGCGTGCCAATCTTCCTTCCTCCGCGGACTCGGACGCGTGCGCGGATCCCTCAAAGCCCTCAATGCCTCGGAAGCACAAAGACTGCGGATGCTTAGATACCGCCGCGCACAATTGCAGGGCGGTCTCCAGGGACCTGGCGCCTGTCCGCCAGCCCAGGTGGCCCAACTCTACAAGAACCCCCAAAGGACGACCGGGGCCGGCGGCCTGCCACTCCGAACTCAAGAACTCGATTCCATCTGTGCTGTCAACGAGGCAGAGAAGATCCAGCGCAGGATTGGCCTTCACCATTGCAGCCAGCGAGCGCACATTCGCCCGGCCCACGACCTGGTTTGCGATAAAGATGCGCCTGATGCCCATCTCCACGCAGATAGCAGCTTGAGAGGCGGTGGCCACTGTCATCGCCCACGCGCCGGCTTTGATCTGGCGCTCGAAGATACGCGGAGTCATCGTGGTCTTCCCATGCGGGGCGATGAGGAAGTTGTTTGCCGTGCACCACTCAGCCATCGCGGCCAGGTTGTAAGCGAGCGCTGATTCTTTCAGAATCAGCAAAGGAAAATGCAGCGCTTCCTCGAGGATATTTACCCTCGACTCCGAAGCAATCGCTGAGTCGAAGTCAAATCCGAAGGGGATGCCTTTGTCGAGCAGGGAAGCACCGCTCTTCTCGAGCCCTTCTCCAACACTTGAACCCGCCAGGCTCTTGATCATTGAATACCTCCGAACCCCGCTTCCGTTAATCTGTGTGCGACAAATCAGATACGATTCTATACTCGGACGAATTGCCAGACTCTCGGCACTCGCCGTGCATGAGCGATACAAGAACCCGATTCTCGAAGACGCAAAATTGAGACTGGAGCAATAACCACGACTAAGACCATAAGTATTCGAATGGACCGGGAAGATTATGAGTTTCCTCTGAGATCTCGAAACAGGAGAGAAGCGATTTGTCCAAAGGTTGTGCTGATCTGGTTACACGCGGCAGGGTCCTGCTTGCTGGGAGAGATACAAGAACGGCGAAACTTCTCTTGGTAGGGCCGCTGAGGTGACAGGGTTGCCTATCGAGCGGATGATGGACGTTCTGAAAGAGTTTGGTATCAAAGCATGATCGAACACACGAGGATTATCGCCAAAGCCTGTCCAAGGACAACAGGCGAAGCCACAGGCCTGACAAGAGCCGAGCAAGAACGAGGTGGTCCTTCGGTACCAGGGCTCGATCTGTTTTTCTCGTTGAAACGATAGACGGTAAAGAGAAAAGGTGCTCAGGGTACAGGCGAGAATAGGAACAATTTACGGTTGGCTGCTGTTGACTGTACCGCCGTTGAGCGAGAAGCTGGGTGGACAACGTGGGCCGAGTTCTATGTTTCACCGGCTTATCGTGTAACGGCGGTTCCGGACGCAACGAATCTTAAACTCGGCGAGGAACATCGCATGCGTCGTTCTATTCGCGCATTACTCGTGCTGTTCCTTGTAACCTGCGCCGCCTTCGCTGCCGATGATACCTACCGCGCCCAAATTGAAAAGGATCGACGAGACACGGACGAGTTCCTGCGTTCGCCGCGTAGCCCACTGCAGCTCGTCGGCCGTTTCACCGTGAACGAGGGCACCTCCACGCTCGGCAGCGATCAGACATCGACGATCGTTCTGCCCGCCAAAGCTCCCCAGCACGTCGGTACGCTCGTTCGTCAAGGCGATCACGTTACGTTCGAACCTGCCGCGGGCACTTCGGTTTCGCTCAATGAGAAACCAATCTCCGGAGTCGTCACTCTGCAGGTGATCGAACCTCCAAAACCAACCGATCGCATCGGCTTCGGCGATTTCAAATTCGGCATCCGTCCGCTTAACCATCAATTGTCCCTGCTTCTAAGCGACGCTCGAAGTCCATTCCTGATGGCCTTCACTGGCACCCACTGGTTTCCCATCGACCCCGCCTACCGTGTCAGCGCGCAGTTTGAACCCGCCCCGCAAAAGAAAACCGTCCTCGTGCCGTTCACTGATGGAGGCGAGAAATCCTATACGGTCAGCGGAGATCTGTTCTTCCAACTCGGCGGCCATCGCTTACGCCTCCAGGCTCTCGCTTCCTCAGGCGGCACCGGCCTCTTCATCCTCTTTCAGGATCAAACCTCGGGCAAGGAAACCTATGGCGGTGGCCGCTACATTGAGGCCGATGCCCCACAAAACGGCAGAACCACGCTCGACTTCAACAAAGCCTCCAATCTTTATTGCGCCTACGACCCCTATGCCATTTGCCCGGTTCCTCTCAAACAGAACCGGCTTGTGGTTCCTGTCCGAGCCGGGGAGAAACGTAGCAGCCTGGAAACAACCGGGAAAGAATAGGAAAACCGGGGACACGTTTTTATTTGCCCTTCGAGCGTGCGGCGAGGAGAGCGATACCGCATACCAGGGCTAGGCCGCCGAGGGCGGGAGGCAGCAGATTGACCTTATGCGGACCAATGGACGACTCAAACATGAATCGCACAGGTGATGCAAAGTAAGCGAACGAAAGGGTGCCGAGCCCGATCAAAATGATGCCAAGAATGGCTGTCGTTCTCATGAGAGTTCCCGTTTCGAGGGGAAAGCTTTATGGCCGTTCACCCTGGGTCAGCAGGCGAAACCGCAAAACATCGTAAAGTAGCGACTTAGTCCGCATTATTTCCATCACCCATCTTCAGACAGGAACTTGCGAGCCGCACTGCCCACGTTTTCGTCGGGCGCTTCAAGGGCGGAAAGAACAAGCCGGCGCCCAGGATCCGCTCAGTCTTTGGATTGCCTTTTAGTATCAATCAAGCTTCGATAGAGCTCGATCGTTTGATCGGCAATGCTTGTCCAGCTGAACTTCTCTTCCGCACGTTTCCGGCCGGCTTGCCCGAATCGCCTGCACTTCGCCGGATCAGCCAGCAGGTCGCTCAGTTTCGCCCCCAGATCCCGGGCAAACCTGTCGGGGTGTTTCGGAAAGCTCGTCACAGGGTCCTGATCGAAGGGCACTAGGTAGCCGGTTTCGCCGTCCACCACGACCTCCTTGATTCCGCCGGTCGCACTGGCTACGACTGCTGCCTGGCAAGCCATGGCTTCCAGATTGATGATCCCGAAGGGCTCGTAGACCGAAGGGCAGCAGAAGACAGTGGCGTGACTATACATCTGGATAGCCTCCTGTTTGCTGAGCATCTTGTCGATCCAAATCACTCTGGGGTTGAACGCGCGCGCTTCGGTCACCTTGCGCTGCAGCTCTGCGGAAATTTCCGGAGTGTCCGGGGCGCCCGCGCACAGAACCACCTGGATGTTGGGGGGAAGGTAACGAATCGCGTCCACCAGGTGGGTCACGCCCTTCTGCCGTGTGATCCGTCCGACAAAAAGCACATATGGAATCGCAGCATCGACGCCATGTTCTGTTAGCGCCGAGGTCTCCGAAGTCCGCTGGTATTGGTGCAGGTCAATCCCGTTGTAAATCACATGGATCTTTCCCGGATCCACGGGGTAGGCGCGCAGGATATCCTCTTTGGTGCCGCTGGAAACAGCAATCACTGCATCCGCATCGAGAATCGCCGTTCTCTCCATCCACGAGCTCATGGCGTACCCGGTGCCCAGCTGCTCCGCTTTCCATGCGCGCAGGGGCTCCAGGCTATGGGTCGTAAGCACGAACGGAACAGCGTACAGCTTCTTAGCCAGAAAGCCGGCCATCGACACATACCAGGTATGGGTATGCACCACGTCGATTCCAGACAGGGCCTTGATCTGGGTCAGATTCAGAGAAAACGCTTCCAAAGCACCCTTGAATTTTTCTTCGGTGCCCTGGGTTATTTCCTCCCAGGGCTCCTGGCCACGCACATGCAGGTTGCCACTGTCGGAATGCTGTCGACCCCAGCAATGGACCTCCACTGAAACCTTGCGCGCCAACTCGCGGCTCAGGTACTCCACGTGCACTCCGGCCCCGCCATAGACGTGCGGCGGGTATTCTCGCGTGAAGAGTCCTACTCGCAATTTCAATCTCCTGTGGTGAACCCGCGCATTATCGTCGAATCTCGTGCAAAAGGGTCGCTTTACAGTAGTATGTCGGGGATGCATTATTCAAGCCGCCGTTCTTTTCTGGCGAAGCTCTCGGCGGCGGCCCTTGCTGCGTGCGCCCGATCCTGGGCCCGATCATGGACCAATGAACAGGGCAGACTGATCTTCGCAGCCACCTACGCAAGAGAAACAGGCAGCACCATTGGAGCGATCTATGCTTTTCGCTGGGATGCGGACGCGGGCACGCTGGCGTCGCTCGGGCTGGCGGCCGCTACTGCACAACCCGGCTTCCTCGCCTTTACACCGGACCGCCGGCACCTCTACGCCGCAAACCATGTGGATGCGTACCAAGGAGAGAAGAGCGGCTCGGTCACTTCCTTCGCCGTCGATGGTGCTTCCGGTAAGCTGAAGCCGATTAACACCGTTTCATCTGCCGGCGCCTCACCCGCAAAAATAACCGTCGACTTCACCGGCAAAGCGGCCTTGGTTGCCAATTTTGGCGGCGGTAGCGCCGCCTCCTATCGTTTGCTGCGCAGCGGCGCACTCAGCAAACCTGTTTCCCGGTTCCGATACGGCGGCCACAGCGCCGACCCGGAGCGCCAGGCCGCCCCCCATACACATTGCACCACCGTATCCCCTGACAATCGTTACGTGCTGATTAACGACCTGGGTCTGGATCGCATCTTCGTCTATCGCCTCGATCCGCTGACCGCGCGCCTCACACCCAACAATCCACCTTTCTACGAGGCGCTGCCCGGCTCGGGCCCAAGAAGTTTCGTTTTTCATCCCAGTGGAAGGTGGGCCTACTCACTCAACGAGATTGCCAACACCGTCGATGCCCTGGCATGGGATGGTGAGCGAGGAAGTCTGACCAGGTTGCAGAACATCTCCACCCTCCCGGAAGGATTTACAGGATGGAATACAGCGTCCACGGTCGCGGTCGATTCTTCGGGGCTGTTCCTATATGCCTCCAACCGGGGCGATAACAGTCTGGCGGTTTTCGCCATCAGTGATCGTGACGGAACTCTCAGAGCGGTGCAGCGTGTGGACAGTGGAGGTAAAACTCCCCGCCATTTCACCCTCGATCCCGGCAATCAATGGCTGCTGGTCGCCAACCAGGACTCGTCGAACATCGTCGTCTTTGCCCGCAACGCGCGGTCCGGGCTTCTCGCCCCCACCGGAAACCAATACCCGCTAACCTTTCCCGTGTGCCTCGTCTTCCTTTAGAAAACTGGCCAACCCATGCAACGCTAGTTGTTACGTCCTTTGTCGGGGTCGTATTGCATCAGAAATCTGCCCACAGAAAAACCACGGGTAAGCGCGATGTGATGGGAGCGGTTCACATCCAGCCGTTCGAAACCATCGCTAGGCCAGTTTTCAATCAGCGAGTGCATGCGGGTCAGGTCAAGCATGCGGCTGGCCAGAGGCGAGCTTTGCAAATGCTCAAC
Organism: uncultured Acidobacteriaceae bacterium; assembly: GCA_963814015.1. Lineage (GTDB taxonomy): Bacteria > Acidobacteriota > Terriglobia > Terriglobales > Acidobacteriaceae > PALSA-350. The sequence continues at coordinate 1,079,954 of CAWFBI010000001.1, forward strand.
CTCGGCCGCCATCCGCCCGCGAACGGAACCAAGATTCAGATACCAATCCGCCGATTGGCGGCCGCGTTGCGTGCGGCTCAACGTGCTGGGTGGCAGCCGTCCCGCCATGGCACGGCGGGCGAGGGAACGCTGTTGGCCGCCACGGAGAAACTCTTCCAGCGGTGCAGTGAGGCAGAACTCGACGATCCGGCGGTCATACGTGGGATCACGAAAATCCAGCTGCCATCCCCCCTGTGCTGCGATGGGCGTATCCGCTACATCGCCATATTCGAGCAACGTTCGCAGCATGGTGCGTCCGTCGGGAGAATTGTGGTTGAGGTCACGAAAAGCAGTGCGCTCCAGATCGAGGCGCCGAGCGATTTCTGGATGCAGAATGCTGTAGTCAAGGGAGAATCCGCGCATGTGCGGATCGGTCACGCGGCGCAGCCAGAAGGGAAGTGACGGCCACACAGCATTGCGAACGATCGAGCGCGCCGAGGCGTTCCCTGTGCTCGTGAGTTGACGCGCGACCCGGGCCAGCGTTCCCCATTGACCGGAGCGAAACCATGCCGAAAAGGCATGCATTCCGTCATAGCTCAGCGTCGAATTACCGCAGTTTCCATTCAGCAGCAGGGTAATTCCGCTTTCTCGTGCGCGCGCCATGATGGCGTTGGACCAAACTTCATTACTCGGTCCGAAGCATGGATGATCGTAGAGATTGTTGTTGAGGTCCAGGACATCGAGAAACGACGTCCCGCTTGACTCCACCAGCTCATGGCGCACATTGGGATAGAGTCTGGCTACTTCAGATGCCGCAGCACCTTCATCATCAAAGTGAGTCTTGCTGTCCAGACCGGCAAACCCGGGGCGCGGCACTGCGGTAAAGCAGGTGAGTTCACGACCCTCTGCGCCGAGCAAGCGGGCTGCTGTCGCAGCTACCGCCCCACTATCGAGACCGCCGCTCAGCTGTGCGCCAATTCCGCCACGGGTGCGCAGCCGCGCGCGTACTCCCCGGTCGAACATTTCCTGGAAACATTCCAGGTACTCCCGCGGTGAGCCCAGGCGAAGATCTGCCAGCTGCTCTGTCCGCCAGTGTCGCGACAGCTTGACCTTATCCTGATGGATATTGAGTGAGCAGCCGGATGGAAGACGTTGCATGCGGCGAAAAATAGTTTGCTGGATGGGGATATTGGCCAGCGTGAGGTACCGGGCGATGTAATCCTCATCCACCTCTGCTCCCACAAAAGGCAAGGGATGCAGACCCTTGGGCATAGATGCAAAGGCGAAGCTGTTCGCCGTGGAAGCATAGAAGAGAGGACGTTCGCCGGTGTGATCACGCGCCAGGAAGAGATGCTGTTCCCGCTGGTTCCAGACAGCGAAGCTGAAGGCGCCGGAAAGATGATCGACGCACTGCTCGCGCCAGTGTTGCCATGCCCCCAGCAGCAGATCGCTGTCGGCCATGGTGGCAATCTGTTGCCTGGAGAGACCTAGTTCGTCTGCAAGCTGGTCGCGGTTGTCGAGACGTATATCCGCCACCAGCGCGGTGACGCCATCGCTCGAGAGCGGCTGTCGATCAAACAAATCTTCGGGGAGAAGACGAAGCAGACAGCGACCTATGGCAAGCGAGGGGCCGGTGTACTGCGCGCAGTCATCTGTGCCATACACGCGGAGCGCCTGAAGCATTTCGCGGCAGGCGGAGGCGACGGGAATCCCGCCGTCAAACGACCAGATGCCCGCGATTGCACTCATACCTTAGGATTTTAATTTTGCTGTAAACTTCTCGAACGAGATAGCGAAGGCAATTCTCCGCAGAGGTTGGAATGTGATTTAAGAACGAGGACGGTTAAAGTGGCCGCCGGTGCCGTCCACCTTCGAAGGATGCGTACCACCCTCAGCACTCTTAAGGGCAATTATTTGCAGCGACGGAGTGACCCACGGCTTCTTCGCCTGCCCCACAATACGGGCAGATGCGCCGTGATCTTTGACGTCGTAGCTCTTCATGAAAGCTCCCTGGACCCCGTGAATTTGGAAACAACACCCCTGCCGCCCGGTACAGCTAGAGCGTAACGCAGCAGGTAGTCAACGTCAACGCGTTCCTCCACGTGATAGTTACTAGAGTAGATACTAAACCTTGCAGACGGGGTTTTCTACTGTCTGAAGGTTTACTTGCATGGGTCGCGGCTGACACTTTTTGGGGATAGTGGATGAAACAGGTTGCTGGAGTGTATCTGCTCGGTGGGATTACTCTTGTGTCAGAAATTGCGCTTCCGGAATTGCCCCTCATACAACGCCAAAGCGCCACTCCGCATCCAGTAAACATTCGCTTGGGCAACGTTTCCCACCCTTTGCCCAACGCCGTCGAGATCGATCCCGACTGCTTTGCCACCTCCACGCAGTATTTTTTACGCATCCACGGAATTGGATGCTATCTGGTTAGCAACGGACGAGAGATTGTCGTAAGCCCGGAACCCGGCGCTCTCCCACTCGATGTGCGGGCATACCTTTTAGGTACTCTTTTCGTGGTGCTTTGCCAGCAGCGTAAATTGCTGCCGCTACACGCGAGCGCGGTCAGCGACGGAAAAGGAGTGGTGGCTTTTCTCGCCCGCTCCGGCCAGGGTAAATCGTCGCTTGCCGCGCACCTGGCCCAACGAGGCTTTCATGTGCTGGCCGATGATGTTTGTCTCATCGACTCCTCCCAGGCGCACGAGGCCATGGTGATCCCAACCGCCCCGTGGCTGAAGCTCTGGCGCAACTCTCTGCAGAATCTGGGATGGCAGGCGGAAGGGCTGGAGCGAGTCTTCAGCGAGGACGACAAATATCGACTGCCGCTCGAAAGCGTGCTTCAGCCGGAGCCGATTCGCAAGCTGGTGTTTCTTGAGGTCGAGGAGGGATCCGTCACCGAGATTCAAGAGGTATCGGCCATTGCGGCAATTCCATTGTTGATGAATCTCACCCACCAGGCTTACGTGTTGCAGGCGACGGGGCAGCGCCAGGAAAGCTTTCTGCGCTGCAGCCGCGTGTCATCGCAGGCCCGGGCGTATCGACTGATCCGTCCATGGGGACTGACGCACCTGCAGTCGACGGTGGATGCCCTTGAGAGATTCCTGCGCTGAAGGGAACCGAGAAAGCAAGGGTGCACTTGCTTTACGGGAAGGTAGTGAGGACCGTGAAGCGCGACTCGAGTTCGCCGCCCACCACGGTACGATCTCCGACCTTGACCCAGGTGTGAGCCTTAAGCTGATCCGCGTCGCGGGTGACGCCATAGAAGAGCTTGCTGGCGATGTGGCGGCGGCGAAGCATGAAGTACGCGGCCAGGCATTGCGGGAAACAGACAAAGGTCAGGGGGGCGTGACGGGCGACAGCCTCGATCGACCACTCAATCCGGCGCAGAGTCTGCGCCGTCTTCTCCTGCGAGATCGACCGTCGCGCAGGATCTGGTCTGCTCATCCAGGCAGTGAGCTTTTGCACCGGAAGAAAACTCAGCGCGATGCGGAAAAAAGTGAGCATGCATCCCGCTTCGATGGCCAGGCCGATGTCAGCAGGCGAGCGCATAGCGCGCTTGATGCTTGCCAGGCGATGCCCGAGGCGGAAGATCACCCACTCAAGGGGACTGAGCAGGGCATACAGAGGGAAGAGCCGGTCGGGCAGATTGAACTTGCGCCAGACACGAGGCCGGAAGAGAGAGCGGTGAATCAGATCCAGGCGATAGCGCCTCGAGTTGTAAAGGCGGAACTCGTTTAGAAACCACTGTGTAGAGGGTATTTGTTCGCGTATTGGTCGATATTGATTCGAGGTCATGAGCCGCTTGCCGAAACGTACGATGTGCGCGACCTGGCTATCGTTCCGGTCAAGACACCCTGGCGGTAGATCGTTACCTAGCAAATCCTGGCAAAGAATACTGGCGGCGCTGAATTGGGGCAGCGCCTGCTGTTCCGAGGCTGCGTTCGCAGTCGAAGCGAGTTGCTCCGGGGTCATGATGCGCAGAAGAGCGGCGATATCCGCCAGCCATTTGAGACGCAGCCAGCCGTCCAGCGCTCCATGCACGCAGAGATAAAGCAACAACCGCGGTGCGGGCAAGGTCGAGATGCGCTCGGAATCAAGAAGTAGCCAGTCCTCGCCGACCTTGGCCAGATTGGCGTTGGCGGGCAGGAACGGGTTTCGAAAAAGACGCCAGTGCAGATCGATGGCCACGCCAGCTAAAGAATGGTCGTAAGAAAAATCCTTCTGGTGGGCGATGTACGATTGCAGCCGCCGCGGGGTCAGCCGCGCCCGAGGTTCGAATCGCACGTAGCCCTCACCGCGAAGAATCTCGCCGGCTGCGAAGATGTCTTTCTCCGCCACCAGCAGATCGATGTCCCCGGCATCGCGCAACGCGGGGTCCTGAAAAGCGGTAATTGCCAGAGGAATGCCCTTGAAAATCCGGAGATCGATGTGTTGCTCGCGAAAGAGGCGATTCAGCAGCAGCAGTTGCGAGATGCGGCGGCGGCAGGTGTGAGCGTTTGCTACCGCGCCGGCCCGCAGCACGGCGGCTGGCTCGTCTGGGATGTAGCCGGACGCGAAAGCCTCAAGGTTGCGGAAGAATAGCGGGACCACCTTATGATGGTTGACTATTTCAAGCAGATAAGGCCAACGGATCGGCTGCCGGGCAAGGGACCGGATCCGTTCGCCGTCGATCGCCTCGTGCGGCCAGCGAAGGCAGGCCAGCACAAGTTCAAATTCAGGTGAGTAATCTTGCTCGCCCGGCTTCATGGGCCCTTCCCATAAGAATTATGTTGGACGAACACGCAAGTGCCAAGTCTCAACCTCTGTCCCTGCCAAGGACCATGGTGTCCCAGATCCCCGTGGCTGTCATCCCGCCGGGGACCGCCCTGCTATCCTGCCCATATGTTCGATCCGGCGGCAGGCAACAACTCGGCCCTTCTCATCACTGAGCAGGTGCTGGTATTTGCCGTTTTTGTCGGGTCGGTAGCGGCCTTGCCGGCGTTCATCGAATTTGTCACCGAGGTGCGTAAGCGCAAGGAGCGCATCGATCTTAGCCTGGAGGACGAGGTGACCAGCACGCTCCGGCCAAGGGTCGCGGGCATGGACGACTTGCTCGAGAGCATCGCGGACCTGATTGATCGCGCCCGCAATCCAGCTGCGTATCAGGATCTGAAGATCGGCAATGAGGTGCTGATTATCGGTCCCAACCAAACTGGCAAGAAGAGCCTGGCGCAGAAGATTGCGCAACTAGCAGGTATGGACCGGGTAGTCACGGTTTTCAATCCGCGCGACAGCGACGCGCTGGCCAAGGCAAAGAGCCTGGTGCGTGGTTACAAGTGGCAAAAGGTGATGCTTCTGCTGCCACGGATAGACCTTGCCTACCAACAGGGTGATCCGGAGGTTCTTACCGAGCTCGACGCGCTGATCGAAACCACCTCTGAGCGGCAGAATGTTCTGGTTGCGGCCACCACCGTCTCGTTCGAAGCCAACAGCGACCTGGATAACATCTTCGGCATAAAGCTTGTGTTGCCCGGGGCGAAGGTCGGCAAAGCGCATCGCGTAGAAATACCGGAAGACGCCCAACGCATGCTGGCCGAAGTAGCCACGTTTTACCTGAGCGAAGCGAAACGCAGGGGTTTCGTTCTGCAGGGGCTCGACGAGCAGACTTTTTGCGACCGCATCCTTGAAAGCGTGATCAACCCGGCCGAAGTCGAAGACATCGTGGCGCTCTGCGAGACCACGGCGCTTTACCGCAAGCGCAGCAAACAGGCAACAGACCTGGTCTTCACTGCAGAGATCCTGGAGCTGGCGATGGCCCGTGTCGTCGTCGGCTGACCAAAGAAAAACAGCAGGTCCCTGCTGTTTCTTCAACCGCTGTCACGGTTTGCTGAGTCCGGCCAGAAAACCTTGCCCAGGTGCCGGGTAGCGAACAATGACAGTCTGGATCTCAAAGGGCGTAACCGGAACTGTGACCTGTTGCCCACCAGAGACCGCGAGTGGCGAGCCCTCCGGCTTCTCCATGAGGTTAGCCAATGTCGCTGACCGTATGCCCGGCGGTAAGGTCAGCGTGATATTTCCCGACTTGCCGGCCCATTCGTAGAAGCGCACCAGCAGTCCATCCCCGTCCTCAGTCTTCTTCATCGCGGTCACCACCACATTGTCCGGCTCTGTTTTCAGAAAAGAGAAGCTTCCTGGAAGTCTCCCAGAATGAGCCGATACCGGCATACCTGTGAGGTGGTAGTTGAAGTCGTATCCCTGGCGGACAGTAAGCGCCTGCTTCCACGTTCCGCTATGGGGATACAGCGCGTAAGAAAAATGCTGGTGGCCCTGGTCGGCCTCGGGATCAGGCCAGGTGGGCGAGCGCAATAAGGAGAGGCGCAGCAGGTTCCCCTTCGCGTCGTATCCGTACTTCGATTCATTGATCAGGCTGAAACCGTTCTGCTGATCGCCCAGATCGGCCCAACGCAACGCCGGCACCTCAAACTTGGCATCTTCGACGCTATTGTTGCGCGTTGTCGGCCGCTCGATTGTGCCATAGGGGATCTCGAAGGTGGCCTGCGCGCTGGAGGCGGCAAGAGGGAAGCCGGCTTTGAGCAGCTTGTGGCGTTCGTGCCAGTCGATATCCATGACCACATCGACCCGGGGCAGCCCGTTGTAGAGGGTAATGTCCTCAACGAAGGTGGAAGCCTGCCAATGCCGGGTGACGCGCAGCACGGCGCGCAGGGCATCGTGCTCCGCCAGCTGTACGGAATCGACCATGTCGAGATTGGTTGAGACCTTCTCGAAGTCAGCATCGATATTCCAGGCGTCGTAATCTTTAGGTGTATCTACAAACGCCTGGAGCTGATTGCCGCAGCCGCCGGCGGCGATGGCGTCGAAATTTGTCTTCTTATTTATCAGGCTGCTGATGCAACCGGTCTTGGGGTCGACCGTGACCCGCACGAACTGATTCTCCAAGGTGTGTCCGTCGTTGCTGACCTGCACCCCTTCCGGCTTGCCACCGGTCGAGGGGCGGACATACACCATCGCATAGCCCAGTGACGGGACATCCGGCACGATCGCCTTGACCGAGAAAGTGTGGGTTTCGGAGTTCTGAAGCGAGCTCTCGGCCGGGAGAACTTTGCCGGCCGCATTAACGATTTCAACGGCAGAAACCGCTGCCGGCAACTGCACCGTAAACTCGACCACATCGGTGCGTTCCCAGGCCAGCGGGTTGAAGACCAGGACGCCCACACCCTTGCTGCCGCTTTGGGTATCGATGTAGCTGGCGATGGTGGTGGAAGCCTGGCTGGTGGCCGCGTCCGCGGTAAAGCGGACCATGTCGTAGTCATTCTGTGCGTCTTTGTAGATAACGCCGATGCCCGATCCCGCAGCGAGATCGTGGAACTGGTTGAAGAGGACCTTCTTCCAGGCCTCGTTGAGCTCTGTCGCCGGATAAGGCGTTCCGCTGAGCCACGCAAGCGAAGACCACTTCTCCGCGTTCAACATCTCTTCTTCGCTCTCGCGCATATTGCGCTTATGGTTCGCCTGCGAGGTCATTACCCCGCGGTGATACTCAAAGTAGAGTTCATCGTTCCACACCGGAAGGCTCCACAACCCCGAGGGTGGTTGCGGCAGCTTCGTGTCACCCGCCGCCAGCGTCTTGTAATTCCAGACTGGCGAGTGCGTGGTATCCAGTTGTTTCTCCACTGCGGAAAAGAAGCTCCCAGCGTCGCCGAAGTTGAGCCGCGCATACGCCTTGCCGGGTTCGAGCCAGCGGTCCCCTGAGTCCAGCATGGCTCGCGTGGGGCCGCCACCGTGGTCTCCAATACCGTAAAGGTGCATCATCTCCGTGGTCCCGGGATTGTCCTGGCGCGCGTAGGCAAACGCTTTGGCCATGTCGATCGGCTCGATCTCATTGACATAGTCATGCGGAAAATAAGTGAGAACCCGGCTGCCGTCGGGCGCCTGCCACCAGAAGAGCTTGAGCGGGAGCCGGTTGGTGTCATTCCACGCCATCTTCTGGGTAACGAAATAGTCCACGCCGGAGCGCTTGTAAATCTGAGGCAGCTGCCAGTTGTACCCAAAGGAATCGGGGTTCCACCCGATGCGCACATCGACGCCGAAGCGAGATTGGAAGTAGCGCTTTCCGATCAGCAATTGGCGTACCTGGGACTCACCATCGGGCATATTGAGGTCCGGCTCTACCCACATGCCGCCCACCATCTCCCAACGCCCTTCGTTCACCCGCTGCTTGATCTGGCTGAACTCGGGCGGGTACTTCTGCTCGATCCATTCGTCGTAGGCCGCCGCTGACTGGGTGTAGGTGTATTTCGGATACTCATTCATCAACTGCAGGGCGGTGCCGAACGTTTGCCGCACCACCTCGACTGTCTCCGTCCAGGGCCACAGCCACGCGGCGTCAATGTGAGCATTTCCCGTGAGGTGGATGTCGGCCTGCTGCAGCAGCGGCCGCAGGGTCATCAGGCCCTGTTGCGCCTGGCGCAGCGAATCGTCAAAAGAAGCCTGATTAGAATCATTTAGGGCGGTTAAGCTCACCTTTTGGATGATGGATTGCAACTTCTGCGCGTTGTCGTTCCCACCCTCTCCTAAAGCGGGGAGCAGCAGGGAAGCGGAAACAGCCTGCTCACGAAAATCCTCCGGATTGGGACGGTTGGCGGCGAACTGGATGGACAGTTCCGAACCGCGGAACCGCTTTTGGTCTTCGCTATGCATCAGCTTTACAGCCACCAGCACCTTTTCTCCCGGGTGGGCATCTGCGAACAGCACGATGGGTTCCAGGTCAGTGCCCAGCGCTACCCGGCGCCCATTGAAATAGACAATCTGGGTGACTGGCCCATTGGCATCGATCAGCAGGCGAAAGGAAATCTGGCTGCCGGTCAAATCGTAGCCGTTGAGGGTCCTGGGCACTTCAATCGTGGCCCGCAACCATAGAGCCTCCCCTGGCAGCGGACTGGTGGCGGGTTGCCAGCTGGCATCGTCCAGTGAGGGCGACTCTCCGTGTTGCATATCGCCGGCGTGATAGCGCCAGTCGGGCTTGGGCAGGGCCGATAAGCTGGCCAGTTTGTCAAGGACGTTCTGTGACTCCGCAGTCAGCAATGAGGGCGGAGGCACTTGCTTCAGATCTTGCGCAGTTGCGGCACCACGGAAGAGAAGAAACCCAGCCAGGCAGAGAACACCAGGAAACTTGAGAGGCATCATAACGGCCACCAGCTTAGCAGGATTCCGCGACCAACTGCCCCTGTGGTAACTTGAGGCGTGCTGATCCGCCCGGGTTCGTGACGGACCACAGAAACCGGCGGAGTCCATTCTTCATGGTTCAAGCGGCCGTAACCAAGACCTCAGTAAGCAGCGATTCCAATCCCAGCAATTACCGCGCTATGGCGATGGTGACCACACTGTTTTTTATGTGGGGTTTTCTCACCTCGCTGAATGACATTCTTGTACCCCATCTCAAGTCGATTTTCGAGCTGAATTACACCCGGGTGATGTTTATCAACTCTGCATTCTTCGGGTCCTACTTTGTGTTTGCCATTCCGGCGGGATTGTTGATCGAGAAGATCGGATACAAGAGAACCATGGTGGTCGGGCTGCTGATCATGGCGGTCGGGGCCTTGCTCTTTGTGCCCGCCGCCAACGCGCCCTCGTTTGAGTTGTTTCTGGCTGCGCTGATCGTGCTGGCCGCGGGTGTGACCGCATTGCAGGTGGCTGCCAACCCATACGTCACCGTGCTTGGCCCATCCCGTACCGCTTCCAGCCGTCTGAATCTCACCCAGGCCTTCAATTCGCTGGGGACTACGATCGCTCCCTACGTTGGGGGCCTTCTTATCCTGGCTGCGGCTCCGTTATCGTCAAGCGAGTTGGAAAGACTCTCTGCCCCGGCGCTGCAGGCTTACCGCCTGCAGGAAGCCTCTACGGTGAAGATTCCCTATATCGGGATTGCTGTCGCGCTAACTGCCCTGGCCCTGGCGATTGCCATGTTTAACCTACCCAAGATCGAGGCCACCCGCGAATTCCGCCCCATGGGAGAGGTTGACGCTGCGGCCAGAGACTTATGGAAGCAGCGCCAGCTGGTGCTGGGCACGCTGGCGATCTTCCTATATGTCGGCGCCGAGGTTGCGATTGGGAGTTTTCTGATCAACTACTTTACTCAGCCCGATATCGGCCACATGAGCGTCAAGGCTGCCGCCGGACTGGTCTCACTCTATTGGTTCGGCGCCATGATCGGCCGCTTCATCGGCGCGGCCGGGCTGCAGAAGCTGCCCACGCGGGCGGTCCTCGGGACGGTTGCTGTGGTGGCCTGCCTGCTGGTGGTGACGTCCATGCTCAGTCATGGCTGGCTGGCGATGGCCACCATCATTTGCGTAGGACTCTTCAATTCCGTGATGTTCCCCAGTATCTTTGCTCTGGGTGTTGAGGGGCTGGGGCCGCTCACGGCAAAAGGTTCTGGCCTGCTGGTCCAGGCGATCGTTGGCGGCGCCATTATTCCAGTAGCGGAGGGCGCGCTCGCCGACCGCATCGGCATCCACCACGCCTTTATTTTGCCCGCGCTCTGCTACATCTACATTGCCTTTTACGGATTCAAAGGCTCCGTGCATAAGACCCAGGCCGCCTGATCTTTCCCAACCCGCCGACTGAACTACAGAATCTGAAAAGCCGACGGCCCTGAATCCGCCTCTGGGATCTTTCCTAACCCACGCACAGGGAGTGGGCCATATCTCGCTCGTTGCCGCATCACAGTAACCCAGCTTCGAGATAGGGCAGCATCGCCGCTCCGAGCAGCCCTGCGTCGGGTCCGGTAGCCGCTGGAACAACATAGGTCTTACCGGCAGTAAAGGCCTGATCGGCTCCAGGTTGGGTGAGGCCGTAGATGTAGCTCAGGCGCCGCAGTTCCTCGAACATCCGCGGAGCGAACAGATCCCAACCGCTGACCACACCGCCCCCGATGACATAAAGCGGCAGGTTGAAAACGTTCACCAGCATAGCCAGGGCCATTCCCAGGTACTTGCCCGCGTCGGCGAAAATCTGCCGTGCAACCGCGTCTCCATCCCGCGCCAGGCCGGCGAGATCGCGGGCGGTGAATTCTCCCTGATCCTGAACTCGGCGAGCGATAAGCCTGGCGATGCGGGGAGCGCTACCGCGCGCAGCCGCCAGGGTCGCCGCCCGGCCGATGGCGGTGGCGGAAGCATATTGTTCCAGGCAGCCGCAGCCGCCGCAGCCGCACGCGAACCCATCCTCAACCACTGGAATATGGCCGCCCTCTCCGCCCATGCCATTCATCCCATGCCAGATTTTCCTGTCCAGAATGATGCCCGCGCCCACGCCAGTGCCCAGGGTCAGCATGCACATGGAATCGCCGGGCATCTCTTTGCCCACGCCGCTCTTCCATTCCGCCAGCGCGGCCGCATTGGCATCGCACTCCACAATCACCGGCGTGTGCAGACTGGACTCCATCGCATCCTTAAGCATGAACCCGTCGAAGCCGGGAAGGTTGGGAGGCCGGTGAAACCTGCCAGAAGGCAGCTCGAGCGGCCCGGGAGCGCCAATGCCCACGCCGAACAGCTCGTAATTGGGTCCGCATTGCTGGAGCACGCGGCCGATGGCGTCGGAGATATCTTGAACCACAGCCCCCGGGCCGTCAGCCACGCGAGTGGGCACACTAATCGAAGCCAGGCGCTTCCACTCCTGGTCGAAGGCGGCGATGCGCAGATTCGTGCCCCCGAGGTCGATGCCGATCGTGAGCCGGCTCTTCTTGCCACTCGTTGACGAGATGTCCTGCCTGTCCAAACCGTACCGCCCTTCGCCGGAAATCTGCCTCCCTAACGTTAACAAGCTGTAGGGAGCAAGGCTACTCCATCTGTCACGGCGTAGCGTGTTACCATCAGTTTGAGTTGGGCGGCTAGCTCAGTTGGTTAGAGCGCCTGCCTTACAAGCAGGATGTCGGGGGTTCGAGTCCCTCGCTGCCCACCAACTTATCCATCTCCGCTAAGCCTTCAGCTTGTAAACACGGTGTCCGTTCACCCTACCAGTGTGTGGAATAGCTCCGGTATAGTGTTCGCCTTGAGCACCATGAGCGTCTCCGGCGCCACGCACTTGCCGGCCACAGTAGATTGTGGCGTCCAGCAGATCGACCTTACGCCACTTGAGCAAGCGCAGTTCCTGATTGCGCAGGCCGGTATGAATCGACGTGAGCACGGTAGGCCACACCCGCCGGAAGAGGCCACGTCTGGAGCTCGGTATCGCATCCGTCCTTATCTGGTTCCCCGTCGATCCCGTTGATATTGTTCTCCGCGTTGAATGGATAACCGTCAAAGTTTGAGAACTGCACTTCCCATCCGTTGAAGAGCATGACCGAAATGTAAATCCCTCGCTCGCGCGGAGCTTCAACCCGATCCCGCATTCGCGCAAGGTACTCTTCGTTAAACGCGTTGAGATCAAATTTCAGGTTGCCGTCCCAAGCCGTTCCAGGACCCGTGCGCTTCCACGGATGGAGCTGTAGTGGTCAAAGTCAAAGGCCGGATGAGGATATCTTCGGCACATCCCGCCAAAGACCCGATGGAGAACATTGCCCGCAAACCCAAAGCGTGAGCAGGAGTTTTGTCGCGGGCTCCAGCTTATGCCCCAACGCCGCCAGATCGCATACGGTCCCTATTCGCGCAGCGTCGCGAAGGCTGGCAAATCTTCCAAATGCGCTTCTAAACAACTTTCATCGTGGCTCCATTCCGAGCAACCTCCGCCGCATCAGATTCCTAGAGTGCTGTGTATCCGCCATCCGCCATGAGGCACGTGCCAGTCAGAAAGGAAGCGTCATCTGAGATTAGGAATGCGATGGCTGAAGCGATTTCGCTCGCCTGGGCGAACCGGCCTAAGATGTGGCGAGGGCCGGCGTCGCCTAGCGCCTCATCGAACGTCATCCTTTCCCGTGCTATGTCCCTTCGCAGTTGCGGGGTGTCGACCCAACCGGGCGCGATTGCATTCACGCGGATGTTCCACCGCGCAAGGTCGAGCGCCATGCATCGCGTGAGTCCCAGGAGCGCCGCCTTGGACGTGCTGTAGGTCAAACTATTAGCCTCGGCAATGAAACCGCTGATCGAGCTGAGGTTAACGATTGCGCCCTTACCTGCTCGCTGCATACCAGGGAGCACATGCTTCACGCAAAACGCCGCACCCATTACATTGACCGAGAGCACGCGGTTCCAGTCCGCAGCGGTTGCCTCGATCGAACGGAAGACGAACGCCGCTGCATTGTTGATCAAAGTGTCGACCGGCCCCAGTCGGGCTGCCGTATCCGCCACCGCCCGCCGGACTTGCTCCTCCTCAGAGACGTCGGCATGCACAAAGATGCACTCCCATCCGCTGCGATGCATTGCTTCTGTGACCGCTTGCCCCTCTGCGGCATCGACATCGAGCAACGCAACCCGGGCTCCTTCGCCGGCCAAGCGCTCGGCCGTGGCCCGGCCGATGCCCGAAGCTGCACCGGTGACGAGCGCGACCCTGTTTATGAAATGCTGCATCTTGCAACCAAAGACAAGGATCGGGCCCACATATTCTTTACATCCCGGATCGATCCGCGCATGTTCTCAAAGCTGGCCGGGCGGAGGCAGTTTTCGGGAAGCGTCGTCGAGCACCAGCACCCAGTCTCCCTCTGCCGGCGGAGTGAATCGCTGCTTCGCGCCGGTCGCGAATTTCCCCGCTGCCTCCGATTTTCCCGTCCTTGGGTTGTACCACCAGCCTTGGGCCGCCGTTCCCGAAACTTTGCTCAGGTCGACCGTGAAAGTCCGGCTGGTGGGTAGATAGGCCATCACTGTGCCGCCGTCATGCGTACGCGCCGCCGTCAAATAGTCGAGACCGCGGAACTCCCCCAGGCCATCCACAACCACTTCGTGCTTTTCATCCGGGATCAATTCGTACCAGGGGCGCGATGTGAACAGAGCCTTGAGCCGCGCCATGTCTTGCGAGCCCTGGGCGTCCAGCGCAGCTTGCCAGCCTGGATCGAAGAGCCAGATCGGGCGATTGCCCATAATCTGGCCGGTGGCGCCGCACAACAGCGCCCAATAGGCCTGGCGGCGAATCTGTACCTCCGAGGCGTTGTGTTCGCCTTCGTACGTGGTTTCGATCAAGAAGAACGGCATGGTAGGTGTGCGGTTGTAATCGGCGAGCAGCTTACCGTGGACGATCGCATACGTGTAGGTGGAATTCACATCTAACCATCCGTCCTTCGCATATTGATCCATCGCGGAGTTCTCGGGGTGGCAATGCGCCGTGAACAAGTGCCGTGTATCAAAATCCTTGATGCCCGCAACCACGGCATCCACATCTTCCCGGGCGGTATCCGGATTGCGGTCGCCACCGATCAGCCAGACGATATTGTCAAAATTACGATACCTGTTCCCGACATATCGCCCCCAGGCCCGGCACTTTGCCGGACCGTTGGCGAGCGCCTCTTTGACCCAGCCTTCGTTGGTTCCGATGTAACCGAGGTAAATCGGCGCAAGGAGAACCTGGATCCCTTTTTCCGCCGCCTTGCGAATGACCCAGTCGGCGTGTTCGAAGTACTTCTCGTTTGGCGTCGAGAAGTCTCCGGGAGTCGTAAAAGGTCCTTCACCATAGCGATCGACTGGTCCGTGAAACTGGTGCTCGATGAGATTCACCATGATGGTATTGAATCCCTTCTGCCTGCGATTCTCCAGATACTGCTCTTCCTCTTCGCGCGTGAGGCCCGAAATGAGGGACCAAGGAGCATCGCCCTGGATTAGAAACGGTGCTCCCGCTTGATCGACCACATGGCGATGGTCCGGGCCCACGCGGATGGGATAAGGGCTGCTGGCTGAGGGGGTGGGACTAGGGCCGGCGCATAGCGGCAAGAAGGCAAAAGCCGTAACTCCGAATAGGACTAACTTGCGGGTTCGAATCATAAGAGCGCGTTCACCTTTGCTTTCTCGATAAGAGCCACCTGGATTTCAATGACAAACACTGCAAAAACCGCAACTTGAGCGGGCACGCTATTGCCCGATTCGCGCAGAAATTCGTCACCTGGCCAAGTTCGCGGTTGCGATCAGTAGTCGCGTTCCGTTGAGCACTGGGATGGGCAACGGCCAAAGCCGCTCTCGACAATTAGTATTACTGGATACGGTAGGTTTATTTTCTTTTTATTGTCAAGATGTTTTAAGCTGCCGATATAGGAAAGTGCTACGGTAAAGATGGGTTTTCTCATCCAAAGAGTGGAAAGGGCCAGCCAGTCATTATGTTCAAAACGGTCGAGCGGAACCTGAGCCTGACAGACAGGACAGAACGACAAATCAAACAGCTGATCGTCGATCAGTCGCTGCGATTTGGTGAGCGGCTCCCGTCGCAAGACGAACTAGCTGAGCGTCTTGGAGTCAGCCGCACGGTCATCCGTGAAGCCGTGCGATTCCTCATGGCCAAGGGGCTTCTCGAAGCGCGAAAGGGCTCTGGTATCTATGTGCGGCGCGCGGAGTCTGATCTTCCCGCCCAGTCCCAAGCGGCCCCTGTACCCCACAACCCGGAAGACAAGCTAAACATGGAATCAGTAGGGAGCCAGCCGCGGGCGGGAACCGGGCATTTGCTACCCGAGGAGCGGAGAAGACGGATCGTCGAGATGCTCCACCATGCCGAGCGCATCACCGTTTCCGATCTCGTGGAACGATTTGGAGTCTCGCGTGTAACTGCCAGAGCCGACTTAGATTATCTCGCTGGCCAAGGGGCCCTGGTCCGCTCCCACGGTGGGGCGCTAAAGAATATGGACCCGCGCAGCGATTACCCTCTCCAGCTCAAGCAAACTCTGCACCACGCCGAAAAGGTCCGCATCGCCAGCGCGGCCGTGAAGCTGCTTAACGATGGCGACACGATCGCTTTTGACTCCGGCACCACCACTTGCGAAATCGCCAAACAGATCGCGCGTCTGAATTTGGGCTCCCTGACCGTCATCACCAACGCTTTGAACATCGCCAATGAACTGAGCAGTCTGCTCTGGGTGTCGCTGATCATGACTGGTGGAATCCTACGCCACAAATCAAGCTCATTTAACGGCCCGCATGCCCTTGAAACCCTGCGCGACCTGAATGTGGGCCACCTGTTCCTGGGCGCCGACGCCATCGATGTCGAGGCAGGTTTGACTACGCCCGACATTCTCGGGGCCCAAGTCGCTTTGCGCATGATTGAACTGGCGCAACAAGTAACCGTCGTCGTCGATGCCAGCAAGTTCGGACGCCACAGTCTGACCCTCAGCGGGAAAACTGAAGACATTGATCGGGTGATCACCGATGCGCGTGTGAGCCCCACCCACGTTGATCTCCTTCGCCGGCAGGGCATCGAAGTCATTATTGTCTAGCCGTTGCACCGTCGTGGGGCCCCAGTCAAGCGTCGTTTTCTTGCAGAAAAGCGCCAAAATTTCCCCAGATCAAGGCCTGTGTTTTATTGACCAATATCTTTCTTTTTCATTCTTTTTATTGACATCATAATTTTTCTCTTTTATCGTAGCCGGCATGCGGGGCGATCCATCACGGATTGAGGGGGCCACGCCCGAACCGGAGCAGGTGGACGGAAGCATAGTCCCATTCCTGGTTCATGCGGACGCTATCATTGCCACGCCAAGCAGCGGAGGCCCGCTACCGGAGCGTTCACCGTCCTGGCGTCAAAACCTGCGTATTTCCAGTCGGCACGAAGTTAACTACAGGCCGAGCTCCATGGCTTGGCTAACTCGATGAATAGGTCAAATCTAGGAGGGTGAGACTGTGAGCAAAAGTTCAGGGCTCTTCAATAGATACTTCCAAAGTTGGCCTCCCGTTGCACTCCTAATCGTTCTTACATTTTTTATTGTTGTGTCATTCTCTGGCGTTCAACTGAATGCCCAGGTAGAAAACGGTATCAACGGCACCGTCATGGATACCAGCGGGGCTGTCATTGCCGGCGCGCATATAACGATTACCAATCTTGCGACAGGCGCTATATCCCGGACCATAACCTCCTCCGCGGGCGCCTTTACAGTGGTTGGACTGAGCCCGGGGGACCATACCGTGATCGTCGAAGCGCCCGAATTCAAGACCGTGAACACGGTCTTGTCCGTCGAGGTTGCCAAGATGCAGACGGTTAGCTTTCGTTTGCAGCCTGGAGCGACAACCGAGACCGTGCAGGTAAAAGAAGCCGACATCTCGCTGAACACCACATCGCCGTTAATAGGCACAACTCTGGAACCTGAGTTGGTGCGGACGGCTCCCATCGAAATCAATGGTTTGGCGCGGCAGATCGACGCGTTTATGTTTCTTGCGCCCGGCGTACAGGGGACAGCCAGTGCCCATAACATCAACGGCGGCGTCACTTTCGTAAATGAAGTTCAATTCAATGGCGTTCCAGTCGCGTTTGTGGATTACGCTGGGAACCAAACCTACATCAATCCACCCTATGAATCGGTCGACGAGTTTCGTGTCAATAGTTCGACTTTTGATGCGCGCTACGGGATCGGGCAGGGCGCCGTGACATTCAACATGGCGTCCGGCACTAACCAGTTTCATGGCGATGCCTTCGAAATTTTGCGTAATCAATTATTCGACTCTGACGGATTTTTCCCGATCCGTTTCTCCGCCAACGGAAATCCGGAGCCGCCCATCAACCAGCAGAACAACTATGGATTTACGCTTGGCGGACCAATTATTATCCCCAAGCTCTACAACGGAAAGAATCGTACGTTCTTCCATTACAGTGCGGACTGGTTTCAGCAAAATCAAGCCCAGAGTGCGATCGGCACAGTTCCAACTCAGGCTATGAAGAACGGCGATTTTAGTGGTTTTGTCGATACCACTGGGACGCTGATCCCCATTTATGATCCTCAAACTGGACAGCCATTTCCCGGCAATATCATTCCCCAATCACGCTTCAGTCCGCTTGCGGTTTCGGTTTTGCCCGCCATCCCTAATCCGGATCGTGCCGGTCTGGTCTCTGGCCTGCAAAGTAACAAGTCCCCCGCCGTCCCCTCGCTTGCGATCAGCCAATTCCTATGGGCCTATACACTCGACCAAAATCTGGGCTCATCGCAAAGTATCCACTTGAGCCAATGGCGGGACCGTGTGGTTTCGCCCACTTTGGGCGTGGCTCCCATCGTACCCCTCAGCAACGAGTTGCAAAGTGGGGTCAATAACACCAATCTCGGTACCGGCTTTCTCTTGAATTACGTAAAAACCCTATCGCCTAACCTGGTGGTGACGGCGGGCGCGGATTGGATCGGATACCTCACCGACCAAAACAATGCGAATATGAATGTTCACTTTCCCGGCGTAGTTGGTGGCAACACATTCCCGGAGGTTGCATTCGACGGGCAAAATGCGCCAACTTCGTGGGGGGTCCCTGGCGAATACAATGAATGCTGCAACGGAGGATTTACCAAAAATGACAGCCGCAAGCTAGGCGTTGTATTGGTCAACAACTGGCTATGGAGCAAGGGACGCAATACCTTCAATATTGGCGGACAGTTCCGGCACACCTGGCAAGACATCCTCACCTGTCCGTATTGCGGTGGAACGTTCAATTTTAGTCAGCGGACAACCTCCACTCCAGATTCCAACGATCCAAATTTCGGCAGTTACGGAAGCTCCTTCGCAAGCTTTCTTCTGGGCGATGCGGATGCTAGCCTGCGCGCTTTGTCCGCTGAGGCGTACCTGCGAAATAAAGAGTTTGCTTTTTATATCCAGGACGACATCAAGTACAACAATCGCCTCACCCTTAACGCCGGCCTCCGCTGGGATATCATGGTTCCGTTTACCGAGAATAATAACAACGTCATCTATGTGAATCCCACAGAGCCCAACCCGGGGGCTGGCAACCTGCCCGGCGCCGCCACCAAATTCGGCAACTGCACCGGCTGTGCCGGTATTACCCGCGCAGCCATTCATTGGAAGAACGTCCAGCCCAGGGTTGGTTTCTCCTATTTATTGACACCCAAGACAGTCATTCAGGCGGGTTTTTACCTCACCTACCTGGACATGGGCGCCTATGAATATGGAACCAGCACGGTGGCTAATTCTGTGTCCTCCCTGCAGCACGGCCAATTTCTCCGCGGTTCAACCGGCACGAATGTTCCCGGTTACGGAAGTTGGGATGGGAACCCATTGCCCTTGCCGCAGCAAGTTCCATTTAGCCCGACAATCGCGAATGGAGTGACCATCTACGCCTTCAATCCCAAAAAAGATGGGAGAGCGCCCTACGATGAGGCGTGGAATGTTAATGTCCAGAGACAGCTTCCCTGGAACATGTTCCTGACGGCGGCCTATGTTGGCAACCGCGCGGTCCACCTTATCACCACCCTGGAGCTATCCAACCAGCCCAACCCGTCGGTACTGCAGTATGGCAGCATTTTGGGGGAACTTGTGACTTCTCCAGATGCTGTTGCCGCCGGCATCCAGGTTCCCTTTCCAGGTTACGTGCAGCTATATGGAGCTGCGGCAACTGTCGAGCAGGCCCTGACTCCATTTCCTCAATTTGGCGCCTACTTTCCTTTGTTTGAGTTGGACGGAACCGCATTTTATAATGCGTTCCAGGCACAAGGGGAGAAGCGATTTTCCAATGGGGTAAGCTTTCTCACCAGCCTCACTTTGTCAACACTCATGGCGAATGCAATCACCGGATCTACGACTTTTTCGCCCAACGGGTTGAATGCGTATAACCCGGCGCCGGAATATTCGCCCTCTAATCTCAACCAGAAGTACGCTTCGAACTTCGTCGCGACTTATGAGCTACCTGTCGGTTTGGGCAAGAAGTATCTTAATTCAAGAGGACCCTTGGCACAGATACTGGGTGGTTGGCAGTTCAGCGGAATCCTGACTTACTCGGGCGGTAATCCTTTTGGAACATACAATAACTACAATCCGCTGCTCGTGAATTCCTTCGATCGGCCGGACATTGTTCCAGGGGTGAAAATGCAGACGTATAACTACGGTTTGTCGAAAGCCTACTTCACCGGCAAGACGTCGACGCAGCCCATACAATTCACAACTAATGCTTTTGCAAACACCGGGCCTTGGGCGGTTGGCGATTCAAAGCATTCCTATGCGGCCTTGCGAACGCCGCCTCTGAGAGTAGAAAATTTCGATGCCATAAAATACTTTAATATTACAGAGCGAGTGCGAGCCGTTGTGCGGGTTGACTACTTCAACGCTTTTAATCGAACACAGTTGGAGGCTCCCGATAACAATTCCCTCGACACAACATTTGGGCAGATCATTAATCTAAGCTCACAAATCAGCAACAGGCAAGGACAAGCCACGTTTCGCGTGGAGTTCTAGTGAGCTGACCCGACTGCAGTTACTGTTCGTGGTTGAGCACGCCTGGGGATTACGCGATCAGTCTGAGCGGCACTGCCATCGGAGTCCGATGCCAGTTGATCGGCGTGTTCAGAATCAACGCGTTGGGCTCATAGAGAGATATCCCCCGTGTCGCGTGACTTCGGAATCACTATCGAGACGAGTCGAGCAACAAAACCCAGTCGCTGCCGCCCCCGAAGTGTTTTGCAGGTGGCGTGAAGCTCGCCAGACCATTTTTCCCGGTTAAAGATTCCGGGATCGAATGGGTCTCGCCGTTCGTTGGATCAAACCATTCGATTTTGAGATCGCGGCCCAGCTTCGTCAGGTCTAACTTAACGGTGCGCGCCGATGGCATGTAGACAGCCGCAAAACCGCCGTCCGATGTCGCGGCTGCAACGGCCATTTCGGTTCCTCCTTCATAGCCGCCGGTCAAAATCTGATGGTCGAAATCCGGCTTCAATTCGTACCACTTACGTGAGCCGAAGAAGCTCTGGAAGTATTTCATCTGGTTCGCACCAGGCGCGTCGAGCCAATCCTGCCAACCCTTGGTAAACGTCCATGCTTTAGATCCATACACATTGCCGAAAGCGCCAGACAGCACACCCCAGTACGCCTGACGGCGGACTCGCAACGGAGTACCGGCGCGTTTATCATTACTTTCCCCTTCGTAGCCGCTTTCCCCGAGAAAAACGGGTTTGGTGGGAGTGCGTTTGTAGTCCTCGGCGATGATAAGATACGTATCACGGTATCCGTACGCCATATTGACATCGAGCCAAGGCTCTGCCTGGAAGAACACGCCGCTGGATTTCGCGCCGGCATGGTAGGTCTTCAACTGGTCTGGTGCGGTTTCTTCCAGGCCGCGAGCCATTGCCAGCACCTCCGGCCTCACATCCCCGGGATCACGGTCGCCTCCGAGCAACCAGAGAATATTTTTGAATCTTCCGAAGTGCTGCCCCAGGTAGCGTCCGTATTGATAGCATTTCTCCGGACCGTTTGCCTTGTATTGCGCGTGCCACATTCCATCGTGGATATTGAATTGAGGTTTATTGAGAGTCACCCAACCCAGATCGGCGGCGATTAACAGAACCATCATGCCTTTTTCTTCCGCTCGGTTTATCAGCCAGCCAAGGCGGTCGAAATATGCGTCATTCGGAGTTGCGAAATCACCTGGCTTTAAAAACGGAGGATTTCCTTCGCGATCTTTCTCCGCAACGTGGTCGCTCCACTCCGAATAAGGAATAGCGTCGACACCGACGGCGTTGAAGCCTTGTTGCCGCCGCTTCGCAAGGTACATTTCGGTCTCATCCCGATTGAGCTGCCAATCGATTTCCCATGCACTGTCGCCGTTAAGAAAAAAGGGTTTCCCCGAGCTATCGACCAGGTAGCGCTTATTTTCGCTGACATGGAGAGGAAATGGCGTTCCGGCCGGGTCAACGCAGTGGGCTGCCTTGACACCGCCACCGAACAGCAGGATGGCCAAAGCCAGACCGCTAAAGTGCATCTTTTTTTGTAGGATTGGCGACAAGTGGGAATCTTTCACATGCTCTCCAAACAATTATTTCAGCAGGTAAGATGGGGTCCTCCCATGCGTTATCTGCCAAGCTTAATGGTCACCCATCATCGCCAGATAGCTGGCGCGAAAGGTAGCCACTCCTGCTTCTTGCTCTAAGCTGTTCGGGCCTGGAACGAACCGTCGTGAGCGGATCCCCTTTTGTGTCATCTCGCAAAGGACCCAATCCTGGCGGTTCGTTTTGTCCCATACCGCGATGACTTGCTCGACAGAGTAATCTCGTCCCTCCGTAGCATCGGCTGTGGTTACCCATTGGCACCGAACTCGAGTTCTGGTGGAAGAAACCGGTTGGAAGTCGTGGATCACCCCGTAGTCTCCGAACAGAATCGCGCTGCTGGTGGGTCGAAAAGTCAAAGCCACGGCAAAGGGCAACTCGTCTTCGCTCAGTTTTCCCATCAATTTCCGGCAGACGACTTCTCCCGTCATGGTGCTCGATTTCGCCCCGGATTTCAGCATGAATTCGCCGCAGTCCACCAGCGGATGAGGGGTCTCGAGTACTCCGCCGGGATTTCGCTTCAAGTCAAACGTCCGGCAGAACTCCGGATGGGCCCCAGGGCAGTGATAGCACTCCATAAAGTTGTCCAGGAGAATCTTCCAGTTCGCGGTCACGTCATAGGCGATGGAGTGGACAATGCGACAGTGCGGTAGGTCAAATGGTTCGAAACGGGAGTCGGCGGTTCGCAGAACTTCGTCGACCGGTTCTGGCGTTTCTTGTGACAAATTGATGAACACCATGCCATGCCAACACTGCACGTGTGCCCGCAGCAAAGGGTAGCTGGCGCAATCGAAATTGCCGGGCATGGCGGGGGCAGCCAGCAAACGTCCATCCAGGGCGTATGTCCACCGGTGATAGGGGCACACAAACCGGCTGGCGTGCCCGCTGGCCTCCAGACATAGCAGGGAGCCCCGGTGGCGACAGACATTGAAGAGGGCGTTTATCTTGTCGCCATCCCGCACCACGATGATGCTCTCGTCCCCGACTTCCCGGACAAGAAAGTCGCCACTACGTGGAATCTCACTTACGTGCCCAGCGTACAGCCATTGGCGGGAGAAGAGCCGGTCCATCTCATGCTCAAACCACTCGGAGGATAAGTAGTAATTCCGCGGGAAACTTGTGAATACATCGGGGGTATTGAGCGACGATGGCAAATCAAGCATGGCGAGTCTCTTGGAGTCAGACCCTCGCGTCCGACAACTAAGATGGCGACATGCAGTAGTATAGCTTTTGTCTTTGTGTGCCAACCTTTTTTTTAACCAGCAAAATTTGATGTAAGCTGCATATCACTCGCAATGTTGACGGCACGCGATCTGGCAATGAACCTGACAGACCGCGTTGAGTGCCCGACTGGCCGATTCGGGAAGTGACACCGGATACCATCGAAAAGCGGACCGGCGATCTCGATCCGCTGCGGACCAGCCGGACTTATCCATGAGAACTTCCTTTGCCTTCTTACCTATTCCCCGCTGGTTGATGTACACGCTGCTGGCAACGGCACTTTGGGGAGTCTGGGGGATCGTCTCCGCGCTCGTCTCTCGCGATGTTTCGCCGCTCGTAATCCAGGTCATCTCTACAATCGGGATCGTGCCCGCGGCGCTGGTGCTGTCGTTCGCCCCAGACTGGAAGCGCGTCACCAACTTTGCCCTAGGAGTCACTTTCGCTGGGTTAGCTGGTCTCTTTGCGAACGTGGGGAACCTCTGCGTGCTTCGCGCCTTCAGCCTGCAGGGGCCTGTATCGATGGTCTTACCGGCGTCCGCGATGTATCCCCTGGTCACCGCGTTGCTGGCGGCGGCGTTTCTAAAAGAACGATTAAACCGGATCCAGGCGGCTGGCTTTGTCTTGGCTCTGATCGCGGGTGGTATCGTCGGCCTGGCTGCATCCGGTCCCTCGGTTCAGGGTGGCGCGCAGGGCCTTCCTGTGAACGTGTTGATCTCGTCGTGGGCGCTATGGACCTTGCTCGCGCTCGTCGCCTGGGGACTGACAGGGTTCTTTTCGAAGATCGCAACCGGGCATTCGTCGAGTGAGTTGTGCACGATCGTGTTTGCGCTTGCTTCGATTCCTATCGCCGTTGCTATCCTGCTCTTCGATCGCCATCTGTCTTTCGAACTATCGGGCAAAACATGGCTGCTCTCGCTTTTGTTTGGCGCGCTGCTCAGTCTTGGATCACTCGTAACCTTTGCCAGTTACCGGTCGGGCAAGGCAACTGTAGTAACTGCAATCATTGCACTCTATCCGGCGATTACCGTACTGCTGGCTGTTCTCTTCTTGAAGGAAAAACTGGATACGCTTCGTGTAGTTTCATTGCCTCTCGCCCTGGCCGCCGGTGTTGCGCTGAGCTACGAACCTGCCCCTACTGCCACGACCATAGACAAGACGGGGGATTGAAAATGCGAGCGCCTTCAACGATTTCGTTGCGAAGTTTGGTCGAGGTGACCGGAGACGCTGTTGCGCTATTAAGGTTGAGGAGAGAAAGCCGGCGATAATGTCGCTGAGTAACATCCCTACAGCAAAGGAAAATACCGTCATTTGTTTTTGTGATCATAACTTTCTTTTACCTGTTTTTTTATTGACATCCCTTTCTCTCGCTCCTATCGTGATTAAGGGCCAAAGTTGAATCCCCTGGAGACAGAAAATGTCGATGAACGAAAATGGTGGGCCCGTCAAAGGAGGGAGTTTCCTGGACTGGGGCATGCAGAATCGACTGGCCCGGATCTTCAACCGCGAGACTGGGAAGACCGTCATGCTGGCGATCGACCATGGGTACTACGAGGGCGCCACGCCCGGGCTGGAGCAGGTGGACCGAAGCATCGTCCCCTTCCTGGATCATGCGGATGCCCTGATGGCCACCCGCGGAGTAGTGCGGACCAGTATTCCCCCGACCTTCACCCACGCAGTGGTCCTCCGGGCGAGCGGTGGGCCAAGCATCCTGAAGGAGCTGTCCAACGAAAAGATCGCGCTGGATATGGAAGACGCGCTTCGCCTGAATGCAGCGGCTCTGGCGGTGACGGCTTTCATCGGCGGCGAATACGAGACAGAAACGGTGCATAACATGACCACCTTGGTGGATCTGGGCAACCGGAATGGAGTTCCGATACTTGCGGTTACCGGATTCGTGGATGAGGCGATATTGGACGCAAAATATCTCCGCATCGCATGCCGTCTCTGCGCCGAGCTAGGAGCACATTTCGTCAAAACCTATTTCGTCGAAGATGGGTTCGACTCGGTCGTCTCTTCCTGCCCGGTCCCGATCGTGGTAGCCGGAGGCAATAAGGTGTCTGCGCTTCAGGCTTTGACCATGACTTACCGGGCCATGCAGGCAGGAGCTGCGGGCATGGATATGGGGAGGAATATTTTTCAAGCGGAGGCGCCGGCCGCCATGATTGAGGCAGTGCGCGCCGTGGTCCACGGTGGAGAGACACCCAAGAAGGCGCTCGAGCTTTATGAGTCTCTGAAGAATGGCGGCACAGTGCAGCGGATGAGCGTATGACTCGATCCACTCTAGGAACCCTCTCGGCGGCAATTCTGTTGATATGCTGTGCCGGCAATCAATGCCACGCCGAGCAGAAGCCCGCGAGCGGAGCGCTTGCGATCCTGCCCTCAAATCCTGCGTATTTCCAGTCGGCGGATGGCACGCCTGTGATTCTGGTTGGGGATTACGAAGGAAGCCCGACCGCCGCTACGGGAACAACCACTGACCCCAACTACGATTTCCGGTTGTTGTTCGACACCCTCAAGACCAACGGATTCAACTTTGCCCGGCTATGGGTATTTTACGGACTCGAGGCGGAGTGGGACAGCGAGACATTCCCGGATGCTTATCATCGCTATAACATCATGCCGTATCTGCGCACTGGACCCGGCATCGCCAACGACGGCAAGCCAAAATACGATCTCACTCAATTCAACCCTCTTTACTTCGAGCGGCTGGCGGCGGCATGCGCAGCCGCGCGCGAACGCGGTATCAACCTGCAGTTGATACTGATTGACGCATGGATATTTCGGGTTCCACTCATCTGGCGATACCATGTGTTCAACGCTGCCAACAATATCAACGGAGTCGACGGCGACCCAAGCGGCACAAAGCAAAGCAGCGACCCGGATAGCGGCTCTTGCTCGTTGCACAATAGCAAGGTCGTGGAAACAGAAAAAGCGCTCGTGGCCCACATCATTGATGCTGTCAACGATTTCGACAATGTCTTCTACGAAGTGGCCAACGAGAACTACTACAACCTAGAGTGGGAGCTGAGCATGGCCCGCTTCGTGCATGACTACGAAGCGCACAAGCCAAAGCAACACCTGGTCATGCCGCTGGATCTCCCCGATCACGATTACGGCGGCCAATCGTACGGCAAGAATCCACATACTGATCATGCCAAGACCTGGAAGACATGGGATCTACCCCAACTGCATGCCAAGTTGATGGCGGCGAGAAACCTCAAGCAGCCGCTCCTCTACGACCCGGACGGTCTGGAAACTCGAGATGATCCGATTGTTCGCCGGGCGTTCTGGACGGCCTTCGTCAGCGGTGCAAATCTCGATTACCTCGACTACAGCCTGCAGCCCGAAGACGGCGGAGACGAACGGGGCTTGCGGCGCGCCGAGC
The DNA here is from genome assembly GCA_963814015.1 of uncultured Acidobacteriaceae bacterium. GTDB lineage: Bacteria > Acidobacteriota > Terriglobia > Terriglobales > Acidobacteriaceae > PALSA-350. The sequence continues at coordinate 1,106,398 of CAWFBI010000001.1, forward strand.
TGCGGCGGCAACTAGGCACTCTGGCCGCCTTTTCCCGCCAAACATCGCCCTGGGAGATGCAGCCGCAAGACGGCCCGATACGCTCCGGCGACGGTTACCTGCTTGCCGGATCTCGGAAGGCCGTGGTTTACCTTCCAAGAGGGGGGAAAGTCGAATTAGACATGGCAGCCATGCCAGGCGATTTCCATGTCAGGTGGTTCAATCCGCGAAACGGTGTGTTCACCGAGTCTTCCCCTGTGTCCGGAGGCAAAGTGAACGGCTTCACCGCAGCGGATGCCCGTGATTGGGTGCTTTGCCTGGAAAGAGAGCCGGAGGGCCACTGAACAGCGCCGCACGCCTTTCCACCATCGGGCCTGCGAGAATACGGGGACACGAAATGAGCGTTCAACCACCTGCGGAAGCTGGCACGGCTGGCATTGTTGATGCGCATCGCGCCGCCATCGGCCGGGCGCGCGGTGAGCTGACGACCCCTGCGCTCATTCTGGATCTCGAGGTGCTGCGGCGAAACATCGCCGCCATGGCCGAGTGGGCCAAGACACATTCCAAGATCCGCCCGCACACCAAGGTGCACAAGTGTGCCGAAATTGCGCGGCTGCAGGTTGAGGCAGGCGCGATCGGGCTCACGACGGCGACGGTGTGGGAAGCAATCGCCATGGCCCGGGGGGGATTCGACAACATCCTGATCGCCAACGAAGTGGCCGGCGAGGAGAAGCTGTCGTTGCTCGCCACCGCGGCGCGGGAGACCAACCTTATCGTGGCAGTGGACCATCCCGAGGGAGCCAAAGCACTCTCCGCTGCCGTGCAACGAGCCGGATCGCAGATCGGAGTTCTGGTCGAAATCGACATTGGGCTTCGCCGGGGCGGCGTGCGCAACGATGAAGACGCGTTACGGGTTGCGCAAACAGTTTCTTCGCTTCCTGGCCTGGTCCTGCGCGGGGCCATGGGTTATGAAGGCTGGGTGGTGATGGAACCCGACCGGCAGGTGCGCGCCCGGAAAGCGGCAGAGGCGATCGGGCGGCTGGTGGCCAGGGTCGAACGATTGGAGAGGGCAGGCTTTCCCATCGAGATTGTTTCGGCGGGCGGCACCAACACACACGACATGACGGGCGCGCATCCGCGCGTCACCGAGTTGCAGGCGGGCTCCTACGCGTTGATGGATGCCGCGTATGCTCCGCTGAGCCCTTCCTTCCGGCCTGCGCTGACCATGCTCGCGACGGTCATCAGCCGGCAGGAGACCACTGCCGTACTCGACTGCGGCACCAAAGTGGTTGCCATCGACTTGGCTCTCCCCTTGCCCCTGGATTCCACCATTCACGTTCGCGAGGTGCACGAGGAACATACGCTGTTGGACGTTGCCGCGGATCACGCCCTGCGTTTTGGAGACCGGGTGGAGCTGACCATTGGCTACTGTGGAGGCACGGTCAATTTGCATGATGTGTACCACGTTGTCGAGCAGGACCGGGTGGTGGACATCTGGCCGATCCTGGCGCGAGGCGACGGCCGTGGAGCGCGAGGAGCTCGGATATGAAGATCCCTGAGAACATCGCGTTGGCCAGTGGTCGAGCGCTCACTGCCTACGAACTCTGGTATGGACGGAACGAGCCTCCGCCGCAGCGGACTGCGTTGCGTGCGGGACCCCTCACGGCCTTTCTGGAAGGCGCCGACCTCCGCGACCTGCGTTTCGGCGGAGTGGAACTTGTGCGCCGGCTGTATTTTGCCTTACGCGATGAGAACTGGGACACCATTCCCGCCGATTTGGAGAACCTCTCCATCGGCGTTGATGCAAACAGCTTCCTGGTTTCGTTCGACGCTCAGCATCGCAATCGAGATCTTGACTTTCGCTGGCATGCGACGATTCAAGGCGACCAGAGCGGAAACATCACTTACACCATGAGCGGCCAGGCTCTCCGCGGTTTTCGCTACTGCCGGATTGGCTTTTGCGTCTTGCATCCCCCGGAGTATGCTGGACGACCCTATCGGGGCACGGCGATCTCTGGATCAATTACCGGGGAACTGCCGCAAACGATTGGCCCGCAGCGCTACGAAGGTGGTCTCTATTTTCCCCTCTTCGAGGCGGTTTCCAGCCTGACGGTTTCGCTCGCCGGCGGGGTTGAAGCAAGGTTCGATTTCGAGGGTGATCTGTTCGAAATGGAGGATCAACGCAACTGGACGGACGGATCGTTCAAGACATACTGCACCCCGCTATCGCTGGGATTTCCGCACACCGCGAACCCCGGCCAGAACTTCGCGCAGCGGGTGAGCATCACGGCGAGCGGTCCGGCTTCCGCATCGGATGGCCCCAGCGACAGCGTGAACCTGTCGCTGGGCGCCCACTCGCCATCAGGCTGCCTCATATGGGCCTCGGGGTGGCGACGCATGATGTTGAATTCTCCCCGGCCGACACGGAACTGCTCGGCGGACTTCATTTAGATCATCTCCGTGCTGACCTCCACTTGAGCAATCCGGATTGCTTCGCGCACCTGGCGCGCGCCGAACAGGAGTGCAGCGCGCTCGGCTGCGGCCTTGAACTCGCGCTGTTCCTCACCGGCAATGTCCCGCATGAGCTTCTAGGTCTGGAATCCCGCCTTTCCCTCACCGTGCCCGTGTCGCGGGTCCTTGTCTTTCACGAACAGGAGCAGACCACCTCGCAGCACTGGGTACAGCAGGTGCGCGACAGGATAGCGCTGCATCTTCCTGGAGTGCCGATTGGCGGAGGAACAAATCTGTATTTCGCAGAATTGAACCGGTCGCGCCCGGACACGGACGGCCTCGATGCTGTCGCCTACTCGATCAACCCGCAAGTGCACGCCAGCGATGAACGGTCCCTGGTGGAGAACATCGAGGCGCAACGCGATACTGTAACCTCCGCGCGCACTTTCTGCGGCAGCCTTCCCCTGGTGGTCAGCCCAGTCACCCTCAAACCGCGTTTCAATCCGGATGCGGTTGGCCCGGAACCTGCCCCGCGACCCGGAGAACTCCCGAGTGCGGTGGACGCACGGCAGATGTCGCTGTTCGCCGCCGCCTGGACGGTAGCCAGCATCAAGCAACTTGCCGAGGGAGGCGCGGCCTCGGTTACCTACTACGAGACAACAGGCTGGCGGGGAATCAAGGAAACTGATGGTGGCTCGCCCAATCCCGAGTTGTTTCTTTCCTCGCCTGGCCTGGTCTTTCCCGTCTACCATGTCTTTGCCGACCTAGCCGGCCTGAAGACGGCGGAGCTGATTGCGTGCTCCTCTACCGATCCGCTTCGGCTTCAGGGACTCGCCTTGAGCGACGGCGCAAACATTCATCTGCTGATCGCCAATCTTACTTCTCAAACGCAAAGCTGCGCCATCGATGGGATCAACGGCGACGGCGCTCTGGTGCGTTCGCTCGATGCGAGCACGGTCTCGCACGCGACCGCCCAGCCGCTTCAGTTTCGCTCTCAACTCTCGTGGACGCCGCTCTCAGGCCCGAAGCTGAGATTGCCTCTCGCCCCCTATAGTGTCACCACTATCGTCACCGGGATCGATTTGCCCACCGCGAACGAATTCGCTCAGGGAAAGGAAAGATAGCGCCGGCTATGTCGCGTCTACTCGGTATCGATCTCGGAACCACCTCGTTCAAGGCGGTGGTCTACGACGAGCAAGGCGCAACTCTGTCGAGTTCACGGGTTTCGCCGCCGGATGAGCAGATTCTGGTCGACGGGTTCCGGGTCACCGTGTGGCGGCCGGAGAAGCTGTGGGAAGTCGTGTGCGCCTTGGTTCGGCGAGCCGTCGATGCTCTGCCTGATCGAGCAGTGGAGGCGGTGGCGATCGCGGAGCTAGGGCTGGTTGGGTACCCGGTTGACGACTCCGGGAACGCGCTCTACGCCGGCGTGACCTGGATCGACCCGGCGGCGCCAACCTCTCGTGCTTTCAGCGGTTGTGGCCTGGACGATGGCACGCTGTTCAGCACCACGGGAAATCACCTCAGTCCCATCTACCCGCCGGCGTGGATCACGTGGATGGCCGAACACGAACCCTCATACTCCTGCGGCATGACGCGATGGCTGAATGTCGGAGACTATGTTGCGTACCGGCTTTGCGGGGAAATGGCCCTCGATTATTCCATGGCCTCGCAGACCACGATGTTCGACCAAAGGAGTCTGACGCTGCGCGCCGACCTGCTCCGCTCCATGGGCCTGGACCAAACTTTGTTCCCGGCTCCCAGGCCAGCCGGCACGCCACTCGGCGGAGTTCACCCCGCCGCTGCGGCGGCGATTGGTCTGAGCGCCGGCTTGCCGGTGGTGCTGGGAGGGGCCGACTTCAGCTGCGGTGCATACGCTGCCGGGTTTCTCGATGCGGGAGATACAGCGATCGTGACCGGCACTTGGGAAATCGTAGTCGTGTGCTCGGACCGGCCCCAACTCGGGCCCGCACTGAGGGAGAGCGGCGCCATCTGCGACGTGCACGTCGTCCCTGAACGCTGGTCCACCCGTATCGAGAATCTCTCCGGTGATGTGACGGAATGGTACCGCAGGCTGATCACTGAGCAGCGAGCTGCCTTTTCCGCCGACGGCGATATGGGCTGGCAACCTTTGATCGAGTCGGCCGAGGCTGCGGATGCTGGGAGCAACGGCGTGATTTTTGTCCCACACGTGTTCGGCAGCTATGGGCCACGCCACGATAGTCTCGCCCGAGGAGCATTTGTCGGGCTTTCCGGTCCGTGCGGCCGGGCGGAGCTAACCCGCGCTGTATTTGAAGGGCTCAGTTTTCAGACGCGGCACGCGCTCGAAGCACTGACTTCCGGGATCGGTACGCCGCCTCACCGTGTAGTGACCATGGGCGGGGGGACAAAGAACCGTTTCTGGGTGCAGAACAAAGCGGACATCCTGGGGCGTGAGCTTGAGGTTGTGACCACGCCCGACGTCACCCCGCGAGGCGCCGCGATGATTGCCGGAGTAGGGGTCGGATTATTTCGCGATTTCCGGGAGGCGGCCGATCGATTTGCCCAGCCCAGCACCAAGGTGCTGCCCAACCTCAAACTGACAGAGTTTTATTGCAAGCTCTACCACGACGTATACCTGCCAGTACTGGATCAACTTGCTCCGTTTCATTCCCGGCTGGCAATTTCACGGCCACCGCGCATGGATGCTGACGTGCAGGCAGTCTCATGAAAAAGAAATCATCAGGAGGTGGCCGATGACGATGCCCAAGATGCCGATCCCGGTTTCTCAAGTCGCCCTGGTAGTAAGCGACCTGGAAAAGTCCATGCGCGAATATAGCGAAACCATGGGCTGGGGACCCTGGACCATCTATGAATACGAGGAGCCGCGCCTGCACGACACGATCGTGCGCGGAGCGCCCAGTGCCTTCACCTGGATCGGCGCCGAGACGCCCGTTGGATCCACTTACGTCGAACTTCTGCAACCGCTGGAGGGACCCAGCATATTCCGTCAATTCATGGATCAGCACGGTGAGGGCCTGCACCACATCGGGTACTGGGCCAAGACCATGGACGAGGCCGAGGGTATCAAGCAGACATTCGCATCCCGTGGCGTACCCGTTCTGATGAGTGCCTGGATCGATCAGGTTTATTTCTACTACCTGGAGAGCTCGCCTATGATCATCGAGGTCTGGACAGGTGATCTTGACTCGCTCAAGGCGAGCCGGATGTATCCATGACGGTTGCCGGGGAGGCCTAAGTTGCCGCAATGGCTGCGTTACACCCTACTCGCGATGGTGGCCTACGGAGTGTGGGGGGCAGTCTCGTCCCTGGAGAGCCAGAATGTTTCCGCCCTGACGCTGCAGATCGTCAGCACTATAGGTTTATTCCCCGTGGCCCTGGTGCTGGTCTTTTCCAAGAATCTTGGCCGAGGTGTCAACCGCTCTCGGGGAATTCTGCTGGCAGTGGCCACCGGTATTCTGGGAGGCACAGGCAACCTGACATTGTATGAAACCTTGCGTGTGGGCGGAAAAGCTTCGGTCGTTTTTCCTCTGACCAGTATGTACCCGTTGGTCACAATCGTCGTGGCCAGATTGTTGCTCAAAGAAAAGCTGAACCGGATTCAGGCACTGGGCATTGCGTTGGCTCTCGCCGCGGTCTATTTATTTAGTGCACAGCAAGGCGCGCGCGGGTTTTCCGGCTGGCAAGATCTCTTCTCCTCGTGGATGGTATATGCCTTGTTGACGCTGGTGCTTTTTGGGATGTCGTGTATCACGCAAAAAATGGCCACGCGCTACATTTCCGACGAGCTTTCCACCATCTTTTTCACCATTGGTTTCGTATTTCTCGCGATCGTGATCTGGGTGGCCGGCTCGCCCAGCTGGAATCTCAGCGTCAAGGACTGGGCCCTCGGGATCGTGGTTGGTCTACTTATGGCCACAGGCACCCTGGCTCTTTTTGCAGCGTTCCGGTGGGGGAAAGCGTCGGTCGTGACGCCGCTGGCTGCACTCTATCCGCTGGTAACGGTCATTCTAGCTGTCGTGTTCCTCAACGAGCATCTTGACCTAATCAAAATTGCTGCGATTGCCATTGCTCTGATTGCTGGCATGGCCCTGAGCAAAGAAGGGGATCAGCTCTCCGTTGCTCCTGGCCACAATACTGCTGGTACTCAAGGGAAAACTAAACTGTCGTTCTAGCGGACGGTAACAACTGATTCAGGACCGATTCGTCGAATTAGATTCCAGGCTGGTTATAACAGCCGGTAAGGCATAGGTAAGAAAAAGATGATGGACTACGAAGCGCTATCTAAGGAATACGTACTCAACGCTCTCAGGCGCGAAGGTTCCTTGATTTTCGAACGGGCGCAAGGCTCTCGCATGTGGGATACGAACGGAAAAGTTTATCTGGACACCATGTCAGGTTCGGCCGGCCCGGCTCTGGTAGGTCATGCGAATCCAATTGTCGCGGAAGCCGTTGCCCGGCAGATGGCAAAACTTCCTACGGTCAACGTACTGCATAACAGCGTGCCGGTGATCGAGCTCTGCGAAAAGTTGGCTTCCATCACTCCCCAAGGCCTGACCAAGACCTTCCTCTGTGCCGGCGGCGGGGAGGCCAATGAAGCGGCACTCAAATTTGCCATGCGTATTACTGGCCGCACAGAAGTGATTTCTCTCACCGGTGCCTACCATGGACAGTCCCTCGCCACCATGGGTCTCTGTGGTTCGCCTAACCTTAGGCGATCTCTCCCTGGCTCTCTTCGCTGGCCTAATTTCCGCCAGGTTCCTTCAGCCGATGCCTACAGGCCGCTCCTCGGGAATCAGCCGGACACTTGGCAGGGCGCGATCCACGCATTGGAAGCGGATCTCGCGGCCGGAAGTTCGGGCCATGTCGCAGCCCTCATCCTCGAGCTCGTGCAAGGCCCCAATGGTCACAGTGTCTATCCCGCGGAATACTACGCAGCAGTGCAGCGGGTCTGCCGCGAAGCGGGAATCCTGCTGATTGTCGATGAAGTACAGACAGGAGTGGGCCGATGCGGAAAAACCTGGGCCTGCGATGTCTACAATGTATGTCCTGACATCCTGGTGATTGGAAAAGCTTTGGGGGGCGGGGTTCCCATCGGCGCCTTCATCACCCGAAAGGATCTGGTCCCGAAGGAATTGGAGTCTGAACCCTGGCATATCCTCACCTTCATGAATCAGCCGCTGGCGGCGGCGGCCGGGCTCGCGGTTCTGGGAATTCTGGAAAGAGAGAAACTCGCCGACCGTGCCCGCGATCTGGGGGCGCAGGCCACGGAGCGTTTCACAGAATTGGCCAAACGCTACGAAGTCATTGGCAACGTTCGCGGCCCCGGCCTGTTTGTGGGAGTCGACTTTGTAGAAAACCGCGAAACCAAAAGCCCTGCCACGGCAGCTTGCGGCAAAGCCTGGAAGTTCGCCCTGGACAATGGTTTACTCACGCAGTTCGGCGGCCCGGGAACCAACGTGCTCAAATTTAAGCCCCCGCTGACCACGCCCCAGAGTGAATTCGAGCAGATGCTCGACATTTCGGAGAAAATCGTTGCCTTTATTCAACGGGAGGTCGACCAACAGCGCAAGATACAAGCCACAGATGTGGCCGTCGCTGTGCAGCACTAAGCCGGTTTTCGTGCCAGGTCTACGCCGTTGCGCCGAATGAGAACGAATAGATATGCAACGCCCGCGAGACTCCAGATTGAGCCCACCTTCATTGCCAGGGGCGAAACGCTAAGCCATATCCACAGACACACCAGAAAACCGATCGCCGGTGAGGCAAGATAGCTCCATGCGCTGACGCCGCGGCGTTCGTGCCGCCGAACAAAGTAATGCCCGATCACGCTCAGATTCACCACCATGAATCCTGCGCAGGCGCCAAAATTAACCAGCTCCGCTGCCTTATTCAGATCCAGCAGGAGTCCCGCGACCAAAGCGATTCCTCCCATCAACACCACGCTGTAGGTTGGCGTTCGCGACTTGGGGTGAAGATAGCCGAAGACAGCATGCGGTAACATTGCATCCCTGGCCATTCCAAAGAGCAAACGCGATGCACTGGCCTGACTGGCTATTCCACTCGCCCACGCCTGCGCTACCACGAGAAGAGCAATAAGATAGGCAAGTCCGGCTCCGCCAATCTTCCGGCCAATGTCGCTGAAAGCTGTTTCAACCGTAGAAAACTCCTTGTAGTCGGGCCAGATCAGTTGCCCGAGGTAGGTCTGCAGGATGAAGAGCAGCCCGGCAATGAAGCAGACCAGGATGGTGGCTCGTGCAATATTCTTTTCCGGTTCCTTGGCGTCTTCTGCCAGGGTCGAAATGCCGTCAAAGCCCAGGAAAGAAAGGACGGCAACCGGTGTCGCCGCCATGACGGTCTTCCACGAGAAACTCCGTGCGGAGTAAAAGGGCTCTAGCGAAAGCAGCGTCCCGCGTCCCACCCCATGGGTGAGGGCCCAGACGGCCGCGACTAGAAACCAGATAACCGAGACCGAAAGGATCATGTTGAAAATCGTCGTCGCACGCGAAGTCATCTCGATACCGTGCAAATTTATCGTGGTGATCGCGAGAGATGTCAGAATCACAAAGACACTATAGGGAATCGCTGGCACGAGTTTGTGTGAAGTGGCGCCGGCGATGATCACACAGAGCATAGGCATTAGAAGATAGTCGAGGATCATAACCCATCCCGCGAGGTAACCGGCCACCGGATGGATCGCTTTAGAAGCATATGCGTAGGTCGAACCTGCTTCGGGGAAGGCCGCCGCCATTTTGCCGTAGCTCGCGGCTGTGAAGCTAACCGCGACCATCGCGATCAGGTACACCATCGCGAAGTGCCCATGCGATTGCACCGCGCCCACTCCGAAAAATGTGTACGGTGCGGTCGGTCCCACGAAAGCGAGGCCGAACAATACCAGGGCCCACAATGACAGGACTGGCTTCAAGCCGGTCGTGTGTCCGGCGTTGCCGGCTGTGCCGATGCTTGCGGGAGTTGAGGGGCCGTCGGGTGGGTGGGCTTTATGCAGGGGACACGACTCCAGTTTTCATTTTGGCGGCCGAGCATAGCAGAGATCGAAGTGTCATAAGAAATTTTGGTAACGTGCCATGGCCACACGCAATGGGGGCGCCGCCCTACGCTCATGGCTAAGCCTCGAATCAAGGCGAAATGACATTGCGGCACTCAATGCCGAACATCGGATACTAAACGGCGATCTGTCAATTGACAATCCACGATACGGGCCATGAAAAAAGCATAATGTTCATGCCGGGTTACATCTTTACGTGGGGGGCACTCATGATTGTCCTTTCAAGAACTTCTGAACGACGACGGAGCGTATCACAAAACGCCATGCATCTCTGACCAACCGGGACCGATGAACTGGCCTTTGGCATGACCAGTAGTCACTCGATAATCCGGAAGTTCATCGTCTTTTTGCGAGGGCCGACTCTCTCTATAAAGTATTTATATTGAGCTAGTTGCGAACCTAATCACTCTAGGTTTTCGTGCGCTCGACCCGGTGGTGAGGCGGTTTTGATCTCAAGCTCTTCCCGCGCCGCAACGGCGAGCACGTAAGGCGAAGGTGTCCACAGATTCGGACGGCCCCCTCGGGATGGGTTGCGCCTTTGGCGTCCCACTCCGCAGCCTATCTAGCGTAGGCGTGCACTTCCCGCGCGATCTGCTTCTCTTCCTCGATTCGGGTTTTGCTCAGGTCGTAGCTCTGCTGCAGGTTGAGCCAGAACTCAGCGCTGGTCCCGAAATAGTGCGCCAGGCGTAGAGCTGTGTCTGGAGTAACGGCTCGCCGACCGTGCACGATCTCCCCGATGCGAGTCGACGGGACGCGAATGTCCAGCGCGAGCTTATTCTGACTGATCCCGAGTGGCTTAAGAAACTCTTCCAGTAGAATGGTGCCGGGATGGGTGGTGATGGCGCCAAACTTCCAGCCGGTTGCGGGCTTCTTGATGAGCGGCATGTCTTCCTCTGCTTAAAGTGGTCTTGAAACTACGGGTGATAATCAACAATTTCTACTTCATGGGCCCCATCGTCTTTCCACGCGAAACAGATTCGATATTCATCGTTAACCCTGATGCTGTGCTGCCCCTCGCGATCGCCTGATAGTGCTTCAAGGTGATTCCCGGGAGGTCTCTGCAGATCCGTCAAAAGGGCTGCAGCGTGGATCAAATCCAGCTTCCGAAGTGCGACACCTTTAATGTTTTGCCAGCGTCGATTCTTTCGCGCCTGGAAAAGCTCGGCAGTGTCCTCGTCTTTAAAGCTCTGGATCATGCCTTAATAAAGCGTATAACGTCATGCGTTATACGTAAAGCGTTAGGGGGAACTGTGGCCGCAGTGCGCTACCTAATGCTTTACAATCTGTCGCTTACGTATGGTATTAAGTAGTCCCTCGCTGCCCACCAACTTATCCATCTCCGCTAAGCCTTCAGCTTGTAAACACGGTGTCCGTTCACCCATACCAGTGTGTGGAATAGCTCCGGTGTGGTGTTCGCCTTGAGCACCGTGAGCGTCTCCCGCGCCACGCACTTGCCGGCCAGTCTGGCTGCTCCCGGGTTGCCGCCCTGGGAAATTCCGGCGCCGCGCCCATCTTTGCAGGAGCAGTCGCTACCAAAAAACAGCTTCTCCTTGTGCCGCTTAAGAAAATCAGCCGTGAACGAAGGGTCGCGGGTAAGCGCGTTATTACCCGAGTTCGCAGAGAGATCGGCGAAGAGGTTGGGATAGTCTGAGAGCCACTTGTCGGTGATCCCGCCACGCACAATCGGCGTCCTCGGATAGTCCTTATCATTCGCGTAATCCGCGCTGACATTGGCCCAAAACGCGTCGCAGTGGCCGACGAAGGTGGTTTTCGAATACTCCTTCAGGATCTTATCGAAGCGCTTGAAGCCAGTATTGAAGACACCCTCGGTTGGGGTGTGCGGCACCTCTTGAAAGTGGATGGTCACCGGCACATTCAGCTCCGCCGCCGCGGCATACAACCGCCGCATCTCTGGCCCATCGGCTTCGACGTGAAACTTCACTTCGCCAAAGCCATGAGCTCCGGCCTTTACCGCCTCGGTCAGCAGCTTCACCGCATCGGGGGCTGAGACGTCGGTGCTGACCGAGTAACCGGCAAAACGTGTCGGCTCTTGTGCCATGAAGCGTTTAATGTCATCGACTGCGGTCAGCCGCGCCAGCAGATACGCAGCCTGGCAGCCCGACCCATTCAGATGCGCGAGGTTCGCCTCCAGCGTCGGCCGCGGATGGAAGTGGCAGTCGATCACCGGCGAACCCCACAGGTTGGCGGTCTCCGCTGGGAGTTGAGCCCAGACGGCACGCGCCGCGGCGACCGATACCATCGACGTAAGAAACTTTCTCCGATTCATTCCCATTCGCTCTCCTGTTGGCTGGTGCTCCAGCATACCTCGCCTTATCTCTTGATTGCCGCTAAACTTCGGACGTGCTAACGATGTTCGAAAGTTTCCCCCAAGAGGATGCAAACCACCTTGAACCACAAACGATGGCTCTTCGCAGTAATATTGGCAATTTGTGTATCGTCGACGTATGCGCGGGCACAATTCGGGCCGCCTGAACCGCAGGGTTCTGGTGCGAAGCTCGACCCCCCCACCGCGTTTCCCGTGCCTGGAGTGTTTCCCACGACTGAATCGATAACCCTGCTCAATGAAGATCCTCAGGCGACGATCCATTACACGCTGGATGGGAGTGCCCCCACTTCCAAAAGTCCGGTTTACGACCCCTTGCAGGTGTTGTTATCGGCGGCATCTACGAGGGAGATAAAGGGCTGAAATCCGGCTACACCATCCGTGCGGTAGCCATGCGTGAGGGCCGCACCAATAGCGACATCGCTGACTTCGAATACACGGTTGATCGCCGCGACCGCACAACGTACGTTTCAGAAGAGATTTTGCCCGGCGTGCGCATGGTGCGCGATTCCGACAACGACAAGATGTTTCTGGTGAAGGGCTCGCGGAAATATGCCTTGATCGATTGCGGCTTAGGACGGGGACCGCTGAAAGAATACCTGTCACAATTCACTGGCGGTCTGCCCATCGAACCCATCTTCACCCACAATCATTTCGACCACATCGGCCAGGCCGATCAGTTCATCGCCGACAGCGTGGAACATATCGGCGAGGCGGATCGCCCAGGACTGGAGCGCGTGCTCAAGAGCCGGGGCGTTGCAGACGACGTGATTGCCAAGCACGTAGTGGCCGCACATGACGGGGATCGCGTGGATCTCGGCGATCGATCACTGATCATCTATGCCGCTCCAGGACACACCCCGGGGTCCATCGTGATCTTCGACGAGACGACCGGCAATCTGTTTACCGGAGACTCGTTCGGCAGTAACTCGCCAACCATACCGGACGCAATGTGGATGCAGGGAAGCAAAAGTCCGGTGGACGGGTATCTCTCCGTGGTAAAAAACTGCCGCGCCAATTTCCGCGGCAAGGTCAAGTACATGATGACGGGTCACAACGATCGCCCGCTGGTAGGCGAAACCTATCTGAATAACCTGCAGAAAGCTTTGCAGCAGCTGATGGACATGGGAGATGCAGCCCTGGTGCCGTCCTATCGGCCCGCCGGTCTTCAGCAAGTGGTTGTGGGCGATCGACTGCACGATCCCGACTGGGTAGCGATCAACGTGAATCGCGAACACTACCTGCCCGCCCCGGTGGATAAGATTGCCGGACTGACCCGCATCGAGCTGCGGGGATACAAACTCGCGCCGCCGTTCTCGCCCGATGTGAAGGACTATTCGGTAAAGGTGCCGGCCGGGGTTTCGAGCGTGCAACTGGAGGCGGACCCCACTTCCAGCCGAAGCAGCGCCCTGTCGATGAACGGTCAGAAAATACCGCCGGGCACAGCGCAGAGTTTCAAGCTCAGCGGATCATCTTCGACGGCGAAGATTCAAGTGGTCTCGCCCGATGGAACGCAAAGCGCGGACTACGTCGTGACGGTTTCAAGATCTCGATGAGGTGATAATCGACTTACAAAGGGGGTACTGTTTATGTCACAAATTTCAAGTGCTTCAGCCTCACCCGTAGTGGTGGTTGGCTTCGATATGCCCTTTTGGCCGCTGGTCAGGTTTCTGGTCAAGATTGCCATTGCTTCCATTCCCGCAGGCATTGTGATCGCCTTCATCTATACGGTACTTGGGTGGATCTACGGCGCCCTCCTGCTCGCCACCCATCACACCAATCTGTTGAAGTAAAGGCCGTCTCACGCCCGCGTCCCGCTCTGCGGGAAGACTGCAGCCGTTTGTGTGGCAGCCGATCGAATTTCGTCCAAAAGACCGCGACCAGCGGAGAGAATTGTACTGGTGAATTTACTTCCTTCTTGAATGGTTGAAATAGATGCGGTCAATTACGTTCAACAGTATCTTGCAATTGGGAGTTCTTATCCTGGCGTTCCCTCTGACGGGATTCGCGCAACAGAATACCTATTTCAGCAACTGGCCTGCGGGCCTCTCTCCCCAGGAGGTAGGCAAGCTGGTCTCTGAGCATTTCATCACCAGCCCTCACCAGTACGGTCCAACCATCCATTACTCTGAGGTGGCTACCTGGTATGGCGCGCTCACCTTCGCCTCGCTCACCCGTGACGATACGCTGCGTGGTGAACTTATCCATAAATTCGAACCGCTCACGCCAGGTGGTGAGGAAGCGGCACGTATCCCGGTCCGCCACCATGTCGACGACTCAATTTTCGGCGTCGTGCCGCTGGAGATCGCGATTCAGACCAAAGATCCGAAGTATCTCGCCATGGGCAAGGCGTGGGCCGATCGTCAATGGGAAAATCCGGGGCCTGACGGCCTCTCGGCAGAAACCCGCTTCTGGATCGACGATATGTATATGCTCACCATCCTGCAGCTGGAAGCGTACCGCGCTACTGGAGACAGGAAGTATCTCGATCGTGATGCGCTGGAGATGACTGCCTATCTTGATAAGCTGCAGCAACCGAACGGCCTTTTTTATCACGCCCCCGACGTCCCATTTTACTGGGGTCGCGGCGACGGCTGGGTGGCTGCCGGCATGGCGGAGATGCTCCGTGAACTGCCCCCGGATCACCCCCAGCGCAAGCGAATTTTCGACGGCTATCAGAGGATGATGGCTGCGCTGCTCAAGTATCAGGGTAAGGACGGAATGTGGCGTCAACTGATCGATCACGACGAGGCGTGGCCCGAGAGTTCAAGCTCAGCCATGTTTACATTCGCCCTGATCACCGGCGTGAAATACGGCTGGCTCGACGCCGCGACCTACGGCCCCGCGGCGCGAAGGGCCTGGATCGCCGTCGCCGGCTACATCGACCAGAATCAGAACATAACCAGCGTCTGCCAGGGCACCGGCAAGAAAAACGACTATGAGTACTACATGGAACGAAAACGCATCACGGGCGATTTTCATGGGCAAGCTCCCGTCCTATGGGCAGCCTCAGCACTCCTGCGCTAGTCGATTGTGTTGGTCGCGTGCAAATATGGCATCCCGCTTTTCGGAAAAAGGCCGGAATCCCCTACGATCCCAAATACGTATCTGGATGAATGGAGTGCCGCGCGTCCGGCGTTCAGCAACATTGCGTACGGAACTCCCGGCCCGGCCCCACCGAGCCAATAACTACGGACGCAGACTCTCTGTCCGAGCCTCATGCATCGTTTCGAAGAAACGAACCACCGCTTCAAGATCCCGCTCCGGAAGCAAACCCAGCAACCGGCGCGTCTCCTTTTCGACTCCTTCATACATGGCGGCAATCTTGCGCAATCGTGCCGGGATAAGTGTGATGAGCAAACTGCGCCGGTCCTCAGGGTTGGGCGCCCGGCGCACGTAGCCCGCCTTCTCCAGCCGGTCAACCGCAACCGTAACCCCGCCGCTGCTTAAACCGGTCCAGGCCGCTAAACGGCTGGGTGTGGAGGGCCCGTAGAGCTGCAGCATGTGCAGCATCTGCATGTCTGTGAGGCCGAGGCCTGCCTTCTCCGCGGCCTGCGTATTGAAGAAGATGGCGGCGGCGATGAACTTGCGAATCTCCAGCACCACACGATCGGCGGTAGTGACCGGCACGGGCGTCGCGGTGGGGTCGGCTGCGAGCGTTTGGGTGCGGCGCGATTTAGCTTTCACAGGCATAGACTGGAACTCTTTTTATGCTTTACTATCCATGTATCTTATTTAATAAGATACATGGAGGATAAATAAATGACGGCCACAGTCAAAGCATACAAGGGAATGGGCATGGAAGGCAGAACCGCGCGCTGGTACGACCGCACCACGCGCAAAGACATGCCGGAAATCCAGGCGTTAGCGGTACGCATCGCCGCGGCGATCCCGCCCGCGGCACAGGTGCTTGAGGTAGCGCCGGGACCGGGCTTTCTCTCAATCGAGCTGGCCAAGCGGGGCCTGCCAGTACGCGCGGTAGACATCAGCAGGACCTTTGTCGAAATTGCCCGGCGCAACGCCGCGGCGGAGGGGGTGGACGTCCGCTTCGAACCAGGCAACGCCGCGGCTCTGCCGGTGGAGGACGCAAGCGTGGATTTCGTGGTTTGCCGCGCAGCCTTCAAGAACTTCACCGAGCCGCTGAAGGCTTTAGGAGAGATGCGCCGTGTTCTGCGGCCGGGCGGCCAGGCGCTGCTGATAGACATGCGGCGTGACGCCTCGATGGCCGAGGTGAAGCGGTATGTGGATGGCTTAGGAGTAAGCCGGCTGAACCGCTGGTTCATGCTGTTTGTCTTTCGCACCACGTTGATCAAGCGAGCCTATCCGCTGGAGGAGTTTCGCCGCATGGCGATCGAGGCCGGCTGGACCCAACCGCGAATCGATACCTCGCCCATGGGCTTCGAGGCCTGGATGACCAAATAGTGCGAGAAGCTGGCGCCCCATATCGGTCGACGAAGACACTACTTGCAAGGTGAACTGTCATCCCGACCGAGCGCACCCGGATTAGAGTGCGCAGCAGCAGGGTAACGAGAGAAGCTGCCAAGGCCGGCGAGGCGGACATGAGCCCTGCTGGAGAGCGAAATCAGACCACTCGAATCGTCCAGCCCCACGCATAATCGCCTGGCCTGCGGGATTCAGACGCCAGAGATTCCGGAATTTCGATGTTCAACCCCGTAGTGGAATCGAAACTCCAACGGAGTGAGTTCGGGTACCCAAACATAGAGATCTGGCTCCCGGTCTTGGGCCGCACGGAACGCAGATTGAGCACCTTGCCCGGCCATTTGAGCGCAAAGCAGTATACCGTCGCGTTGTCCTTCGCCCTGGTAAATCGAATCGCTTCTCCCTCGCGCCAGAGATCACCATCCCGGGGCCGGGTCGCGTATATTCCCGGCCCACATATTCTCAGCCAGGCCCCCACCTGTTTCACCTGCTGGATCGCTGTCGGATGGAACCGGCCAGAAGCATCCGGTCCGATGCCAACCTGAAAGCTGCCGCCCTTGGCCGCGGTGTCAAGGATATTGTCCACGATCCACTTCGCCCCCTTATAATTTGCGGCGTCGGGATCATAGGAAAAGCCGCCGGCAAGGGGATAGATCACCATCCAGGGCATTCCCGTATTCAAATTGTCTCCGGGGACGAATCCCTCTGGCGTATAGTAATCGCCGTAGTTTCCTATTCCGCGAGCGCGCAGCATTACATTCGGTTGCAGCTCACGGATGCGTAACAACGTCTGTCGCAGCTGCGGCCAAACCGTCGGACCGAGCCATTGATCCAACGAGAGCATATGAATGTCTCCATAGTTGGTCAGCAATTCTTCGATCTGCGCGCGGTGTCGCGCCATCATACGGTTCACTGCTTCAGGCGTGGGATTGGCCGTCGTCCAGATGAGATTTCCCAGGCGCTTCCGGGAATCCATCCATTCCGTGTCGAGCTCCGGGGAGGAGGGAACTTGAGCGGGATGATCGGCATAGGGGCGAAAATCCGCATCGTACCAGTCGGGGTGCGAAAAATACAAAGCTATGCGCAGATTGCGTTTTCGACCGGCTGCGCAAAGCTCCTTCACGATATCCCGCCGGAAGGGCGTCTCCATAATGGAATATGCGAGGTCGCTACTTTCCAGTGTCGGCCCACCTGCTGCGTCCCAGCGAATCCGCTCCCGCACCCGAGTGCGGGTGTCGAACATGGAGAATCCCTCGTGATGTTTGGTCGTAAAGGCAAACATGCGCAGCCCGTTGTCCGAGAAAAGTGACGTCCATTCATCCGCGTCAAAACCTGTCGGGTTCCAGTTCTTGTACATTTCGTTGTAGCGGGCGCGTTGGGCATAGCTCAAACCGAGAAAGGGCCAGGACTCATGCGCGAATCCGGCAACAGAATATAGGCCCCAGTGAATGCGAACGCCGTACTTCATATCGTTAAACGCCTCGTTCGCAGATTGCGAAGCCCACTGATATCCAGGTACCGGGACCTCTTCGATATAAGACTTCACACGGCGATAGTGAGGGTCACTAAAAGGCAGACGATGGGACGAAGATGGATTTCCAAACGCGTAAGACCGGTTGGATTGAAGGAAACGAGAAGCGAACGCCATCGCGGTGCCGGAGAGAAAGTTTCGCCGCTCCAAAGTCGACCCCCAATTAGAGCTGATTCACCTGACTGTGGCGGGTCAAATAAGAAGTATCCGCCCCTACAGGAAAACATTCAAAGAGTCAGTCTACGCCGCGGTGGGTAGAAACCGGGAATGAAGAGGATGAATCACGGCCCTGGAGAAGATCCCAGCGGTTACCGTACAGATCTTCAAAAACGGCGACCGTGCCATAGCTCTCGTGTCGAGGTTCTTCACAGAAGTGAACTCCCCTCCTCCGCATTGCGTGAAAGTCGCGCCAGAAGTCATCGGTATGAAGGAAGAGGAATACGCGGCCTCCCGTTTGGTCGCCGATTCTCTCCCTTTGCGGTTCGGTAGACGCCTTTGCCAGAAGCAAGCGCAATTCAGTCGAGCCTGGTGGCGCCACGACGACCCAGTGTTTGCCGTCTGCAAGCGGTGTATCTTCAACCAGGGTAAAACCCAGGACATTGCAGTACCATGCCTTGGCTTCTTCATAGTCTCTCACCACAAGTGAGACATATACGATGTGCTGCTTCGGTATCATGTCGGCCTTTCTCCCCCACCGGCCGCAATAGGCTTCGATAACTCGAATTGCGTCAAATGACGCCCTGCCAAAGGGTAATCGCTTTGTAGAAGCAACACTTGGAAATACCCCAACATCCGAATATTTGCAAGACCTTTCCGAAGGCGTCCGGGTCAAGGAGAGCGAAATGGAAAGCATTAAGGTATCTATCGAACCATACAGTGATAGACCGCGAGCATGCAGAAGCGCATCAGATCTGCGATCACCGGCAAGATGCATGGCCGAGATGATCTTCCATAACGAGAATGGCGAGGAAGAATTTCTGTGCAGAGAGCATGTCGCACAGCGTCTGCGCGGCAATCCGCATCTGTTCACCACAGTGGACGAGCTGGTCGCTCCTCTTCACACCTAAGGAAACAGGATCGAGCTGGGCGATATGTTGCGGCGTGGGTTCCTGCTCAACCACCCTTCGCCAATGAGCCAAGATAGTGCGCGCTGGGCTTAAGGGTGCGTTGGAAGGTCGAACGATCCACCGCTACGATGCCGAAGGTATCTGCATATCCGAAGATCCACTCGAAGTTATCCAAGAGCGACCAATAAAGATAACCTTTTACCGGGATGTTGTCCGCCAGGCACCGCCGCACCCCGGCAACGGCGCGGTTGATGTACTCTATCCGCCGGCTGTCATCCGCGGTAGCAATCCCGTTCTCGGTGACCAGGATCGGCACCCCGGTTTCCTTACTGGCATAGCGGATCGCGTGCTCCAGAGCCTCGGGGTAAAACTCATTTCCGTTTTGCGTCACCTCCGCTGCTGCGGGTGGTGGCAGGTTAACCGATCCGACGCGCTCGCGTGTGTAGGTCTGGACTCCCAAGTAGTCATCGGACTTCGCCAGTTCAAGCCAGGGCTGATAGACCTGCCTCCTTTTCTCCTCAACATGGCTGTCAGTGGGCGCAGGCTGGTCATCTTCGAGGGCCAAAGTAAAGCCGACAGGCAACGTCGGGCGAACGGACTTGATGGCGGCTTTCGCCTTGGTGTGAGCGATCATCATTGCGTCGCGCATCTGGTCGGGATCACCGAGAAAGTAGCAGCTGAATGCAGGTGCATTCAGTTGCTTGCGCACCTGCGTCAGCTGCATCGCGTTCAACCTGGCCAAAACCCCGATCCCCGGGACTTGAATCCAGCGGAACAGCATCGGCAGATCCGGTTCGTTCAATGTGCTGGCATAGGCAATCAGGTCTCCCAAATGGCGGGTAGCTCGCTCACTGTAGCGGGCGAAGAGCTCAGGGGCATTCGGGGCTGTCCAGCCTCCGCGATAGGCCAACCAGCGGGGCGCGGCGGCATGGTTATACGTAACCACCGGAGTGACTCCATATTGATGACAGACTTCAAGAACCCGCCGGTAGTGGTTGAGTTCCGCCAGCGAGAAGTAACCCTCTTCCGGTTCTATACGCGACCACTCAATCGAAAAGCGGAACGTGTTCAGCCCAAGATGAGAGAGCATCGCGATGTCCTGCTCAAACAGGTGGTAGTGGTCGCATGCGTCGCCCGATGGCTCTTTGAAGATCGAAGGGGACAGATGCTCAAGCAGCCAGCAGTCGCTGCTGACGTTATTGCCTTCCACCTGGTGACCTGCCACAGCTGCGCCCCACAGGAACCCCTTTGGCATCGCGCCCTGCTGAGCGCTTGCCTGGAGAGGTTGAGAGAACCTGGAGGCAGCGAGCGCTCCCGCGCTCGCGAGAGCTGAAATACGCAGCACATCGCGACGATTCAAAGGACTCATAGGGGCTCCAGGTAAGCAAGATCGCTTGAGCGCAATAAGGCGAAATTCTACCGATTCCCCTCCTTTTTGAGAAACGGGACGGGTGGGCCCATTCAGGTCCTTGTGTTTTGGCTTGAGCGGGGCAGTTCGATTTCAGAAACATATACTGTTCGGACTGCGTTTTGAGGTGAGCCTATGTTCCTGAAACTTGCATCGTCGATCTGTCTGCTGGTCTCGGCGTGGCTGGTGATGGGGGCCCAGGCGCCCCCACCCACCCCGAGAGCATCGCCGGCCGAGGTTGCCGGAATCCCGGTGAACTACGATGAATCAAAGGTTGGGACCTATACTCTGCCCGATCCGTTGAAGCTCAACAACGGTAAGCCCGTGCGCGATGCCAGGACCTGGAACCAGAAACGCCGGCCAGAGATCGTGCAGATGTTCGAGACACAACAGTTTGGGCGAGCTCCCGGGCGGCCGGCGGATGAGAGCTTCGAGGTTTCCGATAAGGGCACGCTTGCCCTGAATGGCAAGGCCATCCGCAAGCAGGTGACGATCTATCTTGCAAAAGACAAAACCTGGCCGAAGATCGACCTGCTGATCTATATACCGGCAGCCGCCACCAAGCCAGTGCCCATGCTACTGAGTATCAACTTTGGCGCGGTCTCTAACGCGGTGGACGATCCGGGGGTCAAGCCGGGCGAGGTCTGGGATCCTAAAACCAACACCAGAATTCCAGCGGTAAAAGGAAGAGGCTTCGGACGGTTGGATGTAGAGCCCTTGCTGGATGCGGGCTTCGGGGTGGCCACGTTCTACTACGGTGACATCGATCCGGATTATCCCAATGGATTTTCGAACGGGATTCGCGCGCGCTATCGGAAGCCAGGGCAGGCGCAGCCCGCACCGGATGAGTGGGGCTCAATTGCGGCGTGGGCCTGGGGGATGAGCCGGGTCGAGGATTATTTCGAAACCGACAAGAGCATTGATGCGCAGCGGGTGGCGATCCACGGCGTCTCCCGGCTGGGCAAGACGGTGCTGTGGGCGGGCGCGCACGATCAGCGGTTTGCTGCGGTCATTGCCAGTTGCTCGGGTGAAGGAGGAGCGGCGTTGAGCCGTCGAAACTACGGCGAGACGGTCGCGCACCTGGTGGCTCCGACGCGCTATCCGTATCAGTTCGCCATCAACTATCAGCAATATGCGCAGCATGTGGATCAGTTGCCGATGGATGCGCACATGCTGGTGGCCCTCGTGGCTCCGCGGCCATTACTGCTGCAGACAGGGAACACCGACGACTGGTCTGATCCGAAGGGAGAATTTTTGTCGGCCGTAGCGGCAGGGCCGGTGTACGCATTGCTGGGCAAGGACGGACTGGGTACGGATGTGTGGCCGGCGGCGAAGCAGCCGATTCTGCACGACCTCGGCTACTACATGCATGACGGTGGTCACGGCATGGTGTCTTCGGATTGGGATATCTACATCGAATTTTTGAAGATGCATCTGCATCCGGAACGGTAGGGGCTGTCCGCGAGCGTTCGAGGCGGGCAGCACAAAATTCCGAGTGAGTCGAGTTGGTTGGAAACCCGAACGGGTCACTCAGCCCGTAGCGTTTGCGTAAGATTGACGGTTGCAGCGCGGCGGGCCGGCAGTAGGGATGCGGCCAGAGTAAGCAGCAGCAATGAAGCCGCAGCCAGGGTCAGAACCAGCGGATCAACCCCGCTCACCCCGAACAGAAACGAGCGCAAAAGATGCGAAGCAGCGAAGGCTCCAGCTAAGCCAATTGCACAGCCCATCGCCGCCAGTTTCGCTCCTGAAACAACGACCAGGCGAACAATGCCCGAACGCTGCGAGCCCAGAGCCATGCGAATCGCCATCTCATGCACCCGCTGCGCCACCGAAAATGCGATGACGCTGTAGATGCCCAGAACCGCCAGCAGCACCGCGATCGTGGCAAAGGAGGCGATCAGCGCAGTGTTAAATCGCCGCGGAGCCTCGCTGTCCGAGATGGCGTGCTCCATCGTCTGCACCTGGCTCAACGGCAATTGCGGGTCGAGGGAGCGCACCGTGGCGCGCAGCGCATTTTCCATTTGTTCCGGAGGCAATGCCGTACGCAGCACAATGAATCCTCCTCCGCCTTGCAGGTCGGCCGGTGTTCCCAAAGAGCCCAGAAAGGTCTCCGTCTGGTCAATGGTGGTGTAATACTGCTGCTTGATGGGGAGGTCGGGCGAGCCCTCTTTTACATCCGCCACCTCGCCCACCACGGTCGCCCACGGCGTCTTTGTCGACTCGGTCCCCAGCCGAAGCCGCTTGCCGATCGGGTCCTGCCCGGGCCAGGATTGCTCCGCGAGCTTCCGGTTCACAATGACCACCAGTTGCGCACCCGCCTTGTCTCCCGGGGTGAACAGTCGCCCGTGCAGAAGGGGAATCCCCATTGCATGAAAGTAATCGCCGTCCACCTCAATGGTGGTGGAGAGATCCATTCCTGCGCCCTTCGGCGCAACGTAGCCCTCCGCGACAAACACACTGTTATTGTTTCCACCCGAGGCTGGCAGAAACGAAGTCAACCCTACACTCTTCACCCCGGGCAGTTGCTGGAGGCGGCGCATAAGTTCGCGGTTGAATTCGTTGATCGAAGCCTGGGTCGAATATTGCTTCTGCGGCAGACCATAAGAGGCCGCCAGTGTATGGTCGGGCTGAAAGCCAAGATCCACCTGGCGCATCTTTTCGAAGCTACGCAACAGCAGTCCTGAGGCCGCAAGCAGCACCAGGGCAACAGCGATCTCCGTAATCACCAATGCAGAACGCAGCCGTGCGTGCCCGCCACCTGCGGTGCCGGTGCGGCCGCCTTCCTTGAGCGCGTCGTTCACGTTGGTCCGGATGGCCGCAAAGGCCGGAGCCAACCCGCAGATCACTCCCGTCAGCAGGGCCAGGCCCAGCGCAAAGCTCGCAACCTGCCAATCCAGGCCAATCTCCCGAATGCGCGGCAGCGTTTCCGGCAACAGGCTTACACCAAAGCGCAGCGCACCCGCTGCGAGTATCAGGCCCACGACGGCTCCCGCCACGCTCAATACCAGGCTCTGCAGAATCGCCTGCCACAGGAGTGTTGCCGAGCTCGCACCGAGGGCAAGGCGAACCGCAATCTCCCGCCGCCGGCGAATCGCCCGCACCAGCAGCAGCCCGGCCAGGTTCGCACAGACGATCAACAACACCACGATTACGGCGAGAAACAGCGTGCGGATCAGGGGGCGTGCCTGTTCCACCGTCTCTTCACGAACCGGCCGCACGACCGGACGAATGCTGAAGCCAGCCATCTCTGGCGGGTAGCTCCGCATGGTCTCCCGGGCAACGCGCTGTGCATCGCCGACCGCCTGGGCCGCGCTGATGCCGGGCCTGAGGCGCCCCACCATATTGAAGTTCCAGCCGCCCGCGGCGCCGGGCGACAGTTCCTGTTCGTTAAAGCTGATCGGAACCCAAAGCTCACTTTGGTTCAGGTGGCCGGGCACCAGGGGAAACTCAAAGTTTCGAGGCATTACGCCGATCACCACGTAAGGCTTGCGATCCAGCAGGATCTTCGTTCCGAGTACATTCCGGTCGCCATGGAAACGGCTTTGCCACGTGCTGTAGCTCAGCACCACCACCTGTTGATGCTGATCGTCCTCCTGTTGGGTGAAGAAGCGCCCCAGCAGCGGCGGCACGTCGAGTGCCTGGAAAACCCCAGCGGTCATCCGCGCGGCATTCACCGACGCCGGATCGCCCACCCCGGAAAGTTCGAACCCCGTTCCCTGGTAGCCACCCAGGCTGGTAAAGCTGTGTGTGTCCCGGGTGTAGTTCCGGATGTCGGGAACGGTAACCCCCGCCTCGCCGTTCCCTCCGACATCGACCCCTTGAATAACATCGGACAGCACCATCAGCCGGCCGGAGTCAGGGAATGGCAGCGGCCGTAGTAATACGCCTTCGACAATCGAAAAAATGGCTGTCGTGGCACCAATGCCGATGGCCAGCATCAGGACCGCGGCGGCCACAAATCCAGGAGACTTCAATAGTTCGCGAACGGCGATCCGCAGGTCACCAGAGGAAGGCGGCATTGAGATACCTCGCACAACGGCTCAAGAACCTTTGAGCAATCACACTGCCAGATACGGTGAGCGAGGACCCTAAGTTCCATCGGGTAGTTAGCGCGTGAATCGATCCTCTTGGGGGAGTATCTCTGACCGGAATTGGACCCATCCGTCCGAAGATGGACAATTGCCTAAGGCCGAAACTGCGGCCCTAAGCATCGTGGGCCGCTCACTTCCTGCGCATCCAGACGTCTCAGGTGACCGGCCCTGCTTGCCGACCGGTAATCGGGCGGCTCGTCGCCTTGAGGGCCAGCTTTATCTGACCGTGATGGTAGCCCTCGTGCCAGAGCATGTGCTGGAGGAAGAGGATCGGGTGGTCGTGATGAACGTTTATGTCCCGCCGGCGTCGCGCTCGTCCACCCACTCCCTTTGGGCAGATCTCTGGCGAACTCGGGGGGCGTCCACGGAGAGGAACGCAAGTCGCACATAGTGGAGCAACCTGCTGTTTCGCTTTCCCGGTTTTCACGCACACTCCCTCAGCCTGGAGCGTAGCAGGTTGAGCAGAATCGTATTGTTTCGATCCCAGTCCAGCAGAGCCTCAAGCAGGTGTTGGTCTGGCGCGACGTTTTTTCGCTAACACCACGGGCGACACCAGATCTTCTCCAGCGCCGGTCATGGAATCGCAATGAGCAGACCTCCCTCCACGCCAAGCGATTGTTCATGGCCTGCGCCGAAATTGTACCCATAGTCTGGCTCCAGATACCAACCGAACTTTCGCTTCGGCCAAGGCCAAAACATGAAATCGAGCACAGCCTCTCCGCTGATCGAATTGGAGGTCTTTCCGTTGGCGGTTGCATGCACCCATTCCGGGCCGATACCAAACATAAATTCCGCTGTATTGGACAACGTGTAAGGCTTCTTGAACAGGAGGTCGGTGTCCCACTCTCTCTGTCCACTACTGAAGAGGGGCGTTACGCCGGCTTCGAGTTCCAGCCAATGTTCGATAGGGGTGACTTCGACGGCTACCGTAGGGCCGAAACTCGACCCGCCTTTGAACGCCCATTCGCCCGCACCTCCAATTTCAATAATCGCAGCAGGCTCCTTCTCCTTGGCTTGACCGAAAGCGTATCCCATGTACATGAGCAAAGCGGCCATCAACGCCATCTTTGTGTAAGCTGACTTCGAAAAGCCGCAGGGGTACTTTGCCATGCCTTATCCTCCCACATCAGGCGGTCCTATGCTTTCCCTTGGGGGAGACGGATACGTTCCTGGTTTTTATTTTCGAAGGCTCACAGCCTCATGCCTTAGCTCCCTCTTCCCCATCTCGAACAATTTCGGAACGAGCGTTGTTTCCCGCGCCTTTCCTCTTCCTCACTCCCTTGCAGATTACTTGTGCGGGTTACTTTGACAGAACGTTTTGTTGCCTGTCACCAGCCGCAGTGTAGGTATAGTGGTGAGCGGCATTGAAAGGGAGAACAAATGATTTTTGCCGCCCGCGCTTCACGCTGGCTTCGTTGCCCGCTCGCACTTGCATTCGTCGGATACGCCATCTCCAGCAGCGCGGCCAGCAACCCTGCTCAGGCTTCTGATAACAGCGCGAATACGGCAACCCCAATCAAGCATGTAATCATTGTGATAGGCGAGAATCGCAGTTTTGACAACCTCTTCGCTACCTACAAGCCGGGCGATCCTTCACAGCAGGTGTGGAACCTGTTGTCGCAGAAAATCGTCACCAAAGACGGTGCTCCGGGAGTGAACTTTGCCGCGGCCGCACAGCAGAGGGCGTCCGACACATTCGCCGATGGGTTTCTATTGGATCCGCCACAGACTGGCAGCTTTTCCGTGCTGCCCCGGCCCAGCACAACGGTTGGGGCCCACCTGTTCTCAGCCGCCGGTAACCCGTTCCATCCCGTGAAATACGATCCCGGACTTTCGGCCGGCGATCAGAAGCTGCTGCACGACGGAGGCATTTTCCCGCGCATCGATTTCATACCCGATACACGCTTTCCCAAGAACCTGCCCAATGGCCCGTTTCAAATTACCAATTACGTCAAATATTCAGCTACGACCGGCGATCCGGTTCACCGCTTTTACCAGATGTGGCAACAGATCGACTGCAATGGCGCCAGCGTCACCCCTTCCAACCCAAGCGGTTGTGCCACCGATCTCTATCCCTGGGTGGGCACCACAATCGGGTGGGGACCGCTCATTGACAATGAGCCTCCGCCTTCGCACTTCACCGACCAGACAACATGGCAGGGCGGAGTGGCGATGGGCTTCTACAACATGTCCAAGGGGGATGTGCCCTACTTCGCCGGCCTGGCCGACAAGTACACGCTGAACGATAACTATCACCAGTTTCAACTGGGCGGCACGGGGCCGAACTCGATTTCGATCGGCACCGCCGCGCCCTTGGTGTACAGCGATGCCAACGGCAATCCGGCCGCACCAGTGAGTTCACAGATCGAGGATCCCAACCCGTACGACGGAAGCAACAATTGGTATCAGCGAGAGGGCTTTTCTCTACACGATCCGGGCAACACCAGCAATGCTTCTTACACCAACTGCTCCGATTCCACGCAGCCGGGCGTTGCAGCCATCATGAATTTGCTGGCGAGGCTGCCCTATAAGCCATTCAACGCGGGCAATTGTGCGCCCGGAGCCTATTACCTGCTGAACAATCAATATCCCGCCTATCTGCGCGATGGCACGCTGCGCGCCGACCAGACTTATAGTGTGGGACCGTCGTCGATTCCGACCATTGGGGATGCGCTTTCCGCCGCCAATGTCACCTGGAAGTTTTACGGAGAAGGTTTCAGTTCAGACGCCACGCTGTACTCGCATTACTGTGGCATCTGCAATCCATTCCAGTATTCGAAGTCCATCATGACGGGCCCGCTGAGGAACAACATCCAGGACCTTCCCGACTTCTACAACGACCTGGAGAACGGGACATTGCCGGCGGTTTCGTTTGTGAAACCGGACGACATCCTGGACGGCCATCCTGGATCATCGCTGCCGCTGTTGTTCGAAGCTTTCGCCAGGAAGGTGGTCACATCAGTCCAGGCGCAAGACGCTATATGGCAAGAGACAGCCATCTTCATCACCACCGACGAATCGGGCGGACTTTACGATTCCGGGTATATACAACCGATCGATTTCTTCGGCGATGGTCCGCGGATTCCTCTGATCCTGGTTTCGCCCTATGCCCGGCCGGGATACGTGGACCATGCTTACGGCGACCATGCCTCGCTATTGAAGTTCATCGAGAAGAACTGGGGCCTGGCGCCGCTATCTTCAAGAAGCCGGGACAATCTTCCTAATCCTGTAAGCGATGTCGGCCAGCCGTACGTGCCAACGAATAGCCCAGCCGTCGGTGACCTGACGACGATGTTCAACTTCTGATTCACCTTATCTTCGAGAACCAAGTTGACTCAAAAAGAAGCTTCCAATGAGAGGTCTCCGTAAAATCAGGCCAGCCCAAACCATGATGCCGAAAACAACTGGCACGACCCATGTCGGGTCAGCAATGCGTACGTGGCTGGCGACTGCTCCGCCGAAATATGCGGTGAGCAAGAGCGCTCCAAAGACTGCAGTGCGAGGAATGAGGTAGAGCGCAATGCAGACTAATTCAAGCGTGCCGAGAAGAGGAAGCATGCCAGGTGAGTAGCCAAGTTTGGCTGTGCCGGCGATAACTTGTTGCGTCGCAAACCACGCAGTCACCCCGCCGCTCAGCAGAAATATCGCCGGGACCGCAGAAATGGCCCGCCCGGCCCAGAGGCGTGCCTTGGAAGGGCGCGCAGTTGGATCCGCGGAAAGAGTCGAGGCGTTGTTCGACAAAGCTTTGGAAGCGCTATCCATGATGCCCTCCTTTGGGCTAGTCGTGTGGGCGGGGCTCGTCACTTCCTGCTGTGCTGTGGTGTTCATGTGTTCCTCTCTATACGAATTGGATTTGTTCACGGGGAGCGGAGCTTGAGGCAAACCCTGGCGCCATGGGCGGATTTCCACAGTTGATAGAACTGTCCCCATCGAGTTTCGCGAGATACATCTCAAGCTGGGCGAAGGTTTCTTTAACATCCTTCTGCATGAGCGCTCGACTTGCAGTGAAGGCGTTGCGCTCGAATTCGGTGGCCTCGTACGGAGTGGCGCACAGAGTGATCGAGGTTTGGCCGTTCTGCTCGCTGAATGTGAAATCATTGCACACTTGCGCCGGCCACGCGGGGCGCAGGGGGTGGCGGGTGAGGCCGCCGCGTTCATCGGAGAAGGCGCTGAGCAAGACAATACGCTCGGGCAGAACGATCTCCTGATAGGCAAACCTGCCCCACACCGGTTTATCGCCTAGGGGGTGGCCAACCGGCGCCTCCATGCTGTAGTGAAAAATGCCGCCGGGACGGCGATCGAAGCGGCAAACAGCAATGGTGAAGCCCGCGGGACCCCACCAGCGCCTAAGATGCGCGGCCCGGGTGAAGGCACGGAACACAAGATCGCGTGCAGCAGGGAACCTGTGGGTAAGGGTGAAGGCTTCGCCCTGGGCTGGGATGCTCATGCTGTCTCCTTAGATTTGTTCGGGAGAGCGTGACGAGGCGGGAGCCATGCCACGCTCCAAAATCAGGTTTACTGGTTCTTTCCGCTGCGTAGCCGGAACTTCTCTGTGACGTAGTCGTTCAGGCGATCGAAGCTGCTGTTCCATCCCTGGTTGTGACCATCGCGCTGGCCAACGGAGTCAAAGAATTCCTGGTGGAAGTCGATTTGCGTCCTGTCATCCTCGAGTTCCGTAAAGGTGATCGTGATCACGGTCTCGCGCGTAGGCTGTCCGCCCTGGCCTTCCCAGGCAAAGGAGTAGACCACGCGTTCCGGAGGAACAATCTCTTTGAAGACACCGCCTTGCCACAGGTCGGGATAGCTCTGGCCTTGCCACTCGCCGGTCTGGTGCAGGCAGGCGCGCCATCTGCCGCCGGGCCGGGCGTCTTGCTCGAAGAAGGTAGCAGTGAAGCCTCGCGGCCCCATCCACTGCTTCGCGTGTTCCGGCTCGGTGAAAGCCTCGTAGACCAGGTCGCGGGGCGCGTCGAAGACGCGGCTGATAGAAAGGTCAAAGGCGGTTTGGTTAGCGTTTGCGAGAGTGGATGCCGGCATGCGACTTCTCCTTGGGATTAGATTTCTTCCGTGCTGTCTTGAGCTTTTGCAGGTAATCGTCGAGGCGGTCAAAACTCTCTTCCCAGAACCTGCGGTACTCGTCGAGCCAATCGGCTGCGGACTTGAGCTGTCCCGGGTTGAGCTTGCAGGGCCGCCATTGCGCGTCGCGACTGCGGGTGATCAGGCCTGCACTCTCCAGCACCCTGAGATGCCGCGAGACCGCGGGCAGGCTGATCTCAAAAGGTTCCGCTAGCTCGTTCACTGAAGTCTCACCGAGGGCGAGGCGGGCGAGGATCGCTCGCCGGGTGGGATCAGCGAGCGCGGCAAAGGTCGTGCTGAGATGATCAGATTCCATAAAATAATTTAACCTATGTGTTAATTAACATAAACATTAAATACACCCGGGAGCTCTGGCCTGTCAACTGTCGTTGTTGTGCAAAACGGCCACCGTCGCACACCGTTCGTTCTGCAAGCGGGGAAGATCGGGAATACGGGAGCTGCGGAGCGAGAGGGCGGCTTCTGTTGCAAAGCGAAAAGGAAGCGGCGCGCGTGACCTTTCGGAAGAAGTAGGGCGACAGATTTAAGGTGAACCCTTCAGCCGAGACATCGAAAATAGAAACAAACTGACGTGAACGGAGGTTCGGGTGGCTGAGCGAGCTACCCAATTCATCAATCGGCCGCTGTCGAAGATGGCGAACACATCTGGCGCAACTGCTGATTTTTAATCAACAGTTCTGCGACTAATCGCTGCAGGCGTGCATTTTCCCTCTCCAGGGCCAAAATCCGCCCCGACTCGTCGCTCGTAATCGCCTGATGATCCAAAAGAAAACCCCCATTGTCTCCGTATTCAACCGCCACGTGCCCGTCCACGACGTGCCCTCTTTTTTCGTCTCCGATGCGCAGTTCAGGACTGCGACCAAATACGCGTGAGACCGCGATCGATGGCGGTCGCTTACCAGGTAAATCAGTGATCTCGAGTGGATGGGCCTTGCGAGGCAAAAAAGCAGAGAGCCCCTCTGCAAGAATTGCCAAAGGGGCCCATCGACCTTGAACGTTCTGTTTCGAACCTATTCGCCGATGGTCGTGGTGCTCTCCACCCTATGCCTTGGCTTTGCATCCAGGTTTGGCGTGATGAACGTCTCATATTGGATGGTTCGCAGCACATGGTCCGGTCCGTTTACATCAAAGGTTAGGCTGACTTTCGGATGAGCGGGATCTCCGGGCACCATGGTCCACATCAGAGGCTGGCTTGGCTTCCCGATTTCGCATAGCGTAACCTGAGACCTTGCCCAGTCGACTGCGACTGTATACGACCCCGCTTGATAAACATGGTTTTTGGCCACAAAACCGAACGGCACCTCCACCGTTTTTTGTTCGGCTGCAAAAGCTGCGGTAGCGCAAAGGGCGGCGGATGAAATAACCAGGTTCCTGAAGCTTAATAGCATGGGGTTGTCCTCCGAGAACCACGCTACATTCGCACCATAGATTCAGGCGTCAAATTGCCGTCGAGTTTTCGTCCAATCGTGGCCCGTCGTTCTCCCTGCGACCAAGCGATGCTTCATCATTCCCGCAATCTGTTGGCGAATCTTCTTCTCTGCCGGTTCCCGGTCGGGTTCGCTGAGATTCTCCAACAGCCGCAACGCGCGTTCCGTCAATTTCACTCCCTCGTCACGCGCACCCCGCCGCATAGCATTCCCCGCAGCCGTGCAGAGCGCCTGGGCCGCGCGCACCCACTCGGCGGCGGCCTCGAAGTGCATGGCCAACTCGCTGGACACATCCTGCTCCCGCCCGGCAAACAGCTTCTCCAGCTTCTCCGCCACCCGCAAATGCCGCCGAGCGCGACGCACTGGAGACTGCCTGGCCCGGAGCACCTCGCGATACAACCCGTGCGCAAACACATAGAAGGCCGACTGCGTCCCGTCCGGCAATTCGTCGTGGCCTGCCGGATGCAGGAAGTGCAGCCGCCGTGTCAGCCTTTCGTACTGATCTTCGATGTCCTCCAGATCGCCATCGAGTGCCGCGGCCGCCGCCCACGCAGGGAAAATCACCCCGATCAAGCTCGCTGCCTCAAGCAGGCGCTGGTCGGCTGCATCAAGGCGATCAATCTGCATCTCGATCATCTCGGAAAGAGCCGTTGGCACGCCCATGTCGATTTCCGCCAATGCGGAACGCAGCTGCCAGATGCCGGCTTGCTGCCGTATAAAGCCCTGCGCGATCAGGTGCTCAAGCATGGCAATCATGAACAGAGGATTGCCCTCAGAGTGCTGGTGCACAAAGCTGGGCAACCCAGTGGGGAGCGTCTCCTGGTCCAATTCCCGGATCAGGTATTCCCGCACGGCATCTCGTGCAAGCGGGCGCAAGGACACATCCGTGCACAGCCTGTGCGTAACCAGATCCTGCTTTAGCCGCTTCAGCGGATGCTGGCCGCCACTCACCTCCGCCGGCCGGTAAGACGCCAACAGCAACAACCTGGCAGCCTGGCGGCGGCGCGCCAGCGCCGAGATCAGGTCCAGTGTCGAGAGATCTGCCCAGTGCAGGTCCTCGAAGGCGAGGACCAGTGTCGTTTCAGAGCATATGACTTCGATGGCATCGCATATCTCGTTCAACATCCGCTCGCCCCGCGCAGACATCGCCACCGCGACCGAGCCATCGGCATGGAGCGCGGCAAGCTGCGCATACCAGCTTGGAGCCTTCTGCTGCATCACATGCACATGCTTCCTGCCATCGTTCTGCGAGCAGAGTTGTCCCAGGGCTTCGATCACCGGATAGTAAGCTTCCTTGCCGGCAAACCCTTCCACACACTGGCCGCGCGCGATATGCATCTGGTCTTCGTTGCACAGTTGGCGGCAGAACAGGTCGATCAGCGCGGTTTTTCCCATGCCGCTCTCCCCGGTAATGAAAGCCACCTGCCGATCGCCCTGCTTGGCCTGCCGCAGGAGGCCGTTGATCTGCCCTAACTCTTGCTGCCGCCCTACGATGCGCCCGGGCTGCGGCCCAGGAGTGTCGGCCGCGTACCCGTTGGCGTCTTCCACCTGCGCCAGGAACCAATAGCCCCGCCCCGGAACGGTTCGGATAAATCGCGGGCTCTCTGCACTGTCTCCCAGCAGCTTACGCAGCTCCAGCACATAGGTGCGCAACACCTGCGGCTGCACGTAAGTCTCAGGCCACAGCTTGTCCAGCAACTCATCGTGGGTTACCAGCCTCTGCGGATTTTCGACCAGGTAGCGCAACACGGCAAACGGCTTTGGCGTCAGGCCGATCTGTGCCCCGTTTTGCCATAGGCATTCGTTCCTGGTGTCGAGTTGAAAGCAGCCAAATTGCTTCATTGCGTCTCAAGATGGTAAGACTGCTGGTTCTGCCTCTGAAAACAGACCTGGCGAGAAGCGGATTGCTCGCCCCTCATTGTCCATTTTCACTCAGGATGTCTGGTTGGTTCGTCTGTGTCGCGCTGTATCAGCGTCAAGCTCATATCGTCGCTCATCGGGTACCCGTTGGCAAACTCCTGTACCGCAGCGAGGAGCATCATCAGAGTGCCTTGAGCCGACTGCTGTTTGGCCTGTGGTACTGCTGCAATCAAACGGTCCAATCCAAACTCTTCTCCCTCAGGATTGCGGCATTCCACCACGCCATCGGAGTATACGACAAGGGTATCCCCGGGTTCGAGCACCAGTTCCCCTGATTGAAACTCCGCACCTTTCAGAGCCCCCAATAGCGGACCGCCGGTTTCCAGCAATTCGATCTCTTCATCCTGGCGAAGCAGTACGGGCGGAAAATGGCCCGCATTGCTGTAGGTGAGCACACCTCGATCGCAATCCATTTGCGCGATAAATGCCGTAACGAACGGCGCCACGGGCTGCAGATAGCAGAGGTGGCGATTGATTTCCGATGCGATTGTCGACGGGTCAAAGTCTGGACGGCCGCAGCTTTGCAAAAGACCCGCCAGATGGGTGAACCACATTCCCGCCGCGACGCCTTTACCCGCAATATCTCCCAGCACGGCAAGAACCCTGGACCCATCCTGGGAGAAGGTCGTAAAGTCCCCGGAGAGATAACGCGCCGCGAACACCTCCCTGGCGAACTGCAGGTCGCCACAGTGCAACACACGTGGCCCGCTGAGCTTACGTTGAATCTGCACCGCGTCAAAAATCTGCGCGTGGAGATCGACCCGCTCTCGCAGGAGCAAATCTATTTCGGGCTTTGATGGCGAAGTCGATGCCGGCAGCACGCTCCACGACGTCATCAAGGAGGTAACCGTCCCATACTTGAAGTCACTTGGTACTACGCTGTAGGTGTTCAAACTCCACCTCATTGCGATTTGGCTGGTTGTTCTATCCGACGAACCGGTAGCCGGTTCCGTGTACGGTCAAAAAATACTGTGGTTGTTCCGGATCGGGCTCCAGCTTTTGGCGAAGACGCACCAGGTGGGTATCCACCGTCCGGGTGGTAGGGTAATTCTCGTAGCCCCACACATCCTCCAGCAGGCGATCGCGGCTCAGCGTTTCGCCAGGATGACAAATGAAATATTTCAGCAAGTCGAATTCCTTGGCGGAAATATCCAGAGCCTTGCCTGACCTGAGCACGCGGCAGCGCCGCAGGTCCACCTCCACATCGGCAAAAGAGTGCTGCTCCTTATCTTTGGGCAAGACGGCCGTACGCCGCAGGACGGACTTGACCCGGGCCAGCAACTCGCGAATCGAGAATGGCTTGGTCACATAGTCATCCGCCCCGAGCTCGAGGCCTACCACCTTGTCGACCTCCTGGCCGCGCGCGGTCAGCATGATGATGGGAAGAGAAGCGCGTTTGGCACGTAACTGCTTGCATACTTCGAGCCCGCTCATGCGGGGCATCATCACGTCCAAAACCACCAGGTCCGGAGACTCGTCCAGCGCACGCTGAAGTCCCTCGATGCCGTCGCGCGCGGTAATCACCTCGTATCCTTCGAACTCGAAGTTGTCTCGCAGACCAGCCACCATGGCCGGCTCATCTTCCACCACTAGAATTTTTGCCCGCCTGTGCCCCTCAAGCCGTTCTGAATTCTCTTCCTGTCTCATGCTGACACCTGCTGGAGCGCTGAATTTTGTACTGGCAAAATAATAATGAACTTGCTGCCGTGTCCGGGCTCACTTTCAACGGCCACTTGCCCCCCGTGCGCCTGCACAATGTGGCGCACCAGCGAGAGTCCTAATCCGCTGCCTTTGGTGTTATGTACCAGCGGATCGCCAACACGATAAAACTTCTCAAAAATCTTAAGCTGCTCTTTTGCGGGAATGCCGATTCCGTGGTCCACGACCTCAAGATTGACGTTACCGTCACGGCGATAAAGGTGGACTCCGAGGTATTTCCTGCCCGCCGAATACTTCACCGCATTGTTCACCAGATTCAGTAACGAGCGGGCAATCGCCTCACGATCCACCCGCATTGGCGGCAGGTTGTTATCGATCTTCTGTTCGAACTGAAACCCGTTCTGCTCAATCTCAAAACGGTACGATTCGAGTGTGCTCCGTACCAGGTCGGCTACGTCGGTTTCGCGAAAGCTGTACTCTTTCTTGCCCGCCTCGATGCGACTGAAGTCAAGAATGTTGTTGATCAGTGAAGTCAATCGCTCGCTTTCTTTGCGGATGATCTCGTAATACTCCTGATGCTTGCCGGCAGTGGAGATGCGGCCCAACTCCAGAGTTTCAGCATACAGGCGGATGAGCGCCAGGGGTGTTCTTAGCTCGTGCGAAACGTTGGAGACAAAATCGGATTTCAATTTCGCCAGCGCCAGTTCGCTCGAGACATTTCGGTACGCGAAGA
Source organism: uncultured Acidobacteriaceae bacterium (assembly GCA_963814015.1). Classification (GTDB taxonomy): domain Bacteria; phylum Acidobacteriota; class Terriglobia; order Terriglobales; family Acidobacteriaceae; genus PALSA-350. Next base: position 1,141,602 of record CAWFBI010000001.1, read on the forward strand.
TCATTCCTGCACCGATCAGCAAAGAAAGGGCCCCCAGGCACATGAAGGCGATACGTGTAATGTGATGACTGAGGTCCGCAATGGTGGTCCCTTCTGGCCGGATACCGAGGATCAACCCCGGGAAAACACCGTCGAAGTCGCGCTCCACTTCCGGCGCCCCTCCATCCCAGCAAAGCGAAGCAGCCAGCGGAGTCTGTTCTTTAGTTTTTCGAATCGTCATCGCCAGTTGAGGGTGCGAGTGGTCGTTCTGGCTCCCGTCCGGCAACACCTGGTGGAGCATCTGAGGGAAAAACTTGTTCTTCAGATAATCTTCATCGTAAACGAACCCAGCCAGTGCGGGATGGTCTGGGTTGGAGCCGGGGAGTATAAAGTGCGCGAAGGATTCATACACCAGTTTGCCGCCCCTGGTTGCGTATTCCGGGGCAATGTAGACGCGCCTTCCTTCCTCAGCCTCAAAACTTCTGACCTTTGCAATGTGTTCCTGGGACTCAATGTCAAACCACGTCTCAATCTCATCGGCAAACTTTTTGTTTTCTGCCTGAAAATCAGGATCGCTCATCCGATCAGGCTGGGATCGAAAAGTCATGTTGCCCTTACCAGTCCAGACGAATGCGTGGGCGATGTCCGGGTGAGCTCTCAGGAAGGTGTCGAGTGCATCGTCGTCGTAGTCTGTTTCGGGAAATGTTGTCCGGGCGTTTTCTGCGATTTCAAAGGCGCGGTCGGCAATTCGCTTTTCGGCGACGGCTAGGATCTGCTGATAGTCCCTCTGTATGGCCGCGTCCATCACTTTGCCGCGCTGAATGTGCCTGAGGTAGATGACACTAGCGACCACCAGCGCAGCCGCCGGCACCATGACCGCCAGCATGAAAACGAAAATCGGTGGCTGTTTGCGCCACGGACGAAATGGAAGCTTTACCATATACGTGCTGGGGCAGCAGCCCCCTTATTCCGAGAATAAGACTCCAACCTCGGCACGATGTCACAATCAGGCAACAAATTGTAAAGACTTGTGAACGAACCCATGCACCCTGCGTGGGAAATTCGGGACGGGCGGGACTGGAACAGCGAGATATAGTTTGCTGTCGATCGCGTCTTTATGGCTGTGATTCGATCGGAACCCTAAGGCCGACGGCCCCAGACTGTCCAACTATATGGCGAGGTGGGCTGGGCGCTCCGGCATTCTCCAGCTATCGATTCGTGCATCCTCATTTGATCGCTAGTCGCCGGCGCTAACGTACGTAGGCGATGGACGAACATCCTTTAGCTGTTCCATGAGCCCTAGCATGTCCCAGTTCTGCCACCCCTCTAATAGCATTGCGCCAGCGACTCGCAGGATGGAAATGCCAGTGACGCTTACTGTCTTGCCGGTGGCGGGAATGCCCAATCCGTCGCCGGTATGCTTAGCCGTGAATGACCAGCGAACGCAAAGCTTGTCGTCCTCAGCTATCGTGTCCTCAACGTTCACACGTATCCCGGAAAATGTGGCGATCATACGGTCAAAGAACGGATAAAAGGCCTCAGGTCCGCGGGTGTCTACCCCGCCTTCATGGAGCAGGCCGTCGGGTGCGATCATTTCGCCGATTGCCTCTCGCCTGCCCTGATTCCAGACCTCTTCAAACCAACGCCGACCCAGGTCTCGTTCCGATTTCGTCATTGTCTTGTGCCTCCGTGGCGACCATGGTACTCCTGCTGCTGCGGAATCTTCTGTCAGAAACCGCGCGCGTTACTGGCGGCCGACGACTACGATGATGAAGGAATTCGGCCTGGGCTCAGGTCATGGGGAGGATGGATCCTAAAATTCAGCCGTCGGCAGATAAATCCGGTGAGTCAGAGGGTCTACTCCCATGGTCCTGGCACCATCAGGAGTCTTGACTACCTGGGCTACTTCCAGCTTGCCTGCCTTCTCTCCTGCCACGACCATGGATCCGTCGCGACAGCTGGCAAATGCCTGGCCCTCGTGCACTGCCGTCGCGTCCACCCTGCGGCGATGCGCAGCGAAGCCTCTACTTTGCCGTCTAGCGTGCTCATCACGATCAACTTCTGCGGTTTGCGGCAGCCAATAAACAGACGATACGCAAGCCGGCAAAGCATCGGACCGCTCACGATTGGCAATCCATTTCGAAGCGGATGCGGCGAACGATCTGGCAAGGTTGCCAAATAAGTCCTTTGTTTCACGAAGATGCTCAAGATGATCAAGCAATTTATTTGATCATCTTGCGTGGTGGCAGTTTCCGTCTTTCACCTGGTCAGGCCGGTGACAAACGGGACGATAACTCTGCCTACGCGCTAGGGATTGGCGAGCGTCCCGTTTGTCATCCAGCGTCCGTGTCATCTGGCCCGGGATGGCCTCAGGCTGGTGTCCGGCGGTGTGGTGTTCTCCAAGTTGTCAAAACTGCTCAATCAAGAGAACGCACTGAGCGCACCCTGCTTACGCGGTGATTTCTGCTCTCCGCAGGCGCCCCCGCGGGGCGGAGGAATGCTGCGGACAGGCGTGGCCCGTCGCTTTTGATGTCACATTACCGTTTGCTACACCCAAGTCATCATGCCGACAAGGGCTGATGCTTTTCCGGTGGTTGGCGGCAGATGCACGGGTGGAGCGCGCCGGTGCAAGGCCAAACAGGGCCGTCGTGGCAAGACGGCGCTGACGTGTGTGTACTTACTCCCACAGTAGTACGGTTTTTCGGCCGTTTCCAGAGCGAGTCTTTTCCAATGCAAGATGAGCCTGAAGGGAGGACGTGTTTCCAACACAAGATGAGCCTGAAGGGATTAGGCATGCTGAGGATTGAACATCAGCGTGCAGGAAGCGGAGAAGTTAAGTCTGGAGGAGATTCGCCGGCTTTTAGAAGCCAGCGAAGCAATCCGGTTTGTTGGGGTAAAGCGAGCACAGGTATACGACTGGATCGAGCTGGTGCTCTGCGAACAGGAGTATGGGAGACAAGGCAAGGGGGCGCGCGGGCTGCTACGGCGCTATATCGAGAAGATGACCGGCCTGAGCCGGGCACAAGTGACACGGCTGATTGGCCGTTATATGGCCAATGGCAGAGTGGGGGCCAGAGCCTATCGCCGGCACCGCTTTGCTGCGCGCTACACGATGGACGATGTCGAGCTGCTGGCCTCAGTGGATGAGGCGCATGAAACGCTGAGCGGGCCGGCCACGCGTCGTATTCTGGAGCGGGAGTATCGGCAGTACGGCAAGCAGGAATATGCGCGGCTGGCTTCGATCTCCGTTTCCCACATATACAATCTGCGCCGGGAGCGGGGCTATCGGCAACGCCGCTTGAACTACGTCAAGACCAAGCCTACGGGGGTCACGATTGCGGAGCGCCGGCGCCCCAATCCCCAGGGCAGGCCCGGCTATCTGCGCCTAGACGCGGTACATCAAGGGGATCAGAACGGGGCCAAAGGTGTTTTTCACATCAACGCCGTTGACGAGGTAACGCAGTGGCAGATTGTGGCCGCCACAGAACGCATTTCCGAAGCCTGGTTACTGCCGGTGTTGAAGACCATGCTGGAGCAATTTCCCTTTCGCATCCTCGGCTTTCACTCTGATAATGGCAGCGAGTTCATCAATGCCACGGTGGCTAAGCTATTGGGCAAGCTGCTCATCGAGCAGACCAAAAGCCGACCTCGGCAGAGTAATGACAATGCGTTAGTGGAGACCAAGAATGGGGCGGTGATTCGCAAACATATCGGCTACAGCCATATTCGCTCCCAATATGCTGAGCCCATCCAGCGCTTTTATAACGAATTTTTCAACCCTTATCTGAACTTCCATCGGCCTTGCGCTCAACCCGAACTCGTAGTGGACCAGAAAGGGCGCACACGCCGCATCTACCGTCGCTATCAGACGCCGCTGGAAACCCTGCTCAGCCTACCCCAGCCGGCTCAGTACCTCCGAGCCGGTCTCACTGTGGATACGCTCAAGCACATGGCCGCCGCCAACAGTGATACCGAAGCTGCACGGCGCATGCAAGAGGCCAAGCGCAAACTCTTTGACCAATTTGCAAGCAAGGGCTAAGGGCGCAGGAAATGACGGTTTGTGGAAAGCATGGGAAAACGATGAAACTGTTTTCCCACCATTCCCACAAACCTTGGAAATCGCTCCGCGATTCCCACATTCCCTCCGCCGGCGGCTGATAATCTCTAACCAATTTTCAAAACAAAAAGGAGCCTTCCTCAACTGCCTCTTCCCCTTCCCTTCAGGCTCATCTTTCAATTGGAAAAGACTTAGGGGGAAGAAGATTTTTTTGGTAACCAGGCAGCGCTCTGTTACTTCATCATCGCGCAAGCAAGTGATTGCCGATGTAGCCGGTTTACTCTCACTCAGTCTTCATGGACGGAGCTTGGGCATCGTTCCCGCGAGTGTATGTCTGGGGCACGCGGCGTTGATGAATACTCGATGGCTTGACGGTAATTCGCAACAGAGCAAAATGTATGCCTCCATTTCAATCATGGGCGGCGGGTGCGGTTCGATTGTCTGAAACGTCAATCGATGACAGGAGCCCGCAAGCTAAGAGAAGCTAAAGCCCTAACTTCCCGTGTCAGTCCGGGATGTTCACCCCAATCCGTTAGGGCCGGCAGAGGCATCTTCCCGTCCCGTCCCCGGGTTTTCATTTCGTCCCGAAACTACCGGGAACTTATTACATGCCGAAATGGCGGGAAACCAGTGGCTCTTCGTCAAACCCATCAGTTGATCGCTTCTGAGCGAGCTTGGATAATGGTTGATACGGGTCTTATCCTTGATGATTTTGAGGCCGATCTCACATGTTGCAGAGGATGGAAATTCGTCCAATCGTCAGAAATTGCGGGAAAACTGTGGCGCGAATTACGCGGGGTTCCCTTAGAGCACAGCGGAGATCCAGGTGGACCGCATGATGGCTAACGCTGCCGGCAATATTTTTGCCAAACTGCCCCAATCACTATCGGAAGAGGTCTTTCACGAAATAATCCACGGGGAAAGATTTAGATTGGAACGAATCATCTCTTTCGGTCAGGCAACACCCCGTGGGCAATGGTATGACCAGGAGCAGCATGAATGGGTTGTATTGTTATCCGGTGCAGCGGGCTTGCGTTTCGAGGAAGAAGAAAGTCTACGAATATTGTATCCCGGAGATTTTGTTAACATACCTGCGCACACCCGGCATAGGGTTGAATGGACAGACGAGAAGGAAAATACTGTTTGGCTAGCTTTGCATTACTCAGAATCTGAAGCGACGTTTCGCGGACAGACGGAGCGGACACTTTGGGAAACAAGATCATCGGTGAAGCAGATCATCGGTGACAGACAGGCATGACCCCCTTATGACGGGCAGACGCCTTGCGGTCATAAGAATTTCAGATGGGGGCCATGTCCGTCTGTCACCGATCACCGTGTCACCGATCACCCCGTCACCGATCACCCCGATCACCACCGATCACCTGAAGCCGCGACTACAGGGCGAGGCCTGCATGGTGCGATATATCGACGACTTTGTGCTTTGTTTCCAATATCGTGCGGACGCTCTTCGCGCTCAGGAAGCGCTGGCCAAGAGGCTGAACAAATTCAGTCTGACCCTGGAACCGACGAAGACCAAGCTCGTTGAATTTGGTCGTTTTGCGCATCGACACGCGAGCAAACGTGGCCGTAAACGCCCGGAGACGATTTACTTCTTGGGCTTTACCTTGTTCTGTACGCGCAATCAGAAGGGCAACTTTCGCATTGCCATGCTTACGGAAAAGTCACGTCTACGGCGCGCGCTCATGCGCTTGCAAGACCAGATGCGGCGTATGCGGCATTCGTCGCTCCAGGAGCAGGCGAATCATCTCAATCAGATGCTCCGTGGTCACTATGCATACTATGGCATTGCTGGGAATCTTCGGGCATTGCTGCGGGTGTATCGGGCCGTGGAGCGTTACTGGCGCAAAATGTTGAGCAGTCGCAGCTGGCATGGTGCGATCCGGTGGAAGCAATTCCAACGGATCAAACAACAGTTCCCACTGCTACGACCAAAGCTGTATCTCCCCTACAGGGAGCTGCAGGCTATCGCCATACTGTGAACCAACCTCCGACGAGCCCAGTGCGGGAAATCCGCACGCTGGGTTCTGTGGGAGCCGGAGGTGGGTGACTACCTCCGGCCATCCGGTGGGCGCCTAGCATATGCGTCCCTACCGCGATCCGCATTGAGCCCACGGATTCATTCACCTTCTACTCCTTCCGCGCTTCTGCAGAACACATCCTGTCGCCTTATCCTTCCAGGAAAGTCTTAACAAAAAAGGGATTTCTAGACATAAGAAACCTCATATCGGTTAGGGCTTACTCTGACCAGTCATCTTCTGGCCTGCTCACGTGACTCCCAAGTCACAGCAGGGCAATCAATCACAAACTTGATTGCCTCATTAAATTAGCTACGGCCATCGTCGGGGAAAAGCCGATTGGTGTTCGTACTTACCGCGGATATTGAGCCGTATACGATACAGCGAGCCGCCGCAACTCTTTCGGGAGGCATGGAACGTAGCTGGTGCAAGCGGGCTATTCCAACGTTCGCTGGCAGTCGTCACATAGAGGTCATTCAGAGTGTTGCCACCAAATGCCAGGCTGGACACCTGCGTCACCGGGAGCTGGATACTCCGCTCAACCGCACCATCCGGATCGTAACGAACAACTTTTCCTCCGAACCAATGCGCGCACCAGACATGACCTTCTTCATCCACAGTGATGCCATCCGGAACGCCTTCTTCCTTCACTGTCCGCACAAAGTCCCGTTTGTTTGTTAATTCGCCCGTTTGCGGGTGGATGGCGTATGCGTATATTCGGTGAAGGCCCGTATCGACATGGTACAGAGTTCGGTTGTCAGGGCTGAGGCTGAGTCCGTTCGATATTATCAGGCCATCATCGACAACACGGGATACCCCGCGAGGATCGATCAGATAAAGCTTGCCGGTTTTCTCAACGTCGATCCCGTTTGCCGCCAAATGGAGGGTACCGGCATAGATTCGCCCACCCGGGTCTGCAATCAGATCATTGAAGGATGGAGTCTCCCCATCGTCCTCGGTGAACAACTCACGATAATTCTCCTCGCCATCCCAAAGATAAAGACCATCTGGGCCCGCTAACACCAGTCCTCCGCCCTCGTTCAAGGCGATTCCTGAAACCATCCACTTCAGACGAACGGTCTCTTTCACGAGACCGGTTGCATCCATCCGATAGAGGAGCTTGCTCGAAAGATCGCTCCACCACAGGCACTGGTGCATTCGATCCCAGATTGGGCCTTCGCCGCAAAGATTGTCGTCGTGAGCTACTGCTTCAAGGTCTTTCCCCAATGGTCATCCCCTCCCTCAACCGAAGTGTGTTTCCCTCGTGGGCCAAGGCAAGACCCGCGATAAGAGCGAGGACGATGGCCACCACCTTCCGGGCATCCAGGTGTTCGTGGAAGATGAAAACTGATAGGATAACCGTCAGAGCGGGGTAGAGCGCCGTCAAGGCGGTCACGACACTAGCCTTCCCGCCGACGTAAGCAGCGAAGCTGGTCAGCATCCCGAGCACAACGAGAACTCCCCACAGTACAGAAATCAAGCAATCCCGGGTTGTAATATCCCAACGGGACGGCTGGATAAATGCGATCGCAACGGCAATCGGAATCGACCCGGCCACCCACCAAAGCGACGCGAGCTCCGTAGAGATACTTGTAACCGCAAGTTTCTGAGTTACCCCGCAGATTCCAAACAGCATCAGAGCTATGAGCGTATAGAAGACCCATTCGGTACGGTGATGCGCCACGGTAGCGAGATTCGTAGCAACGGTCTCCACGCCTGAGCTTGTACTGAAAAGATAGATGGCGACAAGCGAAGCGAGAACACCGCCTCTCTGGACCGAATTGAGCCGCTCTTTAAGCCAAACTCTAGCCACTATCAGAGTTACCAAAGGGAACATACCGGTGAACGGGTACACTAACGAAGCGCTACCACCGTGCTTCAAGCTTCGAGCATAGCCACATTGCCGCAGTTTCCGAAAACTCCCGTAACAAAGGCATAGGCGCTTCCTCGTGCAAGGCTGCTTCCAATAAAGATGTTTTTCGAAAGGAGGAGCACGCTCGCTATCGGGATCATGCCGATGATAGAGAGCAGCTGCATGTTTGCGGGTGAAAACTGCGGGCTCGTCGCCTTCGGAAGTACCCCCCACACTCCAAAAAGAATCGATGCAGCGATTGCAAGAAACAGCCACTTCGGCATCTATCAGCCGCCCTTCCCACCCGATACCAAACGGAAACGACGGGTCACGACGCCATAATAAGACGACGGAGAGTTATGCGGAGTAGGGCCGTTCTCGGTATAGTCTCCCGAAAACAGCAAAACCCCAGATCTCCCGTCCGCGCTCCACCAGTTTGCCGGCAAGTGCGGAAGGTAGGGAACATGATGGGGCCCTTCCCACCATGGGTCATTGTGGATAACAGCCCAGGGACCCCATGGAGTGGGACCTTCATAGATTTGAAGCTCCGCCCTCTTATCCCAGGTTCGCAGAGCCGTGTCTAAATCCGTGTTCACCGAATTGGAATCGCATCGCTGAACACCGAAAGAAAAAATCGATGTAGTGAGCGATTAAAGCTCATATCCGGGAGACCGACATGACCAGGGTCGGTCAGGATCGGCCTCGCGTTCTCCTCCTCTCGAACCCAGGTAGGATTCGTCCTGCTTAGCCCTTCTCCTTCGCCGGCGTAGAATTCCCAGGTATTCCGTTCGAGAACCTTGTCGCGTGGCGCGCGAGCAAGAAAAATATGATCTCCGCTCGCCCAGTTGGAATCGTTGGAGATTGCGTAGAATATCCATCCAGACCCGCCGGAACGGCCGTGTAGCCGGGTCCAAAGCCGACGAACTGCAAGCCCGCGAACCGTGGTCCCAGGAAATACGGGTGTCCTTCGTTGGGATCATCCTTCGACGGGACGTTTCGCCAAGTTTTCCCGTGATCATCGGAATACATAATTCCCACGATGCCGGCGTGCGGAGAAATCCTATCCATCAGCTGACGCGGCTTGCCGGATGCTAAGTCGTTGTAATCGTAAACTGAAACGTAAAGACGATTGCCTACGGCGAGGGCGCCACACACGTAGCGGGCGCGAGCTAGGTTATATTCATCGTTATAGGTTCTCCTCTTACCCTCGGGAGTCTTCTCCGGCCCCGTAATTTGCAATTCCGGGAAAGATGAAATCTCTTCAACATGGTGATTGGGTGGAGTGCCTGTGACGCGCATGAGATGCTGCCAGCCGGGTTGCAGGCCGAAGTTGCTGCAGTCGTCGTCCAAGAAGACGAACGGTCAGCACTCCACGTCCACCAGTGCATGTCGGTTCCGCTGCCGGGATACTTCTGAGCTTCGTCCAACCACTCCAGCCCGGTAAAGATCCCGCTTCTAGGATAACGGAGTATTCTTGGGGACGGCATTGCAGGCTCATCCGCAGCTGTCAACACGTGGGCGACGAAACCGTTCGCGGCGCTTAGGCCGAGGGCCCGCATCACTGCTCGTCTTGTGATCATTCCACATCCATCCTCGGGACCACGACCGGGAGGCTCTCGCTTACCGAGCGATAAATCGCCTCCAGTGTCTCAACGCAACGAAGCCCGTCCGTACCTGTGAGAATCGGCGATTCTTCGCCTCGGACGACGCGTCCGAAGTGTGCGAATTCGGCCCGGTAGGCAGCGTTCTCATTCTCTTCGTGGCTGGGAGAACTCCTCGGTGTAGCTCACCAAGATCGTGGTTTTGACGGAATCAGTGCTCAACCGCGCACAATTCCGGAAGGTAACGGATCGACCCCCTCTCGAAGAGAACGGAAAGCGCGAATGAATGGTTAAAGTCGCGCAGCGGATCGTGCTGGGCAACTTGCAGCTTCCCAATGGCGCCGCCTTCGTAGTGGAGCGGTACCACAATGGATTCCTCATATTCCGTGTAGTTATCTGTTTTCAAGCCAACCGTTGCGTACACCTTCTTTACTTTCGTTACCTACGATGGCGCGCATGGAGGACAGATCGTGGATTCCGGTCGAGTAGAGGAGGCCGCCGCATGAATCCTTCTTTCTCCACCATCCTTCAAAAACCGGACACCAGTGAAAGCCAAACACGTTCACTGCAAGGGGCTTTCCGTATACGCCGCACCGGACTAGATGAATTGCGCGAGCGTTCGGCGGAAAGAGCTTTTGCATGATGGACGACCAACAGGATTACCTTCGCCGATTTCGCCGCGTGGATCATAGCGGCGCAATCCGCCGCGGTGACGGCCATCGCCTTCTCGCAGAAGATGTGGCGGCCGCTGGCGGCAGCGGCCTCCACTAGCTCCCGATGGGTATGGTGCGGAGTCATGAAGACAACCGCCTGGCAGTTTGATCCGCGCACCATCGCGGCTATGTTTTCGAAGACCGGAACCTTCAGCAGCATCCCGGCACGCTCATCGTCTCGGAGAGAGCTGCTCGCAAACTGCGACCACCCGGATCTCCGAAACATTCGGAAATACCCTGGAGGCTAGCAATTCTGCGCCAACCACCGAAAACCTACTAGCTGGATTGTGACTGCGGAACTACTCATCAAGCGTCAGCTTATTGACAAGCGCCATATATTCAGCTCCACGCCGAGCCCATTCACTCAAGCACGCGCAGCATACCATTCTTATGTTCAAGGCGTGGATAGACAATATCATTCGTGAGCTGCGACTCCGATATAGTGCATTCCACAAAGAAATTGTTGGGTGAGGCCGCAGCCAGGTGCACCGAGGCTACCATACAAAGTCCAGTTGAGAAGCAGTGTGGCGCCCAGGGGCGATTCCGGTCATATGCGGCTTGAGCGACGCGACGCGATTCCGTCAGCCCACCGACACGAGAAACATCAAACTGCACAACGTCGATGTTCCCTCTGTCCATGAGATCGAACAGCGGAAACCGCGTTGTCTCCGTCTCGCCTGCCGCGATGTAAGTGTCGACGGCCGAGGTAAGCTTGCGATAACCATCGAGATCGTCTGCCGGTAGAGCTCTTCCACGCAGAATGGGTCGTATCTTTCCCAGCTCTTGATACGTTTAATGGCGGTCTTGGAATCCCAGAGCTGGACTGCGGGGCGGCCGTCGGTAGTGATATCCCAGCGTGGGCCGACGTCAAGCATGATCTTGGTCTGGGTTAAGATCTTCTCGTACCGCCGCAACCATGGCGAGGTCCTCGTCCGGATCGGATGCATAGGGGAACCAACCCATCTTCAGGGCCGGCCAACCGTTCGCAACGGCCTTTGCGGCTAACTCGCCACAACCCTTCGGTGTGTCTGGCATAACATGGCTCGCATAACCGCGTACTCCCTTCTGGAAAGCGCCACCAAGAAGTTTGTAAACGGGCTGGTTGAACGCTTTCCCCATGATGTCCCAGAGTGCTACGTCGATCGCCGAAATGGCATGGATGTACGCGCCTCGCCTCCCGGGCCACTGGGTCATGCGGTATAGTTCTTCCCAAATCGCATTGATTTCGAGAGGATCGCGGCCAATCAGCAGCTCGCGCACGTCCCGCGACAGGGTAAAAAAAGTGGGTGCATCGATCACAGAGCGTATGACTCGTGGAGATGAACGGGCGTCGCTGGAGCCAACGATCCCTCGTCAGTGAAGACCCGGACAATGACGGTCTCGAGGCTGGTGTCGACCGGATCTCAAACTCCGGGTTATGAAGTACATCGACTTTCAAATCGGTGATTTTCATTAATTCTCCAGTGTGATTGGCCGTGGTTTAAAGAACTCCATGCTTGTTCCAAACTGCGCGGATACTCTCTCCTCTCATGAGGTCGGAACGGGCTTCTCCTTCCTTGCGAGCCTTTGAGCCGACATATTCGAGCACGTCCTGGATTGCATGCTTAGGAATAAAGACAACTCCATTCTTCGTCGGCGATTACGTAATCTCCGGGGGCGATCAAGAGATCTCCGCAGACTAGTTCAACGCCAAATTCAACGGCCTCGGCGCGACCCAGTGTCGAGCGGCGATCGCAGTGCGAACACAGGAAAGCCAAGCTCGGCAACTTGTCGCGTATCTCGTACGTAACCCGAGACGATCGCTCCTTTTGCGCCCCTCGCGGGCTGCACAAGAGAACAACTCCCCCCACAAAGCGGCCCGATTCCCTTCCGGTGCAATCAGTACAGGCACATCTCCTGGCTGCAGAGCCTCCATCATCCGCATGTCGCCTTCATACGGGCATTCAGATACGAATTGCGGAAGCTCCACTTCAACCCGCACGGCGCGGCCGCTGACCGATGCGCCAGGATGCTGAGGCACGACACCAGGATCCAGGGCCTGTTGCGAAAAACCAGCCGGTCAAGGCGTCCGAGCCAACCGCCGTATACACAGGATCGAGAAGAGCAACGTTCCGAAAGCTGGTTGCTTCCTCCGATAATATCGGCCCTCTCCTAAAAGAACAACTTCACCGCAAATTGCCCGATCCGGGGGAAAGCGGCACTGGTGATTATTCCGAAGGTGCCGCCGTTGACATTGCCCGATGGAGTTGTGAATTGCGTATGGTTGAACACATTGAAAAACTCGGCGCGGAATTGCAATCTCAGCCTGTCCGTTAGCGGCAGATCTTTGAGGAGTGACGTGTCAAAGTCCGCGGGCCCTGGACCGTGAAAGAAACGATACGAGGATGTGACAATCTGTCCTATAGTCTCCCTGGTGAATTGGCTTACGTCGAAGTAAGGCACTCCGGTGCGAGCAGCATTCTTCATGATATTCAGGGGCCCACCGCTGTAATTTGGGCGGTCCTCGGGAGTGAAACCGGCTCCGCCAAGGAGCGCACGGTCGTCCGTGTCCTGCAAAGAGACTGGGAAGCCCGTACTTAGATGCGTAATGCCGGCCAGACTCCATCCCGCGGTCAGCCGGGGCCAGCGATTGCTTGGCGCCTTATCGAACGGCACACTGTAGTCGTAACTGATGACGAAGTTGTGCGCTGCATCAAATTGAGAAAGAGAGCGATTTGAAGGTAGGTCGTAGGGGTAAAGGAGATTCGCCACCGATGAGGAGGCTAGGTCGAGGGATTTGCGGAAAGTGTACGACGCCAAAAAATTCAGGGGACCAGAGCTATGGCGAAGACTAGCCTCAAACGCATTGTAAGCAGAATTGCCTTGTGAAGTGATCAACGCGGTACCCGCGATCGTCGGTGGGAACTGTGGCCCACGTGTGCCGTCGATTGTGGTTCCGTTGGCAGTTACGTACGTGGAATCTTCGCCGAATGGTCCGCACGGTTGGGTTCCGGGTGACAGGTTAGCGGGGTTGCTCAAAGACAGGCACAGGGACGGAATCCCGGGATGAGGCTGCAAGTTGATCAGAAGATGATGGCCCTGCGTGCCCACGTAACTTAGAGTCAGAAGGTCTTTATCCCCAATCTGCCTCTGAATCGAAAGAGAGTAGTGCTCGGCGTAAGGCGTGAAATTGTTGGTGGCAAACGGCGGATCACTGCTGATTGGACGAAACGGCGCTGAAGTTCGTATTGGGGTTGCCCTTTTCGATAGGTACAAACGGAAAGCGCTGGCCGTTCGATACGCCGTTCACGCGGTTGATGAAAGGGGTTTCAAAGACTGGTGGGCTCGGCGAAAAGTAGAATAGCGTATAAGGAGGTTCGCCAAAGCTGTAGAACTGCTGTAAATCCTCTACGGACGTATAGAAGAGTCTGTACGACGCGCGGATACTCGATTTCCCTGGCCCACCCGTGATACTTCTCCAAAACCTGAAACTTACCGAAGGAAAGTATGCAACTCCGATACGCGGTCCGAAATTGTTCCAACGTGTGGGCGACAGACGCGCGATACACCGGGATCTCCTGGAAAAACATAGCCTGTCGGTGCGGTAGGATAAATCCGCGATCGCAACCCTGAAACGTAGCTGCTGACGCGATCCTTAGGGTCGTACGAGGGTTGGCTTACATCCCAGCGCAGACCGTAGTTCAACGTCAGATCCGATCGGAGGCGCCAGCTATCTTGCCCGTAAATGCCGAGGTAGTGGGTCCGGCCGTCCCCGTCATCTGGTGTGATCTGGTAGAAGAAATCGGGCGCGCTGATGATGAAATTGGCAAAGTCACTTCCAGTTTCGGCCCCGGAAAAGGAATACGTGATCGGAAAGAGCAGCCGCTGGTTGTACTGGACATAACGTAGTTTACCGCTAAGCTTCACCGTGTGCGGGCCGCGCACAAACGTGAAATTGTCCAGCACCTGATAGGTATCTCAAAGTGGGTGAATGTAGTACCCGGCAGCCCTACTGAAAAGTCATTGAAGCCGATGTAGGGCACCCCCTCTTGGATTGGATCCACCGCGACGATGCCGTTGCCGCCCTCGACGACCCCGAACGAACTGAGTGAGCCAAGGCCGCCGGTAGGGTAACCGCCATGCGAGGCGAAACGAGTGTAGTTTAGCCGGAATTCGTTCACTTCTGTGAGACGAAGTACCTTAGTATCCCCAAGAATGATTTGTTGCGCTTGGGTCATGTCCGAAGTCGGAAAACCTGGTATCGAATATCTGCCCAAAGGGCGTAGCAACACTGGTATTGTCCAGGAAGTAATAGCCGAAGAGCGTCCCCAAACGCGTTTCAGCATCAAGACGGAAACCGCCTCGGTTATCCAGCGTTCCAACAGTGTTGGCGTTGCTCACGAAGTAGCCATTTTCATTGGGGAGAACGATCAGCGGTGCAATTTTTTGGGCGGGACTCGAAAACGCCGAGCCTGGTATCAAGCCTCCCGGGAAAACGCAACCGGCCGGTCCATTTGTCGCCGCACAACCCGCAAAACTATACGGTTCACCACTGCTTACCGTGTAGCCGAGGCGCTGAGACAGCACACCAGCCCAATAGCTCCCTTGGACCGACCCACCGAGACTGCCGGGGTCAAACTGTCCGTTATGCTCGGCCTCGCTGGGAACCTGAACGAGTCCGGAACTCTGTCCGATCGTTTGCCGCGTGCCCTGATAATCGACAAAAGAAAAGACCTTATTATGAACGACCGGACCGCCCAGCGTGCCTCCGAATCGATTCTGATGGTAAAGGCTGCGACCGTGATCAGGGGCCGAGTAGTCGTCGAAGAAATTGCGCGCATCGAGCTTCTCATTCCGCAGGAATTCGAACGCCGATCCATGAAATTTGTTGGTCCCGGACTTCGTGATCACGTTGATGATGCCACCGCTGAAATGGCCGTACTCAGCATTGAAGTTATTAGTCAAGAGACGGAACTCGGCGATCGAATCGAGGTTGGGAATGACCGATGCACCGTTCGTGAGCGGGTCGCCAGCACTGCCGCCATTCACCTGAAAATTGTTTGCCGTTTCGCGTTGATCACTAACCGAAATGGCTCCAACCGTCGTGCCGGTAAAGCCGTTGTGTACGGTTGCCGCCGACGCGGGCGCCACTCCCGGCTGAAGGCCGAGAAGGTCCGTGCGTTCGGCCATCCAGTGGCAGCGTCTCGATCGTTTTTTCCTCGATCACGTCTCCCATTTGCGTGTTGATCACTTCAACTTGAACTGGACTTGTGGTCACTTCAACCATCTGGTCCACCGAACCGAGTGCGAGAACGAAGTCGAAACGGAGCGCGCTATTCGCGTCTAAAACGATGTCAATCAATTCATTGCTCTTGAACCCTGGATGACTTGCCGTCAAGCGATACTGGCCAACCGGCAGCGCGAGCAAGGAGTATCCCCCGGTGCTATTCGTCTGAACTGATCGCTTCACACCGGTTTCACGGTTGACAACTTCGACGGAAGCGCCGGGGACGACCGCGCCGCTGGGATCTTTAACCGAGCCGGAGATGGTGCCGGTAACGTCCGCAAAGGCGTAAGCGGCACAAAAAAAAAGAGATAGCGCCCAGATAAACCGATGAGACATACCCCTCACCTCTTAACCGTTAGTCGTTATTCGTTTAACGCCGATCGCTCAAGAAATGCAACGCTATCTCTATCGGCCCTGTGATGTCAATTCCTTTTTTTTTGCAATTTTCGGCGTTGCAGAGCAGACTCGTAGTCTCTTGACAAACGTTAATCGTTTGACGACTATCGAATATGATGATGGAGTTTGAAAAATATCCCAACTTACGCTCTCAGATTACTGACCGCCTCTTCGACGCCATTCTGCAGGGTGAACTGAGGCCAGGAGAAAGGATCGTAGAGAATAAGCTTGCCCGCGAGCTGGGGGTCGGTCAGAGTACGCTGCGGGAGGTGCTTCAAACACTTGAGCAGCAGGGTCTCATAACGAAGTTCGACAATCGAGGCTCCTTCGTAACGAAACTTACCGCCAAGGACGTGGAGGGGATGTATACGGTGCGCCTTGAATTGGAGCCTTTGGCCGCAGTATTGGCCCACAAGCGATTACGACCGGAGCACTGCGCAAGACTCGAGACGTTGCTGGACGAAATGCAGATTGCATTGGAACAACGAAGTTTTACACAACTCCTAAAGAAGGATTTCGCTTTCCACCAGAGCATTTGGAAGCTTGCCGATATTCCATCACTGGAGAAAGCGCTGAATATCGTTTGTGCGCCTTTGTTCGCGTTCTATATGGTGCGGTTATCGCCCCACGCTACCGCGGATGAGTTGTCGAAGGCTGCCGACGAATTTGCGGAGGATCAGACGCTCCATCGCGAGTTGCTAGCAGTGCTAAAAAACGACGATCCCAAACGAGTAAGAGCGACATTTCGGAACATGATCCAGGTATTCTTCCAAAAAAATATCGATGACCTGAAAAGCTTCAGCGATGCTCCAGATGCCGTTTCTACGAATGCACGTGTATCCGTCTGAGTTGCAGGTAAAGACGTAGGGCGGCGGACCTGAGGGGGACAGGAAGCTGTGAACAATTGCCCCAGGAGTTGTGCAGCTTTGTCCCGTGATCCAGTTTTAAACCTGGTGACAGAGGGGACAGGTGCTATGAAAGATTGCCGCCGGCCCATAGTCTCGCCGTTAAGTCTGCGCACGGCTTACTTCTTCGGCCGTATTGCGAACACTGGCTTTTCTAATGCAGCAGCGACAATTGCTTTAGCAAACTTGCGGCGTAGGCTAAATAGCCTGATGATGTTGTAACTAAGGTATGCCCAGGTAGCTTCCATGCCTGCTTTTTGTTGCCCTCGGCAGCGAAATTGCCGGAGCCCGCATCGCTCTTTAATCCAAGCGTGCGGAAACTCGGCGATCTGCGAGCGCTGCTGATAGATTTTCTGTGCCGCCTCACTCTGCATCTTGGCTTTGAATGCGCTTGCTTGCGTAGACTCCTCGATACGTGTGAGTGAGCGTCTCCATTGCGGGGTCGGCTTCTTCGAGGCACACTGATTGCGATAAACGCAGGAAGCGCAAGCAGCCTTTGGCGCTTTGTACACATGCGTGCGAACCCCGTGTCCACGATCGAGGACCGCCTTGTGCACTAGTTGCTGCCCGGCTGGGCAGAGGTAAACGTCATTCTTCGCATCGTAAGGGAAAGCATTGCTGATAAAGGCCCGCAGCGTCCCTGAGCATCCGATTCCGTCGGTTTCCAGCTATCTTGCCACGAGCCGTAGAAGTCGACGCCAGACTTTGCCGCAGCCTGCACAGCCGCATGGTTGGTATAGTCTCCATCTGCAATCAACTGCTTCGGCAGACGGCCCACCGTCGCTTTACAGCGATCAAGAGCTGGCTCCAGTTGACGATAGTCGATAGCGTCGGTGGTTGCCTCTACGTTCACCACGAACCCGTGAGTGGTGTCGGTCACCAACTGCACGTTATAGCTGGGCACAGTGCCACCTTCGCCGTTACGCATCACATGAGCCTCGGCATCGGTGGGTCGTAATGCGTCGACAGGGTCGTAATGCGTCGACATGAGGGTCGTAATGCGTCGACATGATACCTATTCCCCTGATACCTATTCCCCTCAGTTTTGGTTCGTGGTAAGTTTGCGCTGATGACGCGCTTGGCCCGTATGGTAGTATCCGGCCTCCCGCACCACGTGACGCAGCGTGGCAATTGTCGGGAACCGATTTTCTTTGAAGACGGCGATCAGGAGATCTACCACGATCTCCTAGGGGAGCAGACGCGCAAGGCAGACGTGGAAGTGTGGGCTTACTGCCTGATGCCAAACCACGTGCACCTGATCCTGAATCCGCGGCAGGCCGACGGGCTCGGCCGTGCGGTGGGTGAAGCACATCGCCGCTACACCAATTTCATCAATGCACGGGGCCGCTGGACGGGGCACCTGTTCCAGAGCCGTTTCGCGTCGGTGGCCATGGACGAATCGCACCTGATTTCGGCAGTCTGTTATGTCAGCCTGAATCCTGTCCGCGCACGGCTGGTGACACGGGCCGAGGACTGGCCCTGGTCGAGTGTTCGAGCCCATATAAATGGCGCGGATGATGGATTAGTGACCCTTCGCCCTGTGCTTGATCGCATCCCGCACTTTGCTGAATTGCTATCGATGACTGAAGATCGGGACTTTGGGGATCTCCGGCTAGCTGAAGGAAGTGGGCGACCGCTTGGCACGGCTGAGTTTGTCGCTGGCCTTGAACGATTGCTCGGCAGACCCATCGCGCGCCGCGCTCCAGGACGCAAACCCACGGCCGACGTCACCGGCGTACAACTGAAACTGCTGCAATAGGTATCATGTCGACGCATTTCAGACGCATTTCATGATCATGTCCTGATCAGAGGTATTGAAGGTATCAAAATACAAAGCCAGGAATTTGTTTGGCGACTCTTTAATCGCAGGTGCCGCTTTTTCGGAAGTGGGGATGGTACCCGGGTTAGGTGAAGCGGGACTCGACGTTTCCACTTCAAATTGGGAGATAGATTGTTCTTTGCCCCGATCCAGAAGCTTGAAGTCTTCCTTTTGGAGGCCTGCGACCGGCTTCCCGTTTGCGTCCCGTACGACGACGCGCACGACTACCAAGTTGCTCTCCGCCTTTAGTTGAAAAGGGGCTTGGTTTCCGTTCGACTGTGCCGTTGCCTTGTCACTGCTTTGGGCGGTCATTTGCCGCGGACTTGCGATAATACAGCACGCAACCACCACTACGAGCGGGAGCAACCTGAACCGCCCGCGCCCGACGATGGTTGATCGTTTGCCAAAGCAATGACCCCGTTGAATGCTTAAAAAGCTTAGCACCCTGCCATGGAGCAGGACGGAAATGTGCCAGAATCAAGAGCTGGTCTAGTCTTTTCTGGCATTTGGCGAGGCGGTTTGGATCTCAATGCATCGAGCGAGGGTTTTGCATTGGCGCTCCAAACCGTGCACCATGATTCGGGATGAGACGCTGTTCTCGTCACTTCGCCGAATAGTCGGATTCTCTACAAGTGGCTTCCCGTAGTTCCCGTGAATGGGATTTCCGGTAAGTCGGCCGCCCAGCCCCTCCCGGCAGAGGAATTTACTGAAAACGAGCTTTCCGGGCGGTCCATCGGGAGAGTCTTCTCCTTGCACGCCATTGGCAGACCGCGGTACCCTGTGGACGCCGGAGGGCTCCGATGCGCGTGAGACGTTCTACTCCGCTTCTCTCTTGGTCATTTAGGCTATCTTTTTTTCTTGCTTTGACTTCGAGCGCGATGCCTCAGATCGCTAACGGCATCTTTGTAACTTCGGTTCCCGACATACCGTTTATGGCTGTCTCCGAACTTGAAACCACGCGCATTACGCCGGACGGCAAGAGCGTCAGCCTCAAGACTACTCGCGCTATCGCACGGGATAGCAAAGGGCGCATATTCAAGGAGGCAAGGCGTCTCGAACCTACTACGGAGAGCGCCACGCCACCGATAATAATGATTGACATCTACGAGCCGCAGACAAAAACGTACGCATTCATCTACCCCCAGCATAGGACTTTCTGGAAAGGAACGCTTCAGCGACCGCCAAGTGGATTGGCTGACGAGTATTTCTATGGTTGGCCTACACGCGACGGTCTGCCGGTGTATCGGTCGGCAAAAGAGGAAGATCTGGGCACCCAAATTATAGATGGTATGCCGGTACGTGGCATACGCGAGACGCGGGAAATCGGCGACGAGTCTGGGAAAAGGATGGTTGAAACCGACGAATACTGGTATTCGGATGACCTCCATATGAATCTGGTAGCCAAGCATAACGAGCCAGGCAAAGTCAGCTTGACTGTCACGGTCACCCAAGTTACGAGGACTGAGCCGGAAGCCGCCATCTTCGAGATACCATCCGATTACAAGAGGAATGAGACACCCTTCGAGGCCGGTGTCTTACCTTAAAGCTGGCGTCGGCCAGTGGCTCGAAACTGGGTCATCCATACGCGAACAGGCAATCGAGATTTGCTCTCTGAGTGCGAAGTTCCCGTGAGACTTTGCAGGCACTCCCATAACGCCCCCACTCCTAGATCGTCAAACTACGCACTTCAGACGGCGGTGCTATAAATATGGCGTACTGACTTTAGAGGCGAAGACGTGGAGAGCTTGGAGACCCTGCAGGGCCTGGGCGCCGGGGCCGAATACAGCGGGGCAATCCTGTTCTCCGCCGAATACAACAGCGACCGCCGCGGCTTTTTCGCGAGCTGGCCGCCGGCCGCGGCCGATTTCGCGATCGCGGTGTCAGCCGGCGTGTTTGCGCTGTTTAAGCTGATGCCCGACGATCAGTTCCTCGCCCTGGGGCTGGCGCATTCCGTTCCTGCTCAGCCTGCTTGCTGTGGCGACCATCGTACTCCTGCTGCTGTGGAATCTTCCTGAGAAACCGCCTGCGTTATTGGCGGCCGACGACTACGATGATGAAGGAATTCGGCTTGGGCTTAGGTCGTGGGGCGGACGGATCCTCAAATTCAGCCGTCGGCAGATAAATCCGGTGAGTCTGAGGGTCTACTCCCATGGTCCTGGCACCATCAGGAGTCTTGACTACCTGGGCTACTTCCAGCTTGCCTGCCTTCTCTCCCGCCACGACCAGGGATCCGTCGCGACAGCTGGCAAATGCCTGGCCCTCGTGCACTGCCGTTGCGTCCACCCCCGCGCCGATGGGTAGCGAAGCCTCTACTTTGCCGTCTTGCGTGCTCATCACGATCAACTTCTGCGGTTTGCGGCAGCCAATAAACAAACGATGCTTGTTCGCATCCATGGACATCCCGACCGGCGAGCCCCCTGGAGTTACCGGCCATCGCGCGATAACTTTACGCGCCTGAAGATCCACCACTGCCACCAGATCCTTGTCTTCCAAATTGATGTAGACCTTTCCCTGTCCATCGGAAGCCAGAAACTCAGGGGCTCCGCCCAACATGATGGGCGCCTCTACTTTGCCGTTTTTGGCATCAATGTCGGGTTTGAACGTCATGAGCGCGCCGCCGTCTCCGGAAACGGCGAGCACACGATTCTGCTGCGCATCGTAAATAATGCCGTCCGAATCCACCAGGGTGGCCAGCGTTCCCAGCACGGCGTACGTCTTCAAATCAAAGACCACAATACTGCCGGCCCCATCGGTGATAAAGCCGCGATTCAGGTTGGGAACAAGAGCGACGCCATGCGCCCTCTTCTGGCCCGGGATGTCGCCCAGCACTTTGCCCGAGTCCGTATCGATCACCATGGTGTGAGTGGTGCGGGTCACGAACAACCGGTGCGTCGACGCATCCACAGTCACGTAATCCCAGCCACCCTCGCCACCAATGCGCAGGGTTTTCTTTACCTGCCAATCGGTTTCGGCGCTTGCCGATAGAAAAGTTCCACACAGGGTTAGGGCAAGGGAAACAGCACAAAGTCGATTCAATCGCATGTCCATCCTCCTAAGGCTTCTTGAACGGCAGCCTAGAAATTGCAAAAGTGTGCTTAACGATCACTGAGCCTAAACGGCAATCATTAAGTAAAGCTGAAGGCGTAATTTTTGGACGCCCATCGAGTTGAAGAAAGCCCCAGGCGAGGGATGAATATCCAACGCAGAGAGTGGCTTCAGCGGTGTTCCTGGCAAAGTGCCTCGAGAACTCGAGTAGGTCGTCGGCCAAAAGCCGCTGAACTCTCGCTTTGTGTTCCGTGAACACCCCGTGAACAGGACATTAGCGTCGAGTTAATAAACGGTCGAGCTCGTTAAATGAGTGTGACACTCTTAATTCCTTAAGCTTCGGTTAAGGTTTTGCCGTTGATTCTCAGTTGGCGAGTCGTGGAGCTTGTTTTCCCCCGACTGGCAGAGCGTGATATTTCCCATGCGCTTCACCCTGGGCCCCTATTGCAACGTGAATTTTTTTTCTTCCTGCAGCTCAATCATCCTTTCTCGATCGCGATTCTCCACATGCGAGCGGGTGCAACAGCGTTCTGGAGGCGAAAGCAATGCGGTTCTTTGTTCGTTCAGTAGTCTTGTTTCTCGTTTTTACAAATATGCAGTTGTCCTTGCGTCTACTTGCGCAAACAGGAACGGGAGTCATCACAGGCACAGTTCAGGATTCTGCGGAATCCGCCCTGGTTGGAGCAAGAGTTGTGGTCCAGCCGAGCGGCAGGGAAGTTGCCACTGACAACCAGGGTCAGTTCCGCATCTCGGGCCTGGCCGCCGGCCAGTACACGCTTACCGTTTCTTACGTTGGCTTCAACCCTTACACCGGCTCGGTGACGGTCGCTTCCGGACAGACAGCAGCCATAACCGCGGCGCTCCAGGTTGGTTCGGGAGCAGATTCGGTAATAGTCACCGCCCCTCGCCTGCAGGGAGATGCAGAAGCCATCAATGTCGAGCGTATGTCGGGTGAAATCGTACAGGTGGCGCCTATGGGCGTCATACAGAGCCTGCCAAATACCAACATAGCGGACGCCATTGGCCGTCTGCCCAGCGTGTCGCTGGAACGGGACGAGGGCGAGGGCAAGTACGTGCAGATTCGCGGCACGGAGCCGCGTCTGAACAATCTCACCATCAACGGGGTGAACGTTCCCTCAGTCGAAGTAACTGTGCGCAACGTGAAGATGGATGCGATTCCCGCGAACGGCATCGAGCGCATCGAGGTGTACAAGACGCTTGCGGCCGATGAGGACGCGGACGGCATCGGGGGCACGGTGAACCTGGTGACGCCGACGGCGCTGGACAAACCCACTTACTCCCTGAACGGCACAGCCGGCTACAACCCGCTCCAGAATGGCTTCTGGCGGGGAGGGTTCGACGGCACCTTCGGGCATCGCTGGGGCACGGACAAGAAATTCGGATTTTTGCTAGGCGGAAGCTGGGATCGTACCAACCGCGGCATCGACGACCTGGAGCCCAGCCAGTCGATCGGGCAGTTCGCCGATGGAACCAATGTTGCCTACGTCAACAGCGAAGACTTCCGCTCCTACAATTATTACCGTACGCGCTATGGTTTCGTTGCTGGCGTGGATGACAAGATCATTCCTACTATGGATGTTTATTTGAAGGGGCTCTATTCTGATTTTCACGATTTCGGCGACACCCATGTCTACACTCCGAATGCGGGCGCTCTGACAGGTACGAGCGGAGGTCTGCTGACGTTCGACAACACCGGCAGCTGGCAATATCGCGAATATATCCGCCGGCCTGACCAGCAGATTTTCAGTTTCCTCACGGGAGCGCGGCACGATCTTTCCAAGGATGTGATCACTTACGACTTCGCCGTATCCCGGGGACACAATATCGGCGGCCAGGACTTCCCGACTATCTATTTCAACGGAGCGTCGGGAGTGACGTTTGCGGAAAACCTAAGCGATCCCAATCGTCCCAAGCTGGAAGCGACTGACGGAACCAACGGCTTCGACGCCTCGACCTATGGCGTCAGCGAGTCCACCGCGTTCCGTTATCACGCGACTCAGGTCAACATCCAGGGTTCCGCGAACCTGGCGCACAACTACACGGTGCACACTCACCCGAGCACGTTTTCGATGGGCGTGAAGATTCGCAACTCCTACTCGACACAAACCCAGAACAGCCAGGACCTGGTGGCCAGTGGATCGAGTCCGTTTACCCTGGCCAGCGTCACGGGCAACTACACCAACCCCACGTATTACAACAAGTCGTTCGCCATCGGCTCGCAGGCGTACGGCCCAACCCTGGCTTTTGGCAAGGGTCTGAGCGCGATTGAAGCCAACTCCGGGGCATTCACCGCGGTCGATACGACGGTCAGCGATGCGCAGGCGTTCTTCAACGCCAACGAACGGATCTCGGCCGGCTACCTGGAGGACGTGATCTTCTTCGGTCAATTTCGTTTGACGGGGGGCGTCCGGTTCGACAGTGGCGCCACCCACTTCCTGGCAAACCAGATTGCCTACGATGCAAACGGGAATCCCACCATCACGCCGATCCGGAAGGACTCGGGCTACTTCAATGCATTGCCTAGCGTGGCCCTGCAATACCAATTGCAGAAGGATACGAATCTGCGTGCTGTCTTTAGCCAGGGTCTGGCACGGCCAAACATCGGTGACCTGGTGCCGGCCACGATCATCGATCCGAACCAAACCCCTTATCCGACAATCTCCACCGGCAACCCGAACCTGGTGCCGACCAAGGGCACCAATTACGACATCCTCGCCGAGCATTTCTTCCAGCCCCTGGGAATTCTGCAGGCGGGCTGGTTTTACAAGCAGCTTTCCGATCCGATCTATCCCACGGCGAGCCTCATTCCCAATTACAACGGAACTGGCAAAACGTATCAGTTGACGCAATCGATCAACGGCCCGAATGCCCACATTCAGGGTTTTGAGGCACAGTGGGAGCAGCGATTTTCGTTTCTTCCCGGCATCCTCAATGGATTCGGAATTAATGCCAACTACAGCCACACGGTTTCGCAGGTCACGTTTCCCGCGGGCTTTGACGGCGGCAGAACAGACAAACCGTCGCTGGACCGCAACTCGCCGAACGATTACAACTTCAACCTCACCTACGACAAAAGCCGGTTCTCCGGGCGCTTCGCTATCAGCCACAACGATCAGAGTATTGCGACCTACCAGTGGAATGCCGGCACCGGTCCGGCGAACGATCCAATTCTGGGACTGAGGGGGCCGACCGGCGACAACTACTTCTACACCCACACGCAGTTCGATGTGCAGGGCAGTTACCGGCTGTACAAGGGGATGCGGGTTGTAGCCTCCGGCCTCAACCTCAGCAACGAGGTTTTCGGCTTTTACAACGGCAGCCCCATTTACCCGGTGCAGCGGGAGTATTACAGGCCTACCTATTCCTTTGGTCTGCGCTGGTCAGTTGGGCCGGAGTAACAACAGCCAGGGGGCAATATCGGTTGATAACCGGAGAACGTGAGAGGGACATCATGGATGTCCCTCTTCGTCCGATTGCGTACCCTGGCTCTTGCTGAAGACTTCTTAGAAAAACTGGCGTCGTTCGTACCATGGGGCCGGTGCGAATCTCTTTTCCTGTTCCCCGGTAATCCGTGCCCAATCCCTTTACTCTGTTCTCTCAGGCCCTTGCCTGTTTGCTGCTGCAGTCTCTGGATGCCGCCCCCTCCAGGGACCAAGACCACGTGCTGGCTGGGAATCTCGGCGGCACCGCCGTTGGCGGTAAATGCGGCCCTCGCGGACATCCATTGGCGTAAATTAGCGGAGAGCTTGGCCTGGAGGGCAGCGATGTTTTTTTGCGGCCGCACTCTCCCCAGCAGATAAAGCCACGCGGTGTCTTCGTTGCCCTGGCTCCAGAGGGACGAACCTGCCCCTTCGATTACGGGCTCGTTCGCCAGAGGCACCCAGAAGCCGGGAGGACGATCGACAGCCAACTGGGCAGTGGTTCCGTCTTCTCTGTGAGCATTCCCCTCTATGTCGACCCCGGCGCATCCCGGCAAACGAATGCCGGAGCCGGGGGAGTCAAACCGCGCTGACTCGCCGATGCCTCGCCCCTGAGATGAAGCCGGATCCCGGCGTTTGCAGATACTACGAGATGAGTGTTCAAGCTAATGGTCTTTGGCCGGAAGCAGATTGCCGGCCAGGACGAAGCCGGCCTTCGAGTTAAACGCCCGTCGCGCGTTGGAGAGGTCATTTCCTGCAAACACCCGCTCCCCGGCAACATCGTTGGTCGAAAGGAAGAGGGAAGCACCTGGATCCGCAGTGCTGTTGCGAATAGAAACATCCTTCCCGCGGCGCAAGTCGATCACTGGATCGTTCGCAACGACTGAAGCCTGGCGGCCCTCGAAGCCGTCAATGCTTACCCCCTCAAAATCTTCCAACTGAATTGCCGAGGAGTAGTACTCCGGCAAAGCATCGGCCCACTGGATCTCCAGGGCGCGGATATGCAAACCCTTCACATAACGGGCATAAAGGCCGGGGATCTCATGCGCGAAGATGGCAGTTCTCTTACTGTCGGTCGTCCAGCGTAGATCAAAATTTCCTCCCACCGCGTCGTTAACGGCTTTCCGGGTGACATGGAAACGAAGCCGCACCTGGTCGAAAGAGATGCCCTGGATCCGTGCTCCCGGCTCCCCGTACAGCAGAATGCCATTTTCCGCCTCGCCACTGATGTTGGAGAACCTCACGTCGCGCACTACGCCGGCAGAACCGTTGGCCTTCCCGATCGCGATAAAGATCGGCTCACCCTTGCCCCACCAATGTCCGGTCAGTAGATGGGTGTCAATCACGATGGTGGAGAAGAGTACAGAGGCAGTCGTGCCCTGGCCGCGCTCGTAGATTCCGATGCCCCGGTTTGCATGGATGCTCAGGTTGCTGAAGACGCTGTAGCGAGTGTCTTCTATCCGAATGGCCGAGGAGTTGGAAATCATGGAGCAGTTGGTCACCGTTACGTCTTCGCTGCCCACAATGGCAAAATCGTCATCCCCCGTCCGGATGTCGCAATTGGAGAAGTGGACGTCCCGGCAGCCGATGCAATCGACGCCATCGTTATTCGGAATACGCAGATCGTTGAGGATATGAATGCCTTCCACCACTCCGCCATGCGTGTTTGCCAGATGAACCGTCCAGTTTGGTGCGTTGCGCAAGGTAATGTCGCGTAGGATAACATTTTTGCTATTGGAAAAAATCAGCATGGTTCCAGCCCGCCCCTCGGGGCGAACTGCGGCTGGTCCATCGCCGGTTTCAAGTACAGCATCCATAAACCGCTTGCCTTGGCGTGTGTACTGTGGGTCAAAGTCGAGTGAGTAATGGGGCTTCGTAAAATCGAAGAATGCGTCCCCATTGCCGTCGATTGCGCCCTTGCCCACAATGGCGACGTTGTCCGCGTTCTGGGCAACGATCAAGCCGACCTTGAATCCTTCACCGGTGTAATCCACGCCGTAGGTGCGGCCGAATCCGAAGTCTGTGATGGGTTTGTAGTCCGCCACATTCTTGCTTCCCTGTAGAACTGCTCCTGCCTCCACATCCAGGGTTACGTTGCTTAACAAC
This sequence comes from uncultured Acidobacteriaceae bacterium, assembly GCA_963814015.1. Taxonomy (GTDB): domain Bacteria; phylum Acidobacteriota; class Terriglobia; order Terriglobales; family Acidobacteriaceae; genus PALSA-350. The sequence continues at coordinate 1,168,817 of CAWFBI010000001.1, forward strand.
TCGAAGGTCCCCGCCACATATACACCATCGCGGAAGACTACCGTGCCGCCGCCGGCTCTGTTGGCTGCTCGAATCGCATCCTCAATGGCCGCGGTGTCCAGGCTGCTGCCGTCACCTTTCGCTCCGAAGTCCTTTACGTCGTAGCGCTCTGTGTGGGCGGCAGTTCCGCCTTCAGGTTGCTGCGAGGCGTGGAGATCACAACTCAGGCTGAGCAGCAATGCGAGGCTCAAAGCCGCTTGGGAAAAATGCATTTTGCTAGTTCCTTTGGCTGGAATCCGTTTCCTGGATGGCGTGGTATCTACTTTTTCGGATCGTCGTGCAACAGCTCTACGTTTACCAGCAACTGGTCGCGGCTGTCGATGTAAGTGTAACTCCCATCGTCATCGTCAAACCGGCCCTGGTGCAGGACTCCCATACCAAGTTGTTTGAAAAACTCAGTCGTTCTGACCGGGTCCTCCACTTTAAAGGCAATGTGCTGAACCCCTTCGCCTCTCGAATCGAGGTACTCCTTCCAGCTGGTATCATCGCCCACCGGTTGCAGAAACTCGAGGTCAACCTGTCCGGCCTTAAGGATAGCGATCCTGGCCTGGCCTTCTGACGGCTTACCGCGGTAAACCATCTTCACTTCGTGGCCAGGCCGCGTAGTGAAGATTTGTGGAGGAGCCTCGCCCAGTACCGCGGCCCAGCGCTTGCTGGTCGTCTCCACGTTGCGGCAGACAAACGCTACCTGCACAACCTTTTGCAAGCCGGGATCGCGGTAAGTCTGGACCGCAAGCGCCGTCCCGGCGCCGAGTAGCGCGCCTAATACAAAACCACCTTTCACTCCGTCACCTCCAGGTCGGGCTCGGTCATTGATCGTGCAACCGTTGTAAGGCTCAGCTATATCGGCGATAAGCCGGCTTGTCAATCAAAAAATTCCTCCAAGGAATAGTGTTTCCGCAGTGGAAATCTTTACCTGGATTGCTGAGTATCTTCCAAAATATGCACATGCTCTGCGCGCGGCCACCCCGAGACTCTTTACCCTCAGAAGTAATTTTCAATAGAAGAAACATACTCCTCAATAGAAATAATTGCTTGACATAGCGGAATGGGTCATGGCTTCATTTTTTAACGGCGATTCAATAAAAAAAAGAGATTCAGGCGGAGGGTGTGATGCGAAATAGGTTTTGGTCACGGACCTGTACTTACTTGCTCGCAGGACTTCTGACGTTGACAGGCCTTTCCCGCGCAAGGGCGGATGTCACGGGTACCATATCGGGCAACATCATGGATTCCTCCGGCGCCATTCTCCCCGGTGCATCCGTGACCTTGCTCAATGCAAATTCCGGCTTTTCACGCTCGGCCAAGAGCGCTTCAGACGGACGGTACGAGTTTCTTGCTGTTCCCATCGGAGAGGGATACAGCGTCGCAGTGGAACTGCAGGGATTTAAGCATGACGTTCAAACCGGCATTGTTCTCCGTGTGAACCAGGTCTACCGGGCTGACTTCAAGCTTGAAGTCGGCGCCGTTACCGAGAACGTCAGCGTTTCCTCCGCGACCGCCCAGGTCGAGACGGAGAGCACGCAGGTGGGGGACGTTATCAGCAGCAATAAGATTACCGAGATGCCCTTGAATGGCCGGAGCTACATAGACCTGCTTGCCTTGCAGCCCGGTGTCGTCCCTATCTCCTCCGGCGCCTCCAACAATGACACCCCGGTTTCCGGTGAGTTGAGTGCCGGAATCCTGTCCGTCAACGGTGCCCGGGAAGACGCGAATGCCTATCTCGTCAACGGAGCCGATGTCGAAGAGAACCGCAACAACGGAGCCGCCATTATTCCCAACCTCGACTCAATCCAGGAGTTCCGCGTACTTACCGATACATTTGACGCCGAGTATGGACATTTTGCCGGCGGAATTGTGAATGTCGTGACCAAGTCCGGTACCAACCAATTCCATGGAACCGCGTTCGAGTTCTTGCGTAACGACGCTCTTGATGCGCGCAATTACTTCAACCTCCCAGGCGAGAAGGGTTCACTCAAGAGGAACCAGTTTGGCGGCACCCTGGGTGGACCCATCAAGAAGGAGCGGCTGTTCTTCTTTGGGGATTACCAGGGAAGCAGGGAAGTGGATGGGGTTACCAGCCCATTGGTCAACGTTCCAACTACGTCGGAGTTAGGGGGAAATTTTTCTGATGTAGCGCAGGCAGGTTTTCAGCCGCTTACCGGAAGCGTTCGTGGTGGGTCAGGCGCTCATAGCATGAACGCAGTGCTTTCCCAGGGGCTTGGTTATACGGTCACCAACGGAGAGCCGTACTGGGTTCCGGGCTGCAATACCTTAGGCGACGCGCAGTCTGGAATGTGCGTTTTCCCCAACCAGACCATTCCTCAGAGCGTGTGGTCACCGGCCGCCGCCGGATTGCTCCAGTACATTCCGAAGCCTACCGGCACCAACACCTCGAACGGCGCCGCGACCCCCGTCTTTACCACCAGCGCCAACAAAGAGACCATCAATGACGACAAATTCGGCACAAGAATGGATTGGAATACCCATAGGCTGGGGAATATAGGCGTTTATTATTTCTGGGACAAGTCGACCGTCATAAACCCTTACCCGCAGGCGGACGTACCGGGATTTGCTGCCTCCACGCCCACGCGCGCTCAGAATGCCAGCGTTCGCGACACTCTCACCTTTGGCGCGAGCGCTGTCAACGAGGCGGAAATCAGCTTCACCCGCTTCGTCAATGGAGGCGGTACACCGCTGGGAGGAATTGGCCCCGGCACGCTTGCCAAGCTTGGCTTCGTAACCGGCGGCAACGGCATCATACCCGACCCCCCGACCTTTGAAGGAGTTCCTTCCATAACCTTGGGCCAACTCGGCATAAACTACGGCATGTACAAGGGCACCTTCAATCAGACGGACAATACCTACTCAGTGCAGGACACCTTTTCCAAAATTATTGGACGCCACACCATCAAGTTCGGCGGTCAATTCCGCTTCTTCCAGATCAACGAGCTGCTGACCTACGACGAGGATGGCGACATCTACTTCTATGGCGGCGAAACCGGAAATGATCTGGCGGATCTGTTAATTGGCGCCCCGGACAATTTTTACCAGGCAAGTCCCGGCGCGCTCGATGCGCGCAGCAAATATGCAGGCTTGTTCATTCAGGATAGCTTCAAGGCTTTGACCAATCTGACTGTGAACTACGGACTCAGGTGGGACGTGACGCAACCCTGGTCAGACACCCAGAATAGACTGCAAACATTCATTCCCGGCCAACAGTCCGTTCGCTTTCCCACTGCGCCCGAAGGTTGGAACTTCGCCGGTGATCCAGGGGTTCCCAAGAGCATCGCGCCAACGCGCTACAAGGATTTCGCTCCCCGCTTGGGCATCGCTTATTCGCCTTCTGCTTCCGACGGTTTCCTGGGCAGACTGTTTGGCGGCCCGAACCATACCAGCATTCGCGCCGGCTTCGGAATCTATTACACCGCCTACGCCCAAATAGGCAATCAGTACGAGCTGGGGAATTCGCCCTTCGCGATCTTTTACGTAACCCCTGTGTTGAACTATCTGGCAACGCCGTACGAGGCTCGGCAAGGTCAAGATCCCGGTCAGCGATTCCCCTACGTGCCCGCTACAGGGTCGGCGGTCAACTGGGCCACCTTCCAGCCCGTTGGCGGGCAGCAGTCTTTTCTTAAATCGAACGTCACACCATACAACGAACAATACAACCTCAACATCCAGCGTCAAGTCGGAAGATCAGCGGTGGCGACCATCGCCTACGTCGGTACGGGCGGAAGGCATCTTCTCGACCAGGTCTCCGGGAACCCGGGCAACCAGGCCTTGTGTCTCCAGATCGCCGCGCAAGGCGGAGGGTGCGGTCCCAACGGAGAAAACAACATCTACACGGTTGGCGGCACAACCTATAACGGAACTCGCCCCTACTCTGTGACCTCGGGCCGTTTATTGAGCCAGGGCATCTTGGACTTCACTGAGGTACCTACGGTCCCTACCATCGGCAGCTCAAGTTACAACGCGTTCGAGGCCAGCATGCAAAAGGATTTTGGATCGCTGAGATTGCTGGGTGCGTACACCTATTCCAAGGGCATGGACAACATGTCCGGTTTCATTAATGGGTCTTCTGTTTATTTGAACCCTTACAACCATAGTCTCAGCGAAGGCTTATCGCTCTTTAACATCAAGCATAACTTTGTTGTAAGCTACACCTACGATCTTCCTTTGCAGCGGTTGTTTTCTTCGAACTCAGGTCTAACACGCCGCGTCGCGGGGGGATGGCAGTTCTCGGGGATAACACGTCTTACCACCGGGCTGCCGGTGCAGATCGTGGAGAGCGGTGACCGGTCCCTGTGCAACTGCGAGGAGGGCGGGGAACCCGATTACGACGGACAGCCGCTGCACTTCTACAACCCCAGGAAGACGGGTGGTCAGTACTTCTCGACGGCAAATTTTTCCCAGGAGCCTCTGGGCCAGTTTGGCACCGCCAGACACTCTTTCTTTTCCGGCCCTGGTCTGAATAACACTGACCTTGCGCTCCACAAGATCACACCGATTGTCGAGGGAACCTCCCTCGAGTTCCGCGCAGAATTCTTCAACGCGTTCAACCATACACAATTTGAAAATCCTCCGGGGGATTACAACTCTTCTACCTTCGGCGTCGTCAATACCGCTCGCGCTCCGCGCATCGGGCAAGTTGCGCTCAAGCTCACTTTTTAACCGTAACCACTCTTCGCCAGGAAGTGTTGCTTCACGGCGCTGGGATCGTGAAGTCCACGGCGGTAATCGATTGGATTGAACGAGGGAGATGAATGAAACAGGTTTTCAAACAACGCGTCAACCATTTGTGGGCGGCTCTGCTCTGTGTCTGTATAGCCGGGCAGGTTTCCTCCGCACAGATCACTGCCACGGTGCAAAGCTACTACGTAAACGCCCAGCTTCCCTATCACAATGCTGTCCTGGACCAGTACGGACGACTGCTGAGCTGGTATCACCCGGAACAGAATATGGGGTATGACCACTTTGTCGACATGGATTGGGACTTCCTGGAACACAAGGTTGTCCTTGATAAAGTGGATGGCGTGAAGGTGTATCTCGTCCATCCGGTCTATGTATACGACACTGGCCAGGGCAAGCTTACCATGTGGCAGCACAATCCCCCGAGCACGTTCGCCCACCTGATGGATATGTTTGTCGGCTACTATCCTTATTCGGGTGACGCGGAAGCAAGCGGCGTGATGCGGGAGATGCTCGATTATCAGCTTGCGCACGGCACCACTCCGGCAGATTGGGAGTGGTCTGGAGTGCCCTTTCCGACCTCGTGTATTGGAGATAAGGAGTACGGTCACTGCCTGCAAGACACTCCCAGGAATTTCTACGGTGGGATCGAAACCGACAAGATTGGCGAACTGGGTCTGAGTTACACCCAGTTCTACGAATTCACTGGAGACAGAAAATATCTGGAAGCCGGAATCCGCTGTGCTGATCAGTTGGCGAAGCATATCCGTCCGGGCGACGCCTGGCACACTCCGTGGCCATTCCGCGTCGATGCTCGCACCGGTAGGGTGATTGATGACGAAGAATACGGTGGAATGATCGTGGCCCCGGTGCGCTTGTTTGCTGAACTCGAAAAACTGCACGAGGGAAACGTGGCCGAATACGCAAAGGCGAGAACCATCGCCTGGAACTGGATCGTGGAAAACCCCCTCAATAAGGAGAGTGCTGCCTGGGATAAATGGAGCGGGTACTACGAAGACGTGCCTAAGGACACGGTCAACGAAAACGATATGGATTCCATGTTGGTTGCCTACTACATCCTGTCCCAGGACGACCCCGCGCAAGTGGATCCGCGGTGGAAAATACATGTGCGCCACCTGATCGAGCGGAGCAGGCTGTTGCTCGGCCGCGGGCCCTTCTTCGGCGCCTGGGGAATTGATGAACAGCTACGGCCAGATGGCCTGCCGCCAGGGTTGCCCGATCAGTCGCCTCTCAAGCCAGTCACAGGAGCCCTGTTAGGGACCGACAATCGCGGCTGCTGCGCAAGTGTCGGCATCGTATGCAGAACGTCGCAATGGGGAGCCATTAACGCGATGTTCTACCAGAAAACAGGAGACGGTCAGGCACTTGAAGATGCATTCCGGTCTCTCAATTACGCCACTTATTTCCAACGCACCAACGGTGCCATTACCTGCTGTGGACTAGACTTCGATGAGTATTGGTTCGAAGACGGTCACTCGGATGCCGGGCGAAGTTTCATCTGGGCCTTAGCTGCTGTGCCGTCATTTGCCCCCACGGGGCAGAACCATCTGCTGAAATCGTCATCGATCGTCAAGTCGGTAACCTACGGAAAACGATCCGTGGACTATACAACCTTCGACAGCAGCGGAACTGAGGTGTTTCGTTTGAACTTCAAGCCAGTCGACATAAAAGCCGGGAGCGCTTCGCTGAAAGAACGGCAGGATCTCAGTCAGGACGGATACACGATTAAGGATCTGGGTGGCGGCGACTTCGAAATCGATCTGCGCCGCAGTGGAGCAACAACCATAGCCCTTAAAGGGTAGCCCGGCTTTCCTCATCAGGTGCGAGATGTAGAATGTCACCACCGTAGGCGTTCCGGATTCTCTGCGCCTCCCTTGGGTTCCTGTTTGTGGGTGATCCGTTGCTACAAAGGTCGCAAGGAGATGGATGAAACAACTTCGCAGCCAGGCCTGGTTCGGACCTAAAGACAAGGGTGGTTTCATTCATCGCAGTTGGATGAAGAACCAGGGATGGCCGGACGATCTCTTTGATGGCCGGCCGGTCATCGGGATCTGTAATACCTGGTCAGAATTCACTCCCTGCAACGCGCACTTCCGGGAACTGGCTGAATCGGTGAAGCGCGGCGTTTGGGAAGCAGGCGGCTTTCCGCTCGAATTTCCTGTCATGTCGCTGGGCGAGGCACTGCTGCGACCCACAGCGATGCTGTACCGCAACCTGGCGAGCATGGTCGTCGAAGAGTCCATCCGCGGCAATCCCATGGATGGCGTTGTCCTGTTGATGGGTTGCGATAAGACCACTCCATCGCTCTTGATGGGCGCAGCTTCTTGTGACCTTCCTACGATCGGGCTTTCCGGGGGGCCAATGCTCAACGGAAAGTTTCGTGGAGAGAACCTCGGCTCGGGAACCGGGTTGTGGCAATTATCTGAACAGCTTCGGGCCGGGACACTACCCATCCTGGACTTTATCGAAGCGGAGAGCTGTATGAATCGATCCCAGGGTCATTGCATGACCATGGGAACGGCTTCAACCATGGCTTGCACGGTGGAAGCTTTAGGATTGGCGTTGCCGGGCAATGCAGCGATTCCGGCTGTCGACGCTCGCCGCAAGAGGCAAGCCCAACTCACTGGCAGGCGCATCGTCGCCATGGTGCAGGAGGACCTGCGCATGTCGAAGGTACTCACGCGCAAGGCCTTCGAGAATGCAATTTTCACCAATGCCGCTGTGGGAGGCTCCACCAACGCGGTGCTCCATCTCCTGGCGCTCGCCGGCCGGATCGGTGTCCACCTCAGCCTTGAAGATTGGGATCAACTGGGATCCATGCTTCCGTGTCTGGTGGACATCCAACCGTCGGGCGAATTTCTGATGGAGGAATTCTTCTACGCCGGAGGGCTGCCGGCCGTGCTGCGCGAATTGGGAGAAGCAGCCGTGCTGCATCGGGATGCTCTGACGGTCACCGGCCAATCCATGTGGGAAAACGTCGCCCACGCTCCATGCTGGAATCGCGAGGTCATCCATACCTTCGCCGATCCCTTCAAAGAAAACGCGGGCATCGCAGTGTTGCGCGGAAATCTGGCTCCCGGTGGTGCCGTAATCAAAGCGTCTGCAGCCAGCGCTCACCTGCTGCGACATCGCGGGCGCGCCGTCGTCTTCGAGAGCATTGAGGATTTCGACGCCCGCATCGATGACGAATTTTTGGAGATCGATGAAACCTGCGTCATGGTGTTGAAGAATTGCGGGCCGCGTGGCTATCCCGGCATGGCCGAGGTGGGAAACATGCCGTTGCCGCCCAAAATTCTGCGCAAGGGCATCACCGACATGGTGCGCATCTCAGACGCTCGCATGAGCGGTACGGCTTATGGGACTGTCATTCTGCATACTGCTCCAGAAGCGGCCACTGGCGGCCCCCTTGCATTGGTCGAAACCGGCGATACGATCACGCTCGACGTGCCGGCAAGGAGGCTTAGCCTTGAAGTCGACGAGGCAACGCTTAACCGCAGGCGAACGGAATGGAAAGCGCCATCGAAGCCGTCGCGCGGCTGGAGCCAGCTTTATGTCGATCATGTGTTGCAGGCAGATCGGGGAGTGGATTTCGATTTCCTGGTAGGCAGGAGCGGCTCGGTGGTGGAGCGTGATTCACACTGACTTGAGGCGGGAGGGTTTGTCTTAAATCCAAAGCGCAATTTCTTTGGCCGTTTTTTTTAGCTCGCTGGTCAACTCCTTGCGGCGCAGAAGTATCCGTGGCGTGGGCGCTGAGATACTGATTCCGGCGATGGCACGGTTCTCCTTATTGAGGATGGGCGCGGCGATGCACGATGCCCCTAATTCGGTTTCCTCATCGTCGTAAGCGTAGCCGTCGGTTCGAATCTTTGACAGTCCGGAGAGCCATTTGGAGCGGCTTGTAATGGTGTTCGGTGTGTAGCGAGTCCATGAGCATGCTTGCAGCATTTTTTCCAGAGCGTCTTGCTCGACAAACGCACCAATTGCTTTGCCCAGCGCCGTGGCGTGCACCGGCACCTGGGAGCCGGCAACCGCGCTCATGCGAAACGATCGGCTGCTTTCCAGTATCTCAACGTACACAATCTCGCTGTCTTCCAGCACTGCGAGGTTTACCGTCTCGTTGAACTTTTTGCGCAACTGCTCTAGATATGGCCGTGCGGCCGCGGTCATCTGGTTAGGCCCGAAGCGAAGCCATGCCGACTGCATCATCTTGTGGCCCAGGTGATACTTGCCCGATTCGGGGTTCTTTACCACGTACTGGTGCTCTGCCAAGGTGTGAAGAATCCTGAAAGTAGAGGTATTGCCGACCCTGGCCCGGCTGCTCACGTCCGTGAGCGTCAGCTCGACGTCAGAGCCGGCAAATGACTCCAGGATCCTGAGTGTGTGTTCCACCATAGGAACTATATATTTGGATGTTCTGCTACCGTTGTTCGCTGTCGGCTGCGCCTCTTCGACGACCCCGGATCTTTTGCGTGTTTTCCTTGCGTCCAATGCTTTGCCCCATTTTCGAACTGGCGGACCAGGCCCTGTTCCCGCTGGTTTCTGTTTGCTGGTCCATGATGACATCCACTCCTGGGCTGTCGTCAAGCCGCGTACACCCCGCAAGGCGGGGGACAGGCCTAAAGTATGGTTGCAATAGAGGAAACAATATTCCGTAAAGAAAAAAATGTTGACTCAGAATAAACCTGTGGGCTACAAAACTCGTATAGAAACATCAGCAGCCTTGTGAAACTGAATTCTTGGCAAATGGACCTTATCTCGAACTGAGAAGCAACTGGCGCAGGCAAACAACCCGGTTCGAAATGTGTATAAAGGGGATTCGACCGTCAGATGAGCACATCAACGAACGTACGCTTCGCCAGATCCTGCGAACTATTCGAGAGGTCCAGGAGATATCTTAGCGGTGGCGTCAGCAGCGGATTGAGAGCGGCTTCCAAGCCGATCCCTCTGTTCTTTCAAACTGGATCGGGCTCTCATCTAGTTGATGTTGATAACAATCGCTACCTTGACTACACCTTGGCTTGGGGGCCGCTGATTCTGGGCCATTGCGATGCGGGGCTGAACGAAGTTGTCACTCGGCAACTGGGCCTTTTGCAACAAGTCGGCGCCCAGCATGGGCTTGAAGGGCAGGTAGCAGAGCAGATCTGCCGCCTTGTGCCATGTGCCGCCCAGGTAGTGTTCAGCAACACCGGCAGCGAAGCCGTCCAGATAGCCATTCGCCTGGCACGGGCACACACCGGCCGGCGGAAGATCATTCGGTTTGAAGGTCATTACCACGGATGGCTGGACAACGCTCTCGTCGGTTATCGGCCGGCGGCTTACCCCTCGTCGCGTTCCATGCCCACGGAGGGTATGAATAGCGGTGTTCTCGACGAGATGATTGTCCTGCCGTGGAACGATCTGGCGCCGGTAGAAGCCGTTCTGGAGCAGGAAGGTGCCCAAGTCGCCGCGGTGATTACCGAACCGATCCTCTGTAATTCCGGATGCCTGATGCCGTTGCCCGGCTACCTCGAAGGTTTACGTAACCTCACTACCAAATACGGCGTCGTCCTGATCTTCGATGAAGTAATTACCGGTTTTCGGGTGGCGTTGGGCGGCGCGCAGGCATTATTCCGCGTCACTCCCGATCTTGCCACCTTCGGTAAGGCAATCGCTGGCGGGTTCTCCCTGAGCGCTGTCGCAGGCAGCAGAGAAATCATGCGGCTCATTGAACAGAACCGGGTAGTCCACGCGGGCACATTCAATGGCAACCCTGTCTCCCTGGCCGCAGCTGGTGAAGTTCTAAGCAGGCTCGAGAGTCGATCGGGTCTGCTCCTTGAACAAGTGAAGCGTACAGGTGAGCATCTGATCGCCGGAATCAGAAGATTAAGCCGTGAACGGGGCATACCGATTTTGATCAATGGAGTCGGCTCTGTTTTCCATCTCTCTTTTACGTCAAGGGAGAAGATGGTTAGCTACCGGGACACACTGGATTCGGATCTTCAGATGCGGGACAAGTTTATAGAAGCGATGCTTGAGGCCGGAATTTATTTGCTTCCGGACGGACGCTGGTACTTATCCGCGGCCCATACCGAAGAAGACGTTGAGGCGACACTGGTCGCGCTGCAACGGGTCTTCGCGGCGTGGTGACTGTTTCATGAGCCATCTCACTGGTGGAGAACCTCTTTGTCCTTAGCCACAGGTTCGGAACCGTCGGCCAGCCCGGTAACCCCTGTCCAGCTGCGTCGGGTCCTGACGTTGTGGGATCTTATCTTCTATGGGGTCGTTCTCATCCAGCCCATCGCCGCTGTTCCGCTGTTTGGGATAGCTGACCAACTTTCCCGCGGACATGTAGTCACAACGATTCTCATAGCGATGGTCGCCATGACGCTGACAGCCTTCAGCTACGGGAAAATGGCAGCCGTTTATCCGGCTGCTGGGTCGGCCTATACCTATGTTGGGCGAGGCCTCAACCCGCATCTCGGTTTCTTCACCGGTTGGGCAATGATACTGGACTATATTCTGATTCCCATTATCAACACCATCTACGGTTCCTTGACCCTGGTGCGGCTCTTTCCGGAGGTCCCTTATTTTGTCTGGACAACAATCCTGGTTTTAGGAATAACCTTTCTCAACTTGAGTGGGATTCAGTGGACTGCCAGGGCAAATCAATTGCTACTGTTGGTCATGTGCCTGGTGATTGCCGCCTTCATCATCCTGGCCACTCGTTTTGTATTCCACCTGGACGGGTGGCATGGAGTGTTTTCAACCCTACCGTTCTACAACCCCAAGACGGCGCAATTCTCTGCCATTGCGACGGCAACTTCGCTGGCCGCGCTCACCTATATCGGCTTTGATGGAGTGACCACATTGTCGGAAGAAGCCAGGAATCCAAAGCGTGATATTCTTCGCGCAACGGTACTGGTGTGTTTGATCACGGGCGTGCTGAGCGGGGTCGAGGTGTACCTGGCGCAGCGCGTCTGGCCGGCATATTCCACCTTTTCTAATGTGGAGACAGCCTTTATGGACGTCGGCCGCCGTGTGGGAGGAAAGTGGATGTTCCACTCCCTGGCGTTCATCTTGATCGTCGCCAGCCTGGGGAGTGGACTCGCAGGACAAGCAGGTGCGGCCCGGCTTCTCTTTGGCATGGGTCGAGATAACGCGTTGCCCCGCCGGATCTTCGGCCATCTGGATGGCCGACGGCAAGTGCCGGCGTACAACATCCTGCTCATTGGAGTCCTCACCCTTGCCGGGGCCCTCTTGTTCAATTACGAAAGGGCGGCGGAACTGTTGAACTTTGGGGCATTCCTGGCATTCATGGGCGTAAACCTGGCTGCTCTGCGGCACTTTGCTTTGCCCGCTGCCGGGTCGACCCGGAGTTTGGCAAACTGTTGCATCCCCGGTGCCGGGTTCTTGTTTTGTTTGTGGATTTGGTGCGAGCTTCCGCATGCCGCGAAGCTGGCCGGCCTTATCTGGTTTGCCATAGGCGTGTGCTATGAGGCAATCCTCACCAAAGGATTCCAACGAAAACCCCTTCCTCTCACTTTTTGACGAAAGGGAAGATCGCGCAAGAGAAAAGTCGTCCAAAGGAGAACCAGATGCGGCCCATCACCAAGATCATTTCATTTACGTTGTTGCCGCTGTTCGCGGTAGCAGCACCCGCCCTTGGCTTCGAGGACACCGGTGCGCACAAGACTCTGGCAATCGGTTCGCCGGCTCCGGATTTCTCCTTGCCAGGAGTGGATGGCAAGGTGCACCGGTTGAGCGACTATTCGGCGAGCCGGGTGCTGGTTGTCGTTTTTACCTGCGATCACTGCCCGACCGCGCAATTGTACGAGAACCGGATCAAGAAACTCGCCGCCGACTACCAGGATAAAAGTGTGGCGTTCGTGGCCATCAATCCTAACGACGCTGATGCCGTCCGCCTGGACGAGATGGGCTATACAGACGTCGGGGATGATCCTAAGGATATGAAAATCCGCGCTGAATACCGCAAGTTCAATTTTGATTACCTCTACGATGGAGCTACTGAAACTGTCGCTGAGGCTTATGGCCCCAAAGCCACTCCGCATGTGTTCGTGTTCGACCAGCAGCGGCGGCTGCAGTTCGAAGGACGTGTCGACAACAGCCCTCGACCGTCACTGGTCAAGAGTCAGGACGCACGTAACGCCATCGACGCGATACTGGCAGGCAAGCCGGTCTCAGTCCCACACACTGGCGTATTTGGCTGTTCCATCAAGTGGAAGTCGAAGGAATCCGGACGCGCCGCGGAATGGCAGAGTATTGCGGCTGAACCGGTGCGGCTCCAGCCCGTGGACGTCGATGAATTGAAAAAGTTGCGCAGCAACCCCACAGGGAAGGTTCTGGTAGTGAACTTCTGGGCAACGTGGTGCGGTCCGTGCATAGCTGAATTTCCTGGGATGGAAGATACCTTTCGCATGTACCGCAATCGGGATTTTGAGTTGGTCACAGTGTCCACCAACTTACCCGATGAAGCTCCTGGCGTCTTGAAAGCGCTTGAGAAACTGCATGCATCGGGCCGGAATCTGCAGTTTGCTTCGACCGACACTTATAAGCTGCAGTCGGCTTTTGATCCTAAATGGGAGTCGGGAGTTCCTTTCACCATTGTGTTAGCCCCCAACGGAGCGGTGGTCTATCGCAAAGAGGGCGAAGTCGACATCTTGACATTGCGCCGTATTCTCTTAGCAAATATCCCCGATCCCGACTACATTGGCATTCGAGCGCTTTGGGCAACACAATAGAGCCGGGCCTCGGAGGATTGGGTTGGAGAAGATCAGTCTTCAGGAAAGGGTCGCTGTGGTTACCGGAGCCGCTTCGGGGATCGGCTTAGCCTGCGCCAGGCTGTTGCTTGCTCGTGGCGCGCGCGTCGCGCTTTTTGACATCGATACACAGAAAGGGCTGGCTAACGTTGGCCAACTCGGTTCCAACGCGGCATACTTTCAGACCGACGTGACCTGCGAAGGAAATATCAGTGAGTCGGTCGGGGAGGTGATCAAGCGTTTCGGCCGGCTCGATATCCTGGTTAATTGTGCTGCCATTCAGATTATGGGCACCTTGCTCCAGACCTCCGCCGAAGCCTGGGACCGTCTTCACCAGGTGAACCTCAAGGGTGTATTCCTTTGCTCCAAGGCAGCGATGCCTTACCTCCAGGCGTCCGGAACAGGATCGATCGTCAACGTCTCTTCGGTGTTAGGAATTGTGGGCGATCCTGACCTTGTCGCCTATGGTGCCATGAAGGGTGGCGTCATCGCGCTTACCAAATCAATGGCAGTCGGCTACGGCCCGTCGGGGGTTCGCGTGAATGCCGTATGTCCAGGTGATGTGAACACTCCCATGGTTGCCGAATATTTCGCCAATGCTCCTGATCCAGCCGCCCTTCGCGCGGAGGTAAGTTCAAAGTATGCCTTGCGCCGCATTGGGGAGCCGGAAGAAATTGCCGAGGTAGTTGTCTTCCTTGCCTCCACTGCATCGTCCTTCATGACAGGAAGCATTCTTCTCGTCGACGGTGGCCTCACCTCGAAATGCTATTGAAGAGAATCAAGAGAATTGCAATAGAGAAAAATAACTTCATCGAAGAAAAAACCAATTGACTTCCCCTTAATTGCTCGGCTACAAAGTCATCAAGCACAAGCGCCTGTTTAGCGGTCAATGTCGCAACCCGCAAGCTCAATAGCAATCGGGTTGCACACGCTTCCAGCGTTACCTGCTTCTCAGAGAGGTGGCAATGTTATCGAAGAAGCTCCGGGAGACTGCGTCTGGCTGTACGGTCCACGGCATCGTGGCTTTAACATTAGCGGTTTCCGGCGGCTTGAGTGCGGGGGCGCAATCGGGCGTCTACCTCAATGCGCAGATGCCCTGGCATGCCGCGGAATTGGATTCCCAGGGAAAGGTACTGGCATGGTACCAGCCGGATCAGAACCTGGGATATGACCAGTTCCTCCGTCTCGACTGGGGCTTTCTCGAACACAAAGTTCCAATCGACACTGTTACAGGCGTAAAGGTCTACCTCACCGCGCCAATCTTCGACGGGAGTACGCTGCAGGGCATCAGTTGGCAACACAACCCGGCGGGCACTTACGCGCACTTGATGGATTCGTTGGTCGGTTGGTATGCCTATTCGGGAGACCAGGAGTCAATCGGAGTGATGCGCGGAATGCTGGACTATCAACTCGCCCACGGTACTACACCTGCGAACTGGAACTGGGCAGAGGTGCCGTTCGCCACATCCTGCCTACATGACAAGGAGTATGGTCGTTGCCTGCGAGACCTTCCGCTCGACTATTACGGCGGTATCGAGACGGATAAGGTAGGAGAACTGGGCCTGGCGTATGTGTATTTTTACGAACTGACCGGCGAGCGCAGGTATCTAGATGCCGGCATCAAGTGCGCCGATCAGCTGGCGAAGCATATTCGGCCCGGCGACGCAACGCATACTCCATGGCCGTGGCGCGTAGAGGCGAAGAGCGGCGCGGTAGTCGACAAGGAGGAGTATGGCGGCTTAGTTGCAGCCTCAGTGCGCTTCTTTGATGAACTTATCAAGATTGGGGAAGGGGACACGGCCGGCTACAAGAAGGCTAGGGACATGGCGTGGGCCTGGGTGCTCGACAATCCGCTGGACAAGAACAGCGACGCCTACGATAACTGGAACGGCTACTACGAAGACGTTGAGAAAGATACAGTAAACCAGAACGATATGAACTCGATCGTCACCGCCTACTACATTCTTTCGCAGGACGATCCTTCGACGGTAGATAAGAGTTGGCGAGAGGACGTTGGACATCTCATCGACCGCAGTCGCGAACTACTCGGCCGAGGGCCCTTCTTCGGCGCCTGGGCCATTGACGAGCAACTTCGTCCCGATGGGGGATTGACCGGCGCACCGTCGGCCGAGACCACCTATGCCACCCCTAGGGGTCGCCTTTTAAGGACCTATAGCCGGGGCTGCTGTTCGCGCGCCGGGCTGGTGTGCCGCACCTCCCAGTGGGGCGCTATCAACGCTATGTACTTCGCTAAGACGCAGGACGGCCAGGCTCGCGAAGATGCCTTCCGGTCGTTGAATTACGCTACCTACTTTGCAGAATCGGACGGAAAAATAAATTGCTGCGGTCTGGATTTCAAGGGGAGCTTCTGGTTTGAAGATGGTTATTCGGATGCTGGGCGAAGTTTCATGTGGGCGCTGGCCGCAATTCCCGATTTTGCTCCGATCCACCAGGACCACATCTTAAGTTCAACCACTGTCGTCCAGAACGTGAGATACGGAAAGCAAAGTGTGACTTATAAGACCTTCGGGTCCGCCGGAACTGAAGTGCTTCGCCTGAGCTATAAACCAGCTCGCGCGGCCGCGGGTGACACGACGCTCGCCGTCACGGAAGACCGTGGGGCAGAGGGATACAAAGTAAAGCCGCTGGCGAATGGGGATTACCAGGTAACACTACGGCACCTCCATTCAGGCATGATTGCCATCTCTGGTCAGTAGTTAAAGAGATATGGAACGGGCATCATTGTCACTCGATAAGGCCTCGCGTAGGCTTTGCCAGCAAACCTGCACTCAAATAAAGTGAGGATCGTGGTTGGGAGGTTCGATTCGAGTCCCTGACGATTCTCGCGTTCTTGTTTCTTAACCTGCCTGTCTTCGCGCAGCAAGCTCCCGTCATCGAGTACAGTTCGGTGGCCAACCTTTTAAAGCTTCCCCCCGACCGCTATTTGGGAGAGATGGCGGGTGTAGTGGTCAATTCCAAGGGACACATTTTTGTCTTGTCGCGCGGCAACACCACCGGTCCCGCGTATGGGGCTGTCGCATCGCAGCTTCTGGAATTTGCCCCGACGGCAAGTTCATCCGCGAGATCGGCCACAATCTGTACGCGTGGTCGTTTGGTCATTCAGTTAAGGTTGATCCGGAAGACAAGGCCGCCCATGGATAGTCCGGCGATCGCGTGGTCGTTACGGTTCTTCGAGATGTGGTAGGCGGACTCGACTCGGGGCCCGGCGACAACTACTTCTACACCCACACGCAGTTCGATGTGCAGGGCAGTTACCGGCTGTACAAGGGGATGCGGGTTGTAGCCTCCGGCCTCAACCTCAGCAACGAGGTTTTCGGCTTTTACAACGGCAGCCCCATTTACCCGGTGCAGCGGGAGTATTACAGGCCTACCTACTCCTTTGGTCTGCGCTGGTCAGTTGGGCCGGAGTAACAACAGCCAGGGGGCAGTATCGGGTGACAACCGAGCACAGAACGTGAGAGGGACATCATGGATGTCCCTCTTCGTCCGATTGCATACCCTGGCTCTTGCTGAAGACTTCTTAAAGTGTCGTTCGTACCATGGGGCCGGTGCGAATCTCTTTTCCTGTTCCCCAGTAATCCGTGCCCAATCCCTTTACTCTGTTCTCAGTGCCTGCATTGGATCGATCGAAGCGGCTCGGCGCGCAGGGATGAATCCAGCGACGGCGGCGCAAATTCCCAGGGCCACGATCGCGCCAAGGTATGCCAGTGGATCGTCACCGCTAACCCCGTAAAGCAGGCTGGCAATGAGATGGCCAGCGTAGAGCGCGGCGGGGATGCCCAAGGCGAGGCCAATGAGAACTTGCCAAAGTGCGCCGCGCAGCATCATGGAAACAACGCTGGAGCGCGAAGCGCCCATCGCCATGCGAATGCCAATTTCGCCAGTGCGCAGGGCCACGAAGAACGAAACCACGCCGTATAGTCCGACCGAGGCGAGAATCAGCGCAAGGACACCGAAGAGGCTGGTGAGGCGTGCGATGAGACGATCCTGACTGAAGTTCCCGGCTACCTGGGAATCGTAGGAAGCGAAATGGAAGACGGTGAGATTGGGATCGATGCCGGCCAGGGTGCGGCGGATCATGGCTTCGGCATCCTGCTGCGGGCGGGCGAACTGGACGATGATGGAGCCGACGAACATGGAGCTCTTTTCCGAGGATATCGCTTCAGAGTCGGTGTAGCCCGCATACTCCTGGGCGAGTGGGCGCAGAAAGAGCGGAGTGACTTCGCCGCGAGGATTGGTCATTTTGAAGTCAGCGAAGACGCCGGCGATCTCGAAAGCGCCGGAGTTTTTCGGAGACACGATGCCGAAATGCTTTCCGATGGGGTCCTGGTTGGGGAAGAAATACCTGGCAAAGGTTTGATTTACGAGAGCGACGGGCGTTGAGGTCTGGGTGTCCTGCGCAGAGAAGTTGCGCCCGCGCACAACGGGCACACCGACGGCCTGAAGAAACCTGTTGCTGACCCGGACCCATGAGGAGAAGCATTTTTCATTGGGGCCGGGCGCGGGATGGCCCTGCTGGATGACGCAGGTTCCCCAATTGTTGCCTCCGAGTGGTGTGTAGCGGGCAAGGCTCACATTGGTTGCGGCGGGCAGTGCGGAGAGGCGGTCTTCCATTTGACGGTAAAGCGCAGGGAGCCTGTCGAGCGTATAGCCCGCGCCATGCGGATCGAACTCGAGGACGTAGCGATTGGCGGTAGCGATACCGAAGTTCTGATGTTCGAGATTGGCAAGCGACGTGGCCATCAGAAAAGCTCCCGCAAGCAGAACCACCGACAAAGCCACCTGAACCACGACCAGCGCCTGTTGCGGAAAGGCGGAGCGGTCGCCGGTCGCGCGATTGGCGCCGCGCATTGCTTCAGCCGGTTTTGCCTGTGATGACAACCAGGCGGGAGCTGTGCCGAAAATGACGCCCGTGAGCAGGGAAACCAGCAAGGCAAATCCGAACACCGCCAGCGATGGACTGGCCTCGACGGGCATGTTGCGCGCCTGGGGAAAGGCGAGGGCGAGAATCATGTGGGAGAGAGCGTAGGCAACTGCCAGGCCGGTTGCTCCACCGATCAGACTGAGCAACACACTCTGGGTGAGGATCTGGCGGATGAGCCTTTTGCGGTCCGCACCCAGCGCGACGCGCACGGACAGCTCAGCGCGGCGCGTGGTGCCACGGGCCAGCAGCAGGTTGGCGACATTGGCGCATGCGATGAGCAACACCAGCGCTGGAGAGAATCATGAGCATGCGCAGGCCCTTGCCTGTTTGCTGCTGCAGTCTCTGGATGCCGCCCCCTCCAGGGACCAAGACCACGTGCTGGCGGGGAATCTCGGCGGCACCGCCGTTGGCGGTAAATGCGGCCCGCGCGGACATCCATTGGCGTAACTTAGCGGAGAGCTTGGCCTGGAGGGCAGCGATGTTTTTTTGCGGCCGCACTCTCCCCAGCAGATAAAGCCACGCGGTGTCTTCGTTGCCCTGGCTCCAGAGGGACGAACCTGCCCCTTCGATTACGGGCTCGTTCGCCAGAGGCACCCAGAAGTCGGGAGGACGATCGATGACACGATCGCCAAAGAAGCCCGGCGGCGCGATGCCGGCAACCATGAAGGGATGGGTCTGCACGTAGACAGTGGAGCCGACGATCCCGGCGTCACCGGCGAAGTCAGTCTGCCAGGTCTGGTAGCTGAGGACGAGAACCGGCGCGGCTCCGGGTTTGTCGTCGCTCGGGATGAGCGGGCGGCCCGCATAAGCGCCTACGCCGAGCATGGCAAAGTAGTTGCCGGATACATATTCGGAGCGCATCGCCTTGGCCGGAGACGATCCGCTGCGCAAGCTGAGGCCGGACCCGCCGGCCTGCACCGCCGCTAGCTGTTCAAACTCCGGGGAGGACTGCTGCAGCTGAAGGTAGAGGTCGTAGGGGAAGAGGTCGAAATCGCCGTTATCGCTTTCGAAGCCGTCGAAATAACAGCACGTTCCCTGATCGCCGACGCGATAGAGCCGTGATGGATCAGCCACGGGAAGCGAGCGCTCGAGAACACCGTGAATGAGGGTGAAGATGGCCGTGTTGGCGCCGATGCCGAGCGCCAGAGTAAGTACGGCGGTCACAATGAAGCCAGGCGACCTGCTCAACTGGCGCAAGGCATAGCGAACGTCCTGCGCCAATACCTCAAAAAACGGCAATCCGCGCTGACTGCGAAAATGTTCTTTGGTCTGCGTCATTCCGCCGAATGCGCGCATCGCGGCGGTCCGTGCTTCTTCTTTCGACATACCGCGATTTAGATTTTCTTCAACGGCTAAATCGAGATGCGAGCGCAGCTCTTCATCCAGGTCCTCATCCAGCCTTTTTCTTTGAAAAAGCGATGCGCACCGACTCAATAGAATCCGTATCCGGTCCATCTCCGCCTCCTAACTGGATGGGGCGAGAAAGCGCGCCATGGTTCCAGCGATGCGTTCCCAGTTTTGGGTTTCCTTTGCCATTTGTTTCCGCCCGATCGCAGTGAGGGAATAGAATTTCGCGCGACGCTTGGTCTCGGATGTACCCCATTGGGCCTTGATCCATCCACGCTGTTGAAGACGCAGAAGTGCGGGATAGATTGTCCCCTGGTTCAAGCTCAGGTCGTTGCCGCTCACCTGTTCAATGCGCCGGGCAATGCCGTACCCGTGCAGAGGCCCCATCGTCTCAAGCGTCTTGAGCACCATCAGGTCCAGCGTCCCTTGCAGAACATCGGATTTGCTCTCGCCCATTGTCTCGCCCTGTTGCCGTTCGACATATAGCATGGATCAGACATAGGTCGAATGTCAACATATGCCGGCCGGAAGATCCAATCACACCAGTCAATCAAGCCGAAGGTGATTGGCTTAGCCCTGCCCGGCAGCTGCGATGCGGCATTATTGTTTCGAAGATGGCTGAAACAGCAACGGTGCGAAGTGGATCAGGTTATCGCGCCAGACGAGCCAGGTGTGTAGACCGGGAATCTCGATCTGAGTGACGGGCATGTTCTTTTCTTTGAGGGACGCGACCAGCCTGCGATTGGCGGATATCAGGCCGTCTTCGGTTCCGCAGGCGATCCACAGCAAGCGGAGGTTTGCTGTCTTAGGGTCCAGGCCGGCGAATTGCTTTTGAAAGTCAAGCTTCTGCACCGCCGCGCTGAGACCGATGACCGAGGCGAAGTGGTCGGGATGTGCAAGGCCTATGGTGACTGCTTCGAGGCCGCCCATGGATAGTCCGGCGATCGCGTGGTCGTTACGGTCCTTCGAGATGTTGTAGGCGAACTCGACCCGGGGCATGATCTCAGTGAGGAATGCTTTGGTAAAGAGCCCGGTGTTGTGGTCGATGCTGGGCGGGTCGTGCCATACGTCGATCTGGCTATGGATGAAGGCGAGATCACCGTAGCCGAGCGGCATCACCACGATCATGGGTTTGATCCTGCCCTGGGCAAGTAGATTGTCGAGGATAAAGTTCGCGCGGCCGTTGTAAAGCCAGCCATAAGAAGAGTCGGTCCAGCCGTGGAGGAGGTAGAGGACAGGATACGGCTTGCCTTTGGGATCGTAGCGGGGTGGGGTGTAGACGTAGTAGTCGCTCTGGTTGCCGGGCAAGCCCAGGACCACGGAAGTGGTGTAAGTGTGGCGATGAACGATGCCGTGGGGAACATCGGTCGCGTCCCAAAGCTGTGGCCCGTCGCCGGGGACGGTGACCATATTGGCCGGGCGCATGAGCGAGTTAGAGATAACGGGGTTGGCGGGATCGAGAAAGGAGATGCCGTTGATCTCGAAATGGTAACGGTAGATGCCGGCCGGCAGCGGTGCGGAAGTGATCGTCCAGACGCCGTCGGCGTCCTTGCCCATGGACAGGGGCTTTGCAACATTCTCCAGGGAGCAGAGTACGGCTTTTGCGCCGGGGTCGCGGTAGCGGAAGGTGATGCTGCGGTCAGCGTTGATCCTGGTTGAAGCAAAGCTGGGAAGGACCTGCGCAGAGACGAGGGGTGCCAGGGGTGCAATGACTGTCAGCAGCACGACGCAGACCTTGGTCAGATTCTGTGCCCAGCGAGCAATATTCAGGTTCATACGCGCCAGTGTAGCTGAGAGCGCCCCGCCGATCTAAGCAGGGCTCCGAACGCGCAGCAAGAAGCCGACTCGCTTACTCTGAAGTTGTGAAGTGGTATTTCAGGCTGTCTAAGGAGCTGCAGCTACAGCAGCTTGATTTCTGAGCAGACTAAAGGGGACTCTTTTCGGGCTTACGGCACGAAAAGACCAGGGCGTTCAGCTCCTGAGCAATGCGCACTGTGGCGATCAGAGCCAGATAGCCAAAGGAAATATTCACCAGCCAATGCCAGGCTATTTGCATGCTCTTTCCTCCCTTTCATCTCACACTTGTATCTTAAGGGGTATTGACATCCTGGGTCGAGTGCTCTTTGACTTCGTCCACGGTACGAGTAAGAGTTACCCGCAGTTACCGCCCATGAGAATTGCGGCGACACGATGTGTGCTCATCATCGCGAGTCCACCGGCGACCGGCGCCGCCGACCATAGGGGAGGACCCTTAGTGCGCATTATTTTGCACGGTCCAGTGGCTGCTTCGGCCTGCGGTTTACATTGAGCACGCTGTCCAATAGAGTGGGGGCCGTGCGCCATGGCCCAACCGTCTTCAACCTCTTGCTTACGGATCATCGCCGTTGCCCTCTTCGTTTCTCTCCTGCGCGTAGAGGCGCAAACGGATTGGCCAGACATCGGCCATGATAATCAGGCGCAGAGATACTCTCCGCTGAAGCAAATCGATGTACACAATGTTTCCAGACTTGCGCCCGCGTGGACCTTCCGCTTGCAGGACGAAGACAATGCTGCCGGCAGCAGGACCATCGAATCTGTGCCCCTGGTAGTGAACGGCCGCATGTACATCTCCTGGCCGTTCTGCCACGTCGCCGCGCTCGATCCAGACACCGGCCGGCAGCTTTGGCAATATACCGCGTCCCATTGCTCTTACCGGGGCCCAGGGTTGTCGTCGATGCGCAGCGTGGCTTACTGGCCAGGGGACAAAGTGCGTGCACCGAGGATTTTATTCGGCACCGAAGAGGGGGAACTGTTTGGGTTGGACGCGAAGACGGGCGCCCCGGTTGAAGAATTCGGGGTCAAGGGCATCGTAAACCTCAAGACACCAGAGGTGATGAAGAGCTTTCCCCGCATGCACTACGGGCTCACTTCTGCTCCGCTGGTCTACGAGGACCTGGTGATCACCGGCAGCCACATCGACGACGAGACGGGCTCCAAGGGTCCTGCCGGTGATGTACGAGCCTGGGACGTTCGCACCGGCAAGCTGGTTTGGACCTTTCATACCGTGCCGCGGCCGGGCGAGAAGGGACACGAGGCCTGGGCCGGCGACACCTGGAAAGACGTTGCCGGAGCCGACGTCTGGTCCTTCTTTACGGTCGACACCGAGCGCGGAATCCTCTACATGCCGGTGGGCTCGGTAAACAATGATCACTATGGCGTGGATCGACCGGGGCCTAACCTCTTTGCCAATTCTCTGGTTGCCGTCGACGTGAAAAGCGGAAAGCTGAAGTGGTATTTCCAGGCCATCCATCATGATCTTTGGGACTACGACATGCCGGCGGCGCCGATGCTGTTTGACGTGGTCCAGCATGGTGAGAGAATGCCCGCGATCGCTGTCATCACCAAGAACCCTCTCTTGTTCATTCTCAACCGTGTAACCGGGAAACCGATTTACGGTGCCGAGGAGCGTCCCGTGCCCGCGGGAGATGCACCCGGCGAATGGTATTCGCCCACCCAGCCGTTTCCGCTTAAGCCCCCACCGCTGTCTCGACTAAGTTTTACTGAAAAGGACTTTGCCAAAATAACTCCAGCGCACGAGGCCGCCTGCCGTGAGTGGTACGCGAAATTCTTAGAGCGCGGCGGGGTGGCCAACAAGGGACCGTATACGCCGTCTTCCGCCAACGGCACTCTCCAATTTCCCGATCATTGGGGCGGCGCCTGGATGTGGGGCGGAGCTTTCGATCCCGGCCTCGGCTATTACATCATCAACACCACGGATTCCGGCGCGCTTCACTTCATTCAGCGAGAGCCTGATCCAAAGCCGGCGCCGCTCTATGCCGACCCAGACGGCCAATCGCCGATCCTGTACAGCACGAAGCCGAGTCCGGCCCAGTCGGCCATCTCCTTTGCGGCGTTCTCCTTTTCCGCCGATGGTTGGCCATGCTGGGCCCCGCCCTGGGGCCGGCTCACCGCGGTGGACGTGAATACCGGCGACATCGCCTGGCAGATCCCTTACGGCACCATGAACGGAATTCCGCCAGGGATGAAGACCGGGGCGCCGAGTTCACGAGGTGGACCCACGACAACCGCGGGTGGTCTCATTTTTGTGACCGGCACCCTCGACCAGTATTTTCGCGCGCTGGAAACGAAGACCGGCAAAGAGTTGTGGTCCTTCAAAATGGACCAGGCGGCTCTAGCGGTTCCCATCGTGTACGCAAGTAAAAGTGGAAAAGAATACGTCGCGGTGGCCGCGGGTGAAAACCTTGTGGCGTTTGCATTGGGTGGTCGGGCTGCCATCAGCAGCGTAACGAATGCGCAGACCCAACTGCCGGAAGGCAAAGGTAGGGAACTGGTCCAGAACGTCTGTAACAGCTGCCACTCAGTTGATTTGATCGCAACCCATCGCCAGAATCGGGACGCGTGGACAGGCACGGTCCAGAGAATGGCGCAGCACGGCGCCTCCGCCACAGACGAACAGTTCCATTCGATCGTGGATTATTTAACAGAAAACTTCGGGCGATGACTTACGCTCGCGGTTTACATGGAGGCCGATCGTCCAATACAGTGGGGATCGTGCTGGGAGGTCAATTTGAAGCGTCTGATGATCCTACCGTTCTTTCTTCTTAACCTATCTATCTTTGCGCAGCAAGCTTCCGTGCCGGTTATTGAGTTTAGTTCGGTGGCGAACTTTTTAAAGCTTCCGCCTGACCGCTATCTGGGAGAGATGGCCGGCGTGGCCGTCAATTCCAAAGGACACGTTTTTGCTTTATCGCGTGGCAATACGACCGGTCCTGCGTATGGGGCCGCCGCATCACAGTTACTCGAATTTGGCGCCGATGGCAAGTTCATCCGCGAGATCGGCCACAATCTGTATGCGTGGTCGTTTGGCCATTCGGTTAAGGTCGATCCGGAAGACAACATCTGGGTTGCGGATAAGGGTTCGGACATGGTCATCAAGTTCGACCCCGAGGGCCGCGTGGTGATGGTGTTCGGCCGCAAGCAGGAAGCATCAGACGAGGGCACCGAACCGCTCAAGCATCCCAAACCGCCCCTGCCTCCGGTGGACGGAATGTTTCGCCAGGTAACCGACATGGCGTGGGATCCGGCTGGGAACACTTACATCAGCGATGGCTACATCAACTCGCGGGTGGCGAAGGCCGATAAGAACGGCAACTGGCTTAAGTCCTGGGGCGAGCCCGGCGACGGCCCCGGTCAATTCAGTGTGCCTCACAGTATTGCTGTGGACGCGAAGGGCAATGTATACGTAGCCGATCGCGGCAACCGCCGCATCCAGGTATTTGATGGCGACGGCAATTTCCTCCGCCAGATCACCATCGATGTGCCGTTCGATCCAAACGCTCGTCCAGCGATTGGGCCCAAGCCGGTGCAAACCAGCTCAGGGAACGGAACCATGCAAGCCGGATCCCCGTGGGCGATATGCATCACGCCCGGTCCGAACCCGGTGCTCTTTAGTGCGGATGCCTATCCAGGCCGGATTTACAAGCTGAGTCTCGACGGGAAAGTACTGGGCTACCTGGGTGAGTCCGGCAAGCAGCTCAAGCAATTTGGATGGATCCACGAAATCGCCTGCCCGTCGGAAAATGAACTCTATGTTGCCGAGCTGCTCAATTGGCGGGTGCAGAAACTGATTTTGAAGCCCGCTCACTAGCTGCTTCCGGACTTCAGGAAAGCGTTCCGTCAGCGCTTTCCTTGACCGGATTTCGGCCAATCAGCGGGTATTGCTCCACATCAAGAATCGCGCCGTTGATGAGCGCTGCCTCGTCGGAAAGAAAGTAAACCGCAGCCCAGGCGATATCCTCAGGGGAAAGGAGCCGGCCTGAAGGTGCAAATGTCCTCGATACCCGGGTGGGCCAGTCGCTGGGCAAACCCTCTTTCATCTTCAATGCGAATTCGTTGGGGGTCAGGGTCCAGCCGACGTTCAGTTGATTTACCTGGATACCTTCGGCCCCGTATGCATCTGCGAGGTTTCGTGTCAGGGTCATCAAGCCCCCTTTGCAGATGGAATAGATAAACTGATTGCGCTCGCCGCAATACGCGTTCATGGAGCCGATGTTCAACACCCGGCCGGTGCCTTGTTTGCGAAAGTGGGGAAGTGCGGACTGAATCAGAAGAAACGGCGCCTTCAGATCGATGGCGACTGTGTGGTCGAAAAGCTCGGCATCGGTATTCTCGATGTTTCCCCGGGTGATTGCGGCCGCATTATTCACCAGGCCATCGATCCTTCCAAAATGACCGATGGTCGCGGCGATGAGCTTTGCCGGGACCAGCGGATCCTCAAGCGACCCGATAACGAACGATGCTCTTTCTCCAATCTCGGCAACCAGTTTTTGTGCCGCGTCTTTCCGTCTTCCATGGACCATCACCTTCGCGCCTTCGCGCGCGAAGATCCGTGCCATGCCCTCCCCGATGCCCGTGGTCGAGCCGGTCACTAAGATTACTTTATCTTTCAGACGCATATTTACCCCCATGCGCAATTGCGGCTATCTCCACGGCGTGATGGGAAGCCATGCTTGAGTAAGCCGCTTCGACCACCGCGAATGTCTTCTGCAGGTAATCACGGGCACCGGTTTCAAAGGGACGGCTTGTCTCCAGGCAGTCGATGAAGTGGGCCTGCGTAGCATAAACGCTATCTCCGCGATATCCAACGCCAGAGTCTCTCCAGATCTTCTCGTCTCCGGACCAGATTTCGCCCTGGCCATTGACCCGGATGGATCCTGATTCGCCCTCAAAGGTAGCCTCGTCGAGAGTGCGAGCGCTGTCCTGGTGGCTGAGAAAGCTACTGCCGTCGATCCATCCCATCGGATCGCTGACGTGGCGTAGAGTCAGGATCACGTGGTCCTCGCCGAGAATGTGAGAGTTTCTTCTCGCCCCCGCGGCATAGACCGAAGCAATGTCTCCGAAGAGGAAACGTGCGGTGTCGATGTGGTGCACCAGCACTTCATCGATCATGAAGCGTTGCAATTGACGGAAATAGGCTTGTCTCGGATACGGTTCGTCGCCCATTCCATCTTTGAGCCGCACACGAAATCCGTAACCCAACGGAGTTCCGATATCACCCCGGGCAATGATCGCGGCCGCAGCCCGGTACCAGGACTGCCACCGCCAGTTGTCGTGAATCATGATCCGGACGCCATGGCTCTCGCCAACCTCGACCATACGGCGAGCAGTCTCCCAATCGGGCGCCATGGGTTTCTGGCAGATAATTGCCAGGCCTCTCTCCGCCGCCATCGTAACCAGCTCGAGGTGGGTGCTCGAACGAGTGACAATATCGACGAAATCCAGATCCTCGACCTTCAACATTTCTTCTACCGAGGTATAAGCTCGTCCGGCGGCGGCCCGGGCTCTTTCTATAGAAAGATCGCTGGCGGCCACGATTTCGACGTTTGGTATGCGGCGCCAGGCCTCCTGGTGATTCTGGGAGAAGAACCCACATCCGATCATGCCGCCCTTGAATAGCTTCAACGTTCACTCCTTAGCGGACAGCAGGTGAGCCGGGTTGGTGCACATCATCTGGTGGATATGATCCGCGGAAAAACCAGAACTGCGCAAGCGCTCCGCGTAGAGCCGCAGGCCCTCCGCGGGTGGAGGTGTTTGTGGCTGGCCGAGGTCAGTAGAGAGCACGGTGGTTTCCACGCCGGCTTCGATGATCGCTTGTTCAATCACCGGGAAGGGCACGGATCCGCAAAGATGGGTGGTAGAAACGAAGCATCGTTCGAACCACACGTGACCCAGTTGCGCCAGGTCCTTCTGCTGCTTGAACGAATAGAAGGTCGGCGCCCATTCCGGATGAGTCACCAGCACTTTGCGAACTCCGCATCGCTTCGCTTCATGGATGAGGACGACCGCTTCACGCGGACTCAAATGACCAGTACTGAGAATGCAATCCGTCTGCGCCACTGCTTCGAGAATTGCCAGTGCCTCCGGAACCAGACCGCCGTTGGCATCGAGAATAGAGATCCCACCCGACTCCCCGTGATACGAACGGTGATTGAGAGCGGACCGGGTGGGCATCCAGATTTCTTTTGCCCCCATGGCAAGCGCGAGTTTCACGGCGGCTACGTTGAGCCCGCCAACTGTGTCGTTTAAAACCAGCCCCCCGAAAACCTTGATGCCAGTAACTACCTTCGACACCAGCCAGGCACGCTCCACGGTGGAGTTCTGATGAGACTTGATGAGGATGGCGCCCATGCCTGCGGCGGCAGCCTCGCGGGCAAGATCCAGATCGTTGTAACGTCGGCGGTCCACGTCAGGCGCGCTGTGGACATGCAGGTCAATGGCGTCTTCCAGGAAGTCGGGCATCACGCTCATCGGAGGTGCTCAGCTCTCGAAAAGAAAAGTCTCTTCCACTCGTCCATCGCGCAGCCCGAACATGTGCCGGTGGAGATTGACCGTGGCATCGCTGTAGTGTGCCCAAAGTTCCAACTGATCGCCGACCTGCACGGAAAGACCGGGGTCCACGATGTCGACGATGGCATGCTCGGCGTTGAGCTTGCGCAGACGCGCGCCGTCTGTGTTCTTCAAGACGGGGAGTCCTCGCTCGCCGCTAATCTCTTTCAGACCAACGTTGAGAATCAGCCGCTCGTTGCCGGTTCGACTGATTACGGTTCCCAGCACACTGAGCGCCAGTTCGAAGTCGGTACATACCTTCCGGTAGTCGGTATCCATCAGCATGTACGAACCGCCCTGGATCTCGGTGACCCCGGGAATTCTGCCCGAAATGGAGTAAGTGCCTGTTCCCCCGGCACTCACAATTTCGACTGGAAGGCCGTGCGACCGGATGAGATCAGCGGTGCCGACCAGTTTGTCCATGGCCTGTTGTATGGCCTGGACCTTGGCTGGTCCTGGTGGCAAGCGAACGCAATGCCCTTCGTAGCCGGTCAGGCCGCGAAAGCGCAGACCCTGGGCAGCGGCGAGTTGGGCGATGGCGAGGGCCGGGGCACCTGGAGGGACACCACAGCGGCCCATGCCGGTATCAACATCGACGACGACACTCAGCGGAACTTTGGCGCGAGTGGATGCCGCGGAGAGCGCTGAGACGATGCGCTCATTATCGACCCCGACCATGATGTCAGTTACCCGAGCGAGTTGAACAAAGCGTTCGATTTGGATCGCGTCTGCGACCTCATTGGCCAACAGGATGCCTTGAATTCCGTTCCTGGCCAGTGCTTCCGCCTCGCCCAGCGTGGCGCAGGTGATGCCAATCGCGCCGTGAGCCAACTGCCGCCGTGCAAGGGCCACGCATTTGTGGTTCTTATAATGCGGGCGCAGTTGTGCCGGTCCCTCAACAAAGAAAGCGGCCATCTTGCGGATGTTGGCCTCCATGGTATCCATGTCGACCAGAAGAGCTGGAGTCGGAATCTGGGATCTCAACAAGTGACTGCTCCGCTTTTTTAGGTTGCGTGTCCAGCGGTATCCACCAGGTAGAGCACCGCATCGCCGCTAAAGGGCGCGGTAAAACGCTGCGCGGAGGAACCAGACTGAATGGGATCTTTGACCATCGTCGCCCCCGTCGCCGGGTTGAACCACTCCACCGCCAGCTTCCTTGATTTCGGCATAGCCGACAGGTCGACGGTAAATGAGCCGCCGGAAGGAGCGTACACCAGGTACTCCGCGCCGACGGATGGGGTTTGGGCCAGACAATAGCTGGTCGAACTCAGACCGCCATGCGGTGTCACTTTTACCAGATTCAGCTTGCGGGAATACTTGAGCGTGTACCCAAGATTATCCCTCAGGTTGTCCCAGCGCGGGTCCGGACCAGTGCATATTCCGTTGGCCGGCGAGACACACATGTTCCTCTGTTCGCGCGGATAGTAGAGCGTATAAGGGTCCATAAACAGTACCTGGCTGCCGTTGGCAAAGTTCTTCCAAACGTAGTTGCGATTCTGTTGCGGGGTGTCCTTCCAGGCTGCCCCGTAGTAGGAATGATCGCTGTCATTAATGTTTACCTTGCAGGCCGGCGTCCCACTTCCACAGGAGGTTGGGGGCGAAATCGTGCTGTTTGGTGCAACCCAGTCTGCATTGGAGTTGTAGAGGATCGGATCGGTTCCCGCCGGCAAAAGCGCCGCCCACCCGATCGGGTGTTGATGTGGCTTTCGCGACTCATACTTTCTAATGTGGGCAATCTGATAGTTGTTCCACCACTGGGTATCGACGGGAGCTTCCTCGGACACGGCCCAAAGCACATTGGGCAAGTCGTTCAAGGTATCGATAGTCTTTTCGACGAAGGCGTCCTGAAACCGTGTGATGTCGTTAGGCGCCGTCATGGTCATCGAAGCCATTCCCTCTTTACCGCTCACGTAACCATCGTCGATGCCATTGATGTTATTAGCCCCGGTAAATGGGTACCCGTCGCTGGGGCAGCGGAATATATTGAGGAACTCGCCGGTGAATAAATAGATGCCAGCGTAGATACCGGCATCATTCAGTGCCTGGGTTCTCGCGCGTAAGCGATCGAAATATCCCTGATCGAACTTAGTAAGATCGAATTTCAATCCGCCGTCGGTTGCTTTGCCGGGACCGGTTCTCTGCCATGGCTGTGGACTCACCGTAAAGTCGGGCGGGGAAGACGCGGTCGAGGGAAGGGAGCAGAACTTCGGCGTTTCGACCCGCCACAGCAAAGTGAAATTTTGTCCGTGCGCGGTGAGGAATTTGATGAACGCATTGAAATCCAGGGCCTGCGGCGACCCATCGGTGCCCCAATCCTGAAGCGTGTTCCAGGTCTGCGATCCAACCAGGATGAGAGCAGTGCCGCTTGCGTCTTTGAAGTAGTCAGGGTTGCTGGAGACCACAAGCGGCGCGGCAATTGGGGCGGTTGCCTGAGGATGAGCGCACGGCGCTGGTGATAAGAGAACAACAGCCCACAGCGCAAGCCCCAACCGGCAACGCAACATATGGTGTCCTCTCCGTGATGATCTGGAATTAACTATAAGCGAAGCTGCGAGCGAGTTTCCCTATCCGCGCCCGATAAAGGGCATATTCGTTGCCATCACGGTCATGAACTGGACATTGGCTTCCAAGGGCAGGCTGGCCATGTAAAGGACGGCTTCGGCAACGTGACTGACATCCATCCTGGGTTCTACAACGATGTCGCCATTTGGTTGCAGAGATCCGGCTGGGGCTACCCCCGCCATTCCCGGACCGGCATTGCCGATATCAATTTGACCGCAGGCGATGTTGTGTACCCGGCCGTCGAGAGAGATGGACCTGGTAAGCCCGGTGATCGCATGTTTAGTGGCGGTGTACGGTGCTGAATAAGGCCGGGGTACATACGCGGAAACCGATCCGTTGTTGATAATGCGCCCTCCGCGCGGCTGCTGTGACTTCATCAGGCGGATGGCCTCTTGGGCACAGAGGAAAGCGCCGGTAAGATTCACGCTGACGACTTCGCTCCATTGGTCGTAGCTCAGGTCTTCCATTGGAATTGCAGGAGCATTGACCCCGGCGTTGTTAAAGAGAACATCCAATCGGCCAAACTTTTCCTGTGTGGCGGCAAATAAGGCCCGTATGGAATTGGGTTGGCGAACATCTGTAGGGACGACGAGCATGGGACCGCCTGCCCGATCGGCCATGGCCGCTGTTTGCTCCAGTTCCGGTTTGCGGCGCCCGGCCAAGGCGACAGAGTATCCCGCAGCCTGCATCGCTAACGCGACCGACCGGCCAACGCCGCTACCCGCTCCGGTAACGATCGCTACCTTGCCTTTTCCTGCTAAGTTCGGGTTCACTTCTTCCTTTTCTTTGCTATTTGGCATAGAAGCGATAGCGTATGTTCCAGTGTGCGGTTTGTCCCGGCGCGATCACCAGGTGATGGTAGGCCTCGGGGCAAATGGTAGTGCGCGGGGACCAGAAATTGAAGCGCGCAATGGGGTTGTCCCCGGTCTGCTCGACCCCCACTCCCGTCCTCGTATCCTCGACCACGATGTCGTAATCAGAGGGGTTGCTGGAGTAGCCGGTGAGATAGCTTTCCACGTA
Source organism: uncultured Acidobacteriaceae bacterium (assembly GCA_963814015.1). Classification (GTDB taxonomy): domain Bacteria; phylum Acidobacteriota; class Terriglobia; order Terriglobales; family Acidobacteriaceae; genus PALSA-350. The sequence continues at coordinate 1,200,584 of CAWFBI010000001.1, forward strand.
CTGGTCCGGTTTCAGCTCTTCCCGGTAAACGATCTGCTTGCCATCGATCCCGGCGAGTGGCTCCATTGATTTTTCCGCCTGGGGCGCAAAGGGGAACCGGATGGTCATTCCCGGCCCGCTGGGAGCGCCATCCAGCATAAAGAAGTCGTGGTCGTATACCTGCGTATCGATGGTTTTGGTCCCGGTATTTTTCAGACTGTGCTGCAGGGTAAGGATCGGCTCACGGGGGTCGAGCATGACCGTTTTCTCATAGTCGTAGGCGATGCCGATGGGCGATTGAAGGCGTTGCCGGAACGATACCTGGCGGTGGCTGGCGTGCACCGTCCACTTGCCCCCATCCACCAGTGGATAGGTGTACATGAATTTGTAAGGTGAATCGTCGGCCTTGCGCAGCACGCCCACTCCGATCTTGACGAATACCCCACCGGGTTTCGCCTGGTCGTAATCCAGAGCGCCGTCGGTCGATCGAAACTCTTCGACCGGGCCGGCGATCGCATCGGCGATCATCGGATCGTAGTGCGAAAACCAGATGCCAAAGTAGGTGTGTCCTTTGTAGGCCAGGCAGGGAATTACACCAGACCAGTCAAATCGGGAAGCCCGGTAGTAGCCGTTCTTTGCATCCGGTAGGTAGAGGACCGCTCGTACTGGTCCGTTGGAGATGGAAGCCTTCGGGTAGCTCGCCTGCATCGGGGAGGAGCAGCCGGCGGTTTCCGCCATTGCGCGACCCGAGGTGCCCGCCAGAAAAATGGTGGCACAAGCAAATAACGCCAGGAAAATGACTTTCAATGTAGTCGTCCGCCTTCCTTACCAGCCGCGGCAGGAATGCGCGGTGTATGTCAGCCCGTATTTTATTACCGCTTCCCAGGTCGTGGGCGAGGTCAAGGCTACTCTCCCGCGAAAAGCAAATACTTCCCCGGGTTTGCCATACATCCAAACCAAGCCAGATTGAATCTTCTTAAATGTTTTGGGTGACACAAATCGGGCCTCATTGCAAACGGTGGCTCCAGCCTCCGCGTGCAGTAGGCCTTTACGAAACGCGCTCGTCACGAGGGTCAAGAGCGGAGTAACCTCGCCGCGAAGGAGAACGTATGCTGATTATCCTCATTATTTTGCTGCTGGTTTTTGGATTTGGAGGCTATCGCCTGGGACCAGGACTCGGTTACTACGGCGGCGGCGGCATCAGTCTGATCATTTTAATCGTAATCATTCTGTTGCTACTGAAGGTCATTTGAAGAGCGCCCTGAACCGGGCGCGTGGGCTGGCCGTGATACTGTGCAAAACGGTGATTTCCCCCAGAACGCCGCCTGGGGCCCTCCCCCGAGGAACCAGGGCAGCAATCTGCAGAAAACCACCGTTGGCCCGAGATTACAGCGTTTCGGGTTTACCTGGACTAAATCAGTGGTAACCATTTCGTAATCAGATTTACGGGTGAGAATCCCTAGCCGCGGGGTTGTTCTCACGATCGCCTCTTTCGGACGCGCCTCTTTTCAAGCTGAGTGCATCCTTTAACGAGGAGGCGTTACAGTAACCACATGGCAGAAGCAGCGGACCAACCTTATTCTGACGCCGTAGTGTTTTTTGGGGCTACCGGCGACCTTGCCTACAAACAGATCTTTCCCGCCCTGCAAAAGCTGTCTAAACGGGGGAAGTTGGCTGGCCCGGTGATTGGCGTCGCCAAGGCGGGATGGAACCTTGAACAATTAAAGCAACGGGCGAAAGACAGCGTCGAAAAACACGGGGGGCTTGATCCAGTAGGCTTTCCGATACTCCTCAGTAAACTTCGTTACGTCGACGGGGACTATAACGATGCGCAGACGTTTGTCAACGTGCGCAAAGAACTCGGCGATGCAAAACATCCAATTCACTATCTGGCCATTCCGCCCATCCTGTTCGGCGAGGTCCTCAACCAGTTAAAGGCGTCAGGATCGTCCGTGGGTGCGCGCGTGGTCATTGAAAAGCCTTTCGGCCGTGACCTGGCTTCTGCGGAAGCGCTCAACAAAACGGTTCACGAGGTCTTTGCCGAAGAGGATGTCTTTCGCATCGACCACTATTTGGGCAAGAACGCAGTACAGAATGTGATTTTCTTTCGCTTCGCCAACTCATTCCTGGAGCCAATCTGGAACAACCTCTACGTGGAGAGCGTTCAGATAACCATGGCCGAGGAGTTTGATGTGCAGGACAGAGGAAGTTTTTACGACGCGGTCGGGACTGTCCGGGATGTGGTGCAAAACCATTTGCTGCAGGTGCTCAGCAACATCGCCATGGAACCTCCTCCGACCCTCAGCATCGAAACGTTGCGCGACGAGCGGGTCAAGGTGCTCAAGAGCGTCCAACCGTTGAGCGAGGGCGATGTGGTTCGGGGCCAATATAAAGGCTACCTCGACACCCCCGGAGTCAAGAAAGGTTCGAAGACCGAAACCTATGTAGCTTTGCGCCTGGCGATCAACTCCTGGCGCTGGAGAGGGGTACCCTTTTTCATCCGCGCGGGCAAGTCGCTGCCGAAGACTGAAACCGAGGTGTACGCCAAACTGCGACCGCCGTGTCCGATCTTCTCGGTGCAAGCTCCGCCGGCTAATTACGTGCGCTTCCGTATCAGCGGAGATCCGGTGATCGCGATTGGAGCCTCGATCAAATCGGCCGGCGACCAATTGCAGGGATGTCCGATCGAACTGGTGGCCGACCAGCAATGCGGGGAAGACACCATGCTGCCTTACGAGGAACTCTTAGGCGACGCCATGGCGGGAAACCAGACGTGGTTTGCGCGGGAAGACTACGTCGAAGAGGCATGGCGTATTGTGGACCCGATCCTCAACAAACAGGACGTGGAGGAATATCAACCCGGCTGGTGGGGTCCGACAGACGCAGACAAACTCACCGCGTCCTTTGGGGGTTGGGTGGATCCTCAATAGGGGTTCAGGATAGGAGTCAGGCGAGCGTGTCCTGGAGCCGAAAGAGTGAGCCGACGCGATGGGATGGCCTGCTGCTGAGGCTCTGCCAGTCGCCGGATTCGGCGACGCGGCCGTCCTCGATTACGTAGATCATTTCCGCTCGCTGAATAGCGGAAACGCGGTGGGCGATCAACAGGATGGTCGCCCGGCCTTTCAGCTGTTCGATCGCGTCCAGGATTCGTTTCTCATTGTCGAAATCAAGACTGCTGGTGGCTTCATCGAGAATGAGCAGTCCTGGCTTACGCAAGAGCGCGCGAGCCAGAGCGATGCGCTGGCGTTGTCCGTGGGAGAAAAGCATTCCGCGGTCCCCCACCGTGGTATCCAACCCCTGCGGTAAATCAAAGACGAACTCAGCCGCGGCCAGCCCCAGACTTTCTCTCATCTCCTGTTCAGAGGCATCCGGGTTAGCCCAGCGCAGGTTGGCGCGAACTGTGTCGTGAAAGAGCACTGTGTCCTGGGCTACGTAGCCGACATGGCGGCGCCAGGCCCTGGCTGCTTGCGGTGTCAGTTCGACGTCGTCGACCAGAACCCGGCCCGTGATGGGGGCAAGTAAGCCGTTGACCAGGTCGGCGACGGTGCTCTTGCCTGCGCCCGATGAGCCTACGATGGCGGTGACTTTTCCCGCTGCGATGGTGAGCGACAGATCTTCCAGCACTACGGGACGCTCGGCATCGTAGCGGAAGCCAACCCGCTCCAATCGGATTTCATGGGCTAACGAAGGGCCAGGACCGGGAGCGCCCGGAACTTCGGCGTTGGTCTGGCATTCGCTGTAAATCGTCATCAGGTTTTCGAAGGCGGGAAGGTCGCTGAGAAACGCCTGCAACTGGCTTTGCGCCGCTGCCAGGCGAGGGAAGAGACGGGTGAAGACGGCCAGCAACAGAAGGATGGATGCTGGGGCGACGTTGAGAATTTGCAGCGAGGCGAAGATGATTCCGCCCAGCACCAGCAGCGAGCCGGCTTCGAACCAGAAGGCTGCAGCTGCCTGGCTCCGGGTGTTATCCAAACTCTGCTGCAGGGCCGAGGACTGGAGCGAGGAGAACATGGCCAGATCGCTGGTCTGGGCGTCGTAGAACTTCATGGCTTTGAGATTCTGCAGGTGTTCGGTTGCCGCCGAGTACACCTCACTCACGCTTTCCGAGACGGCAGTCCCGCTTTGGTGAACTGCGCGCATCCAGCGGCGGGATATCAACAGCAGAGCTGCTCCGGTCGCCAGCACCAGCGAGGTCATGCCAGCGGAAAGCTTCAGAGCGAGGGCGATATACACCAGGGCCAGGATGGCGTTCGCCAGCGCGCCGATGAGCAGATAGGTGCAGGTGGCGACCCGGGTTAGTTCGGCGGTCAGAGCATGGGTGAAGTCGGAGGAGCGGCGACGGACCAGGAAGAGCCAGTCGGCGTTAATGATGGCCTGGTAAAGGCGTCTGCTCAGGGCCAGCTCGTAGGTGAGGACGGTGCGAAAGGTGAGCACCGACTGTACCCGGCTGAAGAGCGAGCGCAGGGCCATGAGCAGCATGAAGATCAGCAACAGTGACGCAAGCCATAGCGAGGGCCGCAGTCCGCTACGCACCAGCAGGTCGCGTACCTCGCCGGTGTAGTGCCCGACATGTCCCTGGTTGGCCAGGTTGAAACCGGCTACCTGCAGGATGGGGAAGAGTAAGGCTACGCCCAGGCCTTCGGTCAGCGAGGTAAAGGTCATGATGACCACGGCGGCGAACAGCTGCCAGCGCGCGATTTGAATCAGGCTGGAAATGTATTGCAGAAACGGACGTTTGGAAGCCGCAAGCCGGTCGATGGATAACGCGGCGAGGGTCCTCTGCCTGTGGTGAGTGGCAGCGGGGTCGCTGGGGGGGACCGGCATGCCTCAAACGATAGCAGAGCCAGACTGCGGTGGAGGTTGTCAACATGGGAACGGGCGGGGGGGCCGCCAAGTTCTGTCCTGACCAACAAGGACGGGAATCCCACATCTCGCGAAAAACCAGCGAGATGTGGGGACCCGTCCTTTGTTGGCAGGTAGAGACCTCTCAAGCTTGCTAACATTTCAACAGTCATGATCCCTCTGAATCTCGCGTCGATCGTTTGTCACAAACCGGATCCGGTGGCCGCGGATGTGGCTGGTGAGACGGTGCTCATGAGCCTGGAGCGCAGTCGCTGTTACGGACTGGGCGAGATTGGCAGCGAAATATGGAGCAAGCTGGTGTCGCCGGTGCGGGTGTCGGATCTGGTCGAAGAGTTCAGCGGGCGCTACGACGCTCCCCCCGGCGTTATCGAGCATGATGTGCTCCAGCTGCTCAAACAATTGGCGGATGAAGGGCTGATCAAAATCAGCTGAGGGGTCCGCCGAGCCCAAACTTGACAAATTGATAACAGGAGGCAAGAATGCCCGCTGGTTCAGGTTTTTCAGCAGACGGCATGGTATCTCACAATGTGGTACACAGAAGTAACGGAATCTACAAGCTACAAGCCCTCGACCGCGCCTTTGCTGTGCTCGATCTTCTGGCCTCCAGCACAACCTCGCTGGGCCTGGCCGAAATAGCCGCCGCCCTATCTCTGCATAAGAGCACGGCGCATCGCTTTCTCATGGTGCTGGAACAGCACCGTATGGTGGAGCGGACCCAGGCGGGCAAATTTCGTCTCGGCTTGCGGTTATGCGATTTTGGCAGCCGCGCTATCGAGCAGTATGATCTGCGAGACCGTGCCCAACTCCATCTGAAGATGCTGGTCGCCGAAGTCGAGGAGACAGCCCATCTGTGCATTCTGGAGAAGACACGCATGGTTTATATCGACAAGCAGGAGCCGGAGCGCACCATCCGGATGATCTCGCGGGTGGGCGCGAGCAGCCCCCTGCACTGTACGGCTGTTGGCAAGGCGATCCTGGCTACCATGCCGCGCTCCAAAGTAGAGGAACTGTTGCCGGAATTGGGCCTGGAACGGTTCACGCGACGAACCATGACCAGCCGGGAGGCGCTGCTGAAGGAACTCGATCGGACCAGCCGCCGCGGTTATGCGGTGGACGACGAAGAACGGGAAGAGGGCGTGCGCTGCGCCGGAGTGGCCATTCTCGATGGCCGAGGGGAGGCGGTCGCCGCGGTAAGCATCTCCGGCCCTACATTCCGCGTGACCATGCAAAAGATCCCGCAGATTGCCGGTAAGCTGATGACCTGCGTCAAGGGAATTCAACAGGACCTGGGATATATACCGCTATCACGCTAAGAGAGAAGGAACCATGGAAGAGTTATCGATCAAGGGCGCGGAGACCAGCCGTTGGGACTGCGTAAGTTTAGGCGAGGTCATGCTGCGTCTCGATCCGGGCGAAGGCCGGATCCACACCGCAAGGCAATTTCAGGCTTGGGAGGGCGGGGGAGAGTACAACGTGGCACGCGGTCTGCGCCGCTGTTTCGGCATGCGCACCGCGATCGCGACCGCTTTTGCGGACAATCCCATCGGCAGGTTGGTGGAGGATTTTATCCTGCAAGGCGGTGTCGACACTTCGCTCATTCGCTGGGTTCCCTACGACGGTATCGGGCGCACGGTGCGCAATGGCCTCAACTTTACTGAGCGCGGTTTTGGAGTGCGGGCCGCCGTCGGCTGCTCTGACCGCGGCAACACTGCCATCTCCCATGCCAAGCTGGGCGATTTCGATTGGGAGACGATCCTGGGGCCGCGCAATGGGGCTCGCTGGCTGCATACCGGGGGCATCTTCGCGGCGCTCTCGCCTTCGACTCCAGAGGTTGCGGTGGAGGCGCTGGATACAGCCCGCAAGTACGGAACTGTCACCTCGTTTGATCTGAATTATCGCGATTCACTTTGGAAATCCATCGGTGGCAAAGCCAAAGCGCAAGAGGTGAATCGAGAACTGGTGAAGAAGCTGGATGTTCTCTTTGGCAACGAGGAGGACTTTTCTGCCATGCTGGGAATCAAGCTTGAAGGAGTGAAGGAAGATTTCGACGAGTTGCCGGTGGCCAGCTACGAGAAGATGCTGCGCGAGGTGGCCGCTTCGTATGGCAACCTGAAGCTGGTGGCTACCACTTTGCGCACGGCGCAAACCGCTTCCCGCAATGCATGGGGTGCTATGGCGATCTACAAGGATGAGATTTTGTATGTGCCACAGCGGGATATCGACATCCTGGACCGGGTGGGAGGTGGAGACTCCTTTGCCTCCGGTCTGATCTTCGGCATGCTCATGGGAAAACCGGCCGCCTGGGCAGTGGCTTGCGGAGTGGCCCACGGAGCTCTCGCTATGACTACACCCGGAGATACCAGCACCGCTTCTCGCGCTGAGGTGGAGCGCGTGATGCTGGGGGGCTCTGCGCGTATTGCACGTTAACTCGCCTGAACGGCAAATAGCAGGCAGAAGCCTCTCTCCCACATCTCGCAAAAAACGCGAGATACCCGATTTCCAGCACGTGGCACACACCATCTTTAGTCAAAGGAAAAAGAGAATGTCGAAGGAAGTACAGCAGCAACTGGAAGCAGCAGGAATCATTCCTGTTCTCAGGGCCCGCTCCGCCAAGGAAGCCATCGGCGTAGTCGAGGCGATGGTTGCCGGGGGTATCACGGTCATGGAAGTTACCATGACGGTGCCTGGTGCAATCGATGTATTGCGGGAGTTGAAACGCATTTACGGCAGCCGGCTGCTGTTGGGGTCGGGAACGGTCACCGATGGAGCGGAATGCGCCGCCACCATTGAAGCAGGCGCGGAGTTTGTGGTCAGCCCCAGCCTGCATATGGACGTGATCAAGGAGACCAAGGCGCGAGGCAAAGTTTCTCTGCCCGGCGCGCTGACGCCTACCGAGGTGATCACGGCATGGCGAGCCGGCGCAGATTTCGTCAAAGTGTTTCCCTGTTCGGCAATGGGCGGGGCTAGCTACCTCAAGTCGCTTAAAGCGCCGTTCCCCTTTTTGCGCCTGGTGCCGACCGGAGGGGTCACGCTGCAGACCGCGGCTAGTTTTCTTGAAGCAGGCGCTTCAGCCCTGGGCGTTGGCGCGGACCTGGTCAACGTCGCAGCGCTGGCGGAAGGGAAGCCCGAGGTTATTACCATCGCAGCACGTGCCTATCTCGATGTCATCGCCCGCACACGGGCGGCGGCGAAAGCGTAAACAGCTCAATCACTGGAAAGGAAGATAGCGAATGACAGCAAAAGTCTTGTTGGCGATCAGCATGCTGACTGGGTTGGGGCAGTTGGTCTACGCGCAGGAGGCAACACCGGACCAGTATTCACCGGCTGACTTGACGGCGATGGAGAAGCAGCTGGAGCAGAAAGCCGTTAAGGGACTGGCGACGGAAACGCTCAAGAAATATTCCACGGACTACACCCTGCTTGCCTTCCGCAGTCAAAGCGGACAAGCTGAGCTGCATGAAAAGTTCGCCGACTTCTATGTTGTCGTCGCGGGTCAGGCGACGCTCGTTTCCGGTGGTCATATCGTGAATGGTGCGACGACAGCACCGGGCGAAGTGCGGGGCGATTCCGTACAGGATGGTAAGGAGACCAAGCTCAAGAAGGGCGACATTGTTCATATACCAGCCAATATTCCTCACCAGTTAGTGCTGGCCAAGGGAGATACGTTCCAATACTTCGTCATCAAGGTGCAGGAAGTTAATTAGCGGCCAGAGCGCGTTTATAGACCTCGACGGTACGCATGGCCATGGCGCTTGCAGTAAACTGCGCGCTCCATCGGCGCTGTCCCGCGCTGCCCAGAGCAAGACGCAATGCGGGGTCAGCAATCGCGCGAGCCAGCGCATCGCGCAGACCGGCAACGTCTCCATGGCCGACGAGCAGGCCGGTCTCCTCGTGCTGCACGGACTCAGAGATGCCACCCACATTTGTGGCTACCACGGGCAAGCCGGCACGCATGGCCTCGAGGATGCTGATGGGTAACGCCTCGAAGTGGGTCGACAGTACGAAAATCTGCGCTTCCATGAGCAGGCGACCCACGTTGGTTTCCGCAGGCAAAATCTGGACCCGGCCGCCCAGGCCAAGCGCGTCCACTTGCGCGGCTATGCGCGTTTCCATGTCGCCCGTCCCCACCAGCAGCAACCGCCATTCCATGCCTAGCAAACCGGAGAGTGCCTGCAGCAGCGTGGCATGATCCTTTTGTTGGGCGAAGCGCGCTACCATCACCATCAGCGGCGGCTGAGCATCGATCGGCCGCACGCGGGCCAAGGGAATCTCCGCTATCCCGTTATGCACCACCTCCAGCGTCTTTGCTTTGCACACCCCGCATTGCTGTGCGTACTCGCGCTCGAACTCGCACACATTGATGACGCACGTGCCCAGACGACCGGCAAGAGATTCTGCCCAGCAGAAGAGAGGATTCGACTGTAGCGAGCTGCGGTCGAACATGGACCATCCATGCGGAGTAAATACACTGGGAATGTGATGCAGCCGCGCAGCCGCACGTCCCAGCGAGCCGGCCTTGGCGGTATGCGCGCACACCAGGTCCGGCTTCAACTCGCGCAGGGCGCACCAGAGCTGGACCAGGGCCGCCAGATCGAGGTGTGGCCGTATCGGCCGAACCAGGCTCCTCACTTGTAACCAGGGAATTCCCGCCTGCTGGAGCTGGTCGCTGAAAATGCCGGGCGCTCCGGTGATTACGGTCACTTCGTGACCAAGACTACGTAGCTCGAGCGAAAGCTCGCGGACATGGCTCTGCGCTCCGCCCAGAACGTCGCCCCGGGTGAGCACGTGAACGATCTTCACGCGGGCCCCCGCTTGTCTTTTGCGCTCTGTAGCAGTGTCGAAGGGCGAAAGGTCTCGCTCGACGGCCGCCCATACCAGGCGGACAGTAGATTCCAGATGCTGCGCCACTCCGCCAGTTCGGCTGCCGTAGGCGCCTGGGCGGCTTGATGACCGATGCGGCGTTCAAACCCCCCGAGCAGGGCGATGCAGTTGGCCGCAAACCTCGCCGCAGATATAACCAGGAGTTGCAATTTCTGCCAGCCGGTGGCCGCGGCACCGGGCTGCCTGCAGACGTATTGGATGTGCAGCACTTTGTAGCGGAAGAGCTTCTTTAGGGTGACCCGCTCTCGCCGGTATCCCAGAAGAACCTGAGGGAGATTGGCGAAGCGGCTAAGGCGGTAGCTGCGCAGCAGCAGCTCCTGGTCCTGAGCCAACCAGGCGCTCTCCTCGTAGCGCCAACGGCGAAACCACTCAATGTGCCCCATCCACAGCGGGTGCCACAAGGGAAAGCCGCGGAAAGGAGAGCGGGTGATGCCGGCATGTTCCTGAGCAGGACTAAAACGCCACAACGGACGGCCGCGTTTGCCGAAGACCATGGCGCCGGCACGGCGCTGGTCGTGTATTTGTGGTCTGTCGTACCAGCCAGATTCCAGAAGAGTTAACTAGGATTTGGCGGAAATCCCAAGGGCACAAAAGGGCACGTTGAGAAAATAACCCATCCTGTAGAAAAAAGAAAGGCTCCCCGTGACGGGAGCCCTCTTTCACCTGGAGTGTCAGCTAAGCAACCACAAACATCCCCGACATATGGCCCAGAGCCGCTCTCTTGGCTTCGTCATTGCCCTGTTGATACACATCGGTCGTGATGCGCGAAGAAGCGTGCCGTAGAAGTTCCTGGACTGTTTTCACCCCTTCGCCCCGTTGTCCCATCAAACTGGCAAACGAATGCCGGAATACGTGAAAATGCACTCGTTTCGTGATGCCTGCTTTCTTTGCAGCGGGCTTGATGTGATCTGTCATGGCCGTCTCAAACCAGAGTGGATTTTTCCCATTGTTAATCGGGGATGCAAAAACCCAATCCTCATCACGAGGATAGGAAGACTCAGCCCGCCAAGCGATAAGCAGCTCCGCTAATTCGGGCGACATGGGCACGCCCTTCCGGGAGGCTTTGGTTTTTAGCTTGGTTTCATCCTTGCCTACCAAGCCGCGTTTCAGAGCGAACCACCGTTTATCAAAATCCAAGTCTGACCATTTCAGACCGCGCATCTCACTGCGTCTGAGAGCAGATGTAGCAGCCATGGCCACCATTACACGAACTACGAATGAATCGATGTGGGCGAGTAGTGCTCGCATCTCCTCAAGGGTGAGGATGTCCGGATCCCGTTGACGTACAGCGCTCTGACGGACAGATTTAATGGGGTTAAGTTTGGTGTACAACTCGTGCCGGATGCAGTGAGAAAACAACGCGGAAAGGTTGTTTCGGATTTTGGCTTTTGTAGCCGGGGCCAAATTCAGGCGGTAGAGCCATTCCTCGACTTCTACAGCTTTCACATCCTCCAAGGCTGTGTCCTTCCATACAGGGAGGATTTGGCGTTTAAAATAATCAAGGTAGCTTTTTACGGTGGTGGGAGAGCGATCCTCAGCTGGATTGTAGAGTTCATGCTCTTGGAAATGGCCCCAAGCCTCCCCTAAGGTCATCCGACCCACGTTTTGAACGCCAGCATTGAGTTGCGTGCGAAAGTTTTCAATCTCTCGCTTAGCTTTCGCAAGCGTGAAATCCTTCGTGGACCCGATCACTTTTTTGCGTTGGACGCCGTTCTCTCTCCAGCGATACACCCAGACCTGCGGGCCTTTGGCACGTTTCACTGGCTTGAGGCAGCCTTCTTGATAGCGAGCACTCATAAAACCTCCTGAGCGCTCATGACGAACTGGCGAGAAGATTCTAGCATAGCTGCTCCTTGGAACGGAACCACGCATCCAGAGTTGAGGCGCGGAATCGCCAGTGCTTCCCGGTACGTGCGGCTGGAACTTCACCTTGACGTGCCAGCTTAACCAGGGTCTTGGGATGAATCCGGAGAAGGGAAGCAGCCTCTATGGGAGAGAGAAGAGGTTCGAAGGACATGCTACCTCCGATCCCAAGGGCGGCGCGAAAGGCCGGTGAGAACCAGCAGAGTGAGTACAAAATTCATTAGAGTCTCCAGTTGTTCAGTCGAACAGGGTGAGGGGAGGAATTGCTCCTCCCGTTTTAATTGACAGCGAAAACACGGCTTGGACCTTTCGGGGTTCTCTTATAAAAAGATAGCGCCCGAAGAACAGCATCTGTATGAGTTAATCCGATCTCATCTTCTACGACCAGCATCCCGCAGTAAGGCTCCTCAACTAGCTTGCCACCATAACGTCGTTCGGCTTCTTTTCGGCAGAATGCCGCATGTTCCGGCGATTGGATCGGTCTGTCGTATTTCATAAAATCTCCAATTGTTCAAAGGGTTGGGGAGGCAATTGCACCTCCAGGATTTGGGTTGATCCTCTATGGAACTGAGGGGCTTATGGCTCAGGCTGGGAGTTTTGATCTTTCAATCCTAGCGAGAGTGAATCGAAAAACCGGAGCGAAGTTCTAATATTTCTAATAATTTCTAATCAGCGGTAACTGTTACTGTCCGCGTTTAAACGCCTCCGCCTAGCGGCCTTGCCTCTGGGTGAGCACGTGGGACACGGACGTCACCTAACGGGAAGCCTATGATCTCGCGATGCCGCATAACAGTTGTCTCTTTGCTTGCGGTGAGAGCCTTCCGTTTGGCGTAGTATCCGGGCTTGCTAGTTTCGAGTCCTCCCTTCTTGGAGTCCTGGGAAGCAAACCAGCGGTACCGTGAGAGCCGCTCGTAATCCTCGTCGTCCACGAGAGCGACCTGACGCGCACCTTCTTCCCAGAGCTTTTGGATCTTCCGGCGCTCACGATTGGCTGTACGCTCGCTGATCCCGAGGCGCTCCCCAACTTCACGATCAGATAGGCGCTCATTCTTCTCGACCTGTTCCAATCGCAGCTTCAGGACTTCCTTTTGTATGTCAGTAAGACCGGCTAGCGCCTTGTGGGACAGCTCCGGGAATTCCTCGTCAGGGGACAGCGCGGAATACTCGTCGTCTTCGGTCATCTGGCCGACCTTGGTGTCATCCACATAGCGGAAGGTCTTATCCTCGCCATTGGCGATCTTGGTGTCATCGAGGAAGTCGCAGTCCGGGCGCTCTCTGTCGAGGAGGTCGCCGCTTTCCGGTGTCCACCCCTTGGATTTATCAGGCTTGAGGGAGAAGATGGCCTCCTCCTTCGGCTGCTTCTTCTTAGGCTTCTCGTCAAAGGAGTACGAGGTATCCTCCTCTTTGTCCGCCTCGAACTTGATTTCGTCACCGAGCCATTTCTTCTTCCATTTCTTCTCACTCTGAAGCTTATGCTTGAAGATCGAAGAGACGTAGGTGGAGAACAGACATTCTCCGCCATCCTTCTTAGAGACGCCGGTGAAAACTTCAAGGTCGGTTAGACTGCCATCCTCGCTCCAGATGATGTTGGTGGCCATCTCGTTGACTAGGCCGGGATCTTTGATCTTGTAAGAGGAAGCTACCTTCCCGGCGAGAAGGGTTAGGGGTTCGATCATCTCGAATGCGATGATTTGTTTGTCGTCTGCGGAAGCTCCCTTCCACTTTGCGTATAGTTCATTGGCTGTTGCCATTGTTATAAGTTCCAAGTCCGAGGGCTGCTCGGATAAAATACGTCAGTGGCCTGTGTGAGGCGGGTTGATGATGCGCTGTGTCGCGTAATCGATGCGCCGTAGGTCCCCTCAACCACGAGTGGACAATGCTACTTCCATGAGGAAGGCGTCGGTTAATGCGGCTACCTGCTCGCATTGGTTGAAGATAGAGATCCACTCCTCTCTTTCGGTTGGGCATTTCGTGAAACGTTGAAGAGCAGCCATAAATTGCTCTCGATTAACTTCATGGCAGAGACCTGAAAGGATCTTGGTGCGGTGCGGATACATGGACGATACTTCTCTTTCTGGACTGGCGTCCGGGTGTTGCGGTGGTTAGTAGTGCGTGGGGGTTAGTCAAGGGACTTAAGGAAGTGGTGGACGGTCCTACCCTTCCCTTGCTTGACAATGACGCGGCTCTCATCTCCTAAGAAGGCCCTAGCGGCATCCCGAGAGATATCGCATCGGTCGGCTTCCTCTTCAAACGCGCCCTTGGTGATGCCGGGATTCTCGTAGAGTAGCTTCTCCAGAAGGGAGATCTTACGCTTACCTGCGAGAGTGAACTCGCCGGTCGAAGAGATATCGATGATGGTCTTCTCGGAGAATTCGTTGAAGTCCAGGCGCTGCTTGATACGCTCCAGCGAGAACTTCGTCAGCGTGCCCTCGGATAACTTCTTCATGACAAAGAAGAAATCTGCTCCAGCCTCGATATCGGTTGAACCCCTGTAATTCTGGCTGGTCTCACCCTTGCCAGTGTGGTGAAGGATGATGATCGCGCAACCGAGAGCCCGGAGCTTGTCGGTGAGCTGCCAGAACTTCTCGATCTCCCCAGCGTCATTCTCGTTCTTGCCGTTCATGAAACGGACAAGGGTATCAAGGACGATGACCGGACGAACCTTCTGGGATTTTGCCCAGGCGAGGATGATCTTATCGTTAGGTAATGGAACACCCTGCGAATGCAATCCCAGATGGAGGAACTGGGACTTGCGGTTCTTCTTGGAGTAATATTTCACTCCCAGCCACCTCTGGAAGTTGCGCAGACCAGATATGGAGTTCTCCCGGTCCAGGTATAGGACGGGACGAGCCGCGATCTTAAGACCGAGGAAATTTCCGCCAGCAGCAATCTGGTGAGCGAGGTATGCTGCCAACGCGGATTTGCCATGATTTGTTCGACCGGAGAGTACGGTTCGGCCGCCAGCTATCAACATACCCGGAATTATGACGGCAGCGGGATCGTCTTCGATGTCATCGACACCAAGGATAAGATCGTAGAGTTTCGCCGCATCGGCTTCTTCTTCTGAAGTAAGGGCGATGGTCTTGTCTAGGGTTGGAGTGCCGAACTGACTGCAATCCCTCTCCCACTGAGCCCGACAGAAGTCTTCATGCCGAGCGTCCGCTATCTCATCCCATGCCTCCTCCGTCGTGTACTCATAGGCATCGGGCCCGTATGTGTCCTGAATAGCTTCCTGTAACTCTAACTCGTACTCGTTCATTAGGCTCTCCGGGTGATGGTGACGGAGCCATCCAGGTTATGGAAGGCTGAAAACCGCTTCGGCTTGAGGTGGAAGTTGCGTTGGTAGGTGTACATCTGCACGCGACCGAAGCCTCTGTGCTCGGTTACGGGGATGGTGAAGGTTTCCCCCAGGGCGAGAGTGTCCCAGGGATGTTTCGGCGGTCTGCCTGATGGCATGGTGTTACCTCTCTAATATGGAAATGCTTTGGCACTGAAATAGACCAGCGGATGCTGGCTAGCCGATACTGAACGCCTCGGGGCTACGGCGGTGACAGTCGCTTTGGATCCCGTTGGGCCTACGGGCGGAGTCGGGGACGCGTGCCCCTCATCAAATCCAGGTGGGGACCTACCCGGCGGAGGTTGTTGCTTGTACCACGGCAGAATTTGCCGCTACTTCTGTGGGTGTCCCGGCAGACATTTCAGACACCCAAATCGCTATTTATTTTAAAAAATCTTTATCACACTAACGTTGGTAGGAGCTGGGCATGTCTTTTTCAAGGTTAGGACAAGTTTATTTATTGAATTCCTCCTGGCATCTCTTGCGTGTGATGTGAATCCAGTGTATGATCCGCTCCCGCAAATGGTGACAAATGCGCCCCAGAATATTGGCCCGCTCTCCGCCGTCGAAAAGGCTACCTTCCGCTAAACCACACCCTAAGGGTGTGTGTTTTTACGCGAATCAAAGAATAGGACTTGTTTGGAACGAGTTGCGAATCAAAATCTCCCTTAAATACAACAACATACAAGATACCTAGCAGGCGGCCCGAGAGTGAAAGGAGCTTACGATTCAACGTTTGAATCGCGGATGGCGGATCACTTCGGATTGAGGGATGACCGAGGGGCTTGTCGGCTCACATTTTGGTCTTGCCCAGATGGAGGGCAACTAATTAATGTGACGACTAGAGAGCCACGATCCATTCCATAAAAGCGTAGTGAAATCAGATAGATAGGGGGTTTTTTCGAACAAATGTCAAAAAGGAGACGCAGAAACTCCTTAATTATCGGAGTTGCAGGCAAGTTCTTACAACAGAGAGGACCTGTCGCATAACTAGTCGATGCTTGCTAAGTGGTGTGGAATCAGTTACTAGGCGGCTGTATAGGTGGTTACAGGGCAGCGAGAAGGCGCCTCTGCGATTAGTTGGGTGAATAGCCTATTCACCGAAAAGTCAATTCTATCAAGGGGACGACTCATTCCGTGGGTTCAAACGTTTGAACCCACAACTTTTTCGATGAGCACGACGGACATTCGAGGGTTTTCGAACTCTCATGCAGCAGCGGCAGCTAACTCTGACTGGCTCGGGCGGGGACTATAGTTGCCCCGCACCTACATAATGCCGTGAAAAACCTCTGACACAGTCATCTCCGAGTGAAGACGTTCATCCCCCACGACAGCTTCAACAGTTACTTTGTCCGCCAAGGCCGCTTGGATGTCGCCAGCGAGGTACGTTCCCGTCATCATCAGCTGGTCAATACCTAGCTCCAGCGAGAATAACGTAGCTTTATCCCCCGGCAGGATCACATTCTCATCAGATTCTGTCGTTCGAAATAGCCGCCTTCCAGGTTCAGCCCCGCGAATTTCGCGAATGAAAGACGCCGATGAATGCGTCAGACAGGCGCGCGGGACAGACATAGTTACAACATATTCCGCAATTCGCCGCACCCGTGAAAGGTTTTCCAGTTCCGCAGAAATAGTAACCGTCCGCACATCGCCGCTTCTGCCTTTCTGCCCGATTAGAAGTGATACGCTTGCCGATGGTGTTTTGCTTGCCCGGCTTCTGATTTTGCGCATCCTTCGAAAGCGTCGAAATGGTACCAGCCAAGTGCCGCGATACCTGCCGCCGTAAATCCTCATCGGATTCAAATTCGCAATACAGCCCTTTGGCCCTGAGCTCACGTTTGTACTCGTTCAGACGTTTTAGCTGATCCGGGTCGTGATCGCGCGGCAACGGCGCTTTTGAAAAGTAGACAAGAGCGGGCTTGTCCATGGATCGCAGTCGCTCGATTTCCTCGGCCGTACCTGAGGCTGAAACACCAGTTGACGTTCCCAGTCTTGCTGAGAACACGGCAATCAGAAGGTCTGCGCCATCCACAATTTGCCTATTAATGATCGCCTGAGGACGGTCGCCCAGTTCAGGCACGGAGTCTAGTTCCCACCTCCGCGCTTGTAGCATTATCCCAAAAGGCCTCGCATGTGCTGCGTTCCAATCTTCAATCACTTCCGCCACAAGCACACGTTCAGATACGACGTCGCCGGGAGAGGCAATCAAGACTTCGTATACGCTTGCATTCCTTGGCATCGAATCATTCTACCCAACTTGTTTGCCGCTCATTGTGTTTTTAAACGACGGGTTGGCGTGGCAGACAATTCGCTATGGTTTTCGAGGCTTGTTGGTCACCGTCTCCATCCACTTTCGTAATTGCTGCTTCAGGTCGGTAATGTTGCTTCGTACTCAGGGCAATTTCGATGCGAGATGTCAAAGTGTAGCTTGGTCCCGACCATGCGGTAGAGGATGACCCGTTTGCCACGTGCATTCGCGTGGCCGACTTCATGGTAGACGTTTGGGCGCTCGCCAGTAAGATCAGCGATCAGAAATTCGTTGGGTTTCTATTTCTTCAAGAATTCTGTCGGTGATCGCGCCCTCGTGCTCGATCTCGTCAGCGGTAACGGCCGAAATAACGAATTCCTTCAAAACCTCTTTGATCGCGTTCCTCACGTCTTCCAGTCCCGGTTGCTTCTTATCGATGGCCATCATTATGAAGGCGGTGTTTGGGCGGTAGCTTTCCGTGCCCATCACGCTCACCTGGTTCATTTCTGCTGGAGAAAGAAGATCGATCAGCTCCTCGATACCATCAATAGAAGCATTGAAAATAGAAGCATTGAATATGTCGCGAGCCGTTTTAACATTGCGTACGGGCTCCTCTTCTTGCGACGGCGGGTCAACTCCCAAAATCATGCCATCATCGTGGTGTAGACACCCGAATGTCTATAGCTCTGAAAGCGAATGGTCGCGAGCCATTCTCGAAGGGCGAGGTCGTGGCGCAAAGCCGAAACTCGGGCCGGATTTTCAGATTCTTCCGCGGTGCCCGACCTGCCTCGGAGAAACAGAAGACAAGCTCATGGGCATTTAGCTCGTGCCTGAGCCACTAAACCCCTCAGTGCTAGTTCTGGAAACCCGAATGCACTAGCATTACGACTGGAGACTGAGATGATTATCCAACCGTCGGATGCGGACCTGCTTGCGAGATTAAGCAACTTCGAGGATCACTTCGTTGAGCGAAAGACAGTTGCCGACCTTAACGATTCCCTGAAGACAGTCGTCGCATTCGCGAACTCCGCGCCTATAGGATGGCCATGCATCCTCTATATAGGCGTCAAAGACGACGGGCGCTTCGAGGTCAAGCAGCATGACTTCGATTCTGTCCAGAAGACTCTGAACCGCATGCTCCAAAAGATCTATCCGCGTGCGGCATACCTCCCAAAGTTGATCACGAAGGGGAGCGATACTGCCCTAGCTGTGATAGTACCAGGAAGCGAACTTCGGCCCCACTTTGCAGGACCGTCCTACATCCGACGTGGATCGGAGACGTTTGAGGCATCTCAGTCGCAGTTTGACAGCCTCGTAGCGATGAGAAGTGGAAAGGTATACCGTCTGATGGAATATCTCGGCAAGCAAGTTACGGTTACTAACATCAATTGGCTCGGAAATGGAACGTTCACGAAAGGCAGTTGGAGTAACGCGCCAACTATCGTTGACTGCAATGAGTTTTGGGTGACGTTGCAAGCGCCGGGAGCTACTACTTGTCAGTCTTTTGGCCTACGCGATGTGGAACTGAATTTCGATAACAAGAGTGGTCGTTTGCTTCTTGAGATTACCAATAGACAGTTTTAGAACGAGTCTGGCTGGGCGCGTCGCCTATTGGCGTTTACCACCTAGCCCTTACCCACCCCGATGGGGCCTCTGAGGAGGGAGCAGACCCAAGTCCTTATCCGGCTCTGTGCCAAAAGCCCCTCGGTCTTCAATCCTGAAATCTCTATCGAGGATCGAAGGAACCATTCTGAGAACAGCAGGCAATGGCGGAAAGCCGAAACTAAGGGCAGGAATTCTGTGATCTGAATTTCAGGCCGAGAGGCTGAGCCGCAAGCCCCTCAGTGATAGCCAGAATTCCCACACGACTATCAGTCTTAACCGAGGGATAGCCAACGATGCAAACAGAAACCTGCAAGATTCGTTCTACCAGCGGATCTGCCTTATTTCTGGGTATCTAGGAATGACCGCCCACTTCTTCCGTTAATGGGAGGGGCTTGCGGCTCATGGGACCCGAACCGGAAAAACCCTGCCTCCGCCGTACCGGATGTCAGCGCCAGAGTCGTACAGAATTTTCTCGGCCCGCTGGCAGATTTTCCATTCGTCGCGGGCGGTCTTCGGCAACTGCGGAATGCCGTCGATTTGCTCGTCTTTGAGACGGTATGGTATTTGAGGCGAAAAAGGAGACCGGCTGGTCACCGGCTCAAAAAAGCGGATCCAGTGATCGTGTCATCGTCTCGTCGCTGAATCTATTTCTGCACCATTTCAATCCATACGCCGTTTGCCAGTTCCGAAGGCACTAGAAAGCTTTTTCCGTAGATTCCATCGTAGAGTGGGAATTTTCTATTTGTGTTTCTTCCGATCAGCGACTGTGTCTTCGCAATGTCACCGACTGCGAGCGTAAGCCCCATGACACCTTGGCCGCGCTCACGGAAGAAATTTGCTGCAGGTTTCTCGGGTGAATTAGCTTCCAGCAGCAATATTTTTCCACGACCTGTGTCAAGCTCACAGCCCCGCGCCCCCAAAGCCTTGAAGTCTAGCAGCCGTCCGGGATGAAAGCCAAGCGTCTCTGACTCTTTGACGGCTTTTTCCAGATCCTTGACCATAATCCAAACTGCGACGGTACCCAGAGCAGTGTTAGGTTGGACAACCGTCTGGGCTGACTGTTGCGCGGGATACTCTACGAAGAAAATTGCGCCATTCGGCAGGTTCACAAGCTTGGGTGTCACGAGCAGAATGGGTTTAGCTCCGGGACGAGAACGTATCAAGTTGAAAAGGGGAGCCTCGATCCCTCGGGACTGCAAACGATCCGCCACCTCCTTAGCCGATGTGACTATTATGCCGACAGAGTGAGCCCCTTGATGATCCTGAAGAAAATCTACAATCCAGGGCCGTGACTTCAGGAGCTTTTCCCGGTCAGCAATTCCGAGAAGCTCCAAGTATGTTCCGTCGGTAAATGCAGCGCCGTTGTGTGCTGAGCCCTCCTGATAAATAATTGGTTCCGCTCGACTCATGTCGAAACCCAGCACGCCTCGGTACTGATTTTGAGCGGCTACAATATCGCGGACTAGAACCCGAACGTGATCAATGCTACCCGTCTCAGATTGGCCAAGGGCACTGCTGGATAGAGACGTTAGTGCCAGTGTGATCACAACAATCAATCCGGCGGGGTTGCAGACAAGAGGAGGATAAAGAAGTCGCATTCATTCTCCTATCCAAGACGAAATTGCGCAAAAAGATACCACAAACTGCGTCCCTTATCCAGACCGTCTAGTCTCCGCCGAACTGGCCGGGATGCTCAAGGGGGCTCCGAACGGGTGAAACCGTCGTATGGGCGACGGGCTTCCATGACGAGAAATGCGTCCCATTACTAATCCACCGTGAACAACATTCTCAGACACTGCTTTTGAGGTTAGCGTTCAAATTGAAAACACATCCGCAAAGACCATTTATATTACTTCGAACTACCTAACCTTGACACTGCCACCAGAAGTTGATCCCATGCCTCCCGGTTCAAATGGCTGGAGTCAGTGGCGGTCTGTTTTGGGCACCGGAGTCCTTGAGGAAAACGCTAATCCTTGGGAGGAGGTTGCTCCAGTGCAGCCGGGCTCACGCATGCTGGCGACCATACCCGTAACACAACGGGGCTTCTGGGATCGGTTCAAGGCGGGAATGAGACTTGTTCCAGCAGACTATACGATGCATGTTGTATGCGCGTACTGGACAACGAAAGATGACGCGGAAAAGCGTTTACCAAATTATTCAACACAAGTTGCGGAGCTAACGGTGCCGTTTGTCCCTTACCCGCAATTCTAGTTGGAGCAGCCTTAGGTGGGTTTCTAGCTTTTATTCTGCTACCGAATCTCTGGCTGCCAGTGCATAGGACATTTGGCGAGCACCATTGGTTGCAAAAGACATTCATCGTTTTTCGAGGCTTGGGATTGTCGTCGCTTCTGAGCGTTGTCGTCGCGATTCTTTTGTCGCGTGTGTCAGGATCACAGTTCCTAGTGAGCGTATCCGTGCAGGATTTTTGGGGATCGGTGGCGGTTGGTTTCATCGCGGCAGCATCTGGAACGGGTGTGCTCCAGCGATGGAATTTGTCTCAGGCTCGAAAAGCACCACAGGAAGCCCCGCCAGCACCTACAGTCACCGGAAAACAGGGGCCAAGTCTCATAGACGTGAGGCCGACGGTCGAGAAGGCGGAGGCAGGTTCCTCGGATTCGGGCGCCGCCTAGTCTAGCAGGCTGCTGAAAGACTACTTCATTGCAGTGTCCGTCGCCGCCTATCTAAGCAAATGAATGCGGGATGGGATATGCATCGGTACATTCATCAATCTGCACTGCATTCCCAGTCTAGAGGACGTGAGCCCCAAAGCCCCCTCAATTCTAAAGCTGTCTCGGGGGGATCGAGGGAAACATCCTGATAGCGTCCGCCCCTGGCGCAAAGCCAAAACTCGGCTACACTACTCGTTGGTCATGGTGGCATGCGGCTGAGCTGCATCTAGCTGCGCTCACGGTTGTCATCCTTTCGGACTTCGTTGGACTTCACTCGGCGCGCTTCCGCCAAATTGATTCTGAAACTATAGCCGTGCTTCACCAACAGCCCTAGGAGTTCTGCTCCGTTCAACAGCGTCACGGGCTCATTGTTCGCGAAGGCGTAGGCGTCAGCCCCGTACGTGCTGGTCGTAACAAGGATCCCTCTTGAAGCTCCTTCCTTGCGGACTACGGCGCACAAATCCCGTACGGCGCTAACATCAACCGTGTTTGTGTAACGTTTCGCCTGGATTACGTACTTGCCCCCGTGAATTGGGTCGGGATTGAAGGCGATTGCGTCCACACCGCGATCCCTGCTCGCCTGAGTGATCTTTACTTCAGCGCCGCGACCGGCGAATTCTTTTTCGAACAACTCACGGATTAAATGCTCAAAGTCCTGCCAGTCCATGGCTGCGAGGTTGGTCGTTCCACCGAGATTGTTCAGTACTGCTTTTGCGTCAACGAATCGAGAGTCATCTCTCTTCAGATTCAGGCTCGGTTCGATTGGAACAATTTCGATCAGCTTTCCAGCCGATTTGCCGTTCAGGTTATTGAAGGCGGCAACGGGGTCGATATTACGCAGATTCAGAGAGGCTACCTGATGGCGTTCTACCATAAGGGATGACGTGTAAGCCTTAGTATCGATCCCTGTTGTAGGATCGTTAAAGTTGACCCAGCCATTCAAGACTAACAGCTTGATCGTGTCCGACACATCGTTACGAAACAATTCAAAGGCGACTCGCAGCAAGATCGCCGGGTGTACTTTGGGTATAAATTCCTTGCGCTCGGTTTGGTTCAGGGGTTTTTCAACTGTTCCACTCTTGAGCGAAACGACTTTAAACGGTGGCCTATGGACGATGTCCGGTAGGGCAAGTTCAACGATCAAAATGCCCTGGGCGTCGTCGAAATCGAGGTCCCACAACCGAGGAACTGAGCTCGGCATGGCTAAACTGCCCAGAATGCATTGAACTCTCGCGATGACTTGGTCTCTCTGCGCTCGCTTGTAACCCTCCAAAATAGTGTTGATGTTCTGCTTTTGCTTACTGCACTCACTGGAATACGCCTGAGCGTGCAACTGATACTTCGTCAATTCTTCTTGGGCCATCTCGGCGGAGGTTTTGATGTAGCGTCTCCATCGCTCTCGTTCCTCCGTGTTCCATATTTCGATCTGGCGTTTCAGACCATCGTATCTAGAGATGAGCGCAGAGCGTTTCTGGTTATAGTCCTCGACGCTCTTGCGTTCCTGTTGGAAGAACCGTAGGACGTCCTTCCTTTTGACTGTAGCGTGATCCACCTCAAATACTGCTTTTTCAACCATTAGCGGAGGGACGCGAAGCTCGTCAAACTTTAGGCAATCGCTAGCGGGAGGATTTGATGGATAGATGCCAGTCTGCGCGAGGATAGCCGATTCCTTCTCTGACCACATCACTGGATCGGGCCGCAGTATGAAATCGATCTCTGCAATATCCATGTCCTTCCAGTTTGCACTCTGAGGCGAAAACAACTGTCGCAGGAAGGGCTTCTTCTCCCAGGTTGGGCGTAGCGGGGTCCAGATCGTCTCGGTTCGGCGCCTTTCGAAGTCTGTTTGTAAGCGGTTTAGGATTCGTTCGGCTCGTGGAAGGTCATCCGGTAGGACTACTCGGATTCGCTCCGAGAGCATTGCTTTCCTCTGGTCAAATCTCTGTGCCTGCATTTGAGCAAAGAACCCATCTAGTTTTTTCACGGTGGTCGTGAGCGTCTCCGAAAGGGTGCTGAAAATCGAGACAAGAACCCAGCCGATGAAGACTAGAACAATTAGCGCGATTCCGAGCTCCTCAGGCATGATTCAAATCGTAACCGTCAATTCGCTAAGGATGCCAATAAACATACACAAATCGAGGCATAGCGAGCCATCTGGTCCCCGAAACCCAGAGCGCAAGAGTTACTCGAATCTTGACAATGTGTGTCGGGGATAAAGGGACCCATTCTGAAAACGTTTGTCCCTGGCGGAAAGCCGAAACTCAGTGACGAGCGGTCAAGACGATAGCATTTTACCGAGTGCTGAGCCCTGGGGCCCCTATTGAATTAGGTGCTCAGCCAGTCCCCGTACTGTGATTGGTTCAACCGCGCGGCTAGACTTGTCTCCGATAGCGAAAGCTCACTGAGGGGACTTGTGGCTCACGGCTATGCAGTCTAGATATGCGCAGTGGCTGTGAAGAGTGCGACCGACGACCACATCAAATACAGAAGGATTGAGCATCTCGACTGCTCACCGCAACACCTCTCGGCTAACCGGCGATTCCGGCCTCATCGGTCAAATCAAATTTGCGCGCGGGCTGAAGTAGCGGAACCTCGTAGTAGTCCACATTTGCAGAAGCCCCGGTGAGCGTCATCATAGCGAAACAATTGTTGTACATATTATTTGTGGTCCCAAGAACACCTTTCGGATCCCATGTGGGCATGGTTCCATCGATTGTTTGAAGCTGGGTCGGGCACGTTTCGTACGACTGCTGATCCTGAAATACGGGTACGGCGGAGGCACCAACGCACCGGCCCCGTTTGAGGCCCATGTACGGAGCGAAAATGCCCAGTGTATGTTCGTGCCCCCAGAACCACCATTCCACGTTAGGAATAGTGTTCTTGAATGCTCCGTAGAGATTTGGATTGTAAGCGTAAGGTTGACCGTTGACAGATCCAACGGACGAGAAGGGCGAAAACAGCTGGTGGTGGGAGAGCAAGACGAGTTTCCGGTTGCCCGCATTCTCAATTTGTTTCATGTGCCAGGCTGCTTCTGACCATCCTTCCTGTGAAACCAGGTCCGTCATGTTCGTCGCGATGTTGAACGGGTTGTTGTCATGGAATCCGGTGTCCATGGCAAGGAATACCCAGTTGTCGTTTTTGAGACAGAAATAGCTCGCCTTCTGGCCGATCTGGTCAAGCAGCCAATAGTAACCCGCGCCGCCTGAATACATGTCGTGATTTCCGCACAAGGTATAGATCGGGATGTTGTTACCGAGGACCGTTTGACAGATGTCGAGGAAATTCACCTTCGCCTCACGCTGAGTTCCTGCATAATAAACATCTCCGAGATGCAGGAGAACATCAGGCTTCCGCTTTTCGACCTCCTTCAGCACATTGATTGAGACGTCGTCACCGACACCCCAATCGCCGATGATTGCCAGCTTGGACTTGGTGCCAAGGTCAACCATGACATTCTGGTTCGGGCGGTATTCTGGCTTTTGCCCGAGTGCCTTATAGCCGAGGTATGTCGAGAGGCACGCCGACCATCCTCCTACATCACAAACTGACTTGCTCAGCTCACCTTCGTAGAGCTGCGAATCGTGTTCGTTGCCCGATACCTCCGCCCAGAGGAAATGGGCTGCGGCATTGGCGCAGTCTTTAGCCGGATCAAACAAAGCCTTTAAATCTAGGAATCCCTTTTTAACTTCCTGAGCCAGCCATGCAAATGGCTTTCCGGCCTCTTTGGCAGCTCTGCCGACCAGGTGAGCTGGCAGCATCAGGGGGTCTTGCATACGGTCCTGGACCGGTCTTGCCCGGAGAGTCTGCAAGGTCGTTCCTTCCGCCAACATGCGTCTGGAGTGCACCTGTTGCGCAGCTGCTTGCCAAATCGACAGTTTGGGATCGCGATAGCTAAAGTCATCAGTCATGGAAATTCACTCTCCGAATGGCTCTGACATACTACAACGCCATCCCTTCTGGAAAACCCGCAGAACCTGCTTTGCAAATACCTAGTGAAACCGCCTAGGAGCCAACGGCCAGTCACCAGCTGTACATCTGATCTTGGGGTGAGTGGATGAGCCCCAAAGCCCCTCAACCTCAACTTGCAAAATCTGCGTCCGGGATGAAGGGACCCATTCCAAAGTAAAGAGGGTCTGGCGCAAAGCCGAAACTCGGGCCGGATTGTTTGTGTGGTTGGCGGAGCATATCGTGCGACGGCTTCTTCAGAGGAGCAGGAGAAAAGCTCATGGGTATCTGGCTCGCGTGTGAGCCAAAACGCCCCTCTGTCGCGAGGTGGCTGATCGAAGGCAGCGTATCTGGACCTTTCATCGTTCAGGATGCCAGGCAACCGCTGTATCAGAAAAGGTATGCGCCAGACTCGTCAATTGGCGTGGACTTCAGAGTCCGATTCCGCTGATCCAATTAACGACCGTATTTTGTTACGTATTTTCCTAATGGGGCAGGAGGGAAATATGCGAGCAGCGATCTACGCGAGAGTATCGACCGACGACAGGAGACAGACCGTTGAGAATCAGCGTTTCCAACTGGTGGAGTTCTGTGGGCGGATGGGATGGCAGGTGGTGGCTGAGTTTAGCGATGCGAAATCGGGCAGATCTCTAGATCGGCCAGGATTCAAGCGAATGATGGAAGCGGCTAGCCGGAGGGAATGGGATGTGCTGGTGTTTTGGGACCTGAGCCGGTTGAGTCGGGGAGGGGTTTCTGAGACGCTCAGAGTGCTTGAACAGGTCAAAGCATGGGGAATCGCCTATCGGAGCCTTCAGGAGAGCTACATCGATACCCTCGGGCCATTCGGAGACGTTGTGATTTCGCTGCTGGCATCCATCGCCAAGCTTGAGCGCGAGAAAATTCGAGAGCGGACGCTAGCCGGTTTGGCCAGAGCCCGCAAAGCTGGAAGGATCGGCGGCAGACCAAAAATGGAAGACGACCACAAACTTGTCCACCGTTTGCGCATGCTGCAGGACGAGGGCAACAGCATTCGTTCGATTGCCGCTACGCTTGGTATTTCCCCTACCACGGTTGTTAAGCTTCGGCAGAAACATTCAAGTTGTGCTGCTCGACCCGGATGATGTTTATAGGATGGTCCTCCGCATTCCTCTGATCCGTTTTTTACGCACTCCATGCGGACCCATCGTTCAGGTCGCGAGAACTGGACCTACCTGGGCAGCATAGTGTTCCGGAACCAAGATCGCCGTCAATCCTCTCCGTCATAGAAAACAGCAAATGGAACTCAACTCCGGTCGGAGACCAAATTGCTCACTGTGCTGCCAACCTAACTCAACCAACTTATACCTTCTTCCTTGCAACAACACAGAAGATCACCACTAACCCTGGACTATACAAGACCTCTCCGCCTGACCACTTTAGCGACTTTCGTCTTTCGAAAACCTTTTAGCAAATGAAGCGGAGGAGTACGCCCAGAGAGCCGCTGCATTATCGATGATGGCATCAGCTTTACGCGCTTCGGCTAGTTGGGAGGGTGTTCCGTATTGGCGATCGGCCTGATCTATTAGCGCCCTGACCCGCTCAAACCGAAACCAGGGTGGCGGATGATTATCGAGTTCAAGGTTAGCAATTAACTTCTCTTCGTCGAGAGTTAACTCGCGAACAGCTTTCGCACGTACAATCTCTTTCTGGCGATCTGAAAGTCTCGGTGGAAGGGTTCCGTGATGCTGTATGTATTTCGCCTCGTCGATTATTTGTAAACATGTAAAAAATAACAAAGCTCCTCGCAGAGAATAAAGAAACTGTTCTTTAGATTCGGGGACGAATCTTACTGTGTCCTTCATCACTTGGATCATCAGAAGAGTGCCGAGTTGATCTGCCTCTAGCTCTTGGCCCCAAGAACGCACTAGAACAGACATAGTCACTGGTTTCCCCGTAGAGTCAGAACGCTCTGCGATCCGCACGTTGCCTGTGATTGATTGATGATTTTTGATAACGTGTCCGTACTCGTGTCCAGCCGCAAATCTACCGATGAAAGTATTAAGAGGCGTGATAAGTTCGTAATGCCCCGAATCTGGGCTTGGAAAGGTACGATGTGGTAAATGAAGGAATTCAAGTATCGTTTCTTGAAGATTTACAGACAAATCCGGGTTGTTCTCAAATCTCGCGTTGAGTTCCATTGGAGTCAACGGTTCGTAGGCGCCGTTGATCGGATCTAGTTCAATTGTCGCTACCGCATCGCTGGTTACCACCAAAGCAAATCTGATCAATTCATTATTAAAGGCGATAAGGCTTTCGTGGTCCTCGGTTTTTGGAAAAGTGTAGGCATTTATGTCCTCGGTCGGTAGAGACCCAAATTCTGGTCTATGCTTCAAAGGCAAGCGTAATTCAGTTCGGGCCGTTTCGATCGCGCTCATATGCCCCAAGATAACCAAATAGGCAATTGGATCTTCGTAACACGTCGGAAGTGGGACCTCTGCGATGAGACGCTTTAGTCGCGCAACACTTTCATCTACATCTTTGGTTGCTTGGTTGTCGTTTTTACCTTGGGCGTTTATGTAGAAGTCGGGTTCGGTAGGTATTATTCTTTTTCTGTGTTCATCAAGGTTGTCCTGTAAATCACTACTCGAGGCATATGCTTGTTTTTGCTCACACTCGAGATATTTATATGTTGGATCTGTAGCACAGCTCTTTATCCGCAAGTCGGGTTGCGAACATGAAAAATGCTGTTTCTTCGAAGGCTGAGAGGCTAGCACAAGCCGTCCTGCGAAACACGAAAGAAGCACGAGCATGACCCGCGCCAGGAATGGACGACTACTCAGGTGACGAGCAAAATGATAGGGCATAAGGCTCTCTCTTGTTCTATTCGTGGGGGGGGACGTTTCGTCCGGAGGCGCTCCAAAAAAAATAGACCGCTACAGGCGTACGCAGGTCCTGGATGTCCTTTGTTCAAACTTCTACTCTGTCTTCCGGTCGCTTGCCGCCGTTGCTCCTTCAGGTACGTCGATCGGTCTAAGCTCCAAAGAAGTGGTGGTTGCATTTAGTCCTATTGGCGCCCCGTTAACCAACTTACTGTAGGCTGCAATCAAATAGAACGGGCCGTCCGCGCAAATTGAAATCTGCCGATTATTTGTAAATTCTACGTGAAGCGTCGCGGAGCCTGTGCCTGGGCTTGCAGTGTTGGAAGTGCCGGGTCCGACTACAGTCTTCCCTCCAGAACCAGAGGTGTTGCCGCCAGAACTGGTGCTCGCGCTAGTGTTTCCGGTATCAGTGCCACCAGGCACCGGACACGAACTCTTGTTGCTAGCCTCCGAATTGCTAGCCTTCGTTTTTTTCGCTGCCTTGGTGGCGGTTGAAACTGCAGAATTAGCTGCGTCTGATATCGTCTTGACGTCGGAACTTGTGGTTTGCTTGCCTGAACTTGGTGAACTATTTCCAAGTGTAAATGACGTACCTTTATATTTGGCCACGGCGTCGGCGCCGATATCTGCTTTGTAATCGAATATAGCCCGGAACCCAGTGACTTTAACCACGTTTTCCGCTAAGAGTCTGTTTGGCTGAAGGATTTCTTTCGCATATACATTGCTTGAGCCAAGATCCAGCATTGCTGTTTTCCACACAGTCTCCTTCAAATCGTCCATAGCATAACCCTGAATTGAGACGGTAACTTTTTTCGCCTGGCTTAGTAGTCCCCCGATGTCCAAGGTGAGGGGAGTAGCTCCCGTCGTAAACGGGAGGGACAATTTGATATTCCAAGTACTGCTCGAATTTCCTAAGCAGCTCACAACGTTATTCTTGTGTATTATGCTCTCTTGCTTGGCAATGCTGGGAAACGCATCCGCTAATTCAAACATCAAACGTATGGACTTGTCGTCGGCGAATCGCCACACGCTTCCCGGGCCAATGGTGTTGGATACACCAAAAAATAGCGATTCTCTATTGATCAAATCGCTCTTAGCGCAGCGGTGGAGGATTGTACGCCATGCGGTCGTGGCGTCCTGTGCAAACAGAGAACTACTCTCGAGCACAAATAGCACAAGGCACAGTAGTGTTCTTTTCATATATTCACAGCTCCATATATGGAGAAAGGCTATATCACATAAAGGCAACATCACGCTAGTCAAATTGTGAGGACGTATATTCGGCTGCTGCTGAGGTCCAGACCGACCGAGAGAGTCAGCGAGTCTTGCCTGCAGAAGTGTAGTGCATCTGCTAACCCTAAATTGCGTGTCTGAGTGCCAATTGCGTGAGAGAGACCGCAAGACGCCCTTGCAAGAAGTTGATCTTTGCCTCTGCGCATAAGGGTCGGAAGCTGGCAGGAGCAATCGCCCGGCCGTGAGAGCAGCCAGATGCCGAGAAAGCGCGATCACCACCGGGCGCTGTGGAGTGTATCTGAATCTCACGCAGACGCAGTATGAGAGCCTGAAGCGTTCCTGTCCAGCGTGATGTGGCAATCGCTTGATCCGACAGTTGCCGTGGTCCATGATGATTCATCGGAGACGGAATCACATGATTACCGCACTTGTAGGCATTAGAGCCACAATCTAGATCTTCAAGTTCCTCACGGGTCTCTTCAAACCGAATCCAGCAGTCTGGCGTTGCTCACAAGTTGACGGTGGCTGTGGCTACGGGCCAGAACAGGAGTGCGAGTGTAGCGATGAGGCCAAAGAGCGGTGGATCAGGCAGGGCTGTAAGGAGTTTCACCAGAAAACATCTGGTTGATGTGCTTGATTGCTAGTGCATTTAAGCCAGCCACGACGGCATCGCGAGTCTAGTCTGACTCTGACTTCCGGGGGTACCGATCCGGCTAGCGTAGAGAAAAGCTTGATTGGATCTTCGGCCATGTTTCCTCCCACTCCATCGCTACTGAGGGGCTTTTCGGCTCAGGTTAAACGCCGTGCAACAACTCCCAAAGGCTTTACCAAGAGCGGGAAGATTGAGCCTTGTTTTGGGAGTCTATCTTTACTGGCTAGGGTTCTCTGAGCTTACGCGAGATTGGACCCCAGGCATGGGGCCACCGCAGGGAAGGTCAACATACGCATCATTCATCATTCCAATGTCACGCTCGATATTTCATTCCAGCTTTGAACAATCTCCAGCAAAAAGAGCGCAGCTAGTTCGCCTGTCGCGTTGCAGAAGACCAGATGTTCATCGTGGATTTCAACGGTCGAAGCGATCACAGTCTGGGCAACGCCGGGGGCTTGCGGTTTGAATTTAACGATGTAGACTTTGTCGGCCATTGAATCACATGCCCAAACTTTAGCTGCTTTCGCTCCACTTGTCGTGCCGAATGCAAAGCGCCCCTTGTGCCGTGCGGAGCATGGACCCACCGGCTCTCAATTGCTTAGCGTCTTTTACTATACTCGAAGAGTCGTGCCTCATTGAGCCGCTAGCCGCTCGGCGTTGACTTGGCCAACGAGATGTCGCAGCTCGCTGAGCACTTCAGAATGATTGTGCTGTAGGTACTTCGTAACCACCGCATTCTGTATCAGATTTTCAAGACACCGACAGATTACGCTGAGAGTGAGTACATCGGCTCCGTAAGTTTTGCGGGCCTTAGCGAGATCACCAAGGAGGCGATCTGTGGTTTCTTCAAGAAGCGCCGCCGAGTGTGCTGTCGCAGGTTTCTCAGTTTCCTTTTCCGGTTTGACTAATTGATCTCGATGGGTGACGCCAAATATGGACGCAGCAAACGCTGCAGAATAGTTTTTGCCCGAGATCATTAACTCTGCAGCCTCGATCTGTCGCAAAGGCTTCATCCTGCGAAGGTATCCGAACGTGAGAGAACCTACCCGTTTCTCTTTCAAAAGCTCAACCGCCTCCGGGCAGATACCATCGAGAAGGCTTCTGCGAAGCTGTATTGCCTTGACATCGATATTGAGGCCGACGGCGATCCGCTCTTCGGTCACACCGTTAGCAATTGCTTTGAGTATCATGAAATGCTCAGTGATAGGCGAAAGTGCGTTAACCCGCTTGTTATAGGTGTAAGCCTCGTCATCGAGAGCCACCGTACAACGCGCCTTCGTGATTTTCAGCTCTCTTAGAATGTGGAGGCGAAGATTTCCATTGGTGACGAGGAACCGCTCCTCAGATTGAGGAAACACGGCCAAAGGCTCGATGAGACCGACGTGCTCCAAAGACGCTCGAAGTTGTCTGTATTTTCTTGAGCGGCCGCAGCGAGGGTCCATCTCTTTGAGCGCCACGAGTTGTTCAAGTGGAACCTCCAGCAACTCTTGACGGAAGCAGATTTTAACCGAGGGTTGCATGATCTATAGCTCCTTCGTCAGTTCCAATAGCTTCTCTGAAATCAGCGCGAGTTCCTCGGTACCCAGTAACGAGATAAAATTGTCGTCAGCGAACAACTTGCGGCATGCCGCTGCAACTAGTATTAGCCGTTCTCGAACTACACCCGCCCTTTTTACAAGCGCCCGCTGAATGCGTGTGTGTTGCTGATACTCTTTGGCCGCTGCATGGCCGGTCAGGGCCGTCTTGGGCGTAGCCCTAGTAACGTCTGACGTCTTCTTTACTAATCGCTTGCGAATCAAAGTTCGGGCAACTTTGAGTTTGGACCCTCGCAGATCGCCTGTTTCATAGGCTTCGCTAAGCGCTCGCTGAATATCAGCAGATGTACCGTTTGCAATTTCCGCCGCTACCGTCAGTGGTATCTTGCCCGCTTCAACGAGACGAAGCAATTCTATCTCTCCGTTGCCGAGCAGTGCGACAATTGTTGCGATGTACCGGCTACCAAAACCAAGCTTTGAGGCAATTTGATCGACACTGTAACCCCGTTCTCGAAGGCTTTTCGTTTCCTTGAGCAAGCCAAGTTGCGAAGGCGGTCTGCGGGCTATGTTCTCTATCAAGCTCATGAGATATTGGTCTTCCCGCGAAGCGTTGATAATAATTGCAGGTATTCTGCTCTGCCCGAGGGCCAGGAAGGCTTCTAGACGACCCTGACCACACACGAGATCATACTGGGTACCGTCGGCGCTCATTTCCCGCTTAGAGACTGTAATTGGAGTCTTGAGGCCCAACGTAGAGATGCTGGTTACAATCTGGTCAAAGATATACCGGCTTCTCGGCCTTGGATTCGTGATTGTGATCTCCGAGATGGATATTGCTGGAACACTAAGAGTCATCATATGTTCTGCACCAGTTGGGAACGTCTTGCCAAGCTCAAAAAGAAATCCAGTGTATCGAAGCGATAAACTTCAAGCCGGCAAGAGTTTTCACTCGAGATAAATTGCCTTCTCGCCAATTGGTCTAGGCTTGGAAACAGATAATAGTCGAGAATCTCTGAATTTCCGGGTCGAAGGCGAGCCACTATCGTTACGTCAGGACACTGGGAGCGATTTATGCGGATGGACCAACGCGGGCCGTAGTGCAAGGTTTCGTTGCAATAGGACAGGACCAGACGTGTTGTGAACTGCCCGTTCACAATAAAAGAACTCTTCCGCCCATGGTCTTGAACCGTCGCACCGGACGATCGCAGTCTAGCCTTTACTCCAGCGCAAAGATCATCATGGTGCTGAGTAATGCCGGACTTCAGTCCGTGATATTTATGATCGCGGTGTGTCGTGTATCCGATCAGGCCATAGGCGTCAATGATGGTCTTAAAACGACTTCGGAGGGCGTAAACAGATGGCACGGCTCGTTCCTTGGCAATCATGACCCCTGAAAGCTTGCCTTCCCTTTCCCAAAGCCGACGAAGATGATCCAGCATTGCGTCGTCGCTTACGCGAAGGCGCTTCGACTCCGTGATCTCTTGAGCCTTTATGAAGGTTTCCAACGGCACAATCGGCTCGAACGCGCCGTCTCGGCGGATCCACATAGTGGCCGGGTTCCTAACTGCTTTCTTATTAAGTTTGTAAGACGTTCGGTTGTAGACGTTGGAGCCTACATATTTCGGGTTTGTTAGGAGTTTCTGGACACTAACAGTACTCCAGGGTAATCCTCGGCCCGTGCTAACACCCCGCTCATTTAAAATCTTCGCGATTGTGCTCTCCGATAGACGATCGACAGTAAAAAGGTCGAAGATGTTCTGGACTATGGTCACTTCTTCCTGAGGTCCCGGGATCAAGATGACGCGGTCCGTCTGTATGTTTTTGTGTTCGCCGAACTTCAGGACGTCCTTAGCCACACCATCGCGACCGATAAGCTGTCGCCTCAAGCCAAAACCTGCCACGCCGCCTTGCCGATAACCCATTTCGACCAGACGAGACTGTCCGGCAAAGACTTTTACAGAGAGTTCACGGCTATACTCGGCCGCCATCGACCTCTTGATTGTCTTCAAGAGGGTTGATGACAAGCTGCCGTCATTTTCAAATTGTTCTGCGCAGTAGTGAACGAGAACATGGGCCCGCTTGCAGACGTACTCATAGTAGGCGCTTTCGTCTGCATCTTGGAATCGCCCCCACCGACTGACGTCATAGACGAGGATGACCCCAAACTCGGCAGTTCCGGATTCTACCTCCAGCAAAAGATCGCGTAGGGCTGCTCTGCCTGAAAGGGTTAATCCGCTCTTGCCGTAGTCTACGAACTTCTTGACTATCACAAGTTTTTGTCGAGAAGCATAGCCTTCGATTGCGTCTGCTTGATTTTCAGTCGAATACTGCTGATTTTCAGTTGACATACGAACGTACATCGCCGCACGACCTGCCTTAAATGCTAGCGATGCGTTCACCATCACAGTCCTCTCGGTGGTAGGGGATACGGGTTGGGGGTGAACCGCTACAATTTCTGGCCCAGGCGAAGTTGCAGACTGGTGCTTTCCGGGTTCCGAATTGGATGGGACGTTCTGCGCAGATAACAATATCCGATTTTGGGATAATAGGCGACAACATAATATTTATGGGGCGAACCGATGAGGTTTCGCCCTGCACAGCACTGCTTACAACAAAGCCTACGCGACGTTCCGTTCACGCCTAAAGGAGGCGCGTCGGCAAGCTGGTCTCACTCAGTCAGACGTATCAGCACTTATGGACCAGCCACAATCCTTCGTTTCCAAGTGCGAATCAGGAGAGCGACGAGTGGATTTTGTTGAACTAAAAGAGTTCGCTCGGCTCTATGGGGTTCCGATTAGCTTTTTTGAATAGTTTGACGCCCGGAACGACGATGCTGACCGTTTCCATCGCGAGGAAATCGAAATTGAGGGAGCCTTCTGGGTTCAGGTCAAACCCCTCCAGCAAATCCGAAAGGCTCAGTTCAAACGCCTTCGCCACTGCAGACGGAACTCCGCAGGCACGGCTCAATCTCTCCACGTTTGGGGCAATTCTTTCGAGATTCGTTGTAGGGAGTGGAGCCAGACGTTCCCCCGGAGCCGAGGAATTTCAACTTCTCGAACCCGGAGAAGATCCTGGAACTTGCACGGCGAGGAGAAGCCTGGGGGACATCAGAGGCAAGGCAGATGCTGGAGTAACAAAGCCGCCGTATCGACCCGCACGATCACGATTGAGTCATACGCGCAGCTTTCGCGGCAGTATCAATGGCTTTAGAATGGCATGAAGCTTGAAGGACTGAAGCGGTTCTAGACGACTTTCTGCGTCAGAATTCACGAAAAATGGTGACCTTAGTTCAATTCATGCATCGAGACTCACTCTTAACTGTTCGTATGTTTTGTGAAGACCGGAATATTCGAAGAGCGACCCAACCCTAACGCCTAGGAGGAAGTGATATGCCAGAGCATGTAATGCTCGAATCGTCGATGCTTCTCCATCGCGACTCAGCGAATTATTTGCTTGCCTTGGTAAGATCGAAGGTCTCTCTGGAGGTCGCGGTATCAGAAACACTTTTGAAGGTTGCAATTGATAATCCTGGAGCCCTTGACCACCTTGCCCGATTCTTGGAAATTCCAAGCGAGTCCATAGTAGACCGGGCTTCCTTGGGGCGGTTAGCCCGAGAGATTAGCAATGTGGTGCAACCGTATCGAGCACGAGATGGGCTTGGGAAGTCATTTGGTGCTGAAAGCAAACTTTTCCGTGATGCATTGACGCAGTTTTCGCAAGACGACTTGATAGCGCAAATCCTCTTTGAGGAATGGCACTTTATGGTTTCCCAGTCTTGGATTTTCGCGAAGTCTCGTCGAGCATTTGATGCGATGGTAGAGGCTGGCGCGACTGCCGTCCAAATGTCGAAGAAGGGGTTTGATCGGCTCGTACGTCGAACATTAAAGAAGAAGCCGGATGAGCTACTCACATCGGTAGACGTAGTCAGGGCCGCAGCAAAATGGATTGCAGTTGGAGGAGGGGCGGCATTGGGAATCGCCGGGCCAATCGCGGGTGCGATAGGGTCAACAGCCAGCGGCCTATTTTTCGTGTTCGACCCGTAAGAGCTGAACTTGCATTTCTAGTTAAAACTCAATGGCGGCTAACAATTGAGCCCGGCGGGATCAACGCGTTTGCCACCAATTTCGGAATGACCCATCGGCTCCGAGACGATAGGGCAGATTAAGGACTGTGGACGGGATTCACGGAACAATTCTGTGGGACGACAGCGTAAAGACCGATGGAGTTGTCCTCTACGATTTGTCACCGGCAGGCGATTCGGAAGACTAATTCGTTTTACACACCAGATTTGGCAGGGCTCAGAGGATGCCAGTCCGCCTAAGCGCGGTTAACGGGTTAATGTTTTACCAGCGAGGGTACAACGCGGGCACATTCACAAACTCCTAATCTTCCCGAACGCTATTTAAAGCTCCTTTCCTCACCCCTAAAATACATGTAACTCCTTGATTCCTATAAGACTTACAGCCCGGCACTGCACAGGTCTACGTCTGAATGAGCCCCCAGGAAAGCCAGCTGGCGGGCAAACCGATCCGGATAGGCGATATCGTCTGCATCCATCCTGGCCAGGTAGGTGCCGCGCGCCCGGTCGATACATTCATTCAAGCGCGCAGCCAGCCGTAGCCGCCGCCCATCACTCCAGCAGATCACGCGCGGGTCGTCGAAGCTGTGGGCGATGGCCAGACCCTGGTCGTCGGAACCGTCGTCGCACAGCAAGAGCTC
Source organism: uncultured Acidobacteriaceae bacterium (assembly GCA_963814015.1). Classification (GTDB taxonomy): domain Bacteria; phylum Acidobacteriota; class Terriglobia; order Terriglobales; family Acidobacteriaceae; genus PALSA-350. The sequence continues at coordinate 1,236,968 of CAWFBI010000001.1, forward strand.
AAAGTTGCCGTAGGTCTGGTTCAGGAGCGAGCGGATGGACAGCTCGAGTGTGGCCGCGCTGTTGTAAAACGGCATGGCGATGGTGAGGACAGGGTTTGGCATCGGATCCTAGACAATCGGGTTCTGGACAGGACGACCCCGGGGTAACGTTCCGCCCAGGGACTGGAAAACGGCCGCATATTGCTGCGCCAACCGGTGCAGGCTAAAGCGCTCCTCGACCACGGTGCGACCGGCGGCGCCCATGCGCTGGCGCAGGTTGGCATTGTCGAGCAGCGCGTTGAGGGCATCGATCCACTCCCGCTCGCTCGCGGCGCTCAAGCCGACTTCGCCCAGCGCGAGCACCTCGCGGTTCATTCCCGCGGCAGTCACCACGACCGGCAGACCCGCGGCCATGTAGCACAGCATTTTGTAACTGCACTTGCCATTGCACCAGTCGGTGTCGGCCAGAGGCATCAACCCGACGGACATGCGCGCGAGGGCGGCTAACTCGGTCCGCGGAGTCCAGGGTTCGAACTCGACGCGTGATGCCGGGAGCAGCTTGAATCGGGGTGGCCGATCGGCGACGATGAGCACCTTCGCATGAGTGCAGTGTTGCAAGACCCGGAGCAGTGCTCCCTCGATGGCGTAGAGGAAGGGAAAGTTGCCGCTGGTGCCGGTCCAGCCCAACACCAGGGCCGGCCCGCGATCAGGACTGTCGTCGGCGCGGGCCCTGTGCGGCCGATACCAGGTTGTGTTTACGGCTGTTGGGATGACGGTGATGTTGGCGTTCCAACGGGAAAACTGGTTGGCCAGAAAACTGTTGCCGCATACCACCAAGTCGCTGGCCTGGGCCAGATCCCGGGCACGATGGCCACCTGTATTTAGCCAAACCGCGTCGTCTACGTCCAGGACCATTGGCCGCTTCGCCATGGCCTGGAGGGGGGCAAAGGCGGGCAGCAACTGGCGGGATATCCAGGTCACGTCGGCCTTCCAGGAGCAGGTGAGAGCTGCGATGCGAGATACCGCCGTGGCCGCCATCCATGGCGGACGGAGAGCGAACGGCCGCGGCAGTATGTTCCCCCAGGGCAGGGGATACTCGCGCACGTCGATGCCAAGCCGGCTGAAGGGGCCGATGTATTGGCGCACGCGCGCCCTGGCGCTGGGCACCATCACCCCGCCCGTATACGCGGCTACGCGCATGGTTGAGGCTCCGGCTCATCCGTGTTTGCCCAGCGTGGACGGAACTGCCGGGTGATGCCGGGGGTGAAATAAACCAGGGTGGAGACGCCACCTGCCTTGATCCAAAACATGATCTGGGCGAAGTACTCTTCGGAGAAGATGGTCATGACGGTGGCATAGACAAAGGCTCCCAGCATGAATACCGCCCAGCAATTGCCATGAATCGCGCAACGGTAAACATAAGCGCTGAGAAAGCCCACCAGGAACATGAGCCCGATCAGCCCGGGCATTCCGCCGTGATCCATGTAGTAAGGCAGGAACGCGGTATAAACGTTGGTTATCTGGGTGGGCGAGATTTTTGTGTATTCAAGATTCCGGTCGCGCTCGGAATAAGTAGCGCCGAATCGGTTGGCAATCCGCTTGGCGAATTTTCCCAGATCCCAACCATACCTCAATTCAGGATTTTGCCGATTCTGGTCAAAGGCGATGATCCCGCCAAGCCAGTAAGTGGCAAAACCCTCTGCAACGTGGGGAAGATTGTCGCCCACGGACGCTCCTGCATCCGCTCCATATTTGCTCATAGAAATCTGGCCGGCAGAGAAGACCAGGAGAAATAACAGGCCCATGCCCGTTAGCAATCGCGTGGGCGGGGCTCCTCTCCTGAGCCAGAGAATGACTATCGAGCTGACCAGTAAGAGCAATACTTCGGAGCGGGCGCCATTCAGTAATTGATATCCCCCAGCCAGCAGGACGAGGAAGAGAGTGCGGAGTTTTCGTCTGCCGGTCTCGCCATATTCATAGACTGCTATCAGTGCAACGACGGTCAGGAATGGCAGGATGAATGACTCGATGGCAAGAGCACCCTGACCGGATATGTTGGCCTTGCTGGCCGCGATGCGGATTTGTCTCCACCCACTTTCACGCGGGGCAATGGTTTCGCTTAGTTGTTTGAAATAGAGGTAAGAGCAGGGGATATTCAGCAGAAAAAGGATGGCTGCGACGGTCAACCATCGGTCGATCTGGAGGCGGCGCCTGGTTGGGACCGCAGTCAGTGTTCGTCCCCTCCATCGGGGTACCACGACGGCACAGAGTCCACCGACTGAGAAGGCGAGGACGGCGGCCAGCACGATTTCGTTGGCTGTGCTGGTAAGGGGGAAATACACATCTCCGCATAGCCAGACGGCGAAGAGGGTGAGGGTCCAAACGATCGCCAACAGTGCCGGTGGAAAGAGGACGGACCGCCCGTAGCGATACATCGCCACGCTCCACAACGCGAGTAGCGCAATCGTAACTGGCAGTGTCATGCTGCGCTCCTACCAAAATCGTTGTGCTACATACCTGTGTTAGGCGCTGCCGAGCGTGGTGTAGTAACGGGCATAGGCTTTGTAGGTGGCGTCGGTTGCGATCGACGATTCATTCAATACGATCCCGGCGATCGGTACATTGACCCGGCGAAGAGTCTCTACGGCTCCGCCGAGCGCCTTCATCGGAGTCTGTCCGTTGCGCACGGCCAGCAGAGCTACTTCTGCCGCCGCAGCCAATTCCAGTGTTTCCGCGCAACCCAACAGCGGGGGTGAATCAAGAATGACCAGGTCGAATTCCTTGGTGGCCTGGGCCAGAATTCCCCGCATCTGGGGCCCGATCAACGCCAACGCCAGAGGTAATGGCAAGCCTGATCCGAGAACAGAAAGATTGGGACGCCCGGGAACATTGCGGGTGGCTGAGCTCCAATGACTTCTGTGCGCAAGCACCTCCGCTAAGCCGGCATCGGGCTCCAGGCGTACGAGCTTTTCAATTGCCGGTTGGCGCAGGTCGGCATCGATCAATAGCGTGCGTTTACCTTGCTCCGCGTTCACCATGGCAAGGGAGAGCGCGAGCGTCGATTTTCCTTCGCCAGGCAAAGCGCTCGTAATCAGCACGCTCCTGGGCGGATTGGCCTGGACAGAGAGCATCAGATACCCCCGCAGGTGACGTACGCCCTCATCGAAAAAGCCGCCGTGCAAGCCGCGCCAGCGACTGCCCGCAACGCGCATGCCGTCAGGACCAAGAGCGAGCCGAAGCTGCATATTCGCCACCTGGGGCAGGGCGCAGACTACGGGTACGCCAAACGCGTTCTCCAGCACGTCGGGCTCTCTCGCGGTTACGTCTGTCAGTTCCATCGAGATCACACACGCGGCACAGGAAATGACAAAAAAGGCCAGGGAAAGGCCAACAATCAAGGGCCAATTGGGAAAGACCGGCCGGGCGGCGGGGCGGGCGGAATCTGCCAGCCGGATAATGTTGTTTTGCAGTTCGGAATTGATGCCCGACTGCTTGATCTTGGCAAACAGATCTTCGTAAACCCGCTCTGCTGTATCCGCTTCGTGCTTCAGCTGCAGGTAATCAAAGGACTGCGAGGTCAGGTCGTCAACTTGCTGCTTGGTCTCGGAGACCGCAGCAGATAACATGCGCTCGCGCACCAGCGCCTGGCGATAGTCCACTGCTATCCGGGTGGAAACATTCTGCCGGCTCTCATCCAAAGCCGCGTGGGCCTCGTCAACCAGCGCCGCAGCCTTGCGGTATTCCGGGTGCTGATCTCCATAGGTCGCGCCTACCAGGGCCAAATTAGCTTTAGCTACCTGAAGTTTCTCTACGTCCCGGGCGAGATCGGTCGATTGCGCGGAAACCTCGACCTCGGGGAGGGAGCCGTCTTTTGCTTCGCGATAGATTGCTTCCTTGGCGATGCGATCCGCCTGGGCAACGCTGTTCTCAGTATTCAGTGCCTGCAGCCTGGCGACCAACACACTTGTCTTCTGCTCCGGATCGGCTGTTCCGAGTTCGCGCTGATACCCCATCAGAGCCTGGTGGGTCGACTCCATTTTTTCTTTTAGACCAATCAGCTGCCGCTCCATCGAGGAAGTCAGACGCCCCGCTTCCTTAATACGCGTCTCAAAAATATTGCGCAGGTAGGAATCAGCAATTGCGTTGGCTACATCGGATGCCACCTGGGGGTCTTGATCGCGATAAGTGATGGTGAGCAGATAAGTGTTGGGTTTGCGTTCTATCTTGAGATGCTTCAGTACGATGGGTGCATTTCTGATCGCAGCTATCTTTTCCGGCGGGTAATGCCAAAACCAGTAGCGTCGTAATTGATGTTCTCGATACAGCAGGTTGTAGTGCTCCGCCACTGGCCGCAGGATGGTATCGGCCTGCAGCAGGTTCTGCTGCGTCGCCATAAACTGATCGTCACCGGTGTTCAGCAGCCGATCATCGCCAATCGTCTCTGGCGCCGCTTGACGGTCGATAGCTATGGTTGCGGAACCAGCACTGATGGGGGGCAGCAGGGCACACCCAAGTACGACCAGGGCGCTAAGCGCTATGCTGAGCAGTGCGATCATCGCTCCACGGCGGCGTAGCACGCCCGCATAAAAGACAAGTGGGCGCTGGGATTCAGCGGGATCACTCAGCCTGGGGCGCGGTTTTGATATCGCAATCGAACCGGCCATGCAATCAGCTCCGTTCTGGCAATAACGTTAGAGCGTGTTATCCGCCTGCAAGGCGGCGTCCGCAAAGATGGTGCATGCTCCGGCTCAGTGAGCCCAGATAGCTGCCGAGACGGCAGTGTTGCCCATGCCAGTAACATGGTTCAACACGCTCGCGCTGGCCTTAAGTTTCCCATTGGTCGGAACGTAGAGAATGTCGTTTGCGGCCAGCTTTACATCCTGAGCCTTTCGATCCAGGATGCGTTTCAGCGGGATCTCTATCTCGGTTTTCAGCGCGCCGCCCCGCTGCTCGCGGTAGATATAGGCTTTGTTAAGGCTAAAGGAGTCAAGGCCTCCACTCAGAGCCAGCAATTGGAGCACGGTGGTGTCCTGCAGATTCTGAAAGGGGAAAGCTCCTGGCCGCTTTACGTTTCCCACCACATAGACCCGTTCGCATTGTGGCACGCGAATCTGCGCGCCCGCCAGGATCGGGATATTCAGTTCGGGGTGAAATCCGTCGAAAAGTTCGCGTACGGACAGCCGCTGCGAGCTGCCGTTTGGTTGCTCGACGATAATTTCCGGGCCCGCCTCGGGCAGCAGACCACCTGCCTGGCTGAGCGCACCCAATACTCGCAGGTTTCCTACTTCCTCAATGGTGACCGGCGTCTTAACGGCGCCGGCGATGGTGACGTCGCGACTACGGTACTCGACAACGGAGACATCGACAACGGGATTCACCAGCAGATGTTGTGCTCGAAGGGCGGCAGCGATTTCATCGCGCAGCGCGTCGGGCATCAAGCCTTCTGCATGTAATGGGGTTCGCAGCAGCGGCAGGTCCAGGTTTCCCTGCTTATCGACCCGGAAGGATTGCGTAAGTTCTGGTGAATCGTAGACCGTCAGGTGGACAAGATCGGAGGCGCCGATGGATTGAAACGGTAAATTGGCGCCTCCGATGGCGATGGGGGTCGCAGGGGAAGCTGGCCCGGGTTGGGGAGAAGACAAACGTTGTGCCGCGGTGGCAATAGAGATTAAAGCCGGAGCAACCACTATTGCCACTCTAAGTTTTCTCATGGCTCACGTTTGTTATGGGCAAGCATAGAAGGGCGGGATTAAATGAAGGCACAGAGCAAAATTAATTATTTCTCAGGCGCGGTAACCGATGACCTTCGCAGGGACACCGGCGCAGATCGACATGGGCGGCAGATCGGTTGTGACTACGGCTCCCGCTCCCACCACGACGCCCTCCCCGATTGAGACTCCCGCGGTCACCACGACGTTGGCGCCGAGCCATACGTCATCACCAATGTTGATCGGCGCGTCCCTGCCGGGCTGATTTCGAATCAGTTCACCACGAGCCACGCCATGATTGGAGGAGATGATTGATGCGCAGGGGCCAAGAAGCACATTGTTTCCGATGGTGATCGGGCCACCCGGAGAGGCCCACACAGAACAGAGATGGTTGATGAAGGAGTTGTCGCCGATCTGGATCATCTCGGGATATTTGAAGAACACGGTGGGGAGAATTTTTACTCCCTTTCCAAGCCGCTGCAACTTTGCCTTGCGCACGTAGTTACCGCCTGTGACCAGGGCGAGGAGGTAGACCCATCCTTTGATTATTTCTGCTATCGATCGGATCACTTTCCCTCCCCCGGGTTTCCTGTAGAACTTGGTAGCGTTGGCGCACTTCATGCGCTTTTCCTTTAGGGAAAGGCGCGCACGTGGTCATGTCCGATGCAGCGAGGCAGGAAATCCGGCCCGGGAGGCAAACATAGCAGAGGATGTTTCCTGGCGCCACCTGCTTCTTAAACTAACTTCGAGCATCTTTCTCACTCACACATGGTTGCCATTACAACCGTAATGCACACCAAAGGTAATTGCGGGCCGCGGGTGAGCAATTCGATAGTGGCATCAGGCAAATCCGGCGACTCTCACTTCTCTGCATTTGGTATTCGCTTGCGTTGTCGCGGAGGCTTGATTTGAATAAGCTCGTGGCACTTCTTGCCTTCAGCGTGGGTGTCCCTGCGCTGGCCACCACCTACACGGTCAAAGCTGGCGCCGGCGCAGCAACTATTCAAGCGATCGTGAATACAGCGGGATCTGCGTCCGGCAACACGGTCGCGTTCTCTGCGGGCGCATACAACCTCGCGGCTACCGTGACTCTGCCGTGTTCCAACGGAACCGTCTATAGCGGGCCAAACGTGGGCACGGTCACCCGAAACAACTTGCCGGCTGCGGTCCTGACGAGCACGGTGGTGACAAATTATGCCCTGTCGACGGACAGCAACAGTACATCCCTGACAGGGAGCCAGGGATGCACGATAGAGTATTTGCGCTTCAGTGGCACGCAAGGTGGAATCCTGGTGTACTACCCGGCGTCCGGAATAACCATCCAGGAAAACGCCTTCGATAACAACAATCCTCCTCCGGGAGGAGGCAGTTCTGAAGCAAACGTTTATCTTACCGGCCAAAATGGCGGTTTCTCCGCGGCCACCGGTGTACAACACATCTCCATCCTGTGGAACACATTCTTTGATAATTGTGCCGCGATCCGGGCAGTCGCGTGGCCGGACTCGGGCGGCGGCTGTGCCGCCACCTGGGTAAATGGATACAACAACTACCTGGCCTGGTCGAATAACACGGTCAATCTGACCGAAGAGGGCCTGAAACTCTCGGTGCAATCCACATTGGGCATATCGAGTCTCAATGCTGACGTCGAGAACAACAACATGCAAGGTAACTCGCGCATCCTGATCGAGACCCAGCAGGATACAAACGGCGTCGGCACCTATAACCACAATGCGTTTTATCAACCCTATAATCCCAGCTTCAACACTTTCGAGTTGTCAGCACCGGAGTACACGCCCTCCATCTCCCCCACACATACGGCAAATGACGACGTATTTATCGGGAATGTACCGGTAACCCTCAGCGGCCAGGGCGGCCACTACGGCATAGGACTGGAATTATGGGGCGCGGGCAGTATAGCTACCTACAACCTGTTTCAAGGGGGCAACGGCGCGGATACATGTGCCGCTGGTTTTGGATGCTCGGGCTGGCAGATATCGGTAGGAGAGGCGTTCACGAACGCGACGATCAGCAACAACTACTTCTCCGGTAAAGACGTGTGGGCAAATGCGCCGAATAACGTGAGTAATGCAGTGACCTATGAGGACAATGGATCGCCGTCTAATCCGGGGCTTGTCCTCAGTCCTAATACGGTGGTTGAGACCAGCACGACGATTCCGACCGTGGCTCCTGCCATCTCAGCGGCCTCCATTTCCGGTGGCGCCACCATTACGCTCAGCGATAGTGATACGAATCATGGACTTTCGTTTTTCTACACCACGGACGGTACCACGCCTGCGATCTTTCCTGCAGGCGGTTCGGCGGGGACCTCGCACGTCTACGCCGCACCATTCACGGTTGCGGCAGGAGTTACGGTCAGGGCGATAGCGTCCTGGGGACAGGGCGCCAACCAGGGGATCGTGTTTCCTTCCTTCGGTTACGTTCCCAGCAGTGTCACGGCGCTGGTTGTTGCAGCGGCAGGGGGACGGACCCTGGTGAGTGCGTACCTGGTTCCCAGGGTGAGCACGAACACCATGATGAAGGGCAGCACGCTGCAGTTCATGGCATATGGAAGCTACTCTGACGGCTCGGTGGACAGTTTGCCCGATGCGCAAGGTAACGTAGTGACCGCCTGGAACACCAGCAATCATTCCCTGGCTAAGATCAGCAGCCAGGGACATGTTACAGCGATGGGCACGGGAAAGGTAAATATAGAGGCCGTCGTCGGCGGCCTTCAGGTTTCTCCCTGGACGATGACGATAAGCACCGCCGGCCAGAATTCAGCCATCGCGCCTGCTGCCGCGGCGGCTCGGGACGTCCAGGCAATTCCTGCTGCCGCTGCTGAGGCTACCCCCGTCCCAGCTATGCAGAGCGCCGTTGCCGCGCCGGCCCCCGGTCCGATGCCGATGGGGCCGGGGCGGGCCCAGCCCGATGGCTTCCTCGGACCGTTCTGGAGACTGGTGACGCCGGCAGGCGGGTCCGCCTCCATCTCGAGTTCGCATCTTTTCCTCGGCGTTCCGGGAGGAAGTAACCACGACCCGGTGCTTTCTTCCAATCAGGCTGTCCGTGTGGTGCAGGCAATCGGCAACCAGGATTTCGATGTGACGATCAAGATCGATTCTCCACTCTTTGCCACCGATGCGAAAACCAGCCAGGGTCTGATGGTGCTATCCGATAGCGAGGACTTTACTACCTTTGCGCTGGCTACGGACGGAACCAAGATCGGACTCAATGCGCACACCGTTACGCGTGGTGTTCCGACGACGGTGCTCGAAGATACAGACTTCAGTCAATATCAGAATCCAATGTACCTTCGGTTGACGAAAACCGGCAGTGCTTATGTTGCCTTGTACTCGGTCGACGGAGCCAGCTGGACGCAGGCGGCCAGCTTCAGCGACACCATGGCTACCACCGCCATAGGACCCTTCGCCAGCAACTACAACGACACGCCCGCCAATGCTGTTCCAGTCGTCATGTCAGTGAACTGGTTCGATGTGCAGCAGTGAGAGCGAAAGCATAAAAATGCAGTCGCCTTCACTTCGGTAATGCACAGCAATGGTCATTGTTCGCGCGAACACAGAAGGTGATGGTGAGTACAGACGGGAGCCGGCTCGGCGTGCCCCAGGGAGTAATTAAAATGTATAAAAATCGAGCACAATTTCACGGCGTTCTGGTTTCCTCACTAGCCATCCTGCTGGCCGCGCACTGCGCTGGTAGCAATCCAGCCGCGGAGCCGGGAGCGCCGCTGGCAAGCAGCTTCCCTGGGCCTTTGTGGGAAGTGGTGACGCCCAGAGGCGGAACGGTCTCCGTCGCCAACGCTCACCTGACGCTCAACGTTCCCGGTGGCAGCAACCATGACGCCCTGCTTCCCATGAACCAGGCTGTCCGCGTGGTGCAGCCAATCGGCAACGACGACTTCGATGTCTCGATCAAAATCGATTCGCCAATTATTGCGACGGATGCGGGTACCAGCCGGGGTCTCATGGTGCTTGCCGATGACCAGGACTTCATTACTTTTGCGCTGGTGACAGACGGAACCAACATCTCGCTCACCGCCCACACCGTCAGCGGTGGGGTTGCGGTTACGGTGTTTGACGATGCCAGCTTCAACGAATATCAAAATCCCATTTGCCTGCGGCTAACCAGAACCGGGAGTGCCTACACCGCCTACTATTCGGTCGACGGAGTGGTGTGGACACAGGCGACCAGTTTTGTCGATACCCGAGTGCCGACTTCGATCGGACCCTTTGCCGGCAATTACAACCGCACGCCTGCGAACGCTGTTCCAGTGGTCATGGCCATCAACTGGTTCGACATCCTGTGATCGGTCCTGGGGAGTTAGTCGCGACACTGCGCACGGACAATGCTGTGCCAAAGAAGGCACTGCAGATTCTCCTGGTTGAAGATAATGCCGGCGATGCGCGTTTGCTGCGCGAGATGTTCAGCAAGGAGACAGCCGGTAGTTTTCAATTGACCCACCTGACGCGCATGTCTGAAGCCGTGGCGCATCTCGCGCGAGGGGGAGTCGATATTGTCCTGTTAGACATGGGTTTGCCCGATGGGCATGGTATTGAAACCCTGCGGCGGGCCCGCGCGGCGGCCCCAGGTGTGGCGATGATCGTGCTGACCGGCCTGGAAGACGAGGTACTGGCCGCCGAAGCCATCAAGGAGGGTGCGCAAGACTATCTGATTAAAGGCCAGATAGAGAATCGGGCGCTTCCCCGGGCCCTTCGCCATGCTATTGAGCGTAATCGGATGCAAGCGGAAACCGATCTTATTCGGAACCAGCAGTTGCAGCTTAGGGATGAGTTCCTCTCTCACGTATCGCACGAGCTTCGATCTCCCCTGACCTCGATCTACTCATTCAGCACGATTGTCGCGGATGGTCTGGCGGGGGGAACAAGCCCGCAACAGGATGAATACCTGCGGATCATTTTGAGGAATGTGCGCCAGCTTCAAGCCATGATTGAGGACTTGCTTGAAGTTACCCAGGCACGAACGGGTAAACTCAGCGTCGAGTTGCAGCCTGTCTGCGTAGACGAGGCCATCTCTTATGCCGTCGATACCCTTCAGGGAGTCGCTAACCAGAAGAGGGTTACCCTCTCGTTCCATCGCTCCCCTGGTCTGCCATTGGCATATGCAGACGCGACACGCGTTCGCCAGATTCTGACCATTTTGCTCGATAACGCCGTGAAGTTTACGCCAGCCGGTGGGTTGGTGAATCTTCAGGCCAACCTGCAACAGAAAGATACGGGCTTCCTGGTAGTAGATGTTTCCGACAGTGGATGTGGGATCCGTCCGGAGGCGACCCGGCGCATCTTTGAACACCTCTACCAGGTAACCGATCCGGCAGTCGATGCAGGCCGCGCCGGGCGCAGAGGCCTGGGGCTCGGCCTGCATATCGCTAAAGAGTTGGTGACGCGGCTGGGCGGCGAGATCTGGGTGACCAGCGAACCGGAGAAGGGCAGCCACTTTGCTTTCACCTTGCCCATTTTCTGCTCAGCGCAGGTGGGCGATGAAATGCCAGATCACGACAATCACGTATGTTTACAGGAAAGGGTCTAGTGATGTTGCAAAAAAAAATTCTGGTTGTCGATGACGATCCCGATGTGCGGTTGGGTCTCCAACTACGCCTCACCGCAAACCATTACGATGTGATTTTTGCAGCCGATGGAGTAGCGAGTATCGCCGAGGCGCGGAAACACATGCCGGACCTGATGATCCTGGATCTTGGGCTTCCGGCGGGTGATGGCTTCAGCGTTCTGGAGAGGTTGAAAGTAAACGAGAGACTGTCCTCGATCCCGGTCATTGTCCTGTCCGGGCGTGACCGTGTCGGCAACTGGGACCGAGCGATCAAGGCCGGGGCGAAAACGTTTCTGCAGAAGCCAGTGGCGAACGATAAGCTGCTGGCGGTTATTCGATTAGTCCTGGCCGAACAGGACCACACTCCCGGTGCGGTGTACGATTTAGCCGGTCCTGGCGCGCAGAACTGATCGCACAGATGTCCACCTTGTCAGCCAAGTCCGGAGTGGACCAGATCTCGCTTGTTTTTTGGATGGGAGCCCAATAGGACAGCTTGCTCGACAGCGCATTATCGGGCAGCATGGTCGCTATGCCTGTTCAGAGGATTTTCTGCTTTATAGCCCTGGTCCTTGGATTTGCTGCCGTCGCTCCGGCACAAGAGACGCGGTTAATGCTGGACCGCGGCGGCAGCACCATCGTTCTGGAACCCTATGCGCCCAACATCATCAGGGTCACTCTTAGCCTGCTCAAGCAGCCGGCTTTGTCTCCGCCTGGCTATGGTTTTACTGCTGCGCCTGCTGCTGAGGGCTGGAGCCACCAGCAAAGCGAGCAGGGAGACACCTACCGGTCAGGCCGCCTCTCCGTTACTATCGCCGCCAACAAACCAGGCAAGCCCCCGCTGCCCACGGAATTAGATATTGCCAAGTACTTCAATGGTTCGGCACCCGGCGCGCACATTACCTTCAGCACGGCGGAGGGAACCAGGTTGCTCGAAATGCAAGGTTGGGCGATGGCTGTGCCCAACCATAAGGACGGCACGGCCGGCGTGCTCAATGACAAGAGGCCTGAAGATGCAGCGTTTTATCAAGTGGGCGCCACCTTCACCTCTCCTGATGACGAGCACTACTATGGCCTGGGCCAGAACCAGGAGGGCTTTCTCGACCACCGCGGTCATACCGTCGAGTGCTGGAACAATTACACCGCGACCGGAGGTCCCACTTGGTGCGTGCCCCTGCTGGTGACTAATAAAGGCTACGGCGTGCTCTGGGACAATCCTTCGCAGACCACCATCCAGCCGGGCTTCAATGAGCAGACCCGGTGGACTTCACAGGTAGGCGACCGGGTTTCCTTCTTCGTGATCGCTGGCGGCAAGACGGACGAGATCTATGCCGGCTATCGCCTGCTGACCGGCTCCACTCCCATGCTGCCTAAGGCTGCGTATGGGTTTATCCAATGCAAGCAGCGTTACAGCACGCAGGATGAGGTGCTGGCCGTGGCCAAGGGGTACCGCGAGCGGCATCTGCCTGCCGATGTCATCGTGGTGGACTGGTTCTACTACTCCAAGATGGGGCAGATGGATATGGTCCCCGCGAACTGGCCCGATCCGGTGACCATGAACAAGCAACTCCACGCCATGGGCTTCGAGACCATGATCAGCGTTTGGCCGCGCTTCGAGCGTGGTACCCGCTACTACGACCTGGTGCTGAAAAATGGCTGGTTTGAGCACCTCGCCGATGGCACACCGATGGACGGTCTGCCCTATGATCGGGCCGGTTCCGATATCGACACCACCAATCCAGCGGCTGCGCGGTGGTTTTGGGATGTGATTCGGGACAATATCCTCAGCAAAGGCTTCGACTCTATCTGGGCGGATGAAACTGAACCAGACCTGCCGCCCAACGGTGGTTACTTTTCGATCGGTCCAGGTACCCGCTACTACGACGTTTATCCGCTCTTTCATACGGCGGCGATTTATGACGGCTTTCGCCGCGATATTGACCATCGTGCGCTGATCCTGTCCCGGGACGCGTATCCTGGCGCTCAGCACAACGGCACGATCTTCTGGTCCTCGGATATTTCTCCCACCTGGGATACGCTGCGGCGACAGATTCCTACCGGGCTCGATGCTACTGCTTCCGGCATTGCTTATTGGGGGAATGACATTGGCGGCTGGCAGTACTTGCCGGCGGAACATCATCCCGCGCATCCTCCGCTGCTTGACCCATCCGATGCGCGTGATAACGTGGGCGGCTACGATGACTACCCGGAGCTGTATACCCGCTGGTTCGAGTATGGAGCCTTCGAGCCTAACTTCCGTACTCATGGCAGCCGCAGGTATAACGAGGTCTGGTCCTATGGGAAGCAGGCGGAGCCGATCCTGGAAAAGTATCTCCGGTTGCGCTATCAGCTGATGCCGTATATCTATTCGCTTGGCTATCAGACGCACCAGACGGGTGCTCCCTATATGCGAGCGCTGTTTATGGATTTTCCCCAGGATGCGCGGGTGGCCGACATAGGCGATGAATATATGTTTGGGCCGGCATTCCTGGTCGCCCCGGTTACGGAACAGGGTGCGACCAGCCGTGAGGTGTATCTACCCGCTGGTGCGGATTGGTACAACTATTGGACTGGGGAACGGCTTACCGGAGGCAAGACGATCCGTGCGGATGCGCCGATCGACACGCTTCCGTTGTTTGTTCGTGCGGGGTCGATTCTGCCATTGGGGCAACCGGTGGAGAACACCGGCCAGGTACAGAAGCTAGCGAAGGTTCGCGTATATCCCGGGGCCAACAGCGACTTCACGCTTTATCAGGATGATGGGAAGACCTATGCTTATGAGAAGGGAACGAGCAGCATTACCAAGCTGCACTGGGATGATTCTGCCGGTAAACTCACGCAAGAGGGAGTCTCCGTGGGATCGGTGAGTGAGTTGCTGGAAGTGGTGGGACGTTAGCTTCGTTTGGGTATCGGGCGCACAGCAGATCCCTCGGCTTCGCTCGGGATGACAAAGGGGAGGGCGGCGTTTCCATTAGGATTGGCTATTGTGGATGACAAACTGATCCCTTTCATCCTTCGTAAACACCTCTCCATGGAAGCAGATCCCTCCCCTTTGTCATCCCGAGCGAAGCCGAGGGATCTGCTGTTCCGCGGACCTTTCCTGGAAATGTTTTTCGAGTTTAACTGCCCTGCAACCATAACTGAGAGTTATTATGGCCATCATCGAAGAATTAAACCGACGTTTCGCCATCGCTGGGGTGGCGCAGATTACTGCGGGGAATGGCGGCTTGCCGCGGGTTTGCGTCAGCGGCCCGATGGCAACGGCGGAGATCTACCTGCACGGCGCGCAGCTTACCTCGTGGCGTCCGTCCGGCGCGGAAGAAGTGATCTTCTTGAGCCAGCACTCGCAGTGGGAGCCGGGACGAGCGATTCGCGGCGGCATACCTGTCTGCTTTCCCTGGTTTCGCAATAAAGTGGACGATCCCAAAGCGCCTGCGCACGGATTTGTGCGCACCAAGGCGTGGCAACTCGACTCTGTAGAGACGCATGGCGATGCCGCGATGGTAAGTCTCTCGACCGGGAGCGACGAGGGGACTCGGGCCTGGTGGCCCCACGATTTCCGCCTGGTGCACCGGCTGACTATTGGCGCCGACCTTACGCAGGAGCTGGTAGTGACCAACATTGGTTCCGCGCCAATGCGTTTTGAAGAGGCCCTGCACACCTATTACCGCGTGGGTGGGGCGGAGGCGGTTCGTATCCGCGGGCTCGATGGAGTGGCTTATCTTGACAACACAGACGGCAACCGGGAGAAACGGCAGGAGGGGGATATTGTTTTCACCGCGCAGACCGATCGCGCCTACCTGGAAACGTTGCACCCGGTCGAAATCATTGATCCACTCATGCGCCGGCGAATCCGGCTGGTGAAACAAGACTCCCGCACTACCGTCGTCTGGAATCCGTGGAGCACTGGTGCGCAATCTATGGCTGACCTGGGAGGCGACGGATGGCGGACCATGGCCTGTGTCGAGGCCAGCAACATGCGCGCCTTTGCGGTGGATCTTGCTCCCGGGGAGCAACACACCATGAAGACTGTGATCCATGTCGCCGCCGCACCCGGAGACGGTTATTAAGCGGGCGCTAGGGCTGGTCGCAGTTCCCGTAGAGAGCTTCAATCAGAGGAATTTCCCAGCGACGCCGGGAAAACATGTAAGGCTGCTTGCCGGTAGAAAGGCGTACGTCTGCGGAGTCCAGTTCCTTGGCGGAGGCAAGTCCAAAGACGCGCAAACTCTCGCGCAGAAATCTCCAGGAAGAAAAGGAAAAGATCTGGTCTGCTTCTTCGACCAGGGACGGTTGAAGAACCAGGACGACCCCCGGCTGCGCCCGTGAACTGCCCCGCTCGGATTTCGGTTTAATGATCGCGGTGTATTCTGCGGCGGGGATCTTGATTGCGGTGCGGGTCATCGTCTGCTCCCGCTAAAGGTATCGGCGTGAATCAGCAGTCGAATGAAATCCGTTCCGCCCCAGGACACATTCAGACATGGATTTGCGCCCAAGGTGGTTGTAGCCGGGAGACGATGGCGTCGACGTCGTATACACATCCACCCCAGACACCGCCACTGGCCTGGACCAGCGCGGCCCACAGCCGGGTGTCGTCAGGTAGCGCAGGATGTGGCCTGAGATCGGCGCGAGACGGCCGCGCCTCCAGCCGGCGTGAGCCTTCTTCTATGCCGAATCTCTCTCCTGTGTCGCCCACCAGGTTGACGGACCCGGTCAACTTCTGCCGGTCGATGATGATCTCGATTTGGTCCCCATCCAGCAGCTTGCCAATCGCTCCCCCAGCCAAGGCTTCGGGTGAGATATGGCCGATGCAGGCACCGGTGGAGACACCGCTGAAGCGGGCGTCGGTGAGCAGGGCGACGTGCTTGCCGACAGGCAGCCACTTGAGCGCGGAAGTGATCTGGTAAATCTCCTCCATGCCGGCGCCTGCAGGGCCTCCGCATACCAGCACCATGACGTCGTTCTCCCGGATTTCGCCGTTCTTGATGGCGTGGATCGCAGCCTCCTCGGAGACAAAGACTCTCGCTGGACCTACATGATGGAAGATGCCGTCGTCACCGATCAGCGAAGGATCGATGGCGGTGCTCTTGACTACGGAGCCTTCGGGAGCGAGATTGCCCACCGGAAAACAGACTGTGGGGGTGAGCCCACTGGATCTCGCGCGATCGGGATCCATGATGACGTCGTCGGGATCGATGCCATCGCGCTGTTGCAGGTTCTTACGCAACGCGTGCCGGCGTGGGCTGCTCTCCCACCAGTCGAGGCTGGTGTCGAGCGTCTCTCCGGAAACCGTCTTCACCCTGGTGTTTAAGAGTCCCGCCCGTCTGAGATGGAGCATCACCTCGGGCAGGCCACCGGCCAGGAAGACCTGGACGGTGGCGAAGTTGCGGGGACCATTGGGCAGTGCGTCCACCAGGCGCGGGACGTGGCGGTTCACCTCCGCCCAATCGGATGCCACGGGCCGCTTGAGCCCTGCTGAGTAGGCAATTGCCGGGAGGTGCAGGAGCAGGTTGGTGGAGCCGCCGAAGGCAGCGTGGGCCACCATGGCATTCTCGAGCGATGCCTGGGTAAGCACATCGCGGGTCCCGATCTGCAATTGATGCAGACGCAGGATGGCGCTGGCGGAACGGCGGGCCGCATCGAGCCAGATGGGGGCGCCGGAGGGAGAGAGCGCGGTGTGGGGCAGGGCCAGCCCCAGGGCTTCCGCGATGACTTGTGCGGTCGCGGCCGTTCCCAGGAATTGGCAGCCGCCGCCCGGCGTGGCGCAGGCTCGGCAGCCCATTTCCGCCGCTGCCTGGAGAGTGATTTGCTTTTGCGCGTAGCGCGCGCCGATTGTCTGTACCTTGCCCGCATCTTCGCCGGATTCGGGTAAGAGCGTAACTCCGCCGGGGATAAGGATGGTGGGCAGTTCCCCGGCTGAGGCCAGCGCCATCATCATGGCCGGCAGTCCTTTGTCGCAGGTTGCGATGCCGATCACGCCCATTCTGGTAGGCAGTGACCGCATCAGGCGGCGGAGCACGATGGCCGCATCATTGCGATAGGGGAGGGAGTCGAGCATGCCGGTGGTGCCCTGGGTGCGTCCGTCGCAGGGATCGGTGCAAGCGCCGGCGAAGGGGATGGCGTCGAGGGATTTCAGGGTGATGGCCGCTTCGGCCACCAGTGCGCCCAATTCCCAGTGGCCGGTGTGAAATCCGAGAGCGATGGGGGTTCCGTCTGCGCCGCGCAGGCCGCCGTGGGTGCTGAGGATAAGGACTTCTGAGCCCAGCAACTTTTGCGGCTCCCAGCCCATGCCGGCATTCTGGCTCAAGCCGAAGAGATTGCCTGAGGGCGCGGTGAGCAGCATTTCAGCCGTGATGGGCAGCAGCCCGCGCGGACCGGGCGCGTGGGTCGCCACGTCGTCCAGTTTAAGGGCGCTGGTTTCGAGGACCGAGGCTAGGGATATGGTAGGAATGAGTTTCTCCTGTCAGGGTCAATTGTAAGATGCCTGCATGGTTGCCGGACTGGAACGATATCAGCGGGCGGGGGACCTGCATTTTGTCACGTTCAGTTGTTATCACCGGCTTCCTTATCTCGATTCTCCTTTATCCCGAGATCGTTTTGAAGATGCACTGGCGAGGATGTGCTACTGCTATGAGTTTGATGTCATCGGTTATGTGGTGATGCCGGAGCATGTCCATTTGCTGCTGAGTGAGCCTGGCAAGGATTTGCTCGCGGTGGGTCTGCAGGCGTTGAAGATCGCGGTGTCAAAGCGAGCCAAAGAGCGCCCATTCTGGCAGGCGCGCTACTATGACTTCAATGTATTCAAAGAAGCCAAAGGTGTGGAGAAACTCCATTACATGCATGCGAATCCGGTAAAGCGTGGGCTTGTGGACAAACCGGAAGATTGGCTTTGGTCGAGCTGTCGTTACTATCAGACTGGGGCGCAAGGCCGAGTGAAGATCGCATCTTGAAGCTTCGACCTCAAAGAGGACCCGGGTGCCCCATATCTCGCTCGTTTTTCGCGAGATGTGGGATACCACTGCCTTCCATTCGCTCTTTCTTGAGGTCGTAGATAAAGCATCATGAGGGATCAAGAGTCGCGGTATCCCACATCTCGCGAAAAACGAGCGAGATATGGGGCTCGGCGGATTCAGCCTACAAGTGCAACATTTCCAGAATAGGAGATAGTTGCGATATGCCAAGAAGTTTTCGTCATCTTGATTTGTCGGAGCGGGTGTTTCTTGAAACGCAGTTAAGCCATGGGAGGAGACCGGCAAGGATCGCTGCCGAGCTGAGGCGAGCCCGGTCGACCATAACCCGTGAGATTCGGCGCAACGGATGGAGAGCGAAGCTGCGTAAGGGCAGCATTGCTGGAGGCTACCGCAGTGTGGCAGCTGATCGAAGAGCCCGTGTGTTATCTGTTAAGGCGCGCCGCCCTCGCAAGCTGAAAGCCGGCAACCAGCTTTGGATGACCATGCTGAGGCATCTTCGCCGAGGCTTGAGTCCTGTGCAGATTGCGAGCACACTGGCACGTATGGCTGATCCGGTCCGTCTTTCCCATGAGGCCATCTACACCGCACTGTATGCCATGCCACGAGGACAGCTCCGCGCCAGCCTGCTGGATCTGTTGCGCCGCAGACACAAGGCGCGCAGACCGGCGCGTGGCAAAAACGGGCGCAGTCACTCCATTCCCGACATGACCTTGATCGACCGAAGGCCTATCGAAGTGAACGAGCGACTGATTCCCGGCCACTGGGAAGGAGACCTCATGATTGGCAAGGGAAACCTTTCTCAGGTAGGCACCCTGGTGGAGCGAAAGAGCCTCTTTGTCGCCCTGGTGAAGTTGCCCAACGGTAAGGCCGACACGGTCGCGGAGTGCTTTACCAAGATTTTCAAACGCTTTGAAAGCCAGATGCGCCTTTCCATGACCTTTGACCAGGGCAGTGAGATGAGCAAACACAAAACCCTGACTAAAAACACTGGAGTCACTGTCTATTTCGCTCATCCCCATGCTCCCTGGGAAAGAGGCATCTGCGAAAACATCAACGGCCTACTCCGCCAATACCTCCCTAAGGCGACTGATCTGTCTCTGTTTTCCCAAAAACAGCTCGATCAGATCGCATGGAAACTCAATACCCGACCGAGAAAGACACTCGGCTGGAAAGCTCCCGCGGAACTGTTCCTCCCAGAAGGCACTTTCGATTTTGCCGACTACTGGTCAACCATCGGTAAGGGTACCCTTCCAACTTCCGTTCCCTCGGCGGGCCATTGAAAAGTGGAAAGCAAACCGCGCTTCCCACTTTCCAACCGCCCCGGCTACTGGAGTGCTATAAATCAATTCAAACCCATTTCGTTGCATTTGGAGTTTGTACCCGCCCACCCGCGGTTCTTCGGCACCGAGGAATCGAGGGATTTATGCGGTGGGCATGCTATCTCGGCATTCTGTTGAGGCAGTTTGTGGGCGGTGATGGCGTTGGCTATCGATCTGCCTTTCCCCCGATTTCGCACGTGTGCGGGAAAATCGGCGGGGATTTTGAAGGAGATTTATGGATCCGGATCCGTTAGCGATCGTTTGTTCACTCCCAGAAGAGAACCAGTCGCAGCGGCGGCTCGAAATAAAGAGATTATTGGAGAGCAGCACCGCATCGACCCGCCACCCCGATGGGGTCGAACTGGAATGGGCGTTCTCTGAGCAAACGGCGCGGAGCTTGCTCGACTTCATTCTGTTCGAGCGTACCTGCTGCAAGACGTTCACTTACGAGCTCAGGTTTTCCCCGCCCCAGGACCGAGTCACTCTGCGGCTGCGGGCCTCCCCCGAGCAGGTTGAGGCACTTCAGGCCTTCTATTGCTGAAGTTTCGTATCCGCCTTGCTGGGAGCTGCCGTCACTTGCGTCGGCGTTGGCAGTTGCGAAGTATCCCAGCCGCCGCCCAAGGCTTCCACCAGTTGCACGGCGCTCGTCATCTGCTCGATCTGCAGACTGTAGAGCGTCTGCTGGTTGCTGAACACCGTATTCTGCAGCGTGACCACATCGATATATGGATCAATACCGGTCTGGTATCTACCCATCTCCAGGTCCAGTGAGGTCTGGGCCGAAGCCACCGCGGCACGCTGCTGCTGGATCTGCTGCGAAAGGATCCGGGTTTGTGCGAGATAGTCCTCTACCTGCTGGAACGCGGTGAGGACCGTTTGCCGGTAGGTGGCCACGTCCGCGTTGTAGATGGCTACGTACTGATGTAATTCCGCGCTCAGTGCGGCGTTGTAGAGAGGTTGTGAAAAGGTTCCACCGAGAGACCAGAAGCGGCTGGGCCAGTCGGCTATGTGCTTGAACAAAGAACTCTCGAAGCCGCCGCCCACGGAGAGGGTCAGGGAAGGGAAGAAAGCAGTGTAGGCAACACCCAACGTGGCGTTGGCCGAGGCCATGGTTCGCTCTGCCGCGGCTACATCCGGCCGCCGCTGCAGCAATAGCGAGGGCATGCCGATGGGGATCGGTGGCGGCGCAGTGGTGAGAGGACGAGCGGGAAGGGAGAAACCTGAAGCCGCCTTGCCAATCAAGACTGCGATGGCATGCTCATACTGGGCCCGCAAAATTCCCAGGTTGGTCAACGAAGCCTGGGCCGACTGCAGAGTCGTCCGTGCTTCTACGACGGAGATCTGATCGCCAATGCCAGTGTCGTATTGTGCCTGGGTCAGATCCAGCGACTTCTGGTATTGGGCGACGGTCTGGGTGAAAAGCTGGATCAGAGCGTCCTGTCCGCGTATCTCGAAGTAATACTCCGCCAGATCGGCCTGTTCCACCAGCCGCTCATTCTGCAGATCCGCCGCACTCACCTGGGCGGTATATTGCGCTGCACGCACTTGATTGCGAATTCTGCCAAAGAGATCCGGAGTCCATGAAATGTCCACGGGCAGGGAGTAAATCTGTGACTGATGTCCAGCGTTGAAACTGGAACTGGCATTGAGATTTCCCGACGAACGTGAGCGGCTGTAGGCCGGACCAAAGGACACCGTTGGAAAGTAAAGCGCGCGCGCTTCTCGCACCAATGCACGGGCTTCCATGAAGTTCTCAAAGTACAACTTTAGGTTTTGGTTATCGATGTTGAGCTGCGCTTCGAGGTCGTTGAGTTCAGGCTCGTTGAAGATCGCCCACCAATCTCCACGGATTTTTTCGTCGGCTGGCTGCGCTACAGTCCAGGTTCCGTTGTCCTGAGTTCCGTTGTCCTGGGCTCCATTCTTCTGGGTTCCGTTGCCCTGGTTGTTCTGCTGCTGCGGTGGATTGGACGATGGGCCGGCGGGGGGCGCCTCTTTGAAGGCAGGCGGCGGCTGGATCGCGGGCGGATGGTATTTTGGGCCCACTGTGCAGCCGGTCAGCAGCGCACACAGAAGAAAGCCGAGCCGACTTCGCCGAGTTGTTGCTGTCGTTTTCTCCATAGAAGAACCGTCCTAAACGGCTCCTTCAGGGTTGGCCTGGAAGGTGTCGTGATGTTTCCCCAGCGCTCGCAACCGCAAGCGATCCATGTACAAGTAGATGACGGGCGTGGTGTAGAGCGTAAGCATCTGGCTTACGATCAGGCCGCCGACTATGGTGATGCCCAAAGGACGCCTCAACTCCGAACCGGTGCCGGTTCCGAAGGCCAGGGGGACGGCGCCAAAGAGCGCGGCCATGGTGGTCATCATGATAGGCCGAAAGCGCAGCATGCAGGCCTCAAAGATCGCGTCGGTGGTGCTCTTCCCGTGCTCCCGCTCGGCCACCAGCGCGAAGTCGATCATCATGATGGCATTCTTCTTCACCAGCCCGATCAGGAGCACAATGCCGATGATGGAGATGACGTTGAGATCATTCTTGAACACCAGCAAGGCCAGCATGGCCCCGACGCTGGCGGGAGGCAGGGTGGAGATGATGGTCAGCGGATGCACCAGGCTTTCGTACAGGATGCCCAGCACGATGTACACGGCGAGCAGCGCCGTGGTCACCAGGATCGGCTCCGTGCTCAGCGACTGTTGATAGGCCTGCAGGGTGCCGGCAAAGAAGCCGCGGATGGTTGAGGGCAGGCCCATCCTGGTCTGCATTTCGTTGATCTCGAGCGTGGCATCGCTGAGAGACAGACCAGGAGCAAGATTGAACGACACGGTTACCGACGGGAACACCCCCGTATGGTTCACCTGCAATGGTGTGGTTCCGGCCCTGGCAGTCGAAACGGCTCGGATCGGCGTGACCCCATTGGTGGTAGCGGATGGATAAATGTAGTTGAGTCCCAAGGGAGATTGCCAGTATCTGGGCGCTACCTCGAGCACCACGTAGTACTGGTTCAACTGGGTGTAGATCACGGAAACTTCCGACTGGCCAAAGGCGCTATAGAGGGACGAATCGAGCGAACTGGGAGTGAGACCCAAGCGCGCCGCCGAGGTCCGGTCGTAGGTTACATACTCTTCCAAACCGCCGTTCTGCTGGTCGCTGTTCACATCCTGGAAACCTGGAAGCCGCTTCATTTGCGCCAGCAGGATGGGCCCCCAATGCGCCAGATCAGGCACGTTATCTGCCTGCAGGGTGTATTGGTAGAGCGCATTGCCTCCTCGACCGCCGATGCGCAGATCCTGTGCCGCCTGCAGGAAGGCGGAGGCTACCGGCAGCCGGTTCATCTTGGGCCGCAGACGGTTGATGATATCCATCACGCCTACTTTGCGCTCATCGAGCGGTTTGAGCGCGGCGTAAATAAATCCGCCATTGCTTCCGCCGCCACCATTGCTTCCGCTGTAGGCATTTACATGGGCTACGGCGGGGTCAGACTTAATGACTTTGACCAGCGCTTCGATCGAAGCGTTCATCACCCCGAAGGACGCGTCCTGCGGGCCCTGCACCCCGCCAACCAGCGCGCCTGTGTCCTGCTGGGGGAAAAAGCCCTTCGGTATCTTGATGATCAGCACCACGTTCAGGGCGATGGTCAGCAACAGCACCACCAGCATTAAGCCGGAATTGTCCAGCACCCACGATAAGGAGTGGCGGTAGATACTCAGCATCCCGTCGAAAAAACGCTCGCTGGCACGATAAATGGGTCCATGCTTCTCGCTCGCGTGCGTTTTGAGCAGATGGGCGCACATCATCGGCGTGGTGGTCAGAGAGATCACCATGGAAACGATGATGGCCGTAGACAGGGTCACAGCAAACTCACGAAAGAGCCGGCCTACGATGCCGCCCATCATTAAGAGGGGAATAAAGACGGCAATCAGCGACGTGCTCATGGTCAGCACGGTGAAGCCGATTTCCTTGGCCCCGATGAGCGCGGCCTCCTCGGGAGGCATCCCCATTTCCAGGTAGCGGGAAATATTTTCCATGACCACGATGGCGTCATCGACCACGAAGCCGGTGGAGATGGTTAACGCCATCAGGGAAAGGTTGTCCAGGCTGTAACCCAGCAGATACATCACGGCGAAGGTGCCGATGAGCGAGACGGGCACGGCGACGCTGGGGATGAGGGTGGCGCGGCCGTTGCGCAGGAACACAAAGACCACCAGGATGACCAGCACGACGGAGAGGATCAGCGACGTCTCAACGTCGTGCAGCGACGCCTTAATGGTGGTGGTGCGATCCAGAACAATGGTGGTTTTAATTCCCTGAGGCATGACCGCCGCCAGGAAGGGAAGCTGATCGTGGATACGTTGGTTGGTCTGGATGATGTTGGCGCCCGGCTGGCGGAAGATGATCACCGTCACCGAGGGAATTCCATCCAGGTAACCGGCGGTGCGAATACTCTGCGCCGAATCCTGTACGTTGGCCACGTCGGACAGGTGAACAGCGAGCCCATTGTGATAGCCGACGATCAGCGGCTTATATTGATCGGCCTTCGAGATCTGGCCGTTAGTAATGATGTCGGCAGTCACCATGTTGTTGGAGACTTGCCCACGAGCAAGATCGGAATTTTGCAGGCTGAGCAATCTCTGGATGGTAGACAGGGTAATTCCGTAATGGTTCAACTGCGGGGGGTTAACATCGACCCGCACGGAAGGATAGGAGGCGCCGCCGACCGCGACCTGGCCCACGCCCTGAATCTGCGAGAGCTTCTGCTGCATGATGGTCGAGGCGGAGTCATACATGGCCTCTTTGTCATACTTGTCGGAGGTCAGGCCGATGATCATGATGGGAGAATCTGCCGGGTTTACCTTGCGATAGCTGGGATTGGACGGCAGATTGGCGGGCAGATAGGTTCGGGCCGCATTGATGCCGGCTTCGACATCGCGCGCCGCCGCGTCGATATTGCGGCTCAGGTCGAATTGCAAAGTCACGCTGGTGCTTCCCAGCGAGCTCGAAGAGGTCATCTCGGTAACCCCGGCAATATGGCCGAATTGCCGCTCCAGCGGTGTGGCCACCGAGGAGGCCATGATCCGCGCGCTGGCTCCGGGCAGGCCGGCCGAAACCGAAATGGTGGGAAAGTCGACCTGCGGCAGCGGGGAGACCGGCAGCACGTTGAAGGCGATGCCCCCGGCAATGGCGATGGCCGCCGTCAGCAGGGTTGTAGCCACCGGCCGGCGAATGAATGGAGCGGAGATGTTCACGCTTCACCTGCCGGCTGTGGCTCGGGGCCAGCGCCAGACGCACGGCGCGAGCGGGAGAACCTTTGCGCCAGGTTGTCGAAGAAAATGTAAATGACCGGGGTGGTGTAGAGAGTGAGCACCTGGCTCAACAACAAGCCTCCCACCATGGCGATGCCCAGCGGACGGCGTAGCTCGGACCCGATGCCCGACCCTACTGCCAGAGGGATCCCACCCAGCAAGGCGGCCATAGTGGTCATCATGATGGGGCGAAAGCGCAGCAGGCTGGCCTCGTAGATCGCCTCGGTCGATTCCAGGCCGCGCTGCCGTTCTCCTTCGAGGGCAAAGTCGACCATCATGATGCCGTTCTTTTTCACGATGCCGATGAGCAGGATGATGCCGATGATGGCCACCACGCTCAAATTCTGTTTGAAAAGCATGAGGGAGAGCAGCGCGCCTACGCCGGCCGAAGGCAGCGTGGAAAGAATAGTGATGGGGTGAATAAAGCTTTCGTAAAGCACACCCAGAACTATGTACACCGTCACCAGGGCGGCCAGGATCAGCAGCGCTTCATTGGAAAGGGAATTTTCAAAAGCGGCCGCGGTTCCCTGGAAGGCCGCCTGTACGCTGGGCGGGAAATTGATGTCCTTGGCCGCTTTATTGATGTCGTCGATGGCCTCACCGAGCGATGCGTTGGGCGCCAGGTTGAACGAAACCGTCACCGATGGGAACTGACCCTGGTGATTAATCGACAGCGATTCTGTACCCGGTTCAATCTGGGCAAACGCGCGTAAGGGGACAGCGTTGCTGAAATTGGAGCTGGTCGTGGTATTGGAGGAACTGGACCCGGCGGTAGCGCTGGCGCCCAGGGCGATTCCATTCTGTGGCGGAACGAGCACTCCCGAGGATGGTGTATAGAGGGCGGGACTCGTGGTTGCATTGGATCCTGCTGTCGCCGAGGCGGAGGCGGAGAAGGAGGTGCTGGCCGCCGCGCCCGTGGCTCCCGAGGACGCATTGCCCTGGATGTAAATCTTGTTCAGCTTATCCGCATCGTTGGTAAAGCCAGGCTGGGCCTCCATGATCACGTGGTACTGGTTCAGCTGGGTGTACATGGTGTTGATCTGGCGCTGACCAAAGGCATCGTAGAGGGTCTGATCCATGGTCGAGGGAGCGATTCCCAGCCTGGAAGCGGAGACCCGGTCGATGGCTAAAGACACGGTCAACCCGCCGGTCTGCTGATCGGTGGCTACATCTTCAAGCGAGGGCAACTTTTTGAGTTTGTCTACGAAACGGGTGGCCCAGAGGTCAAGTTCGTTCACGTCCGGATCTTCCAGCGTGTACTGATATTGAGTCCGGCTCACCCGGTCATCGACGGTGATGTTTTGCACCGGCTGCATGAAGAGCCTGATGCCACTGACCTGGGTCAGGCTGTTGTTCAGCCGGCGCACTACGTCGGAGGCGTTGAGATCGCGCTGATCCAGCGGTTTCAGATTGATCGACATACGTCCGCTGTTGAGCGTCGTATTGGTGCCGTCGGCCCCGATGAAGGACGAGATACTTTCGACCGCAGGATCCTGCAGGATGACTTTGGCCAGCTCCTGCTGCGCTTTGCTCATGGCGGCAAAGGAGATGGAGGCGGGGGCCTGGGAGATGCCCTGGATCACGCCTGTATCCTGCACCGGGAAGAACCCCTTGGGAATAATGATGTAGAGATAAATGGTCAGAATCAGGGTGCCCAGCGCCACCAGCAGGGTGAGCGTCTGGTAGCGTAAGACCACCTTAAGCGTGCGGCCGTAGAAGGCAATCATCCGCTCAAACATACGTTCCGACGCCTGGTAGAACCGGCCCTGCTTCTCCTCCGGATTGTGACGCAGGATGCGCGAGCACATCATCGGAGTAAGGGTCAGCGAGACCACGGCGGAGATGATGATGGTGACGGCCAGGGTCACGGCAAACTCGCGGAACAGGCGGCCCACCACGTCGCCCATGAAGAGCAAGGGGATGAGCACGGCGATCAGCGAGACGGTCAGCGAAACAATGGTGAAGCCGATCTGCTCCGCCCCCGTAAGCGCCGCCTGCATCGGCGTATAGCCCTCCTCTAAATAGCGAGAGATGTTCTCGATCATGACGATGGCATCGTCCACCACGAAGCCGGTGGAGATGGTGAGGGCCATCAGCGAGAGGTTGTCGAGGCTATAGCCGAGGGCATACATGGCGGCGAAGGTGCCGACAATGGACAGCGGCACAGCCACGCTGGGAATGATGGTGGCGTACAGGTTGCGCAGAAAGACAAAGATCACCATGACCACCAGGGCGATGGTCAACATCAACTCGAATTCAACGTCGGCCACCGAGGCCTTGATGTCGGTGGTGAGATCGGTAAGGGTGGTGATGTCGATGCCGGAAGGCAGATTGGCCTGTAGTTGCGGCATCAGCAACTGAATACTTTTGACCACGCTGATGGTGTTGGCGCCGGGCTGGCGCTGCACATTGAGAATCACGGCCGGCGTGAGGTTCATCCAGGCGGCTAGTTTGGTGTTCTCGACGCCATCCACGATGTTGGCCACGTCGTGCAGAAAGACCGGAGCATTGTTGCGGTAAGCGACAACGACATTCTTGTAGTCGCCGCTGGTGATCAATTGATCGTTGGCGTCGATCTGATAATTCTGACGAGGCCCGTCAAAGTTACCTTTGGCCTGGTTGACGCTGGCGGAGATCAGAGCCGTTCGTACCGCTTCCAGGTCGATGCCATAGTTCTGCAGCTGCGCCGGATTAATCTGGATGCGCACCGCTGGTTTTTGGCCGCCGCTGATGCTGACCAAACCAACCCCGCTGAGCTGGGAGATCTTGGGCGCCAGTCGAGTGTCGACCAGATCCTCGACCTGGGAGAGGGGCATGGTCTTGGAAGTAATTCCCAGGGTAAGCACGGGCGCGTCGGCCGGGTTGGTCTTGCTGTAAATCGGAGGCGCGGGCAGGTTGGCGGGCAGAAAGCTCTGGGCGGCGTTGATGGCCGATTGCACTTCTTCTTCCGCAATGTCGATGCTCAGCGAAAGGTTGAATTGCAACACCACTACCGAGGTGGCTCCGGAGCTGGTGGAGGTCATCTGGCTCAGCCCCTGCATTTCGCCAAATTGCCGTTCCAGCGGGGCGGTCACGGTGGTGGCCACTACGTCCGGGCTGGCTCCAGGGTAGAACGTAAGCACCTGGATGGTCGGGTAGTCGACCTGAGGCAGAGCGCTGACCGGCAACTGCGTATAGGCGACAATGCCTACCAGCATGATCGCGGCCATCAGCAACGAGGTTGCGACGGGCCGCAGAATAAATGGGCGAGACGGACTCACGGGGCATCGCTCTCGTCGTTCGAGGGAAGAATCTTCGCTTTGGAGATGACGACCTTGGAGCCGTCCTGCAGCTTCTCGAAACTGCTGTCCGCGACCACATCGCCGGGATTGAGTCCTTCCACTTCTGTCTTGTTGGACTCGCTGACCCCCGGCTTGATGTCATGAATATGCGCGACCCCGTTTTGAATCAGGAATACAAAGGATTCGTCCCCGTTGTGCTGGATGGATGAAGAAGGAATCAAGATCACGTTCTCGAGCGTCGTCAGCAGCAAGCGGGCGTTGACGAATTGATTGGGGAAGAGCGCGTTGTCTTTATTCTGAAAGACGGCGCGCAGTTTCAACGTTCCCGTCGTGGTGTCGATTTGGTTATCCGTGGCTTCGAGGGTTCCCGACGCCAGCTTGGTCTCCTCGGAGCGATCGAACGCGTCCACGGCCAGCGGCTTGCCGTGGCTCATCTGCTGTTGCAGCCGGCTTACGTTGTCTTCGGGAATGGTGAAAACCACGGTGATGGGTTGCAATTGGGCCACCACGGCCAAAGGGGTTGCGCTCGATGCCGTGGCCAGGTTACCGGGGTCGACCAGGCGAAGCCCAACGCGGCCGGTGATGGGCGAGGTGATGTTGGTGAAACCCAGTTGCACCTGATCGAACTGCAACGTCCCTTGATCGGCTTTGACCGTTCCCCTGTACTGGAGAACGATCTTCTCCTGGTCGTCCAGCGTTTGTCTGGGTATGGCGTTCCGCGCCCAGGCGTCCTGGTAACGCTTCAAGTCCATTTCCGCCTGAGCCAGCAGGTTGGTGTCACGCTCGAGCGCTCCCTGGGCGGTGAGCACGTTGGCCTGGAAGGGCCGCGGATCGATCTGAATCAGGGGCTGGCCGCGGCGAACCAGTTGACCTTCGCGATAGCGGACCTGGCTAATCACACCGGTTACCTGGCTGATAATAGTTGTTGTATAAACGGGGGTGACGGTACCGATGGCGTCCAGGTAAACGCCGATGTTGCCTTTTTTCGCTGTTGCCGTGGTCAGGCTCACGGTACCCCCCGCCGCCCCTCGCCTGCCGCCGCCGCCTGTTGCCGCCGGGGCCTGGCGATGCTTCATCACCCACCAGAAGAGCAGACCAAAGAGGAGCAGAATGACGACCCAGACCAGTATGCGGACTCCCCTGGATCGTTTGGGAGGAGGCAATTGGTGGTCTGGCCCGATGTGCGTTTCGGTAGCGCGCGGCTCCGTCTTGTCGTGCCTTTCTCGGGTGTCGCGAATGTCGTCTTGCATCAGTTAACCTGGTGTCCTCTTTCTTGCTGCTGCCGTAATGACTTTACGCGGGGAGTGGCCAGCCGGTTTCCCGGCAAGTCAGTCCGGGAGGTGTGGTTGGCGGGCGAGGCGACGGCACGCATAGGCAGACGCTGTCAGAAGATTTTGCATAACCACCCAAGGAGCTGACTGGTACTAAAAAGTTGGACCTTGTCCCCCAGTCACTCACGGACCGTGGGTGACAAGCCCTGAAGTCGCCTGCCTCCAGGCGGAAAGCAAGTGCGTTCTTTTTGCTTCGAAGACCTCTCCGGCACTGTAAACCATAGACGATGGATCCGCATCAGGGGACGCACGCGGTCTGTCTTCTGTTCTGACAAGAGGATATCGCAGGCAGGACTTTCGCGAAAAGGTGCTCAGGCTCGAGGGGGGCCGTCACGTTCAACAAGAATGCCCGGGGCAATGCATCTTAATCCTGGCAAGATCCGCATCGAAACACTGATCAACGAGCGACGAGAACGAGCGACGATCGTTACGTTTTGTCTATCACCGTCTCAGCTTTCCAACTGCCATCTCCGCAATAGCAGTGAAGCGTGCTCTAGCTTGCGCTGGGCTCTTTCTTGGCGGCAGGCGCCGAGGCGGCGGCCTTCTTCTGGCTCTTCACTTTGGCCCAACGTTTGCGTTGAGCTTCTGCGATCGCATGCCGTGCCTTAGCGCTTAGTTTGCGGCGGGGCTTAGCCTTAGAGACAGGGGCGGCCTTGGTTGCCCTTTTGCTGACAGCCGCCTTGCCGCTTTCGGCGAGGATAGCGCGCACCTGGCGCAGCTTCGCAATCTCTTCATCAATAGCGTTCAATATATGGTCGTTCAAGAGTGTTCCTTTCAAGCTGCAGGGGAGGCGACAACTGCGAGCACTCCCCCAAAAGGATAACAGGTCGGCTACCCACGATTAGCATCGCGGTCCTCAGGTTTCACGGGGGAACTTTATGCGGCCAGCTACGGAGCTTGGCGAGTTGAATCGTATCAACCCGGTTGCCAGGCAACCCCTGGGGATTGGTCGCTCTCGATTCTGTCCAGGATGCGGGCCTACCCAATAGGAAACTATAACTGTGACTATTTACGGTCACCAGCCGACTGGTTACCCCTGCGCGCTCCAGTAATGGCGCTAAAGTGACACCACTCGTTCGGTGCGCTACCCGTTTCGTAAGATGGCGTTTTTGTGGATCTGCTTTAGTCTCACTCTTGCAGGAAGTCGTGGTTAAACCAGGGGGAACGATGAAGCGGTATACCAAGTCAATTCAGGTGGCGATGCTGGCGGTGGCAGGCGCTGTGGTGGCGGCCGGTTGCGGAGATACAAGGGTGGCGAGCAAGGAGAATCTCGCTTATGCCCTCAACCACGATTACTCGGTGAATGAGGATTGCCTGTTCGCAAAGCCCATGCCTTTTCCTTATGAAGTGTCGGTGAACGACAAGCTGCTGGCAGAAACGCGGCGCCGGTTGGATGCGCTGGCCGAAGCAGGATTGCTGGAAAAGGAACAGAACACTGCGGGCGGGGAAACCATCAACCGCTACGTACTCACGGCGGCAGGCAGCCGGACTGAAGGTAAGGGCCGCTTCTGCTATGGGCGCCGCCAGGTGACCAGCGTGGAGAAGTTCACTCCGCCGGTCGACTATCAAGGCATGCCTCTGACCAAGGTCGAGTACCATTTCGTGCTCAAGAATGCACCGAGTTGGGCGAAGCAGGATGAGGTACGCAGCGCCTTCCCGTCCGTGGCTAAGGCTACGTCGGAGCAGCCGGTCGATGAGGCCACGCTGCTGCTCACTCACGATGGATGGGTCTTAACCTACTAACAAGCTCCCCGGCGCTCATATCGGGCAGGTTCTTTGTGGCCGATATGAGCGCCTTTCTTTTTTCTCTCGTCACCCACTATTCTTCGGAGGACAGTTTATTCCGAGCTCAGCAGGACGCGCAGATCGCGCAGGTTGTTGTGGGTGGGGCCGGTGACCAGCGTGTCACCAAGCGCGGTGAAGAGCGGGTATGCATCGAAGCGGGCGAGCGCCGACGCAGCATCGATTCCCAGAGCCTGCCCCCGCGCCACCGTGGTTGGATCGGCAATTGCGCCCGCGGCGGGGCTGCTGCCATCGATCCCATCGCTGCCGGCGCTGAGCACGACCATCGGTTCACGTCCGGCGAGCGCCAGCGCACAGGCCAGGGCAAATTGCTGATTGCGGCCCCCGGCGCCGTGCTCGTTGCCCAGGCGTACCGTAACTTCGCCACCCGAGAGCAGACATGGCTTTGCGTACTTCCGTCGCAGCTGATCGAAGCGACCCAGCAGATAGCGCGCGGCTTCGTCGTAGTCCCAATCGTCACAGCTGTTATCGATCACCACTTCATAACCCAAGGTGAGGGCCTGCGCCTGGGCGGCGTCGATCAGATCGTCGCTCGAAAGCAAGGTTTCAACCGGGGCGCTGGGCAACTGCGGCGTCTCGGGGAGGCCGGGATCATCGAAGAAGGCCCCCACCGCTGGTGATAAGCGCTCCTGCAGCCGGTAGCGATGGAGGATCTCGCGGCATTCCGCCACCGTGGAGGAGTCAGGAAGCGTGGGACCGGAAGCCAAGGCATCAAGATAGCGGGGCGCCACGTCCGATACCAGCAAAGAGTACCTCGCAGCCTGCGGAGCGGCTGCCGCCAGCCGGCCACCTTTAACCGCGGAGAAGTGTTTGCGCACCGTGTTGATCTCCGCGATGGTCGCGCCCGAGCCCACCAGGGACTGGTAGAGGGCTCGCGTCTCTTCGAGCGAAATGCGTGGGTCCAGCGGCAGCTCGAACATGGCGGAACCGCCGCCGCTAATCAGAAAGAAGACGAAATCACGAGCACCAGTAGCGTGAAGCAAATGCAGCGCGGCACGGGCGGAGGCGAAGGAATCCTGGTTAGGCAAGGGATGGCCACCGGCATAGTAAATGACGCCACTTTCACGTTCCGCGGGCAGCATAGGTGCGCAACACACTCCGCCGGCCAACTTGCGAGGCAAGCGCGACCGCAACCCCTCCAGCATGGGCAGAGCAGCTTTGCCCACTGCTACGACGTAGATGCGGTCATAGCGGTTCAACGGGATCGAGTCCCAGTGAATCCGGCGGTCGAAGGCGGCAGAGATGCTCGAGGAAACGAGTGCGTGGTGAAAGATGCTGCGCGCCTCGTCATGCATCTTGTGGCGCGTAGCCTCGGCGGAGGTCATGGCGGTGTCACTGAACCGGGTAGGGTAAGGGGACCGGGCAGAAGTTGGTCTCGATCCAGGCGCTGAGCGCTTGCTGCATCAGCTCCAGCTTTCCGGCAAAGTAGTGATCGGCGTTCGGCACCATCACCAGCTTGGCTGGGGGGAGCGCCTTGGCTACGACCGCTTCGACTGCCGCCTGCGGTCCATACT
Organism: uncultured Acidobacteriaceae bacterium; assembly: GCA_963814015.1. Lineage (GTDB taxonomy): Bacteria > Acidobacteriota > Terriglobia > Terriglobales > Acidobacteriaceae > PALSA-350. The sequence continues at coordinate 1,269,743 of CAWFBI010000001.1, forward strand.
CGTCTTCCGTGCCGCTGATAAAAAGCTTGGGCTGTCCGCAGCCGGCGAGAAAACGGTAGCGATACTCGCGCTTGCCGGCCCGGACAGGAAGTCCCAGCGCCGCCATGCCCCTGACCCGCTCGTCGCCGCAGCAGGTTTTCAAGCCGACAAAAGAGCCGAAAGAGAAGCCGGCGAAGAGAATGGGCAGCTGGTACTCTTGCTGCAACCAGTCGAGAGCGGCACGCAGGTCGCCTACCTCGCCATTGCCATGGTCGTGCTTGCCCTCGCTCCGGCCAGCACTGCGAAAATTGAAGCGCAGCACAGGAATGCCAAACGACTGGAAGCTCTTCATGGCGTGGTACACCACCTTGTTGTGCATGGTGCCACCGAAGCGGGGGTGGGGATGAGAGACCACGGCGGCATAGCGCGCGTCGGCTTTCCCGGTGTTCAACAGCGCCTCGATCCGGCCCGCGGGGCCGCGGAGGTCGATGCTGCGCAGGAGAGCAGAAGAGCCGGTTGGAGCCTCGTTCAGGGTCATCGCTTCCTTTGTATCCTAGAGCATTTCCCGGCATTCCCGCTCTACCCCTTTCGGAAGGTGGACGGCCTGCCCCGGAGGCGAAGTTGGTGGTTGCGGCTCAGGTATGCTGAAAAACTATGAAGCCGCTCGATCCTGTAGACCTGACTCGCCGCCTGGTGGACATTGAATCGCTCACATACAACGAGGGGGCGGTAGGGGAGTACCTCGACGCCTTCTTGCGCGAGCGCGGCTTTGCGGTGGAACGGATGGCGGTCCCCCAGCCGCCGAAAAGCCCCTTCAGCGGCCCACGCTTCAACCTCTATGCCGGCGATGGAGAGCGGCCCGATGTAGTGCTTTCCACGCACATGGATACGGTGCCGCCCTTCATTCCCAGCAGCGAGGATGAGCTCTACCTCTACGGCCGGGGCGCCTGCGACGCTAAGGGAATTATCGCCGCGCAAGTGGCCGCCGCCGAGCGGCTGCGCGAAGCCGGGGTGGCGGCTGGACTGCTATTTGTAGTGGGCGAAGAGCGTGATTCAGCGGGTGCGCGGGTAGCCAATCTGCACCCCAAGGGCAGCCGCTTTCTCATCAATGGTGAGCCCACCGACAACCGCCTGGCGTTGGCCTCGAAAGGAACGCTGCGGGCCGAAATCCGCGCCCGCGGCAAGATGGCCCATTCCGCCTACCCGCAGTTGGGGGATAACGCTGTACACAAACTGGTGCAGGCCCTCGAACGGCTGCTGGCCATCGACCTGCCCAGGGTCGAAGGAGTGGGACCCAGCACGCTGAACATTGGCTTGATCGAGGGGGGACGGGCGCCGAATGTGATCGCGGATTTTGCCGTGGCGCAGGTGATGGTCCGGCTGGTGGGGCCATCGCAGGAGACGCGCAAAGCTATCGAGCAGGCAGTCGCCGGCCTGGCCGAGGTCGAGTTCACCCTGGAAATTCCCTTCGTGCGCATGCGCCAGGTGGAGGGACTGGAAACCATGGTGGCGGCCTTCACCACTGACATTCCCGCCCTGACCAACTGGGGTGAGCCACTGCTGCTGGGGCCGGGCTCGATCCATGTGGCGCATACCCCGTTTGAAAAGATTGCCAAGCATGAATTGCTGGCAGCGGTGGACCTGTACTTCGGGGTGGCGCAGCGGCTCGCCGGATGAGATGAAGACGTTTGGCTGGGCCACGCGGCTGAGATATGGATTGGGGGCTGCCGGCGCAGGTTGGCTGGCCGGCTGGTTGGTCAGCTTTCCCTTTGAGCTTTCCCTCGCCTGGCGTTATGTGGACGGAAACGCCCGGCGTCTGCCCGGTTCCCTGGCCAAGGGCTTGGTGGTGTGGGCCGGCTTCAGCCTGTTCATGGCAGTGGCAGGATTCGTGCCCCTGGTGCTGCCACCCGTCCTGCTGATATCACCGCGCTGGATCGTACGCTGGCGCAGCATCCTCATCCCCGGGGCGCCGCTGGCCGCCATCGTGGCGATCGACAAACGCATGGGGCTGTTGCACGTTTATAAATTCCGTCATCCACGGGATCTCAGTGCCTTCTTCTTCACCGCGCCCAATTTTTTCGTGGTTACCTTCGCCCTGGTGGTGGTGTGGGTGTATGTGCTGTTGGCCAAAAGACGGCTGGAATCGGGTGCGGACGAATTGTAACCGCAACTGAATAAATCGACCTCTAGGTAGACTTAACAGCAGATGACAACCCCTACCAACGCCCTCGCCCAAGCCTCTTCCTCGTATTTGAGATCTGCCATGCACCAGCCGGTCGAGTGGCATGAATGGGGAGCAGAAGCCTTTGCCCGCGCGGCCGGGGAAGACAAGCCCATTCTGCTCGATATCGGCGCGGTGTGGTGCCATTGGTGCCATGTGATGGATCGGGAGAGTTATGAGGATCCCGGGCTGGCCGAGGTAATCAACCAGAACTTTATTGCAGTCAAGGTCGACCGCGACGAGCGTCCGGATGTGGATACGCGCTATCAGGCCGCAGTAGCGGCCATCAGCGGGCAAAATGGATGGCCCCTGACAGCGGTGCTGACCCCCGACGGCCAGCCGTTCTTCGGGGGGACGTATTTCCCCCGCGACGACCGCTACGGACGGCCCGGTTTCGAGCGTGTGCTGCGCACCATGGTCGATGCCTGGAAGACCCGCCGCGATGAGGTGCTGGAGTCGGCGGGTAGTGTGGTGGCGGCCATCGAGTACAACGAGAATTTTGCCGGGCGTGCGGGTAGCCTGAGCCTGGACATGGTGGACAAGATGGTGGCCTCTGCTCTCGATAAGTTCGATCGCCACAACGGGGGATTCGGATCGCAGCCCAAGTTTGCCCATCCCTCAGCCATCGACCTGCTGCTCGACGTGGCCGGGCGCACGGGCAACCAGGCAGCGCGGGAGGCAGCCACAGTGACGCTCGAGAAGATGGCCCGTGGGGGCGTCTACGACCAGCTGGGCGGCGGGTTTCATCGCTATTCCGTCGATGAGGCCTGGGTGGTGCCGCACTTCGAGAAAATGCTATACGACAACGCCGAGCTGCTTAAGAACTATCTGCACGCCTTTCAGAGTTATGTCGACCCCGAGTCGGCGCGGGTGGCCAGGGACATCATCCGCTGGATGGACACCTGGCTTTCGGACCGCGAGCGGGGGGGCTTCTATGCCTCGCAGGATGCGGACATCGACCTGGACGACGATGGCGATTACTTTACCTGGACCCGTGCCGAAGCCGCGGCCGTGCTCACTCCGGAGCAGATGGAAATCGCTGCCCCCTACTACGACATCGGCGACCTGGGGGATATGCACCACAATCCTGCCAAGAATGTGCTGCATGTAAAGCAGACGCTGGATGCCGTGGCTGCTCGTGCGGGCAAGAACCTTCCTGCGGCGGCTGCGTTGTTGGCTACAGCCCAGGCCAAGCTGCTGGCGGCGCGCGGGGAGCGGCCCACGCCCTTCATCGACACCACCGTCTACACCAACTGGAATGCGCTAGCGGTCTCCGCCTATCTGCAGGCGGCGCAGGTACTCCGGCTGCCGCAGGTGAAGGCCTTTGCGCTGCTGACGTTAGACAGGGTGCTGGGGGAGGGTTGGCATGCGGAGCGCGGCTTGGCGCATGTAATTTCCTATACCGCGGGCGTCGAGCCCAAATGGGTCGCGGGCATGCTGGACGATTACGCTTTCCTCATCCATGCTTGCCTGGATGGCTGGCTGGCGACCGGCTCGGCGAGGTATTACCACGCGGCCCTGGAGCTGGCTGAGCGTATGGTGGCCGAGTTCTACGACCCGACGGGCGGGGGCTTTTTCGATGCAACGGCCAAGGGCCCGGAGTTGCTGGGGGCATTGACCGCACGGCGCAAACCCTTGCAGGATTCACCTACGCCTGCGGGAAATCCTGCAGCGGCCGCTGCTCTGCTGCGCCTGGAGGGGCTCAACGGGAGGGTCGACCTGCGGGAGAAAGCAGAGGATACCCTGGAAGCCTTTGCCGGCGTGGTGACCCAGTTTGGGCTCTATGCGGGCACCTACGGGCTGGCCCTCGAGCGCCTGCTGCTTCCGCCGGTGCAGGTGGTGGTGGTTGGCGAAGATGCCGCTGCCGATGAGCTGGAGGCGGCCGCAACGGTGGGCTATGCGGTGAATAAGAGCGTGATCCGTCTGACCCGGGCACAGATCACCGGTCCGCTGCCCCCCTTGCTGGCCGAGACCCTGCCCTTGCTTCCCAACCTTAAGGCGGCGCACAGCTTTGCCGTCGTATGCAAGGGAACTTCCTGCCTGCCGCCGACCGAAGAGCCGGAGCAACTGCTGGCATTGTTGCCGGGGTAGTCTCAAATACGGGGCAGCAAATACGTTCACCCCCCCCCTACGTCCTTTCGCTTGAAGGTTTAGGACTCGCCGGTAAAGGGATTGATTTCATTGGGCTTGGCGGTGGTGGGGTCAGGGGCTTTTTGGGCCTCGGCCTCGCGCGCTGCAGTTGCCGTTTGCCCGATGGGGCCGTTGAGCACCCGGTAGGGGCTGCCCGGCAGCAGGTTGTGCTCCTCGAGCGCGAGGCGGATGCGCCGCTGCATCTCGCGCATGGCGTCGAATTGCTTACGCGCCAGCGTTTTGATCTGGATGGGGTAGATGACCTCGGTTCCCTTAATGGAATCCACCCCGAAAATTTGCGGATCACCGATGAACACGTCTTTGTAAGCCGGATCGTTGCGCACTCCCAGTGCAATCTTCTTCAGCAAAGGGATCACCTGGTCGGGGTTGGCGGAGAAGTCAACCGAAACGTTGAGCGTGGAGACCGAGAAGCCGCGGCTTTGGTTGGCCACATTGGTGATCTGGCTGTTGGGGATAATGTACAGCGTGCCGTCAAAGCCTCGGACCATAGTCTTGCGCAGGGTCATGGAATCGACCGTGCCCGTCATCCCCGCCAAAGTCACTACGTCGCCGACGTTGTACTGATCTTCAATCAGGATCAGAATACCGTTCAGGACGTCTTTCACAATGGTTTGCGCGGCCAGACCGATGGCCACCCCCGCCACCCCCGCGCTGGCCAGTAATGGACCCAGGTTGAAGTGGAGAACATTATCCAAAATCTGCAAGAAGGCGAGGAAGGCTACGATGCCGATGCCGGTGGCTCGGATGACCGTGGCCAGGGTACGGATCTGGGCGCCACGGGCCGGTCCCAGGGTGTCCCGGTGCTCGGCGATCTTGAGCACGCGGGTGGTGATGAAGTGGACCAGCAGGATAAGCGCCCCGGCGTAGAGGGCAATAAACAGCAGCTTGGGCAACCCGCTGCGGAGGAACTCCTGCACGTCGGAGACCCACTCCTGGTTGAGGGCGCGAACAAACGAAGACGTCGGGTCGAACCAGCGGAGAAGAGAGGCAAGGGGGAAAAGGGTGGCGTACACTGGCACCCTATGATGCTAACCGAGCGATGGGTGGTTGCGGCGATTCTGGGGTTGACTCTGCCCCTCGCCTCGGTGGCTGGCAGCGTCTCCGTCCCCCAGCAGGCAGGGGATACCCAAACCGCGCAGTCCACGAAACCTGCCGATGATCAGGATGCTCAACCAGCGAAAGCTGCCGATGACCAGGATGCTCAGCCGGTGAAGGCTGCAGACGATCAGGATGCGCCGCCGGCGAAAGCTGGAGACGATCAGGACGCGCAGCCAGCAAAGGCCGCGGACGATCAGGATGCTCAGCCGGCGAAAGCTGCCGATGATCAGGATGCTCAGCCGGCGAAAGCTGCAGACGATCAGGACGCGCAGCCAGCAAAGGCCGCCGATGATCAGGATGCTCAACCGGCGAAGACAGCAGACGATCAGGATGCTCAACCGGCGAAGACTGCAGACGATCAGGACGCGCAGCCAGCAAAGGCCGCGGAGGATCAGGATGCGCCGCCGGCGAAAGCTGGAGACGACCAGGATGCTCAACCGGTGAAGGCTGCAGATGATCAGGATGCTCAACCGGTGAAGGCTGGAGACGACCAGGATGCTCAACCGGTGAAGACTGCAGATGATCAGGACGTTCAGCCGGTGAAAGCTGGAGACGATCAGAATGCGCAGCCGGCGAAAGCTGGAGATCAACGGGATGCCCAGCCGGTAAAGGCCGCCGATGATCAGGATTTGCAGCCGGTGAAAGCTGGAGATGACCAGGATACTCAGCCGGCACGGGCTGCCGATCAAGGCCAGCCGGAGAAGAGCGGCGGGGATCAGAATCCGACCAAAGCGGCTGCCCCCGCTCCGCACCCCACTACGCCGGAGCAACAAAAATTTGAGAAGGATACGGCCGAGCTGCTGCAGCTGGTGCAGGAATTGAAGGTGGAAGTAGAGAAGGCCGGAAGCAACACCCTGTCGCTGGCGGCGCTGCGTAAGGCCGACGAGATCCAAAGACTGGCAAAAAACCTCAAGGAAAAAATGAAGACAGAAGGGCAAGCGTTTGCAAGCAAACCGTGATTACACGGTTCATTTCAAGGGGATGTGAGACTAAAGTGAGCGACTTATCGCGCACAGGTTCGCGGGCGGTGCGAGTGGTCCTGGTTGCAGGGGTGACAGCGGCGGCCAGCCTGGGTTTAGCGGCTCCGCAATTCAGCGGTCCTAATAGCGGGGCAATCAATAACCAGATTGAGCAGTTGGACCGCTCGCGCGCGCCGGATCAGGAACCTTACGTGGCTCGAGAGATGCAGGCGCGCCAGTTGAAGCGCCTACGGGAAGAGCATCAGAAGCAGGTATTCAGCGACACCAACCGGTTGGTGCAGTTGGCTACCGCCTTAAAGGCGGAGGTCGATAAGGGAGATAAGCCGACCCCTGACGCCATCAAAGACGTGGACGAGATCGGGAAGCTGGCCAAAAGGGTCAGCGACAGAATCAAGACCCAATAGGGTAACGAGGCATTCGAACAAGGCTGATGAACCTTAGTGCCTGGACACCTAAGTCATTCCTCGCGTTGCGCGGGGCTACAACGGGAGGAAATTCGCCCTGGTGCGCGCCAACGCGATTCACGAACAGGAAGTCCTGATCAACGGAGCGCCGGCGATCTAGACGTGGAGAAGGTTTATATCGGCGTCGACGTGGGTGGTACCAAGACCGCGGTCATCCTTTCCGCGCGGCCGCCGGAAAGCCTGGGACGAATTGAGTTTCCGACCCTGCCGGAGCAGGGGCCGGAGCGGGCGCTCAATCTGATCGTGGAATCGGCGCACCGCATGCTGGCCCAGCATGGCTTTGGCAAGGAGACGATCGCAGCTATCGGTGTCAGCTGCGGCAGCCCGCTCGATCGGGTGCAGGGGATCATCCAAGCGCCCCCCAACCTTTCCACCTGGGTGGATGTACCCATCCGCAGGCTGCTCGAAGAGGCCTTCCATACCACCTGCCGGGTAGAGAACGACGCCAATGCGGGCGCGGTGGCAGAGCATCGATTCGGTGCGGGCGTAGGCACGGAGCACATGGTCTTTCTTACCCTCGGGACCGGGCTGGGGGCGGGCATTATCGCGGCCGGCAGTTTGTACCTGGGGGCCAACGGCGATGCGGGCGAGATAGGTCACGTGCGGCTTAGCCCAACCGGACCCGTCGGCTACCACAAGGCCGGCTCGATCGAAGGATGGGCCAGTGGCGGAGGCATCGCGCAACTGGCTGTGCGCATGCTGGCACAAGCGGAACGGCGCGGCCGCGCAAGTGTGTTGCACGCGCAGCTGGCGAACGGCGGAGGCTTGACGGCCCGGGACGTGGGGAATGCGGCCCAGGCGGGGGATGCGGTTGCGCTCAACATCCTGCGCAGCTCCGGAGCGCGGCTGGGCCAGGCGCTTGCCATGCTTATCGATGTGCTGAACCCGCAGCGTATTGTGCTCGGCGGGTTGGCGTGGCGTATGGGCGAGAATTTGCTGGCGCCTATGCGCAGAGTGATTGAACGCGAGGCCTTGCCGCAATCGTTGCGTGCTTGTGAGATAGTTCCCGCCGCCCTGGGAGAAAAAATCGGCGACGTCGCCGCGCTGTGCGTGGCGATGGGGCTGGAAGGCAAAGGGCAGCCGTTGCCAGGAAAGTGAAACAGCAGGTTAGAATCGAAAGTTATTGCTTGCGAGCCAGGGTGAACGGATGAGTGGAAGATTGGCGGGAAAGACCGCTGTGGTCACGGCTGCGGGACAGGGAATTGGACGGGCGACGGCGATCGCTTTTGCTCTGGAAGGCGCGACCGTGTGGGCAACCGATATCAACGAGGCGGCACTCAAAACGCTGGCCGGGGAACAGCCGCATATAGTCTGCCGCGAGCTTGATGTGCGCAACCCCAGGGAGATTCAACTCCTCGCGGAACAGCTTCCGGAACCGGATATCCTGTTCAACTGCGCCGGCTTCGTACATCACGGCAACATCCTGGACTGCAGTGAAGAGGATTGGGAATTTTCTTTCGACCTCAACGTCCGCTCTATGTATCGCACCTGCCGCGCCTTCCTGCCCGGAATGTTACGCGCGGGCCGGGGCAGCATCGTCAACATGGCGTCCATTGCATCCAGCGTCCGCGGAGTGCCCAACCGCTTTGTCTATACCAGCTCCAAAGCCGCCGTGGTTGGCTTGACCAAGGCGATTGCCATCGACTTTGTTCGACAGGGAATACGCTGCAACGCCATTTGTCCGGGCACGGTGCAGTCACCGTCGCTCGATGGGCGCATCGCCGCGCAGGGCGATGCGGAAGAGGTGCGCCGTGAGTTTATCGCGCGCCAGCCCATGGGCCGGTTAGGCCGCCCGGAGGAGGTTGCCGCCTTGGCGGTGTATCTGGCATCGGATGAATCCAGCTTTACCACCGGCCAGACGCACGTCATCGACGGCGGATGGAACATCTGACGCCAGGCGCCGCTGCTATCTTATCCGCCGGCGCGGCCTATTCTCCGGTTATGCAAGGAATGTTACAGCTGTATGAAGTGGCTGCGGGTCTGGGCTTAGACCGCGGCCTTTCTTGCTTTCGCCCAGCGCTTGCGCTGTGCAGCTGCGATCTTCTTACGAGCTTCCACGCTCAGTACACGCTTGCCCTTGACCTTAGGCGCTGCCGAACCGTTGACAGAGCCTGCACTCCGGGTGTGACCATTGGTCGAGCCTTGCAACAAAGCTTTCACCTGCTCCAGCCGTGAAATCTCACCGTTGATGTGTTCTAAGATCTCTTTAGTATTCAAAACGCTATTCTCCGGACGCAAAAAGTCGTCCCGGATAGAATATCAAATCCTACCCATGGCAGATACCGCGGACCTAAAACCGGAAGGTTATTGAGCGGATAACCAGTGCCTAAGTGGAACCGGAGCACGATTGGCTACACTTGAAAATGCTTCCAGGAAGGTACCTGCTTGTTCATAAAAACGTCACTTAACCGGCTACGTGGCAGGTCCATTCTTGATTCCCGGGCAGCCGCGGCGGAGCAGTTATTTCTCGCCCCGCCGTTTACTGAAGAAGTGGTAGCTGCGATTCGTCTTATCTCGACCCGCCTGCCACTCAAGGCCGATGAAGCCTCACGGCTGCTGTGGCAGAGGGAAAGCAACGCCGCCTCGGAAGCGGAATACGAGGCCCTGATGCCGCTCATGGCACAAATCGAGAGACCAAAGCGGGTTCTGGAGATTGGTCCAGGCTTTGGCCGGTCCGTTGTCTTCTTCACGAAGAAGGGTCTTCTAGCGGACAGCGAGATCAGTCTCTATGACGCTAACGGAACCAGCACCAGGTATAAGCAGAAGTATTATGAGCATCCTCCGCAATGGCCGGACACTGGGTCTTTCTGCGGGAACCTCGCCCTCTTACAGACCATGCTGGACTACAACGGAGTGAAGCAATACCAAATTTTCGATGCGCAGCGACTGCCGCTTGCAGCATTACCCGGACCCTATGACTTGATCTACGGGTTTTATAGCATTGGCTTTCACTGGTCGCTCGAGTACTACCTTGATGATCTCGAAGCTTTGTTGCATGAGCGCACACTATTGGTTTGCACCCTGAACAAAAGCTTTCGTCCCTTTTCCCGGCTGGACAAGTTTTCCACCCGCGTACTCGAGTGTCGTGAGGTGAAGAGGAATGCGACCCCGCTTCGCCTTTTGGTTTTGAGCAAGTCCACTCTCCCCAGCGTGGGGCAATCTCTCGCCCAGGCCTTTCCCCGATAGAGCATTTTCACTTCTGGTGTATACGAAGCAACCAATCACGCGCGGCTTTTCCCCAACTGCGCCTGTGCAGCGTAGAACTGAAATGGTCCAGACGCGGGTATCATCAGAAACTATGTGCGGCCGTTACGTACGTAAGTCAACGCGAAGAGAAATTGCTAACTGGTTTGGCGCCGAAGATCCGGATAGTGTGGAGTGGGGCGTCAGCTATAACGTCGCGCCTCAGACGTTTCAACCTGTGGTGCGCCTGAACCGCGACACCGGGATGCGCGAAATCGTGCTCATGCGCTGGGGGTTGATTCCGTACTGGTCGAAGAATGCGAAGATCGCTTTCTCCACCATCAATGCCAAGGCCGAGACTGTTGCCACCGCACCCGCCTTTCGCGAGGCCTTTAAGCGCCGCCGCTGCCTGGTGCCCGCGGATGCATTCTATGAGTGGCAGAAGCTGGACCCCAAATACAAGCAGCCCTTTGCCATTGCGCTCGCCAGCCGCGAACCCTATGGCTTCGCCGGCGTGTGGGAGCGGTGGAAAGATCCTGCGACCGGCGAGTGGCTGGAGACCTTCTCTATCATCACTACCGATCCCAACCAGGTAGTCGCCCCGCTGCACAACCGGATGCCGGTGATTATTCAACGCAAGGATTATGCGCGCTGGCTGGGAGGCGGCGATTTCAGCCACCCGCCGCTCGATTTGCTGCGGCCTTTTCCCGCCGAGCAAATGATTGCCTGGAAAGTAGACAAGGCCGTGGGCAACGTCCGCAATGACGCCGCACAGTTGCTCGAATCTCCCCCGGATGAGCCAACCTTGGGCTTTGTTGCGGATACGCAACAGTGATGAAGCTTGATCGGCCATCTCTTGCCCACGTTGGGTGGACTGGGGCAAACGGCCATCCAGCAATAGTTTGGCGGCGACTTTGTCCTTATTCTGTCTACCTATTATTCCCGATACGCAACAACGTCAGGTGCGGGCACGGCATGAAATCAGTGGAGTACGGGAATAGATAACAAACAAGGTTACGTAAAAAAGAAGCTATAAATCTTTGTAGCACAAGTTACTTAGGACGTAACAGAAATAGTGCTTATGATTCTTGCGCGATATCAAATACTGAGGCATACTGCACTTAGTTAAGTCATAACTATGACACAAATAGTTATGTTTTTGAAGGGTTCCCTCCTCCCCGGCTGACCCTTCTTTTTTGCCCTTGGTTCCTCCCCCAAGAAGAATCGGAGAAGGCTATGAGTCCTCGTAGGAGACATGGCGGGGGGCGTCCTCGCTCTGCCCATTCCATCCTGGACGTTGCAGAGCGTTGGGGTATATCGGAGAAGGCAGCACGCCGTTTGGCCGCGCGAAAGCTGGGCGACGACGCGATGGCTGTGCTGGTATGCGACAGCAAGCGCTACGCGGCGGCACAGCGGCGGGAAATCGCCGCGCAGGGAAGATATACCGGCGGCATGAGAGCCCTGGGTATGCGCAGCCGCGTTCCCGCAGGCCGGATATGAATCGGAAAGCCCCTATCCACTTGCCGGTCCGGCGCCGGCTGGTGAAGGATTGCGCTCAGTTGCGGTTCGGTTTGGAGGTAGGCAAGCTGGTCCGCCAGGCCCTGATCCGCCGGGTGCGGAAGGGCGACGTCAAGTATGCCCGCAAGCTTACCAACTCACGCACCGTGATTGTGCTCGATTATGAGGGCGCGGAGATGGCCTTCCTTTACAGCAGCGCTACCAAGGAAATCATCAGCTTCCTCGCGCCCGATGCACCGGAAACCGCCAACTGGCGCCGCTCCCAATCCGCGGCGCCGGCCTTATTTCGTCCCGCTCACCATAGGCTGGATGGGGCGCGCCGATGAAAAGCAGCGGCGACGCCGCTCTACCCGCCAACCTGGCTGCGGAGAGGGCGATCCTGGGCGCCATCCTGCTCCACAACGGCCATTATCAGGAGGCGGCGGGCCGCATCGAGGCGGTGGACTTCTCACTCGATTCGCACCGCCGCGTCTTTGCCCGAATGTGCGAGTTAATGACCGAAGGCAAGAGGGTCGACATCGTGACCCTGGCCGAGCAGTTACAGCGCCACAAGGAGCTGTCGGTGATCGGCGGAGTGGCCTGGCTCGCCGGGCTTACCGAGGGCCTGCCGCGCAGGCTTTCGATCGAAGAGTACGTCCACATCGTGAAGGACAAATCTCTGCTCCGGCAAGCGATCGCGGAGAGCGACCGGGTAGGCGTACTGGCCGGCGACCAGTCAGGCTCCGCCGAAGAGGTGCTGGCGGAGGCCGAGTTGGCTTTCCGCCGGATCGCCGGCAAGGCGATCACCGCCGGCCTTACCTCGGTGGGCGAGTATGTCCGGGACCAGTATCCCTGCATCGACAAAATCTTTGAACATAGCGCACGGCTGACCGGCATTCCCTCCGGCTTCTGGGGTCTGGATAATCTCACTGCCGGTTTCCAGCCGAAGGAGCTGACCATCCTCGGCGCGAGGCCCGCGATTGGCAAGACTGCCGTAGCCGGGAACATCGCGGTACATGTTGCGATGTCTGGTAAGACGGTGGCCTTCTTCAGTCTGGAGATGCCCAGCAAGGCGCTTATCGACCGCATGTGCTGTGCTCGCGGGCAAGTCGACTTGCAGGCGCATCGCCATGGAAGGTTAAGTGGCGTGCAGAAGCAGCACTATCTGCATGCCCTGGCCGAGATCATTGACGTGCCGTTGTACATCGATGACCAACCGGGGCAGACTGCGGCGTCGATCGAGGCCAAAGCCGCACGGCTCCAGGCGAGTACCGGTCTCGATCTGGTGGTGGTGGACTACCTGGGATTGATGGCGGCAGAGCGCAAGGGTCTGGAAAACCGGGAGCAGGTGGTGGCCGCGATCAGCCGTGCCATGAAGGGATTGGCCAAGCGTCTCAACGTGCCCGTGATTCTGCTGTCGCAATTGAACCGCGAACTTTATAAGCGGGTGGATAAGCGGCCGATTCTTTCCGACCTGCGCGAGTCGGGCGCCATTGAGCAGGATGCGGACATGGTGCTGTTTCTGCATCGCGAGGAATACTACAACCGCGAAGACGCGTCGCTGGCCGGGAAGGGCGAATTGATCATTGCCAAGGCCCGCAATGGGCCGTTGGGGACGGTGCATCTGCATTACGACGCACGCACCTGCAGATTTTCCAGTGAAGGTGAGGATTGATTCCCATATCTCGCGCCTTTTGCGAGATATGGGAAAAATTAATGCCTGCCCCAACGCCGACCCAATCCCAAACGCATCGTGGTCTGGATCGGTGCTTCCTCGCGGTCCAGTTCTTCCGCCTTCTGCTGCCAGCGAATCGTGGCCGAGCCCACATCGAGGCCGCGCACCGCTTGCTGTAGCACCAGCTCCCGCGGTATTGTCGCCTGCTGTACAAACGTGTACAACGCATAGCGGGTCTCATCGGCTACGTCATCAAGCGGGTCACCGGCGATCTTGCGAATATCTCCCGGCCTGGTATCGTCATGCATGCGCGTGCGCAGAGCTTCGAAGCTTCGTGGGCACACGTCGGTAATTTCGAACTCGCCCGTGCGCAGCATGCGGTACAGCAATTGCCATCCCCCCAGCCGGTCGTTCGAGGCTCGCTCACAGGTGATTTCCCACGGGTCGAATACCTCGTTGATTTGATCGGCGATGGTGTGGCCATCTCCGATGTCTTTGAAGTTAGCCGGGTCGAGATAGGCGGCGACGATACGTCGCCGCTGTCCGTGTTCATTTGGGCGAATGAAGGCATCGACCACCATCCCGGCTAACTCATAGGCGGGCACGTGAGGCACCACCAGCTCGCCGATCTTGCGGATGCGCCCGGTAGGAAAGTCAGGGCCACCCTCCTGCGCCAGCCGGTTTGATTCGACGCCCTGGACCTCGATCTTCGGTCTTATCTCGGCTGGGCCGCGGACGTAAAGCCCGACCGAAGAGGAGGACTTGCCGTATCCGTAATCAATCGACAGGAAGTGGTTGTGCCACCACTCCACACCCGCCTCGGCCAGCGGGCGAACCATGCCGGCGTGCACGAAAGGGAAGTAGGCGCCTTCGAGCGTGCACCAGCAGCCCTGCTCCATGGCCGCGGCGGCGCCGCCTGACATCATGTGCAGACGTTTGGAGTAATTTGCGTCCAGCAGCTGGTGGTCGGAAAGCTTGCCTGGGATGAAGGCCACGGAGAAGGGAATCGCCTCGCCGTCAGAAGGCCAGCAGCGATCACGGTAGAGTTCTCCCGATTGGGCCGCTTGCTGATGGTTGTGCACCGGGCAGTGGCCGCGCAGAAAGAGCGCCTGGTGCCAGGCGGCGCCCACATTGCCGGGATTCGAGGTCAGGCGCATGCGCAGCCGCAAGCTGTCGTCGGTCGAGCTCAACCGGCCCAGTATATTGCGCACCTGCTTTTCCGTATGGAGCGTCGACTCATCAAAGCCGATGAAGGAATAGCGCGGTCCCAGGTACTTCCACACGTCCTCGTCCGTCTTCATGTAGGCAAAGCGGATGGTTGCTCCGGAAGGAAAACTCCAGATCCATTTGGGAGAACCCACGAAGACACCGCCCAGGGGCACATAGAGCCGGCGGGTCTTGTCGATGATGTCTGTCATCTCCACAAAGGAGGAGCGGAAGACAATGGCGCGGAGGTTGGGGTTCTCATACTCCTGCACCGCGTCCATCAACATGGTTTCGGTTTTGAGCGAACCGGCGGAGCCGCCGAAGAGCAGGATGTCCGCCTCCGAATCGAGCGCTGCCTGTTGCGCGGCGGTGGCCGGCATCCATTGGTAGCCGGCGTCATGGGAGAACGTCATGATTCAAGCGAACAGAAATCTCTCAAGATTTGCCCGTTCCACGAAAGCCCGGGTGGCCCATATCTCGCTCGTTTTTCGCGAGATGTGGGATACCACGAACCTTTTGAATGTTTCGTCTTGGACTTAAAACACGGTAAGAGGAGCGCTGTGGTATCCCACATCTCGCGAAAAACGAGCGAGATATGGGCCACCCGGGCTTTCGTGGGAATGCGGAAGGTCTGCACGTCATGATTCGGGCATCCAGCCGCTCGATACATGTCAGGCACGGGCGTTTGCTGGAGCCCTTGGTTTGTCCGCCTGGGCTGGTTTTTCGCAGAGAGGAGTCGGTTTCGCAGCCTGAGCCGAAGGGTAAGAGTGGTGGGCTCCGTCTATTGCTTGCGGCCGCTGGTTTCGTTCATCCAGCGAGCCCGATAAATGCTCACCGCGTGCTGGCCCTGCCTGGGCTTTTCCGCTAACGCCGCGGGCAGCTGTTCGCACAGCGAATCAAGCGCCTTGAGTTGTCCTGTGATATTTCCTTTGGTCTTCTCCGAGTCCAGATTGGCCAGCTCCCAATACTTGTTCAGAATCTGATCGCGGTCGAATCCCAGGCCTTTATTTTGTGCCGGCATCAATAGCACCCTCGCTTTGGTTCGTGTAATATTTGGCTTCATGGGAAGCAAAGATAAAGGCAAGAAAGAAACGAAGAAGGCACCCAAACCTAAGCCCAAAGTCGAACCCGGACGCAAGCGCGGCGAAGACACCCGCCTCGGGGGACCGCCGCCGAAGATCTGATCACCGTCCCTGGGCCTCAAGCCCCGCGCAGGTCCTTGTGTCGCACCGTAACGTTCCGCCCGTCTTCGGTGCGCACGCGCGCGATCCGCATATTGGGATCCACGTAGACGACTCTGGCCACGGCGCCGTCGGCCAGTCTCACCCGTGAACCCTTCTGCACCAGCCCCTTGACCACTCCATTTCTGGAGTTGAACCGCTCCATCGCTGAATCGTTGATGGCCCTTGCGGCTGCCTTTGCCTGGCCTGCGCTGCGCCCTGCGAGTTCCGCGTTGCGCGCTTTCTTATAGTCATGGTGCTCCGCCTGGTTTCGCTCGAGCACTGGGCGGGGAACGATCTGCAGCTCCTCCGACGCCCCATTCGGCATCTGCACCTGGAGCGAATAGCTGCGGTAGTGATATTCCGGATCGCCGATGGCGAAGTTATCCTGCTGTCGCAACACCGTGAAGTGCTCTTTCACGGCGGCCACCACCGCATCTTTTGCCTGCGGGGTGTCGACGGCGATCTGGGCTGCGCCGTAGTCGCTTACTGTTTCTGCCGGCTGCCCTTCCAGCTCAATCTTTTCCGCCAGGCGTTGCGGATTCTTGGCATCGCGGCTCCTCGCCAACGTTGCCCCCGGGATGTGACGGATTACTTCTACCAGCCGCGCCTTGTACGTGGGCATCGCGTCGGTTGCCAGCGCCTGGTTGACTGCAGGGTTGTCCGTGGACTGCACGATCATGCGGCCGGAATAAGGCTCTTTTGCGCCTACCCGCGTCGCAGGTTCAAACCCCAGATCGGTTAGCGAGGAAGCGAAAGGTTCGAAGCCAAGCGCGTGCAATGGATGCGTGACCATAGTTACATTCCCAGAATGGTTGCCTGCGAAAGACCAGTTAATGGCAAATTACGTCCGAAACCTATCAACAGAGCCGGGGTTCGCATCGTATGTGAGGTTGTTGTAAAGGGAGAGAACGATGAAAACGAAATGGTTCGCTAGTCTCATCCTGGCTTCAGTAATTACGGCTCCAGCCTTTGCCCAAGTCGGTATCTACATCGGTCATGAGCCGCCACCGCTGCGCTATGAAGTTCGGCCGGCTATGCCCGGTCCGGGTTATGCCTGGGTCGATGGGTATTGGAACTGGGGTGGGGGACGATATGTGTGGGTTCCCGGAGTATGGCGCCGGCCTCCCTTTGAGGGCGGATATTGGACCCATCCTCACTACGACCACTATGACCGCGGCTGGGAATACAATGAGGGTCATTGGGACCACAATGATCACCGTGACCACCATGATTGGGATCACGACCACGATCGCCACTAACCTTTCACAGGGTCCGGCCGAAAAGGCCGGGCCTTGCCCGCCTTCGCAGACGCTTAATCTTCACTTAACACTTTAAGATTGCGGTCGATCTGCATGGCTTGGAGAAGATTAGCCTTTGGCAGGTAACCAGCCTGCCCCTTCGAGAAAACCTTTATGTACATCGGATCGCCACTCCGGTCGGGCGCTCCTGGTTTATCGGGCGACGACCCAGCGAAGTATCCCGCCAGTCCCTGGCGTATCGGCGTGGTGTCTTTCGAGGGCGTGGCCTGCGAAGGCGGTTTGGCCAGGCTGCCGGTCAGCGGCGTGGACTCGCCCGGACCGCTTTGAGGAGCGTGGTTCGGTGGAGGCAGCACCAGGCTCTGCGCCTCTGCCGGCGAGAGAATCTTTTTGAGCAGCCTGCTGGATTCATCTTCCTGATCGTCTGCCATAACTAGAGTTTTCCTGCCTTGCCCAGATTGCCGGCAACGCCGCTGCCGACTTCATCCCAGAAACTGGGGGTTCTCGCTGCCTGCGTCTCATCACCCAGAAGGCTATCGGCCGCGTTCGACGATGTGCCGTAGAGCGACTGGTTGGCGCCGATCGGCAAAGCCGATGCGCCCAGCGCCCCCTGGTTGTAACCGGCTTCCCCGGCAATGCGTTTTTGCTGTGCCGCAGCGAGGTCGCCCGATAGATCACGAGTATTCTGTTGTGCCCCGGCAGCCGCAGTTGCCGCGTCGGCCGCGCTGTTCTGGCCTGTCCGCCGGGCCTGCGATTGCAGCGCGCCGGCAAGGGAATTGGCCCCCGCGTCAGATACGTTGGCCAGGCCGGTATTGATGGTCTGATCGTACTCACCTCCCTTGGTGTAGGGATTGCCGGAGACGAATTTCGCCAATTGATTGTTGTAGTTGCCGATGGCATCTTCGGTAGAACCAAACGCCGACTGCGCGTTGCCAAAGTCAGTCGCGTTTTCATCGGACGCGGTGTTGAATGCTTGCGTGGATTGGCCTCTGCTCATCCCGATCTCCTGTGGAAGTTGGTGGTGCTGATGGGTTCGAAGCGCCTTTCCTTGATGAAAGGCGCACACGCGGATCTATCCAGTGTTGCGCGGCCGGAGATCGGGATCATGGTTTTCCTCTCAGGTCTTTGGCGAAGTGCGCAAGCTCCCGATCGACACAGTCGAAGCCCGCTCGCAATAGCGGTTTCTGGATCGTCTTTTTCAATTGCCGGGGTACAAAACACTCCAGCCAGCGAAAGCCCTGGAGCTTCAGCACATAACTAAGCCCTTCCATCTCCCGGCGGCAGAATGCGGTCGCCCTGGGGTCGCAACCCACAAAGCGCAACTCCGCGATGGTCTCTACGTAGATACAATTTCGGATCGTTCCTGCGTCTTCCACTCCCACCAGGGCGATGGCAATTGCCGGGCCAAACAGCCAGGGGAGCTCGTAGTTGGTGCCCTGCGCGGCCTGGTGCTCGCGATGCAGCCTTTGGATCGCCGGCCAATCTTCACGGGTTGCTTGACGCAGCGTGATGCGTCTCATTTCACCGTCAGCCCATGTTTGGCGGCATAGGACAGCATCTGTCGCTGCGACGTATTCAGCGCTTCATTGATTTGATGGACGGCGGCGTACGGGTCCAGTCCATCCAGGTTGTCTTTGGGATGAACAGCGCCGCATGCCGGGCAGGCATCATGACCAATGGCAAGCTGGATCAGATGGCGGTTGCCGCGTTCATCGCGCAGCTCGATTACATGGAAGCCGCTCGCCATGTCGAGGTACTGCTGGTGCAGGCTATACATTGGCGTAAAGTCTCCCCCCGTTGTCGCCGGTAGCTCCGCCGCCACCGGCCGATCCTCCGCTCACGCCGCCTGAAGAGGTGACCGTGGGTGTGCTGGAGTAGCCGCTACCGGCGCTGCCGGGCAGGACTTGCGCCACCGCGCCCGCCGATACCACGGCTGTGGCCGTGGCGCCGCTGCCGGAGGCATCCGTAATGGTCAGCGTGGGCGCCGATGTGAGCCCGTTGCCGGGGTTGACGATCTGATACGCGACGATTGCGCCGCTGGTGACCACCGCATGGATCACGGGAAGGACCAGTTCGCTGCCATTGGCGATGACCGAGACCTTGCCCACCGGCACCCAGGTATCAGGGAATGTCTGCGCCAGTTGCGGCTTCAGTTGGTATTTCTGGCCGTCCCACACCACGAAGCCATTGGTCGAGTAGGCGACATTCATGATGGTGCCCGAGGGAATCACCCTGGAACTGGTGCCCAGAATCGAAGCCCACGAAGTACCCACCCCGCCCGAGCCGTAGACCCGAACGGTGGCAGTGCTGCCGGCGGCAAGCGAGTCCACCGTCGCATAGTTCGATTGGTTGAGGGATAGGTTGTTGCCCGTAGCTGCCGAGCTCATCAGGCCGGAGCTGACCGCGCCCGGCTGAACAAAATAGCTGCTCCAGTTTTGCTGGTTATAACTTGACCGCAGCCGGAAGTAGAGAGTTGCGCCAGGGTCAGGCAAGACATAACTGGTATTGGTACTGACGGGATAAACCGTGACCCCCGAAGAGAAGTTGGCCGTGGGCGAGCTGGAAATCTCCTGGTAAATAGGTGCGTTGATTGCACTCTGCGGTGTGGTGATGGAAACACGGAAGCTCCCATTGGCCCCGCTCACCGCAAGCTGTGAAG
Organism: uncultured Acidobacteriaceae bacterium; assembly: GCA_963814015.1. Lineage (GTDB taxonomy): Bacteria > Acidobacteriota > Terriglobia > Terriglobales > Acidobacteriaceae > PALSA-350. The sequence goes on from CAWFBI010000001.1 coordinate 1,289,335, forward strand.
GTGCGGGTGGCGAGGTGAAAGCGGCCGCGCGGGTGTCGATCCTGGTAAGCGGACTTGAGCCCGTCTGCGCGTACAGGGACTGTAAGGCGAGATGAATGCCAGTGAGCGTCTCCCGTAGATCGCTGTTTCCCCTGGCCGCGGAGTTGATCTGTGCCAGGTTAACGCTAAGTGCCATCGCTGGTCCTTCCGGTAAAGAGAGGACGGGTGAACAGACTGCAATATTTAAGAGAAAACCAGGCATTGGGGACGCTACCGTTGGTAAAGCGCATGCGGAAGCGCTCATTCTGCCCCCGGGCGCCGCCGTCGTAGCCTTTCCAGTTTTCCGGAGTCAGTCGAAACGGCGCCAGCTTGATTTCGCTGGGCCCCGGCGACTGCGAATCGGTGTAGCTTCTTGCCACCATCACGGATACGGTCATCGCGCCCTGGCCCAGGGCATTGATGCTGACTCCGCCGAGCATGGAGATCTCCATCAGGTCCTGGGTACTGGTGGTCTCGTACTGGCACTCAATCCCACTCCCGTTGTCGTTATAAATTCCCGTCGCGATCATCTGCACCGTTCCATCGGGAGCAGAAGATCCGATCAACACCTGGGATTGCCTGAGTGCTCCAAAGGGCGAGGCATTCCCCGGCAGCTGGCGTTCACAGCGGACGGCCACCGAACCGGCTACATCATCCAGGCTCCACTTGCGTGCCGCGCCCATGGCCACCTCACGCCCTGCATATTGACTGAAGTGGATTGGTCCCGACAGGCCTTCCATGTAGTTCATGGTCAATGTCTGGTTGGGGACGGTCGCGCTCCCCACGGGAATGCCGATCCGGATCTCCTTGTTTTCTTCATCCACACAGCACCAAATCAAATGCTGGTAATCCCAATTGATGGTCGACCACAGGGTCGGGATCTCCTTGGTCATGAGCTTTGGTTGTGGTTCACTCGGCGCGTAGGCAAACCCACCGCAACCGGAAAACACGCTCATGGTCTCCGTATTCGAGGCAGTGACGGCGTCTTTCATCGACACATAGAGCGTGTACTTGCCGCCCACCAGCCGCTGGCCCGGTCCGATCGCAATGTTTTCCTGGTTAAATTGCCCCGTCGCGCAATAGATTGCATTAGGGTCATTCCCTACATTGCAGGCCGTGTAGGCATTGGTGATGGGCGAGGTCGAGTCGTAAGTCCAGCCCACCGACATAGCCTGCGACTCAAAGCCAAAATTCGCATTGAACTCTTCCGGGGTGATGAAGCCGCCTTCTGAGCTGGTGTAGGGCGCGGTCAGGTTGCCGGTGTTGAACGTCTCGCTGGTCTGCGAGCGGATGGGCTCGCGGCTATTGCCCGCCTGCAGACCCCCATAGGGCCCCGACGGACTGCCGAAGCGCTGCGCGGTGGTTCCCGAGAACTTGCTGAAGGGGGCGAAGTTGATCAGCGAGTTCGTTCCGTATACATTTCCTTTCGGCTCGCTCCCCAGGTTGGCGACGAAATCGGAAGTGTTGCCCCATCCCCAATTAATGGTCGGGGTTGAGATCGCATTATTGAAGTTCCCACCGAACCAGTGCTGTTGTCCCCCGCCGATGTAGACCTCACCCCCTCCGCCCATGTGCTGGTCTTCGATTTCGGAGTTGTATGTGTCCCACTCCCACTGCGGCATCTGGACAGCGTGGGCGCCAGCCTCGGGCTCGCAGTACAGGTTTTTGAAATGATCGAGCGAGCCGACGTCGAGATATCCGCCCGTCTGGTCATTCCACTCGCTGCTGAAGTAGAAGCAGGTATCCGCGCCGATGCCTGCGCCAGTAACCGTGCCCTCCTGCGAGTAGACGTTAAAGTTGGAATAAGTATTCTGATTCCCCAGCGGGATGTTGACCGGGTTCGCGGCATAGATGGTAATTCCGTCCCAGTGGGTGCCATCGGCGGTAGGTTGGGCTCTGGCATAGTTACCGTTCTCGACTGATGGCGGCCCGATGGCGACCCCGTAGAACAGATACAGCGTGTACAAATTCGAGAAGGTGGTCGCGTACGAAGGCGAGACCATGTAAATCATTGCCGTGTGGTTCACCTCAGCCCAGGACTCGCCGTTGATCTCGTTGGGCCACACAAAGAACGACAGGTTCTCGATCTTGGCATTGGCGCTCCATGAGCCGGAGCCTCCAGTGCTCTGGTTGATTCCGCTGGCCACTGGGAAGGCAAACGCCGCGTTGCCCACGTTCCAGCCAGGAAAGTAACCCGCTGTCCCGCTGGGCGTGGTGTCGTTCGCATTGACCGTGGGCGTTACCGGCCAGGGATAGCTGGGCTTGAACTGGTTCAGTGGTACGACAGTCGCACCCAACGAGTGCGCGGCCCGGGAGGTTCCGTTCTGCGCGCATTGAACGCCATAGAGCGTGTTTGCCGGGCTGGGGTTGGCGGCGATCGATTTGCCAAAATACGTGAACTGCTCGCCGTCGATCTGCACCATCCCGAAGGGAGCAACATTCGATTCGTAGTACGGCGCCGGGCTGATCGGATTGGCCAGCGTGATGGTCGACGGGCAGGAGCCAGAACTGATCGCGGTAGCCAGATTTTGCGGGCTGGTGCCGGCAAACCATTCTGCTTGCGTGTTGGTCGATCCCGTGGGCAGGGCGGCCGATAGGGTAAGCGCGGTTGCCCCGCCGGAGCAGCTTCCGGCGGTCGATGACACCGTAGCCGTGAACACGCTCGCCAGATAGGGGAAGACAACCTTTTGCCCTACTGCCGGCGCCGTCTCCGCGCTGGGCACACACATCACCGCCGAGGCCGCGGTGATCGCCGCCACGCCGTTGAAGGCACCGCTGTTGTTACTGTTTGCTCCTTGGAACCACCCCGGAGCCAGGGGATTCGAGGACACACCGGTTTTTTGTGCGATGGGCCGGTACATGGCCGCTTTGGCAGTGGTTCCTGAATCGTTGACAATTTGCCACGGCAACGTTGCGTCGATGCGCGAGTCCACAAAAAACGTCAGGTCATGAATATGCGCCGCGCCCTGCGAAACCCCTTGCGTCTGGCTGGGATCGGGGCCGGCGAAGATATCCTCACCCGGAAAGCTCACAATCGAGGAGCTGATGCCGAGGCCAATGGGGCTCTGGCCGGCCAGCCTCTGGGTATGGGTTTGGCACAACCCGGCAGGAAATACGAGTGATCCCCCTGCGCCCACTGCCGCCATGCCCTGTGCGATCGCAGCAGTGTCATCGTGGCCCAGGGTCATCTCGTGATCGATGGCCTGGCTGAACGGCGCCGGTGTGGTCAGAGTCCCGTGCAGGCTGTCGCTGATCGAGACGACAGCGCTCTCAAAGGCTGTGGGCGTGCCCGAGACTGACCCAACAGCGACCAGCACTTTGCCGATGTCGGCCGAGGTCAATGCCCCATCGATGATGACAAAGTTAGTCGATCCGGCAATCAGCGTGCCATAGACCTGGCGCGTATCGCAGGCCGCGCCGAACTCCGTGACCCCACGAGCGCTGGCGGGCACATCGGTGCGGTTGTCCTGCACCCGAACGTTGCCGCTGTTGGTAAAGCTGGGCCGCCCGGCGCTGGGCTGGATAATCGCGCTTCCCCCGTTTGAGTTAGCCGCGTTGATGGCCGCTTGCGGGCTGTACGCCCCCGTAGCCACGAAGTCATATAGGTCGATGGCTCCGCTGTTGGTGGCGTTATCCGAGACCAGGTCGTTTGGCAAAGTGTTTAGCCCCGTGCCCACACCACCATTGCCGACCTTCACATATTGTGTCCCGTTCCACTGGTACCAGACCGTGGGCACCTGGGTCACGTCCACCAGGCCAAGCTTTGCGCTGCCCTGGGCCGCCGCGATCACTGCGGCCGCGTTGCTGGCGCCGCCTACCAGCTGATAGAACGCGTTGTCCAGGATGATCGTATTGGCTTGCGGTGAAGTGAGGTTCTGATTGAGAGCTTCTTGCAGCCCACCAGTGGCCGAAGTCAGATAGAACGGAACCTGGTGATTGTTAACCGGCGCGATGGTGACCGCGCAGGAAACGTCGCTATCGACGGTAGACGAGGGCATCACCGTCTCGGTCATCGCCGGGTTAGCGTCCACAATCGCAATCGGCGTGCCCACGGTAAACGCGAAGAAAAAGCTGGCGCCCCCCTGCACTCGGCACGAAGTGGGCGCGAAAGAACTATAGGTATTCGGAGCGTACCCCGGAACCTTCCATCTGCCATATTGCGACGCAATAATCTGACCCTCTATGTTCTGTGCCTGAACGCTGGCACAACAGAGCAAGAGAGAAAGCACGGCAAGAAGTTTTTTCATGGAATCAATTCCGGAGCAGTCAAAATGTTGGGTGCCCCATATCTCGCGTTTCCTTGCGAGATGTGGGAAATACGCTGCCTACGGATGCATCCCGATACAATCGATCTCCGCCAGGCTGATCGCGTTGGCGCCACTCGAATCCGCATTCTGGATATTGAGCGTGAAGCCGGAAGCCGTTTTGCCGCTGAAGTAGATGGTGTTCAGAGTCAACCCCGTAGGAGTCGACGGGGTGCACGTGAGAGCGTATGCATTGTTCGCAAATGCGCTGGGCCACGTAGCGCTGATGCTGCAGCTCGAGAAAGCCGAACTTCCGGTAGTGCAAATCCCTGAGTTGATTACCAACGCCTGGATCGCAGGGATCGCAGCCCCGCTGGTAGCAGCGGTCACTCGGCCGTAGGCATCGACCGTGACGCTGGGGTTGGTATAACTACCCGGTGTGACCGCTGTGACGGCAAGGTCGACGTCGGTGCGTGTCGCCCCCGCATTGTTGGTCGCGGTGAGCCGCGGGGTGAAGTTGAGTAACGGCTGCTGGGCAAGGATCGATCCGTTCGACTGCATATCCTGGTAGAAAATTGCCGGCAGCGTGCCGCAGCTTCCCGGCCCGAAGTAAGTCCCATTGGAAACCAGGCACTGGCCACTGTTGCCCGCGCCCCCGTTGAACAGGTAGCCGCCGCTCGCGTTGATGTAGCCGTTCTCAACATCCACTGGCCACGAAGGCGTGCTGGTGCCGATGCCGATCGCGCCCACATTCAGCAGGTTATATCCGGTCATGTTCACCAGCCCTGAAATACTTTGTGGTCCATGATTCAGAGGCTGGGCCATGATCGGCTGCGGAAAGATGATGGTGCCATTCCACAACGGAGCGCCGTTTGAAATGTTGACCGTTCCGTTCAGGCCGCCATTCAGTTGCCAGGCCTGCGGCCACCCCGGATAAGCATTGCCGCTGGAGGAAAGCAGCGATACGTTGTAACCGGAGTAGGGAATAATCGTGTCATTGAAGGCGATGCTGCAAGGCGACGTGTTGCTGGCTGGGATGGTGGTCGTCGTGGTGACCGGAGTCTCATTCTGGGTGAATACCTGTGTCGGGCCGACCGTATTGCCTTGCCCGGTCTCCGCACCGCTCGCGGTTCCAACGAATGCAGTCATGCCCGCGGCGTTGGCCGGAAACGTAGCCGGCGGCGAGATAATCAGCGACCCGGTACTGGTGAGCTGAACTTGTAACTCCGGGGACGGCAGAGTCCGATTGCCCGCGTTGTCGTAGAAAGTGACCATCACATAGTAGATCCCCGCCGCCATCGTGCCCGACCCATAGTTAATGGACGTACTGGGTAGAGCGAGTGGGTTGGCTAAGCCAACTACCGAGCCGTCGGCAGATGTATAGCAAGACGCCGTGACCGGGACCACGCTCCCACTGCCGGCGATCAGCCCTGCCTGCTGCAGGCCGAAATTGAGCGTACCGTTCTTGATCGGCAGGCCCGAAGGCCCCAGGAGAGTTCCGGTTACAGTTCCCCCATACGCGGTAGCCGTGGCAATCATCAGGGTAAGGAGCGCCTTGATTTTCATTATGCTCAGAAACCGCCACCGCCCCGGACCAGCTGCATCCCGCACGTGATCACTTCACCGTATTGGTTCCGGCGGTAGGTCTTGATCCACGAGCGTGCATTGCGGAAAGTCGCGACCTTCTTATGTTTCCCCAGCCACACTAGTTCGCCGTCCTTCACCAGCGCGTCTGCTTTGCTCTTGGAGTAATGGTGATGGCGCCTGCTCGAGCATTTATGCGCGATGCCGCCGTAGGTGAGGGAACGCGCATCGTCCTCATTGAGAATACAGACCTTGGGAGTCATGAGTCTCCTGCTCGTCGCTTAGTCCCAAGGTCTCTGCGCGCTGGGAGCGCAATAAGAAGCAAGCGGACGAGCGCTTGTCTTCTGATCTGTGTCACTTATATAGATTCCAAACGCACCAGAAAAGTGTTAGCTCTTCTTAGGAACATTACGTACTTTTCGTTTGGCCTGGTAGATCTTGCTCTTCACAGCGGTCAGAGTCATGCCGAGTGCCTCCGCGATCTCCAGGTCGGGAATATCTTCAAGGAAGGCCATCTCCAGAACCTGGCGTTGAATCGGCTTCAGCACGCGCAACAGTCTATCCAGATCTATTCGTGCTGGTACACCTTCGAGTTGGGTGTCTATGCTTGCGAAGACGCATCGATCACGAACGCCGTCTGCAGCCGGCTCTGCATCCATCTGCACCAGGTTTGACTCGCCATTGCTGGCCTGGCGGCCCTTGCGTAGAGTCATCAGGCACTGGTTGATCGCGATGCGAGTGAGCCAGCTCCGAAACTGTGCATTTTCCTCGAAGCTATCGAGCCGTGTGAACGCCAGCAGAAACGTATCCTGGCACATATCCTCTAACTCGTTGGTGCGAAGGATGCTGCGCCCGATTGCCCGAACATAGCCGATATGCTGCCGGTAGAGCTCTGCGAAAGCGTCCTCGTCTCCCGAGCGCGCCGCAGCGATCAATTCGCTTTCCTGCATTCTTGCTCCCTTTGAGGACAGAACCACATCCGCAACCGTCAACAGATGCCAACTGTGAACCAGCTCTAACTTTTCATCACCACCGGAGCGCAATGGGGCAAACTGCAGTTCTGTAAACCTGGAAGAATTGTCATCCCGAGCGGAGCGTACCCGGATTTCCTGCCACACTGCGCTCCCCGAGGCCGCGTGTGCGTCTTTCCCTGCAGAAAGGCGCATGAAGCGCCCCAACGCCAACAAGATCAACAGGAAATCCGGGGTAGCGCAGTGGAGGGACCTGCTGTCCTATCGCCCGGTAACAAATCTCCTCAATCCATATCCTCGTCATACAACTCACGGCGAAGGTGTTCCGCGGCGGCAACCCGGACAAACTCGATCATGCCCAGCGTATCGGCCGCAATCTGGCCACAGCTGTCGTAGCTGATCTCGCCCTCCTCGGTGCGGGTGACAATCAGAACCTGGGTAACATCGTCCATACCTTCCATCTTGGAGATAAGGAATTCACTCGGGCTCGGCTCATCGGCCATACACGCTCTCCTTGCCATCGATTGTCATCAGAGTGACCTTGCCACCCACGACGCCCTGGCGCCCAGAATCTCCAGTGCGTCCAGGTAACTCTCGTAGTAGGGCCTGCGAATGTCCCGCGCACCCTCCAGAGCGGCCATCACCAACACATATTCGTATGCCCGGCGCAGCATCACCACGCCGTGTACCGCTCGTCTGGCGCGCCTGCTGAACAGCAAGCCTGCCGTGAACGTCAGTGCAAATTCGCTAAGAGCATTTCCTGACTTCATTGGCTTGCCCCCTTCTCTTTAGGTCACATTTCCTTCTCGACGGTCTCTTCGAGCGCATGCGCGCAGACCGTTGCCCATCCCACCTGCCCTTGACTCGATCCAGCGCATCTCGCAGCCATGCTGGGTTCAATCCTTCGGCAAGGGCAATTGCCCAGTCATAGTGTTCCTGCCACTCAGGTGTTTGCGGATAAAGAAACTGTTCCGCATTCGCATGTGTCTGCTCATCCATGCTGCGGTAGTCTGCGATGGCAGCCAGGAAGATGGCGCTCCCCAGGGTGCGCTTCTTCATTTGCGCCGGTTGGTTTGCCGCGCCTGTCGAGTGAAGCTCCGTTCTGGCAAGCCACAGTTCAGTGGTCATGACGTCCTCCATGGAGGGGGAGTGTTTGTTTCGCCCGAATCGGGAACCTGTCGGCCTCTTCGCATGGTGTGCAGGGAGCATCGAATCCATTGCGCTTCTATGCGCTCTGCGGTTCGTGACGCCGCGTCACCGCTGAAGTTGTCCCAGCCTTTAATCACAGGATGTTGACTCACATAACGCAGACCATGCTTTGCCGCTCCGCTGCCCAGGGCCGCGAGCGTAGCTTCTATCTCCGCCGGTATCTCCGGCGCCGGAATCACCACCTCTGCTTCCAGCAGCACTCTCCGTCCGGTCTCGTCCTCTCCGAATCGCACTCCGCCACCTCGCGCGCGTCCTTCCACCCCGTGCTTTTCCAGATAGCTGAAGACCCACTGCAGCCGAGCCCGGCTCCTGGTCTCCTCCGACCACCCGGCGAACTCTCTTATCTGCCCCGGCGTTGGCCAGTAAGTGCAGGTCTTCTCCGCCAGCGCGTACGCCATCGCCAGTGCCGTCGGATCGATCTCCTTCAGGTTGCGTACGTGCGCCGCCGTCACCGCGCAGTTATCCTCCTTCTCCATCGCCTCGCGTAATTGCCGTACTGCTCTTGCAATGGCGTGTGGCAGATCGGAGGCGTTCCTCACCTCGGAGAAGATCTGTTCATAAACCTCTGTGCTATCGCTCACCATGCGGTCACCTCCTGCCCTCCAGCTCGATGAGTCCTGCCTGAACCCGCAGTTGCCGGACGGTGGGGAAGCGGTCCATCTGTTCCGGTTTGCCCATCCGCAGCGTGCCCCGCCGCCATCCCGTGATTGCCATTTCCAGGTATGGCCAGGGCACATCGATCAAGTCCTGCGCCATCAGCAAGAGACATTCCGGTGTCAGGGAAAGCTGTCTGCTCAGGGCCAGCTTGCCCAGCTCGATCAGCGTGCTCTCGAGCCAGTTCGAGCGCTCGATCGACGGCGCTGACGACGCTGTTGCGATTGATTTCCGCTCTGCTTGCATGGCCTCCCCCTGCCGACGCCGGCTTGTTGTAGACCGTGATCTCCTCCTGGAAGCGGGTCAGGTTCCCGATCCAGAGATACACACGGTCGCCATGAGCGACAGCCGACTTCGCCCGGTTGCCTAACATCTGCCGGAACTGTGTTTCGCTTAGATTGGGGCTGGCCGCAAGAAAGTCACCGAGTGCCTTGGCATCGCGTCCCTGCCACGGCATCTCGGGAGAAGCAAGGTTCTTTGCCCTCCAGTACTCGGCAAGGATTGCTCGAAAGGGTGTGTGTCGGTCATCGGAGACAGACAGGTTTGTCCTTTCGCCTGGGGGTCTTCGCCCCACCCGGGTGGATGAAAAACTGCTTCTGCTCAGCGACTGCTCAGGTGAAGCGTCGCCCTCTGCCTTGTCATCTCGACCGAAGCGCAGCGAAGTGGAGAGATCTCTGTGTTGCTGGTCCTTCCTGGAAATGTGTTCCGGCAAAGCGTACTGAGAAATCTGCGTTTTCTTGTTCGGTTCCTCGGAGAATGATGTTCTTAATAACTCTGATTCTGATTCTGATTCTGATTTGGCATCGCCGGGCATAGCTTTGGCGATGCTCGCGGCAATGCTTGGAGCATTGCTTGCATCGTCCACCGCAGGCCGCAGTGTTCCCTTGCTCCATCTGCTGGAGGCAGCTAACTTCGCTTTGTTGGAATTGTACTTTTGCTTAGCCGCGATTCGCGTTCTTTCCCGCTCTACGCGCCCATGATGCCAGAGCCCATCGCGGATCTCGAAGAACTCGGCGAGCACTGGCCGGGCAGTGCTCCAGGCATTCTTGGCGAGTCCCGTAATCTGTGCCAGCACCACGTCATCGTCTTGCAGTATGCCGCGGCGCCATAGATGGAAGAGCAACAAGAGATAGGCGCCATGCTGTTCCGTACTCAGGTGCATGGTGTCGGCAAGGTAGTCGCCGATATAGACCGGCATCCAGATGTCGGTCTTGCCCGCGCTCAAAGTCTGGGAATGGTCGTGCTATGCCCGTAACGCCTCATAGATTCCTCTCACTTGGTTGCCTTATTCCACTTGCCGGGAAAGCCTGGCAAGATCAAGATGGCAGCATCATGCACACCGCGCAAGGGGCTGTGCTCAATAATTATGAGGAGAACGGGGTAGTTAACTCAAAGTTACTCCCGGTAACCACGTTTCGAACAGCAAACCAGCATAATAAAGACCGTAGTAGTTACTATTAGTTTACTGCCCCGGCATCCACATCATTCTCTCCAGCCGTCTCTTGACGATCCGCGCGACTGGCAGCAAGCTCAAATCAGCAGTGAGTTCTGTCTCCCGGTTTTGCATCTCACCATGGACGAAGACTATGCTTCTTCGCTTTCTTACCAGTTGTGTACCGTTGATGAGATCAACGTGCGGCTCGCGTACTTTACTGTCGAACAGCGCTCCCTCGCGTGGTCTCCCGAGCCGCCCTTCGAAGACACCGGCGCATCCGACTGCCGCATCGGGGGAAACTGTGGACTTAACTTCAACCGTGAAACCGCGCGCTCCCGATGGATGCAAGCCCGTCATCGCTGGAACCGGGAGCAGAAGAGGCTGCAGACTCCATGAGTACCAACTCCCTAAGTCTTAGCTCTATAAGTCTCGAGACCATGATTGCTCGTCCTGGTACCCTGCCTGCCTGCAGATGTGCTGCCTGTGAGTGGCGTCGTGCGACGCGGCTCACCCAGGCCTTGCAAAATAAATTCGGTGGTGTACCAGCCGTCTGGAGGTTCGATTGAATATTGAACAGCGCCGTCGCCGGCAATTCATTGAGGGCCTTCGCGCAGTCGCAGAATTCTACGAGGAGAACCCGGGCGCCTGGTACGACGGAATGCACCTCACCTTGAACATGTACGTATGGGGCCGCGCCGCGCGTAAGACGCTTGCGGAGACGGCCAGGGCATTTGGTCAGTGCAACAAAGTCTATGACGACAACAACATTACCGTGTCTCGGCAGTTCAGCGAGCAGGTAACCGTCGCCGTCTTTGCTCCTCGTGCCCGGGTCTGCCGTCGCGTAGTCTTGGGCTCGCGCATCTTACCGGCCCGGATTGTGCCCGCAATCGAGGAGGTAAGCCTTCCCGCAGTCAGGGTTGAGATCGTCGAGTGGCGATGTGACCCATTGTTGCAGGACGATGTCGAGTCCTGACCGGCTTTTGGCGCCCTGAAAATTGTCTGCCCTTTTGTGCATCTCTGTTATGTGCTATGACCTAAGTTGAGATACACTTAACAGCGATGACGATCGAAGAAATACTCCTCCACATAGACGCCGAGATTAGCCGTTTAACAGAAGCCCGGGACCTGGTCGCTGGAACTGCAGTCGGCAAGGTAGCCCGCAGTCCGCGTAAGAGCGGATTGGCCGCTCCCAAACCCAGAGCCGTGCGCAGCAAGCGGGTTATCTCACCCGAAGGCAGGGCGAGAATTGCAGCTGCTCAGAAGCTCCGCTGGGCTAAGCAGAAGCGCGCCAAAGAAAAGCGCTAAACAGCGGCTGCGTTCTAACCGCGGCTTAGGCGAGCCCGCAGTCATCTACAGGGTGACTACTCTTAAGCCGCAAATGGCCACTCCCGTCGGCGGTATGCACGGAGCAGATAAGTCGCTGTTCCCGTTAGCACCACGACCATCGCGAAGAATATTTCTCGCGCAAAGTGTGGCCGCGAAAACAATATATAGAGAAATCCCGCAATCGCCACCAGCGGCGGCAGGGGATAGAGCCATATCCTGAATGGCCTCTCCATCTCCGGCTGCGTTCGGCGTAATACCATCACACCCACTTGTTGCAGCAGAAATTGCAACAGCACCCGTATCACTACCAGCGCGGCCACCAGGTCAGCCAGTTGCAGCACGCAGAACACCATTGAAACCCCGGCCAGCATGAGCAGGGAAACGTGGGGAATGCGGTGCCGGGGGTGCACCCGGGCGAAAATTCGGAAGTAATTATCGTCGAGTGCCGCGGCATAAGGCACTCGGGAATAGCCCAGCAAAAGGGCATAGACCGACGCAAACGCAGTCCACACTACCAGCAGCGCGACGATCTGTCCGGCCACCGAGCCATAAGCCCTCTGGACCACCACCGCCGCCACGGAGAGCCGCGCATTCGCGCCCGCCTGTCCGATAAGTTCCTGCCACGGCATCGTCCCCAGCACGCTGGTATTCAACAGCAGATAGAGCGCCGCCACCAGCCCTACCGACCACACAATCGCTCGAGGAATGGTTCGCCCTGGGTCGCGCACTTCCGCGCCCAGAAAGTTTATATTGTAGGCGCCCCAGTAGTCGTAGGTGGCTATGAGCAGGGCAGCGCCCAGCCCGGTAAAGAATCCGCCCGATAGTTGAAACGCGCCGGGAGGGAACCCGAACGCCAGGCTCGAGTGAAAGTGCAGTAATCCGGTCAGGATCACGGCCATCATGGTGCCCATGACCCCTAACCACAACAGGCCGGAGAACCGGGTCACGCTCTGTATGTTGCGATACAGCAATGCCGCCGCGATCACGCAGCTAAGCATAGCTATCAGCGTGCCGGGTCCAAGCTGGATGGACAGAGGCAACGTGTGCACAAACGGAACCGGGATAGGCAGCTGGTAGGAAAAGTAGACTTTGCGTAAGGCTGGCCAAAGGTAACCGCCATATTGCGCCAGGCCGACGCAGCCCGAGGCTATGGAGAGCGGCGCGCTAAAGCTCAGTTGCCAGATATATAAGAAGGAGAGGAATCTTCCCATGCGCCGCGGTCCATAGATCGTGCGCAAATACTCATAGGAGCCGCCGGCCTTTGGCATGGCCGCACCCAGCTCTGCCCATACCAGTCCGTCGCATGCCGCCAGTACTGCACCTAGAACCCAGCCCAGAATGGCTTGAGGTCCGTGCATCGCCAGAACGATCAGCGGCAGGGTAACGAACGGCCCCACGCCGATCATATTGATCATGTTCAGCGAAATCGCGCCCCGCAGCCCGATACCGCGAACCAGCCCCCCGTCCTTCGCCAAAACCTCTCCTTTGCCCCTCTGTCCTGATCACAAACAGGGTGCCCCATAACCCCGATTTCCTGTGGAGCATACTGGGTTCCACCAACCTCAAGCGCCTTTCCTTATAGAAAGGTGCACACGCAGTCCTGTCCAGTGCCGCGTGCAGGAAATTTCGGCGTATATCTCCCCTCTTTTGGGAGATGTGGGATTCCGCGAACCTTTCCTCCAACCTCTCTCGAGGCGATCGCGTGAATCCAAAGCCGCCTTTATCCTGTCATATGCTATAGCTAACAACTACCCATGACCCATCTCCGTCCAGGCAGGCCCCTATCCGTACTCCTCTGTGCCGCCTTGTTCATCGCGGCAGCCCCTCTTCGGGCCCAGATCCCGTCCGCGACCTCGATCGCCGCCACGCCCGACTACCAGCCTCTGCGGGTGGACCGCGGCTCCTCTGCGCTGCAGCAGTCGCTGCGCAAACTTGGCACCCGTGCCAGCCTGATGATGATCGTCGCCCACCCCGACGACGAAGATGGCGGCATGCTCACCTACGAGTCTCGTGGCCAGGGCGCGCGCGTCGCTCTCCTCACCCTCAATCGCGGTGAGGGTGGTCAGAACATCATGTCCAATGATTTATGGGATCAGCTCGCGCTGGTGCGTACCCAGGAGCTGTTGGCCGCCGGCCGCCGGTACGGTGTCGATCAATACTTCACCCGGGTCGCCGACTTCGGCTTTTCCAAGACCCTCGACGAGGCGCTCTCCGTCTGGGGACACGACCGCGTCCTCTATGATGTAGTCCGCGCCGTCCGCCTCAATCGTCCCTTGGTCCTGACCGCTGTCTTCGTCGGCGGCATAACCGACGGCCATGGCCAGCACCAGGTCTCTGGAGAAATGGCGCAGGAGGTCTTCAAGGCCGCCGGTGACCCCAATGTCTTTCCTGACCAGATAAAGGCCGGCCTGCTCCCCTGGACGCCGCTCAAAGTCTATGCCCGCGTGCCCTCCTTCTCCATCTCCCCCAAAGGCATGTACGACTACGCCACCGGCAAGTGGGCGCCAGTGCGTTTCTATGACTACGTCGCTGGCAAATGGACCGACGCCGTGCCCACAACCACCCTCACCATCACCGAAGGCGCGTACGACCCCGCTCTGGGCAGCTCCTACATCCAGCTCGCTCGAGAAGGCCTCGGGCTGCAAAAATCCCAGAACGGTGGCACCGGCATACCGCTCCCGGGAGTCTTCAACGTTCCCTACCATCGCTACGGGTCCCGCGTGTCCACCCCGGCTACGGAGCACTCTTACTTCGATGGCATAGACACCTCGATTGTGGGCATCGCCTCCCTGGTGTCGGGCCAGCACCCTTTCCTTACCATCGGCCTGCGCCAGATCGCCGCCTCCGTCGACCAGGCTACCCGGACTTTCTCCCCATCGCAGCCGTCGAAACTGGTACCACTGCTCGCTGCCGGCCTGAAACAGACGCAGTTACTAATTCAAAAAGTCACAGCCTCGAATCTCTCACCCGAAGAAAAATACAACATCAACCATGAGCTCGCGGTGAAGGAGGCGCAATTCAACAGCGCCATCGTTGAGGCGCTCGGCATCACGCTCAACGCAGTGGTGGCTCCTGCCTCGCCTGACCGTGGCCGCTCCGGATTCGCAACCGACCCGCAGGATACCTTCACCACCGCTGTCCCGGGCCAGTCGTTCGGGGTCACTGCTTACCTCACCAACCCCAGTGCCGTAGGCATCCAGATCCAGAGCGTTTCGCTGCAATCTACCGGTACGGGTGACTGGCACATCCTTGCCTCCACCCCCGTCCATGGCGTCCTCGATGCCAACCAGCGGCAGGCCGCTGAATTCCGCGTCACCGCGCCCCTCGACGCCACCCTGACCAAGGCGTGTTTTCACCGCAAGGATGTAGAGCAGCCGTATTATGACCTCGACAGCCTCGCCTGCCTGGACCAGCCGCTGCCTCCTTATCCCTTGGAGGCGTGGCTCGAATTCACCGTGGATGGGGTAAGCGTCCGTGCAGGCCAGGCAGTGCAAACGGTTCAGCATGTGGTCGGCCGCGGCGGTGTTTACCAGCCGCTTCTGGTAGCCCCGGCTATCTCCGTCGCCGCAACTGCGACCGCGGGCATTATTCCCCTCGGTGAGCAAAAACCCGCGCAAGTAAATATTCGCGTGCGCAGCAATATCAAAGCCTCAACTCCCGCCCAGGTGCATCTGGATCTGCCGCCTGGCTGGCAGTCCGTGCCTCAATCCACCCCCTTCAAGGGAGACGAGCAAACCCTCACCTTTGCCGTCACCCCGAATAATATCGAGGCCACCAGCTACCCCATAGCCTCCGTGGCTGAGTACCAGGGCCACCAATACACGCAGGGCTACCAGACCGTCGGTTATCCAGGCCTGCGCCCTTACAACTACTACCAGCCCGGTCCTTACAAACTGGTGGGAGTCGATGTGAAGCTGGCCCCTGGTCTCAAGATTGGCTATGTCATGGGCACCGGAGACGATGTTCCCCAATCTCTCGAGAGCCTGGGGGTCGCGGTACACCTGCTGCAGCCGGCCGACATTAATGACGGCAATCTGGCCGCGTACGACGTCATTGTGCTGGGTATTCGGGCCTACGCTGCTCGCCCGGAGCTGGCCGCGTCGAACGCTCGCCTGCTGGATTATGTAAAGCAGGGTGGCGTGCTCATCGTTCAATACAACAGCCGCGAGTACGACCACAACTACGGCCCTTATCCGATCAGTCTGACCGGTGATCCGGAAAAGGTAGTAAATGAGGCTGGTCCGGTACAGATACTGCAACCGGAGAACCCGTTACTTTCCTGGCCCAACCGCATCACCGCTGCCGACTTTCAGGGCTGGGTTGAAGAGCGCGGGCATTCCTTCATGCACTCCTGGGACCCGCATTACCAGGCACTGACGGAGACCCACGACCCCGGCCAGGACGAGCAGAAGGGTGGCTTGCTCTACGCCCGTTACGGTAAAGGCGCCTATGTCTACGTGGCTTACGCTCTATACCGCCAGCTGCCCGAAGGAATTCCGGGAGCCTACCGCCTCTTCGCCAACCTGCTAAGCCTGCCCAAAGCCCCCATCCCCTAGTGGGCCCGGCGCACGGATCTGCGGTCGCACCAATAAATTGTTATCCCGCTTCAGCGCAGAAACTGATCCACGTAGCTGTCTCCCAAGCCGACAGCCGCGAAGTGGCGGCGGCAGAGATCGATCTTGGTAAACACATCTTCGTAGCCGAGAACCTTGCCATCCGGATCGACGTAGATCATTGCGCCATTGACCTGAAACAGCGTGATCATCTCTGGAACGTCGGCTTCCACCACCAGCGTGTGCGTCTCGCCGGGAGTCTCATAGACGTAAGAACCTTCGGTTGCGGTCCAATCGTGTTCGAGGTAATGCCAGCTGCCTTTCAGCACGAAGCCGTGTACAGGCTGAGGATGGCGGTGGCGCGAAAGCACGCCGGACTTGCGCACCCGCAAAAGGTTCATCCAGTAGCCTCGGCTGGCCGACAGGCATAGCGGGCGAAACCAGACATTTTCTGCCTGCGGCACCCACAAACGCTCATCCTGAGGAACGGCGTTGGGAATGACCAGCTCGGGAAAGCATTCCTTGGGCTGCGGGTGCCGGTAGGGGATTCGTGCTTCGGCCGCAGCCTGCTCCAGGCCCGCGTGGTTAATGGTCACATTGCTCATGATTGATCCTCTCTTTCATACTGCTGCGTAGCCGCCATCGACGGGCAAGATCGCTCCGGTGATGAAGCGTGCTGCTTCAGAACAAAGGAATACAGCTGCCCCGCCAATATCTGCCGGTTCGCCCCAGCGCTGCATGGGTGTGCGGCCGAGAATGGCGGCAGAGCGGGCCTCGTCCTCAACCAGGCCGCGGGTCAGCTCCGTCGCAATCCAACCCGGAGCAATTGCGTTCACTCGTATGCCCTCAGGCGCCCAGGCAACCGCCAGGGCCTTGGTTAATTGTGCCACCCCGCCTTTTGAGGCGGTGTAGGCGGGAATAGACGGACCACCGAAATACGAAAGCATGGAAGCAGTATTGACGATGGCGCCGCGGGCTGCGCCAAGTTTAGGACGCGCGGCGACGCACATACGCATAGTCCCGGTCAGATTCACATCGATCACTTTTTGAAAAGTCTCGATATCGAATTCGGCGCCATTGCGAAAGATCACACCCGCGCAATTGATGAGCGCGGCTAACTCATCAAACGGCTCCAGCACCGCGGCAACCGATGCAGTAGAGGTCACATCGAGTATCACCGCCGAGAGATGCTCTCTCTGAGGGACTGCCGCGACTTGCTCGCCCGTCAACCCGGTCACCCTTACCTCGTAACCAGCGTCGACCATCGCGGTCGCGATACCAAAACCAATGCCAGTCGTCCCACCGGTAACGATTGCTTTTGACCTCATGGTTTGGCCGGGTGGATCCAGATGGCATTGCCGCCGCCGGAGACCATGTGAACGTCGAGAACCGTGCTGCGGTCGACCGTGCGTTTGCTGAAGGTAGTGTGGGTGGCATTGGTGGCGGCGTCGGGAGCATCGGCATAGATCTCAGCCACATACTTGCCCTCGCCCAGAAAGTTGAGTGGAACCTTTGTATTTCGCTCCTCCCAATTAGTCAGCGAGCCCACATACCAGTCCTTGCCGCTCCTGCGAGCCAGGGTTATGTGCTGCATCGGTAGCCCATCGATCACACGCACTTCATCCCACGTGGCCGGCACCTGCTTAATGAAGTCAAAATCTTTCTGCCCCTTGTATTGCTCCGGATAGTCGGAAACCATTTCCAGCGGGCTCTCGAACACAACGTACAGGGCCAGCTCCTGCGCCCGCGTTCCCAGGGACATGGGCATGACGTTACGGGCGACAAAGTTTTCCAGGTTAGAGTTATTGAAGGCGCCGGGGGTGTAATCCATAGGACCGGCGAGCATGCGGGTGAAGGGAAGCGTGGTGTTGTGGACCGGGGTGACACGGTCGGACCACTTGGAGTATTCCTTGCCCATCACTCCTTCGCGCGTCACCAAATTAGGATAGGTGCGGCGCAGTCCATCCGGCTTGAAGGCGCCGTGGTAGTCGATCATCAGATGATGCTCGGCGGCTTTCTCCACCACCCGGCGATACCAATCCACCATCCACTGGTCGTCGCGGTTCATAAAGTCGATCTTGACCCCGGCGACGCCCCACTGCTCAAACAGGGGAAAGGCCTGGTCCATGTATTTGTCGATCGAGGTCCAATGCGACCACAGCCAGATGCGAACCTTCTTCTCTTTCGCGTAGCGCAGCAGTGCAGGAACATCGACGCCAGAGTTGAAACGGGTAATGTCCGCCGGATCGGCATAATCGCCGGGCTTTGCCCCGGGTGTTGGAGCCGCCCAGCCGGCATCGATAAGCATATAAGGAAACCCCGACTCCGAGGCGAACTCAATGTAATGCTTTAAGGTTTCGGTGTTCATGCCCGGGGTAAAGCTCACCCCGGTGGCCGAGTCGCCCGACCACCAGTCCCAGGCGGATTTTCCAGCTTGAATCCACGAGGTGTCGGCAATCTTCGATGGAGGATTCAGGTTGAGAATGATGTTCGACTCGATCAGCCGTCCGGGTTCATCCCCGATCATCAGCACCCGCCACGGCGTCTTGAAAGGAGTCTTGGTGTCCACGGCAACTTCGGGCGCGTCCACTGTAGGCGACAGCGTCGCCTTGAGGCTGAACAGCGGTTTGTCGCTGCGCAGATACATGCCCGCATAGTTGTCGATATTCGCCTCCGTGATGGCTACCCAGCCGGTACCGGGAACCTCTGCCAGCAGCGGCAAGGCGACCAGCCAGTCTTTATGAAGCCCGCTGACCGTCCTCATCTGGTAGTCGTCTTCGTAGGAGGATTGGAAGCCGCTGAGCACCAGCGGGTACAGGGTCGCGTCCTTGCTGTAGCGGAATTGCGTACGCTCGCCGGTAATGCGCACATTATTAAGTGCGGGCTGCTCAGGAACAATGTAGCGAAAGGCCACGCCGTCATCGAACGCTCGTACTTCAATCGATAGCCTCGCGCCGGAATCGCCAGAAAAATCCGCGATGAGCGAATTGTAGTGGTCGCGGACCTCCTTGGTTTTGCCTACCGGTATGGTGTAGCTTTCGTCGGTGGCGCCATGCTGTGCATTCACAAAGCGCCAGCCGGGACCAAGCGGAGGCTGCCCCTGAATATCCAGTCCAAGCTCTGAGTCATCGATCAGTCGCTTGCCATGGAAGTCGACCGAATAGCGGAGTACAGCCTGTCCGGAAAGAGCAAACACGATCTGCCCATTGGGGGAAGCGACCCCCAGGGGATTCGGGGCGGCGTCCTGCGCCACGGCAACACCCACCACACCGGAAACGAGCCAAAAAAGCACGGCAAAGCGAAGAAGGAGCATAGTTTCTCCGGCTCGAATGGTATTACAAAGGGTGATTTGGCTCCAATGGACCATGAATTACCTGTCCCAGGGTTGGCTCTTAGGCGTAGAGTGTTCGGCGGATTCCATTTCTACTTAAGGGGGCTCCCATGTTGAAGCCTTTCCTGATTCTCTCCGCCCTGGTCCTTACCGGCGCTTCGGCGCTACCCCCGCAGGCGCAACAACCCGGTGGTGCCGCGCCAGCCACCGAGGCCAAAATTCCCGCCGAAGCCGTGAACACACCCAACCCTGTCAAACCCAGCGCCGAATCCCTGGCCCGGGCGAAAAAAATTTATGGCTACGAGTGTGCCATGTGCCATGGCGATGACGGTGGTGGCGCGGGGGACCTGGCCAAGAACATGAAGGCGAAGATGGTCGATTTCCGCGACCCCTCGGCCCTTAAAGGACGCACCGACGGCGAACTCTTCTACATCATCGAGCATGGTATGGGGGAGATGGAGGGTGAGGGTCCACGCCTCAAGCCGGAGGACACCTGGAACCTGGTGAACTATCTCCGTTCCTTTGCCAAAGGGTAGGCTTCGGTACGCCCCACTGTGGCGAATTTGGACTTCCCAAGGCGGAGCACTTGCGCGTAAACTAGCCCACAAGATGCAGACAGCGTCACGCCACTTTTTCTTCTTTACCTACCGCTACTGGTTTCCAGTAGCGGCTCCGGCGGTGTGCGTGCATCTTCGACTCTGATTCTGTAATTTAAAGCGCATTCACCACCAAGGGCCGCGACCAAAGTCGCGGCCCTTTTGCATTTCAAACAGAAATCGAAGGAGATCAGGACATGCAAACCCTTACCGTCGACAAGGCACCCCTTCCACCGGTTGAACTACTCAGCAGTTCGACCGGCAGCGAGCGAACCGTAGTCCGAATAGGATCCGTTGAAATTGGGGCGGGTCAACCGGTAGTGATAGCCGGGCCCTGCTCGGTCGAGTCCTACGAGCAGGTTCTGGCAACCGCCCAAGCGGTGAAATCTGCCGGGGCCGTGATCTTGCGTGGCGGTGCTTACAAACCGCGTACCTCTCCCTATGATTTTCAGGGACTGGGAGTTGCGGCACTGCGGATGCTCAGCCGGGTTCGTGAACAAACGGGCTTGCCCATCGTCTCTGAAATTCTGAGCACGGATGACATCGAGATGGTTGCAGACCACGTGGATATGCTGCAGGTGGGAGCGCGCAACATGCAGAATTTCGCCTTGCTTCGGCGTCTGGGACAGTTACGAAAACCGGTCTTGCTCAAACGCAGCCCGGCCGCGACGGTGAAGGAGTGGCTGCTGGCCGCGGAATATCTACTGGCCGGGCGGCAACGGCCAGGTGGTACTGTGCGAGCGCGGCATCCGCTCCTACGACCCCGAGCTTCGCAACACGCTCGATCTGGCGGGCATGGCCCTGGCCAGGCAGCTCAGCCATTTGCCGGTAATTGCCGACCCTTCTCATGCCACGGGTAGACGCGACCTGATCCCGGCGATGTGCCGAGCAGCGCTGGCGGCCGGCGCCGATGGGCTTATTGTCGAGGTGCATCCAGACCCGGCGAACGCTTTGTCGGACGGAATGCAGTCCTTGGATTTCCCCACCTTCGCCCGCATGATGGAGACCATGTGACCTAGCGAGGGGGCCCGTTCAACGCAATACGGAACGCATACGCGTAGCCTTCCGACGGCTTCGACGGAAGATCAATATGCAGCCCGTCCGGCTGCAGATGGTAGGTGAGCGGGGCATCGGAGCCCAGCAGTGTGATGCCCTGAATCTGCTTACCCTTCAGCGCGTCTCCGGCCAGCGAACGCACCACTGCTTCCTTGCCCGAGGGCCAGGCCAACTCGATGGCATACAGGTTGTTGCCCTTGGTGGTGAAGCGGAAATCTTCCGCCGTGTAGTCCTGCGTCTTGGTGTCCTGGAAGGAGCCCGCCGCGACCTTGGTTGGCCCTTCACCGTAGCTTGTCCAGGGCCGTGTCCCGTAGATGGCATCGCCATTCACCTTCAGCCAGCCGCCGACGCCCCGCAATACCTGCTGTACTTCCTCGGGAATGGTGCCATCGGAACGCGGCCCAATATTCAACAGCAGGTTGCCATTCTTGCTCACGATGTCGGCCAGTTGGTGCACGATAAAGTCGGGTGTCTTGAACGTGTCGTGCTCGATGTATCCCCAGGACTTGTTGCTCACCGAAGTATCGGTCTGCCAAACCCGGTCGAGCAGCTGATCGAGCTGGCCGCGTTCGATGTCCAGCACGCCCGAATCTTTCTGCATGTCGACCCATTTGTAAGTGATGACGCCGACCGGCCCGCGCTTGCTTGATTCGTTGTAGTAGTAGGCAGCGAACTTAGCCAGGTAGGCACGGACAGAAGGCTGCCCGATCCACCAATCGAAAAAGATGATGTCGGGGTGATACTTCTGCACAATCTCAGCATCCCGGGCCAGCCAGTCGTTGGCATAGGCGGGGCTCACGTAGGTCCAGTCCTCGGCCAGATCGCTGCCGTGCCCGCTGGTTTTGTCCTGCAGCTGGATCTGCGCCGGGCCGTAGAATTCCGCGTACTGGGGATCATTTACGTCGGAGGGAACGTTGCGGCCAGGGTCCATGAACCAATCGTGCTCGATGCGGTGCGAGGAGGCTCCGAAGTAGAGCCCCTGCCCACGAACCGCCTTCTCCAGATCACCCATCAGGTCACGGTGCGGACCCATCTTGGCTGCCGTCCAGTCAGAGAGATTGCTGTCGTACATTTGAAACCCGTCGTGGTGCTCAAAGACGGGGACAACGTAGCGTGCGCCGGAATCCTTGAAAAGCTGTGCCCATGCTTGCGGATCGAAATGCTGGGCCTTGAACATGGGGACGAAGTCCTTGTATCCGAACTTTGTCAGCGGACCATAGAGGCTGACCTGGTGCTGGTTTTCCTCCGACCCGGTGAGGTACATCTGGCGTGGGTACCATTCGCTGCCGAAGGCAGGAACGGAGTACACACCCCAGTGGATGAAGATTCCGAACTTCGCATCCCGGTACCAGGCGGGAACCTGGTACTGCGAGAGGGAATTCCAGTCGGGACGGAACTGCCCGTCCTGCGTCCCTCGTTCCAGATCGGCCAGAATTGCATTGCGCGGGCCATCGTACTTGGCGCTCGCTTTTGACCACACCTCAGCCAGGGATTCGGCGCCGTTCGACGCTGTGGGGCTGGTGGCAGACTGCGCCATGGCGCAGCAGGAAAACAATAGGAGAGTAGCCAGCCTTGCGAGCCGGGAAAGCGTTTTCCGAACAGGTAGCAAAACCATAAGTTTCTCCCGTCGAATACTATTACAAACGATCCTTTGGCTCCAGAGGGGAGTCGCCGAAGAATGCCCGAAGCGCCGAGCAAGCGACGATTTCTCATCGCCATGATGCTGTTTGTCATCGTGGTCATCAATTATCTTGACCGCAGCAACCTCTCGATTGTCGGCCCCCAGCTTACCCGCACTCTGAACTTGAATCCTGTGAAGTTGGGGTTTGTTTTATCCGGTTTCGGCTGGACCTATGCGGCGCTGCAGATTCCGTCGGGTTGGCTGGTCGATCGAGTGCATCCGCGTTTTCTCTATGGCTGCATCCTGGGGCTTTGGTCGCTGGCCACTCTATCCCTTGGCCTGGCGGGCAGTTTTGCGGTCCTGTTACTACTGCGTTTAGCGGTGGGCGCCTTTGAGGCTCCTGCTTATCCCATCAATAACCGCGTCGTCACCACCTGGTTTGGGGAAGACGAGCGCGCCGGCGCGATCGCGGTCTATACGTCAGGCCAATATGTCGGTCTGGGATTTCTCACCCCCTTGTTGACCTGGATCGAGGTGTCCTACGGCTGGAGGGCGGTCTTTGCCTTCACCGGGGTGATCGGGCTGACGTGGGCGGTGGTCTGGTTTTTCTTCTATCGCGATCCTTTGTATTTTCGCGGTGTGAACCAGGCCGAGATGGATCACATTGCTGCCAACGGCGGCATTCCTGATCTGAGCCAGCGGATCAAAGCCAAAAAAAGACGTTTCGCCTGGTCCGACTTCAGGATTGTCTTAGGGCGGCGGAAATTATGGGGAATCTACATCGGCCAGTTTGGAATCAATTCAACGCAATGGTTCTTCCTGACCTGGTTTCCGACCTACATGGTCACCTATCGGCACGTGAGCCTATTGAGGTCCGGGTTGCTTGAGGCGGTTCCGTTCTTTGGCGCATTTATTGGCGTACTGATGGGCGGCTTTACGTCCGACTGGATGCTGCGCAAGGGAAGCACGCTGACCAGCGCGCGGAAGCTGCCGATCATTGTTGGGTTACTGCTTTCCAGCTTGATCATCGGTGCAAACTACGTGACCAATCCGATCTATATAAGCGCCTGTCTCACCTGTGCATTCTTCGGCTGCGGTTTCGGTTCAATCACCTGGTCTCTGGTTTCTACAACTGCGCCTGAACACCTGATTGGCCTTACTGGTGGAGTCTTCAATTTCGTGGGCAATTTACCCGCCATCATTGTTCCCCTGGCGATCGGCTTCCTGATCAAAGGGAATGACTTTACCCGGCCGCTCATCGCTGTTTCCGCCTTGGCCCTGATAGGGGCCGGCTCGTACATTTTTCTCGTGGGCAAGATCGAACGGCTTCCCTCTTAGTGTCACGTCCGATCTCAGACCTGGTTGTCGCCGATTCAGAGATGTACGACTGTCAGCCGATGGCTCAACACGGTCATGCGCAAAAAAGCGCCGATAGATCAGGACCAAATGCTGGAGTGTGAGGTTCTGTCCAGCTAGTTTGAATCGATTGCGCCTGTCGTCTGCAACACCACTTTGAGGATCGGGATCCAGGTAACGGATGGCCGCTGATACGTCCGCGCTCGAAACTCTTCTGAACCATTTCATAATGTTGACCAGTACCTACCTGTAACGCTAGGCACTTTGCCTTCCGTAGCCTGTGATTCACATCACACAGCGACACATGGCACTTGTGTCCTGGATCACAGCCATGATGCCGGCATCGAGAGATGCTCTTCAGGGAGGGTTTCTATGAGTACTCAGATGGATCTGCAACGTCACAGCCGGGAATTCGTGACTCCGGACAAGATCTTATTAGCGACTGATTTGACAGATGCGGAGTATCTGATTCCGCATGGGTTAGCCCAATGCCAAGCCAGTGGAGCGTCCCTGGTGATCGCCCACGCAATTCAGCCTGCAGAGAACATCCCTTTGGACGCGGCCGCGGTGCTTCCAGCCGATGCTGCGTCGATGGAATACGAAGCGCGCCAGATCCTTGATGGAATATCCGCCAAAGTGCGTGCGGCTGGGATCCGGTGCGAGGTGATGATCAGACAGGGTCATCCTCGCGACGTGGTGAAGGAGCTTGCCGGCCAGGTGGATGCGGGTCGGGTGGTTCTCGGTACGCATGGCAGGCGAAATCTACAGAAGTTCTTCCTGGGTTCGATTGCCCATGAGATTCTGAAGAGCGTTGAAGTTCCCTGTTGGACTGTCGGACCTCATGCGCGTCCTTTTTCTCATGGGGCTCCGCACAGGATCCTGCATCCTGTTTCGCTGTCTTCCGGCTATCAGGAAACGGCCAGCCTCGCTTTGGCGTTCGCGCAATTCTATGAGGCAGAGGTTACACTCCTGCACGTGCTGCCTCGCGATGTGCAATCTAACGACGTCTCCGAGCACCTGGTTCAGTGGACAAACTTCGAGCTCAAAAGCCTCATACCAGAGGAAGCGCCACTGTGGACCACCGCTACGATATTGGTGGGAGCGGGTGAAGTCGTAGACGAGATTCTAAGAATGGCTGACAAGATGCAGGCCGACTTGATTGTCATGGGCTCAAACCCGGCGATCTCCTTTTGGCCGATCCACGGCGACAACACTGTATATAACGTCGTCGCCGAAGCGAAATGTCCGGTGCTCACCTTGCGCCATTCGCTGAAAGACGGGAAGAAAGTGGAGGCGCCTTCCAGGTCTATGATTATGTACTGAGCCGGAAGGCGAGAAGGACATCGCGGTTTGAAAATCCGCAGCGGACTCGCGGGCAACCGAAATTATTGCTTACTTTCGCCTGCCTCGCCGCCTCGATAGCGGAGTGTCGCCACGACCGGGCGTTTCCCTGGAAGTTGAGAATGTGAAAGCGTCGAGACCTGACCGTGATGGCGGATTGTTTCGAGGGCGATCAGGTTTAGCGTTTCATCCGCAGCGGTAGCACTGTCGTGCTCGCTCAATAACAGGCGATGGATCTGGCCACGGCGGGCGGCCGCAAGAATAGAGGATTGCTCTGTCAGAGCGAACCCTCTGGAGTCCTGCTCAGAAAAGTCGAAGAGAAGCTGATCTTCGTCAGCTGCTCGCTGGATGTTGAGCGCATCCAGAGCCTGGTGATGAAGTTCTGAATCGGTTACATGATCCGGGCTACCGGAGATGGCCTCCTGGAGAAGATACGGATAGCTGCTCGCCTTGCGATAGAGCGCTATTTCGCGGTCGACGGCAGCGAGCACGATGGGCAAGTGCGCCTGTCCGAACAGATGGTTGATTTCCCGATCCAGGATCTTAAAGAAGTCATGAATGTACGCATCAACTTTTTCCTCTGCGGTATTGGTCCCGAACTGTATCCGGCTCATGGCGCCCGAAGAAGACCCGGCAGACGCACGCGCCTCCAGGTCATGATCGGGCGCATCGAAGGCGCCCGCTTGTGCAACGCTTGTGGGGACCGGGGCCGGCAAAACTAGTGCCTTCATCTCCCCGTCCGTACACCTGAGCAGGCGTACATGCTTCTGACTGAGCGCGAGGATACAAAAGTCACGTTTTTGCATCAGGGCAGGCAACAGGGGTCTTATGTAGAAGGCGTCTGCAATGTGCACCGATTCCCTGATCTGATAGGCAGTGCGCAAAGCGCGGATGAAACCCTGAGCATAAAAAACTGCCAGGCTCCCGGCTCGCCTTCCCGGTCCCCATGTCTGCGCAACGTCGTGCAGTTGCCGGAGCAACAGTTCTCTCTCGGTCGCTGCGAGACTCTTTGCGTCCAATTCTTGCTTCGCCCTTTCCAACGCCTCATGAACGTGGGCACCGAAGGGAACCGAGTCATTTTGCGATGAGTAGGCGGAGAGATAGATGGAGACACATGGCCCTGCTATATCAGGCAAATCCGCCAGCTGCGCGGTTGAAATCAGGGTCTCTTCGACAATGTTTTGGGGTGACATCTCAGCATCTTCTTTCTATCTCCAGGCCTGTCGCACGAGTTCAAGCACCGGAACCAGGTTATTGTGGACTTCTTGATGCAAGAAGGCTGTGACAAACATCACACGCATCGGTGACAGCAAATTCTGCTCAGCAGCCTCGCTACTATTCGACACCAGGAGAAGGCGATTGAGACTTCCTATGTGACTTCCATCACAGCGCGTCAGCTCAGATGCGATCTAGTATGGGTTGTCGTATGAGAACCCAACCGCCTTGGCTCGTACCTGCTCTCTAACAACCAACAGCGTTTACGTTTATGTTCAGTGGCTAACAATGATCGCCCAGGAGTTTCACCCATGCTTGTGAAAGAGATGAGCAAACGAGAATGTGAGGATTTGCTGGCGCGGCTGGGTTTCGGCCGGCTTGCCTGCGCGCGCAACGATCAACCATATATAGCACCGATGTACTTCGCGTCAGAACCTGGCCGTCTCTATGGCTTTGCCACGATGGGACAGAAGATCAAATGGATGCGTTTAAATCCGCAGGTATGTTTGGAGGCAGACGAGGTTCTGAGCCATACAGAATGGGCGAGTGTTATCGTCCAGGGGCGGTACGAGGAATATCCCGATACACCGGAGTACTTGAGCCAAAGGCAACATGCCCAATCCGTGCTGGAGCAGAAAAGGTCGTTGTGGTGGCAAGCCGGACTTTCGTCCGCACAAACGCGCTCAGATTTCGACCGCGAAATGGCAACGTTTTATTGCATTCACGTCGATGCGATCAGCGGCCGGTGCGCTTCGCCGGACCCCGCTCCGCGTGGATAACTTATTCAAGGGCGGCCGCCGGCCGCAAGAGAGTCTGCGGTGCTATGCGGGCCAGGAGCGTCGGAGGAAACTATGCGTGATTCCCGTGAATTAACCATGAAGACGATCATGTTTGCCACCGACTTCTCCGATGCGTCGCATGGTGCACTCTTCTACGCAAAACAATTGGCCAAATCCTTGTCGGCGAAGATCCTGGTCGTTCATGTCGTTGAGGCAATGCAGGTGGCGTCGCCGGCGGAGCAACGCAGGCCGAATCTCGCGGAACGAATGGATTCCGCAGAGGAGCAGATGGAAAGAATCATTGCTGCTCTCTCTTCCGATGGCGTGCGTTGCGCGATGATCGTGCGGTCGGGCGGCATCCGAGAGACAATTCAGGGTTTGATCCACGAACGTGAGGTCGATCTTCTGGTCATCGGTACGAGGGGCAGTGACTCCAAGGATCAGGAAGGGTTGGGATCGGTGGCCGAGACGTTGCTGCGCGCGATGCCGTGTCCTGTTCTGACAGTGGGCAAAAACGTGAGACTCGATGCCTGGGAAAATACGCATGCCCGCAGCATCCTTTTTCCAACGGACTTCTCCGAGGCCTCCCACGCGGCACTGGAATACGCAGAACGTTTAACCAAGCACCTTGCTGCACGCATCCTGCTGCTGCATGTAGATGAGAACTATGCCAGTGCACAACATGCAAAGTGCGAGGATGAATTTCGAGAGTTCCTGAAAGGGTTGGAAGACCAGTCGGTCAACACCGAATGCATGGTGCGTGTTGGACCTCCTACAAATACCATCATCGCAGTCTCCAAGGATAACTGGGTGGATTTCATTGTGATGGGCGTCCATGGCACCGATCAGGCCGACACTGCGCGCAACTATGGGACTGCCTTTGATGTGATCTGCCGCGCAAGATGTCCTGTCTTGACCGTTCATGTAGAAACGGAAAGCATCCATGCAAACTCAAGCAACACTACTTTGCAGTGAAATATAGCTGCGACTTCATTGCAAAAATATTGCAGGTAAGTCACGCTTGATCTGCGGGCATTGTGTGGGGACGCATCACTTTGATGTTCTTTGCCAGGCCGAGCAGGGCCAACAATTGGATACCCCAGTAGTTAAAATCCAGTTCCCACCAGGCCATGCCGTGGCTGGCAGAGACGGGATGTGCGTGGTGATTGTTGTGCCAGCCTTCGCCTCCGGTCAGGAGTGCGACCCACCAATTATTGGTTGAGTCGTCGCGGGTTTTGAAGCGCCGCGAACCCCACATGTGGGTTGCCGAGTTGACGAGCCACGTAACGTGGAAGCCGATGGCAATGCGCAGAAACACGCCCCACAGCAACCAGGAGAGGCCCAGCTGCCATCCTCCGAGAGCGGCGCCGCCGGCCAGCAAAGCAATTCCTGTCAGGGTGATGGGCAGCCAGTGCCAAACGGCCATCCAACGGTAGAAGCGATCGCTTTCGAGGTCGGGCACGTAGCGAGAGAGCAGGGTAGTTTCGCTATGGAGGGAGCCGCGCAGGATCCAGCCCATATGCGACCACCATTTGCCATCACGGGGAGAGTGCGGGTCGCCAGGCTTGTCGGTGTACCGGTGGTGCAGGCGATGCACGGAGACCCAGTAAGTGGGACTGCCCTGGAGCGCCATCGAACCACAGACAGCCAAGGCATACTCCAGCCACTTGGGCGTCGTGAAACTGCGATGTGTGAGCTGACGGTGATAGCTGATCGCGATCCCCAGGTTCTGCCCGAACAGCCACATCACTAGAAATACGACCACAGAAGACCAACGGAAGGCGAATAGCGCTGCGATCGCTCCCAGGTGAAATGCCACAATAACGACGACAAAGACCCAGTTGAGCACCACTGACTTCGCCTGTAGCACTTCGACGATTCCGGGACTGCCAGGTGCTTGCGCTGGAGATACGAAAGTTGCCATGGGATGCGCGCCTCTCTAGTTTCGAGGCTAGCCTCACCCACCGCGTGTGACCAGCGAGAGCAGGTAAGAGTTCGGTAATATCTGCGTACTGTGTACTAAAACGGAATGAGCAATATTGATCACTCGAGTTCTAGAAGGGGGCACTACCGCACCGCTCTGCGGCAGTTCTTGCGGGTCAAGGGGAAATTCAACTGCATCCGTTTTCTTTTGGCGAGGCGAAACATCGAAAATCTATCGGCATTCCAGGAGAAACGCGGCCATCTCCTTTAGGCAACGGCAACGAGCGGTTTTCCGGCAACCCGGAGCGCCTCATCGAGCCTACCCCGTGCGAACCCCACAAATCCGTTCTTTGCTATACTTTCACCTGTGACCAGCGCACGGTTTCTTATGGGCGGTTCTGGGCGGTTAGGGCGGGAGACGCCATCACGCCATGCACCGCTTGCGAAACATGCACTGTATGCCAAACCCGGAATTGACAGTATTCATGCGGGTTTAGCGTAAACCGCTTGGTAGCATCGTGGGGACGTAGCTCAGTTGGTTAGAGCGCTGCCCTGTCACGGCAGAGGTCGCGGGTTCGAGCCCCGTCGTCCCCGCCATTTAGAATCAGCTACTTAGACGTCTAAACGGCATCAGTGACGAGGGACCCAAAAGGTCCCTGAACTTTTTAAGGCGTCTTCGTTACTCAGGAAGCCCTTGAATACACACGGCCCCGCGTCTCTGGCCGCCGGGCTGGCCGACGCGTGCGTGAGGGCCTCGTTCCCACGCGATTTCGGTGGTGAGAAAGCGGGGCCTTTTCAGCCTCAACATCGCTCCACCAGGCCCGGCGAAAATAACTACTAGCTGCGGCCCGTCAGCCGGGCGTATAACAACAAGAAGACTTTCGCACTGATTTTGGCAGGTTGGACCGCTGGAAGGCGGAGCCAAAAAATCCTATGCACCGCTGGAAAGCGGCAACAACAACTGGTACCCCGTCTGTGCGGCGGGTGAACCCCGAACTGTCGGTACGGAGATAACCATGAATAGCACCCCGCTCATCGAGAGTGTTTCCTCCTCCTTCGCAGAACTCACCACTGCTTCTGAATCTTTGAACCTCGTGTCCGACGCGCTTGGGAAAGCTGTGTCCGATATTGACGATGGCCTCAAAAAGTTGAATCTGGGCGTAACGGCTTGGGTGGAGGTCTACGCTAAAAAGGACACTTCCGAGGAAGATCCGATCTATCTCGTAGAAGAACTTGGCTACGCGAAGATAGGCAGCAAGTGGGGGGTTGCGCTGCGTACGCGACGTCGTGATGATCGGCTACCCGAACCTGAGGAAAATATAGAGACTTTGCTGTTTAATGACGCAGCGCGAACACTGCGGTTGAAGGCGATTGAGAAGCTTCCTCAGTTGCTAAGGAAGTTGAGTGAGGAAGCCACCAAGATCACAAGAGAACTGCAGGCAAAGTTGGCGGACGCGCAAGCTGTTGCGGCGGCTGTGAACCAACCTAGGCCACGAGTTAGTCAGCCGATAGTGGAAGATCCAGCCGTGCCGCGAGTTCGTGGAATCGAAAAGGCAATGAGTAACGCGCCACGCGTGCAGGGTTTCGTAATACAACAAACGGGACCAGAGGTGAAGAAATGATACCTCCACTGGTCGCGGCGGTATGGTTCAAATCGTCATTTGAGAAGCTGATGGGCTGGACACTCATTCTTTACGCTCTGCGGCACAAAGAGAACGTGGCGGCAAAATACAGCCATGGTCAGTTCGAGCTGGTGGCGACGGGAAACTCCAAAACCAAGAGTTTGAATAGGACTTAGACGGCGGCGGGATTGACCCTGCACGCAGCAGTCCGCTCGACTCCACTCAAGAACTCCACCAGCAACTAGCCGCCAAGCTTGCCGACGCGTGCGTCAATCCTTCCACCGCTTTCAGGAGGTGCTGAGTGAAGAGACGCTATTTGAGCGCCGCCAGGACCGTTATGAACGGGCTGATGATGGTCATCACGTCAGCCGCGCCAGAGAGGAAACTCGTGAACCTCTCCGCATAGGTGCTTGAACCCCTCGCCTCCTCCAACTCGTTTACTCCCGCAATGATTTCCTGTCTCCTCACGGGATCAGGCACCTTCGCATTCAACTCACTCCGAAGCTTGGGAAAGACATCTGCCTCGGATATTGAGATCCAGTTCGTCGAGTTGTCGGTACTGTTGACGTTGACACGGCTAAGACGAAAAGATAAGCGGTCTGCGAACGTGAACTTTTTTCCGCTTCCTTGCTAGATTCCCCCCGCTTGGCAATCCGGGAACCGTTGCCCAAAGAGGTGACCGATAAGCTGCAGAGACTTCACAAGGGCGTGGAAGATGTACGCTGTCCAGCCCGGACTAAGCCATTGCACTCCGACGTGAACGATGATGCTATGAGCAGGCCTTCAACAGGAGCAGCCCAATCGAGACGATCACCACTATCGCGACCATGCCAAGGACTTGGTCACGTTTTTCTTGAGCTGAGTATGCCGAATATCGCGGCGCATCCCCCGGCCTGAATCTGTGTCCGCACTTCAGGCAAGTCATAAAAATCTTGCTGCTGCCGATAAAGCCTGTGGTCAGCTTCCACCCACGTTTTTCGGCGTGGATCTGAGTCGATCCGCATTTCGTGCACCTCACGGCATCGGTATCGTTGGCCATATTATTAGCCCAAGTCCTTTCGGATCTCTTCAGCCAACTTCTCTATCTAATGCACGTCACTCTTCAGCTCCTTAGCCAAGCCTTGGACGACTGCCGCTGGATGGCTCATCAAGGCGCAAAACAATAGCCCCAGGACGGATGGATCAGAAAGATATACCCGATAACCACGGCGGGGCCAGCATGCGGAACACATTCTTTGTTGACCAAGACTCCTTGCCCGCAGATCCGGCATGTAAACTGTTGTGGCGCAGGGTTTTGCTGCAGATCCATCCGAAGGGCACTCCCTGCCGGATCGGTGCGTAGCTAATGCTACCACTAGTAGTAGTGAAACCCTCGTAAAGCAACGGATAGCCGAGGCCAGCACAAAAGGTGGGCCAAGGCGAAGGATGAGCGGGGTTTTGATGAAGATCTTGTACTGCAGAAAGTGTAATGACCTCTTCAAACTCACGAGCAAAGAGAGGAGACAATGCAAGTGCGGACTCGTCACCGGACGATACACGGATCATACGCATGCCAAAGTTTCGGAAAGTGCTGTGAGCATAAAAATACCCAATAGTGCTTTCAAGGAAGCTATTAGCAAAATGCGGCGGTTGGAAAAGACTAAACCGAACTCCACAGACTCGGATTATCGGGCTTCGTCGTCTATCCCAGCGTGGGTGCGCCCGAACTGCGGGCCGGGCAACCCTCACACAACCACTTATACGGAAAAGCTATCCCTAGAGCTTCGAGGGCGGGTAAGTAAACCCTCGACAGGTCAGATATCCATTTCTGCTAAGAACAACGCTTTTTGGGGCGAGAAGGCTGCTCCGGTTCTGCACGACGCGTAAATCGCTGTGATGCCCGCATTCGAGCATATCGAGGGAAGCGCATGAGGCAGTCTCACGAATGCAACTGCCGACCGTACCGCAAGTACTGGCGACTGAAAGAACCGGAAGAGCGTGCCGGTACAAGCGTGTGCCAATAGACTGCTCCGAGAACTACTGTGTCGAAGGTTTCATGCCCATTGTCTTCCGGCAGGACACTCGTTATTACACGATCGGACGAGGAGGTTCGCTGAACGGAGTTTCTATCATTCCAACGGACCATCCGCACATGCAGCGAGGTGGAGTTTCGCCGACCGGTGGCTGGCATAACCCGATGATGGCAGACCACGAAGATTTCCGCGTGATCGCGAACGCCGGAACTCTGGCGTAAGGGCAATTGCTGTGGAAGTCACGCAGTTGCCAGCCACTAAAAGGTGATCTCCATCCTCGCGCCCAGAAGAGTCGTAGTGTAGGCTTTGGTTGCGTAGGTGGGGTGGATGGAGACTTCAATATCCGGGCTAATGGTTATGCTTTGAGTGAGACGAAGGCGATAAAACGACTCGAAGAGGCTTTCATTATGTTTACCGTGACTCGGTTCGCTGTAATTAAATGACATCGCGAAGAGGTCCCCTCGACGTCTGAATGGATGCACTCGAGCCAGACCGATTCCCTCGATCTGTTTGATAGCCGTCCCGGTGCGAGTGCTAAAGCCATACCTTCCGAACGGGGTCCAGCCATTTTGAAACTCGTGGTCGAATGCAAAGCCGCCCCCATGTCCACTCCCATTGCTCTTCGTGTCATCTCGCCATAGGCCGATGCGATAATGCCGGTACCGATCACCCAGTGATCCTGATGTCCAGCCCAATTCAGCACCTTCCATGTATTTTCGATCGACGAGCGTCTCTATGTTTCTCTGCTGTGCGCCCTCCGTATCCACAGCGACAGCGTGGAGGTAAACATGCCGGGTAGCCTGGAATTCAACCGCGCCGCCGCCGGCATATGTCCCATCGGAGGCGACCGCGAGATTACCGTCGTTTGCCCCATTTAAGAACTGGGTTCGTTCGTCGTTGTTGAACATGCTGAGAGTTACAAACTCATTAGGATGGATCTTGCCCGCATAAAATGAAAGCCTCTTCTGGAGCAAATCCTGGCGCCAGTAGAGGATGTTCACGGTAACGGGCTCTTGCGGACCGCCGCCCTGCAAGCAGTTCAGATAGAGGCCTGAGCCAAGGCTATCGCTGAGATTGAATTGCTGACTAATGCCGATATTGACGCCTGAACGGATGAGCAGGCTGATAGATCCGGCGCTGCTTTCATGATCGTACACACTCCAGGCGCCAGTAAAATCGAGGCGTCCGCTGCTCTGATTGTGTCTGGCGCCGTCCGGCGTAATGGTCGCGTACTGACTCAGAAACGTATAAGTTGCACCGAACTTCAAGCGCGTGGATTGGGCAATACGGTCGGTGAGCTTATCGACCGGTTGAAAGATCGGCGCCAGGGGATCAGGCCGAATAAGCGGATCGGCCGGAAGCTTCGACAATGCGGCCGCGTCGATGTCAAGCTGTTGTCTCAACTCGTCAGGCTCCTGCTTCACGTCAGGCAGTTGCTTGACTTGAATTGGCTGGTTCGCCAGAGAAGCGGGGGCAGCGTTCAAGCCGCGGCTCTGACAGGCGGCAGATAGGCTTAATGCGAGCGAAAGCAGGACGGAACAGGTTCTCAAGGAGCCAGCTCCGAATTGCCTGCCTCCAAAGCCACCGCCATCGATGATGATTCGTGGCTCAGTCATTTGCTCCTCGATGGACCTCAATCCGCCGCGATTGATGCCCGTTCCAGGGGAGGGCGCAGCCAGCACGCCAGTCTGCGATAGCAATAGCCTTCGGCAAACTTGCCATCAAGAATCCTCCTTTGTCGTCGGAACCTCAGGTTTTCTGAGGCACAACCGTGAGAGAGCACTCAATGGGCCAAATGCCGCGGTTCCGTAGCTCGCTGAGAAATGTACTCCTTTTTGATCCTGCCTTGATGGTGTTCAAGGCAGATGTTGAAAGGCTGACTTGCAGTGTTGACATTTGCATAAATGTTGGCAGGCGCCTAGGTGCAGGCAGCGGTAAACAGAGTTGCCCGCGCCTGCTTGAACCCGACTCTCGTCAAGACAAAAGCGTGTCGATATCCTGGCGGCGTCTGCTGTAACTCTACATTCGTATGCATGTTCGGTCCCCCCACCGAGCTGACGGCATTGCTTCAGAGTTAAATGCAAGACTTCGCTTGTTGCAGGACCGCCGTGCAAATCGCCGGAATCGAGTTGAGAAGGACTTCAGTTACTCAGGTTAGGGCTCTTCGGAACGAAAGTCTCAGCAGCCGCTGGTTGGAAGTGGCGGACGCCGACGTGTTCTTAGCTAGGGAGAAGAAATCCGAAACCGTTTGGCCCTCCATTTGCACTTGTCAGGTGATAACTACCGTCGTCGAGAGGATGAAATGTTCAAGAATGCCGTAGTTGTTGTCGCACTGTTAGGAGTGGGTAGTTTCGTTGCTGGGAAGGCATCTGCTCAAAATACCGGCCCCACATTTCTACCAAGTCCGGAGCAACAATCCGCCGTCGCCGACTTTCGCAACCGGGAGCAATCCGGTGTTTCAGAGCAAGACCTGCAATTACTAAGGAAGGACTTGAGGCTACAGAAGAAGCAGATTGTCGCCGCCAACATGACCCTTACTGACGCACAAGAGGAGAAGTTCTGGCGAATCTACGATCAGTATTCGGCGGAGTTAGTAGGGATCAATGACAAAAAGGTCGCGCTCATCCAGGAGTACTCTCAGGATGATGACTCGCAGAGTTATTTCAAAGGGCGTGCGGCTCTCGAAGACTCAATTATGCAATTGAAACTCAGGTACATTCCGATCTTCCGCGAAGTACTCTCCGTGAAAGAAACCGCCCTGTTTTTTCGACTCGACTGGCGACTCAGCGAAATGATTGACCTACAAATAGAGCCGATGCCGCTTACTCAACCCTGAAGACGGCTAAAGTGCAAAAGGTTTTTATGACAATAGCGGTTACGTCCCGGCCGAGGACGATTGGCATCTCGGAACGATTTTCGGCGACATCTTCGTTGTCTTATTCCTTTGCATCGGCGTGCCCTTGGCATCCCCGCTTTGTGGGAGTAACTACTCCTTGAGCAAGCCGTAAAGCATCAACTGGGAGCTGCCGTTTAGACCGACACAATCGCCCGAATATTCAGAGTCCCGCCGGTGATCTAGGGCGCTCAGGCGTTATGAAATTGTCCGGCGAAACTGCGCGCCGCAATGGCCGCTCGATCCCGAGCTTCTTTATCCGGAACATTAGCGTTGTCCGGTTCAAACCCAGGTGCGCGGCTGCCCCCTTCGGTCCGCCGATTCTCCAACCGGTCGCTTCCAGCGTCTGTAGTATAAGTGCCCGTTCGGAGTCTCGGAGCGTCATGAGCGTAGCAGTTTCTGTTTCTCCAGACATCGTCATTGTTGGGGCGGAGGGGGCGGAGGGCCCCGCGGACTTGTTTAGTGGGTTTGGAAGCACGCCGTCTAGCGCCAGAATTACGGCACGCTCCACGAGGTTTTGTAGTTCACGTATGTTGCCAGGCCAAGAGTACGATGAGAAGGCCGCCATCGTTTCCGGAGGAATGTGGTTAATGTGCCTTCTCATGCGCCCGCTGAAAATCTCGACGAAGTGCTCCACTAGAGCTGGAATGTCTTCCCGGCGTTCGCGGAGGGGCGGCAACGAGACCGGAAAGACGTTGAGCCGGTAATACAGGTCACAGCGGAATTCGTTCCGTGCCACCATTTCCAGCAGATTTCGATTCGTGGCGGCCACCAGCCGCACGTTCACCTTATGGGTACGCCCGCTACCCAGGCGCTCGAACTCTTGCTCCTGCAGGACCCTTAGCAATTTAGGCTGCAACGCCGCGGGTATGTCACCCACTTCGTCAAGGAATAACGTGCCTTTATCCGCCAGTTCGAAGCGCCCGATCTTCTGGGCGATAGCTCCGGTGAAGGCACCCTTCTCGTGCCCGAATAATTCGCTTTCTAGAAGATCGAGAGGAATAGCCGCGCAATTCAGCTTGATGAGCGCACGTCCGCATCGCGGACTCGCATTGTGAATGGCATGGGCGATTAGCTCCTTGCCTGTCCCGGTTTCGCCCTGAATCAAAACGGTGGAGTCAGTGGGTGCAACACGTTCCACTTGCTCAAGCACAGACTCAAGCGCACAGCTTTTCCCGATAATCTGCTCGAACGCGCGCTCGGTCTGTTCCCGCCCAGTGTACGCAATTGCTTCGGAACTCTTCACAGAAGACCCCCGCAAAGTTGCCGCACGGTTTTCCCGTGGCCCATCTGTCGGTTACTCACCTATCGAAGGCGGCGCGAACTCTATTGAGTAAAACTTGATCATCGAAGGGTTTCATAAGGAACTCGACTGCGCCTTCCCGCATTGCTTGTATCCGTACTCTCGCGTCTCCATGTGCCGTGATAAAAATGATCGGAGTTTTATATCCATCAGTCTTAAGCTTCGCTTGCAGTTCCAGCCCTGACATTCCAGGCATACGGATATCCGAGATCAGACAAGCCGCTTTGCGCTGCAGTCCGGACTCGAGGAATTCTTCCGCCGACGCAAAGCACCTCGCAGAAAGCCCATCCGCTTCAATCAGGTCCTGCAGTGCGCTTTGGACCGATTCATCGTCATCCACGATTACAATGAGGTTCGCGCTATGGTCTTTGCTCACGACTGTACGATAAGGCTGCGATCCATCGGAAAACAATCATACTTTCGGACGGCGCGATAAGACCTTGGTAAACGCTCCATGCGGAGGATTTTTGTGAAACTGCGGACGCACGCGGGTATCGGACAGCAGCAGTTAATGCGAAAGCTTGAGCTTGTCGGCCATTCTAACTAATTTCGGCAAAGACTTCGCCTGCATTTTTTGCATCACATGCCCGCGGCGGATTGTTACGGTGGTTTCACTGCCCTCGAGTTTCGCTCCAATCTGCTTGTTGAGCATTCCGGAAACCACCAGCTTCATAACTTCACGCTCGCGTGCGCTAAGCCTGGCATGGCGCGCCTGCAGTTCAGCTAATTGTCTTTGTTTTTCGTGAATTACGCGCTCTTGGCTGAGCGCGCTGAATCGCATAAACCGTGCAGCATGCGGAGCGGTTAGAAACAAGGTGCAGCAGAATGGGTTGGAGCGGCGCATTGAGGGCCAGCAAGAGCTCCTGCAGTGAACTTAAGACGCGGGCCGAAAAGGGACTTCCACTTTTACCGTGGTTCCGCACCCCGGAGCGCTATCGAACTCGAACTTTCCGTACAGCTGGAGCACGCGTTCTCGCATATTGATGACCCCGAGACCTCCCGATCTTCTGAGTTCGTCAGGGGTGCAGCCGACTCCGTTATCGGACACAGAAAGAAAAACGGCACCATTGGATCGTATAAGCCGAACCTCAACCTTCTTCGCTTCCGAATATTTGGCGGCATTGCCGAGTGCTTCCTGAGCGATGCGGTAGAGACACAGCGCGGCCCCAGGAGACAACTGCTCCACACTCTCGTCAGCCTCACACGACACAGGGAGGCCGCGTACCTTGCTGAACTCCTCGCAATAAGACGACAGGGCCGCCGGCAGGCCCGCCTCTTGCAACAAAGCAGGGTGAAGCTCATGCGACAGATGGCGGATGTCCGTTCCGATTTTGATAAGTTGTTCTTGCAAACCACCGATCGTTGTCTTAGCTTCGGAATCGGGTGGCTCCTGACG
Source organism: uncultured Acidobacteriaceae bacterium (assembly GCA_963814015.1). GTDB lineage: Bacteria > Acidobacteriota > Terriglobia > Terriglobales > Acidobacteriaceae > PALSA-350. The sequence continues at coordinate 1,327,773 of CAWFBI010000001.1, forward strand.
TTTCACCTTGCCCAACCTGAGCGTGAGGGATGTGATCTGTTGCAGAACGCCATCGTGCAGCTCTCCGGAGATACGCATCCGCTCCGCCTCCTGAGCTTTCATTAAGCGTTCATTCAGCGCGCTGATCTCACCTTTGTGCCGTTCTAGGATGCGGTGCCGCTCCTCTAAAACTCCGACCCGCAGCCGATAGAAGGCCCAGATCATCGTCAGAAAGCCGGCCCCGCACAAAGTGCGAAACCAGGCGGTCTGATAATACGCCGGCGCGATAGAGAAATCGAGCGATGCGCCAGTCTCATTCCAGACGCCGCTATTATTGCAGGCGATAACACGGAAGCGGTAGTTGGTAGGTGAGAGATTGGTATAAAACGCCTGGCGGCGATTGCCCGCGTCCTGCCAATCGCCATCGTAGCCTTCCAGCTTGTATTTGAAACGGACCTTCTCCGGCGCGACCAGGCTCAGAGCAGTGTAGTCGATCTCCAGATCGCGAGTCAGCCGCGGCAGGTGCAGGTTCGGAGATGCCTCGCTCCATAAGTTTTGCCAGCGAACCTTATGGTCTGCTGTGATTTTTTCGATATGGACCGGCGGCGGGAGTTGGTTGAAGGGAAGATGGCGCGGATCGACCACTTGGACGCCATCCCCGGTCACGAACCATAACTTGCCATCGGTGGACTTCGCGACCCGCGGACCATAGCCGCTGGTCGCGGTCGATCGGAGCCTGACGCCGTCAGCCGCGTCCCAAACCGTCGTTTCCATCGTGCGCTTTGGGTCTGCTATCCACGAGTCTAATTCCGTCCGGGCGATACGAACCAGGCCGCAGGCCGTGTACAACCAGAGCGAATGACCGTCGTCCTCCATCGTCCAGAGAACGATGTTGCAGGGCAATCCGTTCCTGCTTGTAAGAGTGGTGATGCGACCATCCTTAACCCGGTCAAGAACACCCTGGGTGGCGACCCATAGCGCGCCATCCCGATCGAGGCGAAGGTCGGTAACAGCGCCCGAGCTAAGACCATTCGCGGATGTGTACGACGCGCGGACTTGACCATCCTTGAAATACAACACGCCGCCGCCACGCCAGAATCCAAGCCACAATCCGCCTGGCTCACGATCCGAGAGTAGAACCGAGGCACTTTCCATGCGGCCCAAACGTGACCAGGGGATCTGCTCGCCCAAAAGTCCGTCACGTAAGTGCAAAAGATTCCAACTCTCCGAAAGCCAGAGGTTGCCCGCCTTGTCCCCAGCAATGGAATGCACTTTTCTGTCATGCACTCCGCGCACGCCGCGTACGGGAACAAGCCTGCCGTCCTCAATGTAGGCAAGCCCATGACCCGTGTACACCCAGATACGGTCGTGATCATCCTGAAAGAGCGATTGTGGCGCATCATCCAACTGTCCACTGGTATTGGGAATCGTCGAAATTTGTCCATTATTCCACTTGTTCAAACCATCGCCGGTGCCAATCCAGACGCCGCCATCCCGCGCAGCCAGAACTGACCAGGCAAGGTCAGTCGATAAACCTTGTTTGAGGGAAATCGTGGAGACCGTCAAGTCCCGAAAGCGGTCTAGTCCTCCATTGGTGGAGACCCAGACGTTGCCTTCACGGTCCTCGAAGAGGCTGAAGATCAGGTCGCCAGAGAGGCCGTCAGCTCGCGAGAATAAATCGGTTCGGCCGTGATGTACATGGATGAGCCCGCGGTCGAGTGTTCCGATCCACAGACCGCCATCGTGGTCCCGGAGAAGTCTGTTGGCATTGATGGGCTTTCCGCCTGGCATCGAATACAACTCGGATTTCCCGTGGACGAACTGTCTCATTCCGCCAGGCATGGCGATGAACAGTTCTCCCTCATCGCCCGCATTCAGATCATTGAGCTCCATACCCGGCACCGCATAGTGCGTCGGAAGACCGGGCCTCCATCGCCAAAGCCCGGACTGTGTACCGGCCCAGAGATCTCCTGTACTGTCCTCATACAAAGACAAAACCGTTCTGCCTAGAGTGCCGTCTTGTCCGTAGCACTGCATACCGCCGCTTCGTATTGCGCAGAGCCGGCCAGTGGGGGCCCCCAAGGAGCCGGCCCATACCGTGCCCTCATGGTCCTGAAGCAGCGTGGCCACTAGCTGGTTATCAAGTTCCGGGTACCGGGTCAGCTGGGCGCCATTCCAACTAACCAGGCCGGCATCCGTGCCGATCCAAAGAGTCCCGTCGCGCGCGGCGAGTAGCCTGGTGATTGCGCTGCCAGGGAGATGCTGATCCGCTGGAGGTTGCCAGGCGATACTGCGGTTGCCATCGAAGCGAAGCAAGCCAAATTCCGTGCCAAGCCAGAGATAACCATCCGGAGTTTGGGCAATCGAGTAGATATTACCTCTGAAAGCCCCTTCGCGTATTGTCCACGCGGTGTGTGCGTACTGACTGACGTCCAGAGACGGATCTAACGCGAAAACGCAGCGGCAGTACGCCAGCAGGATGATTACCGCGATGGCGGCTCTTCTGTGGACCCTTTCCATGTATCTATATATTCTATTTCTTTTGACTCGCTCCAGACTGTGCGCACACCTATTTCTTCGCTAAGACACCTCGCCGGTAAGCCTTTCTATATCGCTTAGGCGAATGTTTCATCGCCAAATCCTCCTCTGTAAAAACGAGGACGGCAAGAAGTACTTGTACTCAGGACTGCATGCTGCGTTCGGCCCGATTGCCTCCCCATAGCGTCTAACCTGTGTGCGCAAACCGAGAAAGCACGCAGTGGCGGAACTGCTGGTGCACTTAGGCGCATTTGAGAGTTAGCAAGACACTTTGCATTGGAAACTTACGAGTCCGCTCGAAAGGGAACCGTCACCGTCACTGTGGTCCCCCGGCCCGTTTCGCTATCGAACGCAAACGTCCCATCCAACTGGAGCACCCGCTCTCGCATATTGATGAGCCCCAGACCTCCCGATTTTCCGATCTGGTCGGGAGAGCAGCCGACCCCATCATCGGACACAGAGAGCCAAACGCGACCGTCGGACCGCGTAAGCCGAACCTCAACCTTGTTTGCTTCGGAATATTTGGCAGCATTGCCGAGTGCTTCCTGTGCGATGCGGTAGAGACATAGTGCAGTCCCAGCGGATAACTCGTTTACACTCTCGTCCGTCGCACACGACACCGGGAGTCCCGTACCTGCTGAACTCCTCGCAATACGCCGCCAGGGCCGCCGCCAGGCCTGACTCTTGCAGTAATGCAGGATGAAGTTCATGCGAGAGGTGACGGATGTCCGTTCCGATCGGGATGAGTTGTTGCTGCAAGCCACTAATTGTTGCTTTGGCTTCCGAATCGGGGGGTGCCTGACGTCTTACCTTCCCTAGCCTGAGAGTAAGGGAAGTTATCTGCTGCAGAACGCCATCGTGCAACTCTCCGGCAATGCGCATCCGCTCCGCTTCCTGCGCTTTGACCAGCTGTTCGTTCAGCGCGCGGACCACTCGATTGACGCTCGCGAGATTTGCTTGTGATTGCTGCAGAGACTCCTGCGTCTGCTTGTGCTCGTTGATTTGCGCCCCCAGTTTCGCGTTGGTCAAGACTAGCTGTTCCGTACGCATGCGCACTCTGGACACCAAGTGAGTGACAATTGCTGACGTTGTAAGAAAAACAACGATGGCCACGCGATCGAACGGATCGTTAACCCGAAAGGAGAAAATCGGCGGTGCAAAGTAGTACGACAAGCACCCAGCTGCGGCGAGCGAGACGAACGCTGATGAAATGAAGCTACCCCGGAGCGACAGCACAACGATAACAATCTGGAACAAACACAGAGTCGTAGCGAGAGTGAGCCGGAGTCGAAAGCAGACAAAGGTTACCAATCCGAGGGCAATACTACCTGCCAAAAATTGAGCGACTGCATGCCAGAATCGATACTCAAGGGTCGGTCTGCCCAGCTTATGACTCGAAAACGAAGTCATAAGCTTCCTCGATACAAGATTGTAATACGTGCCGCTGCAAGTCAGTTTGGAACCTTTCAGATTGAGAGACAAGTTAGCAAGACACTTTGCATGGAGACCTACGAGTCTGCTCGAAAGGGAACCGTGACCCTCACTGTGGTCCCGCGCCCGGGTTCGCTATTGAACGCAAATGTCCCGTTCAGCTGCAGCACGCGCTCTCGCATATTGATCACCCCCAGCCCACCCGATTTTCCGATCTGGTTGGGGTCGCAACCTACACCGTCATCGGAGACGGAAAGGCAGACGCGATCGTCGGACCGGGTAAGGCGAACCTTAACTTTCTTCGCTTCCGAATATTTGGCGGCATTGCCGAGGGCTTCCTGCGCGATGCGGTAAAGACACAGCGCAGCTCCAGGGGATAGCTCTTTCGCAGTCTCGTCCGTTTCGCATAAGACGGGAAGCCCGCGTACCGCGCTGAACTCCTCGCAATACGCCGCCAGGGCTGCCAGCAGGCCGGACTCTTGCAGTAACGCGGGATGAAGCTCATGCGAAAGGTGACGGATGTCCGTTCCAATCTTGATGAGTTGTTGCTGCAAAGCACTGACCGTTTCTTTCGCTTCCGAGTCGGGTGGCACCTGACGTCTCACCTTGCCCAGCCTGAGAGTAAAGGAAGTGATCTGTTGGAGGACGCCGTCGTGCAGTTCTCCGGCGATACGCATCCGCTCGGCCTCCTGCCCTTTGATCAACTCCTCGTTCAGCGCGCGGATCTCGACCTGGTGTTCCTCCAACAAGGCCTGATTTTGCTCCAACAATGCCTGATTCCGCTCTAACAATGCCTGGCGCCGTTTCAAAGCGCGGACGCGAAGATGATAAACGGCCCAGAGCATCGCCAGAAGAGTGAGCACGCAGAGAACGCGGAACCAATTCGTCTGGTAGTAAGCGGGCGCAACGCTGAAGTCCAGAAGCGCGCCTTCCTCGTTCCATATACCGCTGTTATTGCAGGCGGTGACGCGAAAGCGGTAGTTGCCCGGAGGCAGATTCGAATACTGCACCTGGCGGACGTTCACCACCTCACGCCAGGTCTCGTCCTGTCCTTCGAGCTTGAATCGGAAGCGCACCTTCTCTGGTGCGACCAGACTCAGCGCCGTGTAGTCGATTGCGAGGTCATGAACTCGAGATGGAAGGTGCAAGCCATCGGTAGCGGCATATATTTTGCCGTTTGCCGTGATCTGCTCGACATGAACAGGTGGAGGAACCTTGTTGAATCGAAGGTTCTGGGGATCGATGAAGCTGACACCGTCATCGTGTGCAAACCAAATTTTTCCGTCGGGAGCCTTTTTCACCACCGGACTGTAGCCGGTGAGCATGGCATGCATTCTGAAGCCGTCACTGCCATCAAACATTGTGGGATGGATTGCATGTTTTGCGTCCGACGTCCACGCCTGTAAGTCGCTGCGGTCAAGGCGCAGCAGTCCGCAGGCGGTGGAAAGCCACAACGACCGCGCGTCGTCCTCAATGACCCAGTGAATTGCGTTGCAAGGCAAACCGTTTTTGGTCGTGAGAGTTGAGGCACGTCCATCCTTGATGCGGCTCAAGCCTCCATCGGTTGCGGCCCAAAGTGTCCCCTGGTGATCAACAAGAAGGTTCCAAACCAGATCCGCACCCAGGCCATCCTTGGTGTCAATCGTTTTGCTGATTTGACCATTCTCGAAGTAGGAGATGCCATGATCGACGAATCCAAGCCACAGCCCACCGTGCACCGGATCGGGTACGACGACGGACAGGCGTGGGGCATGGCGCAGCTTCAACCATGGCCAAGGCACCGATTCGACCACTCTCCTTCCAACCGCATGAAACAGACCGTGACCGGGGTAGCTGATCCAGACACCCTGGTGCTTGTCAGCTGAAGATGGCGTCTGCAGATCCGTCAGGCATACCGCCGACGCGAGTAAGGCTGCCTTTCTCAAACCATGCGACTCCCTTGCTCGTCGAGACCCAAATGCGCCCACGTTGATCCTCAAAGAGCGAGCCTATGTAGTTGTCCGGTAATCCAGGATCGGTGACTTCGCGGACAACGGCGTTTACGGTGCGAAGTTGACGGCCGAATCGCAGTGCGCCAGGGGACTCATACATGGTCAGTTGCCCCTGCTTCCATCTGCCAAGCCCATCGAATGAACCGATCCAGACGCTATTGTCGCGAGCCGGGAGAACAGACCAAACAGGGCTTCGGATGCCCTGGTAAGCCGAGATCGTAGCAACTGCCGGTGCGCGAAAGCGATCAAGACCATTCGTCGTGCCTACCCAGACCGAGCCTTCCCGATCCTGAAAAAAAGCAGTAATGAGATTGCCTGTAAGACCTTCTCCCAGCGCAAAGCGAGAGAGCTTCCCCTGGGCAACACGCACAAGCCCCTCATCGTACGTTCCGATCCACAAAACACCATCGCGATCACGCATCAGATGAATGGCCTGCAGGGGCCCGCGCACTCCCGCAACGGAATATTCTTCGATCTTGTCGCCGGAGAGTTGCCGCACAATATGGTTTAACCCGCTGATAAAAAACAATCCGGAAGGGCGATCTCCCGGAGCCAAAGCCTGCTGCAAATCCATGGGTTCTGCCAGGTAGCGCCTTGGAGGGCCGGGTTTCCATTGCCAGAGTCCCAACTCGCTTCCGGCCCAGAGACGGTGGTCGCTATCTTCGTACAAAGAAGTCACGGCACCTCCCCGGTTGCCATAAAGGTAATAAAGGCCCGTGCCCAGGCTACCGTTGATGCCTCGGCACTCAGTCTTCCCACCCCTGAAAGAGCAGATACTGCCGGCGGCCCCAGCCCACACCGTCCCTTCGTGATCCTCCATGAGGGCATATACCCCGCCCTCAATTTCGGGGTAATGGATCAACCTGCCGTCTTTCCAGCTTGCGAGGCCCTCAAGGGTCCCGATCCACAGAGTGCCATCGCGCGAGGCCAGGAGCGCTAAGATCTCGGTGCTCGGGAGATGCTGGCTTGGCGGTGGACTCCATGGCGTGAATCGCACCCCGTCGAAGCGGACGAGTCCAAATTCCGTGCCGACCCAGAGATAACCGTCAGGCGTCTGCACGATGGACCGAACGCTCCCCTTGAGCCCGTCGCGCGCCGTCCACGCTGTATGCATGTACTGCGTGAGGTCGAGTGACGGATCCAACGCGGCGGCGTGAGGGCAGACTACCAACAGGATCACCGCGTAGAGCACAAAGCGCGCAATCGCAATTGTTCTCAGCGTGCACGCTCTCGGTGTGATCAGCAAGTGCATCTTGCCCGGGGTTTCTCCTTGATTCGCAATTCAGTTCTTGGTAGAAAAACTCACAGCAGGTCCCAAAGATGAGAGTAAACTAGCGGCTCAATCGACACAGGGAGAACGAGAAGCGGCGGAGCTAGCATGGAGTGTATGCCGTCACCCGAGATCAGATTCTCCCGTTGGGCTGAAGGTTGGTGGCCTTTGGCGGCCTTGCCCACAGCGATTTTAAGCCTGTGTCTAACAGGGTGGACTCAAACCTCCACGACGGGCCTTCTAAGAGGAATGGTTACCGATCCGGCCGGCCGGGTGATCTCCAAAGCCGATCTTCATTTGACGAATGAGAGGACTAACGAAGTACGGACCGCGAAGACGGGCTTGGATGGAGCCTACATTGTGCCCCTCCTTCCCCCCGGGGCTTACCGGGTCGATATTGATGCGATAGGTTTCGCTCGCGCCACCGTATCGCCGGTGGTGATAGCAGTAACCGAGACGAACGTCACGAACATAACCCTTAAGGTGGGTAGTGAATCGACTACAGTCGAAGTGAAGGGAACGCCTCCTGTCGTCGAAACCGGCACGGATGCGCTTGGCGATGTGGTGACTGCCGGGCAGCTCGAGGCTCTTCCCCTGGTAAATCGGAATTTTACCCAGATCATGACCCTCTCGGCAGGGGTTATCGCAAGCGTGACCGATGCGACGGAATTAGGGCGAGGAAGTGGAGGACAGATTCCTACGACGGAGGGTCAGGGGGAAAACGTCAATGGCGCCCGGGCGAGCGACATCAGTTTTCGAATGGATGGGGTTGACGTGAATGATTATGACGCCGCCGGCTTCGGCGTGCCAATCCCGAATCCTGACACAATTCAGGAGTTCAAAGTCCAAACCGGAATGTACGATGCCGAATACGGCCGGGATGCAGGCGCGGTGGTCAACCTGGTCACAAAAACGGGTTCAAACGACTTTCATGGCAATGTGTTTGAATTTTGGCGCAACGATGTACTCAATGCCAACGACTTTTTTTTCAACCAAAACGGCGTGCCGCGCCCCGAACTGAAACAGAACCAATTTGGAGGCACGCTGGGTGGCCCGGTCATCAGGAACAAATTGCTTTTTTTCGGCTCGTATCAGGGCACAAGGCAGATCAATGGTGTATCGAGCCGTCAGACATTCTTTTCTCCACTCACTACAAACGATCGTTCCGCCGCTTCCATCGGAGCACTTTTTGCGGGGCAGCAGGCGCTCCAATATATCTTTGGTCCTCCTGGATTCGGACCAGCAATTGCTGCTGACGGATCCAACATCAACCCCGTTGCGCTCAAACTGCTGCAGCTTAAGTTGCCCAACGGACAATATCTGTTTCCGACTGCCAACCCGGTAAACGATCTGGTCTCAGTGAGTGCGCCTGCGAGCTTCAATGAGAATCAGTACATGGGAAATTTCGATTTACCGGAGTCGCCGAAGAACACGATCCAGGGCCGATTTTTTACCGCGCTCAGCAACACTACGAATCCACTGGCTGCTGGCAATGTACCGGGTGCGCCCTTGATAAATAACCAGAATTATCTTCTGGCATCGGTGGCGGACACATACGTCTTCACATCGAATTTATTCAATCAAATTCGGTTAGGCTACGATCGAATTTCTTACGTTACCACGCCGCATTCGCCATTCACTTTTTCCGGGATCGGCGTGGACACCTCCGCCCAGAATGACGACAAACCATCGGTGACCATCGCCGGGTCGAATAACTTTAATGCCGGCTTCTACCTCCCTGACGCACAAAACCTTTTCAACCTTGAGGACGATGTTGCCTGGGTGCGTGGCCGGCATAGTCTTCGCTTTGGCGGCGGAATCACGCGGGCGTATCTGATTAACAGCGGGGAGGAATACTACGGTCAGGTGAACTTCCCCAGTTGGCCGGACTTCCTCCTGGGAGAGAACGGTGCGCAAAACGGAACCGCAGGGATGTCTGGGCTCCCGGCCAACGGGTTCAGCAACGTTTTGTACTCGCTGGAGGTGCTCGGTGTACTGGCGGGGCACCCTCGGACCTGGGAGATCTCGGCCTATGGTCAGGATAACTGGCAAGTGAACCCCAGGCTTACGCTGAACCTCGGCCTGCGCTGGGAGTGGCTGCCGCCGTTCACCAATCTCAGTGGCAGGGCAACAAACATAAATCCCGCGTTGATGAACCCAGACCCTCCGGCGGAGGGCAGTCTAGCAGGATACGTTGTGCCGGCGAATTGGACCTATCCGGTTCCTGCAGGCGTCGTGAAGTCCGGCTACAATGGGTTCGTACCTGGGAGTGGGAACAATACCTGGGGGCCCCGAGTTGGATTAGTGTATAGCCTGCCGCCCACCAGCAATCGTGTCGTGGTGCGGGGCGGATATGGACTCTACTACTCGGCGGTAACCGGCAATAGCCAGTTCCAGTCCGTAGCCGGGTTGCCCTGGGCGCTGATTGGCGTCTTTGCTCCGCCGCTCAATGGCGGCGCCTCCTGGGCGCATCCGTTCCAGGAACCGATTCCCCCGCTTAGCCAGTTTCCTTTCTTCGATCCCTATACGCCCGGCAGCGACCTGAGTTCGACCGCCACCCAGCTGACGATCCGTCCTGCGATAACGCAGGAGTATGCATTCAATGTACAAACTGCAATGACTCCAACCCTGGCGTTACAAATTGGCTACGTCGGATCGAGTGCCAACCATCTCATTTACTCGCGCTCCATCAACCAGGCGGGTCTGGCCACTCCGCAGAATCCAATCCGCGGGGAAACTGCCAGTACCTTGTCAAATCTTGCGCTCAGGGTTCCGTACCAGGGGTGGGACCCCGCAGGATTTATGGAACAAGGCTCGGAAGGGCGGTCCAACTTCAATGCCCTTCAAGTTACGCTGAAAAAGAATCTCAGCCACGGATTGCAATTTCTGTCGGCATACACATGGTCGAAGACTTTGTCCACCGGGGCTGCAAACCTCGTGGGAAGCACGTTCGGCGAAGGGACGATTGGCGATCAAAACAATCTCTATGCGGGTTACGGTGAAGCCAATTTCAGCCGGCGGCACCGGTTGATCGTAAGTGCCATTTACGAATTGCCCACTTTTGAGTTTGGATCTGGCATCGTTGGAAAACTTTCAGCGGGCTGGGCTCTATCCATGGTGGTAACTCTCCAGTCCGGAACGCCGCTCACATTTCTCAATACCAATTCGACCAATCTTTTTGGTACGTCAAGCGACTTTGCCTACCTTGATTTGAGTTCAACTGTATGCGGCGAGCGTCTCGACCTCGGCGGTTCTGCGAGAAGTCGCTTGAACGAATATTTCAACACTAGCTGCTTTACCAACCCTCCGTTGATCAGTTCAGATGGAGGAACGGGCTTTGGCAACACGAGTCCCGGGCTGCTTCGCGGACCTACACAGCACAACGTTGATCTTTCCTTACGGAAGACGACCGCATTGTCCGAGCGGACGGCTCTTGATTTCCGAGCCGAATTCTTCAACGCCTTCAACAGCACACAATTCGGGAATCCAGATACCACATTTAGCGACGGCGTGCCCGCATTCGGCAGTATCACGAGTACTTCGGTAGCGGCTCGTGTTGGACAACTCGCGTTGAAACTCAATTTTTAAGTACTACTGTAACGTTTGGATGCGTGCGCGGGCGGAGGCAGCAAGCAGTCGCGGGACTGCTGGTCCCATTTAAGGCAGTTTCGCGCCTTGGTGACATAACTTTTGCTGGACCTACGAGTCCGCTCGAAAAGGAACCTCCACTTTCACCGTGGTTCCGCGCCCTAGTTCGCTATCGAACTCAAATGTCCCGTCAAGTTGCAGGGTTCGTTCTCGCATATTGATCACTCCCAGGCCTCCCGATTTTCCTATCTGGTCGGCGGTGCAGCCAATGCCATCATCGGACACGGAAAGGCAAACCCGACCGTCGGCTCGCGTAAGCCGAACCTCAACCTTCTTTGCTCCTGAATATTTAGCGGCATTTCCGAGTGCTTCCTGAGCGATGCGGTAGAGACACAGCGCGGCTCCAGGCGACAAATGCTCCACACTCTCGTCCGTCTCACATTCCACGGAGAGCCCGCGCACCAAGCTGAACTCCTCGCAATATGCCGTCAGCGCCGCCGGCAGCCCCGCTTCTTGTAGTAATGCGGGATGCAGTTCATGCGAGATGTGACGAATGTCCGTTCCGATCTTGATGAGTTGTTGCTGCAAGCCACTGACCGTTGCTGTAGCTTCCGAATCGGTTGGAACCTGACGTTTCACCTTGCCTAGCCTGAGAGTAAGGGAAGTGATCTGCTGGAGAACGCCATCGTGCAGCTCTCCGGAGATGCGTACTCGCTCCGCCTCCTGCGCTTGGACCATCTGTTCGTTGAGCGCGCGGATCTCGGTCTGGTGCCGCTCTAACAGTGCCTGGCGCCGCTTAAAAGCGCGGACGCGTAGGCGGTAAAACATCCAGAGCAAGCCTAGAATTATGGCGACGCATATTACCCTGAACCACCAGGTACTCCACCACGGGGGCAGAATTGAGAGGCGGACGCTTGCTCCTCGTTCGTTCCAGATACCGTGACTGTTACTGCCCTGCACACGGAAGACATATTCGCCCGGCGGGAGTGTCGTATACGTCGCAAGCCGGCGCGTGCTATCCGTTTCGTGCCACTCTTTCTCCAGTCCTTCCAGTTTGTACCGATATCGATTTCGTGTAGGGTCGGAGTAGCTGAGCGCCGCAAATTCGAAAGAGACGATGTTCTGCCAGTACTCCAACTTCAGAGACCGGGTGAAAGAGATGGACTGCTTCAGCGGATCCTGCCCTGCGGGCACAGGATTGCCAAATAAATCGAAATCGGTCAGCACAATCGGCGGGATAGACCGATCATCGATCACACGATCGGGAAAGAACGCGACCAATCCACTGCGGATCAAGCCGAAGAACATTTCGCCGGTCAAGCTCTTTGAGGTCGCCGGATAATAACTGAACTCATTGCCCGGAAGTCCATCGGAAACGTAATAGTTGGTGAACGTTTTCTTGCGTGGACCAAAATGTGAAAGCCCGTCACTTGTGCTCAACCAGAGATCCTGGCGGTTGTCTTCAAGGATGCCTACCACCTCGCTGCTAGGCAGGCCATCGCTCGCGTAATATACCGTGAACTTTTGGCTGGCCGGATCAAATCGATTCAGTCCGTTGTAGGTGGCGGCCCAGACTGTGCCGGAACGATCGACACACACGGAATACACACGATCATTGCTGAGGCTTGTGGCATCTTCCGGCCTATTTCGGTATATGGTAAATTGGCCGGTCTCGGGATCGAACCGATGCAAGCCCATCGCGTAACTCGGCAGCCAAAAAGCGCCATGCGAGTCTTCCACGATTCCGTGATAGCGGGGAACTCCGTTCACGCCGGCCGTGTACATCGTGAACCGCTCTGTGTGCGGATCGAAGCGATTCAGGTCAACATCAGTTTCGACCCACAGCGTCCCCCGATGATCGATGAGCAAACCTATGACGATATCCGAACTCAAGCTGTGGGGATCTGCCGAATCGTGAAGGTACGCCTTGAACTGCCCAGTCCGGGGGTCGAAGCGATTGAGTCCGCCACCTTCTGTGCCGAACCACAGGTAGCCCCCGCGGTCTTCGGCAATCGAGACAACATTCGTATTTGAGAGTCGATCACTGCCGCTTCCTGCGGACTCGTATCGAGTGACGTGCCCTGTCTTGCGTTCGATTCGATTCAGCCCTCCCAAGGTTCCGACCCATAGGTCTCCGCGGCTATCCTGATAGACCGAGAGCACCGTGCCATTAGTCAGGCTATGCGGGTCGTGGGGCAGGCGGCGGTAGCTTCGAAATGGCGACGGATGGCGGTAGTCGAACCAGTCGAGCGTTCCGCCCAACCCGCCGACCCAAATCCGGCCTTTGCCATCCTCGAAGAGTGATTCTATGCCATCCTCCTCGCTCAGACTGTTCGGGTCGTTCGGATCGTGCTGGTACCGAATCGCCCGTTTGCGATCTCGATCAAACCTCACAAGACCTCGCTTGCGCGTACCGAGCCACAACACGTCGTCTTGATCCTCGAGGATGGCGTACACGCCGGACGTTGCATTCTCATCCGATCCCCTCGCACCGAAGGCATAGACGGTCACCAGGTCCTCTTTAGGGTCAAATGAAGCCAACCCGTCCCCGAAGGCATATGCGATCCAAATGATTCCTCCGTGGTCCTCAAATAGAAAGGCCGCATAACTAGCAATTATTTTGAGCTGCGATCCGGATGGTTCTCTAAACGAGACGTGGCGCGTAACTTTCCCTGTGCCCCGATCGAAGGCATCCAAGCCCACGGTGGTGGCTACCCACAATGTGCCGTCCCTGGATTCGAGGATCGATTTGACTTGATCTGAGGAGATGCTGGACTCGTCATCCTCTCGATGCCTGTAGCAGGCAATCGACCCTGTGGCCGTGTAGATGCGCTTCAGGCCGCTACTCGTAGCAAGCCAGATAGTCCCTTCCCGATCCTGGTTGATCTGATCAACGTGGCCTATCGAGCCACAGGTGTCCCCAGGATGGAGGCGGTATTGCTCGAATTCTCCGGTGGCGGGATGGTATCGAAGAACAAGATCATCGGAACCAATCCATAACGTTCCCGAGCGATCCTTAAACATCGCTGTGGTATAAAGTTCGGCGTCTTCATTCTGACCTGCATGGCGGGGCCGGAAGGAACGGGCCTGATAACCGTCATAGCGTAGTAGGCCATTGATCGTACCAAGCCACACGAACCCCTGGTCGTCTTGTTGGATCCCCCTAATGTCGCGGACCGGTCTTGGCCCAAGCGATGCGTGAGAAAATCGAAAGTCGGTTCCACCAACGATCGGGACCCGAACAAGCCGGGTTCGGCCGGTATCGCCGGTACAAATCGCCGGCAAGAAGCAGATAGCCAATACAAATACACCGATGCGGAGGGCCTGACAATGCCGGATGAGTGCCGGAGGCTGCGGTCGGATGCGCATTCGCAACTGAGACCTGCCGTCGTAAATTGAACGTCCCCAGCCGGGCATAGGGCAACTCTTCTCTTTAATACTACTTTTTCGACCCTAGTCACTTCACTCACACTGTCTTCGAGGCATGAAACTCCAACTACGCCTGCCAAACAGGCTTGACGACGAGCACTAGAATTCCAGTTTTAGCGCATATTGCATGATACGGGGATTCACTGTTAGCGCGCTAATTACGCCGAAGGTGCTCGGCGTCGAGACATCATTCGAGGGATTCGCAAAATTGGCCCGATTCAGCGCATTAAATATCTCCCACCGGAAAATCAGATCGATGTGCTCCCCTAGGGGAGTGCTCTTAATCAATGCGATGTCTCCGACGCGTTGGTCCGGGCCGCGTAGAATGTTTCTTCCCAGGTTGCCAAATATCGTTCCCCCACAGGTCGGGCTGCCACCTGATACCGGATACGTGCCGTCGATAACACCTCCATCAGGAATACAAGGCACCGGAATAAATGCTTTCGTGTTGAAGAATTCGTTCACACGGCTGCTGACTCTGCCGCTCCGGCTGGAGTCGTCGAGCGTCGCACCCGGAGCCAGGTTTCCTGTGGTGAACAGGGTTGCGGGACCAAATAGCGTACCGGCTGCGCTGTCTTGAATGCTGAAAGGGAGTCCGGATTGCAACGTGACGATACCCGACGTGCTCCAGCCACTTCCGAGTGTTCGAAGGGTTGCGCTCGTCGCGTGTTCGGGGCCGGGCAGGTTCCAGGTACCGCTGATAACCAATCGGTGAGTTCGATCGAAGTCGGAAACGCCGCGCTGACCAGCGACATTATTTTGATCGTTGTAGACCAGTTCCCCTAAAATTGGAACTCCAAATCCACCGTAGATGGGGATACCGAGACTATCACCCGCATCATCAATGGACTTGGAAAAAGTGTAGGCAGCCAGGAATTGAAAACCGTGACTCACATCCTTCTTTAACGTGGCTTGTAGAGAGTTGTAGATCGAATTTCCACTGCTTTTGAGGCGGAAAACCAAAGGAGACAGCCCGACAAAGGGAACACGCTCAACGGCATTGACCACTGAATTGGTTGTGAGCCCGTTAACCGGGTTAGAGGGACTGGCAAGGAGCGGCTGATTGTTGCTCGGCCCAACGGCTAGATGCGTGCCCTTGGCGCCGGCATACGCGATCGAGAAAAGGTAGCTCCTGCGTTGATACTGCAGGTCGAGGCCGTACTGCTGGACTGTAGACTCCTTGAAATCAGGGTCGATAATGTTGGGACTCCCGAGAAAGCTGCTCCCGGTAAATGGCGGACCCGGGAGCATATTGGCAGCGAAATTTGGGAAAGAGGAGTTCGGCGGCAGGTTAGGAAAAGGATTTTGCAGGCTGGCGGACGTATTGGCGCCTCCCACTAATGAAGCCGCTAACGTGAAGGGCGGGTTGTTGACCATTCCTCTGGCATACCCTACGAAGCTGAGACGGTTGGCATAGATACCGTACCCTGCTCGAATAACGAAATCTTTTGACGAAAATGGCTGCCACGCAAAGCCGATGCGAGGCTCTGGATGCACTTGGGTGGGATCATTCAACAGCGTCGAATTTGTCCGCGGAAATCCGGCCGGAGCATACCCGTGAAAGTTATCGGGCAGAACGAAACCCGATGAGATTGGATCTGTGAACCCTCCGGCTGGAGGTGGAACGTAGAACTGGGGGAAGAAATTCGATGCGCGACCCGCGACTTCGCTCGGTTGGCCATTGACCTCGACGCGAACCCCGAGGTTGATCATGAGGGCTCGCGTAACCTTCCAATTCATCCAACGCGAACAAATGCACGGTGCTTGCACGCCCTCCAACCGCAGGGATTCCAGCAACCACGCTGGAAAGGAAGATGTTTGAGAACGATGCGCCATTGCCTCCCGCAGCACCAGGTCCAGCGGGTAACCCGAGCAGAAAATCAGGAAACGACAGGAGTGTCATGGCACCGGCTGAGAAATCGCTTCGATGGTTGAATTGGTCTCGATAGATTTCTGTGCCCAGGCGAAGGTCGTGCTTACCCCGGGACAGGAATAGGACGTCTGAGGCGTAGAAGTTATTACTGGCTGTTTTGCCCTCATCGCTTGGCGAATTGCCCAATTGGAAGGCTCCGAGAACTTGAATCTGCGGAATTATCCGCTCTTGGGGATCACTGAACCGTTGTATCCCCACGTCTTGGTCGGTGAGCGTCCCTCCAGCAACGCTTTGACCCGCAAGACGAGAGAAGCCAAAGCGGAAGTCGTTGATCGCGTGCGGTGAGAAAATGTGAGTCTCAGCGATTGATAAGATCCGATTCCCAAAGGAGCGAAGCGCCGGAAAGCCAGGCACCGTGGCGCCGAAGAAAGGAACGTCTTGAGTCGAATTTGAAAAGAAGAATTTTGCCGACAGGAGGTCGGATGCGCGCAAATTGAAGTCATAATTTGTATTGAACTGGTCCTCATTGTATTTTCCCGGGACCGCCGCGGTGTAGTTGATACTGCTTCCCGAAGTCTGAGGGCTGGGAATCACAAATGTGCCATTGGGGTTCTTCGCGTTCAAAAGATTGAGTGCGACCGAACTTATGTTCGAGCCATCCGGGGCCACGGCCACGCCTCCGAATGCTCCTGTCTGACCACCAAATACTGCTCCGAGGGAGGCTGGCGTTCGGTTCAGTGGTATTGGAGGAAGACTCAATGAACGAACGCTGCTACCTAGCGACGCTGCATTGATATCCCGTGTGGCTTGATAAGAAACGAAGGAAAAGGCGTGTTTCTTTGGCCAGGGGGATGGTCCTCCCAGAGTCCCGCCTGGTTGCGAGCGACGGAACTCTCCTCGAGGCACTCCGAGTGCGTTCGCAAAGAAATTGTTCGCATCCAATATCTCATTGCGGCCGAAGTAATAGAGGTCTCCGTGAAACTCCGACGTGCCCGATCTTGTTTCCACGTTTACGTTTGCGCCACCTCCCCGGCCATACTGAGCGTCATAGAGCGCGTTCTGAACCTTGAACTCCTGAATGGTATCCGGCGCCGGGATCGCGATCCCGGCGCCTCCGAAAGGAGTGACCTCGGTTATGTTGGAACCGTAACTATTTCCATCTACGCCGTTAAACATAAAGTTGTTGTCGCCACTTCGAGCACCATTGGCGCGGATCTCCTGGCTTCCTGCCCCAAGTTGGGTCGCATCCACGACGTCGGTGTTTATCCCAGCCGTCAGGCCTAGAATTTCGGTGTAATTGCGATCGACAAGCGGCAAGTCGACGACCGTTCCCTGGTCGATGACCCGTCCGAGGGTGGCATTCTCAGTTTGAAGGAGAGGGGGCTTGGCGCTAACCGTGATTTGTTCTTTGACGCCGCTGATCGTCAGCTGAACCTTCAGTCGGCTCACCTCGGTGATTTGAACCTGAACACCTTTCAAAATGAGCGGCTCAAATCCGGGCGCGCGAACGGCCAGATCATAGTTGCCGGGCGTCAGGAATGGGACAGAGAAGTTTCCCTCGGCATCCGTAGTGAGATTGCGTTCTTCTCGGGTGGCCTCACTGTTGATGACCATTGCCGCGCCAGCTACCGACGCTCCACTGGGGTCGCTCACGCTGCCAGCGATCGCTCCGGTATCGGCTGTCTGCCCGTGCATCGGCAGAGCGCAGAGCGCGAGCACGGCGGTCCGGAGCAAGATGCTGGACGCGTGCATGGAGATGTTCCAGGTCATCTCGTTCCTCCACCAATCGTTCCTTCAACAATTAGCAAAGCAGGGGGAAGGGCCACTCTAGTATAGTGCGATTTTCGGGCGCAATGCGGTGCGGCGCTTTGAGCAATGAAGAGTGGAAGTACCCTGGACCCGCTAAGGCCAAGACCATGAACAAGACCGTGCGGCCGGGGCGGCCTTTGAAAAAGCCGCCTCTCCGTCTTTAACGGGATGCTACGGGTATGGAGAGTCTGTGCCCCTTGTGCTGACCCTTGCCGACCGATATCCATTGGGTGTTTTGGCAAAGGTTGGGGCCGCTCTTACGCTAAGACTTGGCGCCGAAGCCGCAATCGGTGTGCGGGAGGCCATTGTTGATGCGAGTTTCGCCGCGTAGCCAAAAGGGAGCCCGCGAGCTCCCCGCCGCTATCGCAGCGCGATTCTTACTAGGAATAAGAGCGGGATATAAGCTATCGAGGCCGCGAGCAGTTGACGTGCAGCTCCCCTCGACCGCTGAACCACGAATCCCAACCCAAAGTATAGGAAGCCTAGACCCAACAGTAGTCCAGCCCAAGAAAAAATGACCGCGTGCCGCAAGGGGAATTGCACCATGCTGATTGGCACTAACGCGAGCAGCGGCAAAACCGTTTGCAGAGCCACAGCCGCCACTCTCGCACGCCCTTTCGGCAACATCGAGTAGCCTGCGCGGTCGTAGTCCTCGCGATACATCCAGGCGATTGCCATGAAATGTGGGAACTGCCACAGGAAGAGGACGGCGTAGAGT
Organism: uncultured Acidobacteriaceae bacterium; assembly: GCA_963814015.1. GTDB lineage: Bacteria > Acidobacteriota > Terriglobia > Terriglobales > Acidobacteriaceae > PALSA-350. The sequence continues at coordinate 1,346,399 of CAWFBI010000001.1, forward strand.
AGCCATGCTTCCACACTCAATGTTCCCGATGCCGCGGCCCAACCGATCAGCGGAGGCATAGCGCCCGGAAAGGCCCCGACGAGAACACAGAGAGGCGTTCTCCGCTTAAGCGGTGTGTACAAGAACAAATAGGACAATAAGGTGAGAAGCGCCAGGAGACTTGCAAGTATGTTAACGGCTAGCGCCAGATAAATACTACCGGCCACCGACAGCACGATCCCGAAGACCAGGACTGCATGCGGTTCAAGACGGCCGGTGGCGAGGGGCCGTCGGGCGGTCCTGCGCATCTGTGCATCGAATTTTCGCTCGATGTACTGGTTGAGTGTCGCGGTCCCGCTGGCAACTAGCAACGTCCCGGCCAAGGTGTGGACCATTGCGAAAAATGAAAACCGTTGTCCTGCATGGCCACAGCCCAGATAGAAGCCGGCAAACGTTGTGATCAAGATCAGGAAGTTGACTTCTGGTTTGGTGAGTGTCCAGTAGTCAGATAGCAGCGTGGTTGTTGTAAAAACATGGCCCTCCACTGCGGGCGCATCAAGTGCGGTGACAAGGGGCTCGCCGGGCATTTAGACAACCTCCGTATTGTGCCGATTGGCCCGCGGCAGAGTACTACACTGCGCATCAACTCGGTATGGGCGCAGCCATTCAGGCGAGAGTAACCGCGCTGTCCACAATGTTCCTGCGATCAGGTAAACGACCGTAACGCAAGTCCACATCAACGCGGCGGCAAACTGCTGATCGTCGAGAGCAGAAAGACCGAGCGGGTGCGCCACTGAGGAATAGGTGGGATAGACCGAGCGGTCACAAAAGACAAGAAATCCGGAAAGAATATCGCACGGCAAGGTGGCGAGGAACAGATACAGGAGGACCGGCCACGCGGACCAATTCGAAGCCATCGGCCACGGCCTGACAACGGGACACCAGAATAGAAGCCCGGATATCAGAAATGATGATTGTTCCATCGCGTGCAATACTACCGATCGCATCCCGAACATAAAAAGTGCGGGCACATGCCACCCGACCAATGTGCCGGCGGCCGCAAGCCAACAAATTTTGGGCTGCAACAGAGTTCTCCCCAGTTGTTGCAAAGGTGCGGTGCGAAAGAGCCGGCTAATTTCCACTTGGACGAGCTGCGGAAGACCATACGATAGCGGTTTCACCGGCGCGCCAAGCCAGATCAAGGGCGGAGCTATTGTCATAAGCAGCAAATGCTGCACCATGTGGACCGTCAGTAGTTCGTGGTCCAGCGCAGCTACCGGCGAAGCCATCGCAAGCCAGATGGAGAACACTCCGAGGAAAAAACTGCCGCCCCGCCAGCCGTCGATCGTGTCCAGGTTAAGCCTACGAATCCGAATCCATCCACGCACGTAGACCAGCGCCAGGAGAATCAAGGCTGCGGAAACGGAACCCGATTCGAAAGCAGTGTGATGCATGTGTGGCATCGAGTGTCATCCTATCGCTGAGCGTGGAGTTCTTTTTGCCCGCTATCGCCTTTTTGGTTGCTATCACCAAGTACTGTGTCGCGGGAGGCGTCGCGCGCGGGAGCTTGCCCTGCCGGATGTAAGGTTTCAAGAAATGCCACCAGCGCTGTGATCTCCGCGGGACTCAGGTTGTCTCCATACGCCGGCATGTTGCCGCCGCCTTGAATCACCTGGCGGATAAGCTGATCGTTCGTGAGCCGCACCGCAACACTATCCAGGGCCGGGCCTCGCTGTCCTCCGATATCGCCGACAGAATGGCAGTTGCGGCACTGCTTCACCTGAAACACCAGAGCGCCCTGCCGCTCCAGCGCGGTGGTGCGATGTATATATCGGTCTGGCAAAGGATCACCGCTCCACGCATTCATGTGCGGACTCCATGGTGTGAACTGCGCGAGGCGCGTAAATGTCCCCAACGTAATGGCGATCAGCAGCACCGTCAGAACCGCGATCGGCCGGCGCTTCCAGCTCTTTTCTCCTTCGCCGGAAAGGAACGGCAGAAGAATCAGTGCAAGGATGACCAAAGCCGGGCAGATCAGCAGGAATGGCGTTTCCAGCGATGGAGGAAGTAGCGACAGCAGAGCGTACAGCCACAGGAAAAAGTAATCGGGCTTGGGAACAGTCTGGATGATCGTCGGATCCGGCTGTCCGGTTGGTCCAAAGGGGCCGAAGTAGAAAGCGCAGGCGGCGATTGCCAGGATGATAAACCCGGCGAAAACCAGGTCTTTCCAAACCGCATAGGGAACAAACGGGGCGCCATCTTGCCTCGTCAGTGCATGATAGTCGCGTTCATACGTGGCTCGCCTTACAATCCGCCCCGGCATAGGCCATTCGTTGATCCCTAGCTTCAGCACCATCAGAAGATGTAGGCCGACGAAGGCGAGCAGCATTCCTGGAATCACGAACACGTGCAGCGTAAAGAATCGGGAGAGCGTTGCACCGGCGATGATCGGCCCGCCTAACATCAGTTTCACAACCTCAGAGCCGATGATCGGAATGCGGCTGGCGATCGAAGCTCCGATTCCCAACCCCCAGTAGGCGTCCTGATCGAAGCGCAGCACTTGTCCGCTGAAGGCCATGCCCAGAGTCATCAATAAGAGGAAAACGCCGATGATCCAGGTGAGCTCGCGGGGGAACTTATGGGCTCCGAACAGAAACACCTGCACCATATGAATCAGAACAATCGCCACCATGAAGTTGGAGCCCCATCCATGCATCGCGCGGATGAACCAGCCCAGCGCTACCTGATGGTTCAGAGTCTGCAGGCTGCTCCATGCCTCGCCGGCCGAGGGCACGTAAACCAACGCCAGCAGAATTCCAGTCACAATTTGCAAAAGGAAGACGGTGAGCGCCGCGCTGCCGAACACGTAGAACCAGCTCGCCGTGTTCCGTGGCACGGGATGCTCAGCAGCTTCACGAATCGGTGCGGCCAATTGCAAGCGATGGTCGAACCATTCTCCTAGCTTGGCAATGATGTGCATGGCGGCTTCTCCTCGGACAGGCGTGCAATCGGTCTACCCGGCGTCGGCAATTCCCCGGCTTGAATCGTGAGCACGCTGTCTTTCACTTGGTACGGATACACGAACAGACCGCGCTCCGGGGGGCCGGAGGCGCGCTCGCCGTCACGGTAGTAAGCGCCACCGTGACAGGGGCACATAAATAACCCGGATTGGGGAAACCAGCGCACCGGGCACCCCAGGTGCGCGCAGTTGATGGCAAAGACCTGGAACTTTTCGCCTCCGATTCGTCGCACCCAGCAGGCAGTGTTCACGGTCTTGCCATCTGTGGGCATCACGTTTGGATTACGAAAAGTCGCCAGCCGTGTCTCGCCTTCGGGGAACTCGTCAATGCGACCGAGTGGCACCCACGAGAGGTAGCCGTTCGCTCGCCCGCGCGTAACCGAAGAAGCGAGAAAGCGCACAATCGGCACCGCCAAAACCATAGCCGCGAATCCGTTGAACAGGATTCCCAGCTTCATGAAAAACCCACGGCGGGAAATCGTAGTGTCACTCGGCTGGAGAATGACAAGTTTCGTCGACATATCTGGTCTCCTAGGGTTGCTGGTAATTCGAAGCTGAATAAGGCTGCCCAGGGTTTTGCACACGGCGTGACGCGAGCCACGCAACCACATCCGTGATCTCCTGATCCGTCATGGGCTTTCCCGGAACGTCTCCGCGCCAGTCTGGCGCGCCCAAGTCCGGCCGGCCCGTGATCACGATGGTGCGCAGTCCCTGGTCGCTGACGAGTGCCAGGAAAGAATCGTTGGTGATGGCGCTTCCTTTGCGGCCGCCCTGACCTCCTGGACCGTGGCAGGATGCGCAATACGTTCCGTAAACAAGTTGACCCTGTGCAGCGTTGCCCGTGCTTTTTGCTGCATAGGAAGGTGGATGGCTTCCGTCGAGAACCCCCCTTCGTGACCAGCGTGAAAATATTCCGCTCGTAATCACGTCAATCTGTTTATCGGTCAGCATTCCTCCGGCACTTTGCGCAAAAGCCGGCATGGAGGTTCCATGTACGCCGTTGGCGATGACGCTGTGCATTGCGCCCTCGTCGACAATGGCCAGATAGACAGGATCCGCCAGCGCGATCGCAGCACCTCCTCGTCCTTGCGCACCGTGACAGCCCGCACAGTTCTCTCCGTAAAGAGTGGCAAAGTCCAGAACCTGGTTCGGGGCCACAGGTTCTGAGCCAATTTGGGGCTCACCATGGGGAGAGTTACACGCCGAGAGCAGCATGATGCTCATGGCCGCGGATGCATATAGATACCAGGATCGCTTCACGGTCACTCCTCTCCGTTTTCGCGTGGTGGAATGGTTCCCGGAGCTTCGATGCCCGCCCGTATGGCAAACGATAGATTCTCCTGTGTGGGCACAGCTGTTTGACGAATCACGATGAATCCTGCCACGATCCCGAAGGCTGCCTGTGAAGCAATAAACCAGGGCCAGTCAATGTGGCTCGCCAGCAATGGATTAACCAGGCCCAATATCGTGTAAAGCAGCCCTGACCAAAGAATTGGGGCGATCAGCCCTCCAAGCACGATCGGTCGGCGCGGGAACATGGGAAGCATCGCGCCGTAGAGCAAACCCACAAGTGCAGACACGAGGATATGCAGACCAAGGGCAATTGCGAAGGTGTCCGCTTGGAATGAATACAGCCGGCCGGGCCCGAGTCTTAGCGACTCGGCGTACACCACTGCCGCAAGCAGATTGATGGGGTACCAGATGCTTCCCGCCTTCAGCAGACCGTAGGCACACGCCAGTACTGCCATCGCGACGCTCCCGGCCAGTCCGCCTTTCACGCCCGCGGATACTGGATAAGTCTTCACCGGGAGCCAGGCCCGGACATGGTGTCCAATGGGAAGCAACTCAACGATCCGGCGCTGCGTGGTTACGCGACTGTCATCGGGAACCACGGGCACAACCTCTTCGTGCTCATGAGGGAGGGCTTCGCGAAACCAGCCAATGCAGCCAGCTAGACAAAGCACAGCGCCAAGCACGCTGACCGACAGGCTCGTTACCAGGCCCGTACATATTAAGGTGAATCCGAGAGCAAGGATAAAGGGCCACGCTGTCGGCGCGGGCATTTCAATCTCGCGCGGCGCACCGGGGCTTTCGCTCATTTGCTCGGTTGTCAGCAACGTTGCCATTTCTACTCCTTAGCGCCCCAGAACATAAACGACCGTGAAGACCACGACCCACACGGCATCCACGAAGTGCCAATACATCGACAGCACTTCCACTCGGCGTGACTGTTCCTCACCCATGCGTCCGGCCAAGGCGAAGATGGCGACAATCGCGAGCATGATCAGCCCGACTGTGACGTGAAACGCGTGCAGGCCGACGAGAGAGTAGTAGGTTGTCCCAAAGAGGTTGGTTGAGATCGTCAGACCGTCTTTGTAGATCAGCTTGTACCATTCCACGCCGGTACCATATAAAAACAGGCTGCCTAGAGCGATGGTGAGAAGCCATGAGCCCAGAAACGCGCCCACTCGGTCGCGTTCAAGCGACTTCGCGGCAAAGTGAATGGTCAGGCTACTCGACAATAGGCAAATCGTGTAGAAAATCGGTGTCTCGAGCACCTCGCGCGGAGTCGGTCCGGTGAGGCTCTTACCCAAATAGAACAGGTAGGCAACCACAAAGATCGTGAAGATCGCCGATTCGGCAATAATCAGACCGGCCATTGCGACCTTACCGCGATCGGGCAGTCTCCAGGTTGCCGGTACCACTGGGAACGAATTTGTGATTGCACTCATAGTTTTCTCGCTTTATTCATTGCGGGTCTGTTTATTCGTACCGGCTAGCTTCATTCGTAACGGCTATCGGGGTCCTCGGGATGCTTCCGGTCCCATAACGGACGCCGGCTCGCAACCACTGGAATGGACGCAAAGTTATACGCAGGCGGCGGCGAGCTTGTGGACCATTCGAGTGTCCATGCATCCCAGGGATCATTGCCCGCCTTGTCGCCTTTGAAATAAGAAATAACCAGGTTTGCCACAAACACCAGGATGGCGATGGCCTGAACGAATGAACCGATCGTGATGAGCAAATTCAAAGTATCCCAACCGCGGCTGGGCTCGTAGGTGTAGATTCGGCGCGGCATCCCAAGCAATCCCGGAATGTGCATTAAATCAAATGCCACGTGAAAGCCGATCAGGAACAACCAGAAGTGCCACTTCCCGAGGCGCTCGCTTAACATTCGCCCGGTCATTTTCGGGTACCAGTAGTAGAACGCTGCAAAGAGGGCAAACAGAATTCCGCCCACGATCACATAATGGAAGTGAGCGACAACAAAATAGGACGAACCAAGCTGCCAATCGAACGGCGCACAAGCCAGCATGATACCGGTCAGACCAGCAACAAGGAACTGGAATAGAAACCCGATGCTGAACAGCATCGCTACCTTGAATTGAATTCTTCCTCCCCACATCGTGCCCAGCCAGTTGAAGATCTTAATTCCCGTAGGAATACCTACAGCCATCGTGGTTATGGTGAAAAAGCTGTTCGCGTACGAATTCATACCGACCGTATACATGTGGTGCGCCCATACGCTCATGCTCACGAAGCCGATGCAGACTGTGGCCGCGACCATGACCGGATAACCGAAAATCGGTTTCCGGGAAAACACTGGAATGATCTCCGACATGAAAGCAAAGCAGGGGATAATCAGGACGTACACTTCCGGGTGCCCGAATATCCAGAAGAAGTGCATCCACAAAACGGCCGAGCCTCCGGCCTGCGCATCGAAGAAATGGCCTCCCAGATAGCGATCTATCAGCAACATGATCTGGGCCGCCGACAGCGGTGTGATCGTGATCAGAACCATTCCCGACATGACCAGGTTCAGCCACGCCAGCAGAGGCATGCGGTTGAGCTTCATCCCCGGGCATCGCATGCAAAGAATGGTCGCGATGATATTGATGGCTGTCCCAATGCTTCCGAATCCGGAAACCAGGAGAGCTAGCGTCCAATAATCAGAACTGTGGCCAGGAGAAAACGCCCGTGCCGTCAAGGGAGCGTATGCCCACCATCCCACATCCGGTGCATTGCCCGCCCCATAAAGCCCACTGCCGCCCAGGAGACTGAAATAAAGGACCACTCCCCCAAGCGCTGTCAGCCAAAAGCTGAAGGCATTCAGACGCGGGAACGCCATGTCTCGAGCGCCAATCATCAGCGGCACAAGATAGTTTGCAAACCCAAACAGGATGGGCATGGCCACAAAAAAAATCATGGTCGTGCCATGCATGGTGAACATGCGATTGAAGACCTGCGGCGAAACAAAAGTGCTGTGCGACTGCATCAGTTGGACACGAAGGATGAGGGCTTCGACTCCACCAATCACGATGAATACCAGCGAAAATAGTATGTAAAGAATTCCCAGCCGCTTGTGATCGACTGTGGTCAACCAGCCGTGTAGCGTGTCGAGCCAGAGCCTATCTTCGATCTGCACGCCAGGAATAGTGATCGCATTGGATGACATAGTTGGTCTCAACTTCCTCTAATGGAGCGTCTGCATATAACTCACGACCGCGTCCAGGTCGGCGTCTTTTAGCTGCATCGCCGGCATCAGCGATCCGGGCTTGATCGCGTTTGGGTCCTGAATCCAGAGCCGCAGGTTCTGGGGCGTATTCTCAGCTGCACCGGAGGCGATTGTGGCCCGGCTCATGAAGTGCGTCAGGTCCGGGCCGAAGCGTCCGTTCGCATTTGTTCCAGTGACAGTGTGGCAGTTAATACACGCCGTGCTTTCGAAAACGTGCCTCCCCACATCGGCTTTGCTCTGAATTGCTGGTTGCTGTTGGGCACGCACCCAAGCGGCGAAATCTTCAGGACTGTCAACCGAGACACGGAGCAGCATCTTTGCGTGTTGCACGCCGCAATACTGTGCGCATTGGCCGAAAAAGATTCCTGTGCGGTGCGGGTCTATCCACATTCTGTTCGGATGGTTGGGGACCAGGTCGGTCTTGCCCGCAAGTTCTGGCACCCAGAAACTGTGGTCCGTGTCAGCAGAAAGCAAGGTCAAGAACGTGGGGGTCGGATGCCCAGGATCGCTCACCGGAACGTGCAGCTCGTTTGCTGTAACGATTCCGAGCTTCGGGTAGCGGAACTCCCACCAGTATTGGTGTCCGACGACGGTGACCTCCACGGCGTTCGCCGGTTCAGGAGCATCCTGAACGGCGTGGATCACCTGGGCGGTTGCCAAATACAGAACCACAACAATCAGAACCGGAATGATCGTCCAGGCCAGCTCGATCTGCGTGCTCCCGTAGACCTGAGCGGGCTCGCGGCCAGCATCCGCGGCTCGCCCGCGGAACCTAATGACAGCGTAGACCAGCAAAGTAAACACGACTGCAAAGATGATTCCGGTAATGACAAGCACAAATATCGATAAGTGAGCGACTGACTTCGCCGGCGTGGATGCAGGAGCGAAGATATTGGTGCCATTTGTGGGCTCGCTTAGGGCAGCAGAAGCAATGGACAAAAACGCAAGAAAGATGCTCTGCCGCACTGCCCGGAATTTCGAACATGTCATTCGCCGCATCGATGCTTCTCTTCTTTTAGGTCTGGACCTCAAAGGATTCCCCGGGACGCACTCGCGTCGCAGCTCTGGCACGTGATGGTTGTTGCGTGTCAGAATCGCGTATCGATGGTCAAACCGAATGCAAGCGTGCTGCCAAACGGACAACGGCTCCTGTTTGCTTCACCTACCGGCCCGAAGCCCTAAAAGGCCGATTGCCTCTTATCAAGTGTGGTGGCCAATTAGCGCATAAGGCTGACAGTGTCAGCACTTTGACTTTTTCGGGTCGGCATCTTAAGTACCGCTAATCTGTACGCCGCGGCCGCCGGCTGGGAGATCGACATTACGCGGGAAGCCCTGCCGGCGGCCGACGCATTCATGCGCATCGCCGGCCCCGCCAAGGTGGGCGAATATGAGCTTAAATAGCCGCTAAGGCGCCGGTTAGCCGAGCAGGGCATTTGGCGACACAATTGCTTCCCACTCGTTCGCAGCATGCATACTCAGTCTCAAGATCACGAGAGAGGAATGAAATGGCAAAGAGAGTAGCGGACCTGCTGGTGGATGTGTTGTTGGAAGCAGGAGTGTAGCGGATCTATAGGGTAAGCGGCGACTCGCCTGAACGGAATAACAGATTCGATTCGCACACGAAGCGGGATGGAGTGGATTCATGCGCGCCATGAGGAGGCGGCGGCCTTCGCGGCCGGCGCCGAAGCTCACAGGAAACTTGTGAGTGAAGAGTGAAACGTGGGACTTTGAGGCTGAAGCGTAATGTCCAGGTGCTTGAAACAGCACGTGCTCCTACTGTGTGTGGGCAGAGCAATTGTGTCGCTGATGCTGTTCACCAGATGTGTTTCGGCTCAGAGTGCGCCCGTTTCGCCTGATCATCCGTGGCATACGTCTGCTGAACTGAAGATCGAAGCAGATGCCGGAAAGATACCTGACTTGAGATTCAATATAGATTCGACCAGGACATATGCGTTGGTGGAACTGATTGACTTGGCGGAAGCACACAATCCCGCGACTCGTGTTGATTGGGAACGCGCCCGCGCGCAAGCGGGGGCTCTCGGCGTAACCCGCAGTGAGTTGTTTCCTACGCTCGCATCTGCCGCAGTTTCGCAAACCGCCCGCCAGCAGGCCTTTTTTGGCAATCGCTTCTACGGTCAGGAAACCCAGGACTTCCAGGTTGAGATGGACCTCAATTACACCCTCTTTGACTTCGGCGCCCGCGCGGGCCGAATCAACGAAGCGAAAGCACAACTTCTCGCGGCTAATTTCGCTTTCAATGACACTCACCGCCAGGTCGTCTACCAGGTGCAGCAGTCTTACTATCGACTATTGAATTCGATGGGGCAGGAGGATGCCGCGCGATCAAGCCTGTCGAATGCACAAGCAGTGCAACAGGCAGCAGAAGAACGCTTGGCACATGGCCTGGCAACGCTGCCAGACGTACTCGAAGCGCGGAGCGCCGCCGCCCAGGCCGAATATGACCTGCAAGCCATTGTAGGAGCTGAGCAGATTGCCCGGGGCGATCTCGCGACGGCAGTGGGGGCGTATGCCACATCTGTCATCCGCGTTCAACCGTTGGATCAGTTACCCACCCCCGAAGCGATCGGCGATACGATCGATCAGGCCATCAACCGGGCACTTGGGCAACGTCCGGATCTGATACAACAGGTGGCCGAAATTCGGTCCGCAGAGGCAGGAGTCAAGAAGGCGAAGGCGGCGTACTACCCCGCACTGAGCCTCACCGCCATCCCATCGGTTCCGTCGCTCTATGGCTTACAGTCTCCGTACCCATGGGCGCATACTACCGATCTGGTCGGCGAATTGAGCTTCAATCTTCGATGGACTGTCTTTGATGGAGGCGCGCGAAAAAACCGGCTGGTTGAGGCGCAGGCCGCCGTCCACGCGGCAGAGGCACAAGCGAACGTCAAACGCAATCAGATCGCGGACGAAGTTTGGACGGCTTACTCCAATTTGAACACTGCTTTTCGGCAGCGCCAGGCGGCCCTTGCACTCCTCCAAGCATCTACCCAGTCCTACAACGCCGCGCTGGAATCGTACAACAACGGCGTTCGCAACTTACTGGATGTAACTGCGGCTCAGCGTACTTTGGCACAAGCCCGCTCCGCGGACGTCTCGGCGCGAACGCAGGTACTCACCTCCCTCGCAGATCTGGCCTTCACAACCGGGGATTCCATTCGCAGCAATAACGCGAGGCCCGGGCCGTGAATGCGATTCGTAGATCTGTGCACGGTGTTTTTATGCCCGCTCTGCTACTGGTGACGGGCTGTGGACGAGCTCCTTCATTCGACATTCTGGGCTCGTTCTTTCCTGCGTGGCTCGTCTGCCTAGTGTTGGCTATTTTGCTTACGGTCGTGTCACGGGTGCTGTTGAACCGTTACGTCGAGATCGTGTGGCCAGTTCTCGTCTATCCGAGCCTCACAGCCATTTTTGCCTTGGCGTCGTGGCTAGCTCTGTTCCGCTGACAAGGAGCAATCAGTATGGAGACAATGATCAATACCCGACCACGCCAGCTTCTCGGCCGCTGGATCAGTATCGCGATCGTGACAGCTGCAGTGGTCCTTGGGCTCGTCGTACTTTACCAAGCGAACTACTATCCGCGGACCGAAGATGCCGAAGTATTTGCCAACTTCATCGGGATAGCGCCGCAAGTCGATGGCCCTCTCGTCCGGCTGAATGTGAAAGACAACCAGTTCGTGAAAAAAGGCGAACTGCTGTACGAAATAGATGAACGTCCCTATGAATATACTCTCGAAACTTCACTTTCTGAGCAGACCACTCTGGAAGGACAAATTTCGGATGAGCGACGAAAAATAGCCGCTTTGGTGAGTGCAATTTCTGTTGCGCAAGCAAACATTCAGAGCATGGAAGCCAGCATGATAGGCGCCGAGCGGGGCGTCAACCGGGCTCGCGCGGAATGGAATTACGCAGACAGCAATCTGCAGCGCCTTGAGCCGTTGTTAAAAAAACAGTTTGTCACGGCAGACCAGGTGGACAAAGCCAGAAGCTTAGAAATTGCTGACGCAGAAGCTCTGAGGCAGGCCGAGTCGCAATTGGAGCAGGCAAAGGCAGAAGTGAACTCAGCTTCGGCACGGCACGAGCAAGCCAGTCATGCGGTGACAACCCTTGAGCCCTTAATCGACCAGCGTGGGGCAAAAGAGGCAGCGGTAAAGAAGGCCCGCTATGACCTGAGCAACTGCCGCGTCTACGCGCCGTTCGACGCTCGCGTGACCAATCTCACAATTTCAGAAGGCACCTATGCCCACGTCGGTCAGCAGATGTTTACCCTTATTGACGCCCGCACCTGGTGGGCGATTGGCAATTTCCGGGAAGGTCAACTCAAACGCATTACTCCAGGAATGAAGGCTGATGTCTTTGTGCTTTCGAAGTCAAACGTGCGCTTCTCTGGCGTAGTGGATAGCATTGGTTTTGGAGTCACCCCGGACCCCGATGTGATTGGCCATTTGGAGCCCGGTCTTCCGGATTTGCAGCGCACCCTGAACTGGGTGCATCTGGCGTCGCGATTCCCGGTTCGTGTGCGCGTCGAAAACCCAACGCCTGATCTGTTTCGAATCGGTGAGTCAGCCGTGGTCACGATCAGGGGCAATTGAGAATGGTAACGATTGCCCATAGCCTGCCTCAATCATCGGGTCCGCTGACTTGGGTCCGGGAATTTCTCAAACAGGAACTCGCGCCTTACCCGGGGAGAGCCGCCATAGTAGCGCGGATGACGATCGCCGCAACCCTCGTCATGATCGTCTGCATGACCTTTCGCGTCCCGTATGCTTTCCAGGGCGCAATTTATGTGCTGATGATTTCTCGTCAAACCTCGCGGGCAACCGTGGAATCAGCAGTAACGATCCTGCTTGTTACCACCATCGGTGCCGCATATCTCTTGGTTTCAATGTGGTTTCTTATCGATCTCCCCCTGCCTCATTTTCTCTGGATCATCGGTTCTTTCTTCCTCGTGTTCTATGCGGTAAGCACTCTGACGAACTACACCGCGGCGGTCGTCTTCGCCATCATGATTGCCGTTGGGGTTCCATTCTGGGACCGCCATGTCTCAGCCGAGACTAATGTGGAAGATACCCTTTGGCTGTGCCTTTCGGTGTTAATTGGGGTCGTTATGACTGCGGCGGTCGAGTTCGCGTTTGTGCGGCTGCGGTCTGGAGATGAAGTTGTCTTGCCTATTACGGAGCGACTGGCTGCAATCGGAGATTTGTTGACCTGCTACGCTGAGGGCCGCGCTGTAGATCCCGCTATCGAGAAAGAAGTCACCCGGTTCGCTGCGCTGGGGACATCATCATTGCGCCGCAGCTTGCGGCGCTCAGATTATTCGTCCCAGTATTGCGTAGAGATCGGTGGTGTTGCAGCTCTTGTGGGCAGGCTCGCCGATCTTGCCGCAACTCTGAAGGAACTCACCTTTCAATTGTCAGTCAGCGATCAGAGAAGATTCCGGAACTTAGCCTCGACTTTCCGAATCATTCGTGATGACTTGACGAACTTGCGGATTCCGGGCCCCGTCCAGTTCAATAACGATGGCCAACGCGCAACTCTCGTTCCATTACTTGGCGAGATGGAACAGACAGTGACTCTCATCCCCGAGGCGTTTGCGGATTCCAGATCAATCCAGGAGTACTTGCCATCAGCAGATGATACGCGACGAGGAACGCTCATTGCCCCAGACGCGCTCGTCAATCCTCAGCACCTTCACTTCGCGCTCAAAGGCTGCCTGGCCGCGAGCGTGTGTTACCTCATTTACAACGCAGTCGCTTGGCCCGGCATTAGCACCGCCGTGACCACATGCCTGCTGACCGCGCTTACCACCATAGGTTCATCTCACCAAAAACAGGTTCTTCGCATCGCCGGAGCCATAGCTGGCGGCTTTCTGATTGGGATGGGCGCGCAGGTCTTTGTTTTGCCTTATTCCGATTCGATTGCCGGCTTTGTAGTTCTTTTCGTTGCTGTCACCGCACTGTCTTGCTGGTTCATGACATCCAGTCCTCGGCTGTCGTACTTCGGAATTCAGGTCGCTCTGGCTTTCTACCTTATCAACCTGGACGGATATAAAATGCAGACCTCGCTCGCCGTCGCGCGAGATCGCGTGGTCGGCATTTTGCTGGGTCTTTTCATGATGTGGCTGGTCTTCGATCGACTATGGGGTGCGTCCGCCGCTGTTGAGATGAGGAGGACGTTCACTTCCAATCTCCGATTATTGGCGCAGTTTGCAAGAGAACCTCTCTCCGGGGATGTGAAAGCCGCATTCCAACGAAGCATTGCTCTTCGCGAGACAATCAGTACCAATCTCGACAAGCTAAGAGCTCTGGCTGACGCTGTTCTCCTCGAATTTGGGCCTTCCCGCGAGCAGGATCTAGCATTGCGTAGTCGCATTCGCCAATGGCAACCAAATTTTCTTATTCTCTTTATCACCCGCATTGTGTTGTGGAAGTATCGTGTCCGACTGCCCGGATTCGAGTTGCCGGAAGGGATCCAGCCGGCGCAGGAGGAGTTCGACAATCGCTTGGCCATGGCACTCGACCGAATGGCCGATCGATTGAAGGGTGATGGGTCGACGCAAAAGAACGATCTAACGAGTGCGTATGCCCAGCTCGAACAAGCGACGTGGAAGGACTTGCCGAAAGAACAACACCAGGTTACGCCACAGATACAGTCGTTTCTCCTTCTCTCGTGCAGAATCGCATCCTTGGCAGACTGCCTGGAAAAGGAAATTTAGAATCTCGTTCTTCGCGGCGGTGTTTGATTGCCCATCCGATCGCCTTCGACGGTGACCCGCTCACTACCAAACTAGCAGTATTTAACCAGGCCTATTCGGAATGGTCGCTTCGCCATAAGGTTCGGTTGTGCTATAGCGCTGCAGATATCCAGTTCATTAGGTTTGCGATAACTTTACAGCGGTTGATCTCGTTTAGCATCTCGTGTCGTCCACCTGGATAGAAATCGTATGAGATCTTGTTGATTCCGGCGTTCCTATAGCGTTGGATCAAGATTTCGACGCCTTCAAGCTGCTGTCCTACGGGATCTTCGCTGCCCGAGAACAGGTACACAGGCAAGTCCTCGCGTATATCGCGAAGACGGAACGGGTCGGAGAGTAGAGGCGCAGCACTGAGAAGCGATGCAAACGACTCCGGCTGCAGTTGGGGGAAGCACAGCGGGTCGTTGATGAATGCGTCGACCACTGCGCGATCACGGCTCAGCCAATCCAGCGACGTTCGCGCGGGCTCGAAGGGAGCATTAAGGATGTTCTTCCCCGCCGGTGCCGATCCCGCCAGACGCGCGAGACTGTCGAGAGCACCCGAGCCGGATAGGACGAGCGCATCGATTTCCCGGCTATGTTCGAGAACAAATTGCTGTGCAGCAAACGAACCCATGCTGTGTCCCAGCAAGAACAACCGCTTGCCGGGGTATTCCTCTTTCGCAATGCGGCTAAGGTGAACAATGTCCTCTACCAAAAGATAGAAGCCACCCTCGCCGAAATCTCCTAAATCCGCTGCTGACCGCGCGGTGCGGCCGTGTCCACGATGATCGTTGGCATAGACAGTAAAACCGGCTGACACAAGGGTCTCGATCAAGCCAAGATAGCGGCCCATGTGCTCACCCATCCCGTGAGCGATCTGGAGGACTGCTCGCGTGGGGCCGTAGCTATCCCAACGCGCACACACTATGTGCAAACCATCAGCGCTGGTGAATCCGAAATCGGTGGAAGGAATGGTTGCCTGCTTGGCGATCTGAATTGTCATGACACCTCCTGCTATCTCTCGAGTATTCGAAATGCATTAGGGGACAACTCCTCTGGCGGGGTTGAATGAGATTTGCTCGTGTGCTCTGGTCACCGCGTGGCGTTGCATTCGTGGCTCATTGGCAAGACCATCAGTTACATTCCTTCATACTTCTTCATTCTCGGTCGTGGCTCCTTCATTTGTTCCTCCATTGCCATAAACCTGCTGCAATATAGCCTATGATGAACGCCAATGCGCAGAGCATTGTGCCAGAGATAAGGCTACTTAGTGGATCGCCCACCGACTACCTCCTGATACTCAGAAAGCCAACTACCCAAGAGTCAGAGCCCATTTGCCCGCTACGAATGAATTGCAGCAGGAGAATCGGCAGGAGCATTCAATACGTTGCGGCGAACCACGCGCCCTCCATCCCTCGCTGGTGGTTCTCAGCTTATCCTCTGACACGCAATTAGATTAGTAGCACGTTATGTGCCAATGCAGCGCCGCAGGCGAGGGGCTCCTGGAACTGGTTACTATCGAGGGCGAGGGTGAGAGGGGACCACGGACCTGGGCAGCGGGTTTGGAAGTACGTCGTCTTATGCCAGAATCACTGCACGCTCGACAAAGTTGTGTAGTTCACAAATGTTGCCAGGCAAGGGGCAAAAGGAGAAGGCCGCCATAGTTTCCGGAAGAATCTGGCGCATGCTCTTTCTCATGCGCCGGCTGAAAATCTCGACGAAGTGCTCCACGAGATCTGGAATATCTTCCTGGCGTTCGCGGGGGGGGGTGGCAACGAGATCGGAAAGACATTTGACCCGGTAATATAGGTCATTGCGGAATTCGTTCGGTGCCACCAGTTCCAAGAGATCCCGATTCGTGGCAGCTACCAGCCGCACGTCCACCTTATGGGCGGGTCCGCTACCCAGGCGCTCGAATTCCTGCTCTTGCAGGACCCTTGGCAATTTCGGCTGTAAAGCCGCAGGGGTGTCGCCCAGCTCGTCCAGAAACAGGGTTCCGGTGCGCCATTTCGAATCGTCCGCTCTTCTGAGCGATAGCGCCGGTGAAGGCGCCCTTCTCGTGACCAAACAATTCGCTTAGCGTATGCAATTGCTCCGGAACTCTTCACAGAAGACCCTGCACAGTTGCCGCACGGTTTGTCATGCCATCTGCCGGTTGCTTACCTATCGAATGCGGCGCGAACTCTGTTGAGCAAAACCTGATCATCGAACGGTTTCATAAGAAACTCGACTGCGCCTTCCCTCATCGCTTGTATCCGCACTCTCGCATCTCCGTGTGCGGTGATAAAAATGATCGGAGTTTTGCATCCGTCGGCCCTAAGCTTCGCCTGCAGTTCGAGACCCGACATTCCAGGCATACGGATATCCGTGATCAGGCACGCTGCTTTGCGCTGCAGGCCGGACTCGAGAAATTCTTCCGCTGACCCGAAGCTCTTCGCAGAAAACCCATCTGCTTCGATCAGGTCCTGCAGTGCGCTTTGGACCGACTCGTCGTCATCCACGATAATGATGAGGTTGTTGCTCTGGCCTTTGCTCACCTCAGCACGATAAGACGGTGATCCACCCAAGACAATCAGACTTTCGGACGGCGCACTAAGACTTTGGTAAACGCCAGTACGGCGAATGGTTTGGAAAGCATCGTTTAACGGGAAACCTTAAGCTTGTCCGCCATTCTAACTAAATCGGGCAAAGATTTGGCCTGCATCTTTTGCATGACATGGCCGCGGTGGATTTTTACCGTGGTTTCACTGGCCCCGAGTTCGGCTGCAATCTGCTTGTTGAGCATCCCGGAAACCACCAGACTCATGACTTCGCGCTCGCGTGCGCTAAGTATGGCATACCGCTCCTGCAGTTCAGTGAATTGTCTTTGGTTTTCGCGGGCTGCGAGGTCGCGGGTGAGCGCGCGCTGAATCACATCGAGCAGATCCTGATCTCTGAATGGCTTGGTAAGGAACTCGACGGCACCGGACTTCATGGCCCTTACGGTCATCGGAATGTCGGCATGCCCGGTGATGAAAATGATGGGAATCCTGATTTCTGCCCTTTTCAACTCGTTCTGAAGATCCAGTCCGCTGATGCCGGGAAGTCTTACGTCCAAAACCAGGCAACTGGGACCGTCTCGCCGCTTGTACGATAAGAACTCTTGCGCAGTGGGGAAGCACTCAGCATGCAGGCCCACGGACTCCACTAGATCCTTGATGGAATCGCGCATGCCGGCATCGTCATCGACGATGAATACGGTGCGCATATCTTCAGTGCTCACTGACGCACCTCGGCAGGCATCGTGAAGTGAAACGTCGCACCACGTTCGGCATTCGCAGTGGCCCACAAGCGGCCACCGTGCGCTTCGATGATTGAACGGCTTATTGCCAGCCCCATACCGGTCCCGTTAGGCTTAGTCGTATAAAATGCGTTGAAGATCAGGTCTACTTTTTCGCTGGGAAGGCCCACGCCGTTATCGCTGACGGAGATCATCAGGAACCCATTTTCCGTCCTCTGAGACATGATAGTAAGTTCGCCGGCCCTATTCCTCATGGCCTCGATGCCATTCAGCATCAGGTTCATCAACACCTGTTGCAGTTGCACCCGATCTGCCATGATTTTCGGCAAGCGTGGGGCAAGTTCCGTTCGCAGTGAAATTGAGCGCCGGATTGCCTCGTCACGCAGCAGCACAAGCAGCTCCCTGACTACCTCGTTTATATCGACCAACTCACGTTGCGGCGGAGCACCTGTCTTGTAAAACGCCCGTAGACGCTGGATGATTTCCGCAGCACGGCCTCCGTCTTTCTCAATTCTCATGGTGGCCGCGCGGGCTCTTTCCAGGTCCGGCGGATTACGTGTGAGCCATCGTAGGCAAGCATTGGCGCTTGTAATTGCGGCAGCAATGGGTTGGTTTATCTCATGGGCGAGAGAACTGGCCAGTTCACCGAGCATGGTCACTCGGTTCATGTGCGCGAGATTTGCCTCCAAGTGGCGTAGTCTCTCGCGCTCTTCCTCGGCGCGCTTGCGTTCCGTCATGTCGATGTGGTTCCCAACCACCTCGATCACCTCTCCGGTTGCACTGAAAATCAGATGGCCGAACGCATGGACGTATTTCACGGTACCGTCGGGTAGCACGATTCTAAACTCGTCGGCGAAGTCTGTTCCCGCTTCTATCGCCCTCCTGGCATAGTCCATCGCTCTGTCGCGATCCTCTGGATGTATCCGTTGCCGCACCGTTTCAACGTCAGGAGCGCCCTGCTGCGGATCAAGTCCCCATATTCGAAAATTTTCCTCAGACCAGTACAGAGGACCTCCAGGTTTAGAGGCCCAACTGCCCGTGTGGCTCAGCCTTTGCGCTTCCGCCAGGTAGGCTTCGCTGCGACGCAGCGCCTCCTCGGCCCGCTTGCGGTCCTCGATGTCGGTACGCGTACCGTACCACCGCTGGATGCGCCCGTGCTCATCCCGCAGCGGATTGTCCCGGATCAAGAACCACCGATACCCTCCGTCTTTTCCCCGTATTCGCGCCTCCATCTCAATCGGGGTGCCGTCGTAACGCGCCCGCTCACGGGCGAGCTCTAACTTTTTCAGATCCTCCGGATGAAAGGTTCTGGCAACTGCCTCTTTTGACTGCGCTTTTTGCGGAGTAAGGCCGGTGTATTCCAGTTCTCGCCGGTTCGCAAAAAGAGGACTCCAGTCCTCGCCGAAAACAAAGACCTGCTGGGGAATCACATCGATGAGCTGGCGAAGCTCCGCTTCGCTCTGCCGAATCTTTTCCTCGGCCCGCTTTCGGTCCGTGATATCGCGAATGGCGCCGGAAACCAGCATGCCCTCCTCGGTGTCAAACGGGCTGAGGCTGATCTCCACCGGAAACTCATGTCCATCCTTATGCAGGCCGTACAGTTCCAACCCAGACCCCATGGGCCGCGCGCGAGGGTCGGCCATAAACGCCCTGCGGAGTCCCGGATGCTTGCTCCGGAACCGCTCCGGAATCAACATCTCGATTTCGTGCCCCAATACCTCTCGTCGTGGATAGCCAAACAGTTTCTCCAATTGCGCGTTGACGAGAACAATTTCGCCGTCACGATTCACGACCGCGACCGCATCGGGCGCTGACTCCAGCAGCCCACGGAATTTCTGTTCAGCTTGCTTTCGCTGCGTGACATCGACCGCAGTTCCAATGATCTCGGTGACAGTTCCGCTGTTATCCAACAATGCCTCTCGGATACTGCGAATGTACTTCACCTTGCCGTCCGGCATCACTAACCTATACTCAAGTTCTAGGGTAGCGTTTAGGCTGCTCTTTCGAAGCTGAAGCTCGATGGTCTTTTCAACGTTGTCGCGATCTTGCGTGTGTACTCGTTCGAGAAGTTTTGCGATGCTCGGTAACCCGTCCTGTGGATTTACTCCGAAGATTCGGTACATCTCCTCCGAGCAGTAGGCCAGCTCGTCTATCCTCGGATTCCACGCCCAACTACCCGTGTGGCTCAACCTCTGTGCTTCCGCCAGATAAGCCTCACTCCGTTTTAGTGCCTGGTCCGCCTGCTTGCGATCTTCGATGTCTGTAAGGACGCCATACCATTTCAGGATGTTTCCGTTTACGTCGCGCAATGGCACGGCTCGAACTAAGAACCAGCGATATTCACCGTCCACCACGCAGCGGAAACGTGTCTCATCTTCATACGGCTCGCCGGTCGCCGAGCAGACTCGCCACTTCTCCATATGTCGATCCAGATCTTCTGGGTGGACCACGCTTTGCCAACCAGTTCCTGACGTGTCCTCCGCAGATAACCCTGTGTATTCCCGCCAACCGCGGCTTACGAATGCATTGGAGGGCCCGGGCAAAGCGATAAACACCATTGCTGGAACGTTTTCGATCAGATCGCGAAGCTCACTCTCACTCCGGCGCGCAGCCTCTTCGGCGCGTTTCTGCTCTGTAATGTCCTCGCAGACGACGAGTAGAACCGGACGCTTCTTCAGGAACACGGCATTCGCCGTCTCGCGCACCCAGAGCATCGCGCCGTCCTTGCGGATGTTCCTCGCTTCCCATCTCATCATGTGGCCGGGCTGGTGAAAACATTCCTGGGCATGCTTTTGAACGGCTTCGCGGTCGGGCTCGTAGAAGACGTCCATTACTGGCCGCCCAAGCAATTCCCCCATGCCATAACCCAATTTCTCCGCGCCAAAGGCGTTTACCGTAACTATCGTGCCCTCCGCATCTACGATGAAGTACATGGCCGGATTGCTTACAAACGCGGCTTTCCATTGCTCCTCAATCTCCGCACGAGCTTCCTCTGCATGCTTGCGGTCTTCGATGTCAGTCGTAACTCCGTACCATTTCAGAATGTTCCCTCGCCCGTCCCGCAGCGGCACGGCGCGCACATGGAACCAGCGATATTCCCCGTCGGCGCCACGGAACCGCGCCTCATACTCCAACGGCTCGCCGGTGGCCAATGACGTCCGCCATTTCTCAAGAACCGGGTTAAGGTCATCCGGATGAACTGCAGCCCCCCAACCCGCACCTGCCGCTTGCTCCGCGCTTAACCCCGTATACTCCACCCAGCGCCGGTTGACGAACGTGCGCGAGCCGTCGGGTTGAGCCGTGAAGGCCATGGCCGGAATCGTCTCGATCGCCTCCCGAAATT
Source organism: uncultured Acidobacteriaceae bacterium (assembly GCA_963814015.1). Lineage (GTDB taxonomy): Bacteria > Acidobacteriota > Terriglobia > Terriglobales > Acidobacteriaceae > PALSA-350. The sequence continues at coordinate 1,367,290 of CAWFBI010000001.1, forward strand.
TTCGTTGCTGCTGATGCAGTTGCCGACTACGAAGTCGATAGAGCGCCCAAATGAGCGCGAGAGCGACTGCCGCGCAGAGCGCGCGGAACCAATTCGTCTGGTAGTAAGCCGGCGCAACGGTGAAGTCGAGAAACGCGCCTTGCTCGTTCCACACGCCGTTGTTATTGCATGCGGTCACGCGGAAGCGGTAATTGCCCGGAGCGAGGTTCGAGTATTGTACTTCGCGGTCATTAACCACTTCTCTCCAGTTGCGATCCTGACCCTGCAGCTGGAAACGGAAACGCACTTTCTCGGGGTCGACCAGGCTTAGCGCCGTGTAATCGATGGTGACATCCCGAACCAGTGGAGGCAGGCGCAAACCAGGCGAAACGTTGTACCTTTTGCCGTCGGCAACGATTTGCTCGATGCGCACGGGCGGCGGCAACTTGTTGAACGGAAGATGCCGCGGATCGATGACGAACACACCGCCTCCGGAGACGGACCACAATCTTCCATCCGTCGACTTGCCCACACGCGGGCTGAGGCCGCCCGGGAGTGCATTCAACCTGACCCCGTCGGAATTGTCGAAAACCGTTGCCTGGATCGTCCGCTTCGGATCTGCGACCCAGGCGTCCAAGTCTGGCCTGGAGAGGTGCACCAGGCCGCAAGCCATGTACAGCCAGAATGAACGGGCGTCGTCTTCCACTACCTCGTGAACCGAGTTGCAGGGCAATCCGTTCGAATCGCTCAGCGTAACAATACGACCGTTTTGCACCCGGCTTAGCCCGCCCTCGGTCGCGGCCCAGAGGGTACGGTCCCGATCGAGCTGAACGCTGTTGACACGGCCTTCGCCCAGACCGTCAGCGGCCCCGTAGGATGCGCGCACCTGGTCGTCTTTGAAATACGCCACCCCACCCTGAGAGAATCCAAGCCATAGGCCACCGCGCGAAGGATCGGCGGCGGCCAGAGCAAGAGCCAAACCCTGATGCCCCAGGCTGGCCCAGGGGATATGTTCGACCACGCTCCCTCGTAGCAGATGAAAGAAACCCTGATCCTGGCTGATCCAGAGATCCCCCGCACTGTCCTCGGTGATGGAATGCGCAAATCCGCCGGGCATCGCACGTACGGGAACAAACCGGCCACGCTCAAGGTAGACAGCCCCGCCCCGCGAGAAAACCCAAATTCGCCCACGATAGTCCTCGAAGAGCGAACTCTGATAGTCATCCGGCAATCCACCAGCGGTGATCTCGCGCGCTGTTCCGACGGCCTGTTCGCGACGTTTCCGGTAAAGCGTCAGGCGCCCATCATTCCATCGGTCCAGGCCATTCCGCGTGCCGAGCCAGACGCTGCCATCCCTGGCCGGTAGAACCGACTCAACGTAAGCATTCGTTAGCCCGTGCTTCACGGGCAGCGCAGTTACAGCGAGATCATGAAAGCGATCGAGTCCATTATTAGTGCATACCCATACATTGCCTTCGCGATCTTCAAAGAGATATCGAATGGAATCGCTGGAGAGACCGTCAGCCTGAGTAAACTGGTCAGTCCTTCCCTGGTGTACATGCAAGAGCCCCTGGTCTCTCGTCCCGATCCATAGACCGCCATTGCGATCCAGGAGCAGCGAGAACGGATTTAATTGGGGCCCGGTACCCGGAAGCGGATATGCAGCGGCCTTCCCGTCAACAAGCTGCAGGATTCCGCCGCGTGTGGCGATCAAAGGTTGGCCGTTGTTGCCTTCGATCAGAGCGTGGATTTCGGAGGGCGGGCCCTGATAGCGAAATGGCTTGTGGAGCGCCCGGCTTCCATCGCCATAATCCGGTTCCCGTTCCTGCCCAGAGATTGCCCTTCCTGTCCTCAAATAAGGTGCCGACACCGAGGCCGAAGCTACCGTTTTCTCCATAGCACCTGCCTCTTCCACTTTGAATTGAGCAGAGCCTCCAGGTCGGGATCACCTCCACGCCTGCCCATATAGTTCCTTCACGATCCTCAAGGAACGTATCAACGCGCTGCCGGGGGACCTCCGGGTACTGAGTCAGCTTGCCGCCCTTCCAACTGGCAAGCCCCTTATCTGTGCCAATCCAAAGAGTGCCGTCGCGCGCAACCAGAAGGGCCTGAATCCAATTGCTGGGCAGTTGCTCACCGTCTGGCGCCTGCCACGGGGCCGCCTGGACACCATCGAAGCGGAGCAACCCGAATTCCGTCCCCAGCCACAGATAACCGTCCGGCGTCTGCGCGATCGAGAAGATTGTGCCTTTGGTGAAGCCTTCGCTGATCCTCCAGGCAGAGTGCGCGTACTGGCTTACATCAAGTGAGGGATCTAATGCAAAGGCGCAAACGCTGGAAGCCAGCAGGATGGACAACCAGACCCCCGCCCTTGTCCGCGGCTTTGCCATAGGAGGAATATAATCCAGCCCCGCCCTGCCCTTCGGTTTGGCGTTATTCAAGAACAACACGCTCGATGCTTGCTCCGCCTCATTTGACCGAGCATTTGCCCTTCCAAAGAAGAGAATCCCGCTTTCGTCGCCCGGTTCTGTGGACGGCACATCGACGCTCGGCAGGTCGTGGTCGAGTCCATGGGGCGTTTAAGAGATCTATACGCATAGCCGCGGACAGAAGAGGCGTCACCATGCTGACAGTGTCAACATGCTGCCGTTTTCTGCGAAATCGTCAGTCATCCGTAGCCGGATTAAGGCACGTCTGGGGCGGGACCTCGAAGGTCCCATCTTTGGACCGTAACGTGCCAGCGGTTCTTGGGTAGGAGCTGTACTGAGGAGGCCCGGCGAACCCACGATAGCTAACAGACTGGCAGTGCCAATCTCACGATGTCAACATGCTGGCCTCCCCAATAAATCGTCAGGCTTCCGGAGCCAGATTCAGGCACGTTGCGGCGGACTGCAATGGTCCCAGGTTTGGCACATTACGTGCCAACGGTCTTAGCGTACGAGTTGTACTCGAGGAGACCGAGCGAACCCACAGTAGCTAACTTCCGTTTGTTACTGAACTCAACCCTCGCTATCTCTCTCACAGAAAAAGGAGCGTGAATCATGCCCACAGCCCCTGTTCCCGTCGAGTCCCCAACACCGGCAGCGAAGCCGGAAGCCCCTGGTAAAGAGGAGAGCACAGCGGTACAACCTGGATCCCGTTGGCAGAAATACGTCACCCCTGTCCTGGTTGTCCTACTCGCTCTCGCCGTAGTGATTACCGTTACCCGGAAATGGAATTCCTGGGAGGGCGGACACGTCGAACAGGTAACCGACGATGCGTACGTTCGCGGCGACCTCACACCGCTTAGCACCAAGGTTGCCGGCATTGTTCGCTCCGTACACGTCTCCGACTATGAGCAGGTGCACAAAGGGGAGTTACTGGTTGAACTGCAAGACAACGATTTCCAGGCGCAGGTTGAACAGGCGAGCGCGGCCGTAGAGGCCGCCAAAGCTGCCATTGAGGACAACGTTCGCCAGCGTGAGTTGCAAGACGCTCGTATTCAGAAGGCCCTGGCAGGAATCGATCAGGCCAAAGCCCAGATAGTGGCAGCGCAGGCCGGCAAGGAAGCTACCAATGCCGATTTAGTTCGCACCCGTTCCGAACGTAAGCGCCAGGAAGGACTGTACCAGACTCATTCCACAACCGAGCAAAAGGTCGAACAAGCGGTCGCTGACGAGGAGCGATTCGCGGCGCAGTATGCCAGCCGCGATGCCGACCTGGAAGAGGCCAGGACCATGTTGCGCAGTAGTGAAATGGCCGCCGAAGCCGAGCGGCGGGCGAAGATTGTTTTGGAGTCGCAGGAAGCACAACTCCTAGCTGACTTGCGGGCGAAACAGGCAGGGCTGGCTGTGGCGGAAGTGGATCTTGGATATACCAAGATCTCCGCGCCCGGAGACGGCAGTGTCGGCGAACGGCAGGTTCGTCCCGGACAATTGGTCTCTCCGGGGACGCAGGTGATTGCTTTCGTTGATAAAACGAAATGGATCCAGGCGAACTATCGCGAAACCCAACTAACCAATGTCAGGGTGGGCGACCCTGCAGAGCTTCGCATCGACGAATATCCTGGGCAGGTCATCCATGGCAAGGTGATCGAGATTGCACCCGCAAGCGGATCGCAGTTTGCCTTGTTGCCGCCTGACAACGCGACCGGCAATTTCACCAAGGTGGTACAGAGAATCCCGGTCAAGATTGCACTTGATGATCCGGAATTAGCCAGTAAGTTGCGGCCGGGCCTTTCTGTGACCGCAACTATTCACACCCGACGATAAGCAGGCATAACGTGGCTAGCGCAACTGTTGTAACCCAACCGACACCGGCTCAACTCGCGCGTGCAACCGCGCTTGCGATCCCGTCGGTAATCTCGACTCGCCCTCTGTTAGGGATTGTCGGGGTCATCATAGGTGCCGGGCTCGTCACACTCACCGGTCGTATGCTTTCGCTGGGCCTTGCAGATCTGAAGGGTCACGTCGGCATTAGTTTCGATCAGGGTGCATGGCTCGACAGCGCCTATAACGCATCCCTCATGTTTATCGGGCCTTTTAGTGTCTACCTCGGCGGTTTGCTCGGCCCCCGGCGCGTCCTTCTGTTTGCGGCTGGACTATTTGCCGTGACCTGCGCCTTCTTACCGCTCATACATAGTTATAGTCTGCTGGTTGCGGCATTGATTATCGCCGGACTGACATCAGGCACCTTTTATCCGCTCACCCTGACGTTTGCACTTCGTATCAGTCCCCTGCGATTCCTGCCTTTCACGATGGCGTTCTATGCAACGTTCATAGATGGATCCGTCAATATCGCGCCGTCACTTTACGGCTGGTACCGCGAGCACCTTTCCTGGCACTGGATGTTCTGGAATTCAGCCCTGATTGCGCCGGTGATGATGATCTGTATCTATTTCGGGATACCGGCAGCCCCTGCCCGAAAGAAGGACAGTCCGGTGCCCAGCTTTGTCGGATTCCTGTACCTGAGTACCGGGTTGGCCCTAATGCTCGCTGCCATCGAGCAAGGTCAGAGGCTCGATTGGTGGCGTTCCGGAGTATTCAATGCATTGTTTTGGTCCGGCGCGTTCTTCACACTATGCGCGCTCATACGACGACTTCGCGGTCCGAACCCTCTGGTGGCTCTCCCGTATCTCTGGAAATGGAATACTGTACTGCTGGGCAGCCTGCTGTTCTGGTTTCGCTTTACTCTCACCGGAACGATTATCCTGATTCCGCAGTCGCTGGCCATTCACGGCTTCGAAGCCAATCAGATCGGGCCGGCCGTGATCTGGAGCGCTCTTCCGCTGTTGCTGATTGCGTTTACCGCCGCCCTCCTGATGCTTCGCAAACTGGATCCGCGCCTGTTGCTGGCTGCCGGCTTGACCTGCACTGCTTTCGCCGTCTGCCTGAACGCTGATTACACGACCGCCTGGTCGGCAGCGAACTACTATCGCACTGAGTTGCTCACGGGCATCGGACAAGCGGTTTCTCTCATAGGCCTGGTGGGATGCATCATTCTGCAGGGGGTCTTCACCGGCGGGTTGGCGAAACCTCAGTGGATCCTGACATTTTCTGCGTTCTTTCATACCATTCGCTTATTTGGTGGAACCACAGGCGCCGTGTATATGGCCCACTTTATCGCCGACCGCGAAAAGCTGCACTCGAATCTTTTGGGTTTGCACATCACCCGGGGAAGCTGGATTACAGACGGTAATCTTCGCGCCCTGGCTGCGGGCGTTTATGCCAAATCAGCCGGCGCGACTGAGGCGGCGGCTCGTGCTGCCGATCTGATCGGAGCCCGGCTGCGTCTTCAGGCGTACGCCTTGAGCCTCATTGACGGGTTTGTTCTGGTGGCATGGTCTTGCGTTGTGGGTCTTCTTTTGACCGCCTTGCTGCGCAAGTCGCCGCTGAACTATGGCGACCTCGCTACGCTTCAGTCGATTCCGGAGGCGAAATCATGAAACGAAAAGTGCAACTCCTATTGGCGCTGGCGTTGTCCGTTGCGGCCGCTTTGGCGGAGCAGCCGGACACGATCGCTCCTCCGCGACGCCTCACTTTGCACGAGGCTGTCCAATTAGGACTGCAACACAACCACGTGGTGCGCATCAACGACTTTAAGGTCGAGGAGAAGCAGTACGCCAAAGCAGCGGCGAAGAGTGAATACTTTCCCTCTATACGGAATGACAGCAATTTCGTTCACCTGACGGACACGCAGTTGATCGAAATCGCCGCCGGCAGCCTGGGAACTGTCACGGGTGGCCCATTTCCTGCACAATCGTCCATCATCAATCAGGGCGGGCGTAACTTGACCACCAGCGGCACCCAGCTAACCCAGCCGCTCACCACTCTGCTGAAGATCAGGTCCGCAAACGACATTGCGCTAGCCGACTTCAAAGCTTCCCGGCAGAGCGCGCAACAGACGGAGAATGATGTTGCCCTGAAAATCCACCAGCTCTACTACAAGATCCTGATCGCGCAAGTCCACCGCAGCGCAACCGAAGCCAGGATTAAGGCGTCGCAAGACCTGCAAGGTGAACGCGTCCAGCAGGTGAAATTCGGCAGCGTGCTGGAACAAGAACTGATCGACAGCCGGGCCGAACTCTTGCAGGCAAAACAGGAATTACTGACTACCGACCTGCAGCTTTCCGACCTCAAGCTCGCTCTCAACGACGCCATGGGACTGCCACTCAAAACGGGGCTGGATCTCGATCCCAACACAGCGGAAGCGCAACCAGCCTGCGCGCGCGAAGCGTGCGTGGCTGAGGCGCTCGCATCCCATCCCGAGATCATCGAAGCGCGCAACGAAGTGGACAAAGCAAACGCCGCCGTTCGCCTCGCGAAAACGGACCTCTATGTGCCGGATGTGGAGGCCTTTGCTCGTTACAGCTACCAGGATAACGTGCCCTTTCTAGCCCGTAATTTCGGCTCCTTTGGCGTTCACTTCGGCTACGATCTCTTCGACTCGGGCCGCAAGCATGAACTCCTCCGCGAGCGCGAAGCTCAGCTGTCGCAGGCGAAAGAAAATCTTGCCCGGGTTACCGATGAGGTAGAGCTGGCCATGCAGACCGCATACAACAAGCTCGAAAGGACCGAGCAAATGCGCCAGGTATCCGAGGAAGTGCTGGCCTTGCGCACCGAATCCAATCGAGTTCTGCATGACGAACTGGTGCGGGGAGAGGCTCTCATCTCTCAGGCCGATATGGGAAGTGCCCAGGAACTCGACGCTCAGACGTTGCTGCTGCAGTCACAGCTGGATTACACCCAGGCAAACGACGAGATTATCCACGCTATGGGCCGCACACCCGAATAGATGCGCGCCGGCGTCCATCAGGCTGAAGGGTCTGCTACTCAAACTTCGGAAGGACGATTATGAACTTACTGATGTCAGAAGGAATCGAAGTGCTCACCGAAGAAAGCCCAATGAACATGAGCGACGCGGTGCTGGTTTCAACGGCGAAGGCCGGCGACGCCAACGCTTTCGTCGAACTCAGCAAGCGTTACTCCAACAGGCTCTTGCGGACGGCCTATCGCATCACCAGGAATTGGCAAGATGCGGAAGACGCGCGTCAGGACTCCTTTCTGAAGGCTTTCGCTCATCTGAATGAATTCCAGGAAAAATCGAGTTTCTCCACTTGGTTGACACGGATCGCAATCAATTCAGCACTCATGATCTTGCGTAAGAAGAGCCGTTGCTGCGAGATCTCGATCGATGGTACTGACGATCCCGGTGGCGCCTATGAGCGGTGGGAGGCAAGGTCTCCTGCGGAAGACCCTGAGAGCTATCTGGCTCGGACAGAGAGAGAGGAATTGCTGAGAGACGCAATTCTCCGTTTGCCGCCAGTTTTCCGGGAAGTCATCCATCTGCGGCAAGCAAGAGAATATTCAACGCGAGAGATCTCCCAAGCTCTCGGAATTTCTGTGCCAGCAGTCAAGTCAAGGCTGTCCCGCGCAAGAGTGACATTGCGTGAAGCGCTGCTTCCATCAGACTCGAATCTGGACCCTGTCAGGCAAGACGCCCGATGAGCCACGCGATTTGGTTTGAGCGGGGTGGTTGTTTGCCGGATGTTCCGGCGATCTGCCGAACGATGCGAGCGCCCGTCGAACCAAACCCGGGAAGCCAAGCCGGTATGATTCGAATCGAATCAGAGGAGTTTAGGTCAGCCATAAATGCTGAAGAAGAAAAACCACCGACTACCAAAACCGCTGAAACCGGGCGTCATAGAAATTTGGATGGATGATTATTGCGGGACAATGCGGCCTAAAAATTGAGCCGTAGGCTGAACTGAATCTCACGGGCCCCGTTGACCTGTGACAGAATGCTCCCGAAATTCGAGGAACCCTGTTGGCCCACCGGAGGGGCGAACTGCACATGGTTAAAAATGTTGAAGAACTCGGCGCGGAACTGCACGTTGGCGCGCTCGCCTAGAATATTTGTCGATTTCATGGCTGCAAAATCGTAGTTGTTGACCCCCTCCGAGGTTAGCTGGGAATCGACACGAGGCTCGTTTCCAAAAGCGTAGTCGCCCGGGAACGCAAAGCAGGACGTGTTGAACCATTCATTCAGGCGACTTTCTGCTGAACCAGAGATCTTCTTATTGCAGCCGGCGACCACGTTCGGGCGGAGAGCGCCACCACCGAAGAACTGGGTCAAGGGATTAGATTCCGCCTCGGTGAGAAACACCGGGAAGCCGGACTGGAACGTCGTGACTCCGTTGACGCTCCAGCCCGAAACCAGCATGTCGAAGGGTCGAGCAAGGCTATTGGCGAATCTCTGCCCGTTGCCGACCGGCAAGTTCAGCACGTAGCTAATCACCGCGCGCTGATTAACGTTGTAGCTGATGAGGGAGTATTCTCCGTTCAAGTTGTTGTAGTCCTGAATTGTGCCTAAGCCGCTGGTAGAGGTTTGCGCAGAGGGTTTTGCTTCCAGGAAGCCGTTGAGAGTGTCCGTATTCCCAAGGTTCTTCGACCAGGTGTAGTTGGCCAACAGCGTGGCGCCAGAGCTGAAGCGCTTGACCAACTATTGCCTGCAGCGAGTTGTAGTTGCTATGGGCGTAGAATTCAGCGGTGTCGCTGACGTTACTGTAAAACGGATAAGGCCTCAGGCTTTGGCCGACGGTCATCGAAATCCCATTCAAGGTCGTAGGGTTCAATAGCGCCGATCCCATCGAGTAATACTTGCTGGAGAGCTCGTCCAGGGCATGGCCGATTCCGGGCAGATTCGCTCCCCTTCAAACCGGAATAGCCGATCTCCGCCATCCAGTCGCCTTTAAATTCATGGCTGACGGTGAGGTTCCACTGTTGCACGTAAGGGAAATTCTGCTGAGGAACCGGTCCGCTGATGTTTTGTAAGCTGGCGGTGCAGCAGTACAGGGTCATGAAGCCAGGGTCGGTGCGCCCGATGGGTTGGTTGAGTGTTTTGGGGTAAAGATCTTCCAGGGGAGTTGGTAATGCCCCGGTGACATTAATTTGCGTGCTGGCAGCGTTGACCAAAGAAGTGCTTGCCAGCTCGCCCGTCAGATCGGGGGGCAGGTAGGAGATGCCATAGCCGCCGCGGATTAGCCGTATGGTTGCTGAGTCGATAGGCAAAGCCCAGGCGCGGTGCAAACAAGTCGTGCTTCGGAAGAACCGTACTTCGGCGGGGATACAGAGGAGTATCCACAAGCGTCAGGGTTCCTGTAACACCGGTATACGGATCGGCAGCATGGGGCAGAAGCACAGTAGCCTTGTTGTTCCTTTCCGCAACCGCCCCCGGCAACTCATAGCGGAGACCGAGGTTGAGGGTCAGGTTTGGCTTCGCCTGCCAGGTCATCGGTCACGTAATAGGCTTGGTAGTAGTTGTAACTGGCGGTTGTATTGGTCGTTCCAAACTGAATCTGAGTGGGATAGCCCATCAGGAAGGAGGCCCATTCGTCGCCGGTATAGGTCGTGCTGTAGTTGTAGTGTCCCGAGCCCGCTCCATTGAAGCCCGTGCCGCTCTGATCCATCAGCCGGAGCTCAGCCCCGAACTTCAGACTGTGCCTGCCAATGATTTTGATCAGGTTCGCGTTCGTACCATAGGTGTTCCACCAACTCACGGAGTATCCGGCTATATTTCCGAAGTTGTAGAAGTTATGGATTCCGTTCAGCGTGAAGACAGGAAGCACATGGATACTCATCTGCGGAGCCAGAGCGGTATATGCCGGTCCGAATTGCGATTCATCTACCGATATGCTGTCCGGATAGTTGGGCGAGTACTCCCGCACATAACTGACGCCAACGTCCAGCACTGTCTTTGGGCTAAAGGTGTAGGTGTCTCCTAATACAGCCTGCTGCGAGTGGTTGATGACGTGGCCATTCGCGGTAGGCCAGCCGCCGGCATTGTTGAATTCCGAGAACCCGGTATCATGCAGAGTCCAGTAGGTGTAGCGGCCAAAGAGGCGGTGTCTGGGGCTGACGCTGTAATCGAAACGCCCGTTGTATTGGTTCTGGTGGTTTGTGATAGGCGTGGTCAGGAACCAATTGAATGCTCCAGACGTGTTTGGCAGCGGGTAATAGTTCATGAGGATATGGGCCAGCGGATCGCCGCAGGTCCCTTGCCAAAGGTTGGTTATTGTCCAGGTTCCCGCACCTGGGCTATGCAGGATCTGGCAGCTTCCCAAGGGATCGGCAATCGGATTGCTGAAGACGCCGTTTCGCATGGCGTTGGTCGGCACATTGGTGGCCGAGCTCTCGCCGATCACCTTTGCGAATCCCTCCCAGCTAAAGAAAAAGAACGCCTTGTCCTTCCTGATCGGCCCGCTGAACACAACACCATACTGGTTCTGATTATCCTTAGGCCGGGCTGCGCCGAGCCGGTTGTTGAAGAAAGTGTTGGCGTCCAGGTCGGCGTTTTTGAAGTATTCGTACACCGATCCGTGCCATGCGTCGGCGCCGCTCCTCGATGTCATGTTTACCACGCCGCCCGCAAACCGCCCAAAATCGGCACTGGCATCACTGGTGACGACGCTGAGCTCCTGGACTGCGTCCTGCGTCATGACAAGGGCAACCGTGTTTCCGCCCAGGACATTGATTGGGGAGCCATCAACATACTCGGCGCTCTGGCCCTGGATGGCGCCGCCGATCTGGTAGTTACCCCAACCCTGGTTGCTGGTCCGTGTACCCTGGTTGAGGCCGGTGCTGCCCGCGCTCGAGCCCGCTGGCACGACGCCCGGAACGAGGGCAATGAGGTTCATGACATTGCGGCCATTGAGCGGCAAATCCCGAACCAGCGCTCTGTCTATCTCCCCGCTCATGGCGCTCGTGTCGGTTTGCAGAAGTGGAGCTTCGCCTGTCACTTCCACGGTTTCACTGACAGCACCCACAACCAGTACCGCGTCGACACGGACGACCGCTCCTACTCCCATAGTTACCTGGTCGATCAAAAAGCGCCTGAACCCCGCTTTCGTCACTTCCACGTTGTACGTGGCTGGTACCAGGTTCACCGTGCTGTAGTTACCTTCTCGATTCGATTGAACGCGCTGCCCTTCGTTTGTTCCGATGTTGGTCACCGTCACAGATGCGTCCGGCACAAGGGCTCCAGAGCTGTCCTTCACGGTTCCCAGAATCGATCCGTAGAAGCTCTGCGCCTTGAGTGGCGAATAAATAGCGAAGATCGTGACCATGCAGATCAGTTCCACCGCAATCATCACGGTGCGACCAAGCCTAACCCCATTCAGCGAGCAAGCCACAAATGATGGGGTAGCGGGGCTCTCCAAACAATCTAGTGTCGAAGTAAACACGCGATTTGCACCTGCAAACCGGGGTCGACTCCCTCGAGCGGATCTCGAGGAATGTGCCAGTAAAGAATGTGCAGCCAAACAGCGATCGTTCGCAGCACGCGGTAAGCGTACACCTTCCGGAGAGACAGCAATGGTAAATTTTTCTGAAGAGGACCCCGCTGGGCGCGGGATGGACTAAATTTGCGATATGGTAAAAGCGCCGCGGAGTGCCTTCTTTTGGCTATCTATACTGCTGGCAAGCAGCGCCTGTGCTTTTGCGTTAGATCCCTCACTCGACGTCAGCCAGTACGCGCACACCGCCTGGAGAGTGCGCGACGGTTTTGGCAAGGGGTCGATTCACTCCATCGCTCAGACCCCCAACGGTTATCTCTGGCTGGGCACGGAATTCGGCTTGCTTCGGTTCGACGGCGTTCGGGCTGTGCCGTGGGAACCGCCTGCCGGTGAGCATCTCCCGGGCAGCGTTGTGATGAGGCTGCTGGTGTCGCGCGACGGAACTCTGTGGATCGCTACTGGGAAGGGCCTCGCAAGTTGGAAAAATGGCGAGCTAACCCAGTACCCGGAGATGGCAGGATGGGTCGGTAATGCGCTCACCGAGGATCACGAAGGCACGGTATGGGCTGGCGGGTTCGGAGTTCCGGGGCACGGGAGGCTCTGCGCGATCAAACAGGGCCGGACTCAATGTTCCGACCCCGGTGAAGGAGTGCAGTGCATATACGAGGACAGTACGAACCATCTCTGGGTGAGCACGTCCAATGGCTTATGGCGATGGAAGCCGCCGCACCCGGAATTTTTTCCGACCGGCCAGACGTTCACCTCCGCTCTGATCGAAGACAGGGATGGCGGACTCCTTTTTGGTAGCGCTAACGGAATTCAGCGTTTCGTCCATGGAAAAACCCAGGTGTATCCCTTGGGGATGCTGGCGCGGCAGTTCGGTGTTGACTCATTCCTCTGGGACCGCGACGGCAATTTGTGGGTAGGGACTTTTTCTGGTCTGGTGCATATCCACCGCGGAAGGACAGAACTTTTCAGGCAGCTTGACGGTCTTTCTGCGAACACAGTGCACTGTGTGTTTGAGGATCGTGAGGGCAATATCTGGCTCGCCACCGAAGGTGGTCTCGACCGTTTTCGGGGCTTTGCAGTCCCAACCTTTTCTGCGAAGGACGGTTTCCCCGACGGTTTCTACGGGGCGATCCTGGCGACAAGAGATGGAGGCCTTTGGTTCAGCAATTCTGACCGCTTGACCAAGTGGAAGAATTCGGAATTCACGGCGGAAGACCGCCATGGCCCCACAAACCATGCGGGTGTGGCGACCGCCGCGAGTGAGATGCAAGATAGTGGATTGCGGGCCCAGGTGAGGGGTCTATTTCAAGATAGTCGCGGTCGGCTTTGGGTCACGACGGTTGGCGGGTTGGGCTACATGAACAACGACAGTTTTGTTCTGGTGAAATCCGTTCCCGGTGACACCAAGGGCTCCATCGCTGAGGGCGCCGAAGAGGATCTGTGGTTTTCCTTCGATAGCGCCCTTTTCCATCTGGTGAACGGCAGCAACGTGGAACAGATTCCCTGGAACAGGCTGGGGATCAAAGAAGTGGGTGGACGGATAGCAGTGGATCCTTTGCAGGGTGGCCTGTGGATTGGATTCTCGCAAGAGGGCATCGCGTATGTGAGACATGATCAGATCGAGCGCTCATATAAAACCGCCGATGGGCTCGGCAACGGCCGGATTTCTCACCTCCGAGTCGACCGGGAGGGCGCGCTCTGGGCGTCAACTGAAGGCGGTTTGAGCCGTATTAAGGATGGCCATGTTGAGAACTTATCCTCTAAGAACGGCTTGCCCTGTGATGCAGTCCATTGGTCGGAAGAGGACGCCGGCCATTCGATCTGGCTGTACCTGGAATGCGGATTGGTGCGCGTAGCTGCATCCGAGATGAGCGCGTGGGTCGCCAACCCAAATCGAACCGTTCGCGTAACTTTGTTGGACAGTTCCGACGGAGTAACGGCTAAGTCAGTTATCTTCGGCGGTTCGAGCTCGCCGGTCACACAGTCCTCCAATGGGAAACTCTGGTTCAGTATCGAGAACGGCATCAATGTCGTCGATCCGCGTCACCTTGCGTTCAACAAACTTCCGCCGCCGGTACAGATCGAGCGAGTGACCGCCGATGGCAAAACCTACTGGCAGAACTGGTCTGGCGATCCATCCTCCTCGCATCCGAGGCTGCCGCCGCTGGTGCGCGACATGACGATCGATTACACGGCGCTGAGCCTCGTTTCGCCCGAGAAGGTGCGCTTCCGCTTCCGGCTGGAGGGGCAGGACAAAGACTGGAGAGAAGCTGCCAACCAGAGACAGGTGGAGTACTCGAATCTGGCGCCGGCGAATTATCGCTTCCGCGTGATCGCGGGCAATAACAGCGGCGTGTGGAACGAGCAGGGCGCGGCGTTGGATTTCTCCATTGCCCCGGCGTACTACCAGACAAACTGGTTCCGCGCGTTGTGGGCGCTCACGTTTCTGGCGATGCTCTGGACCGTCTACCGGCTTCGCATCCACGCTTTCAAGCGGCGCCAGGTGCTGCTAGAGGGGAATCAGGCGTTGCTGGAGCGGAATCAGGAGCTGTTAGAGCGGCATCAGGTTGAGATTCGCGCACTGAACGAAGAGTTGATCAAGACGCAGGAGGCGGAACGGATGCGCATCGCCGGAGAGTTGCACGACGGTGTTTTGCAGCAGATCACTTCCCTTACTCTCAGGCTGGGTAAGGTGAGACGCCAAGTGGCGCCCGATTCGGAAGCGAACGCAACCGTCAGTGATTTGCAGCAACAACTCATCAAGGTTGGAACGGACATCCGTCACTTATCCCATGAACTTCATCCTGCCTTATTGCAGGAGGAGGGCCTGCCCGCAGCCCTGTCGGCGTATTGCGAGGAGTTCAGCAAGGTACGCGACCTCCCTGTGTCGTGTGAGGCTGACGAGAGCGTGAAGGAGTTGTCGGCCGGAGCCGCGCTTTGTATCTACCGCATCGCTCAGGAAGCACTCGGCAATGCCGCCAAGCACTCGGAAGCAAAGCAAGTGGAGGTTCGGCTTACACAGTCAGATGGTTGCGTTCGGCTTTCCGTGTCCGATGATGGCGTTGGTTGTGCTCCAGACCAGGTCAGCAGATCGGGAGGGCTGGGGGTGATCAACATGCGAGAGCGCGTGCTCCAACTGGACGGGACATTTGAGTTCGATAGCGAACCAGGGCGCGGAACCACAGTGAGCGTGACGGTTCCTTTTCGAGCGGACTCGTAAGTTTCCCATGCAAACCGTCTTGCCTACTCGAATGCACCTAAGTGGCCTTCCGGTACTCTCCAGCTCCTCGGTTCGCTCACACAATCGGACGTACAGAGACGGGGATTATGATGTACTACCCGTATGAGAAAGGCACACAGGCCGGCGATCCTCTCGTTGGCCGTAGTTCGGGCATGCGGCCCTTGTGTTTTTGCATTAGACCCGTCTCTCAACAAGCAGCGCGCCGATGATGGTTGTTAACAAGGTACAGCTCCAATCTTCGACGTGGATTATCGAACGGAAAGATCCGATGCAAGCGCGATTCCAAACAGACCACGCCTCGTGTTCGTTTTACGTAGCTTCTGTTAGGGATTGCAGCTCTCGAACCCCAGGCGTCGCCTCAAATCATCTGCTGCCAGCCTTCAACACTTTCTTGTCAAGCTTTCAACACTCCACCAAAATCAAGGCACAATTTCTGGCGTACTTTTCGGCATCCGCCTGAATTCGGCAGGTGAGTCAGCTAAGCGGCCAGAGCATTTGGAGACACAATTGCTCCAGATGGACTTCAGGCCAAGTCTCCCGTGGGAGTCCCCTGGATCGACCCTGAGGACATTGCGCCAGCCGTCGTGTTCCTCGGGTCGGACACCGCTCTTATGGTTTCAAGAGCCACATACGACGTTCCGGTGGAGACAGCGCGACTAACACAGCTTAGCGCAAGCAGTCGTTCCCGCCCCTCGTTACGCTTCTATGAGGCGGCAGAGTGCCAATCTAGCAACTGCCAAATGTCAAGCCGTGAGCGAGTCCCTGCCGGGAGATTGGATTTCGGATGTTTTCAAACATCTGCCATGGCCACCAGGATAAGTCCTCCTAATTCAGCTATATCGCCAGACATTTCATTTGCGGGCTTTTTGGCATTGCGAATGCACTGAAACGAGTGAGTTCTCCCGAAGGACGCCTGGCAGACTCATGACTCAACCGCAACGACAGAGAGGACTCCACGATGCGACTCCAATTCGAGCAAAATCTCGCTGATCTGAAGGACCGGCTGCTGGTCATGGCAGGCATGGCCGAGCAAGCCATCCAGCGCGCCGTCGAGGCTTACCAGACGCGCGACCTCTCGATATGCGACCTGGTCGACTTCGGTGAGCGGGCAATCGACCACATGGAACGCGAGATCGACGAAATGACGATCAATCTTTTGGCCACGGAACAGCCGCTGGGCGGCGATCTGCGTTTCACCCTCGCAGCGATCAAGATCAATAGCGATCTCGAACGGGTAGGCAATACGGCCAGCAGCATCAGCGACCATGTGCGCAACCTGCAGACGTTTCCACAGGTCGATCTACCGGCCGATATTCCCGGGATGGGTTCGCTTGCGCAGGGAATGATGCGCGCAGCTTTGCGCGCCTTTATCGAAGTCGATGGCGATCTGGCGCAGTCCGTATTGTCCAAAGATGACAGCATGGACCGGCTCAATAAGAGCGCCTATTTTGCGCTCTCCAGCCTGATCGGGACGCAACCGGAACTGGTTCCCCAGGCAATGAACTGCATGATGATCGCCCGCGGTCTCTGGCGCGTTGCCGGCCATGCCAAAAGCATCGCCGAGGACGTGATTTTCTGGGTTCGAGGCGTGGATGTGAGGAATCATATGCAGCACGCGGGCGACGGCTGGACCAGCTAGGAACGGACGAGGTCATATGCGGGAGCCAACGCAATTCGTTGACGAAAGAGGAACATCATACGCAACCGTGACCGGCCTCTTTAAGACCTTTACTGAAGAGATGCACAGTCTATACCTGCTCTCGACGACGCGAGTACGCAAGTGGATGTTGGTTTCCCTGTTTTCGTTGGCTCTGTTGTTCGCGACTTGGCCTCAGAAGGTGTTGGCATCCCAAGACGCGAAAATCCCGGCGCAGACCGCGCAAGCGCCGCCATACACGCAACAAACTCCCAAGCAGTTGCAGGAGTTGGTGGCGCCGGTTGCGCTGTATCCGGATTCGCTGGTGTCGCAGATTCTGGCGGCGTCTACATTTCCTGAACAGGTTGTTGAGGCCGACAGATGGGTGCAAGCAAATCCTGGTTTGAAAGGTGATGCTTTGGGGCAAGCTGTAGACCAACAACCCTGGGATCCGAGCGTCAAGGCACTTACCGCATTTCCCTCCGTGCTCGGAAATATGGACAAGAACCTCTCCTGGACGTCATCCCTGGGCGACGCCTACTACAACCAGGGACAAGCAGTAATGGAAGCCATACAGACGACGCGGCGGCAAGCGCAAGAAGCCGGCAATAATGTTCTCGCCCGGGCCACGACGGAATACATCCCCGATTCAAGTTGGCGGAAGCCCAATGAGCAACAGGAGCAGACCGCCGGCAATCCCCAATGGCAAGTGGGCACGATCACTGCAGTGCAACCCTATCCAGCCCCCGCTTCCGATCCTTCGGCCACCAGCTACATGGTTTCGCTGCGAGTCGCCAACGTCGTTTATACCGTGGTACACACACCGCGGCCCGGCACAGATATCGGCGAGTATGCGATCGGTCGCACACTCGTTGTTTTAATCGGCGATGGCACGATCACGTACAACGACATCCTGGGTAACTCCTATGAAGTGCCGATATTGAGTCGAACGACGGTTACAGCGCAGGGCAGTTGGTGAACTGTTTCCCCGTTCGGCTTAGATGTCATTGTGACCTTGCAAATGCAGGCCAGTAGGCTTGGCCTTCGTCAAACCCGTCGAAACTCTATGGTCTCCGGGAAGAGGACCGAAGCCGAATAGTAACTGGAGTTCGTGTTGTTAGTATCTTGACCTTTGCCGAAATTGTGGCTGACACTTCGACAATTTTGACCATCCCCAACGTCCTCAGCAGAACTCCATTTAATTCAGCCATATCGCACGCCATCCCATGGCGCAATCGTTGGCATTGCGAATGCAATACGACTACTGAGGCTATGCAGACCGGTCCGGAAACGCTCGCTTCTTAATCGCGTGAAACGTGCGGTGATCCTGCCACGCATCAGCACCTTGGTACTCGAAGCGGGAAAAATGGCGCGAACCTGGCACCGGCACGAACTGCAAACTGTCCAAGCACAGGGTGGGATGGTGCGCCTTCTAAGAGAGGCGAAGGGACGCGTCGGCGGACCAGACGGCAGCGCCGCGGCTCAGCTTTTAGAGTTGCCATCCCGCGAAGCCAATACAGCGGGCTGCTGGTCCACGATGTGCGGGGCAATGTTTCTTACCGCACGCGAGGCGATTGCACCTGGTAGCCGCAGCCTACTGCGTGACAAGGTCGAGCTCTCTGTCGGCTGTGGGTTAGTTCTGACCGCGTGCTGGACGCCAATCGCTCTCCAGAGGCCACTCTTGTTGGTCACCTTCGCCTGGCTCATCGGCGCACTTGTGACAGCACGCGAAGACTGGAAGCAGATGGGCCTGAGGCTGACGTACTCCGTGCGTTCCCTTTGGATGGTCGGGATCACATTGGTTGTGTGCGGGATCGCTTTTGTGATTGCAGCTCGTGTGCACACCCTTCATGCGATTCGTGCGCCGTTCTGGTCGCATGTCTCGTATTACCTGCTCTGGGCGTTTGTCCAGCAAGTCATTCTGCAGGATCTGCTACTCCTTCGTCTTCTCCGGCTGCTCCCGACCAAGCACGCTGCCGTTGGCATGGCAGCTCTTATTTTTGCGTCAACCCATCTGCCTAATCCTGCGCTCACCTTGTTGACGTTAATCTGGGGCCTGTTGGCCTGCATGCTCTTTTTGCGATATCGCGGACTTTTTGTGCTGGGGTTGGTGCATGGGCTGTTAGGCTTGTGCGTCGCCACCGCGATCCCCGATGGGGTCAATCATGAGATGCGAGTGGGACTAAGCTATCTAACCCATCGCCCCGCCTGCACCTCGATCATTCCCCACTCTTCAACGTCCGTAATTCCTGGGATGTGGCGAGGATCTGCAAGTGGACGCCGTTCAGGGAGCCGGGACACATACCCGTTAACGGCCTTCTGCCAGGCTAATGCTGGTGTTGACGCAGCGCTGGAACTGATTCTGGCAAATAGATGCCGAAATTATCTCAGGGGGTGTCGAGATTTGAACACTCCCAGCATCCATTTATGTCCTGCAGCAGCGTGGTCCTCAACTCAGCAGAATCGCAGCATCTTCCATTTGCGAGCGTTTGGTATTCAAAATGCAAGAAGGTTATCAAGACTTTCGAGGAGCTAAGTCATTCTCTAGTCCGGAGGACACCATGCGTTCTGAGCTGGTTTTTGGGGCAATGATATCTGTTTCGAACCGCTTTCTCCTTACCAGGGTTGCGGCAAAGGCAACCCGCAAATTCCACCGGCCGAATACTCGTATACAGGACACGGTGAACGAAGTATTTGAACAGTTTGCTCGGGCCAACCCGTTACAAGGATTGCCTTGCAGCGCCAACCTGCAGTCGTTTCCCCGCGCTGAGCAGGGCGAAATCTATCCATTCTATGAAGCTCTGGAGCAATCCGTGGCTTGAAACAAGAAAGGCAAATATGCTGCAGCCAATTCAATTCGTTGACGAGAGCGCAACACGTTATCCAACTGCGATCGACTTCCTTAAGACCTTTAACGAAGAGATGCACAGCCTCTACCTGCTCGCTTTCCTCCTAACCGCAGACCACGATATAGCCGAGAAATGTCTCGTTTCAGCTATAGGAGAATGCGGGGAGGGAATCGGCGTTTTCACGGACTGGGTGCGTTCAGGGAGCCGTCGGGCGGTTCTCAAGCGTGCGATGCAGATAATCATGCCTGTACCAGAACACGCAGATAAACTCTCCCTCACTAGCCTCAAACGATTGGCAACGCCGGCCGAGCATAACCCCATTGCCGCAATCCTCTCACTGGATGCCTTCGAGCGCTTTGTATTCGTCATGTCGATACTGGAAGGGCAGTCCGATGATGAATGCGCGGTTCTCCTGAGATGCTCCCGGCGCGATGTGATGATAGCCCGGGTGTCGGCGCTCAAGAGGCAGTCAACCGCAGACGCTCCAGTGGGAGAAATTCTGCAGTCCTGAAGGACAATTGCGCGTCGGATGCGGCACTTGCGAGCATTTCAGACACAGCCATAAGAGTTATCGCGCCTTTCGCACACTTGTTTCAAGACGCTCCGAACCAGCGAACACCATCGCTTCGAAGAGCCTTGCCTGGGCCCCATCCGCCTTTGATCGGAGATCCACCCGTGAGGCGAGGTGTGAATCCTTAAGAATCTGGCACGAGCTCTGCTGGTCAGGATTCCAACAGTTTTAGCTGTGCGGGGTTTTTCGAAGCTATCCACAAGCGCTGCGGTCTTTGAGGAGTGCCGGTGCGTTGGTTCGCACGTCTAGATGGCGCGCGATTCGAGCGACGCATTGCAGATCTTTCCCAGGTTTTCAAGAATTGTCATTTCGTGCTCCGCACGCTCCGCATCCGGCAGCCTATTTACTAACTCGAGAGCGTGCTCCAGAATCACTGCGGCTTGCCGAGGTCCAAACAGCCGGCCGGCCATATCCGCCGCAAGCTGCAGGTACTTGATTGCACGCAGCCAATCTCCACCCTGTTCGAAGTGACTCCCTAGCCACGCCGCGTCGTCGTTCACTCGTCCCCAGTGTGCCTCAACCCATTCTCCTAATTGCTTGTGCAGCTTGGCTCTGCGTGCTGGAGTGATGCGCCGGTAGCAAACCTCACGGTAGAGCGCATGCACAAACTCGTAACACGCGGAGACCGTCCCGTCTGGGAGTTTCTCAGGGCTGGCCGAGCGCAGGATGCATTGTCGCCGCGATAACCTTTCACACACGTCCTCAAAAGCTGCCCGCTCCAGTTCGCCTACTGCGCCTCCAAGCGTGACCGCGAACTGGGAGCGGCCGACGCTCACCAGGCTGGCCACCTCAAGCACCAACTGTTCCTCACTGTTCAACCGTTCGATCTGGATCTCGATCATTTGCCGGAGACTCTCGGGCACTTCCAGCGCGATTGCCTCAAGCGGCAAGGTGAGTTTCCACGTCCCGTCCTCGCTTGAGACGAAACCACGTTGAGTCATGTGTTCCAGCGCAGCCACCATAAATAGGGGATTGCCCTCGGAGTGCCGATAGATCAATCCCGCCAGCCCATCAGGTACTTCTGCGCCTCCAGACTCGGCAGCCAGATATTCGGTCACCTCCGCTTCTCCGAGCGGCTGCAAGGCGATCTCATGGCACAAGTGGTGAACCAGCAGATCCTGCTTGAGCTCCTTCAAGGGATGATCAGACAGCGTGACATTTGGCGACCGGTACGTACCGATGAGCATTAGTCTGGTTGACTGGCGGCAGCGGGCCAATGCAGAAATCAGACCGACCGTGGAGTGATCCGCCCAAAGCAGATCCGAGAAAACGAGGAGGAGCGGACTTTCGGATGCGATCGTTTCCAGGGCCCCGATGATTTCGCGCAGCATGCGCTCACGCGTCGCGCCCAGGATCTCCCGGTGTAGCATCTCTCGCTGTTCGCGTTTCACGAATTCGGGAAACTGTACTAGCCATGTCGGTGCTTGTGTCGCCAAGATCTGGACTACTGAGTCTCCTCCTGGTCCACGGCACAACTGACCCAATGCTTCGAGCATGGGGTAGTAAGCTTCCGTGCCTCCATAACCTTCGACGCATTGTCCGCAACCCGTACGGAGGGGACGTACATGTTCGGCGACCTGACGGTGGAATTCATCGATGAGCGCGGTTTTTCCGATTCCTGGTTCGCCGGTGACGAAGACGATCTGCCGTTGGCCGCGCAACGCCCTCTGCAGGCTTTCGCCCAACTGGGCCAGAGGCCCGTCCCGGCCAACCAGTTTCCGGTAGGGTTGTTCAGGAACAAACCTTGCCTCGGTGGACACGTCTTTGATAGGAGCGATGAATTGGTAACCGCGCCGCGGCAAGGTTTCGATAAAAAGAGGATCCTTCGGACGATCTCCTAAGGCTCGACGGATGTCAAGGATTTGACCCTTTAGAACCTCTGGTTGGACAAAAATGTCGGGCCACACGGCCTCTATCAGCTCATCTTGGGTCACCAGCCGTCCCGCGTGGTCGACGAGATACCGCAGGACAGCAAAAGCCTTGGGAGTCAGGCGAATCCGCTTGTCGTCTCCATCATCCCTCCGGCGCCAGAGACATTCGTTGAGGATATCCAGCCAGAACGGAGGAAACTCCTTCATGCCCGCTCTGGCAGTTCGTGGACGGACAGCAGCCTTGGCAATATGAGCCGAATCGACTGCGGTTGTTGGCGGCGAAGTCCCCGCGAAGCCGGTCGCAGCACTCATTTCCAGATCCCCCCCATCGCGGGGGCGATTTGCTCGAACTTGCACTTCCTGAGGCTTGATCGTCAAATTGACTCTCCTTGCGCTAACCTCGCAGTCCCCTAGGACGCCCCGCGAGGTCTAGTTTCGAGAGCCGAACGAACCATCTCAAGAAAAACTTTGTCATCGAATGGCTTTCCCAGGAATCCAACGGCGCCTCCTCTCATAGCCTGCTTTCTCGTTCGCGAATCTCCATATGAAGTGATGAAGATGGTCGGTATCTGCCAACCCTCCTCTGTCAACGTTGCTTGTAGTTCGAGACCGCTCATGCCGGGCATACGGATATCAGTGATCAGGCAAGCGGTTTGGCTTGGTTCGCCAGATGCCAAAAACTCCTCCGCTGAGGCAAATGATCGAGGCTGCAAACCAACGGATTGCAGTACATCGTGGATAGCAGCGCGCACGGATTCGTCGTCGTCCACGATGGCAATCCAACGTGCTTGGCGCTGTACGGCCATAATAATAAGGAGGGTAGTCCGGGGCAGAAAGAGATGCAATCAGACGAGTGGCCAACGCAATCATACCTTAGTATTATCGGAGCGCTTTCCACGGAACGGCTGATGCCGAGGTTCTCAGCCATTCTGACCAGGTTGGCGAGGGCCACGGGTCTATCGCCACGGCCGTGAAGTTGAAGATCGACTGACACGCCACAGCCAACGAA
Source organism: uncultured Acidobacteriaceae bacterium (assembly GCA_963814015.1). Taxonomy (GTDB): domain Bacteria; phylum Acidobacteriota; class Terriglobia; order Terriglobales; family Acidobacteriaceae; genus PALSA-350. Next base: position 1,390,225 of record CAWFBI010000001.1, read on the forward strand.
CGCATGGTATTCGAATTGCATCGTGAAGATACCAGCGTGTCCCGAAATTGCGGGGACGAAGTTCCGTCGTGCACGAGGACTCTATATGCTTGGAGATTGGCACCTTTACCCTTTGGCCATGGCGATCACTATCGTGTTGTACGCGTTTCTTAGCTGGCTGCAAGGCCCCGATACCGTGTGCGTTTTCTGTAACGGGTCTGGGCTGTATCCCGATGGGCCCGCGGTATTGGGCCGGATCCGGCGTAAATGCCCACTATGTGTTGGCACCGGGAAGCACTAAATACCGTGAGACCAGAACCGCCGGCATCGATAAGTGATCTCTTGATCTCGAGAGGCTTCAGACTTTATCCGTGTCAGCCAACTAACTCTGGATTCTGCGCTGACGCGTGCTGGGAATCCGCATATCTTCACGATATTTAGCTACAGAGCGTCGGGTCACGTGAATTCCAAGCGGCTGCAGAATGTTTGCAATCTGGTCGTCGGTAAGCGGGTGGCGCGAATCTTCGTCCGCTATCAGCTTCTTCACTTTGCGCTTCAGTAGCATCAGCGGTGTGCTCGCCCCTTGAGGCCCGCTCGCACCTTCTGAGAAGAAGAAGCGCAATTCGAAGACACCCTGCGGGGTGTGCACATATTTGTTGGATACGGCGCGGCTCACTGTCGACGGATGCACGCCTATCTCCTCAGCGACTTCCTTGATCATCATAGGCTTGATTGCATCTACGCCTTTCTCAAGGAAATCCCTCTGCCACCGGATGATCGATTCACAGGTGCGGAGAATTGTATTCTTGCGTTGGTCGATGTTACGCATTAGTTGAATGGCGGAACGATAGCGTTCTTTTACGTACTCCTTGACGTCCTTTTCGGTGCCATTCTGGCTAATAAGTTTCCGATAATCCTGGTTTAGCCTGAGGGTAGGCAGACCCTCCTCGTTCATTGCTACGACGTACTCGCCATCACGCTTCACAAATGCGACGTCTGGCTCAATGAGTCTTGCCTCTGACCGGTTGTAGCGCTGGGCGGGCCGCGGATCGAGCGTACGGATAAACTCCAACGCCTGTTGCACCTCTTCAACTGCCGTGTTCGCTGCTTTCGCGACCTCGCGCAAATCACGCTTCTGCAACAGGGGCACGTGCTTGTCGACGATGCGGTGAGCAGTTGCAAACACTTCATTCCGGTGGGGGCCCTTAAGCGCAGCCGTATGGCACCCGTTGTTATGCCGATGACAGCCTAGCTCGTGTTCCCGCTGATGTACTTCGATTTGTTTCAACAAGCACGCGCGTAAATCCGGCGCTGCGACGCCCACTGGATCGAGCTGACGCACCGCAGCAAGAGCAGCGGCCAAGTCCGCCTTCGCGCGTTCCACCAGGGCTTGAGGTAACTTGTTCACGCGTGTCTTCAATGCCTCCGGAGGCATTGGATTGCCCGGAGTTTCCGGACTGAGCTGCTCCCAGAGATATCCTTCCAGCAGCTCTTCCTCAGTTGCGTCCAGGTATCCATCTTCGTTTAGGTTGCCAACTATGTATTCGGCAGCGGCGCGCACGGTGGGGCAGAGATTCAACGAGCCAATTTGCCAGAGCAGGTGATCGGTCAGTGTGCTCGGTTGGGAGAGAAAATTCTCGATGCAAGGCTTCTCGGTAACTTCAGAACAGTTGGGCGTGCGAAAACCGGGATCAAGGTAGTCCTGAAAATAGGAGCCAAAATCGATTTCGTCGAAGGGGTCCGCCGTTTCGCTCGCGGACTCGGGCTGCTGGGTCTCAGCCGGACGATCGAGTTGCTCATCCCGATTGGCAGCGTCATCGAGGAGCGGTACGCTTTCTTCCAATTCTTCCAAAAGTGGATTTTCAACAATCTCTGTCTCGATCATTTCCTTCAGTTCAAGCTTGTTCAGAGCAAGAACGGTAACCATCTGCATCAAGCCGGGCGTCAGGATCTGCCGCTGAGATACATTCAAACTGAGCTTAGGTTGAGGAATTGTCATTGCTACCTACTCACCAGGAGTCGTTTCGACAATCGGGATAGATACATCCTGCTCGAGCGTGAAATCGAGAAGGGTCTCGGTTGGCACCTTGACCTGGTCCCCCTTGGTAATGATTTCCGACGCTGCGCCAAGCCCGGCGCCGGCGCCAGCACCGATTGCCGCTCCTTTGCCGCCGCCGACGATGGCGCCAATGATCGACCCTAAGGCTGCTCCACCGACAGTCCTTTTCGCAGTGCTCGCCCCGCGGGACGCGCCGGTCAGTTCATAGTCGCCGGTCACTAGCGGCACCGTATTCCCATTCACAACGATTGCTGTTAGCTCCAACCGTAGTTCCGATCTTCCGGTGAAGGTTCCCGACTCCTTCGACTCCGCCAGCCGGCCGTAGACATCGGTCCCCCTGGGGGCGACCAGATTTCCGTCGACCATCAGCGGTTCTTCCAGCGAGCTCTGGAAACGATCCCCGACCTGGTTCACCGCGGAGTCGACACTATCGATGGTGCGCACAAAAATATGCGTTCCCGCCGGAATGGTCACAGATGTCGTTGTTTTCAAACAGGCGCGCATGATCGTCCCGGAATGGCCGACGAAACGAGTGGCCAGTCCCATCGGGATGACACTGGCTATGCCGTGGGAATCAAACGCGATCGCAGCGATGTCATGGACACTGTACTCCTGCACTGAAGCGCCGACCTGGAAGCTGATCTCACTCTCGGTTGCTCCCGCGAACCTGCCTTGAATCAGACGGCCATTCGTTAGCTCTAATGAATCGGCCCGTGCAAGCGACGACACAAGGTACAGTGCAACGATCAATCCATAATTCGGCGTGAGCTTTATCATGATTAGTCCTTTCTTCTATGTTCATGCTTACCAGCGATTACTCGTGCACTGCTCTGTGAATGTAGTTGCAGTTTGTATGCCAAGATCGAATAGTCCAGCGAGCAGCTATCCCTTTGAGAAAGCATGGGAAAGGACCTGCTGGCATATTGTTCGCGTTTCGCACGGGGCTCATGGATTGGCAGATGCTAGCCGATTGCCACAGCTGTTGTGCGTT
>CAWFBI010000002.1:0-215870 GCA_963814015.1 uncultured Acidobacteriaceae bacterium
AACGCGATTGCAAAGAAGGCAGATTCCCGGAAGAGCCTGAGCACCCGTTCCCATGCGGCTTCATGGTTGCGTCTGCGGGTGGTGAACCGGAGCAGGTCTGTGAGCGCTGCACGCCGCGTGGGTTTTCATCCGACGGTTCTGTGGTTCTCCTCCAGAAATACGACCAAACTGACCCCAACAAGGATCATATTGTCGCCCTCGATCTGCGCACGAGAACGGAGCACGAATTCCTGAGTCATCCGGGAGGGACCACTTTATCGGCCTTTCTTGTCCTGGGATGACCGCTGGGTGGCTTTTAATGAGTTCAAAAATTCGGCCTCAGTGATCATGATCGCACCGGTGCGGCATGGCTCGGCTGCCAAGGAAGCGGAATGGATTGCGATCACCGACGGACACTCCAATGAGGAGAAACCTCAATTCTCTGCGGACGGGAACACGCTGTATTTCACTTCCCCGCGCGATGGATATCTTTGTATTTGGGCGCAGCGGCTGAATCCGGTGACCAAACACCCGCTGGGCCCACCGTTCGCCTTTGAGCACTTTCACAACTCGGCGGGCAGCGCTGGCGTCTCCAGGCGAGTCCGCCGGTCAGACCTCAGCGTCGCCCGCGACAAGATCCTAATTAACCTGCCACAGGTACACAGCGATATCTGGATGACGCAGATGCAATAGGTTTGCGGCGCCGACCCTCAATGACGAATTGCTAGCGGCGTGTCTGCCCGGGCTCAGCCCTATACCCGGTATGTGAGAGAACTTATCCGCTCGATCGCTTCAGGATGGTTTTGAACGAGCTTAGTGCTTTAGAAAGTCGGCTTTCGGTATGTTGAACTCGGCGCTTCAGTCGGGAGACTCGAAGTTGCTCAAAACCCCGTCTTGCTTGAGCTGCGTGCGCGGTTCATGAAGCCAAGCGCGTTTTCCGTTACTAATCTTGCGCACCGGCCATGATGAAGGGCGTGCTGCGCGGGGAAGAAGCGACTGCTGGAGAGCAGTCGGCGCTTACGTCTGCTGCGGCCTGTGCTTGTGCCATAATGACCTCCATTGTTTTGTTGTTAATAGCTGGGGAGTTATAGATAACCAATTGCAATTTACAAGTGAGTGTTGAGGGCACCGGGGCCGCCGGGAGGGCGCGTGGCAATCAAGCGAGTGAGTCCGCTGGGAAAATACCTCTCTGCCGTCAGGGAGATACGCCGCCGCTGGAGGGTGCCGAATAATAAAGAACTTTGGTTTCGGGCCGAGGACTCCGCCCACAAGGAGACCCATCTTCAGCCCGGTCTTTACCGCCCCAAAGTGTCGGCAGCCAGGCAGCCTTCTGTAGCCAAGTTGCTGGAACTGGAGAATGATCTGTACGAGGAGTTTGGCCGATGCGCAACCCAGCTTTCCGATGCTCGCGCTCAAAGTGATGATTGGGAATGGGACTCATATTTCCTGATGCAGCATCACGGCGTCCCGACCCGGCTACTGGACTGGACGGATGGCGCTCTCATCGCTCTACACTTTGCCGTCGGTAAAAGACACTCCCGGCTAAGACAGGAACAAAGGTTTTCGTTCTGGATCCTTACTGGCTCATCGAACTGCTGGAAGAACACGCTGATCGAGCGGACATGATCCGCAGGTGGAAGGAATTCTCCGAGAAATATCCGCACGATACATCGGAAGACGAATGGGACCGTCTGTATCTTCCTTCAAACGAAGAAGACGACGAAAAGCCGCTCCTGCCTAGGAGTACCGATCCTGTGGATTCGCCTCATGTGACACCCCGTTTGCTGCGCAGCGTAGCCGGTTTATGATTTTCGGCACCGATCCGGCGTGGCTCGCCAATCTGAAGAAAATGAAAGGCTCGCGCATCGCAGAGCTTAGGATCTCGGCAACTTCCGTGAAAAGCATCCAGCAAGAGCTGGTCGACGCCGGCGTTACGGAATCCGTGGTGTTCCCGGATCTGGATGGCCTTGGTCGCGAACTGAAGCAGAGATGGAATGTAAGAAGATGACCAGCATTCCACGACGGCATCACTTCGTCACGAAAGCCTATCTCGAAGGCTTTCTGGAGCCGGGAGAGAAGTATCTTGTCTGCTACGTGCGTAAGAAAATCGGTTCATTTCTGAGCACTCCCCGCGATCTGGCGAACATTCGGGACTTTCACAGTTTTCGAAGACCAGAAGGAACAATCGACTCCAGCCTGGAGCCCCGGATTGAGCGTGAAATCGAGAGCCCCGGTATCCCTCTTGTTCCGCAAAGATGTAATTTCTTGGGCACTAGCGAATGCGGGCTTGTACGGGAACTCAATGCAGATGCTTCGCCATCTCTACCTGGATGGCATTCAAGGCGGGAATGACTTGTAAGGCAAGGTCTTCCTTCGGTGGATAACGGCCGTAGTATCGCGCTCTTGTGGGATCGCCTTCAACTCGCAGAATTCGTCATAGATGCACATCGTTTGAGGATAGGAGTTGAGATTTCCATCTCGCGTCCGGTGATCGGCCGAGTGCGCCTTTGATAGGCTAAAAAAAGCCTCCACATAGTGAATGGCGGCGTAGAACGCCATCGTCGAAGCCCAGCCGCGTAGAGGCGCATTGTTGTCATCGAGCTGTCTAAGAAGGCGCTCGTTATCCTGAGCAATTTGCAGGTGCTGGAGCTTAGAAGGCACGTTAGGCAGCGTCTTCTCGGCAAAAGATGACAGGAATGCCAGAGACCATTTCGTCTGGGCGCACGCCCTCAGGTATGTCGATAACGTAAAAGTCGAGGTTCATATCGTCGATTTTTGAGAGGATGTCTCTCTGAATGGCATATATCGCTTTGCGGTGGTCGGTCGTCCAGGCATCGAGCATAATCCAAACATGTAAACTTCCCCGCTTTGGCCCACCAGCACAGCGCGTACGTTTGCTAGGGCCTTAAACCGCTGCGCGATGTAGTCCGAGATTGTTTCGACGATTGGATGCATCTTTGAGAACTGTTGATTAACAGGTGAATTGGTGATCTCGACCTCCTGTCTCACCTCGCGTCCATGCGCCAGATATGCTTGCATCCAGGATGGCTCGCCGCTCCCGTTGTAAAGGGAACTGATCTCTGCGTTTGTCGTCAGGTCTTCCAGCAGTTCGGCCGGCATAATGGTTCTCCTTTCTAGCGCGTCGGGGGCGCTTACAGCCATAATCTGCGATGCTTGGATCATATAGATCGGATCGCCGTTTGGGGCATAAGCCCCCTCGATGCGCATTACCTCGGTCAGCACGAGCTTCAATTTGAGCGTCGTGCCGTCATGCAGGGCATACGTACTAAAACTCTCTTTTTCGGGCTCAAACTCGATTTCTATCGCTGTGCGCTCTTCACCTTGGAACTTGATCTTCCGGCGTGAGGTTATCCTCTGCTCCTCTGAAAAAACCACGGGTGAAACGCGATTCCGATCTGGCACAGGAAAGATACCTCAACCGTGGGTTAATTACCACCTGGCGACGCCGCGCATAATTGTATGGTGTTCCGGTTTTGGCAACCGTCTCAACACCTAAGGCGCTGCCCTCTCGCGATTCCGTATTGAAACCTGAATGAGTCGAAGCCTTGGCCTCTGCGCTTCCCTCGCGCGAAAACCGTCACCGTCTCTCCGCAGCCGCGGCAATAGGGTGAGGGGCCGCTGCCAGGATGAGGTGCAAAGTCATCGGGCAGTGTCGGCGACTTGCATTTCCTGCAATGGCGAAACTGTGGCACCGGTGAGTTGGCGGTCCGGGCCAAGCCTTTGTTCAGCCAGGCCGGGGATAAGCCCGCCAGCGAGGCCATCAAATGCAGATGTGCCCTGGCATACTCTGAGCGCGGAAACAAGAACTTGGCCGCATCCTCCCGGGCATAGCGGTCTCGGAGTTTGGAGTCAAGCACGGCGCGCAACAGGACCGCGGCGGCCAGCTTTCTAACCGGGCGGCTCAGTTCGTCCCGGGTTGGGTTTTCGAGTGGATCGGGGTCATCATCTTCTAGGCTGTCATCTGAAAACGTCGGGCTGTGGCATCGGGAAAATCGTACCACCAAAAGACACATAGATGGCCTCTTATCAGTGCTCGCGCGCCTTCCTGGAAACCGGCCGTTCCCCTTCCCGGAACGTTGAGCATTCTCGGGTTCGTGGTACCCTGCTGAGTTATGACGGAGACACGGCAGACCAATAGCCTTTACTTGGCAGTGCTTCCTTTGATCCATATCGTTGCGATGCGAGTGCATGAGAGAACCGGCACGCCTATTCCAGCAAAGGGAGAAACCGAGCAAGCTGTCACTTTGTTCGCAGATCGAAACTTCGCGACCGAGTTCTTTCCCGACGAAGTGCGTGCATTCATCGACTTCTTTAAAATCCATGCGGACCGGTATCTCACCGGTGGCCATGTTACGGGATACCGATGCGAACCGGAAGACGCAGGTAACGGCCGCGTGATTGTTCGAGTGACCCAGTATGTCAAATGACCAGCCCGACCAATCAGCCACCACCGGCAGTGGTGGTTACACTCCTGCAACGCCAGCGCTAGTTGTTCGTACGGGAAGAGTGAGATCCGTCGATTTGTATGAGGTCACAGATAGCGAACTGGATCTGCTAGAGAAAGGTACTCCAGCAGACCTGCAATTGAATTTTGCCATCTTTCTTTTATCGCTTGCATTCTCGTCGATCCTCGCTCTTGCGACGGCCACATTCGTCCGCTCGGCGGTACAGACCACATTCATTGTGGTCTCTGTGGTCGGCGTTCTTCTCGGAGCCTTTCTGCTGATATCTTGGTTACGGAATCGCACCTCGTCAAGACAGGTTTGCAGGGTAATTCGTAAGCGGCTTCCGCAAACCCCCGGCCTATTTGCCGAGAGGGAGTCAATGTCGGCTCCCGCAGCGGCAGCCGACGAGCCTGGCACGGTCACTTAGGCGTTTGATTTCCCTTTTTCCGGAAACATGACCAGGCGCGGACCGCTCTGTTCTTTTGTTACCGGAGCGTAATAGCGCTGCTCCCGTTCCCGATGCAGTGCGAGAGCCACCTGGCGCGCGATCTCTGCCTGGATGAGGGGGTTCATCAAGTCGACTGACGCTTGCGGCGGCCGCCTCGGAAAAGCGCATATCCGCCCGAAGCCTGAAATCGTGAACAGGTGCAACCGGAATTAACGATGGATCGAAAACGGCTGAGTCAGCGGGCTCGACGGTGGAAGGTTCCAGATTGGGTGAGAAACCGGACGGACTGCTACCTTTGTGGACAGCCATGGGTTGCCTCCTATCAGGCGACTAGGGTTAGCGTCTCGTGGGTGTGCGACCACCTGCGGGACGCGCTATTGTGTCAACGCGTTTTTCCTACGCTGCTCTAACTCGATTCGACTGGCTGCGCTGCAGGGACACCTAGAGACTGGCGGGGTGTGTATCGAGCCATCCCCTCAGCTTCTCGGTTGTAGCCAAGGCATAAGGAAGAGAGCACAAGATCAATCTTGCCGATGACGCAGATACGGTCGCCTTTGCCGGATGGACTGCGTCGTTGCGCTGGATGCGGATTGCGTCGAAGAGCGAGGCCAGGTGCGCGGTGGCACCTTCCGATGCCGAATAGGGAATCGGCGATTGCTTACCAGCCGTACAGTCTTCAATCGTCTTCCTCGCGGAAGCTAGAAGTGCAGATAATTGTCGTCGGTTCATGGCCGTTTCTAGAGCGGTGAGTCGGGGTGATGGCTTGAGAGCGCTGAGCAGGGATGTCGCGAGCAAATAGATCGCCTTCTCAGATGCAGCGCCAGCCATTACAGCAGCAGCAAAATATGCGTCGCGATTGAATGCTATTAGAGCCTCTTTGACGTACTGCTCTATGACCTCGTCCAGAGTCGGGACAAGCTCTTTCAAAAACCTCATATATCCCGTTGCCTCTTCAGGTATGGGTTCTGTTCCCTTTATCCATTCCAGGCCACGTTCCGTCCAGCAGTACCATTCCGAGGAGCGGGAGAAGTTTAAATAGTCAAGGGTTGGCTTGGGGTACACATACCTGGCATTCAAAAGATAGGAAAATGCCTCCTGAGCGGCTGCCTGTAGATCGTAGGGGGCTTCCTCGTAGAGATATGAACCTCGACGGCTCTCGTGCGGCGGGGGTTTAATGACGCCGGGGTCATTGACGTCCTCCAATTTTCTCCAGAGGCGCTGAAAAAATACCCTACAGCTCAGATCACCCGCTTGCTCACTGAACGATGCGCGAATCAATTGGAGAACTCGTTCTACGTTGTAATTTGAGCGGTCCATTTGCCTCTCTGGTGGGAATCCTGGTGGGAACTGGGATGGATTACCGTGGACAGCATAGAACGGCATGGACAAACCTCGCTATATAAATCAACGCGATAGAACGCGGTGGACGCTGGTGGACGAGAATCTAGGGCACTCATAATCCGTTGGTTCCAGGTTCAAGTCCTGGTGGGCCCACCATTTCTCGTCCCGGGGGCGCTTTCGCGGGAAGTGGCCAGTTCAACGAACCCGCTGCTAGAATCGCTGGCGCGTTCGGATGCGTGAAAAATGAACAGCATAGCAGGTGGTTCAACGCTGTCGGACCCGGATTTCGTTTCCCTCACACTCTGCCATGATCAGGTGCAAAGGATTGTCTCTTCCAAAACCCTCCAAAACGCGCCGACCCTGCAGCAGTTGTTCCGGTTTCTAGCAACCAAGGCTTTGGAAGAACATTCCGATGAAATCAAGGAATACACAATTGGTGTCGAGGCGCTCGGCCGCAGGCCGGATTTCGATCCGAAGACCGATCCAATCGTCAGGGTTCAGGTCTATAGGCTGCGGCAAAAGCTGAAGGAGTACTACGAACTGGAAGGTTCCCGGGATGCCATACTCGTAGAAATTCCCAAAGGGCACTATCTACCCAGGTTCGAAGCCATACCGGCCATGCCGTCCGTGCCATCCGACCTGCAAGGAGAGGAACCCAGTCTCGAGACAGTACCCGCCCGGAGGGTTAGCCCGCGGCCAATTCCCCGGTTTTCAGGCCGCTCACCTTGGGTAATTCTGTTTGCCGTAGCCGCATTTGCCGCCGGCTTCCTGACTGATCATTATCGTCATCGCGGCCGGCAGGATGCGGTCGTGCTCAATCCAGGGCAGGAACCTGAACAACCGACGGACCCCGCCAAAGCCTTCTGGGCCACGTTCCTCAAGGAGGATCCAGCTCCGATCGTCGCTTATGCGGATGCAGTCTTCCTTCTCGACGGGTCGAGCGACCTCTTCAGGTACCGCCATGGAGCCAGTGACGACCGTGGCGCGTGGGTCGATCCGCATCTTGCACGCCAATTTGCCTCTAACCCAGCACTCGTGGCAAAGGCAGGCCCGCTTTATTTCGACAATGGATACACCGGGACCGGTGACGTTGTGGCTGTGGCCATGCTGACCAGTTTGTTCACGCAAATGGGCGCCAAGCCGACGGTCGAGTCCAGTTATGACATCACCACCAATGACCTGAAGGAACACAACGTCATTCTGTTGGGATCTTCGTTTCAAAACGTTGCGGTGGCCCAACTTCCCACGCGGGGCGATTTTCTTTATGTGGCTCCGGATTCGTTGCACGATCTGTGGGGAGGCCGGATTGTGAACACCCATCCCCAGGCCAACGAAAGAACGGATTATCGGACCGAGCGCGATCCGATAACGGGGAGGCTGAAAGCCGACCATGCGCTGATTTCTTTTCAGCCAGGCATCGCTCCCGGACGCTATATCGTGAACCTTGGAGGCCTGGATACCAAAGGCATGGAGGGCGCGGTTCTGTTCGCGACCTCGAAATCGGGTGTAGAGGAACTGTCAAAAGCCCTCTCAGGGATTCAGGCAAATCCGAAAGACAAGATACCTGCCTTTCAGGCCCTGTTGCGAGTCAACCTGGAAAAGGGCTACCAGGTGTTAGACGCGCAGCTCCTGGCGGTTCATGCACTCAAAGCCGCGAATCCAGCAGAAACGCCAGCTCCTTAGGCCGACAAGCCAGAAGGCTACCCTTTCCGTCACCAACGCGAAGACCTCGCTAAACAGCCCTGTAACGGCTGACGTAACGTCAGTCTCCCGCTACTGTAACGCAGTTGTTCTGCTCTGTGTAGCCTCTGCGTAGCTTCGTTTAACTGGACGGCCATGCACACCGCACATACTGTTCAACACGTGCCGGTGGAATTGTTGAAAGCTATCATGTTCTGCAGGTCGGACCGGGTCAGACTCGCGTAGTGCCGGTTTTGCCCGGATGATTTCCCAGGTGCAATGAAGATCACATTACTCACGCCTCACACGCTTGCTTTGTGTCTCTTGCTTGGCTTTCTGCTGTCGGGGGGCCACGGGTCGCCGGTCCGCATCCGGGTGAGCGTGCTGACGCAGCATAACAACGACCAGCGCACCGGAGCCAACCTGAATGAGGTCATCCTGACCCCATCCAAAGTGAACGTAAAGCAGTTTGGGATGCTGTTTCGGAGAGTTGTCGACGATCAGATTTACGGCCAGCCGCTGTATGTGGCCAATGTCAAATTACGCGGTGGCACCCACGATTTGGTCTTCGTCACTACGGTAAACAACAGCGTATATGCGTTCGACGCGAATGATGCTAACGCTTCAGAACCGTTTTGGCATGTCAACTTCGGTACGCCCCCTGATGTCTTTGACGGCAAATTCGGCTGTACAGACATGAATGGGAACATGGGCATCCTCGGAACACCTGTGATCGATGCCCAAGATGGGACACTCTACGTAGTAGCCGCAACGCGGGTGGGGAGCGATTTTATCCAGCGCTTGCACGCGTTAGACCTTACCACCGGCGCTGATCGACCAAGCAGCCCGATGACGATTACGGCACCCGGCTTCAATCCGCTCATGGAGAGCCAACGGCCTGGTCTGCTTCTATCGCAAGGAAAGATATACGTTGGCTATGCGTCGCATTGTGACAAAGCCCCGTATCATGGCTTCCTGATCAGCTATGACGCGAACTCACTGCAGCAGACTAGCGTGTTCAACACATCGCCTCAAGGACAAGCGGCAAGTATCTGGCAGTTTGGGCAGGCTCCTGCTGCGGATAACGAAGGGAACATCTACTTTGTAACTGGCAACGGAAGCTGGAATGGCAGCTCAGACTTCAGCGAAAGCTTCCTCAAGCTCGACTCCAACCTCAGGCCACTGGATTGGTTTACGCCGACAGATCATGCTCATCTTGACTCAATCGATGCAGATCTCGATTGTTCCGGCGCCATGCTGGTTCCGGGTACCAGTCTGGTCATGGATGCGGGGAAGCAAGGGGTTCTTTACCTTGTGGATGCCCATCACATGGGCCACCTCGGCGACGAACAGGCGGTCCAACACTTTCAAGCAACCAGTTCGCAACTACCCAGCCTGGTCTATTGGAACAGCGCGAAGAACGGTGCGCTGGTTTACATGTGGGGGCAGAGAGATCAACTCAGGGCCTATACCTTCGATGGCCAAAAGCTCAAAGAAGCGCCTGTCGCCATCCGTCCAGAGGTGAATCAGGGCCATCCTGGGGCAATGATCTCGCTTTCGGCGAATGGGAATCAAGATGGAATTCTCTGGGCAGCTATTCATGCAAGCGGCAATTCATGGCATGAGTCGAGACCCGGCATTCTGCACGCCTATGACGCGGACGATATCAGGCATGAGCTCTGGAATTCGCTTGAAAATCCCCTCCGCGACGATTGCAACAACTATGCGAAAACGGCTCCGCCCACCATCGCAAACGGTAAGGTGTATCTTGCCAGCTTTGGAACGCGAAATATCGGGAGCGGTCAGCTTTGTGTTTATGGATTGCTGCCGGATGGCCCTGGTCCATTGACGCCGTCAAGCGTGAATGTCTCCGCTGGAGATGGGCAGGTCTCGCTGTCGTGGGCGGAATCCGGAGGCGCCACAACATACACGGTGAAGAGATCGATCAAGAACGCTGAGCCCTTTGAGACCATTGCCAGTGGTCTAACGTCGACTACCTTTACCGATATTACGGCGGGTAATGGAATGACTTATCAATACGTGGTGAGCTCCGCGAACTCCAACGGAGACAGCGCACCTTCAAGTGCGGCTACCGTTTTCCTGCCCAAACCACCGTTTCATCTCGGTCTTTTGCCGCCCGGGCCGGGACGTGACGTAACGGTAAGAGTCTGTTCTGGTTGCCATTCGCCCGGGTTAACGGCTAACGAACAACTCAGCCCGCAAGGATGGCGCGACCTGGTGCACCTGATGGTCGCCCAGGGAGCTGTCGCCACGGACGAAGAACTCAACCAGATCACTGCCTATCTGGCCAAGTCCTATCCCAAAGACACGAGGAGTGAAAATAAGTGACGATTTTTCGAAGAGACTTTCTGAAGCTGGCAAGCACTGGGCTGGCCGGCGCTACAACAGGTATTTCACCCGGCGCTCACGCTCAAACTGCGAGCATGCCGGGGGCAGGCGCCGGTACTGTATTCGATGTAAGAGCTTATGGCGCGCGCGGCGACGGCGCCTCCATCGATACCCCGGCGATCAACAAGGCAATCGAGGCGGCCAGCGCTCAGGGAGGTGGAACGGTTCGTTTTCCCTCGGGCACGTATGCCTCGTACTCCATTCACCTCATGAACAACGTGGTCCTCTACCTCGATATGGGAGCAACGATTCTGGCAGCAAGCGTTGCGCCGGGCGGCAGCACCAGCGGTGCTTGCTACGATCCCGCCGAGCCGAATAAACCCTGGGAGGACTACCAGGATTATGGCCACAATCACTGGCACAATAGCCTGATTTGGGGTGAAGGGATCCACGACGTTGCTATCCTTGGGCCGGGATTGATATGGGGCAAAGGGCTGAGCCGCGGCGGCTCAGAGGAGCCAAAGGCTGAAACTCCAGGCATGGGAAATAAGACGATCGCACTCAAGAATTGCCACAACGTCCTCCTGCGGGATTTCTCCATTTTGAAAGGCGGCCACTTCGGCATTCTGGCGACTGGAGTCGACAACCTGACGATCGACAATTTGAAGATCGATACCGACCGGGATGCAATAGATATAGACTGCTGCCACAACGTTCGTGTCTCGAATTGCAGCGTCAATTCTCCCTGGGACGATGGCATTTGCCCAAAAAGTTCATTTGCGCTGGGTTATGCACGTGCCACGCAGAATGTGACAATTACGAATTGCTATGTCACTGGCGCGTATGTGCTGGGGACGATGTTGGATGGCACGTATAAGCGCTGGCCTGCTGATTTCAAAGTGGCTCCTACAGGCCGCATCAAGTGTGGTACAGAGTCTAACGGGGGGTTTAAGAACATCACGATTTCGAATTGCGTCTTTGATGGTTGCCGCGGTTTTGCGCTGGAGAGTGTCGATGGCGCGTTGCTGGAAGATATTACCTTTACCGGTGTCACTATGCGTGACTGCACCAATACCCCGCTGTTCTTACGCCTGGGCAGCCGCATGCGGGGTCCGGCGGGAGTTCCGGTGGGCACGCTGAAACGGATCATTATCAGTAACGTTGTCAGCTACAACTCCGCAGCGCAGTTCAGCGGCGCGGGACTGATCATGGGTATTCCTTCTAATCCGATCGAAGACATTAAGATCAACGATCTGTATATGGAGCATCGCGGAGGTGGCACACCCGAAATGGCCGCACGGGCCGTACCACAAATGGAACAGGGATATCCTGAACCGTATAGGTTCGGTGACATCCCTGCGAACGGATTTTTTATCCGCAACGTAAATAACATTGAGTTGACTAACGTTGAGCTTTCCTGGACCCAGCCGGATGCCCGGCCAGTCTTCTACCTGGACAATGTGAAGGGCGCTGAGTTCTTTCGTATTAAAACGCCAAAGGCGGTGAGCACCGCAGTATTCGAGCTCAGAAACGTTCAGGATTTTAACGTGGCCCTATCGCGAAACGTCAAAGACATTCATTTGAAGGAAGTTGATCAAAGAACAATTACCAGTTGATGGCCGCAAACGTCAGTGGGCCCCTGTGTCACGCGTGGATTGCCAAGCGATCTGCTGCCATTGGCCATTGTGCCGTTCATACACGGTCAGGATAAAGATATTAATGTCGAATGGGGTGGACTGAACCCGGGAGTCCGTCACCCTCACGGCATACTCGCCATTGATGACAGCACCACTTCCGACAGTGCGAACGTGCAAATTCATAGGACGCCAGGAAATGTAATGGAGCTGTCCGCCACGAATCGCATCCAGATAACTTTTCTTCGTATCTACTTTGCCGCTCGCATGGATATAGGTGACATCGTCCGCCATAATCCGCTCGAGCGTAGCCAGATCGGAATGCTCCAGGGCTGCGGTGCGGGCCTGTTCGGTAGCCAAGACCTGCTTTGCGGCATCGCTGCTTAAGGGTGGTACGGGAGCGGCCTGAACCATGCTCGCCCCCAACGCCAGAGTCAACAAGAGCTGAACCTTCTTCACGAGTCTCTTTTCCTTTCGTCATTACTTCCTGACAAGTTGGATTTTTACCAACATCCTACTCGTATCGGGGTAAGCCTTAGGGACACTTTCAAACGCATTTGACGCTGACAACGGCACTTCCGGCGCCGGGAGACATTGCGGCTGGTTCGCTGTAGAACGGATAATCGGTGTAGCCGTGGGAATCAAAGGTGTAGAAAGTCCTGCGGTCGTACTCGTTGAGCGGCGGCGAAACGTCTGTGTTTTTGCCTTTTCAGTCGTCTTAACTTCGGGAAAACTACATCCCTCAGCGGCTAAAGCCGCTCACATTAGCCGGGTTTCATGGCCGGGCTGTAAAGCCCGTACCCCTCAAAACCTGATGCAGAGGAAGGGGTTCGTTGGGCGGCGTAGTTTTTTAAGAAACAAACTACCGACTTTTCAGAGACCTGCGCACCTACAGAGACTAGCATTCGATACGACCGTTAGACCGCCCCAGGCGATCTGCGTGATTGGAGGGTTTCTGTATGAAAGCTGCGATCTGGCATGGCAGGCAGGACGTTCGAGTTGAACATGTGGCCGATCCGCCCGATCCGCCTCCGGGACAGGTTCAGGTTGAGGTTGCCTGGTGCGGTATCTGCGGCACCGATCTTCACGAATACCTGGGTGGACCGTTTTATATTCCCCAGGATGCACCCCATCCGCTGACATCCGTAAAAGCCCCGGTTCTCATCGGGCACGAGATGTCCGGACGGGTGATCGCCGTGGGCAAGGGTGTCGAAGACTTCTCGGTAGGCGACCGGGTTGCCGCCTGCCCGATCATCGGTTGTCAACAGTGCCGTTGGTGCCGGTCAGGCTCCATGGCGCAATGCGACAAGGTTGCATTTCTGGGAACGAGCTGGTGGGGAGGAGCACTCTCAGAACGATTGAACTTGTACGCGTACCAGTGCTATCACCTGCCCGACACCATCTCCGATGAAGTGGGTGCCTTGGTTGAGCCATTTTCGGCGACAGTGCGCGCCGTCACTACGGGACACATAGGACCGGAAGACAATGTCGCGATTGTTGGCGCAGGACCGATAGGCTTGATGGCCTTGATGGCTGCGACCCTCCGCGGCGCGAAAAGAGTAGTCGCCGTGGAAGTTGCCCAGCGGCGCAAGGAAACAGCGAAAACCCTGGGCGCCACGGACGTCATCGATCCGGCGAACGAAGATGCCGAGAAACGCGCGCTTGAGATTACCGAAGGCGAGGGATTCGACGTGGTGGTTGAGTGTGCCGGGCAGCCGATGACGGCGCAGCTTGCGGGGAAACTCACCAGGACACGCGGTAGGCTGATTGTCATGGGAGTGTTTGAGAAACCTGCGACGCTCGATTTCACCGACCTGGTCTTTCGCGAGAAGACCGTGAGCGGAAGCATGAGTGGTTACGGGCTCTATGACGAGACAATTCGCATGATGGCCGATAAGCGATTCAAGGGTGATGAGTTGATCACCGACCGCATCCCTCTCGACGATCTGGTCGGGAAGGGCTATCACGGCCTGCTATATGAGAAAGAAAATAACGTGAAGACGCTGGTTTCTCCGCACTAAGGGTCTTCTCAGCTACGCTAAAAAAGAAACCGCAGATCTCTGCGGTTTCTCTCAGCGGCTACATCAATTCTTCTACAAACGCTCGCGCTACATCGGGGGGGATACGCGAGCTCTGTTTGACTAACGGTTCTGAGGCCAACACCGGTTCCGATTCATGCAGCGTGGGCACGTCCGTACGCTCGAAGAATTTGCCAATGGGAATTTCATCACCCCACAGCAGAGATTTCTCCATCGCGGCCATCCAGTTAGTGGAGTCATAGGACGGATTATCCTCAAGCTTCTTGACTCTCGGCCGGAACCACTGGAATGTGTTGTCGTGGTTGTAAGTTACGCAGGGGCTGAAAACATCGATGAAGGAGAAGCCCTTGTGCTGGATCCCCTGCTTGATCAGCTCGGTAAGATGCTTCTGCTCCGCGCTGAAGCCACGGGCTATGTATGTCGCTCCCGCAGACAGAGCGAGCGAGATGGGGTTTATCGGCCCCTCGACGTTGCCAAAGGGCATGCTCTTGGTCTTCATCCCTATACGGCTGGTGGGCGAGGTTTGCCCGGTGGTGAGGCCGTAAATCTGATTGTCCATGACGATGTAGAGCAGATCGACGTTACGGCGCATGGTGTGCATGAAATGATTGCCGCCGATGCCGAAGCCGTCACCATCACCGCCGGTGACCAGCACCGTCATGCCGTGATTGGCCATCTTGAAGCCGGTGGCTACAGCCAACGAGCGTCCATGCAGGGTGTGCATGCCGTAGGTGTTGATGAATCCGGGAAAGTTTGAGGAGCAGCCGATACCGCTGATGGTGGCAACCTCGTGATTGGGAATCTGCAGCTCGACCAGCGCTTTCTGCACCGCCGCCAGCACGCCGAAATCGCCGCAACCCGGGCACCAGTCGGGATCGACCTTGCCCTTCAGGTCGGCCATGGTGGTCAGTTTTGGAGCTGCTATATCTGTCGCCATCGTTGTTTCTCCTAGACCATGATCTCGTGGGTTGGAACCGAAAGGGTCGTGTTCCCACTCAGCTGCTCTTTAACTGCTTCCACAATGTGATGCGGCATGAAAGGTTCGCCGTCGTATTTGCGGATGTGCCCATTGGCCACAAAACTGGTTTCGCTGCGCAGATAGCGGGCGAATTGGCCACTGTAGTTGTTTTCGATGATGATGGTGTGGCGCGAACGCTTCAAAATATCAACAATCGCGTCGCCGTGTAGTGGGACCAGCCAGCGGATTTGCAGCTGATTGGCAGTAATGCCCTGCTCGCCAAGCAGCTCACGCGCTTCCTCGATCACACCCTGGGTCGACCCCCAGCCGATCAGGGTGACGTCGGCGTCCACCGGGCCCTGCAGCTTGGGCGGTTGAACCGAAGCTTCAATGCCGGCGACTTTGCGCATCCGCTTTTCCATCATGGCGCGGCGCTTCACGGTGTTGGTGTATTCGTCGCTGATGAGCACGCCGTCTTCATCGTGCTCGTCGCTCGAGACCACGTGGGTGTGGCCGGGAACTCCGGGAACGGCGCGAGGCGATACTCCGCTCTCAGTAATGAGGTAGCGCTTGTAGGATCCATTGCCGTTGCCATTAGCAGAGGTAATCATCTCGCCGCGGTCGACCTTGGGATTGAAGTCCAGGATATTGGGATCGACACTGAGGCGGCCTTCGGCTAACAGCAGGTCGCAAAGCACAATGCCGGGGCACTGAAAGCGTTCGGCGATGTTGAAGATTTCCGGGATGAGCGTGAAGCAGTCGCCAATATCGAGGGGAGCGGCAATTACCCGGGGATAATCACCGAAAGCCGCGCCTAACATCTGCCAAAGATCTCCCTGCTCGGTCTTGGTGGGAACTCCAGTGGACGGACCCGCGCGCTGGCAGTCAATGACAACCACGGGAATTTCAGCCTGGGCGGAGAGACCGAGGGCCTCAGTCATCAGGGCAAAACCGCCCCCGGAGGTGGCGCACATGGCACGAACGCCGGCGTGCGCTGCGCCAATCGCCATGTTGATTACGCCGATCTCGTCCTCAACCTGGCGGACCATGATGTTGGCTTTGCGGGCGTGCTCGGCCATCCAGTGCAGCACGCCGGTCGACGGACTCATAGGATAGGCACAGTAGAACTTGACCCCGGCCGCGGCTCCGCCCATGGCCATGGCGGCGTTGCCGCCAAGTACGGCGTAGCGCTTGTCTGTCATCGGCAGCGGATGGGCGAAGGCCTTGAAGTTTTGCGTGGCGTAGTCGTAACCGACCCGCGCCAGGCCAACGTTCTCGTCGATAACGGCCTTTTCCTTCTTGCGGAATTGCTCGGTAAGGACCTCTTCGAGCGCCTGAAAGCCGATGCCCGTCATGCTAAGCGCGGCGCCAATGGCCAAGGTATTCTGGGCGATTTTGTTGCGGCTGATGTCAGCCAGTTTCGAGACCGGCAGCGGGCACAACTGCACGCCATCCGCCGGCTTGCCTGGTTTGATAGTGTCGGCGTTGTAGATACAGGCGCCTCCGCTGCTCAGCAGGCTAAGGTGCCGATCCATCGTGTCCTGGTTGAGGGGGATCAGGAGATCGATCCGATCGCCCATGTTGGTGATCTTGTCCGGGCCGGTGCGGATGGTGAGAAAAGTATGGCCGCCGCGAATGATGGATTGGTAGGCGTTGTAGACGTTCAGATGCAGCCCACGACGGCTGAAAATTTTCGCGAAAATGTCACCTGGGGTAGCGACGCCCTGACCGGCGGCGCCCCCTATACCAATAGCAAAGGACTGCCTCATTGATTCATCTCCAGGCTGTGGGGCCGCCGGGACATGGCCCCGGGACCACCGGATCTCATCCGGTCAAACAAAATACGGCGACTTCGACGACGCTATCTTGAACGCGAACCAGCATACACCCAGCCTCTGTGGTCTGACAGCCCCTGAGGCTGCGCCGACGGAGCAAATCGTCCTAATTATTTGATTTCACGCAGGATCGGCCCAGGCTGCGGTTCAGAACTTGGTTCACCCCGGGCCTGGTTTTGGACTGGATGGGAATCGGGTCAGTCAGCCCGGAGCAAGAAGGCGTAATCTGGATTGTTGAGTCATTCCCTGCGTCCGGGAGTCAGCTGGGGCGCAATGGTGAGGAATGGGTACGAGTCTTCCGATAGCTCCGGTCGAGCACCCCTGGGCCACCATCATCGTGCTCCTGGTCGCCGCGCTTGTATTTGGAGCAATCCCGCTTTCGCTGGCCTGGTTGTGGGCGAGACTTGTCTCTCCGGCCAAGCCCGGGGTACAGAAAAATGCAACTTACGAATGCGGACTCGAGGCTAAGGGCGATGCGTGGATCCAGCTGGACGTCTCCTATTACCTTTATGCCATTGTGTTTTTGATCTTTGATGTGGAAGCTGTTTTCCTGCTGCCGTTTGCGGCGGCCTTCTCCGGCCTTTCGCTGGCAGCTTGTCTGGCTATGCTGGTTTTCCTGCTTTTACTGGTGGAGGGTCTGATCTGGGCCTGCCAAAAAGGTGTGTTGACTTGGGCATGATGAGGTTTCGATGGATCAGGACTTAAAGACCGAGTTAAGCAAGCACGGAATCTTTGCCACCTCATTCGAAGAGCTCTATAACTGGGGCCGCAAGAATTCCGTTTGGCCGCTCACCTTTGGCCTGGCGTGCTGCGCCATCGAAATGATCGCTACCACCATGGCGCGCTACGATCTGGCTCGCTTTGGTGCCGAGGTCTTTCGGCCTTCCCCACGGCAGGCCGACCTCATCATCGTGTCGGGAACGGTGACCAAGAAAATGGCTCCCCAGGTGGTGCGGCTATACAACCAGATGCCGGAGCCGAAATACGTGATCGCCATGGGTGCGTGCGCCATCTCCGGCGGTCCCTTCCGCGACGGCTACAACGTGCTCAAGGGAATCGACCGCTACATTCCTGTTGATGTGCACATTCCAGGTTGCCCTCCCCGGCCGGAGGCGCTGATTCATGCCTTCATGACCCTGCAGGATCAAATTGGCGCCCAGCACCTTACCGGGGAGTCGAGAGCAAGGCATCTCAAGCGAGAGCTCCCCAGCGAGTTCCAGGTGCCCGAATTTGGCGAGCACGGACTGGAACCGACGCAGAACGACGAGGTCTTCCGCAACCCCTTTAAGGTGCTTCAGGGATGACGTTGGAGGAAATCAGCAGCAAATTGAAGGCGAGGGTTCCGGGTTGCCAGGTGGAGGTGGTAATGAACGCCAGCCCGTCGGCCCAGAACTCGTTGTTGATCGACCGCCGACACGGGCTCGAAGCAGCCCGGATGCTGCGCGACGAGTTCCAACTGGATTTTTGCTCCAACGTAACCGCGGTGGATTGGCCGGACCGCGAGAAGACAGACAAAATCAAGACCCAGCAACTTGTCGATGGCGTCGAGAAAGAGGTCGAGCAGACGATCAAGACAATGATTCCCGGCTACCTGGAAGTGGTTTATCACCTTTATTCCATGGCCGACAAAGCAGGGCCGGTGGTTTTGCGGATGCGTACAGCGAACCGGACAGATGACATTACTCTGCCATCGCTAACCCCGGTGTGGAGAAGCGCGGAGTTTCAGGAGCGAGAGGCCTTCGACCTGTACGGAGTGGTGTTTGAAGGGCATCCGGATTTGCGGCGGATCCTGATGTGGGAGGGTTTCACGGACCATCCCATGCGCAAGGATTATGTTCCTCCGCCGGACGATGACCTGGAAGTATTGAGGGAGCAATGACACAGGTGGCGCCATTCGAGGCTCGGCAGGAAGGGATCATGGAAATATCGATGGGGCCGCAGCACCCATCGACCCACGGCGTCTTCCGCATGGACGTTCGCCTGGAAGGTGAGCGGGTTCTGCGCCTGAAGCCTGTTTTCGGCTACCTGCACCGGAACCACGAAAAAATCGCCGAGGCGGCCAGCTATCTGGCTGCGATTCCTTACACCGACCGGCTGGACTACCTCTGCTCCATGACCAACAACTGGGGATACGCCCTGGCGGTAGAGAAACTGGCAGGCCTCACCGTGCCGGAGCGCGCTGAGTATATCCGGGTGATCGTGGCCGAGTTGACCAGGCTGCAGAATCACGCCGGCATGGTGGGGTTCCTTTTGCAGGACATGGGGGCCAGCGGCACGCCGCTGATGTATGCGTTCCGGGAGCGGGAGCGGGTCCTGGACCTGTTCGAATCCTTGAGCGGCGCGCGCATGATGTGTAACTACATGCGGTTCGGCGGGGTGCGCGTGGATTGCTCCACAGAGTGGCTTAGCCAGACTGCGAAGCTGGTGGGCGGGTTTAATGGCTTCCTGGATGAGTTCGAACAGCTGCTGACGGGGAATGAAATCCTGATGGCGCGCACCCAGGGAGTGGGTGTGCTGCCCCGCGAACTGGCGATCAATGCCGGCGTCACCGGCCCGGGCCTGCGCGCCAGCGGGGTGAATTATGACCTGCGCAAGGTAGACCGCTACGGTATTTACGAACGCTTCCAGTTCCGTGTGCCGCTGGGAGAGCACGGAGACGTGTTCGACCGGTACATGATGCGCGTGCTCGAGATGCGGGAGTCACTCAAGATTCTGGAGCAGGCGCTGCGCGACATTCCACCGGGGCCGATCATGGATCCCAAGGCCAAGCTGCGCGGCTTGCGGCCCAAGGCGGGGGAAGCTTATGCGCGGATTGAATCGCCGAAGGGGGAGCTGGGGTTCTATTTGATCAGCGACGGCTCGACCAACCCATACCGGTACCGGGTGCGGCCTCCCAGCCTGATCAACCTTACGGTACTCGAAGACATGTGCCTGGGACACAACATTGCCGATGTAGTAGTGATTCTGGGGAGCATTGATATTGTGATGGGAGAAGTGGACCGTTAGGGAAAAGTTTGTGCCAGAACAAACCAGAACAAAATGGTGTGTGCCCCATATCTCCCGACGCGTTTATTGGAAGATGTGGGAGAGGAGGCCAACCGCGGGGATGGCCTCATTCCCACATCTCGCCAAAGGCGCGAGATATGGGGCACCCGATTCTCTCAAACCACATGATGGGGGCAGCACAAGAAATGTTAGGTGAGGGTATTGTCAAAGGGTTGGCGGAAACGGCCCGGAACTTTTTCGGCAGCTTTGTCGATAAGGAACGCCTGGTAACTGTGCAGTTCCCTGAAGAGCGGCTGCCGGTCTCGGAATCAGCGCGTAACTTCCCTTTCCTCATTTACGATGGCGAGGACCCGGAACAGGGGCTTCGTTGCGTGGCATGCCAGATATGCGAGAAAGAGTGCCCGCCGCGATGCATAACCATCGAGAAGAGCAAAGACAAAAAGCCCGACTTTGTGGGCAAACAGCAGTTCTACCCGGCGGTATTCGATATTGATGTCTCGGTTTGCATGAGCTGCCAGATCTGCGTGGAAGTTTGCCCGTTCGATGCCATCCGCATGGATAACGCCTTCGAGCTAAGCACCACCGATCGCTTTGGCGGGCTCTTATGGACCAAGGAAAAATTGGCGATGCCTAATGAGCACTACCTGGCTATCCACCCGACGGAAGCAGCCGAGGTCGAGGCCAGACGAGCGGAAGAAAAGGCGCAGGCTGAGGCCAAGAAACAACAACCCGCGGTGGCCAAATAATGTTCGACCAGGTGTTCGTCGTGCTGAAGCACTGGCTCCTGGGCTACTCACCGGCAGCGATTCAGCCAGCGGTTTCGATTTTGCTGACCATCGTTCCCATTCTTCTCGTCTTCCCCGTGCTGTTCGCGTTGACCACAGTTCTGGAACGCAAAGGACTGGGCCGGATACAGAACCGCTACGGCCCGAACCGGGTGGGATTTTATGGCATCCTGCAGCCAATGGCGGATGCGGTGAAGTCGCTGACCAAAGAAGATATTGTTCCCGCTGCAGCGGACCGCACGGTTCACTTTCTGGCCCCGCTGGTTCTGTTGGCGGTCGCGTTTCTGCCTTATGCGGTTCTTCCCATCGGCCGCAACATGATCGCGGCGAACCTGGATGCAGGGGTGTTGTTTTTCTTCGCCATCGGGGCAATTTCAGAGTTGTCTGTTTTCATGGCGGGGTGGTCCAGCCGCAACAAGTATTCACTGCTCGGCGCCATGCGGGCGGTGGCCCAGATGATCAGCTATGAGGTACCGCTGCTGCTCTCCTCCATCGCCGTCATCATGGCCGCCGGATCTTTGTCGACGGTCGAGATCGTGGCCAAACAGGCCGGCTTCTCGGGAATTTTTCCCCACTGGTATGTGCTTACGCCGTGGGGTTTCGCCGGTTTCATCCTGTTTATGATCTCCGCCACCGCTGAGACCAACCGTTCCCCGTTTGACCTGCCGGAGGGAGAGTCCGAGATTATTGCCGGATATTACATCGAGTACTCGGGCTTTAAATTCGCCCTGTTCTTCCTGGGAGAATATCTGGGGATGTTTGCCATTAGCGGCCTGGGAATCACATTGTTTCTGGGTGGATGGTCGGCGCCCCTGCCCTTCCTGACCTGGATTCCATCGTGGATATGGTTCTTTGCCAAGCTGCTGGGGCTCATCTTCGGATTCATCTGGGTGCGCGGCACACTGCCCCGTCTGCGCATGGATCAGTTGATGAATTTTGCCTGGAAGTTTATGTTGCCGATGGCATTGGTCGTTGTGGTATCGGCCGGGGCATGGCGCTTTCTTCCCCAGGGCGTAATACGGTGGCTGGTCAGCATGGTGTTTATTGCAGTGGCCTATGTCTTGTTGGCCCGCGGCGTGGAGACCAGAAACAAGATTGCGAAACGAATCTATCGTTTTGCTGAATGAGAGAGATGAGCGCTGCGTTTCTTGTTCTTGCGGTAATAACCCTGGTTGGTGCGTGCGCGGCGATGATGCTTCGCGGCTTAGTGCATTGCGCGCTGGCACTGGCGATTGCGTTTGCGGGTATCGGGATGCTTTACCTCAACCTTGGCGCCCAGTTCCTGGGCCTGGCGCAGTTGCTGGTCTACGTGGGCGCGATCGCCGTCCTCATCGTTTTCGTCATCCTGCTCACTCGCGGCGGTGATTCCGACTCGCCGCCGTTGCAGCCGGCAGCCTTGCCGATTGTAGGCATCGTAGTCGCGACGTCCATATTCGGCATCCTTGCCTGGGCAGTCTCGCATAGCTTTGCGACTCACTCCACGGGGCAGTCCGCTGCTCCACAGGCCACGATTCGCCAGTTGGGCACTGCCTTGATGGCGGGCTATGTACTCCCGCTGGAAGCGATCGGCTTGATGCTCACAGCGGCGCTCATAGGAGCCGTGATTGTGGCCATGAAGGAGAAACAGGACACGCAATGACTCCGTTGGCAGGATGTTTGCTTGTTTCTTCCATGCTTTTCGCGATCGGCCTTGCGGGTGCGTTGACTCGCCGCAACACCATCCTGGTGCTGGTTGGCATTGAACTGATGTTGAATGCGGCCAACCTCAACTTTGTTGCGTTTTGGCGCTTTGGACCCCACGCCGGCGCGCCGACTGGCATGATTTTTGTGCTTTTTTCGATCGGCGTCGCTGCGGCGGAAGCTGCGGTTGGACTTGCACTCATTCTCGCGGTGTACCGACATGCGAAAACTACAGATCTGAGCCAGCTCACTGGGAGGGCTCGATAGAGTGACCGCCTGGATCGTTCGCTATCTGTGGTTGATTCCGGCATTACCCGTGGTGGCTGCCGGCATCGGTGCACTGCTCAAGCGGAGCCATCGAAAAGTCGCGGCTGGCATCGCGATCGCATCTATGACAATTTCCCTGGTGCTGGCCCTGGCTGCCTTCGCCCATGTGCTGCGGCAGACGGAACGGCTCTTCTACAACTTCTACTGGATGCAGTTCGGATCCGAATGGGTGAAGCTGGGGTGGATGTTAGACCCGTTGGCCGCGGTCATGCTGGTGATGGTCACCTTCGTTGGGTTGCTGATTTTTATTTACAGCGTGGCGTATATGCACCACGACGAAAACTTCACCCGATTCTTCTGCTTTCTCTCACTTTTTGCGGGGGCGATGCTCGGCCTGTTGATCGCCAATAGCCTGTTGCTGCTGTTTATGTGTTGGGAAGTGGTTGGGCTCACTTCGTACCTGCTGATTGGGTTCTGGTATGAAAGGCCTGCAGCGGCAGCGGCGGCCAAGAAGGCGTTCATCACTACCCGAATCGGCGACCTCGGCCTGCTCCTGGGCATGGTGTGGCTTTACGGGCAGACGGGCACGCTGCTCTTCTACGATCACGGGGCGGGGTGCATGGAGCACGGCCCGCTCTCTCTGCTGGGCGCGCAAGTCTCAACCGGCATTGCGCTTTTGATCTTCTGCGGAGCGGTTGGAAAGTCTGGCCAGCTGCCGCTCCATGTCTGGCTGCCGGATGCGATGGAGGGCCCCACACCGGTAAGCGCCCTGATTCACGCCGCGACCATGGTGGCCGCCGGCGTCTACCTTGTGGCGCGGGTGTATCCGCTGATGGCTTTTTCGACCAATGCGCTCGCGCTGGTCACCTGGATTGGCGCGCTGACCGCAATCTTTGCCGCGATGGTGGCGGTGGCCCAGGACGATATCAAACGCGTTCTGGCTTACTCCACGGTTTCGCAGCTGGGGTACATGATGATGGGCATCGGCGTGGGCGGGGTGGCAGTGGGTGTCTTCCACCTGATTGCCCATGCGTTTTTTAAAGCGCTGCTCTTTCTTGGTGCGGGATCGGTGATCCACGGTCTGATGGGAGAACAGGACATTCGCGAAATGGGAGGCATCCGCAAGTGGATGCCGCTCACCTTTGCCACCTACGCGGTAGGTACGTTGGCGTTGTGCGGATTTCCTTTATTCTTCTCCGGGTTTTGGAGCAAAGATGCAATTCTGCATGCCGCCTATGGGTGGAATGTCTCCCGGGTACCCTTTTATCTCGGTGCGGTTGGCGCCCTGCTGACGGCCTTCTACATGACACGACAGGTGTGCTACGTCTTTTTCGGCACGCGGCACAAGGGTCCGGTGCCGGAACCGGTTGTACCGGCGGAAACGGCTGCTTCGGACCCGCATGAGGCGGCGCACGAGAGTCCGGCTGCCATGACGATACCGTTGGTGCTGCTGGCGGGTTTCGCGGTCTTGCTCGGCTTTATCGGGACTCCGGCATGGCCATGGCTGCAGGCTTTTGTGGAGATGAGGCATACTCGCCTGGATTTCGGCCAACTGGCGGAAAACGGACTTCTTCCGCTCATGCTGGCTTCGTCCTTGCTGGTCTTCGCGGGTTTGGGGCTGGGTTGGTGGATCTATGGGCGAAGACCGATCAAGCACGCAGGCGATGCGGACGCACTGGAGCAGTTGCAGCCGGCGCTCTTCCACACGCTGAAGAACGGCTTCTACGTGGACCAGCTCTATGCGCTGACGATTCTGCGATTGGCATGGTGGATCGCGAACGTCACAAGCTGGTTGGATCAATGGGTTTGGAGCGGCATCCTAGTGGCTGTTTCGGGCCTGACCAAGGGCCTTGGGTGGATCGATTTCTCGCTCGACCGTTGGGTGGTCAACAAGGGATTCGACGAAGGCTGTGACGGCGTCGCAGATGGCGGGCGGCTGCTTGCCCGTTTACAGGACGGACTGATTCAACATTATCTTCGGCTATTAGGGGCCGCGGTGGCAGCTTTGGCTCTCTTTCTCCTGCTGGGACACAGAGGATGAGCAGCAACTTGCCTTTCCTCAGCGCGCTTACCTTGCTTCCTTTTGTCGGCGGAATTGCCGTGCTGCTGCTGGGACGAACGGGACGTTCGGCGGGGCGGCTGACCGCCGTGGGTTTCGCTACCGCTGCGGTTGCGTACACCGTTGTACTTTGGTTGCGCTTCCAGCCTGGATACGCAGGGATGCAACTGCAGGAAATGCACGCCTGGGCGCCGGAAATCGGACTTGCCTACCACGTCGGCTTAGACGGTCTGAGCCTGCTGATGCTGGCCGTCTCCTCTCTTGTCGTGCTCATGGCCGTGGCTGCTTCCTGGGGTAATTCGAAACAAGGGCCGGCTTATTTCGCTTGCCTGCTCTTTCTGGAGACGGGGCTGTTCGGCACTTATACCGCCCTGAACTTTCTCCACTGGTTTTTATTCTGGGAGCTGAGCCTGATTCCGGCGTTCTTCCTGATCCGGATCTGGGGCGGTTCGGGACGCGCGCGCGCAGCCACCCAGTTCTTTGTTTACACAATGGTGGGCAGCATTACATTGCTGCTGGCCTTTCTGGCAATCTTTCTCGCCAGCGGCAGTTTCGACTTTGTCGAGCTGACGCAGATGGCGCAGACTGGTCAGCTCGCGGCTGCAATTGGGCAAAACCTGCATTGGCATGAGTGGGACAGCGGCCACATCACCATGTTCCTGTTTTGCGGCGCATTCCTGGGATTCGCGGTCAAGACGCCGGTGGTTCCTTTTCACGGCTGGCTCGCCTCCGCCTATGCGGAAGCTGCACCAGAAACGACCATGGTGCTGACCGGCGCTCTGTCAAAAATGGGCGTATATGGATTTCTCAGGATCTTGCTGCCCATTTTTCCGGAGCAGATGTGGCGCGTCCGGAATGTTCTTCTCTGGTTGGCCATCGCCAGCGTGGTGTTACCCGCCTTCACCGCGTGGGCGCAGAAAGACCTGAAGAGAATGTTGGCCTACTCTTCGATCAATCATCTGGGATACTGCATCCTCGGTATTGTCGCCGTCGCCGGGTTTACGGGCGCCGAGGCAAGCCAGGTGAGTGCAAAGGCGGCGGCGCTTACCGGAGTGATGCTGCAACTGTTCAGCCACGGTGTGACCGCTACGACTCTGTTCTGGTTTCTGTCGTTGCTGGAAAGGCGGAGCGGCGGCCTCACCGGATTGAATGACTTCGGCGGCCTGCGTCGCGCAATGCCGGTATTCAGCGGGCTGATGGGCATAAGCCTTTTCGCCTCTCTTGGCTTGCCCGGGCTCATAGGCTTCCCTGGAGAATTTCTTATTTTTAGAGGAGTCTTTCCATTGACATGGTGGGCGGCGGCGATGGCGTTGCTCGGCTTGCTGATGACTGCCGTCTTTCTACTTACAATTCTGCAGCGCGTTTTCTCCGGCCCGCTGAGTGAACGCTGGGCGGGCATGCCGGACCTGAGCCTGGCTGAGCGCTGCATGCTTGCTCCAGCAATTGCTGTCATGTTCGTTGCTGGACTGTACCCGCAACTGATCAGCGGAATGGTGCATGGGACGGTGATGCAGTTCGTCAGCCTGGTGAGGTACTGACCATGCTTGCCTGGACGATCTACCTCTCATTCCTCGGCGCAGTTGTGGTTACACTTACGCCCCTGAAGAGGCCGGGGGCTGCCCGCGTAACCGCGTTGCTTACAACAATCGCAGGACTGGGCCTTGCGATCGCGGCCGTGGCGCACTATCAAGCGGGACAGCTGATCACCATCGTGAGAACACCGTGGATCCCGACGCTGGGCATTGAGTATCATCTGGCGGCTGATGGTATCAGCCTGGTCCTGGTCTTGCTGACCGGAATTGCTGCAGTCGCGGGCATCCTTTTTTCCTGGAATGCCGAAAGGAGGGTGAAAGACTTTTTCGCTCTCTACCTGGTGCTGATTGGTGCGGTATACGGTGTCTTCCTCAGCTTCGACCTTTTTCAACTCTTTGTCTTTTATGAGATCGCGATTATTCCCAAGTATTTTCTGATCGCCATCTGGGGATCGGCCCGGCGTGAGTACGCCGCGATGAAGCTGGTGCTCTACTCCTTTGCGGGCAGTGCCCTGGTGTTGGCCGGAATGATCGCCGCTTACGTTGTTTCCGGTGAGCGCACACTGAGTCTTGAGACGTTGGCACATTTTCCCTTTCCGGTACATTTTCAGATGTGGGCCTTCCCCATGATCTTCGTGGGATTTGCCGTGCTCGCCGGCATGTGGCCGTTTCATACCTGGGCGCCCACAGGCCACGCAGCTGCTCCGACTGCGGCTTCGATGCTATTGGCCGGCGTGGTGATGAAGCTGGGGGCCTATGGGTGCCTGCGCGTGGCCATGATGCTGTTTCCGCGGGGGCTCGATCCATGGGGATTTCGCGTGCTCGGGTTCGGGTCGTGGCAGCAGGTCTTCGCCGTGCTCGCGCTGATTGGCATCGTCTACGGTGCGAGTATCGCGCTGGTACAGAAGGATCTCAAGTTTGTCGTCGGCTACTCCAGCGTCAGCCACATGGGCTTTGTGCTGCTGGGCCTCATGACCCTGAACCAGATTGGCCTATCTGGCGCCGTGTACCAGATGTTCTCCCATGGAATCATCGCTGGGCTGCTGTTTGCTGTGACGGGGCGCATGGTTTATGACCGCACGCACACGCGTGACCTGGGTGAGCTATCGCGTATTCCGCTGGCCCGGTTGATTCCCTTTGCGGCAGTGACCTTTGTGCTGGCGTTCATGGCCTCGATTGGGCTTCCGGGATTCAGCGGGTTTATTGCCGAGTTGGGGGTGCTGATCGGCACCTGGCGCGCGTTTCCCTGGATGAGTTGGATCGCGGGGTTGGGCATCCTGATCGGGATTGCATTTTCGTGGCGGGCTCTGCAGGCTACTTTTTTTGGCGAGCCCACGACCACTCCGGAACAAGCGATGCCCCCGATCACCATGCCGGAGCGCCTGGGAGCGTGCCTGCTGCTGGCCAGCACCATTGCGCTGGGTCTCTATCCCAGGCTTCTTATCGAGTTGATCCTGCCTGCCCTCAATGGACCATTGTTCGAGCAGCTTCGCCAGGGTGGGTGGAAATGACCGGCTCCGGCTACCTGGAACTTCTGCGCTTAACTGCACCCGAAATCGTTGTGGGGCTGACGGGATTGCTGGTGCTGGTGCTGGACCTCAGCTTGCTGCGACGGGCGTCGCTTGCTACCCGTTTCCGTTGGGCGGCCGTTGCGTCGGGGAGCGGCTGCATCATCGCGCTGGCTTTTCTGCTGAGGATATCCCCGCAGGGCAGCTTGCCGGCTGGAATGCTCGTCGTCAATTCGCTCACGCAGCTGGTGCAAATGGGACTGCTCGCGCTGGCGATCGTGCTGTTTCTCCTGGTTGACTCGGCGCGCTTCACCACCCACGTGGGCGAGTACTGCTCTCTGATCCTGTTTGCCACCACTGCCATGATGCTGCTGGTGAGCACGCAGAACCTGTTGGTGATCTTTATCACCATTGAGTTCCTGAGTCTTTCGCTCTACATCCTTACCGCGTTTGACAAGCAGAGCCAGCCATCGGCGGAAGCTGGGCTCAAGTATTTTCTGTTTGGCGGGATGTCGGCGGGGATCCTGCTGTTTGGCATGAGTTTGCTGTATGGCATCTCCGGCTCGCTCGCGCTCGTACCGATCGCTGCCGCGGTCAACGGGTCGCCGGGCGACCCGCTGTTGACACTCGCCATCGTCATGCTGCTGGCGGGGTTTGGATTCAAGATTGCGGCCGCTCCCTTTCACATGTGGGCTCCCGAGGTGTACCAGGGGGCGCCGACGTGGAGCGCCGGGCTGGTCGCATCCAGTTCCAAGGTCGCCAGCTTCTTCGCACTGTTCGTGGTCTTCTCGCTGGGTCTCATGGGGGCTGCGGGAAGTGCCTCGTGGGGCAGCTATTCGGTTGGATGGGCACCGTTGATGGCGATCGTAGCCGCGGTCTCGATGCTCTGGGGAAACCTCGCGGCGATTGCGCAAACCAGCGTCCGACGGTTGCTGGCCTACTCTGCGATTGGGCATGCGGGCTATATGTTGATTGCGCTGGTGGTTCATAGCCGGCAAAGTTTGAGCGCGCTGGTGTACTACGTATTCACCTATGCGCTGGCGACCCTAGGCGCTTTCGGAGTGCTCGCTGCGCTGGAGGGTGAAAAGGTAGACAGCATCGCGGATTTCCGCGGGCTGGCTAAGCGCGCTCCGGGGCTGTCGTTTTGCCTGCTGATTTTCTTGCTTTCGCTGGCCGGCATTCCACCTCTGGCGGGGTTCTTTGGCAAGTTCTATGTGTTTGTCTCGGCCCTGGACATCCCCGACCACTCTGGTTTGCTATGGCTGGTACTGCTGGCCCTCGCCATGAGCGTGGTTTCGTTTTACTACTATCTGAGAGTGCTTAAACAGGTTTATGTCTCCGACCCAGTAACCGAAGGCGCGACCATCCGCTTGCCGTTCACAACCCGTCTTGCGTTGTGGGTGACTGCTGCGCTGGTGGTCTGCCTGGGTTGTTGGCCGGAGTTGCTGCTTAATAAAATCGTGGTCGCGTTCGGCTCCGCATTCCGTTGAGCCGCCTGGGGCAGCGTAAAAACCCGAGAAAACCTGCAGATCCCTCCAGTCCGATACGCTCCGGTCTGGATGACAAATCTAGGTTAGCTCAAGACCCTATTGCCTCTCTTGGGAGGGGAAGGTCCTCGTCCCTGCCACTTTGCCTCAACTTTGTCATCCTCACCGTGTGGTGGGAGGTGCAGTTTCGGACTCAGCGTCCATCGTAATCGGTGGTAAATTTTCGACTCAGTGTTAACGTGAGGACTGGCCGGTTCCCATGACGCACTCCGATCGAGAAGCCGAGGATTATTTGGCGAGAGGTTTCCGCGACGTGGATGCAGGCGCCGTGAGCAAGATGGCACGATGCCTGGCGTACCTGGATTCCCTTCCCGGGTTTCAGCAATACAAGATTGCAATCTTAGAGCTGATGAAACCGCAGCGTGGGTCAATCACCGCGGACCTCGGTTGCGGACTGGGTTTCGATGTGCGCCGGCTCTCTGTAT
Organism: uncultured Acidobacteriaceae bacterium; assembly: GCA_963814015.1. Lineage (GTDB taxonomy): Bacteria > Acidobacteriota > Terriglobia > Terriglobales > Acidobacteriaceae > PALSA-350. The sequence continues at coordinate 29,539 of CAWFBI010000002.1, forward strand.
TAGTGGGACCCGAGGGACGGGCGATCGGTGTGGACTCCAGCTTGGCCCTGATTGAATCCGCACGTTCCGGGAGCAAAGGGTTTCCGGCGGTCGAATATATTCAGGCGGACATTCAGAGTTTGCCTTTTGCAAATCGGTTTCTGCACTCCTGTAAGGTTGACCGGACACTGCAACATGTCGAGCGGCCGGCCGCGGTCCTCCGGGAAATGTTCCGAACGGTGTGTTCCGGCGGCCGGGTGGTGTGCGCCGAGCCTGACTGGGGAACGTTCATCATCGATACAGATTCCCAGGATCATATGGGTAAGCAAATCGCTAGATTTTGGAGTGAAGGTTTCCGAAATCCACGGATCGGGTCCGAACTCAGGAAACATCTCGATCAAACTGGGTTCGTTGATCTACAGGTCCACAAGGTCGTCCTATCTACCCCTGCTTTTGAGAGTTCAGACATCGTTTTCGATATCACCCAGAGCGCTTCGCGGCTGGCGGAGAGCAGTGGCAGCGATGAACCTCTTGCCTGGCTCGCAAAAGTGCGCGAACCGGATCGGCGGGTTTGCTGCTCAGTCACTCTTGTGATTAACTTCGCGAAGAGACCCTAGCCTCCAGAACACAGAGGGAAGCACCCGTAGATTTGTTGCAATTTCCACCCAGGGACTGCATAGAGATCAGCGAAGGAGACACCATCCCATGGTGAGCACGAGAGGTGCCGCGGGTTTGGTCGCGGCGTTGACAATCGCGTTGGCAGCAGGGTGCCTGGGTGCACAAGACACAAAGTACGAACCGAAACGGCAGCAGATACCTTCTCCGGAATGCCTGACCATGCGGGAAGCGTGGCAGGGCGGCTCTACACCCTGTGCCGAGGGCGCGCACCAGGCATGGTTGAACGATGTGACGCACTGGCGGGCGGAGCGCCGTATCCGCATCGGCTATGACGACGCTCGCTACCAGATGCCCGAACTGCTGTGGACGCAATCGAGTTTTATTCAGCCGCAGATGATGGCGCAGGACCGCTATTTCTACGATCCTGTGGCTGGCAGGTATACGGTGGATCGCTATCTCGACGACCTGGAGAAGCGCTACGGAGGCATCGATGCCGTCCTCATCTGGCCTACCTATCCCAACATGGGTATCGATGACCGGAATCAGCACGATATGATCCGCTCCATGCCGGGCGGCCTGGAAGGTGTCCGCAAGATGGTTGGGGATTTTCATCGCCGGGGCGTGCGGGTGTTATTTCCCATGATGATGTGGGATCAAGGTACTCGTGATCCCGGCAAGCCGTGGCCCCAGGCGATTGCGGACACCATGAAAGCGATCGACGCCGACGGAGTCAATGGCGATACACAGGACGGCGTGCCGCTGGCCTTTTCGCTGGCATCGGACCACGCAGGCCACACGCTGGCGTTCGAGCCCGAAGGTGGACCTGCTGACGAGGGGCTCGCCTGGAACGTGATGACGTGGGGGCAATACGAATTCCCCTTTGTGCCTGAGGTCGATAAATACAAGTGGCTGGAGACACGCCACATGGTGAATATTTCCCATCGCTGGGCGCGAAACAAAACAGATGACCTGCAGTTTGCATTCTTCAACGGCGTGGGCTGGGAAAGCTGGGAGAACATTTGGGGAATCTGGAACGGCATTACTCCGCGGGACGGAGAAGCGACGCGCCGGATGGCCACAATCGAGCGCGGCGTGGCAAGTTTTCTCACCAGCTCCGGCTGGGAGCCGTACTTTCCAACCCATCGCTACGGCGTGTTTGCCAGTCGCTGGCCGCTGAACGGGCAGACCATGTGGACGCTGGTCAACCGGAACGAGTATGACGTGAGCGGGCGGGAGATAACGGTTCCGGCAGAAGAGGCTTTTCGTTACTTTGACCTCTACCACGGTGTTGAGCTCACGCCGCAGCGGGAGGGAAACGACGCGGTGCTTGCCTTCTCCATCGAAGCTCATGGCTTCGGTGCTGTACTCGCCATGCGCACAGCTCCGGATACGAAGATGCAGGATTTGATGGCGCGCATGAAGAAGATGACGGCGACGCCACTGTCGACCTATTCCGACCAGTGGAAGACGCTGGGGCAGCAACTGGTCGCGATCGATGCGACTAAGGCGGCCAAGGGGGCCCCGGAGGGCATGATTGAGATTCCGGGAGGCGACTATGTTTTCAAGGTTGAGGGAATCGAGATCGAAGGCTTCAACGACATTGGTGTCGATGTTCAATATCCGTGGGAGGAAATGCCGCGGCGCTTTCACGAACACCGGATGACGATCCACCCCTTCTACATGGACAAATATCCAGTCACGAACGCCGGCTTCAAGAAGTTCCTGAACGCGACGCACTATCAACCGGCAGATAGTATCAACTTTCTACGCGACTGGAAGGATGGCACCTATCCTGAAGGCTGGGGCAATAAGCCGGTGACCTGGGTCTCGCTTGAAGATACGCGGGCGTATGCGAAGTGGGCCGGCAAACGACTGCCGCACGAGTGGGAATGGCAATATGCAGCGCAAGGCGGCATTTCAGTGCGCGTCTACCCCTGGGGTGATGAGTGGCAGGCCAACGCGGTTCCTTTCCCGGTGAAGGGACGCTCACTGACGCAACCGGATAACGTAGACGCGCACCCCGCTGGAGCGAGTGCTTTCGGAGTGATGGATATGGTGGGTAACGTTTGGCAATGGACAGATGAATTTGTCGACGAGCACACACGGGGTGGCATTCTGAGAGGCGGAAGCTACTACCAGCCGCAGGGCTCGATCTGGTATTTCCCCCAGGCTTACCGCAATGATCAGCACGGAAAGCTTTTGCTGATGGCTCCCAGCTACGACCGCTCCGGCACGGTGGGATTTCGCTGCGTGAGTGATGCGGAATAGCAGGATTGTCTTGTTGATAGAGCAGAAACTATTGTGGGGCTTCGCCCATCTTTTTCGTCCCACGTACGGTGGGCGAACGTTGATTGGGCACCCATCCTCTTGTTAATCAGAATCTGCTTTGACATGAATTCCTTCGGGCTGGACCCGAAGGAATCCACCATTCCCTCACGCCTGTCCAGGCGCGAATTCCGGTTCGGCACCGGCAGCATAGCCGTGGGTGGCGAAGGTATGGCGGATGTCCTCATAGAGCGGGGCCAGAATGGTTGCCAGGCTTTCAGCGAGCCCCAGCACGTCGGACACCTGGGCAGGGACCGGAACGCCGACGTCCTGGTAGTACTTGCGAATTGCCTCTTGCATCCGGGCCGCTGACGTGCTGATGTCGGGGACGGCATCGACTGGTTTGCTGCTGACCTGACTCGCCATCGCGCGCATCACCAGGGCAATGTCTTTTTCGAACGCGACTCCAGCCTGAGCGATGGGCTCAGGTAAATTGCTGAGCGGTTTGTGGGCAAGGTATTGCACCGAGGTGATTTGCACCTGCAGCAGCGTGCGGATCGAAGGCTGCCATCGCCGCACGTCTTCGCGGATCCGCAGCTTCCACTGACGCGAGGGGCCAAACTCGAATACGACCGCATCGGCTTGCGCCGTCACCGCCTGGAAACCGGCGTTCAGCTGATCGCGTAGCTGGCGGATTCGCTTGATTGCTTTTATCTGGTCCTTCTCCAGCAACTGCTCGGCCAGCTCCGCAAACATCTCCAGATTGTGCGCAAAGATCGCCTGCATTTCCTCCAGGGCGTTCCTCACCCACAAGCGATCGTAGATGAGCCACATCGACACCAAACCAAGCAGGACTCCGAAGACACGGTCGCGGGCAATGGCGAGCGAAGTTTGGATGGTGAACTCCTGCAGATTAATCAGGTAAAAGGCCAGGGCGAGCTGCACGCCTAGATAGGAAAGCCTTGCGGAAGCGGTCGCAATCCACGAGGAGATTGCGGTGACCACCATAAACAGGACGGTAAAGCCGGCAATCGAGTCGAGGTAGGGCAGCACAAAAACCTGCGCTCCCATGCCGAAGATAATGCCGCCAATGATCGCCCCTACGAGCCGCAGGAATTGCTTCTGCCGCGATGAGCCGATGGTGGAAAGCGCGGTGATGATACAAGTCGCTATCGAAGTACTGAGCCCCGGCCAGTCAATCGCCGTGTAGATGATGTAACTGGCCATGGCCGCGAGCGTACCCCGCAAGGCAAATTGCACGTGGGCGGGGTTGGAAAACGCGTCGCGGGCGAAAAAATGCGTGGGTTCTTCTTCGTCCAAAGGCGCCGGAACAAACTCCCCGATAGTGGCAGACCCCGAAAATGCCTCCGGAATAAGCGCGACAATCCTCTCCATCGCCGACAAAAAAGGCAGCTTCGACGGCTCCTCTTGCGGCCGCTGGATCTTTTCCGGCGGACGCCTCAGCACCAAATCTTTGCAGAGTATTTCCACCTCTACTGCCAGACGCTGGCAGCGGACTTTGTCGGCCGTGTCGATGTGCGACGCAAGGCCGTCCGCTTCCGTCGGCTGCGCGCTTTCGGGGAGCGCGCGCCGGAAATTAGCGGCCACGTCTACCAATTGTGCCACCAGGGAAACCGCCGTGCCCAACTGCGCCTTGAAATGCGTGCTGTACTGAGAGCGAACGATGAGCCTTCGCAGCCTCGAAGTACCGACCATTGCATATAGCGAGAGTCTCTTCTCCGACACACTATCAAGAGGCCGCTCTGCCGCTGCGCAGTGCAAGACACTCTCCACCGTCTGCAGACGGGCCTCGATTCCTTCGGTGAGGTCTGTGGTGGGATGAACGCTGCGGAAAACATACTCAACAACGATCGTCACCACGATGCCCACGGCAACCACACCGCCCAGCCATAGTGTGTTCTCGACCCGATCGTTTACGTTGAGAGTGGTTCGATCCCAAAGCGGAATGGCGCCGGCAACAGTGAAGCCAAAGGCCACCACCGTTCCGTAGTCGTTAACGACGCTTATCAGGAAAAAGGACACGAAGAGGCTGACGCCAACCCCGATGAAGTGGGTCAGGGGATCGTCGACCAGCATTGCGGCGCCGATCAAGGTGTAGACCGTGGCCAAACTGAAAAAAGCAATCGCCTTCAACCCCGCAACCAGCGTGGCCGTGGGGTTCTCGCGGCTCAGGAATAGGGTAAAAATTGCGCCCAGGAAACCGCTGGGAATTTGGAACGTCATGACCAGCAGCATCACGATGGTCGCAGCTATGGTGACGCGGCCTACGACCCAAGCCCTTCCCGGATAAGGCGCGAGCTCATTCTTCAGGAAGCTCCAAAACCATTTTCCTGCCTCATCGATGGCGCTCGGCTGGGAGATCGCCGGCAGCACTTTACCTTGGGCCGCCATGGCTATTTCGCTCCACGGATAACTACCACTGCAGACTCGCTCAAGCGGAACGGCTCCGTCTCTGGGGCAAGGATGCGAACGCGCACCGGGAAGCGCGTCGCCAGATGCACCCAGTTCAACGAGCGCTGCACATCGGGCAGACCGGTGGACGAAAACGTCCCCACCAGCGTGGAATCCGGCTGCACGCCGTAGCCGACACTGTCGACTATGCCGTCATATCGCACCCTGGGCCGGGAAAGAACGTAAACATCGGCATGCATCCCGGGCAAGATGTGGTGCAATTGCGTCTCCCGGAAGTTGGCCACCGCCCACCAGACGCGAGTGTCGATCAGCGTAAAAACCTGCTGGCCGGTGTGGGCGTAGGCCCCGCGGGAGATAGTCAGGTTGGTCACGCGTGCATCAAAGGGCGCATACACCCTGCAGTTGTTCAGGTTGTACTCTGCGGTGCGAATGGCGGAGGCTCGGCCCTCACGTTGGGCGGTGAGCGGATCAAGCGTAAGCACGCTGTGTTGCGATTGATTGAATTGCGCGTGACTTTGCTCCATCGCGGCCTTTGTCTGCTCGTACTGGGCCTGCGCGGATGCCACCTGCGCCTGTGCCAACAGCAGTTGTGAGCGCAGCTGCTGCACCGTCTGTTGCCTCGCGGTCACCGCCGTTCTGACCTGGTCTACCTGGTCTACGGTGACGAATTGCTTGGCCAGCAGCGGCTCAATGCGGTGAAAATTATTGGTCTGGTATGCCAATTCGGCGTTAGCGCTGTCGAGGGCCGCCTGCGCAGCCGCAACATTTGCCTTGGCTTCATTGACCGTAGCTGCGGCGCGATCGACGTTCGCGGCAGCACTATCCGTATTGGCCCGGGCAGCGCCTACAGCGCTCACCTGAGAGGCAATCGTTCTTCTCTGATCGACAATCTGGCCCTCCAGCGTGTTCAGGTCAGACCTTGCCTTTTCAAGCGCGTATTCGTATGGCCGCGGATCGATCTGGAAGAGCAGCCCCCCCTGTTTCAGGAATTGGTTGTCCTGCACTGCAAGCTCGGTGATGGGGCCGTCTACTTGTGGAGCGATGCCGATAAAGTTGGCAAATACCTCCGCATCATCTGTGCGCGGGTGGTTGTTGGTGCGGCTTATTACCAACGCACCCGTAATCACCGCGGCGGCGATGATGGAAATGCTGACGATCCTGCCGAGACGCCGGCGCTGCACAACTGTGTCGTTTTCGGGCATCGCATCTCCTTCCGGATTAACTGAAGAACAAGAGCCAGAGAGTGAAGGTGAAAAACGCAGTCAAGCAGGGATACACCAGGATGAGCGGCCACAACAAATTATCCTCAAGCTTGATGCGCACAAAAAATACGCGGACGACAGTGGCGAGCAGGATACCGATCACACCGCAGGCGATCCATGCCGGGAAAAACGATCCCAGGATGTTGAACGAGGGCGCGCGGGAACATCCGGCGGCCAACAGAGGAGCCGATGACGCTGCGATTGTAGCCGCCCGGTTTATGACTCGGCCGAGGGGCGATCGTAACTTTCCCATCAATTTTCCGTTCATAGGTTCACGGCCCTTTCGCATGAAGCAGGTCGCCGGTCTGGAAGGCTAAAGCCGCAATTCCAGTCAACAGTTGCGTACGCGCGCTCACGTCCGCAGTGCGCGCGGCCGCCAATGCGCGTTGGGCCGAAACCACATCAATCTGGCTGCGCACTCCGTAGTTGTAGGACTGCAACGCTGCGTTGTAAGACGAGGAAGCCGCATCCAGCAATGCGGCCGCGGCCTTCTGCTGGCGGAGCGCGGTGCGCGCGGTGGAGTACGCCGACCAGACCTCGTTCTCTACCTGGTCGCGGATGGCATCGACTTCGGCCGCGGCCTGCTTTTGACCGGCCTGGGCTCGCGCCAACCGACTCTCGCGCGCGAATCCGTCGAACAGGGTCCAACTCAGACTGAATCGTGCATTCCAGAATTCCTGGTTGGCGGAATATACGCCGGGGGACGTGTTCTGCTCAGAAAAGCTTTTGGCCAAGCCGGCGGCGCCACCGATGGTTAGCGTGGGCAGATAGGCCGTTTTTGCCGCTTTTACTTCGGCGCGGGCGGCGCGCAGTTCTGCCACCCGCTGCATGAGATCGGGCCGCTGCGCAAGCGCGCGGTCGATCGACGTTTCGACGGTGACCGTCAGGTCTTGCGGAATGGTCAGCGATAGAATGCTCTCTACCTGCAACGGGTTGACCGGGGAAATGCCAAGAGCCGTAGCAAGATCGCCGTGCGCGATCTCAGAAGCGCCGATCGCCGCTTGTAAGTCGTAGTCCGCCTGCGCCGCAGCACTGCGCGCCTCGAGCACATCGGGCAGGGTTGCCAGCCCCAGTTCCAGACGCGCCTCCGCTGCCTGCTGCACGGTTTGCGCGTTCTTCAGGTTGGCTCCCGCCGCATCTTCCAGCCCCTTGGCGTTGAGCACCCGGTAGTAAGCGGCCATGACCTGGTAGATGACCTTGCGATGGGTGTCGTTGAAAAGGAAGTTGGCGGCCAGCAGATTGTTCCTGCTGATGGCAATCTCATCGAGGCGCCGCCCGAAATCGAAGATGGTGTACTCCAGCTCTAATGCGGGAGAAAATGTCTCTACTGTCTGCCGGTAATAATTCGGCGCGAAGAAGAGGTTGTTGCGTGCGCTCTGGGCGATGGCCAGCGCGGCCATAGTCGGATAAAGAGTTGATTTGCTGATTCCCAAGTCGGCGGCGCGTGCCATGGCGTTTTCCCAAGCCACGCGTGTTTCAGGGTTGTTTTGCTCGGCAACGTTTATCAGTTCCGGCAAAGTATAGGTCTTGGTTGGATCGGGAGCGAAGAGTGGAGTAGGCCGCGCCGGAGGAGTTGCCTGAATGGTCCCTTGCCAGGGCTGGCTTGGGGAAGCCGGCGCTCTCTGGGCGCTGGCGATTGTCCCTGCCAGCAACACCCCGAGCATAGCGGCCGAGTTGGTGAGAGATAGCTTCATTCCCCGACGCGTACCCAGAGAGATTTCCTATAGATGTATACCGAAGACGATGGTCGTGCACATCAATAAGGAAATTCAGTCTGAGCAACCGGATGATAGCATTCCGGGTTCCGCAGGGGGCTTGCAGTGGGGTCAAGGAGTGAGTTTAGCAGTGGCCTGAGGGAACCGCAGATCCCTCCCCGTTGCGGGGAAAGCGAACGGGCGGATTTTTTGTTCCGCCCGTTGTTCACAGAGGGGTAGAGCTACCGATAAGAATTGGAGATAAGCACTTCCAGGTTGAGAGGAGAGTCAATGGGTTGGTTGCTTACCATGCCTGGGGTGAAGCGGTATTGGCTGACGGCGGCAATAACACGTGCGTCCACGGCCGCACCAGCGGACTTGACGACCTTGAGATCATAAGGCTTGCCCGTCTTATCAACGATCATTGCGACAACCACCCTGCAGTCATTGCTGAGCAGCCGAGCAGTGCCGGTCGAATCTGCTACAACATCCACGGTGTAAATCAACTTGGGAGCGATTACTCCAGTCGAAATACGCTTTGCTTGCGGCGCAGGTTCGTTGTTGGCGACCTGGGTTTGGGCAGGCTTGCTTGCCTGGGCGTGGAGCATAACGGAGGACAGAGAGAGTATGGCTACTATAAGTCTACGCATGGAATCTATCTCCTGAGTTAAGGGTGCCCGTCACCAATCTATCCCTGTGCTGATTCGACTGTCAAGATATTTTTTTCAGATACTGAATTCATTAGGTATTTTTCACGTTTGTTTACTATCCAGTGACCCAACTTAAAAAACCCCCTCGTCAAAGCTGGAGCACTGTGAAAGCAACGCCGATTGCGCGAAATCCGCGGCGGACAGCCGTGCTTTGTCAACGTGAAAGTGAGTGGTGCGAACTTACTGCGGAGGCGGTGAGGTTCTGGGGAACGACCTGGCTAAGTACTCAGTAATCTGGTCAAATTCCTCGTCGGTGGCGACGGCTCCTCGTGCGGACATATCTTGCACCAGGCTATTCCATTCCTGCGCGCTAAGGTGTTGGTTGGCGGCTAAGTCTGGTGAATGGCAGCTGGAACAAACTTTGACCATCAGGTCGTGCCCGGGCCCTGGCGGCAAATGATTTTGCGTGGCAGGCACCGAGGCAACGGCGTTGGCCGCAGACGCAACGTTCTGCGCTTTGGCAAGCGATGCCAATGTTTCCGTGCTCTCGCCCGTTAAGCTGAAGACCACGAGAGAGTCGCTGGCCAGCGCAGCGCCAATCCCCAATCCACCGGTGGCGACGACGGCAATGTATTGCTGCCCCTTCGCATCCGCATAAGTGATCGGAGTAGCCTCGGCGGAGGCGGGAAGTTTCACCGTCCACAATTCTTTACCGGTTCGGGTATCGAAGGCGCGAAAGCGAGCATCGTCCGTAGCGCCGATAAAGGTCAAGCCGCTGGCGGTGACGATGGCGCCCCCAAGACCAGGTCTGCCGGTATTCTGTTTGCCCGGAGGCAGACTGTCGGTCACTCCCAGCGTCGTTCGCCAGGCGATCTTGCCGGTGTTCACGTCGACCGCGACTAGCTGACCCCACGGCGTTGGAGTACAGGGCAGATGGTTGCTGGGGTTCCAGAAGCGAACGGTTCCAGCGAGCGGCCCGGAGTTGGAGTAGCTACCGTCCTGGTTGCGAATAATCCGCATCGGCTGGCCCAGGTTATTCACATTGACGACAAACAAGCCCAGACTGGCGTCGAAGGCCCCGCCGTAGTAGTTGACGCCACCCTGCGTGCCCGGCAGCGTGACGGTGTAGCGATCAAGCGCGGTCGGTGTATAGGGCACTTCGCCGAGCAGCATATTGTTGCTGTCGACGTATTGCTCGCACCATGCCTTGTGTTCAGGCGTGTCCTGGTAGAGGTTGTCGCGGCTGAGTGTATTTTGGGCCAGCGGCTCGGGCAAAAGCGGAAATGGTTGGGTGGGTGAAGTCTGCTCCCCGGGAACATCGCTCTTGGGAACAGGCCGTTCCTCAACACCGTAAATCGGCTTGCCGGTGACGCGATTCAGAATGAACATCAGCGCATTCTTGTTGACCGTGGCTACCGCCGGGATGGTCTTGCCATTATGCTTTACATCAAACAGTGTCGGTGGCGTTTCCAGGTCAAGATCCCAAATGTCATGGTGAACCACCTGGAAGTACCACAACAGCTTGCCCGAGTCCGCGTTGACCGCGACCAGAGAGGTGGCGAAGAGGTTGTTACCCGGACGATCAACGCCGACCCGGTCATTGTTCGGAGCACCGAAGGGCATGTAGAGAATCCCACGCGCGACATCGACGGTCATGTATCCCCACACGTTCACCCCTGAACGATCTTTCCAGCTATCGCCTGCCCAGGTTTCGTGCCCTACCTCGCCCGGACGAGGCACGGAGTGAAAGGTCCAGACCAGGTGGCCGGTGCGCGCATCCCAGGCGCGGGTATCGCCGGCGGGCCCAAGGCCGCCGTTCAAACCGCCGGGCCCCTCCCCCGGACCTGAGCCGGTGATCACCAGGTTCTTGTAGATGAGGGGTGGAGAGGGCAGGATGTAGCTCTTATCCTTGCCGGTGGTCATGACCTCTGGAGTCTTCAGGTCGACCATGCCGTGATCGCCAAACTCTACGTTCAGCTGGCCGGTGGCAGCACTGATGGAATACAAGCGGCCACGGTGGGTGCCAAAAATGATTGCCGGCCCAGCGCCCTCCCCGCCCGGCCAGTAGTTGGCTCCCCGCACCGAGGCCTGATCGCCGTCAGGGATTTGGAACATCCACTGTTCGCGCCCGGTGGCGGAGTCCAGGGCGACCACCCGGCTATACGGAGTGGCCACGTACATGGTTGGACCGACCACCAGCGGCTGGTCCTCGGATGGGTGCAGGCTGGTGCTGCCCGTTCCGTCAGCCGGTTTCATGTGGTAGACCCACGCCACTTTCAGTCGGTTCACGTTAGCGGGCGTAATCTGCGTCAATGGGGAGTAGCGGGTGCCCCCAGGGTCACGGCCCGGCATGGGCCAGTTTGCCGCCGCCTCGGGTGGCCCCGGTTCATAAGCGGCCAAGGCTAAGAGAAACGGCAGGAGCAACAGAGGGCCAATCGCCAGGTGGATTTTCCTCTTCAAAGCGAAGCACCTTCTGCGTTGAGTCTGACGTTCAGTCTCTCCTGGACGCGCTCACGCTCCCGTTGGCGGCCGGCACGCTCAGGATTGAGGTAAAGCCAGCAAAGCGCTGCGATCACATCGGATGCAATCATCAAATGGATCAGGGCGTTCCAATTGCCTGCGGTCTTCTGCAGGATCAACCCGCCGACTACCGGCATGACAAAGCCGGCGAGATTGCCCAGCATGTTCATGGTGGCGGCTACCGTCGCGGTGTAGGACCCGCCAATCTCAACACACGCATCCCAAGAGATCGGCATGGTCAAGTCGCTGAAGAGGCTGGCCATGCCCATAAACAGCATAGCGGCCGTCACCGCCTGGGTGCGAAGGAATGCAAACAGCAGCAGCGATGTACCAAGAAGACCGAAGAAAGCGATCCTGCGGCGCGGTAGACGCACCGGAGCGAGGCCAGTGAGCAGCGAACCGACACCGCCGAAGAGTAGGGGCAGCACGGACAAACCCGCCGCATGGCCCGCTGTCAGGCCCCGCCCCTCACGCAAGTAGGTAGGCAGCCAGGTGATATAGAAGTACCAGGTAAACGAAACGCAGAAGTACTGCAGGCAGAGCACCACGACTTCCGGCGTGAGCAGCAAAGATAGCCATTTCTTCTGCCCGGCGTGGTGAGTCATCATGACCCGTGACAACTCGAGCAGTTCCTTTTCCGCATCGTTGACCGACGTGTGCTGCCGGGGATTGTCCTTGTACCAAAACCAAAACACAGCGCACCACACCAGACCCAGGGAGGCGAAGGCCAAAAAGGAAAATCTCCAGCCAATCAGCCCGATGCAGGCCAGCACCAGCGGCGGAGTAGCCGCGCCGCCCCAACGCGCGAAGGCCCACAACATGGCTTGCGCGGTGACGCGTTCGCGCGCCGGCAACCACATGCTGAGCATGCGGGTGAGGATAGGGAAGCATCCCGCTTCGCCGGCGCCGAACAAGAAGCGGATGATCCAGAGGGATACGACATTCCAGGCCGCGCCGGTCAAGGCGGTGAACACCGACCAACCCAAGACGATCTGCATCAACACGCGGCGGACGCCGATCTTATCGCCTAACAGGCCGATGGGGACCTCGAATAGAGCATAAGAGAGGCCAAAGGCTCCGAAGACCAGCCCCATTTGCGCCTTGTTGAGGTGCAGATCATGGGAGATGGGTCCTGCCGCCTGCGAAATAGCAACGCGTTGCACGTAGGAGAGGATGGCGAGCCCGATGGCCAGGGCGACAATGCTGTACCGCGTTCGACTCGCCTTCATCCGTAGGCCCTCATGGCGTGGAGAAAAATCCGCCCGGTCAGGTTACCAGCAAAAACGCGTACAGGGCGAGAGGTATCATCTTGCCAGAAGTCGGGAGAAATGCAGGTGGCGATGAAAATGGATCTATCGGGGCGGACGGCCGTAATCAGCGGGGCAAGCCGCGGCCTGGGCGAGTCAATGGCAAAAGCTCTGGCTGAGGCAGGCGCCCAGGTAGCCCTGGTGGCGCGCGATGTCAAGCGACTGGAATCGGTACGCGATGCGATCAAGGCGCGGGGCGGGACGGCGGAGCTATTTATTGGCGATGTGACGCGAGAAGAGGATGTGGCCGCGCTGGCCCGTGGGGTCTCGGAGCGCTTCGGCCATGCGCAAATTTTAGTCAACAATGCAGGAACGAATATCCGTAAAGATGTGGTCGATTTTTCGCTGCAGGAGTTTCGCAGTGTAATCGACTCGAGCCTGATATCTACTTTTCTTATGTGCCGCGCCTTCGTTCCGGGGATGAAGGGCACAGGGTACGGCCGCATTCTGAACCTATCGTCCATCATGGGCCATATCTCGCTACCCGGACGCTCTGCTTATTCTTCCGCCAAAGCGGCTCTGCTCGGTTTTACGCGGTCTTTGGCGCTGGAGCTTGCCGCAGAAGGAATTACCGTCAATGGCATCAGCCCAGGCCCGATCGGAACGGACATGAATGCGGTCCTCATGAACAATCCGGAAATCAATGCGCAGTTCCTGGCCAATTTGCCGGTTCGACGATGGGGCAAGGTGGAAGAAATCGGCGCCCTGGCTTGCTATCTTTGTTCAGAATTCGCCGGGTTTATCACCGGCACCGACATCGTGATCGACGGCGGCTGGACCGCTAAGTAGCGGGCCCGCCTCAACGATCGACTTTCACCAGTACCAGAGCGTTTGGTTCGAGATCGAGCTGGAGCTTGCCATCGGTGAGGTGGATACGCTCCGGAGCCGGTAGCGCAGTTTCGCGATTTAGTTGTTCTACCTGGACCGCAGTCGGATCGAGTGGCTTACCCATCGCATTGTACTTAGACAATACGTTGCCGTGTTCGTCATCGACACGCTGCAAAGTCACCCCTGAATCCGCAGGTACATTGTGAAAGACCAGCTCCATCCTGCGCGAAGGGGAATCCTGGCCGGGGTCGACTAAATTCCATGCAGCGACCACTATGCTACCGGTTCCGTTGGTGGTGACGATTACATTTTTCGAGGGGTTGGCAAGGCGATGATCGCCGAGCTGGTGCAGCAGTGCGAAACCGTAATAACTCGGTTTGTTGATGCCGCCCTTGGCACGCAGCCCGAATTCACCTTCGAAAGGTCTTGCAATCGGACCTCCTTCTTCAAAAACGTCGGAAAAGGTCCAGAACGACATGAAAGTAACGTTGCCATCGCATTGCCGCACCGTGTTGGCTACTGCCGGCCCTACAAAGGTTGTGTCCCGCGATTCATTCATGCCCTGCACGTTCCACTCTGTCCAAAGCAGGGGCAGGTTGGGCATCGAAGAAGCCTCGATCTGCGCTCGCACTTTCGCGATAGCCCGGCAGACGCGGTCGTCCATGGGGATGTTTTCGTCGCTGTGGAAGAGGTTCTCAACCGTGTCATCCGCATAACCGTGGGACGACACAAAATCAACCGGAACATGGTTGGTCGCGTCGTACTTGAGAAAATCAGCAACCCACGCGGCGGCGGCGGTTGCCGGGCCGCCCACACGCAGCCGCGGGCTCACGGCTTTGAGAGCGCGCGCGGTGTGGGCATAGAGTTCGAAGTAGGAGCCTTTTCGTGGGATGCCACCCCAGAAGTCGATATTGGGCTCATTCCAGACTTCGAAATACCATTGCGAAACTTCGTCGATGCCATAGCGTTCGACCAGATGTTGTGCGAGGTGCGTCATCAATGCATCCCAGGCCTCGAGACTTTTGGGCGGCGACACATTCGGTTTGTACCAGAAGGGGTGGAGCGCGTCTGGATTGAAGGCCAACTTCCTGGGCATGAAGCTTATTTCGACCACGGGACGGACACCGTTCTTCAGAAGACCGTCATAGATCTGGTCGACATAGGAAAAATTGTAGACCGGGTTGCCGTGTTGGTCCTCGTTATAGACCCCAAGCTCGTCATGCAGGATGGCGTGAAAGCGCACGTACTTGAAGTCTGTTATCTGCTTCACCGCACGCAGGTCGTCGCGATAGCTATCGCGCAGCGTTAGGATCGCGCGCCCGGAGCCAAACATCTGCTCCCAGAAATGCGGGAAGGGCGTGGTTTGCGCGCGCGCATCGATTTGGACCTGCTCTTGCGCCTCGGCGGGCGCCACCCCAAGGAGGGCGCTTGCCAAGACAAAGCAAGCAATGAATCTGGATCGAGGCATGATTGTGAGAAGACGAGGAAGGAGCAGGTCCCTCTGCTGCGCTACGCTCCGGTCGGGATGACAATTCATTGGCAGCACGGGAAATGGTTCCGACGACAGAATGGTCATCCCGACCGGAGCGTAGCGCAGCAGAGGGACCTGCTGTTTCCTTTCTGGGGGCAAACGCGGGTGCGCCGGGTAAGACGCACCCGCCCAGGGTCAGAAGCTAAAGCGCGCCTGCAGATCAAGTGTTCGAGAACCGAGCGCACTGTTAGCCTGACCAAAGTTTGGATTGCTGGTAATGCCGTCGTTACTGATGCTGGTGTTAATACTGCCAACGTTGAAATTCAGATTGTTAAAGAGGTTGAAGGCATCGACGCGGACCTCGAACTTGGCGTTTTCGCCTAACACGGGAAGCTTGGGAATGCCAAATGCCTTACTTAGGGTCGCGTCGACATCTCTGTAGTTGGGCCCGGTTAAAAAGTTACGCGCCACACCTGGATTCTGCGGAGGGCCAAAAACTTGCGGGATTGGTCCCGTGACGGGCGTGTAAGTGGGCACGGTAAAGTACTCGAGCGCACCCTGTGGATAGTTCGTGTTGTAGGTACCTCCAACGCCCGCACCCGTTTTAAAGGAATTGCTGCTTTGGCTGCTGCCTGCACCTCCCTTATAAGCGGCGGGACGCAGCGTTCCATAACCGCTACCCTGGTAATAGAGGCTGCCATTGGCGATGTTGGAGTAGGTTGGTGTCCAGGGAAAACCACTGTGCACGTTGAAAATGCCACTGATGGACCATCCCCCGGCGAGCTTTTCGAGCAAGCTGTTGCCATGGAAGAGCAATGGCTGCCACAAGCCGTATATCTTGAAGGCCTGTCCCACGTTGTAGTCCGAGCGGCCATAAGCCAAGCGGGGATTGTAGGGATATGGATCTTCGTAGTAGGGCTGCGAGCCGTCATCCATGCTCTTCGACCAGGTGTATTGCGTATCCAGAAGGAACGAGTGTGAGAACTGGTGTTTCAAGCCGGCCAGCATAGCACCATAATTAGAGATGCCCTCATTGTTGTAGAAGTCCACGCTGTTGACGGTGGGATTCAGCGGCTGTCCGTACACCGCGCCGAGCACGTTCGCGTTGTACTGGTGAATGATGTGATGCCCTCTGCTTCCTTGATAGCCGAGGGTCGCCACCCACTGCCTGCCGAGATCGTACTGCGTGTCTAACGAATAATGGTAGGTGTAGGCCGTGGGAACATTCGAAGGGTAACCTGTGACGCCGATTGACCCGGTAGCGGGCAAATTGTTGGCGTTGAAGCTCACGATGGTATTTGGGTTGGGCGGATATCCAAAAAGTGAATGCGCATTGCTGGGGATGGCATAGACGATGGAGGGGTTGATTTGCGTTGGCGACACGCTGCTAAAGTTCGGGTTGGTAACAGACGGCGGATTATTCCCGCCGTTGGCGGCGATGGCAATTTCTTCCTGGTTGTAGTTCATGCCAAAACCGCCGCGGAGCACAAGCTTTCCCTGATCGCGTATCGGGCTCCAGGCAAAACCGATCTGCGGGCCAAAATTGCCCTTTTGCGCCTGGTACAAATTGCCGCCCCTGCGAACCCGCAAATTGGTGAACGTGTCGGCGCCGCTGCCGAGTTGCACCACGTTCAGGTTGTTCTCTTTGGAAGAGATCGGCCCAAAGTATGAATACCGTACTCCGAGGTTGAGGGTGAGATTCGGACGGAGCTTGAAGTCGTCCTGCAGAAAGAATCCCCATAGGTCGGTGCGGATATCCTCTCGATTCAGCGTCGGAACGCCGGTCAGAGGGTTGAACGTTCCCGTTTCAGCCTCAGGCGCGTCGTTAATAAAATCCCACACGTTATAAAAAGTGAACTGCGGCCGCGCTGCATATGGAGCTTCATTCAGGTAATAGAGCCTGGTGACCCCACCGCCGAATTTTATTGTGTGCCGGCCGGCCACTTTGGTCGCAACATCCTGATAGCTATAGGTCCATTGGTTGTAGACACTTGGTCCCGGAGCGCCAAAAAAATAGAAGGTTGTCGCCGGTGCTGAGGCATTCAAGGTGCCAATCGTGGTGATGTTCGCCTGTGGTAGGCCGAACGGCTCCTGGGGATTGCTGTTGATCTCGTTCCATCGCCATCCCGCGGCATTGACGCGCGCTTCGTTCAGCAAGCTGGGCGAGAAGGTATGGTTCCAGATGCCCGCGAAGGCATCGTTGATCGCCGTGTGGTGATAAAGATTGTAAGCGCGCACCGGACCGTTGTAAGTCGTGGTGCTGACGGGCACCCAGTAAATGGTGAAGGTAACCCGGTCATTTTTGGTTGCGTCCGCATCCAGCCGTCCGTTGTATTGCTGCTCCGTAATCTGGGCGGGATTCAGGGTGGTGTACTCACCAATATCCGCAATCCCATCGAGACCGGAACCAACGCCTGGATTTCCGCTGCTCTGGTAGGTGAGATCCTGCGTGTGCAACCCAGTCTTAAGCGGTGAGCCGATGTCGAGACCCTGACCGGGGATGGTGGCGCAATTCGTGCCTTCCACCAAGCCGATATTGGCGCAGGTGGCGCTGATCTGTCCTTGCGCGCTGACACCGGCACCGGGGAAAGTAAGGAAGGTGGATGCAATGCTGCCGCTCGGCGCCTGCTTGTCGAATGCAGCTGTGTCATACCAGCCAACCGCAGTGTTGGATGTGTTGTTTCGCAGTGTTTCGTAGGCAAAGAAGGCGAAGACCCTGTTCTTCCAGATGGGCCCGCCGAGACTACCGCCAATCTGGTTGAACCGGCCTTCATCCCTAAGCAAACCGCGTTGTCCGACTGTCCCAGGAAGAGCGGAGTTGGGTCCGTTGTAACGTTGATACGCATTCAGGCCCGGGCGGTCTATTTTGATGAAGGCACTCCCATGGAAATCATTGGTTCCAGCCTTGGATGTCACCTGGATTTGCGCCCCACTGAAACGGCCGCTCTCCGCATCGTAACTGTTAGAGACGATCTTCACGTCGCCGACAGAATCTTCTGTCGGAGTGATGACGGTAGTGCCTCCCCACACCGCGCTGGCTGTGCTGATGCCGTCGATGGTAATTCCGTTAGCGTTGTTCTGTCCGCCATTGGCTACGATCTGCGGGCCATTTTCGGTCTTGAAGATCCCGTCCGTCGGGCCGCTGCCGCCTATCTGCGTGCCAGGGAGGTTGTTGGTCCCGCCGCCGGCGGCCTGGGCTCCGTCTCCAAAGGATCCGGGTGCAAGCTGGCTGAGCTGGAAGACATCGCGTCCAAACGATGGCAGATGCTGTATCTCGTTGCTGGTTACTACGCCATTGATCGACGCGGTTTCGGTATCCAGCGCAGGTTGTTCATCGCCAGACACGATCACGCTCTGCGTTGCGTCTCCCAGCTCCAGCTGCACGTTCACCGCATTCGCCTGTTCCGGGATTAATTGCAGGTGATCGAGAACCTTCTGCTTGAAGCCGCCCTTATTGACAACCAGCGAATATTGATCAGGTGGCAATGCGTTGAAATTGTAGAGGCCGTTACCGTCGCTGGTGGTGGTAAAGGCCTTGGCTGTGCCGAGATCAGTTAATGTGAGGCTGGCTCCGGGAATGACCGCGCCGGTTTGATCGGATACAGTTCCCTGGATCGATGCGCGAAACTGCGCGTATGCGGGACTGGACGCAATCGCCAGCAGGAACATGCTGCTCGCGATCCTTCTGACCGCTTGTGCTGCTAATTTGCGTGGACTTTTGCAGGTGTGGAACAACAACTGATACATAGTGGCCTTCTCTCAAAATGGTTTAAATAGTTCTTCGCTTCATCGCCGGTGAGCGTTCGCCATCCTGGGATGGGTACGATTCTTCTGGCAATGACTCGATTCTCCACGCGGGGAGACCTTGACACAGATGTTTAGCCGGATCCCTCCTTCTGGCTGTCGGTCGATCTGCGGAACACTCACATCGGATGCGACACCGGTGAGGTTACCGAATGGATGGGCAGGAAGAACGCCATCACCAACCTCAGATGCAGGTTGGCACTCAAAGGCTTTCTGCACGAATAAGAGTTGTTTCAAAACAATTTTTGATAGCAGACAATGGCAAAAAAAGGAGCGTAACTCACGCTCCCTGATCCGGAATCGGACAAACGTCTTAAGTGGCTTTCTTTGCGCAATTTATTGCGCCATTGGATATTGGTTGCCTGCAAGGAGCGGAAAACCGGAGGGTCACCAGTATTGGCGGGAAGACCGATTCTAGGTATACATGCCGGCGCGCTTATCTCGGGAATCGTGGTCTGACGTGTCACTAGCAGCCAACACCGCGGCCGTCAACTTCGACGGCTGGGATGATGAGATAACGACAGGTGGATTGTGCAGTACATCGATCACTCGATCGTACAGGCGGTTGCGCACCTTGAGGCGGTCGGAGGCCCGGGTGACGTAACGTATCAGGACTTCGACTCCCGCGCCAGCGGGACGCATGTTCACCGACGAGCTTGCGCTTGCATGACTCATGCCACTGTGCCGAGGGACACGCTTCCACTCCTGTTCCGCAAGCCGGGCACCCGCCTCGGTCTCTTCCATGACTCCTTTGTGAATGAGCGCCACCTTGGCATATGTTTCTACCGACGACGGGAGACTTACCGAAATCTCATCCCACATCCATTGACCAACCGTTGAGAAGTTGAAGAACTGCCCGGTTATGGCGAAATTGTTGATAAAGGTTGCACGGCGTCCCGTCGGATGTCCCTTGTCAGCCCAGGCGCTGTTTTCGAGGATCGTGGTGCGGAAAAGATTGATCTCGATCACCTCGCCTGCCACACCATTGATCTCCACCCAGTCGCCCACGCGGATTCCGTTCTTCCCCATGAGAATGAACCAGCCGAAGAAAGCCAGGATGAAGCTCTGCAGAGCTACTGTCAGACCCGCGGTCGCGAGACCCAGGATGGTCGAGATCTGGCTCGGTACACCGAACGTCACCAGCAAGACACACAGCACGCCAACCAACTGCACGCTGAGCCGCAGGATGGTATGCAGCGTCTGTATACGCCGCCGATCAAAGGTAAGACCGTTCAGAGCGTGACGCTCCAGTAATTCGGTCCCTGCCGATTCCAAAAGGATGACGCAAATCAAAATGAATGCGACCGTCGCCAACGACCGCATCGACATATGGGTCACAATGCGATGCTGCAGCAGTACCTGGTCGGCCCACTTGCTGTAGACTCCTGCGAGCTGTTGTTGGGTCTGGATGCGGTCATCGTAGATGCTAAGCAGCTGGCGCTGTTCCCTTCTGCGCTGCAGGCTGGCCAGCGTTGCCGCATCAGGCTTGGATAAATTGGCCGCTGCTGCATCGGAGCTGGCGTTGGCCTGCGCTTCAAGAGCATTGTGCTGCGCGGTCAGACTGGCTGCGTCCGCTCGCGCCTGTTGCATGGCCTGTTGAATCAATTTGTGGCGGCTTCGTTGGCTGAACCACGCCTCAATGCGGTGGGCCAACGTGCCATACTGCCGAGTCGAAAGAACAGCCATTTGGCTGTTGCTGCCGGACTGGGCATTCGTCTTACTCATAGCCGCCTCGTGAGCGGCCAGCTCCTGCTGAATCCTGGTGCGGACGTCGCCAGATGCCCGGGCGAGATCGTGCTGGGCATCGTTCAATTCATCCTGATCCAGGTCAAGCTGTGCCTGAGCGATTTTCAGATCGTTATTAGCACTAGCATCGGCGGCGGTGGTGGTTAAGGCCCTCACCCGGGCCTGATCGTCTCTTGCCATCTCCTGCAGTTGTGCCACCCTTTGGGACAGCTCAATCGCTTCTCCGGTGGGCGCGAGATGCTGAGCGGTAGCCTGACGCAAAGCCGCGGCAAATGCCTGGTCTACCTCGTGATCGGCCAGGCGTTCGGCCTCCTGCGCGAACTCTTCCTCTTCCCTGCTGACGGCAAGTGGCGCCAGCGCTTGCGCAATCTGCCACGGGTGCAAGTCGACGATGGTCGTCTGACTGGAAGCAGCAAGCTGACCTGCTTGGCCTTTAAGGAAGGGTAGATGGGCCAGGGCGCCGCGCGTGGTCCATGAAAACGCTAGGCACACGGTCAGCAAACCCAGCAAGACGATCAGAGACAGAGACCTGCCCGGGCCAAGCATACGTTGCAGGGCAGTATGCTCCTGTATTCGGGAAGGGGGCAGGTTGGTTGCCATGGCCAATTCTGGCAGGTTACCCGGGTTGCAGAGTAGACCCCGGTAGTTGTAGCCATAGGCCACTGGTCAGGCAACAATGCGGGGTTTTTCTTGTTGACTCGGGTGGGTCGATGCAACCACGGGGATCGCGCCGGGCGGGGCGCCGAACGGCACCTGGGAATTAGCGATATCAGAAGCCGTCCCGCTGCACAATGGACAACTGAGGGTATATGCGCGGCCCAGCGACCGTGGAAACGGCTCTGGAGTAGCACCCGTGTCGCTTTGCAAAGTGATTCTCAAATGCCTAGTATTATTGCGCGCGAAGGAAAACCAGGTCCCGCTGTGGGTTGGGCCGGACGCTATGGAGAATATTTCTGTCAATTCAACTGAAGATCGAAGAGCCGATATGTATCGCTGCCACCGGAGATTTTTGTGGCGAAGGGGTGCTGTGGGAGCAGGATACTCAATGCATCTATTGGACTGATATCAACCGATTTCTCGTCCACCGTTATCGACTGCAGGGTGGCACCGTCAAGACGTGGTTCTTTTCTGAAGCCGTAACCTGCGTGATGGAAACCAGCGTACCTGACACCCTGGCCTTGTCCCTGGGCTCGGGAATCGCACTGTGGCAGCCGGACGGCGAGGCGCCGCCTATACCATTCTTTGCTCTTCCCGGCTGGCCCCTTGTCCGCTGCAACGATGGAGCCGTCGATCCAGGCGGTGCGCTCTGGGTAGGGTCGATGCGCAACAATGTGAAAGAGAACGGAGCCCCTGAGGATGCCGGCGGCAGAGACGGAGTGCTCTACCGGGTCGACGGCACGGGCGCCGCAACGGAATGGCGCCGTGACCTGGGCATTTCCAATACGCTCCTATGGAGTCCGGATCGGTCCAGGTTCTATTTTGGCGATACATTGCAGAATTGCATCTGGTCTTACGATTATGACTTGGCCGGCAGAACCATTCGCGCCGAGCGGCCTTTCTTCCAGGGTTTCGAGCGCGGCCTGCCTGATGGTTCAGCCATGGACACTGAGGGCTACGTTTGGAATTGCCGCTACGGTGGGAACTGTATCGTACGCGTGGCCCCCGATGGAAAGGTCGATCGAGTGATTGAAATGCCGGTGAGCAGGCCTACGAACTGTACCTTCGGAGGGCCGGACGGCAATGTACTTTACGTTACCTCGGCTTATCCAGAACCTGGGCACTGGGAGCGATTTGGCGGTTGCCTCTTCGCCCTGGAGACGAATGTAACTGGCATGGTTGAGAATAAATTTCAGCTATAGCGTCCCTTGTCACTATGCTCTGCGCTCTGAAATAGAGGAGCTGCTGATCTCTCCACCAGGCTGCGCTTCGGTCGAGATGACAAAGGGAAGGGCGACGCTTCCATAGAGAGCGGTTGCTGCAGAAGGCGTTTTTCATCGCCTTGGGTGGGCCGCAGGCCTATGACCTAAAAGGCAAACGAGCCGTGCTCAGATCGAACACGGCTCGTTTGGTTAATGACGCCGGTTGCTTAGTTGTGCGTCAGTTTGATCGTGACCCCGCTGGCAGAGAAAGCGTTGCTCTGAATCTTAAGCGTGTCAGTCGCGGGCCCTGCTTTGGAGTATGTGACGGTTATGGTGCAAGTACCTCCCGGCGCAATCGAACCGCCGCAGGTGTTGGTTTGGGTGAAAGCGCTGGCCGCTCCATTTGCAAACGTCAGCGAAGTGATGGTGAGAGATAAATCACCGGTGTTGGTGACCTTCGTGGTGAGTGACGAGCCAAGCGTGGTGAGACTGAGTGCACCGGTGTTGACCCAGAGTTTGGTTACAGTTCCGTTCAGGTCGGAAACATAGATGTTGCCCGAGCCGTCCAGAGTGATGCCTGTGGGGTTAACCAGCCCGGTGATCGGTACCAGGGTGGTCGGAGTGTTCAGCGGTGCTGCATGCGTGCTCGGTACCATGAGGACGCGTGCACCGCTGTCGGTGACGAACATGTCTCCGTTCGGGTCAAAGGCGAAGCCCGCAGGAGAGTTGAGGGCGCAACCGGTGGTGGTGGCGATGACGGTGGCGTCGCATGGCGCGATGGAAAACTGCGAGACCGTGGTGGTGCTTCCGGTGCCGCTGAGACCGATCTGCAGGATCTGGTTGAGATCTCCGTCGCCAACATAAAGATTGGAGCCGGTGTTATCAACGGCCAGGGCTTGCGGGAAACTTACGCT
Source organism: uncultured Acidobacteriaceae bacterium (assembly GCA_963814015.1). GTDB lineage: Bacteria > Acidobacteriota > Terriglobia > Terriglobales > Acidobacteriaceae > PALSA-350. Next base: position 52,889 of record CAWFBI010000002.1, read on the forward strand.
CTGGCTGCCAAGGTTCACAACGCTGGGCGAGTACGCCTCCCCGGGAACCTCGATGAGACGTGGGGTAGCGCCTGCGTCAGCAATGAAGAGGTTGCCACCGAAATCAACTTTGACCGCGGTAGGTGTTCCGAGTGTGAATGTACCCGTGCTCACCGTGGTTTCGGCAAGTGCCGGGTTGAAGCTAAATACCTTCGCCGCGTTGGCATCCGACACCACCAGGTTGTCGAAAGCGTCATAGACGAGGTCGCTGGGATAAACCAGGTTCTTAGTGTTGGCGGCGTTCCATTGCGTCAGCGCGCCGCCGGCTGAGGAAAGTGTATCGACTTGCCCCATGTTGCTGTTCGCAACATACAGCTTCGAATTCAAAACGTCCGTAGGATCAAACGTCACGCTTTGCGGCTGATTCAAGCTGGAATTCAGTACCGACTGCTGGGCACTACTCAGCGTGATCTGGGCCGCATCGCCCATTCCAGAAAAGAACAGGTAGAGCGTAGGTTCACTCGGGCTGCCGGAAGCAGGCACAAAGTCAACCTCGACGACTCCCTTGCGCACCCCCGGCAATCCTGGTTTGAAGGCAACACTGATACTGCAAACAGCGCCGGCAAGTTGCTGCACTCCAGACTGGCAGGTGCCCGAACCCGCATCGGTAAAGTCGGTGCTGGGCGCGCCATGCGGGTTGAAGTTGATGTTGATTGCACCCGCCGCCGAGAACGTGTACGGCACCAGAGTGGTGATACTCTCGCCCAACATAGCAGAGTTCGCTCCAATCGCCGGATTGCGCAAGGCAATAATAGCCGGGATGCTGGTGGGTAGGAAGTTCGAGTCTCCAAGATATTTCAACGTCACGCTGTTGTTCCCGGGAAGGAAGAAGCTGCTGGTCACCAACAGACTGGCGAACGAACTGCCCGATCCGGGTGTGAGCACGCCGGTTCCGATGGTCTGACCGTTGAAGACCACGTCAACGGTTCCGGTCGGAGCGGTAGGAGATCCGGTTACGGTGATGTTGTACGGGGTTGGTTGGCTGAAGAAGCAGCAGTCACCGTTGGAGAACACCGGCGCTCCGCTGATGACGGCTGGGGTGCCCGCGTTACCGACCACGATTTGTACTGTTGCGGTCGCGGTATTGAAGTCGGTGGTATCGGTCGGTGTAAAGAGCACACTCAACGTGTGCGTGCCAGCCGAGAGTACCGTACCTGCCGGAGGAGTATAAGTGAACGTCCCCGGGAGAGACACTCCCTGGAACGATGCGGTGGCATCGAGCTGGGTTCCGCTCAATGCTGTCCCGACCGGGATCGCTGCCGGGGTTGGCCAGTTGAGGATCGGTGTCGCCTTGGTCACAACAATTGTAGTGCTCCCGGACGCGCCGGTGTAACCAGAAGTGTTGGTTGGTGTGAAGGCCACATTCAAGGTGTGGGTTCCGACTGGCAGCACGGTGCCTGCAGGCGGAGTATAGACGTAGGTGCCGGGCACAACCACCTGGTTGCTGGTGCCGAAGCCGAGCGCCATGATCACTACATTCCGGGTACTGGGAAGAGTGACGCTCAATAGCGTTCTGCTGGAATCCACAGGAATTTGATAGCCGTAGAGATCAAAGGTTCCCGCTACCTGGCCGCCAGCCTTGGTGTTCTTATGGGTTGTGGTGGCGACGATCGACTCGCCCACATAGCCTGCGGATGATGCCCACGAACTCATATTGAGGGTCGTGGTCACCGGGGCGCCGGTGGAATAGGTGAGCGTGAAGGGCTGGTTGATCTGCCCGGTGGTAATCGCAGCTCCCAGCAGGTAGACGGTGGAATAGTTGCCCGGCGCCGGGAGAGTGTAGACCGCTCCATTGGTAATGGCATTGGGAACGGTGGGCGACCCGAGGGTAAAGGTCGTGCCCGCATAGTTGACCGAGCCGTTGCCCAACTCATTGTACGAATAAGTTCCGCCGGCGTTATCAAAGCCCGCGAGGTTATAGGGGGTCCCGTCGGTCGAGGTCGAAATGACCTGCAACTGGCTGGTGGGGACAACGGGCGTAGGTCTTGGCGTGCCCATGGCTACGGCATCGAGTTGCACCGCGCTCAAAGGCGTGCCGTAGACAATGGGTGCCGGCATTAGCCACACGATCGTCGGGGTGACGATGGGCGTGACAGGCGGTCCCACCACCAACTGCACGGTGGCCGTGGCCGTCTTGTAATCCGTGGTGTCGGTAGGAGTGAAGGTGACTGACAGCGTATCTGTCCCGACCGGTTCGACCGTACCCGCGGGCGGGGTGTAGACAAGTGTTCCTGGTATCGAAGCAGTGGTGAGGTCCATGGACAGCATCACAATGTTGCGCGTGCCCGGCAATTGGACGCTCTGCACCGTCTTGGTCACGTCAAGCGGGATTTGATATCCGTAAACGCAAACCGAATCCGGTTGGGTCGTGCCGTTCTGATAGTTCCGGTCTTCACTGCAGTTGACAACGGACTCGCCCGGCCAACCTGCGGCATTGAACCAATCGCTCATATTCTGATTCAGCGTGGTCGTCGTGCCATCGGTGTAAGTCACTATAAAGGTCTGGTTCGCGTTAACGTTGTTGACCATCGCACCAAGCATGAACAGGTTGGTAAAATTGCCGGCCGGCAAGGCGATGGTCGTGTTGGCCACCGCATCTGGCGCATTGGGCGGGCCGATAGCGAAGGTCAGACCGTTCCAAACAACGGTTGAGCCCAACGTCGTGGTCGAGTAGGAGTATCCATCGTTATCGAACCCGCCCGTCGCATAGTGGGAGCCCGGGGTGTAGATACCGCTGACATTGTAATAGCTGGAAAGCGGTACCGAAACGGTGCCACCCGAAACCGTAGCATCCAGCTGGAAACCGCTCAGCGGGGTGCCGTAGCTGATTGGAGTCGGTGTCGGCCAGGTGATCACGGTTGTCTCCTGGTTCACGACCAGCTGGACCGTTGCTGTCTCCTGTCCATATGCCGGATTGTTCGGGGTGAAGGTTACGGAGAGAGTATTTGTTCCCGCGGGGAGAATCGTACCTGCGGCCGGAGTGTAAACGAAGGTTCCCCGTCTATCGGCCGTCGCATCCAACTGCGTGCCGCTCAGCGGAGTTCCGTAGGTTATCGGCGCGGGTGTCGCCCAAGTAAGGTTCGGTGATTTCAAGGTGTTACCCGGCACCAACGCGCTGGTGCTGGCATTGAAGCCGCAGTCACCTGCATATTTTGCCTGGTAGCTGTCGGTGCCGAGAGGAGGGGTCACAATCAGCGATGCAACACCGCCGGAGAGCGCAGCCGTGCCGACGGGGGCGCCATTGTTGTAAAAGGTGACCACTTCTCCGTTCGTCGTCGTGGTTCCGTAGTTGTACGGGGTGAGCATGGCTTGCAACAGGACCTGCTGCCCTAGAACGCCTGATACTGGCGTTGCAGTGAGAGCCAGACTGGTTGCCAGCTTGGCGGAATTAAAATTCAAAGTCCCTGAAGTGCTTGGACTGTAGTTCCCATCGCCGTCGTAGGTAGCGGCGGCGGATTGTGTACTACATCCGTTGAAAGCAACGTGGGCAAGGGTTGCCGTCTCCGACTGGCCAGACAGGAGCACGCTAAGCCCGGTGCTGGTAACCGCGCTGATATCCACTCGATCATCGCCATTAATGTCTCCTACGGTGGCGAAGATGGAATCAGCACCCACTGGATAATAGGTGGCCGCGCCAAAGGCACCCGTACCCTTGTTCAGCAGGACACCCACGCTGGTACTTGCGCCGTTGGCCGAAATGATATCGGGGTGGCCATCGCGGTCGAAGTCCCCAATTGTCAGGTAATAAGGGCCGGTGTTCATGGTGTAGGTCACAGGCGCCTGAAAGCTGGGGATCGCTGTGCCCTTGTTCAGCAAGACATAAACAAAATTATCGGGAGCGCTGGTGGTTGCCAGATCGGGGAATCCATCCCCGTTGAAATCACCGATTGCTACAGACCCTACCTGGCTTGCTCCGGTGTTGACGTAGATAGCCGGCTTGAATGTGCCATCGCCATTGCCCTGAAGGATGGTCACAGAGCTACTGCCATCCGCGGCAACCGCGAGGTCAAGGAACCCATCCTGGTTGATATCACCGACGACAACATTCCACGGTTTAGCGCCAACCGTGTAATACGAGGGGGCGTTAAACGAGCCATCGCCGTTACCCAAAAGGACAGCGACCTGATTCAGTGAGGAATTTGTGGCGACCAGATCCTGAATGCCGTCCCGGTTGAAATCGCCGATGGCGAGGAGTCTCGACGCTGAAGCAGAAGCTGCTACAGGGTAGTTCCTGGCAGCCTGGAACGTCCCATCACCGTTGCCAAGATAGATATTGACTGAGCCGATCCCTGCGGCGCTGAGGACAGCAAGGTCCTGCTTCCCATCTCCGTTGAAGTCTCCGACAACTACGGACGTTGGTTCGAAAGGAGCCGTGGTGTTTATCGTGGTGCCGTTGGTGAAGGTGCCGCTACCGGTACCCAACAGAATGACTACAGGGCCGCCGTTGGTGGGAACTGCATAGTCGGGGTGTCCATCGTTATTGAAGTCGCCGATCGCCGGACCATTGGTGCCGCCGGTCTGGCCGTTATTCATATTGGCGATGGGATAGAGAGTGTAGGGGGTGAAACCACTTTGCAATGTCGCCGGGTTAAGAGCGGCCGTGCCCAGGGTCACGTTCGAGGTCGTATCCGTAAAGGTGACGTTCCCGGTAGGGGTCACAGGGCCGAATGCAGACACGGTTGCGGTAAGCGTGTAATTCCCGGTCGTACCGGTGCTTGCCAACGAAGTCGCCGACAAGTAGGTTGGGTTGAAGGTTACTGTCTGGGTCGATGACGAACTGGGTGAGAAAGGTACGATGCCAGTATAGCTGGCGAGGAATTGGTGGGCCCCCACCCCGCCGACCTCTGTCTCCAGGACCGCAGTGCCGGGATTACCATTAGTCGATTGGACCTGGACCGTACCCAGCACTTCGGTGACACCGTTATAAGTATCAGTAAATACTACAGAACCGCCGGCAACAGTAAATTGGTCGGACGACACTTGTGCCGTCATGGTGATGACAGCACCACTCTGCGGGGAGTCGGGGGTTATGAAAAGGGTCGTAGTAGTTGGAGATATTGCCCATGCGGCAGGCCCAGCAGTCACCAAGGCGAGAGCGCTCAACAGCACTGGCATCCATCGGCCACGAAATAGCTGTCTGGAAGTCATACGGCGCTTAATTGCAACGATGGGGGAGTGGGTCATGGGTTTCGAAGCTCCGATTGGTACGGTTAGTTCGCAAGCGTGATTTGTGGAAACGAACGCCTGACAAGAAGGCAGTAATACATCGCGGTCGTCGTATTGACGCACCTGCGGTAATGGGTCGCATCAATTTCCATCAGCGCCTGGAGAATACCGCCCGTTCTGGAACATTGTTATTACCCTTATGGGGGATTTAACGAATGAGCTCAGAATTTGTACGGAGTAACAATTTGTTAACGATTTACCAGCGGTTAGTGCTAACTTAATTCTGATCGCCGCTTACTTAGCGACAGGTAACCAGCCGCAGTCACTGATCTGGCAAGTCCTTACACAGAGGAAAGCGCCAAACTCACGCCCTCCCTGCCATATCCTTCCCCCAGGGTGGCCTGCCCACAAACAAGCCTGCAGCTAATGCCCAAACGGGATGCATCTTGTGGACAAGAGGGAGTTTTTGAAAACCTTCGGCGGGCAGTGAGATTGTAACCTGGCGACGGCCGGCACTGAGCTGGATGTGGTCGCGGCGGATGGTGAGGCGCTGGTTTTCCCGGGGGCGAGACGGCAAGGGTTCTCAGGGGTGACGGTGAACCTCGGCGCCTCGGTGCAGCCACCAAGTTTATACCGGTGGCGCAACCAGCCTACCACGCCAATCAGGTCGTTCCGGGAAGCTGGCCGGGGACCGACTAGAGCACCCCCCTGAAGGGAATCTTCACCGCAGGATTCGAGATGGTTGAGAACAAACTTCAGCTGCTCTAACGGCTCCCTACTTCGACCTCATGGTTTCCCGGAGCCAGATTTCCTGCCGCACAGCGCCCTCAAAATCATGCGTGCTGCTTTCACTGGGAAAAGCAGCTTGAAGTTCGTTGACCGCACCTTGATTCAAAGGAAATCCGGGAGATGGGGCATGCGTGAATGGATACGAGCCGTGCTCAGATCGAGCACGGCTCGTATGGTTAGTAAAGCCGGTGTGTGATGCCGTTAGTTATGGGTGAGGTGAATCGAAACCCCGCTGGCAGAGAACGCGTTGCTGGTTATGGTAAGCGTGTCTGTCGCCGGTCCCGTTTGGAAGTATTTAACGGTGATGGTGCAAGTACCACCCGGAACAATCGCGCCGCTGGTGCAGGTGTTGGTCTGAGAGAAGGCGCTGCTCGATCCATTGGCGAACGTCAGCGAGGAGATGGTCAGGTTCAAATTGCCAGTGTTGGTGATCTTGGTGGTGAGTGAGGAGCCGAGCGTGGTCAATTGGAGTGCTCCGCTGTTCACCAGCAACTCGGTGACATTGGTATTCAAGTCGCTCACAAAGATGTTGCCGGAACCGTCCAGAGTGATGCCGGTAGGGTTGTTGAGCCCGGTGAGCGGCACCTGGGTGGTGGGGGCGCTGGCCGAATGGGCGGCCGGCACCATCAGAACGCGTTGATTGCTATCCGTGATGAACAGATCCCCGTTGGGGTCAAAGGCGATGCCTGCAGGCGAGTTGAGCGCGCAGGTGGTCACGGTGGAGTCGCAGGGCGCAATGGCCAGCGGCGAAGCGCCAGTACCGCTGAGAGCGACCTGCAGGATCTGGTTGAGATTTCCGTCGCCGACATACAGATTGGCGCCGGCGTTATCGATAGCGAGCGCTTGCGGGAAGCTTACACTCTGACTGCCGAGGCTCACCAGGCTGGGGGTATACGACGCGTACGTTTCCCCAGGAACCTCGACGATTCGCGGGGTGTTGCCTGCGTCGGCGATATAGATGTTGCCACCAAAGTCAATTCTGGCTGCGGTGGGAAGTCCGAGTGTGTATGTCCCCGTGTTCACCGTCGATTCGGCTAATGCAGGGTTGAAACTGACCACCATCGCAGCGTTGGCGTCCGGCACTACGAGGTCGCCGAAAGCGTCAAAGACCAGGTCGCTGGGATAAACCAGGTTCTTGGTGTTAGCAGCGTTCCATTGGGTCAACGCACCGCCCGAGGAAGGTAGCGTGTCAATCTGCGCCGCGTTGCTGTTGGCCGCGTACAAAGTAGAGCTGGTGAGGTCGTTGGGGTTGAAGGTCAGGCTCTGCGGCTGGTTGAGCTTGGAGTTCAGTACCAACTGCGTTGCACTGCTCAGCGAAATCTGAGCCGCACTGCCCAGCCCGGAGAGGAACAGGTAGAGCGTGGGTTCTGCCTGACCTCCGGAGGAAGTGAAGTTGACCTGCACCACTCCCTTGCGGATGCCGGGCAAGCCTGGCTTGAAGGCAATGCTGAAGATGCAAACCGTGCCGGCGGTTTCCTGCACTCCAGACGTGCAGGTAGTCGCGCCCGTGTTCTTGAAGTCCGTGACTCCCCCGCCTGCCGGGTTGAAGTTGAAGGTGATAGCTCCTGCCACTGGAAAGGCGTAGGGCACTTGAATCGTACTGCTGCCACCGTTCACCGTTGCAGGGTTCGCCCCGATCGCCGGATTGCGCAAGGGAATCACTGCCGAGCTGCTGTTAGGGACGTAGTTGTTGTCTCCAAGGTAGTTTAGCGTCACGGTGTTGTTACCGGGAGTGAAGTAGCTGCTTATCAGGTACAGGGTCGCGGTCGAACTCGCCCCCGATCCCGGCGTGAGCGTAGCGCTTCCCAGTGTTTGACCATTGAAGACCACACTCACCGTTCCGGTTGGAGCGGCGGTAGATCCTGACACTGTTACGACGTAAGGCGTTGGTTGACTGAAGAAGCAGCAGTCGCCGCTGGGGAACAAGGGCGATCCGCTGACACCGGATGAGCCTGTAGTGCCGACCACGATCTGTACCGTTGCTGTCGCGGTGGTGAAGTCGGTGGAATTGGTGGGCGTAAAGAGCACATTCAAGGTATGCGTGCCAGCCGAGAGTACCGTGCCGGCCGCAGGAGTGTAAGTAAATGTCCCAGGGAGAGTCGCACCCTGGAAGGTGGCGGTGGCATCGAGCTGGGTGCCGCTCAGCGGCGTCCCAGCCGAAATAGCTGCCGGTGTTGGCCAGTTGAGGATGGGCGTGGCCTTGGTGACGACAATCGAGTTGGTCCCGGTCGCGCTGGTATAGGCCGCGGGGTTGCTTGGAGTGAATGTTACCGACAGGGGATTGGTTCCGGCTGGCAACACAGTGCCGGAAGGCGGAGTGTAGACATAAGTGCCAGGCACGACCGCCAGAGTATTGGTGCCAAAGCCGAGCGCCATGATCACTACGTTCCGTGTACTCGGGAGAGTGACGCTCAACAGCGTTCTGGTGGGATCGGCAGTAATTTGATATCCGTACAGATCATAGGTTCCGGAGGTTTGGCCGCCATTTTGTTTGTTCGCGTAGGGTGTGGAAGCGACGATCGTTTCGCCCGCATAGCCTGCCGATGAGCTCCATGAGCTCATGTTCACGGTTTCGGTCACCGGACCATTGGTATCGTTATAGGTCAGTATAAAGGGCTGCTTTGTCTGCCCGGTCGTGGTCGCGGCCCCAATCAAGTAGACAGTGGAATAGTTGCCTGGCGCGGGAAGCGTGTAGACCGCTCCGTTGGTAATCGCGTTGGGAACAGTTGGCTGCCCGAGGGTAAACGTGGTACCCGCATAAACCACCGAGCCATTGCCCAACTGCTTGTAGGAATATGTATTTCCAGCACCGTCAAAGCCCGACAACAAATAGCCGGTACCGTCGGTAGAAGTCGAAAGCACCTGTAATTGACTCTGGGGGACTACAGGTGTCGGCCGCGACGGCGCCACAGCCACCGCATCCAGCTGGGTGGAGCTCAAAGGAGTACCGTAGGTGATGGACGCTGGCGCCGGCCACTGGATCGTGGTTGTTTCGATCGGGTTGTTAGGAGGATCGACCACCAGTTGCACCGTAGCTGTGGAAGTGGCGTAGTCGGTAGTGTTGGTTGGAGTGAAGGTGACCGACAATGTATCTGTGCCGACCGGTTCGATCGTACCAGCCGGAGGATTGTAAACAAATGTTCCCGGAATTGCAGGAGTGGTGAGATCCATGGACAGGAACACAATGTTCCGTGTAGCCGGCAGGGTGATGCTCTGCACCGTTTTGGCCGAGTTAAGGGCTATTTGATATCCATAGACACATACTGAATCCGCCTGGGTGGTGCCGTTGTCGAAGTTCCGATCATAATTGCAGTTGACAACGGACTCGCCTGGCCACCCCGCGGCGTAGACCCAATCGCTCATATTCTGGGTCACCTGAGTAGTCGTGCCATCGGTGTAAGTCACAGTAAAGTTCTGACTTGCCCCGATGTTATTAACCATCGCCCCCAGCATATACAGGTTTGTATATTGTCCCGCAGGCAGGGGAATCGTCTTGTTGGCGACGGCGTCTAGCGCATTGGCCGGACCTATGTTGAAAGTCAGACCGTTCCAAACAATAGTCGAACCAATCTTATTGGTGGAGTAGGAGTACCCATCGTTATCGAAGCCGCCCGTGTTGTACGTGGAGCCGGGGGTGTAGATACCATAGACGTTGTAGGAACTCGAAAGCGGGACCGAGACGGTGCCGGATGACGATGTGGCATCCAGCTGGAAGCCGCTCAGCGCCGTTCCATAGGTGATGGGAGTGGGTGTCGGCCAGGTAATGACCGTTCCCTCCTGGTTCACGGTGAGCTGTACCGTTGCCGTCTCCTGCCCGTACGCCGGGTTGGTCGGAGTAAAGGTTACAGAAAGAGTGTTTGTTCCCGCCTGGAGAATCGTGCCGGCGGCCGGAGTGTAGGCGAATGTTCCGGCAACACTATCCTGTGCATCCAACTGCGTCACGCTCAGCGGCGTACCATACGTAATCGGCGCCGGAGTGGCCCAGGTGAGGTTCGACGCTAACAATGTCGAGCCAGTGACGATGGAGCTGCTGCTGGCATTGAAGCCACAGTCACCTGCGTAGGCCGCCTTAAAGGCGTCGGCGCCAGCAGGAAGCGTCACGTTGAGGATGGCTACACCGCCTGAGAGGGTCGCATTGCCAAGTGAAACCCCATTGTTGGTAAAGGTGACTGTCTCTCCATTCGTTGTGGTGGTGCCATAGTTGTAGGGAGAGAGCGTGGCCTGCAGGGTGACCTGCTGTCCTACCACGCCGTTCGCCGGGTTGGCGCTGAGAGCCAGAGCGGTTTTCTCTTTCGCTGGGGTAAAGGTCAAGGCCGATGAAGTGCTAGATCCATAGTTCCCATCGCCGCCGTAGGTGGCGCTGACGGATTGCGTACCGCATCCATAGAAGGCGACGCTGGAAATAGAAGCCGTCTCCGACTGGCCAGACAGGAGCACGCTAAGCCCGGTGCTGGTAACCGCGCTGATATCCACTCGATCATCGCCATTAATGTCTCCTACGGTGGCGAAGATGGAATCAGCACCCACTGGATAATAGGTGGCCGCGCCAAAGGCACCCGTACCCTTGTTCAGCAGGACACCCACGCTGGTACTTGCGCCGTTGGCCGAAATGATATCGGGGTGGCCATCGCGGTCGAAGTCCCCAATTGTCAGGTAATAAGGGCCGGTGTTCATGGTGTAGGTCACAGGCGCCTGAAAGCTGGGGATCGCTGTGCCCTTGTTCAGCAAGACATAAACAAAATTATTGGGAGCGCTGGTGGTTGCCAGATCGGGGAATCCATCCCCGTTGAAATCACCGATTGCTACAGACCCTACCTGGCTTGCTCCGGTGTTGACGTAGATAGCCGGCTTGAATGTGCCATCGCCATTGCCCTGAAGGATGGTCACAGAGCTACTGCCATCCGCGGCAACCGCGAGGTCAAGGAACCCATCCTGGTTGATATCACCGACGACAACATTCCACGGTTGAGCGCCAACCGTGTAATACGAGGGGGCGTTAAACGAGCCATCGCCGTTACCCAAAAGGACAGCGACCTGATTCAGTGAGGAATTTGTGGCGACCAGATCCTGAATGCCGTCCCGGTTGAAATCGCCGATGGCGAGCAGTCTCGATGCTGAAGCAGACGCCGCTACCGGATAGTTCCTGGCAGCCTGGAAAGTTCCGTTTCCATTGCCCAAGTAGATATTGACTGAGCCCGTCCCGGCAGCGCTGAGGACAGCAAGATCCTGCTTCCCATCTCCGTTGAAGTCTCCGACAACTACGGACGTTGGTTCGAAAGGAGCCGTGGTGTTTATCGTGGTGCCGTTGGTGAAGGTGCCGTTACCGGCGCCTAGCAGAATAGCTATGGGGCCGCCGTTGCTGGGAACTGCATAGTCAGGCCGCCCATCGCCATTGAAGTCGCCGATCGCCGGACCATTGGTGCCGCCGGTCTGGCCGTTGTTCATGTTGGCGATGGGGTAGAGGGTGAAGGGAGTGAAACCCGTCTGCAATGTTGCCGGGTTGAGAGCGGCAGTACCTAGAGTCAAATTCGAGGTTGTATCTGTAAAGGTGACGTTACCGGTAGGAGTCACAGGGCCGAATGCGGACACCGTCCCGGTAAGCGTGTAATTCCCCGCTGTACCAGAGCTGGCCAGCGCAGTTGAGGTCAAATAAGGCGCTGCAAAGGTCACCGATTGCGGAGAGGACGAACTGGTTGCGAACGCTGCTGTGCCGCCATAGCTGGCGACAAATTGATGGACCCCTACCCCACCGACCTCGACCTCCAGAATCGCAGTGCCAGGATTACCATTGGCCGATTGGACCTGGACCGTACCCAGCACTTCGGTGACGCTGTTATATGTATCAGTGAAGGTAACCGTGCCACCGGCAACAGTAGATTCCGTGGCCGATACCTGGGCTGTCATGGTGATGACCGCCCCGCTCGATGGGTTGTCGGGGGTCGTAAACAGAGAGCTAGTGGTTGCCGCGGATGCCCATGCGGCGGGTCCACCAGCAGCCAACGCGAGGGCGCTCAACAGTACTGGCATCCATCGGCCAAGAGATACCTGTCTGGAAGGCACACTGTGCCTGAATGCAAAAATGGTGGACTGGCGCATGGGTTCAAAACTCCAAATAGTACGGTTTAGTTCTCGAGGGGGAGGCTTTGGGAAACGAACTTCTGACAACTAAGGCAGTAATTCAACGCAATTGCACTACTGGTGCACCTGTGGTAGTCGATGTATCAGTTTTCAACAACTGCTCGAGGATACCGTTCGTTTTGTGACATTGTTATTACTCGTACGGGGGAGTTAATGAACTGATTCGGGCATTCGCTCAGACCAAGAGATCATTCCGGCGAATTACCTTTGGTTGGTTCGCGTGGATCCTGCACGGAATTTCCTCGTGAGAGCTAGACTGGAGATAATCCCATCCAGCAACGATCTCTTGTGCCGATTCGAATCCAGAGATACGCAGATGCATGCACTTAGGGGGAAACGTGCGGAGCATTTCTGCCGCTGCTGTATCCTTCCCAAGAGTCAAGTGCAGCTTTTCCCAGCATGTGTTTGCTGCAGGAGAAAGCTCAAACGGAACATTGATATGGATAAGAGAGAGTTCTTAAAAACATCCGGCGTCTTCCTTGCCGGCACGATGCTGTCGCCTCTGGGCTCGGGCGAACCACCCACCGCACCGCGAACAAATTGGTCGGGAAATTACACCTACAGCACTGACCACCTCCACCAGCCTCAGACCATCGACGAAGTGCAGCAGGTGGTAAGGCGCTGCAAGAAATTAAGGGCGCTGGGCGCTCGCCACTCCTTTAACGGAATCGCCGACAGCACCGAAAATCAGATTTCGCTGGCTCATCTCAACCAGATGGTCCTCAATCGCGAGTCGAGCACGGTCACCGTCGGAGGAGGCGTCACTTACAGCCAACTGGCTCCCTATCTTGATAGCCAGGGTTTCGCGCTGCCCAACCTGGCCTCTTTACCGCAGATTTCGATCGCCGGGGCCATTGCCACTGCGACCCACGGCTCGGGCAACAAGAATGGAAATCTGGCCACAGCTGTATCCGGACTGGAAGTGGTCACCGCCGACGGTGGGGTGCTGGTTCTCTCCCGGGAGCGGGATGGGGACAGATTTCAGGGGGCGGTAGTGAACCTGGGTGCGATCGGCGTGGTCACCAAGGTCACGCTCGACCTGCAGCCGACCTTCCAGGTTGCTCAAGTGGTCTACGAGAACCTTTCCATGGACCAACTGGAGCACCACCTGGACGAAATCTTTGCCAGTGGCTACAGTGTTAGCCTCTTCACAGACTGGCAGAATCACCGCATCAGCCAGGTATGGGTGAAACGGCGCGTCCAACCGGAGAACACGCCCCGATTCGAACCCGAGTTACTCGGGGCCACGCTGGCAACCAGGAAGCTGCATCCGCTCGCCGGACATTCAGCGGAGAACTGCACGGAACAACTGGGCGTTCCTGGGCCGTGGTATGACAGGCTGCCTCACTTCCGCATCAACTTCACCCCCAGCAGCGGGGCCGAATTGCAGTCTGAGTACCTGATCCCCCGGGTCAGGGGTTACGAGGCTATTTTGGCCGTCGAGCAGCTTCGAGAGCACGTGACTCCCCATTTGTTTATCACCGAGTTGCGGACTGTCGAGGCAGACCATCTTTGGATGAGCACCGCTTACCAACGGCCGACCATGGCCATCCACTTCACCTGGAAACCGGAATGGCCGGCGGTGAAGAACGTGCTGCCGATGATCGAAGCAAAGCTGGCGCCCTTTGATGCCCGGCCCCACTGGGGGAAACTGTTTACCATGTCAGCTCCGCGGATCAACCCGTTGTACCCGGAAATGTCGAAATATCAAGGGCTTCTGGCACACTACGACCCCCACGGAAAATTCCGCAATCGCTTCCTGGAGAGCAATATATACGGAGTTTGAGGGCGTGGTGAGCTGCCGCGTTGTAGCAGGGCCACCCAGTCCGGGATGACGCACACACGTATGCTTTTGATTCGGCAGAACTTTGCCGGCTGAGATCGGGGACTCAAGTATTCCTTCCGAGACTCGAATCACGGTCCGGCGGGCCCAGGACTATGTCCCGGCATTTTTCGCGCCGCTTCGGGGCGACTGGGGGATGGTTATGGCTACCTGATGTCTTCTTCCGCCTCCCCCAGCACTTCTTCTTCGATTTCCATGTCTCGGAATTCGTTGGAGTCGAATACCTGGCCACAATCCAGACACTCGACGTATTCAACGTCCTCTTCACGCGCTACGATGCGCACTTTTGGGTGTTTGCAGGCGGTGTCCATCTGGGAGGTTTGGGTGAGCAACCTGTTCTTCTCGGCAAGATTGTACCCGCCGGATTCCGCCTGTCAAATCTGTTTCTGTGCTTTCCGTGCCGACAGGCGAAATTTTATCGAAATTGAGGGGTTTCTCTTCAGAGGTGTAGCCGACCCCGGTCCAGGTTGACACAAGTTCAACTGGAAAGCTCGCTGATGGTACGCATCTGCTCCGGTTTTAGGGCCACATCCTCAAGCTTGCCAAAGATCATCTTGCCCGATGCGGTCTGCAAGACGCTGGTGACCGTGATTTCGACGGCCCGGCCAATCATCCGCCGGGCGTGGTCGACAACCACCATGGTTCCATCATCCAGATAGCCGACCCCCTGGTTGTACTCCTTGCCTTCTTTCAGAACCACGATGTTCATTTTTTCTCCAGGCAACACCAGCGGCTTCAAGGAATTGGCCAGATCGTTGAGATTGAGCACGCGCACGTGGTGCAGCTGGGCTACTTTGCTGAGATTGAAGTCGTTGGTAACGATCTGCGCAGCCATTTTCCTTGCCAGCTCAATCAGCTTCAGATCCACCTCACGGATCTGGGGAAAGTCATCCTCGATGATTTGTACGGCGAGCAAAGGATGGGCCTGCATCTTCTGCAGAATGTCCAGTCCCCGCCGGCCACGCTGCCGCCGGGAGTTGTCAGAAGAATCGGCTACGATCTGCAACTCGCGTAACACGAATTCGGGTACCAGCAGCGTTCCTTCCAGAAAGCCGGTATCCACCACGTCGGCTATGCGGCCATCGATGATGGCGCTGGTGTCGAGGATCTTGAGGTTGGGCTTGCCGGCCGCGGTGCGCTCGCCGGCAAACAGTTCGGCCAGGCCCCCGGTAAAGTTGAGCAGGTCTCCCTTGCTAGCACCCACCGTCAGACCTATGTAAGACATAAGCATGAGCACGAACAGCTGCAGCAGGGCCCGGGTGCCACCAGGAGGTAGGCTGCTGCTCAGCACCATACCGAACAGCGCCGCGCCGGCGATGCCCAACACGCTGCCCAGCACCGCACCCAGAAGCCGTTTGATGCTCAAAGCCCGGACGCGCAGTTCAAAGACGATCACTGCGGCAGCGGCGAGCGAGCCAAAGGCAGCCGCGGGCACTGGCTGCAGCCCGAAGGGCCGAAGAAAGAAACAGGCCGCGGTTAGAACGAGAACAAATAGAACTCGGATGACAACAAGGTCCATGGAGCTTCTTTGCAACCCCCCGGAGTATACCGACAGCACAGGGTTTGGGGCAAAAAGAAATCCCGAGGCCGCGTCTGGAGCGGCCTCGGGATAGAAGACGAATCTAGAGACTAGTACTTGGGTATTCGGGGATCGATCTGTTCGCTCCAGGCCTGAATTCCACCGGCCAGATTCTTTACCTTGAAACCAGCCTGCTGCAGGAACTCAGCCGCTTTCTGGCTGCGACCGCCTGCCTTGCAATGGACTACGATCTCGCGGCTTTTCTCCAGTTCGCCGACTCGTTTTTGCAGGTCGCCCAAGGGAATCAGGTAGCCGCCAATCTCGGCGATTTTGAATTCATGAGGCTCGCGCACATCCAGGAGAAAGAAATCCCTGCCTGCGTCGCGCTGCTGCTTGAACGCAGTGACGTCGAGCTGCTCGACGCCGTTGATCTTTGCAGCATTGGCCGCCGGCGCCGGCTGGATGCCGCAGAACTGCTCGTAGTCGATGAGCCCGGTCACGGTGGGATGGGTGCCGCATACCGGGCAGTCGGGATTCTTGCGCAGTTTCAACTCGCGGAAGCGCATGCCCAGCGAATCCACCAGCAGCAGACGCCCGATCAACGGATCGCCGACGCCCAGAATCAACTTGATGACTTCGGTTGCCTGGATCACACCCACCAGTCCGGGCAGGATGCCAAGCACTCCGCCTTCCGCACAGGAAGGAACCAAGCCCGGCGGTGGGGGCTCCGGATAGAGGCAGCGATAGCACGGCCCCTGTTCGGTGGCAAAGACGCTGGCCTGACCCTCGAAACGGAAGATCGAGCCATAGACATTTGGCTTTCCGCTCAACACGCAGGCGTCGTTGACCAAGTAGCGAGTGGGAAAGTTATCGGTGCCGTCGGCCACGATATCGAAGTCCTTGAATATCTCCATGGCGTTGGCACTCAGCAACATGGTGTTGAACTTCACGATATTCATGTAGGGATTCAGGGCCTTCAGCTTCTCTTCTGCCGAGTCCAGCTTCAGCCGGCCTACATCCTTGGTGCTGTGAATGATCTGGCGCTGCAGATTGCTCGAGTCCACTACGTCGAAGTCGACCAACCCCAGCGTCCCGACGCCTGCCGCGGCGAGGTAGAAGGCCAGGGGTGAACCCAGGCCGCCGGTGCCCACGCAGAGCACCCGAGCTGCTTTGAGCTTCTGCTGCCCCTCCATGCCGACTTCAGGCAAAAGCAGGTGGCGCGAATAGCGCGCGATCTCATCATTGTTGAGCGATGGCATTGCCACCACAGGTATTTCAGTCAGTGTCGCCATTTCTAATCTCCTATTTGCTCAGAACGACGCATCCGCCGGCGATCGAAGGGATAATCGACAGGCTGTCGCTGTCCTTCACCGCCGTGTTCTCTTTATCGCTCAGGTAGCGGATGTCTTCATCGTTCAGGTAAACGTTCACGAAGGCGCGTAGCTTGCCTTCCTCCGAATACAAATGCTTCTTCAGTTCCGGATGAGTGAAGGTAAGTTCATCCAGCGCCTGGCCTACGGTCGCGGCCTCAACCGTTACCGTGGCCTGCTTGGCGGCGAACTGACGAAGCGGTGTGGGGATGTGAATCTTCATTCGTCGAACTCTCTCTTTCAGCTCTGGTTGCGTAGGGCAGGCATCACTGGGCCGGCGGTCAACAGCGTTCGTGCAACACGTAGATCTCCTCGTCTTCAAACCGCTTGTCATCTTCGCCGGTTCCAGCAAGGAAAAACGAGTTAGTCTGTTTTGCTACGCCCGTCTCGACGCTGGTGATCACGTAGGAGCAACCCAGCCAGTGCGCTTCATTGAAATCCGTCGACGACCAGCGCGCAGGATGGTCGGGATGCGAGTGATAAAAGCCCACGATATCCAGGCTGCGCTCCCGTGCCTGACGTTGGATGCTCACCAGCTCCTGGGGCGCGATGTGGTAACGGTTATGTGCTGAATCGGTCCTCGTATTGCCCGCGCGCACCGCCGTCTCCACCTCATTGACGCCGTCCAGCGCCTTGCCGAGCAGCACCCCGCAACACTCATCGGGATAGGTCTCTTCGCCATGCCTGCGCACCTGGCGGTAAACCTCTTCGCTGATCTTTAGCACCGCACTAGCCATTATTGCTCCCAAAAGCGCTCGCTCAGGTACTTGTCAGCCGAATCACACAAGATGGTCACGATGACGGCGCTTCTGCCTGCACGGGCTTCTTCCTCGCCAATCCTGAGACTTGCTGCTACTGCCGCCGCCGCGGAGATGCCGAGCAACAAACCTTCCGTTCGCCCCAGACGCTTGGCCATCTCGTAGGCTCCCTCGGTCGACTGCTCCACATGGCGGTCTGCCACGCCGGCATCATAGATAGGAGGCACAATCGCAGTAGCCATATACTTCAAGCCTTCCAGCCCATGAAACGGCGAATCAGGCTGCATGGCAATGCATTCTATCTTCGGATTCAGCTCCTTCAAACGGCGGGTGACCCCCATGAACGTACCGCTGGTGCCCAGCCCGGCCAGGAAGTGGGTAATCCGTCCCTCTGTCTGCTGCCAAATCTCGTTCGCTGTACCTTTATAGTGCGCTTTCCAGTTAGCTTCGTTGCCGTACTGGTCGGCGTAGTAGTACCGGTCCTTGTCCTGCGCCAGCTCCCGCGCCTTTAAAATCGCCCCATCGGACCCGTCGGCTGGATCCGTCCAGACTATGTTTGCCCCGTAGGCGGAGAGAATCCGCTTTCGCTCGGGAGAAACATTCGACGGCATACACAGCGTAACCGCAAAACCCTTGGCCGCGCCCAACATGGCGTACGCGATACCGGTGTTGCCGCTGGTCGCATCCAGCAAGTGCCTTCCCGCGAGCAGGCCCTGGACCTCAGCAGCGGCCACAATCGATGAGGCCGCACGATCCTTGACCGAGCCCCCCGGGTTCGCCCATTCAGCCTTGCCCAGCAAAGTGATTCCTGGGAGATGGGCCGTCAGCCGGTCGAGACGCAGGAGTGGAGTATTCCCAATCCGTTCCAAGATGCTACTGCCCAGGGTGCCCGGCGTATAGCTCACTTCAGTTTGCACTTCAGTTTGCATTTTTTCTCGTTCAAAGTGTTTAATTCGACGGATCTACGCACGTTGCAGCCATCAGTGCCGATGTGCGAAAGTAGGGTGAAGCAGTCCTAGTGTAGCGTCCACTCGAAAACCGGTGCAATCCATAGTCAGTCGCAAGCCATGCGAACAAAAGTACACTTCCTGAACTTCGATGAAGTACTGAGCGCTCTACGCACACTAGCTTTTGATGTGCAAGGGGTGCCTGGGGTCGCAAACCAGATTATGGTGCGCAAATACGGCGCGGGGGCGATTCTGGCCCAGGCGGGGGAACCCAGCCGTGCGGAAAGGGGGACCCCGCATATTGCCGTGACCTGGAGAGAGCGTCCGGGCTACCTGGTGGGCGGAGAAGTGGCCACCCTGCTCGATCGCGGATACCAGAAGTTCTGGAAGTCCAGCCGCCTCGAGGTTCCGGCGACCGCGGAATCCCTGCAGTCAGTGCACCGCTTTGCTGAGGAGTTGCGCGAGGTAATTGGCGAGCCGAGCCTGTATAACGAGTCCCTTGGAACGACCAGCGACAGTTACCATTACGACCGGGTAAAAGGCCGCGATCTGCCACTCGCCGAACGGCCCGTCCCGGCCTGGCAACTGCCCCCGAAGACGGTCTAGCTTCAAGCAATCGTTGGTGCCCCATAATTCTTCGCGTCGGATCTATTTTTTGGAGCGCTCCCGCTGTAGCTCCCGGTAGACGTCGCTCTTGGAAACACCACGCTCACGGGCCACGCGCTTGAGCGCGTCCTTCTCTTCCAAGCCCTCGGCCTCCATCAGATGCGATACCTGCTGCACGATACTGCCGCTCGCTTTGGCTGGCTGGGCTGGTGTCGTAGCCTCGATCAATAAGACGATCTCTCCCCTAACGCGTTCACGGGCCGACAGAGTCAGCCGGACTTCGGCCACCGTGCCGCGCAGAAACTCCTCATGTAGCTTGGTCAACTCGCGGGCCACGACCACGCGGACCGAGTCTCCCCACACCGCTTCCACATCGGCCAACGTCTCCAGAATGCGATGCGGTGCTTCATACACCACTAGTGTGAGCCCTGCCAAACTTGCGGCCAAAGCTTCCAGCTCAGTCCGCCGCGCACCTGGTTTGGCGGCGAGAAATCCCACATAAAGGAAGCGATCCGTATCCAGGCCGGACGCGACCAGCGCACTAAGCGCCGCATTTGCTCCGGGAACAGGAAACACGCGCACACCGGCAGCGAGCGATGCCCGCACTAATTCCAGACCCGGATCGGAGAATGCGGGCGTCCCCGCATCGCTGACTACCGCTACCGAGCCTCCCTGCTGCAGGAGAGCGATCAGCTCAACCGTGCGCGCCTGTTCATTGTGCTCGTGATAGCTGACGGTGGCGGTGGAGATGTCGAAGTGGTTCAGCAGCTTCTGCGTCTGGCGGGTATCTTCGCAAGCAATGCGGTCGACGTTCTTCAGGACGCTCAGTGCGCGCAGCGTGATGTCCTCAAGATTACCAATCGGCGTAGCGACCAGATAGAGCCCGGGATCGAGCAATGATTATTCCTGGCTCTGGCGACGTAGTTTTCGGCTCTCTGCCAGCAGGCTCATGGAGTGCATCAGGTTCTGCAGGGTCACGATGCCGACAATGCGTTCCCCTTCGGTCACCGGCACCAACGAAAGGCCACGCCCGGCAAAGCGGCTGATCGTCGTTCCCAGAGAATCCTCCGGCTGGGCCACATGAAAGCTGCGCGACATCACGGCCTGCACATAGCCATTGCCCTCGCTGCGCAGCGCGGAAAGGATGCTCTGGCGAGAGATAATGCCGACCAGGCTGTCGCCGCGCACCACAGGAAAATCGTCCTGCAGGCTGTGAATCGACTTATGCAGCGCATCTTCGAGCGTGTCCGAGGGAGCCAGCATGGAGAACTCGGTCAGCATAATGTCCTGCATGTTGACCGTATCCACAACGCTTTGAAAGAGGACACCCTGATCTTCCAGCTGAGCGCCGATCAGGATAAAGAATCCCGCCAACAGCAGCCACGCGTTCATCAGCACCAAACCAGCAATGATCGCGGTCATGGCGAGGATCTGCCCCAGTCCTGTCGCCACTCGCGATGCCTGCGCCCTACCCTGGGCCCGAGCGACACCTCCGCGCACCACCCGGCCGCCGTCCAGCGGATAGGCGGGCAGCAGGTTGAGAACGCCGAGAAAAACATTGAGCCACACGATGCTGCGAATCAGGTGCGTGGGGGTTATCCAGGGCCGTTCTAAAAGGTTCAACGTTGGCGACATGCCGAGCACCAGCATGGCCACTACCAGGGCGAAACTCAAATTAGCCAGAGGCCCGGTCACCGCCATGCGCCACTGCACTTTGCTGACGCCGGCGTTCTCCGCGCTCTCCGCGTTGGCATAAGCCACCAGGCCGCCAATCGGAAGCAGCAAGATATTTCTCAATTGCAATCCGTGGTACGCAGCCACGATCATGCGCGCCACTTCGCGAACAGCCACAGCGCCAAACAACACCAGCCAGAGGCCCACGCCGCGAAACATGGAGAGATGAACGCTCTCGGTGTAAGCCATACAGATGCCAAGCAGCAGAATGAAGAAGGTGTGTATGCGCAACTCCACACCCATCCATCGGCCTAAGGGAAACGACCATCCACGCATTGCATCCGTCCTTGCTTTTCATTGTAGAGCCTCCCCCGGAAGCGAGGCTGAGGATTCATTTACCATCAAATCAAATGCGGGTGATTGGCGGCACATACCGTTCGCGGCGGCTGACCGCGCCCCGCGGGTTCGCCACCCGGCCCACCAGCGATCGCCTGCGCGAAACTCTCTTCAACATCCTGGCCCCGCGTATCGAGGGCGCTGTTCTCGCCGATCTCTACGCCGGCTCAGGAGCGGTAGGCATCGAGGCTCTCAGCCGCGGCGCCAGCCTGGTCTACTTCGTGGATGATGCTCCCCCTGCGATCGCTGCAATTCGAGACAATCTGGCTGCGCTTGGGGTTCGCTCCGGCTTCCAGATTGAGTCCTCTAGCGTCTCCGCCGCACTTCGCCGTCTCTCGGAGACCGGATCGCGCTGCACGATCGTCTTTCTGGATCCACCGTACGCGGCCGCCGGCGACTACGACCGCACCCTCGCCAGCATTGGCGAGCGCAGCGATTCCATGCTCATTCCCAACGGTGTCGTGGTCGCCGAACACAGCCGCAAAATAGCACTGCGGGAAAGCTACGGCGGGTTGCGACGCTACCGCGTACTGGAACAGGGCGACGCGGGCTTGAGCTTCTACAGCAGATAGCCCCCGCCATGATGCTCGCCGGTCTTCAGGTTGACTTCAAACTCCAGTTCTTGATCGGTGCTCATGTCCCAACCCAGCCCCAGCAGGGTTTGTTGGCGGATCGCCGTAATGCGCACCCCATCCCAACTAAGCCGGCCGGTTTGCCAGGCTTTTCCTTCTGGTCCCCAGGCGAGCAGCGAATGGAAACCGGAAAATATCAGGAGATCCTGGGCTGCGACGGCCGTGACGGCAGTCACTGGCCGGTACACCACCTGTTCCCACCGTGCTGGGTCACGGGTGTCGATAAGGTAGGCATACCCTCCGGCGACAGCGCAGATCCATGCAGGATCAGGACAGGCCCAGATACCAGTGGGGACACCGGGGTCAGCGAAACCCAGGGCACAGGTGGCGAGGAACGGACCCGCTCCGTCCGGGGGGCCGATCATTAACTCCAGTGCCCCTCGCTCCACTTCCTCTACTTGCGCAGGATAGACGAATTGTCTCGCCGGCAAAATCAATGGCCGAGAGGCGAGGACCTCTGCCTTCCAGGCGTGAGCAAAGGTGGAGTCGATCATTAAAAACTGCCCCGCTTTTCACACCTTCAGTTTCGACGCGGCAAATGCATCTACGCGCTCCCGTACGCTCGATACATGGGTCGGTAGATTTAGCTGGCTTCCGTCTTCAAGCAGGGGGATCAGTTTGTCGAACTCTGGCCCAGAGTGCGCTCCGGTCAGGATGATCCGTACAGGGTGGAAGAGGTCCTTGCCCTTAACGCCAGTCTCCGCCTTGACCTCGTTCATGAGCTCCTTAAAGCGCTGCGGCGTCAAAACGCCCGTTTCCCCCGCAACCTTTTCAGTGAACGCTCGCACCACACGCTCTCCTGCTGCCGACGTGAGCATCGCTGCGTCTTCGCCGCTCACCTCGGGGGCCGTCCGCCATAGAGCTGCTGCCTTTTCCGGTAGCTGCTGAAGCTGATCGACGGCGGGAAGAAACAGTTCCAGCACTCGATCGAACCAATGCACGACTGTGTCACGAGCGGAGGACTGCGGCGGCAGCCATTCGAGCGCCGTGAAATAGTGCCAGGCCAGTGCCCTGAGTTCTGGCAGCGGAGAATGCTTGATGGCTTGGCGGTTAAGCCAATGCAGCTTGTCCCAATCGAAGACTGCCGGTGAGGGCGTTACTCGCTCCAGTTTGAACTCCGCTATCAGCTCTTCGCGAGTGAAGGTCTCGCGCGTCCCTCCCTCGGCGCCCCAACCGAGCAAAGCCAAATAATTCGCCAGCGCCCCGGGCAGAATTCCCATCTCACGGAAGCTGGCAACCGAAGTAGCTCCATGCCGCTTCGACAATCGCTCACGATCGCTACCCAGAATGGTGGAGAGGTGGGCAAACTGCGGCAGGCCCCAGCCGAATGCCTGGTAAATGGCCACTTGCCGGGGAGTGTTCGAGATGTGGTCGTCGCCGCGGATCACGTGCGTGATGTGCATGAGCGCATCGTCGATGGTGACCACGTAGTTGTAAACCGGCATGCCGGAAGAACGAACCAGGATAAAGTCACCCACCGCCTCGCTCGAAAACTCCACATCGCCGCGGACGATATCGTGGAACTGCAGCGGCGCGTCGGGCACGGCCAGCCGCACGGCGAAGGTCTCGCCCGCGGTTGCCCGGCTCATGGCTTCAGCCGGCGTCAAAGCTCTGCATTTGCCCGAGTACACCTGCGTCTTGTGTTCGCGGATTGCCAGTTGCCGCTCCTGCTCCAGTTGCTCTGTGGTACAGAAGCAACGGTAGGCTTTGCCTTCCGCGAGCAGCTGCTCCGTGTGCTGGTGATAAATTCCCAGGCGCTCGCTCTGTCGGTAAGGCGCATAGGGGCCGCCAATCTGCGGCCCTTCGGTCCAGTCCAGACCCAGCCAGCGCAAATCTTCAATCAGCTGGGTCTCGTAGCGCGCCTCGCTCCGCTCGACATCGGTGTCTTCGATGCGCAGCACGAAGTCTCCTCCGTTGTGGCGGGCAAAAAGCCAGTTGTAAAGCGCGGTGCGGGCATTGCCCACGTGCAACATACCGGTGGGTGACGGTGCAAAGCGCACCCGTGGGATTGGGTTCGGCATAGGTCTGCTCTGATGCTATCAAGCTAGCTGAAGTGCTCCCATCCGCCAGCATCGAGCGCGGTGCGGGTGCCGCCGTGGTTCAGGGTGACTTGCGGCCCCTTGCCACGCTTCTTCATCCGGCCAATGGCATGCACCAGCACGCCTCCTAGTTCACTGGGAACTCGCGTCTTCGGCGAGGCGGTAAACAACAGCTCGTAATCTTCTCCGCCGTGCAATGCCTGCTCCAGGGTGGCACGGGCGTCTACGGGCAGGGCTTCCGCATCAATTTCCGCGGCCACGCCGCTCTCTTCGCAGAGATGCGACACATCGGTCGAGAGCCCGTCGCTCAGGTCAATGGCTGCCGTTGCCAGCCGTAACAGCTTGCGACCGGCAGCCAGCCTGGGCTCTGGATATAAATGTGGATGCCGCAGTTTATCCGTTCCGCGGAAGTCGGTCGGCCGGCGTTCGAGCGCGCTGAGCTCGGCTGCAGATCCCCCCAGGGTTCCAGTGACATAAATGAGGTCCCTAGCGCGCGCACCGGAGCGCAATAGCGCTTTTCCCTTAGACACGCTTCCCATGAGCACTATGTCGGCGACCACAGTCGGCGACTTCGCCATATCCCCACCCGCCAACGGTACCTTGTGGCGGCCCGCCAGGGCCAACAAGCCATCGAAAAAGCCGTCCATCCACTGCCCGGCGAGCTCCGCAGGCAGAGCAAGCGAGAGAAAGGCGGCTTCGGGACGGGCCCCCATGGCGGCCAGGTCGCTCAATCCTCGGGCCAGGCAGCGGTGGCCAACGCTTTGCGGCGGGTGCCAATCCCGCCGAAAATGGACGTTTTCGAGTGAAAGGTCGGTGGTAACCACCATCTCTTCGCCCCGCCGTGGCCGTAGGATGGCACAATCGTCGCCGATCCCGAGAGTCAGGATCCCGTTCTTACGCCGGCCGGCTAGCAGGTGGTCTGCCCGCCTTCGTATACCTGCAATCAGCTCTCGCTCGCCAGCCATGCCGCCAGCATACCTTGCTTACGAGAGCGTCATTACCAGATGCCACTTTAAGGGTTTGACCCATTAGATTCACTCTGTTAGGGTCAAGACTCGACCTTTGTGCAAAAGCACAAGGTCTATCCCCTGGTTAGAGTGAGTACGTTGCGCAAACGCTATTACATCATTTTCGTGGCCCGCCAGGAAGATGGTGAACTGCGCAAGATCCCGATCCCGCTGCACTACGCGTATGTCTTTGTTGCGGCTGCGGTTATTGGTCTCTTTACCATCACTGGAATGGCCGGCTCCTACAGCCGAATGCTGCTGAAAACGGCACGCTTCAACCAGGTTCGGACCGAGCGCGAGACCATACGTCATGACTATCTGCAGATGGAACAAGTGGCGCACGAGAAAGATGTCCAGGCGGCTTCGCTAGGCTCTTTGGCCAGCGAAGTCAGTGCTCTTTACGGCCTGCGGCAAAGCCGGCTGAGCAAGCCCGCTCTGCGGTCCTCCGCCACGGCCACCCCCGCCACCTCCGACGGCTTCAGCGATCAGCAGTATAATCAATCACTTGACCAGTTTTTGACTCTGCGCTCCTCGGCTATGTCCGGGGAGGTCATGCACGGGCTCGATTTCTCAAACCGGTTTCCAGCGGGCTTGGGCGGCTTAGTCAATGTGGCGTACGCTCCGTCGGTCTGGCCAGTGCAGGGGGTCGTAACCAGTTCCTTCGGCTCCCGTCTGGATCCTTTTAACGGTGAAGGCGCCTTCCATACGGGGATTGACATTGCGACCAACCGGGGCGAGGCCGTTCGCGCGCCTGCGGACGGAATAGTTCTCAAGGCTGGCACAGGCTCCGGCTACGGGCGCGAAGTCATTGTCGATCATGGCCACGGAGTCGAAACCCTCTACGCTCATCTTTCCGGGTTCGCCGTCATCGCGGGACAAGACGTTAGCCGCGGCGACATCCTCGGTTATGTCGGGTCTTCGGGACATAGTACCGGCCCTCACCTGCACTATGAGGTCCGCATCCACGATACCCCCGTTAATCCCTCAAAGTACCTGCATGCCGCCCCAGCACGGCAATTAGCGAGCACCACATCCGTACCCGCACCTACCAACACCGGCGGCTCTTTCTAAAGTCGCGCTCTTACCTGCTGTGGTTCTGCATGGCCGCCCTGTGCTGGGCGCCTGCCGGTTTGGGGCAAACGTCCAGGAGCTATTACGGCTTCGACAAAAACGACTATCCAGGGGATAAGTTGTTGCCGGCACTGCACCGCAGCTTTTCTTATGCCGGCTACTGGCTGAACAATCCGCCTGGATCAAACAGCAATAGTTGGACCGGCAAGCGCGCCACCCTCAAGGCCCACGGCTTCGGCTTCCTGGTCCTGTACAACGGTCGCCTGGATGCCGAACTCACCGGCAAGGATGCCGCAGCCCTCGGCCAGGCGGACGCTGCAGCCGCCATTGCCGCAGCACAGCGCGAGGGCTTTGCTCCGGGTGCGATCTTGTTTCTGGATCAGGAAGAGGGCGGACGGCTGTTGCCGGAGCAGAGCGCTTATTTGTTTTCCTGGGCAAAAGCGATTCGGTCGTCTCCATACCGTCCGGGGGTCTATTGCTCCGGAATTCCGGTCCCGGATGGACCGGGCAAAATCAGCACCGCGCGCGACATTCTGGGCCATGACAGCAAGTTGGCCCTCTGGGTGGCCAACGACCAGTGTCCGCCGGCTCCAGGCTGTGTGCTGCCCAAGAGGCCTCTCACCGCAGCTTCCAGCGGAATTCCACAAGCGATGGTGTGGCAGTACACCCGATCGCCGCGCACGCAGTTTGCAAGCCAATGCGCGGCAACCTACGCGTCCGATAACAATTGTTACGCGCCGAATCTACCGCATAGCACACAGACATTCCTCGACCTGAACGTGTCTCCGTCTCCGGACCCATCCCACGGGCGTTAAGTGAGGTCAGAAAAAGAAACAGACAGACGCTACGCTCTGTCGGGATGAGAATTCATAGGAAACGGTGACAAGGTTCCTGGGACAGAATTGTCATCCCGGAGCGTAGCGCAGTGGAGGGACTCTTGTGGACGCTCAGCCCTCTTGCAGCATGCTGGGTTCTTCGGGAGCGCGCAGCCGGACTAGGCGATCGATGGCGTAGGGCGCCCGATGCGATGAGGTGTGATAATGCCGCACCTGCAATTCGCCCAGCAGACCGATGGCAAGCATCTGAATGCCCGCCAGAATCAATACACCGGCAACCACGAACAGCGGTCCATGCGTGTCCATAACGTCTTGATGGGTAAAGACCTTGAGGCCGGCCAGCATCAACGAAATCGCGCCACCGAAAAAAATGCCGAGTGCGCCGAAGGTGCCGAAAAAATGCAGTGGACGAGTCATGTACTTCAACAGAAAGCGAATGGTCAGCAGGTCGAAGAAAACGCGCACTGTGCGAGAAATGCCGTAATGAGATTTACCCCGCTCCCGGTTCACATTCTTGATCGGGATCTCACAAATGCTGGCGCCATACCAGGAGGCCAGCGCAGGGATAAACCGGTGCATCTCGCCATAAAGCGGGATGTTGTGGATCACCTCACGACGATAGGCCTTGAAAGTGGTGCCGAAGTCATGAATATCGACGCCGGAAAGTTTCGCCATGAGCCAGTTGGCGCAACGGGACGGGATCCTGCGCATGACGAAGTTATCGATGCGCGCCTTGCGCCATCCGCTGACCACGTCGTAACCCTCTTCCAGCTTGGCAACAAACTCGGGGATCTCAGACGGGTCGTGTTGCAGGTCGCCATCCATGGCCAGGATGTAGTCTCCCTGGGAGTGGTCAAAGCCGGCCGCAAGTGCAGAGGTCTGGCCAAAATTGCGTCTTAACTTGACCACCAAAACCCGGCTGTCCACGGCTGCAATCTCTTCCAGCAGCTTGTAGGTGCGGTCACTCGATCCGTCGTCCACAAGCACCAGTTCGAAACTGTCGCCAATCTGCTCCATGACCGCTTTGAGGCGGTCGTAAAGGGCAGTAACGTTCTCTTCCTCGTTATGGAAGGGCACGACGATCGAATACTTTGGCATCCTAGTAGTATAAATCCGAAGAAAGCCGTCTTCAGTCGGGATTTGCTTCTTTTTCCTTCATCTACGGTCCCACTTTTGAATCTCCTCGACCAGGATGGCGCTGGCTCGCTCGCAGGCGGCACGATCGACATCGTGGTGCGTAACCAGGCGTATTGAGCGGGCGCCCAAAGTTCCAGCAAGGACGCCGCGGCTGGCGACAGCGCTGACCAGCGCCTGTGCGTCTCCGTCTCCCTCACCGCGAAGATTGAATATGACGATGTTTGTCTCGACCCGCGCCGGATCGAGCTCGACCTGGGGATGTTCGCTTAGCGCAGCCGCCAACAGCTTGGCATTCTCATGATCTTCTTTGAGCCGCCCCGTCATCTCATTCAATGCGATAAGGCCGGCAGCGGCCAGGACACCCGCCTGGCGCATCCCTCCGCCCAGCGCCTTGCGAAAATTGCGCGCCCGCTCAATGTTCTTCCGGCTGCTCACCAACATCGAACCCACCGGCGCACACAGGCCCTTAGAGAGGCAGAACATCACCGAACTGAAGCCACGGGTCAGCCGGTCTACCGGGAGGTTCAATGCGGTCGCGGCATTGAATATGCGCGCGCCATCGAGATGGACCGGCAGACCCTTCTCGACCGCCCCGGCCCAGATCTCTTCCGTAACTTCGAGCGGCATGACCGTGCCGCCAGCCAGGTTGTGCGTATTCTCGAGTGAGATCAGGCCGGTCTTCGACCGGAAATGAAGGCCGGCTGAAAGCACGTTCTGGATGAGCTGCCAGGTGAGGATTCCGCGATCGGCATACACGGTGCGCAGCTGGCACCCGGAGAAAGCCGACACCATGGCCATTTCCCAATCCACCAGATGGCCGCGGGATTCGCAGATGACCTCCTGACCGTGCTCGGTGTGCATGCGGATTGCAATCTGGTTGCCCATCGTGCCAGTGGGAACAAACAACCCGGCTTCGCGGCCAAAGATCTCAGCCGCGCGTGCTTCCAGGCGATTCACGGTGGGATCTTCCCCATAGACGTCGTCCCCCACCTCGGCTGCAGCCATGGCGGCCCGCATGGCCGGTGTGGGACGAGTGACCGTATCGCTGCGCAGGTCGATCGAAGCAGTCGCTTGCCGGGTGGTTGTTTCGGGCCGAGGCAAAGTCTCAGTAGACACGGTTTCCTCCATATTTATTGCATCTGGAGCTCTTGTAGCCCGAGGAAGCGGGCAAAGACTTCGTTTGAAAAGAGGACACCGCGCTGGGTGAGGCGCACTACCCCCTCTCCATCTGTGAGCAGCTCAAGCTGGCACAGCTCGCGGACTACGGGCAGGAAGATCTCCACCCGATCACGGCCGAACTCGGTGACCAATGCTTGCCACACGACCCCGGCGCGCAGGCGCAGGCCCAGAAACCAGGCTTCTTCCAACTCTTCGGATGGGCTGAGCTGGTGCACATCCTGCCATCGGTCACTGCTCAGGTATTCGGCCAGCACCGCAGTGGTGCTGAGACGCAGCGCCGAGCCGTTCCGGGTACGCACCATGGAGTGAGCGTCCAGGCCAAAACCCAGGTAAGGCTGGCGGCGCCAGTACTTTAGATTGTGCCGCGACTCACTCTCGCCGTGGGCGAAGTTTGAGATTTCATATTGCCGCAGCCCGTGGGCTTCAAGAGAAGCAATGGCGCTCTCGTAGAGATCGGCGGTCAGCTCTTCGCTGGGCACGGTCTGGGCGTGATAGCGCGAGCCGCCCGCAAGCAACTCCCGGCCCAGGCGGGAATCCTCGTCGATCTCGAGCATGTAAATGCTGGCGTGCTCGACCCCGGTCGCGGCCAACACCTGGAGCGATTCCTGCCAACTGGCCGCGGTCTGATGGGGCATGCCGGCGATCAGATCGATGCTGAGATTGCGCACCCCGGCGGAGCGGACCCGTTCAAGGTCGCGCAGCACCACGGCCCGGGTATGAAAACGTCCCGTGGCCGCTGCCTCACGGTCTACGAGCGATTGAACACCAAAACTGATCCGGTTGACGCCCAAGAGGAGCATGGCATCGAGCGCCGGGTCGTCGAGCTGCCCCGGAGCGCACTCGAGCGTGATCTCCGCTCCCGGCGCAATGGCGAATTCCTGGCGCAGAGCGTGGGCAATCTCCCCCACCAGGGCCGGAGAAAGCACGCTGGGAGTGCCTCCGCCCAGGTATATGCTGTCCACCTGCTCAGCAATGGCGGTGCCGGTCACGCGCTGCCGCACACCGCGGATTTCCCCACAAACCCGGGCAATATATTGTTCATGGGCGCTTACCGACGAAACCCCGGAGGCAAAGTTGCAGTAGCTGCATTTGGCGCGGCAGAAAGGAACCGAAATGTAAATACCGAGAGAATTCATCCAGTTCCTATTCTCACATTTCGCAAATAGTCCTGAATGCCCCATATCTCACGTCGTTGCGAGATGTGGTACAGAGAGGTCGCAGTATCCCACATCTCGCACAAAAAACGTGCGGGATATGGGGCACCCAGGATTGTCAGTAAAATAAGACTTGAGAATCCATGGCCGAGTCGAGCACCGAGAAAGATCGAAAAGCCCAGCAGCACGATGACGATGTTGTCGGCAAGGCCTACGACAGCCGGCTGATGGGCCGGCTGATTACCTACCTTCGGCCCTATAAGCTACAAGCGGTTATTTCGCTGGTGGCGATCCTGCTCAAGGCTGGGGCCGATGTGTTGGGCCCGTATCTGACGAAAGTTGCCGTGGATCGCTACATGACCGCGCGGCCAGCGCTCCACCCGCCGGCATGGACCCGCTGGCTGAACCCTAATGCCATGGCAGGAGTCACGCAAATCGCCACCATCTATCTGGGCGCGCTGGTGCTTAGCTACCTGCTGGAGTTTGTGCAGACCTACCTGATGCAGTGGACCGGACAGAAAGTCATGTTCGACATGCGCAGTCAGATCTTTCGCCACATCCAGCGCATGCACGTAAGCTTTTTCGACCGCAATCCGGTGGGGCGCCTGGTCACCCGGCTGACCAGCGATGTTGACGCGCTTAACGAGATGTTTACCTCGGGGGTGTTTGCCATCTTCGAGGATGTTTTTGTTCTCGTGCTCATCGTCGTCATTATGCTGCGCATGAACTGGTGGCTGGCCCTGATCGCATTTGCCGTGCTGCCTCTTATCCTGGCGGTGACCAAGGTCTTTCGCAAACACGTACGCGACTCCTATCGCCGAATCCGCTCCGCGATTGCCCGCATCAATGCTTCGACCCAGGAGCATGTAAGCGGAATGAGTGTGGTGCAACTGTTCAACCGCGAGCAGCGCTCCTTTGAGGAGTTCGAAGACGTAAACCGGCAGCACATGATCGCCTTCAAAGACGCAATTATGGCCTATGCCCTCTATTACCCCGCGATCGAATTGCTGAGCTCGGTGGCCATCGCGCTGGTGATCTGGCTCGGCGGGTATGGCGTGCTGCGCAACGCGGTCTCGATCGGCGTGCTGGTCGCCTTCATCCAATATTCCCAGCGCTTCTTCCGCCCCATTCAGGACCTGAGCGAGAAGTACAACATCCTGCAGGCGGCGATGGCGGCCAGTGAGCGCGTCTTCAAGTTGCTGGATACCCCGGCAGAGCTGCAAAGTCCGGCCTCTCCGCGCGCCTGCGACGGTTCGGGCCGGATTGAGTTTCGCCATGTTTGGTTCACTTATCAAAAGCTCGACGCGGAGCAGCTGGCGAGCATTAAGCAGGCCGAGGGAGCGGATGAGATTCTCGCGGCTTCCCCGGAGGTGGAGTGGATTCTAAGAGACGTGTCGTTCGTGATAGAGCCCGATCAGACGGCGGCGATCGTCGGCCACACCGGCGCGGGCAAGACCACCATCATCGGCCTGATGATGCGCTTCTACGAGATTCAGCACGGCAGTGTCCTGATCAATGGCGTGGACGTTCGCGAACAGGATGTCACCGAGTTGCGCCGCAATTTCGGGGTGGTGCTGCAGGATCCGTTTCTGTTCACCGGGACCATCGCCGAAAACATTCGCCTGGGCTCGGACTGGATTACCGACCAGCGGATGAAGGCCGCGGCCGATGAGGTGAACGTGGGTGACTTTATCCGCGCCCTGCCGCGAGGGTTTGATGAGCCGCTGCGCGAACGTGGCAATAGTCTTTCCACCGGCCAGAAGCAGCTGATCAATTTCGCCCGTGCCCTGGCGCACGATCCGCGCATCCTGGTGCTCGATGAGGCCACCTCGAGCGTGGACACCGACACCGAGATGCGGGTGCGCTCTGCGCTCGAGCGTATGGTGCGGGGGCGCACTTCGGTCATCATTGCCCATCGCCTGTCAACCGTGCAGCAGGCGGACAGGATCCTGGTCATGCACAAAGGCGTGTTGCGGGAGTTCGGCACTCACCAGGAACTGCTGGGCCAGCGCGGCATCTACTGGAAGCTCTACCAGCTGCAATACAAGGATCAGGAAGTGCAGCCCGCGCGGGCATCCAGCGGCCTTTTGGATGCAAGCCTGGCCGTAGGCACGGACTAAGAATGGCGAAGATATTCCTCTCTGCCGGCGAGGCGAGCGGCGAACACTACGGCGCGCTGCTGATGGCGGAGATACGTCGCCTGGAGCCGCAGGCAGAGTTCTTCGGCCTGGGCGGCAAGCGTATGGCGGCTGCAGGGCTGCGCAGGGTGGTGCGCGCCGAGGATGTCGCGGTGATGGGCATTACGGAAGTGATTCTGCACATGGCCCATGTCTACCGCGAATATAGAAGGTTGAAGGCCAGCTTGCGTGCCGAACGGCCCGACCTCGCCATCCTAATCGACTTCCCCGACGTAAACCTGAGTCTTGCCGCGGAGCTGCGCCGTCTAAAAATACCGGTTGTCTACTTCGTGAGCCCGCAGTTGTGGGCGTGGAAGAAGTGGCGGGTAAAAGGCGTGAAGCGCAACGTTACCCGGATGCTGGTGATTTTTCCCTTCGAAGAAGAGTTTTACCGCGCCCATGGTGTTGCGGCCGACTTTGTCGGTCATCCTCTGGCGGATCTCGACCCGCCCACAGTAACCCGGGAGGCGTTTGCTCGCGAAAATGGTTTGGACACGTCAAAATTCTGGGTTGGCTTGCTGCCCGGAAGCCGGACCAGGGAGCTCGACGCCAACTTGCCGCCCATGTTAGAAGCAGCTCGATTGCTGGGTCCGGGATACGAATACCTCTTGCCCGTGGCCCCAACCCTCAAGGATTCAGAGGTGCAGGAGTCAGCCCGGCAGGCCAAGGGGGTCGCAGTCCGGGTGGTTCACGACGCGCGCGCAGTCTTGCAGCACACGCGCGCCAGTATCGTAGCCAGCGGCACGGCGACGGTTGAGGCGGCGCTGATCGGCAACCCTTTCGTGGTGGTCTACCGGGTCTCTCGCGTCACCTACGCAGTGGCACAAAGGGTGGTCCGCGTGGCCCACGTTGGCATGGTCAACCTGATCGCCGGGCGTCGTATTGTGCCGGAGCTGATCCAGCATGATTTCACCGCATCCAAAGTGGCGAGCCAGCTGCGCCCGCTACTCGAAAACGAGCAGGCTCGTGCAACAATGCAGTCAGACTTGCGCACCGTACGGACTGCACTGCAGGTGGACAATGGGGGCGCAATTCAGCATGCCGCCCGCATTGCGCTCGAATTGATCCCTGCGGCCGAGCAGCCGCGGTTGCAATCTGCTTTGGTTTCATCATGGCCTGTTGAATGATTTCGATGACGCTCAGTTCCCGCACTCCCACCAGGGTTTTGATCGTGCTGACAGCTCTGCTGGGGTTGGCCGGCCCTCATCTCTCCGCCGCCGAGCGGTCCGCCATCAACATTACCGGCTATGTGATCGATGCCCAGCTCGATCCCGCCCAACACACTCTCAAGGCGACCGCGCGGGTGACCTTTACCGCCACCGACACGGTGAGCGCGGCGATTTTTGAACTGCACAACGCGCTGAAAGTGAATAGCGTCGTGGATGACCACAACCACCCGCTCAGCGGAGAACGTGGACCGAACGCGACCATCAGCATCGCGCTGCCGAACCCCATGAGCAAGGGAACGAGTGCTACTTTTACCTTTGTCTACGAAGGGACGCTCAGCGGCAGCGAAGAGAGTCCGGTAGAAGGGCTAAAGGTGGCGTCGGTCGGCGACCCCATCAGTTATCTTTTGTATGCCGGCCGTTGGTTTCCCATGGTCGGCTATCTGACGGACCGGTTTACGGCGGAAATCCATGTAACCATCCCCTCCGGTTACCGCGTGGTGGGCAGTGGCAGCACGGGCAGTCCCCGCTCCGCCTCGGGCGGAATGCAATACAGTTTTAACTGGACCAAACCCAGCTTCCCGGGCACCATCATCGCGGGCAAATTCCAAGAGCCCATGGTTGTCGCCGGATCGCCTAATGTGCGCGTATACGTCACCGACGCCCATAAGCAGAGCGGACCGGAGTATGCGCAGACGGCAAACAAGGAATTCGACTTCTTTGGCGAGACATTTGGGGATGGCGCTTCGCGTTTGCTGAATGTCGTGGAACTGCCGGACGACACGTTACCCGCCTACTGGGCCCCAGAGATCGCCGCCATCGCCGGCGCCCGCATCGCCGATCGCAACAACTACCGCCTGCTGGCCAATACTATGGCTCACCAGTGGTGGGGGAGCACGGTAGCCCCGGCGACGCTCAACGACGCATGGATCACCAACGGCATGTCCCGTTATGGCGAGTTGATGTACGTGGAGAGAGTTTCCGGGCAGACAGCGTTGCAGGCTGCGGTGATCGATATCTCTGCCGGCGCTCTGGCCTACGACACCATCCCCCTCACCTCGGCAGGACGTCTGGATCCCTTTTCACCACAATTTCAATCGATGACTTTGGAAAAGGGCGCCATGGTCTTTCACATGCTTCGGTGGGAGATCGGCGAAGACAACTTCAGCAAGACGATAAGGGCGATGATTACGCAGTACGCCGACAAACCCATGCGTACCAGGGACGTGGAAAAGGTCGCCGAGCAGCAGTCACAGCAGCAGCTCACGGCTTTCTTTGCGCAATGGCTGGATGGAACCGGCGCGCCGCAGTTCGTCGATAAGTACACCGTCTACCGTTTGGGCAACAACAAGGGCTTTCGAACGATTGGCGAGATCGGACAGGATCTTGATCTGTTCAATATGCCAGTCGAGTTGCGGGTCGAGACCGAAGGTAAAACGGAAATCAAACGAGTGGACGTGGTCGGCACCAACTCGCAATATGTGGTCGACACCTTTGGCCGCCCGCGCCATATTTCCATCGACCCGGATAACTGGGTGCTCAAGAATACTCCGGAAATGCAGGTGCGGATTTCGATTTTGCGTGGCCAGCAACTGGTCGCGGAGGGTGACACCCCGGGGGCACTGGCGGAGTATCAGAAGGCTCTCACTGCCAATCCCAACAGCTCGCTCGCCAGTTATCGCATAGGCGAGGTCCTGTTCAACCAGCGCAACTACCAGGCAGCTGCGAATGCCTATCGTGATGCGTTGCGGGGAGACGACGAGCCGAAGTGGACCGAGGTCTGGAGTCACATCGCGCTGGGGAAAATATTCGACGTCACTGGGCAGCGAGACCGGGCGGTCAACGAATACCGGCAGGCAGTGCAGACCAACGACAATACGCAGGGAGCAGTCAACGAAGCGCGCAAGTACCTGCAACAACCCTACAAACGGCCGGACACGGAATAGCGCAGGGACCTGCTGATTCTACTCGTAACGAAGAGCTTCCACCGGGTCAAGACTGGCAGCCCGGATGGCAGGCACCATTCCGCTTACCAGACCGACGACAACCAGGATTGCCGTGGCCACCAGGACGGTGCTGGGGGAAATCAATAGTCGAATATCCGCAGCTTCCCCATTTTTTGCAATCGCACTGTACAAGGTTATGCTGCCCACCAGGATCGAAACCAGGTAAGCAAGCGCAATCCCGCAGATCCCACCGACACCGGTAATCACCAGCGCCTCGGTGAGGAACTGGACCAGGATGTGGCGGCGGCAAGCACCCAGCGCCTTCTCTATCCCAATCTCGCGCGTGCGCTGTTGCACCGCGACCAGCATGATGTTCATCAAGCCAATCCCAGCAATACCCAGAGTCAGCGTCCCGATAAAAGCCATCAATATCTGTAACCCAGTCGTGATGATGCGGAATTGGGATAGCTGCCGCATCAGGTTGGCGACAAAAATGGCGTTGCGATCAGATGGAGGAAATCCATGTGCGGCGCCCAGCGCTCCCCGCAGCCCCGATTCAGTGGTTTCAAAGTTGCCGTGATAGTTAAACCAGATCCCATCCAGGTACTTGGTATCTTTCACGTCGCTCATGGTGGTGAACGGTATGTAGATGACCCGGTTGATATTGTCATCCCCTTCCTGCATCTTGGCCCGCAAGACGCCGATGACCGTAAAGCTCACGCCCTTGATACGAATGCGCTGGCCGATGGGATACAGGCCCGAATAGAGCTTGGTCTTGGCTTCCGAACCAATCACGGCAACGTGGTTACGCTGCTCCAGGTCCTTGTCGGTGTAGAAGCGGCCATAGTCGATATCGAGTTTTTGAATTTCGGCCATCATTGGATACGATCCGCTCACCGACCAGGTATAGCTGTGTGTATCGTTTTGCACCGTGACGTCCTTGGACACTTCAGGCGCGACGTGAAGCACACCTGGAACGATGCTGTCGATAAGATCCACGTCGGCGAGTTGGAGTTTTACCTGGACGCCGGCCTTCTTCCCCCCCGCCTGCTCACTGGTCGTCCCGGGAAAGACGCCCATGATGTTGGTGCCAAACTGGGCGAAAATTGCCTCAATAGCCCGGCCAAAGCCGGCTCCATACGCCATCAGCAGGACTACCGTTGCGATGCCCCACGCCATGCCGATCATGGTGATCAAGGTGCGCCGGCGGTTGTGGAGCATGGCCTCGTAGGCCTGAGTGAGCAGGTCGCGCAGCATAATACCTCTCCTTATTCCCGGCGCAACGCTTCGACTGGGTCAAGATTCGCTGCCTGCCCGGCGGGGTAGACTCCGGCCACGATCCCGCTCAGGCAGAGTGCGCCCAATGCCAGCGCGGCGGACCATGGCACCAGGCGCGGCGCATCGAAGCCCTGCAAGCTGGTGCCCACGGCCCGGTTCAGGGCAAACATGAGCGAGCCGGCTGCAGCGATGCCCACTGCACCGCTGATACCAGTCAAAAACATGCCTTCCAGCAGGAACTGGGTCATGATATTCCGCTTGGTCGCACCCAATGCCTTGCGCAGGCCGATCTCCCGGGTGCGTTCGGCAACCGAGACCAGCATGATATTCACCACCCCCAGGGCGCCCAGTGCCAGGGTCACAATACCCACTCCGCCCAGAAACAAGTCCATGGCGTCGAAGATCTTGCCTACCATGCGCTGGGAGTTGATCGAGTCCCACTCCTCGAAAGCATCTGGAGCGTTGACATCGAAACCATGCTGGCGGGCCACGATGGCGTGCACTTCCGCGACCGCCGGCAGGTTGTCGTCTTTGAAAACGGGCTGGTATTGCAGTGAGGTCACTGCGTCCCGGGGGATGTTCTCCCCGGTTATAGGAAAAAGCTCGAGCATGGTGGTCAAAGGGATGTAGACCCGTTGATTGTCACTGTCATTGTTGCCGCGCGCGATGCTGCCCGCCACCCCGATGACCTGGAATCGAACGCCATTGAGGAGCACCCACTCACCCAGCGCCGGACGGCCGGGAAAAAGCAGTGCGGCGGTCTTCTCGCCCATCACTACTACGCGGCGGCGCTGCTCCAGATCGTCGGAGCGCAGAAAACGGCCCTCCGCCACGGGAACAAACCGGATCTCACTGTAGTTAGGCTCAACCCCGGTTACTTCTCCGCTGCTGCTCGATTCATCGCTCACTTCCTTGATGGTCGAATTTTGCAACATGGCGGTGATGTTGCGCACTTTCGACGCGCCGGCGCGCACCGCCGCTTCGTCCGCCAACGTCAGCTTATAAGGCCGCATGCCGGTGTGCTGGCTGGGGACGGCAGGGATATTACCGCCCCACATCATAATGACGTTGTTGCCCAGCGAAGCCATCTGGCGGCGCTGCCCGGAACGAAAGCCCTCGCCGAAGCCTATCAGCAACAGCATCGAGCCCACACCCCAGGCGATGCCGAACATGGTCAGGAAAGCGCGCAGCTTATGGGCCCAGATGGCCCGGAAAACTTCGCCGAAGATGTCAGCCGGAGATTGCATTGCTGTCACCCTCTAGTACGGGTCTCGCAGTGTGCTTGTTCCAAAAAAGCTCTATTTCAGGTTCAGGGCCGCCATCGCCTCGTCTGCGCTGGGTGAGCTAACCTTGAGGTATTCGCCCACCCGCTTGCGTTCTTCGGCGGAAAGCGTGGGGGCGAGAGCGAGAATACGCCGCAGCGTGGTTGCAATGTCGTCGATGTAGTTCATCATTCGGATGGCTTCGCCGGAAAGTGGCATGGGTTCTTCCTCGTTACAATGGGCTATCTCCATTTTCCGTGCTGGGCGCGAATTCGTAAAGCGACCGGCTTGGATTTGGCTGGGCCGATTGGCAATCCTGCACACTCGCGGAGCGCATCTAATGGAGAATGTCCGTCACCAGCGACTTCCCTTCAGCGAGCGTAGCCGTGCCTGAACCGTCCCCGGCAAAGACCAACTCGCGCCAGGAAGCCTCCAATGAAATGAGGGAATGTGTTGAGCGAGTGCTGCACACCGACGCCCGGGTTCCGGTCTCGACCTACCGGGTGCAGATGCACAAAGACTTCAACTTTGCCCACGCCGAGGCCATCGCCGGTTACCTCAAACGGCTGGGTATCGGCGACTTCTACTCCTCGCCCATCTTCGAAGCCCGCCCCAACAGCATGCACGGATATGACGTCACGCGTCATGACCGCATCAATCCTGAGCTGGGCGGAAATGAAGGTTTCGCCAGCTTCTCGGCCGAGTTGCAGCGCCAGGATCTGGGCCTGCTGCTAGACATTGTTCCCAACCACATGGGGGTTGGGAACGACTCCATCTGGTGGCAGGATGTGCTGGAGAACGGCCACGCCTCACGGTATTCTGAATATTTTGACATCGACTGGAAGCCGCTCAAACCGGCCCTGCGCAACAAGCTTCTCCTGCCCATCCTGGGCAATCAGTATGGGACTGAATTGGAGAGCAAGCACATCCAGGTGTCGATTGAAGACGGGCGCCCGCTGATTCACTATTACGACCACACCATGCCCGTGGCGCCGCGCACGGTGCACCTGATCTTCGACCAAGGCAACGGTGGCGCCCACCCGATACCACAGTCTTTTCAGGACCTGTTGCAGGAGATCGACCAGCTTCCACCGCATGAAACTACGAACGACGAGCTACGGGAGAAGCGGCGGGCACAGCTGGCAGAGTTGCTGCCCCGTTTGCGGGATGCACTTCGCTCCGACGAGATGCAGCCAGTGATTCAACCTGTGCTGGCAGCCATCAATGGCATCGAAGGGGACCCACACAGCTTCGATCGCCTCCACCTGTTGCTGGACGCACAGCCCTACCGGTTGGCTTCCTGGCGCACTTCTGCCGAGGAGATTAACTACCGCCGCTTTTTCGACGTGAACGACTTGGTGGGGCTGCGCATGGAGAATCCCGAGGTCTTCGCGGCGACCCACTGCCTGATTCGCTCGCTGATCGCCAGGCGCCAGGTGACCGGGCTGCGCATTGACCATTGCGATGGAATGTTCAACCCCCGCCAATATCTGATTCGGTTGCAGCTTTTGTACCTCGCCAGCCAATGCGCGGGGGAGTCGCCCCAGCAGGAGACCGCCGCGAACGGGGTCGAGCGCAGCGTGCTCGATCCAGTCCGCGGATACGACTGGTCGCAGAGTCAGGGACCGCTCTACACCGTAGTCGAGAAGATACTGGAGCCGCGCGAATACCTGCCGCCAGAGTGGCCGGTTCGCGGAACCTCAGGTTACGACTTCGTCTACCTTGCCAACGGCATTTTTATCCAGAGCGCTAACGAAAAACGGTTCAACGTTCTCTACGCTCAGGTTCTCGGACATCCGGCGGACCCGGACGAGATTATTTATCGATGCAAGATTCAAGTGATGCAGGCGGCACTGGCCAGCGAGGTCTATGCGCTTACCAACCTGCTCAGCCGCATCGCCGCCTCCAATCGCAGGGCGCGCGATTTCACCGACAACCTCCTGGAAACGGTGCTGCGCCACACCATCGCCGCCTTCCCTGTCTATCGAACCTACATCGATGACCGCGGACAGTACGGAGACCGCGATGTAGCATTTGTGCGCTATGCGATTGCCCGGGCCAAGCGCCTGAACCCGGATATCGATGCCTCGGCATTCGACTTTCTGCGCGAGACCCTGCTGCTGCAGAACACCTCTCCGGCGGCCAGGCAGAAGCCTGATCCGCAAATACTTTACTTTGCGCTTAAGTTCCAACAACTCACGGGCCCGATCATGGCCAAGGGTGTCGAGGACACCGCGTTCTATGTCTACACTCGCTTCCTGTCGTCGAACGAGGTCGGCGGCTCGGCAAAATCCTTTGGTATTTCGCTCGAAGTCTTGCACCAGAGCAACCAGGAGCGCCTGAAGCACTCGCCGGACACCATGCTCACCACCTCAACCCATGACACCAAACGCAGCGAAGACGTGCGCAACCGTCTCAACGTTCTCTCTGAAGTCCCCCAGCTCTGGTCGGCGGCGGTACACCGCTGGCAACGCATGAACTCCAAATTCAAGCAGAAGATGGAAGACGGCCGCATCGCGCCGGACAGCAACGAGGAGTACCTGCTCTACCAAACGATCCTGGGCGCGTGGCCGTGGAAGATGGAAAGCAAAGAGGACCGCGAGAACTACGTGGAGCGAATCAAACAGTACGCCTTCAAAGCACTGAGCGAAGCCAAAGTGAATCTGAGTTGGATCAATCCTGACCCTGAGTATATGAGGGCGGTGCACGCGTTCATCACCGCCATCATGATGCCAGGTGGGCGCGGAAAAGAAAGTCCATTCGTCGCTTCGCTGGGCGGGCTGTTGCCGCAGCTCCAGTTTTTTGGGGCAGTAAATTCCCTCGCTCAGATCGTCCTTAAGAGTGCCGTTCCCGGGATACCCGACTTTTATCAGGGAACTGAGCTCTGGGAGCTGAGCCTGGTCGACCCGGATAACCGGCGGCCGGTCGACTACGGTCTGCGCGCGGGTTACCTCGATGCGCTCCATGCGCTGTCGGAGCGAGAAGGCGCTGCTGCGGTGTGCCGCGACGTGCTCGGCAACCTTGCCGACGGCCGGGCCAAGCTTTGGACCACGCATCGCGCGCTCCAATTGCGGCAACAGGAGCATGCGATCTTCCGCCGTGGGGAGTACGTTGCGCTCGAGGTCACGGGGGAACGAGAGGAAAACGTGATCGCATTCCTGCGCCGTGATCCAACCAGCGAGCGTAGCGTTCTCGCAGTGCTGCCCCGCTTTGCCTGCACTCTCATGCGGGGCAAGCTGGAACTGCCGCTCGGCACAGCCTGGGGCAACGACCAGTTGCGTATTCCGGTCTCACCCGGAACCCGCTATACCAGCGTCTTTACGGGAGAATCCCTGACCGTGCCAGAACAGCAAGGCCTGCCGCTGAGCGCAATCCTTGCCAGCTATCCAGTCGCACTTCTGGTGAGTGAGAAGTAACGGACGAAAAGCTGGACCTTGCTGCAAATCGCGGGTCAATGACTCCTTACAGAAAATCTCCACACGGGCTAAAGAGTCTGCGCGAGAACCCAAGTGGTGGGTGCCCCATGGCGCACACAATCACTTCGCTAACAGCTACGTAATCAAGCCGATCAGTTTGTAGCAGCGGCTTTGCAACTCAGCCTTTACTGGACAGAGCTGAACGCGCCCGCGCCTCTGAAAGAAGCGTAATCGAAATAGTTACGATGCAGTCATCAGGCTTTCGGCGGCTCTACCCAGCCGTCCCGGTCCGTCATCTCAGCAAGTTGCGCCAGTCCATGGGCTTGCTGGCTTGTCAGCGCGTCGGGCGCCATGCGCCAGGTCCAGTTGTTCTCTGGCATGGCAGGAGTGTTCATGCGTGCTTCCGAACCCAGAACCAGGATGTCCTGTACCGGGAAAATGCAGACATCGGCCACCGAGGTAGACGCCGCCCGGATGAAGGTCCACACCACATCATTCGGAGCCGGATTGAGATAGCAATACACCGCTTGCCTCTCCGTCTCCGTCACCCCCTGTTGCCACCAGCCCATCGTGGTGTCATTATCGTGGGTTCCGGTATAGACAACAGTATTCGTTTCATACCGGTGGGGCAGGTAGTTGTGTGCTGAACGGTCGCTGAAGGCAAATTGCAACACGCGCATGCCTGGCAAATTGAACTGCTCGCGCAGCGCATCCACTTCGCGGGTGATCAGGCCGAGATCCTCGGCAATCAACGGCAGCTCGCCCAGCTTATTGCACAGCGTGGTAAAGAGAGCGGCGCCCGGGGCCTTGACCCATTCGCCATGAATGGCGGTCTCATCCTCGGCGGGAATTGCCCAGAACGCTTCAAAGCCGCGAAAGTGATCGAGCCGGATAATGTCGTAGAGCGCATGGGTCCGGCGCATGCGGTCCACCCACCAGTCGAAGCCCCGGCTCTCCAGCACCTCCCACTTGTAGATCGGGTTGCCCCACCGCTGGCCAGTCGCACTGAAATAGTCGGGGGGCACGCCGGCAACGCGAATGGGCGTAAGGTCTTCATTGAGCTCAAAGATTTCCGGGTGGGTCCACACG
Organism: uncultured Acidobacteriaceae bacterium; assembly: GCA_963814015.1. Lineage (GTDB taxonomy): Bacteria > Acidobacteriota > Terriglobia > Terriglobales > Acidobacteriaceae > PALSA-350. Next base: position 95,523 of record CAWFBI010000002.1, read on the forward strand.
TCGGCGCTATCGTAGTTGACAAAGATAGCCACGTCGCCAATGAAGCGGATGTCGCGCTCCGCGCAATAGCTGCGCAGGGCCTTCCACTGCTCATCGAAGGCGAATTGGATGGCCTGCTCGACTTCGAGATCGTCCCGGCTCTCCTGCTGCAATTTGAGCAGCGCGCCCGCATCCCGATGCGCGAATTCCTTGGGCCAGGATAACCAGTAGCCAGACACAAATCGCTGCCGCAAAACGCTGTAGCGAGCGTAATCCAGCAGCCAGAAGGCATTCTCTTCACGAAAGCGCTGAAAGCGGGCCCATTGCTGGTCGTCGTGGTGGGAAAGAAAGTGACGCGCTGCTTCGAGCAGCAGCGGCCATTTGCGCTGTTCAACCTCTTCAAAGCGCACGTTTCCAACATGGCCCGCGAGCCCGGCGATGCGCTCTTCCGATATCCATCCCGCCTCTACCAGCTTCTCCAGGCTGATCAGCAAGGGATTGCCGGCGAATGCGGAAAGGGCTGCGTAGGGTGAATTGCCGTAGCCGGTCGGGCTCAGCGGAAGAACTTGCCACAGCCGCTGTTTGGCATCGGCGAGAAAGTCAGCAAAGGCATACGCAGCAGGACCGAAATCTCCAATGCCCCCGTATGAAGGCAAGGAGGAGATGTGTAGGAGCAGTCCGGACGATCGTTCGAGGGCCATTCAGTACCTTGTGCCGGAGGCGCGAAGAACAATGGCCTTCTTTCGAGAAAGATTCCAAAGCAGCGGCTCCGGTTGCTTGCGAGCTAACTTTGCATACCCTGGGCCAGCCCAGTTTGGGCCCGCTTGTTCATGCGGATGCCACCCTGCTTTTGATAGCGATCGGTCAGGGCAGTTACGAAGACACTAAACATCTGCTCTCGCCGTTCGCTGAGAAGCGACTCACGCGTGGCATCGAAGTTCTTGGCGGTCTCCTCGGCAGTCGGTTCCTGCTTCTCATCGATCTTAGCCACAATGCCGCTGTGCCCGGTATTGATCGCCTTGCTGATCTGGCCAACCTTCAGCTCGAACAAATCGGGGGCCGAGGTGGACAAATCTCCGATATCTGGCACCTGTGCGGTGTGGCCTACCAGATCGCTGCTCTTGATGGTTGCGCCGAGCTCCTTGGCAGCCTGGGCGAGATTGTTTTCCGCGTGCGCCTTGTCCGCCAGTTCGTTGGTCTTGCGCGCCAGTAACTGAGGCAACTGCTGCTCCCGGAAATCGTCTACCAGGTGTGACTTGTATTCCTCAAACGTGGGGGCGTGCGCCGGCTTCGAGTCCAGCACCTGGAAGACCGCGAACCCCTCACCGGTTGAACTCACCTGGGGAGCAGATCCCGGCTTGGCACTGAAGGCCAGGGTCAACATCTTGGCTCCGTCCGGGAGTCCGGGGAGCACTGCATTCTGCTGCACGTAGTCGGTGGTCGCCACCAGCAGGTGGTGTGCCTCAGCGGTTTTTGCAAGGCCTGCCTTGGCCGCTTCGGTGGCCAACTGCTGCGCATAGGCTGCTTGCTGGTCCGCTTCCTGCTGGCGGGTCAAGGTAGCGAGGATTTGCGCCCGCACCTCGTCCAGGGGCTTCAAATGCGCCGTCTGCTTCTCTTCGACTTTGAGGATGTGATACCCGAACTGAGTCTTGATCACATCGGAGATCTGCCCGGGCTGCAGTTCAAAAGCCGCTTTCTCAAAAGCCGGCACGGTCACACCGCGCTGAATCATGCCCAATTCACCGCCTTGGTCCTTGCTGCCCGGGTCGTCGGAGTTGGCCTTTGCCAGTGCGGCAAAGTCCGCACCGTCCTTGATCTGCTTCAGCAGGTCTTCGGCCTTTTGCCTAGCCGCCGCATCGGTTTTTGCATCCGCGCCGGTCGCCACCTTGATCAGGATGTGCCGCACTTTTACTTCCTCGGGCACCTGGAAATCCTTTTGGTGGGCCTGGTAGTACTGCTCCACCTGCTGATTGGTCACGGGGGGCGCGCCATTCGGTACGGAGGTCTGGCTCAGTGCGATATAGGCCAGCTTGCGGGTCTCGGGGATGGCGTCTTTGTACCGCGCCGCATTCTGCTTGAAAAATGCCTGCAGCTCAGCGTCCGTGGGATTGATCTGCTTGCGCAGGTCTTCGGAGTTGATCACCGCGTAGTCAAACTTGATCTTGGTTCCCTGGTCCCGGTAGGCGTCGCGAACGTCCTGGTCTGAGACCGTGACGCCGCCGGTCACCATGGCCTCCAGGCGGTTAATCTCAATCTCTTTCTTGACCTGGGTTTCGAAATCCTGGATCGAGGTGTGAAAGTTGTTCGACACGAAGTCCGCATACCTATCCTCACCAATGAACTGCCCGCCAGGGAACAGTGCCTGGGAGAAGGGGCCGGTTTGCATGGCCCGGCGCAAATCCACGTCTCCAACCTGGAGGCCGAGGCGGTTTGCTTCCTGTAGCAGCACTTCGCGTTGGATCAGCGCCTGCGCCGCCTGCGGCATGAGGTACGGCAGCACCATCTCCGGGTAGCGCTTTTGCTGCAGAATTCTTTCCGCGACCTGCTGCACCTCGGGAGTGGTGATGGTGGTGGAGGTGCCGAAATAGCGGCCCAAAAAGCCTCCGCTGCGCACGGTGGCGTAGCTATCGGAGGAGGTGTCGGTATCGCTAAAGATACCCGGCACCAGCGTAATCACCATGGTGACCACGGCGACAGCAATGATAACGATGAAGATGATCTTGACGATGCGGTTGTCTTTTTGCAGGAAACGAATCATGAAGTAGGGCGACCTTTAACGCGGAGCTTTTCTAAGTATAGATCACCTCGTTTCAGAGATAACTTGCCTGAAGGGGACGGCCTTCAGGCCGTCCGTAGGCGGGGTCAGAGGCGAGGCTTTAGCCGCTGAGCGACCAATCCTCGCTATCAAAGGATTGAGGTTCGATGACTCTACGCGGCTAAAGCCCATCCAGGTTTTCAGATTGTATGACGGGCTAAAGCCCCTACCACGCCACGGAGTCCCGTGTTTGACGCGCATCAGGCGTCAAACACGGGATCGCCGGACTTATCTCCAGCGGCGGTAGTAGTACGGATAGCCGTACACGTAGGGCCGTGGGTAGGCGTAGACATAAGGGTATGCGTATGGATAGCCGTAAGCATAGGGATAAGGGGCGTAGCCCGGCGGTGGCGGCGCATAAGCAGTCGGGCCGTAACCATAGGGCGGCGGCGGAGGATAGCCACGACCTTGAGGGGCGGCACTCGCCTGGATGCGCGAGGCTTCCTGATAGGAGACAGGCTGCACCGTGGCTGGGCTGGTCAGATGGAAGGTCAGCAGAGCTTCTGGAGGAACGACGCTGCGCGGACCTGGGGTGGCTGCTGAGGCTCCCAACCCAACACCGGTACCAGCGACTGCGCCGATAGCAGCACCAGGGCCGCCTCCGGCAATGGCACCGATGGCCGCGCCGAGTGCCGCGGCGCCGACCGTGTTGCCGGCTGTGTAACCGCCTTTGCCCGGACCATTGGTTTCGAAGACATCGGTTGCCAGGGAGTAGGAATTGCCGCCAAGGTTAAGCGTAGTCAGTTGCAGCGCCATACTTGCGCCGCCCTTCAACTCGCCCGGCTTCTTGACGTCTACCACACGGCCAGTGACCTGAGCCCCACGCGGAATTGCCAGCACATTGCCGACATACACACTCTGGGCAACTGTTCCCTGGAAGTAGTCTCCGGGCTTCACTTTCTTTGAATCCAGCGGCTCACTGATACGAATTGGGAGCAGCAATCCGCTGGACAAAGTGACCGGGCCGGAGGGCGGCGCTGCCTGAGCAGGGCCCTGGGCACCCTGGTACCCATTGGATTGGTTCTGGCCGGGCTGGTAGGCAGGGCGCGGCGGCTGGCCGTAGCCTACGCCAGCTCCAGCGGGCGGAGCGCCCGGCGCCTGGTTGGGATACTGGCTTGGACCCTGGTTCGGGTCCTGAGCGCCGTTCTGGCCCGGATATTGGGGAGGTCCCTGGTCTACATTTTGATCCTGCGCCGCGTTGTCGGGCGGGGGAATCTGTCCATTCTGCGCATCGGGCGGCGGTCCTGCCTGGCCCCAGTCCCCCTGCTGGCCTGGCGTCGGTGTTTGTTGTGGGGTCTGCTGCGCAGACGCTACCAAGGCGGGAGCCAGCGCGAGGCTCGCGCCCAGCGCTCCGGAAAGCACCCATTGCAAACGGTTTCTACTCATCAAATCCATCCTTAAACCCCCTTGTCCAGACGAGACCCCGATCCATCCGCCCGGACACTACTGCATAGACGGTACTGCACACAGTCCGTCACTGGTCCTAACCCTGTTTTACGGGAAAAGTTACCCCGGCATGTCTACCCGAAAGTAATTTCTCACCCGTGGTAACGCCCCGCGCTAGCTCCAGTCCCGCACCGTTGACTAACTTGATATTCATCCCTCGTTCGCTGACTATTCTCGGTCCGTTCAACTTGTGATGTAGAGAGTGCCGCATCATTACTGGAGCAATGACCAACCATAGCGATGTTGGTGCTCCCAGTTTGGCCGCACTACCCTATGGCGGGGTCCGAGAGGTTCCCGTCTGCCAGCCACTGACGACGGCGCAACAGCTCCAATGCTCCGCTTTGGTGCCCCCGGCTGCAACGGCAGCGCCCCAGCCTTGGCTTGACACCAGCACCCCAACCTACGTCTCCGGAACCTTCGGGCGCTACCGGGTGCGCCTGGCACAGGACACCCATGATCGCATGGCAGCTTGCCGGCTACGCTTTAACGTTTTCAACGTCGAGATGGGGGAAGGCCTGTCATCCTCGTTCTCAACAGGCCTGGACCGCGACCACTTCGACTCGGTTTGCGACCACTTGATCGTAGAGGATGAGCAGGAGAGCCGCGTGGTCGGCACGTACCGCATGCAATCGGGGCTCACGGCCGCCGCCTCCTTTGGCTACTACAGCGCCCAGGAGTTCGAGTTCGCCCCCTTTGAGTGCATCCGCGAACAGGTGCTCGAGCTGGGGCGCGCTTCCATCGATCGCCAACACCGCTCCAGTGAAGTGCTCACGCTGCTGTGGCGAGGGATTGCCCAATACGCTAAACACCACGGCCTGCGGTACCTCATTGGCTGCTCATCCCTTAATTCGAAAGATCCCCTAGCCGGCTGGAGTCTCTACCGGCAACTTGCCTCGCAACTGGTTTCATTCGAGTACATTACCGTTCCTACGGCGGCATTTTCCTTGCCTTGCGGCGAAGGTGAGCCAGAGGTACCGGTCAAACTGCCGAGGCTGCTCCGGACCTACCTTGGGGTTGGCGCCAAAATATGCGGCCCCCCGGCTTGGGACCGCTCCTTCGGCACCATCGACTTTCTCACCCTTCTGGACCTGGAGCAGGTTGTCCCGGCGGCGCGAAGCCGCTTCATGGTGGAGTAAGCTCGATGTTCCCCAGCCGGCGGTACATTCAGGGCTCGGTGCGCACGGCTCTGGTTGCTTTTTCGGTGTTCGAGGCGCTGGCCCGGTTTGTTCCCATCTATCTCATAGCCGCGGGTCGGCTCTCGACTGCTCGCCGCGCGCAATGGCTCCATGTTTCGTGCGTCCGCCTTGCCCGGCGGCTTTCCCTGGTCCCTGCGGTTACGCTTGCCGGGGGAGGAGACGCAGCCGGCCTGATCGTCTCTAACCATCTGACTTATCTAGACATACTGGTTTATAGCGCAGCTCGTCCTTTCCTCTTCGTGGCTAAATCAGAGGTCCGGCGATGGCCGCTCCTGGGTACCATGGCCCACCTCGGCGGCACCATTTTTGTCGACCGGGGCCGCAGCCTTCAGGTCGCAGAGGCGAGCCGGCAGATCGAGCAGAGCTTGCGCGAGGGACTACCCGTGCTGCTCTTCCCGGAAGGCACCAGTTCGGACGGTAGCTCCGTCCTTCCCTTTCGGTCGCCGCTCTTCGACCCTGCAATCCGTGCCGGCGCCTGGGTTACGGCGGCAGCGATTCGCTACCACGCGGACGATGCGGCCGAAGACCAGGTGACCTACTGGGGAGATATGGTCTTTGTTCCCCACCTGTTTCGCACCATGTGCGTCCGAGGGTTAGCGGCCAAGATCAGTTTCGATTCCCCTTGCCGGTTTCCCGACCGCAAGAGTGCGGCCCGGGAGGCTTGGCGGCGGGTGCAATCGTTGCGCGGCCAGGCGGTGTTGGCAGGCTCGGTTTGAGTTCGGTTGCTGATGATTTGTGAGCTTCCCTCTTTACAGGGTCCCCCGTTGCCGTGGTAGACATGCTTTCATGCCTGCCACAACGGAAAAACACCTTCACCTGAGCGAGATCGCTCCTCGCATTATCCAATCGGAAATTCGCTCCATGACCGTGGAGTGTGACGCGGTAGGGGGCGTGAACCTGGCACAAGGGGTGTGCGATACCCCTCTGCCCGGCGTGGTGATGGAAGCCGCCATCCAGGCGATCCGCGATGGTTACAACATCTACACCCGGCTGGACGGCGTTGCCGTGCTGCGCCAGGCGATTGCGGAAAAGCTGGAGCACTATAACGGCCTGAGCGCCGATCCCGATAAGGAGATCCTGGTAACCTCGGGCGCCACCGGGGCCATGGCTTCCGCTTGCCTTGCTCTGTTCGATCCCGGCGACCAGGTCATTCTGTTCGAACCGTTCTACGGCTATCACTACAGCACCCTGCTTTCCATTCGAGCCGAACCGGTACTGGTGCCCATGGAAGGCACCACCTGGGAGATCGATTTTGATCGGCTTCGGGCCGCTATCACTCCCCGCACCCGCGCCTTGGTCATCAATAGTCCGGGCAATCCTTGTGGCAAGGTGTTCACCCGGCCCGAGCTCGAAGCCATTGCCGCCGTGGCGATCGAACATGATCTTTTCGTTTTGACCGACGAGATCTACGAGTACTTTATCTACGAGGGTCAGTCTCACATCAGCCCAGCCACGATTCCGGGCATGGCGGAACGGACGATCACGATTTCCGGCTTCTCCAAGACCTTCAGCATGACCGGCTGGCGAATGGGTTACCTCTCCGCCAGCAGCCGGTGGATCCCCGCCATCGGCTACTTCCACGATCTGGGTTATGTATGCGCTCCCTCGCCTTTCCAGTATGCCGCGGCAGCCGGACTGCGTGCCCTGCCCGACAGCTTCTACCAGGATCTGGCGACTGAGTACCAGGAGAAGCGGGACAAAATTTGTGATGCCCTCGCCGCTGCCGGCCTCACCCCGGCTGTGCCTGCCGGCGCCTACTATGTGCTGGCCGATGCCAGTCGCATAGAGGGGGAACGTGCCAGCGTCAAGGCTCGGAACCTGCTCCGGGCGACAGGAGTGGGCACAGTCGCCGGGTCGGCGTTCTATGGTGCGGGCCGAGGAGAAAACCTCCTGCGCTACTGCTTTGCCAAGCAGGACGCCGACCTGGAACGGGCCTGCACCGCCTTGCGCAACTTCGGCGTCTAAACGCCCAACGAGGATTCGAATGCCCTATATCTCGCGATTTTGCGTGATGTGGGATGACAAAGCCCGACCCGGACGGCCTCCTATCCGTCAGCTTCTCCCCACATCTCCCAACGGGACCGTTGGGGATATGGGGCACCCACGTCTTTTTTGACCGGAACCGATTTCCCAGAATGAATCCATTTGGTGAGTCCGAGCATCAGATAGCTTGACAACAGAAGACTCAAGTGCGAGTCTTGAATCCACAAACTCGCACACGAGCACTGTGCGTGCAGGAGCGAAGCGAATGGCAAAGATTATTGGTATTGATTTAGGCACTACAAACTCGGTAGTGGCAGTGATGGAGGGCGGCGAACCCAAGGTTATACCTAACGAAGAGGGAGGCCGGACTACCCCCTCCGTAGTCGGCTTCACCAAGAGCGGGGAGCGGTTGGTTGGGCAGGTGGCGAAGCGTCAGGCGATCACCAACCCGGAGAACACAATTTATTCCATCAAGCGCTTCATGGGCCGCCGCGCCAGTGAAGTGAACGATGAGATGAAGATGGTGCCCTACAAGGTAAAGCAGCAGGGCGACCACGTCGTCATTGTGGCCCAGGGCAAGGAATATACCCCACCTGAGATCTCGGCAATGATTCTGCAGAAGCTGAAAAAGGCTGCAGAAGACTATCTCGGCACCACGGTTACGGAAGCCGTCATCACAGTACCGGCGTACTTCAATGATGCCCAGCGCCAGGCGACCAAAGACGCCGGCAAGATTGCTGGTCTCGATGTGAAGCGCATTGTCAACGAGCCCACCGCGGCAGCGTTGGCATATGGCTTGGATAAGAAGAAAGACGAAACGATCATTGTCTATGACTTCGGCGGCGGAACGTTCGATGTCTCCGTGCTCGAAGTTGGCGAAGGCGTGATTGAGGTGAAGTCGACCAATGGGGACACCCACCTGGGCGGCGACAATCTTGACCAACGCATCGTGGATTGGTTGATCGATGAGTTCAAGAAAGATGAGCAGCTGGACCTGCGGGCTAAGGGTAACGAGATGGCCCTGCAACGCCTGAAGGATGCGGCGGAAAAGGCCAAGATCGAGCTCTCCACGACAGTCGAGACCGAGATCAACCTGCCCTTCATCACGGCGGATGCGACCGGGCCAAAGCACCTGGTCAAGAAGCTGACCAGGTCCAAGCTCGAACAGTTGGTCGAAGACCTGCTGCAGCGGTCGATCGAGCCTTGCAAGAAGGCCATGGCCGACGCTCAGATCGACACCAGCAAGATCGACGAGGTGGTGTTGGTTGGTGGACAGACGCGCATGCCGCGTATCCAGCAGCTGGTTAAAGACCTGTTCGGCAAGGAACCCCATAAGGGTGTCAATCCGGATGAGGTTGTAGCAATCGGCGCTGCGGTTCAGGCAGGCGTACTGGCGGGAGAAGTGACGGACTTGTTGCTGCTCGACGTAACGCCGCTGACCCTGGCCATTGAGACCCTGGGTGGGGTAGCGACCAAGATGATCGGGCGCAATACCACCATCCCGACCAAGAAGACGGAGACGTTTTCGACGGCCGCCGATAACCAGACTGAAGTCGAGGTGCATGTGCTACAGGGCGAACGCCCAATGGCAGCGCAGAACCGGACCCTGGGCAAGTTCAAGTTGAGTGGGATTCCACCTGCTCCGCGTGGCGTGCCCCAGGTGGAAGTGACCTTCGACATCGATGCCAACGGCATCCTGAACGTGACGGCGAAAGATAACGCCACGGGCAAAGACCAGAAGATCACGATCACTTCCTCTTCGGGTCTAAGCAAAGAAGAAGTGGATCGCATGGCGAAAGAAGCCGATGCGCACGCTTCCGAGGACCAGGCAAAGAGGGACGAGGTCGAGGCACGGAACTCGCTCGACAACATGGTCTACAACGTCGAGAAGATGCTGAAGGACAACGGCGACAAGGTTTCCGGGAGCGACAAGAGCGACGTTGAATCAGCGCTGGCCCAGGCCAAGACCACGCTCCAGGGGAGCTCGAACGCGGCAGAGCTGAATAGCGCGCGAGAGAAACTGACCACGGCTTCGCATAAGCTGGCCGAGGCTATGTACAAGGCGAACGCCGGTGGAGCTTCGGCTCCGAGCGACGGCGCCGCCGGTACCCCCGCGGAGGAGAAGAAGGAAGAAGGCGTAATCGACGCCGAATACGTGGACGTCGCGGACAAGAAGTAAGGACAAAGGAAACGCGACGAACCAGTTCGTTGCCGCTCTCATCGGCATGGCAAACATAGGCATGGGGCGCTCAACCGCCAGGAGCGCCCCGTGCTTTATAGCAACAGAACAGGCGGAAGGCAGGGCGAAATGACTGAGACGATGTGGAAATATGAACAACTGCGAGCGGGACAAATCTATAACCAGGTCATGTTCAATACTCGCGAGGAAGCGGAGAGCTTCGCCGCGCAGATGACCCGGGTAGAACCCGATCTCTTCTGGCGAATTGAGCCGATAGAAGCACGCTTGTGGTGGAACTGAAGTTAACCCGGGGTCGCCGAGCGGCGACCCCGGAAATATTTGGTAAACGTGGAATTGAACTAAGCAAACATGGCGACGATACCAACGAAAGACTATTACGCCCTTCTGGGAGTCAAGAAAACGGCTACGGCGGATGACATCCGCAAAGCCTTCCGCAAACTTGCGCGCAAGCACCACCCTGACGTGAATCCGGGGGACAAGAAGGCGGAAGAACGATTCAAGGAAATTTCGGAAGCCAATGATGTCTTGAGTGACGAGAAAAAGCGCAAGGTGTACGACGCGCTGGGGTACTACTCCGATCAGATTGATCCTGCGGCTGCGGAGGCTGCGGCCCGCGGAGGCTATGGCGGCTTTCCCGGCGGCGGCGGTCAGGCGGGGAGTTCAGCACGGCAGCCGGGCGGGGGTCGAGGCGTGCCTATCGACTTTGGGGGCTTTGACTTCAGCGACTACACGACTGGCCATCCTGGCGAGTCCGGCGGAACCGGTTCGGGTTCGAGCTGGGGCAGCTTCCGCGATATTTTCTCCGGTGCATTTTCCAAGGGACAGAAGCAGCAGGGGCCGCAGCCGGGAACCGATCTCGAGTACCAGGTCACGGTCGATTTCTGGACCGCAATCCGCGGCGGAGTGGCGCGTATCCAGGTAGTGCGGCAGGAGGTCTGCCCAACCTGTAAAGGCAAACCCACCGGTGGCGGCGGTACCTGCCCGGAATGTCAGGGTAGCGGACAAGTCACCCAGATGGGTGGCCGCATGAAGTTCAAGATTTCCTGCCCGCGGTGTGGCGGAACTGGCAGGCTCGAAGACGAATGTTCAACCTGCGATGGCGAGGGAACGGTGAGCCGCACCGAAACGGTTGAGGTGCGCATCAAAGCCGGCACCCGCGATGGCCAGCGGATACGGTTGGCGGGCAAGGGCAATGCCGGAATCAATGGCGGACCCGCAGGCGATCTTTACCTCATCATCAAGATCGACAATCATCCGGTATTCGCGCGGTCGGGCGACGATATTCAGGTTACGATTCCGGTGACTGTACCGGAAGCGGCCTTGGGGGCCAAAATTGAGGTTCCAACCATCGATGGGCGAGCGCAATTGAAGATTCCGCCGGGGACCCAAAGCGGGCAGAAGCTGCGTATGCGCGGCAAGGGGGTTCCGTCGGCTACCCACGAGGGAGTCCGCGGCGACCAGATTGTCACCGTGGAGATGGTTGTGCCCCAGCTCCGTGACGAGCGATCGAAAGAGATTTTGCGGGAGTTTGCCAAGTTGAATCCGGAAGACCCCCGAGAGCCGATTTTAGCCGGCGTATGAAGAGGCGCTTGAACGAATATGCCCACAAAACGTAAATCCAAAGGTGCATACATGATCTCGGCGGTGGCCGAGATGTACGAAATCCATCCGCAGACGCTGCGGTTGTATGAGCGTGAGGGGCTGCTGCAGCCCTCCCGCACAGTGGGAAATACACGTCTGTACACGGACGAAGACCTGGAGCGGCTGGAGTTCATTCTCAACCTGGCGCGCGAGCTTGGCGTCAACATCGCCGGCATCGCCATCATCCTCCAAATGCGGGAACGCATGGAGGAGATGAATCGCCAGATGCAGGATTTCGTCGATTACGTGCGCACCGAGATGCTGGCCAAAATGCAGCAAGGGATGCCGGCCAGTGAAGGCGCCATCGTTGCTCTGCGGAGGCCGATGGTCGTCCCCGCTGCAGCGGTCACGCACAAGCGCTAAAGCGGCCCGAACGCTAGCTGCGTTCTCGGGCCAAAGTGTACTCTAAAGGGAGATTAGAGTCGGCTGCAAGCATGATGAATCTTCTGCTCGTACTCAGTATCACTGGCATCATCACCTCGACGATGTATGCCCTCCTGGTTGCCGTAGGTGCCCTTCGCCTGGCCCAGCGCCGGCGTGCCCTGCTCCAGGAAGCGTTCGCCCCACCAGCCAGCCTGCTCAAACCGCTCCACGGTTCGGAACCGGATCTCGAATCTCATCTGCAAAGCTTCTTTGAGCAGGATTACCCGGAATTCGAGATCATCTTTTGCGCGCGTAGTGAGCAGGATCCGGGCCTGGCGATCGCCCGCCGGGTCGCTGCACGCTATCCGAAGATTCGCTCCCGGTTCCTGTGCAGCGGCAACGCCCCGTATGCAAACGCCAAAGTGTGGTCACTGGAGAACATGCAGGGTGCCGCGGCGCACCGGTTTTTCGTGGTCAGCGACAGCGATGTCTCGGTCAAACCCAGCTATCTTCGGGCAGTCATGGCGCCGTTCGCAGATGAGCGTGTTGGCCTGGTCACTTGCCTTTACCGGGGCGTAGGCGGCAGTTTCTGGTCTAAGCTCGAAGCCGTCGGAATGTCGATCGAGATGTCCGCCGGGGTGCTGGTGGCGGAGATGCTCGAAGGTATGAAATTTGCCCTGGGACCGACGATGGTGGTGCGGCGTGACTGCCTGGAGAGCGCTGGGGGCTTTCGTGCCTTGGGCCCCTATCATGCAGACGACTTCATGCTGGGAAACCTGATCGCGGCCAGTGGGTACCGGGTAGTTCTTTCCACCCACACCATTAATCACCACGTACTGAATTCTTCTTTTCTCCCCTCTGTGCTACACCAGATCCGGTGGATGAAAAGCACTCGCTTTTCCCGTCCCAAGGGGCATTTCGGGACGGCACTCACCTTCAGCATGCCCTATGGGTTGTTAGCGGCAGGCGTTGCCGCGGCGATGCATCGTCCTTTGTTGGGCGGCCTGCTGCTGTTATGGTGCTGGGCCTCGCGCGTGGCGCTGGGCACGCTGGTGGGCAGCCTGGTGGTTGCCGAGCCCGGGCTGCTGCGCAGTGCGCTGCTCTATCCTCTGCGCGACCTGCTTGGCTTTGGCTATTGGGTCGCGAGTTACGTGAGCAACCAGGTGCGCTGGCGCGGCGAAGTCTACAACCTGCTGCAGGATGGGTTCATGCGAAACGATTCCCAATCCGCCGAGCGCGAGCCCGAAGCTATCCTCACCGCCTAATCCCCCACTCCTTCCCAATCAACGACCTTTGGTGCCCCACATCTTGCGAAAAACGAGCGAGAGGGGGCACCCGGAGCTTTTCGGCGGGTAAGGTGTCGCAAACTATAGCGGCCGGTCTGTGTAGAGGGCTTTGTCGGAAAGCTCCTGCAACAAATGAGCCCGCTTCCCCAGCAAGCGGGCCACGTGGGTCCGGACATCTCCAGGCACGAAAAGAAATCTGCGTGGCCCGTTGCCCCACAACGCAAGCAAATCCTCATCACTAATCAATACCCGCGGAGCATCAGGGTAATTCGAGCCCCAAAGCACCGAGCTCACCCGGCCATTGACCAACAGGGCTGGCCGTTGGGTATAGAAGAGAAGCGAAGAACCGTCGGCCACATCGCCGTAGAGGATGAGCGTGGCATCCGTCCCGCGTGCGGCGATGTGGTTGATGGTGTCGGCCATAGCACGCGAAGAAAGCATGGGCTCAAAGCGCACCAGGGCAATGTGCGCGGCGATGAGAAATACCGCGGAAGTGAAGGCTACGCTGACCGTGGCCTCGAAATGGTGGCGTTGGCGACGCAGCACCCAGGCGATCATAGGGCCCAGCAGAAGGCCGGCGGCGGCCAAGGCCGCCGGCAGGCGCAACGCAGCGAAGGACGGCCCGGTGAGATCGAATAAGTGAGCCATCGAGAGCGTATATCCGGCCACGTCCCGATGCGCAAGAAGTGCCCCAATGTCGCTGCCGGAGGGAAGGCCGCGTGAGGACCACAAGCCGTACCCCAGAGCGGCTGCGGCTGCCAGACCGATGAGGGCAAGTGCCGCCTGGGCTTCGATCAGCCACCTGGCTCCGGCCTCGCCTTCCTCGCTCGCCAGCGCGCCGGCAGTGAGCAGCAGCAGGGGGAAATAAACAGGGAAGGTGTAGTACTCCTGATTGGTGGAGAGGCAGAAAAAGAGCAGGATGATCGCCGCGTAGATGGTGAGCAGCCACGTGGTTCTAACGCGGAAAAGAGCAGAGCGGGCAGTAACAAAGTCCCATCGGGTTCGGGAAGCCCACGCCCGCCTGAGAACGACCGGCAGGTAGATACTCCAGGGAAAGAGCCAGACCAAATGCAGGCTCCAGTAGAGAACAAAAGGAAGCTTGTTGTAGTCGACTGGATAGCGCTTGCCTAGGAAGCGAAGCACTTGCTCGTTAATGAAGTAGAAATAGAAGAAGCCGTGGACATTACCCGGGGTGGGAATATTGCCTGTGGGGTGACCCGCACCTGGGTTGCGCAGCCCAGCAAGAATGTGCCAGGGCGCTGCAATAGCCAGGAAGAGCAGAATGCCGGAGAGGAGGCGGAATTCACGCCAGCGCCGCCAATCTCCGGTGAGGAGCAGATAAGGCACGGCAGCAAGGAAGAAGAAGACGGGAGCCACCAGGCCCTTGGCCAACATGGCCAGCGCCAGCGCGACCCAGGTCAGGTAGAAGCGGGAGGGTTTCTCGTCTTCCAGTCCAATGAGAAAATTGTAAAGAGCAAAGGCCAGCAACAGGGTCAGCAGGACTTCCGGAATGAAGATGCGGGTGAAAAGAAAAACTCCCACGCTGGTCAGAATGCTGAGGGCTGCATAAAATGCCGCGCGCTCCCCATAGGCGCGACGGCCCCAGGCCCAGGCCAGAATGGCGAGGCCAAGCACCCCCAGGGTCAAAGGCAGATGGGTGGCGAAGACGTTGAATCCGAAGAGGCGGTAATCGGCGGCGGCCAGCCAATACGGCAGCGGCGGCTTCTCCAGGTAACGGATGCCATCCACGTTCAACGTTACCCAGTCGCCGCTGCGCGCCATATACTGAGCAGCAGTCGCGTGGGTCGCGTCTGCGTCATCCAACAAGGGGGGCGTAAACAGCGCCGCGACATGGACCGCGGCAAAGACCAGCAGCAGCAGCGTCCAGGCTCGCACAGGAGAGAGGGCGAAGGTATTCTCGGGAGGAGCCTCGAGGGAGAGAGCGAAGTGATTCGACATGGCTAACAAAAGCGCGGCAACTAAGCAGCAGGATACCAGTCAGCCGCTGGCCCCTTTGACCGCGACCGCGGAAGCTTTTAATGAAGCGGTCACGCAATGCGTCCAGGACACTGACCCGGATGCAGTGCATCGTGTGAGAACGGGCTCACGCCGCCTGCAGGCAATGCTCGAGGCTATGCTGCGCGACAACCCGAGTCCGGCATTGCAACAGGCGGCCAAGGCGTGGCTGCGCCAACTGAAGCAGATCCGCCGGGCCGCCGGTGTGGTGCGTGATCTGGATGTGCATCGTAAGCTCCTGGAAAGCTGGGTTGGCGAGGATTCGCCTATTTCCGGGGCTGCTTCAGCCAGTCCGCTCCGTGAGCAAGCACAGATGCTCGACGCGTGGCTCAAAGGCGAGCGCAAGCACCTGGCGCATGGTATGCAGAAGCAAATCAGGAAGCTGCAGCAGGGGCTGTCGCTACGGCAGTCAGCATTCCTGGCTGCCATCGGCTCTGTTTCCCCCGGCAGCACCAGGACTCCCCGTTCAGCGGACGCCTTGGCCCTGGAAGACTTCGTACGCACAGCCGACACGATGCCGTTGCTCGATGCGGAGAACCTGCATGAATTTCGCAAAGCAACCAAGAAGGCGCGCTACGTGGCCGAATCGGGCGCAGAGGGACAAGCCTACAGCAGTGTAGCTAGGGCCCTGAAAAGAATACAGGATGCCATCGGCGAATGGCATGACTGGCTATGTCTTCGGGAAGAGGCTGGGGCGGCCCTGAAAAAAGATGCGCCGGATCTGACCTCGTTCTTGGACCACGAGGTCGAGCGCCATTTTGCCATGGCGATGAAGACCACCCAAACGATGCGCGCCCGGCTTTCGGGAGAATGGATGGCCAGCCGCGCAGCGATCAGCCAACCACCCAGCAAGCGGCCACCGGCAGCGACAACCATAGCTGACAGGCGTCTCGCTTCCGGCTTTCAGAGAGCATAAGCATTCTTCGCCGGTTGAGTTCAGCTTGAAGAAAATGTAAGAGGAAGTGGTGTATCTTGCATTGCAGACACATCATCCTTGCCCCAGTTGAGACTCCCCCACACGATGCAGACGTACGCGGCGATTGACATTGGTTCCAACTCCTGCCGATTGAAGATCGCGCGAGTCCAGCAACATCAGCTGAAAGTGCTTCATGAGGACCGCGAGGTCACGCGGCTGGGAGCCAGCGTCTTTGAAACCGGCGTGGTTTCTCCTGAAGCCATGGCAGGCACTCTGCTGGCGCTCAAACGCTTCTATCGCGCCGTCAAGCTGCACAGCGCCGATCAGGTGAGAGCCGTGGCCACCTCGGCCTTGCGCGACGCGCGCAATGCGCAGGCTTTTCTGGCTTGGGTGAAATCGGAGACCGGGTGGGAAGTTGAGATCATCTCCGGCCTGGAAGAGGCGCGGCTCATCCACCGCGGGGTGATGGGCGAACCCGGCACCCAGGGCAGATGCCTGCTGATCGACGTTGGCGGCGGCAGTTGCGAGATCACTCTCTCCGAACGCCAACGCATCCAGGAAACGGTGAGCCTGCCCCTCGGCGCAGTCCGCCTGACCAAGGAATTTCTTCCCGGCGATCCTCCCTCGGAGGACGAGCTTGCCCGCATGAAGCAATTTATCGCGCGAGAGATTCGCAAAGCGGAGCGGCGTTTCGGGGCCTTGCGGGTCTCGCTGGTGATCGCTACCTCGGGAACCGCGGCCGCACTGGCCCAAGCCAGTCAGGCGATACGTAAGACCACAAGCAAAACCGGCCGAGCCCGAGCGAAGCCGCTGGCGGAGACGCGGAATGTACGCCGGCTGACCACGAAGTTGACTGCCATGAACAGCGGCCAGCGTAGCGGTATTCCGGGAATTGGGCCCAAACGGAGCGAAATCATCATCGCCGGCGCCCACGTCTATGCTGCGCTGCTGGAACACTTCACTCTACCCGGGTTCATCTACTCCGACCTTGGCTTGCGCGACGGCATCCTCTCCCAGATGCTGGCTGAGCAGGACGCCAAGACTCAGGCCCACCAGGTGTTCGAACGGGAGCGCTGGCAGGGCGTGCTGGCTACCTGCAAACGCTATGGCGTCGACCCCAGGCAAGCCGACGCTGTGCGCCAACATGCACTGCAACTGTTCCGCGATATGCAGACGGTGCACGAGCTGCCCAAGGAATATGGCTCCTGGCTGGAGGCCGCAGCCATGATGCGCGACGTAGGCAAGTTCATGAACTACCAGGGACACCATCGTCACGCGCAATACATCATCGCCAACTCCGAGCTATTCGGATTTACCCCGCAGCAAAGGGCCATCATGTCCGCTATCGCGCGCTATCTGGGCAAGTCCCGTCCCGACCCGGAGGATCGTACCATGCGGCCCATTCCTCCGGAGGAATTCACCCGGGTACAACGGGCGGTAGTGCTGTTGCGGCTGGCGGTCGCGCTAAACCAGGACCGGGCAAGCGATGTGCTCAAAGTGACACTGCACGTGTATCCCAAGCGGGTGTTGATGGAGCTAAGTCCAGGCCGCACCGGCGCGGAGCTGGAGCTCTGGTCGCTGCGCAAGGAAGGCGACTATTTCCGTGAGGTGTTCCGGCGCGAGCTCTTTGCGGCGCTGGCATAGACCTGTCGCAGCATTCGCGGGTCCAACAACGAGATCAATTGTCCGGGCCGGCGGGTGCAGTCGACGCGCGCAATCGCGCCCTTACGCATCCGTATACTTGCCGGTCTGGGGGCGCAGATGAGCGAGCCTAGAAACTCCGGCAGGTTGGGATTGTGGCCCACTACCAAAACGTTGTCATACGCCGAGAGCGTCGTGACCAGAGCCTGGAACCCAGGCACGTTCCCTGAAGGCGATACTGCGTCCGCGATCTGGATCTTGCTGTCGTAGGCGACTTCCGTCCCCACCAGGGAGGCGGTTTGGAGTGCCCGCTTGAGCGGGCTGGAGACGATCAGGTCGAACTGAATCCTTAAGGCGTTCAGGTACCTGGCAATCAGCAAACACTGCTCCTTGCCTTCCTTGTCGAGGGGACGCTTGGCATCAATGGTAGGGTCTGCGCGGCGAACGCCGGCGCTTGCATGACGAAGGATATAAAGGTTCATCGGGTTGGTATTTCTCTTCTCACGCTGAGGAAGCTGAGGCGGGTTCGGTTAATTCACCCGATTGTAACAATTCCTGGCCAGTAAGAGAAGGCTTTCCTAGTATACCGGCGCCGGCGTTGGCAGCGGATCAATCGGGAACCCAGGATCAGGCGGCGGCAAAGGAACAGGGTTGGGTTCGGGATCTGGCGCGGGGTCTGGGCCGGGCTGAGGAAAGACGTCGGGATCTGGTGAGCTCATTCCGATTTGGACGGGCTGCAGAGGAGGGACGGTTGCCCGTCCGCCCGGATCTGACGTTGGTTGAGAGATCTGCGGTTTCTTTTTCTAGGGCAGCGGCTTCTTCTCAGAATGAGGTTTCTCCGCCGAAAGCGGCTTCTCCGCATCGTCGGGTAACTTCTCTTCTTCGATTAAATCCGCCGGAGCAACCTCTTCGACGGAGTTCACCGGAGCGGCTTCCTCGGCCGGGCTAAGGCCGCCGAGGGGGAATTTTGTTTCGTGCCGATCGAGCAGCGAGATAGATGGCTCGTTCCCCGCTGCCGGCGTCGCCGGCGCCGGCGATGCGGGTGTCGCATTAGGCGCGATTGAAGGGCGCGGCGCCGCCCCAGGCAGAGCGTCCGGAGTAGCCAAAGGTTCAGTCCGCAGCTTCAGCACCAGGTCGCGCAGCGTGGGTTCCGACAGCCCGGCCAAATATTCGGCGTTGGCCGCAGCCGGCATTTCCTCCTCAACCATGGCGGCCATTTCTTCCGTGGCCATCTCCTCCCTGGCGACGCGGGGTGGATCCCCGGACATAACCAGCGTCGCCTCAATCCCCCGTTGCCAGAACCGGCTGGCGAGCAGGAAAAAGAGCCCGAGCTGCGCCAGCAGAGCAGCGATCCAAACCTGATGCGCAGGAAGTGCTTTCCACAGATAGAGGCACAAAGCCAGAGCGCATACTCCAGCCATACCAGTCAGAAAGAAACAGCCTACCGTGCGGAAGAAATACCGAAGGAGCAGCCGGAGCGCCGGCAACAGCGCCTGGTGGACCCTGCGCTCGCCGTCCATGGCATTGCGCACGATGTAGACCTCGACCAGGTCCCACCAGAGACGCAAGAGCAGGGCGACCAGCAGAATCACGGCCCCGCTCACCGCTGAGTAAAGAAACATCTGGCGCTCGACGTGAACTTCGCCGGCCCGCGCCAACAGCGCGGAACGCACGGCCAGCAGTACCCCCAGGACAAAACCGGTGATGCAACCGGCCAAAATTGCGGCGCGCAAAAAGCGCCAGAAATAAGCGACGCCACCGCGCAGCAGCACCGAAAGCCGAGGCGGCTCGGCGGAGACAAAGACAAAGACGCTGCCGGCAAAGAAGACAAACAGCACCAGCAACTGGAGCAGATTGAGGTAGCCGGCGGTGCGGATGGCCATAGGAAAAAAGCTGGTGTCGCGGAGGTGGATCGCCAACTCCGCGAGATAGCTGATGTCAATGGTGCTGGCAATCTTTTCGGCGGCCAGGCTGTGATCAAGGTAAGAGGTCAGTCCGGTTGCAAACGGTAGGCCGGCGAGCAGGCCAAAAAGCAGATTGACACCGTAGGTCCAAACCACGCAAGGCCAATTGCGCAAGCCGAGTTGGAATCCCTGTACCAGAAGATTGGGTAGCGGGCGCTTCATGCGAAGTTGTGGCTCCCCTGAAGATGGTGATTGGATCGTCATGCTGTCAGACAAGGAACGCTAACCATTGCGCTATCAGCTGCTGGGCGAAGATCCAGTAGTTGGTCAATTTCAAACGAGCGGTCCGGTTGCGTTGCAGCGTGTAACTATTATTGAACGAATTAGCGTCGAGCAGAACATTCCGGTCCGGATCGACCTGAGCATATACCGCCCGTGAGGGTTTGTCCCAGGAGAAGCGGGCCCAGCGGTCGGTGCCGTCCCAGGTGGCTTCCTCCTTCGAACCATCGGCAAATCCCACTTCGAGTTTCACCGGGAAAAGGAAGCCGCCTTTGCGCCCCACCACCACACTGGTGTGGTATGGCGCCCCTGCCTTGTCGCCTTTCCACCATTCGCTGGGGCCGGAGGTAAGAGAGTCCACGGAGTAGTCGAGCAAGTCCGTGCCCGCGAAAGCCTGGGCCATGAACGGCTCCAGATCTTTACCGCCGGATACCTCGTCCACGGTGTGGATAAAATCGGTCCCGGTGGGATGCTTAAAGCGATAGCGCATAAAGTAGACGCGCAAGGCCTGACGCAGCGTCGCTTCCCCCAGCACCGCTTCCAGGGTCATGAGTACGGCAGCGGTTTTGCCATAGACAATGCTGCCGTAACTCGCTCCGTTGTAGAATTTCCAGCCGGGGCGCACGATCGGATCCCGGTCGGGATGAGAGAGATAGAACATCCTTTCGCCCTCGGCGTCACTGGCATACGCTGTGCGCGCATTCAACGCGGAAGTATTTTGGCCGAAAAGCGAACCCACCACTTTGCTTTCACTGTAGCTGTTGATGCCTTCATCGAGCCAGGGTTCTTCAAATTCATTGCTGGCGACCATGCCATACCAGTATTGGTGGCCAAACTCGTGAGCGACAGTCACTTCCATACCGTTGTGAACCCACAACGGTTCCCACCAGTCTGTTCCGCCGGTGATCAACGTCGGATACTCCATCCCGCCCATTTCCGAATCCGGCTCCGGGTCGACCAACGTGATTTGCTTGTAAGGGTAAGGTCCGTACCACTCATCGTATTTCTGCATGCTCTGCTTGAGGATCGAGAGATAGCGCTCGCTCTGGTCGGCGTGGGATACAAGGATCAGCGCGTGCACCTTCACCGGGCCAAGACTGTTCACAAAGGTATCGTCGGCGACCAGAAAGTGCGGTGAGGCAGCCCAGGCAAAGTCGTGAATATCTTCGCCGCGGAAGCTGAGCGTCTTGGTGCCATCGGAGTTGGTTTGCTCGCCCGTCTGGATGCCGCTGGCGCCCACGATATAACGCTGGGGAAGCGTGAGGTTGACGTTGTAGGTGCCAAAATCGGCAAAGAATTCCGTGTCGGCGTGGAACTGATGGCAGTTCCAGACACCGTGCCACAAAACGCCGATCTTCGGAAACCACTGCGCGCCCATGATGAAGTCCCGCTTGTATCCGGTT
Organism: uncultured Acidobacteriaceae bacterium; assembly: GCA_963814015.1. Classification (GTDB taxonomy): domain Bacteria; phylum Acidobacteriota; class Terriglobia; order Terriglobales; family Acidobacteriaceae; genus PALSA-350. Next base: position 116,591 of record CAWFBI010000002.1, read on the forward strand.
CTGGCAACGGCGAGCGGAAACTTGTCGTGAAAGGCGAATTGGAGACGTATCGCCTCACCTGGCGGAAGCGGTTTGGGGAGGGTTATCTCCATCACCGTGTGGTCGTCTTGATTGCCATCGTCGGGCGCGGTGAATCGCACGGTCTTTGAAAGGTCACCATAACCCTCTGCAGAAACACTCTTGATGTCGATGGAGCCTTGCTCCCCGTCCCCGTACCAGGTATCTGAGCCGTTGCGATGCGACTCCCGGGAAAAGGTGGATTGGGGACGAAAAGCATTGAGATAAAGGTGAAAGGGAATGGTGGACACAGGCTGGTCCGAGGGATTGCGATATTCCAGGCTCTCCGTCGCATCCAGGGTCTTGGCCTCGGTATTGAGGCTGGCTTCGATCCAGTAGGCCGCGACTCGCTGCGAGAGCGGCTTGCCGTCAGGGGAATACACCGCCGACACCTGTCCCCATGCGGACACGGCGAGCAGCAAAGAGCATAACGACAGTGAACGCAATTGCAGGTAGGGCATGCGGCATTCTAGTTCATTTTCGCGGCGGCGTGGGCAGCGTCCAGACCTGGGAGCGCAACAGGCCGCCCAGATAGCTACGGTCGTAGCTGAGCACCAGGCCGCGGCGGAGCAGAGAGGTCGTGTAATCCGGCAGGGCGCGCACGCGAAGCCCTGTAAGAAAGCCGAAAGCTCGATAGAGCACGCCGATGATCCCGCGGGCCAGATATGCGGCCAAACCATTGCGGGGAGTAGCGAACTCCGAGATGACCCATTGCGCCCCCGGAAGAGCATGGGGCAGCACGCAATCGAAGAGCCGCTCCAGTTGATGAGGAAAAAAGCAATCGAGGAAAAAGTGAGAAACAATCAGGTCGTAGCTTCCGATGGGGTTCCACTCCAGGACATCGGCGTGATACAGACAAATGCGCTGGCGGGCTTGCGGGCCCAACCCGCGAATGCGGCGGTCGAGAACCTTGAGCATGGAATTGCTTGAGTCGACGACGTCTGCAGTGAGCATAGGATGGGCCGCCAGCAGTCGCGCCAGGAACCGTCCGTCGCCATCTCCCAATATCAACGCGTGACAGGCGCCGGTCAGATCTGGAAGGTGCGAGCTGCGGCAGCCGCTGAGCCATGGCCCGAAGCTCAAGTATTCGAGCCATCGATAGAGGCACGCGACGCGATCGAAGTTAACCTTGCTCAGAGCATTCTCACTTCTACTCTGCAAGGTAAGTGTAGCGACGCGCGGCTTGTCTTGGGGAAAAGCCGCGCGGGGAGGGGATGCTTCGTATACACCAGAATTGAAAATGCTCACCGCGCGAAGGGAAACAATGCCAACGGCGTTAGCAGCGCAGCGTCGGCGGCGATGCGCAGGCGTAAGGGCGACATGTGTGTGCTGCGCGCGTCCAGGGAAAACAGCAATCCACTGCTAAGCAGGGCTGCCAGATAAACCGCCATGAGCCCGCGCGAAGGCGCAAGCAGGGCCGCAGCCAGGGAAAACAGCGCAATTATGGTTGCGATCGGACGCAGGTGCAGGCTGGCCCAGCGGGTAATCGCGTGCGGGTTGCCGCCTTCCCATTTCTCGATGCCCACGCAATTAATCCAGCAAAGCAGTGCAAACAAGATGATCGCGGGCATCAACTGTTCCTTCCCCGCGCTGAGACGGGACCAGGCAGGAACGGCGGTTGCGGCGGCGAAGAGGATGGCCACGGCAAGCTCCTTAGGCAGGCGTGCCACGCCGCGATGAACGGCGAACAGATAAAGCAGTGCGAACACCCCGATCAACAAATCGTCGCGGAGCGCCTCAGGGCGCATGCGTGTGAGCACGAACCAAGCCAATAGCACAGACAGAAACAAGGCTGCCAGGAGGAACGCGACACGATGGTGGGCGTGAAAATGGTGTCGTTCTCGAAGCCGCTCGCCCCGCCCTCTGCGGAGCCCATCGAGAATTCGATCGGCCACGTAGAGCAACCAGGTGCCAAGGGGGAGAAGCAGAGCCTGGATAAGCGACAAATGAAGATGCATGGCGCGGACAAAGAACCACGACCAGATAGCAGCCACGGTCGGCGCATCCAGGCTAAGAAGATGCCACCATCGCGCGAGGTTGTAGAGGCGCTGGGCCAAGATTCAGTTTACGAGAACTTCCACCTGCCGAGAGTTGGCGTGGACACCTTCCATACACCCACGAACGGGGTCGCCACACATAGATCGACGAAGCCATTGCGCCTAATCTATGAAGTCTATCTTAGCAGTTTTCCTTCATATCTGGTAACCCATGCAGTATGGACGAGAAGCTCGCACTAGCCTTGGCTGGGGAACTTCGGGTTGTGATTGGCCAACTCAAGCGGCGGCTACGCGAGCAGTCAAATCTGGGGGACCTGACGTGGTCCCGGGTGTCGGTGCTGAGCTGGTTAGATCGGGAGGGGCCGGCGACCGTGACCAGTCTCGCGCGGGCTGAGGGCGTCCGTCCGCAATCCATGGGTGCCACTGTTTCCGCTCTGGAAGCGGCTGGGCTCGTGACAGGTTCCCCCGACCCGACCGATGGACGACAAACCATTCTTTCTCTCACCCCCGCGTGCCCGGAATGGATAAAGGCTGGCCGGGCGGCAAGGGAAGACTGGTTGTTCCGGCCATTCGATCCAAACTCTCACTCCCGGAGCAGGAAGAACCTGGCTCTGCGGTCAAACTACTCAAGCGCCTCGTAGAAGGAGAACACCATGGCAGTAACCACCCTTGACCCGAAAACCGCTCTGGTGGTCATCGATCTGCAGAACGGCATTGTCGGTTTGCTCACCGTACACCTAACCGGCGAGGTGGTGAAGGGCGCCAGCGAGTTGGTTGACGCATTCCGCCGGCATGGCCTGCCCGTGGTTCTAGTCAACGTTACTGGCGGAGCACCGGGGCGCGCGGAAAGGCGCGCGCAACCCTGGTAGCGGATGCGTTCTGCCCGCCGTGGGCGCTGGGCATGGGCGCGGCCTCAGGTTTTGCGGCGGCGATCGTGGGGCTCTTCTACCTGGTGTAGTACCGCAACCTGCGGGTGCGCATCGACGCCGGACGCCTCCGTTTCAACCTCATCGAACAGGAGGCCGGAAGCTAAGAGGCAGCCGGCTCGGGTTCCTTCCGCGGCGCCCTGCGCCGATGGGGCTTCGCCGGGGCTGAGGACTCCCCGACACCGGCCGTGACCTCGGCAACCTGGGCCTCCGGCCGCGAAGCCGGTTCCGGAATGCAATCTATGCTGTCTCGCCCTTCTGCCACGCGAATCAGAAAATCCTGGGCGCTGAAACGCTTGCTCTCGGGTGCGCACACGCGGGGATAGTCGCCATCAGCCGTCTCCATGCGTGACTTTGCCGTATCGGCCATGTACGCGGCCAGGATCTCGTAGCGAATGCGATGACGAATTTGGGCATCGCGGATGGGAAAAACAACCTCGCACCGTTCAAACAGGTTGCGCGGCATCCAGTCGGCGCTGCCGCAATAGATTTCGTCCTCGCCCCCATTGGCAAAATAAAAGATGCGGCTGTGCTCGAGGAAACGGCCAACCACCGAGCGCACGCGAATATTTTCGCTTACCCCCGGGATGCCCGGACGAAGCGAACAGATGCCGCGCACGATCAGGTCGATCTGCACTCCGGCCTTCGAAGCCTCATAGAGCGCTTCAATCACTGCCTGCTCCAGAAGCGAATTCATTTTGGCGATAATGTGCGCCGGGCGCCCTGCCGCGGCGTGTTCCCCTTCGCGATGGATCATGCGGATGGTACTCTCCGCCAGGGTGAGCGGCGCCACCAGCAGGGGGGCGTAATCGTCGGATTCAGAGTGCGCGGTGAGGTAATTGAAGACGCTGTGCACGCTGGCCGTGATCTCCGGATCGGCGGTCAGCAGGCTGATGTCTGTGTAGAAGCGCGCCGTGTTGGGGTTGTAGTTGCCGGTGCCCAGGTGTACATAACGACGGGTCACACCGTCCGGATCGTGGCGAATGAGCATGGCCAGCTTGCAGTGCGTCTTGAGTCCCACGATGCCATGGAAGACTAGCACTCCGGCGTCTTCCAGATTGCGCGCCCAGCGGATGTTCGATGCCTCGTCGAAGCGCGCCATCAACTCCACCACCACGGTCACCTCTTTGGTTTGCGCGGCTTCCGTGAGCGCGTGGAACATGGGTGAATCCGAGCTGGTGCGGTAGAGCGTCTGCTTCATGGAAACGACCCGCGGATCCTGTGAGCCCAACTGGATGAAGTTGACCACCGCATCATAGGAATCGAAGGGGTGATGGAGCAGCAGGTCGTGATGACGGAGTTCGTCGAACAAATCTTCTGAACGGCGATGCAGGCGCAATTCCCGAGGAAGAAAGTCTTTAAATTTGAGGTCCGGGCGCGGAGTATCCGTGTAAAGGTTCATCAGTCGCGACAGGTTGACCGGTCCGTCGGTCGAAAACACCTGGGAATCCTCGAGTTCGAAATTCATGCGCAGACGGTCGACTATCTCGGCATCCGCGCCCTCTTCAATTTCCAGCCGGACGGCGTCGCCTTTGCGGCGATTGTGCAGTTCGGAGCGCACACTATCCAATAGGCTGCGCGATTCCTCTTCCTGGAAATACAGGTTGCTGTTGCGGGTTACGCGAAAGGCCGCGGTGGACAGGATTTCATAGCCGCGGTACATGCCCACTGCGTTGTGCTCAATCAGGTCGTGAAGAAGGACGAAGTCGTGGGTTCCGGAGCTGGACGGCACAGGCACCAGGCGGGGCAGTGCCCGGGGCACGGTGAGCACGCCCAGCAGCGCCCCGGTTGCGCCTTTGCGCTTGCGGCGCAACAGGAGGGCCAGGCACAGCGCCTTGTTCAGGACCCGGGGGAAAGGGTGCGCAGGGTCGATGGTGATGGGCGTCAACAGCGGGTCGACTTCGCGCTGATAGTAATCGAGGGCATGCTTGCGGGCAGCCTCGTCAATGTCGCCCCACTCCAGCACGCGAACGCCGTTAGCGTTGAGCATCGGGCGAAGGTCCTGGGTCCAGCAGCGGTACTGATCGCGGACGAAAGTGTGCATGTTCTCGACCACGACATCGAGGGTTTGCCGCGGCGTAAGGCCATCGAAACCCGGTTCGGTGTAACCGTCTTCAATGCGTTGCATGATGCCGGCAACTCGAATTTCGACAAACTCATCCAGATTGCTGGCGGTAATGGCCAGGAACTTGACCCGTTCCAGCAAGGGATTGTCCTGATCCTGGGCTTCCTCGAGGACACGGCGGTTGAAACTCAACCACGATTCATCGCGGCCGATAAAGAGACTTTGCGGATCCTTGTTCAAATTGTCCATAAGAGGAGAGTGGCCACCGATCGTACTACTCTGTCTACCTTACTAAAATGCGCCGGGAAATGACTCGATGATGAAAGCCACAATTACGCCGGGAATTTCCGGGAAGACGCGGAAGATTTGACGCCCAGAGAGCGGTTGCGGGAGGATGGAAGGTGACACTTTTATGGACCGATCGACGGTTTCTAAGGAGACGCGCATGAACGAGCAGGATTTGGGTCCGGTAGTGGAGGCCAGGCAACTGCTGGCTGAGGATACGCCTTTGCAGCTTTTTCAGATCGCGGCCCTGATGCTGGGCGATGAGCAGGAGGCAGTGTCCCTGGTAGAGGAGAGCGTGGCCAAGGTAGAGGCCGACCCCTGCGCCGAGGGCACGTTGGCGTATGTCGAGGCGCGCACGATGCTGGTGCGCACCGCAGTGCAGCGGATGGCCGGGCTGTACCCGGAAGCGTTTGCGGTTCCAACTGCACAGCCGGACAACGCTGCCTGCATTGAAACCGATGACCTTGGGGCGGCAGGTTTAACCGGGGAGCAGTTCGGGGCGCTGATTTCTGGCGCCGGCCGTGCCGGGATGCGGGAATGGCTGGGCCGGTTGGCACCGGCCCTACGGACAATTTTTGTGCTGCGTGCTGTAGCCGGGCAAGACGGCGAGCAGACCGCGGAGAGCCTTCGCCAGAGTGGAGCGATAGGAGCACAGGGGTGGCGGCGAGACCAGGTTGGGACCGCCTATCGCCAGGCGCTATGCTCGCTGGCTACCTGCCTGATGAGTGCGCAGACCGCTCTTCTTCCGGCCTGAACCCCCTGCCCTTTGGTTTGACCGCCATTTGAACCGTCGCGTCCGTCCCGCCTGGTTTCCGGCCCAACACTGGTGTGTTCAGGATCGCCTGTGGGCTTTCTTTTTGAATAGTTCACAAGCAATTTGGCATCGAAAGTTGGTGCTGCCATTTTTTTCGGGCCCCAGGTTGCATGCCGAGGTTGACTGCAGGATGAGACGTAATCCGGGTGTATTGTGGGGCACGGGGTGGGGATCACTGGTGATGCTCCTCAGCCTGACTTTTATCCCGCTTGCCGCCCTGGGGCAGTCTGCGACCACGGGGGTCAGTGGATCAAAGAGTGGGTCGTCCGCCAGTGGCTCAACCGGGATGTCGGTGCAGGCAAACCCGGTACAGGTGGATAGCAACACCTACCAGGGCAGCATCGTAAAGCAGGCCCCGGTGCCTGGTGTTTTGCCGCTGACGCTCGATCAGGCGATCCGCATGGGATTGCAATACAACCTGGGCCTGGTGCTTTCCGGGACGAACGCAGGGTCGGCCGGCGCGCAGCAGCGGCAACAATTGCAAGCGTTGTTGCCCACCGTCAATGCTTCTGCCAAAGAATCTGTGCAACAGACGAACCTACAAGCCGAGGGTCTTAACATTCCCGGCTTCCCCAAAGTCATCGGTCCCTACGCGTATACAGACATACGGGGTTCGGTGCAGTGGTCGCTTTTGAATTTGTCGTCACTGGATAGCTATCTGGCCTCGAAGCATAATTTCCAGGGATCCAAGCTCTCGATCGAGGATGCAAAGGATATGGTGGTACTTACGGTGGGCAATGCGTATCTGCTGTGCATCGCCGACGCTTCGCGGGTGCAATCAGCCCAGGCGCAAGTCAACACCTCAAAAGTGTCGCTCGATCAGGCGGTGGCCAACCACCAGGCAGGCACAGCGCCGCTGTTGGACGAACTCCGTGCACGCGTGGATTACCAGACGCAACAGCAGACTTTGATCACGGCACAAAACCAGTATGAGAAAGACAAAATTGCTTTGGCGCGCGCCATCGGACTACCCCTGGAGCAAAGTTACGAGTTGAGCGACCAGGCACCCTTTCAGGCCCTCGACAACCTGGACCCAAATGCCGCGGTGCAGCAGGGGCTGGCGCACCGCCACGATTTGCAGGCGCTGCAGCAGCAGGTGGAGAGCGCCCGGGCCTTACGTTCCGCGGCCACTGCCGAGCGTTACCCGACCATCGATTTTTCTGGCGACTACGGGGTGATTGGACCGACTCTAGGGCATTCCCATGGGACCTTCGACGTTTTGGGAACGGCTTCGGTGCCGCTGTTTGAAGAGGCCAAATTGCGCGGTGATGCTCGGGACGCGCAAGCGCAACTGGAACAGAAGCAGGCACAGTTGAACGATCTGCGCGGTCAGATCAGCGCCGACGTGCGCGACAGTATTCTCGATATTCAGGCAGCAGCCAAGCAGGTTGCCGTTGCGCGCAGCAACGCAGAGCTGGCCACTGAGGCCCTGAGCGAGGCGCAACAGCGGTACGCGGCCGGCGTGGCCGATAATCTTGCCGTATCGCAAGCCCAGGCATCGATGGCCCAGGCCGACGACCAGTTGGTCGCGAGCCTTTACGAGCACAACGTGGCGAAACTATCACTCGCCCGGGCACTGGGCATCGCACAAACAAATTACAAGGATTACGTGGGAGGAAAGTAGCTGTGGCGGAACAGAATCCGGAATCAGGCCGTGCAACTACCGTTGTGGAAGAGGGTCCCCAGGCCGGCATCAACGACCAGCAGGATCTCGACAATCCTCCGCGCAAAAAGGGCAAGCGCCGCTTCATCGTCATCGGCGTGGTCGCTGTTCTTATTGTGGGGGCCTTGCTCTTCTGGTGGCACTCCACGTATTACGAAGACACCGACGACGCCCAAGTGGATGGGCACCTGATCCAGATCAGCGCCCGGGTGGCGGGGCAGGTAATCAGGGTCAACGTCGATCAGAACCAATATGTTCAGGCCGGCACCTTGATTGCCGAAATCGATCCCAAGGATTTTGAGGTAGCGGTACAGCAAGACGAGGCCAGCCTGGAGAGCGCAGAGGCCAACTATGAAGCGGTTCGGGTCAATGTACCCGTGATCGGAATCAACACCAGCTCGACCTTGCAGTCTGCCACTTCCGGTGTGCGCACTTCGGACGCGACAGTGCAGCAGTCGCAGCGCCAGTTAGAAGCCGCCCAGGCTCAAGTTGCCCAGGCGGAGGCGAACAACATCAAAGCTCAACTGGATCTGAAGCGCTACGCGCCGCTGGTGGAAAAAGACGTGATCTCCAAGCAGCAGTTCGACGCCACCGTGGCCACGGCGGATGCATCCAAGGCGGCTTTGCTGGGAGCCAAGGCGAGCGAAATTGCTGCCGAGGATGCGGTCCGCATTGCCCGCGACCGGGTGGTGCAGTCGCAGGCAGAGTTGAGGACCGCGCAAACCGCGCCCGACCAGGTGAAGATTCAAAAGGCCAAGGCAGACCAGGCAGCCGCGCAGGTGGAGCAGGCGCGCGCTGCGCTGGCCCAAGCCAAGTTGAATCTGAGCTACACCAGGATTGTTGCCCCGGCGAATGGCATCATCACCAAGAAGAGCCTGGAAGTGATGCAGAACGTCAGTGTCGGGCAGAATCTTATGACCCTGGTTTCGCTGGACGATATCTGGATCACGGCGAACTTCAAGGAGACGCAATTGAGGCTGATGCGTCCTGGGCAGGCGGTCAAGATCCACGTGGACGCATATGGGCGTGACTACGACGGTAAGGTGACCCAGATTGGGGGCGCGACCGGCTCGATGCTAAGCCTGTTTCCACCGGAAAACGCCACTGGCAATTACGTCAAGGTAGTGCAGCGCATACCAGTCCGCATTGACCTGACGGATCGAAATGAGGACAAAGACCACCTGTTGCGTCCTGGCTTGTCGGTTGAGCCTACGGTTCGCGTCAAGTGAATCCGGCGGGACAGAGAACTCTGTTGCTCCGTCTCGTCAAGCAAAGACGGGGCGGCAGCAAACAGCAGTGGAGGGAGCTGCTGTTTCCTTCAACAACTGTGAAATCTGTACGAGTGCAGCACTAGACCACCCTATTCGACCGTCACAATCCCGCCAAGTCCCGCTGGCGTGCCTACCGCCGCTGCCTCAATCAAAACACTGACGACTCTTTCACCATCCCCTCCGGGTAATGCAACTGTCATGTCTTGTTTTGCGGCGTCCGTTTTTTCGCCGGCCAGCTTCCCGTTAACCCATACCTGGGCTTTGCCAACTACATCACGTAGCACCAGCCGGCCGCCAGATTTTTGCGTGGTCGCACGGGGCGTGAACTGCGCACGATAAACCGCGAAGCGCCCGTCACGGAAAGTTGTCGGCCCGGAGCCCGGGTGCACGTTGTCCCAACTGTTCATGTCCGTGCTGGCAGGTTGCTGATTGGGATCAGGGGCCTGCTCCGTGATCCGTGACCTAATCCAGTTCACCACCACCAGAGGCGGATTCGGAATCACGGGGACGGACGGACGCGCTACGGCAGCGTTCACGTCGATCACTGTTTCACCTGTTGTCAGGCCTTCGCTGGTAGCTCTCAGGGTCAACTTTCCCTGCCCCCCAAGACCGCTCTGCACAATCACCTGGGCCAGGCCGTGAAACACCTTATGCTGATTTCCTTTTTCCGGTTCATGGTTCGTTGGGTCACCGTTGTTCAGGCCAATGATCGCTCCGGGACCAGTCAGCGCAAATTTCACCAATGGTTCCGCGGTGGGCACTACCCGTCCCTGCGCATCGACTACCTCGACTGTGACTGGCTGGGCGTCGTCTCCATCTCCCGCCAGGCTGGCGCGATCGGGAACCAGCCGCAATGCCGCCGGCGCGCCCGTAGTTTCAACAGCAAAATGCGCCGTCCCTTTCCCGCCGCTGGCCACCGCTTCCAGCTTTCCTGCTGCGTATGTCACCTCGATGGTTGCCATCTCATACTTGTCGACTTCCTTCTCGCCTACGGATTTCCCGTTCAACCGCAACTCCACTTTCTCCAGATTTGAGGTCACCATTACCTTGATTGGCTTGCCTTCGCTTCCCGCCCAATTCCAATGAGGGACGATATGCACGAGGGGGCGATCATCGATCCACTGCGCCTGGTGAATGTAGTACGCCGCCTTGGGAAATCCGCAAAGATCCATGATGCCGAAAGAGGAGCCGGCGGCCGGCCACGAGAGCGGCTGCGGTTCGCCGCGATAATCGAAGCCTGTCCATACCATGGTGCCGAACACGAAGGGCCGCGTCGCCACCTGCTTCCAGGCATCACGGTGAGAAAGTCCCCAGGGCAATACCTGGTCATCGTAAGAATCGAGGAGGCACTGCTGCCGGTCGGTCACATAGGTATCGCGCGTCATCACCGTGGAAGTATCTTCCGAACTGAACATCGGCTTGGTGGGATTGAGCTCGTGAAAGCGGTCGAAGTCGCGATAGACATAGTTGAAGCCGGCGACATCCGCAGCCTGCGATGCATTGACCGGGTTCAGCACGGAATTACTCTGCGCCGCGGTAACCGGTCTAGTCGTGTCCAGTTCTTTAACCGCCGCGCTCATCCGGCGGACCAACTCGTAGCCCATCTCCGTGCCCTGCGACGGCTCTTCATTGAACACCGACCACATAATGATGCTGGGGTGGTTGCGATCGCGGCGCACCTCCCAATCGAGCTGCTTCAAGTGCTCGGGAGTGGCGCCGAAATTCCGGTTCTCATCCATCACCAGGATTCCCAGACGATCACACGCATCTAGAAACTCCGCCGCCGGCGCATTGTGCGCGGCCCGATAGGCGTTCGAACCCATTTCCTTCAATCGCCGAATGCGAAAATCCCAAAGCGCATCCGGCACGGCCACCCCCACTCCGGCGTGATCCTGATGGTTGGCTGTTCCCTTCAGCTTAAGCGGCTTGTCATTCAGAAAAAACCCCTGGCTAGGGTCGAAGCGGAGAGTACGAAAACCAGCGTGCGTGGTGACTTCATCCACCACCGCTCCATCCCGCTTCACCACGGTCCGGACCGAGTACAACGTCGGCTCATCAACCGACCAAAGTTTGGGAGAATCCACGGCAAGCACGAACTTCGCAACCTGCTCCCGCAGCGGATCCACGGTGACCTGCGTGTGGCCGCTCACCAGCGCTTTGCCAAACGGGTCGAGCAGCGTCGATTCCACTTCGACCGGAGCCGCGTTTTTGTCGCTGCTGTAGAGCGTGGTCTCAATCGGGATCGACCAATTGCCGTCGGGATTCCGAACCGGGTTGGCGAACACTCCATCGGTCTCGATATGAATCGGGTTTCGCTTCACCAGCCACGCATGGCGGTAGATCCCAGCGCCTTCATACCACCAACCTTCCTGCGGGTTCGCATCCACCTGCACCGCGATCGTATTCACTTCACTTCCGTAGCGCGCGATCGGGGTGATGTCGATATAAATGGATGTGTAACCCGTCCAGTTGCGTGCCGATAAGACCCCGTTAACCCAGACCGTGCAATGAGTAGAGACTCCGTCGAGTTGTACTTCCAGGTGCTTGCCGTGGTCCGCCGGATCGAGCCGGAAATACTTCCGGTACCAACCCATTCCACGATCGCGATATCCCTGGGATATGTTGGCCTTGGAATCGAACGGTTGCTCCACCGCCCAATCGTGGGGAAGATCCACCTGCTTCCAAGATGAGTCGTCATATTCCGGCGAGGCCGCGCCTGACGAACTGCCCGCCTTGGCATTGTCATAGGAAGGCTGGTGCCCGGTAACTATGGGGAAGGGAATGTCGCCTTCGTGGAAAAGCCAGCCGCGGTCGAGCGACAACCGCTCGCGCGCCGGGGATGCTGCTGAATTTTGCCCGAGGACGGATTGCGCACAAACAACCAGAATAAGGAGGAGAACAGAAAAGAATGGCTTCATGGTGCGCTCACAATCTGGGATGGAAATTCAGGCGAGAACCAACGCAACCAGTTCGCTGAGATCGGCTACTGTGGTTGATACTGTTCCGCGGGGAATAGATGGCCCAATGGCAAGGGCCTGGTTATGACCTTCGAACCACACCAGGAAGGCGGATTGCTCAGCTCCGGGTAGCCTCTGCTGGTTCAGCCAGTTGTAGTAAGCGCCCATATCGGCATCAATCAAGGAGCCGGTCAAATCGAGTTCAGGATCCCCGTGGCCACTGGTCAGCAACTCATTCATTGGCCTCTGCCTTTGCCTGGGAGCGAAACGCACCAACAGGGTGAGCGGCTGGGCCCGCCGCAGGGCCTCGCGGGCGGTCCACTGGGCAAACGTGGTACTGAATATCTGCGTGCCGGAACCCTCGGTGAGCAGCCTGACCTGAAAGCGGTTGAGCACCTCGTCTCCCCCCTTGTGCATGCCAAGATCCGATGGAACCAGCTGTGCCAATTGCGTGCGCAGTTCTTCCGGTCCCATCCCAGGCCGCTGAATTTGGGTCTGCATATTGCGCAGCAAGGCCGCGCGCGCAGGCTGGAGAGCCTGATACGACACGCAGGTAAGCAAGGGGCTGTGATCCGCTTGCGGCCCTCCATCGACATACCAATGGCCGTAGGCGACTGGATGTGCCTTGGCTCGCGCCGCAACCCCATTCAGCAACAGTGTGAGTCCGTTGTCGGGCTTGACTTGCCCAAAATACGCGCCGTGCGGGCGCAGGTTGCGAAACAGCGGCGCATCATACGAGGCAACGCCCTGCCCGATCACTGCGATGCCAAGCCTACGCACGGGAATAGCATTGGGTGGTGCCACAGACCGCAAACGATCCCCATACACGATCGCAGCCTGGCGAAAGGCGTCCAACTGTTGCGTGGTCCACAAGTAGGCCGATAGCTGTTCGACAAACTGGGCCGGCTGATTGATCCAGTCGAAGTGTTCCAGCTTTGAAGAAACAGAAAATTGCGAGAAGGCCTGAAACCAATCCTTCACCTGCTCCGGAGCAAGAGAACTCAGGTTGGCGAGTTCCTTATCGATGGCCGCGCGCTCGGCCGGAAACTTGAAATCGTAGTCAATGACCTCGCGCAGCAGGCTGGGCAGAAAGCTGAGCGGTAGCTGCTGCAGCGCGCCGAGATGGGCTACGACCAGCCCCCTTGCCTGGGGCGGATACCCGGCGAACTGCTCGGCTTTGAGATCGCGTGGAAGCATACTTCTAAACCAATTCCCTAAACTAATTCTTTGATCGGCTTGCCTTGGGAAAGCGATGCAGAGAACCCCATCATTTCTCCCAGGGTGGGGACGAGATCGATCGACTGCATCGGGCGGTCATAGACCACACCCTGGCGTACACCCGCGCCCAGAGCCATCATCCAGGTGGTGCGTGAAGCTGCGTCGCCGGTGCGGTGATGCTGAAATCCGTTGCCGCCGGCATCCTGGTCGGCATCGCGTCCAAAATCCGGCAGGATAAACAGGGTGGTGTTGCCCGCGTACTCGGGCTCGGCCTGCACCGCTTTCCAAAGCTCCGCGCAAAGCCGATCGGTGCGCCGGATGCCATCGATGTAAAGCGAGTAGGCCCCGGCGTGGGCAATATCGATATCGTGCATGGTGATCCAAAGCAGGCTGGGCGACTCCTGCTGCATCAGCCGCCGCGCAATATACATGGAGAGCTCGTCGGGGCTGGACAACGTGCGGGCGTGGGCCTTGAAGTCATCGACGGAAAGCTTCAGGATCATTTCCAGCTGCTGCAGTTCGAAGTCGCCGCCCACAAGTTGAGGGGTGTAAAGGGGAGTCTCGTAGTTGTCACGAAGCAAGTGCTCGTAATCGGTGGAACCGCCAGACATGGACGCAGCCAACAAATGCTTGGGCAGAATCACCCGCGCTCCCATGCCCGCACCATAGGAACGGTAATCGCTCTCACCAATCCGGTTAAACCCGTTGCTGGGCGCGACCACCCAGGCGTCGGAGAGAGGCCGATGCAGATCCTTGCGAAAATACTCGAACACTGTCGGATGCTCCGGCGGTACTGCGGAAAAGTTGTTCAGTGTTTCGTAGACTCCGGTGGCCAGGCTTGCGGTTGCCACGTAATGGCCGAGGATGCCTTGATTCACTACCTGGGTGAAAAAGCTCGACTGGGGTATCAGTTCGTGGAGCAGGTTGGGGATATTCTCCTGTCCCTCAGGCGCGAAGGTCTCCTGGTCTCGTGCACCTCCGCCGAAGGTGATGACAATTGTCTTCCGCTTCTTTGCGGCAGCCGCTCCGCGCACCAATGGGCTGGCGCTGAGCAAGGTCGACCCCAACACCACTCCGGCAGCGCCGCGCAGAAAATCGCGCCGGCTGCGGCCCAGATGTTCCGCGATATTTCTGCCGAAGGATGATTGGTCGGTCAACTCACATACCCCTCATTTGGCCGAATAGACGAATTGCCTGACCTCGGCTCTTTCCTTATCGAGCTCAGCCATGTGCTGCGCCCGGAGACGCTGATAGACTGCGAATTCTTCCTGTGCGCGATCCTTTTGTCCGGTGTGCACGAAGTCCTGGCCGAGGCGGTAGTGGGCGTCAGGCAGATTCGCATTCAATTCCAGCGCTCGCTGATACTCGGCAATGGATTTGGCATACTCATGCTGGTCAGCGTAGAGATTGCCGAGTTGCACATGGGCCTCGGGCATTGCAGGGTTGAGTGTCACCACCTTCTGCAGCAGCGACTCGATCTGCCGCAGGTCGAAGCCGGGGTCTTCTGCCCGCTTCCCTTTCCACAAACTCATCGCGTAATAGTAAATCGCCAGCGCATTGCCGGGTTGCAATTCAGCAAAGCGACGGAATCTCTGAATCACCTCATCGGCCTGGGTCGGAGAGCTGTCGTAAGCCCGGGAGAGAAAGAGATAGCAGCGAGGATCTGCCGGGTTTAGATCAGCCGCGGCCAGCAGGGCCTTGACCGCCTCGTCGTATTTGCCCCGCGCATAGAGAGCCATTCCCAATCCAATGAAGAGGCGAGGTGAGTTTGGGTAGCGCACGGTGGCTTGTTGAAAAACATCGATCGCCGGTTCGTAGGTGCGATGGAGAAGGAACTCGCTGCCCCAATCAAAGAGGTTTTGCTCGCTCGGATCCATGTGCGCGGCGGTTGCATACTCGTTGGCCGCGGCTACGAACTCGCCATTCTTTTCCTCGATCTGGCCCAGCAGGTTATGCAACTCCGCTGTGTCCTTCTGCTGCAGCAGAGTTTGTACCAGCTGTTTTGCGTGGCTTAGCTGGCCGGTGAGCGAATAAGCCAGCGCCAGATCGTAGCCGTTATCGTAGGAGGCGGGATTTACGCGCTGCGCCTGCTCAAGCAGGGGCGTGGCTTCGGCGATCTTGCCCGTTTGGATGTAAAACTCGCCGAGGTTGTGGTTGGCGTCAAACTGCTTGGGCTCCAGTTCGAACGCCCTGCGAAATTGTTCGCCGGCCAGGGCAGGCTTTCCCGCGCGAACCAGGGCTGCTGCCAGGTTTGTCCTGGCAGCCGGCGAATCGGGTTTTAAACTCACTGCGATCTCGAGCTGCTCAATGGACTTCGTGTTCTGCGACTGTGCGGCGTAGACCAGGCCTAAAAGCTCATGCGCTTCGAAACTTTTGGGAACATGAGGTAGAAGATCCTCAAGCTGGGACGCAGCGTCAGCGAACTGTCCCGCGTGGTAGTGAGCTACTGCGGACTGGAACTGCTGATCCAGTTTCTGAGCAGGCTTCTCCTGGGCTGCCGCAAAGGCCGCGCATAGCACGAGGAAACAAAAAATCGCTGGCCGAAAGCGGGGCCTGTTACTCACGGTCCACCTCTACCAGGGCCAATACGCAGAAAGACGCCCCGGAAGGCACCCAGTAGGCATGCCATCCCGGGACGTCTTCATCTTAGCCTAGTAGTACAGCTTGAGAGCAAATTGGATCTGTCTCGAGTCGTAGGGCGCAAAGCGAGTGGATCCGATTTCGCCGAAGGCGCTGTTGGTGAAGTTAGCTGAACCTGAGATCGCCGTGACGCCGTTGCCGCCGAAGTTGGGAGCGTTGAACGTCGGGTGATTGAGGATGTTAAAGAACTCAGCCCGGAATTGCATCGA
Organism: uncultured Acidobacteriaceae bacterium; assembly: GCA_963814015.1. Taxonomy (GTDB): domain Bacteria; phylum Acidobacteriota; class Terriglobia; order Terriglobales; family Acidobacteriaceae; genus PALSA-350. The sequence goes on from CAWFBI010000002.1 coordinate 132,693, forward strand.
GAAGCGCTCGCTGATCGGGATGTTCTTGAAGGTGGAGAAGTCGAACCTGACCAATCCCGGTCCCCTGGTGGTGGTCGGATAACCACCCAGAAGGGCAGGGCCGGTCAAAGGTACGCATCCGGACGGGGTGTTTGACTCCGGCTGCCCATTCAGCCCCAACAGACAGGGTTGATTAAACGCCGCCGGGTTCCCAAACCAGTTCAGCCTTCCGTTCGAGTCTTTGTGCAGGCCAAGTTTCTGGCTCTGCCCGGCAACGCTCAGATCGGTGCAGTTGGTTCCCGCGGTGGTGGAACTTGGGCAACTCAGACTGATTGGCTGACCACCCTGAATGGATGCGATAGTGTTGAGGGCCCATCCTCCCACCACTGCGTTTTCAATCTTGTTGGAGTTGGCGAGGAACTTCTTATCTTTGCCCAGCGGGAGTTCATAGTAGCCACTGATGTGGAATACGTTGCGGATGTCGAAATCGGCCAGGCCGCGATCGAAACTCGGACCAAGGCCGGGAACGTCCGGCGCCCGATATCCGTTGATGCTGCCGCCGTTCAACAAATCGCCGGCATCGGATATCGTCTTCGACCAGGTATAGGCGGCGAGAAATTGCAACCCGTCGGAGAATTGCTTTTCCAGCCTGGTCTGCAATCCGTTGTAGTTGCTGCGTCCTACGGTTTGGTGATAACTCGAGCCATGTGAAAAATCGGGAAATGGAACTGCGTTTGTAGTGCTTGCAGAGGCGGGCAGAAGCTGAGTTACATTGTTGGTGCCGACACCGGTCTGCAAATGCGAACCTTCGGTAAGCACATACGAGACCTGGGCGGACATGCTGCGCGTGATTGCCCGCTGGTAGGTGGCGTTCACGCTTATGGTGAGCGGAGTCTGGTAAGCGAACTGGAGTCCCTGCAGTCCTAAGCCCTGGGCGTTGACATCGATAGGCGAAAACTGGACGCAGCTGAGACCGGAGTTCAGAGTAGCGGTTCCACCTGGCCCGGCGGTAGCGCAACCACTCCATGGAGAGCCGCCACTAATGGGTGTGATATAGGGAATACCGAGGTTCTTTTGTTGATAGTTGAAGTTGTAGACGAAGGGATAATTCTCTCCGATATTGGGCCCGTATCCCTGATTTTCAAATGAGTTATAGAACATCCCAAAACCACCGCGGAGGACAGTCTTATCGTCGAGTTGGAAGGCCAATCCGATGCGCGGGGCAAAATTGGTTTTTGGTGTTTGCACCAATGCCTGCCCGTACTTGTTGGTCGAGACCAACGCGATTCCGTCCTTTGCCAGCAGGTTAATAAAGCTGGGCGACAGGGCCCGGTTGTCTTTGCCCGAAGCGGGTATCAGGTACTCCGGAGTGTTGTTGGGGGGCCCGCTGGGAACGAAGTTAGCCTGGCCGCCGTTGGTCTCGTTAATGGGGCCAAACCAGTCGTAGCGTAAGCCGAGATTGAGGGTCAACCTGGTAGTGATTTTCCAATCGTCCTGGAAGTAGGTGGCAAAGTACTTCTTGAGGTCGTAGGTCTTGCTGATGTTGGAGGCTTGTACCTGGCTGGCGCCGCCCACATAACTGACTCCGCCCGGTACGGTGGTGGCGATCGGATCCAGCAGGAATTGCGCCCGACCGGTATTGCCTCCACCGATATTGACAACATCCGTAAACTCGTCGCTGTTGTATTCGAAATCGCCCCTTGAATATGCCGGCTGCAGGGTGGAGAACTTTACGTGTTGGAATTCGATCCCCATTTTGAAACTGTGCTGGCCCCAAATCTTGGTGAAGTCGTCGGTGATCTGAATGGTGTCGCTGACTTCATCTGAGGGCAGGAAAGCATTGCTGCCCAGGGTGTTCAAGCCACTGATTTCCATGGAGGGGAGACCTCCATTTTCCGACTGCTGCGGTATCCCCTGAATTCCATACTGCGCAGGAATGCCCTCGGTGCCGCCCTCCGGTCCAAACCGGGTGGTGTGAAGATGGTTGTACCCAGCCCGCGCAACGTTGACTACGCTGGGCGAAAACACGTGGGTCCAGGCCAAGGCAGACTGATCAGACTTGGCGGTCTGGATCCCCTGCTGGAAGCCTCCACCGTCCGCGACGCCTCCGAACGGCCCTGGAATGTTTTGTGGATCGTCCACGTAGCTGAAGCGAAAGAATACCTGGTCTTTTTGGTTGAGATCGAAATCAACGCGGGTGTCAAACGCGTTGCGATGCTCGTACAGATTGGGATTGGAGGCAAAGTTTGATGAGAATGCGCTGCTGGTCGGCAGGGGATAGAGATTAAGGAGCTTGATGGCGTTCGCATCCAACCGGCCGGCTGGAAGCATATTGATATCTGGGCAGGCGGCGACCGAATAGCTTGAGGTGTGGGGTCCGCACGCGCTGCTGAAAGGATCGCGGACATAGCCCGTACTCGCGGCCGTAAGGCCGGAAACAGGATCCACGGTGCCGGCGGTGACTGGCCGGGTGGTCGCAGGGTCGAGGATGGTGCCGATGGGTACGAACCTTCCAAGAGCGTCCACCCTGGTGCTGGTGCTGCCGGAGCCTTGTCCGGTGATGACGTCCTGAAGGTTGGTATAGCCGCTGTTCCGCTCCACGACGGTGGGCACGCTGACGCCGGACTGTGTATTACCCGCTACGCGCCGCAGACCCTCATAATCACCAAAAACGAAGATCTTGTTTTTGATGATTGGCCCACCGGCAGTCACGCCGAATTGATTCTGGATCAAAATGCCTTTGTTAATTTGGTTGAAGTCTTCAAACCAATCGGCAGCATCCAGGTGTTGGTTGCGGAGAAACTCCCAGGCCGCGCCGTGGAAACTGTTCGTGCCGGACTTGATGGTCGCGTTCATAACGGCACCCGCGGAACGACCAAGCTGGGCGCTGAAGTCCGCCGTCTGCACCTTGAATTCGGCGATCGCATCTACGGGGGGAAGGACGACAAAGTTGGTTCCGTTGAGGAAGTCCACGGCGTTGGAATTGTTGTCGATGCCATCGAGCAGGTAGTTGTTTTGCGCCGGGCGAAGACCGTTGGCGGTAAAGGCGCCGGAGGCCGCATTGCCGCGGGTATCTGCCTGGGGCGTATTTACACCGGCGCCGAGCTGGGCCAGGAAGGTAAAGTTGCGGCCGTTCAGAGGCAGATTGTTCACGCTTTGTCCGGTCACGGTTTGACCGACGGAGGACTCCTCGGTCTGCAACTCAGGCGGCGCCGTGGTTACCTGAACGGTCTCAGACGTGGCACCTGGTTTGAGTTGAATGTTGACGTGCAGGGCCTGGGAGACGTTCACCTGCAAGTTTTCCTGCGTCGTCTTGGAGAAACCGGGAGCAGTCACGGACAGGGTGTAGTGCCCGATTCTGACCGGGGAGAAGGTGTACTCGCCGGAACCGCTGGTGGTGGTGTTCAGAGTTATACCTTGGTCGGTATTCAGGAGCTCTACCTGCGCACTAGGGACCACCGCGCCGGAGGGATCCTGAACCAATCCGGAGATAGACCCTTCGTCAACCTGGCCGAGTACCGGCTGAGTGTGCATCAGGAGCAGGAAAAAAGCTGAAAGGGTTAGGAAGCCAGCAAATTTGGTCCAAAGAAGGGCGAGGGGAGTCCGACTCATCACTAAATCCTCCAAAACATTACCCCGCGGTCTATTGCGCTGCTTGGGCGCCGACTCGCTTGAGCAACCGTATAGGGCTGCAAAGTAACCGGTTACATCTTCCGCAGAGGAATGTAGTACACGCCAACAACCCTTGTCAACCAAAAGTTGGAGATGTTCATCCACCCACAATTGCGCTTTGTGGCCGCGGCGGTGCCGGGCTTGGGGACGATTCCGTCATGGTGCTAGCATGCAGACACCTGCAGGCCTCGCGGAACACCTATATTGTCGCGCCACAAAGACGAAAACCGATCCCTTTCCCGCCGGTCGCTTATGAAGGCCATGGGTTTGGCGCCCCTGATTCTCCGTGCCGCACCTTTGCATGGATCGTCCCTTCTCCTGGGGTTGCCCGCGGTCCCTGCTGCTGAGAATCGCGCCTTCGCTTTCTTCGATGTTCGCCTTATCCCGCATTACCCTGCGCCCTCTCCGCTGGAGGCTGTTCTCCGCCTGGTCACCCCAGGGTCGGATGAATTTGCAACCGAGAAATACGCCGATGAGATCGCGACCCAGCTCAAACGATGGAGCCAGTCGCTCCAGACATCGGCGCGCGATCTTTCATCCATATCAAAATCGCTGTACCCCGCAATGGAGGGCACCTCCCTGGTGCCCATTCAGGAAACTCCCCTGCGTACCGGAAGCGGGATCGAATGCACGCGCAGGCACTTTGCCGGGAGCACGGTTGCCGGACGGGAGCAGTTTTTGGAGCAACTGCGGACGTGGCTGGGGCCGGCCGCAAGTGTGGAGACGGCAGAATTCGAGATCACCAGTATCGAAGAAATGTCGAGTACTCCGGCGGCGGTTCGCCTGGAGATTCGTTACGACCTGGTCATGGCGCGCGGCCAGGAGCAGCGGGAGGAGCGGGTCGGCACCTGGCGCATGGAGTGGCTGCGCGACGATTCCGCAGAATGGAAAGCTCGCAAATGGGCGGCCAGCGAAGAAATACTGAGCGTCACGCGCGGACCGGTATTTCGCGATGTAACTGCGCAGGCTTTCGGTGGCACGGAATCCTACCAGCGGCAGATGCTGCGTGGCTCGGATTATTGGCGTACCGTGCTGGACGGGGCATGCGGGATTGACGTTTATGGCAACAATGGCGTGGCTGTGGGTGATTTCGACCGTGACGGTTATGACGATCTTTACGTCTGCCAACCGTCCGGCCTACCCAACCGGCTATACCGCAACCGGGGCGACGGCACTTTCGAAGATGTAACCGAGAAAGCAGGGGTCGGCGTACTGGACAACACAGCTTGTGCCCTGTTCGCCGATTTTGACAATAAAGGTCTGCAGGATCTGCTGGTTGTTTGCGGCAATGGTCCGCTGTTGTTCCTTAATCAAGGAGACGGAACTTTCGCGCTCAAACAGAACGCCTTCCAGTTCAAGACTCCTCCCCAGGGGACTTTCACCGATGCGGCCCTGGCCGACTACGACCGCGACGGACGTCTGGATATTTACTTTTGCCTGTACAGCTACTACCTGGGCATGGACCAGTATCACTACCCGGTGCCGTATTTCGATGCCCGCAATGGTCCTCCCAATTTTTTGCTGCACAACGAGGGGAATGCGACCTTCGTCGACAGGACCGAAGCGGCAGGATTGAATGCCGAGAACGACCGCTATAGCTTCGCGTGCGCCTGGGGGCAATCGACGGCCGGCGGTGCGCCCGATCTTTACGTGGCTAACGATTTCGGACGCGGCAACCTATACCGCAACAATGGCGATGGCACATTCACCGCGGTCTCAGGCGAGGCCCAGGTAGACGGCGTGGGTGCGGGAATGAGCGCCTGCTGGGCTGACTTCAATAACGACGGCCAGCAGGATATCTACGCCGCCGCCATGTGGTCCTCCGCCGGGCAACGGGTTTCGGAGCAAAAGCGCTTTCACGAAAAAGATCCGCAGGCCATCCGAGACCTCTATCTGCGGCACGCGCGAGGCAATTCGCTCTATCGCAATCAGGGGGAGGGAAAGTTTCAAAATGTCAGCCAGCAAGCGGGAGTCGAGATGGGACGTTGGTCCTGGTCGTCGGACTTCTGGGACTTTGATCATGACGGCTACCCTGACCTCTACGTCGCCAACGGATATATTTCGGCGCCGCAGCGGAGCGAACTGCCACCATCGGAGCCGAGCGACCTGGGCAGTTTTTTCTGGCGTCAGGTGGTGGGCAAATCGCCCGCCGATACTACACCCTCGTTAGCTTATGAGCATGGCTGGAATGCACTGAACGAATTGATCCGCTCCGACCGCTCGTGGAGCGGCTATGAACGCAACGTCATGTTCGCGAACAACCGTGACGGCACGTTTAGCGAGGTCTCGGGCGCAGTGGGCCTGGATTTCCCTGAGGATAGCCGTTCATTTTCGCTCGGCCGACCTGGACCATGATGGACGTTTGGAGGTCATCCTCAAGAATCGGAACGCCCCGCAATTACGGATCTTGCACAATGGGATGAAAGACCTTGGCTCCTCCATCGCGTTCCGCCTGCGGGGGAAGAAGAGCAATCGCGATGCCATCGGAACCGCGATTACAGTCGAGGTGGGGACGCTGCGGCAGACAAAGTATTTGCAGGCAGGGTCGGGGTTCCTTGCCCAGCACACAAAAGAAGTTTTCTTTGGCGTGGGCAAGCCGGAAGGCACGATCCGGGCCACGGTGCAATGGCCCAGCGGATTGGCTCAGAAATTTGAGGGCATACTGGCGGACCATCGGATCGAAATTGAGGAGGGTTCGGCTGAATTTGCGGCCAAGCCCTTCGCCGCTCCGCCCGCTGCGTGGGGGCAGGCTGCACCGCCGGCGAAGTTGGAACCGCTCCCTTCGCAGATAGACACCTGGCTGCTCGAGCCTTTGAAAGCGCCGGAGTTCTCGCTGCCCGATCTGGCGGGAAATGTGCGCGAACTGAAGAGTTTGCGCGGCGGGTTTGTGCTGCTCAATTTTTGGGCGACGACGGGGCCAATCTGCGGCGACCAGCTGAGACTTCTGAATCGACACGCAAGGCAACTGCAAATTGTAGCGGTAAACGTCGACGACGCGACCGATACACAAAAGGCGCGATCGTTCGCGGCACAGGAGGGGTTCTCTTTTCCCGTGCTTTTTGCGACGGAAGAAGTGGCCGGGGTTTATAACATCATCTACCGTTACCTATACGACCGGCGGCGCGACCTCGCGATTCCCACCTCTTTCCTGCTGGACAAAGAGGGCATGATCGTTAAGGTGTACCAGGGCCTGATGGACCCGCAACGATTGTTAGACGATGTGCGGTCCGCACCCACCACGGCCACCGATCGGAAGCAGAAAGCGCTTCCTTTGGGGGGATCGCTGTATCAGGGCGCGTTTCGGCGCAATGACTTCACCTATGGTGTGGCCCTGTTCCAGCACGGCTATCTGGAGCAGGCCGCGGAGTCATTCCAGCAGGTCATCGCCGCCAAGCCGAATGATCCTGAAGGGTATTACAACCTGGGCACGCTCAACCTGCGACGAAATGATTTGAAGCAGGCACGCTCCTATCTCGAACAGACTTTGAAGCTGCGGCCGGATTACCCCGAGGCATGGAACAACCTGGGCATGATCGCAGCCCAGGAAGGCAACCCCGAAGAGGCTATCAAAAACTTTCAGCAGTCGCTACTGCTGCGACCGGCCTACGCGACGGCGCTGCTGAACCTGGGAAATATCTATCGCAGGCAGCGGTCTTTTGATAAGGCCCAGGAACTGCTGGATCAGGCGCTGGCAATTCAACCCAATGAGCCTGAAGCCAACTACAGCCTGGGAATGTTGTACGCCCAGCAGGGCCAGCTACAGCGCGCTTCAGATTATTTGGAGAGAGCCATTGAACTGCGTCCGGACTATCCGGAAGCATTGAATAACCTGGGCGTTCTTTTCGTCCGGGAGCAGGATTACTCCAAGGCGGAAGAACAATTCAAGACATGCATCCGCATGGCCCCGAACTTCGATCAATCGTATCTGAATCTTGCCCGCCTCTACGCGCTGCGCAACGACAAGCAACAAGCCCGGGAAGTGATCCGGGAATTGCTTCAACTGCAGCCGCAGAACGCGACCGCCCTGCAAGCCCTGGAAATGCTAAAGTGATTGCCATGCCGCGGCCAGGCGATTGGCCACCCGCGGCCGGGCATTTCTGGTCACGTCCCGGCATTAAAAACACGCACCCTGTAAAGCCCGTGTACTACGCATATCCGCACGTCAAAGCCACGATTAAGAGCGACAAAGGAGGTCCCTCCACTGCGCTTCGCTCCGGTCGGGATGACAAATCTGTTATGGGGTTTGCTCGTTCCATCGACAGGAAACGCAGTGACTTCCTCGCGGAGGGACCTGCTGTTTCTTTCCTCCAGGTGCTCATACAGACTCGTCAAGCCGCATTGCCTTTTGGCCTCTTCAGAGCTTGTCTTCTCACCGTATCGTGCATTTTTTTGGTCTTCCGCATGCAGGCGGCGGAGCAAAAGCCGGGCTTCCCCGAAGTTGAATCGTTGGTCCAGCAAGGGCGCCTCGCCGAAGCCGAGAGCACAATGCGGGAGACACTGCAGCAGCATCCCAGCGTGGAAGGATACAACCTGCTGGGGATCGTCGAAAGCGACAAGCAGGACTTCCCTGCGGCCATTGCAGCGTTTCAGCAGGCATTGCAAATTTCGCCCAACTCAGCCGGCACCCACAACAACCTGGGCAACGTCTACGTGGCGCAGAAGAGTTTCGACCTGGCGGAGAAAGAATTCCGTACTGTGTTGCGGCTTGACCCGGCAAATCGCGATGGAAATTACAACCTGGGTGTGCTCCTCTTGTCCCAGGGATCGCCGGCTGAAGCGATTTCACACTTTGAACGCGTGCATCCGGCGAATGTTGAAACCAGCCTCAATCTCATCCGCGCTTACCTGCAAAGCAAGCGAGTCACGGAAGCATTGCGCATGGCCACGGAGCTTTCCGCACAGCACAAGAACGACCTAAGGGTGCATGTCTCACTGGGCGTCTTGCTGGCTTCCGAAGGGCAATACAAGCCGGCTCAACTTGAACTTGAAAAGGCTGACGCCTTACAACCAGGGACCTTCGAGATTCTTTACAACCTGGGACAGACCATGCTGCGCAATGGTCAGTACGCCCAGGCAGAAATGGCATTGAACCGTGCTCTTGCACTCAAGCCTGATTCCCCTGAAACACTTTTTCTGCAGGCCCAGGTGCTGGCTGATCAATCACGGCCTATGGACGCGCTGGCTTTGCTGGTGCGAGCGCACAAGATAGCCGTCGAGAATACGGACATCATTCTGCTGATGGCCAGGATCAGCATGTCTCAACACTATTTTGAAGATGCGATCCCGCTGCTCGAATCGGGCGTCGCGATTGCTCCGCAGCGCATTGACCTGCATGTTGCCCTGGGCGAGAGCTATCTCACGTCGGGCAGGTTCGAGAAGGCGATCGAAGAGTTCAACAAGGTGATCGAGATGGCGCCTTCGGCGCCGGCTTACGCTTTGCTGGGACTCTCTTATCAGCGCCTGGGAAGGTTCGATGAGGCGAAGCAAAAGTATCAGCAAGGGCTCAAGCTGGATCCTCATAATATAGGGTGCTTGTTTAACCTCGGTTTGATCGCGGAGCGACAGGGAGATGCAGCCGGCGCAGAAGCGAAGGCTCAGGAAGTTTTGCGCTTAGACCCTAACTATCCCGATGCATTGTTAGAACTGGCGAACCTACGGGCCGCCGTCAAGAAACTTCCAGAGGCAGCCGACCTGCTTCGGAAATACGTTAAAGTCAGCCCCAACCCGGCTACGGGGTACTACAAGCTCGCGATGGTGGAAAGAAGTTTGCATGAAACCGCGGCCGCCGATCGTGACCTGATTCAATTCCAGACTCTCTCCAAGAGCAATTCTGGCGGTCAATATCCGAACGAGCATCTTTTCGACTACCTGGACACTCGCGCCAAGCTTGATCCTCGCGCCCGAAATCAAATGGACATCGCGGAGATCACGGAGCAGCTGCGCAGTCATCCCGATCAACCCGAGGGCTTATACCTGCTGGCTGAGGCTTATCTGAAGGCCGGTAGAGTGGATGAGGCGAAAAGCACGATCGCGCGACTGGACCAGATAAGCACCAACAATTACCGGACGCTGACCGGGGCCGGCGTATTGCTGGCTCGCTACCATTTGTACGACGAGGCGATCCAGCACTTCCAGGCAGCGTTGCAGGCCAATCCAAACTCCGACGAAATAAAGTTCGATGTCGCGGATGCTTATTTCCACAAGGGTCTTTATTCCCAGGCATTCGAGGCAGCCCAGCAGGTTTCCGAGCAGGGCCGGAAAGACGATGCCTACCTGGCCCTGCTGGGAGATATCTATGGACATCTGGGGAAGATCACGCAGGCGAAAGAGATTTACCGCGATGCCATCCGGCGCAACCCAGACAACGATCAGGACTATCTGACACTTGCCCTGCTGCAATTTCGCGAGCATGACATCGCGGGAGCCAAGCAGACGCTGATCGAAGGCCAGGCCAGGGTCCCGGGCTCAGGAAAAATTCTTTGGGGCCTGGGCATTGCTTCGGCCCTGGAAGGAAACACGGGGCAAGCCGGAGAGCAGTTCGAGCGAGCGGTGGATTTGCTTCCAGAATGGCCGGGCAGTTATTCAACCCTGGGTGTCTTTTATTTTCAAACCGGACAGATCGCTAAAGCCAAAGAGGTCCTCAACCGTTTCAAGAATACTAACGAAAGTGGCGCCCTGGACTTAAACCGGATTGAACAAGTGCTCGCACAGGCGCCGTCAACGAATGCGGTTGGGGATGAACCGATGACGATGGCTGAACGGCAACAACTGCTGCGACTCGCGCTCTCGCTGGCGGACAAGACGCTTTGAGAGTGGCTCTATAATCATCGCAATCTATGATTTTTCCGCGAAGGCGTTTCCTGGGATCCTCTCTCTTCATACTGGGCAGCACGTTGACAGAGGCTCTTGCCACCCCCCTGTGGAACTGGAAAAACCAATCTCTGGTGGAAGCGGCAGTCTCTGCTCCTACAACGTCTCAAGTGCAGTTTGTCGATGTGGCCCAGCAAGCCGGGTTGACCATTGCCAACGTGTGGGGCGGCGTAGATCACAAACGGTCCATCATCGAAGCCAAGGGAAGTGGACTAGCTTTTTTCGACTACGACAATGACGGATGGCTGGACATCTACTTCACGAATGGAGATCGGCTCGATGCCCATTGGCCTCCCGGAAAGGCGCCCATCTCTCATTTGTACAAAAACAACCGCGATGGCACGTTCTCCGATGTCACCGAGAAATCGGGACTGGGCCGTACCGGTTGGCAGACCGGCGTCTGCGTGGGCGACTACGACAACGACGGCTGGGACGACTTGTTCTGCTGCTTCTGGGGACACAACATTCTTTATCACAACAATGGAGATGGCACGTTTACCGATGTCACGCATAAGGCCGGCCTTGAGCAGGCAAAGGTTCGTTGGGGCGCGGGCTGTACTTTTCTCGATTATGACCGGGACAGTCATCTCGATCTTTTTGTTTGCAACTACCTGCAGTTGGATCCGCAATCAATCCGTCCCGAGAGTGACACCAGCTACTGTCAGTGGAAGGGCGTTCCTATTATGTGCGGCCCGCGGGGTCTTCCCGCCGATACGAACATTCTTTATCACAACAACGGCGATGGCACGTTTACTGACGTGTCTGAGAAGTCGGGGATTCTGAAACCGGGCCCACGATACTCGATCACCGCCGTCTCTTATGATTTTGACAACGACGGGTGGCCGGACATTTATGTCGCCGTGGACTCAGAGCCCAGCATCCTGTTCAAGAACAACCATGACGGCACATTCACAGATGTCGCGGTCATGGCAGGCTGCGCCTATAGCGACAACGGACACGAGCAGGCAGGGATGGGTGTTGCCGTGGGCGACTATGACTGCGACGGCTGGTTCGATATATTCAAGACCAACTTTGCAGATGACACCTGCAACCTGTACCACAACAATGGTGACGGAACCTTCAGCGACGTCACCTTTGCTTCCGGCGTTGGCGTCAACAACCGTTATGTAGCCTGGGGCTGCGGCTTTGTCGATTACGACAATGACGGATGGCAGGATATCATCCAGATCAACGGCCACGTCTACCCTGAGATTGATAATTACAATTTCGGCCAGACCTTCAAGAATCCCCGGCTGGTTTACCGGAATCTCGGGAACGGACGTTTCAAAGACGTGTCGGCGGAAATGGGGCCCGGCATCAGCGAGCACTTCTCGAGCCGGGGCGCCGCCTTCGGAGACTACAACAACGACGGCGACATGGACGCGTTGATCTTGAACCTGAACGACCCGCCGTCACTGCTCCGCAATGAAGGCGGCAACAAACAAAACTGGATCAAGATCAAGCTGGTGGGAACCAAGTGCAATCGCACCGCCATTGGAGCGCGGGTACGGGTCATCACAGGGAAGCATGCGCAAATGGATGAGGTCCACAGCGGCACCAGCGTCATGTCACAAAGCGACTTGCGCCTTCACTTCGGCCTGGGGAAAGCTGAGATCGTGGACCTGGTCGAAGTGAAGTGGCCAACAACACAGAAGATCGAACGATTCACACAGGTAAAGGCAAACCAGATAATCACCATCCGCGAAGGCGCTGGGATCGTCAAGCCACGAACTTAGAGAAGGAAACAGCAGGTCCCTGCTGTGCCCTTCTCTAGGCCGCATATTGACTGCAAGCTCGTTTATTGTTCTGGTATGACCGCGGCAGTGGATTGACGAATCACCAGCTCCGCACGCACGATGTGGGTAACGCCTTGGTTTTCTCCGCGCTGGCTGGCGGCATAAAGCGAAGTGAAGGCAAACTCGGCGATTTCCGCACGCGACAGGCGGATGGTCGTCAGGGGTGGGGGCATAAAGCTGCTCAGTGCAATGTCGTCAAAGCCGACGACCGAGATGTCCTCGGGAACGCGCAGCCCGGCGGCATAGACGGCGCCCATGATTCCGATTGCCGTAAGATCGTTCGAGGCCAACACCGCTGTCGGACGCACCGGCAGCTTCAATATCTCCAGCATCGCCGCGTAGCCTCCATCGAAGCGATGGTTAGCCGCACGAATGAAGTCCTCGCTGCATTCGAGTTTTTTGCGCCGCAGCGACGCTAGAAATGCGTCATACCGGGTTCTGGCGGAAGCGAGGTTGGCCGGCCCGCTGACAAAGGCAATCCTTCGGTGCCCCAGCGAAGTCAAGTGGTCAATCGCTTGATCGACGCCGCTGTCATAGTCCAGAGAAATATTGCTGATTCCCTGCCCGACTGACCCCGTATCCAGAAAGACGATAGGGATACCCCGGCCGCTCAGCATCTGGATGAGCTCGGGATCCATCTCCGAAGTCATGATCGCGACCCCGTCCACCTTGCGCTCCAGCATCCGCCGGACGCAAATCTCCATGCGCTCTGGTTGGTAATCGGTATTGGCAATCAGGACTTCGTGGCCATGCTCTACCGCGAGCCGCTCGAAGCACTTCACCAGCTCGGGAAAGAATGGATTTTCGATGTCGGAGATGATCAGGCCATAGATATGGCTTTTGCCCGTCCCTAGGGTGCGCGCATGAGTGTTGGGGTAATACCCGCTTCGCTGGATGGCCGCCCGGACACGCTTTTCCGTACGCGCGTCCACGGGGGCCGTGCCGTTGACCACCCGTGAAACCGTGGCTGTGGAAACTCCGGCGCTCTTGGCTACTTCCCTGATGTTCATGCCTGTGGTTTAGGCGTGACTGGCGGCTCACGGAGTTTTTGCAGCTGATTTACTGTCGCTTATATCCGCGACTATTTTTTCAATATGATACACCGCGTGATTCGGCAATCCAGCGTACCACTGTATCTAAGCCGATTCCTGGGCAATCAGGATAGAGTACGTCCGGGAGTTACTGGAAGTTTCAAGGAAACTTTGGCTATTGTTTTAACAGCGCATCGAGCCCTGCTTGTGCAATTTGCTCGTCAATCTCAGACTTTGCCCCGCTCGCCGCAATCCCCCCAAGGACTTGGCCATCCACTCGAATGGGCAGACCTCCCTGATTGGGGAAAAAGTTAGGAAAAGCCAGATCTTCGACATTGCCCTTCTTTACCGCTTCAGCTGCTTCTCTTGAAGGGCTGCCGTATGCGGCAGCATCGCGGGCCTTCTTCTGCGCAAACTGTAAGGTGTTGAGCGACGCGCCGTCCCCCTTCTCAAGGAAAAGCAAGTTACCACTCTCATCAACGATACAGATCGTCACTCCAACGTTCAGTTCCTTCGCCTTTGCTTCCGAGGCGGCAACCATGGTTTTGATGGCGGCTAGATTGAGATATTTTTTGCTCGGTAGATCACTGGCATACATCGCCATCACCGGAGCCAGCAGCATGGCCACTAACTTGAACATGAGAACGCCTCCTACTCCTTGCTCTGCTTGTCGCCTGGCCCCTCAAGAACTACCAGGAACTGCTTGACCTGTCGCCGTTGGCGTTCGACAGTAGCGGCCTGTGACTTTTCGATCTCGTCGTGCAGCTGAAATTCCTGAGCGGCCTTTTCCGGCAATCCGACGCGATCATAAGCCACGCCCAGCCGATAGTGGGCTTCGCCGAGCTGCGGGTCCGCTTCGATCGCTTTGGTGTAAAAACCAATCGCTGTTTCAGGATTGTGCTGGGAAGAATAAAGAATCCCAAGTTGCAGGTAGGCGTCACCGCATTTCGGGTCGATCGCCACCGCCTTTCCCAGCAGGGTTTCCACCTGCCGCAGGGCCTTCGGGTCCGGCACCTGCTCCTGGCGCTTCCAGATGGCCATGGCGTAAAGGTAGTTGGCGACCGAGTTTCCTGGTTGCTGCTGCACAAACCGGGCCAGTCTGGGCTCCACGCAGGCCAACGGCTTGGGGGCGGCCATCTCTATCCTGCCCATGAAGACGTAGGGCTCGGGATCTGCCGGATTCAGGTCCGAAGCAGAGCAGAGATTGGTAGCGGCCTCATCGTAGCGGGCACCGGCAAAAAGAGCCGTACCCAGCGCGGCCAGCATTCGGGCCGACTTCGGATGTGCTTTCGTTCCGTTCCTGAAAACCTCCGCGGCTTGCCAGACGGCCCGGTGAAGTAATAACTCCGAGCCCCAGGCATAATAATTCGGTTCGCTGGGATCCAGGCGAACCGCCTGCTCATCCTCGTGGACAGCGGCCAGAGGGTCGCCCATTTTCTCGTCAAGCTCCCCCAACAAGCGATGCAGGTCGGCATGGTCTTCGTGCGCTAGCAATTTTTGAACGTGCTCACGGGCCTGCGAGAAATCGCCGGTTTCTTTATAGGCCAGAGCCAGATCGTACTCATTGCGACGATTTGTCGGATCGATCTGCCAGGCAGCCTGCAGCAGCGGAATCGACTCGCGATACCTGCCGGCGCGCAGATAGAACGCGCCGAGCTGATGGTTTGCCGCAAAACTCCCGGGGGCACCGGCAAGAGCTGCGCGAAGCTGGCTTTCGGATTCGTTGAATTGCTTCGAGTCGCTCTGCTCTGAGCTGTCCGGTTTGAGGGTCAGGGTTTCCCGTGCGAGAGCCTCGCTGGTGCGCAAACTGGAATCCGACCCATGGCCACCCACGGCGGTCCAATCGGTTACACCCGCGACGGTAAAATCCGGCTTATCGGCGAATTCCATTGCCCCGTCAAGGACCAGATCGACCTGCTTTTCTTCTCCCGGAGACCCGACACGAACGGTAGTGGATCGACTGCGCAGTTCTGTCTTTTCCGCGGTAACCTGATAGCTGCCAACCGGCAGGGCGGAAAACACGAAGGCCCCTGCTGCGTTCGTTTTCGTCTCTGCCGCGCCCGAAACACCCTCTTGCTCCAGCCTGACAGAGGCGTCGCCGACCAACTCACCGGCCGAGTTGGCGACTGTGCCCCTGACCATTCCCGTAGCTTGCGGGGAAGCGGGCTGCGCGACCGCCATCGGGATCGATACGCCCACTAAAACCGCGACAGCGGCTAGAACAAACCGAAGATACGAACACGGCGATCCGGATGAACCGTTCACGAGACAACCAGACTTCACTTCTCGGGAATTTTACTAGGTTGCCTATTCATATTCCGGTTGGGCCGTGTTCCGCGCATTACAAGTCGCTGATTTGTGTCGCGTTACCTTATGCTGGATGAGACGGGGCCCCAGTCCACCGCACCCCCCTCCTGCGGACCGGAGGTTCCCGTGCGCCACACTCTCGAGTCGGGAACGTTTGCTTACGAACCGTTTCCCGTCTAACAATCATCTATAGTGCAGACCACCCAGGGGCCATCTGCGTCATGCCGTTAGCGTTCGATTTTTTCCTGCATTTCGCGTACGTCATCCTTTTTCTATGGGTGATGGCGGAGCAGCTTGGCGTCCCGGTGCCCAGCCTGCCCCTACTGTTGGCGGCAGGCACATTGACCGCGACCCACAAACTGTCCCTCCCCCTGGTTCTGTTTGCTGCAGTCGCAGGTTGCTTTGTCAGCGATTCGCTTTGGTACATGTTGGGCAAGCGTTTCGGCGGCACCATGGTGAAACTGGTATGCCGGCTCTCGTTTGAGAGTTCAACCTGCGTGCGCAAGACAGAGGACTATTTCACCAAGTGGGGCGAACAGGCCCTGCTGGTGGCCAAGTTTGTGCCTGGCCTGGGCACAGTGGCGGCACCCATCGCCGGTCAGACGGGGATGAGATACCGGGTATTCCTGGCGTACGACATGGCCGGAGCCTTATTCTGGGCGGCAACAGTTACCCTGATCGGCCGCTTCTTCGGTGATGTTCTGCGCAAACACCCCGGCGCGCTTTCCTGGATGGGGCATTTTGCAGGCGCGTTGTTTTTGCTCGCCATTGCGGGTCTGCTTGGCTACCGGATCTGGAAGCAACAAGCCTTCCTGAAGCAGGTTCGGACTTCGCGGCTGGACCCGCTTGAGCTGAAGCGGATGTTGGACGGCGGCCAGAACCCCTATATCGTGGACCTGCGTCACCCGCTCGACTACCTGCCCGACCCACGGGTGCTCCCCGGGGCGGTCCGGCTCTCACCCGAGACCCTGATGCAGCGCAGCGGAGAGATCCCGCGCGACCGCGACGTAATCCTGTACTGCACGTGTCCCAGCGAGGCAACGGCCGCCAAGATGGCGATGAAGCTGCGGCAGAATGGAATCTACCGGGTTCGTCCGCTGCTGGGAGGCTTCGATCAGTGGAAGAAGCTCGGCTTTCCGCTGGAGCAGTACGAGGACCAGCCCGCTAGTATTGCCTGACACGCCGACTGATTCCCACGATGTAACGAAGTCGATACGCCCGGGGAGAGAAGTCCCGCGATGGCGGGGAATTTGCCCGAAGGATCGAAGACAATTCGGAGGAACGAAGGGCATCCCCACTTCCGGGGATGTTCCCCCAGGCGATGCTCCTGCTAGTTTGCCCTTGGTTCGAGGCGGCGTCCAGCAATGGTGTGGCCTTGCGGGACGGAGAGATGTTTGTATGGCGTTTACAGAGACTTACCACTGCGATGTTTGCGGTAATCCCAGGGGCGAGGCCGAGGACTGGTGGCTGGCTTTGACCGAGCCGGCGTCCCTCATTCCCTCAGCTCCTGAGCAGCCAATGCTGAGGTTGACGGCATGGAATGTCCTGCTCTCCCATGCTGCCAAGGTCCGGCATTTGTGTGGCGCCCGCTGTGCCCAGACCTTAATGGACAGGTGGATGCGGGGCGAATAACGAAACTCTCCCCCTTTGGTCGCGCGAACAGATCTTTAAAGCAGCCCGGATAGTATGGTGAGGTAGGGCGAGAGACTGCATTGGCATACAACGACCTTAGGGGTTGGATCAAGGCGCTTGATAAAGCGGGCGAGCTCAAGCGCATCCAGGAACCAGTCGACCCCGTGCTCGAGATCGCCGAGATTACCGACAGAGTGTCCAAGTCGGGCAAGCACGGACGTGCTCCCGGCGGCGCGGCACTGCTGTTTGAGAACGTAAAGGGGTATCCGGGCAGCCGGGTGCTGATGAACCAGTTCGGCAGCGAGCGGCGCATGAAGCTGGCCCTCGATGTAGACAGCCTTGATGATGTGGCGGGACGTATCGAGGGCCTGCTGCAGGTCAAATCGCCGGAAGGCCTGCTGGGCAAGTTGAAGATGCTTCCCATGCTGGCCGAAGTGGGCCGGTTTTTTCCCCGCACCGTCGCGGCAAAAGACGCCCCCTGCAAACAAGTCATCCTGCGGGAAAACTTCAGCGTCCTGGACTTTCCCGTACTCCAGTGCTGGCCGCTCGATGGCGGCCGCTTTATTACCCTCCCCTGTGTGATTACCCGGGACCCCAAAAGTGGTAAGCGCAACGTAGGCATGTACCGCATGCAGGTCTATGACGGCCAAACGACGGGCATGCACTGGCAGCGGCAGAAAGTCGCCGCTGAGCACCTGCGTGAGCGGCTGCGGGCAGCAGCCGTCGCGGATGCCTCAGGTGACGTACGTGCCGCTCGGGTGCGGGTGATGGCCGAGACGGCCGGTGGTACTACCGCTGGCTTACCCTCGATCACCGTGGCCCAGGGCAAGGACCGCCGGCTCGAAGTGGCGGTGGTTATCGGCACCGACCCCGCGACCACCTTCTCCGCCATCGTGCCCGCGCCTCCCGAGGTCGAAGAGTTTGTCATTGCGGGATTTCTCCGCCAGATGCCAGTCGACCTAGTCAAGTGTGAAACCGTGGATCTGGAGGTGCCGGCGAACGCGGAGATCGTGCTCGAGGGCTACGTCGAACTGGACGAGCTGCGCTTGGAAGGCCCGTTTGGCGATCACACCGGCTTCTACACCATGGAGGAAGAGTACCCCGTCTTTCATATCACCTGCATTACCCATCGCAAGGAGCCGGTCTATGCCGCGACCATCGTGGGCAAACCGCCCATGGAAGATGCCTGGATGGGCAAGGCGGTGGAGCGTATTTTTCTACCCCTGATGCGGCTGACCATACCGGAAATCGTGGATGTGAACCTGCCGGTCGAAGGTGTGTTTCACAACTTGCTGATCGTCTCCATTCGCAAAAGCTATCCCGGCCAGGCGCGCAAAGTGATGCACGGCATCTGGTCGCTGGGCCAGGCAATGTTTACCAAATGCATCATGGTGGTCGACGAGGACTGCGATGTGCAGGACCTGGCCGAAGTAACGCTGCGCGTGACCAATAATATCGATCCCGAGCGGGACATCCAGTTCACGCTGGGCCCCATCGACTCGCTCGATCATGCCTCCCGGCTGCCCAACTACGGCAGCAAAATGGGCATTGACGCGACCCGCAAGTGGAATGCGGAAGGCTTTACCCGGCCCTGGCCACAGATGATCGCCATGGATCCGTCCACCCGGGCGCGCGTGGATGCAATCTGGAAAAAGCTGGGGTTGGAGTAGCGGCCGGTACGGATGAGAAAAGAAATCGGGCGACTGTTGCGGAAACTGGGCAGGCGACAGCAAGCCGCGTGGCCCCTCGTGGAGCATGGCCAATACCGCAGCTACCGCGCCGCGCACCCGTTCGATGAGCGCTTTGGCGTGGAGACCAGCGGACTGATCTACGAGCTGCCTTCGGGCCATCAGAACGACATCTACAACAATGGCTACTTCGCTGTGGCGCCGTCGGTGTTCCACGCAGTCATGCACGCAATGCAGGAGCAGCTGCATCTGGATTGGCACCGTTTCACTTTCGTGGATGTGGGATCGGGTAAGGGCCGGGCGCTGCTGTTGGCTTCCGATTATCCCTTCCGGGAGATCATTGGGATCGAGCTTTCTCCTGAATTGGACCGCATAGCACGAGCTAACATCGCGCGTTATACCGGGGCGCGTCATAGGCCGCCGGTTGTCTGCATCCAGGGCGATGCGGTCGAGTTTCCCTGGCCATCGGGACCGTTGATCATCTATATATGGAATGCGTTTACCAGGCCGGTGATGGAGCGGGTGTTGCAAAATCTGGAAGCCTCCCTGATGCAACATCCACGAGAGTTGTACCTGGCATACATACACCCGGAGCAGGAGTCGATGCTGGCTGGGCTTCCCTGGCTCATCAGGCTTTGGCGGAACGAGTTTGCGATGAGCGAAGAAGACTATACGGCATGGGCCTTTCCCAACCGGGCTGAGGTGTGTGCGGTGTACCGCTCCCTGCCCTAGCCAACCGCACCAAAGTTTCAAAAAACAGGTGACTATTTTCCGTCAGCTCGGCGATTCGCGGAACAGAAGGGTGTGCCCTGGGTGCTACGATTGCTTTGAAATCGACGTAGCTTAGCTGAAACAAGAGCCGCGCAGAACCGATATTAGTAATGTCACAGTAATTGTAGTGATCCTCTCGATACGGGCTCCCTCCCCCCCGGCCGTTGATCGAGATTTTTAGAAATTGACTGCCGAATACCGTCCTCTTGTACGGGTCCAAAACAGGAGAATGCCCGGACCCCCGCCGCGCAAGAGAAGGATCGGACGCTTCAAATGAAAAAACTGATTGGCAAGGCCGCCCTCTGCCTGCTGATGGGATTAACCGCCAGCGCCGTGACTCGAGCGCAGGACGTGGATGTCTACTCGAATCGCAAGGTTATCAGTGGCTTCGTCGAGTATTCCAACGATTCCAGTCACATGCTGCTGGGCTATGCCGACGGACGCAAGATAACCGCGTTGGGCGCCAGTTTCGAAAGACGGAGTTTTCTCAGCTCCAATGTCACAGGTTCGTGGGTTGCCGAGGTACGCCCATACATGACCGTGACCGATCCTACGATGACGGGTTTCGCATTAAAGTTTCCGCAACAGCCAGCCTATTCGGGAGTGGTGAATTTTGCTTCACCTGTTCCGGTGGATCGCCCGGTAACGAGCACTCCCCTGAACGTGATTCTGGTAACTCAGAACCAGCTGTATGCCGGGACTGCAACCTATATTGGTGGAACGCGATCGACCTACGTAAGCGGTTTCAGCCCCTTGGGCTATAAGCTCAGCGCATTTCCGCACCGGCGCATGCAACCGTTCGTGACCGGCCTGGGAGGGTTCGCCGTATCTCCCAGAGACATACCGGTATTCAACAGCTCCGCCTTCAACTTTACTTTTGAATTCGGGGCCGGGGTAGAGATGTACCGGACCCACACGCGCTCCGTCCAGTTGGAGTATCGCTACCATCATCTCGCCAACACCGGCAGTGGTGGCGCCGCTAACCCGGGTATCGATTCAGGAGTCTTCAAAGTAAGTTATTCCTTCGGACGATAGAAGAGCCGTCACAGCCTGGACCGGGAACAGCACGAACCTGCTGTTTCTTTTTCGGGTTCACACCCAGACTCGCGTAGAGTAAACCAGTGCGCTCAGTCGAACGCAACTTGCGTCTCCTCGTCCTGGCTGCTTCGGCGGGATCCGCGGATGGTTGGAGCTATTCCGGACTGGGCCATGCCTTTGTCGCAAACATGACCGGCAACACCGTCCTGCTGGGGATTGCTGTCTTTCAAAATCATGGCGATCTGCTTCATCCGGCAATTTCTCTTGGATGTTATGCCACCGGAGCGGTCTTCGGGTCGCTTTTGACTGGGGATATCAGCCCCGGCACTGTGTGGTCGAAGGCGATCTCGTGGACACTGATGCTGGAAGCTCTCCTCTTGTTGGGTGCTGAGGCGGGATGGATAGCAATTCACCTTCACGCCAGCCACGCGCCAAGTCTCAATTTGTTACTAGCCACAGTGGCGCTCGCCATCGGGATACAAAGCGGCGCCATGGTTCAGTTGAAAATCCCTGGCATCGTCACTACCTACATCACCGGCACATGGACCACCATGCTGAGCGGCCTGGTGCGCCTGGCGAGACATGGACGGCCGCGTGGTCAGGATCAGGAAGTCGAACAGCGGTTGCTGATGCAGGCCGGTGTCTTGTCCATTTATTTTCTCTCAGCTGTGCTGACGGGATGGCTCTTCGGGCACTTGCCTCTCACGGTCGGCGCGCTACCGGCGCTGAGCGTGCTTCTGGTAGCTGTTCATAGCGTGATCTACAATTGCTGAGCCCGCTATGGAGAACACCGTCGCGAAAGGAATGAGCACCTGAGGGCTTTGTGGCCAACCCTCGGTTACCACGCGCTGATGCCGGCTGTCTCGCTTCCGGGATACGCGGTTCAATCCGCGAAAGACAACCGGTTCAAGGGCATCTATACCCAAGAGTGGTTCTGCTCATTCAGAGTTGCTCTTATTCCCGATATCCAAACCGAATTTCGGAGCGGTGTTCGTGCCTGTCACCTTCACCGGTATTTCGGCGCCAGCGCCGTGTTTGTGAAAGAACGGATCGGCTACTTTCAGCATCCAGCTCTTCCATCTCGAAGCCACCATCTGCGACAGCTTGGCGTCAGTCCTCACTTTGCCGCTGAAATCGAATTTCTTGCCATCTAACGTATAGACACCGGTGAGTCGTACCGTGGCCCCAGGCATGGCAAAGTTCAGGTCTTCAAAATCCAGCTTTCCGTCGCCCATTCGGAATTTTCCCGTCAAGCGTGAGCTCACGTCCTCTGCTCCCGGCTTGGCATCCTTCGGATCCCCTTGCGCTCGCAGGCTCATCATGTCCACCTTGTCCTGCACATCCGGGTTGGTAAAGTGCATCTGCTTCAGGGTGAAATCCCCCTTCAACCCAAGCTTTTGGGTTACGCTCTCCTTGCCCGGACGGATGTGTAGCTTGGTCTTCATGCCCAGCACTCCCGTCATCACCACCGGCCGGGTCTTGACGGCTAGTTGCAGAAAATCCTCTATGCGCCCTGCGGGAACGTCGACATCGAGGTCGATGATGTGGCCCTGCCCTTTCACGTTGACCACCCCGCCGCGGCAGGAGAACTCCGATGCTCCCAGCTTCGCATGGACCGGTTGCAGATAAGTGTCGCCGGTGGTTCCGTCGACGATCGCCGAAAATCGCGTATATAGAGGCATAGGATGGTCCGCGGTATCGAGCGAAAAATCCGGCACATCCGCTGTTCCCCGCACTTCTATCCGGTCGAGTCGCCCCGTGAAGTCGCCCACGGAATGCAGCATGCCCCCAATTCCCTTAATGGTGCTCAGGTCAGCATTTTGGAAGGTGTACTTGCCGGTCACGGTCGACTCGCCCGGAGTCTCCGTATCCCACGGGCCAAAGGTGCCGATTGCGTGAATATCGCCCTTTGGCACGGCATTGGTCAGGGTCGCGTCATAGGGCGACGCTGACTTTGAGCCCACGTCGCGCAACACAATGTGCTTCAATTCGAAGACCTTCGGATCCCTATCCGGCTTGTCGGTGCCAATCACAAGTTGCGAATCGTCGAACGCGATCTCGTCCACCACAATCTTGATCTTGCCCCGATGCCGGGAGTCGCGCGCGCTTTGCCGCATAGACTTTGGCGGGATTTTTATCGCCAGCCCCTGCACGTGCACCGCACGTACGTGGGTCGGCTTGAGAAACAAACCCATCAGGCCAGCATGGAAATCGAATTGCTGCACGGCGATGATCGGGTCCTTAGCCCCGGCGGCCACTACATCATCCGGAGCGAAGATCCGCAGACCCCTGCCGGACACTGCCAAACCCTTAATCAGCGATACCTGCAGATCGTCCAACTCCACCCGGCTGTCAAAACGGGTACTGAGAGTCTCAATCATCCGCCCTTTGAGGATTGGCGCCGCTCGTCTCAGCATCACTTCGCCCACGACCAGTAGCACGACAAGTGCAATGAGCGTGATCCAGATAAGCAATCGCCACCCTTTGTGCTTTCCAGGGCTTTGCGTGGTGTGGTCTTGCAGCACGTAATGTTTGACCGTACCCAAAATTGATCCCAGTACAGTGATGCCATTTCCCTGCACTTAGTTTTCGCAAGAGTGGGTATTTTTCCGCCCGGAGGGGCCTGGCGTCAGTTTACGTGAACGACGGGACGCTGTTCGGGATCTTTGATAGCACGGCGGAGAACTTCATGGGTCAGTGAGGCGGTTTCGCCTTCACCGAGAAAGATGAAACGCATCATGTTAATGACCGGGTTGATGTCGGTCCAGTGAAAGTAAACATGGGGAATGCATTTGGTGGTCTGCTGCAGGTGGATGAGCAGGGCAGCGATGGAATTGGCAACGGCTGCGCTCCTGGCACGAAGGATACGATTAGAGCCCTCGCGGAACCCCTGAACCGACAGAGACTCGGTGAAATCGGATGTGTCTCCGCGCTCCACCTCGACAAAGTAGATGGAGGCATCGTGCGACAGGCCGTGGAGCCGGCACAACTCGCTGGTGGCCTGCCCGCGGTCTTTGATGGAGGCGCTGCGCGGATTCCAGGCGATGAGGCGGACGGTTTTGTTGGCGCTTTCAGCAATCAACGCCTGCGCCTGCGGATCGAGTTCAATGCCCGTGATGCGCAGCTCCGTGGAACGAAAAGCTCGCGAAACCAGCGACATGAAGATCATGGTGAAGATGAAGATGCATGAGATCTTGAGCCCTTCTGGACGCTCGTATATGTTCACCAGGGTGGTGTAAACGAAGATGAGGGATACAAGGCCGAGAACGGCGCGGGAAACGAACGCGCGCGCGGCGATGGTGACCGCACAGGAGGCGGAGGTAATTAGGACGAGAACGCCGGTAGCGTAGGCTCCGCCCTGGGCATCCACGTCGGCGTGAAAGAGACGCGTAACCATGAATGCGACCGACATAAAGACCAGCACCAGGGGGCGCGAGGCTCGAGCCCACTCCGGCGCCATGCCGAAGCCGGGAAGGTAGCGCGGGATGAGGTTCAGAAGGCCGGCCATGGCGGAGGCACCGGCGAAGGCGAGAATGAGAATGGTGCTCGCGTCGTAGATGGTGCCGAAGGCGCTGCCCAGATACTGGTGAGCCAGGTAAGCCACGGCCCTGCCGTTGGCCGGCGCTCCTTCTTTAAAGTCGGCCGCGGGGATGAGCAGCGTAGTGATGAAGCTGGTGGCCATGAGGAAGACGCTCATGATCATCGCAGCGGTCGCCAGCAGGCGCCTGGTATTGCGGATCCGGTTGTCGAGATTGTCGCATTCGATAAGAGGCATGACGGCCACGCCTGTTTCGAATCCCGAGAGGCCGAGGGCAAGACGGGGGAAGAGCAGGCAGGAGAAGCCGATGACGGAGAGCAGGCTGCCGTGCTGAGTGAAGAGGGCGCGTTTCCAGTCCAAAACCAGACGGGGCTGCTCCAGCACGTGGAAGATGCCCACCACGGAAACGACGGCATTAAGCGCGAGATAGATGGCTACCAGGACGACGGCGATATCGATCGCTTCTTTAAAACCCTTGAGGAAGATGGCGCCCAGGATGGCGAGCAGCATGAGGGTGACGCCCATCTGGCTTTGAAGCCAATGCGGGGTGTAGGGATTGTGCACAAAGTGAGCTGCCGCGTCCGCCGCAGAAAGGGTCATGGTGATGGTGAAGTCGGTGGTGGCGAAACCGAGCAGGACTAACACGAAGACTTTGCCGCTCCACCCTGGGAACAGCTTCTCGAGCATCGCTATGCTGCCCTGACCATAGGGACTGGCGGCAGCGACCCGATTGTAGACCGGCAACGCGGCGAACAAGGTCACCAGGACCAGGACCAGCGTCGCGACGGGCGAGAGAACGCCGGCGGCGAGAAAGGCGATCCCCGACTGGTAGCCGAGGGTGGAGAAGTAGTCCACGCCGGTGAGGCACATCACACGCCACCACGGATGTCTGCTCGTGACCCCGTGGCTATGAGCACTCTCAGGGCGTTCGATATCAGAGAACAGCCAGTCGGTGAAGGACACGAGTTTGCTCATCTCCTCACTTGGAGAGCCAGGGCCTCTGAACCGAGTAGCTGGGAGTCGCTGTGAAGCCGGTTTTGTTGACCGCGATGAGCTTTCGCCGGGCCAGCCATCCTGCGGCGGCCTGGGCGGAGCTTTTCGATATCCCAATCGACTCCGCCAGCTGTTGGTAACTGATGCTCACTGCTTTGCCCTGGCGCTGCTGCTCCGCGGCCAACCACAGATACACCAAAAAGCTCACCGGCCTGCGATCATGCCCGACCAGGTCGCGCATTAAGACGTCCACTACGTATTCATCCACCGTCAACATCGCTATACCGACCATCAATATAGCATCGACTACCTGATTGCACGGCCTGTGGGCGCGGGTTATGGTGCGAGAGAAGTTCTGGAGGAGCAGCATGATTCGCGGCATTAAG
Organism: uncultured Acidobacteriaceae bacterium; assembly: GCA_963814015.1. Lineage (GTDB taxonomy): Bacteria > Acidobacteriota > Terriglobia > Terriglobales > Acidobacteriaceae > PALSA-350. The sequence goes on from CAWFBI010000002.1 coordinate 158,394, forward strand.
ATCGTCAGTATTCCGGTACGCAACCAGGACGTGGCGCTGAAGTTCTACACCGAAAAGGTCGGATTTAAGGTGGCCACCGATCAGCTTTTTGGGCCGGGGCAACGCTGGATTGAGCTCCTCATCCCAGGGGCCGACACTGCCCTCGCGCTCTTCACACCCGAGGGCCATGAAAACAGGATTGGCGGTTTCCAGCCATTGACTTTCTGGTGCGACGACGTCTTTGCCACGGCCAAGGTCCTCAAATCCAAGGGAGTGGAATTGACTGCAGAGCCGAAGAAAGAAGTGTGGGGAACCATGGCGAAATTCAAGGACCCGGATGGCAACGAATTCGTCTTTTCCAGCAGGTAACCCTGATACCGTGTTGTGATGAATGCGCCAGGCGAATTCGACGCAATTGTCATCGGCACCGGGGCGGGTGGCGGAACGCTGGCTCTGCACCTGGCCCAGGCGGGCAAGAACATTCTTATTCTTGAGCGCGGCCCCTTCATGCCGCAGGAGAAGCTCAACTGGGACACTCCCGCCGTGTTCCTGGACAACCGTTACCACACCAAGGAAACCTGGCGGGATAAGGACGGCAAACCACTCCATCCCCAGCAGGCATACTTTGTGGGCGGTCAGACCAAAGTGTACGGCGCTGCGTTGTTCCGCATGCGGGCCGAAGACTTTGGCGTGATCCAACATAAAGGGGGTATCTCTCCCGCGTGGCCCATTACCTACGCCGATCTGGAACCCTTCTATTGCCGGGCCGAAGAGCTTTTCCATGTCCACGGTAGCCTGGGCACTGCGCCCTCGGTGCCCGGAGGCTACGGATCATCCTTCGACCCCACGGAGCCCTACCACTCCAGCAAGTACCCCTATCCCGCGTTCACTAACGAGCCTCGCATGCAGACCATCGAGGACGACGTGCGTAAGCTCGGCATCCATACGTTTCCCATCCCCCTTGGGCTCAAGCGAAATGAAGCCAACCCGCTGGCCTCGAAGTGCGTCCGCTGCGACACCTGCGACGGCTACCCCTGCCTGGTTCACGCCAAGTCTGATGCGGACATCAACTGCATCCGGCAAATCATGAATTGGCCCAACGTCACACTGATGACCAACTCTCGCGTGACGCGGCTGCTCACCAACAGCACCGGTACTGCCGTCACCGAGGTTGAGGTCATCCATTCCGGCGCAGAAGAAAGTACGGCAACGTATCGTGCCGGCTTCTTCGCTTTATGTGCTGGCGCCATCAACTCCGCGGTGATTCTTCTCGCGTCGGCGAACGACAAACATCCTCACGGGCTCGCCAATCGTTCTGACCAGGTGGGCCGGAACTTCATGTATCACCAGGCCGACGCTTTGCTGGCAATCGGCCGGGAGCGTAATGAAGACAGCTATACCAAGACGTGGGGTACGAACGATTTCTACTTTAGAGATTCCGACCCGGCTTATCCGTTTCCACTGGGGCAGGTGCAGCCGGTCGGAAGCTTTCATTTCGAGATGATGAAGGGGGATGCTCCCCCGCTCACCCCCGGCTTTGTGCTGGAGACGATGAAGCACCACGCGGTTCCGTGGTGGCTTACGACCGAAGATCTTCCCGACCCCAACAATCGGGTCACGCTGCACAACACGACGCCGCTCTCGGTCGAAAGCAGGCAGCCTGGAGTGGCCGGGGCGCATCCGGCCGGAGACACCGGCCACACGAATGAGTCAGAAACCGTGACCGAGGCTGCACCCGGGCGGATTCAGCTTTCGTACACACCGAACAACGTTGAATCGTTCAACCGGCTAAAGGACCGCTGGGTCGATGTACTCAAGCGTGCCGGGCACGCGACTACTTCTGTTCCTCTGCATGCCTATTTCAAGAAGCGTATCCCGCTCGAGGGTGTCGGTCACCAGAATGGTACCTGTCGCATGGGGACCGACCCGGCGACCAGCGTGCTCGATCCGCATTGCAAGGCGCATGATCTCGACAATCTCTATGTTGTCGATGCGTCCTGCTTTGTCTCGGCGAGTGCGGTCAACCCTTCGTTGACCATCATCGCCAATGCGATTCGCGTCGCTGACCATTTGTTGGCAGAACGATTGAAGTGATACGCAATTCCCCTGTAGTTCGGAGACCCCGGTATTCACACACCCTGTTCAGCCCGTACCCGTCAGCGGCAAGCGTCACAGTCTCGACGCACCGCAGACTTGGCTCTGAAGCGAGGATTATTCCTCACGCAGGGCCTCCATAGGATGCACTGAAGCCGCGCGCTGCGCCGGTAATAGGCTCGCGACCATGGCCACTACGATCGTGCCGGTAATCGCCGCCCCCAAGGTCAGCGGATCCCCGGGCTTCAATCCGTAGAGCATCGAAGCCGCGGCGGTTCCTGCAACGAGTGACAACGCGGTTCCGATCACCAGGCCAATCAACAGAAGAGTCGCGGCTTCTCGCAATATCATCACCAGGATGTTGTTACGATTTGCGCCCAGGGCGATACGCACGCCGATTTCATTTCTGCGCCGCTCCACCATATACGAGATCACACCATAAAGACCCACCATCGCCAGAATCGTCGCCAGCGCGCCAAAGAAACCCGACAGCGTGGCCATCAACTGCTCACGAAGCAACCCTTCGCGAATTTGCGTCTTGAGCACACTGAAGGTGAGAACCAGCGCCGGATTCATATCGTTTGCAGCGTGCTTGATGGAAGAAATGAGCGGAAGCAGCGGCTCGTCGGAACGAATCATCAGCTCGGACCTTTCTTCCGGTCCGTTCGCCTGGGTGAAAGAGACAAACACGATAGGTGCGGGATTTTCACGTAAATAGTAATACTTGGTGTTCTTCACCAGGCCGACGATCTGATAGATCTGGTCCGGCTTTCCCGTATCGTTGAAAATCCTTCCCAGTGGATTTGCGCCACCTAGAAACTTGTGCGCGAATGCCTCATTCACGATGGCCACGCGTGGCGAGCTAGGCGTATCGGTCTGGTTGAAATCCCGCCCCGCCACAAAGGGCGTCTCCATGGTGCGAAAATACCCGGGGCTAACCCGGGCAAGGTTCACGTCTTGTCGTTGTGGGCCGTTGGGAACGTCGATGTTATTGTCCCAACCCGAGTGACTCAAGGGACTATACAGGGTCTCAGCAGCCGAACTTACTCCAGGGGTGCTCTGCATGCGCGCCAGCAACGCCTGCTTGTATGCCATCTGGCTCGCGGGCGCCAATTTCAGCGGCGAAAAATCAAAGTCTACGATAAGAACGTGATCCTGCTCGAAGCCGGTATTCAGTGTCATCAGATTGCGGAAGGTTCGCACGAATAAAAAGGCTCCAGTTAACAGGACCAGCGAGAGCGCGATCTGCGAGACAACTAGCGCCCTGCGCAGGAGAAGCCGGTCACGGGCCGCCGTTGCCCCGCGGCCGCCAGTCTTCATAACCACTCCGGGATCGGTGCGCGAGGCCTGCATCGCCGGAGCCAGCCCGAAGAGCACGCAGGTAAGAATGGCAAGGCCGGCCGCGAACTCAAGAACCCGCCAATCCGGGGTTAACTCCACAAAAATGTGGTTGCCCTGGGTGCTTAAAAACGCCACCAGCACCCGGCTCACAATCTGCGCCAGCAAAGCGCCTGCGATCGTTCCCAGTCCCGCAAGCAGCAAACTCTCGGCCAATAATTGCCGAATCAGGCGCGAGCGCGAGGCCCCCAACGTCAACCGCAATGCCATTTCCCGTTGACGCGCGCTGGCCCGCGCCAGCATCAGATTGGCAAGATTCGCGCAGGCGATGAGCAGTACCAGCCCGGAGAGGGCCAGCAGCAACCACAAGGGATCCTCATAATCCTGACGCAAACCGGATACACCCGTGGCCGCAGGCAAGGCTCCCAAGCGAAACGTCAGGTAATCTTTTTTTTCAATTGCATCGTAGTCGCCAGGCACGGTTGCCGCGAAGACTCCAGGCGAGATGGCGGCCAACTGCGTGGAAGCGCGCTCGATGGTCCAGCCCGGTTTCAGGCGTCCAATGGTTGCTAACCAAAACGACTCGGGATTATCCATCAGAGAGCCTTTGGTAGAAAACACAGGTTCGCTGCAGGTGGGAATCGCAACATCGAAAGTTTGTCCCACTTCGACGCCGAAGAAGCCGGCCGACGTTACCCCAATGATCTGAAAGGGATGACCATCAAGGGTGAGCTTGTTGCCGAGAACGGCCGTGCGCCCGCCAAACTCCCGCTGCCAGAAGGCGTAGCTCAGCACGGCGCCCTGGGCGCCGCAACCGCGATAATCATCCGCCGGAGAGATGAGGCGTCCCAGCAACGGCTGCACTCCCAGCACGTTGAAGAACTCACCGCTCACCATCAAGGTGTTGGCATAGCGCGCTTCCCCGCCCTGACCAAGGTTGCGCCGGGCTGGAGCCCAGGCGGCGATAGGGGAGAATCCCTGTTGCTGCTCACGCAAGCCATTCCAGAGAGCGCCGGTGAGGTCAGCATCGGGGGAATAGAAGTCTCCGTGGCAACAATGGGGGGAATCGACAATCTTGACTCTCGCCAGTTGCTGCGGATCTTTTACCGGTAACGTGCGCAAGCGCACTGCATCCAGCAGTTGAAAGATGGTCGTATTGGCGCCGATGCCTAACGCGAGCGATAGGATTGCCACCATCGCGAATCCTGGATTTTTCTTGAGCAGTCGCGCACCGAAGCGCAAGTCGTTCCAGATTCCGGCGAACAGCCGCTCGCTCTCATCCTTCCCAACCGGCAAAGGGGGATGCGCTGACTGCAAGCTTGTTCTCAATTCAGAAACCAGGGTGCCGTCATTCAGTTCCTGAAGCAACGATTGATAGGCTCGTCCAGCGCTGGTCCCGCCCGCAAGCATCTCGTCATAACGGTCGCGCAGATGCTGGCTCAGTTCTTCTACTACCTCTGCCTCGCGCATCGGGTCGAGACTCAAGGGAGCAATGGCGGCCCGGATTTCCTTCGCCCAATCAGGCATTCTCCGCCTCCGTAATGCGACGAATGGCATTGACGAAATCAAGCCAGGTGGCGCGTTGGTTTTTTAGAATCTGCTTCCCCCCGGCCGTGAGCCGGTAATAGCGCCGCCGTCGCTGACCGGCCTTTTCCACCCATCGTCCGGCGATCAATCCCCGCTTTTCCAGGCGGTAGAGCAAGGGGTAAAACGAGGCGACGTTGAACTTCAACACGCCATCGGAGCGGTCTTCGATCAGCTTGCTGATCTCATACCCATGCCGCGCGCGGTGCTCGATCAGTGAAAGGATCAGTAGTTCTGCGCTGCCCTTTTTTAGTTCCCGGTCTACTGGGACTCCGATATGTTTCATAGCAACATATAGTAATGCGATATTCAAAGATGTCAAGAGGGGACTCCCGACAGGAAAACTGCAGATCCCTGCACTGCGCTACGCCGGACTTCCTGTCGAGGTTGACGGCGTTGACGAACTTCATGCGGCTCTCTTTACGGAGGCCGCACACGCGGCCTTGTCCAGTGCTGCGTGGCAGGAAATCCGGGTACGCTCCGGCCGGGATGACAAAGTTGAATTTTCGCTTGGAAAACCTTATGGCTTGTTGACTGGGATTGCCAGACAAGAATCCGCAGGTTCTGCTATGACACAGCCTGCCCTAAGCGTACCAACCGCAGAAAAGAACAGCAGGTCCCTCCTGTTCGCGCTAGGCGTAGCGGAAGAGGGCTTTGAAGCCATAGTCCATGTGCTGTTGAATATGGCAGTGGAAAAGAGACAAGCCTGGCTGGTCGGCAACGAAGTCGACCACGGCGCGGCCGTAATACGGAACTACGACCGTGTCTTTTATGATGCCCCCGGTTTTGGTGCCGTTCATTTCCACCAGTTCGAACTGATGGCGATGGAGGTGGAGGGGGTGGGCGTCGTCGGTGCGGTTGCGAAATACCAGGCGGTAACGAATTCCCTGCTTCAACACGAATTCCCGTTCGTGGGGGTACGGCTTTCCGTTCACCAGCCAGGTATTGAACTTGCCCGAGCCGCCGGGAATCTTTTCGAAAATCATCTCTATGGTTTGGTCCGGCGGAACAGGAGCCTCGCTGATCTTGCCGAAAAGAGTGTAGTCCCAGGCGACCCGGGACGGGGGCACCCATTGGGGCTGCCGGTGCTGGTTTTCATATTCCACGATGACACCCAGGCCGGTGTTGCGAATTCTCTCCTCCGTGGCGCCCAGGATCCATACCCCCGGCTGGTTCATTTCAACGATTGCATCTACCCGCTCCCCGGCGCCGAGCAGGATTCCGTCCACCTTTTGCGGATTCGGTACCGGATTGCCATCGAGCGCGATCACCTGGAATTGATGTCCCGCCAAGGCGATGCGCCGGTTTTCGATCGCGCTCGCATTGAGCAGGTGCATCAGCACCCGCTGGCCCTGCTTCACCCGAATCGGCTCCCCCGCTCCCAACGCTTTATCGTTGATGGAGTAGGTCATCGAGTTCACTTCAAGGCCGTTGGGATCAGTGTTAAAGACCGCGGGCTTCTCCGGCTGCGGCCCGGCGTGGCCGTCGTCGTCATCGTCGTCCATGTTGCTGGTGAAGAACGGTTCCCAATCGCGCAGGCAGAGAAAACTCTCCTGGTCATATTGGCCCGGATCTTTCCCCCCGTCCACGTAGACGAAGCCAAACTGGCCGGTGTAGCTGCCTCGATGGAGATCGGCTTCGGCCATGGCGTGAGAGTGGTACCAGCGAGATCCGGCCGGACGCGGCGTAAGCTGATAACGACGCCGCCCGCGTGCAGGCACCGGAAGTGTGCCCTCCTCCTCCACTCCGTCGACCTCCGATGGAATCAACATGCCGTGCCAGTGCACCAATTCCGGTACGTCGGTATCATTAATTACATCCACGCTTACGGTCTTGCCTTCGCGCATCCGCAGCACCGGTCCGGGAGAGGTGTCGTTGTATCCGATAGTGCTCAGAATGTGGTCCGGTGCGAGCTCCACGGTGACGGGAGCGATGCGAAGGGTGTAGTCCGCTTTGGTGGTGTCGCTGGAGGGGGCGGGAGCGCCCATCGGCATCTGCTGCGTCTGGGCCAGCAGCCTGGCGGCGCCCGCTTGCGCAAAGGCCGCGCCGGAAATCTTAAAGAAGTCCCGCCGCTTCAAAAGACTGCCCCCTCGGCCTGCCCTCAAAGAAAATCGTCTCACGCAGAAAGTGCGTGTGGCAAACATTTGCGTGGGGCCACAAACTACTCGCACGCCGACCTCGTCTATCAGACGAGAGCCTGAGACATTCTGATAGTCTCAAGGCACGCACGGTGAAATGGGAAGGTTCAGCCCATGAAGCTCCTGCAAGCCAGTACGGCGGCGCTGGTTGGAATGGCATTGTGCTCGGTGGTCTATGCCTACCAACGGACGGCGGAGTTCGGCTTCGACGACGATGCGGAAACGAATGTAAAGGCTGAGTTTTATTGGTCGCGGCTCAGTTATTCCTCGAGCGCAGGCAGCAGTTTCGGCGGGGGTTACGGAGGCTATGGGGGCTACGGAGGATATGGCTGGGGCCACCCCTGGTCGCGCGACTACCCTAAGGCCGATCGCCAGGTTCTGCTGGCGATGAAACGGCTTACACGGATCCAGGGGCGTTCCACGGAGCAAGTTGTCGACCTGGACTCGGACAAGATTTTCGACTATCCCTGGGTTTATGCCGTACAAGTACAAACCTGGTCGTTTACCGATGCGGAAGCCAAGCGTCTGCGCGAATACCTGCTGAAGGGCGGCTTTCTGATGGTGGACGACTTCCACGGCACGGCCGACTGGGAAGACTTCATGGAAGGTATGCGCCAGGTCTTTCCCGATCGCCCGATCGAAGACCTGGAGAACAAAGACGAGATCTTCCACGTGCTTTACGACCTCGATGAGCGCATGCAAGTGCCCGGGGAACAATACATACGCACCCACAGGACGTACGAAAAGGACGGCTACGTACCCAAATGGCGCGCGATCCGCGATGATAAAGGCCGCATCATCGTTGCCATCTGTCACAACATGCACCTCGGCGATGCCTGGGAATGGGCGGACGATCCGGATTATCCGGAACCCTTCGCTTCCATGGCTTTCCGGGTTGCATTGAATTACATCGTTTACGGCATGACACACTGAGATTGACGCGCCGCGGAAACCCCGGTTTCGTTACATGTTCCAATTCTTTTTCAAGTACCCGATGCCGGTGTTTTCCAAAGGCAAGTTTGTCCTGCTAGGCGCGTGGCCCGGCTGGGTGCTGCTGCTGCTGATTGTCGCGTGCACGGCCGGCCTGGCGGTGCTCATCTGGTCGCGGCTGCCGCAGGCGGCAGCGAACATCAGCAGGTGGCGCGCGGGGGGAGTCTGGCTTCTACAATCTTTGCTCATCGCCACTGTGCTGGTCCTGCTGTGGCAGCCGGCCATCACCGTAGCCGAGCTGGCGCCGCAGCAGAACGTAATCGCGGTTGTGCTCGATGATTCGCGGAGTATGGCGATCGCCGATAGCGGCAGCGACGGTAAACAACCCCGCGAAGCGGCGGCCGAAAAGGCGCTCGAGGATGGCGTGCTGGCAGGTTTGCAAAAGAAGTTTCAGACCCGGCTCTATCGGCTTGACAGCCGGGTGGCGCGGGCTGGGGCGCTCAGGGAAATCCAGCCGTCTGCCCCCGCCACGCACATCAATGACGGGCTGCGGCAACTGGCAACTGAGACATCCGATCTGCCGATTGGCGCAATCGTGCTGCTCAGCGATGGCTCAGAAAACTCCATCGATGGTTCCGGAGACCTGGCTCTCGACACCATGAATGCCCTGCGCAATCGCCGCTTGCCGGTCCATACCGTTGGCTTCGGCAAAGAGCAGCTCGCGCACGACGTGGAGTTGAACGACGTAAAGGTCGCCGCCCGCGCCATGGCTGATTCGCGTCTCCCGGCTACGGTTACATTCCATCAAACAGGTTACGCGGGAAGTAAGGCTCTGCTGGTCGTTCGCGACGGGGACAAGACGCTGGGCTCACGCGAGGTCACGCTCAACGCCGACGGCGCGACCCAGGTGGAAACCATCTTTTTTAATCCGGGTGAGGCTGGGGTCAAGAATTTGCATTTTTCAATCGGCCCCCTGGCGGGTGAAGAAAACGTTGCCAACAATTCAGTCTCTCGCCTGCTGGGGGTGACCGACGACAAGCGCCGCATTCTCTATGTCGAGGGCGAACCACGATGGGAGTACAAGTTCATCCGGCGGGCTGAAGACGATGACAAGATCGTGCAGGTTGCCTCGATGCTGCGCACTACCGAGAACAAGATTTACCGCCAGGGCATCAGCGATCCCAAGGAACTTGAGAATGGCTTCCCGGTGCGCCCAGAAGATCTCTTTGCTTACCAGGGCATCATCCTGGGCTCGGTCGAGGCCGGCTACTTCACTCCTTTGCAGCAGGAATTGCTGCGCGAGTTCGTTGATCGCCGCGGCGGCGGGCTGCTATTCCTTGGCGGCCGCTTCTCACTGGGAGATGGAGGATGGGGCGGCTCAAGCCTGGTCGATTTGCTGCCCACCATTCTGCCTAACAGCAGGAGCACGTTCCACCGAGATCCCGCAACCGCTGAACTCACCGCCGCCGGGTCGGATAGCCCGATCACGCGGCTCATGGATGATCCGGAAAAGAACGTTGACCGCTGGAGGAAGCTGACCTACCTGATGGACTACCAGGATGCGGGGACCCCCAAACCTGGAGCCACGGTGCTGGCTCAGATGAACGCCGGCGGGCGCAAACTGCCGTTGCTGGTCACGCAGAATTACGGCCGCGGCCGCACCGCGGTGATGGCCAGCTCAGGCACGTGGCGATGGCAGATGAGCCAGCCTCTGGGCGACGACGCGCACGATCTATTCTGGCAGCAACTGCTGCGCTGGCTGGTGCTGGAGTCGCCGGGACAAGTGGTGGTCACCGCGGGTAGGCAGACGCTGATGGACGACGGCCACATTGAACTTTCGGCCAGCGTGCGCGATAAGGAGTACATGCCCGCCGCCGACGCCCAGGTAACCGCGCATTTCATCGGTCCGGACGGCATATCAGCGATTGTGGATATGGCGCCAGAGGCAAATAATCCCGGAGTATTCCGCGCTGCGTGGACGGCCGAAAAACCGGGCTCTTACCTGGCTGAGATCACAGCCCAGCGGCGGGCGGAAAAGGCATCGGGGGATCCTGGAACCGATACCCTCCCTTTCCAACGAATCGACGGGGTTGCGGAGAGCTTTCATACCGTGCAGAATCGCGAACTGCTGGAAAAGCTGTCATCAGAAACCGGCGGACGCTATTGGAAGCCGGACGAACTGACGCGGCTGCCCAACGAGATTTCCTATTCCGATGCAGGCGTCTCGGTACGAGACATCAAGGAATTGTGGAATATGCCAGTGGTATTTCTGTGGCTGCTGCTGCTCATGTCAGCGGAGTGGCTGCTGCGGCGCAAGTGGGGTGTGGTATGAGACCAACCCTGCTGTGCTTGGTGATGGCCGCATTGTCCGCGCATGCCAGCGTCTACTACGTCACTGTCGCCGGGCTCGGTGGCGAACCGGACTACGAGCAGCGGTTTACGGCCAATGCCAGGGACCTGGATAAATTGTTCAAGGAATCCGGCAGCGGCGCGCACGTTTATACCCTGACCGGGACTCAGGCTACACGAGCAAAACTAACGGAGACGCTCGGATCGGTGGCCCACGATGCAAAGCCGGAGGATGATTTTGTGCTCATGCTGATCGGGCACGGCTCCTTCGATGGCACCGACTACAAGTTCAACCTCGTGGGTCCTGATATTACGGCGGCGGAACTCGCCAGCTTGTGCGATCGGATCCCTGCCAAACGCCAGCTTATTGTCAACGCCACCAGCTCCAGCGGCGGATCGGTGGCCGCTCTTGAAAAACCTGGGCGAGGGGTGATTGCCGCGACCAAGAACGGTACGGAGAAAAATGCGACGGTCTTCGCCCGCTACTGGGTTGAGGCGCTCCAGGACCCAACCGCCGACCTGGATAAGAGCGATTCCATCAGCGCAATGGAGGCATTTCAATATGCCCAGCGCAAGACGGCTGCGTTCTATGAATCGCAAAAGCGCCTGGCGACCGAACATCCGGTGTTTGAAGACACGGGACGGAACGAACCCGTGCGCGAGCCGTCAAAGAGTGAGGGGGTGCTGCTGGCGAGCTTCACCGTGCTGCGCATCGGCGCTGCCCAGAAAGCTGCGAATGATCCCGCCAAGCAAGCGCTCCTGGCGAAAAAGGAAGACCTGGAACAAAAGATTGACGCGCTCAAATATCAGAAGGCCGCTATGGACCCTACTGAATATAAGCAGCAACTTACGGCGGCGCTGGTGCAGTTGGCACAAGTCCAACAGGAACTTGATAAATGAACTGGCGGCAAAAGTCCGGAGCGTTGCTGATCATAGTGCTCGGAACTATGACCCAATGCCGCGCTGCAAACTCTCCTGATGCGTGCCACGCCCTGCGCAAGCACGGTCAGAAGACCCAGGCGCAAGCCTGCTACGAGTCGCTGGTGCGTACCAACTCTCCCTACCTCCGGGCGGAAGGTCACTGGGGGCTGGAGCAATACGACCAGGCAAATGAGGAGTTCCGCATCGCCACGGCGCCGCCCGACAGCGACCCTATGTATCGCGTCCGCTGGGGAATGCTACTGCACCAGCGATTCAATAACACCGATGCGGTGGGGTTGTTCAATGAAGCCCTGCAAAGAGATCCGAAGAATGCGCAGGCCTATCTGGGCCTGGCCATCGTCAGCGCGGACGGCTTTGACGGTAAGGCCCCGGACTATGCCAGCCGAGCGCTGGTACTCGATCCCAAGCTGGTGGAAGCGCATGAATTCGCTGCCAACCTTGCGCTGGAGAATGCGGATACCGAACACGCCATCGCTCAAGCCGATGAGGCAATCGGCCTATCCTCTGACGCTCTGGATGCCATGGCGATCCATGCGGCGGTCGAGCTACTGGCCGATCGCTCCCCAGACGTGTGGCTGGACAAGATTCGCAAAGTGAACCCCGGTTATGGAGAGGGCTATGCCCTGGTCGCTCATCATCTTGAGCTCAACTACCGCTTTGACGATGCGGTCGTCTTCTACCGCAAGGCGATCGACGCGGATCCCCGGCTGTGGTCCGCCCATTCTCAACTGGGTGTGAGCCTAATGCGCCTGGGTCAGGTGGATGAGCCGTTTCAGCAGCTGGAGTTGTCGTACAACAACGGTTACCGCGACGCTGAGACGGTAAACAGCTTGCGACTTTTGGATAGTTACAAGAATTTTGTCACTTATAAAGAAAACGGCACCATTCTGCGGCTGCGCAAGAATGAAGCCGACCTGTTGCACCCTTACTTTGAAGCCGAGTTGCAGCGAATCCTCGCCACCTACGACAAGAAATACAAGATGAAGCTCACCGGCCCGGTACAAGTTGAGGTCTACCCCGACCATGAGGACTTCGCCGTACGCACCATGGGAATGCCCGGCTTGGGCGCGCTCGGGGTCACCTTTGGGCAAGTGGTGGCCATGGATAGCCCCTCAGCACGCAAGCCCGGCGACTTCAACTGGGGCAGTACGCTGTGGCACGAGATGAGCCATGTCTACGTTCTCTCGGCCACCAAGGGCCGGGTGCCACGCTGGTTCACGGAAGGTCTTGCGGTGCATGAAGAAACCCAGGTATCCCCGGAATGGGGAGATCGCGTGTCGCCGGAAATCCTGGTCGCCATCCGGGACAAGAAATTGCTGCCGGTGGCCAGGTTGGACCGTGGTTTTATCTTTCCCGAATATCCCGCGCAGGTCGTCGTCTCCTACTTCGAGGCGGGCAGTATATGCGACTACATCGGGAGCCACTGGAGCGAAGACAAGTTGCTTGACATAGTCCATTCTTATGCGCAACGCAAGACTACTCCCGAAGTCATTCAGGCAGATCTCGGAGTTTCACCAGAGGAGTTTGATAAGCAATACTTAGAGTGGCTGAACCAGCGCTACGGGACAATGGCCGCCAATTTCGATAAGTGGCACAATGCGCTGGAGCATCTGATCGAGGCTGCCAACCAGAAAAAGTACGACGACGTGTTGCGGCAGGGCGAAGCGGTACGCAGCATGTATCCGGAGTACATCGGCGACGCCAACGTTTATCAATTTCTTGCCTCAGCAGACCTCGCTCAAGGCGACAAGAAGCCCGCGGCAGAAGTGCTCACGCACTATGAAAAGATGGGCGGCGAGGATCCTGCAATCCTCAAAAAACTGGCTTCGCTGGAGGAAGAGCTGGGCCAGCCGAAAGAGGCTGCAGCGACGCTGGACCGCATCAATTATATCTACCCTGTCCATGATGAAGATCTGCATCGCCACCTGGGGGACTTGTGGTTTGCGCAAGCGAACTACCCTGGAGCGATCCGCGAGTACACCGCTGTGGTGGCCCTCAACCCAGCAGATAAAGCTGGAGCGCAGTTTAACCTTGCGCGGGCCTACTACGCGTCCGGACAGCGCGACAAGGCCGAGGAGAGTGTGCTCGCGGCACTCGAAGCTGCGCCTGGTTATCGCCCGGCCCAGAAGTTGCTATTGGAAATCGAACACCCGGAACAGAAGGACGCACCCAAAACGAATTAGGACAAGAACGGAACGTGGTCTGTAAAGATTCAGGAGCCGGCAGTCGTGGAATCCCACATCTCGCAAGAAACGAGCGAGATACGGGCCACCCATGTCCTAAGGCAGGAATAGAGTTTGGGAAGCAGTTGGGCCAGTCTTCGAAAATCGAATAGTCGAGAGGAAGGACATTGCCGATGGTAACGCTCCCTGAACTCAGCCAGGACGCAGCCCAGCTGCAACATCGCATCGAGAGGTTTTATGCAGTCCGCGATGGCATTCTTGCCCAGGTGCGCCAGGTTATTGTCGGCCAGGATGAGGTGCTCGATCAGATCCTTACCGCGTTATTTGTCGGTGGACATTGCCTGATCACGGGCTTGCCCGGCACGGCCAAGACGCTGATGGTGCGCACCATTGCGGAGACCCTTGGACTGAGTTTCCGGCGCATCCAGTTCACGCCCGACCTGATGCCTTCCGACATTACCGGCACCGACATCATTGAGGAAGATCTCACTACAGGACATCGTAAATGGACCTTCGTTCATGGCCCGATTTTTGGCAACGTTGTGCTTGCCGACGAGATCAACCGCACCCCGCCCAAGACCCAGGCAGCATTGCTCGAGGCCATGCAGGAACGCTCTTGCACCGTCCGCGGACACATCTATCCACTACCGGCGCCTTTCTTTGTGCTGGCAACCCAGAACCCGATCGAGCTCGAAGGCACCTACCCCCTGCCCGAGGCGCAGCTTGACCGATTTCTCTTTAATACGATTCTTGACTACCTCAGCGCCAGCGACGAACTCAAGGTCGTGGATCTCACGACGACCACCAAAGTGGCCAAAGTCGAACCTGTCACCACCGCCCAGGAATTACTCGACTTCCAGCAACTTGTCCGCATGGTGCCGATCGGTGAACCGGTAGCCAAGTACGTCGTCAGCCTGGTTCGCGCGACGCGGTACAAGAACGAGAACGCGCCCGACTTCGTAAAGAAGTATGTGAACTACGGCGGCAGTATTCGTGCCGCGCAATATATTGTGCTGGCTGCGAAAGCGCGCGCACTCTCGCGGCGCCGCTATCACGTCACCTATGATGACGTCACGTCGCTTGCCATCCCGGTACTGCGCCATCGCATCCTGCTCAACTTTCATGCCGAGTCGGAGCGCGTGGATGCGGATGAGATTCTGCGCCGCCTGATCGAACATATGCCGCCGCCCAAGGAGGCTTGATGCTACAGCGCTTTCTCGATCCCGGTGTGCTCGCCAGTATCAGCAGTCTCGATCTGCTGGCCAAAACAGTGGTGGATGGCTTCGTAGCCGGTCTCCATCGCTCTCCCGATTTTGGCTTCAGCTCGGAGTTTGCCGAGTATCGCGCCTACACGCCGGGAGACGACCTGCGCCATGTCGATTGGAATTTATTTGCCCGCACGGAGCGCTGCTACCTCAAGCGCTATCGCGGCGACACTAACAGCCAGCTCACCATACTGCTCGACGCCAGCAATTCAATGGACTACACCTCCAGCTCAGCGCGGCCCAGCAAAATGGACTATGCCCGCTTTGCCGCCGCCTCGCTTTTCTATCTCGCCATCCACAACCAGCGCGACGCAGCGGGGCTGATTGTCTTTGACGATGAGGTGCGCAATTACATCCGGCCCTCTACGCGGCAAGGACAGCTGTACCGGCTGTTAGCGGGGCTGGAGCAGGCCGAACCGCGCGCCCGCACCGACTTTACCAAGCCGCTGAATCACTTCCAGGAGCTTCTGCATCGCCGCGGCATTGTGATCATGTTCTCCGATTTCTATGAAGACCCCGCCACCATCGTGCGCACTATTGAACCATTGCGCTACCACGGAAATGAAGTTGTCTTGTTCCATGTGCTCGATCCTAAAGAGATACGTCCGGAGCTGCGCGGACCCGCAATCCTGATCGACCTGGAGACGGACCAGCGCTTGGAAGTGATTCCGGAGTACGCGCGCACCGAGTACATCAAGAAGATAGACGACCATCTCGAGCAACTGCGTGAACGCACCCGCGGTGCGGGCATGGATTACCACCTGCTGGTAACCGACCAGCCGCTCGACACCACGCTGCGCGAGTACCTTGCCATTCGACAGGCGGAGCGATGATGGGTTTTCTCAGTCCATGGTTCTTGCTTGGCCTGGCGGCGATCGGTTTGCCCGTCTACGTTCATCTGCTGCGCCGCCACGTGACTACGCCGCTGCCCTTTAGTTCCTTGATGTTCTTCGAGCGTGGTATACAAAGCTCCACCCGCCACCACCGTCTGCGTTACCTGCTGCTGTTCTCGTTGCGTACCGCATTGCTCGTGCTGCTGGTACTCGCCTTTGCCAATCCGTTTATCCGGTGGGCAACTGCTGGCGTGAACGACAAACTGATGCTGGTGGTGGTCGACCACTCCTTCAGCATGAAGGCCGGCTCGCGGTTTGCCGATGCGAAGCAGGCTGCATTGCATTTGCTTGCATCGCGACCCCGATCGCAGCCAGCCGAAGTGATGGCTCTGGGCGGCCGGCTCGCGATCTTAACCCAGCCCATTCAGGATGCAGGCGCTCTTCGTTCGGCAGTCGAGAGTATTCAGCCTGGAGACTCGCGTGCCAATTTAGGCGAGCTGGCACACGGAGTCCGCGCCCTGGTCGAAACGGTGCGCACGCCCGTCGAGCTGCACCTCTTCAGCGATATGCAGAAAACCGGCATGCCGGCGAACTTCGCCGACATGGAACTGCCCGCGAACGTGTCCGTAGTTCTGCACCCGGTGGGAACCGCCGCGACCCCCAACTGGACGGTCGAAACCGTCAATGCACCGGCTCAGCTGGCCGACCCGAAGGACCCGAAGAAATCGCGAGTGCAGGCGGTGATTGCCGGCTATGGAACTCCGGCTGCATCAAGGACCGTCTCACTCGTCGTCAACGACAAGACCATCGCCACTCGCAAAGTGGACATTCCGGCAGATGGCCGGGCAACGGTTGAATTTCAACCGCTGGATGTGCCGTACGGCCTCAACCATTGTGCGATCAGGATCGATTCCGCCGACGGCTTTCCCGCCGATGACGTTAGCGTGTTCGCGGTCAAACGGTCTGATCCGGAACGGGTGTTGTTCGTGCATCAAGCCAGCGATGCACGCTCGGCGGTCTACTTTAGCGCGGCGTTGGCGGCGGCCACCCAGGCGTCCTTCAATCTACAGTCAATCGATAGCGAAAAATCCGCTGATATCGATCCAGCGAAATACGCGTTCGTGGTGCTTTCCGATGCACTTGCATTACCTTCCATCTTTGAAAATGCCCTATTACGCTACGTGCGCGGCGGCGGCAGCGTCCTGATTGCGACCGGAACCTCGGCCGCGCACCATGCCCGCATTCCCATCTACGGTGGATATTCTTCCGACGCCCACTCGTATACGCGCAATGGATACGCCACCGTGGGGCAGACCGACCCTACCCACGCAGTGATGAATGAATCGGGATGGGGCGATCTGAAGTTTTACTACGTGGCGGGCGTGGACCCGGCCCAGGCACGCGTGATCGTGCGACTCACCGACTCCACACCGCTGCTGATGGAGAAACAGATTGGGGAGGGCCACGTGCTTCTCTTTGCCTCGGGATTGGACAACCTGACCAACGACCTGCCGGTTCGTCCTGCGTTTGTGCCGTTTGTTGACCGGACTGCACGGTTTCTTTCCGGCAGTGACAGTGTCAGTGGCAGCAGGCTGGTGGATTCGTTTGTTCCGTTGCGAACTGGAGCGAACAGCAATCCATCCACTGGTGTCGAGATCATCGATCCGGATGGTCATCGTGCTTTGTCGCTGACGGAAGCTGCCGCGGCGCAGTCTTTTCAATTAACGCGCGCTGGTTTCTACCACATCCACTTCGCCAATGGCAGGGATGCGTTGATCGGTGTGAATCCTGATCGGCGCGAGTCAAACCTTGAGCCGATCGCAAACGATCTTCTGCAACTCTGGGGCAAGGGTTCCGCAGGGCCTGCATCTTCTGCGGTAGCCGGCAATGTGCAGGAAAAAAATCCCGCGCATAGCATCTGGTGGTACGTTATGCTGCTTGTATTGGTGGCGGCGGTTGCCGAGTCCATCGTTGCCAGTCGCTACCTCGGCACACAGAGGGAGGAGGCATGAGCACCTCACAGAGAGATAAGCTCAACCTCTATATCCACCAATTGCACCAGCGATTGCGTCTGGGTGTGTCGCTGCGTGGAGCGGCCATTCTCGCAGCCACGGCGCTGGTAACAACCATCTTGCTGGTTCTTATCCTGAACGCGTTCGCCTTTCCGGTGCGCGGCCTCACGGGCGCTCGTTCGCTGCTGCTGATAATAATCGCTCTGGCTGCAGCCCTCGCTCTCGCACTCCCTTTGCGACGTCTCACGCGCCGGCGCGCCACCGCGGTGGCCGAGTCAGCCTATCCTGAATTCCAACAGCGGCTGCTCACCTTCGATGACCGCGAACAGAAAGGGAACGATCCTTTCCTTGAACTGCTGGCCGCGGACACTCTTTCCGTAGCCCGCGACGCACAGCCAGCAAACCTGCTACCCAACAACAAGCTGTATTTTCTGGCCGGCGCCGGCGTGGCCTGCCTGGTAGTGCTGGTTTGGCTGGTTGCCGCGGGCCCCGGCTACCTCGGCTACGGGGCGTCGCTGCTGTGGACGGGACCCAAGGCTGCGCCGCTCTATGACATACGGGTTACACCCGGCGACGTTGCCGTTCGCCGCAACAGCGATCAACTGATCACCGCCAGCGTCATCGGTCTCAAGCCAGAAAGAGTTCGCCTCTTTGCGCGCTATAAGAGTTCCGGAAAGGCTGGTTGGGAGCCGGTGGCGATGCAGCCCCAGCCGGATGCTGCCCCCGGCGCGTCCAACTTCCAGTTCCTTTTTGCCGGGCTGCCTGAAGACGTTGAGTACTACGTCGAGGCCGGGCCGCTCAGCTCCCGTCACTACAAGGTCCGCGTGGTTGATTTGCCCTCGGTCAAGCAACTGCGAGTGACCTACCACTACCCGAAATGGACCGGTATGCCGCAGGTCACCGAGGATCACGGTGGGGACCTGCGCGCGATCGAAGGCACGAATGCGGAACTGACGGTGCAGATGGATCGCCCCCTGCGCAATGGCCAGCTCACTCTCGATGACGGCAAACAGATCATCCTCAGCGGCGGCGAGGGTAATGTGTACAAGGGTTCCATACTGATGCAGAAGGATGGAGCCTACCACGTCGCCGCGCTCGACCAGGGCCAGCCGGTGCGTTTGTCGGAGGACTACTTTATTGCTACCGACAAAGCAAACCCGCCGGACATCGCTATCGACCGTCCAACCGGCGATTATCGCGCCAGTCCTATCGAGGAAGTCACGGTCGGCGTCAAAGCGAGCGATGAGTTTGGCCTGAACAATGTGAGCCTGCACTATTCCGTCAACGGTGGACCAGAAAAAACTATCGACCTGTCACAGAAGCCAGGCGCGAAAAACGTGAGCGGCTCAACCACCCTGAGCCTGGAAGATTTCAAGCTGATTCCCGGAGACCTGGTGAGCCTTTATGCCACGGCGAAAGATGGGCATGCAGAAGCCCGTACGGACATGGCCTTCATCCAGGCAGACCCGTTTGAGCGTGAGTTCTCGCAATCACAGCAGATGGGCGGTGGTGGTGGTGGCGGGTTCGGCGGGGGAAGCCAGACGGACATTTCAAAGCGGGAGAAGGAACTGATCGCCGCAACCTGGAAGCGCCAAAACGATAAGGCTGCCACCCCGAAGGACGCTGCGGAGGCGGGCAAGTTCCTCTCCAGCGTGCAGACCAAGTTGCAGGAACAGGCATTGGCCCTGGCAGCGCGAATGGATAGCAGGGATTTGTCGTCGGCCAATGAGGAATTCAACAGCTTCGGGCACGACATGCAAGCAGCCGCCGCGGCCATGACGCCGTCGTCCGACAAGCTGAAGCAAATGCAATGGCATGACGCCATTCCCGCGGAACAGAAAGCGTTGCAGTATCTGCTGCGGGCAGAGGCTACGTTCCGCAAGATAGAAGTTGCGTTCGGCCAGCAGGGCGGCGGTGGTGGTGGCGGGGGCGGTGCGGGTCGCGACCTGGCCAGCCTGTTCGATCTGGAACTCGATACGGAGAAAAATCAATACGAGACGGCGCAGACCGGCTCTGCTGCTGACCAGCGCGCCAAAGCAGTGGACGAGGCGTTGCAAAAGCTCGATGCACTGGCGCGCCGCCAGGAGGAGTTGGCTCAACAGCAACGCAACAGGCCGCAAACCATGCAGGAGCGCTGGCAGCAGGAGATGCTGCGCCGTGAGGCCGAGCAGCTGCAAAAGCAGATGGAGCAGATGGCCCAGAACGGTCAACCCCAGAACGGCCAGCAAAGTCAGAACGGGCAACAAAGTCAGCAGGGGCAAAATGGTCAGCAGGAACAACAAGGTCAACAAGGGCAACAGGGACAGCAGAGCGGAGGTAGTTCCTCGAGTGGATCTTCAGGAGGCTCCGCCGGCCAATCGCAATCCGCAAGAAGTCAATCTCAGTCCAATGGGAGTGGAGATGCGCCCGACCCGCGGGTGACCCAGGCACTGAACCGGTTGCGCAATGCCAATGAAGAGATGAAGCGCAGTGCTGGCCAGGAGCAGAGTAGCGAGGCGGCGCGACGGGCGGCCGACCAACTTCGCCAGGCTGCGAGCTTGATGAGCGGTACGCAGCAGGCACAGGCAACGGGCAAACTCGATTCGCTCTCCCGTGAGAGCGATCGCCTAAGTAAGGAACAGCACGCCCAGGCGGATCGCATTCGTGGCCTGACTGGGCAAGGGGGCGCGTCCAATCAAGAGCAATACACGGCAAGACTGCAGCAGCGCAACAAACTGGCTGAAGACCGGCAGCAGCTCTCCGATGATCTGTCTCAGTTGGAAAAGAATTTGCGCAACACGGCCCGGGAGATGGCGCCGACGCAGCCACAAGCGGCTTCAAAGTTGCGCGACGCTCTCGGGGGCATGGACCAGACCGACCTGACCAACCGCGTGCAGCGGACTGCGGACTGGCTGCGCCGGGGAGTCAACCCCAACTCCAATGGGACAGAAGAGGGCATCGGCAAAGGTTTGGAACAATTGAGCCAGCAGGTGCACCAGGCACAGCAAGGTTTGGGGCCGAGCAAACCTGGCCAGGGTCAGTCGCAGCAAGGCGGTGAGCAAACGGCCGCGCTCGACCACGTCGAACGGTTTCGGGATCAGGTTGAGTCTTTGACGGCGCGGGGTCAAAATCCATCGGGCCGCCAAGGCGGCCAGCAGCAGGGGCTGGGTGGGCAGCAAAGCCAGGGCGGGCAGCCAGGACAAGCACAAGGCAGTTGGAGCAGCCAGGGTGGCCCTGGTGCTCGAATTGCCCAGAACGGCGGTGGGAATCAACGGGGAGGAAACCAGGTCGCCCAGGATAACCTGAGCGGCGACGTTGGCAATTGGCGCTCAGGCGGTGGGGCGGTGGGTACAGCGTGGAACAACATCAACACCGGCAACAATCACTTCGACAGATCAGGCGGACCGTCGGCCCCCGACAATTCGCCCATCCCAGCCGACCCTGAACGTACCTACCAGCAAGGGCTGTCAGAGTTGAGCCAGCTTCATCATCTGGCCCAGAATGATCCCGCGGCGCTCAAGGAAGTGGAGGAGTTGGCGCGCGAGATGCAGCGTCTTGATCCGCGACGGTTCCCGGGCAATCCGGCGCTAGTCGAGCAACTGCACACTGAGGTGCTCAGCGGGGTCGAGAGACTGGAGCTTCAACTTCGCCACGACGCAGACGACCAGACACCGGGGCACGTTCGCACAACCAAAGAGTCGACGGTCCCAGCCGGGTATGAGGAGGCCGTGGCCGACTACTACCGCCGCCTCAGCAAAGGCCAGTAGCTGTTCTTACCGACCACATTTTGGGTGCCCTCAAGTGCTCTTTTCGCTTACTTGCCGCGGTAATCTTTGAAGAGTTCTGGGAATTGCTGTTTGAGTGCTTCTACCTTCGGGCGGTCGCAGACCATAATGTAGGGGTTGTCGGGATGATTCAGGGCGTAGTCCTGATGGTAGGCCTCCGCATCGTAAAACCCTTTCAGGGGCACAACCTGGGTCACGATCGGCTTGGGAAATACTTTGGCCGCGTCCAGTTGTGCGATGTAGTCCTTGCTGATCTTCTGCTGCTCGTCGCTGGCATAGAAGATAACCGACCGGTAAGAGGAGCCTACATCCGGACCCTGCCGATTGAGCTGGGTCGGGTCGTGAACCACGGAAAAGAAAATCTGCAACAGCCGGCCATAGGTGATCTTTGATGGGTCGAAGACGACCTTCACTGATTCCGCGTGCCCGGTGTTCTCCTGTCCAACCTGTTGGTATGTCGCGGTGGCGGCAGAACCGCCCGAGTAACCAGCGGTGGTCTCAAGCACGCCTTTGACACGCTCGAACACCGATTGCGTTCCCCAGAAACACCCTCCGGCAAAGACCGCGGTCTGCTTTCCCGATGTCTGGGCGAGGGCGCTATCGTTTGCTGGAGGCGGGATCGGCGCCCTGGGAGCCGCAGTGCACCCGATACATGTGGCAAAGGCCATCAGCAAAGTAATGAATGCGTTGCGAATCGCGGAGCAACTGGACATGGGTCTCCTGGGGTGACAACGAAAACACCCAAACTTGAGACGCACCGACGCCATAGAGGTTACAGCCTTGTCTCTTAGAATGGTGCAATGATGCGCAAACAGTTTCTTCGGCTGACGGCCTTTGCTATTCCCGCTTTCGCCATTACGCTCTGCGGCGCGCAGCAGATGGAACACTCCGCGCCTTCCACTCCGTCCACTCGGTTAACAATTAAGACCTACGACGGCAAAACGCTGACCCTCAGCCCCGATGAGCTGGCCGCTCTGCCCCACAAATCGGTTGCCGTTTTCAATGCCCATAGCAAGGCCAACGAGACGTATTCGGGTGTCCCACTCGCAGATCTGCTAGGAAAGGTTGGCGTGCCCCTGGGCGAAAGCATTCGAGGTAAGCTCTTCATGATTGGGGTGGTTGCCGGAGGGATGGACGGCTATAGCGTTTTATATTCGCTGGCCGAGGTGGACCCTGCAATACACACCGGCGACGTGATCGTTGCGGACACGCTCGACGGTCAAAAGCTGGGTAGGGATGGCGCGTTCAAGATGGTGTCGAGCGAAGAGCGCCGCCCGGCCCGCTGGGTGCGGAACCTGAGCTCGATTTCAGTGGTCCAGGTAGCACCTTAGCTTCATTGCGGGAACGCCACGGCGTTCTATAATCGCTCTATAATGAAGAGAGTGTCCACGATCGCCAAGTTCATTGCCTGCGTTATTTTCCTGGGGGTACTCCCCTGCGGTGCGATCGACCTGGGCTCCCATGATAGTCCCCCTTCCTACCGTCTTCGCCTCTATCACCTGCACACCGGCGAACATATCGACGTGATCTACCGCGTGGGCGATCGGTACCTGCCCGATCGTATCGCCGAGTTGGACCATTTTCTTCGCGACCACCGCACCGGTGACGTGAAGGACTACGACCTGAAGGAGTTCGACCTGCTGCACGATCTGCTGGTCAAGTTAGGCCGTCCGGATGGCGAAATCGACATTGTCTGCGGGTACCGCACCCCGTGGAGCAACAACTACCTGCGGGAACACGGTCACGGCGTTGCCGAGCACAGCCAGCATATGGAAGCAAAGGCTATCGACATTCGCATTCCGGGAGTCTCGAGCGCCGAGGTCCGCGATGCGGCGTTATCTCTGGGCCGCGGAGGCGTGGGCTATTACGCGCAATCCAATTTTGTTCACGTGGACGTAGGACGAGTACGCCGCTGGTAGCCCCTCTCAGGGATAAGGCGGCCCCTTGGCCAGCACGGCATTGAGCGAGCGGTCGTGACCGTAGATATCGTCGAAGAAATAGACCTCGCCATTCTCTTCAACCACCGCAGTCAGATAGATAATCACAACCGGAATCGGCCGGGTCAGATTCACTTGCTGATTATCCGGGCCTGACTGCATGGCGGCTTTTACCGCATCCGGTGTCCACTTGGGCTGGTCCTGCAACAGCCACACTGCAAGTTGCGCCGGATCTCCCAGGCGTATGCACCCATGGCTGAAATCGCGCCGCGATTGGGAAAAGAGTTGTTGTGCCGGGGTGTCGTGCATGTAGACATTGTGCTCGTTGGGAAAGATGAACTTGACCAGTCCGAGCGAATTCG
Organism: uncultured Acidobacteriaceae bacterium; assembly: GCA_963814015.1. Classification (GTDB taxonomy): domain Bacteria; phylum Acidobacteriota; class Terriglobia; order Terriglobales; family Acidobacteriaceae; genus PALSA-350. Next base: position 182,104 of record CAWFBI010000002.1, read on the forward strand.
TCGGTCCCGGCCTCTGGCGCACCAGCAGCTTGCCGGATCGCAATTGCGCCAGGATGTCGGCACTCACTGCGCCGCTGGTCACAATCCGGCCGCTCTGGTCGGTGACCTCAAAATTCTTGCGCGACAGATAGCTGCCGTCTTTCTGCAGCGCGGGAATGATCTCGCCGCGGGTAATGCTGAGGGGAACATTCCAGTACGGCCGGAAGACAATGTATTTCATTTCGTCTGCGAAGACAGGAGTCTGATGGCGCACTGCTTTGCCGACCACGACATTCATGCGCAGTGCGACACGGTGATCGCTCGAAAATGCGCGCAAGACAAACTCAGGGATATTCACCCCGACCGGCAGGGGCGAAAAATCCACCGGCAGCCATCTCCACCTCTCCAAAGCATCGTCCAGCTGCTGGATGCGAATGCTCAGAGGCACATTCAACTGGCGCAGCGTGTCTTTGCCTAGCCTGCCGTCCGTTCCTAATCCGTGCCGACCTTGAAAGTGCTTGACTCCGTCGACCAAGGGACCATCGTAGATGCCAGGCCTTAGATCGCTGATATTGCCCTTGGGCAGATCACCGAGCAATTGCAGACGTTGCGCCAGCGCCTCGGTCGCAGCATAGGCATCACCAGGACCCAGCGTCTTTTGCACTTCGGGCAAGGGCGCGCCATGGTCCTGATCGGCCATCGCCAGATAGGCCTGGAGGGCAGTCTCGGTGCGCCGGTAGGCGTAGTATGGCGGCTCTACCTGGTTCAATACCTCCGGCACATTGCTTGCGTTCAGTAGCTTCTGGGATAGAAACTGGGGCAGATCGTAGCCTTTTTGCCCGACATCGATGCCGAATTTGAAGTGCTTTGGATTTACCCGTCCTACGTGCAGGTCAGAGATGTAGCGCATCGTGCTCACGGTCAGGGCAGCGTCAAAGTGCGCGAGGGTGTTTGCATCTCCTGGCGCATTCTTTAGCGCGGTCAGGCGCTGTGGCCAGCGGGTCGCATCGTACTCTTCCGGGTCAAGCCCCTTTTGCCGGCTGTCTTCTAGCGCGGTAATGACGGCCAGCGCCTGGGGTGTCGCCTGTCCATCGCGTACCCACACAAGCGTATAGTTCACCGCTTCATAAAGTCCCTGAACCTGCTGGCGGTAGTCGGGAAAATTTGGCCATTTCAGGTCTGCAAGGGTGCCGGCGGTAGCGATGATTCGCAACGGCCCGGCAATCGCTTCCGCATTTGGCGTACTGACCGCCTGCGGCAAAGAGGGCGTATTTTGCGAATGGCATCCAAGCGCCATGGAGAACAGGGTAAGAATGGGAATGCTAAAAACCGCGTAGCGTCTTACATAAATCATGACTCATTAGAGCACCGGAGGAAAAAATCTGAGCCATTGTCTTCGGCTTAAGAAACTGAGAGACTCTCAGCGATGACGGGGGGAATACGTTGAACGCCAGCAGATGGCGCAATGGTGGGGCTTCGCCCCTTTTTTTCAAGGTCACCCGTCCTTCCCCGTTGCGGACGCAAACCTCTTACCTATATTGGGAACCTGCTGCGCATTGGGCAGGCAGGTGCCGAACGCCCGTCGCCATGAGATGCTCAATGGTCGCGACCGACTGAATGCCACCCCTGGCTCCTACCGCTGCACAATTCAATGCAGCCGCGGCGCAGGCGAAGTCCAGTTGGCGTTCCAGGGGCCAATCCTGGAGCAGTCCGTAGATGAAGCCGGCGTGGAAAATGTCTCCTGCGCCAGTGGTATCAACCACTGGGACAGAATAGGCACAGACGTGGTGTAACTGCTTCCCGTTCCACGCCAGGACGCCATTGTCGCCCAACGTTGCGGCAGCAAGGCGACATCCATAGCGGCGTTGCATTTTACGCAATGCCATTTCTAAGTCGGGCTCCTCCATGAGCCGGCATGGGATATCCCTGCTCACGATGAGATAGTCCACGTTCTCCAAAAGCTCTTCCACCCCTGGATATAGCTCATCCAGATCGGCGATCACGGGTAGGCCGGCAGCGCGCGCCCAGCTGGCCGCTACGGTCGCCGCCGCTGTGTCGTAGCCATCGACGTGAAGCGCTCGGGCATTCACGATCCATTGCCGATCGAGATCAGCAGGCTTGAGGGCGACCCGCGGATCCCTCCGGCACAGGACAGTTCTCTCGCCGCCGCCGTCGACCAGTATCAGCGATTGTGGACTTGTGCCTCCGGAAACAGTAATGATCTCGGCCTCTACGCCTGCACGGCTAAAGGCTTCGCGATGAAGAGCGGCAGCGGCGTCGTCACCAAGTATTCCTACGTAGCGCGTAGACATGCCCCAGTGTTGGCAAGCCACCACTGCGGTCGCGACCTGGCCGCCAGGCAGTACCCTCGCCCCACTGTATTCCACTTTGGAACCGCGTTCCGGGTAGCTTTCGAGAGCGATGAGCGTGTCGGTGGCATTCAGGCCAACGCCGACAAGATCAACTTTGGACGGTATCGTCATCCTGCCAGTGTAGACCCCCAAGGTGGTCAAATGGAGACCTGGACAACTGAGAATGCACATTTTGGGCTACACTAGTCCAACTCCATAAAGGCCTTTGCTATGTGCCTCAGACGTGTCTGACATAAAACAAATCTGGCGCGTTGCGCTGCCTATAGCGCTGTTTGCGCTGATAATCGGCGCGACCCTCGGGGGGATCTGGCATCATCACGCCAACGCTCCTGCAGACACCTGCCCGATCTGCCATCTGAGCCATCAAGCCATCGAACCGCCGCCGACAACGATTCGCGTAGGTATTCCGGCTCCCCGCGGGCCCGGGCCCGAGCCCCACCGGGATAACTTCACCCCCAGCCCCGCCGCCCGACGCCTTCCCGCCCGCGCTCCCCCCGCATAAACAGTCTGCTTTTTTATGTGCTGTCCCCGGCACGCCAATCTGTGTACTGCCCTCCTTACGAAGGCTGACTGCCCATGCGTTTACAGCGTTTGCGTCTTCTATTCTCTATCGCCACAATAACTGTTTCATGCGCCGCCGGTGCGCAATCCGCGCCGGCACAGGCACCGGTACCTCCGGCGCAGGCACTGGCCCAGAATCGAGCATCGGTGACGATTTCACTCGACGACGCCATTCAGATGGCGCTCCGCCACAACCACAACCTCCTGGCTGCGCGCACCACGATCCAGCAAAGCCAAGCGGAAGAGATCACGGCGAATCTCCGTCCGAACCCGGTGATCCTGAGCGATTGGCAGTTCTTGCCGATATTCCAGCCGAGTGAATTCAGCGCCGATTACCTTGACAACACCGCGCAGTTCGACCTGGGCATCAGCTATTTGTTCGAGCGAGGTAAAAAGCGCCAACACCGCCTGCGAGCCGCCCGGGACGTGACCGCCGTGACCCGCTCGCAGGTTGCCGACAATGAGCGCAGCCTTACCTTCAGTGTGGCCAACGGGTTCATCAATGTCGAGCTCGCGGAGTCAACACTTGAGCTAGCCACGGAGGATCTCAAGAGCTTCCAGAACACCGTTGAAATCGGCGAAGCCCGATACAAAGCAGGCGACATAGGCGAGGGCGACCTGCTCAAAATAAAACTCCAACTGCTTCAGTTCCAGACAGACGTGTCCGCGGCGCAGCTCGCGCGGGTGCAGGGGCTCTCGGATCTGCGCCAGTTGCTCGGCTACGAATCGATAGCGCCGGACTATGACGTAGCGGGGTCGTTCGACTACCAGCCGGTCAGGGGGAATCTGGACGACTTTCAGGCAAGAGCCTTGCAGAACAGACCGGACTTGCGGGCAGCTCAGCAGGGAGTCACCGCTGCCGACAGCCAGCACGCGTTGCAGCAAGCCATCGGCAAGAGGGACATCACGGCTACAGTCAACTACACGCACATTGGTTATCTCAACGACGTTTCCCTGTTCGGGCAAATGCAGCTCCCGGTTTTCGACCGTAACCAGGGGGAAATTGCACGTGCCGCCTTCGCCATGACGCAAGCGCAGGAGCAGGAGAGGTTCTCGAACGGGCAGGTGCTGACGGATGTGCGCGACGCCTTTGAGAATTTGCGCACCAACGACCAGGTGGTGGGACTTTATCGCTCCGGATACCTGGATGAAGCGCGAGAATCCCGCGACATAAGCGAATATGCCTACCGGCACGGCGCCGCGAGCCTGCTTGATTTTCTTGATGCGGAACGGAGCTACCGGGCCATTCAACTCGCTTATCGCCAGTCGCTCGCCTCGTACCTGCTCGCACTCGAACAGCTTCGCGAAGCTGTAGGAACCAGGAGCCTGCCATGATGACTTTGACCAGGATTGCGATGGCGTTCGCCTTGGCAGTGACGCTCACGGCTTGCAGCTCGAATGATCGCAAGCGGGCAGGGCAGATGACATCCTATTCCGCCGACACCTCGGCATCTGCGACTGCCCAGCTTTTCACCATTCCCCAGGACCAGCTGTCGCACGTCCAGGTAGTTACCGTTCATCCGAACACGTTGACGCGGACGCTACGGCTTACGGGCGCTGTGGCCTACAACGCGTTTAACACCACGCCGGTCATCACCCAGGTGGGGGGACCGGTCAGCCGGATTCTGGTAGTTCCCGGGCAGCAGGTCAAGACCGGCCAGCCGATGCTGGACGTGAGCAGCCCTGATTATTCGCAGTTGCTGGACGCTTATTTGAAGGCGGCGGATTCCTTCCGGCTGGCGGAGAAGAACTGGGTCCGCGCACAGGACTTGTACCAGCACCACGCCATCGCCCAGCGGGACCTGGAACAGGCGGAATCGGATCGCAACCAGGCACAGGCAGACCTCAACGCGGCCGATCAGGGCATGAAAATTCTGGGCATCAAGAATCCCGCCGACCTGGCGAAGGCGCCGAGTTCGGCGCTGATTCCCGTGCTTGCTCCCATCGGGGGCGAAGTTGTCGAGCGTCTCGTCTCGCCCGGCCAAGTGGTGCAGGCTGGGCAAACGCAGGCCTTTACTATTTCAGATTTGAGCACGGTCTGGGTTCTGGCCAACGTGTACCAGGCGGACCTCGCCGTGGTTCGCACCGGCGATGACGTGGTGGTCGAAACGGACGCCTATCCAGGCAGCTTCCATGGAAGGATCTCGTACGTCTCTCCTGCGCTCGACCCTAACACGAGAACGCTGCAGGCGCGCATTGTCGTAGACAATCCCGGAGAGAAATTGAAAAGGGACATGTATTGCACGGTCACCGTGACGGCAGGCACAATCGCCAACGCGATTGCGGTACCCGACTCGTCTGTTCTGCGCGACGACAACAATCAACCATTCGTGTATCTGGCCATCGGCGCCAATCAGTTTGGCAGGCGCGACGTGGAGATCGGCCAAAGCCTCGAGGGGAAGACGCAAATTTTGCGGGGCCTTTCCCCGGGAGAGAGGGTTGTAGGCGATGGCAGCTTGTTCCTTCAGTTTGCCAATTCGCTGCAACACTGAAGAGGCGGGCTTCCCATGATCCATGCAATCGTCCAGTTCGCGTTGCGGCAACGCCTCTTAGTGCTATTGCTGGTGGCGTTCATTGCCGTCGGCGGAGCCATTTCTTTCCAGCACATGCCGGTGGACGCCTACCCCGATCTGTCTCCACCGATGGTCGAAGTCATCACCCAGTGGCCGGGGCACGCAGCCGAAGAAATCGAGCGCCTGGTTACGGTTCCGACGGAAGTGGAAATGAACGGAGTGCCCAGAATGGCGGTGATGCGCTCCATCTCTCTGTATGGGCTTTCCGATGTCATTCTGACCTTCGAGGAAGGCACTGACGATTATTTCGCTCGCCAGGTGGTTTTCCAACGCCTGAGTGAGGTGACTTACCCAACCGGCGTAACTCCCACGCTGGCACCCCTCGCCAGCCCTTCAGGGCTGGTCTATCGCTATGTACTCGAGAGTCCCGATCGCACGCCGCAAGAACTGAAGGTCTACGAAGATTGGGTCATTGAGCGCGAATATAAGCAGGTACCCGGGGTCGCAGACGATTCCGGTTTCGGGGGCACGGTCATGCAATACCAGGTGCTGCTCGATCCGGCTCGGCTATACGCCTACCACATCCCGGTGCCGACCGTGCTGCAGCAACTCTCCGTCAATAACTCCAACGCCGGCGGCGGATTCTACTCGCAGGGCGGCCAGTTTTATTACGTTCGCGGCCTGGGCCTGGTGCGCGATACGCGCGACATCGGCGACGTAATCGTGGGCACGCAAAACGGGGTGCCGGTGCGTATCCGTGACATCGGTGAGGTCACCATCGGTGGCGCCCCGCGACTGGGTGAATTCGGCTTCAACAATAAGGATGATGCCGTCGAGGGCGTCATCATGATGCGCCGCGGCGAACAGACGCAGACTGTGCTCAAGGGAGTGGAGGCAAAATCCAAGCAACTGAATGAGAGCATTCTGCCCGCCGACATCAAGGTGCGGCCCTATTACGACCGCAGCGACCTGGTTCAGCTCACCATCGATACCGTCGAGCACAACATGGTCGTGGGTATGGTCCTGGTGCTCATCGTCCTCATGGCTTTCCTGGTGAGTGTGCGCGCCGCGGTGATCGTTGCGCTTACCATTCCTCTGGCTTTGCTCTTTTCCTTCATTTTTCTGCACGCGCGCGGGGTCGCCGCCAACCTGCTTTCGATTGGCGCCATTGACTTTGGGATTCTCATCGACGGGACCCTGGTCATGGTGGAGAACGTGTTCCGCGAGTTGGGCGCGCGTGAAGGCCAGAGTTACGACCTGCAGGAGGTGATACTGGCGGCGGCCAGGGACGTCGATCGCCCCATCTTCTATTCAGTCGCGGTCATTATCGCGGGCTATCTGCCAATCTACGCGCTCGGGGGGCCATCGGGAAAGCTGTTTAAGCCGATGGCTGACACGGTTTCGATCGCATTGGTCGGCGCCCTGATTCTGACCCTTACTTTTGTTCCCGTGATGTGCGCTTACTGGTTCAAAAATGGGGTACGCGAGCGGGTGAATAAGCCGTTTGAATGGCTGCGCGAAAAATATGCGGTTGAACTCGACTGGTGCCTCGACCATCCCAAGACAACCATATTTGTGGCCACCTTGATTTTCGCTGCCACCCTTCTGATTGTCCCGTTCATCGGCGGCGAGTTTATGCCTCACCTCGACGAAGGCGCGCTGTGGGTACGCGCGACCATGCCGTACACGATCTCGTTCGAGGAAGCGAGCAAGTTCTCGCCCCAGGTGCGCAATATCCTGATGAAGTATCCGATGGTGACCGATGTCGGCTCTGAGCTTGGCCGTCCCGACGATGGCACCGATCCCACTGGATTTTTCAATGACGAGTTCTACGTGGGTTTGAAGCCTTACAATGATGCCGCCTGGAAGAGCGGTGATATTCGCAATAAGGCGCAGCTGGAGAAGGACATTCAGAAGCAGCTGAGCGCGTTTCCGGGCGTCATTTTCAATTACACGCAGCCGGCTGAAGACGCGGTCGACGAAGCGTTGACGGGGCTCAAGAGTGCGCTGGCGGTAAAAATTTATGGGCCCGATCTGAACGTTTTGCAGAGCAAAGCGCTCGAGATCAAGCGCCGGCTCTCCCAGGTGCCCGGTTTTACCGAGTTGACCGTGGTACGCGAGTTGGGCCAACCCAGCCTGCTGATCGACGTCGATCGGGACAAGATTGCTCGCTACGGTATTAACGTTGCCGACGTAGAAGCGGTGGTGCAGGCGGCGGTGGGCGGGCAGGCGGCTACCCAGGTCATTCAGGGCGAAAAATTATTTGACCTGGTGGTGCGCATGAAGCCAGAATTTCGCGAGAATGCGCAGCAGATTGGCAACCTGCTTGTGGGTACGCCTGCAGGCCAGCAGATACCGCTGAGCGAGCTGGCGAATATACACGAGGCCGGCGGTGCGTCCTTTATTTATCGTGAAAATAACTCTCGTTACATTGGTGTGCAGTACAGCGTCGAGGGGCGCGACCTGCAGAGCGCCGTACTCGCTGGACAGCGGGCGATCGCGGATCTGGAAAAATCTTTGCCGTCCGGGTATCGGCTCGCCTGGGGCGGCGAATACAGCGAATTTCTTGAAGCCAAGCACCAGATCGAATTTATCGGCCCGCTCGCGTTGCTGATCATTTTCATGATCCTGTTCGCGCTTTACGGCAATTTCAAATTCCCGATAACCATCGCTATTGGCGTTATTTTGACCGAACCAGTGGGCGCCCTGATCGCGCTCAAGCTCACTCACACTCCCTTCAGCGTCTCATCGGCACTGGGCTTGCTGGCGCTGATGGGGGTTTCGGTTGAAACCGCGGTTATCCTGGTCTCCTATATCAACAAGCTGCGTCTGGAGAATCGGGACATTCGCACCGCTACCCGGGAGGCTTCGCTGCTGCGGTTGCGGCCTATCGTGATGACCGCCCTGGTCGCTTGCCTGGGATTGCTGCCGGCGGCCCTTTCCACGGGCATCGGTTCTGACACGCAAAGACCTTTTGCCATCGTGATCGTTGCCGGCCTGATCTCCCGCCTGTTCCTTGGGTTCTTTGTCAATCCTGTGCTGTACGAGATGGTTGCTCGCGAGGGAGACGTGTTGCAGGTCTGATCGTGACAAGAACATCACCTCATGACGTGGCCGGGGAAATATATGCGCCCTAAGCGCCCTATGCGCTCTAAGTTACTTTCGGTTACCACCGTTTGCGGCATTTCAGCCCCAATGAGCAAACGAGACTATGGGTCGTGGTAATCCCATATCTCGCAAAACCGAGCGAGCTATGAGTACCCCAAGGTCCCTGGCAGGTAGGCTATTTTGTCCAGAAGCCTTCGTGCACTTTGCCCGCTTCGTCTTCCAGTAAGGGCCCAATTACGATGATTTGCTTCTGCCCACGGGCAAAAACCTCGCGGCAAGGCAGATCGAGGGTGGGATTTTCATCGTGGTTGCCGGCATATCGCAGCAGTCCGGTTTCCGCCAGGGCAAAGACCACGCGGCCCACGCCGATCCAATAGATCGCACCGGCACACATGGCGCAAGGTTCGGTGCTGGTGTACAGGGTGCATAGGGCGAGCTCGGCGCCACCCAGCAGCCGCGCAGCCTCGCTACAGGCCACCATCTCGGCGTGCTGTGTGGGGTCGCCCTTGGGCCGCACTGCATTGTTGCGTGCGGCAACGATGATCTCGCCCCGCTGGTTTACGATCAGCGCGCCAAATGGGTGCCGTCCATCCTGGCGCGCGGATCGCGCCAGCTCAATCGCCTGGCGCAAAAAAGCCAGGTCTTGTTCGGTGACTTGTTCCACGATTTAGGCCTCCGCTTTCGAAGAAATGAGCAGGTTGAGTAAGACCGCGGTCACATCATAGCGTGGATGCTGGCTGCTGGAGTGGCCTCTGCACACACCGTCGAATGGAGAGTCGCGCGAGAAAACCCTAGAAAAGAAACAGCGGGTCGCTCCGGTCGGGATGACAATTTTGTTCGGCACTGACGGCCATGCCTACGTAGTGTATCGAGGCTCTTTCCGGCAAAGATTTGCGTAGCGCTAGCTGCTGAGGGCAGCGGCTAAAGCCGCACCCAGCCTGTGCCATTTAGGGACGGCCTGAAGAGTCTGCGTGAGAACTGCTTGAGGTACTTGTAATTTACAGCTTGATTGAGCGACAAGAGGAGCATGTCGCGTTTCAAGGTATACAGTCCGGATCAGGCGTATTTGTTGCCACCGAGCGTACGGGACGAGTTGGGCAAGAAGCATTTGTGTTTTTTCGTACGCGAGGTGGTAGAGCGGTTGGACATGAGTGGATTTGAGCAGAGCTACAGCAGCGAAGGGGGCGAGCTTTACGCGCCCGAGCTGATGCTTGGGGTATGGCTTTACGCCTACGCGCTAGGTATCACGAGTGCACGGCAGGTGGAGCGTCGCCTGGTAGAGGATCTTGCCTTTCGCTACCTTGCTGGCGGGGAGCGGGTCGACAACTGGGCGTTGAGCGCGTTTCGCCGTCGGCATAGTCGAGCGCTGAATGATGCCTTCACCCAGGTGCTGGAATGGGCCAAGTCGCAGGGCATGGTGAAGTTGGGCCGGGTGGGGATTGATTCCACACGCATCGCCGCCAATGCCAGTAAAGATCGTGTGGATAGCGAGCAGGCGCTGCGCAATACGCGGGCGCAGCTGCGCCGCCAGGTGCGCGCCTGGCAGAAGGCGGCCGACCGCGATGACCAGGAACCGGGCGGGCTGGAAGTGGCGATTTCGGAACTGAAGCAGGCCCTGGCGGAGATGCCGCCAAGGATGGAGCGGTTGAAGAAAAGCGGTTTGAAGAAGCTGTCCCAGACCGACGAAGATGCGCGCTTTCTGCGTCAGCGCGGGAACAGCTTTGTGCTCGGTTACTCGGCCGAGATCAGCGTCTCGGATGATCATCTGATCGTGGCCCAGCGCGTGACGCAGAACACAACCGACAATGATTCGCTGGAACCGATGGTGGATCAAGTCAAGCAGCGCTGCGGGGCACCGCCGGGCGCAACGCTGGCCGACAGTGGCTTCTTCTCCATCAACAACCTTAAAGCCATGGAACGGCGCAATATCGATGCTTATGTCCCGGACTCTAATATGGCGCGGGCTCTGAATCTGGGTTCGCGATGTCGCACCAGAGCCTGTGCTCCAGCCCATCGCCGCATGCGGGCTAAGCTGCGAAGTCCGGCCGGGCAGGCTGCCTACGCCCGGCGTAAAGCCATCGTCGAACCGATCTTCGGAGTCCTTAAACAACAACGCGCTATGCGCCAATTTCGCACCCGTGGATTAGATCGAGTCGGAAACGAGTTCACCTTGGCCACTATGGCCTTCAACATCACAAGACTGTACGGCCAGCGCACCGCTTGAAAACAAAATCACCGCTGCCAAGGCCATAGAATCTCCAAACCCAAGCAGCTTCGCAGTTTGCACGCAGACTCTGAAGGCCGTCCCGTTCGAAGAGGTAACTTGATTCGGAGCTCTCAAAAATAGATCGCTAGTAAGTCGAACCGGTTTTTTCTTGTTCTGCGATGCGGTCTCATTTAGTAATTGGCAATGACCCGTAAAGCTTACCGTGCTTTCTCAACTCTGCGGATATTTTGTTTGTTGGTTGCGCTGGCGAGCGCATCGCTGGTTTTCGCGCAGTCGACGGCCAGCGCTCCGGCCAAGCTGGTGGTGAAGAATGCCTTCATCCTGACAATGGCGAAGGGCCAGCGCGAGCCGGTGAAAGGTTACCTGGTGGTTGGAGAGGATGGCCGTCTGCTGGCGGTCGCGGCGGGAGATCCTCCAGCGGGGATGCAGGCACAGCAAAGCCTGGATGCTAGTGGGCATTGGGTTATCCCTGGCTTTATCTCTGCCCACAGCCACTTATGGCAGAGCGCCTTTCGCGGCTTGGGCTCGGATCAGACCCTGCTGGGATGGATTGACGCGCTTTATAAACCTGCGGTCAAAGCCAGCCCGGAAGACATGTATTGGTTCAACCTGGATGGCGCGCTCGACCATCTGCAGCATGGCATCACTGGAGCTTATAACTTCAACTTCGAGGCGCGGAGCCGAGGCCCGAACGCAGTTACCGCGGATGAATACGACCAGAAAGGGTTTCGCGCGGAGATGGACTCCGGCATCCGATTTGTTCATAGCATGTCCGTGGGCCGGGCTACCGCGTTGGGGGTTCAGCCCAGCTATGGGGCGGAGCAGGCGCGGGTGCCGTTGAAGGCCTTTCTGGACTGGACCAGCAAGCAGCCGAAGTCGAGCAACTTTCTGGCAGTGATGATTACCGGCGCCACGGCGTTTAACAACACCTATCAACAAACGTTCATGGAGAAGCAGCTGGGGGATGAGTTCCATCTGGGCAACGAAACCCACTACCTGGAGCCGCCGGAAACGCAGTATGAACAGCAGAGCAAGTTTCGGTGGTTTATGGATAGTGGTTTGCTTTCAAAGCAGTTGGTCTTCGGGCACTTCATTCACACCAACAGCTTCATTCTGGCGGAGAGCGGGAAAGCAGGGGCTGCGATGAGCTGGAATCCGCTGTCGAATGGACGCCTGGCGTCGGGAGTGGCGGATATCCCCGCCTGCCTGAAGGCCGGCATCCGGGTGGGCATGGGCGTCGATGGCGAGGCCAGCGCCGATGTCGCCGATCCCTTTGAAAATATGCGCACCGGGCTATACGCGATCCGCGACAAGTATGAGGATGCGACGATCATGAGTCCATACGATGTGCTCCGGCTGCACACCGTGGGCAGCGCGGACGTGCTCGGCGTGGCGGACCGGCTGGGCAGTCTGGAACCGGGCAAGTTTGCCGACTTCCTGGTGATCGATCCCACGCGCTTCCGCACCGTCTTCGATCCTTATGCTTCCCTGGTGTTCGTTGCCGGGGAACGCGACCTGGAACGAGTTTACGTCGGTGGCGATTTGCTGGTGCAGAATGGAACGTTGCTGAAGCAGGATATGTCGAAGGTGAGAACAGAAGTGAACCAGCGCGTCGCTGCTTTGCGTTGAGACAAAATAGCATCGCGTGTCCAAATCGCTCTCTCTGGCACGTCACGGTAGTAGCGGACGACAACGCCCGCCTAAAATCCAGGACGGAGGTTTACCATGCAATATCTATTGATGCTTTATGTAGACGAGGCCCAGTGGCCGAAGATGTCGGAGAGCGATCGGGAGAAGGGGTTTGCGGCTTACACGGCCTATAGTGAAGCACTCAGAGCGGCGGGCGCGATGAAAGGCAGCAATCGCCTGCAGCCAACCTCGACCGCAACCACGGTGCGTAACACGAACGGCAAGGCGCAGGTGTTGGATGGCCCCTATGTCGAATCGAAAGAGCAGTTGGGCGGCTACTTTCTTATCGACGTTCCGGATCTCGATTCCGCGCTCTCCTGGGCTGCCCGCTGCCCCGGAGCCAGTCACGGGGTGGTCGAGGTTCGCCCGATCTGGGGAATGCCGGCCTGAGCACGAATTTGGACCCGAACCATGGACCCAGGCGAAGGCGATGAGCAGGCGCGCAGCACAGCAGAAGCGGTTGCGCGCCGCAGCTACGGCAAACTCGTCGCCTTTCTCGCCGCACGCACACACGACGTGGCGGCCGCCGAGGACGCGCTCTCCGAGGCCTTCGCAGCCGCCCTGTCAGATTGGCCGCGAAATGGGTGCCCCGCGAACCCGGAAGCGTGGCTGTTGACCGTGGCCCGGCGGAAGGCGACAGATATGGCCCGGCGACACCACCAAAGTGACATGGTGGACCAGGATCTGGAGCAAGTGGCTGCAGTGCTGGGGGCTACCCCTGCGGATTGGGAAATCCCGGACCGCCGTCTCGCGCTGATGTTTGCCTGCGCCCATCCGGCCATCGACGCCGGTATCCGCGCGCCTCTCATGTTGCAGGTCATACTGGGACTCGATGCGGCCACCATCGCATCAGCATTCCTTATGTCTCCTTCGACCATGGGCAAGCGGCTGGTGCGGGCCAAGAACAAAATTCGGGAAGCCGCCATTCCGTTTTGCGTGCCTGAGCGCGAAGAGCTGGCGGGACGCCTTGATACCGTGCTTGAGGCCATCTACGCTGCATTCGCGGAGGGGTGGAGCGATGCGGGAGGCACCGACACCTCGCGACGTGATCTTACCGGAGAAGCGTTCTTTCTGGCCCGGCTGGTAAACGAGCTGCTGCCTGCGGAGCCGGAGGCGCTCGGGCTGCTCGCCCTGATGCTGCATGCGGAAGGCCGCCGCACCGCGCGGCGCAGTGCAAACGGCGAGTACGTTCCCCTGGCCGATCAGGATCCCGCGCGCTGGGACTCGCAGATGATCGATGAGGCCGAAGCGCTGCTGCTTCGCGCCAGCGCTCACGGGGCAATGGGCCGCTATCAACTCGAAGCCGCGGTCCAGTCCGCGCACGTGTATCGCCGCCGCACTGGCGACGCCAACTGGGACGCGGTGTTGCATATCTACGACGAGCTCCTCGCCGTGACCGGCTCACCGGTGGTTGCTATCAATCGCGCCCTGGCCATGGCGGAACTGGAAGGAGCGAGCGCGGGTCTGGGCGCGATGCCCGATCACGTCTGCGATACGCGACTGGCTGAGTACCAGCCGTATTGGGCGGCTCGCGCGGAACTGCTGGCTAAGACAGGCGCGCTCGGGGAAGCTCGTGACGCGTACGAAATTGCCATTGGTTTGGAACGCGATCCTGCCGTGCGCGACTTTCTCGAGCGGCGCCGCTCAGCGGTGATAAGAGACCAGGTCAGGCCTTGCGTATCGTAAGTACGGGACAAGGTGCGTTTGCCGCAACCCTGTATGCGGTTCCTCCGGTCAGGTGGGATACAGCTGATGCGAAGGCATTCGCGCCCCTTGCTCCGATCACGATGATCCTGGCCCCAACGTTTTTGGCTTCATCGATGATCGCGGTCTGTGGCTTTCCGAAACTGACCCGGCATATTGGTTGGAATTTAAGGTCAATCCCACGGGGGACAAGCCGGTGAAGCCTCTCGAGGGGCTTTGCGCTCGCCATCGTCCGTTCGAAAGAAAACGACACATCCTTGTTATCGACCACGTGCAGCAGAACCAATTTTGCATTATGCTCGCTGGCTATGGACAACGCATAAGGTAAAGCGGCCGCCGCCTCAGGCGAAAAATCTGTCGCATAAAGAACAGTATCCAACTCGACGTCTTCTTTTCCGCCGCAATGCGGGCCCACGGTTAACACCGGAAGGGGGGAGGAGCGGAAGATTGTTTCAGCGGTCGATCCCAACGCCGCCTTTTCCATTCCGGTTGCACCTGAAGTCCCAACCACGATCAGGTCCGTATCCTTCAGGTCTTCTAGTAGCTGCCTCGGAGATCCCTGGCTTAGAACGACCATGCAATGGATGTCTCGAAGAAAAGGAGCTTCCGTTTGAGTGAGCAGCTGATTCTCTAAATCCTCCCGATAAACGTCGAGTGCCTCATAGACAAGTTTCATGTTAGGGGCCGCATATGCGTTGGACGACGGCAGATATGAATGCGCCAAAATGATGCCGGCATTGTACCCTCGTGCCACAGTAGCGGCGAATCGTAAGGCAGTTTCGGCATTTTGTGAAAGATCCGTCAGCACAGCAATTTGTTTTATATGCAGGCGGGTCCCCGTTGTTACCTGATGCGCCGTGGCCATAAAAACCTCCAGTTTCACCAAATCTTTACCTATCATGATGGCCACGTAAGTGACCGCTGTCACCGACCTCGAGATGGTGGGATCCGGTCGCGGGCGATGTGTCAGCCGTCACAGCGTCTCCAGCAACGAGGAGGCTACGATACACAGGCAGGATGAAAGCAATTTGCAAAGGGAGCCTCCAAATATGAAGCAAGATGCACGAAAGATCGTCGTCATCGGCGGCGGCATCGCGGGTCTTTGCGCGGCAGTCTATGCGCAAAAATGTGGCTATCAAACCGAGGTTCTCGAAATGCACGACACCGCGGGAGGCCTGGCGACGAGCTGGCGCAGGGGTGACTACACATTTGAAACTTGTTTGCATTGGTTGCTCGGGTCTAATCCCAACGGCGAGATGTACTCGCGATGGCGAGAGGTATTCGACGTTGATAAGGTGACGTTCGTAAATCCAGAAGAGTTCGTGCGCCTCGAAACCGAGCACGGTGAAAGCCTGAGCATCTATACAAACGTCGACCGGCTGGAGACGGAGATGTTGAAACGGGCGCCGCAGGACGCGGTGGAGATACGTCAGTTTGCCTCAGCTATTCGCACCCTCACCGGATTCAAGATACCTGACCTGGCCGAGGGTTGGGCCGACCACTGGCTGACACTCCTGCGCGATCTACCGCACCTGCCGTTGCTGTGGCAATTGTCGAGCATGAGCAGCAGTCAGTACGGCGAAAGGTTCACAGACCCACTCCTGAGAAGCTTCTTTGGTGAGAGCGACATGGGGCAGCTGTCTGCGGTCGCCCTGTTCTTATCGCTCGCCTGGATGAATCAGGACAATGCGGGGTATCCGATCGGCGGATCGCAGGCTGTCATTCGACTTATCGTAAAGAAGCTCGCCAGCCTGGGCGGAAAGCTGCGCCTGGGAGCCAAAGTCGAAAGCGTATTGGTGGAACACGATGCTGCTGTCGGTGTACGGCTAGCCAGCGGGGAAACCATCGCGGCTGACTGGGTGATCTCCGCCGCGGATGGCCACGCTACGATCTGGCACTTTCTTGGCGGCAAGTATGCGGACGAGGAAACCAAGAGGATCTATGACGATTACGAAACCTTCCCGTCCTATTTGCAAGTCTCGCTGGGAGTAGCGAAGGATATGTCGCAGCAGCCCGGGTTTGTGACTCGACTCCTCGACTCGCCGCTCCAGGTGGACCCCGGTAATCAGCTTCACCAGGTGTCGTTCCGCATCTTTCACTTCGACCCAACATTTGCTCCAGCAGGAAAGACGGCGGTCACTTGCTTTCTTCCTACGCGCAATTTTGAGTATTGGGTCCATCTGCAACAACACGATCCTGTTGCCTACCAGGCGGAAAAGCATCGTATCGCCGAGGCGGTCATCGCTATTCTGGAAAGTAAAGTGGCGGATCTGCGGCCGGCGATCGAAGTGATGGATGTCTCTACCCCTGCTACGGTCATCCGCTACACCGGCAATTGGAAAGGAAGCATGGAAGGCTGGCTCCTTTCTCCTCATTGCCGATACGGTCTATTACCTAACACCTTGCCCGGTTTGGCACGTTTCTACATGGTTGGCCAATGGGTTATGCCAGGAGGTGGGCTGCCGTCAGGTTTGATGACTGCGCGCTCAGCTATTCACGCGATATGTGAGAAAGATCGGATACCGTTTGCAGCAAGATTGCAGGCGGCCTCGAACGCGGTTGCGCTCAGTGCTTCTTGAAGTCGAACTGCTTATACCTAACTCAAGATTACCCACATCTCACGAGGCGAGATATGGGGCACCGATGATCGTTGCGGGGACAGATCCTAATGGGCGCGCCGGCCGAATGCTTCCATTTGCTTCAGCCACTTGAGTCGCCCTGCGGGCCCTACGCCCTCGATGTTGCCGCAAATGAGTGAACGAATGGGATGGACGCCCACGAAGCCCAAGATATTGCGCTTCAGCATCTTCAGTGCATGGGCTCCGAAAAACCATCGATAGACAAAGCCCGGCATTCCCATGGTGATGACGATGCGTGCTGACTTGCCCTTTAGAATCCTGGGGAATCTGCCCTGTTTCGAGAGACCAACGAGATCAGGCTGCATGACTCGCTCCAGAAAGCCCTTGAGAATTGCCGGCATGGTGCCTAGCCAGAGGGGGAAGATGAACACTAAGTGGTCTGCAGCGATCATGGCATCGTGCGCTGCCTGCAGGTCCGGCTCAAGGGGCTGTACCCTTTCGAAACCCGTATGGAGGATTGGGTCGAAGGTCATTCTACTGGTGATGAAGAGGTTGGCCTGGTGTCCGCCCGCCTCGGCACCTCGGGCATAGCTCTCTCCGAGAGCCTCGCAATAAGTCCCGGTGCGTGCATGACCGACGACGACTGCAATGCGCGCCATGGAGTGACTGTAATTCACATGCTCAGGAAGAAGCCGTGACGGCGGTCACATGCTATTCATCTCAGCTCAATGTGGTGGCCGTAACATAGGTAGTTAGTTAACAGACGAGAATGGCATGAAAACGCAAGTAATCGAGACGCTGGGAGAGAACGCACTTACGTTGCCTGCCCAGGTTGAAGCTGGACTCGCAGCCAATGATCGGCTGAAGTATTACTTTACGCTGCTGCAGGTAGCCCGCAGCCACGCCGATCAACCAGATCAACCTGCCTCCTCTTTGAAGCAGGAACGGCTTGTCGCCGCAATCGGCGATGGGGCCCTTGATCGCGTGGTCGCGGCGACGCAGAAAGAAGGCCGGTCGTATCGCGTCCCAGGTGCCCGGCATTTGATGGCCGCGATTGCGGAGGATGCACAGCTGATGGCTGCTCCGGCCGACGCTGCGACTAAGGAGCGTTTGCGGCCCTTGCTCGATGCCTTACCGAAGGCCGAGGATGATCTGATCGAAGGCGACGCGATCGACAACACAACCCGCGCGGACAGCGATCACGGCGATAGTCTGCATCGGCTGGTCATGGACCTGCATAAGCAACTCAACGCATTACAGGCTGGGCTGGCGGAAGAGCAGATCGAGGGCGCTGCCGCATACCACCTTCGCGAAGGAGATGCTGCATTGGTTCGGGCTTTTATGGGCGGGCTGAATCGCACCGCAGCGCTTAAATTCAGCCATCCCGGCCTGGGCACAACGGCGACCAGCTCCGGACCTCGGCTCATCATCCAAAATGACATTGGGACGACGGATGCTCATGTCATCGTGATCCATATTGAGGCAATGAAGGTCACTCTCACCTATAGCGATGTACATCTGGAAAGACTGCAGTTTTTCCGCTCGCTGTTCGCTCAATTCGCGGTTACCTGGACGAATCCAAACAGCAACCAAACTGCGACACTGGCGGGCGGCGAGCCGTTCTTTCTCTCGACATGCAGCTTCGACGCAAAAGATAGTGCGCAGCTTCTCTCCTATCTCGATCACCTGGGCTCACGCCTGGTGTTTCTTATCGATTGGAATCGGGCGCGCAAGCAACTGCGCGGATTTCTCAAGGGCGAACAACGCCTGCGATTGTTATGCTGGGCTGCCGAGGCCAACATTGGACATCGCGGCTTTCTTGAGCTGGGCGGCGCGCAGCTGATCTGGGGCGCGGTTGAGACTACAGGGGCGACTGCCATCCATCTGGGTGATCGACTCTGCGATGTATTGGGCGAAGAAAGCGCCTTCGCTTTCGTTCAGTTCGCATTCAAGACCGCAACCGAGGGACTACTCGCACACCAATCCGACAACCTGATCCGGGATCGCATTCGTGCCGAACTCCTGAACCACCTGAACACCGCGGAAGCGCGGCTGCTGGAGATTGCGGTCGACCATGCTGGTCTCATTTTTGAGATCGCGACCGCCATCCGGGATCGCGTCTTCTCGCCGCCGCGGGATGGCGCGAAGCCTGACGCGCTGGCGAAGCGAGCTCGCCACTGGGAGCACGAAGCGGACACGCTGGTGGTCAAGGTTGCGGGGTCAGTGCGCCGCCGTCCTGAATTACAGCCGTTCCACCGTTTAATCGAGGCGGCAGACGACACTGCGGACCAGTTGGAGGAAGCCGCCTTTCTACTCTGCCTGCTCGAGGGACAGGCCAATCACCGGACGGTGGAGTGGCTTCAGCCGCTGGCCCGCATCCTAGCGGAAGCCTCACAGGAGTGGGTGAAGGCGCTGGGGCATGCTCAGCATGTCCGGCGGCACGGCCCACGCGATGACGCCGACGAGTTCCTGACCGCGATCGACCGGCTCTCTGTTCTCGAACACGACGCAGATGAGGCGGAAAGGGCTGTCTCCCTGGTGGCCTTGAAAAAGGCAGAGGATTTTCGTGAATTGCACCTGATTTCAAAAATCGGGCAGGGGTTGGGCGACGCTTCCGATTCGTTGAAGCGTGCCAGCATCATCCTGCGCGATCATGTGCTGGGCGATGTGCTCGCTGCTTAGCGGCGCGGGGGAACGCCCCCTCCTCTACGCCATCCTTCCCGGCGAGCGTCTGCCGTTGGGCGGGGCGCAAGAGGTGGGCAACAAAGCCTGGAACCTGATGCGGATGGCGGAGGCAGGTTTGCCGGTGCCTGCCGCCTTTGTCCTGCCGACCACCTGGTCTGGGCGAAGCCGCACCCCGGGGGCAGGAGTCACGGCTCTGCGTGGCGCGCTCACGAAGGGGATCGCACGGCTGGAAGTTGCGACCGGCCTGGCCTTTGGTTCTCCGCGCAAGCCCCTGCTGGTGTCGGTGCGGTCGGGCGCGGCTATCTCGATGCCCGGCATGATGGAGACCGTGCTGGACGTGGGTGTGAACGACGAAACAGTTGATGGGTTGGTGCGCCTGACCGGCAATCCACGGCTGGCCTGGGACAGCTACAGGCGATTGATCCAGGGATTCGCTGAAGTCGTGCAAGAGCTGCCAACCGGACCTTTCGACGCGTTGATACAGGAAGCGCTTGCCGCGGAAGGCGAAGAGAGCGAGCGTATGCTCGACCATCGGGCATTGCGGCAGCTCACCAGGGCCATGCTGGGTCGCTTCCAGGAGATGGCGGGCATGCCTTTCCCTCAAGCGCCCGCCGATCAGCTGGCCCGCGCGACCGATGCGGTGTTTCGCTCCTGGGATGCGCCTAAGGCGGCTGAATATCGCCTCCTCAACCACATCGACGATGACATCGGCACCGCGGTCACTGTCCAAACAATGGTTTTTGGGAACGCCGGAGGCACGTCGGGTGCGGGTGTCGGGTTTACCCGCAACCCGGCTACTGGCGAAAACGCTTTGTATCTCGATTTTCAGTTGAACGGCCAAGGAGAGGATGTAGTCTCCGGCCGCGTAGCCCTGCACGATGCGAGCCTGCTGGGGGCGACGCTTCCGGCGATTTGGGAAGAGCTCCAGGCTATTCGACCCCAGTTGGAAGTGATGTTCGGCGATGTTCAGGACTTCGAGTTCACGGTTCAGGAGGAGCGGCTGTATCTACTGCAGACCCGCAGTGCCAAGAGGACGCCGTGGGCGGCCCTCAAGATAGCGGTCGACCTGGTGGCGCAAGGACTCATCAAGCCAGGAGAAGCTTTGCAGCAACTCGAAGGGATCGATCTCGAAAAGGTTGCACTCGGTCACCTGTCGGGCACCCAGAATGCGCCTTTGGCTCACGCAATCGTGGCCGGGACCGGGGTTGCTGCCGGGAAAATCGCATTTGATACCAGTGCGGCCAAGCGATTCGCTGATAACGGCGACCCGGCGATTCTGATACGGCGGGAAACAATGACCAGTGACATCGCGGGTATGGCGAATGCAGCCGGGATCCTCACTTCGCTAGGCGGACGCACCTCACATGCGGCGGTCGTTGCCCGCCAGCTGGGTAAAGTATGTCTTGTCGGCTGCACAGATCTCTCGATTGACCCGCAAGGCCGCTCTTGCCGCATCGGACAAAGCACTTTCACGGAAGGCGACTGGCTGACCCTCGATGGCAATGCAGGCGTCGTTTATGGTGGCCGCCTGGAGATCGTTCTGGAGCGGCCGGAGCGCGAACTCGTCACCATTATGCAGTGGCGTACCTCGGAAAGCGCCGGCCCGGCCAAGTCTGCCACCGTCAGCGTAGCCTAATGCAATCGCAGCGGCCGGACCAACGAGCTAAAGAGAAAAAGAAGCGGCAGATCTCTCCACTTCGCTCCCCGGATTCCCTGTGGAACTTGATGGCGTTGCTGTACTCCATGCGCTTTCAATACTGCTCCCGCCACCTACCTGAATGGGCTTTTGTTGTTTGTTGCTGGTCTTTCCATCGTCCGCATTCGCAATCGCTGGACGCGTGGGTTTCTCGATTGGAGTCTTTTCGACCTTGAAAGCTTACGGTCGAGAGAGCCAGGAAGGCCGCGCTCGCCTGCCTCCGGGATGAGGTACCAACCCGCGAAACAGCGGCACGGGCACCGAACGACCGCGCTGCCTGTGGATTCGCCGTTTCAATCCTCGACCCGATGTGCGAGAATCGTTCGCCAAACAAATCCAGGAATTTCGACAAGGCAACGTTTGATGTCTGACAAAGCGGCCAGTCCCCTCGCGCTTGAAATTACCCATGCAGGCAACGCTATCGTTGTGCGTTGCACCGGCCAGCTGGTTGCGGGCGTGAACGATATGCTCTACGCGAAGGTCAGCCAGCTGATCCCAGAAACCAAGAGAATTGTGCTGGATTTGACCGATCTGACCCGTGTGGACAGCATGGGCCTAGGCACGTTGGTTCGCCTAAAAGTTTCCTGCCGGTCGGCGGGCTGCAGTTTAGAACTCCTCAATCTTGGCAAACAGGTTCGGCAGCTGCTTGCGACAACCAATCTGCTATCGGTGTTTGCCGTCATTGGGGAACATGGTATTAAGATGGGCTGATCTTCATTCGGGTTTCGGCAGAACGGGCTCAAAGGGGCCATCCATTACTATCTGGCATTACCGCAATCCTCCTCCGTGTTACGCAAGGTTAGTAGCAAGTCCTGCGTAAACCGGTATGCTCTTCAACAAGCGGCGATTCTTCAAACTCTGTGATCGATTCTTTCGGGGGAGGGACTCGGTAGCAGACAAGGAGGGTCGCCGTTCGAACATCTACACCCGTACGTGGGCGAAGCATGACGATATCAAATAAAGCAACTTGCAAGGTCTTGCCGTTCATTCTGCCTGAGGCTTCTCGTGAAGGACAGCTGGAGAAGTGGTTTCGCGGGGTTATGCAGAGTAACAACGATCTAATAGCCGCTTTGGAGCGGCTGCGTGATTCGTACAAGCTCTTAATGCGAAAACCGGCCAGCGAAGCCGATCAAGCCGTCCTGGTGGCGGTTGAAATCACGCTGAACCGCGCCAGAAACGCCAAGATATTGTAGGTCCCCTACTCGCAGTCCTTACCTTAGGGAGCCGACCATGAGCCACGGTCTCAGTGTTTATTGCCCTACCTGTTTTGCGGTCCCAGGGGAGATGTGCCGAACCAAGTATGTGGTGCACGGCCACGACGAAGTGACGCCCGTTATTTGCCCGACTCACCGTACTCGTCTGGTAGACAGTCAAAAAGAATCAACCCGCCACGTATTTGCCCGGCTGCTTTGTGCGGTAGCGCTCTATTCCCTTGAACGGAACCGGCGATAGCTGCGCAGGCCTGGGATGCCAAAACGGGGGAGTTCTGGCAATGCGCAAATGCGATCGGATACGGAAACGACGCTTTCGGATTTCACCTCCTCCCTACGCAGGCCGCTTACGTCTGGCAATCCGCGATCCACTTAATGACCTTTGAGTGGTCATTTATCAGGAGATTTTGCTCCGCAGGCCCGCTTGCGGCCAGGATTACGGAGCCTATCCTGCGCCGGTCAATCTGGGACGGTCCTGTAGGAGGCGTCTGTTGTTGCTTGTAGTCTGGCTGCGAGGTCTGAGCAGGACTGCTGATACCAGTCCCCGCTATAGCTCCGCAGGTTAATGATGCCGCTAGGGTGAGTCTTGCAGTACTCCTTCGCAGCGCTTTCCGTTTCTCCAGGGGTCGGTCCACTTGTTGGTTTAGTGTCAATGGCTTCACCTTCTTCCCTGCGCAATTGCGCGTTTCCTTTTTCAATCCTGTGTAAGCTCGCGATCCGATACCAGCGATGGGCAGTGTATTCATCGAGCAACAGTCATACGCCGCAACTCAGGGCGAGACGGCCGCGGAGCAGCAGGGATTTCGTTGTTGGATGATTTCTTATCCCAGGCTGGATGTACCGGCCCAAGGGCCGGGTGGATGTTTCGCGCCAAATGTTCCGGTGGCCACGCCGTCAAAAGGATGAGCATAGTGGCGACGATCAGGATTTTGCCTGCCATGTGGTGGGCCCCTGAAAGGAACTGCTCAGCCTGTCGCAGGCTGGATCGCGTTCACGGCGATCTCTCGTTCCATTCGCCATCGATACTCCCCCGGGTATTGATTGCCAGGGTCCAGGGAGATCGCCGCTCGTTGATGAGGATCACTCGCTACGGCAGAATTTGCCATTACCTTTGAGTAATCTGGTAGGTTGCACTTTGGTAATCTCGTTTTTACGCGTTTTGGGGAAAGTGGCGCGTTCTCGTCGGTGGCTCACCACGTGGTCATTACAGAGAAGGATCAGAGGAGCCGCTTGACGACCCAGGCAGACCGGGTTCTTGCGTTTTCCTGGCATTCTTCAGAGTGGTTTCAACGGCAAACAAGACGGCCCGGTCGGCTACTGTGACCGGTCTTGCTTTGTATGAATTACGTAGGTGTTTCAAGGCTTCGATGGCATTATTTGGCATCGCGAACGAAGCAACTTCGGCCGATACTGCTTGTGGATTGAGCATTTCTCCTCGCTGACGGCGAATGAGCACTCCGGGGGGGAGGTAGGGATGAGGGCGTATTAACTACATAGTCATCAGATGATCGTCTTGAGTACTCTTCACTGAACGCTAGTAATACACCCGCGGCACGTGATTGTCCCGGTCGATTTGGGATTGGCGGCAAATGACGTTCCCGTCCGCGGCGCGGGGTTTCGCTATGGGCAGCGAGCCGGCGGGGCCAGACATTCCTTCCTCATGGCAGCGTTGGGCCTTGGATAACCATTCGAACAACAACACGCTGTTACAGTTCCGCGACGTACAGGGTTCCTGGTGAGAGCGATCGGTGGATTAAAAACAAAGCAGCCGGATCATGATCCAAATAACAAGAAAAAGCACGGGAATCGAATCCATCCACAGGTGATAATCGCCCGGAATCAGCTTAGGCCGCCGGTGTTTATCGTATTCGAAAACAAGATGCGTTTCTTCGGGGCCGCCCAGCAACTTCTCGATTGCAGCTGCTCTTCTCCACCAATAAATGATGTATTGATGTACGCGAATATTATTTACAAGCCACACCACAGCAAGAAACAGGCCTGCATAACAAAAGAACTCCGCTGCCAACCTCCGTGAATCAGACATCTTGTTCTTTGTGATTTCCCAAACGGCCGCCATTATGGCTGTGTGAAAGGTCACAAAGTAGCTATTCCTAGTCCAATAGGAGTCGATCTGGAAGCGCCAGATGTCGAGTGTTGTTTTCAGAGCATCTTGTAGCTGCGCTTGATCCACGGCGAGCCCCCGTTAAGCTTCACTCGAACAGATATTCCGCACTTAGCAGTATGGGCGGCGATTGCGCACAAACGAAAATCGCCTTCGTATCTTATCGACACGAAAGCGTTGACATGCAAGCGAATTATTTGGTGCCGGGAGGGGGTCTCCAAACCGCCTCCATGGTCCGTGGACCGTCGAAGGCTGCGGGGATGAGCGTTTTCACCATCAGTCTCATCATGCCCGAGTTTCCACCCAGAAACATCTGGATGCCCGTCTCCATACTGTTATCCACGGTCGGAACGGTTTTCTCCCACTCGTAAATCAGAAAGGGCCGACAACACGTCCGGGCCGAGACCGAATCCATCGGCGACTTCAGCCCTGTTCAGGCGTATGGTCTCCCGGCTCACGCCATAGGTGCGCAGCAGGTAGTCTTCGATGGTCATGCTGTCTAACTGACGGGAAACCGCGTCGCCGGGATAGTCGTAGAGCATATCCGTGATTTGAGAAGGAATCTGACCATACGCGCCGTCACGAACCGCGTTTGTAAAATTCGATAAAATTTGGCTTTTTATCGACGTCAGCGGCGCCGGTTAAAGGGGCCTCTTTTCAAGGAAAAGGGCTGCCTGGGTGAGCTGGCGGTGCCCAGAAGAGTCTCGAGGCCGCTGTCTGTCGCGGCGGGAACCCAGTTCGGGCTTCCGGGGTTGATGAAGGGATTGACAAGGCTGGGTTGGGGCCGGTCAAGGTTGAGGAACGACGTGTCGTTAGCGAGTTCGGGGGCCGGCTCGGGCGTAGGCTCCGGTGCAGGCTCCGGGTGGGGGACCTGGGGCACGGCGGGTTGGGCTTCCGCGGCGGGTTGGGCATCGCCTGGCTCCTCACCCGCGGCTTGGTGCTGCTGTTTGCGGCGCCACGCAGAGTTGTAGATTTGTGCGTTGACGGGCGGGGCCGCGGGTTGCGTCGCGGGTGGGGAAACGCGGCGATCATTCATGGTCGGGACGGGATCAGGCCTTCGATGGCTACGATCATGGCAAGAGCCTTGATCTGGCCGGCCATGCTGCCTCTGGTCGCTTCAGGGTTGAGATTGGCCAGTTCCCAGAGCCGGGCCAGGATCTGGTCGCGACCAAGGTTCAGCTTGCGCAGCCCTTCGGCTTCCTGGTCCACCAGCTTTTCTCTGACGGCGGCGCGGTGCTCGATCATGTAGGCGCGGACGCGGGGCTTGGCTTTGGTATAGGCGGCGGTGTCGGGATTGAGACCGACCGCTTCCGCAGCGCGGCGGTCATTCATGGTTCCGGAAAGGATCAGGTGAGCAAAGGCCATTTCCTGATCGGTGATGGGATCGGTGACAGTATTTTTGGGCATAGGTAGTCTCGTTCCTCGGTTTGCTGGAGATTGGCGCGGATTTGTTTGCGCTCTCTTAGGGACACAAAGGGGGCGAGAGCCGCGGTAGGCCACGGATGGCTGTTGTTGGCGATTTTGTGACAGGGATAGAGTGAGGTACCGGACAGCGGTGAAGCTATCCTTCGCTCACGCGGAAGGCCGAAACTACCGGCAACTGCCGGCCAGGGCGCGGTTGCGTGAGAAGCCGTCGCCTGCCGATATCTTCTACTCTAAGAGATAGAGCCTTTCCAAGTTTGATGTAAGTGGCGAGATGCTTTTTTCCGCACAGGAGTACAAGCCCAAAGGTCACTCGGGTTAGTTTTGCGCGTTGGCTTGAGGCGGCAACCGGTGTCTTGCTGGTCGCCAATCCTGGATTCGTGGTCCATTTGCTCATAGGCGCCAATCTTTCTGCCGGCGGTGCCGCCGTGGGTCGGGTCTGCGACACGGGGGGAACGAACTTCTCGAGACGAGGATTGGCTTCCCATCCGGTCGAACGTGCGCCGCTTCCAGCGGTTTCGTCTTCTGGTTAGTTGCCTGTGCCCTTACGCACGCAACATCTCTGATCACGAAAAGCGGTCCGAAGGGAGTGGTGCCGCACTCCACGAAGTATTGCTGGCCAAGCCCGATATTTAACTGAGACGTCGAACGCGGCTCGCTACAGCCTGGAACAAGGTTCACTTCAGCGGTTGGCCATTTTCCGTTAATTGCGTCAGCAGCGTTTGGCTTTTTTGCTCAACCGAGGCGGGCAACCTCGAATATGAGAGTTCCTCAGCCGAGTCCTGGCCCTGGGAGAGTGCGTACGCGATGAAATCTCTAAATGCCCCTTGCTCTCCGACGGTGCGGTCGTCTCGGGGGATCAGCACGTAGGTCAGACCCGAAATTGGATACGCCCCTTTGGCGGATGCCGGCGGGTTGACGACGGGTACCCGAAGGTCTTGCGCAAGTGCATCGGCGAAGGCATTGATGGCAAGAGCGGCGCTGGCAGGACTGGGAACAACAAATTCGCCCGCCTGGTTTTGAATTGAGGCGACGGGAAGCCCTGCCTGCCTGGCGTAGCTGAGTTCAAGGTAGCCGATGGTTCCGGGCTGTTGCTGGACGTCGTGGAGCACGTTTTGGCTGCCGGCGGCACCCATCCCCGTGGGCCAGTTAACCGCAAGATCGTGGCCGGCCTTTGCCGCCCAGCTTGGGCTGACACTGCTGAGATAGCTGGTAAAAATACTGGTGGTTCCGCTGCCATCCGCCCGATGTACAACGGTGATCCCAATGTGGGGCAATTTGACGCCGGGGTTTTCCCTGGCAATCACCGGGTCCTGCCAGTTGGCGATGGCGCCCATGTAGATGTCGGCCAAGGTCTTGCCGCTCAACCTAAGCGGAGCATTCAAGCCGGCCAAATTGTAGATTACGCAGACCGGGCCGGCAGTAACAGGCACCTGGACGAGTGGAGGCAGGTCTCTGAGTGGAGCGTCGCCCAGGGGCGCATCGCTGACCGCAAAGGTCAGCAAGCCCTGCTTCAATTCACTGAGTCCGGCTCCGCTACCAATGGAGCGGTAGTTGACCCTCACATTGTGCGCTTTTTCATAGTCGGCGCTCCACCGGGACATGAGGGGAGCGATGAAAGTGCTTCCAGCTGCGCTAAACGTCCGAACCTGGGTGGTGGCGAATGTGGGCTCCGCCGGGGGCTTTCCATCTTCCGAATAATTGGTATTGCAGCCGGTGGTGAAGAAAAGAGCGGCAACTGCAGATGCGCTCAGGAGTGATTTCGCGAGGGCAGCTTTTGCAGGAAACTTAAGTCTCATGGGACCTCTTTATGCCACTTGCCACAACCACACGATAGATATGTGTATGCGTCTGTGCGCATAGACACATTAGTGAAGCGAATGTGAAAAAGGGATGAATTTCGTGCTGTGTCGGGAGCTCTTCGCAGTTGGCGCGCCCGAGGGATCATGCCTGTATGCGAATATCAGTATCGGGGGATTTACATCATTCGGTTTTGTGGGAACCGGGTGGCGAGGTTCCCATAATACCGACGGCTCTCTGCGCGACGGGTTTGATCCATGATGGATGTAGAACAAATGTTCAAAGCGCTTGCGGATGCGAACCGGCTACGGATCGTGAACCTCTTGCTGCATGGTGAACTCTGCGTCTGTGACATCCAATACGTCCTCGAAAATTCGCAGCCGAATGTCTCCCGGCACCTTGCTTATCTGAAGAACTCGGGAATCGTCATAGACCGCCGCGACGGTTATCGTGTCTTCTATCGCATTGAGAACCCCCGGGAATCAAACAGGAAGGTCTTGTTCGACTTCCTGCGTCAGATATTCAAAGACGAAGACCAGCTGGAACAGGACACCAAGCGCTTGAAGGAAGCCATTGCCAGCGGGTCTTGTACTATCAGCGAATGGAAACCCTATTCCGCAATCGAGAAAAGTAGGCTTCGTCGAACCGGAGCATGAACCTTAGAGTGCCGAGATCAAGGCAAACAGGCTCGTTCACGCCTTGATACGTGCCTGGTCAGAGAGGCCGGTTCCCTGCATAAAATAACGCTGGCGAAGCCAAAACGCCACATTCACCAGCCCTATCAACGCGGGGACTTCAATGAGGGGGCCGATCACCCCGACAAACGCCTCGCCTGAATTCAAGCCGAAGACGGCCACCGACACGGCAATCGCCAGCTCAAAGTTGTTACCTGCCGCCGTGAAAGAAAGTGTCGCCGTCTGTGCGTAGTCAGCACCCAGCTTGCGGCCCATCCAGAAGCTGACCAGGAACATCACGATAAAATAGATCAGCAACGGCACTGCAATGCGCAGCACGTCGAGCGGAAGTTTCACGATCAGGTCGCCCTTGAGACTGAACATCACCAGGATCGTGAACAGCAGGGCGAAAAGCGTAAACGGACTGATGCGCGGGATAAACTGCGTCCGATACCACTCTTCACCCTTGGCCCGGACAAGCGCAAACCGCGTCAGCATTCCGGCAAGAAAGGGAATGCCAAGATAGATGAACACGCTCCGGGCGATTTGACCAATGCCAACGTTCACTACCGCCCCTCTCAACCCGAACCAAGTGGGAAGAATGGTGATGAACACCCAGGCGTAGAGGCTGTAGAACACGACCTGGAAGACGCTGTTAAGCGCCACCAATCCAGCAACGTAGTCTGTATCGCCGCCCGCAAGCTCGTTCCAGACCAAGACCATGGCGATACAGCGAGCTATGCCGATAAGTATCAAGCCGCGCATGTAGGCCGGTTCCCCACGCAGGAAGATGATGGCAAGGAAAAACATCAGCGTCGGGCCGATCAACCAATTCTGGGCCAACGATAAACCGAGAACGCGCCGATTGCGGAAGACCTCGCTCAGCTTTTCGTAACGCACCTTGGCCAAAGGCGGATACATCATAATGATGAGCCCAATCGCAATCGGGATATTGGTTGTGCCCACCTGGAAGCTGTTTACAAAAGCCGCCGACGATGGAACGAAATGCCCGATCGCCACCCCAATCGCCATCGCCAGAAAGATCCAGAGGGTGAGAAATCGATCCAGGAAGGACAGCTTCTTGCGCGGCAACGGCGCGCACACCTGGCCCTGTGTGTAGGGGATACTGGACATAATTACCTCGATGCTGCAGCTGTGTTTGGGTCGATTGAAGTGGGCAGAGGTGCGCCTTGCAGGGTGGCAAACTTCCCTGGACTACAACACGCTTTTGACAGCCGGGCGCGGTCTGCCTGCATGGTGCGCTCTTCTTTGAGCCACGCAAGAGTCTGCTGAAGAACCTGGGCGGCCCCTATATTTGGAGGCATCACGATCCGATAGTGCATCCACTTTCCTTCGCGGCGAGCCGCCACCATTCCGGCGCTACGCAGGTAGGCCAGATGCCGGGATATCTTGGGCTGGGGTTGATCCAGAATCTCCACGAAGTAACAGACGCAGATTTCCTGATCGCCCATGAGATTCAGGAGCCGCAGCCGTGTATTGTCGCCGAGAGCCTGAAAGAAGCGCTCCATGTTGAAGCTCTTGTCTTTGGCCTTCATAAAAATAATTATATATGTATTGACGAATGTGTCCAGCGGCAATATAGTCGTTTTAGCGAATATGTCCCAAGGGGGAAACGATGACAGAACATTTGCTTGAATCGGTGCAGTCAAGGTATGCAGCGGTGGCCAAGAGCACGCTTTCGAACAAGGATGTGGGCGTCAAAGCGGTAGCGGAGGCTTTTGGGTACAGCCCCGAAGAGCTCTCGTCCATTCCTGCCGAGGCGAACATGGGGCTTTCTTGTGGGAATCCTACGGCGATTGCCTCGATTCGATCCGGCGAAGTGATCGTCGATCTCGGCTCCGGAGGGGGCCTGGATGTATTCCTGGCGTCGCAACTGGTGGGTCCGAAAGGCCGCGCGGTTGGGATTGACATGACTCCCGCGATGATCGAACGCGCACGGGCGAACGCGCTCGCCGGTGGCTATCAGAACGTGGAGTTTCATCTAGCCAGGATCGACAAGATCCCTCTGCCCGATGCATCGGTTGATTGCGTCATCAGCAACTGTGTTATCAACCTCGCTCCTGACAAGCCCGCAGTCTTCCGGGAGATTGCCCGGATTCTGAAACCCGGCGGACGCCTGGCAGTAAGCGATATCGCGCTCAAGGGCGTGTTACCTCCGGCGGTCGCGCAAAGCTTAGCCGCCTACGTCGGGTGTATCGCGGGCGCGATCCCTATAGACGCTTATCGCGAAGGCTTGCGCGCAGCCGGTTTTGCACACGTGGAGATTGTCGACAGCGGGGCCGACCTCAACGCCTATGCCAAAGTTGAAAACCAGGCCGCCTGCTGCTCTCCTGCGATGGATATGGCGAATGGCCTGCCGGTACCCGCGGAGTCTTGCTGCTCGACGGACAAGCCCACAAGTCTCCATCAGGATCTGGCAACTCTTCTGTCCGACTATGACGTCAATGCCGCTGCCGCGAGTGTCAAGGTCTATGCGGTTAAGCCTGCGGCCGCGATCGCCAAGACGTGCTGTGGTCCAACCTGCTGTTCGTAAGTCAGGCGCACGACTCGAACCCGCGTAAAAGAAAGTCGGAAAGGGATACCGCGTATGCAGTCACACTACAACGTACTTTTTCTCTGCACCGGCAACTCGGCGCGTTCCATCATGGCGGAGGCCATCATGAACCGCAAGGCAGGGCGGAACTTCACCGCCTACAGCGCCGGAAGCCATCCCAGCGGAGCTGTGCGGCCTGAGGCAATCAAGCAGCTTGACGCCGCCCATTTACCCACGAAGGGGCTGCGTAGCAAGTCCTGGGACGAATTCTCCCGGCCCGATTCACCGCCCCTGAACTTTGTCTTTACGGTCTGTGACAACGCCGCTAAGGAGGTATGCCCATTTTGGCCGGGCCAGCCGATGACGGCTCACTGGGGCATACCTGATCCCGCCGCAGTCAAAGGAACGCCGGAGGAGGTGGAGCGGGCTTTCCGGGACGCCTTCGCCTCCCTGGATAGGCGGATCAGCCTGTTTGTCGCCTTGCCTCTGGCAACCCTTGACAAGTTCGCGCTACAGCGAGAAATCGATGAAATAGGGCGCCGCTAGCAATCGAGCAAGCTTCCCCCAGAAAGGCACGAGAGAGAGTCCATATATTTTCACATCCGTACTTTGGATATCGCGCAACAATTTGGACCATCGGAGTGTGGGATGACAATGCGATTACTGATCGTGGGCGGGAGCGATGCGGGCATCAGCGCCGCTCTCCGGGCACGCGAGCTGGACCAGAATGCCGAGATCACGGTTTTGCTCGCCGATGATTTTCCCAATTACAGCATTTGCGGCCTGCCGTTCTATCTGAGCGGAGAGACGCCGGATTGGAAGACCCTCGCACATCGAACGGAGTTCGACGGAATCAATATCTGCCGTGGTCACAAGGTCACCCACATCGATGTATCCGCGAAAACGGTTTTGGCAACGGATGGTGATGGAAAGGTTGTTACCCATGCATACGAGAAACTCGTGATCGCAACAGGAGCCAGCCCGGTAACTCCCCAAATCGAAGGCCTCAATCTGCCTGGTGTTTTCCCCCTTCACACCATGAGAAACAGTTTTGCGATACACGAGTTTATCGAGTCGGCGAAACCTCGGAGAGCAGTCATCGTGGGAGCGGGATACATTGGCCTGGAGATGGCCGATGCGTTAACGCACCGCGGTATAGAGGTAACCATCGCCAGCCGCACTCCCTCGGTCTTGCCCACTGTTGAGCCAACTTTCGGCGAGGCCGTTGCCGGGGAATTGGAGCATCACGGCGTACGTGTTTTCACCAGCGTCGAAGCACATGCCATCGTGAGCTCCGGAGACGGCCTCCATGTCTCAGGCAGCGGAGGCTTTGAGCAAGGTTGCGAAATGGCACTCGTGGCTGTAGGTGTCAAGCCAAATACTCAACTGGGTGTGGCGGCGGGTCTCACAACCGGGGCGAAAGGGGCGCTGCTGGTCAATCGACGGATGGAAACTGCGATTCCGGATATCTATGCCGCGGGTGACTGCGTGGAAACCTGGCACCGCCTGCTCCAACGGTACACATATCTTCCTTTGGGCACTACGGCGCACAAACAAGGAAGATGTGCTGGAGAAAACGCACTCGGACGCAGCCGCGAGTTTGCCGGCTCGATGGGAACACAGGTGGTAAAACTTTTCGATTTGGTCATCGCCCGGACTGGGCTTCGCCACGATGAAGCTCTACGTGAGGGCTACGCTGCTTACACGACTGAGAGCACAAGCTTCGACCACAAAGCGTATTATCCAGGCGCAAAATCACTGCGCATTCGAGTAACCGGAGACGGTGAAACGGGGCGTTTGCTCGGGGCTCAAGTCCTCGGATCTTGGGGAACAGAGATTTCCAAACGAGTTGACATCTTCGCGACCGCACTCTTCTCAGAACTGAGCGTTGACGGGCTAGTTGACCTTGATCTGAGTTATACCCCACCACTCAGCAGTCCCTGGGATCCAGTCCAGATGGCCGCCCAGCATTGGGCGAATACGCTAGGTTCAGAAAAGATGGAGACAACATGCAGAAAGTAATATTCGCCTGCGTACACAACGCTGGACGTTCGCAGATGTCGGCGGCTCTTTTTAACCACTTTGCTGATCCTGAACGCGCCGTTGCCATCTCCGCCGGGACTCAGCCGGCAGAGCATGTCCATCCCGTTGTGGTGGAAGCGATGCTCGAAGTGGGAATTGACCTCAGGAATGCTAGACCGCAAAAGCTTACCGCGGAGTTGGCTCAAGGTGCGGAGATGCTCATTACGATGGGCTGCGGAGACGATTGTCCCTATGTGCCAGGTCTGCGCCGCGACGACTGGCCGCTTCCAGATCCCAAAGGGCAAGGAATCGCATCGGTACGGCAGACGCGCGACGAAATCAAGCGCCGTGTTTTGCAGTTGCTGGAACAAGAGCGGTTGAGCAACGGCTTCTCACAGTTGTAGCGAAAGCTACTCCACGCATACTGAGGAGTACAGATTCACGCATATGCAGGGTATCCAACACAATCAGCTGCGCATAACGGGGGTTTCTCACACACATAATTTGGGTACGAAAGCGCCATAATTGAGCACAAACGAAAACCGCCTTCGTATCTTAATCGACACGAAAGCGTTGACATGCAAGCGAATTATTGGTGCCGGGAGGGGGGTCGAACCCCCACGAGGTTGCCCTCGGCGGATTTTGAGTCTGTTCTTCGCGACTTTGCAATGAGTCACATTCAGCCGCAAAGTGTCGCACAAGTAATTTGATATTAATGTGTTGCCGCAGATACCCTCTTTGCAGTCTGTCGCACCAAAATGCACGAAAGTTGGAAGCGAACAGCCATCAAAACAGCCACTGAAACCTGCACCAACAATGAGTGACTCGGCGATTTTAGCGCCAATACAG
>CAWFBI010000003.1:0-334991 GCA_963814015.1 uncultured Acidobacteriaceae bacterium
GGAAAGCCGCATTAAAGATCTCGCCTTTCTGTTCTCCGGAAAGAGTGCTGCCGTCCTGCTGCAAATGAACTGCTGCTCGCCGATTCCGCGGACGTATTGGATGGCGACGTTCCAGGTGCCGGCAAGGTTGGCTGGGGGTCCGGTGTATACGGGCGGATTCTCGTAGTGACCCGGGTTACGCAGATATTTTGAAATGGTCTCGGCGACAATTTTGTAATCGCCAGGCTGCATCATGTACGGCATGATGCCGAGCGAGGACGCCATCTTATCCGGACGGCTGCCGTGACCGCCGGCGACCAGGATGCGTGGAGTGCCTTTATCCAGCTTCTCCACCAACTCCGTGCCGGTGATGCCGACTTTCGCTGCGTCCCAATGAATAGCCAGCGTCGGGGCACGGTTCGAGAGATCCTCATCGGGCATCTTGATTTGCGTGGTCACAGACGGAATATCCTTCACCGCGTCGGCGATATAGTTGTCCCACTCGAGCCACTGTTTCTGTTCGGCTTCGTGGTCGCGCTTATACCACTGTTCGACTGCAGCGAGCATGCCCATAGCTTCTTCTTTGCCGACCTTGAGCGCGCGGCCCCAGTTATGGTGAGGCGCAGAATTCCAAAAAGCGGCATAGCAAAGGTCCTTGGGGCCGAGCAGCACGCCGGCGGCCTGCGGACCGCGCATGCATTTGCCGCCTGAGTAGGCGACAAACGTCGCTCCCGCGGCGAGATGGATATTGGGGACGATCGGTTCCTCCGCGGCCGCGTCGACAAAAACCGGAATGTTCTTTTCTTTTGCGATTGCGCACACGCTCTTGATGGAGAGCGGCTCCTGGAAGGCGCGCGGCCCGGAGAGGAGGTAGATCATGGCCACCTGCTCGCTGAGCTTGGAACGGAACTCTTCTTCCGTCTCCACTTCGACGATCTCCGGTCCCGACATGCGGACGCCGAAGTCGTAGGGATTGCGCGAATACTTGGGAATGATGACCTGGTTGCGCTTCTTGGTGTAAGGCATCGCCTGCGAACGCTCCGGGTCTGTACCCGCGATGCAGGCAACCGTCGCGGCTGCAATCGCGGCCTCGCAGCCGGTGGTGACGATGGCGCTGGGAGCTCCCATGTGCCTGGCGATTTCCGCTCCTACCGCCGCCATCATCTCATCCATTTGCACATAGTAGTGCGAGGCTTCAAACATGGCCTGCTTGACCTCGGGCAGCGATTGCGAGCCAGAGATGATGGTGAACGTACCACGGGCGTTCAAGATCGGCCTGACACCGATGCGGGTAAAGAGATTGTCTGTAGCGGTACCGGAACTGGCTGGATGCATTTGCGTCTGACAGTCCATCAATGTAGCTCCCGAGAGCGACAAGGGAGCGGCTGCGGCTGCAGCGGAGAGCATTCCGGTTGATTTCAGAAGCGTGCGCCGGGTTAGGTGCGTGTTATGGATCTGATTTTCCACGATGAAGTTCCTCATTGCTGAAATGGCTACGCTTTACTGGTGAGTGCCTCGCGGATGCGACGGCCGACTACTGCATCCTCTCCCGGTTGCAGCATCCAGACCCCCACCACCAGCGTGTTTGCGTTCGACGGAATGCCCTGATTGGGTGGTTGTCCAGTATTGGGGTTGAGTTCAATCGAGGGCTTGCCCTCGCGCAGTTTGGTCACGATTTCCTTGGTCGTGACGCCGGTTACTGATGGATCGAAGCGTATCAGAAGATGAGGAACATGGTTGGCGATTTTGGGAACGACGGTTTCCGTGGTGACGGAGGGAATGCCCTTCACCGCAGCGACGATCAGGTCCACGCGTTTTTGGTAGTCGCCCTGCATGGATTCCTCGGTATGCGAGAGAACCCAATCTACGGCTGCCACCATGCCTACGATCTGCTCCTTGGCCACTTTCATGCCACGGCCCACGCCGTCACCGGGGTTGTTATTCTGCATTGCCAGATCGGTGAGGTGTTTCCTGCCTAGCAGCAGGCCTGCGTTCTGCGGACCGCGCATACCTTTGCCCCCGGAAAAGGCAACCAGGTCAAAGCCCATGCCGGTGTATTTCCAAAGGTTCGAAATGGGAGGCATATCCGCCGCCGCATCGAGATGGCAGGGGATACTGTGCTCGTGCGCGATGCGAAGCCATTCCTCCCGGCCGATTTGCGCAGTGCCGGCCTCACCGTCCTCTTCTTCCGCCGCGTTGAAGAAGTTAGTCATGATGGCATTGCCGGCGGCGCAGGCGCGCTTGTAATCGTCCAGGGTGACAACCTCCGTCACCCGCGCGCCACAGAGAAACATTGCGTGATCGTAACCGTAACGATGTGCCCGCTGCACGATCACCTGGTTCTTCAGGCCGTCGATCGCCTGCGGCATGGCCAGAGGAGAAACGTTGTTGGCGTATTGCAGGCAGGCGGCCGTGGCGAGGGTAATCGCTCCAGATGCGCCAGAGGTGACCACGGCACCCTCGCATTTCAGGCGCTGCGCGATGTACTCACCCGACTTTGTCTGGAGATCGTGCAGCCGCACCGGGTGGAGCGCCGCCTTTTGCACCGCGGCCAGGACTACGGGAGGCATGCAGGCCGCGGTGAGCGTGGTGTAGGTACCGGCCGCATTGATAATCGTCGCCACACCCAGCTTGTCGTAGTAGTCTTCGCCCTCAACTTCTTTTTCTGGAGAAGCGAGGGACCTGGCGGAGGAAAATAAGGGCGCGACGCCAAGGCTGGCGGCAAGCGAACTGCTCCAGTGAAAGAAGCGTCGCCGGGAAAAGCCGCCGGTTGCCGGCTGGCTGGGTTCTGACATGTGAGTGCTCCCGTTTATTCTCTGCGGATCGTAGCGACCACCTGGGTTCTCGCAGAGTCCGTAGTTTCTGGCACATTCATTATCGCGCAGGCCAGCCATGCTGTCGCTCAACGGCTAAACAGGCAGCGGAAAAATCTCTGAACGAAGGGCACGGCTTTAGTCCCACCGCACGGCGGAGACGGCAAACGGCAACCGGATCTCCAGTGATATCTCCTGGTAGCTACGGCTGTCGTCCAGGTTCGAAGCCGCCGGATCGCTTCCCCACGCCGATCTATCCGGAGATGGGAATTACGGGAAACCTTCTTCATTTGGCTGCAATGGGCGCCCCATTGTGGCTCCCCTGTTCAATCCATCGATGACCTATTAATTTATGGGCGTTTACTTAAAGGCCTTATTTACGCTTACTAAAGGCCCTATTTATAGGCATGGATCAACTCGATGCTGACGCCACCGATGGAGTCGGTGTCCATGTAGTCGTACTGCCCAGAGTCCTTCTTGCCCACGTCTCCCCAAGCTCCGGATTGCCAGACGTGGTAGCCGAACTTCTCATACTCGGCCACCGCCTTAGCCAAATCGTCCACCGGCATGCCCAGATGCTGAATGCCTTCTTTGTGCGCCTTGAGGAAATCGGCATAGATATTCGGCGGTGTCAACGGGGGGATGATCCATTCGTAGCTGAACTGATCGTAATTCTGGTAGCCGACTTCGAATGCGAACCAGAGTGGTTTACCGCGGTAAGTCGAATCCTGCCGCGGAGTCGCATGCTCCATGCGGAATGCGGGAAAGCCCAGTTTCTGCCAATAGGCGGAGACGGGTTCAGATTCGCGGATCACAGGTGCGAGGTGAGAAACCTTTCCCGGAGGCCCGGGCGCAGGGGCGCCGCCCGGCCAGAAGACCAATCCCAGGACAAACTTGCCCTGCGGTTCGGTGTCGAAGTAGGTGAAGGTTACGCGCTTGCCATCCCGATCGAAACTTAATTGCTGCAGTACACCGACGCCGAGCCCACGCATACGGCTTATTTCCTTCGTCATCTCCGCCTGCGACGCCACCTCATGCACGATGGAGAAAATTCCGTCGCCATGCTTGCCCAGGAAATCGTTCCAGGCATTCAGCTGTCCTTCGGCTGGCTGAATCATGTCCACGGTCAGGTTTCCCAGGTGACCCGTGATCTCCCACGCCCACATCTTCACTGGCTTGCCGTGGTCTTGCCCAGTCAACACGATATCCGGGTATTCGTGGATGTCGGACATTCCGAGCTGGATCCAACCCTGTTTCGCCAGATCGACGTTCTGCACCAGCCAGGTTACGCGGTTGACAGACTTATAGAAGTTGGGCATTTCAGCATGCCCGGTGCCCGCCAGAGCAACGGCGAGAGCAAAATAGCTTAGGAGCTTCATTCAGATTTACCCGGTGGTTAAAAAAAGATTGCCTGATGGATGGGCCCGGTAGATACTTGTTGGCGACATACTAATGAAACATTCCTAATTAATCAAACAGGTTGAGTGAGATATGAAGTGGACACTGGCGATCTTCGCAGGGCAACTGTGCACCGCGGCATGCCTGTTAGGGCAAATGGCTGGGATGGCAACGCCCGACTCTGCTGCGATTCCTGTCACCAAGCCTTCAAATGTGACCTTTACCAAGGATGTCGCGCCTATCGTGCAACAGCACTGCCAGAGCTGCCACCGTCCAGGAGAAGGCACCCCCTTCTCTATGCTGACCTATGAAGATGCCAGGCCGTGGGCAACGGCGATGAAGCGGATGGTGGTGACCCGGGCGATGCCGCCGTGGTTTGAGGATGGGCACACGGAGAAGTTTGAGAATAATCGCTCGCTGACCCAGGCGCAGATCGACACCATCGCTGCCTGGGTCGATGCGGGTGCACCCAAAGGCGACCCCAAGGATATGCCTCCATCGCCTGAGTTCGTCCAGGGATGGACCATACCTAAACCAGACAAGATATACCAGCTGCCCCGGCCATTCTCCGTCCCTGCGACCGGAATCCTCGACTATCAGTACGTGATTGTGCCCACCGGCTTTACCAAAGACACGTGGGTTCAGGATGTGGAGGCCGCGCCAACGGATCGCTCTGTCGTGCACCATATCGTTGCCTACGTGCGCACACCAGGATCGAACTACTTCAAGGGGCAACCCAAAGAAGAGTTCTTTGTAGCTCCGCCGGCAAAGACGGGGGAGACAGCAGCCAAGGACGACGTGCCTAGCGACTGGCTGGTCGGCTATGCTCCGGGTCAGCCGCCGGACATGTTTGTGCCTGGCCAGGCAAAGCTTATCCCTGCCGGGTCAGACATTGTGCTCGAAGTGCACTACATGCCTGAAGGCAAGGCCACCACGGATCAGGCCAACGTAGGGTTGGTGCTGGCAAAAGAGCCCCCAAAGGATCGCGTCATGACATTGCAGGCAGGCAATGAGAAATTCCGGATTCCACCCGGCGATCCGGATTACCGCGTGGACGCCTCCTTCACGTTTCGCCGCGAAGTGACTCTTCTGGGTATGCATCCCCATATGCACATGCGCGGAAAAGATATGTCTTACCGGCTGGTATTTCCTGACGGAGAGACCCGGGCCATCCTGAATGTGCCGCACTATAACTGGCACTGGCAGCTTTGGTACAACCTGGCGAAACCGATTGTGCTCCCTGCAGGCACCAGGATCGAGTGCACGGCGCACTACGACAACTCGGCGAAGAACCCGGAAAACCCTGATCCCAGCAAAACGGTTACCTGGGGGCAGCAAAGCTTCGATGAGATGATGGTCTGCTTCTTTAACGTGGCCTTTCCTGCGGACACGCCGTCCAAAGACCTGCTGCCGCTCCCGAAAACCGAAACGGCCTCAACTACCCCATAAGATGATCAGCCGGGAAACCTTCGTTAAAACCGCGACAGCATGTCTCGCCCTTACGACCGCAGCGGTGTCCGCGACGGCACAGACGGCTGTCGCAACTGTGGCTGTAGGCACCACTCCGATCGCGGTAGCAGCGAACCCAGTGACCCACAAGATTTACGTGGTGGACCACGGGAGCAGCTCAGTGACCATTATCGACGGGGCCACGCACGCAACCGCTACCCTAAGTGTCGAAGATCGTCCGGAGGCGGTGGCGATTAACCCGGAAACAAACAAGATCTATATAACCAACTCTGGAGCTGATTCGGTTTCGGTGATCGACGGGTCCACCAACGCCATCACCACTGTCCACGTGGGAAGCTATCCCCAGGCGCTGGCGGTCAATACGGCCACAAACAAGATCTACGTGGCAAACAACTTTGGTCATAGCGTGACCGTGATCGATGGGGCAACCAATGCGACCGCTACCATCCAGGTGGGGCAGGGGCCCCGGGGCATCGCGCTCAATGCGGTAACCAACAAGGTGTACACGGTTAATTATGGAAGCCAGAACGTAACCGTCATTGATGGAGCAACCGGGTCGACAACCGCTGTAGAAATTGGAAAGCACCCCTGGGCTATCGCGGTGGATGCAAAAGCAGACAAGGTCTACGCGGTTAACGAAGACAGCGCCAGCGTGACAATTATCCAGGGAGCAACCAACGCCGCGACTACGGTGGGCGTGGGTGCGATTCCTTTTGCGGTAGAAGTGAATCCGGCGGCGAAGAAAGCCTACGTCCTGAGCTACGGCAACGACACCATGGCTGTGATCGATGGCGACACTGGCGCGGTGCGCAACACCGTTGATTTAGGAACCCATCCGCAGGCAATCGCAGTGGACGAGCAGAGCGATCGAATCTACGTGGCCAACCAACGCACAGCCAACGTGACTGTGATCGACGGCAAGACGAATCTGCCCATCACCAAGGTAGATGCGGGAGCAATTCCGTTCGCCTTCGCGATCGATGCGCCGGCTCATTTGGTTTATGTCGTCAACTACAGCGGCAACAACGTGACGGTGATCCGAGGTTCAGAGCGCCAATGAAATTGTCACTCTTTTTTTTCTCTCTGCTGGTTTATGTTGCCTCCATCACAGCCCATGCCAGTGATACGCCCAGTCACCCGGTCAAGTTTCGGGTCGTAGCCATCGCCGAGGCGGTGCATGGTTCGCACAATGATTTCGTCGAGGCTGCAAAATTGCAGCTGCAGCAATTGGCAACCGAAAACGACTTTGCTGTCGATTACATCGCAAACACCGATCAGATCGACGATGCGTTCCTGGCGAAGTACAAGCTATTTATTCAGCTCAATTATCCGCCCTATCGCTGGACCCCAGTGGCCAAGAAGGCCTTCGAGCGTTACATCACTCGCGGAACAGGCGGCTGGATAGGCTTTCACCATGCCATGCTGCTGGGCGATTTTGACGGATACCCGATGTGGCCCTGGTATTCACACTTCATGGGAGACATTCGCTACACCAGCTACATCGCGCAGTTCGCTGCCGCGACAGTGAAAGTAGAAGACCTGGCCCATCCGGTGACGAAAGGCCTGCCGTCCTCCTTCGTCATAGATAAGGAAGAGTGGTACACCTGGAGCATGTCGCCTCGCGCTAATGTGCATGTTTTGGCAAGTGTCGACGAATCGACCTACAACCCGAGAAGCATGATCACGATGGGAGACCATCCCGTGGTTTGGACCAACGAGCACGTGAAGGCAAGGAACGTATACATTTTTATGGGCCATCACCCGGGCCTGTTCGACAACAAGGACTTTACTCAGCTCTTCAGGAACGCTGTCCTTTGGGGTGCCGGCCAGTGAAAAGGTCTCTCGCCGCGCTGACGCTTTGCATTGGAATCTTATCTTTGAGTGCTGCCGGCGCCCAGGAAGGGAAGCCGATAATCTCTCGGCCCAAGGTCCTGGTTTTCTATTCCCTGAATGTAGAGAATGATCACGTTCTATTCGCACTGGACGCACTGCGGTTTTTCGCTGCGCTCGCCCAGAAAGACAACTTCGCGCTCGAAGCAACGACCAATTGGGAAGATTTAAACGAAACTAATGTGAAGCAGTACCAGTTGGTGGTGTGGCTCAACGAATTTCCCCATAACCAGGCTGAGCGGGATGCGTTTGAGAAATACATGACCAGTGGTGGCGCCTGGCTTGGTTTTCACGTATCCGCCTACAACGACAAGCACACCAAGTGGCCGTGGTTCATGACGTTCATCGGGGGAGGGGTCTTTGATGCCAACAGCTGGCCTCCGTTGCCGGCACAACTGATCGTGGACGACCGGACCAGTCCCGTTACCCGGAATCTGCCCGAGAAATTTACGTCCCCAACCAACGAATGGTATCGGTGGAAGCCCAGTCCTCGGGCCGATAGCCACATTCAAGTACTGCTGACGCTGGATCCTGCGAACTATCCGCTCGGCATCAAAGGCCTGCTGACGTACGGAGATATTCCGGTCGTTTGGACGAACACGCAGTACAAGATGCTGTATATGAACATGGGCCACGGAGACAAGATCTTCACCAGTCCGGTACAGAACACGCTTATCGAAAATTCGGCCGAATGGCTATTGGGCAAACTCAACTGAGAATTTTTGCGTGGAAGCGAATTTTGGGTGCCCCATATCTCGCGTGCTTTTCGCGAGATGTGGGCGATGGCCGTGCTCAATCCAAAGACTGCCGGCTTAGGACGGTTGTATCCCACATCTTGCGAAAGGCTGGCGAGATAAGGGGCACCCAGAATTTGTTGCTTGTCATCGTTTTGGGAACACCTGTCGCCCTGCATGCGCAGGTATGCAAGAGCAATCCACTGCCGCCGCGTTCCGACTGGCCCGTCTATGGCGGACAGGTTGAAGGCGATCATTACTCTCCGCTCTCCCAAATCAATCGCGGCAATGTACACCGGCTCAAAGAAGTATGGAAATTCGATGCGGCTGAAGCGGGTGGCTTGGAAACAAGCCCGATCATTGTGGGCCGGACTCTCTTCGCCTACACCGCTTCGCAAAAGGTGATCGCACTCGAAGCCTCAACCGGTAAGCTCCTTTGGAAATTCGACTCCGGCGTTCGCAGCAGTCAACCGGCGCGCGGGCTTGCCTACTGGAGTGACGGCCAGCATGGCCGCGTTCTGGCTGGAGTGATGAATTATCTCTACGCACTCGATGCGGAGACGGGCAAGACTATTCCCTCGTTTGGCGAAGAGGGACGAATCGATCTGCGCAAGGCGCTTCGGGGAGACTATCTCTCGCAGTCCATCGCTCTTACCAGCCCTGGCATCGTTTACCAGGATTTGATCATCGTTGGCGGCCGCAATCCGGAGACGTACCCGGCGCCTCCTGGCGACATTCGCGCCTTCGATGTTCGCACCGGCAGCCTTCGCTGGAGTTTTCATACCATCCCTCATCCAGGCGAATTCGGTTACGCCACCTGGCCCCCTGATGCCTGGAAGAGTGCGGGCGCGGCCAACAACTGGGCGGGAATGGCGCTGGACGAGCAACGCGGCATCGTCTATGTTCCCACCGGCTCCGCGGTCTTCGACTTTTACGGAGCGGATCGCGTGGGCGACGATCTCTTTGCTGACACCCTGCTTGCCCTCGACGCCAAAACCGGCAAGCGCCTTTGGCACTTTCAAGGCGTCCATCATGACATTTGGGATCGCGACTTCCCGTCGCCCCCTGCGCTGCTTTCGGTAAGACACAATGGCAGTTGCGTCGATGCGATCGCCGAAACAACCAAGCAGGGGTATCTCTATCTATTCGACCGCACCAATGGAAAGCCGCTCTTTCCGATCGAGGAACGGCCTTACCCGCCAAGCGATGTTCCGGGGGAAGTTGCCTCGCCTACCCAGCCCACGCCTGTTCTGCCCACGCCGTTCACACGGCAGATGCTTACCCAGGATCTACTGACCACGCGAACGCCGGAAGCGCACGATAAGGCAGTGAAGGAGTTTGCCACGTTCCGCAGTGGCGGCCAATTTCTACCTATCGGCCTCAATCAGGAGACGGTCGTCTTTCCCTGCTTTCTTGGCGGCGCTGAATGGGGAGGAGCGGCAGTGGATCGTACGCGCGGCGTGATCTATGTGAACGCCAACGAGACGGCGTGTGTCCTCGGCCTGACGGAAAACCAGCCCACAGCCGGTACTGGCGAAAGGATCTACCACAATCAATGCAGCCTATGTCACGGTAAGGATCTCGCCGGCTCCCCGCCGCTCTATCCTTCGCTGGTGGATGTGGGGA
The DNA here is from genome assembly GCA_963814015.1 of uncultured Acidobacteriaceae bacterium. Lineage (GTDB taxonomy): Bacteria > Acidobacteriota > Terriglobia > Terriglobales > Acidobacteriaceae > PALSA-350. Next base: position 9,911 of record CAWFBI010000003.1, read on the forward strand.
AGCGTCTTTCTGTCCAGCAGATTGAAGACAAGATCGCCCAGGGCGGCGGCCGTATGCCGTCTTTTCCCAACCTTCGCGACGCGCACTTGCGGGCACTCATCCAGTTTCTGACAAAACAGGCGCAGACAAAAGCCGCGGATCCGGATGAGGGAGCGATCTACTCGAGCGCGGCCGACGGCACCACCATGAAGTACGAAGTCACAGGGTCGCGGGATTTTGTAGACGCCGAAGGCTACCCGGCAATTGCTCCGCCGTGGGGAACCCTGAATGCAATCGACCTCAACACCGGCCGCTATCTGTGGAAGATTCCATTCGGAGAATATCCGGAACTCGCGGCCAAGGGCATGGGCAACACCGGTTCAGAAAACTATGGTGGTCCGGTGATTACCGCAGGCAATCTCCTGTTCATCGGTGCGACAGCCTACGACAAAAAATTCAGAGCGTTCGACAGCAGAACCGGCAAGCTGCTTTGGGAAACCGTCCTACCGTTTGCGGGGACCGCAACTCCCGCCACCTACATAGTCGATGGCAGGCAGTACGTAGTAATTGCAAGCGGTGGCACCCAATTCACAAAAGGGCCTACGGGCAGCATGTACATCGCCTTTGCCTTGCAGTAACCCTAGGGGCTGGGAAGCAGAACAGACGGGATCATCTCCAGACCAATAGCAATCCCACCCCAAAGCACGGAGGTGTTGCCGAGTTTGCCGGCGCCGATCTTGGTGACCGCGAACTCGCTCTCCTGCAGCTGCTTCTGCACGGCGCTGATAAGTGTGGGATGGCTGCCGACTTCTCCCTCGAGCAAAATCAGGCCAGGGTTCAAAATCAGCGACAGGTTCACAATGATGTCCGCAACGATGCCGGCTCGGTGCTGGACGATCTTTTCAGCGCGCGCATCGCCCGCCTGCGCCAGGTTGAGGACTCCCAACGCGTCCATCTTCTCTTGATTCTCGGTCGCATCCTGGCCGGGCTTTTTTCTTGCCTCGTTCCAGCTCTCGAGAATTCCAGCGCTGGTCAGCACTGTCTCAAGCTCGCCAAACTCATGCAATGTGGGGCGTCTGCGGGAGGTATTCGGCAAACGGAGGTACCCTATTTCCCCCGCGGACCACTGCGATCCATGGTAGATCTGGCCGCCCAGGACGATGCCTGCGCCAACATTGGGGCCGATGTGGATCAGGATGAATGTTTCCTCTGCCTGCGCGGCGCCGCAATAGCGCTCGCCCTGCGCCGCCAGGTTGGTATCGTTCTCAATAATGACCAGGCAGTCTACGATCTGATTCAACTTTTCGCGCAGCGGAACGGAACGCCAGTTTTCCAGGGTGCTGATCGACAACACGATGCCTTCATCCACGTTCGTAATGGCAGGCACTCCCACGACGAGCGCGAGCAGCTGTTCCCGCTTCTTCCTGTGCTTGCGCAGCAGGCGCCGCACTTCTTCGCCGACGTAGCTACAAATGGCGTCCGGGGTTGTTTTGCGGCCGGCAAGCGACATTTCCTGGGTGTCGAGCTCACGCCCGTTCAAGTCCACCAGCAGGAATGAGATGGTGTCTGCGGTAATTTTCACCGCGAGCACGCACCCTCGGTCCGCCTTGAAGGCAATCATGTCCGGAGGCCGGCCTCCGTTGGACTCACCCCCGCCAAGAGGCTTGATCAGGCCGGCAGTCAACAGGTCGCCAACCACGTTCGTGATCGTCGGAGCACTCAGGCCCGAGGCACGTACCAGGTCCGCTTTGGAACATGAACCGCTCTCGCGCAGGAGTTTGAGGACCCGAAGCGCGTTTGTATGGCGGAGAAGTGAGGGCCTGCCGACCGAAATAGATTCGTTTTTCAATGAAAACCGACTTAGAAATCCGGAAGAAAAGCTTTCCTTTTATACCATCTGTCAAAAGCACAAGCCGCGTTTGCCGCCACCATTGTAACTAAAGATTATGAAGTGTGCTACGATTCACAGACTGCATTCGCGCCGGCGAGGGCCTGACAACTGATGAGAACCTTCCTATGTGGTTTGATCGCATTCACTACCCTTGGCGCTTCGCTTTATGCCCAAGCCAGGGCGCCGCACCACCCTCTCGATGCCCTCACGACGGAAGAATACTGGACCGTCCACGATGTTCTTCAGCAGAGCGGCCATCTGACGGATAAGGCGCTTTTCTCCAGCGTGTTGCTGCACGAGCCCGCCAAAGACAAGGTGCTGGCCTGGAACCCAGGTGAGCCCATCCCGCGCGAAGCCGATGTCATCCTTGAGGACGGGGGAAAGACTATCGAAGCCCGGGTCGACATCACTGCGCGCAAGCTCGAGTTCTGGAGGGTGATTCCCGGCGTCCAGGCGCCCATTACCGAGTCCGAGCTTGACACCATGAATGACGTGGTGAAGAAGGACCCTCGGGTCATCGCCGCGCTCAAACGTCATGGAGTTACTGACTTAGTGGGCGTGCGGTGTGAGCCCATCCCCATCACCTGGATGATCTTTCCGGAACAAACAAGCAGCCGTATCGGCTTCGGCGATTGCACCGATTCTCACGGCGTATATCATCCCTGGGGTCGTGCGATCGAAGGGGTCTATATCCTCGCCGATCTCACCAGCGAGAAGGTCCTCAAGGTCATCGACAATGACCCTGTCCCCATGTCGCAGTCAGACATCAACTACGAGGAAGGTGAAGCTACGCCGCGCGCAGGCACCAAGCCTTTGCTCGTGACCCAGCCGTTGGGGCCCGGCTACACCATCGACAAGGGTGAAGTGGTATGGCAGAACTGGCACTTTCGCTTTCGACTTGATCCTCGTGTCGGTCCAGTCATCAACCTGGTGCGCTACCAGGATGGAGACAGGCTTCGTTCTGTAATGTATGAGGGTTCGCTCTCGGAAATGTATGTGCCCTACATGGACCCCGACGAAGGCTGGAACTCGCGCGCCTTTGTGGACGCGGGAGAGTTTCTTCTCGGCGGCCTGATCAAGCCCGTCGGTCCCGACGATTGCCCGGCTCATGCGCAGTACTTTGCCGGTCTTGTGCCTTCGGATGCGGGTGCTCCGGTTCTGAAACCACAACTGGCTTGCCTGTTCGAACATGCCACCGATGGCCCTGCATGGAGGCACCTTGAAGGGGAGGTGATCAGCGGGCGCCCCAGCCGTGAGCTGGTGCTGCGCACGGCTGCGGTCGCGGGCAACTACGACTACCTGCTCGATTGGGTATTTCAGCAGGATGGGACGATCCGGGTTGCGGTTGGCGCGACGGGTATTGTCGAGACCAAAGGCGTGAACGAGCAGACCATCGCCATGGGGAGTGACCAGGGCAAGCTCGAGCACGGCACCTTGGTTGCGCCCAACCTGGTGGCCGTCAATCACGATCACTATTTTTCCTACCGGCTGGATCTGGACGTCGATGGGCCGGTGAACAGCTTTATGGTCGACCGCCTGGTGCAGGAGCCGCTCTCTGGTCCCACGCGTAAGACCATCTGGGCGGCGCAGTCATCGATCGCTCATACCGAGAAGGATGCCATTCTGGACCTCGATCTGCGTAATCCGTCCATGTGGCACTTCATTAATCCCAGCCAGCACGACGCACGCGGCTACCCTACGGGATGGGAGATCATGCCCGGCGCCACCGCCGTCTCCAGTATTTCGAATGATGACCCGGCGCAGCGGGTCGGAGCTTTTTCCGGCCACCAGATGTGGGTTACGCCCTACAACCCGGACGAACGCTATGCTGCCGGCACCTATGTCACCAACAACGATGGGCTTCGCGGGCTGCCTGAATGGACAAAGGCAAACCGCTCCATCGAGAACACGGATATTGTCGGTTGGTACACACTGGGTTTCCACCACGTTGTCCGCCTGGAAGACTGGCCCGTGATGCCCACGCTCTGGCATGACTTTCTGATCCGCCCGGTCAACTTTTTCGATCAGAACCCCACCCTGACTCTGCCTCACGAGCCGTAAGCTGTGACACCCAGGGTTGCGCCTGATGGGCTTTACTGTTCCATCACTCCGTATTGGAAGCGTGGTGGTAGCCGGCAGCCTGTCCGTTCGACCATTGCCAGGGTGAGCGCCTGCGGGACCAGCAGCGAGGTAATGCCTTCCCAGGGCTCCGCTACTGCCTCGATCTTGACTGGAAACAATTTGTCTGTGGCGCTCTGCTCTTTGCTTGAAACCAGCACCACTTTGCCGCCGCGGCGGTTGCATTCCTGGGCCAGCTTGACGCCCAGTTCGGCGGTATGGCCAAGAGCGAAGATAATGGCGACATGGGTCGTGTCCACATCCAGATTGGGCCCGTGCTTAAAACCGGCGCCCGTATGCGCCGCGGCGCGAAAGCCGCTCATCTCGCGGATACAGAGCGCGCTCATGAAGGCGCCACCGTAGGCCGCGCCACGGCCGATGACTTCGATATTTGCTGCGCCCCGGCAGAACATCTCCAGATCGCCGCGCATGCCGAAAATGGCATCCAGGTGAGCGGAGAAAACCTCGGCCGCACGCTCCGCCTCCTGCTTCCAGGGGCGGTCGACGATCTCAGACGCCACTATGATGGCCGCCGCCGTGGCATTGGTGTAGGTCTTGGTGGCGTTACCGTACTCCGGGCCCGCCAGGATAGGGAGCTTATTCTTGGCCAGATGCCAGCAGGTGCTCGCGGGGTTGTTACAGATCAGGCCAAGCGCCCGGTCCCCGCCCCTTTTGAAGAGCTCCACTAACTCCGCACTCTCCCCGGAAGTAGTGAGCAGGATTGAGAGCGCCGCATCATCCCACACCGAAGATGCATAATGCAGCCATTCTCCTGCATCTACGGAGAACGACGGGCGTCCGTGCGACTGCAGCAGAATCGAACCGCTAATGGAAGAGCAATAAGAAGCCCCCATGCCGATAAACATCACCGGCCCCTTACTTGCAGCCAGTTCGCGGAACTTTTTGAGTTCAGATTGAATGGCGGAATCGCTTGCGTAGGCGGTGAGCAGCCGGCGCAGCCGTTCCGGCTGTTCGCGGCACTCGATTTCCAGGATTTGGGTTCCCGTCGCGGTGAGCAGTTCTTTGGCTGGCTCGACGCCGCCAACCCAGCGCGGCGCTTGCTTCTTGTTATCTTCCATGACATCTTCCTCGGTTACTGGAGCGCCAGACTTTGTTAGAAAAGATTCGTTAAAAAGAGGGTCAAAATTGCCTAGAAAGTCGTCTAGTTAAAGGTATCATTCGATAGGTGAACCGTAAGTGCATGAGCCACTCGCCAGCCAGCCGTACGTGAACCAGGCGTTCATCCGGAGAGTCTCTTTCATCGCTGGATTGGGAGGGATTCTTTACGGCTTTGACATGGGTGTCATCGCCGCCGCCTTGATCTACGTGCGCGACTCGTTTCATCTTTCGACTGTGATGCAAGAGGTCCTGGTCATCGCAGTGCTGGTCGGAGTGATGATCGGCGCTCTGGTGGGGGGGACCGTTGCGGACCGCATCGGCAGGCGCAGAACGCTGGTCTGGGGGGCAATCCTTTTCATCGCCGGTTCCATAATTGCGCCGTTATCTCCGAATGTCTACGTGCTGTTCGTCGCTCGCGCACTACTTGGGGTTGCTGTCGGCTTTACTTCGGTTACGGCGCCGGTATATGTTTCCGAGCTTTCTCCCCCGCAATCGCGCGGCATGCTCATCGGTTTATACCAGTTTGCCCTCACCTCAGGCATTGCCCTGGCGGACCTGGTGGGCTACTGGTTTGCCGGACCGCAGGGATGGCGGCTGATGTTTGGTTTCGGAGTACTCCCCGCGGTGCTTTTCCTCTTCATGGTGCTCACGGTACCGGAGAGTCCCCGCTGGCTGTTCGCGCAGAACAGGGTCGCTGAAGCTGAATCTGTACTTACGACCTATACAGATGAGGCGGGGGCGAGACTGTTTTTGGAAGACATTCGCGTCAGTCTGATGACTAAAATGGAGCGCCGCTGGAGGGCACTTTGGAGTCCGGCGGTACGCGGCTCGCTCTTCATCGCAGTCGGCTTCATGGTCTTGATCCCGGCTACTGGTATCAACGCCGTCCTCTATTACGGCCCGCAGATATTTTCGCTCGCCGGGATCAGTTCGAATAAGAGTGCCATCTTCGCCACGTTTCTAGTTGCCATTACCAATGTGCTTGCGACGGTGATCGCCTTGGTACTTGTGGACCGTATAGGACGGAAGCCCCTTCTTTACGTGGGTGTCGGCGGGATGACGACCGCGCTGCTTGTGCTTTCGGTTTGCTTTCACAGCCAGATTGCGCTGGGGCCGTCGATGGGCAAAATCGCCACCGCGTGCCTGATGTTTTTTATCACCTGCTATGCCTTCAGTATCGGGCCTATCGCATGGATACTTGTCTCTGAAGTGTTTCCCTTGCGCGTGCGAGGCCGCGGCGTTGCGGCTGCGACCTTGGCTTTCGGCACCTCAAATTTCCTGGTTTCGCTTACCTTTCTGTCACTGATTAAGGCCGCGGGAACTTCACTCACTTTCATCATTTACGGAGTGTTTTGCATACTCACCCTGTTCTTCGTGCGCTTTGTGATTCCAGAGACCAAAGGGCGGGAGTTAGAGAGCATTAGCGCGCGGCAAACCGCGGTCGCGCCGTAACGCACACATATACCTGAGGTTAATGAATCGATGCTGCAACAAAAACACTCGAGCGCCAGTGGCAATTCGCAGGAGATAGCAATGGCGCCTGAGGCGGGCTATGTGGTGGGGGCCGATATCGGAGGGACCAGTCTGCGCCTTGCTCTTGCCGGTATGAACGGCAAAGTCCTGGCCAAGTGGAATGTCTCGACCGCGGGTATTCGCGACCCGCACGTGGTGGTGCGTCTGATTGAGGAAGGCGTGGACGAGCTGCTGCAACAAAACCTTCTGTCGCGCAGCTTGCTTCGTGGCGCTGCAGCTGGTGCGCCCGGCGTAACCAATGTGGATGAGGGCGTCGTGATCGCTACGTCTTATCTCATGGGTTGGCACAACGTTCCGCTGCGTGCTTTGCTGGAAGCCAGGCTCGGTGTTCCGGCGGCGGTAGAAAACGATGTGAATACGGCCGCCATCGCGGAAAGTCAGATCGGCGCCGGCCAGGGGATACGGGACTTTGTCTTTCTGGCAGTAGGCACCGGAATTGGCGCCGGCATCGTGCTCAACGGGCGGCTCTTCCACGGAATGAATTGGTCCGCCGGCGAGATCGGTTACCTGCTGGTTCCCGGAACTTCGGTGAAGCCGGTGGAGCGCGGGGAGCCGGGAGCTCTGGAGAGTATTGTCGGGGGGGAGGGCATCAGGGCGCAATGGGAGAGCCTCTGGCGCGAAGACCTTACACCGCTTCCCAAGAACCTGGTCGCCACCCAGATATTCGACCAGGCACTTGCGGGTGACTCTCTAGCCCAGATGGTCCTCAACAACTCTGCGCAGACCCTGGCCTACGCGATCTATGACCTCGCGGTCGTTCTCAACTGCCCGCTTTTTGTGTTGGGCGGTAGCGTTGGCATGCACCCAGCCTTGTGGAAGACGACCGAGGAAATTCTCGCGCAACGAGATAAGCGAGTGCAGCCGAAACTGGTACGGAGCACGCTTGGTCCCGACGCGCAGGTGAACGGAGCCATCTGCCTGGCGATTGAAGCTGCGGGGTCACGCGTGCTTACCACCTGAGTTCTGTCCGTGCCGTGGCAGGTGAAAAAATCCAACCGTTAGTTGTTCTTCCAGTATTGATTGAAACCCTGATAGTCCGAGGGCAGATTCGCGAGGATCGTACGCTTGAGCTCAAGCATGTCCGCGGAGCCTAACTGCTTGTAAAGCACTTTCCCATCTCCTGACAGGAGGATCGTATAAGGCACAGCCGAGTCCCATTTAGGATCGAAAGCGGTCTGCAGTGCGCTGGTGTCTTGCGAATCGAAGAGATAATTGCGGCTGGTCGCATGCTGCTTCTCAAGAAAACGCAACACGCCTGCCTTCTCATCCGGCATGTTCGCGGAAACCGTAACCACGGAGAAGTCACGCGCGCCATACATCCGCAGTGTGTTCTGCAAATCGGCAAACTCTACGATGCACGAGCCACACCAGGTTGCCCAGAAGTCGACCAACATCATCTGATGCCCGGGGTTTGTGCGCAGCTTGGTCAGTTCAGCCTTGGAAATCATCTCAACGTTGACAGGCTGCGCGTTAATCTTCTCCAGCGCCGCCAGCCTCCCGGCTGACTTCTCCTTCCATTTTGTTGAGCACCCAAAGACACCGGTGTGCTTCACCGCGACTTCTTGATGGGCGAGAAGCGCCTCGATGGCGTTGCGCGCGTCCTGAGTCTTGACCAGCTCCGTTCGATAGCTGTTATCCATGCGGCCTTCATACCGAAGATGCCTTTGCTGATCAAAGATGAAGACATGCGGAGTCGCCTGGGGGCCGTAAGCTCGGGTTACCTGTTGCGTCTCGCCGTCATACAGGTACGGATACGTAAGGTGCTTGTACTGCACCCGGATCTTCATCTCCGGCAAACTATCGCTCACGTCGGATGAATCCAGTTCGTCGATCCGGATGGCCTCCGGATCGTTGGGCTGAATCGCCACCACAGCCACGCCTTTGCTCTTATAGTCTGTCGCCAACTGTTGGATCCGGCGCTCGTACATCTGTGCGATCGGGCAGTGGTTACAGGTGAAAACTACTACCAGGATCGGGCTGGAGGTGTAATCGCTCAGCTTGTGCGTCTGGCCGTCCACACCGGGAAGCGCGAAATCAGGGGCTGGCGACCCGAGAGCAAGCGTGGGATGATTCTCTGCTGCAGCGACCCCCAGCATCAAAAACAAAACCACCAGCAATTTACACATGTTGCGTACCCCCTTGGGTTACGAAATTACTTGCAAGCCAGATTGGCGGCCGGTGCGGGTGTCGGCGTGATGTCCGCAGATTCCAGGCCCATCGCCCACTTGATCGCCTCGGTGTACATCTTCTGCAGTCGCGGGTCATCCCAATTCTCTTTCGGGTGTCCCAGGGTGGAGTAATAGACGCGGCCTTTGCCATAGGACTTTGCCCAGGTGACGGCAAAATCGTGATCCTGGCGGTGCACCTTGGGGTTCGCCAGGTCGAGCTTGCAGGGATCCAGACGCATCAGAACGCGTACCTTATCACGGGAAAAGTCCTTAACCTGGTAAATTTCATCGTTCAGGGTGAACTCATGGGGCCATTGCTGCATACCCGGAAATGCCGGGTCTTCGACAATGACCGGGGCATTGAATGTCTTCCAGGGATGCTCATCGAAATCACCTCCAAGCATGTCGACAAACTCGGGCCACTTGACCCAGGTGATGGCGGCGCTGTGAACCCCGACTAACCCCTTTCCGTCGTCATGGATAAAAGAAAGGAAGTCGGCTTTCTGCTGCGCGTCCATCTCCGGGTCGCCGCCGGTAAACATCAGGATGGCGTCAAAATCGTTGAGATTTTTGGCGTTGAATTCAAGTTTCTTCTTGGTCAGGACTTCTGTGTCGGTGCGGATGGTCGTATCCCACAGTCCAGTCTGCTCGCCGAGATGCTCGATGACGGCCATGGCATGAGAGACCGATTCGTGCCGGTATCCCTTTTCCTCGCCCAGAACAAGCAGATGCTTCTTTTGCGTGGCGGGCGCTTGCGCGACAGCCAGGTTACTTACCAGGACAGCTGCGGCAAGCCATGCCGCGCGGGTCATCTTCATGAGAAACACTCTCTCCCGGAATATTCGCGAGCTCTCAGTATGCGCGTTCGCTGAATGAGCCTACTTTGTAAAGTTCCATAAGGATGTAGGAAAGACCCTGGGTAAAGCAACTACTTTTTAGCGGCTTGCAAAAAGCCTTAACTTTCATCCGCCGGTCGGTCATCGCCACCACCCAAGCCCTGGGAGTAAACTAGGGCTCACGATGTCGACCACCACCCATGTCCCCGTTGAGGTCTACCTGCGCTCCTCCTATGAGCCTGATGGGGAGTAGGTGGACGGAGCGATCGAGGCACGACCCATGGGAGAGAACGACCATTCTTCCTGGCAGGAAGCCATTTGTTTCTGTTACAGAATCATGGGCATTCCGGAAATCTGGGTCATCGACGCTCAGGGACGGCACCTACCACCGATATGAGCAGCGCCATCTCCTGCGCAAGGGCTCTTTCTTCCACACCGCGAGCGGCATCGTCTTTGACATGGCTCGGATCAAGGATCAACTCAACTGCTCCGGTCAGCTCGGTGCGACCAAGGGCACGACGCCGCTTGCGGCGTTCGTAGACAGCAACAGAGCCCGGCGTTCTTTCGTTACTTCCATACCAATCTGCAGGATGACCCGAAAAGAATTGAAGGATTCTTCAGACAGCTTATCGGCGTCAAGGTCGTGGACGGCCTCGGTAAGAATATTCAACAGCTCGCGCCAGGCTTCGTCCAAGGGCGCTAGTGAATGCACCTCTTGCACTCCACTTATCAGCGCCACGACGCGGTTGCTGTACTGATCCGCATTGCTCTTTTGCTGCCTTTGCATCCATCGCTTCAATTCCCAAATCCAGGAGCCAGCCATCAATCCAACGGTGAATATCAAGCCAACATAATCAGCGTGAGCCAGTAGAAATGACGGTTTGTCTTTGTCATAAAAGCTAAGCGCTCCAGGATGCAATGCAGGTCCGAGCCCCGATTGCGGCACCGGCCGGCGGGTTTGCACCAGCAGCAGGCGTACTTCCGTCATACCCGCTGGAATCTCCTGCATGATCTCCTGCCGCCGCTCGATGAGAACTCCGGTAATGGCTCGTATGGCTGCAGTATTCGCGTCATCGCGGGCCAGCAGCGTGCGCTCGACCGAAACGGTTGGGAAGTCCTGCTCGGGAACGGGTGGATTCCCCAAGTAGGCTCCCACGGGAATCAGGGCGGCCTGAAACGCGGGGTACTTGATCTTCATCGCCGCCGCGTGCTCAATGGGGAGAAAGCGGACCTTCCCCGACTGCACCAGCTGCCCAATGGATGGGTCGCCGATGGCGCGGACCCGGAAGATAGCCTCTGCGCGTCCATTCAGGAATGCATCCTCCGCGTCCTCATCGCTTTTGCCGACAAACTGAAAATCCCCCTGATGAAGGCCGAAATGTTCCGCCACGTGAAGAAAGGACTGAAATTGTCCTCCGCTCTGCGCCAGGGCAATTCGCTGGCCCTGCATATCTACGAAACTCTGTAGCCGCGAAATCTTGGGTACCAGCAGCTGGAAGGTGTCGTCGTATAACACCGCCACAGCTCGAGCCTTCGGTCCAGGCAGGATATCGGACTGCGCAGTGGCGAGTTGCACGCGCCCTTCCTCCAGCATTCTCAGGTTCTCGACCGTTCCGCCGGTCTGGAGAAGATTCAGCCGAATCTTGGGGTAGTGACGCTCGACAACCGTCTTCAATGCATTGCCCAGGATGTAGCTTTCCCCGCTCGAAGCCCCCGCGGCCAGGGTGACATATTGCGTCTTTGACCGTTGCCACCAGGCTATCGCGAGACCGGCAATCAAACCCACGCTGAGCACGACCAGCGTAATCCGCAGGACCCGGTTGAAGTCGAACTTGGCCATGCTCCAGAATGCGGCGGCGATTGTTAATAGATCGTGAAGATGGATAGCCGCGGCGCCGGACCTGATATGTGCGTCGTTAAAATTCGTCCACTTACCTTGTTTTTTGTATGACGCAGCTTCTAGCATTCGTCTCATCGCACCGTTCACGCGTTGCGCACGGAAAGTTGGAAAAAAATGAGCCGTTCTGTTCAGGAAGAGCCCTTCCAGAATGCAAGTGCGCCCGTCGACGATGACCGCACCGGCATAACTGTCGAAACCCTGAAACGGGCGATCCTGGAAAACCTGCGCTACGTGATGGGCAAAGATTCGGAGTTCGCCACCGAGATGGACTATTTCATGGCCGTCGCCTACACGGTGCGGGACCGCATTCTCGCCCGATGGCTGGCGACCAGAAGAAACTACGCAGAGCACGATGTCCGCATCGTTTGTTATCTTTCCGCGGAATTTCTTTTAGGCCCGCACCTGGCAAATAATCTGCTTAACCTGCAGGTGGAGGATCCGATCCGGCAGGCCACCAAGGAGCTTGGCCTCGACCTGGACCGGATCATCGCGGAAGAGAGCGAACCTGGACTCGGCAACGGTGGGTTGGGAAGGCTCGCGGCATGTTACCTCGACTCTTTGGCTACCCTGGGAATCCCCGCAATTGGTTACGGTATTCGTTACGAATTCGGTATGTTTCACCAGGATATTCATGACGGCTGGCAAGTGGAGCTCACTGACTATTGGCTTCGCTATGGAAATCCGTGGGAGATCAGGCGGCCCCAGGCGTCGGTCGATGTTTTCTTTGGCGGGCGAACGGAATCCTGGAGCGACTCGCATGGGGCTCTCAAGACAAGATGGGTTCCTGCTTCCCTGGTCAAAGGAATTCCCTACGACACGCCCATTCTGGGCTACGGCTCGGGTGTGGCCAACGATCTTAGATTGTGGAAGTCGGAAGCTGGTGAGTCCTTCTATTTCGATAAGTTCAACAGCGGCGACTATCAAGGCGCGGTGGCCGCGAAGAACTTCGCGGAGAACATTTCCAAAGTACTTTATCCCAATGACGACGAGATACAGGGTAAGCAACTGCGTCTTGAACAGCAGTATTTCTTCGTCTCCTGTGCGCTGCAGGATATGATTCGCATCCACCTGCGTGCCGGCCGCACGTTAGACAAGTTTCACGAAAAATGGGCCATTCAGCTCAACGACACCCATCCCTCCATTGGGGTGGCCGAACTGATGCGGTTGCTCATGGATGAACACGAACTCACCTGGGAGCAGGCCTGGGACGTTACCTCGCAGACCTTCAATTACACCAATCACACGCTTCTGCCTGAAGCACTCGAGCGTTGGCCTCTACCACTCTTTGCAGCGTTGCTTCCCCGCCACATCGAAATCATCTACGAGATCAACAGCCGCTTCCTGAGGGCGGTGCGGGAAAAGTTTCCGGGCGACGATGCGAAACTCTCCCGTATGTCCATCATTGACGAGACCGGGGAGAAGTTCGTTCGTATGGCGCACCTTGCGTCAATTGGAAGTAAGCACATCAATGGCGTCGCCGAGTTGCACACGCAACTGTTGAAGGACGAGGTGCTGCGTGACTTCCACGATATGTGGCCCAATAAATTCGTCAACGTGACCAACGGCGTGACCCCACGGCGCTGGCTGGCTGTGAGTAATCCCGAGCAATCAAAGCTGATGACCAGCAAGATTGGAGATAGCTGGATCGGCGACCTCAACCACCTCAAACAATTGGAAACCTTCGCTGAGGATGCCGCCTTCCGCGCTGAGTGGCGGAAGATGCGACATGACGTCAAAGCCAGGCTCGCGCATTACATCCTGGAGGAGGAAGGCATTTCGGTAGATCCCAGCTCCATGTTCGACACCCAGGTGAAGCGGATACACGAATACAAGCGCCAACATCTGAACGTGCTTTATATCGTTACCCTGTACCAGCGCCTGAAGGCGAATCCCCATCTGGAGGTGACGCCGCGTACCTTCCTGTTTGGTGGCAAGGCGGCTGCCGGTTATGCGATGGCCAAACTGATCATTAAGCTCATCAACTCCGTGGGCGAAGTGATCAATCACGATCCTGAGGTGAAACACCGCATGAAGGTGCTTTTTCTGCCCGACTATAACGTCACCTTCGGTCAGAAGGTGTATCCCGCGGCGGACCTCAGCGAACAGATCTCAACCGCAGGCAAAGAGGCCTCGGGAACCGGGAACATGAAGTTCGCCATGAACGGGGCGCTTACCATCGGAACTCTTGACGGCGCGAATATCGAAATCAGAGACGCGGTAGGGCACGGGAATTTCTTTCTGTTCGGCCTCACGGCCCCACAGGTGACCGCCACCAAACATGCGGGCTACCATCCGCGGACGATCTACGAGTCCAACCCTATTCTCCGCGACGTGTTGGACGGAATTGAGAACGGCCAATTTTCGCGTGGTGACCGCAGCCTGTTCCGCCCACTGGTCGACGGATTGCTCAATAGCGATCCCTACCTTCTCTTGGCCGACTACCAGTCCTATGTCGACTGTCAGGATGAAGTCTCAGCCACCTTCCTCGACCAGGACAAGTGGTCGAAAATGTCAATCTATAACGCGGCGCGTATGGGCAGATTCTCCTCCGATCGCGCCATTCAGGAGTATTCGAGGAACATCTGGGGCGTGACCGGTTTGGCGGCGCCGCAGCCAACCAGGTAGACCTTCAATATCGAGAGGCAGACTGTTCACGCACACGGATAAAGGTCTCCGGCGTACCGTCTGCCGGGTTTACAAAGATGATGTCCTTGGGGTCGCGTCTCGGCGTGTCGAGTGCCAGAAAGACCACTGGCCCCTCAAGGATGCTGGGCAGGGCATGAACAATCCGGCGCTTGAAGAAGAGTAAGTCACCGGGAGCAAACTCTGCTCCGTTCGAGGAGTCCCCCATCCAGAACGTGCCCCTTCCCGAGAGAACATAGAGATACTCGTCGGAGCCCACATGATAGTGCGCCGGTGTCGCCCGGTAGACGCGAAACACGCGCGCGCTGGCGGCCTCTTCGTTGGTAAGGTACGTATCCAGCAACATCGTCTCCGCAGTGTCCGGAAAAGATCGGGCGACCTCATTGAGGTTGAAACGCTGGTAGCTCCGTTTGTCTGCCATAAGGATTCTCCCAAGAAGCCATCATACTTCCGCACCGAGCTAAGTGACGGAGTTTGCTAGGGTATGCTGGTAAGCGTATTCCGAGTAGGCAAATACATGGCGAAGCGAGCGGGGAAGAAGGCGAAGCCGCCGGCGGCAGAGGCGCCGGGCAAAATGGATATCCGGACGGTAGCGCGCCTGGCTAACGTCTCCATCGCCACGGTATCGCGGACCATCAACCGGGTTTCGACCGTGAACCCCAAGATGTCCAAACGGGTGTGGGAGGCGATCGAGAAGCTGGATTACTTTCCCAACACCCAGGCGCGGGCGCTGGTTTCGGGCCGCAGCCGGCTGCTGGGGTTGATCGTTTCGGAAATCACCAATCCCTTCTTCCCCGAGCTCATACAGGGGTTTGAAGACATCGCGGTCGAGCACGGCTACGAGATTCTCATCAGCTCGACCAACTATGATCCCCGGCGCATGTCACTGTGTATACGGCGCATGCTGGAGCGCCGGGCGGAGGGGGTAGCGGTGATGACCTTTGGCGTTGAAAAACCGCTGCTGGAGCAGTTGGCCGAGCGCAACGTGCCGCTGGTTTTTGTGGATGTGGGCCCGGAGAGACCGGGTATCAGCCTGCTGCGGGTGGACTATCGGCACGGCATCCAGCAGGGTGTGGAGCACCTGGCTGCCCTGGGACATAGGGACATTGCGTTTATCAGCGGGCCCAAGCGGCTGCACTCCGCACAGTCGCGGCTAGTAGCCTTTACCAAGTCGCTTGAGGAGTGCGCACTCAAGGCCGATCCGGCGTGGATTGTGGAAGGGGACCACACCATGGAGGGGGGCATAGAGGCCATGGATCAGCTCCTGAAATCAAGTCATATGCCTACGGCGGTGATGTGTTCCAACGACATGACCGCCATCGGCGTGCTGCACAAGCTTTACCGGGCAGGGCTCAAAGTGCCGGACGATCTGTCAGTCATCGGCTTCGACGATATCCACATCGCCCAGGTAACGATTCCGCCCCTCACGACTATTCAGATGTCATGCTTCGAGTTGGCGCGAGCCGCGGTAACGGCTTTGCGCGCGCACTGCGAAGAGGGCCTGGAGCCTCAACGCAACTACAAGATCCCAACCCACCTGATTGTCCGCGAATCCACCGGCTCCCCAAGACGCGCCAGGTCTCAGCTACGCCATACAGGCGCAAAACGACTGCCACCCCAGCGCTAAGTCAGCGTAATGGTGAACCGAGGTTACCGAAGAGGGCGGCAAGGTGAATCGCACCCTGTTGCCTGATACAGTCGCCGCCTTCTTCGTAACCACGGCATTTGGTTGGTCGGACGTGTTCTGGGAGTGCACGTCTTCGCCGCCCAGCACCTCCGCCTCGGCCGCTGCTGCACTGGCTCGTCCTCGCAGGACGCCTCGAAGCTGTCAAATCACAATTACCGGCTGCGGATGTATACCTGTGGTGGGAGCATCGATTCAGTGGCCTCATTGGTTAAGGGTTGGCAGTGCATCGCCTGGTGGTCAGTTTTGGTTTGCGGCTTGGCGCTGCTTCAGGGTTCTGCCAACGATGCTGGGCAAAAAGCTCCCTCCACAGATGCTCAGCCGGCAAAGTTCGTCGACATAACCCACACCGCCGGTGTTCACTTTGCTTACCAGGCTTCGCACACTTCGCAGAAGTATCTCCTGGAGACGATGGGAGCAGGAGTCGCACTGTTCGACTACGACAACGATGGCCGGCTGGACATCTTCCTGGTGAATGGCGCCCCGCTCAAGGATCCAACTGCAAAGGGAACGATACCGCACAAGGCGGGCCCGTTAGATTGGAACCGCCTCTACCACCAGAAGATCGATGGAACCTTTGAAGACGTGACGGAAAAGGCCGGCCTTGCGGGCGTGGGCTACGACATGGGGGTGGCCACAGGGGACTACGACAACGACGGCTTCGAAGATCTGTACGTGACGGGATACGGCGGAAACCATCTCTACCACAACAACGGCGACGGCACATTCAGCGACGTCACGCAATCTTCTGGCACGGGCGGGAGCGGATGGTCGACCTCTGCCGCCTGGGTTGATCTGGACAATGATGGATTGTTGGACCTGGTCGTCTTGCGCTATCTCAAATGGGACTTCGATGACATCTGGTGCGGCGAGCGCCGCGAAGGGTATCGTTCGTACTGCCATCCGGATTCTTTCCCAGCCATTGCGCCGCTGGTTTACCACAATGACGGCCGCGGCCACTTCACCGAAGTTGCGGCCAGGATCGGGCTAGACAAGCCGGGGAAGGGATTGGGCATTGCCCTCGCCGACTACGATCGGGACGGACACACGGATATATTCGTGGCCAACGATTCCATGCTGGAGTTTCTCTATCGTAACAAGGGCAACGGAACCTTTGAGGAAGTAGGTCTCCCGTCGGGAGTTGCTGTCGACGCAGATGGCCGCACCTATGCGGGCATGGGGGTGGGCTTCGCCGACTACAACAACGACGGATTGCCGGATCTGATCGTCACCAACCTGGCCAATCAGAAATATGCGCTCTATCGCAACAACGGGGACGGTACCTTCAGCTACGCCAGCTTCCTGTCGGGTGTGGGCAGGGCTACTCAGCTGCACTCCGGCTGGGGAGTGGACTTTCTGGATTACGACAATAATGGTTGGAAAGATCTAATCGTGGCCCAGGGCCACGACATCGACAATATTGAGTTGACCTCTCCTCAACTGCGCTACAAAGAACCCATGTTGTTATTGAGAAACACAGGCCAGAGCTTCGTCGACGTCTCAGATGCCTCCGGAGCAGTGTTTCAAAAGGCATGGGTAGGCCGTGGTCTGGCCACGGGAGATATCGATAATGATGGCCGGGTGGACGTCGTGGTAAGCACTAACGACGGACCCGCATATATCCTGCACAACGAAACCGCCACGGCGAATCACTGGTTGGCTCTGAAATTGAAAGGCCACAAGAGCAACCGCGACGGTATTGGCGCTGAAATCAAGCTGACCACATCCGGCGGATCGCAGTATGTCACCGTATCCACGTGCGGCAGTTATTTGTCCGCAAAAGACAAGCGCGCGCACTTCGGGCTGGGTGCGGATGCCACGGCACATAGTATTGACATCCGCTGGCCAAGCGGCTTTCTGCAGACGCTCAAGAATGTGCGCGGCGATCAGATTCTTGAGGTAGATGAGCCGTCTGGATCTGCTACGCCGAAATGAAACAAATCTGAGAGCCAGGAAACAGCACTCATGGCGCACGCCCAATCCAGTTTGCCGGACAGCCCGGGTGAGACGGTAGTCGACCGCATTCGTCTTTCTCGTGTCCCACGGGTGATATCGGGGATGACGAGGCGCGCTACCTCGGGGGCGCTGCTGGTGGGGGCGTCACGGCCGCTGGCGCTGCCGCCGGCCGGGCGGCAGTATTTGCGGGGTTGCTGACAGCGGCCGCATTTCCGGGCCCCCCTGTCTGCTGCACCGCTGGCAGCCTCTGCTCGGCTGGCGGTAGCGCAGGAAAGGGCGCGTGTGGCTCCGTCTGATACCAGTAGGCAACGGAGTAGAAGTTATCTGAGCGATGGTTCGCGTGGCCGTGCTCGATGGTGGCCTTGAACGATCTCCTGAAAGGTATAGGAGCGTCCAGATGAAAACGGTAGACGCTCGACCTGCTGCCCGCTAATTCCGGGCCTACGACCGGCGCCCCATAGAGCTGATAGGAGAAAGGCTTGCCTCCAAAATCCCACGCGCCCAGGAAGTAATCCTCCGAACCGGTGCCATTAATCGCAGGGGTCGTGTCGTCATCGACGAAAAACATGTCATCCCCTTCGCCCCACCAGCCATCCTGGTTTTGCATAACAGACATGGTCACGCCTACAAACTGCCCGCTCCCCTTGGCTTCCATCCACACGTAGTTATCCTGGCCATTCAGGTTGCGCTTGTCATCCACCAGCGGATCGCCGTTGCTGGTCCAGTTGTTGGTCCACCCGTGGTTTGGCTGCGCCTGGCGATACTGGGCATGGAAATACAGCGTGCCGGCGGGCAGCGGACGGGAGTCGGTCTGGTAATCGATGTTGTAGTAAAGACTGCCGACGGGCTGCTTGCCCTCGTTGGAGATCGTAATCCGAGCATGCCGTTGGAAGGGCATGGGGAAAAAGCAATTGAGGCTGTTTTCGCTTCCCACCGACAGCAGCTCAGACTGCCAGGAGTAGTAGTCTCCCAGGCCCAATCCAAAGAAGTCACCAATCGGCACTTCCACACTGGGCGTGGCCTCGCCATCCCAATAAATGCGCAACACGATACGTTTGAGATGGTAGGGCTCGTCGCTCGAAATGGTAAACCACAGATGCGAAACCTTGCCCGGGCCGTCGGTGTCCAACAGGGTGAGCGAGGCGCCGGGCTCAACCCTGCGCGCATCTGCGTTGGCGCCGGTGGGGTCTGAGCTCGAGGCGCGGTGTGAGGTGTAGGTCTGCAGGCGAGTAAGATCCGGTTGCCATCCACCGTTCTCATTTTGAGCCACGAGCGAAACACTCGTCGCCAGGAATACCAACCCGATAAATCGCCTCACAATAGCTTCCTCATGCCGAAAGAGAGATTATAACGGGCAGCTACCGCTCAGCTTCCCAGGGCAATAATGTGTTGCAGGATAACCTCGCCCGTCCGGGCATCCGCGCTGTTGGAGCGAAGGGCGCGGGCGTTCTTCTCGAAGCGCAGATCTCTCACCTCTTCGATTTTTCTCAGGATCGTCAGCTTCCCGTCGCGTTCGAGGGCCGCATCGACCGCGCCCGGTCTGCCCGCAAACAGGCTGTAGGCAGGAGTTCCGATGATAGCCGCTTCGCGGGCCATGGTGCCGCCCCCGCTCAATACGGCGTCAGAGTGCGCCATCAGGCTGAGCGCGTCCACGGCTTTGTCGGAGACCCGGAAGGGGGCTGACTGCATGCCATAGGATCTCTTAAGCTCTTCTCCTTGTTTATGGGTTCGGGGTAGCACAATGACTTGCGAGTCCCGGTCACCGCGCAGACGCTCGACCAGCGCCCGGAAAAGAACTTCCGAAAAAGGGTCCTGGTAGTGAGCCCAGGTGGCGGGAGGACGGACGGTGATAATCAGGCGGCCTGGATCCAGTTTCAGCTCATCCATCACGTCGGGTGAGATGTGCCAGCCGCTCAGATAGACGTTTTCCTTGAAACCGGGATAGCGAATCACCTTGTTCATGTTGACGTTTTGGCGTTCGAGGGTTACGGAGGGAATCGTTTCCGGCAAGAGGAGTTTCGTTGCCATTCTCGAAAATAGTTCGGAATAGACGAATTCGTAGTCGTAGATGGTCATGACTGGAATGCCCAGGAGCCATGAGGCGATTACCTGGGCACGGGAACCGTGGTTCACCGCGATCGCTGGGCGAATCTTGTGACCGTACCAGGCCAGCCGCAGCGCCCGGATGACAGTAGCCATCGCCCTGGTCAAAAAGAAGTGAGGGGTGCGGTGCCGGCCGATGACCACGTAGTCCAGGCCATGCGAGCGGGCGATCTCTTCTACCTGGCCGAAGCGTCTGGCGGTGAGCCGGACTGCATACCCCGCCTCTTCGAGCCTCCTGATAATAGGAGGGAAGAAGTGGGCGTGGGGCGAGTTATCCAGGTCGATCCAGATGCGCATTTTGCTTCCCGCGAGCATCATAATCCAACTGGGGTGACAAAGCTCCTATTCTGGAGCAGTAGCCTGGACAGGGCTCGCAGCATCCAGGCCTGCCCCCACCGCATGTAACCCGTGCGGTTGGTCCATAGGCGATGGCGCTGATAGTAGAAGGAACCGTCGGGCGCCGCCATGTTTCTCATGGTCCAACGGAAGGTCTTTGAGGCATTGTCCAGGGCCGTCGGATCGATGGAAGAGAACGCGATGAAGTGCAGGATTGCCTGAGAACAGGCGTGGATATCGACCGGGAAAATCCGGTTGTGGAAGTACTTGGGCGCTCCGTCGCCGGTAAAGAAGGTCGTTTGGTAATAACGATGGCCCCGGAGCAGGGCTTGTTCGAAGGCCAGGTCCCCGGTAATCCGCTGATAATCGAGCAGCGCGCAGACGTTGTACGAGGTATGAAAACTGTCGATCCAACGTTGCCGCCGAAGCTGGCCGTAATACCATCCGCCGGTTGGCAGTTGGCCTCTTTCGAGGAAGACCATGGTTTTGCGCGCCAGGGAAAGGTAGGTTTCGTTGCCCCGCAACTTGCCTGCGCGCGCTAGAAAAGCGCCAACCAGGGCACTACTGTTGTAAATCAACGTATTGTCATGCGGTGTGTAGCTGAAACAAATTGCGTCATTCGACTCGAAAGACCGGTTCAGGCGGAAAGCCATGAAGCGCGCCGCCGATTCGCCAATCTCCAGCGCCTCCCGGTCTCCGAAAACCTCGCTCATTTCCAGCATCGCCGTCGCGCAAAAGTAGGTCGCGATGCAGTTTGGGGAGAAGGCCGGCAGCCGTGGGCCTCGGAGCGATAGGTAGTCCCAGTCGTATCCCCAGCAGTAATCGGATTCATGCGGCGAGCGAAGCCGAATCAACTCGGTCTTGAGCCAGACTGCCTCGGCGGAGACATCGCAACCGGATCGGGCAAGGTCGCAATAGGCCGAAAGGCAAAGACTCAAGGCCTTGGGATTACGGCTTGGAGGAACCTTCAGGAACTGGCGCGACCGCAAGCCGGCGAAACGTTTGCCGGCCTGGATCAGTAGAATTCCCGGCAGAGCTTTGCGTGCCCACGGCCCGCTCAGATAAGGCGAGTTGAGCAGGTCGAACGGCTCGTATCCCTTGAACTGCCTGCTCTCAATCCACGTGCGTAGTGCTTGAATCGCATCAACCAGCTCAGGAGACGCGCTCTGGGTCACAGAGGCACACGCTCCGCGGCACAGGCTGGATCACTCTGCCAGACCTCTTTAAGGATGCGCACGATCCTCGAAGCCGCTCGCCCGTCCCATAAGGGGGGGCATACCGGGGCAGATCTGGGCTGGTTGGGCCTTGCGCTCTCAAGTACTTCCAAAGCGCTGAGCAGCAGGCGGCCAGGGTCGCAACCGACGACTCGGTTTGTGCCCATGGAGACGGTGACCGGCCGTTCCGTGTTGTTGCGGTAGGTGAGGCAGGGCACACCGAGAAAAGTCGTTTCTTCCTGCACTCCACCAGAATCCGTGATCACCATGACGGCATGCTGCATGAGGTCAAGAAAATCGAGGTAGGAAGCCGGGGGCATCATCCAAAGACCCCGGCTGGGGAGTAGGTCTCCGTTCCAAATTCTCACCGCTTTGAGTTCGGCCTCGTCGATGTTACGAGCGGTTCTCGGGTGCGCGGGAAACACGACGGGAATGTGTTGCGCTAACTCGGCGATGGCCTCGAGTGTCCGCCTCAGTTTATCTACGCTATCCACGTTCGAGGGACGATGCAGGGTGAGCACGGCGTAAGGTCTTGAAGCCAGTCCCAGGTCGGAGCGCAAGGAAGAGGGCCGGACGATCTTGAGCGCCCGTACCAGAGAATCAATCATCAGGTTGCCGACGAAGAAGACCTTGCCTGGCGCGACACCCTCATGCTCCAGATTTCGGTTGGCGCTCTCCTCGGTTGTAAAAAGCAGGTCCGCCAGGGCATCTGTCAGGATGCGGTTGATCTCTTCCGGCATGGTCCGGTCAAAGCTGCGCATTCCTGCTTCGACGTGGGCGACTGGAATTCTTTCCTTTGCCGCGACCAGCGCACAGGCGATGGTCGAGTTCACATCTCCCGCGACCAGCACCATGTCTGGCCGGTCGTGCTGCACCAGCTGGCCAAACTTGCGGATAATCGCTGCTGTCTGCTCGTAGTGCGTGCCTGAACCGACGCCCAGGTTGTAGTCAGGAGGCGGCATGCACAGCTGGTTAAAAAAAACCTGAGACATGGAGTAGTCGTAGTGCTGGCCGGTATGGACCAGGACCGGCTCGATCTCCTCATGCAGGCGCAACTCCGCCATCAGCGGGGCCACCTTCATCATGTTCGGCCGGGCGCCGACGATGCTCATAATTCTCAAGCGGTTGTTGCCCATCCTGCCTTTTGGCTTAACGTCCCTTGGCCAAGGATATAGCACTGGCATCGTGACCCTGATCTGTTCTAATAATCCCACTGGTGTTGGCAGATGTGCGGAATTTCCGGCGTACTGGCATTTAAAAGCAACAACTTCGAGGTGACGGCGGAATATCTTGTCCGCATGCGGGACACCATGGTCCATCGCGGGCCCGATGGCGCCGGTTGCTGGATTTCACCCGATCGGCGGGTGGGGCTGGCGCACCGCCGGCTTTCTATCATCGACCTTTCAGATGCCGCCTCACAGCCTATGAGCAACGGGGATGGCTCACTCGAGCTGGTCTTCAACGGAGAAATTTACAACCACGCGGAGATCCGGCGCGAGCTCGAAGAACTTGGGCACCGGCGTTGGAAAACGGATCACTCGGACACCGAGGTGATCCTGCATGCCTTTGAAGAATGGGGCATCGATTGTTTGCAGAGATTTCGCGGTATGTTCGCCATTGCACTCTGGGATGCGAAAGCGCGCCGCCTCTGGCTCGTTCGCGATCGAATCGGCATCAAGCCCCTCTATTACAGCGTCCATCACGGACGGATTACGTTTGCGTCGGAGATAAAAGCACTGCTTAAGGATCCGGACCAGGCTCGCGCGGTCAACGAGGAAGCTCTTTTTCACTATCTCTCCTTTATCACCACGCCTGCGCCCGACACACTGTTTGCAGGAGTTCATAAGCTGCCTGCTGGCGCGTTTCTCACCATCGACGCGGATGGGCAACCCCGCCAGCAGCGCTATTGGGACGTTCTTGAACACACCACGCCGCTGACCGGCGTTTCAGAGCAAGAGATTGCCGAGCGCCTGTTGGCGGAATTGCGCACCAGTGTAGCCTTGCGCACCGTCAGCGATGTTCCCGTGGGAGTTTTTCTATCCGGCGGCATCGACTCCAGCACCAACGCGGTGCTGTTTTCCGAGTGCGTCAGGGAGAAGGTAAAAACATTTTCGGTCGGCTACGACAAGGACTATCGTGGCTGTCAGAGTGAGTTGCCGCTGGCCAGCCAAATGGCAGCTCGCATTGGGGCGGCCCACCACGAGCAGGTTCTCACCCAACAGGATTTTCTCGACTTCCTGCCGCGCATGGTCTATCTGCAGGATGAGCCTATTGCCGATCCCGTCTGCATGCCGGTCTACTTCCTTTCCAAGCTGGCGCGGGATAACGGAGTGGTTGTCGCCCAGGCGGGAGAAGGATCGGACGAGCTCTTTTGGGGTTATGAGCACTGGAAACAAATCCTGAATTTGATTCGCTGGAATGCATATCCTGTTCCGCACGCGGCCAGGAAGCTTGGCCTGCTCGCGCTCAGCATGCTTGGAAAATCTCGCGGGCCTGGCTACGAATTCCTATGGCGCGCAAGCACCGGGCTACCGATTTTCTGGGGAGGAGCCTCTGCTTTTTCGCACCGCGCCAAGCTGGATGTGCTTTCCCCCCGCCTGCGGCATCGCTTTCGAAGTGAGACTTCCTGGCAGCCCATACGCCCCGTCCATGAACGGTTCATGCAGAATGCCTCGGAAAAAACTCCGGTCAAGTGGATGACCTACCTCGATTTGAATCTGCGCCTGCCCGAACTGCTTCTTATGCGGCTGGACAAAATGGGGATGGGCGCAAGCCTCGAGACCCGGGTTCCCTATCTCGATCACAAGTTTGTGGAGCTGGCGATGAGCATCCCGGAGCGGGTCATTACGCGGGGAAACGAATCCAAGCACATCCTGAAGAAGGCGGTCAGGGGACTTATTCCCGATGAGATTATCGATCGGCGCAAGCAGGGGTTTGGCGTGCCCATTCAGGAGTGGTTCCTGGGACAATCCGGGGAGTTTGCCCGGCGCGAACTGTCGGAGTTCTGCGACAAGACGGATTTCCTGGACCGTTCTGCGGTGATGAACCTGATCCGGTCGGGCCGCGGACGGGATGCATGGTTCCTGCTGAACTTCGCCCTGTGGTGGAAAGAATTCATTGAGGGAGAGGGTCCCGGGTCCGCGAATCAAATGGAATCGCTGCTAGCCACGCGATAGGGGCTCAACACGATATGGTGTAAGGGATGCCTGACGCTGCACAGCTAGCCCAAGCCCACTGGAACGAGACCCCGCTGTTTTTAACCGAGGAGGAGCGCTACTCCACCTATCCCTGGCTGTACGAGGCCGCAGAGTTTGGCAAGCATCAGGGAGATAAGGTCCTCGAAATCGGATGCGGAACGGGAAGCGATCTCTTGCAGTTCGCCAGGCATGGGGCGCTGGCTACCGGAATCGATTTGACGTCGAAGCATGTGGAGCTGGCGCGCAGGCGTGTTGGGGATCTCGCCGTCGTGTATGAAGCGGACGCACGGCAACTTCCTTTTGAGGATGGAAGTTTTGATTATGTTTATTCGCACGGTGTTCTGCATCACTCCGATGAGCCGGAGAAGATCGTGCGTGAGATGTTCCGCGTGCTTCGTCCGGGCGGCAGGTTCAACGTCCATGTGTATGCCTTGTGGTCCTGGATTACGTTGCGGGGTGTTCTACGGTATGGCGGAGAATGGAAGCAGCACATTGAGAATAGTGCAAGGCCAGTGCATATCGATCTCTATACCGGACGGAAACTAAGGCGGCTCTTCGGTCCCGATATCTCTATTGAGAAGCGTGAGTGCCGGCCGCTCAAGTTTCTGGCTCCCTGGTTTGGCTGGTTTTTGGTAGTCAAGGGCCAGAAGACTTAGGTTCATGATAACGACAGAGAAACCTGGCTACGGTATCTGGCTTGGCTCAAGTGACGCGCTGCTCCTGCTTTCCTTTGTGCTGGCCCTTTGTCTGGCAACACTCACACTCTGGATTTCAGCCTACTGGCCTGTCGCTCTCTTTGAGATATCGGTGTTTCTGATTGCAGGAATTGCGCTGCTCCTGGGAAGTGTGCCTGCGCGTGGGACCTACTTTCCATTGTTCGCGTTGGGCTTCATTGTTCTGTGGGGATGCTTTCAACTCCTCGCCGGCTTTACCATCGACCGTTTCGCGACCGAGCGTGCAACGCTGCAGTGGATGACCTGGGTCGCGGTCTATTACATAGGTGTATCTACCCTGAAGCATGAGAGCTTGGCTAAGCTCCTGCGAACAGGCGTCGTTTGGTTTGGCTTTGCCCTTGCGGTCGAGGCTATTCTCCAGGCATATCTATCTCCCGGGATAGCGTTTGGCTTATTTCCAACGGGTTACCATGATTTTGTGATGGGGCCGATCGTTTACCACACGCACTTTGCGGCGTTCGTGGAGACGATTCTGCCGATTGCTCTCTTCCTCGCACTCAGGGGAGCCAGAGAGTCGTATGCCTTCCTCGGGGTTGCGGCGGTGCTGCTTTCGGCCGTGGTCGTGAGCGCCTCGCGGGGAGGCCTGATCATCGCCTTTTCGGAGGTTATTATCGTCCTGTCTCTGGCGTATTTCCAGAAGCACAAAATTGGCCAGAACCTTGGGTTCGCCGCACTCGCGTTGATACTCGTTACCGGAGTCTTCATGTTGATTGTGGGATTCGAAACAGCGTTGGCACGATTTTCCTCCGAGTCCCTGACCGCAGGACGGCTTCAGTTCGCCATCTCTACGTTACACATGATAGCCGCGCGTCCCTGGGTCGGATGGGGTTTGGGAAGTTGGCCTGCCGTGTATCCCGCCTTCGCCACCTTCGACCCCGGGCCCATCGTCAATCAAGCCCATTGCGACTGGTTGCAGTGGACTGCGGAAGGCGGCTTGCCGGTCGGGCTTGCCATGCTCGCTCTCGCTGTATGGAGCTTTAAGCCAGCCATTCGGTCAATTTGGGGAATCGGCGTAATCGCTGTCCTGATCCATGCGTCGTTCGATTACCCGTTTTCGCGCCCGGCCGTTGGGGCATGGCCTATTTTGGTTCTTTCTATGGTCGCAGTAAGCCAGCAAACGAAGAATCACACTGAGAGTCTGCCGAGCGCATGAATCCTAAACCACAAGAAAATGGGGATGGGGGTGCGAGCTATTCAGGGGTGACCGTCGATGACTTACCACCGCCCAAGCCCAAAGCTACCCCAACGACAGCCCCAGCTGCGATTCCCACGATGACGAGGATCTTTGCGGTATCGCTGTGCTGAGGTAGCGGTGGAGGCTGGGGGACGCTGGTCGGCTCCGGCGGGGCCGTGGCTTCTGGTGTTGCGCCGACCTCCGGCCCCGCGCCATTTGAAGGAAGGGGCTCACCGGACGGAGTCGGAGGGGCTGCTGCAGGAGTGCTTGTTGGTGGAGTGCCTGGCGCCGGAGCGGCCCCGACATTGTCTCCCCGCATTTCGCTTAGCGGCATTTGATGAATGTCGGAGACGGACATTACCTTGGAAGCCCCCTCAGCAGCCGCTGTGTCGTACGTGCTACCGGTGACTTCCACGGAAGCACCGACCAGATCATCGAGCCCTGGCCCTTGGAGCTCGTATGTAACGTTGGTCGCTAAATCAGTTAGCAGAAAGTGTCCATAGCGCCCGGGATGGTCCTTGCGGAGAATGCCATGCAGCGTGATTTGCGCACCTGCTGGTGGTGTAGCCTGTCCCGAAGCCGTCGGGGACGAGTTCTGCGGCGGAGTTGCCGGGTTCTGCTGCGAAACCTGGACAGTGAAGCTAAGCGCATTGCCCGGCTCCAGTCGAGCCACGAGGCCACCCGTGGCGTTGCGAACCTCTGCAGTTCCTCCCTGAGCAGACACCTTGAGATGAGACCGGTCTTGCACGTCTACCAGGACTGCGCCTTGCGGAGATACGGAAGATACGTTCAGCCCATCCGCCAGCAGCGCATATCCGTGGCTACCGCGCTGGATGGCTACTCCATTCCGAAGAACGGCGTACTCGCGATAGACTTTGACAGCGGCGCCGGGCTGAAGGAGCAGGTTAGACCTTCCGGGAAGAATGAGATCCGATGTGACGTTTCCTGCCTGGACAAAACTCCCCTGAAATAAGGTCGAATTCCCACGCACAGACGCTCCATCGACCTGTGCCTGCCCGCTGGTTACGACGATACCTATGCTCGATGGCGAAGCAGCCACACAGACGAGACAGCCGCAGGTGAATAGCGCGATGGCGGACTGTAGCTTGACGAGCATGAGCACCTTCGGGGGCGAACGGCCCCTTCGGACGCAAGTTTATCCTTTGCGGTGAGAGGTTAGCAACGGTATTTGCGCTCTTCAAGAGCTACTTGCCGATCGAGGTGGCTAGCTCTACGAGCTACCGTGCTGCCGGTATCCAGCGATATTTGGAACAAAATGCTGAGTCTCGCCTCCTGATGTATCTGACCTGCAATTTGTGTGCACATGGATCGAATAGAATGAGCCAATGGATCGGCCACGCCGAGTGGAAGCGCTGTTGTCAACGTATCCGCGATCCCGGCCGGAATTACCGCCGAAGCAACAGGCAAGTTACGTGGAGCACTACCGAAGCAATCGTGCGGGAAAGCAAGGACTATCAAAAGCCGTGTTACGACTTGAATCCTGGATGCACCGGCGCGTTGCGGAAGGAGTCGCCGGCGGAAGTCTGCTGGAAATCGGCGCTGGTAATCTTAATCACGTTCCGTATCTCCCGGGCACCTGCGTTTGCGATGCGGTCGAACCATTTCAAGAGCTTTGGGCCGATAGTCCCTACCGTTCGCGCATGCGTCGTGTCTATTCCGATCTACAGGAGATCCCGCAAACTGAGAATTACGATTGCATTTTCTCCGTCGCCGTCCTGGAGCATCTGACCGATCTTCCATTCATTTTGGCTCGAGGAGGGCTCTTGCTCAGCGAGGGCGGGACATTCCGGGCCGGTTTTCCGAGCGAGGGGGGGCTGCTGTGGGGGGTCGCCTGGCGCTTCACCACCGGGATCGAATACCGCCTAAGGCGCGGACTCGGGTATGGTGCGATCATGCGCCACGAGCATTTGAATACTGCGAGCGAAATTCTGATGCTCCTGGACCACTTCTACGAAACGGTTGAAGTCTCCCGTTTCCCGCTGCCGTTCGATCATCTCAGTTTCTACACGACGGCTATTGCCCGCCGGCCCCGTGTTGATCGTTGCCGGGGCTTTGATGCGTCCAGGGCCGCGCCTGGCGTCTTTGCCCATGAATAGCCGCGGCCAAGCGGAGAATGGCCTCTATGCAGTGAGTGTGGTGATTCCCGCCTACAACGAGGAAGCCAGCGTCCCCGCCGTCTTCGGCGCGGTTCGATCTTCTCTCGTCGGGGTGGACGTTTGCGAAATTATTTTCGTCGATGATGGCTCCACTGACGCAACTGCGGAACGGGTTCGGACTTTGTGCGCACAGGATTCTTCGGTGCGATTGATTCGTTTCGGCCGTAACTTCGGCCAGCAGTCAGCGCTTCTGGCAGGGCTGGAAGCGGCGCGCGGTGCAGCCGTAATCACCCTCGATTGCGATTTACAGCACCCCCCAGAGTACCTGCCGCAAATGGTTCAAGCATGGCGCAATGGAGCCAAGGTCGTACAGATGGTACGGACGCAAACCGAAGGAGCAGGATTTTTTAAGGCGCTTACGTCGCGCGGATTCTATCGGTTCGTCAACATGTTGAGCGAAACGCCAGTAGTAAGCGGCGCCGCAGACTACCAGCTGTTGGATCGGGTGGTTGTAGATGCCGTTTTGCGGTTTAGGGACCGGTACCCCTTTGTTCGAGGACTCGTCGCATGGCTCGGCTTTCCCGCTACCAGGATCGAATACGTCGCGACGGAACGTCGTATAGGAAAGAGTGGATACACATTGCGAAAGATGGTCCGGTTATCGCTTCAAGCGGTAATGGGCCTTTCCTCCAAGCCCCTCCGGTTGTCCTTCTATTTCGGCCTTTTGACAGCAATATTCTGCGTGTTGTACGGCGGGTTCGCCATAGTTGCGCTGGCCGCCGGCAAGACTGTGCAAGGCTGGACTTCGGTGATCGTGATGGTCACCTTTCTAGGCGCAGTTCAGCTCGTCTCCATCGGGATCGTCGGCGAATATCTTGCCCGCGTCTACGATCAGAGCCGCGGCATTCCCAGGTACGTGATTGTGGAGGGCGACGAGGCGGCCAAGCCCCGGGTTCCCCGGAGGGAATATTGACCCCTGCCCCGCTCCGCAGAATCAACCGTGCGTCACGAACTGGATCGGGCACGCGTTTCCTGATTGTCAATGCGGACGATTTTGGGCGCAGCGAGGCAGTAAATCTCGGGGTCGCCGAGGGCTTTCGCCGCGGAATCCTTACCAGTACTTCAGTTGTGGCAGCAGGTCCAGCGTTTGAATCTGCCGTGGCCATGGCGCCCAATCTAAAAGGCCTCGGTATTGGGGTCCACCTGGCAGTTGACGAATACCAACCGATCCTTCCGGCTGCCGATATCCCCACACTTATTAACTCAGAAGGACGGTTCCATTCCCGCGGACGGCAATTCCTGAACATGGCGTCGAATCCTCGAACGAAAGGCAATTTGTTGCGGGAATGGGACGCTCAGATTTCAAGAATAGTAGCAGCTGGAATCAAGTTGACCCACATCGATGGTCACGGGCACTGCCATGCGCACCCGGCGGTTACTGGCATCATCATCCAGTTGGCTGAGCGGTACGGAATCGCACATGTTCGGTTGCCTGCCGAACCCCTCTCCATGAGCCGGGGGCGAAACTTGTCTCCCCGCTTCGGTGAAAAAGTGGCTCTCCAATTCGCCACCCAGCTAACCCGGAGAAAGTGGAAAGACCGGCTGTTCTTCCCGCGCTCTTTCTACGGCTTTTCTCACGGCGGCCACATGACCCCGGCGATTCTACGGCAGGTGACGGATTCTATTCCACCGGGCATCTCTGAGTTGATGGTGCATGTTGGCCTCTCGAACGATGAGGCGGCCGGATTCTGGACCGGCTATGATTGGGTGGGTGACCTTAACGCAGTAACGAGCCATACTAAGGAACAGTTTGAGAACGAATTTGGCGTCAGGCTGGTGACGCACACTCAAGGGAGACCCGATGGAGTCGGGTGAGCAACGTAGTTTTTGGGATCGGCATATCACGGCATGGTCGGCTAGCGCCTACGAACGCGGTAAAAAGCTTCCGCTCATTGAAAGGATTGCGCAGCCCTTTCGTAAACACCTGCAGGAACGGCAGGACATGGCTGTCGCAATGTTACTCAAATGCTCGCCGTTAGCCGTGCTGGAGTTGGGATGCGGCACTGGAGAATTTGCTTCTGCGGCCCTAAAAGCATCGTCCACCATCAAGCGATACGTGGCGATCGATATCTCAGATGTCGCGACCGTCAAGGCTAGAGAACGGGTTCGACAGAGCGCTGGGAACAACGTGGACGCTGCGGTTCAAGTCAGTTCGGTGGAGGATTTGGACCCGTCGGCGTTCCACGACTTCGACGTGATCGTGGGCTTGGGCCTGCTGCCTTATTTAACCGATGCGGGATTCGAAAAGCTTTCCGCCATTTGCCGTAGCAAGAGTTTTCTGCTCGACGACCATCCTAAGGAGCCCACGCTCTTTAACGGCCTGCATTTCTTCTACCGAAAGGCGAAGAGCTACCCCTTCTACCGAATATTCTCGGAGGCTGAGCTGAAGGAAATTATGGCCCGCTTTGGTTTTGCCAAGTTTGAGATCATTCGAAAAGGACCACTCCGCTTTGTGCGGAGCGTTTAGGATCGAGAGCCCAGCGAAAATAAATGAGGTATTCGCGAATCGCAAACTTCTTCATGGAACGATTCCGCAGGCGGCGGATCCAGTTTTTCTGCTCCGCTTTTCCACCGTCTGCTTGCCGCACGGTATTGGATGTTGGAGGAACGCCACAAATCTGGCGCATGCTCGACGCGCCCTACGAGGTTACGCTGCTCAACGAGGACCCGCAAGAATTAGAGACGGGAAACGATAGGTGTGTGATCGGAGACGGACGCAACCTCCAGTTTCCAGATAAATCGTTTGATGTGGCTTTCTCTAATTCTGTGATTGAACATGTTGGGAGTTGGAAGGACATGCAACGCTTCGCCTCGGAGCTGCGCCGGGTAGGAACCTCCTTCTACTGTCAAACTCCAAACAAATGGTTTCCCGTCGAGCCCCACCTTGGCACGCTGTTTCTCCATTGGTGGCCGCGACTCCTGAATTTCTATTTCGTGACTCGTTACTTTACTTTATGGGGATTGCTGAACAGGCCGAGCCGCGTGCAAGTGAAAAGATCCTTAGCAAGTATCCGCCTGCTTTCCCGTCGAGATCTGGAGCAACTCTTCCCGGGAGCGACGATCGTCACGGAACGTTTTCTTCTCCTTTCGAAGTCCTACGTCATCATGGACCGAACAAGCAAATGTTTGTGACTATAAGGCTCAAGGCACAGCTGCATATCGCTCAATATAAAAGCTCAGACTGTAATAACAGTAAAGCAGAGCCAACGTAACCATGCCGAGAACATACTGAGGTACGGGGATGGCAACGATTCCTGGTACCGCAGCAAGCGTGATAGCCAGCCAAAATGCTAATTCCGTCCCGAGCGGTTTTGGGCGCGCTCTGGCAGCCGCTAACCCAATATTGATACATAGCACCAACATGGAGGCGAGTACACCGCATTTCGCGACCACTGTGTAAAAGACAAATTTGGGATCCCGATCAATGATCTCTTTCACGCGCGACCTTAAGAGCTGTTCGTATTCCTCTCCACCATAGATCGCAGCAGGATCGATGGCTTCGACATATTCGACGGCCACGGAATCCCGTACGGCAGGCACATAGGAATTCGTCAAATAGCCCAACCCCAAATACGCCGCATGCCAAAACAGGTGATGATTCAACGCAACTCTATAGCCGGCCTGATGCTGGGCAAGAAAGCTGTCTCGCTCGTGCAATGGAAACTCGGCATAAAGTAGTGGCAGGCTCGTGAAGAAGAACAGGGTAGCGGCCAGCAGAATCCGAGCGGACCGCCGGAGAGAGCTGAAACACACGAGAACCACGAAAAACACCAATACTGGAGAACTAGACTGAGTTCTGATCCATTGGGCAAGGCCAAGGATTATGCCGGACAGGGCGACGATCAAGAAGCGCAGCCAGCCTCTCATGCCTGCCTCGACAGCATAAACGAGCCACGGAATCAACATCAGCACAATTGATCCCTGAACAACGTATACATCGCCCATCTTATAGGCAAGGTATGCACCGCCCACAATCGGGACAACAGCGAGCGTTCGTTGCCAGACCCTAGAAGCAGTTAGCCACAAGCCCACCAGCCCAGTAGCTGCGGAGATAACGATGATCCCCACAAGAAAGACATCCAAGGATCGATCTGCATCCCAGCCTACCTGCCGCGCAAGCAGCGGAACGATATAGAAAAGCCCGGTGTCATCTCCACACGGAACGGCCTCCCAGCGGCCACTATGCCTCCCGACCAGGGGTATACCGGTTTCGTCCCACCCTAACAGCGCCTCGTTCACTTCCTGGTAACGATCTCCCAGCATTGCAATCTTGGTTTTGATGGTCACGGGGGAAACAGCTTCGCGATAGCTTACTGGCATACAAAGTTTAGGCAGTAAATTAGAAGTGCTGTTCTGCTGTGCCACCGGTTGAGCAGGGCATCGCCCCCCGCTAACAAGAATGGCGAACGCGATGAACAGAAGGAGGTGAAGCGGCCTAACGGTGGCGCAAGTCATTAGACGTCGGCTCTCCGGGAAGCATGCGCAACTGGATCTGCACGATAACGCCAAGAACAAACATATAAAACAGATTTAGATCTGAGTAATAAACGATACCCGCATCAAGTCCAAATATTGTGTAGACGAGAATGCAGTAGAGAAACACTCGCCATCCTAATCTGTTCACCTTGCGCATTTTCCACATCGCCCGGACAAGGACCACCTGGGCGGCTACGTAAAGAAAGAAGCCGATGAATCCTTCTTCTGCAAGAACAGTAAAGAGCGAATTATGGGGAATGTCCATGGCTCCGAAGCCTCTCCACTGAACCGTATACTTTGGGTCTCCAATGACAGCGTCATGATAAAGGTTAAGACCAACGCCAAGGAGAGGATTGTCTCGGATGACTTCTAAGGTTTGCTGGTTCTGTGCAATCCGCTGGTATACATTGTCGCCGCGGCTTACGCGGTCTGCATAGACGTCCGGGTAGAAGAGTTTAGCGAATACCACAAAAAGCAGCAGTATCGCGGCAATGACGTTCCACACGCCATGGGAGATTAACGATTCCTTAGCGAAATAATCTATACAGGCACATAACAGAAGAGCGATGACCAGACCTCTATTCATCGGCATGAGCGCCGAAGCCAATGCAGCCCAGGCACCTATGGAATGCAACAAACGGCGCCTTCCGGTAAGAGTCTCGTTGATAAGACGTCTGCAATACGTGAGAAGGAAAAACCCCAACGTTCCGACTAGACACAAGACGCTGGAATTCTCGAAAGGTCCGTCCACACGAATGATTCTGAGACCGTTTGTTTGTACCCACTCCTCCACCGCCCCGGGCCATGGGAAAAGATTTATGCCGCTAAAGAGTTCGATCCCAGTTACGGTCGCGATGCTCAACATTAGGATGCATATGCAAGTGTGAAGTCGTTTCAGATTGCCGGCTATCGGGAAAAACCTGATCGCATACAGACCGAGGAGCGCCGGCAGCAACATGCCGTCCAGGATGAGGCGATAAGAGCCCAGAATGTCGAAGACAGGATGACCCAAAAGGGAGACGAAACAAACCGAAAGATAGGCGGCCCAAAGATAGGCTGCCAATCGAACATCCGCTCGCAGCGGAAGGACACCCTGGGAACGATGGGCGCTAATCAGCGTCAGTACGACAAGTAACAGAAAGGCACGATCTACAGTGAAGACGGAGCGCTCTCTGGGAAACGAAAAGAAGTAATAACAAAACGGAAACACGACAAGCCACGCCATTACGACGCGATCAAAGCGCTTACGCAGGCAATAAATACAGATCCAGATCAAGGCGGTCCAGGCCGTAACAATTGAGAGGCCAGCCTTGATCGACAGAAAGGATAACGAGCCTATCAGCGCAATCAGAGACGAGACTGCGATGGCAAGAGCGAGTAGCAGCCTGCTGTGATTGCCTCTCTCAATTGTCAGCTCTGGCGCGTTGTTGAACATTTCCTACCTTTATAGGGTGACGAAGCGGGGGTAGGCGCATTCAGCATGGTTTTAAGTGAGCAACGGTCGAGCGGCTCCGTGCCGAAAGAAATTCTTCCTGCACAGCTTTATGGAAGAATATAGGAGCGTCAGGCAGAGGAATGTAAGCAAATAGGGTAGCCTGGGAACTACTAAGATTGCATTCATCGCACTGAGACCCATAGCGAAAACGAAGGCGGCGTCGAGCCATAGAACCTCCCTCTCAGCAAAAAGAAGACGCCTGGCAGGAAACAACAAGATCAACGCACAGAGGAGTACAATTCCCGTCTTGGCGGCTAGGTTCTCGATCAACAACATAGGTTTGTGCTTCGCCATGCGCAATACCTCACGTCGTAGGATGGCCTCATATTTCGGGGATGTATACGGAGCTGTGGGATCTATCGACCGAACCTTGTCAAGAGCGACGGAGTCGTTGAAAGCCCGCACCTCAGAATTAGGCACAAATCCCAGGCCAGTATAAATGGCATGCCAAATCGGATGACTATTCACTGTAGTTGCTGTTCCACCGAGACTAGTAAGGAGGGCGTCGCGCCTGGCAATCAGATGCCGCTCAACGAGAACGGACGGCACACAAGCAAGGAGGATAAGCAGCAATGGTAAGAACATTTTGGGAACGCGACAGCGACCAATGAAAAGCGTAACGAGGAATACCATGCAAATGGGGGTTGTACCGATCCGCACTAAAGAGCACCATGCGCAACAAAAGGCGAGCAGGGCAGCACTCGCGTAGAGTGCGAAGAACCGGCGACTCAGCGCAAAATGCAGGCCCCATGGAATCCCCGCTATGAGCGGGGAGGTCTGAAAGATGTAGACATCAGCTACCTTCGCCTCTGCGAGCCCGAGGCAAAGAAATACGGCGGCCCCCGCCCAACGCGCTCGCTTATCGGGAAACAATCGCCAGAATCCGGCATAGCCAATTAAAAGTCCTGATGAGATGACTACAAGTGAAGTGAGGTCAAATGTGTCCGCTAGGGACATTCGCATCAAGGATGAAATGGTTGGGATCAGCTCCGCAATCCCTGGGTCATCGGTTTTTCCAGCCTGGAAGTAATTGTGTCCATTAAACGCTACGGCCACTGTACCGGTACAATAGAACCCGCGGCTCGCCTGCACGATTTCGACGTAACGGCTTGCCATCAGGTTAAA
Source organism: uncultured Acidobacteriaceae bacterium (assembly GCA_963814015.1). GTDB lineage: Bacteria > Acidobacteriota > Terriglobia > Terriglobales > Acidobacteriaceae > PALSA-350. The sequence goes on from CAWFBI010000003.1 coordinate 45,769, forward strand.
ACGCGTTGGTACCTTCTGTCGTATGAGAGAGGCGTCGCTTTCGTAGACCTGGTTTGAGTAGCGACAGGAAGGCACATCCGGTGCTGTTGGTCTACCTACAGTCAAGCACCAAGCGGTAGTGCCAACGATAATCATCAGTGTGGGAAGAAGGATCTTGGCAATGGTATAGCTCGCCCGCCAAATAATAGGCGCAGAAGCGGCGATGATTCCGTGGCCTGGCCCCTTCATAATTTTTGCGACCGATGAGGTGTTGTCTCTAACATATGCTTTCTATGCGGCCGAGATTCGCGGCTTTTAAAGCAGAACTGCACAAAGTGTGCAATCTAATTGCCTACTCTATTGGCTTCAACCGATCCCGCTGAATATGTCTCTCCGGCTTTCACGTTCACCATCCGGTTCGTCCGGATCGCTTCCTCGATAGCGAACGTAACCTCTGTCACTTCTACCAGCTCTTCGAAAGGAACCGGGGCGTCGTTGCCCCGCTTCATGGCTTCAATGGTCAACTCTACTTCCCGGCTATGGCCTTTGTCCTGGCTGCCCTTCAACGTCTCTGTTTTGCCATTGCGCGAAAGGTAGAGGACCTTGAAATCATCCAGGCGTGCGATACTGCCCCCGCAGAATACCTCGAAATGTTCCTTCGCCACAGCTTTATCTCCATTGGCAACATAAAGCAAATTTGCCACAGAGCCATCGTCGAAGCAGATGGTGACTGTAACGTTGTCCCGGCTGTAGCGTCCGGCGTCCGGCAGCGCCGCCGCGGTGACCTCTTGCCGTTGCGGGAAAGCGAGAGAGTCTTGAAATCATCCAGGCGGGCGATGCCGCCGGCGCAGAATACCTCGAAATATTCCTTCCCTACTGCGCGATCCCCATTGGCAAGGTACAACAGGTTCGCCACAGAGCCGTCCTCGAAGGAGATGGTGACCGTGACGTTGTCCCGGTTGTAGCGTTCGGCGTCCGGCAGTGCCGCCGCTGTGACGGTCCGCATAGAGCAGCCCACAACAGCTCTTGCCCAATCGACAAAGTGACACAACTCGCCAATGATCCTACCGCCATTCTCTGGGCTCTGGACCCAATTGTCGCGTGGGATGAACCCGGCGTTGCAGCGGATATGTACCAGCATGGGCTCGGAGCGGCGGGCGAAAAAGTTTTTCAGCCTTTCCGTAAGGGGCGCGAAGCGGCGATTGAAACCCACCATAAGAAAAGGGGATCGATTTTCTGACAACACTTGCGCGTATGTCGTTCGCACCATCTCCAACTGCCCGCGATTGACCGCAAGCGGTTTTTCGACAAAGACACTCTTACCTCGCTCCAGGGCACTTTTCACATAGCCGGCATGGCTGTTGTGCCGAGTAAGGACGAATACTGCGTCCAAATTAGGGTTTTCAAGTAGTTCGGAAGGTGATTCGGCGATCTTGAAACCAAAACCGGTGCGAGCCGACGCGGAAGCTGCACCGGTGCTGCTGGCAACGGATTCCAGCTGCACCCCGGCAGCGGCACGGAGATGGGGAAAAATGATCCCACGGGCAAAGCTTCCCGCGCCGATGCATCCGATACGCAGTTCGTCTTTAGGCCGCGGTTGCACGCCGTGCACCGACGACGATGGCCGTACATCGCGAGCGGCATGGTAATCGATGATCCCGGTGTAGGCGCCGGCCTCCACCGCGGCATACGCCTTGCCGCCTTCTTCGACGGGGAAAAGATGTGCGAGCAGCGGCTCCACGTGAAGTGCCCCGGAGGACAAGAGATCCAGAAAAGCTTCCATATTCCGCTTCTCTGTCCAGCGAACAAAGCCAATCGGATAATCCTGGCCGCCTTCTTCATAGCGCGAATCATAGCGGCCTGGACCGTAGGAGCGAGACATCGCTAAGGAGATCTCTTTCCTGTACATGTTTGCCCGAGATACCCCCATGCCGACATCGCCAATAACCGAAATGCGGCCGCGGTCCCGCAACAACTTTGCCGCCAACTCCAGCGGGTCGGCCGATCGGGTCGCGGCGGTGATCAGCGCCGCATCCACTCCGTAGCGCGAGAAGGAAGCAACGGCGGCTTCCAGGCTCGGATCGCTGGTGCTCAACCCGAGGTGCGCGCCAAGAGATATTGCCTGGGCAGCACGTTCACTGGAAAGATCGATGGCGATTACCCTGCAGCCAGCGGCACGCAAGACCTGCATTGCCAGAACGCCCACCAGGCCTACACCGATCACCGCCACCGTTTCGCCAAAGGTGACGTTTGCCTGGCGGACGCCCTGCACGGCAATCGCGCCAATCGTAGTCAGAGACGCTGCCTCCAGGGCGACATTGGCGGGAACGGGCACGGCAAGATTTGCGGGCACAAAGTTGATCTCGCAGTGGCTGGCATAGCCAGTGCCGGCACAAGCGACCCGGTCGCCCGGCTGAAACCCGGTCACGCCGGCGCCCACCTCCAGCACAAAACCGGAGCAGGAGTAGCCCAGCGCAGCCATTGTCTCGAGCCGTGCCTGCACTTTCTGATGGGCGGCCGCAATGCCGTTCGATCGCGCGTACGCAAGCACCTGCTTCACCAGATCGGGGCGCGCCATCGCTTTCCCGAAGAGCGATTTCCGGCCAGCCTCTACCGACGCTTTCTCCGTCCCAGAGCTGATCGCGGAAAAAGCCGTGCGTACGAGAATGCCTCCCGTCTGGAGATCGGGAGCAGGCACGTCATACGTCGCAACCTGTCCGGATTTCATGTCTTCCAGCAAGGCACGCATTCAATGGCCTTCCATCAGTGGACGGAGATCTGGGGAGGGATGGGTGTACCGCTGGCCGCGCAGCAGGGAGTTGATGAGCGCCGCTAGCTGACTGGCTCTTTCGTCCCAGGTGCCGTCTTTGACCACTGCCTGCCTTTGCGCCGCTAGCGCCGGAGTGTCCTCGGACAGCGCGGCTTCGACCTGGGCAATAAACTCCTGTGTGCCGCGGTAAAACCGCAGGCCTGGCGTCTGCAGATATTCGTAAAGCGGCGCCATCACCACTGGCTTTCCCGTAGCCAGATATTCGCGCACCTTAATGGCGCTTCCATAGCTGGTGAAGGTGTTGCTGTCTCGCCAGGGCAGAACGCAGACGTCGAACTGCCGGACGTATTGCGGCAGGTCGTGATAGGGCTTTGAGCCCAGGAAATGGATGTTAGGCGCTGCGACCCGCACCAGGTTGGACTTCAGCCCGAGCAGCACCCAGTGCCAGCCGGGGCGCAGCCGGGCGACCTCCTCCATCAGGTCGGTGTCCATCACATAATCCATGCTGCCGAAGTAACCCAGAATCGGATGCGGGATGCCGTCAAGCTCCGGAGCGGACTCTCCTTTGAGATCGGAGAAATGTTCAAAATCCACCGCCTGCTCCAGGAAAAACCGATTGGGCTCCGTCGCTTCGCCAAACAACTTGCGGCCGGAGTACAACACCGCGTCGGCCGCATCTTTTACTTCAAGGTCGTATTTGCGAATGACCTGTGCGGATAATGCGCTGTCTTCGTTGGCTTCGTACTTGTCCGATACCTGGTAAAGAAGCAGTTTCTCTCCCAGACGGCCAGCCATCTCAGCCGCGGTAGGGATTGCCACCCATAGAATCGGTCGCGAGATACGAAGCAGCAGCATGACCAGGCGCAGTTGCGCCACCAGCAGAATGCGGTTGAGCCAGCGGCCCATCCTGGATCCGTAAAGCGGCAGGTTGACCGGGGTCATCACCCATAGACCCTCAGGAACCTTGCGCAACCAGCGGGTATAGCTCTTGAGCTTGCGCCGGATCTTGAGGAAGAAATCCGGGTTCGCCATCGAAGGCAGCCCCATGGTGATGGAATTGACGAAGAGAACCTTGTTCCGCCGCGCATAGCGCTTGAGCAGATGGTTCTTGGAGTGAGGGTGGTGATACCACCAGTCCTCGCCTGCAAAGCAGACGATGCTCTCACCCTCGAGCACATTCTCGCGTTTGGCTTCCACTGTCAGTCCCATCGCACCCTGGTCTGCACTTTAGCAGGCAGGCGCGCCGTGGTTTGGATCCGGATACAGCTCGCGGGCAACGCGGCGCCATATGCCCGCGAGATCTCCGCGGGCATGACGCTCAGCGCCAGAGGGTGGGTCGCTTCACACTGTAGCGTCAGCCGTCGCGGTCCCGTGATGACGCAGCTCACCGTCTTCCCAGTCATCATCTTAGAAGAAACACACCATTCGGGCCCCAAAATATACCGCAGATCGAGCAAATGCTCCCCCGTTCCGGTCATCTCGTCCCAACTAACCCCATCAACGAGCTGCAATGAGTTCCGGCTCAGTTCGACCGTCCTCTGGTGCTTGACGCCAATCCTTGCATAACCATGATGCGAGGCTCGGACCGACGTTTCGCCGCCTTGCAATACTGTGATTGGCGAAACAGCTGCCTCGTTGCCGCATTGAAAAAGTAACTCGGGATCGGTGCTCAGAACGTTCTGTTCGGCTGCATCGATCATCAGCGTATTGTGCGCCTTTGTGGAACGATCCAGATTCCGTAGCTCCGCCGAACGGGTGTAGCATCGGCTGCCGCTATCGCAGAAAACTTCATCTGCGCCAAGGCGCAAAAGAACAGATAATTTGTCGCAATGGGTATGGCTTCCCGTTCCGCGGAGCCCATTCGGCATGGCGCAAAAGATGGCCGACGCCTCGCCGGAGCGGAGAAGGGCAATTCCAGAGTCCGGCAGGAGCAAGACTGGCTTCTGATCTTCCCGTTCGCCCTTCAAAGGGAGCTGGAGTAGGTGGGATGCCAGGCTACAGAGGGAACCCACATGCAGGGAGTGGCTCTCGGCGGCCGGGAGCATTGCTTGTGTAATATCGTCCGGCAGCAGCTCGACCCTGCCATTGTCGCAGTCTCCAAGGAGCGGCAGCTTCCAGGCATCATCGGCCAGAGAGGCAATCCATTCGAACATCAGGCGCAAGCGAGGCTCAAATTCCGGCGCGATCACACCACCCCGTCGCTGCTGCACCAGAAGCGAGTGTAGAAACATCTGCGCGACCAGGAAGTGATAACCGCTGGATGCCTCGCAATCTCCGCCATCCGAATACGTTTGCACCAAAATCTCGCGGTTGACGGCTCGGGCATATTTCTTAAACCGCTTCTGGATTCCGGGACCCTGGAGGTAGGCGGTCAGGGTGGTCAATCCGACGATGTTGCTCAGATAGTGATTGCTGCGCAACAGAAAAGAGAACTCGCTATGAGCCTCGATAAAACGAAGATGCTGCCAAAGCGAAGCGGTCATCTGGTCGAGCCATGTCTTCTCGGCTTCGGTAAATGGCCAGAGCAGCTCCATGGTCAGGCAGAGGCTGATTCCCCGCAGCGCTGCTTCCATGGCGATTGTCCAATTCACTCCTGTTCCTATCGGGTTGCGCACCATCCAATCTGTGAGCAAAGAGCGGAGAGCCTGGCGGTACCGTCTGTCGCCGGTCAGCACCCAGGCCTTAGCCACAACCGGCGCGAATTGTAAACGTGAGAGCTCCCACGGCGCCTTCACGTCCGATCCGTCGTGGCGGACGATACGTATCCTTCTCGAGTCCTCGAGCGGCCAGGTTTTTCCGGAAATCCAGTCGCATTGCCAATCAGGCCGTGTCCCGAGAGGGGGGCTGCCATATCCCATGAGCGGATACTCTCCGCGCAGGATTGCATCGGCATACGCGAGAGTGGCCGCCCGGGCGGGCTCAGAAACAGGCTCTGTGCGCGACTCGTAATAGCCGATCGGCTGGAAGCGGACCGGGCAAGAGCCACCCGGTTTTGCAAGCTGGAAGCTTGCTTTGCGTATGGACCGGATGCCGCGCCACGCAGCTTCCCTTACCAGGGAGGGCACAGAATGGCTGCGTAATGCGCTGGCGAGGGAACGGAGTTTCATGCCAGGAGGTTTGAACCGTCATCAGCGGTCATGAAACTCTTAGCTCCAGGCTCTCTACCTGCGTAGGCATATCGCTCAAGGCCAGGGAGACATTCCGAGCCCAACTGTGGCGCGCGACCGCGGCATGCCGTGCGGCGGCTCCAAGCTTCTCACGCTTTGTTGGATCCAGGGCAAGACACCGGATCGCTTCCGCCAGTTCATTGACATTGCCTGGGGTTACCAGCCACGCGGTCCGGTCATGCTCAAGAACTTCGGCCAGCTGCTCCAGGCGGCTGGCAACAATGCCCTTGCCCATCGCCATGTATTCAAAAAGTTTGGTAGGCGAGCCGAAAAACCGGCTGCCGTCCGGCATGGGAATATGCGGCGAAACCAGAATGTCGGAGGCGTCAAGATACTCGGCAACCTTGTCGCTGGGGAGCGATCCCGTAAATATCACCTCTCCCGTTTTCTCGAACGCTGCCAGGGCGGAACGCATTTCTCCATGGAGCAAACCATTCCCCATCAGAACAAAGCGCAAGCGGCATGACAGAGGGTTGCTCAACAGTCTGACGATTGCCTGCTCAAGGATCTCTATTCCATGCCACAGGCTGAATGATCCGGCAAACCCTATCAGCACCTCGTCGGGCCTTACGCCAAGCTCCCTGCGTCCTGCGTCTCTTCCCCGCCCAGGGTAAAAATATTCCGGATCCACAGCATTCGGATTCACCCGAATGCGATCTTCTGGAATGCCCCTCTGCAGCAGTTCTGCTTTGAGGGCTTCGGAAACCACAATGATTCTGGCGGCGCAGCGCAGAGTCACTTCCTCGCACAAGGTGAGCCAGCTCCGAAAAGGGGTGGGATCCCAGTGATCCGCAATCCACCCTTGCGGTCCGTTGTACTCAAGAATCAATGGAACGTTCAAGCGGGTCGAGAGTAGAGCTCCGGCAATTGCAAAACGGCAATGCCGTTGATAGAAAGACTGTGGAGTCGCCGATCCGAGTCGCCTTTGCACTTCCCGGGTAAATACCAGGTTGTAGGAAAGCATGGCGGCCTCCCAGAAGAAGTAAGGGCGGCTAACGCGGTCTACGATCTCGGTCTCGAAAGCATCCTGCGTCAAGGGAGTACCGCTGAAGACGCGGCAGGTCCTTCTGGCGCCCTTCAGGCCGAACAGGAAACCACGAATGTGGCTTATTGCCCCTCCGCTCGATCCCATGGTCGCGAGACTTGGAATCAGATAGGCAATCTCCGGGTCAGCGCTGCCCGTATGGGCGGCAGCGGGTGTAGCACGCATAAGGCGAAGGTGAAGATAGCACCACCAAACAATCAGTGTCTTCAGGTCAAGCAGGATGCTGAACAAAACTCCCGGAGCTGCGCGCAGGATATCGATGACTCGCATCGCTTCCCACCGGCCTGCGCCATCGCATAAGACGGTTTCCCGGCATCGGTGTAGAAAGTGAATGCACTCGATCATCCGCCTGTATTTGAAGTCGTCGAGAGATTCAAAGTAAAAGACGACTGCCCGGCCACGAAAGCCGCGAAGCAAGCGAATCCGTTCCATGAACGTGCTTTCTCGCAGCCTGCGATGGGGGAATTCCCTGATCTCGGTTCCGGGATAGCGGCTCCCTACCAGATCGCGTGCGCGTGTCGCATCTCCTGACCAGACGTACAGATAAACGACATCACTATTTGCCGTCGATATCACGTTAGCGATCGTGACTTGAGTAGTGACTGTAATAGCGAGGGCTGTAGTAGTAATACTGCGAACTCATATCTGCCCGCACCCCATTGAGAACGATGCCGATGATGTTGGCGCGTACTCGCTTGAGTTGTTCCACTACGCTCGCCACCGCACTACGGTTGGTCCGCCCGGCACGGGCAACGATAATTACGCTGTCTGCAAGAGCAGCAATCTCCAGTGGTTCAGCAAAGCCGAGCAGGGGGGGCGAATCAATGACCACCAGGTCGTACTCCCGCTCCGCCTCATCGAGAATCGAGCGCAGCACCATGCCGATCCGGTCGGCAACCCGGCGCGACGATGGGCCGGCCGACAGAACATCGAGATCAGGATAGGCATAAGGAGTCTGGACGGCTTCTTTCCAATGCATCGTGCCATTGACCACATCGGAAAGACCGCGATCGTTGGAGACTCCCAGCTTGACCACCGGCCGGCGCATGTCGCCGTCGATCAGCAGCGTCCTCCGCTGCTGCTGGCTGTGAGCCGCGGCCAGGTAAAGGGCAATCGTCGATTTTCCTTCGGCAGGCGAGGCGGAGGTCACCAGGATGCTCCTGGGATGATGCTCCAGACCGGCAGAGAGCAGGATTGAGCTTCTCAAAGTACGGATGGCTTCGTCGAATGCGGCATTCGGCGTCGCCAGCATCTCCTTGGCAGAGATCCCGTTGAAGCTTGCGTCCGGGTCCGCCGGCATTTCCTGCATGGGCAGGGTTCCCATGGTAAATTTGCCTACCGGCAGTGAAGGAAGCAGAGGGACACGCAATTCACGCTGCAGGTGCTCGCTATCCACGACGGTCGTATCCAGGGCATCCATGAGAAAGATGATGCTCAAGCCGATGATGGTAGAGCCTAGTAAGGCCAGCAGAGCATTCAGTGCCGTCTTGGGGAAAGAAGGATAGAGCGCCGGACGAGCGACATCCGCGAGCCGGATCGAACTGCTCTCAAAGCTCGCGTTAATGCCGGCTTCGCGGATCTTGCGAATCAGTTCCTCGTAAAGCGCCTTATCGGTATCCGCTTCCTGCTTGAGCGCCTTGTATTCAAACGACCGCCCATTCATCTGGTCGAAAGCAGCCTTAGCCTGGGTCATGTCCCGGCGCAAAAGGCTTTCCCGATTCACCGCCTGCTGGTAGTCGATCCCCACCCTTTCGACGATGCGCCGCCGCAAAACGTCGATCTGCCACTGCAATTCATTTACCTGGCTGGCTGCCTTCTTGTAGATGGGATGGGTCGAGCCGAACTGGGTCTGAATCTCAGCGAATTTCTCCGTCGACTCGTTCAGCTTGGCTTCCAGGGCGCGCAACTGTTCCCCCTGGTCGGATGCTTCCGCGGCCGGCAACGAGCCGCTTTTCACCGCGTTGTACGCAGCTTCCTTACCCGCCCGATCCACTTCGGCTGCGGTGAGGTCGTTATCAAGATGCAGCAGCCGGGCAGAAAATACATTGGTTTTTTCTTCCGGATTGATTACGTCAAGATCTTTTTCGAGATTAGCCAACGCACCCGCGGAGCGCTCCATCTTGGCCTTCAGTTCTTCCAGCTGCTTCTCCATGTAGCCCGTCATCTGAGAAGCGGCCTGAAAGCGAATGTCATACGTGTGACGGATGTAGCTCCTGGCAATCTCATTGACGATGTCGGCCGACAGCTGTGGATCGGGAGAGCGGTAACTGATCAACAGCAGAAAGGTATGCAGAGGGCGGGTGACCTTCAGGCCCGGCAGTTTGATGGGTGCATCCTTAAGCCGGGAGGAGAGGATCTTGTCATTCGCCAGCTTGCGAAGGGCGGGCGTCATCAGATGATACTTCTCGACCACCGGGCGAAGAACGGCATCCGATGTGACAATTTGCTCCTGCGTGGTGAGATAGTTCTCTACATCTGCCGAATTGACAGCGGCCGTGCTCTCATTGCCCAGAACCGCGGCCGGGGTTTGGCGATCGATGTCAATGACCGCCGTAGATTCATAGAGCGGGGTCAATCGCTTGGAAACAATGACTGTCGCAATTACGGAAAAAATTACGAATCCAACCAGCTTCCAGCGGTGGCGCTTAACCACCCACAAATATTGTGAAAGCGTAGGCCCGTTGAGGGCGGCTTCTTTTTCAAACGCAGGGAGAAGTACCCGAGGCGAGATCGGCCTGCGCTCCAAACCGTTTGCGCTTTCCTCCGGGATCGCGATCTCTTCTTTACGCATATGCCAGTCTCAATGCCAGATAATGTAGTTGGTAGCGGTTGCGCCGCCAATCCCCGCGAGCCGGTCTATGGTTTCTGCGGTGAGACGCTTGCCATTGTTGTCAGGAATATAGAGGATGTCGTTGGCCCGCAGAGGCACGTCAGGCGATTGGCGCTTCATGATCTTCGCCAACTCGATGGGTAGTTCGGTTTTTGTGCCGCCAGGCGCTCTGCGGTACACATAGGCCACCTTGGCCGAATAAGGGGCCAGTCCTTCCGAGAGAGCCAGCAGCTGCAGAATTGTGGTCTCTTCATCATTGCGTACCGGGTACGCTCCCGGTTTCTTGACGTTCCCAACCACGTAAATCTTGAGCGCCTCGGGAACCAGCACCTCCTCGCCGCCATGCAGCAGCACGTTGAGGCTGGGATCGGCGTTGTCGATCAGTTTCCGCACGGGTATGGTTTGCGTGATCCGGGCCGCCTTGCCATCCCGCACAACCTCCTGGCTGACGACAATATCGGAGCCGGCGTCTTCTCTCATGCCTCCCGCGCGCGCAATGGCGTCCAGCAGCGGGATGGGCCGGGTCGCCTGAAAAACCAAAGGATTCTTGACTGCCCCAACCACGTTTACCGGGCGGCTCTGATACTCGACGATGGTTACCGTCACGATGGGGTCGACCAGCACTTTTCCCTTGGTCAGGGCCTTGGCAATCGCCGATTCCAGCTGGGACGGAACCATGCCCCGCACCTGGATCGGCTCTTTGAGCATAGGCAGGCGGATATTGCCGTCCGCGTCCACCCGCACCGTGCGGGTCAGCTCCGGGGAATCGTAGACGGATAGCGCCAGCAAATCGTCGGGCCCGACCGGCTGGGTGGGCAAATTAGAGTAGGAGTAATCGAGGTTCGGTACCGTAGAGATGGCCCGGTCAGGTTGCTGGGCATAAACGCATCCAGCCAGTAATAGCCAGCCCAAACCGATGATTGCTTTGAAGTGCGTCATGACGAATACGCGAGGAAGTCTCGTCCGGTCTTCGGCAGACCGCCTGGTAAGTTGCCGGTACCGGTTGGCGCCTTTATACGCCTCATGGTTCCGCATGTCATCTCTCGGTCCGTCTGCCAGGTAGACGATCGATCACCCTCCGTTCGCTGTTTCTTGAGTGTAGTCTCAGAAAGCCGGGGAATCAGCCCCGGAAGTGGAGATTTTCTGCTCCGGGCAATGGGCAGCTGAAAGCCTTACTTCTTTCAGGGAAAGCTTTCCCTCCACTCGCACCGTGCCCGGCTGCCGCTGGTAAACCAGCGAAAGATTAACGAATGCGGCCCCATCCGGGGCGGCGAAGCAAGCGTAAGCTATCCCTCCCTGCTCCGCGGAGAGGCTCGCCGTCCTCGCCAGCACGGCGCCGGTTCGCTCGTCCGCCACCGACCACTCAATTCCGCTGCCCGGTGCGATGCCGGAAGTTCCGTAGTCGACGGTCAGGACATAGTCTTTCCGTGGCTGGATCGGAACGGCCTGGTTCATAAGCGCAAAACTGTCTGGTTCCTCTCCCGAAAATTCGAAGCCCAGCGCATTCGGATGAGCGTTTAGAAAGGAGCTTACCCCTTCTACCGTCATGAGGTGCCAATCGAAACCGTGCGAAATGGGCGATTTGCCAAAGCTGCCGTTGGTGACGGGGGAGTCCACCCGAGGCGGGGCGTAAGCAATCCGAGAGACAAGGCCACTCCAGAGCGGCAAAGCCAGGTCGGGACGCTTGTGTTCGAGGAGCCAGTCGCATACCCCCAGCAAGGTCCCGGTGCTGCCCGTGCTGCCTGCCGCCAGCAGATGCGCCGCCGCAGCCGTCACTGCGTCCGGGTCGCCTTGAGTCATCAGAAAATTCACCAACTGGCCTTCGATGGCCGGCCTCTTCAACTGCAGCCGGTCTTCTATCTCCGCAGCGCTGGGACTGACATACCAGGCCAGACGGAACAGGGCGGTTGCGTCGTCGGGAGCCATCTGGGCGGCTCTTTGAGCCCAATACCAGAAGCGGGCAACATTCTCGCGTCGGAAATAAAAGTTCGCTAGCGACCAACTGGGAAGAAAGGTGGAATCCACGCTGGCCGCTTGCAACAGCGCTTCCTCGGCCTGGGGGAGATCGTTCCCAGCCTCGTATAACAACCCCAGCTGGATCCAGCGCGACGCGTCATAGCGATTGAGTTTCACCGCCCTCTGCAGCAGCGATTTTGCCTCCTCCGGATCGATGGCATAGACCTGGTCGGCAAGTTGGGCTGGATAGGCTCGGTTGTTGGGTATCAGACGCATGGCCAAACGAATACCGTCCGGTTGATTCCGGCGGGCCGAATGGTCGGCGATCGTGAACAGCACGTTCCAGGCGATACCCACCACGAGCGCCGCCAGGCAGACGGCTCTGATGGCGGCCTTTTTCATTTGCCCAGCTTATCGATCTGCCGGTCGAGCTCCGAGATCGCATCGAACGGCTTCGAAAAAAGGTTTTCCCAAACGATATGTTGCGCTCCGCCCGCACCATCCAGATTAATGATGCTGGCCGCGATGAGATCCTTGTTGATCGGAAGGTAGACCGCCGCCAGACACTTCGTATACCTGGGCGAATAAAAAACAGAATAAACCCGGGTTTCTTTGACCACGGCCGTAAAGGTCCTGGCGACTCTTGCGGTCTGTGCATCGCAATCGGATTGTGCCTTACGCGCTAAAGTCTTCCCAGCCGCCTTCTGTTGCACGCTCTGCCCGTTTGCGCAGACAATGAGCAGAAGGAATGCCGCCGTGATCAAGGGTGTGCGCATCGAATGCAACCTCTCCTGAAAAGCATCCCAATATCATACTGATCCGCCTCCCCTGTCCAGAGTGTCCGGGACTTGGCGGGCAAAACAGCATGTCCTTCTACTCCGCTGCCGGGGGAGCATAGTGGAGCGACCTGCTGTACTCTGGCCCGCCTGGCTACTTCAGACTGCGGGGACCCGTTGTTCCAGGCGGGGGTTGTTCTCCCGTCGAATCAACAACCCGAGAATGACCCAGTTGCCGGCGGCAAGGCTGCCATCCGTGAGCAGGCTTGCCCAGGCTGCTCCGTGCCATGAATATGCCGGGATCAGCCATAGATTGAGGCCGAAGTTTAGCCCGGCAGCACAAAGCTGGGCCGCAGTGCGGTAGCGCTGGTAACCGGCGCCGGTGAGCGTGTCTCCAGCGCCTAGGTGGAGGCTGCGAAAGACGGGCAGCAGGCACAGCCATTGCAATGCGGAGACGCTATTGGCGAAGCTCCGGCCAACAAGATGGGGAATGATCGGCGCAGCGAAAAACATGGCTGCGGCGGCCAGCAGACCGAAGGGCAAAGTCTTGCCCAGCAGTTTACGGGTGAACGCGATTGAGCCTCGCGCGCCGTTCCGGCCGTTCTGGCAAAAGCGCGGGAACGCGGCTGCCTGGAGGGCGCGGATGGGAGTGCAGCTCATGTCGATCACCCGATAGGCCATGGTGTAAATTCCATCCGCCGCGAGCATGCCGTACCTGCTGAGCATGGCCTTATCGATATCGTTGTATACGGAGGTCGTGCTGGCAGCGATGGAGAAGCCGACGCCCTCCAGGGCTCGTTCCCGAAGCAAGCGAAAGTTGACCTTGGGCCAGCCGAGACGGCTGGTAACCAGCACCAGCGCCATAGCGGCGGAGAGGCCGGAGACAGAGAGCGAAGCGATGACCCACTGACGCACGGTTGCATGGTGCAGAACGAGCACCATGGCGGCAGCGGTCAACAGGCGCGCAATACTGGTGAGCGAAGTGAGGACGGCGGTGAGCTTGAGCTGTTCAAAAGCCTGGAAGGCCTGGCCACCGACCTCGGCGACGCGCGCGCAGGTGCACTCGCCCACGGCCACCAGCACAATGACAGAGGCGCTGGCTGGCCCCACCATCCAATTGCCCAACCGGGCGAGTGCCAGGATTACCAGCAAACCAACGCTGAGCGTGGTGACCAGCACATTGCCCCAGTACTGCGGGAATTCGCTGTTATGGCGGCTCACCTGGCGTACCAAAACCAGGCCCGAGCCGAGCGTGCTGTACTGGCTCAGCAGCGAGACGGCAGCGGCGGCACCCACGAAAATTCCATATTGGTTGGCACCAAGCAAGCGGGCGAGCAGGATGAAATAACAGGCCTGCACCGCGAAGCTGACTCCCTGGCCGAGGAACATCCAGCTGGCGTTCCTGGCCAGCCGCCCTCGTAGCTGATTGCGCATCAACCCCCACTCAAAGATCCGGATGTTATTTCCATCGGCTGGAATCGGTGATGCGCCAATTCGTTCTTGAGCCGCGCTCCGTACCAGGCACTCAGCAAAGCTGGCTCATTTTGATACGGCTTTAATTGCCACAGTAACTGCACGCGGTAATAAAGATGTTACGTAATAGGACAGCCGCCCGCTCCAAATCGGCGCACTGTTAATTGCTACGTCTAACTCCCGTCAATCTAACGTTGATTTCCCGCGGATATTCTGTCACCGTTTGGCATTGAATCATGACCACCAACCGTCTCCCCAGGTTGTAACTCAGAAACACTTATATAACCTCTGCTTCAACCGATCACAAGTTGAAGTAGGGCCAAAATTTACTCAAACACAGGCGGTAGTTCATGGCGACCGATTTTCCTTTACCAGCTACAGAGCAGATCGGGTTCCGTTCCCCCTCGGTCCTGACCCAGCCCTTCAAGATTCTAAGAAGCGCAATGGGAGTGACGATTCCCGCGCTGCTCGATTTCTGTTGCATCGGAATTGCCTGCCTTGCCGGCATCCTGCTCTATGAGCTGCATAGATCGCTGGATGGTCGTGTCGCTTGGCTGCTGTGGGCAGAAATTTCTCTCAAGTATGGGGCGGCGTTCGTTATTCTCGCCCAAGCCCATCATCTCTACACGCAGCGCGCTACCCTGCTCCAGGTAGCCGACACAGCGCGCATCCTAAGGGTTTCAACCTACGGCCTGACACTTCTCTCGGTTGGCAATTACTTCACCAAGGCGGAGATGCCGCGCTTGCTACTCACCTATTTCTGGGTGTTTGCCACCCTCCTGCTGGTCTTACAGAAGTACTCAACCAGTAGACTCATTCGCGATTGGAGGTCACTTCGAGGCCGCCAGCGTAGAGTGCTCATCTGCGGCACGACGCGCGAAACCCGGCGCCTGTTCTCATACCTGTTGCACACTCCCCACCTGGGCCAGGTTCCAGTTGGATTTCTCGATGAAAGCGGCTTTGATAATCGCCGTGTCATTTACAGTCATGATTACAACCTCAAACACCACGTGCCTGTCATTTCCGAACCTCTCTCGGAATCCCTCCTCCGCTCTCTTGATGTGCAAGAGATTTTTGTCCCTCCCACGGTCTCACAGCCACGCATGAATGAACTCCTGGCTCTAGCCGCCGCTGCGGGGGTTAGGGTCTCCCTTGTGGGCGCGGGCCACCCTTATTTTGCGGAGCACTGCACGTCAGTGCAAATGATCGACGGCCTCATGGTCACAACCTTCGATGCCGATGGTGAGCACCCGCTCCCGTACATCGCTTTCAAACGCTGCACGGACCTGCTCTTGTCTTCTCTGCTCGTGCTGCTAACGCTTCCCATGTGGCTGGTTGCGGCGGTCATGGTCAAAGCCACCTCCAGGGGACCGGTTTTCTTTCGCCAGCAGCGCACAGGCCAATCCGGCAAGCCATTCGTCATGCTCAAATTCCGCAGCATGTATGTGGACGCGCCAAAATATGGACGCTCTCCCGAAAGCGCGAAAGACAGTCGCATCACCCCGGCCGGAAGGTTTCTCAGAAGAACCAGTCTGGATGAGTTGCCCCAGCTGCTCAACGTTCTGAGCGGAGACATGTCGCTGGTCGGACCTCGTCCGGAGATGCCTTATATAACCGACACCTACACCCCCATCGAACGCCGCCGCCTCTCTGTTCCCCAGGGTTTGACCGGCTTTTGGCAACTCAGCGGCGACCGCAAGTTCATCATCCATGAAGCCATTGAGTATGACTTTTATTACATCGAGAACCGCGGCTTTTTTCTCGATTTTGCAATTCTTCTGCATACCTTGTTTTTTGCCATGAAGGGCCTCTAGCTCCTCAATCATCAAGTGATGCTGATAAGCGTGGCGCTGAGTGCCGGGACCAGGCAAGTCGCCCGGGTTGCTGAGGGAGTCAGTGTGTTGGGGCTGGCCGGAGCAAAGCTGCCGTCTCTGTTTACCGTGGCGCCCTGGAGTGTGATTCCGGTGGTGGCGGCCAGGCTCGATCCCGTCATCGTCTGCTGGGTTGCCGTCTGGATTCTCTGGTTGGTTTGGATGGTGAGGATCAGATTCTGCAGTGGATCTTTGTTCACCACCGTCAGATTCAGTCCTCCGCTCGCGGTCCTCAAGGCATAAGCCGTGACATTGACACTGCCGGCCGAGAGTTGTGTTTGAAGCAATGTGCCGCCGCCGGCCAGTGCAAAGAGTAGCAGCCCGTAGTATTCAGGTCGTGCTTCGATCACCGCGCCCGAGTCGTCTGCAATCGGAGTATAGCCAGGCGCCTGACCGCCGCCATGCAGGTTTACTCCGGTAGCGCCACCGAGGGCTGCGTTAAAGAGAAAGTCGATGACCCAGAGGGAGGACGCGTAGCTATTGCTCACGCCTGCAGCCCCGCCGTTGCCAAAGGAGTTGCATTCACTTATGCGGTAAGGAATGCCCAGTTGCTGGGTGCCTGCTCTTAATGTTGCGAGCTCGGTTGTAAGTTGAGTGTCAGGGCTAACTAAGAAAGAAGCAATCGAGGTGGAGCTTGCTCCGCTGGCGCGATAGTAATGCTGAGTCAGCAGCGCGAGTTCGCTCGGAGTGACTGCCTGGCCGAAGGGCACGGTCCAGGTGGAGATGTGGTTGCCGCCGCCCGTAGACGGGCCAGTGATGGGCACATGGGGCGCAGCTTGGAGGATAGCGGAGCGAAACAAGTACCAGCGGCTGAGAAACTGCTGAAAGGTCCAGTTCCCGGCGAAAAAGCTACCCGCCACGCCGTATTCGTCGGGCTCGTTGCCGATTTCTATGCCGAGAAGATTCGAACCTAGAGCCGAGACCGCATAGCCGACTTCTTCCGCCGCCAAAGCAGGGGTGGAGGTAGCGAGGTTCACTCCGTAAAGGCACAGCCAACCGGTGGCCTGAAGGAAGCCGGCGAGATCCTTGGTATTGGTGGACGTAATCTGCGTGTGTGTGGCGTTGGTACTCGGGGTCCACAGCAGCCGGTCAACGGAGCCGGCGCCGATACGCAGAACGCCGAGGCCGAGGCGTCGAAAGAGCGCAATGAGGTTGTGGTTTGAGGCGTGAAAGTAGCCATAGCTCATAGCCAGCTTCTCGTAGCTCAAACCCATAAAGCGCGGCGGAATAACCCCTATGGATGTTGTGGTCACGGTGAGCGAGCCCTGGACGATAGGGCCGAAAGGCAGGGGAAGAGGATTGGCCGGTGACGCGGAGGAATTGTGGTCCGCTGAGAAGCCGCAACCAGGAAGCAATGAAAATGTGGCCAGAGACGCCGCTCCCTGGAGGAGACGGCGCCGGGTAAGGATCAAGCTCGCGTTGTAAACATGCGACACGAATGGTTAGAGTGGATGCTCTCTTGGAAAATCTCATTACTTCGCTACTGCTCTATAGATCGGATGAACGGCAGGAAAGAAAAGCCCGATGCGGATTTTAACTTCCAATCACTACATCGCGAACTTCACTGTTCCTCCCCAGGCGAAGCACTCGATCGAGCGTGTCCGCTTCGTCAATCTAGGGCGTCTGTGGAGCCCGGCGCTGGCGATTGCGGCGTATCCTCCCATGCGATCTTTTGATCTGGCTCATTTCGTGAACAAGATCCCTGTGGCCCTGAGTAAACCATGGCTGGTCACTTTTGAATCTTCTTTGCCGCGCATGTTCCCGCCCAACGAGCCGCTCCGGCGCCATTTGCGCCGCCAGCTCGCGTCGCCCGGTTGCCTCGGGATCGTTGCCATGTCCGCCTGGGCCCTGGCCAGCTTCAAGCGTAACAACGCCGGGTGGGCTGGCCTGGAGGACGTCCTCGCCAAGACACATGTGCTGCAGGCGGCGATCCCCCTTGAAGCTCCGGCTCCTCGTACGCTCAGCCGTGGTGAAACAATCCGTCTTATCTTCGTAGGCAACAATTTTGCCCGGAAGGGTGGAATCGTTGCCCTGCGGCTGGCAAGGAGAGCGCTCGCAGAAGGCCTTCCTTTGCAGGTCCACATTGTCTCGTCCAAGATGATCTACTCCGGCTCCCATACCGACCATCACGACCCGGCGCGGTACAAGTCAGATCTCGCGCATCTGAGTTTGCCCAACGTTACCTTTCACGGCGCTATGAACAACCAACAAGTCCTTGAGCTAATGGCCACGTGCCACCTCAATCTTCTCGCCACTCTCCATGACACCTACGGCTTTTCTGTTCTTGAAGGGTTTGCCAAGGGCCTCCCCGCAATCACAACCGACATCTGTGCTCTGCCGGAGTTCGTCTTTTCAGCGCCTGCGGCAAACGCCAACGGCTTCCTGCTCCACCTGCCGAAAGACGAGCGCAATTGCTGGAGCCATGTTGAGGAATCGCGCTCTCCCGAATACTGGGACATGCTTGATCAGGCATTTGAATGTATGACCGACCAGGCGTTGGTCCATCTGCGCGCCCTCGCCGCGAATCCCGGCTACCTCGAACAGCTCAGCCAGGCTGCCAACACCGGCATCGAGCAACGCCACAACCCGGTAATGCTGGCAAGAGCACTCGATGCTATCTACTACCAGGGTCTAAGAGTGTAGATAAGGCCTCCAGAGACTCGGCACGCGGGCTGTCGTTGGCAAGGACAGATTGAGCGGACAGTGCCTTCTGGACCTCCCGCACCTGGGTGCGTGCATTAGACCAGGTGAATCGTTCGCGAAATGCGGCGTAGCCCTGCCGTCCAAGATGCGCCCGGAGTTGTGGATCCTCCGCCAGTCGCCGGAGAGCGTTGGCGAGCTGGACGACCGATCCGCGCTCCACCAAAATGCCCCCGCCGCCGGCAAATATCTCCCTCGCTGCGCCGCTGCGCGTGCTCACCACCGGCAGACCCGACGCCAGTGCCTCGACGTTGACCAGGCCGAACGGCTCCTCCCAGACCGAGGGTGAGCAAAATATGTCTGCCTCGCGGAATAGATCGCCCAGGGAAGCGCCACTGCGATAGGCACAGAATCGAACTGATGCCGGCGAGTTCGCCTTGAGGCGCCTGGTGTAGTTGGTTTCCCTGCCCATCCCAAAATGGGAGGAACCTACGACTTGTGCCTGCAATCGCACATCCTGCTGCTCAAGCAGCTTCATCGCGTCGAGCAGGATGTGAACCCCCTTTTCCTCTACCAGTCGTCCAGCGAAAAGGACCGTGGGCGTTACATTCTTTGGGCTGCCATCTGCAGCTGGATAAAAAATCGTCTCATCCGCGCCGTTGTAGAGCACCGAGGAAGCGCCTAGCGAGGGGAACTTCCGTTGCGCCTCTTCCATCAAGAACTCGCTGATGAAAACCAATCGATCCACGCGAACCTGGCGCATCAGCCGCTCGGGTCCGTTCACCAGGTGCGAATTATGCAAATGCAGAACAATGTAACCGCCGGCGCGATGGATAGCCAGGGTCAGAGCGACCGCGAACTCAGGCCGATTGTGAATCCAAATGATGTCACCGGGCCGTAGACGCTTGAGGAGAGGACGGAAGATAGCACGTATAACCTGGCAATGGAGAAACCACGGCAAGTATGGGAGGTATCTTCGCAGCCGCTTGTAGAGTTTCATGCCAGGCAGCAGGCGAATGGATTCCGGCACAGCCTTCCAGGTGTCATCCGCAGTGGGACAGACAACTACGGAGTCCGATGTGTCGCGAACTACGTTGGCGGCCCAGCGTGAGATCGCACCCCCGTTAAATTCGGAGAATGGTTCCGATTCGGTAAGAAGGTGATAAGTGGTGCCGGGCATCAAACTCCAGGACCTATACGAATGTCCGTTATCGATAGTTATTCTAGGCTATTCGTATCTGCCATGAACGTAATAGTTAATCGATCCGCTCGAGAGGTCTTCACTAAGCCAAGGCCGACGTCCATAAGTAACTTTGCATAAATGATCACGGGAATTGTCTGGTAGTGTGCCCGCAGTAATTTGGCTGATTCAAAACAGGACAATTGGGTTCCAACTTAGAACCTGGTTCATTGCGAGTACATCATTTACCTAAAACCGATGTTGCTTTCCGTCGGCCACTCTGTCACCTTTTGCCTAGATTGAATAACAAACGTAATAACCCGACGGTGTTATCAGTGTCTGAACCACTCCTGCTTCGGCTCTCCGCCTCTTTGCTGTAGGAAGCATCACTTGAACCTCTGTAACTAATGAGGAGAAATTCCTGAATGAAAGCGCTCAATGCAGTCTCGGGGGATAGCACCGACACTGTTTCGTTTCTCGGGTTGACGCTGCAACCGCGGTCGTTATCTCAAATGAATATGCTGGTGGAGCAGGGGATTCGCGACCATCGGAATTGGATCATCGCGAACCATAACCTGCATAGCCTCTACCTTTTTCATAAACATCCTAAGCTGCGGGAATTTTATTCAGGTGTGCAATGGACCCATATCGACGGCATGCCGCTGGTAGCTCTGGGACGCCTGTATGGCTATCATCTCGAGCGCCGGCATCGGGTGACGCTGGTGGACTGGACTTATCCGCTGATGCAGCTGGCTGCCAGCAAGGGGTGGCGGGTCTTCCATCTTGGATCCTCGGAAAGCACGGCGGAAAAGGGAGCAGCCCAGTTGCGAAAGCTCTACCCCGACCTGCAGATAGAAGTGAGCGGAGGGTACTTTGATGCGCGCTATGGCAGTCCTGAAAACGAAGCCATGCTTGAGCGCATAAACGCCTACGCGCCTGACCTCTTGATGGTGGGGATGGGCATGCCGCGGCAGGAATTCTGGACCCAGGAGAATTCTGCGCGGCTGAAGGCGGATGTCATTCTGTCGTCGGTTGGCGCTGCCTTCGACTACGTTGCCGGCGCGGTACCTACGCCTCCGCGCTGGTCGGGCCGACTGGGCCTGGAATGGGCTTTCCGTCTGGCGCATGATCCAGTGCGGATGTTTAGCCGCTACTTCATCGAGCCCTGGTACATCCTGCTCCTGCTGCTCCTGGATTATCCACGCCACCGCAATGCCGGAAAGTTCAGAGCCGGCGCGCAGGAAGTTCCCTGGCGGCGCGCGAGCGCTCCACCAGGAGACTGACAGAATCGAAGCTCTAAGCAGCCCCGCGGCAATCCATGGCACTTAAGACGTGACCAATATCAATCGCAGAGACTTCATCAGAGAGCTGGGCGCGATCGGCTTGGCGCAATGGGCGCGGATGCCCGCGATCGCACAGGCTGCAACGGTTCCTCTCCAGCAGCTGGCCATGGAAAAGGGGCTGTTGTTCGGTTCCTGCCTGGCGTTGAAGTATTTCGTCCAATCCCCGGCCTATCAGCAACTATTTCTGGCCCAGTGCAGCATCGCCACACCAGAGGTGCATATGAAGTGGAGCTCCATGAGCAGCCAACCCGGGGTCTACGACTTCGGCCAAGCCGACAGTTTCGTCGCATTCTGTGCCACCAACCGTGTCCGGGTACGAGGACATACGCTGATCTGGCACGATGCTCTCCCAACATGGGCGGGCCCACAGCTTACTGCGGCCGGTGGCCAGGTCACGATGGTTGACCACATCCGCAAGGTAGCCGGGCACTTCGCAGGCAAGTTGTACTCCTGGGACGTCGTGAATGAAGTGCTGGACCCGGGTAGCAATCGACCGGATGGCCTGCGCGATAGCCCATGGTTGCGCAGCTGCGGGGTCGATTACATGGAGCAGGCTTTTCGGGCCACAGCCGCCGCTGATCCCAATGCCCTGCTGATCTGGAACGAGAACTATATCGAGGTGTCGAACGGCTTTGGTAATGCAAAGCGCACGGCCATGCTCGCCCTGCTCGACAAAATGCTGGCTCGCGGTGTTCCCATCCATGGCATTGGGATCGAAGCCCACCTTCGGGGGAATCAGGCGGCGGTGTTGGGCGATGCCAGCTACGAATCTTTTCTCGGCTCGCTGGCCCTGCGCGGAATGAAGATCTTCATCACCGAACTGGACGTGCAGGATGTGACCTTGCCTGCGGATACCGGCGCGCGCGATCAGGCGGTAGCCGAAATCTACCGTAAATTTCTTACTCCAACCCTGCGGCAGCCGGCGGTAAAAGCGATTGTCACCTGGGGGCTTGCCGATTCCTTCAGTTGGATCGCCGGATACCGCCCGCGCCAGGATGGCTTGCCGGTACGGCCGTTGCCGTTCGACGCGAACTTCCAACCGAAAGCGGCGTTTTACGCGATCGCGGAAACGCTCCAATCTGCGCCCCGTCGCGATAACTAACGACACTGAGGAAATGAACCATGGTTATTGTCTCTGCCGTGATCCCCACTCGCGGACGGCCTGAGCTCTTACGGCGGGCGGTGCAGAGTGCGCTCGCCCAGACTCTGTGCGAAATCGAAGTCGTAGTGGTCATCGATGGCGAGGATCCAGTCACCTTGCTCGCCCTCAAAGAATTGGCCCACCAGGACGGCCGCGTGCGCGTGGTTCCGCTGCCGGTCAGCGTGGGCGGATCAGATGCTCGTAACCACGGTGTCGATGTGGCGTGTGGCGAATGGATCGCGTTTCTGGACGACGACGACGAATGGCTCCCGGATAAGCTCCAGGCCCAGCTCGACGCATTGAAAACATCGACGGCACCGGCGTTGATCGGGAGCTGCAAGATGATCGCCCGTACCCCGGGCAAAGATTATGTCTGGCCGCGGCGCACGCCGGGCAAGGATGAGCAGCTGGGCGAATATCTGCTGGCGCGGCACACGCTCACTCGCGGTGAGGGATACATTCAGACATCGACCTTCTTTGTGCGTCGTGCACTGATGCAGGCGCAGCCATTCAAGAGCGGCCAGAGGAAGCACCAGGATACAGAGTGGGTGCTGCGTTTGGGCCGTCTGCCTGGGATTCAGGTAATCATCGTCGATCAGCCGCTGGCTATTCACAACATTGAAGAAGACCGGCTCACCGTAAGCAGCAAATCCAACTGGCGGTACTCGCTCGAATGGGTGCGGCGCGATAGGCACCTGTTCACGCCCCGTGCGCTCTCCGGGTTCGTCTTGCACCAGATTGCGTCTGAGGCCTCCGACCAGGGCGAATGGCGCGCGTTTCCCTTGTTGCTGCTCGAAGCCCTGCGCCATGGCAAGAACACCCCGCTCGACTATGCGATCTTTCTCACCATGTGGCTGTTGCCGCGCCGCCGCCGCCGCCGCTTGCGCGACTGGATGACACGGTTCCCGGGACTCCGTGGATGGGTGCAGCCGGTATGAAGATTCTGCAGCTGACCAGGCAGTTTCTTCCTGCGCAGGGCGGCATCGAGAGCGTCGTCGAGGGCCTAAGCGGGGCCCTGCAGCACAAGGGACACACGGTGCAGGTGGCCACCCTTCGCCTGGTGTTTTCCAGTGGTGTCATGGCGCCGGCAGAGTCAGTCGAAGCCGGCCTCACCGTGCGCCGCATGCGCCACTGGGGCCCGCGCCGCTACCCGGTAGCGCTGGCCGCTTTAAAGGCCATCCGCGGCTACGACCTGGTGCACATTCATGCCATCGATTTTTTCGTGGATTATCTGAGCCTGCTGCGCTTGCTGCATCGCGTCCCCCTGGTGGTAAGTACGCACGGGGGTTTCTTTCACACCGAGTGGGCCTCCGCCCTGAAAAAAATTTACTTCAAGACCGTCACCCGCAAGTCGTTGGGCGGGGTGGGAGCGGTTGTGTGTGTGAGCCAGCACGATGGCGAAATGTTCTCGAGCATTGTGCCTCCTGAGCGCATAAGGGTGATTGAGAACGGGGCCGATATCGATCGCTTCTGGAGTCTCAAGAAAAAGGTGGAGCCCGGCTTGATGCTGGGAATTTCACGCCTGGCCGAGAACAAGCGCGTGTACAAGGTGCTGGAGGCGATGGCTTTGCTCAGGCATCGCTATCCGCGCCTACGGCTGGAGTGGGTGGGAGCGGATTTCTCGTTG
The DNA here is from genome assembly GCA_963814015.1 of uncultured Acidobacteriaceae bacterium. Lineage (GTDB taxonomy): Bacteria > Acidobacteriota > Terriglobia > Terriglobales > Acidobacteriaceae > PALSA-350. The sequence goes on from CAWFBI010000003.1 coordinate 69,567, forward strand.
CTGCGTGCCGGCCTCGAGCGTCGTGTGGTTGAACTGGGCCTGACCGGCCGGGTGCGCTTCCGCGGCTCTGCCAGCCGCGAAGAGCTATACCAGCTGCTGGAACGGGCGCACCTGTTCGTGTCCGCTTCCAGTTACGAAGGCTTCGGCCTCGCGACCATCGAGGCCATGAGCGCGGCAACTGTGGTTGTGGTCACCGCGGTAGGAGCGCATCCTGACGTAATTCAAGACGGTGTGAGCGGCTTCCTGATGGACCGGGATGCCTCCGGACTTTCGTTGCACATCGAACACGTTCTGTCGCTTTCGCAACAGAAACTGGCGCAGATCGGCAATGCGGCGCGAGAGGCCACCAGACGCTTTTCCTGGATGCAGATCGCGCCTCGGTACGAGCAACTCTATCGCGAGGTTATGGACAGCGCGGGTACGCGCCTGTCATGAACCAACCGGCTAACCAGGGGACGATTGTGGTCTTCCGTATTCAGCTGTTACCGCCATCCGAAACGTTCATCGTGGCCCAGGCCGCGGCCATGCGCAGGTTTTCGCCGTTCTTTGTGGGTTGGCGCCGGATGGCGGGGATCGAGTTGCCCGAGCAAACAAGCTGGACAGTCGATGGCGGTGGTCTGCGGGGAAAACTACGTGAGCTTCGCTTTCGCTACGTAGGTCCTACACGGGAGCAGGTTGCTCGTTTGCAAGCCAGGTCTCCGCGCCTGGTCTATGCCCACTTCGCACCTGATGGCCATGCAGCGATGCAGCTTGCAGAACAGCTGGGTGTACCGCTGGTGACCGCCTTACACGGATATGACGTGACCATGAGCGACAAAGCTATCGGGGCAACACGGCTGGGACGGGAATATCTGCTTGGACGCCCCAGACTGCAGGAAAAAGGTGCGCTCTTTCTCACCTGCTCAGCCTATGTCCGCAGGCGCGGCCTCGAGATTGGATATCCGGGGGAGCGCACCATCGTGCATTCGATTGGCGTGGATGTAGAGCGGTTCAAACCGCCCACGGTGCGGCGGCGAGAAAAATTTGTCTTGTTCGTCGGGCGCTTGGTGGAGAAGAAGGGTTGCGGCAGCCTGATCGAAGCCATGGCTCAAGTGCAACGGCGCATCCCCGCGGCTGAGCTGGTGGTGATTGGCGGTGGCCCATTACGGCTGGCGTACGAGGCGCAAGCTGCTGCGCGGGGCGTGCGCTGCCGCTTTTTTGGCAGTCAGCCAACCACCGTGGTGCGGGACTGGATGGGGCGGGCGGCGATCTTCTGCGTGCCCAGCGTGGTGGCCGCCTCGGGCGACGCCGAGGGCTTCGGCATGGTGTTCATCGAAGCTCAGGCAATGGGCTTGCCAGTAGTAAGCACGCTGAGTGGCGGTATCCCGGAGGCAGTCATGCATGGAGAAACGGGTTTGTTGGTGTCTGAGCTCAACCCTGCAGCGTTGGCGGAGGCCATTCTCCAGCTGATGCAAAACGACGAACTGTGGCAGCGCTACAGCGCCGCCGGCAGGAGACGGGTGGTAGACCAATTCAACCTGGTGCGCCAAACTGAACGCCTCGAAAACGTATTCGAGCAGCTGCTGGCGGGACGCTGACCAGATGGCGCAACTCATTCAGGCGCTGAGCGAGGCCCCACCGGCGGTCGAGCATGCGCAGCACCGCTTCTATCAGCCGGAGCTTGACGGATTGCGTTTCTATGCCTTCTTGGGGGTATTTGTCTACCACACTCTGCCCTCGGAGGCGCTGTTCTATCGCCGGCTGCATCTGCCGATGCCCGTGCTGTGGGGCGCGGTCGCTAAATCTGGTGCGGCGGGAGTCGATTTATTTTTCGCCTTGAGTGCTTTCCTAATTACCTCGCTCTTGCTCCGGGAGCGGAGAGAGACAGGCGGCATCTCGCTCCGGCTGTTCTACCTCCGCCGCATTCTGCGCATCTGGCCGTTGTACTTTGCCGTGCTTGCCCTGGCCATCGTGCTCGCACATACCATGCCAGACCAGCATCTGCCCTGGTTCTACGTTGCTGGCTATTTGGTGTTTGTCGGTAACTGGATAAGTGCAATTTTTGGACACCCGCAGTCGATCTGCTCTCCCTTGTGGACCGTCTCGATCGAGGAGCAGTTCTACCTGGTATGGCCCGCTCTGATGAAGATGCTGGAGCGTCGGGGCATGATCATCGCCGGGACCTTCACCTTTGTGATGGCAACCCTAAGTCAGGTCGGTATTGTATTGGCAGGCTTGAGCGGGGGTTACATCTATTACGGCAGTGCGTCCCGCTGCGACTCGCTCGCGCTCGGTATCCTGCTGGCGCTGTTCGCGCATCGTCTGCCTAGGCTTACGAATCGCAGGCGTTGGCTGCTGGTAGGAGTGGGGCTGGTGGGCTGGATCGCCGCGTCGGCATGGCTTATCGATCAGCCGGGCCCGATAAGTATGCGCATGATGCTGGGGCGCCTGATTGTTTCGCTTGCATCGGGCTCAATTCTCTATGGATGTCTCTACAGCCGCAGCCATCTGCTGAGAAGCCGTTGGGTCGTGCAACTGGGCAAGAGAAGTTATGGGCTGTACATGCTGCACCTCACGGGAATTCTCATGCTACAGAGCCTGTTTCGCCCAGTGTGGGGATGGCAGCTGCTGGCAACCAAGGCGTTGGGGCTGGTCATGACGCTAATTCTCGCCTTCGCATCGTACCGCTGGATCGAGTCGCCTTTCCTGCGGCTGAAAGACCGTTTTGCCACCGTCCTAAGCAGGCCAGTCTGATGGGCGGCCCGTTCTATCGAGTCATCATAAGTGGAGGTCTATCCTGGATAAGCTAGCGTTCCAACCCTCGCATGTTGTGATTGCGGCAAACTCATCGCCCCCCGAGCTCACCCTTCGGGAAGTAGGGACGATGCTTATGCGCCGCCGTGGGATCATCTACATAAGTCTGGCCGCGTTCTTTCTGCTGGCGATTGTAGCTCTCGTATTTTCCACCCGGCGCTATAAGTCGGTGGGAGAGATAGAACTGCAGAAAGATTCCACCAGCTCCCTGGGCATCCAGACGGATGCGGCGGACACTCCCTCCGACGCGCTCGAAGTGAACATGATCATCCAGACCCAGGCGAAGATTCTGCAATCGGACTCGCTCGCCCTGCGCGTGATTGAAGATCTTCACCTTGAGCAAACCGAGGATTACCAACAGAAATGGTCCCCGGCTGGTTGGCTTCTCGGGCTGTTCGCGCCGGCGGGTCACGCCGATCCCAAGGGTGCATCGCTCGAAAACTCACCTCATCGGCGGATGCGGGTGTTGAAGATCTTTCATAAGAAGCTGACCGTGAAGCCAGTGGCCGGAACCCGCTTGATCGACGTGGAGTATCTGAGCCCCGATCCGCAGCTCGCGGCGGCGGTGGTGAATCACCTGCTGCAAGGCCTGATTGAAAAAGGTTTTCAAGCGCGCTATGACGCGACCATGCAGGCGTCGTCCTGGTTAGGTTCGCAGCTTGGCGACCTGCGCACCAAGACCCAGCAGTTACAAGCCAAGGTGGTGAAGCTGCAACAGGAGTCTGGTGTCTTTGCCCTGGGCGAAACCGACAAGGACGGTAAAGACCAGGTCTATAGCCCGACTCTGGAGAAGCTGCAGATGGCGACCCAAGCCGAAGCGCAAGCGCAGTCCAACCGCATCCTCAAGGGTGCGATCAACGAAGTGGTTAAGACCGGCAATGCAGAGTTGATTTCGGGATTGGCGGGCAATGCGATTACCGGTGGATCCGCCTCTGGCATCGGTTCTTCGCTGTCTCTGATTCAGAACCTTCGCTTGCAGGAGGCAACCCTGCAGGGGCAGCTCCAGGAACTATCCGCGAAGTTCGGTCCGGCCTATCCCAAGCTGGCCGAGGTTCAGAGCAACCTGAGTGCAGTGCAGGGGTCGATCCGAGCGGAAGTAGGCCGGGTTGCCGGCCGGGCGCACAATGATTTCAAGATTGCCGAGCAGACGGAGGAAAGCACGCGCAGGGACTTCTACGCGGACAAGAGCGAGGCGGAAGCCCTCAACAGCAAAACCATTGAATACCAGATGGCGCGCCAGGAAGCCGACCAGACCCGGTCGCTTTATGACGATATGTCGCGGCGCCTCAAAGAATCCGGCCTTCTGGCCGGACTGCACTCGACCAACATCTCCATAGTTGACTGGGCGAGGCCCAGCGATACGCCGGCAAAACCCGTGTTGCTGCTGTATCTGGTGGGGTCGATCTTAGCCGGATTAGTCATCGGTTCGGTGGCCGCGCTGCTGCGTGACGTGACAGATACAAAAATTCAGGATTTGCGCGAGATATCACGCGAGCTGGGTCCTATGCCGCTATGCGTGCTGCCCTATCAAAGAGGACGGCCTGCCCTGGTGCCCGGGGCAAGCCTGGCGGCGAAATCGCCGCTGCCCGCATTAGACAGCCCACACTCCCTGTTTGTAGAGTCGCTTCGCTCGCTGCGGACTTCCCTGATGTTGTCCCGTAGTGGGACTCCTCCACGTTCGGTGCTGGTGACCAGTCCCCTGGCAGGCGAGGGGAAAAGTTTCCTGAGCTGGAATCTTGCCATCCTCTTTGCCCAGCAAGGCAAGCGAGTCCTATTGTGCGACGCGGACCTTCGTCACCCATGGTTGCACCGCAATCTGGAGGTTAGCCCTCAGGTAGGGTTAAGTACCGTGCTGGCGGGGCTGTCGTCCGACCATGGCGCCTCCGCGGTCATTCCGGTGCTCGAGGTTCCGGGGCTATTTCTCATACCCGCCGGACCATTGCCTCCCTATCCCGCAGAGCTGCTGGCGTCTCATCAAATGGCGGAGCTGGTGAAGGCTTGGGAGGTGCAATACGATCTGGTGATTTTAGACGCCCCACCGGTACTGCAATTCACGGATGCTGTGGTTCTAAGCTCCATGGTCAACTCGGTGCTGCTTATCGCTCGCCATCAGAAGACCCCTTTGCCGGCACTCGAGAAGAGTTACCGGATGCTCGAGGATGTGCAGGCGACCAGCGGCCGCAAGATCAACATCGTGATCAATGGCATGAAAGAGCAGCCTGCGGAAGGATTTGTCTCTTACCAGAAACGCGAAACGGAGGCCGCGAGGGCATAATGAAAAACCAATGGCAGCTCTGCACTGTATGGCTCTTTCTCTTAACTACTGTGGCCAGTTTGCCGGCGCAGAACGAGACTCTGCTGATCGGACCTGGTGATCTGTTGCATCTGCAGGTCTATGACACGCCAGAGATGGAACAGCGCGCCCGGGTAACCGATGCCGGAACTATCCCCTTTAGCTTTCTGGGCAGCGTCAACGTTTCCGGCTTGACCCCGGAGCAGGCAGCCTCGCAGATCGAACATCGGCTGGTGGCCGCGGGGGTCATGCTCCATCCCCAGGTGACGGTGAGGGTAGAAGCATACGCAACCCAGAACGCGTCGGTGATGGGCCAGGTACAGAAGCCGGGAATCTACGAAATCGATACCGGGCGCAAGGTGGTTGAAGTGCTCGCCATGGCTGGGGGACTGACGGATATGGCGGATCGCCACATCACGATTGAACGCTTCGGCGCCACGAAACAAAAGGTCGACTATTACTTCTCGAATGCGGCGGCCAGCGCCTTCACTGACGACCCCATGGTCTTTCCTGGCGATACGGTAATCGTGCCCAGGGCAGCAGTGGTATATGTGCTGGGCGATGTATTGAAGCCAGGCGGCTATCCCATGAGCACTAACAACTCGAAGATGACTGTGCTGCAGGCAATCGCCTTGGCGGGCTACGCCAATCACACCGCAGCCGTCGGCAAATCGAAGCTGGTGCGCGAGACTGAGGCGGGCGTACAGGAGATCAACCTTCCAGTAAGTGATATGCAGAAGGGCAAGAAGGCTGACGTCGCCTTGCTGCCCGACGACGTGATCTATGTCCCTTTCAGCTTCGTGCGCAACCTTGGTGTGAATGGTCAGGGAATCCTGGCTTCCGCCGCCTCCGCCGTAATTTACACCCACTAAATGGAACCTGAAGAGTCAGAAAATATCTGGAGCCGCGCTTCGACCTGGAGCCTGCTGCTGTTGCTGCTTTATTTCGCGGTGGCCGGGGTCTCTCCGTTTGTCAATGACCCTACCGCCACCCGGGCGGTCGCGACCAGTTCCGCTTCCGGGGCTCTTTTCGAGCGCCTGAGCAAGCTATTAATCGTTGTGGTCTGCATGATATTTGTCGTTCAGCGCCACCAATCGGTTCGCCGCATGAGCATGCAGATGAAGCTGATCACCAGTTTTCCTATACTCGCTCTTCTGCTCTATCCTGTGTCCCAGCAGCCAACCCGGACGATCAGCTCCGGCGCTTTGCTTCTGGCTGCCATTCTGCTGCTCTACTACATCATGTCGCGCTATACCATCGATCAGGTGCTCGAGCTATTGCTGGTTCTCGGCACGGTGACGATTGTGGCCAGTATCGTGTTTGCCCTCGTCCTGCCACAGTATGGCCTGGATCAGATGGGTGGGCATTCCACCGCGTGGAAAGGTATCTTCAGCGCCAAGAATTACCTCGGCAACATGGCGCTGTTTTTTCTGACCGTGGCGGTGTCTTATCGCGGGCGCACGCCATTTCTGTGTTCCATTCGCATTTCGCAAATCATCCTTTGCCTTGTTGCGATTGCTTTTTCGCGAGCAGCGACAGCATACGTGCTGACCGCGATCTACATTTTCTTCTTTGCCATCATGAAGACCATGCACGGCTTCAGGAAGAAGGACTACTTCGTAGTCTGCCTTCTCCTCCTGGTGGTCTTTTGCGCCGCCACCGTGGTGATTGTGGTCTGGCCAGACTCCCTGTTTAGTCTGCTGGGCAAAGACGTGACCCTTACCGGGCGCACCGGCATATGGAGTGCGGTCACCGATTCGATCGCCAAGCGGCCGCTGCTCGGATATGGCTACCAGGCGTTCTGGCTTGGCCTGGAAGGCGAATCCTATCGCGTGATTCTCGCCGTTTCGTGGGTCCTGGCCCAGGCACAGAACGGCTTTCTCGATGTCATGCTGGAGATGGGCCTGGTGGGGCTGGCGATCGTGCTATTGGTCTTCGGCTTCGCTTTCCGTGACGGTGTTGTCTGCCTGCTTCGCTCTCGTGACGACGCGCACCTCCGGGCAGTGGAGTGGTACCTCACCATCGTAATTCTCACTCTCATTTACAACCTCGACGAAAGCTTCCTTTTCGACCCCAAGCATTTAGGCTCGATGATGTTTCTACTCGCCTGCGTGGGCCTCAAACTTGAATGGCTGCGCCTGCGAGTGTAGGGCACGGTAGGAAGGCGCCGCGAAAAACCGGGTGCCCCATGCCCCGGATTTCCCGTCGATCTTGGTGGAATTCAGCGAGCTTCATGCGGCTTTCCTTAAAGAAAGCCGCGCACAGGGTCATGTACTGGCTGCGTAGCAGGAAATCCGGGTCCTTCGCGCTTTTTGCCAAGGGTGGGATACGCAACTGTTCGCACCAAGATTCGTGAGACCCATCCAAGATCGGCAAGGATGGGGCACCCGAGGAAAGGTCTATTTCTTGTTATCGAGAGCCGCTTCGATGGCCGAAGTAACCTGGGGTGAGTCGGGAGTGACGGCCGGTTCGAACCGTTCCACTGGCTTGCCATTGCGATCGAACAGAAACTTGGTGAAGTTCCATTTGATCTCGCCCCCAATTTGCGGATTTACCGACTTGTCTGTAAGGAAGACGTAGAGGGGCGTCTTATCTTCGCCCACCACGGAAACCTTGGCCATCATGGGAAACGACACGTTATAGCGATTGTGGCAGAATTTCTTGATCTCTTCGTTGGTGCCGGGTTCCTGAGCGGCAAAGTTGTTGGCCGGAATGCCCACAATCACCAGGCCGCGATCCTTATACTTTTCATACAGCGATTCCAGGCCGGCGTACTGCGGAGTGTAGCCGCATTTGCTGGCCACGTTGACCAGCAGAAGGACCTTGCCCCGGTAACTGCTCAGACTGACCGGCTGGCCATCGATGGATTTCAAAGTAAAGCTGTAAACGCTGTTCGTCGGTACGGCCATGCAAACTGCGGCGACGCACAGGGTAAGAAAAACGGCTAACTTACGCATAGAATCCCTCCAAATCTCTTATACATCGCAAAGGTCAACAGCCTGCAAAAGCGAGGCGCGCGGATCACCGGTCGGGACAAATTCATGCGCAACATATCCCTTGAACCCGGTTTCGACAATCCCGCGCATGACGCCATCCCATTGCACCTCCTGCGTATCGTTCAGCTCATGGCGTCCGGGCACACCGCCGGTATGGAAGTGGCCAAGCCATTCTATGTTCTCCTTGATGGTGGAGATCAAATCCCCCTCCATGATTTGCATGTGATAGATGTCGTACAGCAGCTTTACATGGGGAGAATTCACTTCCTTCATCACCGCGACACCCCAGGCGGTGTGGTCTGCCATATAGTCCTTATGGTTGACCTTGCTGTTCAAAAGCTCCAGATTAATGACAACGTTATTGTCTTCCGCAATCTTCTTCACCCGGTTCAACCCGATAATTACATTCTTTGCGCCTTCTTCATCGGACATGCCGTGGCGATTACCTGAAAACGTAATGACATTGGGAACCCCCGCCTTTGCCGCCAACGGTATGTTGACACGTAGTCCCTCCACGATCTTGTCGTGATTTGCTATTACGTTGAGTCCATCAGGAATCGTACCGGCGGCGGCGTAGCCCATAGTGCAGATCAACCCGTGCTTCTTAGGCGTTTCGAAATCTTCAGGCTCCAGAAGGTCGACTCCTTTCAGTCCGATCTGCGCTGCGTAGACGCACAATTCGTCCAGGGTCATTTTGGGATAGCACCAACGGCTGACAGACTGGCGAATCCGCCCCTTCCTCTGCACCGGACTATCGGGCGAAACTGCTTTTTCCTGAGTCCAGGCCATGGGAGAACTGGAAGCGAGTGCCGTACCTGCGATGGTGCTTTTGAGCATCCTGCGACGGGAGATGGAAGACATCTTGAGTGACCTTTCAGACCGTGGTGAGCGCACGCAGGTATTTAATCATCTTTTCCTTCCTCTGACCGGATGTACAATCCTGAGCGCGGGCCGCACAAATGATCAGCCACACACTCATTCGACTCGCTCTATTCCTTTTACTCGTCTCGCCTATCGGTTTGGCTCAGGTAGTTGCCTTTTGGCAGCCTGGCTTCCCTACAGTAGCCAGCCAGCCTCTGGATCGCGCCACCCTCTCCGCTACGCTGCATCCCACTTTTCTTGACCTAAAAGCTTTGCAGGCTCCTGGCGCTCTCGACAACACCGAGCTGTTGGTCCTTCCTTACGGTTCTGGGGTGCCCACCGATGCATGGAAGGCAATCGAGGCGTATCTGCAGCACGGCGGGAATCTTCTCGTCCTCGGTGGCCAGCCATTGCGCGTGCCCGTCACCCAGGTGGGCGCAACCTTTGTCCAGGGCCGGGCCCAGGATACCTATTCCCGGGCGCTGGATTTGCGGCACACCTACGAAGTTCCCGTGGCACGAGACGCTCATTTTGCATGGAGGCCGGGCTATGCATTTGAGACCATTCCAAAGCTGCAGGCTGAGAAATTCTTCACCGTGGAGGGTCATCTAAACGGACTCGGCTACATGATCGACAGCTCGGGACTGCTGGTAGCAGCACCGGTCATTGTCATCGACCGCACACCCGGCGGCCGTATCGTTTGCCTCGACTTCCAGCCAACAGCCGGGTATTGGGAGAGCCAGGACGGCATGGCTCTGATTCGCCAGTCTGCCGGCTATGCGCGCCAGGGTTCCACCAACCTTTCCGTGGAGACGCTTTTCTCCGTGCTCCGACCAGGCGAGCAGCCTCAGATTACGGTGCATTTACGGCAATCGCACCCGGCAAAAGGCGAGATACGCGTTGAGCTCTTGTCCGCGGACAAGGTCCTGGAAGAAGCGAAGCTGCCGATGCAAAGCGAAGAGACCTTGAGCCTGCCGGCGCCATTTCAGAAGCCGCTTCCCGCCGGCTTCTACAAGGTCCGCGCCACCTATCGCCAGGAAGGACACTTTCGTGAGTTCTACGAGAATGGTTTTTGGGTGGCGAAGCGCAGTTCGCTCGACAATGGCGAGGCCCTCGGAGTCAATGGCGATTTCCTCACTCGCGGAGGAAAGCCGTTCTTCCCTGTGGGTACCAACTACTTCACAACCGAAGAAAATGGTTGGGATTTCTCCGGTCCGCGCAATGCGTCGGTGTGGGATAAGGATTTCGCCGAGATGGCCACGCATGGTGTCACCTTCGTGCGCACCGGCGTCTGGATGAAAAATGCCAAATTCATCGAGCCCGGAACGGGGGAGCCGGACGAGCGCTTTCTGCGTAACCTTGAGGCCTTCCTCATCTGCGCCCATCACCACGGCATCTCGGTCAACTTCACCTTCTTTGCCTTCTCCCCTGATGCGGGTCCGCAGAAAAACCCATATCTCGATGAAGACGCTTTGCACGCGCAGCAGACCTATGTGCGCGCTGTCGTCAAGAGATTTGCCAGCGTGCCGTGGCTCTCCTGGGACCTCATCAATGAGCCGAGTTTCTCCAACCCAAATCAGATATTCAAAGGAAACATTCCCAACGGGGATGCGGCGGAAGTAAACGCCTGGCATGAATGGCTCCGAGACAGATACAAAGAGCTCGGCGCCCTTGCCGATGCATGGGCCAATACAACAGAACAGCTCGGCAGCTTTGACACTATCCCGCTGCCCAGCGCGGCCGACCTGACTTATGAGCGTTACGGGAATCCCCAGCAAGTGCGCGCCGTCGATTACAACCTCTTCGCGCAGGACATGTTCAGCCATTGGGTGCAATCCATGGTCGCCGTAATCCGCCAGGCTGGAAGCAGCCAACTCATCGACGTAGGGCAGGACGAAGGGGGAGTCACCAACCGTGTGCTGAACCAGTTCTATGGCTTGGCGGGTGTTGGGTTCACCACCAACCACACCTACTGGCAAGACGATGCCCTGTTATGGGACTCGGTCGTGGCAAAGCTTCCCGGCATACCGAACATCACCGGCGAGACCGGCTACCAGCCAGTCTGGGCTCCCGATGGAACCTGGCGCTACGACGAATTCACCGGGCTGTCCCTGACCGAACGCAAGTGGGCCCTGGGTTTCGCTGCCGGCAGCTCTGGGGCGATGCAGTGGGACTGGGCACGCGAGGTCGACTTTGGCATGCAACGGAGCGACGGCTCGGCCAAGGTGTGGGAGCCCATGATCCGAGGACTGGGAGAGTTTGCTCAACGCGCCGCACCGTATGCTACGGGCTTCATCAAACCGGATATTGCCATCATCCTGCCTCAGTCCTTCCAGCTCTCCGTGTCTAACGCTCTGGCCATCGAGGCCCAACAAAATGCCGTTCGGGCGCTCTACTACTACGCCCGTGGGGAAGCTTATGCGGTTGGCGAGTACCAGATTGCATCTCTCGGAGCACCGAAGCTCATCATCCTGCCCTCTTCGTTTGCGCTGACTGAAGATGCCTGGCAGGCGATTACGGCGCGAGTAAAGGCAGGAGCCATATTACTCGTGACCGGACCGTTTGCTGGAGACGCACACTTTCATCCAACGGGGAGGCAGGATGAGGTCGGTCTTGCCTACGCCGACGCACCGCTTACTCTGCGCAGCAATGCATTCAAGTGGCCCGGCGGTGAAGCGGAACTTACCTTCGCGGGCAACAAAACCACGGTCCTGAGCCGCGCGCAAATGCCTGGGGATCAGGACTGGCTGGAAAAGCCACTGGGTAAGGGAAAAATTCTATTCGTGGCTCTACCCCTCGAACTCAACCAAAACCTGCAGGCCGTAGGAGATGTTTATCGTTACGCAATGAAGGTGGCAAACATTTCGCCGACTTACACCACGACGTCGACCGATGCCGGCATACTCATCTGTCCAACCCGCCTGCCCAAAGCCACCCTGTATGTACTGACCTCTGAATCAAACAGGAAGGCGGTTGATTTCCACGACGTGCGTAGCGGGAAGGACTTTTCAGGCAACCTTGAGAATGGCCGCGCCGCTCTCCTGCTCATCAGTGATGATGGCAAGCTCATTACCACCTATAACTGGCCGCCGCAACCCTAAACATCCTGTTCGGCGGGGAAATAGAATTATCTTTTCTCTGTGCCCTTGCCCGCATCCGGAAGAATGGCCGTAGGGTACAGACCCGGCAGCGGCTTGCTCTGTTGTTCGACTAGTTCGGGATGCGGCAATGGCTTGCGCGGAATCATTTGTTCGCGCATCGCAGTGTTGTAGACGAATATGGCTTCAACAACCGCGATCTGTTTCAGGTCCGCGGACTGCAGGCGCTCATAGGTATCCATATTGGAGTGGTGGGTGCGGGTCTCGTAATCCATTGGATCCTGGATGAACTGGAAGCCAGGGATACCGACGGCATCAAACGACAGATGGTCTGTGCCGCCCGTGTCCCGATTGCTTATGGTGGTCACGCCGAGATCCTTCAGCGGCGTCATCCATTGTGCGAAGATGTGATCCACCGCGGCGTTTCCCTGGGTATAAATACCTCGAATCTGGCCCGTTCCATTGTCTACATTGAAATACGCGGAGATAAACTTCTGCTCGGGTTTGAGGGTGAGCGGCCCCGCTGGCTTCCTCAGGAATTCCGGCAGTTCGATCTGATCGGGAGCAGTGGAGAGAGGGAAGCTACCGAAGTGTTGTCCTACGTATCCCTTGCTGCCAAGGAGTCCTTGTTCTTCGCCCGACCACAGGGCGATCCGGATGGTCCGCCGCGGCTTGACCGGGAGTGCGTTCAGAATCCGCATCACCTCCAGAGCAACCACCGAGCCTGCGCCGTTATCTGTAGCGCCAGAACCCGCGATCCAGCTATCCAGGTGGCCGCCCACCATCACCACCTCGTCTTTCAGCCTGGGATCGGTTCCGGGAATTTCTGCAACCGTGTCAAAGCCATGCTCATGATCTCCAGTGAACTTGGTTTCGACGTCCATCTCAATCGACACCGGAACATGGTTCTCAAGTAGCCGATATACCCGGCCATAGTTCTCAATCTGCGCTACCACCACGGGAAAAGCGACAGCTGTATCCCGGTGATAGGGAGTACGGCCGAGCGCGGCGCCATTGTCGTCGAAGATAATCCCAGTGCCTCCGCCATCCTCGCCGTCTCGGCTGGGAACGATCACGCCTGCTACCTTCTCTTCGGCTAGGAACGGAAGGATCATACTGGTAAGCTTTCTTCGTTTGGCGTAGCGTTCGATGCGAGCCTCCATTTCCGGGTCACGGCCATCCAGCGGAAGGGTTTCGAGATTCTTGAGATCCTTGTCGGTGTAGCGCTCGAAGAAAGCCTTGTCGGGTACCGGCACATCGCGCATCGGGCCCAACAGCACAATCTTGCCGCCGAGTTTGCCTTTGTATTGGGCGATGTCTTTCTCGTCGTTAATCACGACGGAGATGGCCTGCGCGGTCACAGGTCCATTGGTAGAGGGCGACCACGGCGTGGCCTGGGCCAGGAAGACGGATGTGTCCGGTTCAGTCATACGAACCCAGGTGTTGAGCTGTTGCCAGCCCATGCCGAACTCGCCCCAATCTTCCAGGTGCGCGTTGACGCAGCCCATCTTGGTGAGCTGGTCCCGGGTCCATGCGTAGGCCTTCGCCATGTTGGGTGAACCGGTCAGCCGAGGCCCGATTCCGTCCATGAGGCCTCCGGCGTAATCCATCACATGCGAGTGCTGCAGGCCTTCTTCGCGGATCGCGTTGTACGCATTCAGGTCGAGCGACTCAATGGTGGGCTGCTGCATCTGCGCATCGTTCCAGCCCGGTTCCTCAGCTATCTTGGCAGGCTTCTTTTCTGCCGCGTTGGAGCCCGCTGCGCCGGCGGCGAGAAAGACAGCCGCGGCGATGCTAAGGGTGCGTCTTAGAACCATGAACAATGCCTCCTGAAGTTGCAGAAAATCTCCGGGTACCCACCCTTTGCGTTTGCCAAGGGTGGGATACCCGGATCTCGAACCAACAGTCGCGTATCTCACCTTTGAGCCCCAACGAATAGGTTCCAAGAATGGGGCACCCGGCTTTTCGCTGTGCTCCCTACTTCACGCTAATTCAAAGTTCGGTCGGAGAACGTTATCATGAAACAAAAGGGCAACTGGAGACCAGCATGATTAACGAGAAGAAACAACGGTATGTGAAGCAACATGCCTCGGCAGGCCGCGTCAGCCGCCGCTCCTTCCTTTCGTCGCTCGGCGCAGCCGGCGTCCTCGCGACCACCGCTCCGGTTGTAGCCGCGGCGTCCACAGCGCCACCCATTGCGCCGATGACGGCCGGCACTACCGCTGAGACGATAGAGGGGGCCATCCCCGTCACCCTTCGGGTTAACGGTAAGGAACTCGACGTTCACGTTGATCCGCGCACCACGCTCCTCGACTGCCTGCGCGAAATCATAAGCCTGACCGGCACCAAGAAAGGCTGCGACCACGGCCAGTGCGGGGCCTGCACCGTGCACGTGAACGGCCGTCGCGTTAACTCCTGCCTGACGCTGGCAGTCATGCACGAAGGCGACGAGATCACCACCATTGAAGGCCTTGGCCAGCCCGGCAACCTGCACCCGATGCAGGCGTCCTTCGTCAAACACGACGGCTACCAGTGCGGTTACTGTACTTCGGGCCAGATCATGTCCGCCGTCGCCCTCCTCAAAGAGAAGTGCGGCCCATCCGACGCCGACGTCAAGGAACTCATGGCCGGTAACATCTGCCGCTGCGGGGCCTACCCCAACATCGTCGCTGCCATTCAAGAAGTTCGCCAGCAGGCATAGGAGCTCCATCATGGAGATGTTCACGTACACCAAGGCTGCCGGCGTACCGCAGGCTATCGAAGCTCAGTCGCAACAGGGAGCCCGCTTCATCGCCGGTGGAACAACCCTGCTCGACCTGATGAAGCTCAACGTCGAGCGCCCCAGCCAGATCATCGACATCAACCGCCTCCCGCTCAACCAAATCGAAAAGCTTCCCGACGGCCGCCTGCGCATTGGAGCGCTGGTCCGCAACTCCGATCTGGCTCATGATCCCGCAGTCGTCAGCGACTATTCCGTGCTCTCCCAGGCCTTGCTCTCGGGAGCTTCCGCGCAACTTCGCAACATGGCCACCACCGGCGGCAATCTTCTGCAACGCACTCGCTGCATGTATTTCCGCAACGACGCCATGGCCTGCAACAAGCGCTCACCTGGCTCCGGCTGCGCCGCCATCGAAGGCGACAACCGTACCCTCGCCATCCTCGGCACCAGCAAAGACTGCATTGCGACCAACCCCTCCGATATGAACGTCGCCCTCACCGCTCTCGAAGCCACCATTCACATCCAGGGCTCCAAAGGTGAGCGCGACGTAGCCATCGGCGACTTCTTTCTTCTTCCAGGAAACACGCCGCAGCGTGAAAACGTTCTTGAGCCGGGCGACCTTATCACTTCGGTTACTCTCCCCGCGCCCAAGGCCGGAAGCAAGCAAATCTACCTCAAGCTGCGCGACCGCGCCTCTTACGAATTCGCCCTCTCCTCCGCAGCCATCGTCGCAGTAGTGAACGGCGGCAAGCTGGTCTTCGTCCGCGTTGCCCTGGGAGGCGTAGGCACCAGGCCCTGGCGCTCGCTCGAGGCGGAGAAGGTTTTGCACGGCAAGGCGGTCGACGAGAAGATATTCCGTGAGGCGGCGGAATCGGCACTCCGCGGCGCACAACCGCAAAGCCAAAACGGCTTCAAGGTCACACTGGCCAAGCGCTGCATCACTCACGCTCTCACCCTCGCAACCGCGTAACAGCATCAGAGGAGACAGACCCATGGCATCGATACTCAACCTTCCTCCCAAAACAAATGCCGGGCTGCCCCGCGTCGATGGTCCGCTCAAAGTCAGCGGCGTTGCCATGTATACCTCGGACCACAATCTACCGGGGATGCTCTACGCCGTACCGGTATGCGCTACCATCGCCAGCGGTACGATCACAGGCATCGACAGCAGCCGCGCCCAGGCTATGCCCGGAGTCAAAGCCGTCTATACGCGCCAGAACCTGGGTAAGCTCTTCCGGGCAGCGCCGTCGCCCGATGGCTTGGTGTCGTATCTCGATGAGCGCAGGCCTCCCTTCGATGACGACACCATCCGCTACTACGGACAATACGTCGCCGCCGTCGTGGCGCTTACCTTCGAACAGGCGGTCGCCGCCGCCAATGCGGTTAAGGTGACCTATCACACCGAAAAGCACGACGTCGGCAAACACCTCGAAACCGGCGAAAAGCCCAAGGTCGACAGCCAGCGCGGCGATCCCGACGCGGCCTTTCACTCCGCTCCCGTAAAGGTAGACGAGACCTACGTTACGCCGGTCGAGACCCACAACCCGATCGAACTGCACGCCAGCGTCGCCGTCTGGGATGGCCAAAATTTCACTCTCTACGAGACCTCGCAGGCGGTGATGAACCATCGCGACGTGATGGCCCAGATGCTCGGAGTTCCACCTGAGAACGTCCGCGTCATCTCCCGCTTTCTTGGCTCCGGTTTCGGGGGCAAGCTTTGGCCCTGGACGCACTGCATGATAGCCGCCTCCGCGTCGCGCAATCTCAATCGCCCGGTCAAGCTGGTAGTGACCCGCAACATGATGTTTCAGAATGTGGGCCATCGGCCGCTCACCCAGCAACGAGTCCGTCTGGGCTCCACGCCCGACGGCAAGCTGGTCTCGCTGATGCATGACTCGCTCAATCACACCTCGATCCTCGACGACTACGACGAGGGTTGCAGTGAGGCAACCCCATACAGCTACAGCACGCCCAATCTTCGCGCCACCTCGGGCCTCGTCCGCCGCAACGTTGGCACTCCCACCTCGATGCGTGGGCCAGGCGCTGTTCCTGGTCTCTTTGCGCTCGAGTCCGCGATCGATGAGCTGGCCATCAAGCTCAACATCGATCCGGTCAAGCTGCGCCTTATGAACGAGCCCGAGAAAGACGAAGGTCTCAATCTGCCCTTCTCTTCGCGCCACATGGTGGAGTGTCTTAACGTCGGGGCAGAAAAGTTCGGCTGGTCGCGCCGCACGCCGCAGGTTGGGTCGATGAAGAAGGATGGGCTGATCCTGGGCTGGGGGGTTGCCGGCTGCTCCTGGATCGCTGAGCGGCAGGGCACCGAAGCCAGCGTGGACCTTCACGCGGATGGCACCGCCCGCGTCTCCTGCGCCACACAGGATATTGGCACAGGAACCTACACCGTCCTCTCGCAAATCGTTTCCCAAGAGACCGGCATTCCCCACGATAAGATCGAGGTCGTCCTCGGCGACACCGCTCTCCCGGCAGGACCTATCTCCGGCGGTTCCTGGGCTACCGCTTCGGTGATCCCCGCTGTCTTAGAAGCCATTGAAAATGCGCAGCAGACTCTCTTTCTGGCTGCCAGCCAAAGCAAAGAACCTGGACTAGCCGAGGCGAAGCCCGAGACCATGGCCTTTACCAATGGCTGCGTTCACCTCAAAGACAAGTCTCCCGAAACCGGGGTTCGCTTCGATCAGATTCTCACCGCGGCCAACATCCGCGCCGCCTCCGGCCAGGGAAAATCCGAGGGCACCCTGGGTGATCCAAAGCGCAAATTCTCTACCCATTCCTTCGGAGCGCAGTTTGCTGAGGTAACCTGGCAGCCGGAGACAGCTCGCCTCCGCGTCTCTCGCGTGGTTACCGTGATCGATGCCGGTCACATCCTCAATCCCAAGCCGGCCCTCAATCAGATTGAAGGTGCGGTGGTCATGGGCGTCGGCATGGCGCTCTTTGAAGAGACGGTGTATGACCCGCGCTTTGGCAATCCCATTAACAACAACCTTGCCGACTACATCGTCGCCACCAACGCAGACGCCCCGGAAATCGACGTCACTTTCCTTGACTACCCCGACAAGGTGATGAATCCACTGGGAGCGCGTGGTGTGGGAGAGATTGGTCTTGCCGGCATCGCGGCGGCCATCACCTCCGCCGTCCACCACGCTACTGGAGTTCGTGTGCGCGAACTACCCGTCCGCATTGAAGATCTCCTCAAGGCCTAACCCCTAAACCAATTTTGGGTGTCCCATATCTCGCGCGTTTTTCGCCCGAGATGTGGGAAAAGCAAATCTTCTCCTCGAGATTAGGGCCCGGAGACCTGTTGCAACATGGCCCCTACGGCTGCGATCATGGCAGCGATTCGAAAGGTCGTGTCGATGCACATCCGCCTGTTGACCGTCGCCGCCCTGTTGACGGCTTCCGCCAATCTGTTCGCACAAACCCCCGCCTGGCCGCCCAGTCCCGATCATCTGACCTTGCCCTTGTGGCCTAACGGAGCGCCTGGCGCCCAACCGGGTCCCGGGCCCGAGGGCAATATGACGACAGATAAGGACAACCGGCCCGGTGGCAGGCTGGTGATCCGCATCGGTAACGTTTCGAACCCTACACTCACGCTCTACACGCCTAAGGAAAAGAACACAGGTGCCGCCGTGGTTGTCTTTCCTGGAGGCGGTTACCGAATCCTGGCCATTGACCTCGAAGGCACCGAAGTATGCGACTGGCTGAACTCGCAGGGCATCAGCTGCATTCTGGTGAAATACCGCGTGCCGCAACCGGGCCCCTATCCCAAGTCCTCCGCTCCACTGCAGGATGCGCAGCGCGCCCTTGGCATCGTACGCGCCCACGCCGCCGAGTGGCACATTGATCCAAGCCGCATCGGAGTCCTCGGCTTCTCCGCCGGCGCGCACCTTGCCGCTGCCCTCAGCACGCACTTCGATCAGAGGCTCTACGATCCTATCGACGCAGCCGACAAGCTGAGTTGCCGTCCCGACTTTGCCGTCATCGTCTACCCGGGTTATCTCGCACTCGCAGATCAGAACTTCGCACCCAATGCCGACATTCATCCCACCGATCAAACCCCGCCTACATTTCTGGTGCAGGCTGAGGACGATCCGGTGCATGTAGAAAATGCTGTCGTCTATTTTCTGGCGCTTAAGAACGCCAAGGTGCCGGCCGAGCTACACATCTATGCCCAGGGAGGACATGGTTACGGCTTGCGCCGGACTGCGCTTCCCGTGACGACCTGGCCCCAGAGCGTGGAGATTTGGCTGCACACGATTCACGTGTTGCCCGATGCTAAGTGACCTGGTGAAAATGATGAGACACAAAATCTTATGTTTGGGGCTGTTGATGGCGGCCGTCTGCGCTGCCCAAACCACCCAGCTTCCGCTTCCAGCCCCTCTGGGAGTGCCCGCGCCAGGGCCATCGAATGACGCGCCCTATGCCCCGATGCCGATCTTGCCCGGCGGCGTCGTAGTCACTCTCTATCCGCCTGGCTCGCCTTTCCTCAACATGGAGAAGGTCCGGCAAGCTGAGCAATACAACATGAGCCAGACCGTGCCCGGGCGGATCAACAGCATCGTCAACATACACAACCCGTCGATCGAGGTGCACACTGTCGAGCGCGGACTGAACACCGGTGCTGCCGTAATCCTGGTGCCCGGGGGCGGCCACAACACCCTGAATGTCGGTTCTGAAGGCGCAGACTTCGTGCCCTTCTTCTATAACTACGGCGTCAACACCATCATCCTGCGCAGTCGCCTTCGCCGAGACGGATATAATCCCCGGACCGACGAAGTGTATGACGCACAGCAATCCATCCGTCTGGTGCGCGCTCATGCCAGGGAATTTAACATCGATCCCAACAAGATCGGCATCATGGGCTTTTCGGCGGGCGCCGAATTGGCGACGGCGGCGGCTGTCCTCTACGACGACTTTGACAAAAAGAACGGCGGCCCTGGTGATCCTCTGGCCGGCATCTCTTCGCGCCCGGACTTTGTCGGTGTCATTTATCCCGGTCCTACGCCCTTTGCCCGCAACCGCGTTGCCCCGACTATTCCGCGCAACGTTCCTCCTTCGTTCATCGCCTCTGCCGGCTCGGATGATCAGATTCATGCCATCTGGGCGGATGAATACTTCTCGGCGATGCTGGCGCTCCGCGTGCCCAACCTCGAGATGCACATCTATGCCAATGGCCGCCATCCCGGCGACGTACTGCGCGACGGTAGCCACATGAGCGGAGGCCTGACCGATCGCAACGGAATACCGTTTGGCACCTGGCAATTCCGCTTCATCGATTGGTTTCGCGATCTCGGTTTCCTGGGGCCGCCTGGCGTGGAAACCAAGGCCGCCAGAGACATCGCCTTCTATCTGAGTCAACCTGTAACCGCTTCGGTTGAACCTCCCGCCGGCGTAGCCTTGCTTCTCGCCGCTGCTGGCGATGGCTCGCAGGTCTACACCTGCACCGATGAACATTGGACACTCAAGGCTCCGGATGCCAGGCTGCTGAACGAACATGGACAGGTCATCGGCACGCATTTTGCGGGACCCACATGGCGGCTGAACGATGGGAGTGAAGTAAGGGGCAAAGTGATCGCGAGCCGGCCTGCGTCCGATGGTTCCTCCGTGCCCTCATTGCTGCTTCAGGCCGTTCCTGGGAGTGGTACCGGCAAGCTGGCCAATGTGACCTACATCGGGCGGACAGATACCCATGGAGGTGCTGCGGATAGCAAGCCGTGTACCAGCGGCGAAGAGCGGGTTCCGTACACGGCAAATTACAGCTTCTACACGGCTAAATGATGACCGATATTCACCACCTGGCGGCGGAAGGTTTCACATCGGGTGCGGCCACGTACGTTGCAGGGCGCCCGGATTATCCGCCTGAAATAGAAGTATGGCTGACCCACGATCTCGGGTTAGGCAACGGCAAGACGGCGCTCGATCTCGCCGCTGGTACAGGCAAGTTTTCCCCCCGGCTCCTGGCTACTGGGGCGACGGTGATTGCCGTGGAGCCGGTGCCCGCGATGCTGGACCAACTGATCCGGCAGTATCCCGAGATCGATGCCAGAAGTGGTTCTGCCCAACATATCCCGCTGGATGACGCGTCGGTCGATGCCGTGGTGTGCGCGCAAGCGTTTCACTGGTTTGCGACGCCTGAAGCGCTGGCTGAAATTCATCGCGTTTTAAAGCCGGGCAGTGCCTTGGGTTTGATCTGGAACGTCCGTGACGACAGCGTGCCCTGGGTTGCAGCACTGACCCGGATCATGAAGGCCTTTGAAGGTGATGCTCCCCGGTTCCATTCCCAGAAATGGCGAAAGGTATTTCCCGCAGAGGGGTTTAGCCCGCTCCGCGAGAAGCATTTTTCGAACCGCCACACCGGGCCGCCTGAAAAGGTGATCATCGACCGCATTTTGTCGGTAAGCTTCATGGCGGCGCTCCCGCCTGACCAGCGAGCGCATGTTACATCTCAGTTAAAGGGAGTAATTGCGACCTATCCGGAACTTGCTGGTAAGGCCCAGGTGACCTTTCCCTACGAAACCCTGGCCTGTGTCTGCACCAAGCTGCCCTATACATCTGCAGGAGAAATACTCTAAGCTTCTCCATCACATTGGAGGCCACATATGTCCGAGGCGAACAAACTTCTCCTGGAGCGCTGGTTTGAGCAGGTCTGGAACCAGAAAAGCGAAGCAGCAATCGACGAAATGTTCCACAAGGACGGAAAGTCCCACGGCTTTCCAGAGGCAGACTCGGTCCTTGTCGGCCCCGAAGCCTTCAAGGCTATCCATCGTACCTTCTGCGGAGCCTTCCCTGATCTTCACGTCGATGTCGAAGACATTGTCACCGAGGGCGACCGTGCTGCGGTTCGCTGGCGCGTGTCCATGACGCATCTTGGCGATCACCTCGGGTTTCCCGGCACGGGCAAGAAGGGAACAGTAAACGGCTCGTCCTTTTTGATCGTCAAAAACAACCAGATCATGGAAGGCTGGAACCAGATGGACCTTCAGGCCCTGATGCAGAAACTCCAGGCGAATTGAGAGAACCGCGGATCCCTCCACTCCGCTCCCCCGGATTTCCTGTTGATCTTGGTGGCGTTGACGCACTCCAGCGCCTTTCGTCACTGAAAGGCGCACACGCGGCCTTGTCCAGTGATGCGTGGCAGGAAATCCGGGTACGCCCCGGGATGACAATTCCGTTGCACCATAAACCTTTATGGACAACCAGGATAATGGGTGTGTCGGCCCGGATTCGGATGCTACCCTTTTCATCCCCAAAGGCAAATCACACGAATGAATTGTCAACCGGAGCGTAGCGCAGTGGTGGGACCTGCCGGTTCAGCCTCTGTCCCGCTAATCGCCAAGCTGAAAATTTATTTTCCTCAACTGTCGATTCTGCCGAACCCGGACGTCGTACTCGCAGGAGGAAGAAAATTATGCAATATCTAGTCCTGATCTATGAAGACGAGTCGCGTTTCGCCCACGGCTTTCCCGAATCGGAGTTTGCCGAGTACGGCGCTTTCGGCAAGAAGCATGCCGGCGCCATCAAGTCGGGGAACGCGCTGCAGCCCACTGGAACAGCCAAGACGGTTCGTGTACGCGACACCAAGGTCCTCACCACCGACGGTCCTTTCGCGGAAACGAAGGAACAGCTTGGCGGCTATTATCTGATCGAGGCGGCAACCATCGACGAAGCAGCCTCAATCGCTTCCGGCATTCCCGCTGCCCGCTACGGCTCCATCGAAGTCCGGCCGATCATGGTCTTCTCGTAGCTCTTGAGCGACGCCGGATCGCCTCCGGCGTTGCAGATTCAACCCCGCACCGGTTCCAAGGAGGCACCGTGAACAATACTGCGTCCACAATCATTTCAGACACGGGATTGACGACAGAAGAGATCACCAGGGCATCGCGCCATCTCTCAGTCACTCGTGGATTTCTACTCGAATCAGTGAGCGGGCTTTCCGCCGCACAGTGGGACTTCAAACCCGCGCATGACGTCTGGTCGATCGCTGAGTGCCTGGAGCATGTCGTGCTTATCGAAAGCGGCATTCATGGGATTATCGAAGGCATGAGCGATGCGCCCGAAGCACCAGAAGGCAACCGCAACGAAATGGATGAATTCATTCTGAATGAAATCCCCAAGCGTTCCAGGAAGGGCAAATCTCCCGCGCATGCCTGCCCGACGGGCCGCTGGAGTGGCCCCGAAGCCTTGCAGCATTTCATTCAGTGCCGCGAACAAGGCACCCGTTTGCTGGTCACCCGGCGCCTGCGCGGACATGCTTTTCCTCATCCTCTCTTCGGTCCCTGGGATGGCTACCAGTGGCTGTTGGCAGCCGCATCACACGGCGCCAGGCACACCGAACAAATGCGGGAAGTGAAAGCCAACCCGAATTTTCCTTCAACCCAACACTGAGGCCGCCATGCGTTACATGATGTTGATTTACTCGCGCGAGGATGAGGCAGCGACGCCGGAGGACCTGCGGGCAGTCGCCATGGCCCACAAGGCCGTCATGGATGAGGCGCGTCATGGCGGCATCTTCTGTGCCGCCGATCCCCTCCAACCCAGCGTCACCGCCACAACCGTTCGCGTGCAGGATGGCAAGGCGTTGGTCACCGACGGTCCGTTTGCCGAAACCAAGGAGCAGCTAGCCGGATACTACATCCTCGACTGTGAGGATCTGGACGAAGCTCTGGACTGGGCCGCCAAAATTCCCACTGCCTGCGCGGGTGCGGCCGGATGCATCGAGGTCCGGCCCGTCCGCGAATTTCCCCGGAATGGATGACCATCGCGCTACCGTCGAAGCAGTTTTCCGAAGCGAGTCGGGGCGTATTATTGCCGGCCTCATTCGCGTCTCGCACTCCTTCGACCTGGCAGAAGAAGCGATGCAGGATGCCTTTGCCGCCGCCGTCGTAAGCTGGCAAGCCGAAGGAGTACCAGATAACCCCGCCGCCTGGATCACGGCCACGGCTCGCCGCAAACTTATCGACTACGCGCGCCGTGAGCAGACGCGGCGCAACAACGAAGACCAGCTGCTGTATGAGTACGAATCGCGCAGCAACGCGATCGACGACGAAATGAGCCGCCCTTTTGAAGATGACCGCCTGAGTCTCATCTTCACTTGTTGCCACCCCGCCATCAACAAGGAAGCCCAGGTTGCGCTCACTCTCCGCACCCTCGGCGGACTCACCACCACCGAAATTGCCCACGCTTTTCTGGTTCCCGAGGCGACCCTTGCGCAACGGCTGGTGCGTGCCCAGCGCAAGATCCAGCAGGCGCGCATCCCCTATCAAGTCCCCGGTCCCAGTTCCTCACCCGAACGCCTTTCCGCGGTGCAAGCCGTTCTCTATCTCATCTTCAACGAAGGCTACTCGGCCAGTTCTGGCGACAGTCTCCTGCGCCGGGAACTCTGCGCCGAAGCTATTCGCCTGGCGCGTACCCTGGTCGAACTCATGCCCCACAACCCTGAGAACATGGCGCTGCTGGCTCTGATGCTGCTGCATGATTCTCGCCGCGACGCCCGCTCCACGAAGGACGGGGAACTGGTTCTTCTTGAAGAACAGGATCGCTCGCTTTGGCATAAGGATCAGATCGTCGAAGGTATCCGCCTGGTGGAGCGTGCGCTGGGCCGCCGGAATGTCGGCCCGTATCAGCTGCAGGCAGCCATTGCAGCCGTCCACGCTGAGGCCAGGACCGCCGGGGAAACCGACTGGAAACAGATCGCAGCTCTCTATGACATTCTCAGCGCAAGCCAGCCCTCACCTATTGTCTCCCTCAACCACGCTGTGGCCATTGCGATGAGCGAAAGCCTGGAGCGGGGTCTGGCCATGATCGATGGCCTGGGTGCTTGCGGCGAACTCGATTCTTATCATCTTTACCATGCCGCCCGCGCCGATCTGCTCCGTCGCATGGGGAACGATCGGGAAGCCCTTGAGAGCTACCATCGTGCGGTTGCTCTTACCACCAATGCCGTCGAACTGCGCTACCTCCGCCGCCGCATCTCCGAACTCTGTTTGAAGGGTACGGCCTTTAGGCCGTCAAACCACGACTGACAATTTCCAGACCGCCACGGAAAGGGTGCCCATATCTCGCTCGTTGTTGTTGATATGTGGGACTGACGAATGTTGACCTTAGGCTGCCCATTGGGCGCGACCTTGCCGGTTATAGCAGTGGAATTCCACATCTCCCACCCAAAAAGCGGACTCTTTGATGAATCAAGGAACAAGTTTCATCTCTGACCGGGAACCGCGGCTCCAGCTTTACCGTAACTAAGCAAAAGAGGAAGCATCATGGCGGCACTGCGGCAAAATTTGATCTATAGCTTTCGGCGTCTCTCCCGGTCGCCCGGGCTGGTATTCGCCGTCATCTTCTCCGTTGGACTCGGCATCGCTGCCAACTCCACCATCTTTTCCATGGTCAGCCGTTTCGTGCTCCGCCCCGCGCCGGTCGGCGATCCCGGAACCCTTATGGCTCTCCGTACCACATACGAGGGCGATCGTTGCTGCAATAACTTTCCCTGGCCGGTCTACACCGACGTTCGCGATCAAACCCAATCGTTTTCCGGCGTGGCTGCTTATTACGAGCTCTTACCCGCATCCATTGGCGGTTCAGAAGAGCCAGAGCGCGTCTGGGGCCAATCGGCTACCGGTAACTTTTTCGATGTCTCCCAGATCCGCATGTATCTTGGCCGCGGCTTTCTGGTCAGCGAAGAACGGCTTCCCGTCATTGTCCTTAGCCACCGTCTGTGGCGCCGGCGCTTCGCGTCGGATCGCGACATCCTGGGCAAGGCCATCACGCTCTCTGGTCACAGCTTTACGGTCGTCGGAGTGGCTCCTCCGGGCTTTCGAGGTCTCGACCTGATACTCGATCCTGAATTCTGGGTACCACTCGGCAACGTAGAACAGCTCGCCCCAAGTGTTCCCATCCGAAGCGCGCGCGACTGGAACTGGCTGGCGGTTGTGGGGCGCCTCAAACCGGGCGTAACCCAGTCCCAAGCAAGTGCGGAACTCGCTACCCTCGCCCAGCGTTTCGCCAAAACATATCCCGCCACCGACAAAGGGCGAGGCTTCCGCATGGACCAGGCCGGCTCGCTGCCCCCGCGAGACAAGGCGACGGTACTGCTCTTTATCGCCGCGTTGTCCGTCGTCGTGTTGCTCGTGCTCGGCATTGCCTGTGCCAATGTTGCTAACCTCCTCCTGGCCCAATCGTCCAGCCGCCAGCGTGAAATGGCGGTGCGCATTGCCCTGGGGGCGACCCGGCCACAGCTGTTGGAGCAGATGCTGGTGGAGAGCTTGCTGCTGGCACTCGCGGGTGGACTATTCGGTATGCTCCTGACCCTCTGGGCTACCTCGGCACTTTCCGCATTTCGTATTCCGGCACCGGTGCCGCTGGACACTACCGTCAGCATCGATTGGCGCGTCTTGCTGTACACCTTCGTCCTTAGTGTGGGAACCGGCCTGGTGTTCGGGTTCGGACCCGCCTGGATAGCTTCGCGTCCTGTTTTGGCCAGTGCGCTGAAGGGGGAGGATGCGTTCGTCCGTCCGGGTCGCCGCCTGAACCTGCGTAACGTTCTCGTGGTGGCGCAGATCGTCATGTCTCTGGTACTTCTCTGCGCTACCGGCCTGTTCTTGCACAGTCTGCAACGGGCAGTCGGCATCGACATAGGCTTCCGGTCGCGCGATGTTCTCATGTTGTCAGTCGATCCGCGAGTCCACGGCTACTCCCCTGAGCGCACCACCCAATTCCTCGAACAATTACGCCAGCGTGTTGCAGCCATCCCAGGCGTCCTTTCCGTCGCCGCGACAGACAGCGTCCCGTTGTCCGGTGGAAACCGGAGCGATGGTTTCCGCTTGGAAGCGAATTCGAAGACTTCCAGCCCCTATCCAATCGTGGACCTGTTTATGGCAACTCCAGGTTATTTCGAGACTATGGGGATCTCCCGGATTGCGGGTCGCGACTTCGCTAACGAAGCAGCGAACGCCCCCAAAGTCGCCATCGTCAATCGGGCCTTCGCGGAACGATTCTTCCCGGGAGAAAATCCCATCGGCCAACACGTCAACGGTGGAGGAGTTTCCTACGAGATCGTCGGCGTCGTGCAAAACATCAAGTCGCGGACTCTGGGCGAGGACACGCGCTATGTCCTTTTCCGCTCCCTTGCGCAAAGCACCGGAAGCGATCCGTCATTCCTGGGATATGAATTGGTAGTCCACTTTGCCGGCAACGGGACCGCCGTCGCAAGTGCCGTGCGCAGTCAGATCCACGATCTCGATTCCACCATGGCCGTATACAACTCCGAAACCATGCAGGAACATCTGCGTCAGGCGCTCTTTCTACCCCGTCTTACAGGCACGCTTTTCGGTATCTTTGGATTCATTGGGTTGGTGCTGGCTGCGATCGGTCTCTACGGCGTCATGAGCTATTCCGTCAGCCGCCGCACGCGCGAAATTGGTATTCGCATTGCATTAGGGGCTCAACTCAGCAGTGTCCATCAACTCATTCTTCGCCAGGGCATGGTGCTCACCGTCATCGCTATGGCGCTCGGCCTGCCTGCCGCTTTCGCGTTAGCGGGAATATTGAGTAGTTTCCTCTATGGCATTCGGCCACACGACATCCTGACCTTCACCATCGTGCCCCTCTTTCTAACCGCGGTTGCGCTGGTTGCATGCTGGGTTCCGGCACGCCGCGCGACCAGAATCGATCCGCAGAGCGCGTTGCGATACGAGTAGCAAAAAAATCGGGCGGCGGCAAATCTCGCCGCCGCCCGATTTCTCAGTGGTTCGTCTAAGGCCAGCTGTTCACCAGGTTGGTGACGTTTACGGTGCCCAACCCGGTGGCAAAGTCCCACCCGGTTTCCGTGGGATATGCCTGCTGCAAGTACATGTCGGATACAGAAAGTATTCCGTACCCGGCGGGCGAGGGATCGTAACAGTTGACGGTGCCGTAGCAGGGAACCGCGTTATTTCCTTGGGTAACGTCATGGAATATACAGGCGGAGCCTATGTTGTTGCCTTGTGATGAATTGCATGCTGCCAGGTTATTTTTGTTGGGGCTGGAAGCGCTTCCATATTCAGCTCTCGCCAGGTCATAAAAAATCGGGTCAGGATTGCCTTGCGGCGCGCCTGCCTTCTGATTAATTAAAGCCTGGATACTGGCAAATTGAGGAGCCGTAAAGGAAGTGCCACCAGCACTGTTATTTAGCGTGTCCGTGCCGTTGGTGTAGTCGCACGGGAAGCCCCCCTGGGCTGCATCCGACATGCAGAACAGAATCGCATGCTGCCAGAAGGCGTTGGAGGCAAACAGGGAAACATCCGGCAAATCACGCTTGCCATCGTTCGGAATGCCAATGATCCCTGTCTGCCACCAGGGCTTGGAGTATACGAAGCTGGGAGCGCCGCTGCCGCCGACGATGACAAGGAAGTTCGAGCCGATGGTGCTGTTGCAGAATTTTACCAGGTCGTTGTAGCCGTAAAAGCTGGCCAGTATGCTGCTGCCGCAGGAATCGTCCCAGGGCATCTCTGGGATGTACGACTTCGCAGACCGTCCGATGGGGTCGTTGGTTGCGCTCCAATAGGTGCCAAGGGTGTTCTCGTATGTGTCCAGAAAATCCGTGCCGCCGGTAGCGACATCATAGGGAGTGGAGGCCAGTCCGTTGGCCGCGATGCCGCCTAGCGCATAGGTTGCGGTATCGAAGTTGTCGCAGCCTGCCGCGCCGCCGTCTCCGGCAGCAACGAACACGGAAACGCCCTCACTCGCTGCTTGTTGCCACAGAGCATTGATGAAGCCGTTGCCGTCCGGCGCGATTCCCGGCCCGTTGCCGGCCTCGCACTCCAGGTAGCTCAGACTCATAATGGGTGGAGGGTTGGTGAGGTCCAGAAGGTTCTGGGCGGCAATGAAACCTCCGAAGTTAGTTGTTGTATCTGCGCAGGAAGCTAGATTTACCGCTGCATCAGCCGCAATTGCGCCGGCCCACTCGGCATCCAGGGCCGCTTCGCCCTCCGCGGGATTTAGTCCGGGATCGGCGCACCCCGGGCCAGGATGAATTTGCGTGAATGTGCCTGCATATGAAGACAGGCCAAATGATTTCCGAAACGTGGCTACGTCCGCCGGATTGATATCCGTGTCTTCGAGCACCACAACAGTTTGTCCCTTGCCGGTGATCGGCTTCTTCGCTTTGTATAGTGGACCAACGTTATAGATGGCAGCCAGATCCCCTGGGGCTTCGTCATATTGCGGTACGCCGTTGAACCCATCGGGACATCCGTTGCAGGGAAAAGAGAAGGGCCTGATTGGTTTGCTCAAGGCCGGTTTGGGCATGAAGTCATGCAGAGCGACAAAACCTGCTACAACGGGGGCCACTGCAGCCGGGATCGAAGGATCGCTGGCATTGGCGATATGTTGTTTGCCATTAACAAAGTACTTATGGATCTCGGTGTGAAATGCTTCGCGCACCTGACCGGCTGTGCCCGATACATCGATCGTCAGCCCATTCTTGTGAACTGTATTTACCTGAAACCCATGCGAGCTTAGCCATTGTGTAACTGTCTCGATATCCTGCTGCGCGGGGCCGAACTTCGTGCCCAATTCCTCGGCTGTAAGCCATTGATGATAATTGCTGGAGTGCGGATTTTGGAGGTCGTCAATCGTACGCTTCAAGGTCTCTTCCTGCTCTGAACTGCGCCGCAGTTGCAGGTACATGTGCTCCATGGGGAAGCTGTCCTCTACAGCTCCACGATCATATTTCGGAGCAGCGAGCGGATGCGTGTGACCGGAAAGGGTAACCAACTTTGTCTCATCAACTGCATCAACGATACGCGGGGCGGCGGTAGGCGATCCGGCCTGGTTGGCAGCAAGGGCAGAGCCCGAGAAACCACCAAGGGCCAGTATCGTCAGCAGCCCGAGAAGAGGCGCGTGCTTGGGGAAGCGGCGTGAAGCCATGTATGACTCCTTTGAGATTTGAATTGAAGCGATTTCCAAACTGGCCCTGACTAAGTGGGGGGAGTATACATGGAGTTTAACCCGGTAGCCAAAGGGAGATTCATCGAGGCAGGTTCATTGGATCGTATCAAGTTTAAGCAGGTTGGAGGCGAGGACCCGCCGATACTGCTCTTCGAGGACCGACAGTCACGGGGAGGACTGGCTGTCTAAGAATCACAACAAGGTTGCGGAAGTGTGGGTGAGGCTGACGAAGAAGGATCGAATCACTGAGTTGTTTGCCATGCTCGAAAGGTGCGAGAAAATACATTCATGAACGAATTAACTCAGGCCCTTATTGGCGATAGCGCAGCCGCACCCCCGGCTCATATTCTTGAGGGTGTCGCAGATGACCTCGCTCATCACGCTTTGCAATTTGCTCCGCACACGATCTATGAGGAACTGTGGCATATCACGTTCTGGCAGCAGGTGACTTTGGCTTGGGTTAACGGCATAGAGACGCCTTTTCCAGTTCAACCTTCAGAAGGTTTTCCCGGAAAGGGCGATGCTGACCTCGAGAACTGGGATCAGTTGCGCCAACGATTCTTAGACAGCCTTCAGCAGGTCGCTGCTGTGGCGGAGGATGAGAGTAGACACGACCAACCGATTCGTTGTCCCTCTCGACCAGGCAATCCCGTGCGCATCATGACCGTCCGCGAACAACTGGAGAGCCTGGCCGCTCACAACGCTTATCATTTTGGAAGGATCGTCCTGCTTCGGCAGCTCTTTCAAGCGTGGCCGCCGCCCTCTGGAGGCTTCAGCTGGTGATACTTATAGAGATCATGAAGGATGTTGGCTTGGTTGCGTCATACTGCGCGGGCAAATAGACGGCGTAGACATGCGGCGTGCCGGGGTAGAATCGTCCAGCCTTCAATTCGTATTTCGTCACTGAACCCTGGGGAACGCCCGCCTGGGGTGTAGAGTCTGGCCCCGGCACGTAGGCCTCCTGAGCATGCAAGAGCATAGGGGTCAGGACTGCAAGCAGGACGAGACATCTCATCGGCAAAAGTATACCCGCACGCGAACCTGTGAGTATGCTGAGAGAGAATCACCAGAACATTCTGCTTGGCCAGGAGTTTCGAATCGATGCGCTTTGATCGCCTGTTGATGACTGTTGCTGTTTTCCTGCTGGGCCCGGTTGGGTGGTCGCAGGCGCCTGCCGCGGCAGGCGCATACAACCCGCGGCTTACCTTCGCGCCGCTCACGCTGCCCGATCCGGTGAACGCGTATCGCTCGAGCAACGGCGCTCCTGGCCCGGCGTACTGGCAGAATGAGGCGGATTACGACATGCACGCAGCCCTCGATACCACGGCGAAGGTATTGCGGAACGACGAGGTTATTACCTATACCAACAACAGTCCTGATTCGCTGACCAGCCTCTGGATCTACCTGGAGCAGAACATCTATCGCAAAGATGCGCGCGGGCGGATGATTATCGGAGGACTGCGGCACAAGACCCCGGTACCCGACACCGAGGACAACCCCAACGGGCGCACCAGCGAGGGCTTTGTGCTGGAGTCGGTCGAGATCGAACACGGAAAGGAGACTCTGAAGGCCGACTACCTGGTCGAGGATACGCGGATGCAGATCCGGCTGCCTCAGCCAATGACGCCCAAGGGCAGCGTGCTCAGGATTCACATCAAGTATCACTACCAGATACCTGGCGTGTGGGGTGGCCGCACCTCCTGGGGGGCGTCGAAGACGGGAGACATCTACGACATCGCGCAATGGTACCCGCGGATGTGCGTCTACGACGATCTTCACGGCTGGGACACACTCCCATACATCGGCAGCGAGTTCTACCTGGAGTATGGACACTTTGACTATTACGTAACCGTGCCCAGCGAGATGATCGTGGCCGGATCGGGCGAGCTGGTCAACCCGAAAGATGTGCTGACGAGGACGCAGATAGCGCGCTTGGAGGAGGCGCGGAATAGTGACAAGGCAGTGATGATCCGGACCGCTGACGAGGTGAACGACCCTGCCAGCAGGCCGAAGGTGGGAGGCACGCTGACCTGGCACTTTCATATGGATCAAACGCGGGATGTGGCCTGGAGCGCGAGCCCGGTCTTTGTCTGGGATGCGGCGCGGATCAATCTGCCGGACGGGAAGAAGAGCTTGGCGGAGAGCGTGTATCCGCCGGAGAGCGGGGGCGACGGGGCATGGGGGCGTTCGACTGAGTACGTGAAGGATACAGTGGAGCGGTTTTCGAAGGATTGGTTTCCTTACCCATACCCGGCAGCCATCAACGTGGCCGGTTTCTCTGAGGGCATGGAATATCCGGGCATCGTCTTCGATGGTGTTGATGATAAGGGCAAGACGCTGTTCTGGATTTCGGCGCACGAGATTGGGCATAACTGGTTTCCCATGATCGTGGGATCGAATGAACGGCGCAATGCTTTCATGGATGAAGGGTTTAACACTTTCATTGATATCGATGAGTCAGCCGCGTTTCAGGGCGGTGTATATGGGCCGAAGCGCGACTCGGAATACTCCGCGGGGGGTGAGCCACCCGACACCATTCTTAAAGTGCTGGACGACCCGGCCGCACCGGTGCTGCTGATGCCGGCGGATGCGTACACCTGGACGATCACCCATCCGGTTAGCTACTTCAAGGGAGCGTACGGAATGGTATTGCTGCGGGAGCAGATCCTGGGCAAGGAGCGTTTCGACTGGGTATTCCGCAAATACATAAAGGACTGGGCGTACAAGCATCCGGCGCCATCGGATTTCTTCCGCGAGATGAGCAGTGAAGGTGGCGAGGACCTCGATTGGTTCTGGCGCGGCTGGTACATGCACAACTGGCGCTTCAACCTGGCCGTCACAAAGATCGACGGCGACCAGGTCACGTTGGCGAACAAAGGACAACTTGTGCTGCCGGCAACCGTGGAGGTGCAGTACACCGATGGTACGACGACGCGGTTCCGCCTGCCGGTCGAAACCTGGGAAGCTAAGGGGGAGACTGTGTGGCAGGGCGATAAACCGGTCGCGTCGGTGAAAGTGGATCCCGATCATGTGCTGCCCGATGATGACCGCGCCGATAATTCGATGGCCGTGCAGTAAGGGGCGTTACGGACCCGAAAAAGAAACATCCTGAAAATTTCGACCTGCTAGGATTCCGGGTGCCCCATATCTCGCTCGTTTTTTGCGAGATGTGGGATACCACAAATCTTTACCTTCTTTGCCGGTTGGGACTGGGAAACTTGCGGGTTAGAGCCGTGGTGCCCCATGTCTGGACAAACGTGGGCGACGGCGGTTTCTCTTGGGTGGTAGCTTATTCGTCAATGAGTGCCGCCCTTCTTCGAGATACCTTCAAAGCATGACCGGGCCCCCAAATCGCGCGAGTGCTCCATTTTTTCAGGCTATCCGACACGATCTTCGCTTTGCACTCCGTCAGCTGCGCAAGAGCCCCGGTTTCACCTTCACCGCAATGATCGTATTTGCGTTAGGCATCGCCGCCAGTACTGCGATTTTCGCCTTTGTCGATGCAGCGTTAGTCAAGCCATTGCCCTATCGCGACCCATCGCGATTGCTGGCACTCTATGAACGCATTCCTGTCGGGGACCGCTACCACATCTCCTACGGCGACTACCTCGATTGGAAGCGACTCAATCGCACGCTTACCTCGGTCGATCTCTACAGGCCAGATCTCCTCACGTTAAGAGCGGTCTCCAGCCCGGAAGAGGTATCAGGAGCCCATGTAAGCGCCGGTTTCTTTCGCACACTTGGTGTTGTCCCTTTCCTTGGTCGGGACTTCAGGCCCGGCGAAGATCTGCCCAGCGCTCAACAGACGGTACTTCTGAGCTACGAAATCTGGCAGAAGCGGTTTGCTGCGAATAAGAAGGTGATGGGTCAGACGATTACGCTGGATGGTGTTCCTTCCATTATTATTGGCGTCTTGCCATCAGGCTTTCATTTTGCTCCCGTCGCGTCGGCAGACTTCTGGACTACGCTCCATTGGCCACCTGATACAGATGATATACGCGGAGGTCACCCCTACTACGGTGTCGCTCGGCTCAAGGACGGAGTTTCGGTTGCCACTGCCTACGCAGACCTGGCGTCGATAGCGCGACAAATCGCCGCCGAGTATCCCCGCTCTAACCGTGATCGCAGTGCAACCGTCATTCCTCTTGCGGACGCAATTCTAGGAGATGTTCGGCCCACGCTGCTGGCGCTCCTGTGTGGAGCGGCACTTCTCTCACTCATCGGGTTCGTCAATGTTTGCAGTTTGCTGCTCGTGAGGGCAGAGAGCCGGAGGCGTGAAATTGCGGTCCGCGGCGCGCTGGGGGCTTCGCGTGCCAGGCTCGTTCGTCAGTTCGCAGTCGAGGGTTTCCTGCTTGCCGGGGTAGGATGTGTCCTTGGCTTGGCACTTGCTTTTTGTTCTATACAAATTTTAGTACGGCAGGTGCCGCGCCCTTTGCTCGACAACATGCCCTACCTCCAAGGCCTCCATTTCGGAATGCATCTCTTGTTCTTTGCCACGTTGGTTTCGATCTTAGGGGGCATTCTTTTCTCTGCTGGTCCGGCGCTGCAACTCTTCCTGTCCGAAATGCAAGAGGGGCTCATGGAGGGAGGGCGTACAGCCGCAGGCCGGACCTGGCGAAGAATAGGGGCGAGTCTGGCGGTGGTCGAACTGGCGATAACAGTTGTGTTGCTGGTGAGCGCCGGTCTGCTGGCAAAGAGCTTCTATCGCTTGTTACATAAAGACATCGGCATATCTGCCGATCATCTGGCGGTGTTGCACGTCCTGGCGCAGGACGATTCGACAGACGCACATTCTATCGCGACAGAACGAAAAATCAGATACGGCATGGCATCTCTGCCCGGAGTGATTTCGGTCGCTGATTCTGGCCAACTGGCCGTAGCGAGCGGCGAAGGCTACACGAAGTGGTTCGCGCATTATCGCGTCGTTGGCAGGGCATACGTCGGTGAAGGCGAGGAGGCGCACGAGAATTGGGTAAGCGTCGGATACTTCGAAACATTGCGAGCACGGCTGCTGCAAGGGCGGTACTTCTCCGAAGAGGATGACGCTTCCAAGCCTCGGGTTGCCCTTATTAATCGGACAATGGCCCGGCAAGTCTTTGCCGGGGAAGATCCGCTGGGGAAAAGCATTGTGGATGAATACTACCCGGACCGTCCCATCAAAATCGTCGGGGTCTTCGACGACATCAAGGACGGCTCATTGAATATGAACCCGATGGCGGCAATTTATACACCGCTCAACCAGAATCCGACCAACGATTTCTATGTGACCCTGCGCACCTCTCAATCCCCAGAAGCGATCCTTCCTTCCATGGTCAAGGTCGTTCACCAGGTCGATCCTGGACTGATTGCGGATGGCGAGGACACCATGACGGGCAGGATCAACAACTCCCAATCCGCCTACCTCCATCGTTCCGCAGCGTGGATCGTTGCCGCCTTTGCCGCCCTGGCGCTGCTTCTGGGCACGGTTGGCCTCTATGGAGTTATTTCCTATTCTGTAAACCAGCGCAGGCGTGAGATTGGAGTGCGCATGGCCCTCGGGGCACAACGTCCGGCGGTCTATCGTCTCATTCTGACCCAGGCCTGCTGGCTCGCGACGCTTGGCATAGCGGGTGGAATCCTCTGCTCTTTGGCTGCGGCAAGTCTTCTCCGCACTATGCTCTTCGGCGTCGGTCCATGGGATACGGGAACGATGCTATCTGTTGTATGCGTGCTGGCAGCGTCGGCGCTGCTTGCCAGTTATATTCCGGCCCGCCGTGCCGCATCCATAAATCCCCAAGAGGCCCTACGGGCCGAGTAACCCGAGCAGGCGCGCCGGGTTCTCCTTTGCCATGCGGTCGATCTCGGCCTCTGTTATCCCCTCTCGCTTGAGTCCATCGAACAGCGCCACCAGGCCATCCGGATGCAAAGGGTTTGAGGGCTGCCCCATGTCGCTCGAAAGAATACAGTGTTCCACGCCCACATAGCGAATCGCCCGGGCATAGTCTTTGAAGGTGAACTCCTTCGCAGGGCCGATGAGGCCGTTGTAAACAAACTCGATATACGCGCCCATGTTTGCAGCTTCCAGCATCTGTGCATCCGACATGTGAATGGGCGCGATCATGGCATGGGTCACAACCATATGTCTCACGCCCTGTGCGCGTCCTTCGCGGATCATCATCAGAGCTTCTTCCGGCGTCGGATGGCCGGTCGCCATCACCAGGTTGTGTTTGGCGATCACGGCGATTACCTGCCTGGTCTCGGGAAGGAGCTGACCGTTCTGCGCGACCCGCACAAAAGGCCGGTCTTGTTTGGAGTAGCGTACCTGCGCCTCGGAATCAAATGTACTCATCCAGACGAAGCGGCCATAGCCACCAGTCGTCGCCGCCATATGTTCGACCGCTGCGGGATTCATACCGCCGACCGAGAGATTGAGATCCACGCCGCCAAATACTTCTATCCCAGGCACTTCTTTGCGCACCACGTAGGCCAGCGAGGAAGTCGGCTGGTAATGATTCTTGAGCACCAGGCCGCGCATGCCGCGGCTCTTTGCCAGGCGTGCAAGGTCGATCGCATCGATCGAGCGTGGCGTGCTGTCGGGTGCGCAATGTACGTGGATATCAATCACGCCGGCCAGGGGATTTTCCTGGGCAAGAGAAGCCATGGTCATGCCAAGAGCAATGAGAGCCAGCAGAATTGTCTTTTTCATCAATTACGGGTTCAGGATTCGATGCATATCGAGAGAGGGCGGCCGCACGTCGGTCTGGCTGAGCATTACATGAACCTGGCCTCGATGATGCGTCTGGTGGTTGAAGAAATGAAGGACGGCGAGGGGTGTCGTGTCCGTGCAGTCTTTGCCCAGGCTATTTGTGTAGGAGAGTGATCGAGTGAGAAAATCAGCATCCGCTCTTTCGAAGAACGCTTCTATACTCGCGTCTTGTTCGAAGCGTGCTGAGCTGAGTTTGGTGAAAGTCTCGTACAAGATGGAATTCAGTGGTGGCGTTGTACGGCCTCCCCCGGCAAACCTCGACATCCAGATCCGATCGCCGAGCAGGATATGGTTGAGCAGGGCGTGGATGCTGCCGAAGGAGCCACGGCGTTCGCGTTGATATTCTTCAAGGTCCAGCTTGCCGCACTGCTCGTAAAGCCGCGCATTCGCGATTCTGTTGTAACGAGCAAACATCCTGAAAGTATCAAGCATATCCATTGGATATTCCTTAACAGCAGGTCCCTCCACTGCGGTCGGGATGACAATTCTGTGGGGAAACATTCCCGTTATCCCACAGAGTTGTCCTCCCGACCGTAGTAGAGGGGGCCTGCTGTTCTCTCAGTCGATCGACGCGTAGGCTATCGAGGTTAGAAATTCGGGAAGTTGCTTCGCCGCGGTCATCTGCTCGAAGAGTTTGCCCGCCGCTGTAAACTTGCTGGCGGCAAAGCGTTCCTCCCCAAGTTCCTGCTTGATACGGTCGAGGACCACGGGAATCGTCGACAGCACGATCGGAACGTCTAAGGTGATGCCATCGGTCATGCGGCCTGCATGATGCGCCCATTGCCAGAGTTGAGCGCGCGAGATCTCAGCAGTCGCTGCGTCTTCCATAAGGTTGTAGATCGGCACACATCCCAGGCCATCAAGCCACGCGGCCAGATAGCGCAAACCGATGTCTATGTTCATTTCCAAACCCTTGCGCGTGATGTCGCCCTCTGGCACCGCGAGCAGGTCAGACGCCTGAACATGGATGCCCGGGTTACGACGCGAAATCTGATTGGCTCCTGGCATGTGTTCGTCAAAGACGGCCTTGGCCACCGGCACCAGTCCAGGATGGGCCACCCAGGTCCCGTCGTGTCCAGCTTTTACCTCGCGAAGCTTATCCTGGCGGACGCGCTCCATGGCGGCATCATTGGCAGCGGGGTCCCCCTTGATCGGAATCTGCGCCGCCATGCCGCCCATTGCGTGGATGCCGCGACGGTGACAGGTCTCGATCAGCAGCTCTACATAGGACTTGAGGAAGTGCCGGTCCATGGTGATGGAGGAGCGATCGGGAAGCGCCAAATCTTCGCGGTAACTGAACTTCTTGATAAAGCTGAAGATGTAGTCCCAGCGCCCGCAATTCAAGCCGGCGGAGTGGTCTCGAAGCTCGAAGAGAATCTCATCCATTTCAAAGGCTCCGGGCAAGGTCTCGATGAGCACCGTGGCGCGAATCGTCCCGCGGGGAATGCCCAGCCTATCCTGTGCGAAGTTGAAGACGTTATTCCAT
Organism: uncultured Acidobacteriaceae bacterium; assembly: GCA_963814015.1. GTDB lineage: Bacteria > Acidobacteriota > Terriglobia > Terriglobales > Acidobacteriaceae > PALSA-350. The sequence goes on from CAWFBI010000003.1 coordinate 107,498, forward strand.
AAACGCGCTTCGCGATGGCTCTCCAGTTTGGGTAGATAGAAGTAAGGAGCCGTCCCCCGTGCTTTGAGGGCCGCGGCGTTGTGAAAGAAGTACAAGCCGAAATCGAAGAGCGACCCGGAAATGGGTTGGCCCTGGACCAGAAGATGTTTCTCCGGCAAGTGCCAGCCGCGCGGCCGCACGAAAAGCGTAGCTGTTTGCTCATTAAGCCGGTATTGCTTGCCTTCGGGACTGGTGAAGTTGATTTCGCGACGCACAGCATCGCGCAGGTTCACCTGGCCATCGATTACGTTGCGCCAGGTGGGCGCGGTCGAATCCTCAAAGTCAGCCATGAAGACCTTCGCGCCGGAATTGAGTGCGTTGATGACCATCTTGCGATCCACCGGTCCCGTGATCTCCGTCCGGCGGTCCTCGAGATCGGCCGGGATACTCGCGACGCGCCACTCACTCTGGCGAACGGATGCGGTCTCGGGCAGAAAATCGTAGAGTTGTCCCTTGCGCAACGCCTCTCCCCTGGCAACGCGTGCCGCCAGCAATCGCTGCCGCTCGGTGTCGAAGTTGGTTGCTAACGCTGCGAGAAATTCGAGGGCTTGCGGGGTAAGGATCTCTGCCTCCGCTGCTCCTTTTGTTCCTTCGATAGTGACTGTGGGAACTGTTGCCGTAGGGTTGGTCATGATATCTCCGCAAAGCGGTATTTTACTCTCTGGCGAGGGGAACGTTGCGGATGGAGGCGTCGAGCAGCTCAACCATATGGTAGGCGGGCATCGCGGCAAGCCCGCGGCGGCGCAGCCCACTCATCAGTTGCAGCAGGCAGCCAGGATTGGCAGAGATGACAGCTTCTGCCTTGGTGGCGAGCAGGTTTTCTACCTTGCGGTCGCCCAGTTGATTCGCTGGGTCGGGGTGGAGCAGGTTGTAGACGCCGGCTGAGCCGCAGCAGAGTGTAGCCTCATCGATCTCTGCGACTTCGATGCCGGGAATGGTGGCCAGCAGGCGCCGCGGTTCTGCATGAATGCCTTGCGCGTGCCGCAGGTGGCAAGCGTCATGGTAGGCGACTCGCATGGGTAAGGCGTGGCGCGGCGCGCGAGAGGGCAGTTCGCAAAGAATCTCTGAGATGTCTTTACATTTCGCGCTGAAGGCAGCAGCGCGCGCAGCCCACGCAGGATCGTCGCGCAGCAGATGACCGTACTCCTTCATCGTGGATCCGCAGCCTGCGGCGTTGATCACGATCGTGTCCACGTTGGCAGTTTCGAAGGCCGCGATCATCGTCCGAGCCAGCGCGGCGGCCTGATCGTCGAGGCCGGAGTGCAGCATGAGGGCGCCGCAACACTGCTGGGCCTGGGGAATGACGACCTCGCAGCCTTCCGCGGCGAGCACCCGGGCGGTGGCTTGGTTTACGTGCTGGAAGAAGACCTGCTGTACGCAGCCGGAGAGCATGCCAACCCGCCGCCGGGGTTCCGAGGCCGCTGAGACCTGCGCGGGCAGACCCTGCAGGAAGCTTGTGGGCACGCGGGGTAACAGGGCTTCCATCTGCGCCAGCCGTTTGGGCAGAAGCCGCAGCAGGCCACTGGCGCGGAGCAGTTTCTGCAAGCCGGAGCGCTGGTAAAGCAGCATGGGCAGTGCCAGCAGGCGCAGGCGCTTCACGTAAGGGAAGGTGGCGAAGAGGAGCTTGCGGAACAAGCTATCGGCGGCGGTGCGCGGTATGTTGCGTTCCACCTGGGCGCGCGTATCTTCGATGAGCTTGTTGTATTGCACGCCGGAGGGGCATGCGGTCATGCAGGCCATGCATCCGAGGCAATTATCCATGTGCTGGCGGAAACGCTGGTCGAGCGGAGCCTCACCCTGGGCGGACTTCTTCATCATGTAGATGCGCCCTCGGGGTGAGTCCATCTCTTCGCCCCAGAGCACGTATGTGGGGCAGGCAGGGAGGCAGAAGCCGCAGTGCACGCAATCATCGATCAGCGCGATTTCCGGCGGCTTGTGGGCGTCGAAATTCGAAGGCTTTGCTGGTTCGAGCTGCGTGAGTTGAGCCATGAGACGCAACAGTAGATTACATCCTGGGAAGTCAAACCGCAGATCCCTCCACAACGCTGCACTCCGGGCGGGATGACAATTCTGTTGCAGGACTACTTCCCGCGTTCCCAATGAATTGTCATCCCGTCCGTAGCGCAGTGGAGGGACCTGCTGTTTTCCCCGCCACGATCCGATACCAAATGCAAGCGCTACACTACCCTTTGTCATCCCGAGCGCAGTCGAGGGATCTGCAGTGCGCCTTAATGCCCTCTCAAATATGTCCAAGAAAGCGGCCCGGGTTGAGGATTCCTTCCGGATCGAAGCGGCGCTTGATCTCCCGCATCAAAGGAAGACTGTCCGGCGGTGTACCCCAGCAATCGAGCTTCGCATCCGCGGGCTGCTTCAGGACCATCAGCGATCCACTAGCCTCTTCCAGGTCACGCCGTAGTGGGCGCAGACCCTCGGCAGCCGTTGCAGGAAATCCCGCAATCATGATGCCCGTGGCCTGCGTCACCGACTCGCCGCCCAGACCACGAACCCGCTCCGCAAAACGCGCAATTTCTGAAGGAAGCATCGTAGCTTTGCAAACCAAATCCTGGGCCATCCGCTGCTGCCTGGCATTCCATACCTCAGGCGCAGCGGCCAGCGAAGTAAGACCTTCGCTTTGCGCCATCGCCTCCAGCGCAGCGCCCTGTTTGTTTAACACCTCGGCGAGAGAGGCCAGTTGGATATCGAGCTCGAATCCCTTTGCCGTGCCCCGGAGCTGTATTGCCACCGTGCTGAGCTGCGCGTGGAGCAGTTTGAGCATTAGCTTACCCAGCGGTTCGGCGGCCGGCGCAGAGACAGCAAAACTCCTCGGTGCACTTCGGCATAGCGTGCAAGCGAAAGTTGACGGAGGTAATGACGCCAAGCGTGCCGAAAGCCCCGATCATCAGTTTGTGCAAATCATAGCCGGCAACATTTTTCACTACCTTGCCGCCGGTATGAGCAATGGTCCCGTCAGCCAGCACAACGGTCATCCCGATGATCAGGTCGCGCAGGCCCCCATACCGCAGACGGAGCGCGCCCGAGTCGTTGGTGGCAACGATGCCGCCCACCGTGGCGCGCTCAGGCCAAAGCGGGTCGAGCGCCACGTACTGTCCATGTTGTGCAAGGCCAGACTGCAGGGATGACCACGGGCAGCCGGCTTCGACGGTGCAGGTCATATCCTGCCAGGTGTGTTCCCGGAGCAGGTTCAGGCGGTGCATCTCCAGCACCAGCGCCGGCTCGACTGCGTAGCCCCAGTCTTGTTTCGTCCCTCCGCCGTAGCCCACCACGGCGAGATGGTTTTCCTGCGCGAAGCGAAGTACGGCCGCTACCTCCTCGCTGTTGCCCGGAGCGACGGCGATGGCGCTGCCCCGTGTGCGCAGGTGTTCGGGACCGGTAATGGCCGCCAAGGGAGCGGTAATGTCCTGCATAGGAAACCGTCTCGGAGACAGATTAAAAGAACTCTGCTACGCCTGCTGTCTCCAGTGGGTGAGGGGAATACTTGCCGGTTTTCTCCCCGCAGAGCCGGGGACGGGGGAAAAGCTTATCGGGGTTGGAGATATTTTCCGGGTCGAAGCTGCAGCGCACCCGTTGCATGGTATCGAGGTCGGGTTCGGAGTACATATACCCCAGTGCCTGCTGCTTCTCCCTGCCCACTCCGTGCTCTCCGGTGATCGACCCGCCCTGGTCGACGCAGAGGTAGAGTATGCGCATCGAAAGGTCGATGGCAATCTCCTCCTGTCCGGGGATCGAGCGGTCATACAGCACCAGGGGGTGCAGGTTGCCGTCGCCCGCATGGAACACATTCGAGACCCGCAGCCCGGCCGCTGCCGCCATTTCTGCAACTCGTTCCAGGACGATGGGGAGCTTGGTGCGTGGGATCACTCCATCCTGCACGATGTAGTCGGGCGAAAGGCGGCCGGTGGCGGCAAAGGCTGCCTTGCGGCCTTTCCACACCAGCATTCGCTCCTGCTCGCTCTGCGCCAGCCGATCCTCCCATGCGCCATTTGCTTTGCACAGCTCACGAACTCGCTGCATATGCAGATCGACCTCGGCGGCAGGGCCGTCCACTTCGACCAGCAGCAGAGCCTCGCATTCAGGGTAGTGTGGGTGCACGGCAGCTTCGGCGGCCTGGATGGCGAGGCTGTCCATAATCTCCATCGCCGCAGGAAGAATCGAAGCGGCGATGATGTCTGAAACGGTCTGCCCGGCAGCAGAAATGGAGTCGAAGGCTGCAAGCAGGACCTGCACCGTCTCCGGGCGGCGCACGATGCGCAGAGTCATGGAGCTGGCGACACCTAGTGTTCCCTCAGAACCGACAAAGACACCGGTCAGATCGTAACCGGGGGCATCGAGCGTGGGCGAGCCGAGGTGGACGAGCTCGCCGGTAGGCAGAACCACCTCCAGGGCGAGCACGTGGTTGGTGGTGAAGCCGTACTTGAGGCAGTGTGCGCCGCCCGAGTTTTCCGCGACATTGCCTCCGATCGTGCACACCGTCTGCGACGAGGGGTCCGGCGCATAAAAGTGACCGGATGCAGTCACCCGCTGGGTAACGCTGGAATTGGTCACGCCCGCCTCTACAGTAATGCGCTGGTTGGATAGGTCGATGCCGAGGACGCGAGTCATGCGGGCGAAGCTGATCACGATGCCCCGGTCATCTGGCAGCGCCCCCCCGGAAAGGCCGGTGCCCGCGCCGCGGCCGACAAAAGGTATGCGGTGCCGGGCGCAGATGCCTATGACGGATTGGAGCTGAGCCGTGGAGCGAGGCAGAACCACCGCTGCGGGCAGGCTGCGCAGCATGGCCAAGGCATCGCACTCGTAGGTCTGAAGCTGGTTGCGCTCGACGATGAGGCCTTCGGCGCCCACGGCGTCTCGTAACTCCGCAATGATAGCGCCAGAGAGCATTGCTATTATCCTAATCCAGTCATGCCGTCGTAGAATTCGTACTGCTAAATCCAAGAGAGAGCCACCCCAAATGAGCCCAGTTTGGTCCCAAAGCTACACCCTCTTCGGGCGTGGCCTCGTCTTCTCCGCGGGGATTGCGTCTTTACCCATTCTCACCTTGCTTTTCCTACTGGGTGTCCGGCGCAAGCCGGCATGGATCGCCTCCCTTTCCGCCCTGTTAGTGGCGCTGGTAATTGCGCTCTTTGCCTACAGGTTGCCTCCCACTCTTACCTTCAGCTCCGCGGCCTACGGCGCTGCGTTTGGGCTATTTCCTATCTGCTGGATTGTGTTCTGGGCGATAGCCCTCTATCAGGTCACCGTGGAAACGGGGAAATTCGAAATTATCAAGTCGTCGATGGGAACTTTGACCAGCGATGCCCGTCTACAGGCCCTCTTGATCGCCTTTGCCTTTGGCGCATTTGTCGAGGGCGCAGCGGGTTTTGGAACCCCGGTCGCCGTTGCGGCAGCCATGCTGGTCGGCCTCGGCTTCTCTCCTTTTTACGCTTCGGCGCTTTGCCTGGTGGCGAACACGGCCCCGGTAGCATTTGGCTCGATTGGGATTCCGGTGATCACGCTGGCCGGAATCACTGGCTTGCCGTTGGATAAACTGAGCGGCGCGGTTGGGCGGCTTTGTGCTCCCCTTTCCTTGTTTGTTCCCTGTTACCTGGTCTGCATCATGGTGGGGTGGCGCGGCATGCTGGAGGTGTGGCCCGCCGTGGTGGTGGTGGGCGGCGTATTTGCTTCGGTGCAATTCTCAATGTCGAATTTCGTCGGTCCGCAGCTTACCGATATTGCGGCTTCGCTTTCCGCCCTGTCCGCGGTGCTGCTGCTGCTGCGTTTTTGGCGCCCAGCCAATGTGTGGGATAGGGAATTGGAGCCCGTGGTCCCAGCTGGGAAGGAGAGAAAATTTTCCGCCCTCGCACCGGGTTCTGATCGGAAGCATACCGGCGGACAGACCCTTGGCGCCTGGATGCCGTACGGCCTGCTCGTGATCCTGGTGTTGCTGTGGGGCTACAAGCCTTTCCAGGCTCTGCTGAATTACGCCACCATCAGCGTCGGCTGGCCTCTGTTGCACAATCAGGTTCTGATGATGGCGCCGGTGGTCGCCAAGCCCACCCTTTATAAGGCGCTTTATCAGCTGAATTTTCTCTCCGCCGCCGGCACAGCCTGCATGTTTGCGACCTTGCTGGCCGCTCTGTTTCTGCGCATGTCTCCGCTGGCCCTTGGTCGCCTTCTGGTCTCGGTGTGCCGTCAACTTTTCCTGCCCATCGTAACCGTCACCGCTGTTCTCGCTATGGCCTTCATCATGAACTATTGCGGCGCGACCGCCACCCTGGGACTCGCGTTTGCTGCGTCCGGCAGGCTGTTTCCTTTCTTCAGCCCGTTGCTCGGCTGGCTGGGCGTCTTCCTCACCGGCTCAGACACCTCGGCAAATGCGCTCTTCGGCAACCTGCAGGTGGTGACTGCAGGCCGTTTGGGATTCGAGCCCACCCTTATGGCGGCAGCCAACTCGGCTGGCGGCGTGGTGGGCAAGATGATCAGCGTGCAGAACATTGCGGTTGCGGCCGCCGCGACTGCTATGACCGTTGCCGACCAGGCAAAACTCTTTCGCTTTACTCTGCGGCACAGCATCGTGATGGCGACAGCCATCGGTGTCGAAGTGATGTTGTATGCCTATGTCTTCCACGTTCGTTAGCAAACACTATCAGGAGCGAAATCTCGTGGCAAAGCTAGGATTTCTAGGACTCGGCATTATGGGTGGTCCGATGGCCCGCCATCTCGTTATGGGCGGCCACAACGTGGCCGTGTGGTCGCATAACCAAAAGAAGGCGAAGGAGCTCGCCGATTCTGCGGGTGCATTGTTCTGTGCGACGCCCGCAGAGGTCGCTCAGAACAGTGAATGTGCCTTTCTCTGTGTGGGCGATACCGCCATGTCCAGGGAGGTAATCCTGGGCGAAAAGGGTTTGGTTAAAGGCGCGAAGAAGGGTTTCGTCATCGCTGACTGCAGTACCGTCTCTCCCTTGGAAAGCACCCGGATTGCGGAGGAGCTGCAGGCGCTGGGCATGGAGTTTCTGGATGCTCCCTGTACCGGCTCCAAGGCCGGCGCTGAAGGGGGAACGCTCACCTTCATGATTGGCGGCAAGAAAGAGGTCTTTGAGCACGTCAAGCCGTTCTTCGAGGCGATGGGCAAGGTTCTCTATTATTGCGGCAAGTCGGGCATGGGCCTGCGCGCCAAGCTTACGCAAAATCTGATACTGGGCAACCTGCTGCAGGCTTTCAACGAGGGGCTGGTGTTGAGCACCAAGGCAGGTGTCGCTCCTGAGCTCATGCTCGACATCCTGAACAACAGCGCGGCCCGCTCCGGACTGATATCCGTGAAGGCGCCCATGGTCTTCAAGCGCGACTTCTCGACCAATTTCTCCGTCAAATGGCTGGAGAAGGATATCGGGCTCGCCCTGGACCTTGGTTCCGAGATTGGTGTGCCGCTGCTACTTACCGGTTTGACGCGGCAGCTCTATCAAACCGCGATGGCCAAGGGTTACGGCGAAGAAGATATCTGCGGTTCTATTCGAGTGCTCGAAGAGCTGGCAGGATGTGAAGTCAGCGCCGCGAAGGGCTAGTGCGGATAGAGAGCAAGGGGGTGCCCCATATCTCCCAACGTTTTTTGTTGGGAGATGTGGGAGAAGAGGCAAATGGTTGGAACGGGCCTTTTCCCCACATCTCGCCTTCTCATCGGCAAGGGGTAGTGCATGGCAAACAGGAGAACCTTTCTCAAGCAGGCGGCGGGCGTGACCGCCGCCCATTTTTTTGGCGTTCCCGCCCTCAGCAGTGCGGAACCTGGGAGCATTGTCGGCAACCCGGGATGGTACGACCGTCCGATGCGCTGGGCACAACTCGCCTTTGTCGAAGACGACCCGGGAAATTACGACCTCGCCTTTTGGCTCGAGTATTTTCAGAAGATCCATGCCGACGCGGCCTGCCTCAGCGCCGGAGGCAGCGTCGCCTTCTACCCCACAGAGATTCCTCTGCAATACCGCAGCAAGTGGCTGGGCAACATGGACGCCTTCGGCGACATCATGAAGGGTTGCCGCAAGCAGGGCATGAACGTCGTTGCCCGCACCGATGCGCATGCGGCCCGCCAGGAGGTATACGACGCGCACCCCGATTGGATTGCCGTCGATGAAAAGGGGAACAAGAAGCGCCATCCCTCCGACCCGGATTTCTGGATCACCTGTGCCTTAGGCCCTTACAACTTCGACTTCATGACCCAGGTGCACGTGGAGATCATGACCAGGTACAGCCCTGACGGTATCTTTACCAATCGCTGGGCGGGGTCCGGCATGTGCTACTGCGAGCACTGCCAGCAGAACTTTCACACCTTCTCCGGTCTGAGTCTGCCCCGCACGCTCAATCCCCAGGATCCGGCGCGGCGGCAATACATTGTGTGGCATCAGCAGCGGCTGTTCGAACTCTGGCGCTTGTGGAACGAAAAAATACAAGCCATCAATCCCAATGCGAGCTACCTGGCGAACGCCGGCGGGGGTGCGCTCAGCGACCTCGACATGAAGACCATCGGAGAGCTGGCTCCAACGCTCTTTGCCGATCGCCAGGCCAGGAGCGGACTGATGGCTCCCTGGGCCAATGGAAAAAATGGCAAAGAGTATCGCGCCACCCTGGGGCAAAAGGCCATCGCCGGCATATTCAGTGTGGGCCTGGAAGAGAAGTACCGCTGGAAAGACTCGGTACAGAATGGCGATGAGATTCGCCTCTGGGTCGCGGATGGAATGGCCCAGGGTCTTCGTCCCTGGTTCGTCAAGTTCAACGCCAAGCCAATCGACCGGCGCTGGTTGCCGGTAGTCGAGGAGATCTACCAATGGCACTATGCCAACCAAGGTTATCTGCGCAATGAGAGATCGTTGGCCCGCGTGGCCATGGCCTACTCCCAGCAGACCGCGGCCTACTACGGGGGCCCGGAGGCGCGCGCCAAGGTGGAAGATCCCGCGCTGGGCTTTTACCAGGCGCTGGTCGAAGCCAGAATCCCTTTTGAAATGGTGCACGACCACTTGCTCGACCCGGAGCACATCGACCGCTTCAAGACCCTGATCCTGCCCAACATCGCGGCGCTTTCTACCCAACAGTGCGATCAGATCCGCGCCTTTGTGGAGCAGGGAGGCAGCATCGTCGCCACCTATGAGACCTCGCTCTACGACGAATGGGGCGTGCGGCGAAATGATTTCGGCCTGGCCTCGCTCTTCGGAACCTCGTTCACTGGAGGAGAAGAGGGCCCCCTGCTCAATTCGTATCTGTCATTGGAGGGATCTCACCCGCTGCTGGCCGGCTTTGAGGACGCGACCCGCATTATTAACGGCGCTCATTGCGTGACGGTCACCCCCCTGGCTGCGGATGCCCACTCGCCGCTGGAACTGGTTCCGAGTTACCCCGACCTGCCCATGGAAGAGGTATTTACCCGCCCGGTAAAGACGCGGCAGCCTGGCGTGCTGGTGCGCGAGATTGGCCGAGGCCGCGTGGTTTATTTCCCTGCGGATATCGATCGCACGTTCTGGGAGGTGCTGGATGTGGACCACGCGAAGCTGCTGCGCAATGCTGTGCTGTGGGCCACCAACGAGCCCGCTCCGGTGACGGTGGAGGGCAAGGGGGTTTTAGATATCTCCGTGTGGAGTCAAAAGAATTCGATGACCGTGCACCTGGTCAACCTCACCAATCCCATGATGATGAAGGGGCCTCTGCGCGAAGTGATCCCGCTCCCAAACCAGGAAGTCAGCATACGACTCCCGGAGGGCCGTCGCGTGAGCACGGTGCGTTTACTGGTGGCGGGCGGAAATGCGCACTACCGTAAGGAGGGCGCGTCGATCCGGCTTACGGTGCCTTCGATCGGGGTCCACGAAGTGATAGCGCTGGACCTTAGCTGACCGCTTCGACTCCAACATAATCGCTCACCGCGCTCTGAGCGGCGGCCCGTTCTTTGCGTTCCACCTTCTCAGCCTCTTCCTCGAGGTGGTCGATCACGACCTTGGAGTAAAGGACGAAATGCTGTGCGGAGAGCAACAGCGAGAAGCCCACCCACAGTTTTGCCGGTGAGCGCCAATAGGAGGTGACCGTCCTGAAGAGGAATTTCCAATAGCTGCTACGGTAACTGGAGCGGATGCCCTGCCGCCATATAGAGGCAGCGAGGCAACGCACGTTGTAGATCATGCCCAGGTAGGGCGGCTTCTGCGTCGCGATGGGCTGCCACACCTTCAAGGAGTTATAAGCACGCTCAAAAAAGGCATCCGGTTTGTATAGGCCCGTGAGCAGGGTGCAGAGGCCGCGCAACAGGATAGGCAGCGGCAGTACGGTGCGGAAATTCGGGAGGCCAAACTGGGTGATGGATTGGCTGTCCTCGATCAGTCGCCCTTCCCGTTTCATGCGATCGAATAGGGCGGTGGTCGGCGGGGCCATCAATATACCGGCCATAGCCCAGGGGATCGCTGTCCGGTCGATAAACTCCAGTTGCCGGGCAAAGATGGTCTCGTCGTCGGAGTCGAAACCGACAATGAAACCGGCCAGCACCCACAAACCTTTTTCCTGGATGATGCGTACCTGATCGACATTGTTTTTGCGCAGATTCTGAAACTTGTGCGTCTCTTTCAGCGCTTCGGCAGACGGGGTCTCGATGCCGATGAAGACCATCATGAAATTCGCGGCGACCATGGCGTCCAGAAGTTCTGTCTTCGACGCCAGGTCGATCGACGCCTCGGTACTGAACGCGAATGGGTAATCGTGCTGCTTTTGCCAGTCGATGAGTTCGAGCGAAAGCGCTAACGCTTGATGACTGTTACCGATGAAGTTGTCATCGACAATGAACACCTCGTTGCGCCAGCCCAGGTTGAGCAAGGTTTCAAGCTCGCGGATCACTTGCTTGGGCGTTTTCGCGCGCGGGCGGCGACCGTAAATGGTGATGATGTCACAGAATTCACACTGGAAGGGGCATCCGCGGGAAAACTGGATGGGCATCGAAGTGTACTTGTTACGGTGCAGCAGGTCGAAGCGAGGCACCGGGCTGCGCGTCATGTCGGGCTTGTCGATAATGTGGTACAACGCGTGTGCGGTCCCTTGTTCGAGTGCGGCGGCGATTCCAGGAAAGACCTCGTCCGCCTCACCGACCAACACATGATCGGCCACCTGCAACACGACCTCGGGTTGTGTACTTGCCCAGGGGCCGCCCACGAAGGTGCGCTTGCCCATGGCGCGAGCGCGGGCCAGGGTGGTCAATGCGTCGGCACGTTGCGCGTGCATGGCGCTTACCATCACCAGGTCAGCCCAGGCGAAATCCTCATCCAGCAACTCTTCGAAGGCATGATCCTTCAAGCGGATCTCCCAGGTTGCCGGACAAAGAGCCGCTACAGTGATCAGGCCCAGCGGCGGCGTCATGGCCTGCTCGGGAATCATCTCGAGTACGCCCTCAAAGCCCCAGAACGACGGCGGGAAACTGGGCCACACCATCAAAACCTTGATATTCGACCCCAGAGGCGGGAAAGTAGCGGAGGTTGCCTCGTCGGACAGCTTGGGTTCAGAGGTGGGAACCGGAAGAGACGATGTCGCTTGCGGCTGGCTGGGCAGGACGTTGAGTCGTGGATCTGGTATTGAGGGCATGGCGCCCCTTTCTCATGTATAGAGGGCCCGTGTCACAGCTGGACAGATAACTACCGGGCGTTTGGCCGCGATACCCTGTGCATCTACGAGACTTTGGCTATGGCGCAATTTGGCGCAGTGGGCTTGAGTCTACGCCAAAGCCTCGGCCCTGTCATCTCCAACAGTGGGATGAAAAAACTAGGGCAGTGGTTTCAAACTGGATGGGGTGTTGGCTGTTCAACTGTATGACGATAGGGGGAGGCCGTTTCTGGCGAAACGGCCACTCGTTTTTTAAGTTAGCGAACCGCTGCGTTGTGTTTGTCGCGATAAATGCGACGCGATTCCTGGTTCTGCTGCGCGTGGATGGTTTGGCGATCCTGTTTTGTCAGGTGCCCGTTATCCTGCGCGCGCATGCCCCGCTCTTCCTTGTTGATACCGGCTTCCTGGTGTTCCAGGCGCGCCGTCTCGCCGGCGGTCAGCTGGCCGCTCTTGACGCCGTTGGCAATGCGATCCTGTTGATCGACCTTGCGCTGGTTGATGTTATAGTCATGTGCGCCCGGCGTGGGTGTTTGGGCAAACATTGCCGCAGGCGCGATGAACAGAGCGGATGCAAGAACAGCCGTGAAAACTTTCATGGAACTCTCCTTCTTTCTGGCGGCTGGTTCTAAGATCCTTGCCGCTCGCTCACATAGACACCATGTTGGAAAGCCAGTTGCCACTTCTTTGGTAACTCCACCTACGACAAGCAAGCCGCAACTTTTTCAGAGCTCGACCAAACCGCTAAACTTGGAATTACTTCACAGAGGACCTTGTCACCTTGCTGAAATCCCGTTTGCTTCTCACCCGTATCGGCTCCTGCCTGCTGCTCGCATCTCTGTGGTCTGCCGCGGCGCAGGAAGCCGGCAAAGACAACCCTGCGAACCCGGGCGGCGCTAAAGACGAAGCAAAAGCTTCACCGGCGCCAGTTATCCCCAAAGACTCGACCACACAAGGCTCGGTCAGCGTGGCAGGTCACACCATCAACTACCAGGCTGTCGCTGGAACTATCCTGGTGGCAGCAACCAACGATGCCGACGCCGCTCTAGGCATGACGGCGGCGCCGGTAAAAGAAACCGCCGAAGCTCCGCCCACGGCGCGTATGTTCTACGTGGCTTATTTCAAGAAAGATGTCCCGGCGGAATCACGGCCGGTGACGTTTATTTACAACGGCGGGCCCGGCAGCTCTTCCATGTGGCTGCACATGGGTGCCTTTGGTCCCCGGCGCGTCGTCACCGCCGACGACCAGCACACCACCCCCGCTCCCTATGAACTCGTCGACAATACCTACAGCCTGCTCGACGCGAGCGACCTGGTCTTCATTGACGCGCCCGGTACCGGCTTCGGCCGTCTCTATGGCAAGGATAAGGAGAAGGCTTTCTGGGCGGTCGATCCGGATGCGCACGCGTTTGCACGCTTCATCGCCCGCTTCCTCTCCAACTACCAACGCTGGAATTCGCCCAAATACCTTTTCGGAGAAAGCTACGGCACCACCCGGTCGGCGGTCGTCGCCGGCATTCTGGAGACGGAAAGCCACATCGACCTCAATGGCGTCATCCTGCTTTCGCAGATCCTGAACTTTGATGACAGCGCCGACGAACCGCAATGGAACCCGGGCATCGATGTCCCTTATGCATTGACGCTGCCTACTTTCGCCGCCACCGCCTACTACCACAAGCGGCTGCCCACGCAACCGCCTGCGCTCGAGCCCTTCCTCGCCGAGGTCGAGCAATTCGCCCTTTCCGACTATGCGTCGGCTCTGTCCCAGGGCTCGCAGCTGCCCGAGGCTACCCGGCAGGCCATCGCCGACAAACTGCACCAGTACACCGGCCTGCCGGTGGCTTACATCCTCAAAGCCGACCTGCGGGTCAATACCGGCCAATTCAACCACAACCTGCAAGGCAACGAGGACCTCACCACCGGCCGGCTTGACAGCCGTTTCTCCGGCCCAACCATCGACCCGCTCGCCGAGGAGGCTGCTTACGATCCGCAGGCTACCGCCATCTCCTCGGCCTACGTCGCTGCCTTGAATGACTATGTCCGCCGCCAGCTCAAATTTGGCGAAGCCCTTACCTACCTGCCGTCGTCGGAAGCCGTTGCCGATGCCTGGGAGTTGAAGCACAAGGCGCCAGGCGCCCCCGGCGAATCTTACGGCACCAACGTGTTGCCCGATCTGGCCACGGCAATGAAATACAACCCTCGCCTCAAGGTCATGTTGAACGGCGGTTATTTCGATCTCGCTACACCGTACTTTGCTGCCCGCTACGAGATGTATCATCTGCCGATCCCAGCCACCCTGCGGCAGAATATTCAATTCTCGTGGTACAAGTCCGGGCATATGGTCTACGCCCACGACGAATCGCTCAAAGAGCTCCACGACAACGTCGCCGCTTTCATCGCCAGCACCTATAAACCTCTCAAGTAGCGCCGTCGGGTGAAGTCGCGGAACTCTTTGCCTTCCGGCGACATCTACTGTGAAGCTGCTTTAACAGGCGGTCCTTACAATGAGCAGTCGATGCAGGAGGATTTATGGCGAAGATGCGGGCAGTGCAGGTTCCCAAGGCGGGAGGACCCTTTGAAATTGTGGAGCGGGAGATCCCGGAGCCCGAGTCCGGTATGGTACGCATCAAGGTGCAGGCTTGCGGCGTTTGTCACAGCGATTCGGTGACGAAGGATGGACTATTCCCCGGGATTCAGTACCCGCGCATCCCCGGCCATGAAGTTATTGGGGTGATTGATGCGGTTGGAGCCAACGTTCCCTCGCGATGGACGGTTGGCGAGCGGGTAGGCGTGGGCTGGAATGGGGGCTATTGTGGCTACTGCGACAGTTGCCGCCGGGGAAACTTTTTTGCCTGCGAGACCAGCACCCAGGTCACCGGGGTTACGCGGGACGGCGGTTATGCCGATTACATGGTTGCGCCCTTTTCCGCCCTTGCCATGGTGCCGAAAGATTTGTCGGCTGTGGAGGCGGCCCCTCTGATGTGTGCCGGAGTGACCACGTTCAATTGCCTGCGCAACAGCGGCGCGCGGCCAGGTGACCTGGTGGCGGTGATCGGTCTGGGCGGACTGGGCCATCTGGGAATTCAATTCGCAGAGAAGAGCGGGTTCAACACCGTTGCCATCGGTCGGGGAAAAGACAAAGAAGAGCTGGCGAAAAAGCTGGGAGCGGCACGCTATGTCGATAGCGCGACGCAGGATCCGGCAGCGGAGCTGCTGAAGCTTGGCGGGGCTAAAGTGATCCTGGCCACGGTGACCAGCGCGGACGCGATGAAGGCGGTGATTGGCGGTCTGACGCCGACCGGAACGCTTATGATCATCGGTGCCGTGCCCTCGTTGGAGGTCCCTTCGTTGCAGCTGCTGCTGAAGTCACAGCAGGTCAAAGGCTGGTATTCGGGAACGTCGCTTGATTCGCAGGAGACGCTGGCGTTTAGCGTGCTCTCCGGGGTGCGGTCGATGAACGAAAGCTATCCGCTGGAGAAGGTGAACGAGGCTTACGAGCGGATGGAGCAGGGCAAAGCAAGATTCCGAGCGGTTCTTACGATGGGAAAGTAGTCGGGTGACACCTGGGGTTAGATCAGTGGGATGACAAACCATGATTAGGTTTGTCATCCCATCGGAAAACCTGCTTACATACCATTCCATTCTTCCCAGCGGACTCTGCGGATGGCATCGTCCACCGTACCGTGGGCCTGATCGATATGGACGATGGCACGATCCCGCATGCCCCTCGCCTGGGGCACGTCTTCTGCCCGGGCGGTATCGTTATGCGCCTTGTCTAACAACTCCAAAGCTTTGCGGAAGCGGCCGTCGGGACGCATGCGTACATCGATAGGAGGATGATCTTCGAGGTTCTTGCCGTCATCGATCGAAGCCCGCTTGATCTCATTGATGGCGGCATCGATCTCACGGATCGCGTGTTCTTCATCCCGCTGAACGGGTGGCCATGCAATCTGGTCAAGATAAGCGCGAGCCAAACGTAAGTCGGAAAGCGCGTGCAGGTAAGCCGGGTGTGGTCCTGGAACTTGTTGGGCCGAAACTGCCTTGGGACTTATGACTAATATTCCCAGAAGCGTGAGGAGGGTGGTGAGAGCTGCCATTCGTATGCGCACGATTTCGTACCTTCTTTCTGGTTAGGGGAGTCCGTCATCTCAAGTACGGCTGCGGGCAGGTCCGCAGCCGACCGAATAGACCCTAACAAACCAGTGAAAGTTGCGAAATTTGCAATCTGACACAAATAGATACCACGATAGTTGTAGAACAGGACACCTAAGCGTAGCCACCGTCCCGGTAAGTGTTCACCGTGGCGGTTTCGGTGTTGATTTTCCAGTCTTCCAGTTGCGGGCCTTTAAGCGCCGCCACCCTTTGCCGGATCAGGTCGAGCTTTGCCTCGTCTAACGGCTTGAACTCCTGCGCGATGCGAACATCGTCTTCAACTTGCCCAATGGTGGTGCAGCCCAGCGCCACGCAGTGAACCGGCAGACTAAGTACGTAGGAAAGACAATCCTTTAACGCAATGGCCTGCAGCAGCTTCGCATTGGCGGTACTCTTCATTCCCTGGATGCCCATGCCGCGAGCGACGGCCACCGGCAGTACATTTTTCTCAAAGCTCTGGTACCCCGGATCGGCCGCGTGCAGCGGCATCAGGATGGTGTCGTATTGGTCGTATTTCTTCAGCATCGCCAGGTGGACCTGGGGATCATGGTGGCCGGTGAATCCAATGAACCGGCACTTACCCGCTTTCTTGGCGGCCTCGAAAGCCTCAATGGCGCCGCCGGGCGCGAAAATCTGCTCCACCTCGTCCAGCGTGCTCACCTGGTGAATCTGCCATAGATCGACGTGGTCGGTCTTCAACGTACGCAGAGACATCTCCAGATCTGCCTCAGCGCCCTTGCGGGAACGTTGGGGTGATTTCGTGGTCAGAAAAATGTTCTTGCGGAATGGCGGCAGCACCGCGCCATAGACTTCTTCCGACTTGCCGTCCCAGTAAATGCGCGCGGTGTCGAAATAGTTGATGCCAAGTTCGTAAGCGCGCAGGGTAACCGCCTTCGCTTCTTCGAAAGTGCACAAGGGAAACCGTCCGCCGGCCTGGCCAACGATCGTGAGCCGCTCGCCGGTTTTTCCGAACGTACGCTTCGGTATGTCTCCCGCCTTGGCCTTGAGGCTGCCGGTGCCCAGGGTAAAAGCACCCAGCCCGGCAACTGCGGAAGTGGAGAGAAAAGTCCTGCGTCGCATAGTCGATCCTCGTGCTCCAGTATGCTACCGGGGCCGGTGGCCTTCAAGGTGCATCGCGCATTCATCCCTCCGCGGGGCAGTGGAACAGGTTCTATTCTCAGAGAGTGAGAATCGTCTCCTGGGTCGTTTTCAGTGTGTTGCTTTTGTGTGCGCCGGCGGGCAATGCACAGAAAAGTGCAGGCTTTCGGGTTATAAGTTGGTCTCCGCTGCGCCTCGAGAGCGGTTCACCGGTACTGTTCAGGATCGAGCTGGACCAGCCTGCCGGCGAAGTACATGGCACATGGCTCAATCATGCAATGGCATTTACCAAGTCCCGGAATGGGAACACTTGGTACGCGCTCGCTGGTATCGATGTCGAGCAGGCGCCTGGAACCTACGACCTGGAGCTGACCGCGACTGCAGCTGATGGCCACCCACTGCAGGCCAAACAGGAAGTGGCCGTGCTCCCGGGGCAATACAAAACCACCACCCTGCATGTGCAGGAAAAGTACGTGCAGCCTGATGCTTTAACCCAGCAGCGCATCGCCGCAGACAAGGCGGTAAAGGACGCGGCTTTTGCCCACCAGATTAGCGAGCCATTGTGGAGGGGCAGCTTTCGTTCTCCTCTGCCCTTCGCGGCGACCGATTCCTTCGGGACCAGGCGCATGTTTAATGGCCAGCTGGCAAGCATCCATCGTGGAACCGACTTTCACGCCCCTTCGGGAACGCCGGTGGTGGCCGCGAATGACGGCGAAGTGATGATCGCCCAGGGCATGTTCTATGAAGGCAACCTGGTGGTGATTGATCACGGGCAGCAGTTCTCGACCTTGTACATGCACCTCTCGAGGATCGACGTGAAGGTGGGAGAGCGGGTGAGGAAGGGACAACGCCTCGGTCTCAGCGGAGCTACCGGCCGGGTGACCGGCCCGCACCTGCACCTGGGAGTGCGTTGGCAAGGCGAGTACGTTGATCCTGTCGTGTTGCTTAAGTTGCCGCTGCCTATTTATTAGTATCTTCAAACGCGAACCTTCCGAGTTCGAAGGGTCGGGAGGTTGGCGGTTTGTTCTGCAATCCGTTGGATGGATAAGACTGTGGTGCCAGGGTAGGGAAGCCCCAGATTTTGCCGGTGCGCATGTCCACAACCACCTTGCCGTAGACCTGGCTGCTGCCATCCGGCGCGCGCAACAATTCAGAACCAGGCTCAATGTACAACGGATAGATCGTGGATTGTGCCTCGGCGGTGCGTGGGGTGAGCACCGGTTGCAGGGCAATGGCTACCAACGCAATCGCGATGATAAACAGCAAGACGAGGATCAGGTTTTCTCTCCGCATGTTTCCTCCTGATGAGCAAACCTAGTGTATTGCCTTTAGCCGGCAGGAAATCCGGGGTAGCGCAGTGGAGAGATCTCTGTGTGGACGACTGACGTGGAAATGTTTTTCGACAGAGCGTAGCGCAGTGGAGTGATCTGCGGTTTCTTTTTTCAGGGTTGTCACCCAGGACATAGCGTCCTGGGTGACAACAAGGCAACTTATTGCGCCTTGGGCTGAATGGATTGCAACTCCACCTCGAAGATGAGGGTGGCGTTAGGCCCGATGGGGCCTTGGCCGCGCTCTCCATAGGCAAGATCCGCGGGAATGAACAATTGCCATTTCGATCCCACTGGCATCAGTTGCAGAGCTTCTGTCCATCCCTTGATGACGCCGGTGACCGGAAAAGTCGCCGGCTGGCCGCGCTTATAGGAGCTGTCAAACTCAGTGTTGTCGAGCAGCGTCCCCTTGTAATTGCAAACCACGGAGTCGGTAGCGGAAGGCTTGGGACCCGTCCCTGTCACCAGGATCTTATACTGCAGTCCACTCGGCAGTGTGACGACACCCTCTTTGGTGGCGTTCGCCGCCAGGAATGCTGCGCCATCCTTCTTGTTGCTCTCGGCCAAAGCCATTTTCTTCTCTTCCTGCTTTTGACGTACTTGATTCTGCAGGTCGGTCAGCACCGTCTTGATCTGGTCATCGGTCAAGAGCACCTTGCCATCGGCCAGGGCATCCTGCAGACCCTGGACCACAATTTTCGGATCGACATCGATGTCATCCTGGTGCAGGCGCTTGCCCAGGTTCAACCCGATGGCATAACTCTGTTTATCTTTCTCTGTCTCAAGCACCAGAGGTTTTGGTTTGGCTGCCGTAGTCGTGTGGTGGGTTGTGGTCGCTGCGTTCTGCCGCGGTTTTGCCGTTGGTGTCGCCGGCGTCTGCTGGGCCGCGGCGCTTCCCAGGAGAACCATGCCGGCAGCTAATAGCTTTGCCGCCTGTCTGTTTGATCTTTGCATGATGCCATTTTCGCATTGTCCAGGTATGACTTGCAGACAATGACGGTCGGGCAGTCGATCTGGCGCCCGACAACTCCAAACCGATCAACGCCGTTTTTCTCATGCCGGCAGCATAGGCATCGCAGCTGTGTGTCAAACAACGCGCTGCTGGGATAATGAGAAAATGCGTCAGGCGCAAGATCAGGTCCCCGCAATCGGTATTGACTTCGGTACGACCAACAGCGTGGTTGCGCTCGCCTCCGGCAAATCGGAGGTGGAACTTGTCGCCTTCCCCACGCTCGCGGGAGAGACTTTTTCCTTTCGATCCGTCCTCTATCTGCAGCAGATCAGGCAAGCCGGCCGGACCAAAACGCATACCTGGACGGGCCCGTCTGCGATCGAGCACTACCTGGCGGCTGAGAATAAGGGACGGCTGATTCAGTCGCTCAAATCTTATCTTTCTGATCGCACGCTAACGGGAACGGCGGTGTTCGGCCGCCATCGCACCCTCGAGGATCTGATTTCCCGCATGCTCGCCGATCTGCGCCATCAGGCCGAACGGCAGTTTCACACCCCTGTCGGCTATGCCATGGTGGGCCGGCCGGTGCACTTTGTAGGCGCGGAGACCGAAGAGGACGAGACGTTTGCCCTTTCCCGTTTACGGCAGGCCTTCGCCGAAGCGGGCTTTGACCGGGTGGACTTTGAAATGGAGCCGGTCGCGGCGGCTTACGCGTACGAATCCACCCTCGATCACGACGAGCTCATCCTCATTGGTGACTTCGGCGGTGGCACCAGCGACTTTTCTCTTCTTCACGTTGGCCCCGGTGTGCGCAAGCGCGGCCGCAAGCCGCAGGATTTGCTCGGCAACAGCGGGGTCGGCCTGGCCGGCGACGCCTTCGACGCAAGGATTGTACGCAAGCTTGTCTCTCCCGCGCTCGGGTCGGAGTCCTATGCGCGTTCGCTCAACAAGCTTCTGCCTGCCGTGCCCGCATGGATCTATGCCAACCTTGAGCGCTGGCATTACCTGTCGTTTTTGCGGACGGCGAACGCAATGGAAATTTTGAAAACCGCGCGCCTGCGCGCTTTGGAACCGGAAAAGATCGAAGCTCTGATCACGTTGATCGATGAAGACCTCGGTTACCATCTTCACCAGGCCGTTCAGCGAGTGAAATTCGAGCTGTCCCACGCCGAGGTGGCGGAATTCCATTTTTGCGACGGCAGCATGAACATAAGCATCGCTGTCACGCGGGACGCCTTCGAAGGTTGGATTGCTGAAGAACTGCTCGCCATTGAGCAGTGTGTAGATTCGATCCTCGAGACCTCGGGAGTAAGTCGTCGCCAGGTCGATCGAGTCTTCCTTACCGGCGGGAGTTCGCTTGTGCCCGCCGTGCGGCGCATTTTCGAACTGAGATTTGGTAAGGAGCGCATTCGAACCGGCGGCGAGTTCATTTCAGTCGCCCGTGGTCTGGCGCTGCGCGCGCAAGAAGGGCTGGCCCTATCGCGTTAGCGGAGCCGAGGCTGTTCTCTCGATGACCCGATCCGCACGCCTCAGCCGGCCGAATGAGTGCAACAGCTGGCTGCGTTTTTCATTGGCGGCAGATCGATAACCGGATTTTGATCGAAAAATCCAGACGGCGCCAGCGTGAAGCCACACATAACGCAGGACTGCACCGGATGATCTTCCGGGCGGGGCAGATGATGCACGCCGAAACTATGCCACAGCACTACATCGGTGTTCTCGATCGGCCGGTCGTTCGCGGTCCAGGCCGGCAGACCATCATCCCCGGTCGATTGATTCACAAACTCGCCCGCGGGGTAGCGCTCATTCGCATCATAGGGCGTCACCCAAAGCTGATGCTGCAGGAACCGGCCGCGCTTGCCCGATGGGCTATCCGGATGAGTGAATGGCTGCACCGCGGAGCGCGCCTCCAGTTTGTAGGCGGTTGGCTTACCCACCCAGTTGCTGGTGTTCGGGTTAGTGATTCTCCAGTAGCGCATCCGCGAAAAGTCGAAGTCGCGTTGCGCCTGAAGCTCGGTCTTCAGCGGTGTCTCCTGCACATAGTACGCATTGCCGTAAGGATTCTCCGGGCCCATCGGCAGCGCAATCGTGTCGCACTCCGTGACCGTATTATTGGGGCCGTCCACTTCCATATCCAGCCGGGCAGAAAAAATATGTTGATGGATGTGGCCGACGATACCCGGCGCCACCTCAGTGCCGAATTTGCCCGGTTCGCCCGGGCGGCAGCCGGCGGTATTGATAATCCCCGTGGCCTTCATCTCATATTCAATGCGCCCATCCTGGTGCAGATACCAATACGACGCATACTCGTAATTCCCGATGGTCGAAATGGAAGAGATCACCAGCTTCCTCGCCCGCCGCACCTCCGTCCTGTCCGTACGCATATCGAAATGTTTCCACGACATGCCCGCGTCTTCCTCGTGCAGGCAGATGCACCTCTTGATAGTGAGCGGCTGACCGAAAAGATCCGCGACCACGGCATCGAAATAATGAATGACGCCCAGGCAATCGCAACCCAGGGTGAGGGAATTTGCCATGCGGCCAAAGCCCAGTTCGCCGCTGTCGAATACGTTCTTGCGATAGTGCCCTCGCTCCGGAGTGCCATAGGGCACCACCATCTCAGCGATCGACGCGCGGTAGACGATCGGACGCCGCTTGCCGTTTTGCGTATAGCCGATCGTATAAAGCACCAGCCCTTCGCGGCCATTAAAGCCGACGCGGAAGTCCCAGTTTTCCCACGTCACCTGGTTGCCCTGCACCACGAAACCGGCGCCATCGGGCTGCACGATATCGAGGCGGGAAGACGGCTTGCGAAAGGATTGCAAAAGTTCCGCGTCGTAATTCAAGGGCGTACGCGGAACAGGGATGTAATCTCCGCTGGCCTCAAAACGATCCTGGATCTCCACCACCTCCAGCGTGCTCACATCGATCAGCGCCTGCAGCCCCTCGACCGGGTGCGCATAAAAGTTGTCCAGCGGAAACATCCTCATCCACACAAAGCACTGGACCACCCGGCGCCCGCGTTCGATAGGGACGTTGAAGTCCCCCACGGTCCACGGATCGATGCACATATTCTCCAGTTCCGCGAGCAGGCCACGGCGACGTAGCGCGTCCTGAAAACGAGCATCCGCCTTGACCGTCTCTTCGATCAGCAGGATCTCCCTGACCGCAATCATGGGCCGCGCATTTTCCTTGAAAATCGCGGAGATCACCTGGGCACTGCCCAGATCCACCAGGCCATCCCACACACCCATCACGCCGCGCCGATACACATGGAAGCGCGCCACCCGCGCCGGCGCAGTTTCGGGGACGTAGTGGCGCACCACTTCTTTGTCGGGTTCGTTGATATCGATCGTCTCCACCCGAAGATCCTCCCCCCACTGGAAGTGTTCCTGGAGGATGCGTGTGACCGCGATGATCTCGCTTGGGGTCAGCGGATCAAGCGGGTGGCTGACTGTGAGACCGGCTCCATTCAAGGAAACACCTTTTGTCTTCAAAGCCATCTTCACATTCCCTTTCTCGATTGCTTGATTTCCTCAACCATACCTCAATTCCCGCGCGGCTAAGCCATGACAGGCTGCGGAAAAAAGCTTTGTACGAAGGGCACGGCTTCCAGCTTCAGCCGTGCCGCACTGCCTGGGGCCAATGAGGGCTTTTAGTGTGCGCGTGAGAACTCTATTTCCGAACTCAGTCCCCGGAGGGACGATTGAGCTTAGCCCAGGACGCAGTCCTGGGTAGGCGTTGAAAACGTGACCAAGTCCCGTAGGAGTGTGTGTCATAGCAGGTACTTGATTTGGGTAAAGATGTGAGCGAGAAGGGAGTATGTCTCGTTTTCATCATTACGATCCCGAGCAGATGTATTTACTGCCGCCGAGTGTGGCGGAGGTGCTGAGCGAAAAGCACTTGTGTTTTCACGTGCATCGGGTAGTGGAAGCACTGGATGTGAGGGAGTTCGAGCAAGCTTATGGTCGGGAGGGACGTCTGGCGTATCCGCCGCGGATGATGCTGAAGGTGTGGCTGTATGCCTTTTGTTTGCAGGTGCATTCGACGCGCCGGCTGGAGCAGCGGATAGGAGAAGATCTGGCGCTGCGTTATCTAGCCGGAGCACTGAGGCCCGACCATAAGACGCTCAGTGAGTTTTTACGACGGCATCGGCGGGCGATCAACGACGTGTTCACGCAAGTATTAGGGATGGCACGTAAGGCAGGGTTGGCGCAGCTGGGTCATGTGGCCATCGATTCCAGCCGGATCGGAGCCAACGCCGCGCGCAGCAGTGTGGTGGAGCAACGTAATCAGCGGGCGCAGGACCGTCTTCAGGTGCGGCGGTATCAGCAGAAGGCAACCCAGCCGGAGGGAGACGAAAACGGAGGTGTGGTGCTGCAAGCCCAACAGCAGGAGGCGCTTTCGGCGCAACTGCAGGCGGGTACAGGGCTGACTCCACTGCCCCGGTCAAGACGTGCTCAGAGTTCCACCACCGACCCAGACAGCCGTTTTCTGCGTGCCCGGGATGGCTGGGTGCTTGGCTACACCGCCGATCTGGCTGTCAGCCAGGACCATTTCATCGTAGCTACGCGGGTGACGCAACAGGCCACCGACAACGCCTCGCTGGTGCCCATGATCGAGGAAGTGAAGCGACAATGTCGCTCTCATCCGGAGAAAGTGAGCGCTGATTCTGGCTTTTTTAGTGGTCAGGCATTGGAATTTCTCGACCAACATGGTATCGACGGCTATCTGCCGGACAACAACCTAAAGCACGAGTTCACCACCGGCGAAGTGGCCCAGGGGTTAGGTCGAAGCCCTATCCGAAACCCCAAACACCAGCGCATGCGGGAGAAGCTCCGAAGCCCGGCTGGGCGGCAGATTTACCAAAAACGCCAAGCCATCGTAGAACCTTTATTCGCAATCCTCAAACAACAACGTGGTCTCAGACGGTTCTACAGACGGGGCCTCGTAAACGTTCAAACCGAACGGGGCAGCTTTCAGCCGTCCCTGCCGGGACTACTCCGAGGGTCGATAAACCCAGGACTGCGTCCTGGGCTAAGCTCAATCGTCCCTCCGGGACTTAATTTCGAAGCCCTTCTCACGCAGACTCTTTACCTCGTACATAACTGTTCGCAACGAATGCGGCTTTAACCGCTGAGGGATCGGTTTCCCTTAAGCCAACACTTTCCTCCGCCGCCACACCACGTTCCGTCTCGGCGGACCTTCTCAGAAGTGGAAGCCAAGTTCTGCCGTCAGCGAGCGCGGCGTTACGTAGTGCGTACCGCTGAAGGTGGATAGAAAATTGTAAAGTGCGGTCTTGTTCGCTACATTCACGGCCGTTACCTGCAGACTCCACTTGTAGCGATCGCCATTGAAGAGGTTGTCCTCCCCGATTGATGCGTCAAACAGATTCCGCTGCCGAATGCGGGATGGATTATGGTCGTTATCGCCCGTGCCCGGGGCTGGAATCCTCAGCAGCGTCGAGCCGTACTCGGACGCCAGGCAGGGTGAAGGCAAAGGGGTAGTCGGCGTCGCCTTGACCCCTCCGCACGTCAAACCCGCTTCAGACTGCTGGTCTGCAGTCAGACCGCTGAGGTCGACCGCCGGCTGCCCGTTGAGTGTGGTCGAGGTGTTGGCGCACGCACTGTTGGGATCATTCGAAAGCGGGTTATAGCAGGGCGCAGATCCGGCGACCAGGCCGCTGTCATAGCGCCAGTTGAATCCAACCCAGGGGTTCCAGCGGAAAGGCAGTTGGTACTGCACGTGCGTCGTCTGGTTGAACCTTTCATCGTGATCGATGCGGAAGGGCAATCCCGGCTGCCCGACCGTGGCCCCTGCTCCAGCAACCTGCGGAGGAAAGAAGCGAGCGGCAACCGACGACATTACGACGAACGCCGAGACGTGATGAAAGTCGGGCACATCGGTGCGCAACGCAAAGCCAGGGACTTTTGAATTGTGCCAGTCGATGGGAAAGGTGATGGGTGTGTTACCCAGAACGCTGAAGTCGAATGCGTTATGCGTGTACTTCCAGATGTACTCGCCGCTGAAGACGATATTTTTTCCGAAAGCCTGTTGCAGGCCGGCATGGAATTCGTTGCGAAAGCCAGGCTGCAGCGTGCCCTGTACTCCGGCTGTGCAAGAAAGCAGGGGCGCCAACACCTCGTTGGCGCAACCCTGGCTGGACAGCACGAGATTTTCGTTGAACGGCGTCTCCAGCGTACGCGCATAAGAGATGCGCAACACCGTGTTGGTGCGCTTGACGGTGTAAGAAGTACCTATGCGAGGCTCTGCCTGCGAGGCGCTGGCCAGGCCGTTGTACAGGTCGCCGCGTATGCCTACGTTGAATAGCCAGTTGCCGGCCTTGATCGAATCCTCGATATAAAGGGCCAATTCCTTAACATCCGCATGGCCAAAGTAGTTGTAATTGCTGCCCGCCCGGGTAAGGTCGTATGGCAACAAGACCGGGTTGAACGCAGGGTTCGGCTGGTATCCCGACGCGGCGCACTCAGCGGGGCTGGTGAATCCGTCAACCGGGCTTCCGCTGGCATTCACGCAGGGTGAGTTGAAGGTTGGATTCACGATGCCGAGACTGTCACGCTCCCGTAGAAAGGTCTGGGCGTAAATCACACCGCCTTTGATGCTCTGGTTTCCCTTGGTATAAGTCAGATCGGAATGGACTCCGGCATTGGTTAGCGTCCGGTATTGAGCGATGGTTTGGTTCTGCAGATTTGGCGGGCCCAGATCCGCCAGCGGGTTCTCGCTGGGAAAGTATTGATAGCTGTCTTTCCGGATGTAAGGACCGAAGTTAAATACCGAACTCTTGCCGATGATTCGGGTGTAGGTGGGCGCGATGTCGAAGGTCTCGATTTTTGATTTTTGATCGGTATTGCCGACGTTGTTGCCAAATTGATCGAGCACATTCAGGTTGTCGTAGGAGTTAGGGGTCTGAAACCAGGAGCGGCTGTAGTTCAGGTTCATGTGGATCGCATCCACCGGAGTGAACTGATAGTCCACGCGATCAAAGGCGTTCTGTTCATTTCCCTTGTCGTGGAAAACCACAAACTCCGGGGTATCCAGAAAACGGCCGGTATTCAATCCGTCGAGTTCGAAGAAGTTGCCCCACTTTTGCGAACCGTAGCCAATATCGATGCCGCCCGTTGCCGAGCCGAATGATCCGTAGGAGGAAGTAATGCTGCCGGTAGGCTTGGTAAGGCCCTGGCCGGAGCGCGTCGTTACTTCAATCACCAGGCTCGTTTTGTCCCCGTACTCGGCGGGCGGCGCACCGGCAATGACCTGGATCGATTGAATGGAATTGGAAGGGATCTGGTTGGAGAAAACCTTGCTTTGCTGATCGGTGATCGGCTGCCCATCCACAGAAAACGAATTGGAGGCGTGATCGCCCAGCCCATGGAAGAGCCCATTGGAATCCGCGGCTACTCCGGGAGTTGAGAGCGTGACCAGCGAGCTTACCGAGGAAGACGAGCTTTCGAGGGGCAGCTTCTCGATCAGATTGCGGTCAATATCAGTGTGCAGTGAGGTGTCATTCTCTACCAGGTCGTCTCCCGTGACCGTGACCGTGGTCGAGGCCCCACCCACCTGCAACTTGATGATAGGAGTAACGGCGACGGAGGAGCGCACCGGTACATCGGCAGTGAACTGGGCAAAGCCAGGGGCTTCGGCAACCAGGTGATATGGGTTGAACGGCAGATTGGTAAATCTATATTGACCCGCGGCGTCCGTCTTGGAGCTCCGTTTGAGTCCGCTGACCGGGTTTTCGATGGTGACGGTTGCGTCGGGTATCACCGCGCCCGAAGCATCTGTGACCGTTCCGGAAATAGTGCCGGCACCAGTCTGGGCAAGCAGATTCACAGCCGGCGTTAGCAGCAGAAATGAAAAAAAGAGAAAGACAAAACGTCTGGGAAACGAGCACATATACCGACCCCCGGGGCACCTTTACGATCTGGTTGCTGAAATTGCTTAGGAGAAAGCAATGGCAACGGGCGGGGGTCTTGTGTAGAGAGAAAAATCCAGGAAGCGGCGAGCAAAGGTGGGTTGCAGATCGACGACCTGAGTCGCGGTCTGTCTGGCGGCGAGAGGCGCCGCGGCGGGTGCTGCCGGAGCAATAACTACGTGCGCAGTCGCACAAAGAGCACACCCGGCGTGAGATATCTCCGCCGCGGTATGTACATGCGCTACTTGAATCGTCGCCCCGAAAACCAGCAGCAGGGCGCAGCAAAGAGCAAGGGCCAACCGCCAAGGGTGCCGTGCGTGCTCTTTGCCTTGCTTATCGTGCATCACTTTAACTATAACGTACTGTTTTCCGGAGGCTGGACAGTCGCTTGGGTGCGGTGAAAAGAGAACCCATTCAGCGGGCTTATATGGATTAGACGGCTTATTTGGGAAATAGGTTTGACCGCTGAAGCTATTACGCCAGGGCCCGGGGAATTGCTTCTTCCCATCTACCCTGGGCCTTCAGGATGAGTTCCACGACCTCCCGTGCGCTGCCGTCTCCGCCTCGAGTCTTGGTCACGTAATGGCTGATTGCTTTAAGCTCAGGGGCAGCGTTGGCGACGGCAACTGCCAGCCCGGCGCGCGTGGCCACCGGCATATCGGGCAGATCGTCGCCCATGTAGGCCACTTCTTCCTCCCGCACTCCGGCTTTCCGCACGCACTCATCAAATGCGGCCATCTTTGTTTCCTGCCCCAGGTAGACGAATTCCACACTCAACTCCTGGGCGCGTTGCGATACAGCCGGAGATTTTCTTCCCGTGATGAAGCCGCTGCGGATGCCCATGATGTGCGCCAGTTTCAACCCGGCGCCATCCTGGGAGTTAAAGGCCTTCATCTCCGCCACGCCGCCACCGCCGGGCAGCGAAATAAGGTTGACGCTGCCGTCGGTGAGCGTGCCGTCAACGTCCATGAGGAGCAGCTTGATCTTTCTGGCGCGGTCAAGAACTTCGGTTAATGATGCCATGCAAACATCATACCGGCGAGGCCACTGCTAACCCGGCAGCGATCTGCGGTTGCCATCCCAGGCCGGTGTGCTGAGCACACAAGCCTAAACCTCGTCATCCCAAGCGTAGCGGAGCGAAGGGATTTGCAGTATCCCTCGACCCCGTCAATCTGACGGAAGCATCGTCCCATCTGATCTGCAGTTATGTCCCTGCACTCCCCAATCTGGCCACAACCGGCACCCAACGTAGGTAGTTCCCCAAAGGCGCATGTAAGCTATAGGAACCCCGACCTATGGCAATTCACATTGCGCTGAATCACAAGACGCACTATCGTTACGACCGTCCGGTGATGCTCGGGCCGCAAACCATCCGCCTGCGCCCAGCGCCCCATTGTCGTACTCCGATCCTTGCCTACTCTCTGAAAGTGCTCCCTAAAAATCACTTCATCAACTGGCAGCAGGATCCGCAGGCTAACTACCTCGCCCGCCTGGTCTTTCCGGAAAAGACGACAGAGTTCTTAGTCGAGGTCGATCTGGTTGCCGAAATGGCGATCTTCAATCCCTTCGATTTCTTCCTGGAACCGTACGCGGAGCAGATCCCATTTACCTACGAAAGCTCCCTCGCCAGGGAACTGCGGCCGTTTCTTGAAGCCGAGCTGCCCGGCCCCAGGCTGACTGGTTTTCTAGCCCAGGTACCTCGGGTCAACACCCCCACGCTGAATTTTCTTGTCGCCCTCAATCAACGAGTGCAGCGCGACATCGGCTATGTCATCCGCCTGGAGCAGGGTGTGCAGACCTGTGAGCAAACCCTTGCCCTGGGCACCGGTTCCTGCCGCGACTCTGCGTGGCTGCTGGTGCAGATCCTGCGCAACCTGGGGCTCGCAGCCCGCTTCGTCTCCGGCTACCTGATCCAACTCACCGCCGACGTCAAACCGCTGGAAGGCCCCGCCGGCGCCTCCAGCGACTTTACCGATCTGCACGCATGGACTGAGGTCTTTCTCCCCGGTGCCGGCTGGGTGGGCTTCGATCCCACTTCAGGGCTGCTGGCTGGAGAAGGACATATCCCCCTCGCGTGCACTCCCGATGTAGGCAGCGCCGCTCCTATCTCCGGGCCCTTGGAATTCTGCAAGACGGATTTCAGTTACTCGATGACAGTACAGCGGATTTACGAATCCCCTCGAGTGACTAGGCCCTACTCCGACCAACAATGGGAGCAAATCCAGGCCCTCGGCCACCAGGTGGATGTGGATCTGCAAGTGGGAGACGTGCGCCTCACTATGGGCGGCGAGCCGACCTTCATCTCGCTCGACGACCGCAACGGCAGCGAGTGGTCGACCACCGCAATGAGCCCAGCCAAGCGCCGGCTCGCGGTAGAGCTGCTGCTCAGAATGCGCGACCGTTTCTCCACTGGCGCGCTGCTCCACCTGGGCCAGGGCAAGTGGTATCCCGGCGAGGAGCTCCCTCGTTGGGCTCTTGGCTGTTACTGGCGCAAAGACGGAGTGCCCATTTGGGAGAACCAAAGCCTGTTTGCTGAAGATGGCAAAGACTACGGCTACGGAGCGACGGATGCGCGCAAGTTTCTCGAAGCCCTGACCCGCCGCCTGCAAGTGAGTTCCTCTTTCACCATCACCGCTTACGAAGACATCTTCTTTCACTTGTGGAAGGAGCGGCGGCTGCCCGAGATCATCGATCCGCTGGACCCTAAGATCAAAGAGTTTGGGGAACGGGCGCGCTTGGCGCAACTCTTTGAAAAGGCCGCGGCGGAGCCAATCGGCTATGTCCTTCCCCTGCGCAGGATTCCGACCAGGTCGGGTACGCCGCGATGGACCAGCCAGCCCTGGTTTCCTCTGGCCGAACGCATGTTTCTCACTCCCGGCGACTCGCCGATGGGTTACCGTCTGCCGCTCGAAGCGCTGCCCTGGACCAGGCCGGAAGATGTCACTTACGCCTTCGATATCGATCCGTTCCGGCGGCGGGACAAGCTGCCCCCACGGCCGGAGCGCCGCATGGTTTTGTTCTCCATGCCCCCCATGTCGGATGAGCCGCTGCCCGCGGCCGATATGGGCAAGCCGAAGCCTGAAGACGAGCCGGCGCTTACCCTCACCCGGCCCGCGCTCTGCGTGCAGGCGCGCGCGGGCAAGCTCTTTATCTTTATGCCGCCGGTCGACTACCTGACCGACTATCTCGATCTGGTCGCCGCCATCGAGGATACGGCAGCCCATCTCTCCATGCCGGTGTTGATCGAAGGCTATACCCCGTCCAACGACACCCGCATCTCGGTCTTCAAAGTGACTCCCGATCCCGGGGTGATTGAGGTCAACATCCAGCCCGCCGCCAGCTGGGATGCACTGGTCGAAAACACGACGGCGGTTTATGAGCTGGCTCGCCAGACCCGCCTGGGAACCGAAAAGTTCATGCTCGATGGGCAGCACATCGGAACCGGCGGCGGCAACCACCTGGTGATTGGCGGTCCCACAGCCGATGACAGCCCACTTCTGCGCCGGCCCGACCTGCTGCGGAGCATGGTCAATTACTGGCAAAACCATCCTTCGCTTTCCTACCTGCTCTCCGGGCTTTTCATTGGCCCCACCAGCCAGCATCCCCGGGTCGACGAAGGGCGGGTCGAATCTCTTTATGAGCTGGAGATTGCTTTCGACCAGATTCCGGAAAGAGGCTCGGCCCCGGTGTCATCGCGGATCACGGATCGCCTCTTCCGCCATTTGCTTACCGACGTGACCGGCAGCACCCATCGTGCCGAGTTCTGTATCGACAAACTCGATCCGCCGGAGGGCGCCGGGTCGCGCTTCGGCCTACTCGAGCTGCGCGCTTTTGAAATGCCGCCCCACGCGCGCATGAGCCTGACCCAGCAATTGCTGGTACGGGCCCTGATCGCGCAATTCTGGCGTAAGCCTTACCGGCAAAAACTGGTCGCTTGGGGAACCAGCCTGCACGACCGCTTCATGTTGCCTCATTTCGTGCAGCTTGATTGGGAAGACGTGGTGGCCGACCTCAACCGGGCCGGATACGGCTTCCGCAGCGAATGGTTTGCTCCCCACTTCGAATTTCGCTTTCCTCTCATCGGCTCGGTGACCGCCCGTGGCATCAGCCTGGAGTTGCGACACGCCCTTGAACCGTGGAACGTCCTGGGCGAAGAAGCTTCGAGCGGCGGTACCGCCCGCAGTGTGGATTCTTCAGTGGAGCGATTGCAGGTCAAGGTGACGGGGATGGTAGACCACCGCTTCGCCGTGCTTTGTAACGGACGCCCAGTGCCGTTGCATCCGACCGGGAAATCGGGTGAGTTCGTCGCCGGTGTCCGCTACCGCGCCTGGCAGCCTGCCTCATGCCTGCATCCTGACATTCCCATTCATAGCCCGCTGGTCTTCGACATCGTGGATACCTGGTCAGGCCACGCGGTCGGGGGCTGCACCTACCACGTGGTGCATCCTGGCGGACGAGCGAACGAGCAATATCCTGTCAATGCCTACGAGGCCGAAAGCCGCCGGCTGGCCAGGTTCAGCAGCTTTGGTCACACCCCCGGCCCCATTGCCGTTCCCAGGGAAAGGCCCAACGTGGAGTTTCCATTAACACTGGATTTACGCCGCAGCCCGTAAAGGAAACTACGCTGGAGCTGTATGACGATGGCCGAGATACTGGATGATCCGCTGCTGACCGCCGAATATCGCCAGGCCCCTGGCATGTACGACGAGATGTGCATGGAGCCCGGTGTACTTCGTCCCCACTGGGATCGCTATATCGCTTCGTTATCTTCGCTGGGCAGCAAGGAACTGGCCCACCGCTGGCAGACAGCGCGGCAGCGCATCCGGGAAAACGGCGTCAGCTACAACGTCTATGGCGATCCGCTGGGAACCGACCGGCCATGGAGCCTGGATGCGATTCCGCTGCTTATCCCGCCGGAGGAATGGAGCTATCTGGAAGCCGGCCTGATTCAACGCGCGCGCCTGCTCAACACCATTCTTGCCGATCTTTACGGTCCTCAGAAGCTGCTTCTCAATGGTGATCTTCCTGCCGCCCTGGTGTTCGGCAACCCCGCCTTTTGGCGCGCTTGCCACGACGTTCCCGTCCCCGGAGGGAACTACCTTCACCTCCTTGCCGTCGACCTGGCGCGCTCTCCCGACGGTCAATGGTGGGTGATTTCCGACCGTACCCAGGCTCCCTCCGGCGCCGGCTATGCGCTCGAAAACCGCATCGTTATGGCGGAAACTTTCCCCGATCTCTTTCGCGAGTCCCAGGTGCACCGGCTGGCTGGGTTCTTTCGTGACTTTCGCGAGACCCTGCTGCGCCTTTCGCCCTCGCCGCGTATCCATCCGCGGGTCGTGCTGCTCACCCCCGGACCGCTGAACGAGACCTACTTCGAGCATTCCTACCTGGCCCGCTATCTCGGTTTCACCCTGGTGCAGGGAGGAGACCTGACGGTGCGGGAGAATCGCGTCTTTCTCAAGTCTCTCGAAGGCCTCAAGCCTGTGGACGTGGTTTTACGACGCATGGACGATGGCTTCTGCGACCCGCTCGAGTTGCGCTCCGACTCCTACCTTGGGGTGGCCGGTCTGGTCGAGGCCGTCCGCTCCGGGAACGTCGCGGTAGCCAATGCGCTGGGCAGCGGGCTGCTCGAAACTTCGGCGTTCATTCCCTTCCTTCCCGGACTCAGCCGTAACTTGCTGGGCGAGCGCCTGGCGCTGCCCTCGGTCGCTACCTGGTGGTGCGGTCAGCCGCGGGCTCTCAGCTATGTGCGCCAGAACCTGGATTTTTTGGTTATCAAGCCGGCCTACCCGTCCAAAGGCATGGAGCCGGTTTTCGGGGGCAGGCTCGGGCCGGTCGAACGTTCGCGCTTGCTGGCGCAGATGGAGGATCGGCCGAACGACTTTGTCGGCCAGGAGCTCCTCAATCTCTCCAGCGTCCCGGTTTGGTCCGATGGCAACCTGATGCCGCGGCGGGTAGTCTTGCGCGTCTATATTGCGGCCGCAGGCGATAGCTGGATCGTGATGCCCGGGGGATTGACCCGTGTTTCCCCCTCTCCCGACACTCCGGTCGTCTCCATGCAGCACGGCGGCGGCAGCAAGGACACCTGGGTTCTGTCCTCCCAGCCGGTGGACAATTTCACCCTTCGCCGTCCTCGCGATTTGCCGGTAGAGCTGCATCGCGGGGTGAGCAGTGATCTGCCCAGCCGGGCCGCCGAACATCTTTTCTG
This sequence comes from uncultured Acidobacteriaceae bacterium, assembly GCA_963814015.1. Taxonomy (GTDB): domain Bacteria; phylum Acidobacteriota; class Terriglobia; order Terriglobales; family Acidobacteriaceae; genus PALSA-350. Next base: position 140,815 of record CAWFBI010000003.1, read on the forward strand.
GTTGGGCCGCTATGCGGAACGGTGTGAGCATCTGGCTCGGGTGCTGCGTTGCCTCCTGGTGCACATGACCGGCGAATCCTGGGGGCCGGAGACCGTGGGATGGCAAGCGATGATGAAGTTGTACGAGTGCCTGGAGTCTCCTTATTCGCGTCTGGCAAAAGACGATCCGCAGGGGCACCTCGATCAGCAGGGAGACCTGGAAAAGGAATTACTCTCGCTTATCTTTGAAGAACAGCGCAGCGACAGCCTCAACGCCAATCTCAGCCGGGCCACGCGTGCCGTGGCCCAGGTACGGGATCGCCTCTCAACCGACCTGCTGCGTATCGTGAGCCAGCTGGGCAGCCTTGCCCGCGCTTCCGACCGCGTCGCCTGGGGCTATGTATCGCCGGCGGATGCGCTGGCGGTGTTGAACAGCTGCATCCTGACGCTTGCCGCCTTGCGCGGAATTGAAACGGGAAACATCACCCGCGGCCCGGGCTGGCACTTCCTCAACATTGGCAGACGTATTGAGCGCTCGGTTCAGTTAGTCGAGTTGCTGCGCGCGATCGTGGTTCCCGTCGACCCCGAGAACTGGCCGTCGCTGGAGATGCTGCTGGAGGTGGCCGACAGTTCGATCACCTACCGGTCGCGCTACTTCACTGTTCTGCAGGCCGCGCCGGTGGTCGATCTGCTGATGAATGACGAAGCCAATCCGCGCTCTCTCGCTTTCGAGCTCAAAGATCTGGCTCGGCACTGCGGTGCGCTCTCCGGTATGCCGTCCGGATCGGGTTGGCCAGTCTTGAAGCAAAGGCAGATGGAGGCGGCCGCCGCGAGGCTGCTGCATGCAGACGTCGAACTGCTCTGCGAGGGGCGAACCGGCAGCAATCGCACCCGGTTGGACGACCTTCTGGAGGACCTTGAAACCGCCTTGCCCGCCTTCGCGGAAGCCATTGCCAACACCTATTTCAGTCACGCCGAGATGGAGCGCGCTACCTGAGGGTTAGACTCCAGTTGGATCGCATTCAGATTCAGGTACACGCAGCTTATTGGAGGGACCTGCTATGTACCTCTCCTTCCCGCTTGCGTCCAATGAAAGGATAGCCAGGATTGATGCTTTACCGAGTGCGGCACCAAACAATCTACGACTACGTACAACCGGTTTCGGTATCCCATCACGTTGTTCGTCTTACGCCGCGCGATCTTCGCGGGCAGAGACGCCGGACGATAGAGCTATCCATTTGGCCGGTGCCGCCTTTTCACGCCACCACCCACATCGACTACTTCGGAAACACTGTCACCTCGTTCACGCTGCCCGAGGCGCATAGCAGGATGAGCGTGGAGGCGAGCAGCGAGCTGGAAGTGGATGCAGTCGCTCACCCCGTATTCTCGGAATCGCCAGGCTGGGAAACGGTTCGCGACATAGTGCCGTCTGACCAAAGCCAGGAGGGGTTGGAGGCTTTTCAGTTCGTCTTCGATTCGATTCGTGTCTCAGCCAAGCCGGAACTGGCAGCCTACGCCCGCGAGTCGTTTCCTAAAGGCCGTCCGCTGTTGGAGGCGGTGTTCGATCTTACCGCTCGCATCCATCAGGATTTCCGCTTTGACCCCAAGGCGACCGAGGTGACCACTCCGGTCGAAACCTTCTTCGAAAAGCGGCGCGGAGTTTGCCAGGATTTCTCCCATCTGCAGATTGCCTGCATGCGCTCCCTGGGGCTTCCGGCGCGTTATGTCAGCGGCTATCTGCGTACACTTCCTCCTGCCGGCCGCCCCCGCCTGGTCGGAGCTGATGCCTCCCACGCCTGGTGTTCCGCCTGGTGCCCTGGCTTTGGTTGGGTGGACTTCGACCCCACCAACAACTGTGTCCCTTCTGACGGCCACATCACCCTGGCCTGGGGCAGAGATTACAGCGACGTCAGCCCTATCCGCGGGGTTCTGCTCGGCGGAGCCAAACACAGCCTGAAAGTGGGCGTCGATGTTATGCCGCTGGAATGAGAACCCACGGCGTGCAAAACTGGAACTACCTGCGAGAATTCACCTTGGAGAAATCGAAGTGAAGCTAAAAGCTCTGCTGCCTTTGCTGTTCCTGCTTACCTCTGGCGCATCGCGTTTGCGCGCGGCGGATCCCAGTAACGTGACCCGCGCCACCCTGTCCAACGGCCTGCAGGTGGTCATCGTGCGCAATGCGCTGGCGCCGGTGGTCACGGTCGAGCTGAACTTCAAGGTCGGCGGGGATGAGACGCCCCCCGGCTTTCCCGGGTCCGCCCACGCTGAGGAGCACATGGCATTCCGCGGCTGCACCGGCATGAACGCGGATCAAACTGCAGCCATTTACGCCCAGTTGGGCGGCCGCGACAACGCCGACACCCAGCAAAATATCACTCAATTTTTTACCACCGTTCCTGCCGCCGATTTGGATGTGGCGCTCCAGGCGCAGGCTTCCTGCCTGCGCGGTGTAGATAATTCCGAAGAGGAGTGGGCGCACGAACGAGGCGCGATTGAGCAGGAAGTGTCGCGCGACCTCTCCAATCCCACCTACAAGTTTATCGATCGTTTGAATGGCGACCTGTTTGCCGGCACCCCGTACGCGCATGATCCCCTGGGTACGAGGCCTTCTTTCGACGCCACCACCGGCGCCATGCTTGGCGATTTTTACAAGAAGTGGTACACCCCCGGTAATGCCATCTTGGTGATCGTGGGCGACGTCGATCCGGCTGCCACCATAGCCAAGGTCAAGCAACTGTACGGCGACATTCCGAACCACCCGCTGCCCGAGCACCCAGCCATCAACCTGACCCCGGTCAAGCCGGAGACTTTCACTCTGGACAGCAATCTTCCCTATGTCCTGGGCTTCATTGCCTATCGCATGCCGGGTACCGATTCGCCCGATTATGCGGCGGCTCAGGTCCTGGCCGACATATTGGCCAGCCAGCGCGCTGATCTCTACGGCATGGTGCCCGCGGGCAAGGCCCTTTATGCGGGCTTCGGTATTGCTGAGAGCTATCCCAAGGCCAGCGTTGGCTACGGCGAAATCGCTCTGCCCGCCAGTGCCGATTCAGCGGGGCCCATCAACGAGATGCGGCAAATTGTCGAGGGCTATGCACAGAAAGGTTTACCCCAGGACCTCTTCGACGCCGCCAAGCGCAGCGAGATCGCCTCGGCCGAGTTTCAACGCAATTCCATTCCGGGCCTGGCTTCGGTCTGGTCGGAGGCGCTCGCCGCCGAAGGGCGCAATTCTCCGGATGATGACATCCAGGCAATCCGGGCGGTCACGCTGGCGGACGTGAACCGGGTGGCGAAGCAATACCTGGTCAGCTCTAACTCCATCACCGCGACTTTGAAGCCGTCGCCTTCGGGCGAGGCGGTCGCCGCCAAGGGTTTTGGCGGCGGAGAGAAGATGACCTCTGCTCCCACCAAGCCGGTCATCTTGCCGGACTGGGCTAAGGGCGCACTTTCCCAGCTAAAGGTCCCGGCCGATTACATCGTCGCCTCCGACACCACCCTCCCCAACGGCCTTCGCCTGATCGTCAAGACCGACCACACCAGCCCGACCGTCACCGTCGTCGGTACGGTGAAAAACAATGCCGATCTCCAGACACCCAAGGGACAGGAGGGAGTTTCCGATGTGCTTGACGGCCTCTACTCCTATGGCACGACAACCTTGGACCGCCTGGCTTTCCAGAAGGCTTTGGACGACATCGCAGCCAATGAGACTGCTGGTTTCGACTTTTCCGTGCAGGTGTTGAAAGACAACTTCTCGCGCGGCGTCCAATTGCTGGCCGACAACGAACTGCATCCCGCTCTTCCCGCAGAAGCCTTCGCCGTGGTCAAGGACCAGACTACTCAGTTTGTTGCCGGCAACCTCAAGAGTCCTGGTTACCGCACCTCGCGTGCCCTTGATATAGCGTTGCTGCCGCCTGGGGACCCGGTGCTGCGCGAGGCCACCCCGGCCACACTGGGTACGGTCACACTGGAAGACGTAAAGAAGTATCACGCCATGACCATGCGACCTGACCTGACTACGATTGTGGTCATCGGCGACACCACGCCGGACGAAGCCAAGGCCGTGATCACCAAGTGGTTTGGGGACTGGAAAGCCGACGGTCCGAAGCCGGAGACCACGCTTTCCGCGATTCCGGTGAACAAGGCTTCGGCCGCGAACGTACCCGATCCGCAAGCGGTGCAGGACTCCGTGGTGTTGGCACAGCAGTTGAATCTCAACCGCTTCGATCCCGACTACTACCCTCTGCAGTTGGGCAATCACGTCCTCGGCGGCGGCTTTTATGCCACCCGCCTCTACCACGATCTACGTCAGGTGTCCGGCTACGTTTACAACGTGGACGTCAGCATGGAGGCTTCGAAAACCCGGGCCAGCTACACGGTGACTTACGGCTGCGATCCGGATAAGGTCTCCAAGGCCAGGGCATTGGTCCAGCGCGACCTGGAGCAGATGCGCACTCAGGATGTTTCTCCCGACGAATTGCACCTGGCCAAGGCTATGCTTCTGCGGTCGATTCCCTTGGGCGAGTCGAGCGAAGAGGGCGTGGCCCAGGGTCTGCTGCACCGGGCCGTGATCGGCTTGCCGTTGGATGAGCCCATCGTGGCAGCAAAGAAGTACTTCGAGCTCAACGCCGATCAGGTCAAGGAAGCGTTTGCCCGGCACCTCCGGCTGGACGATTTCGTCCAGGTGGTCCGGGGCCCTGCTCCCCAGTAGTGAATTGAAACAGCAGGTCCTTCCACTGCCCTAGGCTCAGAGGAGGGACCTGCTGTTCCGGCCCTCGCCCAGGTCCCGGCTGCTAGAATATAAGCAAGGCATTGCCCGGTTGTCCTGCCTGTCATTTCCAGCCAGCTCGTCAAAGCAAGGCTAGTCAATCTCAACCAAAGCCTCTCCGCGACCCGGAAGAATAGGAATTCCTCGCCCGTGAGCACGCCCATTCGAAACATCGCCATCATCGCCCACGTCGACCATGGCAAGACGACGCTCGTGGACGCCATGTTGCGCCAGGCCGGCACCTTTCGTGCCAATGAAGCCCTTACCGAACGGGTCATGGACTCGAACGAACTGGAGAAGGAGCGCGGCATTACCATTCTGGCCAAGAATACGGCCATCCAGTTCCACGACACCAAGATCAATATCGTCGATACCCCGGGCCACGCCGACTTCGGGGGGGAGGTAGAGCGCGCCCTCAAGATGGTGGACGGGGTCATGCTCCTGGTGGATGCTTCCGAGGGCCCCCTGCCGCAAACCCGCTACGTGCTCTCCAAGGCCCTTGAAGCCAAGCTGCTGCCTATCCTGGTGATTAACAAGATTGATCGCCCCGACGCCCGTCCCAAAGAGGTGCTCGACGAGGTGTACGACCTGTTCATCGATCTGGACGCAGCCGAAGACCAGTTGGATTTTCCAGTCCTGTACACCAACGCCAAGCTGGGCACGGCCAGCACCTCCCTGGATGTACCCGGGGAGAACCTGCAACCGCTCTTTGAAACCATCATCTCCACCATTCCGCCGGCCAGCGGTGATCCCGACGGTCCGCTGCAGATCCTGGTTACCAACCTCGACTACTCCGACTACCTGGGCCGCCTGGCCATTGCCCGGGTATTTAACGGAACGCTGCACAACGGGGAAGAGGTAAACATCTCCCGGCGGGACGGCTCGCTGACTAAAACCAAGATCACCAAGCTGTTTACGTTCAATGGGTTGAAGCGTACCGACACCGAGGTGACCCAGGTCGGTGACATCGTCGCCATCGCGGGGGTCACCGGCATCACCATCGGCGAAACCATCACCGGGCTGGAAAATCCCGCTCCGCTGCCGCTGATTGTCATCGACGAGCCGACCATCGCCATGCAGTTTTCCGTCAACAACTCGCCCATGGCGGGACGGGAAGGGCAGTTTGTCACCTCTCGGAATCTGCGCGAGCGCCTGGACAAGGAACTCCTCACCAACGTTTCCATTCGAGTCGAAGAAACAGGCAGTCCCGACAGCTTCAAGGTCCTGGGCCGTGGAGAGCTGCAGCTGGCCATCCTGATCGAGATGATGCGTCGCGAAGGCTTTGAGCTGATGGTGGGGCGGCCGGAAATTGTTACCAAAACGGTTGATGGCAAAGTATTGGAGCCTGTGGAGCATCTCACTATTGACGTTCCCGACAGTTTTGTCGGAACGGTGATCGAGCGCCTTGGGCCTCGACGCGGGGAGATGCTGAAGATGCACAATCACGGGTACGGTCGCGTACGCCTGGAGTTCCGTGTGCCCAGCCGCGGCCTAATCGGCCTGCGCAGCGAGATGCTGACCGAGACCCGCGGCACCATCGTGATGAATTCGCTCTTTGACGGTTACATGCCGTACCAGGGAGAGATACCGCAGCGGCCCAGCGGGGCGCTGATCTCCGACCGCAACGGCGCCACCACCGCTTATGCGCTCAACGGGCTGCAGGATCGTGGAGTGCTCTTCCTGACTGCGGGCGTTGAGGTCTATGAGGGCATGGTGATCGGCGAGCATTCACGGGACAATGATCTGGACGTGAATGTGGTGCGTGAGAAGAAGCTCACCAACATGCGCGCCTCGAGCGCCGATGACGCCATCCGCCTGGTTCCTTTCAAACCGATGAACCTGGAGCAGGCGATTGAGTTTATTGCGGAAGACGAGCTGGTGGAGGTTACTCCCAAGTCGCTGCGCCTGCGCAAGAAGATTCTTCAGGCCAATCGCCGTCCCCGCCGCAACCCAACGCCAGCGTGAAGCGTTCTCACCTAATTCTCGGCGGTTCCACCGCGGCTCTGATACTTGTGGCCGGCGTTGCCTGGTACGCCGGAGTCAGACATAATCAGCCGGCGCCGCAAACAGTCCCTGCCGTCACTAGCCAGGATGCGCAAACACCCGACGGAACGAATGACTCATCCCCCACGCGGATGTATGCTCACAACCTCAAGCTGCGAAAAGGACCGGACTTCCGCATCTACGTTCGCTGGCTTAACGGAGAAATGATACGGACGAAAAAGAGCGTCAATCCGTCTTTCGATGATCCGGAGTCGTTCGTCCTTGAAGTGCAAAGAGGCATCATTCACGCGAATATCGGTGATATCAGCCACTTCCTGAATACAGGCACGGTGCCGGGTTCTCCGCTGCAGAACATTTCAATCACAGGAGACGGAAATCAGATATCGCTCCACGGCACGATTCACAAGTTGCATATTCCGCTTCCTATTGGGCTGGAGGGGACGATTTCCTCTTCACCCGATGGCCGGATTCACCTGCATGTGGATCGGCTGTCGGTGTTGAAGCTTCCTGTCAAAGGTCTGCTGGCTGACTTTCACGTAACCATCGCGGATCTGATGGGAAAGACCAGTGTTGCCGGTATCGAAGCCTCGCAGAATGATCTTTACTTCGATACCCAAAAGCTGCTTCCGGCTCCGCATATCCATGGGAAACTGACCAGCGTGCGCGTCGTGAACCCGGATATCGAAGTCATGTACGGCGATGCGCAGAATGACGCCGCGCGCACGGAAGAGTGGCACAACTTTCTGGCTCTTAAGGGCGGCACGATCGACTTCGGCAAGCTCACCATGCACCACGTCGACCTGATTATGATCGACGCATCCAAAGATGCCTGGTTTGACCTCGACCTGGTGAACTACCAGGCGCAGCTCGTGAATGGCTACACTCGCATGACCCCCCAGGCCGGACTGGAAATTTTCATGCCAGATCTCGATGAACTTCCTCCGCAGCATACCCCACAGAGCATCAGCGCGCAGTGGCTCAAAAACCGCAATCTTCCGCCGCCGCCCGACGTTCCGGTGAAGTGATCGCGGCAGGTCCCTCCAGTACGCTACTGGAAGGACCTGCTGTTTCCTTTTACAGCTTTTCCGCGATCGACTTTGCCTGAGTGAACAGGTAGAGGTAATCCGGGCCGCCGGCCTTGGAATCGGTCCCCGACATATTGAAACCGCCAAAAGGATGCGCTCCTACCATGGCCCCGGTGCATTTGCGGTTGAGATACAGGTTGCCTACATGAAACGCGCGCCGAGCGTGGTCCAACTTCTCATGCGAGCTGGAATAAAGCGCCCCGGTCAGCCCATATTCCGTGTTGTTGGCAATCTCCAGCGCATGGTCGAAGTCGCGGGCCCGGATCACCGCCAACACCGGCCCGAAAATCTCTTCCTGGGCGATGCGCGCCGTAGGCGCCACATCCGCAATTACGGTTGGTTCCAGGTAGTAGCCGCCCTCCGCATTAGCGACCGCGTGGCCGCCTGTCAATAGCCGCCCCTCGCCTTTGCCGATCTCAATGTAGGAGAGAATCGTATCCATCGCTGAGCGGTTTACTACCGGCCCCATGCCTGCATTGGTTGAAGGATCACCCACCTGCAAATCCTGCACCCGGTCGCGGACACGCTCTATGAAAACATCGTAGACGGCGTCTTCGACAATGGCCCGGGAACATGCCGAGCACTTCTGTCCGTTGAACCCGAAAGCCGACGCCACCACGCCCTGGACAGCGGCGTCAAGATCGCAGTCCGTGCTTACGATAATCGAATCCTTGCCCCCCATCTCGAGAATGGTGCGCTTGATCCAGATCTGTCCCGGTCTGGTCTGGGCTGCACGGGCGTGGATATCCAGGCCCACTTCCTTCGATCCGGTGAAGGCGATCAGACGCGTCTTAGGATGTTCAACGATCGCGTTGCCGAAGGTACTGCCCGAGCCGGGGCAGAAGTTCACTACCCCCGGCGGCATGCCGGCCTCTTCCAGCACATCGAGAAACCGCGCGGCAATGGTCGGCGAATCGCTCGAAGGCTTGAGGATCACGGTGTTGCCAGTGACAATCGCCGCGGCAGTCATACCGGCCATAATGGCGAAGGGAAAATTCCACGGCGGAATGACTGCGCAGACGCCCACCGGAATGTACACCAGTTGATTGCGCTCTCCGGGATATTGGATGGGCGTCGTCGCCCCGGCCAACCGCAACGCCTCCCGGGCATAAAACTCCAGGAAGTCGATAGTCTCGGCGACATCCGCATCAGCTTCGACCCAATTCTTGCCTACCTCGTAAGTCAGCCACGCGCAGAACTCAAATTTGCGCTTGCGAATCAGCTCTGCGGTCTGTAGCAGCAAGGCCGCGCGCTCTTCAACCGCCACGTATTGCCAGCTCGCAAATGCCTCCAGTGCCGCCCTCATCGCCCGCTCAGCGTGTTCCAGACCAGCCTTCTGGTGCACCCCGACCACCTGCGCGGGCCGAGCTGGATTCAGCGACTTGATCTTCTCTGTCGTCCGCGTGCGCTCCCCGCCGATTACGAGTTCGTACTCGTGACCGAGCATATCGCCCACCCGCGTCAGCGCAGCCTGCATGGCATGCACGTTCTGCTGGTCGTGGAAATCGATAAAGGGTTCGTTGTGGAAGAGCCCGCGAGGCGCAACAGGCTGAATGACGGTGCTGATCTGGGTAGTTGACATAACAACCCAATTTTACTCTCTATCGCGTGGCGGTGAGTCGCTCCGTCTGGGCCGACATCTTGGCTGTGCGTTCCAGCTTGTCCCAGTTGAAGGGCCGTCCATCGATCGCCCGCTTCACGGTCTTGAACAGTACCAGAGAAAACAGCTGACGATAAGCAAAGCGCTGCAGCCAGATGTGGAACAGCAGCCAGCCATCGCCTTTGTTGGCGGCGTGCTTCCGCTCCAGGCTGAAGGCCAAAGCCGAAGTCACAAAGTCGATGATCAAAAAGGCGAGGAAGAAGGTCAACAATTTTTCGAAGTTGGAAGCGTTGGCCGCCTCGGGGTGGAAGTGGCGGTCGAGCAGGTAGTGGAAAACACCCGCGACAAACATCAGGTCGATAAATGGAGAAACCAGGGGCAGCAGAATCTGGAAGACCAGGATGTTGGGCAGCGCAAACAACCCCATCGCCTTGTTCTTGAGGAACGCACCCTGGTGCTTGTAGATCGCCTGCAGGGTGCCGAAGGACCAACGGAAGCGCTGCCGCATGAGGCCGCGCGCGGTAGCAGGCGCCTCGGTAAATGCCAAGGCGCGGTCTTCGTAGATCACTTTGTAGCCCTGTTCCAACAGATTCATGGTCAGGTCGGCATCCTCAGCTACCGTGTTGACCGGGTAGCACCCACCCTGGCGCACGGCATCGGTTCGCCAGGCGCCGATGGCGCCGGGAACTACCGTGACCACATTAAACAGATCTAAAGCCCGCCGCTCGAAGTTCTGGCTGGTGATGTATTCGAGAGCTTGCCAACGGGTCCACAGGTTGACGCGATTGCCCACCTTGGCATTGCCGGCTACGGCGCCGATCTCAGGGTCGGCGAAATGGCAGACCAGCTTGGACACGGCATCGGCCGCGATCACGGTATCGGCATCGATGCCCACATAAAACTCTTCTTCCAGATCGGCGACCGCGTAGTTGAGCGCCTCCGCCTTGCCCCCATTGGGCTTGCGCAGCACAGTGAGCATCCCCGCCGCAATCTCCTCCTTGTAGGCTTCACGGGCCACCTCGGAAGTTCGATCCGGAGACCCATCGTCGATCACGATAATGCGCAAATGAGGATAGTCGGAGTTCAGCACCGAGCGGATAGTGCGCACAATCACTTTCTCTTCGTTGTAGGCGGGGATCAATACCGCGACCCGGGGCAGAAATCCACCGGCTACGTCGGGAATATGGCGTGTGCGCAGCCGGTCGATCAGGGCGAAGATCCCAACCAGGATGAGGCGGGCGCTCATCAAGATATCGCCGAGAAAGAACAGGCTGACGACAAAGTGGTTGAAGAAGGCCCAGGCAAAGAAGGCGACTGAGTCGACCCGTGCCTGCCATCTTTCTTTGTAGTTCAGCGGCGGCATCACTTCCGCTCGCGTCTTCCCCATTAGATCGGAGACCTGCTCGATAACATAGCCGTGCGCGCGCAGCCCGTCGATCAGCACCGGCAGCGCTGCCACCGTCACGCTGCGGTTGCCGCCTCCATCGTGCATCAGGATGACGCTGCCGCGAAATTGCGGCTTGGTCTTCATGAGCTGCAATTGATCGAGTACGTCCTGCAGGATGCTCTGCGGCGTCTTCCGCGCGCGCTCGTCCCAATCACCGGTATCGATCTTGTTGCCGATGATGGTGTATCCCATCTTCTGAATCAGGTATGCCGGCGCTGCCTGGTCATTGGTATCCGGCTCCTGATCGATCGAGTAGGGAGGGCGAAAGTAAAGCGGCTTGACCCCCAGCTTGCTGCCAAACAGCCGTTCGGTAAGGTTTAGCTGCAGTTTTACCTGTTCGGGTGATATTTCGCTGATGTCGGGATGCGTCCAGGTGTGATTGCCGATCTCGTGTCCCTCGGCCATCACCCGCTTCATCAGGCTTACATTATCCTGGGCCTGCTCGCCGATCATCATGAAGGTCGCCTGCACACCCTTTTCTTTGAGGATGTCGAGGATCTTAGGCGTCCATGTTGGATCAGGCCCGTCATCGAAGCTGATGGCCACCGCTCCCGGCTTGTACCCGTAATACTCGATGGTGTACGGCGAGGGATAAGTCAACATGTGCTCATCGGTCACGGTCCAGTTGTAGGAGTCCATGTCGATGGTGCGCGAGCCTGGATGCGGCTCTCCGGTAATGTGCAGGATGTCACCATCGCCATCAGAAACCACATCGTTGCCTGGCGGTATCTGTTTGAGCGACTGCGGTGCGGTCACAACGCTGGGATGGTCCCAGATCGACCACAGCGACGGATCCTCCTCGCCCAGACACCACAGGGCAAAGGTTTGCAGCCCCATCTGCCGCGCGGCGCGGAGTTCGTTCAACGCGGTTACCGCATCCAGCATCCATACTTGGTGGCGCACGTGGGCATCTTCATCATCGTAGGTAAAATGCGGGTTCAGTTCATCACCAGCCAGGCGCAGATCTGCATTGGCTTCTGACGCCGCCTGCCATCCGTCCTGCACCGAGATGTCTTCGGTGTCCAGCACCTTCGCCGGGTGGTGCCTGCTGGCCAGCGACATCGTCCAGTTGTACCCGTAATTGCCGATGGCGCAGATGATCTTCTCTTTGGGCACGATCTTGAGCACCCGCTTCAGATTGTTTTCAAACCAGTCCTGGGCCGCGATGGGTCCGGGAGCGCTTGTCTCCTCGTGCTGGTCATAGTTCATCAGCAGGATGCCGTCGGTGTGCTTTGCCAGTTCCGCAAATTCGCTGTCATCCGCCCCAACGCTCTGGTTGACGAAGAGGCGTAGATTCTTCGGGTGCATTTGGCTGTACAACTCCTCGATCAGGGAGTTGTAGTCAGCTTGAGCATCGTCGGGAAGATCCTCCAGATCGAGGCTGATTCCGCGGTAGCTGGGATTGGCTGCCAGGAAGATCCCCAGCTGGCGTTCCAGGTTCTTCCGCGCCGCCGGATCCTTGAGCATGGCGGCCACGCCGGGATCCCATTGTTGCGTGATCACGTCGTAGTTTTTGATCAAAGGAAAGATCTCCGCATCCTCGTGGGCTGCGGCGATCAGGTCGTGAATCTTGTTCTGTGGGTCGACGCCATGCACCCCATGCGCATCCACCACGTCGTAGACTCGTAACGGCGCCTGCGCGATGGACGCGCCTTGTAGCGTGCCGTCGGGCTTGGTCACGTACAGCCACACCGGGAAGAGGATGTCGATCTGGTGAATGTGGTTCTTGAGCGACGCGTAGCTGCCGGCGTCATCATCTACGTAGTAGGCAGCGCGCAGGCCTTCACCGGAGTTGAATGGAATCTCCGAAGGCTTCCGGCTGGTCTTGCGCCGCGCCGGCTTCAGGTACTTGGCCTTGATCGCGGCGGCTTGTTCCTGGATGGCCCGATAGTTCCGCTTGGGTGTGGGCAGCAAAAGTTCCGGCAGATGCTGACTTTTCACCACGTTGAGGAAAAACAGGACCAGAATGACGGTGGAGAACACCGCCACCGCGTCCAGAATGCGCCGGAGGCGTTTCCAGCGTTTCCGCTGCGGATCGAAGAAGATCTGGCGATTCATGCCTGCAGAAAGCTTACAGGAACTCGCGCGGCACGATCGGCCATGTACACCCCTCCGGGAACAGGTTTGAAGACCGTGTCCCGGCTACAAATCCTGGGTGCCCCATATCTCGCTCGTTTTTCGCGAGATGTGGGATACAACGGACCACAATCTAAAGCCTTTGCGGGCCAACGAGCAAAGTCGTGGAATCCCACATCTCGCGAAAACGGGCGAGATACGGGGATTTCCTGTACGCGGCACCCGGGTGTCGGGGGGATCCAGGGTCCTCTCCGCGAGACGAATCGTTTTTCTCGCTGCTTGTGGGATGCTGATGTATGCACTCTTTTCGAGGCTTCAGCCTATGGCTGTTCACCCTGCTTGTGCTCGCAGCCGGAGCCGCTCTGCGGCTGTGGTTTATTCACGCGCACCAGCAGGTCCAGGGTGATTCGCTGCTTTATGGCGACATTGCTGCCAACTGGCTCACCCACGGCATCTACGGCCATTCCGTGGGCCACGCATCGGGCCTGACGACCATTGAGCCTACACTGGTGCGTTTGCCCGGATATCCGGCCTTTCTGGCGCTCTGCTTTGCTGTTTTCGGGGTGGCAAACTATCGCGCCGTGGTGTACCTGCAGGCGCTCATTGACCTCGGCGGTTGCCTGCTCATTGCCGGTCTGGCGGCAAAGATCTGCGGGCAACGCGCCGGCCGGGTCGCGCTGCTGCTGGCAGCACTCTGTCCCTTCACCGCAAATTACGTCGCCTTCCCGCTCACCGAAACGCTCTCCATTTTCTGCGTCGCACTGAGCTTTCGCGCCCTGGTGGAGGTAGTGGACGGCCCCAGCCGGCTGTGGAGAGCCCTGCTCATCTTTTCCTGGAGCTATGCCGCTTTGCTTCGTCCTGATGGCGCCTTGCTGGCGGTGGTGCTGTGGGCGGCGCTCATCGTCTACGGCCGGCACTCGTTGGGGCTCGCTTACACCCTCCGCCTCGCCGTGGTTGCCGCGCTGCTCTCGCTACTGCCCTTTATGGCGTGGACCGTACGCAACTGGCACACCTTCCATGTGTTCCAGCCGCTGGCGCCGCGCTACGCCAACGACCCCGGAGAATTCGGCGCTCCCGGCTTCGTGCAGTGGGTCAGAACCCTCACCGCCGACTTCACCTCGACCAGCGAGATCTACTGGAACGGTAACAGCGACCGTATCGATCCCGGCAATCTGCCCGCGCGCGCCATTGACAATGCGAGCCAATACGAGGAGACCCACCGCCTGCTGCAGGATTACAACGCCACCACAACCCTCACCCCGGAGCTCGACGCCCGCTTTGCCCAGCTGGCCCAGGAGCGCATCCGCGCTCATCCCTTTCGCTATTACGTCATCCTGCCCCTGCTGCGGCTGGCCGACATGTGGCTTCGCCCGCGGGTAGAGACCCTGAATACCCAGCTGCGCTGGTGGCAATATACTCAGCATCCGGCGGAGACCGGGATGGCTCTTTTCTACGGGGCGCTGAACCTGGGCTACCTGGTTGCGGCTTTCCTGGGCGTCCTTCGCTGGCCGCGGCTGGCGGGCGCGATGGTGGCGCTGATCGGCCTGCGCAGCCTGCTGCTGACTACGATCGAGGCGCCCGAATCACGCTATACCCTGGAGTGTTTTCCGCTCCTATTCGTCCTGGCTGCCTGCTATTTCACCACCCGGGTAGTGCCCTTCGGCAGCTTCAGTTGGAAGACATCCCCTGCAATCGGAGAGTTATAGCGAATGTTCTTGTAGGTGGCTGTGCGCAGATCGCCGGAAGGCTGGTAGAAGATCTGCTTGAGGCTGATACCCCGGTTGGGATCGACCCAGATAGTCACGTGGTTAAACATGCTGGCAACGTTTTGTTGCACTGGTACCAGATCCAGCTTGGCCACCGCCACTCCATCCATGTTCTCGGTACCGAGCAGGCTCACCTTCCAATTGGCCTCCAGGTCGGTGCCGCTGCCGCCGAAGCCCAGGGTCAGAAAGCTTTCCCATTGGCTGCGGTTGGCTCCCGCCCGAATGATGGTCAACTGCTTGATTGTGGGCTCATAAAAGTTGGCTTCGCCGCCGTCGAAGAGGACTGTTTTGGGCGCATCTTTGCCGTTTTCCTGCTTGAGGTAGGCGGCCACCCGCGTATCGCCCTTCTTGCGGTCGAAATAGATGGTGCCCGTCTGCACATCATGTTCCTGCACTACAGCCTGGAACTGGTCCCAGGTGAAGTCCGCCTGTGCGCTCGAAAATTTCGCAGCGGCGGCATTCAGTTGGGAAATGACTTTCTGCAAATCTGCGCTGCCGGCCGGGGGTGGGGTTTGGGCTCCCAGGGGGAGTGAAACCGCCAACCCCAGGCACAGCAGCGCCAGCTTCTTTCCTGCATCAACCATGGATCTCCTTGTCGGCTGTTGGACGAGGGCGAGCCGCCCGGGGTTTCCTTTCGCTATCGATGGGCCCACACCCGATACTGGGTTACCCGGCCGCTGGCATCCTTCTGTTCGCGATAGCGGTCGATCTGCACATTGCCGGAAATGGCCTGGATGCGCTGCAGCAATTCCGCCTTGAGCTTTTCGTCGCTGCTGGTATCGGCGAGCTGGTCTGCGCCGATCTGGTAGGTCCATGCATTCGGCCCAGTGGCCCGGACCAGGATGTCCTTGGTGGAGGTAAGGGTTTCCTGGGGTCGATCGCGGTAGTTGATCAGGTGCGGCGAAACGAAAAGGAAAACCAGGATGAGGGTCACCATCACGTCGTAATGGAAGCTGCCGCGTGGATAGGTCCAGAACAAATAGCTCTTTATGATGCGCTGCATTTTGCCGCCTGCCATTCTACCGCCGCTCAATAACTTCTACGCCGCCCATATACGGCTGCAGCGCCTTGGGTATCCGGACCGAGCCGTCGGCTTGCTGATAGTTCTCGATGATTGCCAGCCAGGTGCGACCGATCGCCAGGCCGCTCCCGTTGAGCGTGTGCACCAGTTCGGTCTTGTTCTTACCCTGGGGTTTGTAGCGAATGTTGGCCCGCCGCGCCTGGTAGGCCTCGAAGTTGGAGCAGGAAGAAATCTCGCGGTACAGTCCTTGCCCGGGAAGCCAGACCTCGAGGTCGTAAGTCTTGGACGAGGCTGCGCCAGTATCACCGGCACAGAGCAGAACCTTGCGATAGGGCAGTTCCAGCCGCTGCAGGACGGCCTCGGCGTGGCCGGTGAGCTTCTCATGTTCTTCGTTCGACTGATCGGGGCGGGCAAACTTGACCAGCTCCACCTTTTGAAACTGGTGCTGGCGGATGATTCCGCGTACATCCTTGCCGTAAGAGCCTGCCTCGGAACGGAAGCACGGGGTGTAAGCCACCAAGCTGAGGGGTAGCTGCGCATCCTCGAGCACTTCGTCGCGATACAGGTTGGTTACCGGCACCTCGGCGGTAGGGATCAGCCAATGGTCGCTGCCCTCGCACTTGAAGAGATCTTCTGCGAACTTGGGCAGCTGTCCGGTGCCAAACAATGAGTCGCTATTCACCAGGAAGGGAGGCAGTACCTCGAGATATCCGTGCTCCCGGCTGTGAATGTCCAGCATGAAGCCGGCCAGTGCCCGCTCCAGTCGAGCGCCAAGACCCCAGTAGACGGCAAAGCGCGCCCCGGAGATTTTCGCTGCCCGTTGCAGGTCGAGGATCCCCAGGGTCTCGCCTAACTCCCAATGTGGCTTGGGCGTAAAATCAAACGCCGGCTGCTGACCCCAGCGCTCCACCTCTAAGTTATCCGCTTCGCTCTTTCCCGGGGGCACGCTGTCCTGGGGCAGGTTGGGGATAGCTACCAGGAGGGCGCGCATCGCCTCTTCCGCCTTGGCAGCGCTGCGCTCCAGTTCTTCGGTCTCTTGCTTCAGCTCCCGGGTCTGGTCCATCACCGCGGCTACCTGGGCTGCGTCCGCGCCTGCCTTGCGGCTGCGCGCTACCTCCTGGCTAAGCTTGTTTCGCTGCGCCTGAAGAGTTTCAGCCTGGGTGATGCGGGAGCGTCGCTCCAGATCCAGCTCGCGAAAGTTGCCCAACAGGGCGGCCGGATCCATGCCCCGGGCGCGCAGCTTTTCTTCCACCAGTTCCAGGTTGGCCCGCACAAAGTTCAAATCGAGCATAGGTAATTACTTTACCGGACCTCAGTACTTCCAGCTCAGGTCGGCATCAGCTGGGGCGGTCTTCTGGATGCGCTCCATGATCTTGGGCAGGTACATGGTGTTGTAATGCAGGCGGGAGAGGGCATTAGGCAGGTTGGGGTCGCCATTCCAGCAGTGCTCGGCTCGGTCGCCGTACTTCACCTCGCCCTGGTAAGGAACTCCGTGGCCGGGAGTGCCTGTCTGGTCGAGGAAATCCTGCATCAGGTAGACCGCGTCGTTAAGAAAATACGTGTCCGCGGAGCCGACGTAGATGTGAAGTTTGCCCTGGAGCAGGGGGCCCAGCGTATCCCAGTTCTTTTGCATAATGGCGTTCAGGTCAAAGTGATCGTGCCAGTAGGCGGCCACCTGGTGATCGATGGCCCCGGTTTGCTTATCGAAGATCTGCGCTGGGTAGCCGTCGGGACCAACTGGGCCGTACACCGCCTGCCAGATATCGAATTGCTCGCCCGATCGTCCGTGGTCCCCCAAGGCAGCCTCGTAAGCGACGTTATCGCGCATCGAGATCAGGGTTTGCCCCAGGTAGTTACGCATGGCGGGCTGCTCCACCCGCTTGTGAGCACCCTCGAGGTAGAAAACGTTTGGCTGCTGGTAAAGGTCGACAGCCATATATGCGTGAAAGTCGACCGGGTCAGGACAGGCGACGAACGCGCCGTTGTAGTCCGTGGGATAGAACATCTGCACCGCTAAGGATTCCCACCCACCCGTAGACCCGCCATAGACGAAATGTGCCCAGCCGCCGGTCAGACCGCGGAACTGCTTTTCGATGGCCGGGAGCAGTTCGGTCTCGATGGCGTCCCCGTAGGGGCCCAGGTTGGCCGAGTTGACCGCATACGAATCGTCATAAAACGGGTTGGCATGCTGAATCTTGACCACCAGGATGCGGGGAAACCCGGGGCTGATCCACTGCTGGTACTCCTTGTAAGCTTCCTGCTGCTGAATGCGATCATAGCCGGCCAGGTGAAAGCGTTCGGAGTAATCGGGCTTGAGGTCAGGGTCGGGTGGGGTGGTACGGAAGTCGTCCATGCCGCTCACGAAGTGGTCGTGAAATATGGCGATGGGAAAGTGGGCGTTAGGGTGTTCATCGAAGCCCTCAGGCACCAGGACTATGGCGGAGAGGTACATCGGTGTGCCCCAGAATTTGGTTAGTAGCTGACTCTGGATACGGATGTGGCGAATGTATTTCGTGTCCGGCTGGGGTGGGATGGGAGGAATCGTCTCCGTGAGCTGGACAGCAAGCTTGGTCTGGCCATCGATGTGCACCTTGATCGGCTTGGAGTAGAGATTGCCAGGCGCCAGGTTCCAGTGCTGGCCTTCGCCACGGTCAGGCGCCAGCTTCACCGTGGTGCCATTGGACCGGTGGAAGGTCTGGTAAATGTTCAGCACCGCCTGCACGTAGTAATCGCCCGGGGGCACATTCTTGAGCGAACGGATGGGGTATCCGGCGGCCTCCGCGGTTATGGCAACCGGCTGCCCCGGGGCTAGCCCATCGACCGTGGTGCCGAAGACAATCTGGGAGCGAGGGGTGTCGTCGATTTGCATCCGCGGTTCGGCCGAAGGATCGGTCGAGAGCAGCAGCAATACCCGGCCGTCAAGCGGTTTGGCTGAAACGATTGCGGGAAAGCTGACCGTGATCTGTGCCCTGAGAGGCGGGACTGTAACAAGCAATGCGGCCAGGAGGAAGGGGAGACTGCGCGGCATAAGCTCCAGAGTATACGAGCGAGCTGGTTTTCCACTTCGGAGGATACCCACGTATCGAACTAGCTGCCCGCGCCCCCGCCGCACACATGTTTTGCGATACTAGTGGAGGTAGCCATGTCCACCTTCAAGCGTAGTATCTGCAAGTTGCTCACCGCTTTACTGGTTATTCCATGGTCGCCGGCGGTTTGGGGCAGTGCCTACGATGCGCATCCGCGGCTGGTCATCATCCTGGTGGTCGACCAGCTTCGGGCTGACTACCTGGACCGGTACCGCGCAGATTTCAAAGGCCGTGGCTTCCGCCTTTTCCTCGACAAAGGCGCCTACTTCGAGGATTGCTATTACGACTACGCCAACACCAAGACCGCTCCCGGGCACGCCACGCTGGGAACAGGATCCTACACCGACGGCCACGGCATCTCGGCCAACCAGTGGTGGGACCTGAACCGCAACAAGACTCGTCCTGTCTCCTCGGTTGAGGACGATCGCTATCGCATCCTGGGCGCGATCCACTCCGGCAAAGAGCCCGGAGCCTCCCCACTGAATCTTCGTGCGTCCACCATTGGAGACTCTCTCCGGCTGGCGACCCAGGGTCAGGCTAAAGTCTTCGGCGTCTCGCTCAAGGATCGCGCCGCCATTCTACCCACCGGCTATTCGGCCAACGGCGCCTACTGGATCGAACCCGCTTCCGGCTCCTTCATCACTTCCAGCTATTACATGGACTCACTTCCAGATTGGGTGACCGCCTTTAACTCGGGGGATCGTGCCGGGCAGGCTGAGCAGGAAGCCGGTGACCCTGGTACCCGGCAGTTCTATGACGCCGTTGGACCGACCCCGGCGGCCAATGCCTACGAGCTGGATTTCGCCCGCGCGCTCATCACCGGCGAGCAACTTGGCAACCATTCGGTCACCGACATGCTGGTCATCAGTCTTTCCGCCAACGACATCCTTGGCCACCATGTAGGGCCAGACTCGCCCCAGGCACGGCAGATGGTGGATAGTCTCGACCTCCAGCTGGACAGTTTCTTCTCCTGGCTGGACAAGAACGTCCCTGGCGGTCTGGCTAACATGTGGGTCGCGCTATCTGCCGACCATGGGGTCGCGCCCATTCCTGCCCCAGCACTGGCGCTGGGCATGCCGGCGGCCACCCTCGACATGAACAAGTTCCTCGCCAACCTCAATGACTCAATGAACGCCAAATTCTCTCCGGGAGAGAAAGTGGAATACCTGCTGCCGCAGCAGGAGCTGCCCTACCTGTCGCTGAATCGTCCGTCCTTCGAAGTTGCCGGCATCAACGAGCAGGAAGCGGAGCAGGCCATTCAGCAGGCCGTCCCGGCCGCGGTGGCTGCGCTTGCGCCGGTTCCAGGCAGCGAGACGGACGATGCGGAGCCCGCGGCCCCGGCCCCGATAGTCACCCCGCAACCCACTCCGCCTCCTCTGCAGCGAACCCTCCCGCCGGCCGGTTCCAGGCAGCGGTCCAGGAGTCGATCCAAAGTGGCGGCCACGAATCCGGTTCAGACCATCAGTCCACCGCCGACGGTTACCCGCCAGTCGGCCGTCCCCACCGTGGTGCACACCTATACCCGGGAACAGCTTGCGTCGGGCGAGCTCCCGCCATCGGAATGGGGCCTGCTGCTGGCCCACAGTTACAGCCCCAATGGCGGGTGGTACGTGATGGTGATCCCAGCCGCTTACCAGATGCAGATACTTGCCGGCGGCGGGACTACGCATTTCAGCCCCTGGTCGTATGACCGCCACGTCCCGCTGGGGTTTTATGGCGCACCCTTCACCCCTGGTATCTACCATGGCCGGGTGCAGCCGGTAGACCTCGCCGCCACCCTGGCTTCAGTGCTGGGAGTCAACCAACCGTCAGCGTCGGTCGGTAACGTGCTGACCCAGGCTATTCGCAGTATGCCCCCTGTGCCCGCCCCGCGGGCGGCGAGAGCGCCCCGCCAAGAGGGTCCGACCAGCCCGTGAAACCTGATATGAGCGTTCGCTTTGCCGGCATGCTGCTGCGCAACCCGGTCATCGCTGCCAGTGGAACCTTCGGCTATGGAGTCGAGTTTGAAGACGTGGTCTCCATTGATCGCATCGGGGGTTTTGTCACCAAGGGCTTATCGCTCGAGCCCATGGCCGGCAATCAGGCGCCGCGGCTGATCGAAACCCCGGGGGGCATGATCAATGCCATCGGATTACAGAACATCGGGGTCAGGGCTTTCATCGAGAAAAAGCTCCCTGCGCTCCGTCCGCACTCTGGCACGGCGTGCATTGCCAACGTCTTCGGTTACGAGATACGCGACTACATCGGGGTGATTGAAGCACTCAATCACGCGCCCGGCATCGCCGCCTATGAGTTGAACGCCTCGTGCCCCAATACTCAGCACGGCGGAATGGTCTTTGGCACCGATACCGGGATCCTGGATCAACTGGTCACGCGCGCCAAGGCGGTCTCACGGCGGCCCCTGATCGTGAAGCTTTCGCCCAATGTCACCTCCATCGCCCAGATGGCCCGCTGTGCTGAAAATGCCGGTGCGGACGCGCTTTCGCTGGTCAATACCTTCCTGTCCCTCTCGATCGACGTGGAGACCCGCCGCCCCCGCATTGCCAACAACACTGGTGGGCTCTCGGGTCCGGCGATCAAGCCGATTGCTGTGCGCATGGTCTATGAAGCCGCGAATGCGGTCTCGATTCCGATCTGTGGCTTGGGCGGCATCACCACTGCGGAAGACGCGGTCGAGTTTCTGCTGGCGGGAGCGACCACCGTCCAAATCGGCACGGCCAGCTATGCCGATCCGCGGGCTGTGCAGCGGATCGCAGAATCGCTCGAGCGCTGGTGTGCTCGCCATCGCATCGCCAAAGTCAAGGATCTGATCGGGGCCGTGCAGGTGAATTGAATAAAAAACCAGCAGGTCGCGCAGTGGAGTGACTCTTGCGTCTATGCCCACTGCGGGTCCCTCAACGTGGAGCAAAAGAAAAGCCCCTGAGATCAGGGGCTTTTCTCAAACTCTAAGGGTCTTCGTCAGGCCACGTTCCTCATCAATCGTTCGCGCAACTCCTCAGGGATCCGATCCTGCAGGACCCGGGCCTGGGCCATGGCTACTTCGGCAAGATAAACCGGGGCCGGCGTGGCCACCGCTACCAGCACCCACGTCACGAGAGAGATAAGCAAACCTGCAATGGCCGCCGCCTGCAGGCTCAACACAATCGACATCGACCCTAAGTGGAGATCGACCAGGGCCCAGTGCTGCAAGGGCTGTACCTTGTGGATCACTGCCAGGCCCAGCAAGAAAGCAGCGATCGACACCGTACTCAACGCGATCAGCGCCACATCGATAGTGCGATGCAGCCGCTGACGGGAGCAGCAATGCGCGCATTCCACCAGGTGCTGTTCGTAATCTCGGCGCATCTCCGGAGTAATCCCTGAGATGTCATATCTCCAGCTGGAGAGTATGTCGCCTACCACTCGATCGGTACATGCTGTCGTTTGCATTGTTGTATTTAGCCGCGTAAACCATAGTAACATTTTACCATCGTCTGGCTATCAAATTCTGCTTAGCAGAATTCGCAAAACCCAGTCGAACTTACTCGATTATAAGCAAATAGGCTCGAGCGGTACATTTTGCTGCGCCAGAATCAGCTTATTGGCCAGCAAACTCATGCGGTCGCGTAGCGCCCTCTCTGCCATAACTCGTGCCAACTCAGGCAGGTTGTTACATTCTGATAGATGCGCCAAAACGACATAGGACGCGTTTCCATCGTAATTCTTCTCCAGAAAATCGGAGGCGGCCTCATTCGATAAGTGGCCCACGCGAGACATGACCCGCTGCTTGACCGACCAGGGGTAGGGTCCATCACGCAGCATTTCAAGATCGTGGTTACTTTCGAGCATAAGAACGTCACAGTTTCGGATCGCCATCTTTACGTTTGGCGGCATGTATCCCAGATCGGTGGCAATCGCCATGCGAACGCCATCCGCTTCAAAAACGAAACCTACGGGGTCGGCGGCATCGTGAGGAATGGTGAACGGGGTGATGGCAATGTCTCCGATCCAGAATCCACTGCCGGCAGCGAAGTATTCCACTCCCGGAAGGTGGCATGGATCCTCCGTTTTGGCCGTGGGAGACTCGTCCGAGCACACGGCTTCCACTTCTGCGCCCTGCCGCTGAGCCAGGTCCTGCTGGCGCTGGGCCAGCCAGGCAGCATAGGTGAGCCGCTTTTGTGGCATCATCCAGCGCATCCATGCCCGATGTGTCGCCTGAGTAAAGTAGACCGGCACCCCCAGCTTGCGGGCCAGGACGGCGAGGCCCTGTACATGGTCCTGATGTTCGTGGGTAATCAGCAAGGCATCGATGGCCGCGGGGTCTTCGTCCGCCATCAGCAGGCGTTTCAGTAGTTCCCGGCAGGAGAGCCCCGCATCCACCAGGATGCGCGTCCGGCTACTGGAGACTAGCGTGCTGTTCCCCTTGGAGCCTGAGGCCAGCACCGTCATCCGCATCATTCAAAAAGCATACGCTCCCCGGCGCTTGACGAAAGGACTGTTGCGCGAAAGGTGCCAGCCGCGGTACCCCCAACTGTTCAATACTGGTAAAACCCGTGCCCCGACTTGCGTCCAAGCCAGCCCGCATCCACCATGCGAATGAGCAACGGGCAGGGGCGGTATTTGGGATCACCCAGGCCCTCGACCATCACCCGCATGATGTCGAGACACACATCGAGGCCGATAAAATCGGCCAGCGCCAACGGCCCCATAGGGTGAGCCATGCCCAAATGGAAGACCTGGTCGATCGCAGCGGGAGTAGCTACCCCTTCCATCACCGCGTACATCGCCTCATTGAGCAGCGGCATCAGCACCCGGTTGGAGACAAAGCCGGGCGCGTCATTCACTTCGACCGGAGACTTGCCCAGCGTTTCCGCCAGCGCTTTTACCTGGGCAAAGGTTGCATCGGTGGTCTCGAGACCGCGGATGACCTCTACCAACTTCATCACCGGAACAGGATTGAAGAAGTGCATCCCGATGACTTGGCCCGGTCTCCGGGTTTGGGCCGCCAGCCGGGTGATGGAAATAGAAGAGGTATTGGAAGCCAGAATGACCTCCGGCTTGAGCACGGCATCCATTTCCATAAAGAGTTCTTGCTTAAGCGTGAAGCGCTCCGGCGCCGCCTCGATTACAAAGTCGCAAACCGCCAGGTCGTTCCCTTGCAGGGTGCCACGAATTAGTCCCAGGGCGGCGTCCGCTTCGGCCGCGGTCAGTTTGCCCTTGGCTGCCTCCCGCTCCAAATTCTTGCGTATCGCTTCCAGCCCGCGATCGAGGAAGCGCTGCTCGACCTCGCACAGCATCACCTGAAACCCGCCCCGGGCAAAGACATGAGCGATCCCGTTGCCCATTGTCCCGGCGCCCACGACCCCCACTACCTTGATTGTGCTCATTCTTGAATTGGCTTACCGTGCCCGGGCCAGCAGGCAGGTGATGTTGTCCCGGCCCCCGGCCTCATTCGCGGCTGCGATCAACTGGGCGCAGGTCTGTGCCAGATCTCCTGAGTTGCGCAGAATTCCGGCAATACACTCGTCATCCACTTCGCGCATCAGGCCATCGGAAGCCAGCAGGTACAAGTCTCCAGGCGCGACCACAAACTCAATCACGTCCGCGTCGACCTCATCCTGCGTGCCCACCGCCCGGGTAATGACATTGCGCATGGGAGAGGTCTCGGCTTGCGCCTGGGTCAATTGGCCCAGCCGCACCTGCTCATCGACCAGGGAATGATCAAGGGTCAAACGCTCCAGCCTGTCGTCGCGGAGGCGGTAGCAGCGGCTGTCGCCCACGTGCGCTACCCAGGCGCGGTCGCCTCTGGTGGCCATGGCCACCAGCGTGGTTCCCATGCCTGCGCGGGCTGGGTCCTGCTCCGCGCTGTGATGCACCCTGTGGTTGGCCGCGTCGACCGCGTGCTGGAATGTTTCCCGGGTCAGCACGCCGTTGCTCATGGCGTGCAGCATGGCTTCGACTGCCATCCGGCTCGCGACCTCACCCGCGGCCGCGCCACCCATGCCATCGCACACCACAAAATTGCAGGCGCCTTCGCGATTGTTGAGGCTCAGTCCGTAGAAGTCTTCATTGGATTTCCGGGTTCGCCCTTGATCGGACGCACCGGCTGCCTCGTACTCCAGCACTCTCTGCTGCTTGTCTGGCATCTGCTCTAGCCACCGCATGTAATTGTGCCACCATAATCTGTCTCGAACCCCGGCGTAAAGCAGCTTTTGGGATTTCCTCTGGCTAGGCGCTGTCACAACGCCGGAAATCAGCTGGCCAAACCCAGGTCTTTCAACTGATTGAGGGAAAAGATTTGCCGGTCGCCGGTGGTCCGGTCGATCAAAGGAGCGGTTAAACCGGCAAGCAGAGTCCGGTAAATCACTTTGAGGTGAAACGGGGTGCTGCTGGCCACGGCAGACAAGCGGTGGGACAACGGCTCCCAATTCTCGAAGTGCGTCCGCCGTGGTTCGCCCGGTCCCTCGGGTAAGGCAATCAATTCGACCTGCTGGCCGGCGGGATCGTCCGCCAGACCTTTCACCAGCCGCAACTGTAACGAATAGAACGTAGTTTCATGGTTGTTCATAAGAGCCCTGCGGGAGAGAAAGGTTTAATTGGCAACTGATTTAGCTAAACATGCTGGGATGCCCAAGCGAAAGAGAGAGTTGTAGACGGATGATCCTTTAGTGGTATACCCGTGGGGTTTAGGTCACCGGCTTTGACGTCTACCGGTAATGTGGCTAGGCGATGCTGACCTCTTCATAGGTCCCCAGCACCCCGCGCATGGCGTCGCAGATCTCGCCCAGGGTGGCATAGGCTCGTACGCAATCCAGCAGGTAAGGCATGGTGTTCGCGGCCGAGAGACTGCCCCGGCCGGCTCGGGGCTCGAGCGCAAGGGCATGGCGGAGCGCGTCAAGGCTGTCAGCGACGGCTTGGTTGGAGCGACGGGCGCGCAGCCGCTGCAGCTTTCTGGTCTGGCAATCGCGCACTGAATCTCCGATGCGCAGGATCTCCGGAGGCTCTTCCTCTACCAGATACTCATTGACGCCGACGATGATCTTTTCCCGGTTTTCTACCGCGCGCTGGTAGGCGTAGCTGGCATTGGCAATTTCTTTCTGGGGAAAGCCGCGCTCGATGGCCCGCACCATGCCCCCCATAGCGTCTAATTTCGCAAAGTAATCGAACGCCCCCTGCTCCATATCAAGGGTCAGCCGCTCCACAAAATACGATCCACCCAGCGGGTCGACGGTATTGGCAACGCCCGATTCATAGGCCAGGACCTGCTGCGTGCGCAGGGCGATGCGGGCGGCGTCTTCCGTAGGCAAGGCGAGGGCTTCGTCAAAGCCGTCAGTATGCAGGCTCTGGGTGCCGCCCAGCACCGCCGCCAGGGCCTGGATAGCTACCCGCGCGATATTGTTCTTGGGCTGCTGGGCGGTCAGCGAGACCCCAGCCGTCTGGGTGTGAAACCGCATACGGTGGGAGCGGACATCCCGGGCGCGAAAGCGCTCCGTCATCAATCGATACCAGACCTTGCGGGCGGCTCGGAATTTGCCGATTTCTTCGAAAAAATCGTTATGCGCATTGAAGAAGAAACTCAGCCGGGGGGCGAAATCATCCACCTCGAGTCCCCGGCGCAGCGCCCACTCCACGTACTCGACGCCGTCGTAGAGAGTGAAGGCCAGCTCCTGCAGGGCGGTCGATCCGGCCTCGCGAATGTGATATCCGCTGATCGAGACGGGGTTAAAGCGCGGGGTGACGAGCGATCCGAACTCGATGGTGTCGATTACCAGCCGCATGGATGGCACGGGAGGAAAGATGAATTCTTTTTGCGCGATATATTCCTTCAGGATGTCGTTTTGCAGCGTCCCCGAAACCTTGTTCCAATCGCCTCCCTGCTTCTCAACCGTCGCCAGGTACATGGCCCAGAGCACGTTGGCGGGAGAGTTGATGGTCATGGAAACGCTGGTTGTTTCGAGGTCGATTCCGGAGAAAAGAGTTTCCATGTCTTCGAGCGAATCGATGGCCACTCCGCACTTGCCCACCTCCCCTTCGCTCTCCGCGGCGTCGGAGTCGTAGCCCATGAGGGTGGGCAGGTCGAAAGCGACGGAAAGGCCTCCGCCGCCATTGGCAAGCAGGTAGCGGTAGCGGGCGTTGGTCTCCTCCGGCGTAGCAAAACCGGAGAACTGGCGCATGGTCCAGAGTTTGCCCCGGTAGCCCGTGCTGTGGATACCGCGTGTGTAGGGGGGTTCGCCCGGAAGCCCAGCCGTCCAATCCTGCGGCAAGTCGGCCGGGGTATAGAGCCGGCGCACGGGAACACCGGAGACGCTGGTGAACCGCGCTTGTCCGTCTTGGTCGCGGTTAATGCCGCCGGTTGCACCGATCGGTTGCTCAGGGTTTTTCTTGAGCGCAGCGGCGAGCGTGGTCTCGACCCATGCCTGTTCCGACTCCGATGGATTACGGTCCGCACCCACCTTGCCGTCACCCTGAGTCATGGCCGTACCTCACCGCGAAGCGAACTGATCAGCATAGGCGACAGCTTGACACGGAGCAAGCTGAGGACACAGCGGGGAAGAAACAGGAGGGACCTGCTGTTTCTTCTCCCTCTTCGCTAACGTCTACGCGACTGTTCCCAGGCCTTGGCATACTTCCAGCTTACGTAGACCGAGTGATACAGGTGGAGCAACAGACCTTCCCGCCCATCCAGAAAACCCAGGCGAAAAAAATAGTTATAACCAAACGTGGCGACGGGATTCAGGACAACATTGGCCGCGAACGCCAATGGAGACAACATGCTTTTGCCTTCACGCACTGCCTGCTCTGCTCCCAGCATGCTGTAGCGGTCCATGTGCGCGATATAGGCTTCCAGGGTAGGATAGGCGTCGTGCACCATGTCGCCCTTGAGGCGGCCCGGTTTGCCTGCAAAGTGCACCGTTTCATGCACTGGCCGGGCTTCGAACTCGGCTGCGCCGCGACGAAAAAGCCTGAGCTTGGGATCGGGATAAAAGCCGCCAAAGCGCATCCAGCGCCCGAGAAAAAGATTGCGGCGCGGCAGCGCGTACCCGTCGAACGGAGGATCTCGTTCCAGCAGCTCCCAGATTTCCTTGGCCAGTTCGTCGCTCAGGGACTCGTCTGCATCGAGCGAAAGTATCCAGTCAGACGAGCATTTCTCGAGGGCGGAGTTCTTCTGCGCGGCGAAACCCTTCCACTCTTCCAGGAAGAAGCGGGAGCGAAAGCTGCGAGCAATCTCCTCGGTGCGATCGTTGGAACCGGAATCCACCACCACGATCTCGTCCGCCCAGGCTACGCTGCCCAGGGTGCGCGCGAGGTTGGCTTCTTCATTGCGCGTGATGATGGCTACGGAGAGCGTTTTGCGCATTCCAGTGTTTTACTGCAGATGCTCCTGGATAACCCGATCAACCACCTCGGGCAGCGTCTCGCCGGTCTTGGGGAGCACAAAATTTTTAGCTGTCTCCGACCAGTCCAGCTTGAAGCTGGTCGACAGCGCTGAAATCCAAACCTGGCGCGGGGGCGTGTTGGGGGTAATCACAAACTTGCCCGGCGGCTCCTCGAACAGAATATTGAGCACCCCGTTCTGCTCTTCCACTTCAAAACCGCCCTCCTCCTCCCGCTCGATGAGGCTCTTCTTGAGGGCCTCGATCGCGGTATCGCAGTGGCGGCGGAATGTCGTCTCGTCTAGCATGAGTTGAGTGTAACAAGGCACATGATGAGAGCCATCCTCCCCGTTGCCGGGGCGCTGCTGTTGTGTGCTGTGCCGACGCTCCGGGCGCAAAGCCCGACCCAATCGCCGCACGACCTGGTCAAGGACGTGGTGTACAACGAGCTGCAGGAACGCCGCCAGGTCAGTTTGTGGCAATACCGGGTGGAGAAACGGGTAGGGTCGCAGACCATGGTCGCGCAGGAGGTTGAAACTCTCTCCGGGCCTGTGTACAAGGTGTTCGCGCGCCAGGGTAAGCCACTCGATCAGGCGGAACAGAAAAAAGAAACCGAGCGCCTCAACAACCTGCTGCGAAACCTCTCTGAACAGGCGCGGATGAAGCAGGAACACCAGGCCGAGGAACAGCGTTTGCAACGGCTCATTGGCGCCATGCCTGACGCCTTCACTTATGCCTATGACGGCACGGTGGACGGCAACCTGCGGCTTTCGTTCCGCCCTAACCCGGCTTACAACCCGGCGACCTACGAGACCCGCGTCTATCACGCCTTGGCGGGAGAGATCTTGATCCAGCCACAGCAGAAACGGCTGGTGAAAATTGACGCCCATATCGAGAACGAGATCGACTTCGGCTTCGGCCTCCTGGGCAAAATCGAGCAGGGAGGCACGTTTCAAATTGGGCGAGTGCAGGTCAGCGACACCCGGTGGAAAACCAGCCTGTTGGACGTCCACGTTTCGGGGCGCATTATCTTCTTCAAAGCCATCAGCAAAGACCAGCGCGAAGTGCGTTCGGACTTTAAGCCTGTGCCCTCAAACACCAGTGTGCAGGATGCCGTCTCCATGCTGGACGCGTTGCCTATCCCTTAATCGCAGCGCGAATTCTAGGGAAACCCGAGACACTCGCTTGCAACTCGGGTTGTTGCTGCAGAAGTTCCAGCAGCTTGCGGGTAATCTTTTCGTCGACCTCGGAAACGTGGTGCAAGCCCACCGGGTAGCGCACGACATACTCCAGGCCGGTATCGCTGTACTGCAGCTGCCCATGGGGTTCCGGGACCTTCAAGGGAATGTCGATGCGGCGCTCGCTGGCTCCCAATTGGCGCTGCAGTTCGCTGCCATAGCTGGAATGCACCGCATTCACGGTGTCGAGCAGTTGCGTCTCCACCAGGTTGAGCTTGCCCGCCGGGTTCAACGGCACCACGACCTCGTGCCAGGCATAGTCCGCTCCCGGGAGCTGTTTGAAGAGCGGCGTGGTGGGCTGAAAAAGAACCGAATTGGAGAAGACCACGATCCGCCCGGTGGCATACAGATCCACCCCCGTCCCGGCGAGTTCCATCAGGTATAAACGGACCAGTCCCACGTCGACCACGTCGCCGGTCACACCGGCGACGCTGATGCGATCGCCTACGCGAATGCCCCATCTGCCCACCAGGAAAAAATAGGCGGCGACGGAAAGAAGAATGGTTTGCAGGCCAACCGCGAGCCCGGCGGTAATGAAGCCGGCAAAGGTAGCCAGCGAGCTGAACTCGCTGACAAACCCGAGTATGAGCACGATGCCCATGCAAAAGCCGATCACGATGCGGCGCAGCACCAGGAACTGCCGCCGCCGGCGCACATCGGAGATGTAGCGGAAGGTGATCCTGCGCCAGACTTCGGAGAGCAGCAGAATAACTCCCATGGCCAAAGCGATGCCCAGGACGCGCAGCACAATGGAGCGCAGGATGTGGTTCGACTCGTGGATGATGGACTGCCGCCATTCCAGAAAATTAGAGCTGCTCTGGTCGAGCAGGATGATCTCCTCCCTCAAGGGGAGCGATGCGCTGGCGAGTTGCTTGAATCGCGCGGTCAGCACATCGAATTGTTTGCGTTGTTGGTCCGGCGCCGCCGATTGCGTGGGCGTGTTGTTGGCTTCGCCTGCCAGTTGCTGGCCTTGTTGAATGGTGGCTCGCAGCGTGTCCACAAGCGGGCTGCGCAGTTTGGTCGCCGCGGCTCGCACCGCAGCGGTCTGCTCCATCATCTGGCTGAGCTGATGCATTCCCTGGAGCTGGTCATAAAGTCCGATGACTTCGCCGATCAAGCCGGCGGAAGATGGCATCGACACGGCCGCGGTGGGCGGCTTGGGCGCAGTCTTGGCGGCGCTGGTGCTCGAAAGTTCAGGAACCGAACGCCGCAATTCGTTGATACTGCCCTCCAGGCCGCCTTTGCCGGCTTCGCCATTGTTACTCACGAACTGGGCCATTTGATCGAAGGCTTCGCGGGTGGCTTTGCGCAGGTCCAACTCTCCCTGAGAGCTCTCTCTCTTCGCGATGAGCGGCTGCTGCCTGGCTTTAGGCGCTCGCGCTATCTGCTGGTTCAGATCACTGATCTCTGCTTCCAGCGCGCTGATGCGAGCATTCACATCGCTCTGCAGCTTGGCCAGGCTCTGCTGCGAGCTGTTCTCGCCGGCGCCCGGGGCGCTGGCCGGGCTGCTGGCGGGAACTAGTGGCGCTTCGGCCTGGGCAGACTGGAAGGCCAGCTGGACGACTTCGGTGGCCATGTTCTGCGCATTGAGCTGATACACGGCATCGCTGGGCAGGCCTACGGTCGGAACGTGGGTCAACGCATTCCGATACCAGTCAATGACGGCATTCAGATGATCGAGGATGGCATCGCTGCGCAAACCCTCCGGCGTCTGAGCCATAACCCCGCGGAGCGCGGCGCAAACCGCGGCCAAAGCTATGGCAAACAGAAGCAAAGGTTGCTTATGTCTGATGAAAATATTGTTACAGGACTTTCGCTTTCCGATCGACATCATAGTTTCCAGTATCCGCCTTCCGCCGCTTTGCCCGCGGGCCGCGTTTCCCTGCTCTTACTTTGTTAAGATGAGGCTTGGTAACACGCCGACAAATGCTCAAGCTTTCCGGCCTGGCCGTCGCTGGCGCGGCCCTGGACTTGCGCGCCCAGCAAATCGCCCCTGCTGATTACACCATCGACATCGCGGCCTATGAGCTTGAAGTTGCCGCCCACCGAACGATCAAGACAATTGCGTATAACCGCCAGGTGCCTGGCCCGCTGCTGCGGTTCAAAGAAGGCCAGCCCGTCACCGTCGATGTGACCAATCAGAGCGGTAGACCCGAAGTAGTTCACTGGCACGGCCTCTTCCTGCCCCCGGCGGTGGATGGCGCCATGGAAGAAGGCACGCCGTTGATCGAGGCTGGCGGCCGCGCTCGCTACACGTTTACCCCGCGCCCCGCGGGCTTCCGCTGGTATCACACCCACGTTTCTGCCGGCAAGGATCTGCACCGGGGCCAATACACTGGTGAGCACGGATTTCTGCTCATCGAACCGCGTGACAATCCGGCGCGCTATGACCAGGAGATCTTCCTCGCGCTGCATGATTGGGCCGGTCAATTGTTGGCCAGCGCGGACGGTTCCATGGATCCCGCGTATGAGGTATCGACCATCAACGGCCGGGTGCTGGGCTTCGGCGAACCGCTGCGGGTAAAGTCCGGCGAGCAGGTGCTGATACACATTCTTAACTCCAGCCCCACCGAAGTCCACTGGATCGCTCTTTCCGGACATCAGTTCAAGGTCATCGCGCTCGACGGCAACAACGTTCCTCAGCCCCAGCTTGTGTCTATGCTCCGCCTGGCTCCTGCCGAACGGGTCACGGCGCTGGTGGAGATGAATCACCCCGGCGTCTGGGTGATGGGCGAAGTGCGCAAACACATCATGGCGGCCGGTATGGGCATCGTGGTCGAGTACGCCGGGAGTAGCGGAAAACCGCAATGGGATCAGCCTGACCGACTCACCTGGGACTATCTGCCCTTTGCCGCGGCCAGTCCGGTGCCCCCGCAGCAGTCAGGTACGGTGACCATTCCATTGGTCTTCGAATCCAAATTTGCCGGGCATGGCGCCATGGATCGATGGACCATCAACGGAAAGTCTTACCCGGAAACCGCCAGCCCCGTTCTGACCGCGGGCCAGCGCTACCGTCTGGCGTTCCATAATCACAGCACCAATGACCATCCTGTTCACTTGCACCGGCACAGTTTTGAGCTGCGAAAATTACCCGATCATCCGGAGGTCCACGGCATCTTGAAAGACGTCATTCTGCTGGATGCAGGCACGCAGGTGGAAGTGGAGTTCACTGCCGACGATCCTGGCCCAACGCTCTTTCACTGCCACCAGCAGAACCACATGGATGCGGGCTTCATGATGCTCTTTCAATATGCGTAATTGGCCCTGCGTGATGGCTGTGCTGGCCGTGCTTTCGGGCGCGGTTCCGGCGTGCGCCCAGGGAAACTACGAGATTCAGGTCTACGGCGCCAGCACTGTGGAGCCAAAGAGCACTATGATTGAGCTCCATTCCAATTACACCCTGGTGGGGCAGAAGAACGAGATCGATGGCGTGTACCCCACCAATCACCAGTTGCACGAAACGCTGGAGATTACGCAGGGTTTGACCAGCTGGTCAGAAGTGGGCTTCTACGTATTCACCAGCTGGCAGAACGGGCATGGGGTGCAGTGGGTAGGGGACCACATTCGGCCGCGGGTGCGGGTGCCGGATTCGTGGCATTGGCCGGTTGGCGTCAGTCTGTCGACCGAGGTCGGCTATCAGCGGGCGGTCTATTCGCCCGATACATGGACGTGGGAGATAAGGCCGATCGTCGATAAGTACATGGGCCGCTGGTACTGGGCTGTAAACCCGGCGTTCGAACGCACCTTCCACGGTCCGGACGTCAACCAGGGTTTCGGGTTTTCTCCTGCCGCGAAGCTCAGTTACGACTTCAACCGGCAGATCAGTGCCGGTATCGAATACTACGCGGACTATGGCCAGGTGTTCGACTTTTATTCCCTGCATGATCAGCAGCAACAGGTTTTTGTGGTCACCGACTTGAATGTTTCTCCCAATTGGGAGATTAATATCGGCGTGGGTGTGGGCCCTACTGCGAGCACCGATCACTGGATTATCAAAGGAATTCTCGGCCGCCACTTTTCCTGGAAAAAGCCATCCATTCTGGACTGACAACTTCTTTCTGCTCTCTTCCAAGCCCCATAACTACAATCCGCGTCGTCTCCACCATGGCGCAGTGGAACGATCTGCAGCTTCCACTCTTAGAAGCGCAACGAAAGGCAGCTTAGTCCGCCGTCCATCTTTCGAAACTCTGACATAGTCAGTTCCAGCGGATCGAATCCACCAGCCGTAAGGTCCGCTGACAGCCGTGGATACCCGGCCGCCACCAGCACTCGTTCATTGACACGAACGCAATTAGCAGCATAGCTTTCTTTGTCTGCGACTCGAATGAGCTCATAGCCTGCAAGGAACTCCCAGTTAGCCATTTCTTCCATCACCACCACCGTGTTGTTGCCGATATAGGAAATGCCGCTCTTCAGATGCAGAATGCTTTTCATCCCGCGCACATCGACCATAGAGGACATGTAGCCAACCGCAGCCAGGTGGTTCGCCAACTGCCGCGCACCCTCTTCGTTGGTACGGTGCGAGAGGCCGAGGAAAAAGTGATCTTCGGCTTCGCAGATGTCCCCTCCGTCCACGGTTCCGGGCGCCTCGATCTCGACTGTAGTCGAAAAGAAACTGCGGATTGTCGGCCGTATCGCCGCCACTTCGCCCTCCCGGCTGCGAGCACCGGGCCGGGTGAGGATGGCGCTGTGTGCGGTCAACACAGCTGTGTCCTCGACAAACGTGGAATCAGGATGGGCAAGATCCGCATCCAGCCGAGTCAGGCTGAGGCCGCAAGCCTGCAGCGCGTCACAGTAGCGTGCATGCTGCTCGAGCACCCGCTCATACTGTGGTACGCCGAGTTGTACGGTGGTCAGTCCCTGGGCAAAATTCCTTCCCGGGATACGAACAATCGCATGCGTGAACACTATCGACTCGTCTGCTCCGTGAATTTTTCGTAAACCAGCTTTGCTGTTGCAATGTCCTCAACCGCGATACCGACAGACTTGAACACCACCGGCCGCTCTCCGCGGTCAATCTGTGCGCCGTTCAAGAGTTCGCCAATCTCTGCGGCCACTTGCGCATGGGCCAGAACAATGTCGCCCGCTTCTTTTAAGGCAGCCTCGCGGGACTCGACCACCACTGCGCCACGCATCGCCTCTTCATCCAGTTCGCGGCGCTCCGGCGTGGCGGCGCCGATGGCGCACACCATGGCGTGTGGGCTGAGCCATTCACCCTTGAGGATCGGCTGCGGCGAACTGGTCAGCGCTAGAACCACATCGGCTCCGGATACCGCCTGCTCCGCTGTAGTTGCCCGGGCTCCGATCTCATTGGCGAATTGCCGCGCATGATCCTCGGACCGGCTCCAGACCCTGACCTCGACAAAGGAACGGATGCCGGCCAGGGCCCGGACGTGGGAGCGAGCCTGCACCCCACTGCCCAGAATAGCCAGCACCTTGGCGCCCGGGGCGGCAAGGTGGTCGATGGCCACCGCGGAGACAGCGGCCGTGCGCATCTCGGTGATCAATCGTCCATCCATGGTAATCAGCGGTTCGCCAGTATCGGAGCGGAAAAGCTGGATCATTGCCATGTGCGTATGCTTCTTGAGCTCCGCATTTCCGGGATAGAAAGCCACCATCTTGGCGCCCATCACCGTGCCGTACACGGCGGGCATCACCCCGAACCAGCCGCCATGGGTGGGCACGGGAATGATATTGCGCACCGGTTGCTGCACCCGCCCGGCGGAAAAGTCCATCAGCGCCTGCCTGATCGCCGGGATCAGATCCTTGTAGGAGAGCACCGCCTGCACTTGTTCTTCAGTCAACATGAAATCTCATTATCCGTGGACATTGATGTGGCGGAAAGTGCGCCTCCTTGTTTTGCATAAGCTAGTGGCGCTTCGCTCTCGGAGACTAACATCGAAAGATGAATGTCGGGCACGACCTGCAATTTTCTGATCCGTTCGAGTGGTTTGCGCTATGGCTTAAGGAAGCGGAGAAGAGCGAACCCAACGACCCCAATGCCGCGGCCCTGGCCACTTCCACTCCGGACGGCCACCCCAGCGTCCGCATGGTCCTGATAAAGCGTGTAGATGATCGTGGCTTTTGCTTTTTCACCAATGCGGAAAGCAAGAAGGGGCTGGAGCTGCAGTCGAATCCCAAAGCAGCTCTCTGCTTCCACTGGAAGACACTTCGGCGGCAGGTACGGGTGGACGGGTGGGTAACAGAGCTGGAGGCCGGCGAAGTGGACGAGTACTTCCACACCCGTTCGCGCAACAGCCAGATCGGCGCCGCGGTCTCGCACCAGAGCCGGCCGCTCGAGAGCCGGGAAGAGTTGGAAGCAAAGTTCCGAAAATTCGCCGAGCAGCATCCAGGAGAGATTCCGCGTCCCCCTTACTGGTGTGGCTTTTGCATCCACCCGGAGCAGATCGAATTCTGGATGCAAGGCGACTACCGCCTGCACAACCGGTTCTTGTTTACCCGCGAGTCTGATAGATGGGAGAGATCCCGCCTCTATCCGTGAGCACCCGCCGATTCAGACATCCAGCCATCAGGAATTCGTCGACGCCAATCCCGCAAGGACGACTTTTCTCGATCGGCTGCGTTGCAGCTGTGCCTTCGTTTTGTATCAGGGCACGACGTTAGCCGGCCCGTAAAGGATGGAAAGAGAATTGGGCTTTTTAGCCCCTGCTATAGCGCATCCTCGACGAAATGCTTGTTTGGAGACAATTCTGAGGTGAAGACTCGTCGGTCCTGGGTATACCTGCAATGCACGCCAGTGCAGACAGGCTCCAGTCGTCCCCACGTGATCTCGCTAGTTAGGGCACAGTCCCGAAGGAGTGTGTGTCATAGCAGGTACTTGATTTGGGTAAAGATGTGAGCGAGAAGGGAGTATGTCTCGTTTTCATCATTACGATCCCGAGCAGATGTATTTACTGCCGCCGAGTGTGGCGGAGGTGCTGAGCGAAAAGCACTTGTGTTTTCACGTGCATCGGGTAGTGGAAGCACTGGATGTGAGGGAGTTCGAGCAAGCTTATGGTCGGGAGGGACGTCTGGCGTATCCGCCGCGGATGATGCTGAAGGTGTGGCTGTATGCCTTTTGTTTGCAGGTGCATTCGACGCGCCGGCTGGAGCAGCGGATAGGAGAAGATCTGGCGCTGCGTTATCTAGCCGGAGCACTGAGGCCCGACCATAAGACGCTCAGTGAGTTTTTACGACGGCATCGGCGGGCGATCAACGACGTGTTCACGCAAGTATTAGGGATGGCACGTAAGGCAGGGTTGGCGCAGCTGGGTCATGTGGCCATCGATTCCAGCCGGATCGGAGCCAACGCCGCGCGCAGCAGTGTGGTGGAGCAACGTAATCAGCGGGCGCAGGACCGTCTTCAGGTGCGGCGGTATCAGCAGAAGGCAACCCAGCCGGAGGGAGACGAAAACGGAGGTGTGGTGCTGCAAGCCCAACAGCAGGAGGCGCTTTCGGCGCAACTGCAGGCGGGTACAGGGCTGACTCCACTGCCCCGGTCAAGACGTGCTCAGAGTTCCACCACCGACCCAGACAGCCGTTTTCTGCGTGCCCGGGATGGCTGGGTGCTTGGCTACACCGCCGATCTGGCTGTCAGCCAGGACCATTTCATCGTAGCTACGCGGGTGACGCAACAGGCCACCGACAACGCCTCGCTGGTGCCCATGATCGAGGAAGTGAAGCGACAATGTCGCTCTCATCCGGAGAAAGTGAGCGCTGATTCTGGCTTTTTTAGTGGTCAGGCATTGGAATTTCTCGACCAACATGGTATCGACGGCTATCTGCCGGACAACAACCTAAAGCACGAGTTCACCACCGGCGAAGTGGCCCAGGGGTTAGGTCGAAGCCCTATCCGAAACCCCAAACACCAGCGCATGCGGGAGAAGCTCCGAAGCCCGGCTGGGCGGCAGATTTACCAAAAACGCCAAGCCATCGTAGAACCTTTATTCGCAATCCTCAAACAACAACGTGGTCTCAGACGGTTCTACAGACGGGGCCTGGTAAACGTTCAAACCGAATGGATGTTGGTAGCCATTGCCCACAACATCGCCCGCATGAGAACCGTTTGAACCCTCAACTGCAATTTTGTCTGCCCCACTCTGCTATGACACACACTCCGTAGGGACGGCTGAACTTAGCCCAGCACGCAGTGCTGGGTATACTTTCCCAACAAGAGAAGTCCCGAAGGGAGGGCTGAAAATTACCCCGGACTTTGGACACGCGTGAGGGCGATCGAGATCGATTGAAAAGCGAGCCCCGGCTACCGATCGAGCAAGCCCATCATGCGCTCGTTGTAACGCGGGCCGGAGATAGCTTCCGGGGACAACGCC
Organism: uncultured Acidobacteriaceae bacterium; assembly: GCA_963814015.1. GTDB lineage: Bacteria > Acidobacteriota > Terriglobia > Terriglobales > Acidobacteriaceae > PALSA-350. The sequence goes on from CAWFBI010000003.1 coordinate 178,565, forward strand.
TGATCCAGCTCCGCAACCTCCGCCGGAGCAAACCTGAGCGAAGCCGCAGCCACGTTCTCTTCGGGGCCTTCGGCGGGGGACAGACGGAACGTACCCTTACACGAAACAACGACAGCTACACTAATCAAATGTAACCACGCGGGTTCAACAGCTGCGCTCTATACATCCTTTGCCTATGAGCAAAAGCAGGACAGACGAAGCTGACACCAAAGGGATACACATTGAAGTTAAGTAAGGCAGATGCGTATTATTAATGCCGCTTCCGTCAGTCCTGGTTTTCCTCTTTCTGGCCGACGCTATCATGGATGTCCCGCAAACGTCATTCTTGTAGTGACAGTTCCGTTTAAAGTGGTGGACTGGCCGGCTTAAACAACTGCGTCGCAGCCAACGACGAAATGCGCGGAACGCTGCTTTGCTTCTCACGCTTGCGAGTTTGGGCAATGTCGCAGGAAGACAGCATATGCATCAGCGTATCCATGCTGACTCCGAAGGCCTTCTCGATGCGGAGCGCCATTTCCCCGGAGAGAGATAAGGCGACACGATTCGACACGATACCTCTTTCCCAAACAGCTACGCGAGCTGCCTTCCTCTCAGCAAGACCCATGAATTCGCCAGCGCCAGCAAACCGGGCAGTAAATCTGGTAGCGCTCAGTCGAGAAGTGGTTTCCCCTTTATCGGTTCTCGGGGGATCCTCTGAGCCCTCGCGAAAGTTGTTGTCCTAGTTCACGGGTTCACGACAATCCCAAAGTTGTCATGCAAAATATGCGATTCTATCGTATATTTTGCATTTCAATTCTCGAATGGATTTCGAGCGATCTCAGTGACCGAACTTAGTTGAATTCCCGCAGTACCTGGTGACCGGCAACACCAAGGAGTTTCCTGCGGATGGAAGGCATTACCGCATCGCCGTATGGCATGATGGAGGGCCACCACGGGACGCGTTCCGGCAAGAGGAGACTTAGTTCGCTTAGTTCGCTTAATTCGCTCTCTTTTACCAGAGCCTCGAGCATGCCGGCCGATTCAGGATCGCTGAAATGCCGAAAGATCCCTTCGACCTGCGCATCAAGCGATAGGTTTGCCTCGCTGGCAAAGGAGTCCAATGGAGCCAGGCCTGGGAGCGTCAAACGAAAGAACAGCCGGCCCGTGATTTCTCCATCCCGAAATCAAGGCTCTCTGCCGGCTGCTCAAACGGATCTCTTCTGTCACCTGATCAGAAAGGAATATCGTCGTCCGTGATTTCGGTGCCGGCGAACTCCTCATGCTGTACCGGTGCCCGCTGATCGAAGGAACTGGTATTCGAGCGCGACCCGCCGCCACCGCTCTCGCCCTCGCCCCGGCCTGACAACAGCACAATATCGTTGACGATGATTTCTGTGCGGTACTTCTTTTGCCCCGATGCCTGATCGTCCCACGAGCGGGTCTGGATCCGGCCTTCGACGTACAGCTTGTTGCCCTTTTTCACGTAGTCGCGAATGATCTCCGCCACCCGCTGATAGGCGGTCAGGTTGTGCCACTCGGTGCGATCCTGCCACTCGCCGGCTTTGTCCTTGAACCGATCGGACGTGGCCAGGGTCAGGTTAGCGACCGGCAAACCGCTGGGGAGAAATTTGACTTCCGGGTCTTTGCCTACGTTGCCCAGGAGAATGACTTTGTTGACGCTCTTTGGCATGATGCTCCCTCTGTTTTGGGTAAGGCTGAAGAATAGCAGAACTTAGCCGGCCGGGTTTCCGTCAGCCGGTTTGACAATTTCGGTGTAACCATTCAAAAGGACATCTATCGCGGGGGCTTAAGGCGCATAAGGCGCTTAAGGCGCACCATTCCACCCGCGCGCCGCGCATCACCCTCGGTCTCGCCATACCAGCCATGGTCGCGAGCAGGGCAACTTCAGATTAAGTTTTTCTCACCCGGGCGAGGCGGCGATTGCGCAGCCACTTGGCCGCCCCCAGGAGCGTCAGCATGGTTCCGAACGGTAGGCACATCATGGCCAGCAGAAGCGTAAGCCACCCGGAGTTGGTGTGCGGCCCGTGTTCGCCAATGCCGCCGAAGACGGTTGCGGTCGACAGCGCGGCGATGGCTCCGACCACCAGGATCCAAATGCCGGCTCGCAGCAGTTGCGCCGTGCCGTCATCCGGCATCGGCTTGACTGGCCCCGGTCCCGCCTGCCGCATCCCCACCGGGACAGCCCCGGATTTCCTGTCGACCTTGGTGGCGTTGTCGAACCTCATGCGCCCTTCCTTAATGAAAGGCGCACACGCGGTATTCTCCGGCGGCTCGAGGCAGGAAATCCGGGTACGTTCAACGCCACGCAGCCAGCATGGCATACACCACCACCCCGGTGACCGATACGTAGAGCCAGATAGGCAGCGTAAAGCGCGCAATCTTGCGATGCTGCCGGATGCGGCCGCTAAGTGAAAAGAAGAAAGTGGTCAGCACCATGGGGAGCGCTACAACCGATAGGCTCACGTGGCTGATCAAGATCCCGAGATAAACCTTCCTGACCGTGCCCAGGCCAGGGAAGTGAGTCTCCCCATGCAGCGCATGGTTGGTGATATAGCTGACCAGGAAGAGCGAAGAGAAAACAAACGCCGTCATCATCGCCGCCCGATGTGCGGGGATATTGCGCCGGCGGACAAAGTAGAACCCAATCAGCAGCGCGACCGTGCACAAACCGTTGAGCACCGCATTAAGCGCGGGCAGAAAGCGAAACCGCGAGGCCGAGGCATCGATCGGATGGTGGAGGTAAAGCAGCCAGAGCAGAAAGCAAACCGCGGCTCCGCTCACCGCGACAATCAAAGCCACAGGGAGGGCCACGGAAGGGCGCTGCTTGGTTTCCGCTACGAACATCTTCTCGTCTCCTATGCGGAAGGCCGGTTGGTGCGCCGGTTCACAATCGCCCACGCCGCCACAAACGTCAGCAGGCAAAAGACTGCCGTCACCGCCAGGTTCACGGGCAGAGAGAATTGCGTAGGTGTATCGGGAAACAACGCGCCGCGCAATGCTTCCACTCCATAGGTAAGGGGGTTCAGCATCATGCAGAAGCGCATCCACCCTGCCGCCCCGCTCAAAGGAAACAGAGCACCGGACAGCAGCCACAGAGGAATCAGCAACATGTTCACAATGGCGTGAAAGGCCTGCGTCGAGTCCATCGGCCACGCAATGGCAAAGCCCAAGGCCGTCAGCTCGAAGCTGATCATCACCACCGCCAGGATGCTCAAGCCGATGGCCACCGGGGTCGGGTGAACGCCAACCAGGGGCGCAAAGACGAGAAAGATGATCCCCTGGATGGCTGCCAGGGTTGCGCCGCCCAGCACCTTCCCCAGAACAATGGACGACCGGCTCACCGGCGCCGCCAGCACCGAGAGTAGAAAGCCCTCGTTGCGGTCCTGAATCAGCGACATCATGCTGAAGATGGCGGTAAAGAGCACAATCATCGCTACCGATCCGGGAAAGAAATAACCCAGGTAGTGCGAAGAGGAGCCACCGCCGGCATTGAAACTATGGGCGAAGCCCGCGCCCAGCACCACCCAGAAGATCAAGGGGGAAGCAATCACGCCCGCGACCCGAGCCTTCTGGCGATAAAAACGGACTATCTCCCGCAGCCATAGGCTGTAGGCAGGCAGCCAGATGCCGGGGGATGCGGTTCTAACCGCACGCGGCGTGGTAGCGGCTATGGTTGCCATGATGCCTCCTTTTCCTGGGCATCGGCCCAGAAGCGGTGGCCAGTGCGTTGAATAAACACATCTTCTAGCGAAGGACGAGCTACCGAGATGCCGTCGATCTCCCCGGGAAAAGCCTCAACCACGCCGGTCACCAGGCGATGGCCCTCAGGACGTTCCAGGCGCACGGTGCTGCCCAGCACGCTCGGCTGCACGCCAAAGCGGGCGCCCATGCGTTCCGCCAGCGAGCGAGCGGCCTCCGGGGTCCCGGTCTCAAACAGCACTACGTCGCCACCGATGGCCGACTTCAACTGTGCCGGCGAACCCAGCGCGACCAGTTTGCCCTGGTTCAAAATGGCCAGCCGGTCGCAATGCTCGGCCTCTTCCATCAGGTGCGTGGTCACTAAAATCGAGACCCCTTCCTGATCACGCAGGGTCCGCAGGTACTGCCACATGTCACGGCGCGCGCCGGGATCGAGGCCGGTCGACGGTTCGTCCAGCAGCAGCACTGCCGGCGAATGGATGAGGCCCTTAGCCAGCTCGACCCGCCGCTGCATGCCCCCGGAAAGTGTCTCCACATAATCCTTCGCCCGGTCGCTCAGACCCACTCTGCGCAGTACTTCTCCACTGCGCGTCTTGAGCGCCTCGCCGCGCAGTCCGTACAGGTGACCCTGGTGCTTCAGGTTCTCGGTCACCGTCAACTTGAGGTCCAGGCTCCTGGCCTGGAAGACGATACCGGTCTGCTGCCGCGCCCGGTTCGGTTCCCGGGCCACATCGAAGCCTTGAATCCGGGCTACGCCCCCAGTCGGCACCATCAGCGTCGAAAGTATGCGGAAGAGCGTGGTCTTGCCGCTGCCATTAGGGCCCAGCAGGCCGAAAATCTCTGCCGGCTGCACGGCAAAGCTCAGGTTGTCGAGCGCCAGCCGGTCGCCGTAGTTGTGGGAGAGGCGATCAAGTTCAATCGGCACCCCTTCGGGGACACCGCCGGCACGGATGTTCGCTGCCGGATGTTCGCTCAGGGTCGCCATACGCTTATCTCCTTCCGCTTGCGTTCAGCATCATCACAGTGAGCAGGACCGGCAGGTAGATGACACTGGCCCGCAGCAGGTCACGCGCATACCCGCGTGACTCAGCCGTGCTGAGCGCCCGGGTGATGCGTGCAAAGCGAATGGTGTAAGCCAGGTAAACCAAACCCAGCACCACTGCCGTGACCAGGTAAATCCGCCCGGTCAGGTGCAGATAAAAAGGCACAGCGCTTACCGGGATCATCAGCACCGCGTAAATCAGCGCTTCACACACCGTAGACCAGCCGTCGGGCTGCACCACCGGCAACATGCGGATGCCGGCCTTGGCGTAATCTTCGCGGTATAGCCAGGCGATGGCCATGAAGTGGGGAAACTGCCACACAAAAAGAATGGCGAACAGGGCCACGGCCGGCCACTCGATCTCGCCCCGGGCGGCGGTCCAGCCCAACAGGGGAGGCATGGCGCCGGGAAAAGCGCCGATAAACGTAGCCAGGGTGGTGTAGCGCTTGAGCGGGGTATAGACGGCGACGTAGGTAAAGCCCGTCAGCAGCGTCAGCATCACGGTGACCGGGTTGGTAAACCACGCCAGCACCAGCGCGCCGGCGGCGAAGCAAGCCATGCCCAGGGATAAGCCATAAAGCAGTCCGAAGCGGCCGGCGGCCAGCGGGCGTTGCGCGGTCCGCACCATTTTGGCGTCGATTTTGCGCTCGATGACCTGGTTCATCGCGCTGGCCCCACACGACACCAGCGTGATGCCGAACAGCGCTTCGGCCAGGCCCCAGTGCATGCTGGTGATGCCGGAGCGCATCGAGCCCAGATAAAAGCCGGCCCAGGCCGTAATTACCACCATCGAGGTCACCCGGACCTTGAAGAGCTCCTGGTAGTCGGCCCAGCGGGAATGTCGCGTCTGTGGTTTGGCCACCGCCAGGCCAGGCATAGCCATGTCCCCGGCCGGAATAGGATCTACAGCGTGCGCGGCTGGGGTCACAGCAGCACAGTCCTGGTTTGCGGCGGGGCGGGATGGGGCTGATTCTTCAACGCGGTTGCCTTCATGATAGCAAGCAAGCCCCGCGTCGGCGGGGCCGCCGTTTGGTGGGATAGAAGCGCAGCGGCCTCAGCGCGTGAATTCCACCGGCGCTGCTTCCGGCACCGGCTCGGGGTCGTCGTGTTGAACCAGGTATTCCTGGATCAGCACCGAGACCAACACCGCCGTCGGCACCGCGATCATGGCTCCGATGACGCCCGCCAGCTTCGAACCCATCAGCAGCGCGACCAGGACGCCCAGCGCCGAGAGGTCTACGCTGCTCTTCATGATGCGCGGAGTCAGGTAGGAGGTTTCGACCTGGGCGTAAATAGCATAAAAAATCGCTACTCCGACTACTTTTTCCCAGGAGTCGGTGGCCGCCGCGAGCAACACCAGCGCCATCGACACCATGGCGCCCACGATGGGGATGATGTTCAAAGCACCCATCAGCACCGCCAACGCATAGGCGTAACGGACCTTAAGCAGGACAAAGACGATCAGGCTGCAAAGCCCGAGGACGAGCATCAGTCCGCCTTGCCCCAGGAGCCATTTGCCCATGCGCACGTCGGCGCGCAACAGGGTATCGTTCAGCCGCCCCCGGGCGGACTTGGGGAAAAAGGAGAGCACCCAGTGATAGGCCTCATCTCCCTCCAGCATGAAGTAGACGGTGAGAAAGACGACCGCGCCGACATCGGCCAGCTTGCCCGCCCAGCCGCTGATGGAGAGAAAGAGATACTCCGCGAAATTGGACGCGATTCCCTGCAGTTTGGTATTCAGTCCGGAAAGGTTGATGTGAGAAACGAAAGGGATCTGATGCAGCTGATCGAGCAACCGGGGCCCGCGCGACGGCATTTCCGTGACCAGGGATTGCACATCGCGTAAGACAGGCGGCACGGCGAAGGCGAAAAACAGCGTTGCGGCGGCCCCCAGGCTCAGCAGCAGGAGAAAGATAGCCAGTCCACGGCCGGGATGCCATTTCCCGATGCGCAGGCGCGTAATGCCACGGATCACAGGCGAGAGGACGACAGCAAAGAGAGCGCTCACGTAAAGCAGCAACAGAATCTCGCGCATCAGGTAGGCAGTCGCCAGCACCAGAGCGATGGCGAAGGCGAAGACAATGTAGCCGCGCACCGAGCGCTTTTGCACTGTCTGGGCGCGTTCTACGCCCGGTTCAGGACCTAATGCCATGCGTCACTTACCTCTTTCTTGCCTCAATGAGCCAATGTACAGACACGTGCGCAAGAACTTGATTGGCCACTTCCTGCGGCGCCAGGCCGGTCGTGTTCACGGTGACGTGGGCTGCGCGGTAATGCGGCAGCCGCCGGGTGTGACGAGCTTCCAGGGCCTCGGGTGCGGCCAGCAACGGGCGGACCTTCCCTTCAACCGTGCAGCGCGCCAGCAGCTCAGGCAGTTCGGCGTGGAGGAAAACCAGGCAGTTCCCGGGTGACTGGACCAATAGGGACCGGGTGGATTCGTCCTCCACGGTGCCGCCCCCGAGTGCCAGCACTATCTTCTCTTCGCGGCTCATTTGCAGGACTGCCTGTCGCTCACGCTCGCGAAAGTCTGCTTCGCCATAATCACGGAAAATCTCCGCGACCGTACGATGGCTGGAGGCCTCAATTACGTCGTCCAGGTCGATGAACTTCCAGCCTATGTCTCGGGCCAGAATCGTGCCGACGGTGGATTTGCCGGCGCCCATGAAACCGGTCAGGATCAGCCGGGAAAGGTGCCCCATCTCTTGCTCCGCCTGCTTGCTCATGCCATCTGCGGATTATAGAGGGGGCAATGAAAATACCAAACCGGCCACCCCTGTCGTATGTGTGCAAACCTGAAAAAGAAACAGCAGGTCCCACTGCACGCTTCGGTCGGCATAACAATTCAATTGGAGAAACCTTCTTCCCGTCCCCACTGAATTGTCGTCCCGAGCGGAGGAGTCATGGGTCTTTGGACCCACCCAAGTTGATGGAAGCGGCTTCCATTTCGTAACTGCTCTGCATGGAAGCGCCGCCCTCTCCTTTGTCATCTCGACCGCAGCGCAGCGCAGAGATCTCTGTGTGGACGCTCTGGCGTGGAAAGGCTTTTTCGAAAGAGCGTGCAGTGGAGGGGACCTGCTGTCCTATCAATCAGCACCGATCCCGTAGTCATGGATAGAACTCTCGGCTACCCGCCGCAGCAAATTGCCACTACTTGGCGCGCGAAGGCTCTTTCTTGAGCGCGGTCTGGATGTTTTCCCAAACCTCAGGGCTGGGATCGTGGATCGGCAGCAGTAGCTTGGCCTGTTGCGCAATGTACTCGAGATCACGCACCAGCGCGCTGCAGTTCTCGCAGGTCTGCAAGTGCGGTTGCGTGTTCAGATCTTCACCCGACTCGAACAGGGTCGGAAGCTGGTCCTGAAAAACGGCGCAATCGACGGTCGTTCCGTTCGCTGCTTTCCGGACATTGTTCATAGAACTGCCTCTTTCCTTTGGCCCGACTTCAAAAGGTCGCGCAGCTTCATACGCGCCTTGTGCAGTTGTGACTTGCTGTTTCCAATGGAACACTCCAGCATCCCGGCAATCTCATTGTGTTCATATCCCTCGACATCATGCAATACGAATACGAGCCGGTACCCAGGTGGTAGATTTTCGATCGCGCGCTCCAAAGTGACGCGATCAACAGAACCGGAGAGGGTCAGGTCGCGGGCGCCAATATCCTTGCGCGGCCCGTCCTCCTGCGATGGCTCGAGGGTCTCCTCAAGCGAAACCTGGGGTAAACCTTTCTTGCGCAGATGCATGAGCACGACGTTCACCGCCAGCCGGTGCAGCCAGGTGGAAAACGCTGAGTCGCCGCGGAAGGTGGAAATCTTGCGATACAGCTGGAGGAAGGCTTCCTGGGTGAGGTCCTCAGCTTCAGCCACGTTGCCCAGCATGCGCAGGCACAGGGAATAAACCCGCCGCTTGTGCAGCGCGTACAGCATTTCGAAGGAGGCCGCGTCCCCGGCCTGGGCTTTCTGAATCGCTTCGGCTTCGCCGGCGATCGGGGGATTACGACGCAAATGCTGGTTGGGCGCCTTGGCCGGAGCTGTGGGCCCGGGCGTCGTCGCCAAGTCCTTGCTAGGTATAGACATTGCGACCTCTAGGAGAGAAGTTACCCCACCGCTATCACTGCTCTGCCGGCGGTTGTTGGCTTTCAGCATGAAGAATCACTCATTAAAAAGGGAACCTTGCACTGGGAAGCAGAATATGGGGTAGAAGTTGCTTGCCGGGGGTTTGCGTAAGAGGGCCACGCTGTTTTAGCTGCCAATAAAGCGCGCATAGAGGCTGCGGGCGACGGTCACGTCGGTTGTACCCTGCACCAGCGCTCGTCCATCCGCGAACACGGTGAATGTATAGTCTCCTCGTTCGAAACGCAGCAGAAGCCGGTTGAAGCTCACCTTGCCGTGCGGTTCCAGACGGCGCTGCAATTGGTCAAAGTCGACCGGGCGATGGTGTTCATGGATCTGCACCGAGTTTCGCCCGCAGAGCGTGATTTGGGGACGGTCCTCTCCCCGCAGGTAAGCAAAATCGCGCTCCTGGCAGACTCTGCACTGCGCTCTGGGAGTAGCGGCGCTGATCTCGGCTTGGTCATTGGTCCACAGGTCACGGCCCAGCAGAGTTCGCCGCATCTTGTCCCGCGCACCCACCAGGAACTTCAACGCCTCAGTTACCTCGACCGACGCGGCGAAATTGACCGCCGTGTTCAAAATGCCGGAGGTATCGCAGGTTTCAACCATGCCCGCCGGCGGCCGGGGAAAAAGGCATGCCAGGCAAGCAGTCTCGCCGGGAAGAATATTCATGGTAGCCGCGTAGGCCCCGACAGCGGCGGCGTAAATCCAGGGGCAGCTCTGCTCGATGGCATAATCGTTCACCAAGTAGCGAGTCTCAAAATTATCCGTAGCGTCGAGCACAATCGTCGCCCCGCTTAGCAGGGCGTGTATGTTCGAAGGCACCAGGTCAGCTATGTGCGCGTGCACCTCTGTCCGGCTATTGAATTGCGCAATCTTGCGCCGGGCGGCTTCGGCTTTGGGCAGTGCTTCGCGGGCATCGGCTTCGTCGAACAGGACTTGCCGCTGCAGATTGCTCTCCTCCACAAAGTCGCGGTCGACCAGGGTCAAGGCGCCCACCCCGGCTCGCGCCAGCAACGCCGCCGCGGCAGCTCCGGTAGCCCCGCAACCCACCACAGCCACATGGCTCTGCGCCAGTTTCCTCTGGCCGCCCGCACCAATCCCGGGGTATAGGACCTGGCGCGAGTAACGCTCCTCAATTGGTTCCACTGGGCGCTCCCGTAACATCCAGATGGATGGTCACGTCTTAGTATAGAGATTCGGATAGAGAGAAGCCGCGGCCGCGGTGCCCACCTGAGAGGGTTTTCGTTGGTTTTGACACCACTGCTTCCATCGGCGCGCCTACAGCAGAAACTGGACAGCTATAAACGAGGCCGCTGCCTCGTACGGCCGTTTTCTTTAAGAAAAGGGCCACTTGCTGTCATCTATCGGAGCCGCCTGGCTTTTGTTTCTGCTCTGGCGCTCTATGCTTCGCTGGCAATCGCGAGCGCCCAGGCAGCACCAGATTCCAGGCCCGACGCGGCCCAGGATACCCGGCAAGGTCTGCTGCTTGATTGGGCCGGCCTGCAGGTGGTGAGCATTCGCTTCGACGGCGTGCGCGAAGATTTGCTGAAGCCGCTGCCCAGCCTGTTGGCCCAGCAGGCGGGTACTCCCCTGGATCCGAATAAGGTTCGCGCCAGCCTGCGCAGCCTCTATGCCACTGGCCTCTACCAGACAATCGAAGTGGCCGGCGTGCGCGCCGGCGACAGCGTCTCCATCATCTTCTCCGGTGTCCCGCGGCTTTTCATCGGCCGGGTAAACGTGGCGGGGGTGAAAGACGAACGCCTGGACGCGGTGTTGGAGAGCGCGGCCCAGCTACAGGCGGGAACGGCCTACTCTGACAACCGGGCGGAACAGGCGGAGCCGGCGCTCAAGGCCACGCTCGAGAACAACGGGTATTACCAGGGACAGATTGCCTCCACCAGGGTCATCGACCAGGAAAACTCGCTGGTCGATATCAATTTCTATACCACCACCGGCAATCCTTCCCGGGTCGGCGACGTAGAGCTGAACGGCGACAGCGGATTGACCGAAGCACAGTTTCGCAAGCAGGCAAAGCTCAAGCGCAATTCCAAAGTCAACCGCAACACGGTTAGCCGCGCGCTGAGTAGGCTGCGCAAGCACTACAACAAGAGCGAGCGGCTGGCCGCAACGGTGAGTCTTACCTCCAAAGAGTACGTGCCTCCGTCCAACCGGCTGAACTATACCTTTCTGGCCCACCAGGGGCCAATCGTTCAGGTTAAGGTGGAAGGGGCAAAGATCAGCCGCAGCCAGATCCAGAAACTGGTCCCCGTTTATGAGGAGGGCACCGTCGACCTGGACCTGCTCAACGAAGGTGCGCAGAACCTGCGCAACTACTTTGAGGGCCACGGCTACTTCGATGTAAAGGTCTCTCATCAGCCGGTGCGCACCGACGCCCAGCACGTGACCGCGCTCTACACGGTCGAGTTGGGTAAGCGCCACGTGGTCGATACCGTGTCGGTCACCGGTAACAAGTATTTCAGTACGCCCCTGATCACCCAGCGTCTGAGCGTACGGCCAAATAGCTTTCTGGACCGGTACGGCGCGTTCAGCCAGCAGCTGGTTGCTCAGGATGTCTCCAGCATTAAGGCGCTTTACATGAGCAACGGCTTTAGCGCAGTCAAGGTCACACCCAAATTTACAGATAGCGATACCACTGCGGGCAAGGCGAGCAAGATCTCCCACTTCAAAATCGACTATGTCATTGATGAAGGGAACCAGCGCCGCATCGGCAAATATGAAATTGAGGGAGCGACCGCTGAGCAGCTGAATGACTTTCGCCCTTACCTGAATACCCAGGTAGGGCAGCCCTATTCCGCGGTGAATATTAACCAGGACCGTAACCTGGTCCAGACCTACTACTTCAGCAAGGGTTATGACGACGCCCAGATAAACCTGTTCCAGCAAACCGAACCGGACAATCCGGATGTCGTGGACTTCAACATGAAAGTGGATGCCGGCAAGCAGTTCTTCGTGCGCAAGGTCATCGTCTCTGGTCTGGAACGAACCAAACCAGCCGTGGTTCAGCAGCGGGTCCTGCTCAACCCGGGCGACCCGCTCAATCAAACTGCGCTGCTGCTGATGCAGCGCAGGCTCTATGATCTGGCTCTTTTCAACGAGGTCAATACCGCCATTCAGAATCCCAACGGCGATGAAACTTACAAGAACATCCTGCTGAATCTGACCGAAGCCAAGCGATGGGATATCAGCTACGGCTTCGGCTTCGAAGTGCAGACAGGCACGCCCTCACAGGACTGCCAGACGAGCCAGTCCGGCTCGGTGTGCAACCCCAACGGCCATACCGGGGCCAGTCCTCGTATTCTGTTCAATGTGAGCCGTACCAACCTGCGCGGCACCGATCAGTCGATTACCCTGCGCACCAACTACGGAACACTCGAGCAGGTAGTCCAGCTCATTTATCAGGACCCGCACTTCCGCGATAAGCCATCGTTCAACCTGACGCTTTCCGGCGGCTACAACAATAGCGCCGTGATCACCACCTACAAGGCCGCGATCCTTTCTGGCGCGTTACGGCTCACCGAGCGTGTCACCAAACCCACCACCTTGATCTACTCCTTGTCCTACCGCCGGGTTTCCGTCAATGCCGAGACGCTTCAAGTCAGCCAACCGGAGATCCCGTTGTACGCTCAACCGGTGCGGGTTGGGGGGCCGGGAATGACATACATCCGCGATACCCGCGATGTCCCTCTCGACGCCCATCATGGCACCTTCAACACCGGGGAAGTTTTTCTGTCGGATGGCAAATTCGGCTCCCAAGCCAATTTTGCCCGAGTCGACTTGAGCAATTCCTCGTATTACGACTTTGGCCGGGATCACTGGGTGGTTGCGCGGCAAACCCGCTACGGACAGGAACGGTCCTTCGGGAACGGCGATCAGCAGCTGATTCCGTTACCGGAGCGGCTTTATGCCGGCGGCGCCACCTCCCATCGCGGCTTTGGTATCAATTCCGCCGGGCCGCGCGATCCCCAGACCGGTTTTCCGGTTGGCGGCTACGCCGTGTTCGTCAACACACTGGAGCTGCGCACCCCGCCGCCCACTTTGCGTTGGGTGGGCAACGATCTCAGTTTTGTGTTGTTTCATGACATGGGCAACGCCTTCGAGAAGTCTTCCCAGGTCTGGCCCAGCGCTCTCCGCATCAAGCAGCCACACAGCTATACGTGCCGCAATGTGACTGTGCCCTATACCACCTACAACACGCCGGATACCTGCGACTTCAACGACTTCTCCCATGCCGTGGGGCTGGGCCTGCGCTACCACACACCCATTGGGCCTGTACGCGCAGATTTCAGCTACAACCTGAACCCGCCGATCTATCCCGTTTTTGTGGACTACACCGCCGGGCTTCCAGTGGAGAACCCGCACGTCGGTTCAGCCGGGCACTTCAACTTCTTCTTCAGCATCGGACAGAGCTTTTGATGCTTAGAGCGAGCCACATTGTCGGACGGGATAACAATAGTGGGTGCCCCATATCCCCCAACCCTTTTGCTCCGAGATATGGGATACAGCTCCTGCAAAATCGTCTCCCGCATCTCGCAAAAAAACCGGGGAATAGGACGCTAACCATTGTTGCCAGGATGCTGTTGGCGGCGAGCATGGCAGCAGGCGCATGGGGCCAGCAAACCCTGGCCCCTATACCTACGGGAGCGGTGGTCCTCGACCATGTGGTCGCGGTCATCAATGGCAGCGTGATCCTCCAGAGCGATGTCGACGAAGAGTTGCGTTATGCCGTGTTGCAGCCGTTCAGCATCAATAGCGAGCGCAACACCCCTCAGCGAGCGCTCCAACGCCTCATCGATCGCGACCTTATCCTGCAACAGATGAAGGTGGCGCAGGCGCAGACTCCGCCTGCGCCTGAGGAAGTAAAGGAGCGTATTACGCAACTGCGCGGCGTGATTCCCGAGTGCGCACAGTATCACTGCGAAACCGACGCCGGGTGGCAAGCCTTTTTGAAGGCGAAAGGCCTGACAGAGAAGGAGGTGGAGGAGCATTGGGCCCAGCGTATGGTTATTCTTTCGTTTATTCAGTCGCGCTTCGGCTCCGGCGTTCGCATCACCCCAGCCGAGATTCAGGACTATTACAACAAGACCCTGGTTCCCCAGCTCCACGGGGCCAACACACCTCCCCTGGCCAGCGTCTCCACCAGGATTGAGGAGATCCTGTTGCAGCAGCGAGTGAGCTCCCTGCTGCTGGAGTGGCTGCAGAGCCTGAAGAGCGAAGGCAGCGTAAGTATTCTGGATCCAGCTTATGGCAAGGTAGGCACCACCGGCTCCGGTGATGATTCCGAATCCGGAGGGCAGTCATGAGTGCCTGGGGTTGGGTTTGGAGGATTGGCGGGGTCCTGGCGCTGCTGCTGATTCTGGTCGTCGGCGGGTTGCTGTTCTATGCTTCGACGCCGCACTTTGCCAACATCGTCCGGCTGAGGGTCATCACTGTCCTCGAAGACGCCACCGGTGGCCGGGTGGAGTTGCAGTCCTTGCGTTGGAACCTACGCCATCTGGCCGTCGAAGTGGATGGCTTGACCATCCATGGACTCGAGGGGCGGGGTGAATTGCCCTATGCCCATATCGACCGGCTTTATGCGCGGGCCAAAATTCTCTCCTTGGTAGATGCCCAGTTGGGCCTCGACTTTCTGGAGGTCGACCGGCCGGCTATCCATCTCATCATTTACCCCGATGGCCGCACCAACCAGCCAACACCGAAGGCCAAACAAAGCAACAACGGACCGGCGATCCGGACGATCTTCGATCTTCAGGCGGCCCGGGTTGAAGTGCACAACGGTGTGGCCCTCATCAATCAGCGCTCTATTCCGTTCCAGCTTGCCGCCACCGATTTGGGAGTGGTGATCACCTACGCTCCTGTGACCGGTCACTACCTGGGCGAAATCGCCTGCTCCGATATCACCTTCCAGCAAGCGAAATCTACGGTCGTCCACAGCAAACTGGACTTGAACGTGGAAGCGGCCCCCGATACGGTCGACGTCAGAACGTTGCACTTCACTAGTGAAAAAACCAGGCTGCAGGCCTCGGGCAGTCTTAGCCACCTGGCCAATCCACAGTGGAAAGGGTCGGCTGAGGGCACGGTGGACTTGGCGGAGGTAACGGCGCTGGGTGCAGTCGACGGTTTCCGGCGCGGCACCGTGGACCTTGCGCTTACCGGCCAGGGCAGCGGGACCAATCAATACGTCGTGGATGGCAAAGCGAAAGTGATCAGCGCGAGCTATGCCATGGAGTATTTCTGGATTGACGGAGTGAACGCGACCACTCGGCTGCACATTACACCGGATGAGATCTCGCTCCCCGATCTGGTTGCCCGCCCGCGTGAGGGCGGGATCGTAAACGCCTCCTTCCGCTATCTCCACTGGATGGCTCCCTTCGGCCCGGCGAAGGCAGCAGGAGCCCAGGTGATGAACATCCGCGCCCGGATATCGGGCGTGCGCCTGACCACGGCACTCGAGAGCGTGGCCCCGCCCCACAATCGAGATTTGGGCTTCGATACAGTGGGCGAAGGGACCGTGAATATCGATTGGACGGGTGGACCGGATGACCTGACGGTTGCAGCCGTTCTTGCCATGAGTGCTCCCGAGACCATTGCGCGCGGCCTGCTTCCGGTCAGCGGATCGGTCGATGCCAGGTATTTCCAGCGCGGGGGCCGGGTTCAGATCGATCGGCTGGAGGCGCATAGTCCCGCGACAACTCTCAACGTCACCGGATCGTTAGGCGTGTATCCCCTCGACGAGCCCTCGAATCTTTCGGTTCATCTGATCAACCACAATCTGGGCGAGTTCGATCACGTGCTGAAGGCCCTGGATTTGGGCCTTGACGGCAAGATGGGTATTTCAGGCGTTCCCGTTCAACTTCACGGGGATGCAACCTTCGACGGCTCGGCGACCGGGTCCCTGGTTGACCCCGCATTTAAGGGCCACTTGACGGCCAGCCGATTCTCCACCGTATTCGTCTTGCCGGCCACGGTTAGCACCTCGCTCCAGCCGCCACATCCTTCCATCGGACCGGTGGCTTTGCCGGCGGCGAAGTCGTCGGCAGCCACTCCGGTTGAGCCAGCGGTCGGCACGCTCACAAACATTTACTGGGACTCGCTGGATACGAACGCCAGTTACTCCTCCAGTTTGATATCCGTCGATCACGCAACCCTCACCCGGGGCAAGACGGTGATTCACGCCTCCGGGCAGCTGGAGGCCCATCGCATCAGCCGGCGAAAGGTGGCTTTCGATGACCAGGCCACCATCAACGCCACTGCTCAAATGCAGGAAGCGTCTTTGACTGATTTGTTGGCTATCGCCGGGCAAGACCTGCCCATCACCGGCACGCTGAATCTGCAAGCCCACGCCGGCGGCACGTTAAGCGATCTGAGCGGAGGCGGCAATCTTACCTTGGTGGGGGGGACCATCGAGGGCCAGCCGTATCATAGCCTCACCGCCACCGTGGCTTTATCCGGACAGGATGTCAACCTGACGAAACTTACCCTGCTACAGGATGGCGGCACGGTGGAAGGCAATGGGACTTACAACCTGAAGACGCGAGCCTTTCTGGGCAATCTGGATGGGACCAACTTTGAACTTGCTCATTTTCCTCAGCCTAAGGATCCGCGGCTCTCCGTGGCCGGGGCTCTGAAGTTTGACGCCCACGCCTCGGGCACCATTGAATCCCCTTCCGTCCTGGCTGGGGTCCATCTGCGCAACCTGGTTCTCGGCGGGCAGCCCGCCGGCTCCCTGGAGGTGATCGCGCACACCCAGGGGAGCACTGCCTATTTCACCGCCCAGAGCGGCCTGGCGTTGGCACAGCTACAGGTTAAAGGCCAGACGCAGCTGCACGGCAACTTTGATACCCAGGCCAACCTGGTCTTGACCAATCTCAACATTGCGCCTTTTCTGCGCGCCTTGCATGTGCAGAGTGTCAGCGGCAATTCGTCGATCGGGGGCACGATCAACATTGCCGGTCCGCTGCGGGAGCCGAAGCAGTTCAGCGGAGATGCGGAGATTAGTAAGTTTAGCGCCACTCTGCAGGGCATCGCTCTCCAGGGTGAGGGACCGCTGCGCGCATCGCTGCATGACGGGGTGCTTCATCTGACCCAGGCTCACATTACCGGACCGGATACCGATCTGGCAGTCACCGGCACCGCGGCCCTGATGGGCGACCAGGCGTTGGCGGTTACCGGCAACGGCTCCATCAACATGAAGCTGGCGCAGACGTTTGACCCAGACATTACCTCTTCCGGCCACGTGGATTTCAACGTCGAAGCCAACGGGACGGTGACGCAGCCATCCTTTTCTGGCCGGATGCACCTCACCAACGTCGCGCTCGCGCTGAACGACTTGCCCAACGGCATCAGCAAATTGAATGGAAATCTGATCTTCGATCAGAATCGTCTGCAGGTGCAGGACCTGGTAGGTACGACCGGGGGCGGGCAGCTCAAATTTGGCGGTTTCTTAACCTACCAGCAGGGCCTCTACGGAGACTTTACAGCGACCGGCAAAGATATCCGGGTTCGCTACTCAGGCATCAGCGCCACGGCCGACACTACTATGCACTTGCAGGGCACAGAGACCAACATGCTGCTTAGCGGCAGTGTTCAGATCACCCGCTTCATCATCGGCCCGAATGTGGATTTTGCCAGCTTTGCTCCTAGCCCCGCGGCGAACGTGCCGCCGGACCCCAATGCGCCGTCCAGCCACGTGCGCCTGGATATTCATATTTTCTCCGCGCCGCAGCTCGATTTCCAAAATTCCTATGCCCAGTTGGCCGGCAGCGTCGATCTGCGCATTCGCGGAACCGTGGCCCAGCCAGCCATCCTGGGCCGCATCAACATTACAGATGGAACCGCGAACTTTGCCGGCACCACTTACCGTTTGCAGCACGGCGAAATCTTCTTCACTAACCCGGTCATGATCCAGCCCATCATCGACATCGACGCCACCACCCGGGTGGAGGAATACGATGTGACCATCGGCTTGCACGGCAACATCAACCAACTGACGCCCACCTTTCGTTCCGAGCCACCCTTGCCCCAGGCAGACGTGATCTCCCTGCTGGCTTTGGGCCGCACCCAGGAGGAGCAGGCGCTGTATTCGCAACAGGAGCAGTCCATCGGCTCCGATGCGACCACCAATGCGCTGCTGGGAGGCGCCCTCAATGCCGCCGTTAGCAGCCGGGTGTCAAAACTCTTTGGCGGAGGGAGCGTGAAGATCGATCCGACTTACGTCGGCACCATCGGCAGTTCGAGTGCCCGGATTACAGTCCAGCAGAATATTTCCCGAAACGTTCAGGTTACCTACGCCACCAACGTAAACGCCACCGCACAGCAGCTCATTCAGGCCCAGGTGGATATCACGCAAAGCGTTTCTGTGCTTGCCGTTCGCGACGAAGCAGGTGTCTTCAGCATGGTGCTGAAAGTTCACAAACGCTATCGTTGACGCCGTTTTACCGTCGTAGTAAACAAAGAGGGCAACCCAGGGCCCGGTTTCGAGTCTATATAAGTGGACTTATTCGCGAAGCCTTAAGACACGCGAAAAAAACAGGAGATAGGAATGAAAAAGGCAAGACATGGTCTAACTTTGGCGCTGGCTGCTGTTCTGGTTCTAGGTTCTCTGGTGGTTTTTCCCCATGCGTCATATGCCGCCGGACAGAGCGCGCAAACGGATAACAACATCCAGGCCGAACTGCAGAATCAACTTAAAAAATTCAAGGACGTACAGGTATTGGTTAAGAACGGAGTCGTCGATCTTGAAGGCACGGTCAAGGATTTTGCGACTAAAGAAGAGATAGATAAGAAAGCGCACCGGGTCAAGAACGTGGCCGCAGTCCGCAACAAGCTAAAGATTGCCGGAGCAGGCGAGATCTCAGACGCGCAGCTGCAACAAAAAATCGTGCAGAAGCTGCAGTATGATCGCGTGGGCTATGGCAACGCGTTCAACGCCATCAGCGTCAACGTGCAGGACGGGGTGGTTACTCTGGCCGGCAATGCCTTGGGGCCGGTGGCGGCTGACTCCGCAGTGTCTCTGGCGAGCCATTTCCCTGGCGTGCAGGATGTAATTGACAACATCCAGGTCGACCCTTTATCGCCTATGGATGATCGCTCCAGGATGCAGGTGTATCGGGCGATTTACGGTTACCCCAGCCTGAATAAGTACGCCATCGACCCGGCGCAGCCCATCCGCATCACAGTGGTGAATGGCAATGTCACCTTGAATGGCGTGGTCCTGAGTCAGGCAGACAAGAATGTCGCAGGCATTCGCGCCAACAGTGTCCCGGGGATTTTCAAGGTCACCAACAATCTCCAGGTAGCCAATTCATCAAACGAAAAATAGATTAGCGTCGAACTAGGCCAGACCGGGTCATGGAGAGCTCACGTCCGCCCGGCTTGCCTGGGACGACTCCCGGTACACTTGATTTGATGGCTTTGTTGCGCAATGTAGGCACGACGTTGGAAATGATCAAGTGGGAGCACTCGGTCTTTGCCCTCCCCTTTGCTCTCTCCGGTGCTATGCTGGCGGCCGCCGGTTGGCCTGCATGGAATAAGGTCTTATGGATTGTGGCCTGCATGGTCGCTGCGCGGTCGGCGGCCATGGCATTCAATCGGTGGGCAGACGCTCGCCTCGATGCCGCCAATCCGCGGACTGCGGCACGCGCCATCCCCGCCGGATTGCTGAGCCGCCGTTTCGTCGCCGGCTTTACCGTATTCATGTCCTTGGCCTTTATTCTGGCCGCAGCGCAGCTGAATCGGGAGACGCTATTGCTGTCTCCGTTGGTTCTCGCAGTGCTCCTGCTGTACTCCTACACCAAGAGATTTACCCGCTGGTCCCACCTGGTGCTCGGCCTGGCGCTCGGAATGGCCCCGGCAGCTGCGTGGATAGCGATTCGCGGCACGTTGGATCCTCGCATCGTGGTGCTCACTGCGGCCGTGCTTTTCTGGGTGGGAGGGTTTGACGTGCTCTATGCCTGCCAGGACATGCCGCATGACCGGCAAGCGGGCTTGAACAGCATCCCCGCAACCTGGGGAATTCAAACGGCTTTTTGGATTGCGCGCGCGATGCACCTGGCCATGCTGGGCCTGTTGTGCTGGCTGCTGAAGCTGTTCGCGCTCAATGGCATCGCCTGGGTGGGGGTAGTGGCAGTCGGCATTCTACTTCTCTACGAGCACCTCATCATTTCCCCCACCGACCTAAGGCGCATGAATGCTGCGTTTTTTACCCTGAATGGGATTATTTCGATGGTCTTCTTCTTCTTCGTCGCGGCTGCCGTTCTCCTTCCCAAAATGTAAACGCACCCGCGAGTGGCCACGGGTGCGTTCCATGGAGGAGAACTGCTCTAGGCCGTCTTGCTTTTGTTTCGTTCGCTTGCCTTGTGAGCGTCTATCTTCTCATTCACGCTGTCATGAACGTCGTTGATCTTCTGGCGGACCTCAGCGCGGGCGTCGTCTGCTTTGTGTTCCGCTTCCTTGTGATGGCGATCTGCGGTCACTGCGGCAGCATCTTTTACGTTGCCCCAGGTTTCCTTGGCGGCGCCCTTCACCTGGTCGGCTACGCCCTGGTTGGCCAACTTCTGATTCCCTAAAGCCTCGCCTACCCCTTGCTTCACGCGTCCCGCTGCTTGCTCCACTTTGCCGGTCACTTGATCTTTGTTCATGCGTTTCTCCTTACCCCTGTGACATCACAGGCGTCTAAATTGAGATGCCTCCCTGTTGGTCCCGGCATACCTGGCGGGACGGAAAAACATGCCGGCAGGTGATGGGTTTGCTCCCGCATGCCCAGGGAGGCCGGTTTAAATTGCTCGTCGACCGCCTACCAACTGGATCACAAGAACCACCAGCGCAATGATCAGCAGAACGTGGATGTACCATGCAACCACATGGAATCCAATAAAGCCGACCAACCAAAGTACAAGTAACACCAGAAAAATTGTCCAAAGCATCGTGCGTTTCTCCTAACAACAAAGTCTTGCTACGCTGTACTTTGGTGCGTTTGCTTGGTAGTGGGTTGCCGTATTATCAAAATTAAGTCTGCGGGGCAGAGATGCGGATTGCGATCCAGGGAGAGCTCGGCTCTTTCAGCCACCAAGCCGCATTAGAGATGGAGCCGCAGGCAACCATTGTTCCCTGCGCCCTTTCTGCAGAGGTTTTCAAACTGGTCGAGAGCGCTGAGGTCTGCGCGGCGGTGATCCCAATTGAAAATTCACTCGCTGGTTCGGTGGTGGAACACTTCGACCTTCTTTTTCAGTCCGATGTGCAAATCGAGCGGGAATCCCTGCTGCGCATTCGCCACAATCTCATTGGTATCCCGGGCAGCACCCTCGCGGATATTCGCAAGGTCCTGTCTCACCCGGTCGCGCTGGCCCAGTGCCGTCGTTTTTTCCGGGAACATCCTTCGATCACGCCCACTCCCTTCTACGACACAGCGGGCAGCGTCAAGCATATAGCCGCCCTTGCCGACAAAGAGAGCGCCGCCATTGCCAGCGAGCGGGCGGCCTTGGCCTACGGGGGAGTCGTATTGGCTGCCGGCATCGAAGACAACCCGGCCAATTACACCCGTTTTTTTTTGATTCGCAGCAGCGCCCAGGTCCGGCCGCTGCCGGATCCGGACAAAGTCAGCATCGCCTTTACGGTCGAAAATCGCCCTGGAACCTTAGTCTCGGCGCTCCAGGTGTTCGCCGACCACAACACCAACCTGTGCAAGGTAGAATCCCGTCCGGTGCACGGCCAGCCCTGGCAGTATGTCTTCTACGTCGACTACCAGGTCGCCGACCCGGCCGCAACCAGTGCAGCGCTCGATCAACTCAGGCGGCAGTGCCTGCTGGTTAAGGAATTGGGTCATTACCCTGGAGCGCGGTTGCTCTCCTGAGAGGCCTGGGCTCCGTCGATAGAGGGGAGCAGGGAGGCCTTTTGCGACTTTCCGAGATCTGCAGCATCTTATAGTCGATAATCTGATAGAAGGATACTCATGGCTAGCGATTTCTTAAGCATCATCAATCCAACCGACCCCAGTCGGCGTGAGCAGGGCGGCTCTCAGGGAAGAGTCCTGCCGATTCTGCCCGTCCGTAGCACGGTACTGTTTCCGCATGCCGTGCTGCCCCTGACCGTCGGCCGGGAGAGTTCGATCCAACTCATTCAATCGCTGGGAGATGTGAAGACTATTGTGGTGGTCGCGCAGCGCGACGAACGCATGGACAGCCCGCAACCCAGCGACTTGTATTCCGTAGGCACCATGGCGACGGTGCACAAAGTCGTCAAGATGCCCAACCAAAGTCTTTTTGTGTTTACCGAGGGAACGGAGCGGGTCAAGCTGGGAGAATTTGCCCAACTCGAGCCTTTCATGATGGCGGCTGTCGATCATTTGCCGGAGGTTGATCCGGGTAAGAGTGCGGAGCTGGAAGCGCTGCAGAGGAATGTGATCGCGCAATTTCAGCAGATTGTCACCACGTCGCCTACACTTTCGGACGAGCTGCAGACGATCGCTCTGAATATCGAAGATCCGGGACGCCTGGTGGACTTCATTGCCTCCTCTCTGCCGTTCCTGGCCACGACTGATAAACAGGAGCTGCTCGAAACCCCCGATGTGTTCTTGCGCATGGAGCGCATCAACAAGCACCTGGCCAAGGAAGCCGAGGTGCAGCAGTTACGCAACAAGATCCAGACCGAGGTGCAGGACCAGGTGCAGCAATCGCAGCGCGATTACTACCTGCGCGAACAGCTCAAGGCCATCCAGAAGGAGATCGGCGAGCTGGACGAGGGTCAAAAGGACATAGAAGAGCTGCGGCAGAAGATCGAAGCCGCCGGCATGCCTGAAGAGGTGAAAAAGGAGGCTACCAAGGAACTCAACCGGTTGTCCCGGATGTCTCCCATGGCCGCCGACTATTCGCTCACCCGCAACTACGTGGAATGGCTGGCGGTGCTGCCGTGGGCCAAGTCCACGGGCGGAGAAGTGGACATTGCCAAGGCGAAGGATATCCTCGACCTCGACCATTACGACCTGAAGCGGGTGAAGGATCGCATTCTCGACTACCTGAGCGTGCGCCGTCTCAAGCCCGATATGAAGGGGCCCATCCTTTGCTTTGTCGGACCTCCAGGCGTGGGCAAGACCTCGCTCGGTCGCAGCATCGCCCGCGCTCTGGGCCGTAAATTCCAGCGCATCTCGCTCGGCGGCATGCACGACGAAGCCGAGATTCGTGGTCACCGGCGCACCTACATCGGAGCCCTTCCTGGGCAGATTATGCAGGCGCTGCGCCGCGCGGACGCGAACGACCCGGTCTTTATGCTGGACGAGATCGACAAACTGGGACGCGACTTTCGCGGCGATCCGGCATCGGCGCTGCTGGAGACGCTGGATCCGGAGCAGAACAATACGTTTCGCGACAACTACCTCGATGTTCCGTTCGATCTGTCCAAGGTGCTCTTTATCTGCACCGCGAACATGCTCGATCCCATTCCGGAGCCGTTGCGCGACCGCATGGAGATCATCGACCTGTCGGGCTACACCGAGGATGAGAAGACCCATATTGCGTTTCGCTATCTCATTCCGCGGCAGATCAAGGAAAACGGCATCGAGCCCAAGGAAGGTGGCGAAGCGGAGATCGAGTTCCCTGAAGAGGGAGTTCGCCACATCGTGCGCCATTACACCCGGGAAGCGGGCGTGCGCAAACTGGAGCAGCTGATCAGCACCGTCTGCCGCAAGCAGGCGCGGCGCATTGCGGAAGGGAAGACGGGCAAGCTGATCGTCGACCGGGCGGTGATTCAGGAGTTCCTGGGTGGCATCAAGGTGCGGGTCGACACTGAGTTGGCCGAGCGTACCCGGCGTGCCGGCGTAGCCGTGGGCCTGGCCTGGACCCCGGCTGGTGGCGATGTGCTGTTCATCGAAGCCAACCGGATGAAGGGTAAGGGCGGCTTCAAGATGACCGGGCAGATTGGCGAGGTTATGCAGGAATCGATGCAGGCTGCGCTGACCTGGGTACGTTCGAACGCGGCCTCACTGGGCTTGGAGGAAGACTTCACCAAGGATCTGGACATTCACATCCACGTTCCTGCGGGAGCGATCCCCAAGGACGGGCCTTCGGCCGGTGTCACCATGGCAACCACCCTGGTTTCACTTATGACTGATACTCCCGTTCGTCCGCTCACCGCGATGACCGGCGAGATCACGCTCAGTGGCAACGTTCTGCCGGTAGGCGGCATTAAGGAGAAGTTTCTCGCGGCCAAGCGTGCGGGGGTGCAGGACGTCATCCTGCCCGCCGAAAATCGCCAGAGCGTCGAGGAGGACCTGACTGCGGATCAGATCGAGAATGTGCGCATCCACTACGCCAGCCGTATCGAAGATGTTCTGGCCGTCGCGCTGCCCAAGTCCGTCAGCGAAGAGAAGAAGGACGAGGCGGTGCGCGAAGGCATTATCGAACACGCTGAGGTCTGAAATCTCAGACGTCCCATCAGGAAGGCCCGCCAACCAGCGGGCCTTTTCCTTTATTGGAAAGTAATATTGAGATAATCCCCATTTATCTTCAAGGACATCGATGATCATTGATTTTGCGGAGCGGGCGCACAACCATAACTGGGACCTGGACCCAGTCGTGCGGTCGCTCCTCGACACGGATTTCTACAAGCTGCTGATGCTTCAATTCATCTGGAAGCATTTCCCGACGACGCAGGTATCGTTCTCGGTGAGCAACCGGTCGTCCTCCCTGCGCCTCGCAGATGTGATTGCACGCGAAGAGGTATTGCAGCAGCTGGAGCATGTGCGCAGTCTGCGCTTTCTGAAATCGGAGTTGATCTGGCTGGCCGGCAACACCTTTTTCGGCCGCCGCGGTATCTTCGAACCGGACTTCCTGGAATGGCTGGACCATGGTTTCCGTCTCTCCAGCTACCGGCTCACGGTCCGAGACGGAGAATTCCATCTGGAATTCGACGGGCTTTGGACGGAAGCGACGATGTGGGAGATTTACGCCCTCTCCATCCTCAACGAGCTGAAGTCGCGCGCTGCCTTCAAAGGCATGAGCGAATTCGAGCTGGACATTCTTTACGCCCAGGCCAAGGCCAAGCTGTGGGGCAAGATTGAGCGGCTGACCGGTGTGCCGGAATTGAGGGTGGCGGACTTCGGCACCCGACGGCGGCACAGCTTCCTGTGGCAGGAATATGTCGTCATGGCCATGAACACCGCGCTCTCCGAGCATTTCACCGGTACTTCCAATACCTATCTCGCCTACAAACACAACCTCGAAGCGGTGGGTACCAATGCCCACGAACTGCCCATGGCGCTGGCTGCCATGGCTACCAGCGACGCGGAGCTGAAAAGTTCGCAGTATCGCATTCTCGAGCTGTGGCAAAGCACCTATGGCCACGAGATTCGTATCATGCTGCCCGACACCTACGGTACGACGCAGTTCCTGGCCGATGCTCCCGATTGGACAGCGGACTGGACCGGGCAGCGCATCGATAGCAAGGATCCCTACATTGCGGGTGACGAATACATCGATTGGCTGAGGCAGCGGGGCCGGGACCCAAAACAAAAGCTCATCATCGCCTCAGACGCCATGGACGTTGAAGACATCCTGGGTCTTCATGCATATTTTATGGGTACCATTGCGCCCGGCCTGACACCGAAGGACTTTCACAGCGCGGCCGACCTCAATGACCCGGCCAAGTGGACTCCCGGCCGGCGCATCCGTTTCAGCGCCGGCTGGGGCACCCTGCTGACCAATGATTTCCGCGGCTGCCACCCCAATGGCAGAAACGGATTCCATCCTGCCAGCCTGATCTGCAAAATGACCGAAGCCGACGGCCGGCCGGCGGTGAAACTTTCGGATAACTTCTCCAAGGCGACCGGGCTTCGATCGGAAATAGCGCGTTACCGCAGAGTCTTTGGCACCGCCGGAGTTGCCAACATACCCGTCCTGGTTTGAACCAACGCCATTTTGTAGATGGCCGCGTCTAACCTCATGTCAGATGGCCTTCGGATATGCTCTTTCCATGCGCGTCACCGTCCTGTTCTTTGGAGTGCTGAAGGAGATGTTATCGAGCGAGCGCCAGACCCTCGAGCTGCCTCCGGGCGCGACCGTGGATGCGGTGCTGGGACACTTCCGCCAGCTGCTACCCCAGCAGCCAAAGCTATGGTCATCGCTGGCCATCGCCGTGAACCAGAGCTACGCGCCGGCTGGTTGCCTGTTGCGCGACGGAGACGAAGTTGCTCTGCTGCCTCCGGTCAGCGGCGGCTGTGCCCCGATCATTGCCTTGGTCCATGAGCCTATCGATGCTGCCGCGCTGGTGCGCAATATCAAGCAAGGGGAGGACGGCGCTGTCGTGGTTTTCGACGGCATCGTTCGCAACAACACCAGGGGAAGGCGAACGCTTTGCCTGGTCTACGAGTCTTACCAGGAAATGGCGCTGCGCCAGATGCAGGCGCTGGCCCAGGAGGCCGTCGCCACGCACGGCGTCCGGCAGATCGCCATGGTGCATCGCCTGGGCCGGCTGGAGGTAGGCGAAACCAGCGTTCTCATTGCCGTATCTTCCGCCCATCGTGCCCAGGCATTTGAAGCCTGCCATTGGCTTATCGATACGCTGAAGAAGACCGTGCCCATCTGGAAGAAGGAACACTTCGAAGATGGAGCGGTCTGGGCCGATGGCGAACCATTCCCAGATGACCTGGTGAAGAAGTGAAAGCACTCTTCGCGGCAGTCTGCTGCGCCTTTACTCTCAGCGGATTTGCCCAGACACCCACCATTAATGTCAACGTCCGGCTGGTAAATGTTTTCGTCAATGTTACCGATGACAAAGGGACTCCGGTCCCCGGCTTGACCCGGGACGACTTTGTACTTTCTGAAGATGATCATCCGCAGAAGATAGCTGTCTTCGAGCGCCAGTCCGAACTACCGCTGGAGATCGTGCTGGCCATTGACACCAGCGGCAGTGTGCATAAAGACCTGGGTCTCGAGCAGGAGGCGGCAAAACATTTTGTGCACTCGCTGCTGCGCCCGGTTGACCACCTCGACCTCATGGAGTTTGCCGACAATGTGCGCGAGGTCATCTTTTTCACCAATAATCCTGGCCGCATCGACCGCGGGTTAAACGATATGGGACGGGGTGCGGCCACCGCGCTTTACAGCGGAGTCTACCTAGCCTCGCAAAGCCTGGCCCTGCGATCCGGGCGCAAGGTGCTGGTCATCATCTCGGACGGTGGGAATACCGTCAAAGGCACAACCTATGACATGGCGCTTGAACAGGCTCTGCGGGGTGAGGTTATGGTCTACCCCATCATCGACGTCCCTATATCTGCCAGCGCCGGCCGCGACCTGGCCGGGGAACACGCCCTGATCACCCTGGCCCAGCAAACCGGGGGCAAATACTACTATGCCGACGCCTCCTCGCTGGATAAGACTTTCGCCCAGTTATCGGAAGACCTGCGGACCCAATACCTGCTCGGGTACTACCCCTCGAACCGGTCGGGTAGCGGCTTTCGTAGCATCTCGGTCAAGCTGCGTAGCCCAGCCGCGGGCTACATCATCCGCAATCGGCCCGGGTATTATCCTTCGCCTTTGCCTTAGCGATCATGGGTATCCATGATCGTTAGCAAAAACGGCTCCTTACCTTAAATCCTGAGCGCAACAGAAGAATTCAAGGCCCCGTTACATTTGTTACGGTCCTGTCAATTACCCTCTTGCGAGGTTCTCTCATTTCCTCGCGGAGGTTGAATGCGTCTCTGGCCGTTGCTGACAAGTTTTGTGCTTGCATCATCGCTCGCCAGCGCCCAAAACGGCGCCCCAGCGCCTCGGCCGAGCGATGAATTCAGCTTCATGCAAATGCTGGCGGACAAAGGCCTGCATGACATAGAGAACGAGAGTTGGAACGCATACGGACAGTTCACGTATATCTCCAGCTGGAAGCAGTCTTTCTATGCCCCTTATACCAACTTGAACGGCAGCATCAATTCGCTGCTCCCCACTGCCGAGAGGAGCTTCACCGGGACGGCGACTCTTTACCTGGGTCTGCGGCTCTGGAAAGGCGCAGAAAGCTATCTGGTTCCCGAACTCATTTCCGAGCGCCCGCTCTCTCAGCTCAGGGGTTTGGGCGGAGGCATCCAGAATTTCGAGCTGCAAAAGGGCGGCACGTCGACACCCCAGATCTATCGTTCCCGGCTTTTCCTCAAGCAGACAGTCGGGCTCGGCGGCAAGAGCCTCGTCGAAGAGTCAGGTCCCCTGCAATTGGGAACTCATTACGACAGCAGAAGACTTGTCTTTGTTGCCGGCAACTTCAGTTCTCTCGACTTCTTCGACACCAACGCTTTTGACGTCGACCCTCGCCAGGGTTTCCTCAGCCTGGGATTTCTCACTTACGCTGCCTATGACTTTGCATCCGATGCGCGCGGTTACTCGTGGGGAGGCATTGGGGAATTCTACTGGGATGACTGGGGGGTGCGCGTAGGTCGCATCACGCCCCCGAAGCAGCCCAACCAGCTCCCCGTTGACTTCAGGCTCTTCAAGTACTACGGAGACCAGATGGAAGTGGAGCACAAACAAACCATTCACGGGCAGGAAGGCATGGTTCGCGTACTGGCCTTCCGCAACCACGAGAATATGGGACGCTTCAGTGACGCTATCGCAGCGTTCGAAGCAGACCCCGAAGAGAACGCAACCACCTGCACGGGGTTCAACTACGGATCGCAGAACGCCGGTGCCCCGGATCTTTGCTGGGCCCGAAAACCGAACGTGAAGAAGGGCATCGGCGGGTTCGCAGAGCAGTACATTGGACACGACATTGGGGTGTTCGGCCGCGCCATGTACGCCGATGGGAAGACTGAAGTGTACGCTTACACGGCCAATGATCGTTCTGCAACTGTGGGAGTTCTGGCCAAAGGTTCCTCGTGGTCGCGCCCCAAGGATTTCACCGGCATTGGAGGCAATATCGGATGGATCTCG
Organism: uncultured Acidobacteriaceae bacterium; assembly: GCA_963814015.1. Lineage (GTDB taxonomy): Bacteria > Acidobacteriota > Terriglobia > Terriglobales > Acidobacteriaceae > PALSA-350. Next base: position 207,337 of record CAWFBI010000003.1, read on the forward strand.
AACATACACGCGAAATACCTGGGCATGGGCGGCGTTGATGGATTTGTCGGGGACGGCGCCATCACCGCTGCTGCGGAACAGTCTCTTGATTTGTTCTACAGTGCCGCCTTCGGCAAAATATATTGGCTAACTGGCGACTACCAGCACATCGTGAATCCCGGCTTCAATGCCGCCCGTGGCCCCGTCAACATCTTTACCGTGAGAATCCATGGCGAGTTTTGAATCACATCGTAGCTACGCCTGCGCGTTGTTTGCCGGATTGCTTCTCTTGAGCTTCCGGCCTCCGTTCGCGCATGCGCAGCAACAGGCGGCCGGATTCGCCGTGGAGCGCTTATATCAGTCGGCTCCCGGCGGCGGCTGGTTCGTCATGGACGACCTCGACATCAGCGGCCGGCTCGGGGGCGCCATCGCACTCTCCTCTGGCTACGCGCGAAACCCGCTGGTAATCACAGGACCAGATGGCCAGGTGCTCGCGGTTGTGAGGGAACAAGCATTCCTCGATATCGGCGCCGCCATTACCTATGACCGCTTTCGAGGTTACGTTAACTTTCCCATGCCCCTTCTGCTCAGCGGAACCAGTGGGACGCTTGGTTCGTATCAGTACACCGCCCCGTCAGTGAGCTTGGGGACCAATCCTGATACCATCTCCGATCCTCGCATCGGCGTAGACGTTCGCTTGCTGGGAGAACCGGGAACCAATCTTCGTTTGGGTGCGGGCGCGCAACTTATCATTCCCTCGGGAAACCGTGCTGATTACGTGAGCGACGCCCGCTACCGCGCCATGTTTCGCTTTCTCGCTGCCGGGGATGCTGGCGCCTTCACCTATGCGGGGCAGCTCGGTGTCCATGTTCGTCCCCTCAATGATGCGCCTGTGCCCGGCAGTCCAAACGGGAGCGAGTTCCTCTACGGTATCAGTGGGGGGCGCAAGTTCGCCGGGCCCACCGGTTGGGTAGTTATTGCCGGCCCGGAGATTTTCGGTGAAACCGCTTTTCACTCTTTCTTCAGCGGAGAGACGGGTACGGAGGCTCTTTTGACCGGGCGTTTAGAGCAGACCGGTACAGGACGGAATCTGCGCATCAAGTTGGGCGTCGGCCACGCTCTGGAGCAAAACTTTGGCGCAGCCCAATGGCGAATTGTATTTGGTGTGGAGCTGTTCGGGCACAAGTAGATCGCGCCGGCTGCCATGGAGCTGGAGGATAATCCCTATCATGAGCGTTTCCCCGTTCCGGTTGACCGTCTGTTTTGCCTTCTGCTGCGCCATGTTAGGATCCGCGCTCGCCTGGCAGACGGCACCCGCCAATCCAATCAGACGGATTTACGTTGAGCCGTTCGCTACCCAGGCAGGTTCTGAGAAGTTTCGTGAGGATGTGATCAGCGAACTCCGCAAACTGAGTTCGGTCTCACTGGCTGCGGACGAATCGAGCGCGGATGCAATCCTGGGTGGCGGCGGCGAAGTCTGGATCAAAGGATACCGCAGTCACAACCCGCAATTGGGCAAGGTGCCGCCCAACGGGGCGCCCATCTATACCGGCTTCCTTTCAGTGGAGTTGAGAGATAAGGATGGTCAGACGCTATGGTCATACCTGGCAACGCCGCCAGAGGCGTCGGAGGACGTATCGAAAGATCTCTCAGTGCTGATTGTAAAGAAACTAGTCGAAGCCCTCGACCAAGGCGTAGCACCATCCCGAACCGCTCCACTGCCCCAACCCACGACCATCCTGAAAGGCGCGGGCGCCACCTTCCCTTTTCCCGTCTATACGAAATGGTTCACCAACTACCGGCGCGAAAATCCAGCTCTGCAGATAACTTACGAATCGATCGGGTCGGAGGCGGGAATTCGCAAACTGCTTGCCAACAGCGTCGATTTCGGAGGCTCGGATAGCCCGGAAGTGATACACGAACTTGCCCCCGCAGATGAGGCGAAGTATTTGTTCTTTCCCTCGGTAGTGGGCGCAGTAGTGCCTGTCGTTAACCTGCCCGGATTGCCCGGCGACATCGCGTTCACCCCCGAAGCATTGGCCGGTATTTATCTGGGGAAGATCAAGAAATGGAATGACCCGGTTCTAACCCGCGCCAATCACGGCCTTCGCCTTCCCGATCTCGAGATTACAGTCGTTCATCGCGCGGACGGCAGCGGCACCAGTTATGCCTGGACGGACTATCTCTCCAAGACCAGCCCTGAGTGGAAGGCCCAAGTCGGTGCCAGCCTGAACCCCAGGTGGCCGGTAGGACTGGAGGCAAACGGGAATGACGGCGTGTCCAAACTGGTGAAGGAGCAGAGTGGCTCAATTGGATACGTTGAGTTTATCTATGCTCTGAAGAATCACCTGAGCTACGGCAGAGCTCGAAATCGGGATGGCAAGTTCGTCTCCGCCAGCCTGGAAAGCATCGCCGAGGCTGCGAGCCACTCCAAAATCAGTCAGGACTTCAAAGTCTCTATCGTGGACGCTCCGGGCGCCGGCGCTTATCCAATCAGTTCCTTTACCTGGATTGTCGTTCCTGCGCATAGTGCGGACAACACCAAACGGAATGCACTCACCGGTTTTCTTGAGTGGATGGTGGGCCCGGGGCAGCGGCAGGCCGCCGCATTGGGGTATCTTCCTCTCCCCAAGGATGTCGCCGTCAAAGAAGAAGCTGCTATCGCCAGGATTCACTAACGAAGATGACACCAGCAAGAAGTGGCGCGCGCAGTTTTGCCTTCTTGTGCCCGCGGAGTTTTGATGCGTCTTAGGCCATTGCTTTCCGCCATGTTCGTGTGCCTGTCCGCTCCGCCTCTGGCCGCAGCGGCGAGCACGCTGCCCGATGCTCCCCAGCCCCAACCCCAGGCTTCCGGCCAGCAAAATCCGCCGTCAAAGCCCACCCGGGCCAGCCGGGAATCGTTGCCGCAGATCAACCAGAAAGAGGCGGACCAATCCGACGACCAGGCGAACCCGGCTGTCTTCTCTCACCATCTCATCGCCGATCGTATTTGGATTTCGGGGCAGGCCAACTTCATCTTCCAGGCCCACAACCCGTTTCACTCACCCTACGCAGGTACCAACAGCTTCCAGAGCCGGGTGGAAACGACCGCCCTCTCCCGCGTGCTTACGCTCTATACGGGAATCAAGCTCACCCGCTGGACCGAGTTCGTCTTCGACGCCGAGGAGGCTGGAGGCAAGGGGCTCAGCGAGGCTCTTGGCATGGCTGGCTTTCCCAATCTTGACGTGGTGCGTAATCCCACCCTGGGTCAGGGCGTCTATGCGGCCCGCTATTTTGTCCACTACACCATTCCTTTAACCCCGGACCGCGTCGAGGAACAGCCCAACCCCTTCTATCTGCAGAAATCGATTCCCAGGCGGCGCATCGAGTTCATGATGGGCAAGATGGGGCTGGTCGACTTCTTCGACCTTAACGCCGTGGGCAGCGATAGCCATCTGCAGTTCACCAATTGGGCGATCGATAACAATGGCGCTTACGATTACGCCGCCAACACCCGTGGCTATACCATCGCTGCGATTCTCAGTTATGCCGGGCCCAAATTCGAAGTCCGCTACGGTGAAGCACTGATGCCGACGGTGGCCAATGGCCTCGACCTCGAGGCCGATCTGCGCAAAGCCCGCGCGGATAACCTGGAGCTGGAATGGAAGCCGCAATGGTTTCAGGGCCTGGAAACACACATTCGTCCCCTGGCTTATTTGAACCACGCCAACATGGGCGACTATGGCCAGGCCATTGCGGGTTATCAGCAGGGCGTCGACAAAGTTCCTGACATCACCTTGTACCGCCACCAGGATTCATTGAAGCAGGGCTTTGGTCTCAATCTCGAGCAGGAGCTTCCCGCCAATTTCCGCGCCTATCTCCGCGCCGGCTGGAATGAGGGGCACAAAGAGTCGTTCGCCTATACCGAGATGAACAGCACCGTGGCGTTCGGCTTCGAACTCCTCGGCGACGCGTGGGGCAGAAAAGAAGACCAGATCGGCAGCGCCTTTGAAACCGGCGGCATCAGCACTAAGCACCGGCAGTACCTGGCCCTAGGCGGCCTGGGTTTCATCCTCGGCGATGGCCGTTTGAACTACGGTCGTGAAGAGGTCAGCGAGACTTATTACAACGCGCATGTGGCGGGCGGCCTTTATATGGCGGTGCAGCTCTCCTTTGTGAACAATCCCGGCTACAATCGAGACCGGGGCCCAGTGATTGTTCCCGGGGTGCGGGCGCATGTGGATTTTTAGTGCATCACCAAACCCGATTCCGGCATCTCTGTATCTTTCACCACATGACAACCCAGAAACCATCCCGGCGGGCGAAGAAGGAGCCGCCTCTTGGCGAAACTGGCCAGGAAACGCTGTACCTGCGATTCCTGAGCGAGAAGCAGGTGCATGTGAACGTCAAACTGCGCGATGGTGAGAACCTTTCCGGCTGGATCGAGTATTTTGATGACACCATGATCCGCCTCACCCGTGAAGGGCAGCCCAATCTGTTCATCTACAAGCACCAGATTCGGACCATCAGCGAACGCGGCCGCCGCGCCAATGGCGTCGAGAGAAGTGCGCCTTGAAGGACTTTCCAGCACCGCTTGATCTTGGTTTTGCTGTCGGCGCAGCGCGCATTGCCTTGGAGGCGGGTGAACTCCTTCGTGGCTACTTCGAGCGCGGCGTCACCACGGAATATAAAGGCGACGTCGACCTGGTGACCGAGGCTGATCGGGCATCGGAAAAACTCATAGTTAGCCGGCTGAATGAGCAGTTTCCCGGGCACGGCATTTATGGCGAAGAGGGGACCCGCTCCGGCCTGGAGCGCGCGTACCGGTGGTATGTTGACCCGCTCGACGGCACAACCAACTTCTCTCACGGATTTCCATTCTTTAACGTTTCGTTGGGCCTAGAGCATCGCCCGCCAGGACTGGCGCAGGATCAGGATGGAGAAATCGTGGCGGGGGTGGTGTATGACCCTATTCACGACGAACTCTTCGCCGCGGAAAAGGGGCGAGGAGCGTGGCTGCTGAGCTCTGCAAAGCCTGCCCGTCGCCTGCATGTTTCGCGTACCAGGTATCTGCAGGAAAGTTTGCTCTCCACTGGATTTCCCAGCCACAAGCGGCACATGAATCCCAATATCCACTTCTATCAGCAGCTGACGCTGCGCTCGCATGGTGTGCGCCGGGCGGGCGCAGCGGCGCTCGATCTGGCCTATGTCGCTGCTGGCCGGGTGGACGGCTTTTGGGAATTCAATCTCAACCCATGGGATACATCTGCGGGTGCGCTGCTGGTGCTGGAGGCGGGTGGGGCCATGCTCCGTTTCGATCGCACGCCGTTTCGTCTCGATAGCCAGGAGGTTCTGGCTACGAACGGTCTGGTCACAGGCGAGATCCTGTCCTTCTTTGAGGACATGTTCGCAGGTCGCGGGATCGAGCCTGTGCCCACGCCCGCCGAGTTCGCGGCGCGAAGATTAGCGCGTTAACGCAGGGCATGGGGCGAGCTCTGGCAAGCGTGCTTTGCGTTCCCCATTCCTGCTGTACAATTTGGTTTCACTTAATCGTGTTCGGGAGATCGGTACTTATGACATACGTGATCGCAGAACCCTGCATCGGAACCAAAGACACAGCCTGCGTCGATGCCTGCCCGGTAGACTGCATTCATCCCAAGAAGGATGAAGCGAAGTACGCGGAGACCGATCAACTCTTCATCGATCCGGTGGAGTGCATCGACTGCGGCGCCTGTGTTCCGGTCTGCCCGGTGTCGGCCATTTTCGCTGGAGACGACCTGCCAGAAAAGTGGTCGAGCTTTGCTGACAAGAACTCCGCCCACTTCGGCCGTTAGGCTGCCTGGCGCGGTTGCGCTCGGCCGATCATGATCGTTCACCAGGTGGAAGCCGTCGTCTTGCGAACCTGGCCGATTCATGAAGCCGACCAGATTGTTTCGCTTTTTACCCGGGATTACGGAAAGATTAAGGGTGTGGCTAAGTCAGCGGCCAGGTCGCGGCGTCGTTTCGGCGGCGCGCTCGAACCTATGACCCATGTTCGCGCGCACTACGCCGAGAAGCCCAACCAGGAGCTGGTGCGTCTCGACTCTTTTGACATTCTCCACTCCCCCTTGGCCGAGCCGGTCGACTACGCGCGAGCCGCCGCCCTCGCCTTTTTTGCCGAGGTGCTGGAGCAGACGCTACCCGACCACGATCCCCACGACGTAGTCTTCCGCCTACTGCTTTCGGTGCTGGAGCAGACTCGCGTCGATCACATCTGGATGCCGATCACCTACTTTGCCCTGTGGACCACCCGTCTCATGGGCTGGCTCCCGGATTTGAGCCGCTGTCTGTTGTGTGGCACTTCTCTTGCCGGCCAGCCTGCCTATTTTCACTATTTCTCGGATGGCCTGGTGTGCGTTGAGCACAGACAAGTCGGGGAGAACGGTTCTCGTGGCGCCACGCTGACACCGGATTCGCAGCTTCTGGCGGTTCGCATCTTCCGCTCGCCGGCATCTGCATTTGCGGCAGAATTGTGGCCGCGGAGCCGTGGCGCCGATCTTCGCCGTTTCGCCATTCAAAGTCTGGAGCGCCACCTGGAACGGAAACTTACCACCGTCGCGGCGCTGTCGCGACTGGGCGGTTCGTAGAACCAGCACCCAAAGAACCAGCAGGTCCCTCAGTGGAGCGCTGTTTCTTCTTACTCAGTCGTTACCCGTTGAGGAGCGAGCCCACAATCCCGCCGACAACCCCGCCCTCGGTTCGCTCCCTGGCGGGTGAAGGCATGTACTGCATTAGCTGGTGAGCCAATTTGGCAATGGGGAGAGTCTGCAGCCAAACCCGGCCCGGCCCGGTCAGGGCGGCGAGAAAAATTCCGTCTCCGCCGAAGATCATGTTCTTAATTCCCGGGATCCTGGTGATCTGAAAAGAGACGCTGGATTGGAAGGCTCCCACGTGCCCTGGGTGCACGCGCAAAGTCTCTCCAGCCGCCAGATCCTTGACCACTAGCTCTCCGGACAACTCAATCCAGCAAGCGCCCTGTCCGGTTACTTTCTGCAACAGGAACCCATCTCCGCCGAAAACCCCCGCCCCCAACGATTGCTGGAAACCAACGCCGAGTTGAACCTGCGGTGTGGCGCAGAGAAAGCCGTGCCGATGGATCAGATACTCCAGTCCGGGACCGACCTGGACCGGCTGGATGTGTCCGGGAACCCGGGTCGCAAACGCGATCTCGCCGCGGGCGCCTATGGCGCGGTATTCCGTCATGAACAGGCTTCCTCCGCCCGCCACTCTTTTCAGTGCACCGAAGATTCCTCCTCCGCCGCCAAACTGAGTGTGGGTCTCCAACTGGATGGAGCTGCTCATCCAGGAAAGCTCACCCGCTTCTGAGACCACGGATTCGTTCGGTTCCAGGCTGAACTCGAGAACCGGCAGGGTGGTGCCGACGATACGGCTTTGCATGGCAGACTCCTCCTTGAATGGATGGCAAACCAGTTTAGCCGAACGTTTGATTTAGAATCCAACCGTGGCACTGCAAGTAACCAGCCCTCTAACCTTTCAGGAACTCCTCTTTCGACTGCAAACCTTTTGGGCCGAGCGTGGATGCGTACTGCAACAGCCTTATGACGTGGAGGTTGGCGCCGGCACCATGTCACCGGAGACATTTCTGCGCGTGCTCGACCCCCGGCCGTTCTCCGTTGCCTATGCACAGCCCTCCCGCCGTCCTGCGGATGGGCGTTACGGCGAAAACCCTAACCGGCTTTTCAAACACACGCAGTTTCAGGTGGTGCTGAAACCCCCGCCCGTCAATGTGCAGGAAATCTACCTGGAATCGCTGGCCGCCATCGGCGTTGATCTGCGCCAGCACGACCTCAAGTTTGAAGAAGACAACTGGGAAGCGCCCACCCTGGGAGCCTGGGGCATCGGCTGGCAGGTCATGCTGGATGGCCTGGAAATCACCCAGTTCACCTACTTCCAACAGTGTGGCGGCCTTGATCTCGATCCCATCTCGGCGGAAATCACTTACGGCCTGGAGCGCATCGCCGCCTTTCTGCAAGACGTTGACTCCCTCTACGACGTTGTCTGGGCGCGCACTCCGGCTGTTGTCACCTATGGGGAGGTCCGTCATCTTGAGGAGGTGCAGTTCTCGGTCTACAACTTCGAGGAGGCGGATGTAGAGAAGCTGTGGGAACACCTGCGGCTCTACGAGGCGGAATGCCAACAGCTAATGAGCCGGGCCGCGCAGCAGCCGGAGGATCTTGGCCTGGCCGAGCGGCGTCGTTTTCCGGTTCTGGCGGCGTACGACCTCTGCCTCAAGTGCTCGCACCTCTTCAATCTGCTCGATGCCCGGGGCGCGATCTCGGTAACCGAACGTGTCGGCATCATTGCCCGCATCCGGGTCCTCGCTGTCGGCATTGCCAAGGCCTACTCGCAGATGATCGCACAGGAGACGCATGGCTGAGCTGCTACTCGAAGTAGGTCTGGAAGAGATCCCCGCGCGCATGATCGCCGCCGCGCAAGCCGAGCTGGCACGCCGCGTGGAGGCGCTGCTTACCCGGCAGCGCTTGCTGGGCTCGCCGGTTGCAATCACCAGCTACTCCACTCCACGCAGGCTGGCAGTGCGCGTCGAAGGCGTGCTTACGCAGCAGCTCGACATGCAGGAAGAGCTTACCGGTCCATCCTGGAAGGCGGCCTTCCCCGATGGCCAGCCGGGCCCAGCGGCGCAAGCCTTCGCCAAAAAGGCCGGTGTCCCGGTCACCACGCTCAAAAAGATCACCACGCCCAAAGGCGACTACGCCGCCGCCACCATGGAGCGGCCAGGGCTGAGCACGGTAAAGGTTCTTAGCGACGAGCTGGGCCGGGAAATCGGCGCCCTCTCCTGGCCCAAGACCATGTACTGGCGGCCCAATAAGCCGGAGCGTTTCGTCCGCCCGCTGCGCTGGCTGCTTTGCTTGCTGGACGAGACGGTGGTGCCGCTGGAGTTTGCCGGCATCCGCGCCTCCCACGTTAGCTACGGCCACCGCGTGCTCTATGGAGACCGGCCGGTTCCCATTGGGCGCCCCGCCGAATACCTGACAACGCTCGAGGCAGCTTTTGTAGTTGCCGATGTCGCCGCGCGTCGGCATCGTATCCGCAAAGCGCTCGATGCCGCAACCCGCGCTCTCCCTGGAACTCGCTGGCGTGAAGACGAGGCCTTGGTGGAACAAGTCACGCATCTCACCGAGTGGCCTGGTGTACTTCTCGGCAGCTTCCAGCCCGAGTACCTGGCGTTGCCGGAAGAAGTTCTGGTGACGGTGATGCGTGACCACCAGAAGTACTTTGCGCTTGAAGATCAGCGGCATGCGTTGGCGCCGCATTTTCTGGCAGTGCTGAATACTGAAGTCGATGGTCACGGGATGGCCATCATCCGCCACGGCAATGAGCGAGTTCTGCGCGCCCGTTTCAACGATGCCCGGTTCTTTTGGAACTATGATCAGAAGATTCCCCTCCACGGCCGGCTCGAAAAGCTTAAGACCGTAACCTTTCAAAGGGACCTTGGCAGCTACTTCAGCAAGACTGAAAGCAATTTGCTCATGGCAAAGGTGGTGGCTGCTGCGGTCGCTGCGCAAGGAGTGCAGCTCGACCAGGTTGCACTGGAGCAAGCGGTACTGCTTGCCAAGACCGATCTCACCACCGAGCTGGTGAAGGAATTTACCGAACTACAGGGCATCGTCGGCGGGCTCTACGCCCGGGCTCAGGGACTTGGCGAAACTGTAGCGCAGGCCATTTACTGGCAGTATTTGCCGGCCGGCGTGGAAGATCCTATTCCCACAACGGTGGAAGGCCAGATCCTGGGCCTGGCGGATCGCATGGCAACCATCGCGGAGATGTTCGCCATCGGGCTCGAGCCGAGCGGATCCAAAGACCCTTTCGCGTTGCGCCGGGCGGCCAACGGAGTGATCAAAATCCTGGCGGAATCGGGCCTACCCCTTACCGTGGCAGAACTCGACACCATGGCATTGGAATGTTTGCCCCGGGCCCGGTCCGGAAAAGGGACCGGAGCCCTGACAGTGTTTCTGAAGGAACGAATCGACTTTTACCTGCGCGAGGTTCGCGGTTTCGCCTATGACGTGGTCAACGCTGTGCTCTCAACCGGGTTGACCACGGTCACGGACGCCGTCGCCCGGGCGCAGGCGCTGACCCAGGTTCGGGGGTCAGACGACCTGGTCGCCATCTCGACTGCGTTCAAGAGGATCAAGAATATCCTTCGCCAGGCTGAAGAAAAGCAGGACAAATACGGGGACACCATCGCGGACCAGGATCTTACCGAAGCGGCTGAGAAACACCTGTACAGGGAAACCTTCAGAGTTGCGCCTGAGGTGGAGGCTCTTCGCGCCCGGCGGGAGTATTTGCCGGCGCTGGAATGTATCGCTACGCTTCGGCCTGCCATTGACAGCTTTTTCGACCAAGTCATGGTCATGGCGCCCGAGGGTCATCTACGCAGAAACCGCCTGGCCCTGATCGCCTCCGTGCTCAGCGATTTTTCCCGCATCGCAGACTTTTCCGAGATCGTCCCCGGTTAGCGGTCCGGCTACAACTTAGGCGGGATCAGCGTACCCAAACAGATATGTTAATAGAGTCTTAAGGGCTGTATATTACTGCAACGGATCGTAGCTTTTCACGGTGCGGACCCTCCTCGAACACCTGACACACGGCACAAAGGAGAATTCATTCAGGAGGTCTGATCAATGACCCGGATCTCGTTTCATCAGAAACTCGAGAACCTTCGTGAACGCCTTCTGCAGATGGCCGGTGTGGCGGAACAGACACTTAGGTTTGCTCTGGACGCTTACTGCCGCGGAGAGCTATCAGCCTGCGCAAGTGTGCGCTTGAACGAGGCAATCATCAACCGTTCGGAGCGGGAGATCGACCAGATGGCGCTCGATATTCTTGCCATGGAGCAGCCCATGGCAGTGGACCTGCGCTTTGTTCTCGCCGCTATCAAAATCAACTCCGACCTGGAGCGGGTCGGCGACCAATCGATGACGATCGCGTTGCTGGCCGAAGAGCTGGCGGGGAGCCAGCCGTGCGATTTTCCCATTGACATTCCGCGCATGGCGGAACTGTCGATGACCATGGTCCGCAAGGCGCTTCAGGCGCTTACCGATCGGGATGCCGAACTGGCCAACCGCGTGCTGGCGATGGATGACGCGGTCGACGAGATGAACCGCAGGGCCAAGGCCGTGCTGCTCGAGTGCATCGCGCGGGATTCAAGCGCCGCCCGATCCGCTGTCAACCTGCTGTTCATTTCGCGAAGTCTGGAGCGCATTGCCGATCATGCCACCAACATGGCCGAAGACGTCATCTTCTGGGTCTGCGGAGCGGACGTTCGTCACGGCAACGTTCTGCATGCTCTGCGCACAACAGGGCTAGGAGTCCGTTGACAGCCCGTCAGGCTTTGGGTATGGACTCGGTTTTGTATCAGGGCACAACTTTACAGGCTGCGGAAAAGTCTCTGAACCAAAGGGCACGGCTTTTAGTCGTGCCGTAAATGCTTGAAAATAGTAAAGGACTTGAGATCCTGAGGAAACCCTCAGTTCACCCGCTGCAGCCGGGCTATCAGCTTCTGAGCAAGGTTCTCACCCGAGTCGGACCACAACAGGCGGCTGCTGATCCCACAGTTCTCCTGGATCGCGTTGGTCACCTCCACCAGCTTCTGAACGTTGCGCTTTACGTAGTCGGCGCCTACCCGGTCCAGTTCGATTTCTTCCAGCAGGAAGGGCGTGTCCAGTCCAAAATCTACCCGCACCTGCCCATTCTGCTCGTAGGCCCCCTCGTCGAACTCCGGTCCGAAGCCAACTACGTGCACCATCACAGGCTCCTGTTTCCAGGTTTGATCGAGGCCGCCCACGGTTTCCGCTACCCACAGATCCCACGGGAGTTCAAACTCATAAGCGAAGTCGTCATGCAGGATCTGGGTGGCCTCGGCCACTGCCTGCTCGGGCGCGGACTCCTGCACTTCGTCTTCTTCATAAATCCTCTGGTAGAAAGGGGTCTCGTTCCAGGAAATAGGGTAAGCGGCCGCGGCATGCACCCGTGACGCACGTCCTGCCCCGCCAAACTGCTTTAGCACCGAGACGATCGCCGGAGCGAGCGCCGGAAGACGAAAATTGGGGAACCACAGACTCAGATACAACCGGTCAGCCATCTCTTCATCTTAAAGCTTTCGTCCAAGCTGCTCTGCGGCCGATAAACGGAGGGGTGAGAAGATGAGGAGTATGGCCGTTCCGGTTTTTCTGTCGAACCTGGTGGCATCGCAAACACCATGCGCCTCTCCTTACAAAAGGGCGCACCCGCTGCCATATGCAGCGCTGCGTGGCAGGAGATCCGGGTGACGCCGGCCAGCCTGCGCACCTGGATCCTCGTGGTCGCTGGGGCTCTGGTCGTCGCGATTGCGTTTTTTTTTGCCTATGGTCGATGGCAGGGCCGGCGTTTGGGTCATGACCTGCCGGATGGATTGGGGTCAACAATTCAGCAGTCGACCGAAGGTTTCACCTATTCAGAGTCGCGGGGCGGGCACACGATTTACACCCTGCACGCCTCCAAGGCCGTGCAGTACAAGAGCGGCGGCCACGCTGAGCTGCACGACGTAAGCATTACCCTGTACGGTGCGCAGGGAGCGCCCGCCAACCGCATCTATGGCAGCGACTTTGATTGGGACCCGGTCCATGGCATTGCCCGCGCCATGGGTGAAGTCCAGATCGATCTTCAGGGAACCGCTACTGCTGCCCCGCAAGCCGGCAAGGCTCCCGCAGAGGACGGCGAAAGCAGGAATACGGTACACGTCAAGACCTCGGGCCTGGTGTTCAACAAACAGACGGGGCTCGCCAGCACTACGGAAAAGATCGAGTTCCGCTTAGCGGAGGCCGCCGGCAGCGCGACCGGCGCCAGCTTTGACTCGCAAACGGGAATCATCATCCTGGCCGCCGACGTTGCTTTCAATTCCAGCGTAGGGGGAAACCCCCTGGCCATCCGTGCCCGTCATGCGCAGTTTGATCGCGCCAGCCGGCTGCTCTATCTTCTTCAGGATGTCGCCGACTATGCCGACAGTCACAGCTCCTCCGATCAGGCCACTGTCTCTTTCCGAGCCGATGGATCGGCGTACCAAGTCCAGTCTGAGGGACACGTGGTTCTCAGTGGCAGCGACGGCCAGCAGATCAACACCCGTATTGCGCATATCGATCTAGGACCGAAGAGCGAGCCGCAACAGGCGATCGTGGATGGAGGTCTGCTCTACGTGGCCAATAATGCGGCTCGCCTGCTGCATGGGTCGGCCTCAGCGGGTACCTTGCTGTTAGGCCCTCAACTAGCCGTCCGCCACGCTCAACTGCGTAACGCTGTTTCCGTTGTCGATGAAGAGAAGTTGCCGCAAGCCGAGGCGGGCAAGGCCAGGCAAAACGCGCCCGAATCCACTACTCGCCAGGTGCAAGCCTCGCAAATCGACATCGACTTTGCCCCCGGCCCCGACCGCACCCCGCAGGCTGAGCACATCCTTGCTGCAGGGGGCGCGCGGCTCAATGTACATACCATTTACGCCAAGACCCCACCCGAGGACACCACCGTACAGGGCGATCAATTGTTCGCGACGCTTGTCGACGGCGAGGTTCTCTCCAGCCTGCGGGGGACCGGGCACACCAGTCTGGTCACCGTCAGCCCCAGCGGGGTAACCCAGACCAGCAAGGGCGACAATCTCCTGCTCACCTTCGCACCGCCTCATCCCGCGAAGACCGAGGCCGAGGCGGGCAAAGGAAAGCCAAACGCCCCCACGCCGCAGCCGGCAGCACAGCTGCAGTCTGCCGTGCAGTTGGGAAACGTGACTTTGGTACAGCAAGCCGCAGCGGCTGCCAGTGGGCAGCCGTCGGCTACAACCACTGCCACCGCGCAGCGAGCAGCGTATGACGCTGCCACCCAGGTTGTGCAGCTGACGGGAAACCCGCGCATACAAGAACCGAGCGGAGAATTGACCGCGACCTCCATTGACGTGGAGCGCACCAGCGGAAATGCCAACGCGACCGGTGCTGTCAAGGCGACCTATCGCCAGGCGAATGGACAACAGAGCGTGGCCATCGGCGGAACCGGTCCGGCCCATGTGGTCGCCGATCACGCCCATCTTGATCACGCCAAGAATCTGACTACCTTTTTCGGAACCGCCGCCGAACCAGCTCGCCTGTGGCAGGGAAGCGATTCCATTGCCGCGCCGGTGTTGGAACTCTCCAGGGCACAGTCGACGCTTTCTGCTCACGGTCCGGGTGGCGATGCCCCGGCAGTGAATGCCGTGTTTACCAGTTCGCCGACTAATCCGGCAAATCCCCCAGCTGATTCTTCAATGACCAACTCAGCCAGCCGCGCAAACCCATCTACGCGAACGGCTCAGTCTGTTGTCCGTTTGCAAAGCCACACGCTCTTCTACACCCAGAACGAGCACAAGGCGGTCTTCAGTGGCGCGGTCGTCGCCCAGACTTCCTCCGGGTTATTGCGTTCGAGTTTTATGGATGTCTATTTCAGCCCTTCGCAGCAGCCGCCGGGAAAGGCGCCCGACCAGCAGAACGGTCAGGTCTCCCAAAGCGTCTCCAAGATCGTGGCCCGGGGTGCCGTTCAACTGGAACAGCCGGGCCGCAAGGGGACTGGCGAAGAGCTAACGTACACCGCTGCGGATGGCAAGTTTGTGTTGACGGGAACCGGCACCGCGCCTCCGCGGCTGGCCGACCAGGTGCGCGGAACAGTAACCGGCAACGCGTTGATTTTCAATGATCGCGATGATAGCGTCGTGGTTAGTGGCGGTGCTTCCAAGGTAGTGACCCAGACCCGTGTTGCAAAATGAATGCAAAAACTTAGTACAGACGAAATCGGCAAGTCTTATAAGGGCCGTCAGGTAGTTCGAGGCGTAAACCTGGAGGTTTGCCAGGGCGAAGTAGTTGGCCTGCTGGGTCCCAATGGTGCCGGCAAGACCACCAGCTTCTATATGATTGTCGGTCTGATCGCTCCCGATACGGGACAGGTTTTTGTGGATGAAGTCGATATCACGCGGGTTCCCATGTACCTGCGGGCACGCCAATACGGGATCAGCTATCTACCCCAGGAACCAAGCGTTTTTCGCAAGCTGACGGTGGAGGAGAACATTCTCGCCGTGCTCGAAGTGCAATCACTCTCTCTTGAAGTGCGTCGCGCTCGAACGGAAAAGCTGTTGGACCAGTTGAATTTGGGGCACATACGCAAGACTCGGGGCTACGCCCTGTCCGGCGGCGAGCGGCGCCGGGTGGAGATCGCCCGTTGCCTCTGCATTCAGCCGTCGTTCATCCTGCTCGACGAGCCATTTTCGGGCATCGATCCGATTGCCGTACTTGACTTGCAGGAAATCATCTTCGACCTGAAGGCGAGCGGAATTGGGGTGCTGATCACGGATCATAATGTGCGCGAAACGCTCTCCGTTACCGATCGCGCCTACATCATCAACGAAGGGCGTATCTTCCGCACCGGAACCCCGGAACAGCTGGGCAAAGATCCCGAAGTCCGCAGGGTTTACCTGGGTGAGGGTTTTTCCCTGAACTAGCACAGGCGGAAGAGCTGCAACTTCGATGGTGCACCAGGTTTGCACCAACGTAACGAACTCGCTTTTTGTCGCACAATGGCGACGAAAAGCGTTCCACGTTAAGGGCTCAGAAAAGGTAAACTAAGGCCGCGAACTATTGATGCGGTGAAAGCCATGGCTCTTCTACAACCAAAGCTAAGCTTGAAAGTTGCGCAGCGTCAGATTCTGACCCCTGGCCTGATGCAGATGGTCAGCGTGCTGGCGCTCAACAAGCTGGAGCTGAAGGAGTTGATCAACACCGAGATAGTTGAGAACCCGGTGCTGGAAGAGCTGGAGGAGAATGTTCCCCTCATCGATGACGTCGCCCTCAAAGAGGCAGAGCGCGATCGGAGCGTGGAAGAGGTCGCGGCCCAGGCGGAGCGCGACAAGGCCGATCCGTTCGACGAGATCGACTTTGGCTCCTATTTTCAGGACTACCTCGACCCTGGCTTCCGTACGCCCAACGGTTTCGAGCAAACTGACAAGCCGTCCTTCGAGAATTTTCTTTCCCAGCCCAGCACGCTGACCGATCACCTCTTCTGGCAACTGGGTTCGCTGAACCTCTCGAGCGACCTGCGCGCGGCTGCCGAGTATGTTGTAGGCAACCTGGACGAGGATGGCTACCTGCTGGCGGAAGATGAGGAGTTGCTGGCGGGTTTCGTCCGCGAATATGAGCCTGCTCCCGCGGCCTTACCTGGTGCCGCTTCCGAGCTTCTCGCCGAGGCAGTGCATATAGTGCAGAATCTGGATCCCGTGGGTGTCGCCACACGGAGCTTGCGCGAATGCCTGCTGGTGCAGATAGAGGCGCAGCGGCGCGAATTTCAACTCCAGCTTGGACGCCAGCGGACGGCCCCGCAGGCCGAATCCACTGCGGCAGAAGGCGACGCCGCCCACGCATTGGGGTTGAACGAAGACAGGTTGCAGGTGTTCGCGCTGGCTGCTCGCATTGTCGATCAGCATTTGTTACTGTTGCAGAAGCGGGACTTGCGCGAGATGAGCAAAATACTGGGCGCGCAGCCTGAAGCGATCCAGCACGCCATCGACTTCATTCGCAGTCTCGATCCTCGTCCCGGCCAGCGGTTTAATCGCTCCGATGCCCGGCTGATTGAGCCCGACGTGGCTTTCGTCAAGCGCGGCGGCGAGTTTGTCGTGGTTATGAATGAGGAAGATCTGCCCACTCTGCGCCTCAACCATGGCTATCGCAAACTGCTGTCGCAGGATGGCACTGAGAAAGACGTAAAGGAATATGTCAAAGAGCGTTACCGCTCAGCACTGCAATTGATGCGCAACATTGAGCAGCGCAAGAACACCATCTTAAGAACTTGCGAGGCGATTGTGCGCCGCCAGGGTGATTTCCTGGAGCGCGGTGTGGATGCTCTTAAGCCCATGATGATCAAGGAAGTTGCAGAAGAAATAGGAGTTCATCCCTCTACCGTCAGCCGGGCTGTATCGAGCAAGTACGTGCACACATCGCAGGGCGTTTTTGAACTTCGCTTCTTTTTCTCTGAGGGCGTCCATGGGCCTGAGGGAGGCAGCACTCCTCTAATGTTGCTCAAACGCAAGGTCAAGAAGTTGATCGACGAAGAGGATCCGCGAAAGCCTCTTACCGATGATTTGATTGCGAGTATGCTGGAGGCTCAGGGTATTGACGTGACTCGCCGCACCGTAGCCAAATATCGCGAAGATCTTCGCATACCCAGCACCCATCAGCGCCGAGTGCGCGATTAAGTTAAGCATTTTTACTATTGGTGTACGCGAGTAAACTGGACATGCGCGGCCCTTCAACAAGAAAGGCTGCACCTAGCCAATCTCTCAAACAAGACCGCGATAGTAAAAATGCTATAGAATCGGGCATCTTGCAAGAGCCGCAGTATGTGGCTCAGGAGTTTGAGCATGCCGGTTGAATGCACGGGCAGGCAGGTGGCCATCACCCAGCCACTGCGTACGTTGGCGGAAGAGGGAATCGAACGCATCGCTAGGATTCTAGGCAAGATCACAAGCGCCCATGTAGTCCTGACCGCGGAAAAGTATAGGCAGATCGCAGAGGTCACCATCAAGACGCGTGCCTGCACCCTGGTCGCGCTCTGTGAGTCCAGCGCCAGCATGGAGACCGCACTGCGCGACGCGCTGGTGAAGGCCGAGAGCCAGGCAACACGGCACAAAGACAGGCAGCGTACCCGCAAACGTCAACCGAAGCAGGAGAAACAGGTGGAGGAAACCGCTGTGGCGCGCACCGGCCGGGGCAGTGTCGCTGAAAGCAAAACCGCCAAGGCTCAAAATGGCAATGGAACAGCCAACGGCAAGAACCACGCACAGCCGGCGATTCCCGTCACCGTGCATTCGTTTCCGGCGCGGGTGCCGATCGCGGAGCCCCACGTGGTTCGTTCTCTTGATTCGGTGGCGTTGCGCCCGATGACGCTCGAAGAAGCGGTCAAGGAGGCGGAGTTTCGTGACCGCGATGTTTTTGTCTTCCGGGATAACGAAGGTAATGTGAAAGTTTTGCACCGCAAGCGCGATGGCAAGATGGAACTGATCGAAGCCCCTTGACGAATCCGCCCCGAATGCAGCGTCCAATTACCACGGCAAGCACCACCGAAAAAGCCCGGACGCCCCATCCTTCCCGCTCTTTGCGAAGGGTGGGATACGCAAAGGTGCTTCTCGAGATTCGTGGCATCGCATCCTTCGCAAAGAGCGGGAAGGATGGGGCACCCGCAAATTTGTTGCACACCTGCTCAAGACCTAAGTAACTGCGACCTCGGAGTTTGCCGGTACTTCTTTCAGGGGATACTCCTGCTTGGAAAGCGGCCTTGATACTCAACCCTGTGGGGGGCTCTGTCCGCTGCGTCGATCCATTATGAACTTAGAAGCTGATGTCTCCGTACTTACGGCCCAGCAACGGTCTCTCCTCGAAGCCTTGCCGTGCTACGTCTTTGTGCAGCGGGGCAGTAATGTGGTTTATGCCAATCGTGTAGCGCGCGAAATTCTGCACCTGGAGGAAGGTGCATCTCTTCCCGTCGACGATCTCTTTAGCGGACAGTTCCCCGGCTTTGTCTACGCGCATCCGGGAACTGCGTCGCGCGGGTCCGCAAATGTTTACGGATCTGGCGGCCAGGCCTATTCTTCCGATTTCAACTGCCAGATGCGCACACCACTGGATTCCTCGGCGCCCGTTCGTGGAAGTTTCCGCATGCTCCGCGTGGAACCGGAGCCGGAGCTGTTGATTGTCGCGCTGCGGTCGCGGCGCGAGGCGGAAAAAGATCTACGCCAGGATGTGGGGAACGGATCGGAGCACGATTCGGGACACAGTTCGCAATCGAACTTCCTGGAGCATTTGTTGAATGCTGCGCCTGAGGCCATCATGATCACGCGCGGCTCGAAAATTCTGCATATCAATCGGGAGTTTGAGTCTCTATTCGGTTTCGGTGCCGATGAAGCGCTGGGCCAGAACACCTACGACATTCTCATTCCCGAAACTCGCCGGCACGAGTTCGACATTCTCGAGCACACCATGCAACTTCACGGCCGGGCGTCGATGGAGACAGTGCGCCTGCATAAGTCAGGCGAGCTCATCGATGTTTCCATCCTGGTGGCTCCGATCAACATCTCGGGCGTGGAAGTAGGCAATTTTGTTAGCTACCGCGACATCCGCGAGAAGAAGCAATCCGACGCCCGCTTGCAGCACGATGCCTTGCACGATCCCCTGACCGGTCTGGCCAACCGGACCTTGTTTCTCGATCGGCTGCAGCTCACCATGGCTCGGCAGCAACGGCACTCGCAGTTGAATTTTGCGGTCATGTTTCTCGATCTGGACCGGTTCAAGACGGTGAACGATAACCTGGGCCACGCCTGCGGCGACGATCTGCTGGTGCGCATGGCCGCTCGCTTGCGCGCCTGCTTTCGCCCTGAAGATACCGTGGCGCGCTTTGGCGGAGACGAATTCGCTATCCTGCTCGAGGACGTCACTAATATTTCCGATGTAACCAGAATCGCGGAACGGGCACAGCACGATATTTGCCTGCCCATCGAGTTGAACGGTCACGAGATCTTCGTCTCTGCCAGTATCGGTATCGCCTTCGGCACCCTCGATCACACCAGTCCGGAGCAGATCCTGCGCGATGCAGACTATGCCATGTACCAGGCCAAGTCCCATGGTCACGCGCGGCATGAAGTCTTTGACGGCTCCATGCATGTGCACGTGGCGGCTCAGATGAGGAAGGAGCAGGACCTCAAGACGGCGCTCGAAAACAAAGAGTTCGAAGTCTGGTATCAGCCGATTTACCGGCTGGCAAATGGTGAGATCGAAGGCTTCGAGGCGCTGCTGCGTTGGCGCCGCCCCGGCGGAGAGTTCGTGGCGCTGCAGGATTTTCTGCCCACTGCAGAGGAGACAGGACTCATTGTTCCCATCGGTCTGTTTGTACTGGAGCAGGCTTGCAGGCAACTGAACCGCTGGGCGGAAACGCTGCCGGAAGCTAAACCGAGCATCGCCGTGAATTTGTCGTCACGGCAGTTTCGGGATCCGAATCTTTTGGCGTGTCTTGCGGATTTGCTGGTCAGGTGGAAGCTCTCCCCCGGACAGCTCTGCCTCGAAGTCTCCGAGGCTGCGGTGAATCAGGATCCTGAGGGCGCCCTGGTGGTTTTTCAAGGCTTGGCCGACCTCAAAATAGGCGCCGCGCTGGATAATTTCGGCGCCGGGCTGGCCTCCATGAACCACTTCATCCGCTTGCCGATTAGTTTGGTGAAAGTCGATCGCCGGCTGATCGCCTACCTGCCGATTCCTGGGAAGCAGGCGGCCATCCTGCAAACAATCTTCGATCTTGGACGCATGCTAGAGGTGCGCATGCTGGCCGAGGGCATCGAACGCAGGGAACAGTTGGACGCGCTGCTCAAATACGGCTGCGATTTAGGCCAGGGGCATTTATTTTCCTCGCCAGTGTCCCAGGAAAAGGCACAGTCGTTATTGGAGAGTGGCCGTTGGCGCATTTGATTTGGTGTTGAATGCTACGATGGCCCCATGCCACCCAGGAAAGAGCCGAAAACCACCCCTCCTAAGTCCGCCAAGAAGGCGGCGCCAGTCGTGCCTGCGGTGGCTTCTGAGCTGGTGATTCTGACTGGCCTTTCCGGATCGGGCAAGGCCTCCGCTCTCAAAGCCTTTGAGGATTTGGGTTTTTACGCCGTCGACAACATGCCGCTGGAGCTGATCCCCGCATTTGCCGACCTGGTGCGGCAATCAGCGGAGATCAACCGTGCGGCGCTGGTGGTCGACGTGCGCGAGGGGCAGCACCTCGACCGGTTTCCGGCGATCCTTCGCCAGGTAAGAAAAGTGCTTTCAACCACAGTGGTGTTTCTCGATGCCTCCGATCCTTCTCTGCTGCGTCGATTTTCCGAAACTCGGCGTCCTCATCCGCTGGGTCGCACGGAAACTGTGGTTCGCGCCATCCATGCGGAGAGAAAGCTGCTGGATCCCATCCGCAATCTGGCCGACATCAGCGTCGATACTTCCAGTTACAACGTGCATGAGTTGCGCGCCTACATCCTGCAGAAATTTGAGCGCGGAGACACGGACAAGAATCTGCTGGTCTCGTCCATCAGCTTCGGCTACAAGAACGGCGTCCCTCTGGAGGCCGACCTGGTCTTCGACGTCCGGTTCTTACCCAATCCGCATTTCGTGCCCGAGTTTCGACACCTGACCGGCCGCCACCCCAAAGTGGCAAAATACATCCGCGAGTTCCCCCAAACGGCCGAGTTTCTGGACCGGATTACCCAGCTGCTCCTCTTTCTGTTGCCGTATTACATCGAGGAGGGAAAGAGCTATCTCACCGTGGCCTTTGGCTGCACCGGGGGCCAACATCGTTCGGTAATGATTGCCGAAGAAGTGCGCAAGCGGCTGTCCAAGGAAGGCTACCGGGTCAAGGCCGTCCATCGCGATATGCCCCATTGAGGCAGGCGGTCTTGCTAACTCTGTCCTGACCACGGGTCAATTTGTCTTTGCCACTTGTAATGTGTCCCGACCACGGAGCTTGGGTGCCCCTCGATAAGGAAAAAGGCTTTGTCAAGGGCAAAGATATCCTGAGCGGTGCGGAGCACCGCTTGCTTTGGCCATCAGGCAGAGTGTGGGACCGAGACTCTAGGGATATCACCGTTGCATCATTTTTTCTGGTGGATCGCTCCACCGAGCCATCGATACGACCGAAACTACGATCATGATTTTTTTATTCGGACACCCAGCCGCCGAGTCTGTGCGGAAGTGGGAAACACCACAGGTGTTTTCCAAGGCGCCTGCGCCGTCTTCGTGTGCCGTGCATGTTCGACAGTTTGAGGGTGAGAGTCCCTTATCCAACCTGATGGAGGTGAAGGATTAGCGAAGCGCAAGGGCGTCGTCGCGAGGCGGGGTCTGAAGGAAGCGTGGAGCAAAAGCGTGTGCCGATGGACAAGAACCGGATAAGAGGCCTGCACTCGCGGGCGAGTTGGCGATGAGCAGCAAAGCCCATATCCATCAAGGCGAGTGGCGGTAAATCCGGCGGCGGTGCGCTGAAGGCGGTCGAACTTACCACGGGAGGTCTGTTGCATGTCGTGGAAACACGACTGGAGAAGGAGCGATTCTTCTTGAACGTGCAACAGAAGTCAGCAGAAGGCATAGTAGTCCAGCAGATCGGACGAAGGCCTGAACGATAGGAGAGGCGAGTAAGTGGCACGACTCAAGGGTGCAAAGCGGCAGAATAACCAGCTAGAGCTGGCCTTCGGGGAAGGGATGACGAGTGAAGCTCGAAGTCCGTCCCCTGAAGGGACCGAAGCGCCGGTGGTGAAGTGCAGTGCAGAAAGCCTGGCTCTGGATGAGCAGTGGATGGAGAGAGTCTGCCAGCGAGAAAACCTCTGGCAGGCACTCAAGCGAGTGAAGGGAAATGGAGGTAGTCCGGGTATCGACGGAATGACAGTCGATGATCTTACGGACTACTTGAAGCAGCACTGGTTAGCTATCCGGGAACAACTGTTGAGTGGGACCTATCAACCGCAACCGGTGCGCCGGGTAGAAATCCGGAAGCCGGACGGAGGGGTGCGAAAGCTCGGCATTCCTACGGTGCTGGATCGAATGATCCAGCAGGCAGTGATGCAGGTCCTGCACCGCAGCTGGGACCACACCTTCTCTGAATCGAGCTATGGGTTTCGTCCCGGACGCTCGGCGCATCAGGCAGTCGCACGTGCCCAGCAGCATATTGCCGCAGGGTACCGCTGGGTGGTCGATCTCGATCTGGAAAAGTTCTTTGATCGAGTAAACCACGACAAACTGATGGGTCGGATCGCAAGGCGGGTGAGCGATAAACGCCTTCTGCGACTGATTCGGAGCTGGCTCAAGGCGGGTGTGTTGGAGAACGGACTCGTAGGACCGACGGATGAAGGTACGCCGCAAGGCGGGCCTCTTTCGCCTCTACTATCGAATCTTGTTCTCGATCAACTTGATCGTGAGTTGGAGCGACGAGGCCATCGCTTTGTTCGGTATGCGGACGACTGCAACATCTACGTACGCAGCCGGCGAGCAGGGCAACGCCTGATGGGAGGGCTGACGCGACTCCTTGAAGGTAAGCTCAAGCTGAAGGTGAACCGGGAGAAGAGTGCTGTGGCGCGACCGTGGGAGCGGAAATTCCTCGGGTTCAGCTTTACGAACGGGAAGCTGCCGAAGCGCCGAATCGCGCCCAAAGCTATGTCCCGGTTCCAAGCTCGAATCCGAACCCTTACTCGTCGAACTCGTGGCATCAGCATCGAGACCATGGTTCGCGAGTCGGGCCGCTACCTTCAGGGATGGCAGAGCTATTTCGGCTTCTGCCAGACCCCGACCGTGTTGGACCGTTTCAATAAGTGGATTCGACGTCGTATACGCTCTGCTGCCTGCAAGCAATGGCGAACAGGGAAGACACGATACGCTCGATTGCGGCAGCTCGGTCTAAGTCATGATCTTGCGGCCCGCACGGCAGGGCATCCTTGGGGTCCTTGGCGGCTCAGCCGCACAGAAGCTCTTTCGTATGCCATGCCCGCGGCTTACTTCGATCGCTTGGGACTTCCTTCGTTATGCTGCACGCCCGGCGCCTGATCCTACCGAACCGCCGTGTACGGACCCGTACGCACGGTGGTGTGACAGGGAAAGCGAGTGATCGCCTACCTATGTCAATTGCATAGACCGGTCTGGATGCGAGAGCACCCAATCAATATTACGGGCTAGATATCTCCCAGGGGCACCCGCGGGTTGCTCTCGATATGAGCGATTTCCGGATAGCCGACGTTACTGCGTAGCATCCAGTAGAGTCGCACCGCCAGCTTGCGTGCCGCCGCCACCTTGGCTACTGCTTTCGGCCGATGATGGCAACGGTGTTGATACTCCTTGCGAAAACCCTCGTCCTTGCGTACTGCGCTCTGCGCCGCTTCTACCAGCAGCTTGCGTAGAAAGCAGTTGCCTTGCTTGGTAATGGCCCCCAAGCGGCGCTTGCTGCCCGAGCTGTGTTCGCTGGGTACCAGGCCCAGATAGCTGGTGAGCTGCTTGCTACCGGCAAAGCGTGCCACATCCCCGATGGTCAGCACGAACGCCAGCGACGTCACTGGCCCCACGCCAGGCTGGGTCATCAGCAACTGGGCCTGGGGATGTTGTTCGGCGGCATGCTTCACCGCTTGATCCAACTGCTCGATCTGGCGGTTCAGCTGCTTGAGCAGGTGTAACAAATCCTCCCGCCGCACTCCCGCCCAGCCGGGCATCGCCAACTGCTGGAACTGCTCCATCCCTGGGCGCGTCCACAGCCGGCTCTTCTTCTGCATCCCCCGGTTCATCGCCAGGTGTTGCAAGCTGTTCTTCACCTTGGTCCGGATCTCTACCAGCTTGTCCCGGTGGCGGAGCAACTGCCGCTGATCCCGCATCGCTGCGCTCGGCCTCCACAACTGAGGAAACCGTTTCTCCAACAGCAGCGTCAAGATATGACCCGCGTCCCGCTTGTCCGTACTCTGCTTGCGCACATAGCTGGCGCGGATCTTGCCCGCATCCCCTACCCGTATCTCATGGCCCAACCGCTGCACCAAATCGAGGAACCATTGGCTGTTTCCAGTTGCCTCGATCCCGATCAACACCGGCTCGCTCAACTCCCGGTAGAACCGCTCTGCCTGACCGTCGGCGTGACTCAACTTCCGCTCTTGCACCTCTCCCGTCTCCACGTCGAAAATCGCTATCTGTTGAAAGCTAGGGTGGAAATCACATCCTATAATCTTCATAAGGCTTCTCCTGATCCCTGAGTCTCTCGGTCCCACCCTCAAGACTCTCTCTAGGATCGCTGAAGCCTTTTTCCCTTATCCAATCAATATCTCGCTCGTTTTTCGCGAGATATGGGGTACCACGGCGCTACACCGAATACTTTCGGGCCTCGACGGGCAAACGACGTTAAGGTTCGTGGTATCCCATATCTCGCGAAAAACGAGCGAGATATGGGGCACCCAAGCTCCGTGGTCGGGACACATTACAATAGAAAGATGCGTTCCGTGCAGCGCCGCGCCTCTGGGGTTTCCGCTTGACGAAGCTGCTCCGTCTGTTGGGGTATGTGCAGCCGTATTGGCTGCAGGCGTTTTCTTCGGTCATCCTGATGGCCGGCGTGGGCCTTATGGATGCCTTTCGCCTCCTGCTGGTCGGTCCCATCTTCGATCGTGTGCTCAATCCCAATGCACCCGACCGTACCATCCCGCTTTTAGGTCCTCGCTTCGGCATAAGTCTGCAGCAGATTGTTCCTTCGCATTTCCATAACGCGTGGGACATCGTCGCCTTTGCGCTGGTCGTTTCCACGTTGCTGAAGGGGATCTTCGATTACTGTGGAACCTACCTGGTGAACTATGCCGGGTTCGGCATGATCACCGACCTGCGCGACGATCTTTACGACGCCATCCTGCGGCGCTCGGTCTCGTTTTTCCAACAGCACGCCACCGGCACCATTGTTTCCACCCTGATCAACGATATCGAGCGGGTGC
Source organism: uncultured Acidobacteriaceae bacterium (assembly GCA_963814015.1). Taxonomy (GTDB): domain Bacteria; phylum Acidobacteriota; class Terriglobia; order Terriglobales; family Acidobacteriaceae; genus PALSA-350. The sequence continues at coordinate 232,868 of CAWFBI010000003.1, forward strand.
AGTTTGCTATGTCTTCGGTGCTGGCGGAGCTCTTGCAGCAGGTGTTCACCTTGATCTTTACCGCCTGTGTAGTGGTTGCCCTGGGCGGCAAGCTGGCCTGGGTGCTGCTGCTCTTTGTCCCCGTCGTTCTGGTCTCAGCCCGGAGGATCGGCCGCCAGGTGCGGCAGACCACACGCCGGGGGCAGGACAAACTGGCCGAGATCCAGAACATCCTGCACGAGACCATCACCGGGAACCGCATCGTCAAAGCTTTCAACATGGAGCTTTGGGAGATGCTGCGTTTCAAACAGGCGGCCCGCCGGCTGTTCGATGCCAACCTTCGATCGGTGCGGGCGCAGGCCATCAGTTCACCGCTCATGGATACCATCGGCGCGGTGGCCATCGCCTTACTGCTCTGGGTTGGCCGCAACAGCATCCGCAACCACACTCTGACCGCCGGGACCTTCTTCGCCTTTATCATTGCGGTCTTCAAGCTGTACGAACCGGTGCGCAAAGGTGCTCTCTTCTATAACAACTTTCAGCAGGCGCTGGGCGCGTCCTCGGAGATTTTTCGCTTCATGGATACTCAGGACGAGGTGCGGGAGAAGGTTGGCGCTTACGTTATCAAAGAATTCCGCCAGGACATCCGATTCGAAAATGTCTGTTTCGATTACCGCAATGAAGAAGGTGAACGGCAGGTGTTGCGAGAAATCAACCTGGTGGTCCCGCGGGGCGAGGTGGTGGCCCTGGTCGGTCCAAGCGGCGCCGGCAAGTCTACCCTGGTCAACCTGATCCCTCGGTTCTTCGACGTTACCGGAGGAAACATCCGCATCGATGGATACGATCTGCGCGATGTGAGCCTGGCTTCTCTTCGCGCGCAGATCGGCAACGTAACCCAGGAAACGATTCTCTTTAACGACACCGTGCGCAACAACATCGCTTACGGCGAGTCAGGCATCCCCATGAGCAGGGTGATTGCCTCAGCCCGGGCGGCACTGGCGCACGACTTCATCGAGCGGCTGCCTGAAAAATACGATACGGTGATCGGGGAAAAGGGCTTTCGCCTCTCGGGCGGAGAACGACAGCGCATCGCCATAGCCCGGGCGTTGCTCAAGGACGCGCCTGTTTTGATTCTTGATGAAGCAACTTCCGCGCTCGACTCGGAAAGCGAGTCGTTGGTGCAGATCGCGCTCTCCAACCTGATTGCCGGACGCACCGTCTTCGTCATCGCCCATCGCCTGTCGACCGTCCGCCGCGCTTCGCGCATTGCGGTCATCGAAGATGGCCGCATCACCGCCATCGGTCCTCATGAGGAGTTGCTCCGCGTGTCCGCTACCTACCAGCGGCTATACCAGTTGCAATTCATGGACCCAGCAGAATTCCCCGGCAATCTGATTCCAAAAGAAGCGCTCGAACCCGCCTTGAGCGCCGAGGTGGAGCTTTGAAAGCTCCCGTGCACTCCCCCGTGCACTCCATGACCGGCTTTGCCCGGGCCAGCGGCCGGATCAGCGACCTTCTGTCCTGGAATCTTTCTCTGAAGAGTGTCAACCATCGGTTTCTCGATTTGCATATGCGCATGCCGGCGGGCGCCGAGCCGCTGGAGATGCGTTTGCGCCGTTTGCTCAAGGAAAAGGTGCTGCGCGGTCACCTGGAAGTTACCCTGACGGTCGAGCGCGCCCTTCGCCCCGGCGCCCACTTTGACCGTGACCTGCTGCAGGGGTATATCGCTGCCTTCCGCACCGCCGCGGCCGAGACTGCGCTTGAGCAGCAGCCGGACCTGAATGCCATCTTTCGCCTGCCCGGCGTGTTGACCGGGGAAACCCGCTTCAGCGACCAGGAAGTGGCTGCCCTGGAGGAAGATGTGGCCACACAAATCGGCCCCCTGGTAGAGGCGTTGAATCGCATGCGAGCCCAGGAGGGGGCGGCACTCGCCCTGGATCTTGGCGCCACCATGGAGCGCCTGGACGTGGCCGTCGCCCAGGTCGCGCAAATGCGGCACGAGGTGCAGAAGGCCTACTTTGAACGGATTAGCCAGCGTATCTCGGCCCTACTGAACGGCAATGGGGTTATCGATCGTGACCGCATCCTGCAGGAAGCGGCCATGCTGGCGGAGCGCAGCGACGTGGAAGAAGAGGTCACCAGGCTGCGAACCCACATCCAGCATTTCCAGTCGCTGTTGCAAGCCGGGGGCGAGATGGGCAAGAAGCTCGATTTCCTGTTGCAGGAGATGAACCGCGAGGCAAATACGCTGCTGTCAAAGACCGGGGGAGTGAGCGGAAATGGCCAGCGCATTACTGATTTGGGCCTGGGTATGAAATCGGAGATCGAAAAAGCCCGCGAACAGGTGCAGAATCTTGAATAACACTAGCGCGCGACTGCACCCGTAGCGGACGGACCGCTGTATCATCAGGAAAACACTTTGGCAGGAATTCTGTTCATCATCTCGGCTCCTTCCGGCTCCGGCAAATCGACGTTGGTGAAACATCTGCGTTCGCGGGTGACGGAACTTGATTTCTCTGTGTCCTGGACCACACGCGCTCCACGCGGCTCTGAGCAACAGGACCGCGAATATCACTTCACCTCGCGCCCCGTATTTAAGGAGATGGTCGGAAAAGGGGAATTTCTGGAGTGGGCTCCTGTCTTCGGCAACTTCTACGGTACCGCTTGCCGCTCGCTGACTGACGCTCAGGCAGCGGGAAAAGACCTGCTGCTCGACATCGACGTTCAGGGAGCCAGTCAGGTACGGGAGAAGATGCCGGATGCGGTCAGCATCTTTGTACTTCCTCCCAACCCGGACATTCTGGCCAGGCGTCTGCGCGAACGAAGCATCGAGGAAGGTAAACTGGACGAGGCCGAGATTACGAGGCGGTTGGCCAAGGCCAGAGGTGAAATCGAGAATTACAGTCAGTACTGCTACATCCTGGTTAACGACATTCTTGAAGACGCGGTCGAAGCGCTGACCGCAATCGTGATCGCGGAAAGGGCCAGGCGCCACGGAGCGCCGCAAGACCCTGAGACTGCTCGCATGATGCAGCTCGCCGATAAGTGCCGCCAGGCGAATGCTACCGATCGTTTGTACCCGGTGCTTGCCTCGTTCGGCTTGCTGGACATGCACGCCACTCGCGCCTGAAGCCCGGCGACGAACTTTCGACAGGAGACAAGATGACGCCAGAACATGGACTAGACAGCAATTTTCGCTATGTGGTCATGGCAGCCCGGCGTGCCCGGCAACTCCAGAATGGCTCCCAGCCGTTGATTGATTCCCGCTCCAACAAGGCCTGCCGCGTCGCCCAGGAAGAGATCGCCGCGGGCAAGGTCAAGGCGGCGGCCCAACCCGTCTCTGAAGTGGTTGACGAGGTTGTTCTGGAGCCGGATACACACCAAGACCGAGACTCATAACGCGTACAATCATCGCTATGAAGGTCATGGTCGGTGTCTCTGGAGGCATTGCTGCTTACAAGGCGGCAGAGCTGGTGCGAGCCTTACAGCGCCAGGCGCTTGACGTACACGTAGTTATGACGGAAGCGGCCCAGAGGTTCATCACCCCGCTGACTTTCGCCTCGCTTACCGGCCATAAAGTGATCACCGGGCTCTGGCCCTCCTCTCCCGGCGACGGCGATCTCGACTCCTCGATCGAACACATTGGCGAAGCGCAGACCACCGACGCGCTGGTGGTCGCGCCGGCAACTGCGAACGTGTTGGCGAAGTTCGCTCATGGGCTCGCCGACGACTTCCTGACCACCCTGTTCCTGGCGACCCGCGCACCGGTCATTGTTGCTCCGGCAATGAACGTCAACATGTGGGAGCATCCGGCTACTCGTACCAACATGGAGATTCTTGAAGGACGTGGGGTCAAGATCGTTCCCCCCGACAAGGGCGCCCTGGCTTGTGGCATGACGGGGAGCGGTCGGCTGGCCGAGCCGGAGGCCATCGTCGAGGCCGTGTTGGGGCAGTTGCATGGCCGCAACGATCTGGCCGGAGAGACGATTTTGGTAACCGCCGCGGGAACCCGGGAAGCCATCGATCCGGTTCGCTTCCTGGGTAATCGCTCAAGCGGGAAAATGGGCTATGCCGTGGCCGAGGAGGCGCTGCGCCGGGGGGCGCGTGTGGTGTTGGTGAGTGGTCCCTCGGCACTTCGTCCGCCTGCTAACTGCGAGCTGGTTTCTGTGGTCAGCGCCGAGGAGATGCGCCGCGCCGTTCTCAGCCGGCTTGATCGGACCAGTATCGTCATCAAAGCCGCCGCAGTTGCCGACTATCGCCCTAAGGTGTTGGCCGAGCAGAAGATGAAGCGGAACGGGCCGATCACCATAGAGTTTGAGCCTACCGAGGACATTTTGCGCGAAGTTGTGGTGGCCAAACGGCCGGGTACGCTGGTGATAGGATTTGCCGCAGAAACAGAAAACCTCCTCGAGCACGGCCGCGACAAGCTATTGCGTAAGGGAGCGGACGCGATCGTCTTGAATGACGTGTCGCGTCCGGGGTTGGGCTTTGATTCTGATCGTAACGCAGCCACTTTTCTGACTCCCAAGACCGCTATCGAATTGCCCGAGATGACCAAGCACGAGCTGGCCAGCCGCATCCTCGACGAGGTGATTGCCCTGCGCCGGCCGGCATCGCTGCTCGCCGAGACCGGTCTGGTATCGAGCAACTCCAAGCTGCAGGAATAAGCTACTCCAGAAGAAGAAACAGCAGCTCCCTCCACTGCGCTACCGCGGTCTAGATGACAATTCGTTGGGAGCGCGGAATTTGTTCCTCCAACAGAATTGTCATCTAGACCAGAGGGCACCGTAGTGGAGGTCTGCTGTTCTTTTCTTTCGCATGTAAGCTATAGGAATCCGGGTTCACCATGCCGTTCGATCCGCAATTGGAACAAGCCATCGCAGCGCACATGCAGTACTTGCGCGATCTTGGTATCTTCGAGTTTTATCGCCGCGGCAACCCAGAGATTGCAGACACTACCGAGCCCACCGCACAGGAGCCTCTCATTCCCCTACGTAAGCCCGTCCCTCCGCAGCCGAGCGTCGGCTCGTTTGTTGCTCCGCCAAGCCGTGCCGAAGCGTTGCGCGCGATCCAGTGCGAAATCGGCGACTGTACTCGTTGCGCGCTGAGTGCCGGCCGGAACAAAATCGTCTTTGGCGACGGCGACCCCAACGCGCGCCTGATGTTTGTGGGCGAGGGACCAGGCGCAGACGAGGACGCGCAGGGATTGCCATTTGTGGGCCGCGCCGGCCAACTGCTCAACAACATGATCGCTGCCACCGGACTGAAGCGAGAGCAAGTCTACATCGCCAACATCGTAAAGTGCAGGCCACCCCAGAACCGCGTGCCCGAGCCAGAGGAGGCCAACACCTGTTCCCCTTTTCTCTTCCAGCAAATCGACGTGGTCCGTCCCCAGGTGCTAGTGGCGCTGGGGTCGACTGCCGCCACTTATCTGCTGGGCGTCAAGTCCTCACTGAGCGGCTTGCGCGGTCGATTGCACGCCTGCCGGGGCGCCAAGCTAGTGGTTACCTATCACCCGGCCTACCTGCTGCGGGATCCGCGACAGAAAAAAGAAGCATGGCAAGATCTAAAGCTCGCCATGGCTGAGCTGGGATTGTCCATTCCCTCCCGCTGATGGCAATTTTCTGTGACGTAGTGCTGCCGGTACCGCTCGATCGGACTTTTACCTACAAGCTGAAAGATGGAGACGACCCGGCCGTAGGTGGCCGCGTCGTCGTGCCCTTCCGCACCGAAAAGTTGATCGGCGTCGTCACCCGTGTGCACGATGAAGCCCCGAAAGTCGAGGCGCGGCTGATCGAAACGGTGCTCGATCAGGAGCCGATCCTGAATGCCGAGCTCATGGAGTTGGCGTCCTGGATTGCGCAATACTACCTGGCGCCGCTGGGCGAAGTGCTGCGAAGTATGCTTCCGCTCATGGCGGAAGTGCGCCGCTCGACCAGTTATCGCATCAGCGAGACCGGCCGCGCCATCCTGTTCGACGGTGCCCAGCAGGGTTCCTCGCGCCGCTCGCGCCTCACCGCAGATGAACAGAACGTCGAGTACACGGTGCTGGACTATCTCGCCGACGGCCAGCCGGCCAGGAGCGGGACCCTGCGCCATGCCACTGGGGCCACGGCAGAGCTGCTGACCAACATGCTGCGCAAGAAGTGGCTGCTGCGCGAAACCGAAGCCGTGCCCCGCGATGCCCGCCGTATGCTGCGCCATGCGGTGCTGGTAGCCGATGCGCGGCCGCCCAAACTGAATGAAAATCAGCTGGCGATTCTCGCCGAACTCGCGGGTGCGGGCGGGTCCCTGCCGGTTCCTCTGTTGCGCCGTCTGGGACGTCCCGCAAGCACTTTGCAGACCCTGGTGAAGCGGGGTTTGGTAACCATCGAAGAGCGGCCTGCGACGTTTCATCTTTCCGGCGCCGGCCCACCAATTCATCATCCGCTCAACCAGGCCCAGCAGGCCGCGCTGGAGCGGATCCAGGCTGCGCTCGAGAGCGATAGCTTTGGCGTGTGCCTGTTGTACGGCGTGACCGGCTCGGGCAAGACCGCAGTGTATCTGGCCGCCATGCAGCGTGCCCGGCTTGCCGGCCGCTCGGCCATTCTGCTGGTCCCGGAGATCGGCCTTACTCCGGCCATGGCGGCCCAGTTGCACTCGTCTTTTGGCGATAGCGTGGCCCTGCTGCACTCTGCGCTCACGCCCGATGAGCGCGCCGAGCAGTGGTACCGCATTCGCCGCGGCGAAGCGCAAATCGTGGTCGGCACCCGCTCGGCTATCTTCGCGCCGGTTGCGAACCTGGGGCTCATCATCGTCGACGAAGAGCATGACTCGTCCTACAAGCAGGAGGAGAATCCGCGGTACCACGCCCGCGATGTCGCCGTGATGCGGGCTAAGATCAGCCACACCGCTGTCGTTCTCGGCTCGGCCACCCCGTCGCTCGAATCCTGGCGCAACGCAGAGACGGGAAAGTATGCCCTGATCGAGATGAAGGAGCGGGTCAACCATCGACCCTTACCGGTGGTGGACCTGGTGGACATGCGCCTCGAGTTCCAGGAGACCGGGCAGGAGAGCATCTTTTCCCGTGTCCTGCTGGAACGGGCGAAGGCCGCGATTGATCGCGGAGAGCAGGCCATCATCCTGCTCAACCGGCGGGGATATTCCTTTGCTGTGTTATGCCGGGCCTGTGGGGAGAAGATGCAGTGCGAAAACTGTGCCATCGCTCTCACCCACCACAAGCCGATCATCCCGGGAGATCCTCAAGCGGCAGTTGTGAGTCCCGCCGGCCAGCGGCTCAAATGTCACTATTGCGGATACGTTAAGACTGTGCCCAAACGATGCCCTAAGTGCGAGAGCGAGCACCTGTTTTACCTGGGCGCCGGTTCGCAGCAAGGCGAAGAACGACTGCAGGAGCTGTTTCCGCAAGCCCGTATCGGCCGCATGGACCGCGATACCATCCGTAACCGGTTCGACATGGAGCACCTTCTCTCGCGGCTGCACAGCGGGCAAATCAACCTGCTGGTAGGCACGCAGATGATCGCCAAGGGCCACGATATCCACGGCGTGACGTTCGTCGGCGTGGTGGGTGCGGACCATGCTCTCGGTCTGCCGGACTTCCGCGCCGCCGAACGCGTTTTCCAACTGCTCACCCAGGTCTCCGGCCGAGCCGGACGCGGAAACCTGCCGGGCAACGTCCTGGTCCAGAGTTATTATCCGGAACACTATGCAATCCAGTGTGCAGCGGCGCATGACTTCAGAGCCTTTGCAAAAAAGGAGATGCAATATCGCAAGTGGATGCACTACCCGCCGCATGCGGTGCTAGCCAACATCATCATCCAGAGCCCGCGGCTGGAGGAGGCCGCCGGGTGGGCCGCAAATCTGGGTAAGACCTTCGCCGCCATGCCGCTCGAACACGTGCGCGTGTTGGGGCCGGCGAGCGCACCCATCGTGCGCATCAAGCGGATCTATCGTTTTCACCTTCTGCTTAAGGCAGATAACCGGCAGGCCCTGGCCCGGACGCTGCGGGCTGGCTTGGCCCAGGCAGAGGCACTGGGCATTTCGCGCCGCAATCTCATCGTCGATGTCGATGCCGTCAATCTAATGTAAAAGCTGAGAGGTCAGGACTCCTCCGAGCCGAGCCTCTCATACAGGAGTCTGCGGTGAATTCCCAATCTCCGCGCGGCCTCCGCTTTGTTGCCGTTGGCAGCCTCCAGGGCGCGATCGATCAACAGTCGCTCCCACCCCAGAACGGATTCGCGGAAAGGCAGATCCAGAAGCTTCTCCAGTTCGCTGGTCCTGGCCGAGGCGCCCGTGTTGTCCTCTGTCGTGACCAGATCGGGCGTGATCACGCGGCCTCTGGCCTGCAGCACGGCCCGTTCAATGATGTGCTGCAGTTCGCGAACGTTTCCGGGAAATGTATACCGCTGCAGCTTGAGCATTGCTTCTTCAGTGAAGCCGATGACTCTGAATCCGTGCGTCTTGCTGTAGTGCTGGAGAAAATGCTCCGCGAGCAGAATGATGTCGGGGCGACGATTGCGCAGAGGCGGAAGAGCGATGGGCACGACATTCAGGCGAAAGTATAGGTCCCTTCTGAATCGGCCTGCCACGACCTCTTCTTCAAGGCTTCGATTGGTGGCAGCAACCACTCGGATGTCTGCAGGCACTGGCCGGCCACCGCCCAGGCGCTCGAAAGAGTGTTCCTGGAGTACACGAAGCAGCTTGGGTTGAGATGCAAGAGGAAGCTCACCGATTTCGTCCAGAAATATGGTGCCGCCCTGAGCGCTTTCGAATTTGCCCGGCTTGCGATTGAGTGCGCCCGTGAACGCGCCCTTCTCATAGCCAAAGAGCTCGGACTCAATGAGATTTTCCGGCAGCGCAGCACAGTTCACCACCGCGAAAGGAAAGTTCCGTCGCGCGCTGTGCTCGTGAATTGCTTTGGCGACCAACTCCTTCCCCGTACCGGATTCGCCGGTGATGAGCACGCTCGAGTCTGTTTGTGCAACCCGGCCAATGGCTTTGAAAACCTCCAGCATGGGTGCGGAGAAACCTACGATGTCTTCGCTCGTGGTGTGCGTGTCAGCTACCTTGCTTCTTAGCCGGGCGACTTCCTTCTGCAGCGACGTGTGCTCGAGAGCACGCCGGATAGTGATCAGAACGTCGTCAAGATCGAATGGCTTGGTGACAAAGTCGTAGGCGCCGAATTGCATGGCTTCAATGGCGTTGTTGCTGGTGCCGTGCGCGGTCATCACCAGAACCGGCAAATCAACCAAACGGCCCTCATCCCCCAGCAACTTCAGCAGGGCGGCTCCGTCCATTACGGGCATGCGCCAGTCGCATAGCAGGAGGTCGAGCGGACTTGCCTGGATAATCCCATATGCCTCCTTGCCATTGGCGGCAGTCAGCACTTCGTAGCCAGCCCCTCTGAGCGCCTCGGAAAGGCTCTCACGCAGATTGCGCTCATCATCGACGACAAGTAGGGTCACTTGATCTCTCCATTTCGAGGCAAACTCACCTCAGCCAGCGTCCCTCCGCCAGGAAGCACTCTCAGTTCCAGAGTGCCCCGGTGAGCGCGCACGATCTCTTTGGCGATCGATAATCCGAGACCTGTACCCCGAGCTTTGGTGGTGAAGAAGGGATCGAAGATGCGCGCAGCGCCCCCCTCGGGAAGGCCGGCGCCGTTGTCCTGCACAGTGAGAGCTACCCGGTTGAGAGTAGCGTGGGCGGAGACGACAATTTGCTTTTGAGTGGTTTCAATGCCACCAAAAGACTCCATCGAGTTTCGTACCAGATTCTCCAGCACCTGGCGTAGCTTCCAGGGGTCCGCGGTAATGATGCCGGGCATGGATTCGGCATAGGCCAGCCCGATCGACGAGCGCTCTGCTTCTGGTTGCATCGCCCCCAGCAGGTCACGGCACATCTGGCCCGGGTCGAAGCTTTGGAGTTGAAGCTGAATTGGCTTGGCGAAGTACAACAGCCGATCGAGTACAGAACTGAGCCTGTCGATTTCCTCCAGGATGAGTTTGGCGGAGCGGTCGAGCTGCTCGGGGTCTTTGCTGCGCAGCGACATCTGAGCGCGAAGACGGATCGTCGCCAATGGGTTGCGCAGCTCATGCGCGACGCCTGCCGCCACCTGCCCCAGTGACGCCAGGCGTTCCTTGTGGTGCAGTTGCTCCACCAGCTGGCGTTCCTCTGCTATTTTCTGTTGCAGCGAGACCCCGAGCTTGTCGATGCCGTGCAAAATGGTTTGCAACTCAGCCGCGCTCACCTCCCCTTGACGAGGTTGGCCCAGGTCATGTTCCAGATCCTCGAGCCTGCGCTGAATTGTCGATACATCCGTCTGCACGCTGCGCGTGATCCAGAAAGCCAGGCCCACGCAGGCCGTGGCCGCGAATGCGAGGCCGCTCACGCCAAGCAGCGCCTGAACGTCCCGGCCCGAGTTGGCAGCGTGTAAGCGATGCATTACCCACACGCTGCCAAAGGCATCTCCATTGCGGGTAAGCGGTGCAGCCTGAAACAGGATCACATCCTCCTGCCCGCGAAACATGAATGAGGCAGGTTCGCCGGTGGCGGCAGCTTGCCGCGCCACCGAGAGGATGGTCGGCCGTTCGCGTGGAGGAATGTCGCGCTTGGGACCGGGGCCTTCGCTGGTGGGAAAGGCATAGCCTTCCAGGCTGTCGGTCGATGAAGAATAAAAGCCACCTTCGATTCCCGGATCACGGCGCAGTGCGTTGATGGTGAAAACACTGAGACGGGCGTCGGCGTCCGGACCGGTGAGAACCGAAAGACCATCGCCACGCACTGCACTCATGTAGTCGTTGGCGAACGCGTTTACGACTGCCAGCAGGTTGGTGGCAGAGTCTGTGATCATTGCAGACTGCGTTCGCCGCAGCAGTAGAAAAAAGCCAGTAAGGGCCGAGGCCAGCAAAGCGCAGACCAGCAGTGCCAGCAGCAGAATGCGGCTGCGGAGGCTGCGCAGGACATGGGTTTGACTTGCCTGGTTCACTGGGGTCGAAATGCCCAAAAAGGGCCTTTCCATTGGATGCAGCGGATTAAGCATAGCCGCGCCCGGCAGCCTTGCCGGGTATGGCGCCGGGAACCAGCAGCTGAAAAATTGCGGCGGCAAGCAGTGCCAGCAGAGCAAAAGCGGCGAAAGTCAAGTGGAAGCCGAGGTGTTGCAGGATGAAACCCGAGAGAATGGGGCCAACCACACCGCCAATCGCCTGGGCGTTGGCGAAGATCCCGAGCAGCGAGTTGAATTGTCCCTCCCCTCGCGTGAGGTCGGCGGCAAAGGCAACAATAGCAACGCCGTAGATCCCGGCGCCAATGCCATCGAGTGCCTGGAGGAAGACCACCATGTGGGGGTTGTGGGCCAGGGTGTACGACAAGATGCGTAGCGGTAGCACCCAGAAGGCAATCGCCATCACCGGCTTTCGTCCCCAGGAATCGCAGAGTTTGCCGCTGGTCCACGCCATCGGGACCATCACCATTTGAGCGGACAGAACAGTGAATGTTGTGAGTGCGCTCGAACCGCCAAGCTGCTTGATGTAAAGGGCAGTGACCGGCAGTATCGGAGCGTTGGCCAGATGGAAGACCGCAACCGCCGCGAGCAGGAAGAGAACCGAGCGATCGTGCAGCAGGATGCTCCACTTTGCTTTAGCTTGACTGCCGTCGCCGGACGCGATGCGTTCATCCAGTTCCTGCGATCGTATCCAGTAAACTGACGATGCGCCCACCAGCGATGCGATCGCCACTGAGTAAAAGATGGAAGCGCTGCCAAAGTAGCGGACAGCGACAAAGGCCAGCAAGGCGGCGACGATGTTACCGGCGTGGTTCCATCCCTGGTTTTCGCCCAGCGTCCGATTCAAGGCCTGGTAACCGACAAGCCCCAGAGCCAGTGCTCCCAGTACAGGGATAAAGAGGCTCTGCGCTAAGCCCGAGAGGAACAATAGGGAGTCGACCCATATTGGCGTGTGGGGGACGAACGGAATAACACCGAAGCAAAGCCCCACAGCGATCGAAGCGACGAAAAAGAGCATGCGGCGGTTCTGAACGCGGTCCACCAGAATCCCCGCGGGGGTCTGGAAGAGCAACGTTCCCAGACCCAGGAGCGCGGTGGCTACACCAATTTGGTCGTATCGCCAATGCGCTTCCCTGAGGAAAGCATTCAGTACAGGCAGCACAACTCCGACAGCTTCAGCCTGAAAGAAATTCGCAGCATTAAGTCCGAACCTGCTTCGCCGCGACGGTGATTCGTAGGCCTTCTCCGTCTGCTCGGTCAGAACCATGCCATAAGCAACAGCACGGATACTGCCATTTAACGGCGTCCTTAATCGGTGTGTGTTTAGAGGGGGTTGGTGGGGCCATCCACCACGGAACATCATCAATAGCGTTCGCTTTCCACTCACCCACCGAGCGCCGAGCGTACACATCGGACCTAACTCGAGAGACAAGCGAATTGGAGGTCCAGTGATTTGTACACTTTGCAGGGACCCCCGTTTGGCGCATGGATTGCTTTTCTCCCCAGTGCAAGCAGGAGAACCTTATGAAATCAATTTACGTGCTAGTGATTGCCTCGCTCAGTCCGGTGCTGACACTCGCTGCCTGTGCGCAAAATTCACCCGCACCGCTGCCCCCGCCCCCCAGCGCCTATGCCCCACCTCCGGTGAGCGCGCCGGCTACTTACAGCAGCCGAGTAAACGCCGTTGTTTATGGACCGCAGGGTGAGGTTCAGGCACTGGCACTGCGAAACGGCGTCTCGGTCAGCCTGCCACCTGATCTCGGAGCGCAACTCCAGGCCGCAGTCGTGAGGGGAACGCGGGTTCAGGTGAGCGGGACACAGCGAGTGATTGCCGGCCAAACCAGTTTGCTGGCTCAGAGTGTCACGGCGGCCGGTCAAACCATGGTCGCTGCCCAACCGCCTGCTGTGGATGGAGGGCGCGCCGCTGCGCCGCCACCGCCTCCTCCGGGGCCGGGCGGCCCCAGGGGACCTGGTGCCAGGCGTGGCCCTGCCGGACCACCTCCCCCTCCCCCGCCGCCTCCGCCAGATGGTGCAGGAGGCCCCGTACCACCGCCCTCGGGGCAAAATCCTCCGCCGCAGATGTAGAGGTGGTGTCATGAAAATGTTGAACATCGTAATCACGCTTTCGGCCGGGTTACTCATTGCCGGGTGCGCGGGTCTCTTGGACCCGTCACTCGGCTTGGGACCGGGTCTCGACCAATTCGCCGGAATCGCAATTCTCATGGTGTTGATTGCCCTTGCCTGGCATCCCATCAGGAGCGCCCTGACTTTACGAACTGACACGCTTTCACCGATCGACATCCTGAGACAACGTTACGCACAGGGCGAACTTTCTGAGCAGGAATACCTGCGCATGATGGAGAAACTCTCACCATCGAAGGTCAACTCCGCGTGATCTCCCTTCCGCCCTTACACCACTTCAATCCTGGTTCGCCCGATGCAGCCGGAATCATCTCGTGGATCCATATTGGCGATCTGCACATGGTTCAGGTACACCAACAGAACCATCTTGATCTCATCGCCATCGTCGAGCAGGTGAATCGAGCGTTTGCCTCATCGATTGCGTTCGTCTTCCTGCCCGGTGACGTTGCCGAACACGGCAGGGCGGCGGAGTACGCGATTGTCCGTGAGACACTCGACCGGCTCCACGCGCCCTGGTGCTCCATCGTTGGAGACCACGATGTTCAAGAACGAAGCTTTGCCAACTACCAGAAGTTCATGGGGCCGGAAAGGTATTATTCATTCCAGGTTGGGTCCGTTCGCTTCCTTGCGCTCAACGCGTTTGACATGCCCGATCCCGGCTCATTCTGTCTTCTTCCCAGGCAACTTGACTGGCTCGAGGATCAGCTGTGCGAGGTTGGGCGCAACTCTGCCATCCTGCTGCTTCACTGCTATCCGAGTGATCTGAAGCAGGGAGGAGATCGTCTGTGCGCCATGGTCGAGAGTTCGGCCGTGCGCCTCATCGACATGGGCCACACGCATTACAACGAGGTGGCGAACGATGGGCAAACTCTCTATACGGCGACCCGCTCGACAGGGCAGATTGAAGAGGGTCCGGTCGGCTTCTCGGTCAGCAGCATCGACGGAGACACGATCAGCTGGAAGTTCCTTCGCCCGGACGAATTGCCTGCAGTGATGATTACCTCGCCTGCGGACGAGCGCTTCATTACCGATTCCACTCTGAACGGTGCTATCGCCTCGCCCTCGGTTCGGGTGCGCGCCAAGGCATGGGGAGAAGCCCCAATTCCAAGCGTCATTGCGCAACTTGGAACACGAATCATGCAACTATCCCAAGTTCCCGAAAGTAAGGTTTGGGAAGGGGAGATAGGTCGCGGAGATCTAGGAGACGGAATCTATCCCCTTTCTGTGACGATCGAGGATTCTGTGGGCCGGTCTGCGGTGGATAGTATCCGGATCGTGCTGGGTGCCTCTGCTTACTGCCCTCCTGAACGGGCCAAACGCGATCAGGACAACCCACTTGCGGCGTGGCCAGAAAAAGGATTGATGGGCACTCAGCTCGGTCCGAACAAGAACGGGAGAAAGTGGTAGATGGCTTCTGCCGTTCTTCTGCACACCCTTTTACCCCTCATCGTCAGCATCAGCATTCTGCTGATGCTGGTTCGTCCGCGCGACATTCCCGAGGTCTACTGGGTCGGCGGCGGCGCGCTCCTGCTGATAGTTCTCCGGCTGATCCCGCTCGGGCTGGCAGGAAAAGCCGCTGCCGAAGGTGCCGACGTCTATCTCTTTCTCATCGGCATGATGCTGTTGTCGGAGTTGGCCCGCGAGCACGGCGTGTTCGACTGGCTTTCCTCCGCGGCGCTCGAGCGAGCGCACGGTTCCTGTGCGCATCTTTTTACCCAGGTCTACGGCATCGGAACGCTGGTCACCATCTTTATGTCCAACGACGCGACCGCTGTTGTCCTGACCCCCGCGATACTCGTAGCCATACGCAAAGCGAAAGTGCCGCCGCTCCCTTATCTCTTCGCCTGCGCGATGATCGCCAATGCGGCCTCCTTCGTGTTGCCCATCTCCAATCCGGCTAACCTGGTTGTGTTTCATAAGCAAATGCCGCCACTGGGGCGCTGGCTATTGTCGTTCGCCCTTCCATCCATCGTTTCGATTGCAGCTACCTACGTGGTCTTGCGGCTGGTCTTTCGCAAAGACCTCGCTGGCTGCAGTGTGGAAAGCGACGGCCTTAGGCCGCTTCCAGCGAACGGAAGGATTGTGCTTGCGGGCATCGCATTCATGGTGGCCGTCCTGCTGACCGCATCTTCGTTCGGCCAGGATCTTGGACTGCCCACCTGCCTGACGGCGCTCGCCATAACCACAGTCGTCTGCATCAAGGCGCGCAGCAATCCCTGGGGCCTGGTGAAGGAGATCAGTTGGGGAACGATTGCTCTGGTCGCCGGCCTGTTCATCATGGTCGATGCGGTGCAGAGCATTGGAGCGCTCAGGCTAACCCAGGCGGCCCTGCAGGGGGTACAACGACTGGCTCCTGCCGTAGCCGCGCTCATCACCAGCCTGGTCGTTGCAGTCGCCAACAACATAGTCAACAATCTGCCGCTGGGATTAATCGCCGGAGCGACGTTGCAGGCCGAGCATGCCAAAGGGCTGATTGCCAATGCCGTACTGATCGGCGTCGATCTAGGGCCGAATCTCTCCGTGACCGGTTCGCTCGCTACCATCCTGTGGCTGATCGCGCTGCGCAAAGAGAGGCTGAACGTGAGTGGCTGGGACTTCCTCAGGGTAGGCGCTATCGCCATGCCGGTTGCCCTGTTCGCCTCCATGGCCGCTGCGATTCTCATGCGCATGGCGGCAACGCAATTCTAGCCGCCTTAGAAAAGGAGAACTATGAACGCGAGTTGGATTATCCCCTTCATTGTCCTCGGAGGCGCGCTACAAACTTGTGGGGCCGCCATGAACGGGCAGTTGAATAGATCCCTGGTCAACCCCTGGCTGGCGTCGGCGGTATCGTTCGCGCTCATCACTTTCTTCTTCGTGAGCATTTTCCTCATCCTGCCCCATCCGCTTCCGACCACACGCGACCTGGCAGCCATGCCATGGTGGGCCGTGATAGGCGGCCTGGTAGGGGCGGTACAGGTTTACGCAGGACTGACTTTGGTCACCCGGGTGGGAGCGGGAATGTTCGTCGGCCTCACCGTAACCGCCGCGCTCATCGCTTCGCTGGTTGTCGACCACTTCGGCTGGTTCCGAATGCAGGTGCATCCCATCTCCGTCTGGCGGGTTTTGGGGGGCCTGCTGATGGTGGCTGGGGTTACCTTAATCTCGCGTTTCTAGCGGAACAGGTCGATCACGCTAGTGCCTACAAATGGAGCGGGCAGGAACGTCAGCACCAGGAGGGCGAGCGCCAGCGCGCAAAGCCAGCGATGCTTGTCGGGCAAGAGCGGAAAATAGGGAACATGGGGGTGGCGCATCGCCGGGAGAAGCAGGATCAGTCCCCATAGAACCCATCCGGTCCACAGGGTTGCCCCCATCGCCAGCAGCACCACGGGGACAACAAACGTCATTCCCCGATGCCATCGGGGCGAAATTGCATACAGGATATGACCGCCATCCAGCTGCCCTGCAGGAATGAGGTTGAGCGAGGTGACAAACAGGCCTACCCAGCTGGCTATCAGGATGGGGTGGGGAAGCAGGTTGTCCATTGCCGGTACCCCTGGAAGCCATGCCGCCAGGGCTCGGTGCAATAGGGTGATGGTCAGCGGCTGGCGAAACTGGACCAGCGCTGGCGCCGATCCGGGGCCGGCCGGTCGGGAGAGCAGGATGCCGAGGATGGTGGTCGGAAGCGCCACCAGGTATCCGGCAATCGGTCCTGCGATGCCCACTTCGATCAGCGCCCGGCGAGAGGGAATGCGCGAGCGGATCCGGATCACCGCTCCGGCGGTTCCACTCAAGGTGGGAGCGGGTAAGACGTAAGGCCAGGATGCGCGAATCCCATGGTGGCGGCAGAAAAAATAGTGCCCCGCCTCGTGGGCCAGCAAAATTCCCAGCAGCGCCAGCGAAAACGACCAGCCGCTGGCCAGCGCCGAGGGATGGTGCCAGATCCAGCGCAAGGGGAAAAGATCGCCCTCGTTTACCAGCGCTGGCTGGCCCAGGCGGAAATTCTGCATGAGCAGCGCGCCGGTGCTCGCGGTCGTGAAAATGCTCACCACCAGCAGGCATAGCGGCAGCCAGGCAATGGAATGGAATGCCCTTTGACCAACCTCCGCGCGGTCTCGAGGGCCCTGGAGGAGCGGACGATCCGCTGTGGTCGGCATTTCTAATTCGGTCAAGGGAGGGCTAAGAATCCAGCAGGTGAAGTTCCTTGCCCGGCTTGAAGCGAACAGCCTTGCCTGGAGTGATGGTGACTTCCGCACCGGTCCGCGGGTTGCGGCCAATCCCTGTCTTGCGGGGGCGGACATTGAATACGCCAAAGCCCCGCAGCTCAATCCGGTCGCCCGAAGCGAGCGCCTTTTTCAGGCTTTCAAAGACCGTATCGACAGCCGCTTCCGCTTTATTGCGCGGTAGTCCGGTCTTGGCGATGACTTGATGGATGATGTCCTGTTTAATCAATGCCTTTACCCCAAGGGATGATTAGGTAACAGCAATGGCCGGAGCTACGTCCTCATCGTATAGCGTGTTTCCTGTATGGTCCAGCAGCTTCGCCAGGGATCAAGATTGTCAAGGAACCTGGCCTCCCGTAAGATGCAGTTTCCAGCAGAAGGATTTTTTACCCCGCGTTCACCCGCCTGGCTGTGCCGGGCCGGTTTTTCCCTAAGGAGTTGCATGTCAATTCAGTCCGATCGGTGGATTCGCGAGCAGTCGCTCAAAGGGATGATTGTCCCCTTCAGCGAAAAGCAGGTGCGGGAAGGCGTGATCTCTTACGGCCTCTCGTCCTACGGCTACGACCTTCGCGTTTCCGATGAGTTCAAGATCTTTACCAACGTAAACAGCGCAGTGATCGACCCCAAGGACTTTGACGAGCGGTCTTTTGTCACAGTCACTGCCTCCTCGGTTCTGATTCCGCCCAATTCTTTCGCCCTTGCCAGGTCGGTCGAATACTTTAAAATTCCTCGCGATGTGCTCACCATCTGTGTGGGTAAATCCACTTACGCCCGTTGCGGCATCATCGTCAACGTCACCCCTTTCGAGCCGGAGTGGGAAGGCTTTGTGACGCTCGAGATCTCAAACACCACGCCCCTGCCGGCCCGGGTCTATGCCAACGAGGGCCTCTGCCAGATTCTTTTCTTTCGTTCCGACGAGCCCTGCGAGATTAGCTATGCGGACCGCAAGGGTAAATACCAAAAGCAACAGGGTATCGTGCTGCCGAAGCTGTGATGCCGGAGCCAGCGAAGTCACTTCCCCGCTTGCGAGTGGCGCTGCTCGAAGCCGAGCCCATCCGCGTGCAGGGATTTGTGACCCTCTTCCAGGATCATCCCCGCATTGAATTTGTGGTTTTTGAGCTGGCGCAGTTCCTGGCCGACCAGGAGTTCAAACTGGCCCTGATAGGCCTCCACGGAGACCGGTTCCCGCTGCCCTTGGTCGGCACCATCCATGGGTTGCGGCCCGATGTCCGGTTGGTTGTCATGGGACCGGACGCGGACGACGAGATCATCCTGCAGGCGATCACTGCCGGGGCCAAAGCGTATCTCGAGGCCAGCGCTACCCCCCAGCAGGTGGAGCAGGCGATCATGATCGTGAGCCAGGGGTCGATTTGGGCGCCGCGGAGGGTATTGTCTATTTTCGTTGATCGCGCGACCAAGCCGTCCCGGACCGTAGTCCCAGCCACGGCGCAGTTCACGGCTCGCGAGACGGAGGTGCTCAAGCTTCTGGTTGCCGCCCGGTCCAACCGCGAGATTGCCCGCACCCTGGGCATTGAAGAGCGCACCGTGAAAGCGCATGTGGCCAAGCTGATGCGCAAGGTGGGGGTGGAGAACCGGATCGCTCTCTCCATATACGCGGTGACCAACTCCATCGTCACCCCGAACATCGATTAACGTCGGAATCCGAAATCTCTCCCAATCTGGGTCGCATCTACAGTACTTTAGTGCATGGTACCTTGGTGACATTGCTCGGTTACCTTTCTTAGCCGAAAGTTACTTTAGAAACAACGCAGATCTGGGGACGGGGCTTCTGATGGCGAGTTTTGCAATCACCAGCCCCCATTTTTTTGCTTAGAACCTTGCCCCACTTTCCCCGCTTTAATTTCCCAACTACATTTGGTATGCGTGCATCCTATGCAACGACGCCCACCCTATTTATCGGAAGTGGCTTCTGAGCGGCTCTTGTAGAAAAGCTGCGCCAACGTCAGCGTGTTCGGTACCGTGCGGACAAATGTCCCACCTGGAGACTTGAAGGACCATGAAACAGTTTTTGGCAATATTTTGTGTGGTTGGAATGTCGCTCACTGCGTTCTCTGCCTATGCAGCGGAGGATAAGCCCACTCTCGATGCGCGGGTCGCGAGCGCGAAAGATGTTCTGGACGAGATTATGGCGACTCCAGACAAAGCTATTCCCAATCAAATCATGTCCCAGGCAACTTGCGTAGGTGTAATACCCAGCGTAAAGAAAGGCGCCTTCGTGGTTGGCGCCGAATACGGCCAAGGCGTTGTCACCTGCCGCACCGGGCACGGCTGGAGTGCTCCTGCCTTCATCAGGATCGCTGGTGGAAGTTTCGGCTTTCAGATCGGCGGGCAGGCCACCGATCTGGTGCTGGTAGCGGTCAACGACAAGGGATTCCAGGACCTGTTGAAGAACAAGTTCAAGATCGGCGGCGATGCCTCAGCCGCGGCTGGCCCGGTAGGCCGCGATTCCCAGGCTGCGACCGACTGGAAGCTCAACGCCGAGCTTCTTACCTATTCGCGCGCCAAGGGCCTGTTTGCCGGTGTCGACCTCACCGGAGCCGTAGTCGATGAGAACCTAGACGCCACCCGCACATTTTATGGCGTGGCCCACCCCAGCGCACAGATCCTGAAGGGCGAAGTCGCCACCCCGCCAGAGGCGCGGCCGTTCGTTCGCACGGTGGCAAAATACTTCAACGAAGTACAGAAGTAGCGCCAATACCTGCTCTCGAAAAAAGCCCGGCGAAGTTTGCCGGGCTTTTTTTGCCTGCATGGTGAACGATTTAGACTGAAACTCAACCCAATACCAGGGGATAACTGTGGAAACGGATGCGGAGACGACTGGAATTCGTGCTGGTGTGGACCCTGGTGAAAGTTCTCGGGCTGCCGCCGAGGAGCGTCGCACGGGGCATCGGCGCCTTAATAGGCCGTATTGCCCTATTGCTCACCCCGCGTCTGCGGCGCGCCGGGGATCTTAATCTTCGCCTGGCCTTTCCCCAGAAGACTGCCGCCGAGCGGCAAGAAATTCTGCGCAAGCTCTATCGCAACCTGGGCTGGCTGCTGGCCGAGTTCTGCCAGATGCCGCGTTACACCCCGGAGATGACGCGCAGCTTCATCCGTTATGAGGGCCTGGAGCACTACCAGGCAGCTCGTGAGCAGGGCAAAGGGGTTCTCATCCTGACCGGCCATCTGGGAGCCTGGGAGCTGTCGAGTTTTTATCACTCGCTCATCGGCTATCCCATGAGCATCGTGATTCGCCGCCTGGACAATCCGTTGGTAGACAAACTGGTTAACCACATTCGTTGCCTGCACGGCAATCAAGTGCTGCACAAGGACGACTTCGCGCGCGGCCTGCTGGCCGCCATGCGCAAGGGCGAGACGGTGGGCATCTTGATGGATACCAACATGACGCCGCCACAGGGGACGTTCGTCGATTTCTTTGGCCACCCCGCTTGCACCGGTTCAGGAATGGCCCGTGTCGCCATGAAGACCGGTGCCCAGGTGCTGCCCGGGTTTCTGCTCTGGGAAGAGGCAACGCAGCAGTACGTGCTGCGCTTCGGAGCTCCCCTCACCCTGGCTGCGAGCGAAGATGTAGAGGCGGACGTGCTTGCCAATACAGCTTTGTTCACCAAGGTAATCGAGCACTACATTCGTCAATATCCCGACCAGTGGCTGTGGGTGCACCGGCGCTGGAAGACCCGCCCCCAGGGCGCAGCTGCAATCTACACTTGAGTCATGCCCATCACTCTCAGTCAATTGGCTGACCAGCTCGGTGCGGAAGTCGATGGCTCCCCCTTCGACATGATGATCACCGGGGTATCGAATATCCCGGGGGCACGGGCGGGATGCCTGGTGTTCGCCGAAGAAGAAACCGCCTTCGCGGCCGCGCTCGCCTCCCGTGCCGCTGCGGTCCTGGTTGGGCCGCAGATCATGGCCGCCAGTGCGCCCAAGCCTGTTCTGCGCACTCCTCAGCCGCGGCTGGCGTTTGCCCGTGCCGCCGTGTTGCTGCGCGGCCCGCAGCCGGCTCCTTCCATCCACCCTACGGCAGTGCTTGCGCCCGGGGTACAGATTGGCCGTGACGTCTCGATCGGCGCCTATGCCTCGATCGATGACGGAGCCAGCATTGGCGCAGCCACCGTCATCGGCACTGGATCGGTGATTGGTGCCGGGGTCCGCATCGGCAGCAACTGCCGTATCTATCCCCGCGTGGTCATTTACTCTGGCGCCACGCTGGGTGATCGGGTGGTAGTCCACGCCGGGGCGGTGCTGGGAGCAGACGGCTTTGGCTACGTCCGCGATCAAACGACTGGAGAGTACACCCAGTTTCCCCAACAGGGTACGTTGGTGATTGAGGACGACGTTGAGATCGGAGCCAATACCACCATTGACCGGGGGGCGCTCGAAGAAACCCGGATCGGTCGCGGAACTAAACTCGACAACCTGATTCACATCGGTCACAACTGCAGCATCGGGACCAACGTCGTCATTGCGGCGCAAACCGGCATCTCAGGTTCAAGCGCGGTGGGTGATGGTGCAATTCTCGGCGGCCAAGTCGGGATGGGCGATCATGCAACGGTCGGCCCGGGCGTTATCCTTGGGGGGCAGGCGGGAATCTTGCCGAAGAAAAAGCTGCTGGGACCGGGAATCATCTTTTGGGGAACGCCGGCGAAGCCGGTCCGGCAATACCTCAAGGAATTGGCTATGCTGGCCCGGCTTAAAAGGGAAGACTAGATGGCCATCGTGGTGGTGGGCGGGCACTCGCGCAGCGTGGGCAAAACCTCGGTGGTGGCCAGTCTGATCGCCCGCTTGCCGGAGCGCAACTGGACGGCCTGCAAGATTACCCAGTTCGGGCACGGCTTCTGCAGCGCAAACGGCGAGCCCTGCGACTGCCAGACGGACGACCACACCATTGCCATCAGCGCTGAGCGGGATCCCAACACCGGGACCGACAGTGCTCGTTTTCTCGCCGCCGGGGCCAGGCGGTCGCTCTGGGTGCGCACTCGCATTGGCCGTCTGGCCGAGGCCATGCCCCGTATTCGCCAGGAGATCGCCGCCGCAGAGAACATAATCTTCGAGTCCAACAGCCTGATGCAGTTTCTGCGTCCCGACCTCTACTTGACTGTTCTGGACCACGCCACGGCGGACTTTAAAGACTCTGCACGGCTGTATCTGGATCGCGCCGACGCCGTGCTTCTGCGTGCTTCGGGCCAGCAGCTGGCGCCGCAGTGGAGCCAGGTTTCGCTGAAGCTGGTAGCCGGGAAGCCGCGCTTTTTGGTCACGCCGCCAGACCTGCTCGGGGACGATCTGGTTGCGTTTGTGGAGCAGAGGCTGGAGCAGTCTACCCGAGCACGTGAATCTCCATCGATCTGATTTGGATGGAGCCGGGATAAGTCCCCTATTTCAAGGGGAAGGGTTCGGCCTTGAGCGATCCGTCGCGCTGCTTGAGCAGAATCTGTACCTTGCTTTCGGCGCTATCCAGTTCCTGCTTACATTGCGCAGAGAGGTGCATGCCTTCTTCGAACATTTTGATTGAGTCTTCCAGCGGTAGATCCCCGCGCTCGAGCTGGGCGACGATACTCTCCAGCTGTTTCAGCGATTCCTCAAACGTTGCCAACGCCGGCCCCCACCACCTCAAGAATTTCTACCGCACAGGAATAACGGCCAAACGGGGCGCTTACCTGCACCCCCTGGATCATGGGGCGCGCAGCAGCCAGCATCTCGCGCGCGATTTCGATGCCTTCCGCGCGGGCCCGATCCGGAGTGTCGGCCTTCTGCATGCGCTGCATGATGGCGTCCGGCATGGAGACGCGCAGATCGTTCTTCATGAACTCTGCATTGCGCAGACTGGTCAGCGGCCAGATGCCCGCAATGACGGGGATGCGGAACTCCTCAATGCGCTTGAGGAAGGCCTCCAACAGCTTCAGGTCAAAAACCGGCTGGGTGATGGCATACTCGGCTCCAGCCTCAACCTTGTAGGCAAAGCGGCGGATCTCGTTGTCCATGTCAGGCAAACCGGGATTGGCCGCCACGCCTATGGTTACGCCGGCTGATACCCCGACGGGATTGCTTCCCAGATCCAATCCGTGGTTCAAACGCCGGACGATGTTCACCAGTCCGATGGCATCCACATCGAAAACTGCGGTGGCATCCGGGTAATTGCCCAGCTTAGGCGGATCCCCGGTCAGGCACAGAATATTCTTGAGCCCGATAGAAGAAGCGCCCAACAGGTCGGACTGGATGCTCAGCAAGTTGCGGTCGCGACAAGTGTAGTGCAGCAGCGTTTCCATGCCCGTCTGCTGCTGAATCTGGATACAGAGACTTTGCGCGCTCACCCGCGGCGATGCTCGAGACAGGTCGGGGACATTGATGATGTGGACCCCGTTTTGCACCAGCATGCGCGCGCCATCGAGCTCGCGGGTGCAGTTGATGCCCTTGGGCGGGACCATCTCGACCATGGTGACAAAGGTGCCGCTGGCAATCAGTCCACCGAGGCGCGATCGCTCAGCCAGTGGCGCAGGCTCGACCTCGGACGCGACCTGGGTTTGTTTCACCTGGGTATGAGCGACCTCCTGCGCTCCCATTGCGCGCAGGGAGGACTTCATCGATCGGATATGACTCGGCGTGGTGCCGCAGCAACCGCCAATAAATTGCACTCCGGCCTTGACCAACTTGCGGGCGAAGCTGGCCATGTACTCGGGCGAGCAGAGGTAGATGTTCCGGCCCTCCACAGCGCGCGGCATGCCGGCATTAGGCATCGCAATCAAGGGCAGGTTGGTGGCCCCGGCCATGCGCTCGATTGCCGTGAGCACGGTCGCTGGTCCCACGCTGCAGTTGCAACCGATCGCATCCGCGCCCCACTCCGTCAATCGCGCCGCGGCTGTCTCCGGCGAAGAGCCGTCCAGGCAGATGGCATCCTCATCGACGGTCACCATCACCAATACCGGCAGCGAAGGGGCCAC
Source organism: uncultured Acidobacteriaceae bacterium (assembly GCA_963814015.1). Taxonomy (GTDB): domain Bacteria; phylum Acidobacteriota; class Terriglobia; order Terriglobales; family Acidobacteriaceae; genus PALSA-350. Next base: position 257,146 of record CAWFBI010000003.1, read on the forward strand.
AGACCTGGCCGCAAGAATGGCCTGTTCTGCTTCATTCAATGCCGAAACGGTTTCAATCACCAGCATATCGACCCCGCCCTCGAGCAAGCCGCGAATCTGCTCGGCAAAGGCTTCGCGCGCCTCGCTGAGGCTGGTCTTTCCCAGTGGCTCCAGACGAACGCCCAGGGGACCGACAGCGCCCGCAACCCAGGCTTTTCCGCTTTGTTTATCGGCCCGCTGGTTCACCGCCTTGCGTGCGACCTCGGCTCCGGCCCGGTTGATCTCGACCACCTTGTCGGCGAAGCCATAGCGCTGCAAACGCAGGGCATTGGCCCCAAAGGTATTGGTCTCGATGATCTCCGCGCCCGCTTGCAGGTATTCCTCGTGAACGTTGCGCACCAGTTCCGGCTGGGAGAGATTTAACTCGTCGTAGCAACGGTTGATAAAGATGCCGCGAGCGTACAAGCTGGTGCCCATCGCCCCATCGCAGAGCACGTTCCGCGTGCCGAAGATCTCTGTAAGCCGATTCTTCATAGGGTAAGTCTAATTATGCTAAGCCACCCGGGGCGCGAATGCCAGCTGCCGCTTTGTTATACTTGGCCTTTCCCGCATGTCCGCCGCGTGGTGATTCTGGTGAGGTCTTAGTTGAAGAAAAGAAGTCTCCGGTCCTTGTGTGCCCTTTCTGCGCTAGCCTGTGTATTCGTAATTCTGGCAGGATGTGGCCAGAGTTATTACTTTGGCGGGAGGGCTTTGCCCCCCAGCGGGATCCTCAACCGCGTATTGATTGCAGTCCAGAACCCCGGCGCTCTGACCAAGGGTACGCTCCAGATCGTCGACGCCTATTACGACATCCGCCATAGCTTTAACGACAAAGTTCCTTCCTTCAGCCTGGCTGGATACTCGGGAGCCGATCCGATAACCATCCAGAATATGCCGGAAGAGCAGGCTGGTGCGGTCTATGGCGCGGGCGACGGGAGCTACGCCCTCTTGAATTACGGGCAGGAAAAGCAAACCACCACCGTCAGTTTACTTGGGCAATCCTCCAGCGTGTATATCTCGCGCGACCAGAGATACGTTTTTGCTGCCAACCAGTCAGCCCACACGCTCACCCTACAGGACCGTGTACTTGGCAGCAGCTACGGCTTGAATGTGCCCAACGTCTATCGCGTATCCATCAATCCAAGTGGCTCAGCAGCCTTGGTCTTCGTGCAGGACAGCAATTTGGTCTACAGCGTTTACAAGCTGCAAGCGGGTCAGAAGACGCCTTCGAACGCCGTAGATTGTGAACCGCAAAACCTGCCTGTGTATTGTGTCCTGCCGGTGCCGGGAACGTTTGACCGGCCTACCAAGGCGATCTTCTCTGGGGATGGCGCCACGGCGTATGTGCTCAACTGCGGCCCGGAGTGCGGCGGTAACCAGGCCAGCGTCAGCTTTCTGCCGGTGGCCGGGATCATCATCCAAAGCGGCGCTCCTGTGCCTCCGGGAGCCCCCTCGGCTGTGACCGCCACAGTGCCTGTTCCCGGCGGAACGACCGACGCCGTCGCCAGTGGAAGTCTCCTGTACCTGGCCGGGCAGCAGTTGCAACCCGATGGCTTCTTCTCCGGCTTTCTCTCGATCCTCGATACCGGGGCGCAAAAGGTTACCGGCTCCTACCCAATCGCGGATGGGACCCATCTGAGAATGATTTTCGCCGACGACAATACGCTGTGGATCGGGTCTCAGCTCTGTACCCAGGGAGAACGCTACCATCAGGGCGCCACTACGGACCTTGGCTGCCTCACCATGTTCAACACCGCGAACAACTCGGTCACCATGATTGACTCCTACAAGGGTGATGCGACCGGCATCGCGGCGGTGACCAGTCTGCACAAGGTCTATACCGCCGAGGGTGGGCAGGTGTACATCTACAACACCACCAATGGTGTGTCGCTCGACAACTCGCAGGTGACCGTGGTCGGTACAGCTTACGATGTGGCCTACATGGACGCGACCAGCGATGTCAACAACACCGTCTATTGATGTTCTGGCCATTGCCGCCCATCGGGACGACGTGGAGCAGACCTGCGGCGGCACGCTGCTGCGCATGCATTCGCTGCAATTGCGCACGGCAATTCTCGACCTGACCCAGGGCGAATCCGGGACTCGCGGTTCAGCAGAGGATCGGGCCCGGGAAGCAGAGGAAGCCGCCCGGATTCTAAGGGTCGACTGGCGGGAAGCACTCGACATTCCCGATGGACGGGTGGAAAACACCTGGGAGAACCGCATCAAGGTTGTGCGCAAGCTACGCCAGCTGCGGCCAAGAGTGGTGATCCTGCCCTACTGGCAGGGGCGCCATCCGGATCACTACAACTCCTCGACTCTTGGGTACGAGGCGTGTTTTCTATCCGGCCTGGCCAAAATCGACACTGGTGAACCCCCTTTTCGGCCGTTCAAGATCGTCTATGCCAGCCTCTATGCGGATGCTCGGCCCAGCTTTGTGATCGACATCACACCCGTCATCGAAGAGCGCTTTCGAGCATTGCTCGCCTACCGTTCGCAATATGCCGATCAGCCTTCTGGTGGATCTCTCTTTGTGCCTCACGATGAAATCCGCGAACGGACCTTCTCCCTGGCCCGGCACTACGGCCTGCTGGGCGGCGTCCGCTACGCAGAGCCGTTCGTGCAGAAGGAAGTTGGGTTGGTGGACGACCTCACGCTGCTGCCGGTTTCCTCGATTTAATGCGGTTCCTCTCCTTCGGGAGCTACCGCTACTATGAAAGGCATGCAGCAGACCTGGGATGCATCCTTGTACGCCGGCAATGGCCGGTTCGTTGCGCTGCTCGCCGAGTCGCTGGTTGAGGTGCTGCAGCCCCGTCCCGGCGAACGCATCCTCGATTTGGGGTGTGGTGACGGCTTTCTCACCCGGCGGATTGCCGAATCAGGAGCTACCCTTGTCGGCGTCGACAATTCGGTGCCTATGGTTTCCGCGGCCAAAGAACGGGGAGTCGATGCGCACTGTTGCAGCGGGGAAGCGCTGGCCTTCGATGGGGAATTCGACGCTGTCTTTTCCAACGCGGCGCTGCACTGGATGCGGGATCAGGATGCCGTTCTCCAGGGCGTCTACCGCGCGCTGAAACCCGGCGGACGCTTCGTGGCGGAATGCGGCGGCCATGGCAACATTGCCGCCATCCGTGTGGCCCTGATCGCGGTTCTGACCGGCCGCGGAATTCCCCTGGAACGGATCGAAAACAATCAGTTTTTCAACTGCGCGGAGTATCGTACCCGCCTGGAGAGCCGGGGCTTTCAGGTGGAGGAGATCACGCTGACACCGCGTCCTACGCCGTTACCCTCGGGAATGGCCGCATGGCTCGAGACGTTCCGCAGTAGCGTACTTGAGCTATTGCCGGCCTCAGAACGGCCGGATGCCGTGGAGCAGATTGTCAGCCTGCTCAAACCTGTTCTACGCGACCGACAGGGACACTGGACCGCTGACTACGTGCGGCTCCGTTTTCTGGCGCGGCGGCCGTCCTGATGGTCGCCGAGGCCGGACCAAGTACCGGGAGGAAGACCCGCACAACCGCTCCCGGAAACGCCGGATCGGTGCTGTTGGTGAGCTCTATTTGGCCGCCATGCTTCTCTACGATTCCGCGGCTGACCCAGAGACCCAAGCCGGTACCCAGTTCCCCTTTGGTGGTGAAGAAGGGCTTGAAGAGCTTGGATTGATGGCTCTCGAGAACCCCGGGGCCGCTGTCAGTTATCGTCACCAAAGCACCGGCCCGGCTATCCGCGGGCAACGAGTCTTCGAGCATGACCTGTATCCGGCCGCCCGCCCCCGCCGCTTCCGCCCCATTGGTTATCAGATTGGTGAACACCTGCCGCAATTCGCCCGGAAATCCCTGAATAGAAACCCCTTCTCCCAGTTTTCGTTCGACGATGACGGAATGATCCTTCAACTGCCGGTCAAGCAGCAGCAGGACGCTTTGCAGTAAGTCGCGCAGGTCCACTTCGACCGGCGCTTTCGGCTCGCGATAGAGACCGAGCATGGCGCGGCTGATCTGCAGGGTGCGGTTCAGTTCCTGCTGCGCCATGACAAGGTAGCGCTGCCGCAGGCCGGCATCGGATTCCTTCTCCATCAGGTAATGCAGATTGGCGACGGAATCCAGCGGATTATGAATTTCGTGGGCAATGCTCGCAGAAAGGCGCCCCGCAACCGCCAGTTTCTCGTGGGCCATCAGGGCCGCCTCTCTCTTACGGATATCGGTGACATCGCGGAAGACCAGCACCACACCGGCTACTTCGCCCTTTGCGTCTCGAATCGGGGCAACGCTTTGATCAATGAGGTACTCACCACCATCTTTGGCCAGTAGCAAGGAGTGATTCTTGGCTGCCGGGTCTTCGGTCTCCGCCCCAGGGTTCTTTACCGGCTCACGCGTTTCCTCATCGACTGTACGGAAGACGGATTCGAGTCGCCTCCCTTTAGCCTCGTCCAGCGTCCAGCCAGTCAACCGCTGAGCCACTGGGTTCATGAGTTCCACGCGGCGCTGCTGATTGCATGCGATCAGGGCATCACCCACCGATTCCAGTGTGGTCTGCAGCCATCGCCGGCTTTCAATCAACTCATCCGCGCGCTGATGGGCTTCTTCAAGCGACGTCCGGAACGCAGCCGAGACTTGCTTCATGTTTCTCTGGGTGAAGATGCCAAGAACAATGCCTACCCCGATCGAGGATGCGAGCAGAACCGTCATCAGCGTACGAACCCGCGAATTTGTGGACTGTACCTCCTCGTCGCGTCGTTTGACCTCGATCTGGGTCATCGCGCCAATCTGGGTTCGCAGGGCTGCCATGATTTGGGCGCCGTTGAGATCGAGCGCCGTGTCCCCGAATATTTTCCCCGCCCGCAAATTGTCCAGCGCCTTGCCGGCGAACCCCATCCACAGCTGGTGGCTGTCGCGTACCTGGCGCAGCCGCCGCAGCTGATCCGGATCCTCCCTGACCAGGAGCAGGAGTCGATCTAACGTCCCGTGCAGCGCGCCTTCCGCATTCTGGTAGGGCTCGAGCGTGGTTGGATCATGGGTGAGCTGGTATCCCCTGAGGCCGGTCTCCTGATCCACCACCAGTCGCTCCAGTTCGTTCAGCTGGGCGGTGATGCGGTCGGTGTGGTCGATGCGCCGCTGCTCCCGCAATGTGCGCTGAATCTGCCAAGCCAGTACCAAAGCCAGCAGCAGCAGCAGGACCAGGGGAAGCAGCACGGTAATGACCAAAATCTGCCGAAATTGATGGAGATTCACCGCGAGCCTCCCCGTCCCTCAGGAGCATTGGCCTGCAGGAGCCCCTTCAATTTGTCGACCAGGGTAAATGCCCCGTCCCCTTTAGTGGCGGATACGCTTACCACCCGCATCACCTCTTCAGGAAGCGCCACATAGGCGGAGAGCATGAGGATCGGGATATCCGGCCTGCGCTGGCGCAGAATAGCAGCTACCTGCCCTCCGTCCATCCCCGGCATGGCGTAATCGAGAACGACGGCATCGATCTGCTCTTTGTCGAAGACAGATATGCCGGTAGAACCGTCACGTGCGGTCAACACGGTGAATCCCTCGCGTTCCAGAACCATCTTCCGGATCTCCAGGCCGAGGTCTTCATCGTCGATGCACAAGATGACTGGACGCGACACGGGTACCGTCCTAGCGGGCCAAAGCTCTACTCTACAACTGCCTTAAGGTAGCCTGTCAGTGGCATCTTCGGAACTTGCTCTTACGGGTGATGCTGAGGATCTTGCCAACATTGCCAAGGATTCACCGTAGTTTTGCATTTCCATGCCCCATATGGGTTACGCTAAACGCATCCGCGCAGTGCCGACCGACCTGCCACCTGAGCGTGGCCGTATCATGAGCGGCTCGAACGTGAGGGAGAACCAGTTGAGTCAGACCATATGCGTCCTCGAAGATGATCCTGATATTTCCCGCCTTGTACAACATCATCTGGAAGCCGCCGGTTTCGGGGTTCGCGTCTATAGCACTCCCGCCAACCTCTTGCCCGACTCCGAGCGCCAGGCGCCGGTGCTTTTTCTGCTTGACATCATGGTTCCCGGAGGAGACGGCCTGGATGTGTGCCGCCGCCTGCGCAGCAATCCCGCTCTGAGCACCATACCGATCATCTTTCTGACCGCCCGGGCGGGTGAAAATGACCGCGTTCTGGGCCTGGAGCTCGGCGCGGACGACTACATCACCAAACCCTTCGCCACTCGGGAACTGGTAGCCCGCGTGAAGGCTGTCCTGCGCCGCTTCGAACGGCCTACCGCGCCTTCCATCATCTCCTTTGAAGAGGTGGTGATCGACGCCAGCGCCATGCAATTGAAGGTGCGAGGCGAATTAACCACCACTACCGCGACCGAATTCCGCCTGCTGGACTATCTCGCCCGGCATCCCGGCCGCGTCTTTAGCCGCGATCACCTGCTCGATGCCGTCTGGGGGGATGCCCGCTTTGTCACGCCGCGGTCAGTCGATGTCTATGTGCGCCGCATCCGTGAGAAAATTGAGGCCGATCCCGAGAGCCCCCGCTACCTCAAGACGGTCCGCGGAGCTGGCTATCGTTTCGAAGTCCCTCGGCTGGCTGAGGAACCCCGCAAGACAGCCTCTTAAGCTTCTATGAGAGAGAATAGCCTCGTGACGGGCAGGGTCTTCACCAAGCTATTCTTCTCGTTCGTAGTAGTCCTTTTCCTGGGAATGGCGGTGCTTGACTTTTCTCTGCGCCAAGTTATGGAGCAGTCGCTCCGAGCCCAGGCACAGGAGTCTCTGGCCACCGAAGCCCGGCTGCTGGCAGCTCATATAAGTGCCGCCGCATCTCCTGACACTTTGCAACAAATCGCCCACCGGGATGCGGCCGCGGCCGATGCGGAAGTCGCCATCTTCGATGCCCAGGGGCGGCAGGTAGCCAATTCGCAGGATATTGCTGGAGTGGAAGCCGTGCCTCCCGAGGTGGCCGCTGTGCTTTATGAGCACCAAGCCATGGGGCGCGCCCGGCGCGGGGGCACCGTTTATATCGCCGTCCCTGCAGGCCCGCTGGTGGTGCGCCTGGCAGCCTTTTCCCCGGCCGACATCCCGGCACCGGTGCATGTGCTGCGCCGCGGTATTGTGCTGGCGTCCTTGTTCTCGCTGGTGGTGGCGACCCTGCTGGCGGCGTTGCTGGCCCAGCGGGCCGCGACCCGTCTGGCCCGCATCGTGGTATTCGCCAATCGCATCGCTTCTGGCGATCTGACAGCCCGGGTGGAAGAGGGCAACCTGGATGAGATTTCCGCCGTCGCCCATGCGCTCGATGTGACCGCGAGCCGGCTGGAGCAGAGCTTTCACGCCCTCGAGAGCAGCCGTAGCGAACTGACCGCGCTGCTCGATAGCATGCAGGAGGCGGTCATTGCCATCAACCCGCAAGGGCAGGTGAGCTGGTGCAATGCCGTCATGCAGCGTATCGCGCTCGGTCCGGTGCAGGAAGGACGAGCCCTGGTGCATTCCATCCGTGATCCTGAGGTCCTCTCTTCGGTGGCCGCGGCCCTGACCCAACGCCAGGCAAGCCGCCGGCGCGCCATCTCGGTCGCCCCGGGGAAAATCTTTGAGGTCAACGCCGCTCCCATGCCCGGTGGAGGCGCAGTAGCAGTGTTGCACGATGTCTCGGAAAAGGAGCGCTCCGAGACGACCCGCCGGGACTTTGTGGCCAATGTCTCCCACGAACTGCGCACCCCGCTCACCTGCATCACGGGATATGTGGAGACACTGCTGGATGACCGGAGCCTGAGCAATCAGACGCGTGAGTTTCTGCAGATCATTCTCAAGAACGCGTCGCGCATGAACCGGCTGACGGAAGACCTGCTGGCCCTGGCAAGCGTGGAATCCGGCGACTACAAGCTGCATCTCGAAAAAATACAGGCCTCCACACTGGTAGAAGAGGCCGTCGGCTCGTTGGCGGGGCTGGTGATTGATTCGGCTCTGTTCCTCGAAGTGGGCGAGACCACCGATGAACCAGTCATGGCCGACCTCGACGCACTCAGCCAGGTGTTCGGAAACCTGGTTGAGAACGCCATGAAATATGGCAAGGCAGGCGGCCGGGTACGGGTAGGAGCCCGCAAGCAGGAGGCGATGATCGAGTTCTACGTGCAGGACTTCGGTCCGGGTATTGCGTATGAGCACCTGGCTCGTATCTTCGAGCGCTTCTATCGGGTGGATAAGGCGCGTTCGCGAGAATCCGGGGGCACCGGGCTGGGACTGGCGATTGCCAAACATATCGTCCATGCCCATAGCGGCGACATTCGCTGCGAAAGCGAGCTTGGTTTCGGAGCAACCTTCCTCTTTCGCCTGCCGCGCGTTGCCGCGGCCCCGGCTGTGCCCGCCGGGATTTCGTTAGCATCCACGCAAACTGTTGAAAAGTAAAAGGCTTGTGACGACTTGCGGGAAGGGTTTTCTCGCCAAATTCATCGCCCTGTAAAGAACCATTCACGGACGGACCCGAGAATCAGGATGATTTTCTGAGGTGGAACGTGAGAAAGACGATCTGGTTGTTAGCTGTTGCCATGAGTGCAACGGTTTGCGTGGGCCACGCGCAAAAGCTCAATGGAGCGGGAGCGACCTTCCCCTATCCTATCTATTCCAAGTGGTTTAGCGAGTACAGTGCCGCCCACCCCGGGGTCCAGATCAACTACCAGTCGATCGGCAGCGGCGGAGGCATTCGTCAGGTTACGGCGGGCACGGTCGATTTTGGCGCCAGCGATGGCCCCATGACGGACGAACAGCTATCCGCCTCTAAGGTGAAGATCCAGCACATTCCCACCGTGATCGGGGCGGTCGTGCCGATTTTCAACCTGCAAGGCGTCAATGACCTGCACATAGGACCTGATGTTCTGGCGGACATCTATCTGGGCAAGATTTCCAAGTGGAACGACGCTCGAATCGCCAAAGACAATCCTGGAGTCCAGTTGCCGGCCGTGGATATTTTTGTCGTGCACCGCTCCGACGGCAGCGGCACCACTTACATCTTCACCGACTATCTGTCCAAGGTCAGCAAGGATTGGGCGAGCGGTCCCGGGAAGGGCGCGGCGCCCAGCTGGCCCCGGGGAATCGGGGCTAAAGGAAACGAGGGCGTGGCAGGCTTTGTCCGCCAATCGCCGGGCGCGATCGGATACGTAGAACTTATCTACGCCATGCAGAACAAGATCCCATTTGCCTCGGTTAAGACCGCCGGAGGAACCTGGGTCAAGGCATCCATCGAGGGAGTGTCCGAAGCTGCGGCGAGTGTCAAGAACATGCCGGCCGATTATCGTGTCTCCATTACCAATGCGCCGGGAAATGCCTATCCCATCTCCAGCTTCACCTGGCTTCTGATTCCCAATCCTGCCAAGGACGCCACCAATGGGAAGGTCCTAATCGATTTTCTGAAGTGGATGCTGCAGCATGAGAACGAGGCCAGCGCGCTCTACTATGCACCTCTACCCGCGTCGGTAGCGCAGAAGGTCAGCGCTACCATAAACACCCTCAAGTAGGATTTTCGTTGCCGTCCGGCACGCGCGCCAACAACGTGTGCCGGATGTTATTCTTACCCGGCAGAGATTTCCTCTGACCCGGTCCGCGCGCCATAATCTTTTTCATTTCAAAAGGTTTGTCCCGCACCCGTTTAACCTGAAATTCACTAAAGCCCGCTACGGTATGAGTGGTGAAATCAGATACTCAGGTGCCGCGAGTGGCTGGCCAGGCTGACGTGACCCAGCGACCAGAAAGTAGTTCGTCACCCGGCACCGAGCCGTCGCCGCTCTCTCCCGTCCGCGCATATCTTCTCAATTGCGGGAGTTCGGCGCTCGCGGACCGTGCCTTCAGCACCCTGATGTTGGTGTGTGCGCTCAGTATTTTTGCCATTGTTCTGTTGATCCTCATCGAGCTCATTTCGGGCTCGAAGCTCACCATTCAGAAATTCGGCATGTCGTTTTTCTTCGGGTCAGCGTGGGATCCGGTCAACGGCAATTTCGGTGCGCTGCCGTTTATCTACGGCACCGTGGTCTCTTCGATCCTGGCGCTGATTATCGCCGTGCCTCTGGCAGTAGGCGTCGCCATCTTTCTCACCGAGATGTGCCCTGCATGGCTGCGCGGGTTCCTGGCCTTCTTTACCGAATTGCTGGCCGCCATTCCCAGCGTGGTGTACGGTCTATGGGCGGTTTTTGTTCTCATTCCGCTGCTGCGCCAGTACGTCAATCCGTTCCTTATCCAGACCCTGGGCTGGTCGGGTATTTTTGCCGGCCCCAACTACGGGATAGGGATGTTTGCAGCCGGCGTGATTCTCTCCATCATGATTCTGCCTATCATCTCGTCGCTTACCCGCGAGGTGATGTCTGCGGTTCCCCACGCGCAGCGAGAAGCGGTGCTGGCCCTGGGAGCCACGCGCTGGGAGATGATCCGGATGGGTGTACTGCGCAACGCGCGCATCGGAATCGTCGGATCCGTGATTCTTGGGCTGGGCCGCGCCCTGGGCGAAACCATGGCTGTAACCATGGTGATCGGCAACCGGCCGGAGATTGCGCGCTCGTTGCTGGCCCCGGCCTATAGCATGGCCAGCGTTATTGCCAACGAGTTTACCGAAGCCTCTGACGAGCTTTACCTGAGCGCCCTGGTCGAAATCGGGCTGGCGCTGTTTATCGTCACCATCATCGTGAATGCGCTGGCCCGGGTGCTGGTTTGGGCGGTTACCCGCGGCGCGCCGGTCAGAGGTACTTAGCGAATGGCTTCGACCACTCTCATGCCGCCACCGCTACGCGCCCGGGCTTCGAATCGATTTTTGCGCGTAGTGATGAACCACCTGGCGACGGTGGCCGCCGTGGGCAGCACCATCGTGGTTATGGCTCCACTGATTGCTATCTTCGCCTACCTTCTCTACAAGGGCGCCAGTTCGCTCAACTTCGCTTTCTTTACCCAGATACCGAAACCGGTCGGCGAGGTTGGAGGAGGGATGGCCAATTCCATCCTTGGATCAGCCATTCTGCTCGCAATAGCCAGTCTCATGGGCGTGCCCATCGGCATAGCCGGCGGCATCTACATCGCGGAATTTGGCCGCAACAAGCGTTTGGCCAACATGGTTCGGTTCACTGCTGATGTGCTCAACGGTGTGCCCTCGATCGTCATGGGTATCGCCATTTATACCCTCATCGTGGTGCCGCAGAAGCATTTTTCCGCGCTTTCGGGCGGCGTGGCGCTGGGCATCATGATGATTCCGACCATTACCCGCACCACCGAAGAGATGCTTCTGATGGTGCCTCTCAATGTGCGCGAAGCCGCTCTCGGACTGGGGGTGCCGAACTGGCGTTCGGTTCTTTCCATCACCTTGCGGACCGCGTCGCCGGGCGTCATTACCGGCTGCATGCTGGCCTTTGCCCGTGTAGCGGGAGAGACCGCCCCGCTGCTCTTTACCGCCTTCGGTAACCAGTTCTGGAGCACCAATGTGAACCAACCGATCGCGGCCCTTCCGCTACAGATTTTCGTGTATGCGATTTCCCCTTACGACGAATGGCATCGTCTTGCCTGGGCCGGCGCTTTGGTGCTGATCGTACTTATTGTCGTATCCGTCGCCCTCGTCAGGTACGTAGCGGGCCGCGGAGTTCTGAAAGGGGCAAGCTAGTGGGTGTTGCAATCGAAGTGTCTGATCTGAATGCGTGGTATGGTACGAACCACACCTTGCAGAGCATCAGCCTCAAGATTCCGGCGAACCATGCCACGGCGCTTATCGGCCCTTCCGGCTGCGGTAAGTCCACGTTCGTGCGCTGCCTGAATCGTATGCATGAGACCAACCCCATTGGCCGCGTCACCGGCACGGTGCGCGTGGGGGAAACGGATATTTATGCGCAAGCTTCGCCGGTTGAGATTCGCCGCCGCATCGGCATGGTGTTTCAGCGGCCCAACCCGTTTCCCACCATGTCGATCTACGACAACGTGGCCTCTGGCCTGCGCCTGAACGGATACCGCAATCGCAAGGTTCTTGATGAAGTGGTCGAGCGTTCGCTACAGCAGGCCGCTCTGTGGGACGAAGTGAAGAGCGATCTCAAGAAAAAGTCGGGGGCCAGCCTCTCCGGCGGCCAGCAGCAGCGCCTCTGCATCGCGCGCGCCCTGGCTGTAGATCCTGAGGTGATGCTGATGGATGAGCCGGCTTCGGCCCTCGATCCGGTCTCCACGGCGAAGATCGAAGATCTGATTTTTCAGCTTAAGTCGCAGTACACGATTGTGATCGTGACCCACAACATGCAACAAGCCGCGCGGGTCGCGGAAAACACCGGGTTTTTTCTGAATGGGAAGCTGGTAGAGTTCGACGCAACCCACAAGATTTTTACCAACCCTACCGATAAGCGGACTGAGGACTACATTACTGGTAGGTTTGGATGACGCGGATTCGTTTTCATCGGAAACTCGACGATCTCAAAGAGCGACTATTGGTCATGGCCGGCATGGCGGAGCAGGCGATCCAGCGCGCTGTTGAGGCGTACCGCGTGCGCGATATCTCTCTATGCGACCTGGTGGTCCGCAGCGAGGTGGCTATCAACAGTTTCGAGCGCGAGATCGACCAGATGGCGCTCGACTTGCTTGCCATGGAGCAGCCGATGGCGATTGACCTTCGCTTCATTCTGGCGGTGATCAAGATCAATGCCGATCTGGAACGCGTGGGTGACCAGGCAGTAAGCATCAGCGACCGTGTGCGCGAGTTGCAGGCTTTCCCGGTGGTCGATCTGCCGGTGGACATACCGCGCATGGCGTCGCTTGCTTCAGCCATGGTGCGTAAAGCCCTGCAAGCCTTCATCGAGGCGGACGCGGATCTTGCCACCTCGGTGCTAACCATGGACGACAACGTGGACAAACTGAACGATGCCGCGTTTTTTGCTCTTTCCAATCTGATCAAAGAGCAGCCCCACCAAACCCCCCAAGCGCTGCATGCGCTGATGATCGCCCGCAACCTGGAGCGGGTAGCCGACCACGCGACCAACATCGCCGAAGACGTAATTTTCTGGGTCCGCGGCGCCGATGTTCGGCACCACCTGAGCACCTAGACTAGTAGCAGGCTGCGGAAAAACGCGGCGCGAGCCCCGAAGCGACGGCTTGAAAATAACCCAGGACGTCAGTCCTGGGTCAGCAAGGATCGAAAGGATCCAGTCCCGTCTGGGACGGCTGAACACAGGAGCACAAGATTTCAGCCGTCCCAGACGGAGTGTGTGTCATAGCAGGTACTTGATTTGGGTAAAGATGTGAGCGAGAAGGGAGTATGTCTCGTTTTCATCATTACGATCCCGAGCAGATGTATTTACTGCCGCCGAGTGTGGCGGAGGTGCTGAGCGAAAAGCACTTGTGTTTTCATGTGCATCGGGTAGTGGAAGCACTGGATGTGAGGGAGTTCGAGCAAGCTTACGGTCCGGAGGGACGTCTAGCGTATCCACCGCGGATGATGCTGAAGGTGTGGCTGTATGCCTTTTGTTTGCAGGTGCATTCGACGCGCCGGCTGGAGCAGCGGATAGGAGAAGACCTGGCGCTGCGTTATCTAGCCGGAGGACTTCGCCCCGACCATAAGACGCTCAGTGAGTTTTTACGACGGCATCGGCGGGCGATCAACGACGTGTTCACGCAAGTATTAGGGATGGCACGTAAGGCAGGGTTGGCGCAGCTGGGTCATGTGGCCATCGATTCCAGCCGGATCGGAGCCAACGCCGCGCGCAGCAGTGTGGTGGAGCAACGTAATCAGCGGGCGCAGGACCGTCTTCAGGTGCGGCGGTATCAGCAAAAGGCAACCCAGCCGGAGGGAGACGAAAACGGAGGTGTGGTGCTGCAAGCCCAACAGCAGGAGGCGCTTTCGGCGCAACTGCAGGCGGGTACAGGGCTGACTCCACTGCCCCGGTCAAGACGTGCTCAGAGTTCCACCACCGACCCAGACAGCCGTTTTCTGCGTGCCCGGGATGGCTGGGTGCTTGGCTACACCGCCGATCTGGCTGTCAGCCAGGACCATTTCATCGTAGCTACGCGGGTGACGCAACAGGCCACCGACAACGCCTCGTTGGTGCCCATGATCGAGGAAGTGAAGCGACAATGTCGCTCTCATCCGGAGAAAGTGAGCGCTGATTCTGGCTTTTTTAGTGGTCAGGCATTGGAATTTCTCGACCAACATGGTATCGACGGCTATCTGCCGGACAACAACCTAAAGCACGAGTTCACCACCGGCGAAGTGGCCCAGGGGTTAGGTCGAAGCCCTATCCGAAACCCCAAACACCAGCGCATGCGGGAGAAGCTCCGAAGCCCGGCTGGGCGGCAGATTTACCAAAAACGCCAAGCCATCGTAGAACCTTTATTCGCAATCCTCAAACAACAACGTGGTCTCAGACGGTTCTACAGACGGGGCCTGGTAAACGTTCAAACCGAATGGATGTTGGTAGCCATTGCCCACAACATCGCCCGCATGAGAACCGTTTGAACCCTCAACTGCAATTTTGTCTGCCCCACTCTGCTATGACACACACTCCAGACGGGACTGTTCGCCTTGCTTTCCGCAGCCTGTAAAGGCCCGTACCCTTCAGGAAAGTGAGTTTTTCCGCAGCCGCCACACAGTAGTACTAGGGTTTAGCGCTGACACGATGTCCCTCTTGAAGGTAATCATCCTTGCCGTAGTCCAGGGTCTAGCCGAACTACTTCCGGTTTCAAGCTCTGCGCATGTCGTCGTGGCCGAGAAGCTTATGGGGCTAGATCCGTCTTCTCCCCAAATGACGCTGCTTCTTGTCATGCTGCACACCGGAACCATGTTTGCGGTCATCGCCTTCTTCTGGAAAACCTGGAAGAAGGCGTACTTCTCCAGCACCGACGCGTTTAAGCGATTCGCAGTTCTCGTGCTCTGGGCCACCTTGCTGACCGGGATCGTAGGAGAAGCGATGAAAAGGGTCATAGAAAAGGCCCTATTCCGCGGCGCAGAGAAGGCCGAGATCGAGCAACTGTTTAGCCGTCTTGAGCTAATCGCCCCTGCACTCGCCGCCGTCGGGATAGTAATCCTCATTGCCGGCGTGTCCGAGAGACGCCAGATCCTCCGAGGCGTTTCAGGTTCGTCTGAGGGCACCGTGACCTTTCAACAGGCAGGCTGGATGGGCGTTGTGCAAGGCTTGGCACTCCCATTTCGAGGATTCTCCCGGTCGGGATCTACGATTTCGATTGGCATGCTCGTTGGTGCGGCCAAGGAGCGTGCAGAGCGCTTCAGTTTCGCCATGGCCGTGGTGTTAACGCCGGCGGTAGTGGGAATGGAGGCGCTACGGCTACAAAAGGCGTCGCACGCTGCCCTGCTTGGCGGCGCACCGATTGACGTGAAAGGTTCGCTGGTCTTCAGCGTCCTGGGGATGGCGTTCTCTTTCCTGGCAGGACTCGTAGCCCTTAAGTGGCTAAGTAGCTTGCTTGAGAGTGGTCGCTGGTACTTGTTTGGGATCTACTGTTTGCTGGCTTCGGGGATCGTCTTCTACCTGCACGCCAGAGGTTTGTAGCGTCAACTCGCTGTAACCGAGCGGGGGCGCAAAAACAATCGTGGGCTTCGCCCGGCTTTTCCATCCCACGTACGCTGGGGCGGACGTGGGGCAACCCGTCCTAATTTAGCTAGGCAATAGATAGAGGCGGAGGCTTGTATCCAAAATTAGCCTCCACCGCAGCGGCAATACCCAGCACCCGCTCGTCTTCAAACGGACGCCCTACCACCTGCACCCCAATCGGCAAACCCTCAGGCGACCGGCCCACCGGCACGACGGCTGCTGGTGCGCCCAGCAGGTTAAACCACTGCGTGTATCGCATCGCATCAAGATACTCAACTCGCTGTCCCTCCACCTCCCAGGATCGCTCCCCGTGGCGAAAGGCCGAAATCGAGCAGACCGGGCACAGCAGGACAGGAAAGCTCTCCATCTCCGCCAGCAGTTTACGGCGCACGTGATCCAAATCCATCCACGCTGAAAGCAGTTCCTGTGCCGAGAGCGGTGGCTCGCGGTGGGCAATGGAGAGAAAGTCAAGGAAAGTCGGGCTAAGCTCTGAGTGCCGTCCTCGTATCAGCGGATCAAGCAGCATGGCCCCACCGCGAACAAAAAACTTCCACCACAATTGCCGCGCATCTTCGAGCGCTTGGGGGCGAAACGGACGCACGCAAAACCCCTGGCGTTCGAGTGTCCGCGCTGCATCGCGCACTGCCCGGCGAGTCTCGGGAGTGACCGGACCATCGTCCTCAAAGAAAGCAATGGGGACTCGCTTCAAATCATCCAGCGACTCATTCCTGAGGCCAACCGGCGGGCTCACCGGGTCCAGCGCATCTTGTCCGGAGAGGGTTATAAAGAGCAGCGTAAGATCGCGGATGGTACGCGCCATGGGTCCAATGGCGCCAAGAATTGCGAACGGCCCATCGCACGACGGCAGATGACCGCGCGCGGGAATGCGGCCTGGCGTGGGCTTAAGCGAGCATATACCGGTAAAGTGGGCCGGCTCGCGCACCGAGCCACCGCTGTCGCTGCCCAGACCAGCGGCGGAGAGGCCGGCAGCAATCGCCGCCGACTCGCCCCCACTCGACCCGCCAGAGGTTCGCTCCACATCCCACGGATTCGCCGTCCGCCCGTAGAGCCGGTTATCGGTTTCGTAAGCCATCAGAAACTCAGGGCAGTTGGTGGTTCCCAGGATCAGTGCCCCGGCTTGCTGAAGGCGATCAACCACGGTTGCGTTTTCATGGGGAACATTACCCCGGTGCAGCAGGCTGCCGATCTCGCACCGGTATCCGGCGGTCGCGATGGACGCCTTGATGGTCATCGGCAAACCGAAGAGAGGACCGCGTTTTCGGGTGGAGTTCTCAAGCGCACGAGCCTGTTCGCGCACCCGGTCAGGGTCAAAGTCGACCAGCGCGTGCAGTTGAGGGTTCAATCGTTCGATCTGCTGGATGTATTCGCCAGCCAGCTCGAGCGGAGAAATCTGCTCTCGCCTCAGCATCGACAAGAGCTCCGCTGCCGGCATCACCGGGAGGCCGTTCATTGCGTGGTGCTGGGCACGTAGTGAAACCCGTAGTGCTGCGCGCCACGGCCAGAGTCGAAGCGGTCGTTCCACTCCAGCTCATATTGCATGCGCTGCTCATCCTGCGGATAGTGCTCGCTAGCGGGATACGGATAAGTGCTCATACCATGGAACGGCATATCAGCAACGGTGAAGGGACTCGCCTCGTAAAAGTCCATATCCTTCACAAATCCGTTGGCATAGAAGAAGTAGTCGCGCTTCCAGCCCGGCGCTAGGGGAGGCAGCGAGGCAGGGTCGAACTCCACATCCATATCTTCCCCGCTGCCGAAGATCACAAAGGATTCATCCACGGACTTCAACAAGGGTGTGACTTCTCCGTAGCGCGTATAGCTGCCCCGAGATCGGATGAAGGGGCCCGTCTGGCTCATGTGCTCATAGTTGTAAGTGAGATCGCCCGGGGTCTTGCCGTCTATCTGTTCAGGGTAACCGCGAAATGCCAGGTGCGCGGAAGCCAAGGGTAGCTCAGTCTGGTGCATGAGTTGCGGCGCCTCCGGCCCGTTGTCGATCAAGGCCTGATCCCAGTAGATCTGCAGATTCGTGATAAGTCGAATGCGTCGCGTACCCGCGGGCAGTTTGCCGGTGAGATCCACCACGATGGTTCGCGGCAGCCCTGCGGGAAAGCCCATATCGTCGATGACCCGCTTCCAACGGCCGTTCGGCAACTGCGCCTCCACGTAGGGCGGCATGGGCTCAAGGCCGGCCTGCCATGCGGCATACATCGAACTGGCGGAAAAATATTCGATGAAGCCGTGCAGCAGCAGGCGCAAAGGATTGGCGGCCGTCCACTGGCCCAGATCGAGGGTGAGCGCGTGCTGGTTGGCGAAACCGGCAAACGACAGATTGGTAAAGTCGCGCACGTAATTGTGATCGCGGGCACGCAGCACTTCGCTCACGTCGCGGCCGTCGTTATCCCATGCCCCGGCCAGAGGATGCGCGGCAGCGCTTACGATGGCGCGGCCGGAAGCAAAAGGAGGCTCATTGAGAAAGCGCTCGTTAGGGTACACCTCGGTGGCCGCTGGATGGTCGATCGCAACCAGGCGGACCTGGTCGATATAGTTGACCTCCTCCATGGGTTCACCAAAGCGCAGGCTGAGATACCCTCCGCGCGGACGCAGCTGCGAACCTTCCACCTTGATCCATTCATCCGGATCGGCGTTGTTCTTCGCAGTAGGCGAGACCCAGTGGCCGATGACCGCGGCGCCGATCACGTCGGAGATGAACTCGTATTTCTCACCGTTCCACGCAAACAGAGTGGGACAAGAGCTTCCCCGGCGGTCCAGTTCCGTGATGTTGAGAGAGTTCTTGGTCGCCACCTCCGTCTCATCCTGAGGAACACCGGTTGGCCATAGTATCCGCACCAGGTCGGCGTGTTCGGCACTTCCAAGGCCGGCAAGAAGCTGCTGCGCACCCTGGCTGAGATAGCCCGAGGCTCCGGTGATCTCGAACTTCTGCCACACGCCATCGGCAAAGACCTCCACCTTGGCGCCGATAGCCGATTTGTTGTCGGCAACCCCTTTCATGGCGATGAGCAAAGAGTGATTTCGATTGCCGCCCTCATTGTGCAGGAGCATCGGGTTACCGTCCAGCTGGGTGACGATCAGGTCAGCAGCGCCATCGCCATCCACGTCTGCGGCAATGAGGGCGCGCGGTTCAACCAGCTTCACCTGGTCGAGCTTCACCCGCGCGGTCACATCTTCAAAGCCCGCCGGGCCCAGATTGCGCAGTGCACGCAGCTCAGGCCCACGCTGCGTTTCGACGACTGCAACCAGGTCGAGCCAGCCATCGTTGTCGAGGTCAATGGCGGTCAGCCCCCAACCGGCAGTCACGTCCTCAACCGGCAACGGGACACGCTCAAAGCGCTTGCCCTGCACATTGCGCCACAGCGTGATGCCAGGGCTGCCGGCGTGGGTGAGGGCTACATCCATCCATCCATCCTTGTTGAAGTCGAGCACCACGGCCCCTACTGTCGGGGGCAGGCCGGCGGTGGCATAGAGGGGAGAGGATTTGAACAGGCCCTCGCGCGGGTTGGCAAAGAATGTGGGCGCCGAGCCCGAACCAGTTACCAGCAAGTCGACAGCACGGTCGTTGTTGAGGTCAGACAGCGTAGCCGACATCGTCGTGCCTTCCCCGCCAAGGCCGGTTTGTTCCGTCCAGTTGGTAAAAGTGCCGTTGCCGTTGTTACGCCACAGAGCATTGGGTTTCGATCCTGAAGCAGAGGGCTGGCCGGTCACAAAGAGGTCCAGGTCGCCATCATGGTCGTAATCAACGAAGGTGATGCCCGCGGGATGGTTGGCCGGCTGGATGCCGGTGGCCGCAGTCACATCGGTGAATTTGCCACCACCATGGTTCCTGAACATCAGCACGCGATCGCTCATGGCCACGGCAACATCGGGCAGCCCGTCGTTATCGAAGTCGCCAACCGTACAAGCGATGCCCGTACCGCTGGCCACCAGCCCCGTTTGTGCGCTGGGCACAAGGGCGAAGGTTCCGCTTCCGGATTGGGCGTAGGTGCGTATTGCCTCTTCTCCCGACCCCATTACCAGGAGATACGAATGCTCACCCGCGGGCGCAATCAGGCATGCTCCTCCCCGCGGCCGATCGCCTGGCTTAGCAGCCGGCGCGGCCAGGTGGTCAATCGGCTGCGCGGTAAAGGTAAGCGGAATCATTGGCCCAACCTGGGGGTTCAGGTTCAGCGCATTTTGGACCAGTGAATAGTGGCCCTCGTCTCCGTAAGTGTGGGCGAGCGGAGAGCCGATCTTCTCCTGGTTCAGTGTTTCGAAGCGCTTGAAGGCCGTCGTCGCGTCTTCTCGTTTGCCCAGGCGCTGCAAGACTTTGGCTAAACCAAACTGGGCCGATGCGTGGGTGGGGCTAAGCCGTAGGGCAGTCTGGAACTCGGTCAGAGCCTGCTCCGGTTGATGCAACTCAAGCAGAACGGAACCCAGGAAGTAGTGCGTGTCCGCGTCATCCGGATCGAGAGCCGCTACCTTTTGAAAGCTTTCCAGGGCTTCGGGATATTGCGCTTCGATGCGGTACAAAATCCCCAGTGCGTACCAGATATGAGGATCCTTCGGGTTCTTGGCCGCAGCTTGTTCAAGCGCTTGCTTCGCCTCCGGCATCTTCTGCAGATAGACCAGCGCGATGCCGCGGTTTACCTCGGCAAGGACCAGGGCAGGGTCAAGCTGGTAGGCCTCGGCGAACTTGGCATCCGCTTGTCCCAGCAATTGCTGGTTCATCAGGGCCGTGCCCAGGTTGTTCAGCTTGGCTGCTTCCGCCGTTTTGGAAGGTGTCACGTCGGCGTGCCCGGCGGTTGAGGTTACCAGGAGTGAGGCGAAAAGGGACGATACTATGAGGGCTTGGAGACGCATTCTGCTCCGGCTGCAATCGTACGGAATTCCATCCTCGACTATAGAACATGGTGGAAGGCTTGAAAATGCCAACCGGGAGGGCGGGTGGAAGTCGATTTAGGCGTGTCGCCAAAACGGCGAGCACCTTTGCACTCTGTACAGCATCCTGCTTTTCGGCCTCGCACAACTCTCCGTGTATCGGCCAGCATCTTTCTATAGGTACTCGATTGGGCGGGGAGGGGAGCGGGTTTTCGCGATTTCCTCCGCTTGCCGTCGGCCAAGGAGAATCGCAGCAACCGACGGACCCTTCCCCGTTACCAAACGTGACGATGTTGACCTCTCGAATCATGGAGAGGTGGGAAAACAGGGGCCGGCAAAACAAGCCGGCCTTTTCCTATCAGTGCATTGGGGTTTCCATGGCTGCTGTTCTGCGGGCGTTTTTCGGCTACTTCTTTCTGGTATTGATTGTCCGCATCGTGGGGCGGCGTCCCGGCAAACAGATGACTCCCTTTGAGTTTGTGCTGATCTTTTTCATAGGTGGGCTGGCACTCACCGCGATCGTCGGGGACGAGGCCTCATTTACCAACGGGATCTGCCAGATTATTACCATGGGTCTCGCACACTACAGCCTCGCCTGGGCTAGAACCAAATCCCGGCGTTTTGCACGGCTGGTGGACGGAACACCGCTGATTCTTCTGGAGAACCAAAGCTGGCGGGCAGATACCCTCAGGCACATGCGCATTCACGATGATGACGTGATTGCTTCCGCGCGAGACTCGGGATTGAAAACTCTGCAGGAAATAGATCGTGCGGTGCTTGAGCGAAACGGGGAAATTAGTGTTTCTGCGAGACAGCCGGAAGCCTAGAGAATCAGTTATGGTTACAAAACCCTATTCCAAACCGGTTGAAGATTCCGTCGCCAAGGTCAACGACGAGGTCGCAGTTGGAGAGGACCTGGATTTTCAGCGCAAGTGGTGGCGCTTTGAGAATGCGGCCTGGATAGTCTTCACGTTGATCATTGTTCTTGACCTGGCCGGTCTGTTCGGACGGGGCCCGATTGCGAAGGCCGAACGCCGTTCCGCGGACGGCACGATCGATGTCCAATATGAACGCATCGAACGCACGGATTCGCCGTCGATTCTCACCGTCCGGTTCGCACAGTCGGCGATCCATGAGGGGAAGATCGGTCTTTATGTCAGCGAAAACCTGGTCAAAGGGCTGGGCACACAGCGTGTGATCCCCGCACCAGAAAACACTGTCGTGGGAGACGCGGGATTAACCTATACCTTCCCCGCCTCGAAGCCGCCGGCCAGCGTAGCCCTCGCGCTGGAGCCGGCTGGTCCTGGCATTTATGACTTCACCATCGGGGTCGTTGGCGCACAGCCCGTCCATGCCGAAGTTTTTGTTGTCCCTTAAGGATCGAACGTGTCCACCATCCTGCACGCGGTTTTCGGTTATCTCTTTCTCCTCCTGATTGTGCGAGTGCTCAGTCGTCGCCCTGGAGGACAGCTTACGCTGTTCGAGTTTGTGATTGTCTTCCTGATTGGTGGAGTGATTATCCTAAGCACCGTCGGCAAAGATCGCTCGGTCACAAATTGCGCCACTGCCATCCTTACCGTTGGGCTGATGCACTGGGGGGTATCGAGCATCAAAGGTAAATATCCCCGGCTGGGAGCCATTGTCGATGGTACTCCGCTCACCTTGCTTAAGAATGGCGAATGGCAGCTCGAAGTGATGAAGGGGATGCGCATTGATCGGGAGGACGTCATGGCCGCGGCGCGCACCAAAGGGGTCAGCTCTATCTACGATGTTGCCTACGCGGTTCTGGAGCGAAACGGCGCCGTCAGCATCATCAAGAGCGAGAAATGATGGCAATCGCCCGAACCAGCGAGAATCAGGCGTTGGAGACCGACGTACCTGCCCGGCTCGATCGGCTTCCCTGGAGCCGCTGGCATACCCGCATCATCATTGCGCTCGGCACGTCATGGCTGCTCGACGGCCTGGAGGTGACGCTGGTCGGCTCGCTTTCCGGGGTTCTCGAAAGCAAGAGCGGACTCTCCCTCACCGATCGGCAGGTCACCGCGGCCGCGACCTTCTATCTTGCCGGGGCGGTCATCGGCGCTATCCTCTTCGGCTACCTGACTGACCGGCTGGGGCGGAAGAAACTTTTTCTGGTTACTCTTGCCACCTATTCACTCGCCACCATCGCGAGTGCATTTTCCTGGAACTTTCTGAGCTTCTCTATTTTCCGCCTTTTCACCGGTTGCGGGATCGGGGGAGAATACTCCGCTATCAACTCGGCTGTAGACGAGCTTATTCCCGGCAAGGTGCGGGGCACGGTAGACCTGGTCGTGAATGGGACCTTTTGGGTGGGTGCGACACTGGGTGCGGTGGCGTCGTTGCTTCTGCTCCATGGCCACGGTGTGTCTGCCGCCACAGGCTGGCGCTATGCGTTCGGGGTCGGCGGCACGTTGGGCGCTGCCGTGCTGCTCCTCCGCCTTTACGTTCCGGAAAGCCCTCGCTGGCTGATGCTTCGGGGCTATGAGGAGCAAGCAAACAAGGTGGTCAGCGATATTGAGAACAAGGTGTCACGAGGAAACCCGGGCAGCCTGCCTCCGCCAGAAGGGAAAAAACTCAAGATCGTCGTGCGCGACCACACTCCGATCAAGGAGATTTTTCGGAACATGATGGGCGACAATCGGCAGCGCTCTTTTCTGGCTCTGACCCTCATGGTCGGCCAATCTTTCTTTTTCAATGCGGTCTTTTTCACCTACGGGCTGGTGGTGAAGAAGTTCTTCCACGTGAGTAACAACGATCTGCCGATTTACCTGTTGCCTTTTGCGGTTGGCAGCTTCCTGGGTCCGATGTTGCTCGGCCGGCTGTTTGACAAAATCGGCCGCAAGCCGATGATCACCGCGACCTATGGCATTGCCGGCTTGCTCCTCCTCGCCACGATATACCCCTTCGCTCACGGAACCTTGAGTGCGCGCGGATTGGGCATTTGCTTCACCGTGATTTTCTTTATCGCTTCCTCCGCTGCCAGCGCCGCGTATCTGACGGTGAGCGAGATTTTTCCCCTCGAGATACGCGCCTTTGCGATCGCCGTCTTCTACGCTATGGGAACTCTTGTGGGTGGAGTAGGCGCGCCGCTTCTCTTCGGAATCCTTATCGCCAGCGGCTCCCGGGCGCATGTGGGCCTGGGCTATCTTGCGGGCGGCCTGCTGATGATGGCGGGTGCGGTATGCGAACATTTCATCGGCGTCGAAGCGGCCGGTAAGTCTCTGGAGACTATTTCAGCGCCGCTGCAAAGTGCGAAATAAGAAGTGGGTTCTAGGCAGGTAGATCGGTCGCAGGTGGAAAGTCGTGCTGTTGGCGACCGAGATCGCCGTCGTATTTTACCGTGCTCTTGAATAGTTCGTAACGCCCATCCTCAAATTGCTTTCCGTAAGCGCGGAGTGCGGAAATCTGATCCTCGGAGAGTGGGTTGAAATTGCGCAGAATCTCCAAATTTTGATCGAGAACTCTCATGGAGTCCATGCCGCTGATTGTGGTAGACACACCGGGGAGACTCATGGCAAAGGTAAGCGCCTCGGTCGGAGTGAGTGCTCCATGAGAAATCATTTCCCCTGACCCTCCCATGCTTTTCATCCCAAACACAGCCAAGCCACGCTGGGCGGCCACCGGCAGAAGCTCCCGCTGGAAGCTGCGATAGCTGTAGTCGAAGGGGTTCAGCGGCATTTGTATGGTGTCGAAAGGAAAACCGCCGTTGAGCATGGCCAGATGGATCGAGGGATTCTTGTGGCCGGTAAAACCGACGAAGCGAACCTTGCCCTGCTGCTTGGCAGCGGCGAGTGCTTCGAGAACCCCCTGCGGAGCGTAGCATTTTTCTGGGTCGTTGTAGTAGACGACTTCGTGGACTTGCCAAACGTCAAGGTGATCCGTCTGCAGGCGGGTCAGCGACTCCTCCAGCATCCGCATGGCGACATCTTTCTTGCGCCCGTGGGTGCAGACCTTGGTCATCACAATCGCTTTATCCCGCTTGCCCTTGAGAGCAGTGCCAAGGCGCTCTTCGCTTGCGCCTTTGTAGTATTCCCAGGCGTTGTCGAAGAAGTTGATCCCGTGGTCCAGGGCTTTCGCGACCATGTCGTTGACCTCTGGCTGTCCGGCCACCGCCCCAAGGTGGAAACCACCAACGCCCAGGATGGATACCTGAAGGCCGGTCTTGCCCATGGCACGCTGCGGTGCCTGGAACTCCGCAACCGCTCCGCCGTTCCCTGGCGCGTTGGGCACGATGCGATTGGATTCTCCGCCCGGCTGGCTTTTCTGTCCCGGTGCGGAAGCGGCAATCACGGAAACTGCACCCGTCATAGCGAAACCTTTCAAGAAAGCTCGGCGGCTTTCGCCGCCTTTCATATTGGTCTTCACTCAAGATTCCTTTGTAAACGTGTGGGAAATTCAGTCTGGCACCTGGGGGAAAGGCCTGCCCGAGGTCTGGGTTGCGTAAACCATTTGCTTCACTTCCACCTGCTGCAGATCGAGAGGGAACTCGTGGGCTAAGCGCGCCTCCGGGTTGTCGAACTTGATCGACGTCTTGTAGAGCTCAAAACGGCCATCGCCGGCGTAGGGTTTGGCGCGGTCGCGCAAGGATTTCATTTCTGCTGGAGAGAGTGGGGTGAAGTTCTGCGCCACGCGTAGATTCTGTTCCAGGATCGGCAACTCTGAGACCCCGGAGATGGTGGTGGCCACGGGCAGGCTCATGGCGTAACGGAGCAACTCCTCGGCGGTGAAGACACCCTTTTGCACCGGCTCGCCGTGGCCTCCGATCGGCTTCATGCCCAACGGGGCGATTCCGCGACTGGTCAACAAAGGGAGCACCTTCTGCTCAAAGGAAAAGAAGTTGGCGTCGAACGGGTTCAGTGGCATTTGAACAGCATCGAACGGGAAACCGGTGTTCAGCATGGCCAGATGAATGTCTGGATCCTTATGCCCGGTAAAACCCACGAAGCGGACCTTCCCTTGCTGCTTGGCCTTGTGCAGCGCTTCGGCCGCGCCATCGGGGCGAATAAATAGCTGAGGATCGTTCTGAAAGGTCACTCCGTGGATTTGCCACAGGTCGAGGTGGTCGGTTTGCATCCGGCGCAGCGACTGCTCCAGCATCTGCATGGCCAGCGAAGCGTTGCGGCCGTGGGTGCATACCTTGGTCATAAGGAAGGCGCGATCGCGAACTCCGCGAAGGCCCTTACCCAGCCAGTCTTCTGACTTTCCCCGGTTGTATTCCCAGCAGCAATCGTAGAAGGTGATACCGCCATCGATCGCGCGCTGGACGATTTCAACTGCAGTTGCCTCGTCCTTAGCTGCACCCAGGTGGTGGCCACCCAGGCCCAGCGCGGATACCTTTACATCTGTCTTGCCAAAGTTGCGAAGGGGGATCATTGAACTCACCCGCAAATAGATGCGAATTCGTTGACCAGACGGAGTAGTTGGCAGCAAATGTCGCGTTTATGTGATGAAGGCGGCGTTCAGCCGTCGCTGCGGAGTCGTGTCATAGCAGAATTTGATTAGCAAGCGGACCGGACTGGGGCGCCCCACGGTCGCCCCAGCATACGTGGGACGACAATGATATTTTTCGAAAGCGTTCCCTATCCTTCGCACAATCGCAGCCATGGCGGGCTTCGCCCATCTTTTTCATCCGACGTAAGCTGGGGTACCCGTCCAGTTCCGGGACTGGGGCTGCTCATTGCTGCGCTGGTATGGCCTGGAAATATCGAACCCTCATTGATGTCGAGGCCAAATTCTCCACCAGCTTTCTGGCCCGGGCCCAGTCGTTATTACCGAAGAAGGGCTGCAGATCGCATACGAGTGTATCCAGGCATGTGATCTGGCGTCATTTGACGCTTTTGCCATCCAGAACCGTCCAGTAGGCTCAGGCCAGAAGTCAAGGAGTGACGATGCTGCCAGGAAGGGTGATTCCGTTTACGGAGCCCAGCGATCCTCATTCCCAAGGTGCCGGCCGTCCCCAAATGGTAGTCCAGATTGGCCGGGATGAAGAGCTTTTACGCCTGCGTGCGCGGATCATCAGTTCTGCCGGGTACACCGTGCACTCGATGACCCCGGACGAAGCGACGGCAGAGGTCCGAAAGGCAAATGGGGCCCGGGTTTGGGTGTTTTGCCACACCCTCGAGTTTTATGAGCTTGCGCTCTTAGCGGTCGCCATTCGCAGCAGCCGGCCAGACGATAAGCTGCTGCGTCTGAACCGTCTCCACGACATCGGTCATGCGCCAGGACTGTTTGATGAATTTCTTGAGCCGGTCAACAGCGTGGATGACCTTCTGCGCGTCGTGGCTGACCTGGCAAAATAACCATCGAGAGCGGTCACCTGGCGGCGTAAGAAGGACCAAGGTCTCCGAAGCCCGCTTCTTCGGGCGGCCCATCTAACGGCAGCAACACCGTGAAAATCGTTCCGTGCGCTCTGCTTTGGGTGGAGCTGCGCCAATGAATTTGCCCGCCATGTTTTTCGACAATGGTTTTCGAAATCCACAGCCCCAGCCCATTGCCTGCGTCTGCCTTGTCGCTCTGGAAAGCCTCAAAGAGGCGTGCCTGGATGGCCGCGGGGATGCCGCGCCCATTGTCGGCGACGGTCAGGCGTCCATTCGCTCCGCAGGCGCGCAACCGGACGCATAACGTCCCGCCTAGGGGCAACGCTTCCACAGCGTTGCGCACAAGGTTCGATACCAGCTGAACGAAATCACCAGGAAATACTGAACCGACCAGCATATCCGGCATCTCTTTTCGCACCTGGATGCGCTTCTCACCGAGCACCCCGGCATGGTAGCGCAAGGCCGTCTCCACCAAGGGGACTAGATCTTTCGTCTGACTCCGCGGGATATCGCGAAAGAAAGAAAGGGTTTGCCTGGCAATGTACTGAATGCGGACGAGCTGTTCTTCAATTTGCGCAGCATGCGCGCGGACGAGTTCAGGACGGTCTGCCTCTTTGGCAATGAGATAGACCAAATCGGCAATAGCTTGCGAAGGATTATTGATCTCATGCATGACCGAGGCGGCAAGGCGTCCCGCCATCGCTAGCTTCTCCGACCGGCGCAGCGCCGTTTCGAGGCGGAGCGTGCGTTCATCTCCGGGCGGATCGCGAGGTGGAGAGGCCGGACCTGTATCCTTCATCATCGTTTGCCCTTTTTGCCGCACGTAGGTGGGAAGGGTACATCGACTGCCGGGTTGCCGGTTGTAGGGAAAATGGCCTTTCGTAACAGCCAAAGGCACCTCTAAGAGCTGGACTTTTGACTGTGCGATGCCCGGCGTTGTTCCTGTGAACACATACTCTACTTACGCCGGGACCCCGCAGCAGCTTTGCTCCCTGCCTTCCCCTTATGCGCCGGTGCCTTTCCAGCAACCTTTCCGTCATTCCCCTCCGCCTTGCCGGCGAAACTCCCTACCTCATTCATCACGCTGAGAACCACGCCATCGATGCGGTTATCCATGGTTCGGTAAGGCACGATGCGGAGAATGCACCACTTCCCATCGTTGTCCTGAACGTGCAGTTGCTGTGACTGAACCTGCTGGATGACGTCGAGCATATTCTGCTCCAAGCTGCCCATATCCAGCTTGAGCCTTAGCCTCGGCATGGGGCGGCCGATGTCGCTGGAGCTTAGACCGAGCACCGCGGCTGCCTGCGGGGTGAAGCGGCGAACGCTGAGATCCGCTCCTACCATGACGATGGGCAGGCTAACGCTATACAGCAGGTTGGTAAGGTCGTTGTTCAACTGCGTGAGGAGCTCGTTGCGGTGCTGCATCTCTTCGTTGACCGTATGCAGTTCCTCGTTCGCCGATTCCAGTTCCTCTTTCGAAGTCTGCAACTCTTCGTTGGTGCTTTGCAGCTCTTCGTTGCCCGATTGAATCTCCTCGTTGGCCGATTGCAGTTCCTCGTTCGTGCCCTCTTGTGACTCGATAATGGACTGCAGGTATTCCCTGGTGGCCGCCAGCTCCTGCCGCAGCTGGATAATCTGTTTTCCCAGCGAAGAGTATTCACCTGTGCTCGCCAGGTCACCGGCCAGCGAGCCCGCCGGTGCTTGCGAAAGACCTGTGGTCGATAAGCCCTCCTCGCCCGGCGCATCACTTTCGAAAACAATCAGGAAGCTATGTTGCGCCTGGGTTGGAACCTTGAAGGGAACGACGCGAATGGTGACCGTTTTTGTTTTTTCATCCTCCGCCCGCACGTGCTGTCTTATGGCCTCAAAGCCTTGCTTCCGGGCTTCGTCGATCGCGCCCTGCAACTCGAATAACAAGCCGGGGCGAGCCATTTTCAGCAGATTGAGGCTGGCTTTTCCCGAAGGAAGCTCGAGAAAGGAGGCGGTGCGCCCCCTGGTTTGGAGAATCTCCAGATGTTCGTTAATGAGCACAGCGGGAGGCACGTACCTGGCCAGCAGCAAACGGTCAGCCTCTCGTTGCAACTCCATCGGTATTTTGAGTGTTTCCGGAGATTTTGACGGCGCGACCGTCTGCGCTCCGCTAGGTGTGTGTTCAGGCTTGCCCACGGAAAAGCCGAAGGCAACAGGCGCCGACACCAACCGCTTACGGAAGATTTTCTGTTTTTTGTCGGTCATTTCGAAAAGCTCCGCACCCGATCCCAGGAGGCCCTCGGTGCTTCCCAGCATGAGGAACCCGACTGGGTTCAACGCGTAGTGGAAGATCGGTATCACTCTTTTCTGCAGGGATTGATTCAAGTAAATCATTACATTACGGCAACTGACCAGGTCCATGCGGGAGAACGGCGGATCGTTGAAAACGTTCTGTGTGGAAAAAATGCAGATATCACGAATGCTCTTCTTGATCTGGTAGCCGCCGTCGGCCTTGTAAAAGAAACGCCGCAGCCGCGCGGGCGTCAGGTCGGCCTCGATATTTTCCTTATAAACGCCCGTTCTGGCGCGTTGGATCGCGGACTCGCTCAGGTCAGTGCCAAAGACCTGGATGGGGATATCTGCTCGTTCTTCCCCTAAAAATTCTACGATGGACATGGCGTGCGAATACGTTTCTTCGCCGGTCGAGCATCCCGGAACCCAGATGCGAATCGGCCCGGAAGACGAGGTTCTGGCCTGCAGAATGGGCGGATACACCACCTGCCTGAGAGCTGCGAAAGCCTCGGGATTGCGAAAGAAGCTGGTTACGTTGATCAGCAGATCCTGGTACAGGGCATCCACTTCGCGGGAGTCGCGGTGCAGGAAGTTGCCATAATCCTTCAGTTTTTCGATCTTCTGCAGAGCCATGCGGCGCTGAATGCGGCGGCCGATGGTGGGCGATTTGTACCCCGAGAAATCGACCGTGGTCTGCCGTCGCAGCAACCGGAATATCGGCTCCATATCGCCCTCGTCGCCAACCCGCTCTGCCTCCGGGTTGTGGCGGTCAGCGATGTAAGGATGGTGCCGGATCCGAGCGATCTCCCTGGCTATGCCCGCAGGGGTCAGGATGAAGTCGACACAACCAGAGGCGATCGCGCTCGCCGGCATGCCATCGTATTTGGCGGAGGCGGGTTCCTGGGCGAACGTAATGCCCGCTTCTCCTTTGATGGCCTCCAGGCCGAGGGTGCCGTCGGATGCGGTTCCGGAAAGAATAACGCCAATGGCATCGCTTCCGTGAGCGATGGCCAGAGATCGCAGGAAAGTATCGATCGTTGTAATCGCCGATCTGTGCGGCTCCCGGTCCCGCAGGTGCAGCACCCAGTGGTCGATCGTCATTTCGCAATTCGGAGGAATGACGTAGATGTGATCTGGCTCTGCGCGCATGCCTTCTTTCGCCTGCATCACTGGGATGGGGGTCGTGCGGGCTAGTATCTCGGTTAGTTTGCTTTCCCGGACGGGGTCGAGATGGAGCACCAGGACGTAAGCCATGCCCAGATGGGGCGACAGTTCCTTAAAAAGGCTGGTCGCTGCTTCCAGGCCGCCGGCCGATGCACCGATCCCCACAACCGGGAAGCGAGGAGAGACCTTCGGGGCAGCGACCGCCGGCCGTGAAAGCTCGCTGCTTTTTGAGGAGGGCTTTCTAGCCGGCATGTTGCTCCTTGCGCTTGGCGAGAATCTTAGGGAAGCAGAAGGTTCGGCATACAAGACCCGCGGCCGCTTCTCTTGTTTGAGAGAATACTCCTCCTTCGGAGCGGCACACCGAGCAGTGGCATACCCTGGCTCAAATGGTCAGGAGCGGCCTCGGTTCGCTTACGCGATGACTAGAGTGAAAAGCAGGAGAGCGAACGACTCAAGCGATCCGCTCGGACGCCACCCGGCTTGAGGCCGGCAACGGGGCCGGCAGCAATTCCGGAACCGCGGTCCGAGGCGGTGCTACCCATTCCGCGGGTCTCGCAAAATCCGCAGGCAGGGGGTCCTGCATCCCTTGGGTGGTCAGGAGGTCGCATCGCTCGGTGAGCAAACGGATGGAGGCGGTAATCTGTTCCGTGAGCGCATGATTGGCGTTTCTTAGTTCGCGTGCCGTTCGAATGCCTTCCCTGAGAGTCGAGCGCGCAGAGCGGGAAGATTGGTTGCGCTGGGCTCCATTCTTTTGCAGGGCGCGAGCCGAGAAACGAGTTGCCAGCCATGCGTCCACATCTCCGCGGTAGAGCAGGACCGCACTTTTCTGTGACGCGCCGACCGGGCGGCGGACCGGAAGTCCCAGGTGACGTTCCCAACGCTGTACTGTCCGAACTCCCTTTCCGAGATACCTGGCGATATCTTTCCAGGACGACAGTACGGTGGAATCCTCTGAGATGTTCATCTCATCCTCCCCCAGCTAACACATTATAGCCCCGAGAGTTTTCCCCTTGCGCTTGAGCGGATTCCTTGCATCGCGGCCGCGGCGACGAAGTTCAACACACTCGACGACAAATGTAGACGCGCTGGAACGTAAAAAGTTTCGGTGGAGAGTATACACCCCTGCTTGAAGGGGGCGTTGCTCTTGCAGCAAATCCACAGTCCGAGGCGGCAGGAATGAGCCAAGGAAATGTTCGCTGAGGGTAGCCCAAAAGCAGTGATTACAAGGGAGTGGATGAGCCGAGAGATCGTAGGGAGGCTGTTCATCCAGCAAGGTAGTCAATAAGGGGACTTGTGCTGTTGGCGACCACGGCCCGTCTGAGGCGGAGTGTGACTGTGCCATCGGGTTTGAACTCGAAGTCAAATTTGCCGTAGCAGCTTCCGCACAACCAGTAGTGTTCAACCGACCTCACTGAAGCAGAAGTGGATATTGTCCTGATAACTCTTCCATTACGCAAGTAATCCAGTTTCTTGCGGCATGCGGGATTAAAGCATTCGGTCAACATAGGGGCTCCTCCTGCCTGGCTGTCTTTCCAGCCCAACTTTCTTTTGATGACTTCGCAACAAAAAGGTGTTGTCCAGTGATAAACGAAGATTTGCCGGCACGGCCGGTCCGGCAGGCGCCAGCAACCCCGGGTTCGGGTGTGCATCCCAATAAATAGTGCAGCGCCGTTTCCGGCAACTCACGCACGACACACCAAACCCAACGTCATCCAAGGAGCAGTGCGATGAAAGTTTTCTCCGCGAACATTCAGGATCTACGGACTCTTTACATCAGCAATCTGAAAAAAGCGCTTGATATGGAGCAAAAGATTACCAAAGCCCTTCCGGGCCTTATCAAGAAAGCCACTGACCCAGACTTGGTTACGGCTTTTGAAACTCACCTGGAAGAAACCAACGGACACGTCACCAGGGTCGAGAGTCTGCTGCAGCGCAACATCGGCGAAAGCAAGACGGAAACCTGCAAGGTCATAAACGGGCTGACCACCGAAGCCTCCGACACGATCAAAGATGTAAACGACACGTCGATTCGAGACATCGCGCTCATCGGAGCGGCGCAGCAAGTTGAGCATCATGAGATCGCGGTTTACGGAACCTTGCGTCGCTGGGCCGAGATTCTGGGTCTTACCGAAGACGCGGTTGTTCTGGAATCGATCGAGGAAGAAGAAGGCAAGGCTGATGCACTGCTCAGTGAGATAGCTGAGCGAGTCAATTTTCAGGCTGCTGCTTAATTCGGCGCCGCGGGCGGCTTACGGTTCGCAACCAGTAGGCCGCCTTCCAGATGAAAAGGGACGAATATGGCAAAGTACGGAAGAGCAGCTGGCAAGAGCGTCAAGAGCGCCGTACACCGGGAAAAAAGCGGCACCCTCAGGTCAGGAAAGGGCGGTAAGGGAGGCACCGTGAAGAGCAGGAAACAAGCGATCGCAATTGGTCTGTCCGAAGCCCGCAAGAAGGGCGCCAAAGTTCCGAAAAAGAAGAGCAGCTAACACCAGGAGCACGCCAAACCCAGGCGTTAAACAGCAGGTCCCCCCCACTACACTACGCTCGGGATGACGATTCTGTTGCGGAACCCTTTCCCGTGACCCCAATGAATTGTCATCCCGTCTGCAGCGTAGCGTAGTGGAGCAACCTGCTGTTCTTTTTATGTACAGCCGTCGTTAGCGCCGATAGTTGCATCCTAGCTGTGCAATGAATCTGTTCGACCCCAGCCCGAGATCTGCCTTAGAGTCCTTACCCCCACGCCGCGACCTTGCCAGCTTGAGAGAGGCAGCAATAGACTGTCGCGGATGCGATCTATACCAGCATGCGACTCAGGTCGTTTTCGGCGAAGGGCGAGCCCATGCCGCTATTCTTCTGGTGGGCGAACAACCCGGTGATCGCGAAGATCAGCAAGGGAAACCATTCGTTGGGCCTGCCGGCCAACTGCTTGATAAGTGTCTCGAGTCCGCGGGTATCAACCGGGCTGAGGTCTATCTCACCAACGCGGTTAAGCACTTCAAGTGGGAGCCACGCGGCAAAATCCGGCTACACAAGAAGCCAAATTCCCTCGAAATAGCGGCCTGCCGCCCATGGCTCGAAATGGAAATTGCGGCCGTCCATCCACAGGTAGTCGTTTGCCTGGGCGCGACTGCCGCGCAGGATTTGCTCGGGCCGCAGTTTCGCCTGACCAAGCACCGCGGAGAGGTGTTTCCAACCAAATACGGGCCGGTGACGGCCACCATCCACCCTTCCGCAATCCTTCGCATGCCTGAGCCTGACGCCAGAGAGGCGGAGATAGCGAGCCTGGTGGATGATCTTAAAGTTGCAGCAGGATATGCCACAGCTCGGAGGGCTTTGTGAAGGCAGGCAAAGTTGACGTAAAAGTTCCCACCACAACCACGATCGTTACTCGTTCCGACCGCTTCGGCAGGTTTGCCACTCGAAGCTCGCACTATCTGGGCTCCCGGTGGTCCTTTATCGCCGCGATTGGAGTAATCGTGGCCTGGGGCATCACCGGTCCAATTTTCCATTACTCCGATACCTGGCAACTCGTGATCAATACGGGTACAACCATCGTCACATTTCTGATGGTATTCCTCATCCAGAACACGCAGAATCGCGATGCCAGGGCCATTCATTTGAAACTGAACGAGTTGATCCATGCGGTAGACAAAGCAAAGAACAAAATGATCGATGTAGAAAAGTTGTCTGACCTCGAGCTCGACGAACTGGCCAGGACCTACGAAAAACTTCGCACCAACGCTCAGGAGCGCCACCAGGTAGTCAGCAGTGTTGTGCCGCGGTAGAGAGGATGGCGCTGCTTGCGGCATCTTACGGAAAAGTGCGCATCGGCATCTCCGGCTGGAGATATGAAGGCTGGCGTGGTGTGTTTTACCCCGAGAAACTGCCTCAGCGCCGAGAACTGGAGTTTGCATCGCGCAGGTTCGACACCATCGAGTTAAATGGATCGTTCTATTCGCTGCAAAGGCCTGAGAGCTTTGCTCAATGGCACGCGTCAACGCCGGAGGATTTCACTTTTTCCGTCAAGGGCTCCCGCTACATAACCCACATGCTTCGGCTGCGTAATGTCGAAGGGCCGCTGGCGAATTTTTTTGCTCAGGGCCTGCTGCGCTTTGGAGCAAAGCTTGGACCTATTCTATGGCAGCTGCCGCCCAACTTCATTTTCGAGCCGGAGCGGCTTGAGCCTTTCTTAGCCCTGCTGCCCGGGACTCACGAGCAGGCGGCCGAGCTTGCGCGCAAACACGATGACCGTCTGAATGGCCGGTCCTGGTTTCAGGTGCAGAGGGATCGGACCATGCGTCACGCACTTGAGATTCGACACGAGAGTTTTGTCTGTGAAAAATTCATCGGGCTCCTGAGGCGCTACGGGGTCGGGTTGGTAGTGGCCGATACGGTGGAGTGGCCGCTGTTGATGGACGTGACGGCCGGCTTTGTCTATTGCCGCCTTCATGGCAGCGAGGAGCTGTACGCCAGTGGTTACGAGGCGGAGGCCCTCGATATATGGGCTCGGCGCGTCGTGACCTGGGCCACCGGGGGCGAAGTTGATGACGGAAGAAAAGCAAGCAAGCGCAATGCGGCGAAACGTACGCGTCGCGATGTGTATGTCTATTTTGACAACGACATCAAGGTCCGCGCGCCGTCTGATGCGGAGCAGCTTCGCGATCGCGTCAACCGGCTGCTCGCCTCCGGAGCGCTTCGAGCGCGCAGCTGAGAAAAGCTCTAAGAACGAGTTACTCCCGGCTTTTTCTGCAGATACAATCCCTCCATGGATAACCCTGCAGAACAAGATCCGAGAGTGTACTTTGCGGCGGAGAGAACCTTTCTCGCGTGGATTCGCACCGGGCTCGGCTTGATGGGCGTTGGCTTTGCCGTCAGCCGCTTTGGGCTGTTCCTGCGCGAGCTGACTGCAAACGCGTCTCGTTTGCCTGCTCCAACCACTGGTCTTTCCCTCTGGTCCGGAGTGATCCTGGTCACCTTGGGTGTCATCGTGACCTTATCAGCGGTCGTCCGCCACTTTCAACTGGTACGCGAGTTGCGTTCAGGGGAATGGAGAGCAGGGCGAGTGTCCACCGACGCTGTGATTCTGGGACTGGTGCTGGCCGCATTCGGGATCGCTATGGCTCTCTATCTAACCCTTGTGCGTTGAAGTTTCCGAAGACATGATGAACGCAAACGATTTTCGGCGATTAGCACTACTTCTCGAGGGCGCGGAGGAAGGTTCCCACATGGGAGCAGCCGATTTTCGTGTCGGGGGCAGAATATTCGCCACCCTCGCCTCCCAGGATCAGGGATACGGTAACCTGATGCTTTCGCCCGAGCAGCAAGCAGCCTTCGTCGAAGAGCAGCCGGATGTGTTTGTGCCGATTGGCGGCGGCTGGGGCAGAATGGGGTGTACTCACATCCGCCTGGCTGCAGCAAACGAGGACGTGTTGGCTGGTGCACTGCACACGGCTTGGAAGCTGCGAGTAGAGAAGAACAGAAAAGCCCCCAGGAGCAAGAAGACGTCTGCCTCAAAGATCCAGAAGAAGCTCCAGTAGCTAAACAGCTTTCTTGCGCTTGAGAACGCTAGCGTGCGCCGCTGGCTGTTACTCCGGAGCATTTCTGGTGGTTTGTGGACAGATTCCGTTTGCTGCGGATACTTTAGTGCTACACGACACCGGTAAGCAGCCATGAGCGCACTACGGTTCTTACAGTTGCTCCATCTTGCCGATAGTGCTCTGCCCGTGGGCGCGGCTGCACACAGCTTCGGCCTGGAAGGGCTGGTGGCCGAGAATGGTCTTGAAGTGGGCGAGTTGTTTGCCTTCTTCCGCGGTTATCTGCAAGAAGCAGGTCGACTGGAGGCAGTATTTGTCTTCGCCGGGTTTGACGCTTCGTCAACTCAGCAGTGGCAACAGCTGAATGAACGAATGAGCGCCATGAAGCCGGCGCGAGAAACCCGCGAAGCAAGTCTCCGCTTGGGCAAGCGTCTTGCCGGGTTGGCTGCTGAGGCGTTCGCCATCCCCGGTCAGTTCAACCATGGACCTTCTCATTTGCCTCTTGTGTTCGGTCACGTGGGCCATTGCGTCGGCGCTCCCCGCGATGAAGTAGCGGCTGCGTATCTGCACCAATCTCTGTCAGGATTAGTCTCAGCGTGCCAACGGCTTCTACCTTTGGGACAGATAGCTGCGGCCAAACTTCTGTGGCAACTTAAACCGGTCATTCTTGAAGCGTTGGCGGCCGCCCGGAAAACTGACGTGGATGAAGTGTGTCTGTCCCAGCCCCTGCTGGATGTCGCATCCAGCCGTCATCCCGGTTTGCATACGAGACTATTCATCAGCTGATGATGCATGCGCAGCTGCACCTTGAGTTTTTGGCCGTTGCCGGCGAGACCCAGCTTCATTGTTTGCAGCAGGACCCGCCATGGAAGGTGGTGCGCGCATTCCCCAATCCAGTTGGAGAAAGCCTGGTGCATCTCAACAATGTCTCCGGCGGTGTTTTCGGTGGCGATCATTTGAGTTTGCAGGTCAAATTGGGACCCGATGCTGCGGCGCAAATCACCACCACCGGCGCTACCCGCGTCTATCGTCCTCGTGAGAACGCAGCCGATGCACGGCTGGTGAACGAAATCCATCTCGGCAAAGACGCTTTGCTCGAATACTTGCCGGATTCCGTTATCCCTTTCCGTGATGCGCGATGTGAACAGCGCACCGACGTATACCTCGAGCCAGGTGCAACTTTATTATGGTGGGAGATTCTTGCACCCGGTCGAGTGGCCAGCGGCGAATCGTTTGCCTACGCGTCTCTGCGCGTCAACACCTGCATATGGAGTCAGGACCGGCCCGTCTATATTGATCGGATGCACTGGGATCCCTCTCAGGGAGGGCTGACCTCCATCGCCCGGCTGGGCAAGTACCGTTATCTCACATCGTTTATGATCTGCCGTAGCAGCGAAAACGCAAATACCTGGATTGTCCTGGAGCAAATGTTGAGGGAGATCGCACAAGAGCGCAGCAACGCGAACGCGCTCTGGGGGGCCACGGCTTTTACCGCGGACGGCCTCCTGGTGCGCGGCCTTTCGCAGTCGGGCCTGCATATTATGGAGGATCTCTTCTGCTTCTGGGCATCAGCTAAAAAGTACTTGTGCGGCCGCCTCGCCTCGCCGCCCCGCCGAACTTACTAAAGGAGAATCGCTGTGCACTTGACTCCCCGAGAACAGGAACGGCTGTTGATCCACGTGGCCGCCGACGTAGCCCGCAGGCGCAAGCAGCGAGGGCTGAAATTGAACTACCCTGAAGCCGTGGCCATTCTCACCGCCGAGATCCTGGAGTGGGCGCGCGATGGTAAAACGGTGGCCGAAATCATGTCGTTAGGAAACAGGATTCTCACCCGGAGTGAAGTGATGGAGGGTGTTGCCGGCATGATTCACGAAGTGCAGGCCGAGGCGACCTTTCCCGATGGCACGAAACTGGTTACACTCCACGATCCTATTCAGTAGATAGGGAGGAGCCCGATGCAACCCGGAGAGTACCTGCTGGCCGAGGACGATATTGTGATTAACAGCGGCCGCGCCGTTGCACGGCTGGTGGTGCGGCACACCGGAGACCGCCCCATCCAAATAGGCAGCCACTATCACTTTTACGAGGTAAACCCGGCGCTGGAGTTTGATCGCGCGGCTGCTTATGGGATGCGCCTCGATATCCCTTCTGGCACCGCCGCGCGTTTCGAGCCTGGCGACGAGAAGCTTGTCTCGCTGGTAGCTTTTGCCGGCTCGCGTAACCTGTGGGGGCATCGTGGCGCCGTCGATGGAACGTTGAAGGAGAAAGCATGAGCCACAACATCTCGCGCAAGGTTTATGCAGATCTCTATGGCCCGACGGCACGGGACAGAGTTCGTCTCGCGGATACCAGCCTGGTGCTGGAGGTGGAACGGGACTTTACCGTCTACGGGGACGAAATCACCTTTGGCGGGGGCAAGACCATTCGCGATGGAATGGGGCAGAGCGCCCGTGCGCTGCGCGAGTCGCATCCCGGCGCTCTTGATCTGGTGATTACCAACGCACTCGTCATTGATCACTGGGGCATCGTCAAGGGCGACATCGGCGTGCGCAATGGCCGCATAGTCAAGGTGGGGAAGGCGGGCAATCCAGATGTTATGGAAGGCGTTGACCCTGAATTGGTCGTGGCCGCGTCGACAGAAGTGATTGCGGGCGAGAACCTGATCGTCACCGCGGGGGCCATCGATAGCCATATCCACTTCATTGCCCCGCAACAAGTCTACGAAGCGCTCAGCGGCGGCATCACGACCATGATCGGCGGAGGCACAGGGCCCGCGACGGGGACTTGTGCAACCACCTGCACTCCGGGCGCCTGGAACCTGGCGCGGATGTTCCAGGCGGCGGAAGCGTGGCCCATGAACTTTGGCTTCCTCGGCAAGGGAAACGCGGGAACTCCTGGTCCGCTCGAAGAACAAGTTCGCAGCGGCGCCTGTGGGCTCAAGTTGCATGAGGACTGGGGAACGACACCGGCGGCGATTGACTGCTGTTTACGCGTCGCAGATGTTCTCGATGTACAGGTTGCCATTCATACCGACACACTCAATGAGTCCGGCTTTGTGGAAGATACCATCAGCGCGATCGCCGGCCGCACCATTCATACCTACCATACTGAGGGTGCAGGGGGCGGGCACGCACCGGACATCATTCGCATCGCTGCACTGGCCAATGTCCTGCCCTCATCGACCAATCCGACGCGGCCTTACACCGTGAATACCATTGCCGAACATCTCGACATGTTGATGGTGTGTCATCACCTCAATCCTTTGGTACCCGAAGACGTGGCTTTCGCTGAAAGCCGCATCCGGCCGGAAACGATTGCCGCGGAGGACATCCTGCATGATTTGGGTGTGTTCAGCATGATGTCCAGCGATAGCCAGGCGATGGGACGTGTGGGAGAAGTGGTGATGCGTACCTGGCAGACCGCTCACAAGATGAAAATACAACGCGGCGCGCTGCCCGAAGATTCAAACCGCAACGATAATTTGCGTATCAAGCGGTACGTTGCGAAGTACACCATTAATCCTGCGATCACGCATGGGGTCAGCGCCCATGTGGGTTCGATTGAGCCGGGGAA
This sequence comes from uncultured Acidobacteriaceae bacterium, assembly GCA_963814015.1. Classification (GTDB taxonomy): domain Bacteria; phylum Acidobacteriota; class Terriglobia; order Terriglobales; family Acidobacteriaceae; genus PALSA-350. The sequence goes on from CAWFBI010000003.1 coordinate 296,430, forward strand.
GCTCGCGGATCTGGTTTTGTGGAAGCCTGCGTTTTTTGGCGCTAAACCGGAGATGGTGATCAAGGGGGGCTTCATCGCCTGGAGCGTGATGGGCGATGCGAATGCCTCCATCCCAACGCCGCAACCGGTCTTGTACCGGGGCATGTTTGGCAGTTTTGGAAGTGCTCCCTCGGCTACCAGTCTGCTCTTCACTTCGAAGCTGGCATTGGAGAGCGGAAGCCTCGATGGGCTCAGGTTGGGTACAACGGCGGTTGCGGTGCATGACTGTCGATCGATTGGCAAAAGCGATATGGTGCACAATAGCGCCACGCCGCAAATCCAGGTAGACCCGGAAACGTACGAAGTTCGGGCTGACGGCGAACTGCTTACCTGCGAGCCTGCGATGGAGCTGCCTCTCGCGCAGCGATACTTTTTGTTCTAAGGAGAAGGAAGCTTTGTCGACACAGAAGGCTCGTGCATTTCGCATCGGCATCGCTGGACCGGTTGGCTCCGGCAAAACAGCTTTGGTGGACCGTTTGTGCCGGGCACTTTCGGCGAAAATGAGCGTGGCAGTGGTGACCAACGACATCTACACCACAGAAGACGCCGAGTTCCTGGTGCGCCAGGGGTCGCTCGATGCCAGGCGGATTCGCGGGGTCGAGACGGGGGGCTGCCCACATGCGGCGATCCGGGAAGATGCTTCCATGAATCTGGAAGCAATCGATGATCTGGAAAAAGCGCATCCCGGGCTCGAGCTAATTCTCGTGGAAAGCGGTGGGGACAATCTTTCCGCGGCCTTCAGTCCGGAGTTAGTGGACGAGTGGATCTATGTCATTGACGTTGCCGGCGGGGACAAGATCCCAAGAAAAGGCGGCCCTGGTGTTACCCGGTCTTCTTTGTTGGTAATCAACAAGATCGATCTTGCCGAGCACGTGGGAGCTTCTCTCGAAATCATGGATCGCGACTCCAAAAAGATGCGAGGCCAAAGACCCTTCCTCTTCACTGACCTTAAACACAATGTAGGTCTGAGCGGCGTATTGGATTGGCTAAGCGAGCGCATAGAAGCTGCCGATCGGCGCAGATTGGTTACGCTTTCGGAACCAGGCGAATTGACGCACGGAAAGCATAGCCACTCACACTAGACTGTTTCGAACTCTGTCCGGACCACCAATCGAGGGAGGGCGGGTACAAACTCCAAATGCAACGAAATGGGTTTGAATTGATTTATAGCACTCCAGTAGCCGGGGCGGTTGGAAAGTGGGAAGCGCGGTTTGCTTTCCACTTTTCAATGGCCCGCCGAGGGAACGGAAGTTGGAAGGGTACCCTTACCGATGTTTGACCAGTAGTCGGCAAAATCGAAAGTGCCTTCTGGGAGGAACAGTTCCGCGGGAGCTTTCCAGCCGAGTGTCTTTCTCGGTCGGGTATTGAGTTTCCATGCGATCTGATCGAGCTGTTTTTGGGAAAACAGAGACAGATCAGTCGCCTTAGGGAGGTATTGGCGGAGTAGGCCGTTGATGTTTTCGCAGATGCCTCTTTCCCAGGGAGCATGGGGATGAGCGAAATAGACAGTGACTCCAGTGTTTTTAGTCAGGGTTTTGTGTTTGCTCATCTCACTGCCCTGGTCAAAGGTCATGGAAAGGCGCATCTGGCTTTCAAAGCGTTTGAAAATCTTGGTAAAGCACTCCGCGACCGTGTCGGCCTTACCGTTGGGCAACTTCACCAGGGCGACAAAGAGGCTCTTTCGCTCCACCAGGGTGCCTACCTGAGAAAGGTTTCCCTTGCCAATCATGAGGTCTCCTTCCCAGTGGCCGGGAATCAGTCGCTCGTTCACTTCGATAGGCCTTCGGTCGATCAAGGTCATGTCGGGAATGGAGTGACTGCGCCCGTTTTTGCCACGCGCCGGTCTGCGCGCCTTGTGTCTGCGGCGCAACAGATCCAGCAGGCTGGCGCGGAGCTGTCCTCGTGGCATGGCATACAGTGCGGTGTAGATGGCCTCATGGGAAAGACGGACCGGATCAGCCATACGTGCCAGTGTGCTCGCAATCTGCACAGGACTCAAGCCTCGGCGAAGATGCCTCAGCATGGTCATCCAAAGCTGGTTGCCGGCTTTCAGCTTGCGAGGGCGGCGCGCCTTAACAGATAACACACGGGCTCTTCGATCAGCTGCCACACTGCGGTAGCCTCCAGCAATGCTGCCCTTACGCAGCTTCGCTCTCCATCCGTTGCGCCGAATCTCACGGGTTATGGTCGACCGGGCTCGCCTCAGCTCGGCAGCGATCCTTGCCGGTCTCCTCCCATGGCTTAACTGCGTTTCAAGAAACACCCGCTCCGACAAATCAAGATGACGAAAACTTCTTGGCATATCGCAACTATCTCCTATTCTGGAAATGTTGCACTTGTAGGCTGAATCCGCCGTGCCCCACATCTCGCTCGTTTTTCGCGAGATATGGGGCACCCAAGGTCTGTCAGATGGAAATTCTCAAGGGAAAGAGTCTAGTGTCCACGCTTGCCTCGCGAGCCGGCCGCCTCATTGGACCCCTTTAGATCCTGCAGAAATGCCAATAGGACATCGTCTTTTGCGGACGGACGGCGATAAACCATTTCAAACTTGACGTCGTAGGTAAGAAGCTTCGGGTTCAATGGAGCCAGCAGCTTCTTGCTGATGTACGGCTCAGCATATTGTTCCGGAAGATAGCCCAGGTATCTCCCGGACATGATCAGAATCGCTACCGCTTCCATGTCGTCGGCAACTGCAGTAACCGATTCGTGTGGCCGCACCACCACTGCGTTGGGCAAGGGATAACTGCGCCATGTCCACTCATGTTTAGCCGCTTCTTCGCTTGAAATCGTGCCCGCTTTTGCGAACAACGGGTGTCCGTGACCACAACAGGCGATCTGGCGCTCTTTAAACAGGTTCTTGTATTCCATGCTCGACAGACGGCGCCAGAAATAACTGAAAACAAGGTCAAGCTCGCCATGAATGAGTTGTTCTTCCAGATCGCGCGGGGGGCGCACGGCAATCGAAAACCTGACCGCTTCGCTCCGCCTCCTGAAGGCGGCGATGCTGCCGCTTACCTGTTGCATGAGAGCGGTGGGTGCATGATCGATCAGCCCAAGCCGCAGATTGCCGACCAGGGTCTTATCCATGTTCCGCACCGAATTTCCGAAGTCGGTGACCATATTCAAGAAAGCTCGAGCGGCAGAAACGAATTTCTCCCCTTTAGGGGTGAGGTGAAAGCCGCTTCGACCCCGCTCGCACAAGCGAAATCCAACCCGGGCCTCGAGCGTTGCCAGGTGGGTGCTAATGGTCGGCTGGCCGATGTTAAGGGCCGCCTGAGCTTCAGAAAGTCCCTTCGCATCGACCACCGCGAGGAAGATCCGGAGAAGACGCAGATCAAGATCGGAGACTTTGGCTCGCATAGGGGTGGGCAGATGCTAGCAAATACATTGATCGGTATCAATGTGAATGTTGACAGCTTGTGATGGTACGGCAGCGCCGTATTGATACACTCGCACAAAGTTCGGCGTAATTCTTTCCCGGCTCATCGGGCTCTATCGATCTATCTGCCCACCACGTCGTGGCAAATCCAGAGATCTGCTCTTGCTGTCACTCGGCGGGTTACCCGTGGTGTCTGTCCGTCTGGGAGGGTGTCGATATTTATGGCGAACATGTTGCGTACATCGTTATTTCTGTTGGTGTCCTCGCTCCTATGGGAAACAGCCGCCCTTGCGCAATCGGCCTCCTCCTTGCGCGGCACGGTTTCCGAGCAGTCAGGAAGCGTAGTTCCGGGTGCGTCAGTTGAGCTCTCCAACCCACAAAGCAGTTTCAGCCGCACGACTCATTCTGCGACAGATGGCGTGTATCAATTTCCCAACGTGCCGCCAGGAAGCTATTCGCTGACCGTGAATGCCCAGGGCTTCGAGGCCTCGAAACTGGATAATTTGCACCTACTCGTCAATACCCCTGCGACTGCCGACATTTCCTTGCACATCGGCACCCAGGTCAATACAGTCACCGTGACGGGCCAGGCAGAGACCCTCAATACGGAAGATGCGACCGTGGGCAACGCCTTTGAGGCGCAGCAGATCCAGCAGCTGCCAATCGAGTCGAGGAACGTGGTCGATCTGCTGAGCCTGCAACCGGGCGTCACCTATCTCGGCAACCGGACGGATATCAATCTCAACGAAGATACGCGCAGTGGGGCAGTGAATGGAGCACGCAGCGACCAGACGATTGTGACCCTGGATGGAGTCGACGTCACCGATCAGTCAAACGGCTACGCCTTTACCTCGGTACTGCGCACCACGCCCGACGCGTTGGAGGAGTTTCGTGTCACCACTTCGAACCCTACTGCTGCCGATGGCAAGTCATCGGGTGCGCAGGTGGCGCTCCTGACCAAGAGCGGAGGCAACGCGTTTCACGGCGTTTTCTACGAATACCTGCGCAACACAGCAACCAGCGCCAATGATTATTTCGTCAAGCAGTCGCAGATCAATAGCGGCTTGCCAAATAAAGCCCTGCAGCTCAATCGCAACCTCTTCGGCGTAGCCGTGGGCGGCCCGATTAAGAAAGATAAGCTCTTCTTCTTTGTCAACTATGAGGGGCGCCGTGATGCGGAGCAGCAGAGCGTGGTCACCACTGTGCCCACCGCGACCCTTCGCGCGGGCTCGGTTCTGTATACCAATAGCGGCGGCACTGTGACCACCGTGACCCCGCAGAATCTGCAAAGCTGGGATCCCCTCGGTATCGGTCCCAATGCCGTCATGCTCCAGTATTTCAATACTTTCCCTCAGCCCAACGATCTCTCCGTGGGAGACGGGTTGAACTTTTCCGGTTACCGCTTTGCCGGTCCAGCGCCCGCCACCTATGACGTTTACATTGCCCGCTTCGATTACAAGCTGGATGCGAAGGGGAATCACACGCTGTTCGCACGCGGCAGCATGCAAAACGACTACGTCAACAGCGCTCCTTACCTGCCTGGGTCGGGGCCGGAAACAGTAACCGAAGATCGCAGCAAGGGCTTCGGGCTGGGTTATACCGTGGTTTTCAAGCCGACGTTGGTCAATGACCTTCGCTTCGGGTTGACTCGCGCGAGCGTAGGTACCCGTGGAGACAGCCAGACTCCGTTTCTCGGAATCAACAACATCAGCGGGGGCATCACCCGGTCAAGCTCTGTGACCCTGCCGGTTTACGACATCAACGATGGTGTTTCGTGGACCAAAGGAGCGCATACTATCCAGTTCGGTGGCAACGTCGAGTTCATCCGCGATAACACCGTGAGCCAGAACAACTCCTTCAGTCAAGCCAGCTTGATTACCGAATACATCAACACGGGCGGCTTTGCCGGCACAGGAAGTCCGTTTGATCCCGCCGCCAACAACTTTCCCGCCGTGAGCGCCAATTTCACCTACGACTATGACCAGGCAGCTTTTGATGCGCTCGGGATCATCACCGATGTGACCGCCAACTACAACTACACCAAGAGTGGCAGCGTGTTGCCACAGGGCACTCCGGTCAAACGTAACTATGACTTGACGCAATACGACTTCTACCTGCAGGATTCATTTCGGGTAAAGTCGAACCTCACTATCAATCTGGGCTTGCGTTATCAGCTCGAATCCCCGCCAACCGAGATCAATGGTCTGCAGGTTTCATCCACCATGCCGTTAGGCCGGTGGGCGGCTTTGAGGGAAGCGAACATGGCTAAAGGCCTTCCCTCGAATCAGGATCCAACGATTGAGTATGTTCTGGGTGGATCGAAAAATAACGGTCCTCCGTTTTACAACTGGAACTACAAGAACGTGGCGCCCCGGTTATCCATTGCCTACTCACCCACACCCAAGACCTCGGTACGCGCCGGGTTCGCCATGGCGTACGATCACTTCGGTGCGGAGCTCATCAACAGCTTTGGGCAGTACGGTTCCTTTGGGCTGTCAACCACCCTGCAGACTCCACTCGGATCGCAAAGTGTCGATTGCGCACCCCGCGTGACCAGCCTCACGGCAATCCCCATGTATGGTTGCCCTGGCATAGACAACGGCCTCATCATGCAGCCCGCACCGCCCGGCGGGTTTCCACAGACGCCTCCAGTCGGCTTTGCTGCCGGCGGGTTTTCCGGCGGATTCAGCCTGGATCAAAATCTTAAGACTCCTTATGTCTACATGTTGAATTTCTCCGTGGCCCGAGAGTTGTCCTCCACTTCATCGCTCGAGATCTCTTACCTCGGACGACTGGCTCATCGGTTAGCGTCGATCGACGATTTTGCCCAGCCGATGAATCTGGTCGATCCGCAATCAGGTGTCGATTACTTCACCGCCATGTCACGCCTCTCGACCCTTGCCCGCCAGGGCGTGCCATTGTCGCAGATATCGCCGGCCACAGTCGGGCCAACCTCTGCTTATTGGGAGGACCTTTTTCAGCCGATCACGCAATCCAGTCCAACCAGCGCTTGTAACCCAGGGCAATGCTCTGCTTTGCAGAGCATCTACTCGATGGAACAAATCTATCTTTACAACGAAACGTTCATCCCCTATTTTCTCGATATTCCCGGGTTCATTTGTCCCAATGGCTGTAGCTCATTGGGTCCTTATACCTTCTACGATCCGCAATTCTATTCTTTGAACGGTTGGCAATCTGTGGGCGGTGCGAACTACAACGCCCTGCAAGTGAGTTTTCGTAAGCGCCCGGCGCACGGCGTATCCTTCGACGTGAACTACAGCTACTCCAGGTCGCTCGATCTGACCTCCGCCGCGGCGCGCGTCAACCCAACCAATAGCCTTCTCCCCGCCAACATCATCAATGCATTCTCCCCTAGCCAGATGTATGCAATCTCAGACTTCGACATGACTCACCAGCTCAACGCAAACTGGGTGGCGGAACTGCCCGTTGGACGCGGAAAGCGTTTCGCCAACGATGCTCCTGGATGGGTGAATGCCGTGATCGGCGGTTGGCAGTTTTCCGGGATCTACCGGTTGACCAGTGGATTGCCATTCTCGGTCAGCAACGGCGTCAATCTTCCCACGAACGGTGCGAACGCGGGCTATGGGACCCAGATAGCGCCAATCAAGGCTGGGAAGGATACGAAAGCGAGCAATGGCCAGGTATTCATGTACAAGAATCCCACAGCCGCCTTCAATGCTTATGAATTTACTTATCCTGGATCATCGGGAAGCCGTAACACTGTACGCGGAGACGGATTCCTGGGCTGGGATTCTGCTTTGAGTAAGCGTTGGACCATGCCGTGGAGTGAGGGGCAGTCGCTGCAATTCCGTGCGGAGGTATTCAATGTTGGCAACTTTACCCGCTTCGATGTCAATTCAAATCAGCCATCGCTCACCAACTCTTCGAATTTTGGTAACTACACCGGACTACTGACCAACCCGCGGGTGATGCAGTTTGCACTTCGCTACGAGTTCTAGAACAGGAATAAAGAGCGGCATATGAAAAAACTCATTACCTCGGCCATATTGTGTCTTGGCTTTGCCCAGGCAGGCTCAGCGCAGACCCTGGCTCTTACCGGTGCGACGATTATCGATGGGAACGGCGGCGCCCCCATTCATGATGGCGTCATCGTCGTGAGAGACAAGCGGATCGCTGCCGTGGGTCCGCGGTCTTCCGTCTCCGTGCCGGCGGGCGCCCGCGAGGTCAAGCTGGGGGGTAAGTATATAGTTCCCGGGTTAATGGATGCCAACGTCCACTTCGTCTCCTGGCCGGGCTGGGAACATATAGAGTTCCTGGCGCGATACGAGAACAACTTCGACGGCCTGGTCGAGGAAGCGGCGCAGGTCGCATTGAAATACGGTTTCACTACAGTCTTCGACTCGATGGGACCCATGGATCCGCTCATGCGTGTCCGCGATCGCATCAATCGAGGGGAGATTCCGGGCAGCCGGATGTTTATTGCCGGAGACATTGTGGGCTTCCGCGCCGTCTTTACCACATCAGCATCGATGGAGGCGGCGACCCCGGCGTTCCAGAAGCGCATCAATGCCATGTTCGAGAAGAACGGCGGCCCGGACCTTTCCTGGAAAACACCAGAGCAGGTCCGTGAGGAGATGACTAAGTACGTGGCTTTGGGTGTCGACTTTGTGAAGTACGGAGCCAACGGCGACGGCAGACCGATCAACAGCTCGACTGGAGAAGAAAATGTACTGCGCTTCACGCCGGAGCAGCAGCGAGCGATGGTCGAGGCGGTGCACGCGGCCGGCAAGATCATTCAAACTCACCAGGAGTCGGCTGAAGGTCTGAAGTCTGTGTTGGACGCCGGCGTAGATATGGCGCAGCACTGTTCGATTACTCATGCTTCGCGCATTTCCGATGCCACCATCCAGCGCATGCTCGACAAGAAGTTTTACTGTGGAACCCAGTGGGGGTTACTCACGGATGCGCAAATGGAGCAGGTGCGTGATAACAAATTCATCGGATCCGATGTGGATAACGGGAAGGAACATGTAAGTTACAACCTGGAGAATGAGGTTCGCCTTATCAAGGCAGGCGTACCCCTGTTGGTGTCAACGGACGCTAGCGTACTCGATCCTGATATCACCGCAGCGGGGGGATTTGTGGGCACTCCGTTGGGCGAGGGTGAGTTTCTTGACATGCGGGCGATGCACCAGCGAGGCATGACCAATATGGCAATTCTTCAGGGGGCAACCAGGAATATTGCTGCGGCCTATCATAAACTGGATCAGATCGGGACCCTCGAACCCGGCAAAATGGCCGACCTGGTCGTGCTCGATTCTGACCCTTTAGCAGATATTGAGAACGTACGGAAAATGTCGCTGGTCATGAAGGAGGGAAGCATCATTGATACCGCTGCACTTCCGCTCCATCCGATTTTGACTTCCCCCGAAGCCACTAACCCGGGCGCGGTACGCATGAAGTAACTGCGCCTGGGGGCTCTCGATGTAAACATTAAGACAAGGAATACGAAAGACGGCAAGAAAGTGTGCTGGCCACAAAGGGCTTGGTTGTTTCGGCACATGCCTCTGCACAAACCGAATGGAGCCAACCGATATGGCCAAGGTAGTTGATAACCACCACAAACTTAAACAGCTTGCTGAACCCCATCCCATGCCGGTGGATGCGCTGGATTATCCGCGTTTTGCTGGGATCGCCACGTTTATGCGGCTTCCGCATATCACCGATCCGAGCGTCTTGGATGTAGCCCTTATTGGCGTGCCCTATGATGGCGGCACAACCTATCGAAGCGGTCCCCGGTTTGGACCGCGGCGCATTCGCGAGCAGTCGGCAATCATCCGGCCCTATCACCCTGTTCTGGACCTCAGTCCGTTTGAACGCCTGCGCGTTGCCGACTACGGCGATCTATCTGTCAACCCGATTTCGATCGAAGATACATTCCACAAAATTACTACCGGGTTAGCTCCTGTTCTCGAGGCCGGCACCGTGCCCATCTGCGTGGGTGGCGATCATTCGATCCTTCTGCCGATTCTGCGCGCGATCCACGCTGCCCATGGTCCGGTTGGCCTCATTCAACTGGATGCGCACTCCGATACCTGGGATCAGTACTGGGGAATGAAGTATTCGCATGGAACGCCGGTGCGTCGCGCCATTGAGGAGGGCCTTCTGGCTGAGCCGAACATCCTGCAGATCGGCTTGCGAGGCCAGCTCTATGATGCCCACGATATGGACTACGCCAGGGAACGAAAGATCACGCTGGTGACGGCGGAGGAATTCCACGAACACGGTCTGCCGCTGATTCGCGAAAAGCTTAAGGCCTTCAAAGGGATCAAGACCTATCTCAGTCTCGACATCGACGTCGTCGATCCGGCATTTGCTCCTGGTACAGGTACGCCCCAGGTTGGGGGACTTTCCAGTGTGCAGATCCTGGGACTGGTGCGCGCCTTGCGGGGATTGGATTTTGCCGGCGCTGACCTGGTGGAAGTGTCGCCGCAGTTCGACAGTGCCGACATTACATCTCTGCTGGCGGCGAACCTCTTGTTCGAGCAGCTTTGTCTGTTTTGTTAACCCACGAGAAGGACGAGAAGCAACATGCACATTGAGCGGATCAATCCGGATACCCTTCATCAGCCCATCGACAACTTGTATACCCACGTGGTTCGCGCGGAAGGGCGCTATCTTTATCGAATCGGGGGGCAAGTTGCAATTGGGTTGGCATGTGAAAACCTGGGTAAGGGAGACATGCAGGAGCAGCTCAAGGTGGTTTACGACATGGCGACTCGTGCTCTCAAAGCGGTGAACCTGACCTGGGACAACGTAGTTCACATCTATACCTTCACTACGGACATGGACGAATATATGAAGTACGAGAAACCCATCGCCAAGGCCGCATTTGGTGAAAAGCCTCCGGCCTCCACATTGGTGGAAGTCCGCAGGCTGGTCGATCCTGACTGGTTGGTAGAAATCCAGGTGGACGCAATCGGTGACTGAAGCCGTCACCACGGTCGAGCAGCACGGGGTGGAGTCCATTCCGGACCAGGATCGCGACTCCTCAATTTTTGACTTCATGCGCCTCTGTTGGGGAGGAGCCAACTCTCTTGCTACCGCCGTGCTCGGGGCGTTCCCCATCATGTTCGGTCTGTCCTTTTGGCAGGCCAGCGCGGCGGCGGTCATCGGGGTGGTTGTCGGCTCGCTGATTCTTGCGCCCATGTCGATCTTCGGCCCTATGAACGGGACCAATAATGCGGTCTCTTCAAGCGCGCATTTCGGGGTGGTGGGCCGGATCGTCGGCTCCTTCTTGAGCCTGTTGACCGCGATAGCATTCTTTGCCATCAGTGTCTGGTCGAGCGGGGACGCCGTGGTGGGTGCGGCACGTCTCGTCTTTCATATCCGCGGCTCAGATATCGAAGTTGCCCTGGTATACGCAGTCTTCGCCTTGAGCGTGCTGATCGTCTGCATCTACGGTTTTCGCATGATGTTGCTGGTCAACAAGATCGCGGTCGTTGCCAGCACCGCGTTGTTTGTCCTGGGCCTGGCTGCTTTTTGGCCTCTTTTCGATCCGGGGTATGTGGGCACGGGTGTACGCTGGGGGGCGCGCGGCTTCTGGCCGATGTTTATCAGCTCTGCCCTGATCGTATTGTCCAATCCAATCTCTTTTGGCGCATTCCTGGGAGATTGGACGCGCTACCTGCCCCGCCACACCAGCAAGCCGAAGCTCATGGCTGCCACAGTCGCTGCCCAGTGGCTTACCTTGCTCCCGTTTCTCTTTGGAGTGGTCACCGCCTCCGTTGTGGCTAAGCGCGCGCCGGACTATCTGGCACGCGCCGACTACACCGGGGGCCTGCTGTCCATCGCGCCGGTATACTTTCTGGCGCCACTGCTCTTGCTTGCGGTCTTGAGCGGCATGTCTACCGGGACCACCTCACTGTATGGAACTGGTCTCGACTTCTCCAGCGTCTTTCCCCGTCTCAGTCGGCCGCGGGCAACTCTGCTGATCGGCACGCTCGCTTGCGTACTTATTTTTCTGGGGCGTTTCTATTTCAGTCTCTTCGGATCCATCTCGACTTTTGTTTCGCTGATCATTGTTACCACCACCCCATGGATGGTGATCATGATGATTGGTTATATCGTGCGCCGAGGATTTTACATTCCCGATGCGATGCAGATTTTCAATCGAGGGCAGGTCGGGGGCCCTTACTGGTTTATGGGCGGATGGAATGTTGCCGGCATGTCCGCCTGGATTCTCTCCTCGATCGTGGCGCTACTGGCGGTGGATATCCCCGGTCACTTCGTAGGCTGGCTAGGTAATCTTGCCGGAGGGCTCGATATTTCGTTGCTGGTTGCCCTGGTATTGCCCACGGTGCTTTATCCGTTATGTCTTAAGGTGTTCCCCGAGCCCCGGGCTATCTATGGTCCCGCAGGATCGCGGTTCATTGCGACGGTTGATGTTCCCATCGCACCCATCGAATCAAGCCAGCAGTGACCGTGCCTGGTCCCGCGCGCGCCGCAGAGTTTCCACAATGTCGCCCGTGGGGTAGAACTCCATGGCGATCGTACCCGTATAGCGCAACTCAGCGAGCTTGCGATAGATGTTGAGGTAGTTAATTTCGCCGGTACCGGGTTCGTGCCGGCCAGGAACATCAGCGATGTGAATCAGGCCAACCTGTCCGATGTTCTTCTCGAACTTCTCGATTAGATTACCGAACTCGCGCTGCTCATGGTAGACGTCATAGAGCACTCGGATATTGGGACTGTCCACACCCTGGGCAATCTCGAATGCTTCGCTCACGCCGTCGAGATAGATGGTCGGATTCTCAATCCGGTCGATCGGTTCAATGACCGCCACCAGGCCGGCGCTGCTCAACACATCCGCCGCGCGTTTCAACGCCTCGATGGACGCTTTATGTTGGCTGCCGGCAGGGGCTCCGTCTATGCGCTTGCCCGAGAGCAGAATGATCTGCTTGCACTCCAACCGCTTTGCCGCTGGGATGAGTGCCTTGAGCGCGGAGAGAAACGCGTCTTGTCCTGAGGGATCGGCGAAGCCTGGGCCCACGCCAGAGGTTGCGTCCACCGAGATCTTCAACTCCTGCATACGTGCAAGGATGCGGCGATAGTCATCATCGGACCACTTCTTGAATTCCCCCACCAGTTCCACATGGTGATAGCCAGCCTGGGCCACGCGGTCAAGATTTTCTTCAAAAGTCCCGAGCTTGTTTAACGTCCAGATCATGACGGAAAACTGGGTACTTGCCGGCCCCTGTCCGGCGAGTTCCTGGGCCACGAGGGCTCGCCCGGCGAGCGAAGCCGCGGTCAAACTTACGAAGGTCCTGCGAGTGAGCATGCGCCGAATGGTAACAGAGAACCGGCTACTTCGGCAGGGCGAAGGCAACCAGGCTTCCGCCCGGGGGATCCTTGGACTTTCCTCCGCCGGCGGCAATCACGATATATTGCCGGCCATTCACTTCGTACGTAGCAGGGGTCGCGTTGCCGGCAGCGGGCAGCGTCGTTTGCCACAGGACTTTGCCGGTGGTCTTGTCCAAAGCGCGAAAGACTTTGTCATAGTTGGTGGCGCCAATAAACAGCAGACCGCCCGCGGTCACCACCGCCCCACCGTAATTCTCGCTGCCAGTGCCGGTTAGCCCCTGTGCTGCAAGTTCGGGATATTCACCCAGAGGAATTTTCCAAACCGTTCTGCCGCTATTCAGATCGATCGCAGTCAAGGTACCCCAGGGTGGTTGGATGGCCGGGTAGCCGTCTTTGTCGAGAAACTTATTGTATCCGTCGCTGATGTACTTCACATCGAGCGGCGACGGCCCGTTATCTTTCACTACCATTTCTTTGCCGTAGTAGACGTACTCAAATACCGCCTGCAGTTGGTCCTGGCCCAGGTTGGCAAAGCCAGGCATGCGGCCTGCTCCTTGCGAGATCAATTGCTTCACGCTGCCTTCCTCGTAGCGATCGGCGACGCCGACCAGAGACGGAAACTCTGGCGGCGCTCCTGTCCTGTCGGGGCGGTGGCAAGCGGAGCAGTTGCGCAAATATATGTCTCGCCCGTTAGCTTCTGCGGTACGAGGCTTTTGCGGCACCAGGCGTAGTACCCACGCCATCTCGTTGGCATTCACGTACAGCAGGCCGGTGGTTGGATCAAAGGCACCCCCACCCCATTCTGCACCTCCATCGTACCCGGGAAAAATGATGGTCCCCTGCGTGCTTCCAGGGATAAACTGCCCGTCACTGCGCAGTTTCATGAACCGCTCGAGTGCTTCCTGGTGCGCCTCGGGCGTACGTGTGGTGATCATATCGGCGGTCAATTTCTGTCGGGCGAAAGGGGCGGGCAGCAGTGGCAGCGGCTGCTCTTTCGCCGTCACCTCACCCTCCAGGTCCGAGGGCGGATATTTGCTGTTCTTGATCGGGAACAACGGCTTTCCGGTTTCTCGATCGAAGAGGAAGACGTATCCCTGCTTGGTGGTCTGCGCCACTGCATCCACGTCTTGCCCGTTGCGCTTTACGGTAACCAGGGCGGCCGCCGACGGTGGGTCGCGGTCCCAGATGTCATGATGCACGAATTGGAAATGCCAAATCCGTTTGCCGGTGTCGGCATTGAGCGCGATCAGGCAGTTGGCAAAAAGATCGTCTCCAGTTCGATTCGCGCCATAAAAGTCTGAAGCTGCCGAGCCGGTGGGAACGAATACGATTCCGCGCTTTACATCGATCGTCATTCCCGCCCAGTTGTTGGCCGCGCCGCTATAGGTCCATGCCGTCTTCGGCCATGTTTGATAGCCGAATTCGCCAGGATGAGGAATGGTATGAAAAGACCACCGTAACTGTCCGCTGTGCACATCGTAGGCGCGGATATCGCCCGGCGATGCCGGGAGGGTTTCGCTCATCGCACCGCCAACTATGACCAGGTCTTTGTAGACCACAGCTGGGCTGGTCATTGTGACCCAATTCAGCGGCTCACGGCCTAGCCCTTCACGCAGATCGACGCGGCCCGCTTTCCCGAACGCTGCGATTGGCTTTCCAGTTTGCGCATCGAGCGAGAACAGGTACTGGCGCACGCCAACGAAGATGCGCCGATCCGTTCCATCGGACCAGTACGTCACGCCCCGGTTGCGTACCTTGCCGATATTCCTCAGACCCTCATTGGCATCGAATCGCCAGTGCAGGGTGCCGTTTGCGGCATCCAGAGCGACTACATCCCCGTTTGGCGTGGTGGCATACAAGACCCCGTCCACAACAATGGGATTGCACTCCATCTCTGATTTCGGATGTTGGTCTCGGCTATCGAACGTCCAGGCTACCTGCAGGGAATGCACATTGTCGCGATTGATCTGGTCCAGGCTCGAATAATGAATGTTGTCGGGGCCGCCGCCAAATACCTCCCAGGTGCGCCTGGGGTCGGATGTTGTCTGGGCGTGAGCGGGAATCGGGGTACTCAGAAAATATGCAGACAAAAGGATCGAAAGACATTGGGCGCGCATGGACTGATAGTTTATCGCTGCCACCATTCCGACCGTAACTCAATTCCCGTAACCACCTCCGTCGGTACGCCTGGCTCGGGAGCCCAGATCCTCAGCCCATCCACTGCAAACACGCGCTCGATCGGCTGCCGCCAGGCATGCAGGGCAAGACTGAAGAGTCCCCAGTGAATGGGCATCATGAGCCCGGTGGCGCCCATGGCGCGAAATGTTCTCACGGCTCCGTCCGGCCCCATATGAATATCCGCCCACAAAGGATCGAACGCACCAATCTCCAGCATGATCAGATCGAACGGCCCATATCCTTCCGCAATCGCCCTGAATCCCTCCCACTCCCCCGAATCTGCCCCGTAGTAAACCCGGTGTTTGGGGCCGGCAAGAACAAAAGAAGTCCACAGCGTCTGGAATCGGGTGAAGAGACTCCTACCCGAGAAGTGGCGCGTCGGCAGCGCGGTCAACTCCAGCCGCCCCACCCTCAGGCTCTCTGTCCAATCCAGTTCGCGAACTTGTTTCACACCCAGGCCTTTAAGGATCTTGCCCACGCCAAGTGTGGTTACCCACTGTGCCGTGGCTGTGGATTCTGTCTGGGCGAGGCGCCGCACGGTGTGAGCCCCAAGATGGTCATAGTGGTCATGCGACAGAAGCACCACATCGATCCGCGGCAGCTCTTCCAGGCGTAGAGGGGGCGCGAAGAATCGCTTCGGCCCCGCCCACTCGACGGGCGCTGCACGTTGCTCCCACACCGGATCCACCAGCACCCGTGCCCCATCGATCTCCACCAGCATGGACGAGTGGCCCATCCAGGTCACGCGCAGCCCACTCGCCGGCGGCTTCTCATACACGCGGGTATCAGTCCGGAACGGTCCCAGGGTTTGCTTCGGAATGCGCTCCTCCCGGCCGGTAAGGTAGCGCCACAGTACCTTCGCAAAGGTTGACCATGCACCTACCGAGGTGGGAACTGGATTCAGATAGTGCTTGCCGTTCCGGCGGGCTTTGCCGATCATTGCCATCTCTGCGATCATAATGCTTGGTAACGTAATGATGACTGATCCTTACCATCTACAGCGTTTTGTCGACGCGCAAGCCTCCTGCTTCGCACAGGTGCGCACCGAGCTTGTTGCTGGACAAAAACGGTCCCACTGGATGTGGTTCATCTTTCCGCAGATGAGAGGGCTGGGCTCAAGCCCTATGGCTCAGCGCTTTGCCATTTCCGGCCTCGAAGAGGCCAAGGCCTATCTCGTTCACCCGATCCTTGCCAGCCGCCTGCGCGACTGCACCTCCCTGGTGAACGCAGTGGCCGGGCGTTCTATCGGCGACATCTTTGGCTACCCCGACGATCTGAAGTTTCATTCCTCCGTCACCCTCTTCGCACGGGCAGCCTCGCCTGGCCCTGAAGACCAGGTATTTGCCGAAGCCCTCGCCAAATACTTCGATGGAGTACCGGACCAAGCCACGATGGACCTACTCCACCCTTAACCGCTGTAGTAAAACAAATCCCTGGATGGTTGGTAAGGACAGAGCTTGCAAGATTAGCTCCCACCCTGCTGTCGCTTCAGTTCGGTCTCGAACGCCTGTTGCCGCTCTGCCACTGCTGCCCGATAACCCCGCGGATCAATCCAGACGCTCTCTCCGGCTCCCGCTCTCGCTCGATCAAGTTTCTCCAGCATGTCAAAGTAAGCGCCATGAGCCCCGAGAAACACATCGCACGGCAGACCCTTCAAGACGACAAACGTCCGCTCATAATCTGCAGCGATACCGGGATAATACGCGGGCTGTCCCGGCCGGTCGACCAAACGGTATCCTGGGTTCACATTCCAGCTGCCCACGATCACAACATCGCGAAGCTCTCCGTGAATCGGCGCTCGCATCGTCCAGGTGGTACAACCGCGTGTATGCCCTGGGGTCTTATGCGCGACCAGAACTGCTCCGCCCAACCGGACCTCATCCCCATCGTGCAGCACACGATCCACCTTGGTCGCGGGATAGAGGTCTTTAGGGTAGGCGAAATCCTTAGCGCCTCCACTCTCTACCACAGGCACATCACCATCCATCACCATGTACTTTGCGCCCGTCTCGCGCTTGATCTCAGCGCTGCCTGCGTCATGGTCACCATGCGCATGGCTGATCAGCAGGATCTTGATGTCGTTGAAGTGAAACCCGAACTGTTCCACGCTCTTTTGGATGAGTGGAGGTGAACTCTCGAGGCTGGAGTTGATAAGGATGTCGCCTTGCGGAGTGACCACCAGGTAAGACGCCAGATCCTTGCTTCCCACGTAGTACAGGTTGTCTGCAATACGGAACGGCGTCAGTGGGGTCGTCCAGTCGGGATTTGGGGCCGCGCCCACGATGCTAGCCGGCAACAACAACAAAATCCACGTGCAGGTTTTAAGCCACGCCTTTACCATCCATTCCTCCAATAGTTACCAAAGCGCGATGTTCAGAACCACAAAAGCAGCGGCGACAACGCCTCCCCAAAATATTGGTTCCTGGTACCAATGGCAGGGTTCCGCTTTTGGTAACGCTGATACGCCCATGACCAGCCCTTCGAGTTCATGCGCGCGGCGGGGTTTTGTCAACCGGCTTACCAGCACCGTGACGCCAACACAAACCAACCATGCCCACAATGCGCGGTACATACTCTCGGCCATCTCTTTCGCGTCGGGGGAGAGCGCAACATAACGTAAGGCTGACGGGTCCTTGACCACCCACACCCAAAGTCCAATGGACGTCAGAGTGCCGGCAACCAGCCCCCAGAAGCCACCCTGATTGGTGGCCCGCTTCCACAGCATGCCCAGGATCACGGTGCCAAAGAGAGGGGCGATGAAGAAACTGAAGAGCTGCATTGCATAGTCCATGATGCTGGCGGAATGCTGCACCAGATAAGCCGTACCTACAGACACCAGCACCCCGATCAAAGTGCACCAGCGGCCCATCGCCACATAGTGCCGGTCTGAGGCCTTCTTATTCAGGAAGGCCCCATAAATGTCGTACGTCCACACCGTCGAAAATGCGCTCACGTTGCCGGCCATTCCCGACATGAAGCCGGCAATCAGTGCAGTGACGCCAAGCCCAATCAACCCCGGTCCGCAGTAGCGCACCATCATCAGCGGCAACACCTCGTTGTAGCTGTGGGCGTTGGTGGCTACGGCCATGCCCTCGGGCAGCAAGCGGAACGGTAACACAGCCAAAGCCAGCAACCCAGGAAGGATGACGATAAATGGCACCATCATCTTAAAGGCCGCGCCGATGATTGGCGCGAGGCGCGCGGAACGAAGGCTATTCGCCGCGAGCACACGCTGGACCACCAGGAAATCGGTAGTCCAGTAGCCAAACGAGAGCACAAAGCCCCAGCCGAAAACAAGGCCCGTCCAATGAACCCCCATGGGATTGTCTTTGAAGTGTCCCATGGTGCTCCAAAGATGGGTGTAGTCCGACCGCCCGAGATTGACTTGGATTTGCCGGGTCAGGTTTCGCCAGCCACCCACTTCGATCATGCCAAGAATGGGAACCAGCAGCGCTCCCGCCCAGATCAGGACGAACTGCAGAATTTCATTGAAGATGGCGGAGCGCAAGCCTCCCAGGGCTACGTAGATAGCGACCACCAGCGAAGAGAGCCAGATGCTGAAGTTGAGGTCCCACCCGAGAACGACCTTCATCACCAGGGCCATGGAGTACATATTGATGCCGCTCATCAGGATGGTCATGAAGGCGAAGCTGATGGCGGAAAAAGCTCGCGTGGGATTACCGAAGCGCAGATGGAGATATCCGGGAACAGAGTAGGTTTTCGAAATGTAGTAAAACGGCATCATGACCAGGCCGAGAAACAACATGGCTGGTATCGCAGCGACCCAATAAGCGTGTAGCGCGAGGATTCCATATTGATAGGTGGAACCCGCCCAGCCCATCATCTCGAGTGAGCCAAGGTTTGCGGAGATAAAACTCACTCCCGCTATCCACGCGGTCATCTCCCTTCCCGCCATAAAGAACTCTTTGCTGGTTCTGGTAGAGCCCCTGACGTAGAAGCCGATGAAGAGCACCATGGCGAAATAGACCGCGATAATAAACACGTCGACCGCGGACAAATGAATGAGATGTGCCTTTGCCGGAAGATCTGTAATCAGCATGCTTCAGTGTTCCTCTAGTGGACGCCGAAGAAAAGTATCTTTGCTCCGGGCTTATCGAAAGTTGCTACGATCCTGGCGCGCCCTGCTGTGTCTTGTGAAACAGTGACCCCTTGGCTGACCCAATGCTCGACCGCTACCTTATGGCTGGTGATGTATTGGTATGTGCCGGGTTCCGTAGCAAAGATCACCACCGCACCCCGGCCTGTCGTGGCTGAGATCTTTTCGTGGATCTCGGGGCTGGCAGAAACAATACCAGTGACCACCGGATCGCTCTCTGTAATATCGTCACGGACCTCTTTGTACCTGGCCAGCGTATCGCCGATGAAGGCGACTCCGGAGTCTGAGACATTGAGCAGATCTCCCCAGATCCCGTTCTGCCCCAGAATGAGCGAGGCGACATCCACCTGCTGCCATTGCTCCGGATCATCGGGAAAATAGTGGGTTAAAAACAAGGTCGAGGGGATCCATTTATCGAAGGACAATGGCGATCGGGTGATCCATGTCCGTGCCGGCCCCTGGTGGAAAAACAGGTTGGAGTTGGTGCGGTCAAGATCGATGGGAATGTCGTAGTTCTGGTAATAAGGTCCATTGTTGATCAGGAAGTATTTTCCCGAGGAAAGAAACGCCAGTCCCATCGCCCGGCCTCCTTCTGTCACATCGAAGTCCACAATCGCTCCGGGCACCGCGGTGGCGACCTTATCGGCAACCCGGCTCATGTACTGGACCAGTTGGAATGCATAGGAATCCGCTCGCTCCTTGGAAGTGTTGCTTTCTCCACCATGATCATGGTGCGCGTCATTGCATCCATACTGCGCAATCGCGTCCCACTTGAAATAAGTGACACCAACCTCCCGGGCAAGACGAATCAACTCATCGGCGAAGGCCTCGGCGTAGCCGCTAACCATGCACATCTTATAGCTCTTCTCGGTTTCCCATACTTCCTGGGGCTCGCCCACTTTGCCGTCCCAAGACATGCGCCATTCAGGATGCTCGCGTGCCACCTGGCTGGATACTGCCGCCGTGGTGGGGCCGAACCATAGCCCGAGGTGCATGCCATACCCATCCAGTTTGTGCTTGACCGCCTTCAGGTCATCCGGGAAACGTTTCTTGCTGACCGTCCAGTCGCCGGTTTTCTCGTACCATCCCGTATCCAGAACAAAAACGTCCACACCCATCCGGTGCGCCACGTCGATCTCTTTGAGAATGCGTTCTTCGGTCATCGATTCAAGGTAGGGTTTGCCATTCCACCACTTGTTACGTTCCTGAAAGTTCCAGGTGTTATAGAAGATGTAAGGTTTCCGTGTAGCCGGGTTCTGCGTCATGTACTTCAGCACAAAACGGCGATAAATAGATGCAAGTTGATCGATACCGCCCTGTGCCGATGCGGTTTCCATCCAAAGAGACTGCCAGGAATGATTGGCATCAATCGTCTGGCCAGAGACGTAGTTACCTTTAACGGCTGTTAGGCGGACGTTTCGATCAGAGCTGAGCTGGAACTGCAGGAATGCATCGGGAACCTGCGAGCCATGCTCATAAGCCAGCAGGAAGCTGCGGTGGTTGTCGGTAGCGGCGAGGATGGGACCCATGAAGGTGCCGCTATCCTGGAAATATCTATCTTCAATCTGTTGTTCCGAAAGCGTGTAACTATGCGTCAGCTGTGCGAAGTTGGAGAGCGTGACTTCTTTGACGGTCGGTAGTTGCCGGAGAGAAGTGTCCAGGTAAGTGAGGCTGTTCGCGCCGCCGGGAGCAGTGAGTGTTCGTGGTTGAGCACCCTTGAGCATGTAGCGAAAGCGAATCACGGGAGTTTCATCATTGACCTGGAACTGAACCTGCAGTTGGAGGTGAGGGTCTTGCGTGAGCGGGCCTGCGAACGAGTATTCGGTGACCCCGTTGTCAAGATGGGTTGGAGCTCCGATAGCAACAAAATGAGGAACCTCGGCAGAAACCTGCTTTCCATCGATGGACAAGGTCGGCGGAGCGAAACGGTAGGCGGAATTTCGTTGGGCTGCACCATACTCCCAAAGGCATCCTTGCCCGCAGGACAGGTCGATCCACACTTGATTATTCCGAATATCCGTCTTCGTGTGCGACGCGGCCTGCAAAGGGATAGCACAGAGGGCCAGGTAGCAGAGGATCAATCTCATTTATGTCTCCACTATGATTACGATTTGCCTAACTCGTTTCGATTGATGTGATTCTGGTTCTGCCCATTTGTCAAGGCGATACCGAGCCGTCGTTTCCGAGCCGGGCGTTCGAGAACTTCAGGTAGCCTATACCTATGGATATTCACAGTCGTCCCGAGCTCGAGGATTTGGTAAGGTACGACGTTGAAGGCAGTGGCCACTTGTCCGCAGATCAACATGTTGAGGGCGCGGTTTTACTTCTGCATGCTCACGAGAAGTGGTTGACTGAATACCGCGCAGAAAAACCTGTAGAAGTGTAACCGCGTTGGGGAGAACAGCAGGTCTCTCCACTACGCTACGGGGATGACAATTCTGTGGGGGGCCTCGCGATCCCAATGAATTGTCATCCCGGCCGAACCCGGATCTGCCACCGTTGCGGCAACGCCACCAACTTTCACAGGAAATACGGGGGAGCGTAGCGTAGTGGAGGGATCTGCTGTTTGTTTTTATCCTGTAACTGGCGATGGCAAAGATTCAAATCACTAGAACAGAATTGGTGTGGCCGGGCAAGTACCGGGAGGATGGCGTCCTCGCCGAAGCCCCCCGAGCTAACCTCCCCTTTCAAACGATGGAGGTCTTCGGACCCGAGACGGAATGGCGGAACAAGCTCATATGGGGCGATAACCTGCTGGTGATGGGGTCGCTGTTGGAAAAGTTCGCAGCAAAGATCGACCTGATTTATATTGACCCACCCTTCGCTACGGGAGCAGATTTCTCCTTCACGGACGGCCAAGTGGCTTACCGGGATACCTGGAAAGTTGGCATGGGCGCCTACCTGGCGATGATGGCAGAACGTCTTCGGCTGATTCGGGATCTGCTTTCGCCTACCGGAAGCTTGTTTCTTCACTGCGACTGGCACGTGAGTCACCTGCTGCGCGCGACCGGCGATGAAGTGTTCGGCGCGGAGAACTTCCTCAACGAAATCGTCTGGTACTACTACAACAAATTTCAAGGCAACGTGAAGCGCTTTGCCTCCAATCACGATGTTGTTCTTTGGTATCGCAGAGGCTCGTCTTACCAGTTCAAGCCGCAACTCGAGAGGCGAGCTGAAGGCAAAGTGAGGCAGCTCGTCCGCCTGTGGGATAAGGAGAAAGCAGCCATTGTCAACGCCAAGGGCACGGATGGAAAGGTGATGTATCGCGAGACAGAAGAGCGAACGGTAGACGATGTGTGGCGAATCTCGATGCTTCAACCCGCAGACCGCACGGAGAACTGCGGGTTTCCCACGCAGAAACCGGAGGCTCTTTTAAAGCGGATCGTACAAGCCGCCTCATCCGAAGGCGATCTCGTTGCCGATTTCTTCTGCGGTTCCGGCACTATGCTGTCGGTAGCCGAAAAACTCAATCGCCGATGGATTGGCTGTGATCTCGGCCGCTGGGGTATTCACACTACCAGGAAGCGATTGCTCGGCATCAAGGGATGCAGGCCCTTTGCTGTGCTGAGCCTGGGCAGGCATGAGCGACAGTACTGGCAGGGAGCGAGCTTCGACAACAACTGTGAGTACGTTGCATTCATCTTGAAACTCTACGGCGGCGAGCCGGTCGCCGGTCTATCCCATATCCAGGGCAAGACGAGCAAGGCGCTGGTTCACATCGGAGCAGTGGATGTGGCGATCACGACAGCAGCCGTCGACGCCGCAATGGAAGAGTGCGCAAAGTTGAAGCAGCGGGAATTGCACATCCTCGGCTGGGACTGGGAGACCGGACGATGCGACCCGATGGCCGAAATCGCGATGCAGAGAGGGATCAAGCTGCTGCTTTTGCAGATCCCGCAAGAAGTGATGGAGCCGCAGGCCGTCGCCAAGGGCGACCTGCGCTTTTGGCCGCTGGCAAAGGTGGAAGTGGAGATCGAACAGCCAGGCAATCTCACGGCGCGAGTGGTACTCAAGGGCTTTGTGACTTCCGGAGACGCGAGCAGCACAGTGAAGAAGTGGCCGGACTACATCGACTACTGGGCGGTGGACTGGGACTCTCAAAACGCAACCTTCACTCAGAGTTGGGCGGCATACCGCACGCGTAAAGAGAGAAAGCTCCCGCTCGTCTCCGGCCCGCACGCGTACGAAAAGGCGGGCAAGCACATCATCCTCGTACGCGTGATCGATATTTTCGGCAACGACACCAGGCAGGGGTTCGAAGTGGAAGTTACGGATCAGCAGCCGTAATGGCGGCCTTCTTCAGACTTCAACTCCCAAGGGTATGTCTGCAGGGGCGTAAAAGTGCGTTGGAAGAAAGCATCGTCGACCACATAGGTTTCGCCGTTCTCGCCCTTCACAATCCAATCCCCTTTCGACACGTTGCAGAAACCGGTGTCGGTGGCAATGGTTTTTGAGTGTTCGCACTGCGTGGCGTCTACGACCAGCGGTCGAAGTGTACGGAATGTACTCATGGGTCCTCCATTGGCGTTTATCACCAATACCTTTATGAGAGGACATTTTTCGTAAGGAATCCGATGTGGAGTTGTTAGGGATTTGTAAAGCCTCGAAAAAGGGGCTCAAAACCCGTAGTTCTTCTTCCGCAATGCATTCTTATATCGATCGCGGGCTTTTTTTGCCTTGGCTTCGGCGTCATGGGCAGTAAAACCAGCCGCATCCCACTTCTCCATCTCAACCATGGAGTGATCGTCATTTGCCAGAGCCTCTTCGGCTTTAATCGCGGCTACCCAACCGTCTATCGCCTGTCTGTAATCGCTCAGAAGTTTGTCAAAGTCTATGTCTTGCATATTGCAGTGAATGTATGGCAGCGTCCAGCGGGCGTCAATGGAGCAGGCGTTCGATTCACGAAAGATTGACACAGGGATCGCGGCTCCATTCCCCACTACTCCGAGGTGAAGGTACCCGTTGGCAAACCGGCGCCATTGTAGAGAAAGGTCGTGACTACGCCCGACCAGTCATAACGCACGAAACGAGGAAAGGGGATTTTGGGAGAGGAGACGAGGACCGTATTTCTCTCTCCGATCTTCTCGATCTTTGCCGTGGCCGGCGAGAAGTTGTGGTCATCTCCAGCCAGCTCAAAACCGCCAATGTCCTGACCATGCGTCGTGAGTCCGTTGGCGTGTGTGAACCATACCCTCATGCCGTCCGGCTCGGTGGTCGCTTGCAGAAAGTCCGGCGAACTATATTCGATGGCTTCGCCGTAGACCGTGGCCCGCGCGGCTAGGGCAAGGCGATGGCTGACGGTTTGTTTGTCGGGTGGATGAACGTTCTCTGGAGTACCCACATCAACCGTGACCGCCATGCCGGTATTGCGCAAAGAAAGTGTGCGTCGCTGCGCGTCTCGGACCAGCGGCCAATCGGCAGCCGTTGAATTGAAGCTGGAGATTTGGACGAATAGAAACGGGAAGTCACCTTCACCCCATTGCCGTCTCCAGTCGGAGATCAGGGTTGAAAAAACCCGAGCATAGTAGGGTGCGCGCTTGGCGTCGCTGTCGGTCTCTCCTTGATACCAGAGCACACCCTTGATCGCGAACCGCGTGTAGGGAGCGATCATGGCGTTGAAGAGAGTCCCGGGTACCCACGCTCCCCCATGGTCGGTCAGAATGCGCGGGTGAGAAGCAGGCGGCTTTCCCGCAGCCAGGAGAGCGGCGTCCTCGCGCTCGTAGTAAGCCCGTATCTGATCGGCTCGCCCCTGATCCTCGGCGATCGTTCCCGCATCCTCGAAGACTGAGGTGAGATTGGCGCTCGCTATCGCCTGGGGACTGATCCAGGAGTGGGCGGGCGTGCCCCCCCACGTGGAGTCGATCAGTCCTATGGGCACATTCTCGCGCTCGGAGATCTCGCGGCCAAAGAAATAAGCGACGGCAGAGAAGTGACGAGCGGCATCCGGTGTGCATTCCGTCCAGGTGTCGGAAGATTCGTTGAGGCAACGGTGGAGGTTGCTCGTTTCTGGACAAGCAGCCGAATCCGCGGATGGGTGGCTGCAGCGATTTCCTTTTCTCCGTCTTTGAGGGGTGCAGGGATGGTGCCCGTAAAGCCGGCAAGAGGAAACTCCATATTCGATTGCCCTGATGCCAGCCACACATCGCCGACCAGAATATCCTTACGCTCGATGGGCGTAGCGGTGGAGTCGCTACTGATGGCGAGAGCGTAGGGTCCTCCGGCTGGTTCCGGGTTGAGCCATGCTTCCCAATTGCCGTAGGGATCGGTTTGCGTAGCGACTGACTGGCCGTGGAAGCGGACGGTCACATGTTCACCGGCGCCTGCCGAACCCCAGATGCGGACGGGACGATCGCGTTGCAGCACTGCGTGATCGGAGAACAGATTCGGCAGCTGAACTGCGGCGGGAGCGGACAGTGGCGCCAGCGCACAGACCGCATGGAGCAGGATGAGGCGGATAACCCGCATAGTAGACTCCGGCAACAACCCTGCCACCATAACTTCCGCCCCCGCCGCCCCGCAAATTAGCCAGCCTGCCGATGACAAAATCGTGACAATTCAGAGCGGAGTACAGGGTGAGAAAAGCCGGGAAAGTAATCTGTTTGCAGAGTAGTTAACTATCTCGCTCCCAGCGAATCAGATTTCCCGGGTCTTCCACCACCACGACTTCATAGTTTTCCAACATCGGCAGCAGGACTTTCTCCAGTTCTTCCTTCCACAATGGGCCTTCATAAAACCTTGCTTTCATCGAGTCACGTGAAGCCAGGTCAGGAAAGCCTCGCATCCAAAAAAAGGTGTCCGGATCTTCGACGGCATGAAAAGGACCCAGTACTTTCATCCCGATTTCTCTGTGCGCTGGGATGGTTTTCGAGTGGAATATCTCAAGGAATCGGGAACGCATGCCGGGCGTTGTTTTGTAGGTGCGCATTTCAACAATCATGGATAACCTCCGCGGTGCGCCGGCGCGGGCAGCGCAAAAAACAAGAATGAGCTTCCCGTTAATTGGTTTACCTTTTGCAAACATAGGTGGGCCATCTGATTGCACCATTTTGAAGGCAAGCCGTCCCGGGACAGCACAGTTTTGATGGTCCTGAACAGATATTCACCTTTTGGAGTAGCAGGTGGTGTATCTTGTCTCACACGAAAGCAGTAGACCAGAGGGACGTCGCAGAACAGGGTGTGACCTAACCGGCAAGTTGTGACCAATCTCGGGATTCTAAGTGCGCGCGGGCCAATTACCAGATGTAAACTTGCACCCAAAATCGTGGTTGCCGCAGGTCTTGATGTTTCTCGATGAGGCGTCCCGCTGTGAAGCCTTTCATTTGCTTGTCCGCTCTTCTTGCCGCCGGCTTCTGCTGCCAGTGCTCACCTAGCTGGGCGCAGGCGACCAGCCCGGTTCGTCCAGCCGCCACCCGGCCGCAGTCGTCGCCCGCAAAGTCGTCGCGCTCCGCGGCCCACGTCACTCCCGGGAACACAGTGATCATTCCCGGGCCTCTGCGATCTTTCCTGCGCATGGCCGGCATCAGCCAGCAGATATCTCTCGAGGACGTATTGCCCCTGGTCGCTCGCAATGCGTACTCGACCGGCTACCTGAACGGCGTGCCAACAGAGTATCTGCATTTACTCGACCGTTATCTTCACCAGGCAAGGGAGCTTCAAATGCTGGCCGGGTCGAGCGGCACAATACACATCGCGAACTGTGAGGACGCGGAGCCGTTGTTGAGTATTCTCGGCTACCACGCGCGGCCCGCCTGTGGGCAAAAGGGCTCCACGCTGATGACCGCGGACGCGGAACGTGCCTTCCTAACAACGGATTCCGGTTTCCCTCTGACTGCACTGGAAGAGGCGCTGGAGAAGGGTGAAACCTTTACCTACGCTTATCCCGAGTCCCGCGTTCCCGTGCTCTTCAGCGAAAACGATTGGAAAGCGCTCAGTGGCGCCAAGAGCAGAGGTGCGCAATCGCTGGTTGACATCCTGCTGCACGAACCGGCCGTCGATCGCCTCTATTGGGCGATGGCCAATACCGACGTCGAAACCCGGACCGCGTTGCAACGCAATCCCGGGCTGCCGAGGCTTCTGCCCTACGGCCCGGTTCTTGATTTCTACGGAACCCATATCTACATTCGTGCGGGCCGGGTCGCGGTGCCCGGGGGAGCCTCCGCGGAATCGGGCTGGAGAGAATTGGCAGGGGCCAGCCCAAGATCGCCTGGAGACTTTGTCCTTCGCCTGGTGGATACGGACAACGGCTGGTTGGCGGTCTATTTCGACACTCTCTCGCGAGTGAATGCAACCCAGCAGGCGTACTTAACGACAAGTCCACGGCTCAGGCGTCTTTACGAGGCGTTTCGAGAGCCCGACCCTAAGGCGTATCCCGCCCGGGCGGTGTTTCGCAAGGCTCCTGCGCTGCTGATGCTGTTTACCCGGTTGCAGTGGGAGACGAATGGCGAACCACGCATCCCCGGCAACCTTGACGTTTGGAAGCAGATCCTGGCCGAGAAATCGGAACCTAAAGTCGCCCACGATTGGGGCCGGCGCGCGCGAACCTGGAAACGGCCGGAACAACTGCTGGAAGCCATGGCCGCGTTGTCTCGCATGGATACCGATCTGGGACCGCTCCAGGTCTACCTGATGCTCAACGAGGTGGACCGCGGACGCGCTTCGGACAAACGCCTGACCCCGGAAACCGTGCTCCTGCTGGCCAGCAAGTTTTCCCAGCTGAGTAATTGGTACCTGGTGTTTTCCGAATTTCCTGACCTGAACGACACCTCGATTAAGAGCTTTGTGAAGGTGGCCGACTCAGTCGACGGCATCTCCAACCACAGCCTGCGCGGCAACGCAATGGGCATGTTCCAGGCGAACCTGGGAATCTGGCAAATTCTCGCTCGCCAGGGAGAGATCCGCAGCGCCGATCTAAACCAGTCCTGGCAACAGGCGATTGCGCCCTTCGCTAGTATTGACTCCCTTGCCCAGCTCTTTGATGCTGGCCAAGCCTCGCTGAAAACCGTAATGGTGGCGGCAACCGGCAAAGCCGATCTCTCCCAAGGCGAATTGATTGAGCTGCTGGCCGGCCCTCCGCAGGAATCCGCCGAAGGCCAACGAATGCGCCAGGATTTGGCCGGACGAATGCGGGCCGTGCTCGATGACCAGCGCCTGGTGTCGCTCGATACGCTGTTCACGCTCGGCGACGGCCTTACCAAGATGGCGGCGGGATCGCGCGCGGGCACGAATTTACTCCCGCTGGCCAACGAACTACGGGAATTTGAGCTGCCCCGGCCAATCTTTACCGAGAGCGAAAAGACGGAGTGGGCGCCGGGAGTCTACGCCAACCGTCATGCCGAGCTGCAGGTGCACGTAGACATCACCAAAGTGATCAAGGGACCTGGCTCCAAGGCTCAGTTGGAAGCGGCCCGGGGACAACTTACGCCGTTCCTCAGGGACGCGCTGGTCGGTCTGAATTACGCATACTACGAGCCGCCAGGTGCCCAGCTGCTGCACAATAATCCACTCTTTGTGCGGTCGCATGATTTTTCAGGCGAAACCATTATGGGTGTGACCCAGCTCTGGCAGGCTCCTGAATTATTCAACCAGGGATCCCCGGCCGGGGGTGGCGCCTACCTGGTTGGCTCGCTGGCCGAGCTCCCCTATGTGCTGGCGACCACAGAAGAAGACTTCATCGCCCCGAAAAACGTGCAGGCCCTGATATGGAAGGAAGTGACGGCGGATTTGCTGGTCAGCGCAACGCTGCCGCGCTGGTGGAATGTAACCAAAAACGAACTCCACGCCGTAGCCCTGTATCAACGCAGCGGGGAAGAACTTGTAACCGCGGCAGCGTCAAACCAGGAACTGCGGGGCAGAGTGTTGGCTATTCTCTCTGATCGCCTGCCGCCGCAACGGCTGGGAGAAGTGGAGCAGGCCTTGCGGTCGGGCGACGCTGCCGCCAGCCTCGTGCCTTTAACGCCGGCGGACGAGTTTCATCTAGCGGCGGAGTTTCGTCATAAGTATCCCCAGGAGACCGCGTCGTGGGGGACGGCGGGCGGGGAATTAGATGCACTCATCGGGCAATATCCGACCGAGGTGAATTTGCAACGCCTCTCCCGGGACTTCGGCACGCCTCATCCTGTGCTGGCGCAAAACTATACCTGCGCGCTTTTGAACGTGCAGCCGTTCCCGGCCTTCGGCGGCAATTCCAGCCGCCTGCTGGGCGAATCGTGGGATTCCACCAACATATATTGGGCGCGGCTGGCGGATGAGAAGGGCTACTCGCCGGTTATGCTCAATCGCCTGGTCCCCGAATTAACCCGGCACATGGTGGCTAATATCTTCGCGACTGACATCGAAGACTGGCCGGCGTTGAACCGCGCCATGAGAGAAACCGGCGAAGAATTTCGCCAGGGCAAGATTGCTTTACCGCAAGTGGCGGAAGCCGCTTCATCAAGCCGGGAACCTGGGGTAGTACTTGAACATTCTCCGGCCAGCTCCGCGCCGGCCGGGCAAAACTAACGGGATACAGGACAGACAATGGCAAAGCGATATCTTCTCTCCATTCCGACCTTAGTCGTTCTCTTTCTTACCGGCGGCCGCTTGACCGGAGCTCAGGATGATTCGACCAACATCCGCGTGAACGTCGACCTGGTGCAATTAAACGTCGCCGTCACTGATAGCAAAGGAAACTACATTTCCGGCCTTGGCCCGGAGAACTTTGCCATTACCGAGGACAAGATCCCGGAGAGAATTGCGACCTTCGAAGAAGGCAACGAGCCCGCTCGACAGGTACTTCAGCCGGCGCCGAATGCAGCCCCCGTCAAGCCGGGTGCGCAGGGCACGCACTCTACAGGCAAGCCGAGCCAGCCGGCGGTGGCGGCAAAAGAGGGTGAGAAAAGCCAATCCGCAGCAGCCGGCGAGGATAGGTCGACGATGACCTCGCGCATTAGTGGCGCTAATGTCTTCGTTCTTTTTGATACCAGCAACTACATGTACCGGGGATTTGTGTTCGCGCAGGATGCCATCACGGATTTTGTCCGCTCGTTAGAAGGGGCGAACAAAGTAGCTTTTTATTCGTACAGTCGCGACCTTTCGCGTAATTCGGCACTCACCTCCGATCGATCCCAGGTGCTTCGCGGGGTGCGGAGCACGGTAGCTGGAGACGATGCCGCGCTTTACAACTGTCTGCTGTTGACGGTTGAGGATGCCGCCCGGTACACGGGACGAAAAGTTGTGGTGGTTTTCTCCAATGGTCCTGACAATGCCAGCTTGGTGCCCCCGGAAGATGTAGCGGAACTGGCTCAGTCCACGGGCACGATCATCTACATGATCAGCACTCGGGAAGCGCAGTTGGAGCCGATTTCGACTGCAGTCTTCGAGCGCATGAGCAAGGCGACCGGAGGCAAGGCCTATTTCGCCCGCAACTGGGGCGACGAAAAGAAGGCCTTTGCTTTCATTCAGGAGGACCTGGCGCACCTCTACTCGCTCAGCTACTACCCGCAGCCTAATCCCAGCACAGGCTGGCGCACGATCACCGTCAAGCTGGTAGGGAAGGACCTGCAAAAGTACCACATTCGCACCCGCGCCGGATACCGGTTGCAGCAGGCCCACGCGGCGGCCAACAACTCCGCGGAGTTGGAACCGGAGCCTGTTCCAAAGTAAAAACCGTCGGCCGAAGAAAATTTTGAATGCCTCATATCTCGCACGTGTTTGTGCGAGATATGGGAATCGACAAATCTCGCCTCGAATTCTCACCGGCGAATGGCCATCGCGGTAAATCGAGCAACACAGTCAGCCGGCCGGCCCGCATGCTCACTTCACTCGCCTGACCAATAAAGGCTGGTTTTCTGAGCAGCCCCAGCATCAAAGAGCTAAGGCTTCAGTTCTGCGCCCTTGCTGGGCTTATCGACACATGCAACCTGCGCGTTAGCGGAGTCGCTGCAGCCGAATAACTGCGGCTGGCTCATGACAGAGGTGGCTGCCTGATCGAGGGATATGTCTCCAGGCTCGGGCTGAAACCTGGAGCGCTTATCGTCTTGCTGCAGCGATACGCTCTTGAAGAGCAGCGCATTCCCCTCCAGGTGGACGTGGATTTGTGTCAATTCCCAAAAAGTTGGGCCCACCTGTTGCTGTTCGAGAGCAAAGGAGCTGTGCTCCTTCAATCTGCCCAGGATGCCTCCGCCGAAGGTCACGTCGTGAATGAGGTGACCCTTTATCTTGCAGATGCGGTGTTGCTGATTATCGACCACCAGATCGCCGGTCATGCTGCTGAATACCCGCGCCTCCCGCGTAGGCGGGTGAAAACCTTGCGCGGGTTCGAAGTGCAATGAGGTGGTAGTAGCGGTTGCTCCCGTTTGTGTCCAGACGAAAGCAACGGGAAGAAGCTTCAGCAGGTCATCGATTTGCTGGTTGTCGTGCTTTGCCTCTGAAACCTGTTTGTTTTGAGCTCGCGGATCGTGCAGATATTTTTGAATGAGCTCACGCTGCCGGGATTCTGGCAGTTGTTGGTCGTCCTTCTCGAGAATACGTTCGACGTTGCCGTGCTGCGTGCTGGCGACCCACTGGAGAATGTGCTCTTTCGGCTTGTCGTCTTCTTCCAGGTATATCCAGTTGGAGTGGTCGTTCTGGTCCGCCGTTCGTTCGCTGTTAACGGCCTGCTGAATGATCTCTTGAGGGCTTTGGGCATGGACCGTGGAGAACGAGAGCGCCAGTAAGCCTACCCAGAAAAAGTGTGTTCTTCCCATGGTCATTTGACGGCCCTAACCGATCAAAAAGTTACCGCCTTTGGATGCGGCAATCGGGCCGAAGGGTTCGACAGAATTATCAGGTTGATCAGGGCGAACGCCAAGGCGGAAGAAGAGTAGCTGCGTTTTTATTGCCCTTCAGGTGATTCTGCGCTAGAGTGGTCGCGCGATGCTGCAGTTCCATCCTCAATTTGCGTTGTAGCGTGAAGGGCTTTTGCAGTCGTGTCCTCGTGGTTGGGCCTTAAGTAGAACGATTGCCAGTCCGGAGGATTTGCTTTGACCCGCTATTTCGCTTTGTTTTTGCTCACGTTCGTCTCCGCGATGGCCTTCGCGCAACAGTCCACCATGGATCTTTTCTGCAATGCCGGCCTTCGTCCGGACGGATACATCGACTTCTCTGCGCTGCCGGCCGCACCAACCTTCCCCGGAGCAGGAGTCTATTCAGCGCCCATCACCGTTACACTTCCGGTGAACGGGGTACCTGCACTAAACGTCCAGGTCACCATTCCAAGTCTTCAAGGATCAGGCCAGGGCCCGGTCTACAGCGTCATAAACGGAACCCTGGTGCTGGACGGCTTTCCGCCGTCCGATGGAAGTACGGGCAATGAAATAATCCTTCTCCAATTCAGCAATCCCGTGGCCGGAGTCGGTTTAGTGGCCGATAGCGTTGGGCGATCTTCAACCTACACCCTGGAGACGGATGCGCCGAGTTCGATTCCGGTTAATTTTCAAAATACGGCTGATACTTTTACCTTAGCTCCCAAATTTTTCAGCATGCCCCTACAGGAAGTGGATCTGGAGGCTGGTTTCCGAACTGCTTCTGTCTCCTTCGAAGGAGATTCTTCCTTTGGATTCCCCAGCTTAGCTAATCTCCGGGTTCAGAGTGCTGCTGCTTCCTATACCAGCATGGTCCCGACGGAAGGCCTGCAACAGTGGCTGCGGAGCGAGTCTGCAGGGAGTCCGTTTGCCGGGACCGCCTCTTCCTGGCCGGATCAGTCAGGCAATGGCCACGATGCAACCCAGACCGTAGAAACCAATCAACCTGGTCAGGTACAAGGGGATGGAAACGCTTGTCGACCTGCCTTTTCGTTCGGGGGGAACCAGTACTTCAACTTCGACCTGCCTATCGATGGCTGGGAGCAGATGACCATTTTTCTGGTTGCCAAGTCGTCAGTGGACCCGCCGGCCGGTTCCAGTGCGACTGGATCTGCGGCGATTTTATGGAAACAGAACGCCTCCTGGGGCGATACCTTTGTCACGCCTTACCAGAAGAGCGTGCCTTTCCGTTTTGGCACGACGCAGCCGCGGAATCAGCCGGTTTACAACCGGCCGGTCACCATAGGTCAGGATTTCACGATCACGCGGGCAGTTCATAATGGCACAACGGATTCACTCTACGTCAACGGCCTTCTGGCGCTGCGGCAAGGCAACAAGTTTCCGGTCCTGAGGGGCAGCAGCGGTGCGGCCTACATAGGCAAGGGTAGCAACGGCACCTATTTCACCGGCGAAATCAGTGAGGTCCTGGTCTACAACCGCGTTCTTTCGGTAGACGAGGCAGCTTCGGTCGAGTCGTATCTCAGGAGCAAATTCGGCACGAGGTAGCTCTGCGCCAGCTGACTCCGTGGAGAGATCTGCGGCTCTCACCTCCCTGATCGCAAACGTGGACCAGTCCCAGACAGTGAACTGCAACCGGCGGATGCAATGTTTCCATTGCTCGCCAGGTTCGATGCTAATAATCTTCGATAACCCATGCTTCAGGACCCCGGGAGAACGCACAGGTCGGCCAAACGATGGGATGGTAGGCACGAGGAGACTCGAACTCCTGACCTCTACCGTGTCAAATCTCTCCCCTGTCTCAGACGACGCGACACCGAAGAAGCCTGAGTGACACCGAGACGTATTGTTTACAATGCGTTGGAGCGTGGTTGGCCCTTGGGACTGAAACCGAGCGACACTAGGCGCTACCCCCCGACACCGGCAGGGATGCCCCGGTTACGACACAAACAACGACACAACCACAAGCAAACCTTGTTGTCCGGGCCTACCGGGTGTGCCGAGGCTCAGACGGACGTCAGTTTCCACAAGTTGCGTCATACTGCGGGCGGATTCGCTGGTATCAGGACATAAACCTAGTTAAAGATTGAGCGGCGGCTATGACGTCCCTTTTCTCATGTGGACTCGCTCTCAATTCGTGGCGTGGCTGGAATCCAAGCGATCCGCTGGCGAGTCGCTGGCGTCGATTGCGCGTGGTTTTGGCGTCTCTGCTGTCGCCGTGAAGCTGTGGCGCGACGGCAAGCGGAACCCCTCCAAAACCGTGCTCATCCTAGCCGAGCTGCTATGGGGTGGCGACGGTGAATGGCCGGCAAGTCCCGGCAGCGAGGGGACTCAGGGACTTGTCCACCAGGCCCACCCGCGGCGGCTATGACGTGCTGGACCCCTTACTCCGCTTGAGACTCGCGATATCCATCGCAGTGCACACTTTTGGTGCATACTGTTCGCATGGAAATCAAGGAATGTCTTCGATGCGGTGAGCCTTGGTGTTTCAGAGGGACTGGCCGGCCTCTGCGCTGCGGGAGGTGTAAGAGCCCGTATTGGGACCGACCGCGCCGGCAGGGAGAGCAGAAAATCCTCAAAGAAACCCATAACATTGCCACTCACAATGTGACTATCTAAAGGATATTCGGAGCGGAAGCCACGGTTAACATGCGCGCCGGCGTCTTAGCGGACGTGATGCAACGCTGAAAGAAATGTGTACATGAGAGCACGGTTCTTGTTCCTTGGGGGCTGCCTTGGTGCTTCTCGTGTCGGTATCGGGAGCACGGGCGCAGTCCAGTGATGCTGCTCCGGCTCAGAGCATCGCTGCCCTCAAGAAACAAGCCGCCAGTGGTGATCCAAAAGCGCAATACGACCTTGGCACGGCCTGCGAGGGAACTTCGGCGTTCCGCAGGACGACGCAAAAGCAGCATCTGCGAGCGATTGGAAACGCAGCAAGGTCGTCTTTTACTAGTTGAAATCGAAAGACCGCGAGCTGAACCGCAAAGCATACCACCGTCACTGATACCAATGCTCGCGGATCGAAGCGAAACAACTCCTCAAGTGGGAAATAGATCAGGTAAGGCACAAATCAGGAGATGCTGTTGATGTTGAATTTGTATTGATCGCAGTGCGTGTAGCGACCAATGGAGCTTGTGAAGATCAACAGCCGCCCCGAACATGATCCACTCATCGGTCAGCGGAGTTGCGGCAGCGAACATCGCGATGTACACGACGGCTGCCGCCGGCGGGGCTAGTAGCAAAAGAGCTGGCCATCGGAACCGCGCGAAACTGCGAGTCATCGTCCCCTCAGCACAGTTCCGATCTGCCTACCAATCACGGGCAATTTCATGACTCACGGTGTAATACCCATCGTACCGCCTTACCCAAGTTTCTAGGATGGATCACCGATAGCAGGTCCTCGCGGCGCCTTCAGTTTCGGCTGAACCAAAACTGCCACGTTGTTGTTCCATGGTCGAATCGAGGCGGTTTGGCGAATGGTGCTTGGGCCAAATGGGTCGATCAGTAAACCCTCGATAATGGGCATCGTTAAATAGGAGACGTTGTCGCCGGTCAGGTAGCGTTCGGATACGCCGCAGAGCCAATGGATGGGTGTCTCCGTAATTACCCACTCCTTGAAGATGAAACTGCCGTCCGGCGTCATGGCTTGATCAATCCCACACATCAGCGATCGTCGGGCATCAGCCGGCACATGATGAACGACGTCCGCCAGTATGACGAGATCAAAGGAAGCCGGTTGACGGCGTGCCACGGATTCGACGGATTCCTGGCAGAAAGTAACATTGACGCGATTCCCACGGAACAGGCGGCCGACTTTGGGGGTGATGTCGATTGCGATCACGGTGGCGGCGGGATAGATCCGCGTGATTCGCTCTGTCATGGCCCCTTCGCCACAACCGACCTCCAATATCCTTCGTGCCTGCGGTACCCACGTATGAATCAGCCGGGCGAAGTCGTCCAGATTTTCGAAAATACGCCGATAAGCCTCTGCCACTGTGTGTTCGTAGGGGCCGAATAATCGCCTGATTAAAGGTCCGGGCTGCATTAAGGCGTGACCTTGCCATGGTATAATCGTTGGTAGCTAATCGCATTTCTCTTCATTTGTCGGCTTACTCAAAACCATCCTTTCAGGAGGGATGGTTCCTATCATAAGGGTTGGCGGTGTTCCACAGCTTCTGGGCTCGGAGGGTTCACGAATAGCCCCATTGGGCGATTGCGTTCCAGCCTCAATTGTTTCCATTCCCATCTGACACCGCGCGGTTTCTTGGACCTGAATAGCCGTTGCTGCCTCTGATCTATTGGCTCTGGTTTACCGTTCGTCACGAGAAGGCTAGAGTTTTTGCCCCCTGAGGAACGCCTTGAGTTTCCTGATCCCGAGATGATTCTTTGTCCCCGCATTTTTCACCTGGGTTGTTCTCAAAGTCACAACGGCAATGATGATCGCCGCCGCGGGGAGGTAAATAAGCATGGGATTGGTCATCTTTTCGTCCTGGAAAGACGGCAAGAATCTTCTCGCCAATGGCTATCGCCATTTCTTCGTCTGTCATGCACGCAATTATACGGTTAACGGGGTCGAATCCCCCACGCCGCGTGTACTCAGGTCAATCGCGTATCAGGAGCCCTGTCGTCAGCCACGTTGGGGGTAGCGGACCTGGCCGTTACGGTCTTTAGCATCTGCCACTACCTTAGTGGTCATCAACGCGTAACCGGGTGGGGCTGGGATGGATTCCGTCGAACGACAGCCCTTGACCGTAGTTCTCCACAAACCTAGGGCGTTTTGGTTGGAAGAGCTTGGCCGATGGAGGTCTGCAGAGCGAGTCGCGGCGGTGCCGCTTTTTCTTCCGGGTTCGGTTTTCTTTCGAACAGCTCAGGCCATGCCGCACGAAGAGCCTTTTGCGTCTCTTGCAGCTTTGCGAGCGCGCATCCAGATTGGTGGCCACATGCGCTCCCTTGCCAACAGCAGACCGATTGCACAGCCGGCACGTGTGCACTTCGATCCGCGGGCCGTCTACCCCTTCCGGAGACGTCGTCGCAGCCTCATCCTTGCGGTAGAGTTTTCGCTTCAAAAGCACCGAAGACCGCACAAACTCCCTCATCAACTCTTCGATATTGTTCACCTTTGCCTTTCCCCTTCCTTGTATCCGATTCCAGAGGGCCGAATTACAGCTCTTTCACCAGCGGCATCCGCTTGCGATCGTCCCAGCGATGCACAAGCTTGCGGCAGTTCGCCGGCACGGGAAACAGCTTCATGGCTTCCATCTCCACCGGCGACGGCCAGCGGTTCGTTTTGCACTGAACGAGAACGGTATCCGTCGAACCGATGGCTACGATGTCCCAATCCCCGAGTGAACCGGCGCTGCGGGTGCAGTGATAGCCGGAGGCTTCCAGCAACGCGATAGAGCGATGTTCGTTCCGGGTTCCCTTGCGCTTGCTCATAGTCGAAACCTCTCCGAATTGCCTTCGGGTGACGGATGTGACAGGTCTTCCCCTATAGACCGTTCGCCCGCGCGCGTGACGGGTATAACAGCCGTACCCGTCACATCTGTCACGGCCTCAGGCCGATTCTTGAAACCCACGGGCAGCGTTCGTCCGCGTCTTTGTGAAGCCGCGCGCTTCCAGATGCTCGGAGAACTGTTTCGTGATCTGCAGGGTTCTTCATTGGTGGAAGCCCACTGTTGCCAGTTTGCAAACAGTGCCGACGTTGTTTCCCGATAGTTGACTCCCGTGATGCAGCGATCTTCGATCCATCGGGCGAGCGCATCTTCGGCAGCGAGATAGCTCTCTGTCGCTTCGCTCACGACCGCTGGACGTCGCAATCCTTGGGACTGCCACGCAAGACAACCATCAACCATCCACTGAAGGATTCCGCCCCATTCTTCGCGGAGTTTTTCCGCCAATTCCAGGTCGCGCTCTGCTGCGGGAACTGTCACCGTGAAAGGGACCAGATTGAATCTCCGCCTTATTGCCTCATCCACGGTGCGCAGTCCAGGTTGTGATTTCCTGCAATAACCAATTTGAATTGCGGCACAAATTCGAAAAAGTCTTGCCTCATAAAACGGGCCGCGATGCGGTCCCCGCCGGTAAGTGCCTTGACTTCGATTCAGCCGACCGTCTCCCATCTTCGGTTTCGACCGCAGTGACAAGGCGCGCGCCTTGGAGTCCGGCCAGGTCCGTAGGGTGATGTTCGTTTTTCGAGTCGATGAATGTTTCGATTGGAGCGGTCTTCGCATAGTCCCCCATCAGGCCGGAGATTGTATTCAGGAAGACGCTCTTGCCGTTTGCGCCCGGTCCCGTACAGGAAAAACAGCGCGTGCTCTCGTGGTCATTCCGGTCAGTCCGTAACCGCCATCCGCTGCAAGTAGTCTTGCAACTCTCGATTGTCGTTCGTGATCCGCGAGAGAAACGCTAGCCACGGGCACTCTCCGCCAGGGGCAACGGCGGTCATTTTGTCATGTAGTCTTCACGGTCAGCCGGGCGTACTAGCCAGTGCGCAGATCGACCATTCCACCGGGAGTATTCAGCGGCCACGGGTCCGCGTCCCATTGATCGACAGTTGCGGCATGACGCCTATCGGCCCGGGCCAACCGTTCCACGGCGGCACCGTCGGCGCGCTTGCAATGCGCTAGCGCAAGACGCTATCTTCGCAGCCCGCGCTCTCCTCCCGGCAACTTTGCGGGCAAGGTCGAAGACGTAGCAAAGTCGCATCCTGCTTCCAAACACAGCCATCC
>CAWFBI010000004.1:0-281712 GCA_963814015.1 uncultured Acidobacteriaceae bacterium
CCACATCTTCGGTGAAAGTCAGGGCTGTGTGGCCTTCGATTGTGACGTGATTGTTGTCGTAAATCCAGCACAGATTCGAGAGTTGCAGGTGCCCGGCAAGCGAGGCGGCCTCGCTGGAGATGCCCTCCATCATGCATCCGTCTCCACAAAGCGCGTAGACATTGAAGTCGAAGAGATCTTCGAAGCCAGGGCGGTTGTATCGCTCCGCCAGCCATTGCCGGGCGATAGCCATGCCTACGCTGGTGGACAAGCCCTGGCCAAGTGGCCCTGTTGTGGTTTCGACGCCCGACGTCCAGCGGTACTCCGGGTGCCCCGGACAACGGCTACCCAATTGTCGAAAGGTCTTGATGGCGTCCAGCGGCACCGATACCTCGCCCAAAGTCTCGTAGTCCTTGCTGACGGCCCGGACTTCGGTCAAATGAAGCAGGGAATAGAGCAGCATGGACGCGTGTCCGGCCGACAGCACAAAGCGGTCCCTGTTCGGCCATACCGGGTCCTGCGGATGGAACCGGAGGAATTGCTGCCAGAGAGTGTAGGCAACCGGCGCCATCCCCATGGGAATTCCGGGATGCCCCGAGTCAGCCGCCTGGATTGCATCAATACAAAGCGTACGGATTGTGTTGATGCTGATCGTCTCCATGGATGGCGGTGCCAGCAAGGGGGCAGTTAGGACATCACTTCTTGAGCTCATTTAGAATCCTTTCGCGCAGCCATTCGGGCGCGGTCCGTTTTTGTGGGAAGCAGGCCATAGGGTGGCCGCCTGGTGACAAGCGGCCACTCCTTTCGCACTCAGTCAGCCTAAGCCGAGGGGTGCGGGAACTTCCATCCGGTGATCTCCGGGCTGTCGATCCCGTACTTATCCGCGTGAGCCCGGGCCTCGATCTGTTGATTACGGAATTTTTCTTTCGCGTGCCCTCCGATGTTTTGCAGCTTGGGTACGCGATCGATGGCGTCGATGGCCAGGCTGAAGCGATCGATCTGGTTGTTTATCGCCAGTTCCATCGGAGTGTTGATGTTGCCCTTCTCCTTGTAGCCGCGAACATGGATATTTTTGTTCCTGCGGGCGTAAGTCAGGCGGTGAACCAGGTAAGGATACCCGTGGAAATTGAAGATTATCGGCTTGTCTACCGTAAACAGAGAATCGAAGTCGCAATCCGTTAATCCGTGAGGATGTTCCGTGCTCGGTTGCAGTTTGAACAGGTCAACTACATTGATGAAGCGAATCTTCAGGTCAGGGAACTGCTCCCGCAACAGCACTGTTGCGGCGAGGGCCTCCTGGGTTGGAATATCGCCGGCCGAAGCGAATACGACATCGGGTTCGCCCGCATCTTGATCGTTACTCGCCCAGTCCCAGATCCCGAGGCCCTTCGTGCAGTGCTCAATTGCGGCCTCCATGTTCAGATACTGAAGATGCGACTGCTTGTCGGAAACGGTCACATTGATATAGTTCTCGCTCCTCAGGCAATGGTTGGCGACCGATAGCAGGCAGTTGGCATCGGGCGGAAGATAGATGCGAGTCACCGTAGCACTCTTGTTCAGAACGAGGTCCAGGAAACCAGGGTCCTGATGGGTAAAACCGTTATGGTCCTGACGCCAGACGGTCGAAGTGATAAGCAGATTGAGCGAGGATATGTCTCGACGCCAGGATAAATGGCAGCAGCTCTCAAGCCACTTCGCGTGCTGGTTGAACATGGAGTCAACGACGTGGATAAAGGCTTCGTAAGATGAGAAGTAGCCATTCCGCCCGGTAAGCAGGTAGCCTTCGAGCATGCCCTCCATCGTGTGCTCGCTGAGCATCTCAACCACACGTCCGTCGGTCGCCAATTCGCCCCCATCCTTGTCTTCTGGAAAGTACTCCTCAATCCAGAATTTCTTGCTTACCTCGTATATAGCTTGCAGCTTGTTCGATGTCGTTTCGTCCGGACCGAACACGCGGAAGTTGTTCATATTCAACTTCATCACGTCTCGCAGGAAGTCCCCAAAAGGCCGGACGTTCTCGACCTCAACCGTTCCCGGGTGATCGACCTTCACAGCGTAGTCGCAGAAGTTAGGCAAGCGCAGGTTCTTTTTCAGGATTCCGCCATTGGCGTGAGGATTGGCGCTCATGCGGCGGGTTCCGGTGGGTGCGAGTTCCTTAAGCTCCGCAATGAGCTTGCCGTTCTCGTCGAACAACTCTTCGGGCCTGTACCCGCGCATCCAAGCCTCGAGGATCTCTAACTGCTCGGGATCTTTCTTCACCTCCGTCAGCGGGACTTGGTGGGCGCGCCAAAATCCCTCGAGCCTGTGACCCTCCACCTCTTGCGGTGCGCTCCATCCTTTCGGGGAACGCAGCACGATCATTGGCCAACGCGGCCGGCTTGCCACGCCGGTCCTTCGGCATTCCTGTTGATGCGCGCGGATCTCCTGGATGCAATGTTCCACGGTAGCCGCCATAGCCTGGTGCATGGTCTCAGGATCGGAGCCTTCGACGAAATGAGGCGTCCATCCATAGCCGCGCATCAGGTCTTCGAGCTCCTCGTGCGAGATGCGCGCCAGCAGCGTGGGATTGTTGATTTTGTAACCGTTCAGGTGAAGAATCGGCAAAACCGCGCCATCGCGAATCGGGTTCAGAAATTTGTTGATGTGCCACGAGGTGGCCAACGGGCCGGTCTCCGATTCGCCGTCTCCCACGGCCGCTGCGACGATCAGGTCAGGATTGTCGAAGGCGGCGCCGCACGCGTGAGAAAGCACATATCCCAGCTCGCCCCCTTCGTGAATTGAGCCCGGAGTCTCCGG
This sequence comes from uncultured Acidobacteriaceae bacterium, assembly GCA_963814015.1. Lineage (GTDB taxonomy): Bacteria > Acidobacteriota > Terriglobia > Terriglobales > Acidobacteriaceae > PALSA-350. The sequence goes on from CAWFBI010000004.1 coordinate 2,776, forward strand.
CGTGCAGTGACTTCCAATGCCTCCGGGAAAGGAGAACTGTTTGAAGAACTCTTGCAAGCCCTGCTCGTCTTCACTCTTCTCCGGATAGATCTCGGAGTACGTCCCTTCTAGATAGCACGGTCCCAGAACGCCTGGCGCGCCATGCCCGGGTCCGGCCATGAAGATCATGCTCTGATCAAGCTTCTTGATCAGCCGGCTCAGATGGATGTACATGAATGCGAGGCCGGGGCTCGATCCCCAGTGACCGAGCAGGCGGTTCTTGATGTGCTCCGGCTTCAACGGCTCCTTCAAAAGAGGGTTGTCCAGCAGGTAGATCATCCCGAGCGCCAGGTATCGGCATGCTCTCCAGTAAGCGTCGATTTTCCTAAGTTCGTCGGCACTCAGCGGCGATCCTTGAATCGTGGATCTCGCTTGTCCGTAAGCGCTAAGCGAGAGGGTCGATGGTACTTCCGCTTCTACAACAGGTGTCATTGTCTTACGCTCCTTGTTTTCCCGGCAGTGGCTGTGGAATAGTTTTGTTTCTTCGCGAGCAAGGCTCGTGGTCCTTATAATTGGCGGCGATCATTGCAGTGCAAGGCAAAGACCATTCATAAGCTTTTGAAAATGGAACCCGGTCATCCCTCGAGCTGTGCCAAGATCATGGCAAAAACAAAAGATTAGCAACGGGCGTGGTCGAGCGGGAACAAAGAGTACTCCACAGCCCGAGGGATAACACGGGCAAGCCGCGCGCCGCAGGCGTCTGAATCCAACCGAAAGCACTCCCGAGGATTCTTGCCCTGGGTTCCCTGGACGATCAATTCAACCGGATATTCTTCATAATCGTCGTAAATGCCTCGGTTTCTTACAAAGCCTTCTTCCGGTGGGCGGCCTCACCACTATTTACGTTACTACTATCGAGAGAATAGCGTCTGTGATGGAAATCACACTGGAAGGATGCGGGTTATCCTGCTTCAAGAAGAAACTGGCTGATGGTCAAATCGTAGAGATAACCTCCTGCAGCCGTCCCGTTCAATGCCGTCCCTGCGCCTTCAGGCGATCCAAAGCTAATCGAAGAGCTACGAAACGCAAAGGTCAGCTTACCTTACAGTGGCCAACCGAGCGGGATGCGAGCACGAAAGATCTGCGACCGGGTTCGCATCCGTGATCTGGTAGTTGCTGTATTCGACGTTAATTCCGCATGGCCGCCAAACCGCAGCATGGTGACGCTATGATTGCGCGCTGGAAGCCAGAAGTCGCCCACTTTCCTATAGGTCTCTTGAATTTCACTGTAGTTGGTCCAAAAGGAGGGAATCTTCGCGGGTTCTGCCTCCAGCCGCGTTACAGCAAAATCCTCTGCATTCACCCATATTCGGCCGCGATAAAGAAACTTATCTCTTCTCCAGGGCTCCACGGCGAGCACATACACCAAACCCAAGGGAGTCGGTTCATATCCGATGAGTGTAAACTTGTAATTCTCCTCATTCAGATCCGTACGCCTCTGGCCCTCTACGGTCGCTCCTTCTTTTTCTGCCTCCAGCAGCTTGATCAATACCTTGTCAAGGATCAACTTGGATCCGGTCGAGGATCGAATGATGAACTCCTTTACCCCGGGCAATTGGTAGGTGATATCTACGTTCATTTCCGCGCTATAGGATCCGGATAAACCGTGGTAGTCGATGCGGTAAGTTCGTGTCCCATGGTAAGCATGCAGAGCCTGGATCCGCTCTCGATTCATCGAGACCAGGTTCTCCACGATTTGCTCACTGTTGAACAAACCACTAGCAGGTAAGGCTGACTCTAGCGCTGCCGTCACCGTCTGGCGGGCGTCAGGCACGACACGAACATAAAGAGCAACACACCAGAACACCACATTCGCTTCGTTATTGAAGTCCGTAACCGACTCGTGTGCCAATGTACCTTCATGATCTCCACCTTAGATACGCAATTACATTTGCCCTTCCATTCCCTGGAATCCGTGCGCCAGCTGTCTAAAGAAATACTTGATAACGCGCTGATCGTTGTAGCACCAACCAAGAATGTGGTTCAGCGTGGAAAAACAATGAGTCTGGCAGGTCGCTTTCTGATGATCCAGTTGTTTCGTTTCAAACTTATGATTGCCGATGACGCCCCAGTCATAGGTCGCCGTATACATGGGAAAGCACGGCGCCAATGTTCCATCCACTCGGATAATCATCGAGTTCTGCCCAGCCCGGCAATTCCATGGAAAATGGTGGCCCTTCATGAAGTCGACCATCTGCCAGAGCCGAGTGTTTGAGTTCACCATCTTGTATCCAGCACTTTGCTTTTCCGTCAGCCACTGAATCGTTTCCTCGACCGCTGGCCAGTCATCCTTGGTGATATAGGTCACGTTATCGTCCGCGTGCTTGAAGTGCGCATCCTGCCCCAGCAGCGGAGATTCATTGATGTGGTAATCGGTGGCGATTCCGTTCTCGTGCGCGATCTCGGTCAGTTGCCGCACATCCTCCAGGTTGTTGCGGCAGATATTCACATTGGCAAATACAGAATAGCCATATCTGTACTGTTTGCGCACCAGGTAATCGAACTGTTTCCGAATAGGCGCCAGCGCTTTGGGAAGGCCCGGCTTGATATCGACAGCATCGATCGCGATGTTGAATGTGGAGATGCCTGCGTCGGCTAATTTGTCGATCACATCGGTCCGCAAAAGCCGTGCATTCGTGGGCAAGTAAATCCAAAAGCCTTGCTTCGCGGCATAGTCGGTCATGCGATGAATGAAATCAGGACGGAGGAGCGGTTCGCCTCCCATGTAGGCCAAAACCCGGCAGCCTGTGCCATGAAGCCAATCGATCGAGCGCTTGGCTGTATCTTCGCTCATCCCCTTTACTTTGTTGTCGAAAGCCCAGCAATAATGACAGTCAAGATTGCACTTGAACTCGGTAAAGAGATACGCGATGAGCGGATGGAAATCACCAGCCGTCACACGCGAGTGGATATAGGGGAAGAGCCAACCTTGCATCGTGCGGTAAATCTGCGCGGGCGTCCACGTGCGCTTTTCCGGAGGGTTCGAACCGGGCTGCTCCTCTAGCGCTCCAAGCAGGTCTGGGCGCCGGGGGAAGACTGGATCTGGAAAACTCTGAGGCTCTCCTGCCGGTAGCAAAACCGACGAAAGCCTTGTCGGTTTAGTGAGAAGATCATGGAGCGGAACATCGAGGCGAAACGATGAGGAATGTTTACTGTGTTGATCTGATAGCATACTTACCTCCAGAAAATGTGAAATGCTCAGGGGCCTATGATCTTAGCGAGGCGAGCCAGTGACCGACCGCTGAATATTGGAACGACGGCGTTACGCCCTGAATAGGTAGTTGAGGTACCGAGCATCCGCTGAATAATTCATGAAGGGCGAACCAATTCGGGGTAACCAAAGAGGGCCTTTCCAATCGGGAACAAATACTGATCACAGCTCTACTAGTAATTCCAGCCTGTTGGCGATAGGATCCACCCTTTCGCCTTGCGATACTCCACAAAACCACTTAAGGACATAGTTGGCGTGGGGTTTACTCGCGGTAAGCTTGCATGTGGATGTGATTCTATTGTAGTCAGGTCCGGTGGCAGGCTGGTCCGCCAGATTGTGCGGCAACGGATTGATCCGGCCAACTGGTTGCTGTTGCCGCACCTTGTGCGAACAGCGCCAGGCTCATTGGCAGCAAGAAGTACGAAAAAACCTATGCTCCTGGGGAAGCGAACTGCCCATAAATAATTCATAGTTTCCTGCTTTGCGCACCGCCTGAGTCCTAAAGTATGGTGACCAGAGCATGGTGGTCAGTGATGGGTATCACACACTACAAATGAGCGCAGTGCATTTAATCGGAAGTTGATTCTTCTGTTGCCGCCATAATAGTCGCTCAGATGTTTCTCCGCGCTCTGTCGCCGGTCGGCGGGCCAATAAGACCCCGTGGCCTTTTCAAAATAACGAGTGTTACACGAGACTGCCCACGCGAGGCAATTGTAGTTGTAATCGACTTCGCTAGTGAATTCTAAAGAGACACCCTCTTCAAGTTGGGGGAAAAGCTTCGAAACCCTTTCCTTCCATTCAGTCGATATATTCATGGACTCTTCCCCACGCCAACCACGCTTCTTTGAGTTGGCTCATGCTTTCCGCATGGGGAGCCTCCCTCGCTCCGGCCTGTGCTTCGTACCTCATCGCTGCATCCATGAGCAGAGAAGAACACTGGATCCCATCTACGGCTGATCACCCAGCCGACGATGACGATAACGAAGGTGATGAGCCTCTCCTCCTTCATCTAGTTTTTCGCCGACTTGCTGCGCGGCGACTACAAGCAGAGACTACGAAACCTCAAATAACCTAGGGATAGAATGATCGCCTGGGGAATGATGCCCATGAGTGAAAGCCCGAAGAGTCATCCACGGCCACATCGGGAGACGATCAAGAAACTTCTCGAAGCCGAAGGCGTCTCCAAGCCGGTCGAAAACATCGGGGATTACCTCAAGGCCATCCGAAGACTGGCAGGAAGAAGACTGGAAAAACAGGGAATGCGACGAGGACTACCTGCTCAACATTGTTCGGATCGTCGGGCAGGTAGTGGTTCCGTCCCGATCCAACAGGCTTAAGACGCAAGGCTGTGCACCGTGGGAGGATCTTGGGGCATGGAGAGTTCGACGCCATCGCAGGGCAATGAGCCAGTTGTTGAACTGAGCATCGAATTTGCGGTTGAACTGCTGCTTTGCCTGTACCCGTTTGGGGCGGAGCAGATGGGTCTACCCCACAACTTTTGGGTGGGCTTGATCTCTTGGGTGATTGGGACAGCTATAGCTATTCGCATGTTCTGGATATTTCCGGCTTGGAGTCACCGTCTCTCTCGGCTGGAAAAAGGGCTGATTGCTTTTATCGGCACGGCATTCCTCATGGCAGTGTTCTATAGGCCCATCGCCGCTGCATATAAGAGGCGAAATGGAGAAGTGCTGTCACTGCCGGCCGCCCCAGTTTCCACCCCAGCCCACCCTATCGGCCCATCGACACCCGAGACAGCTAGCGGGAATCAACGCGGAGCAGCCCGCAAACGAACAGGCCCTGATGTTGGCGATCACCGAACCAGGATCCAGGGTTCGGTCAAGCAGGGGGGAGATAACTCGCCCTGTCAAGCTAATGCGATTGGCGGGAATGCAAAAGTGGAGGACTGTAACGCTGGTCCACCAGAGGCAAAGGTATCGTGGAAGGTGAAGGACATGCACAATGCTCAAGCACTTCCTGGTAACGCTACCGTGGTCATCGGGCTGACCGTAGACCAAACGCTCGACTAACGTAGTACAAGAAAACGTAATCAAGGGTGGGTTGCATGCCGTGCAACATGGCGTGGATGAACGGGGCCGCCGTACACGTCGCAATATCACGACTCGTCAGGTAAACGGCATCGACCAGGACGAAAAACTCAATCGTGCACTGTGGATGTTGGCCGAGCGTATGGCTGAGTTGAAAGGCACAGCAGCAGCCTAGTAAAAAAACGAGCCGGGGTGGCGGGAAGAGGATGTCCTTTCACCCTGGGACTCATCTTGCAACCGCTCTTAAGGCCACCTACAGCGTAGTTTTAGCGAGAAAAGTGGGAATATGCGAGCAGCGATCTATGCACGAGTGTCCCCGGACGACGGGAGACAGACCGTCGAGAATCAGCGCCAACAATTGATGGAGTTCTGTGGGCGAATGAATTGGCGAGTCGTGGCAGAATTCCATGATGCCAAGTCCGGGAAGTCGCTGGACAGACCTGGATTCAAGACGATGATGGACGCGGCCAGCAAGCGCGAATTTGATGTATTGGTGTTTTGGGACTTGAGCCGTCTCAGCCGTGGTGGTGTCTCTGAGACTCTCAGAGTGCTTGAACAGGTCAAAGCGTGGGGAATTGCCTATCGAAACCTTCAGGAGAGCTATATCGACACGCTTGGCCCTTTTGGAGAAGTGGTCATTTCGCTTCTCGCCAGCATCGCTAAGCTTGAAAGGGAAAAGGTCAGGGAACGAACCCTCGCGGGTTTGGCGCGTGCAAAAAAGGCCGGACGGGTAGGAGGGAGACCTAAAGCGGAGGATAACCACAAGCTCGTCCACGAGTTGCGCAAGCTGCAGGGCGAGGGCAAGAGCATCCGCGCTATTGCTACGGCGCTTGGAATCTCCCCCACTACGGTTCTTAAGCTTCGGCAGAGAGACTGAAGTTGTGCTGCACATCCATGATCGGGCGGCATGGTGTTGGTTGCGATTCGGGATGCGGTTCAGATTTTCGTTTTCGGTTTCTTGCCGTCCCATTACTGCGGTACGACTAGTCCTCCTTTGAATCCGCCGAAACGCGCTCGCCGCTGCAGCAGTTTGCGGACGTTGTCTGGCAGAATGACCTTCGGGCGTTCCCTCGTCACACCTGAAGCGAGAGGCACGTCGCTCTCGTTCTCGACGGGGGTCGCCAGAAAAGCGTGCCATTCGCCTGTACTGACGACCACCGCTTGGCCCGCGATTTGCCCACGAGAATTAATTCCTGTTGCGTACCACAGGAACAACGGCGACCCGGATGGAATGAGAGTATTCAGGTCAGTCATCACGCCGTCTTGCCAGAGGAAGGCGCTGGAGTTGCCGCCAAGAAACGGCTGGTCGGAGGCCCCCCCTACCACCTGCCCCGCGTCGTTAATGCCTTCGGCAATGCTGTTGGGATAGCCGGGCAGTGTGCCGAGATCCCTCATTACACCGTTCTCCCAAAGGAAGGCGTGGTTGATGGTGTCGCCGGACAAGTCTGACGCGCCAACCACCTGCGTCTTGTTGTTGATCGCTTGGGGGATGTTGAGCGCCTGGCCCCCGAGGGTACCAAGATAGATCGGAGCCCCCTTGTCGTAAAGCAAGGGGTGCCAAGGGTTCCCAGGGGTGTCGCAAACGGGGGAAGAGAGTCCCCCAATTTGGCCTCGATCATTAATCACGAAGGCGGCTCCAGACGTATCGCCTGGAAGAATCGGGAGTTCGCGGACTCGACCTTGTTCCCAGATCACCGGTCTCTCCGTAAAGAACTGAGGAGGTGGACAGGTTGGGTCAGGCAAGTCAATCTCCGATGCCCCGACCATTTGACCCCGGTTGTTGATTTGAGCACCGTAAGTGTTGTTGCCGCCCAGCGTGGGCAGAGTGATCCTCAAGCCCCGATACCAAACAAACGCACGACAGATGAAATTGGTGCCGAGGAAGCAATAGTCTTCTTCATACGGGTCTGGAGTGGTGGTGTCGGACATGACCGGAACTGCACCCCAATCGTTGAGCTGCCAGACGGCATTGCTGTTGGGTCCTCCGAGCGTGCCTAGGTCGATCATACTGCCACGGCTCCAAAGAAACGCATGGAATACAGTGTCGCCGGGTAAGGTCGAATAACCGTCCACCTGACCGCTCTGGTTGGGGGCATCATCCTGGGCCCCGCTGAACGTCCCGCCGAGCGTGCCGAGATCAACGACGGTGTAGTGAGGGAGTTTGTGATTGGGGTTCTGCGCAAGGCACGGTGTGGGCAGCGCGAGTACAGCCAAGATTGTCACTGCAGGAACGCCCGTCAATATTTTGAGTTTCATGTTGCCTCCACGAAGTTGTGGGTACTCTTGCCTCACGGAATGTGCGCCTCAACGAGCGGGAGTGCTCGCCGGGGAGGCGAGATTGTTACACCGCGAAATTTTCTGCTTAGGGGCTACTCAATGTCAGTGATGCTGGTCACATCTTGTCGGTAGGCTCGAAATCGGAACGTCAACCTGCAAAGTTGCACTGTCCGATGGGATTCTGCCTGTCAGCATCTGCGTAAGTCGCCTGTCCCCGTCGGAGCGGGCGCTGCTGGCGAGCCTCCTCCAGCTTTACGGTCGCGCTCGACATGGATCTCTGCCTGTCGCCCCGCGAGCATACACTCTCTGGTGCGTTCAGAGGATGCCAGTCTACCGGAGCGCGGTTAACGGATTCATGGCTTGCACCCCCGCTAAAGGCTGTCTGCCTTCAAAGCTGCACTTCCTTAAACGTACATCGTCGTTGCTACGTTCCATGTCGCATCAGTCTTTTGCTGACCTCCGACCGGTCCGCCAGTTTCGGTCTGGGAAGCGTCATCGGTGCGGGTGGCGAAATCTTTTCTGACGCTCTGACAATCAAAAACTAGAGGTCGAAGAGTTCGATTCTGACCAACCTTCAACAATCTCGAACATGAACAGAGCAGCCAATTCGCCCTTCGAGTTCAAAAAGACGAGATGCTCACCATGAATTTCAGCGAATCGCGGCAATCACAGGCTGTGTGCTGATCTCGGGCGGTTTGAAACGGACTAGGTATGTTTTGTCGGTCATTGGCCGTCTTCCGAGTTGGGGCTGACCTAAGGGACTGCTCGTCAGATCTGAGGGGCTATTGGCTCAGAGATTAAAAAACCACGATCCTACAGCGAGCTGTTCCGCCTAGACTAATAAGGGATGCGTCATCGCGCTTTTGATTGGACGACCGTGCCAATCCGTGATGAGGTACGGAGGCGATTCAATGGTCGATGCGCTTGTCGGCATAGCCGCCACGATTTACATCTTCAAATTCATCATAGGTCTCTTCAGACCGAATCCAGCAGTCTGGCGTTGCTCACAAGTCGACGGTGGCTGTGGCTACGGGCCAGAGCAGGCTTGCGAGTGCAGCGATGAGGCCAAAGAGCGGTGGATCAGGCAGGGCTGCAAGGAGTTTCACCTCGAAACATCTGGTTGAAGTTTCCTGTTGCTCCATTGCGACTGAGGGGACTTTTGGCTCAGGTTAACACCCCTGCAACAACTCGGAAAGGCTCAAGCTCAAATGGTTTTCGCCAGAATAGAGAAGCTCCCGAGACACGGCTCAACTTTTGGGAGAGGGACCCAGACGTTCTACCTGAGCGCCGAGCCCCGCAGTTCATATTTGTGGGTGATCTTGTTTAGCGAATCGTTGGACCTCGGTGAAGGGGATTCGGATAGACCTTGTTCCGATGCGTGTGACCTTGAAACAGCCTTTGGTGATTAGCCGATCTACGGTTTTGTCGGAAACCTTCAGTTCGTGGGCAACTTCTTTACGGGTGAGCGAAAGACTCATGGTCTCCGCCTTTTCTGCGGTCCATTGGGGGTCCATGTCATCCTAGTACAGTGGCCGCCGAGTTGGCGGCAAAAAAGAATAGAAAGCTCGTATTTCTAGCAGCCGGAGGACGCGGACATGTTGGTTCGTGACGAAATTAGGAAGTGCGTCGTTTTCCTTGGATATCGCTTTTCTGACGGCAGAACAGGGCTCGCTGGTACAGGATTCTTGGTTGCGCGCCCTTTTCAGGAAGGCGCAGAGGTACGGAGGGGCAGAGTGAGCTTGTCTTTCACGTACCTTTTAACTGCCAAGCACGTAATAGATGGGATACGAAAGCAGGGACTCGATGAAATTCTGATTCGCTTCAACTACCGTGACGGAAAAGCCCGCTGGGTAACTACAAAAGTCGAATATTGGCAATTTCACCCAACAGAGCCCGACACCGTAGACGTCGCTCTTTTGAATCTTTCTGGTTTTAGTGGAGGAGCAGATGTACCCCACGATCACGCGGTTTTTCCAATCGCGGGTTTCGTTAGTGAGACCCTGGTGCAATCGGAACCCATAGGTATTGGCGACGAGATATTCATTGTCGGATTGTTCGCCGCCCACCATGGAAACGCCCGAAACATCCCTATAGTCAGGATAGGGAATATTGCGGCGATGCCGGAAGAACGAGTAAGTACCTCGCTTGGAGCCATTGATGCGTATTTGATAGAGGCAAGGTCAATGGGAGGACTGAGCGGTTCGCCTGTGTTCGTGAATCTCGGAACCATGCGGGTCATAAATGGAGCGATGCATACTTCAGACGGCGGCATTATCTATCTGCTTGGCTTGATGCACGGTCACTACGATGAGAAGCACCAAAATATCAACATGGGCATTGGGATAGTGGTGCCAGCTTCCAAAATTCTAGAAGTGATAAATCAGGAGGCCATTTTGGGAATAGAAAGGGAATCCCGCGAATACCAAAAGAACCAGAATTTGCCTGCGATGGACTCCCTTCCAGACAGTGTTGATAACTTCACAGAACAAGACTTTTGAGGCTGTCATCCCTTGACGCGAGGTAGAGGAGCTGTGATTATGCCCGCATGGGTAAGCTTGGCCTGTTTTTCAAGTCCATGTTTTCTGAATGGGGTTCGGGACTAAGCGGCCCTGCATCAGTGATTTTTACTGTCTTGGCACTCTTCGCCTCGACTTCGACGCAAAAAATAGCGTACGGCATCCTCGCTGCTTTCATTTGGGTTTTTAGCGCCTACCGAATCTGGAGTAGGGAGCACGACGCCAGATTGAAAGAGATCGAGAGACGAGAAGACGCCGAAGAAAGATTTCGGGAAGGCCAACCGATACTCACGCTTCTACCTAACTACACCAAGATCGGCCCGGACAAGCGCAGTGACCCTCTCTTTATGGTCAATAATTCCGGGGCACGGGCCGCTCGATGGGTAAGGGTTAAAGCATTAAATTCTCAACGCGGGAAATACCGGCTCTACTTTGGTGAGATAGCAGTACTACCTCCGGGAAAGTCAGAAAACATAAGCTGTCGAGCGGAACAGGAAAACAGCTCTTGCAGGGTGTGGGACTTTTTTACGGACATGGAGCGCGACGCCGTACTGGGTTGGTTCGATGCCACCATTGAATGCAGAGACGTAGATGAATCTTCGGTTTCTACGGTGGTAAGAATCTGCTACGACCGCGACACGCAATCTATTTATGTGACCGCAGTTCCTTATACTCAGAGGCCGCCGGAGCGCGGTTCCATTCACTGACCAAGGAAACAGCTAGGCCAGATGACAACGGGAACGTTCGACGCTGAGGTTGAAGGAACCCCACAATAGCCCCACTCTAAAACTTTCCTGTTCTTCCTCATCATTACTTTTCAACACTTTACGTTTCCAGTCACGGCGCGTAAGTCGTTGATATTACGTTGGTTATTGCTCTGTTAACCGAAGGGTTGTAGGTTCGAGTCCTACCTGAGGAGCCAGATTCCAAAAGACTTATTGCACCTTTACTGCCGCCCTATCGGCGAGTACCGGGGAAAATACTGGGGCCCCCGACGAAATTGTTTCCATCGCTTCACGCAGACCGTCAGTCGTAAAGTGTCCGTAGCGTGCCGCCATCTTTACCATGGTGCTCGGCGACCAGCCAACCTCAGATTTCGGCGGTCCGGGTCCGTGAGACGCGGTCTATTTGCTTTGCATGAGCCTGTGATAAGGATGTCCACCAGCCTCCCGGGTGCATTGTCCGACCACTTAACAAACGGAGGTTCGAGGTCGGCTGCCCGAGTCCGGTATTTTCGCACCGCACAGTTGGTCGAGTCCGCATCATCCGCCTCAGGGCCGCTGCGCTGAAGGTTTCGGATGAGCGACGTCTCCAGCATTTCGGCCGTTGTGCATTCGCGGCTTTGGCTCAAGGCATCGGGTTACCGTGGGCAATCGCAGCCTGCGTGCCTCGTCTGCCCCGGTGAGAAACTGGGGCGAAGGGCCTCAAGTCTCTAATAGCGGTTAATGAGATGGAATTCGCGAGCCTTTCTTCCCTGCGGATTCTGCAAAGACTTAACCTTCCCATGGCCGCCTTTTTAGAGGCGCTCATTCGTTTCCCGCCAGTGAGCAGTCCGCTGCTTGTGTCGGTGTCCGATGCGGGTCGGTCTTTCTGCGCCTTCAACCATGCCCGAAGACTGAATGCGTTTATGCAAATGCAAAAGACATTCGCGGGAATAAAGCCATACTGCGAGGTGTGCAACCCAATCACACACACAATAAGGCTGTTGAGCCCGGAAACAACAAGACCCGTCCACATCTTTCGTCCGACCAGGATCGTCGCGAGGACAGTCAGAAGACACGATAGATAATCCAGCCGGAACATCGCCATACCGCACCTCGGATCTTTATTGCTGTTCCACCATGTGTAGGGCAATTTATGTGCTGCTTGCATTCAGAGCCAATTTCCCGATGAGCAAATTGTCCAACTTGTTCCGTTTGCAAACAGCCCCACTACGGGGCAAATCGCAAACTCTAGGGAGGGAAAAAAACAGCCTCCTTTAAGCCAGAGGTCCAAGTCACCGAGTTGGTGATCACGCTTGTAGTGTTATTGGAATAGCTGCCCGTCGCGGCGAATTGTTGCGTTCTTCCAACGCTGATCGTCGGGTTTGAGGGAGTAACCGCAATTGAGGTCAAGCTGGCGGCCTGACTGCACACGGACAAGCTAGTGCTCACCCGGTAGCACTGGCAGTTCGCGGATATGGTGGTTGTTCCAAAGGCAAGTCCGGTCGCCAGACCGTTCGCATCGATGGTAGCCACAGACGGATTGGACGAGGCCCATGTTGTTTGCCCTGCCACGTTGCCGGTACCGCCGTCGGAGAACGTCCCCGTGGCAGAGAATTTCTGGGTATTACCGGGTTGGATGCTTGGTGTTGGCCGGGCTGATACTCACCCCGACAACGTCCTTCGAATCGCGGAAGAATTCACCGCAAGTACACCCGGTGACCAAGGTGGGCAGCACCACGGCCAGTGGTGTTACGAACGTTCAAGTACACTCACGGGCGGGACAGGTTTAAGCAAGGAGTAGGGTGTCCTTGATGGCTGCTAGGCACCCTACTTCACACAACTCGCCTGCCAAACAGCGTGATCTGATACCGGTGAAAATACCGGGGACCCTAGGCATAAAAAGGTAGTAATCAGTAGCAGTGGAGTGAGACTGCAGACCCCTCGGAAGTGCCTGTTTTTAGGGACCTGCAGCAACGAATAGCAATCGGTAGCAAAATCCTTCTCTAGTTCTGTTAACCGAAGGGTTGTAGGTTCGAGTCCTACCTGAGGAGCCAATGTTTTATATCGTTTAGCGAACACTCGTTCCATCTTCCCCACTGAGGTCAAAGGGGTTGTCAAAGGACACTGAGGTTTTTTTCTGCATTGTGTGGATACGGCAGATGGGGCCTCAGTTGACCGCACATGGCGACATTCGAAGACCGAGCGCTCTTCCTAGAGCAAACTGACGGCCCGCACGAAAGGAAGCTCCAGACCGGCTGCAATCACTCGTCCTTCAGCGCATCCAGAGGATTGATCGCGGCAACGCGTGAAGCCGGCAGAAGACTCGCCAGCGCCGCTGCCGCGGCGAGAATGAACGGCACGGCGGCGAAGCTCAAGGGATCGAGAGGGCTGACGCCAAACAACAGCGTCCTCAGCATCCGCGCGACTGCGGCTGCAGTTCCCAGCCCAATGACGACGCCAACCCCCGTCAGCGCCAAAGCGGAGCGCACGAACATCCAGCTCAGTTCGCCTTTCTGCGCGCCGAGCGCCATACGAATGCCGATTTCGCGCGTGCGCTGCGATACAGCGTAGGAGACGACTCCGTAGATGCCGATGAGGCTGAGCGCGAGGGCCATGGCCCCCGAGATTGCCAGCATGACGAGAGTGAACGAGGTGCGCGCCATCGAGCGGCTGTAGATTTCGCCCAATGTCTGCATCGACGCCATGGGGAGGCTGCCATTCACCTGCCACACTGCCTGCTGAGTCTCGCTGCGCAGGCTCTCGGTTCCCGCGCGGCCAGTGTGCAACACGAAGGTGATCGCGCGCGCCGAATTGATCTGTCCGGCTACAAAAGGGTTCGGCGTCATCACTGGCCAGTAGACGATCGCTGGCGCCGCCTCATCGACCCCGTTCTGCCTCACATCCTCAGCCACGCCAATCACCTCCTGCCACGCCTGCGTGGGCAGAATGCGGAACCGCTTGCCGATGGCCCCTGCGGCGGACCCCCACGACTCGCGTGCCAGGTTCTCGGAGACGATGGCCACCGGCCTCAGTCCGTAGATATCGGTCCACGTGTAGTCGCGACCGGCCACCAGGCGCGTTCCCGCGCTATGAAAATATCCAGGTGAGATGTAGTTGAACAGGCGCATCGGTGCAGATCCCGGCCGCTCGTTCTTCCCCTCGATGAAAATATTGTTCCAGTCCGGGTCGATCCCGTCCATGGGCACGTCCCGCGCAAACCCGACAGAGCCTACGCCGGGAATGGCGGCCAGCTTATCGGCAATGCTGTTCTCGACGCGAGTGGTCGTTTGCGCGTCGGCAATGAGTTGCTGTGGAATCGCGATACGCAGAGTTTGCACATGGTTCGCGTCGGCAAACCCGGGCTCGACGCCGCGAAGCGCCGCCAGCGTGCGGATCATGAGCACGGCGCTGATCAGCAGCACCATCGCCATGGCCACTTGCGCTATCACCAGCAGATTGCGCCCGCGCTGCTGTTCGCGGCTTGCGCTCGCTGTCCGCCCCAGGGAGGCGTGCGCAAGCGATGCAGCCGGCCGGATCGACTTGAGCGCCGCGATCGTCCCGAAGAGCAGTGCCGAAACCAGCGAAAGCCCGAACGTGAACGCCATCGAGCGCGCATCGAGCGCGATCTCGTGCTGGCGCGGAAGATGCGCAGGGCCGATGGCGGCCAGGAGCCGCAACCCAGCCTCCGCAACCCCGATGCCGGCCACGCCGCCGATCAGCGCGAGCAGCACGCACTCGCTCAGCACCTCGCGGGCTATGCGTGCCCACCCTGCACCCAGCGCCGCGCGAATCGCCAGTTCTTGCTGGCGCCCCTCGGTGCGCACCAGCATCAGATTCGCCACGTTGGTGCAGGCAATCAGCATCACCACGCCTATGGTGCCCATCACCACCCACAGCACACTGCCCACGTTGCCGATCACTTCTTGCTTCATGGGACGAATGGCGCCCGAGATCTTCCATGTCTTGTAGAAGTGCGGGTCGCTGCCGTCGTTGTTGGTCCACGAATCCATCCAGACATCGAGCATGCGCGCGATGTCCGCGTCCGCCTCGCCAATCGTCACACCCGGTTTCAGCCGGGCAATGCCATTAAAGCCGAAGCCGGCCAGGATCTGGTGTCGCGGATCGAAGCCCAGCGGGATAAGCAAGTCAAAGTCCTGGTTCACGACCTCAAAACCTCGCGGCATTACGCCGACGATCTCCCGCGTCTGGGAATCGACTTGGATGTTTCTTCCGATCACCGACGGGTCGCCACCAAAACGCCGCTGCCAGTAGCCGTAGCTCAGCATCGCGACCTTGTGGCTGCGGGGGACCTGGTCGGCCGTCAGGATCCATCGCCCGGCAGTTGGCGGAACGTCCAGCGTCTGCAGCACCCCGTCGCTGATGTACGTTGTGTCCACCTCTTCAGGTTGAGCGATCCCCGTGACGTTGGCTGTACCCGAAAACCACACACCGATGGACTGAAATGTGCGGTTGTGTTCGGCGAAGGTCAGATACATCGACGGCGAAAGGCGTAACCCCTCAGCGAAGTTGGCCAGCCCGGCCGCTCCAGGAGCGTGCAGCCACACCGCCACCAGTTGTTCCGGCTGGGGATAGGGCAGCGGCTTGAGCAGAATGCTGTCGACGACGGTAAAGACCGCGGTGTTGGCACCGATGCCGATAGCCAGCGTGAGAAGAACGGTGATGCCGAATCCGGGCGCTTTGCGCAGGCGGCGCAAAGCGAGTTTCAGGTCAGCAAGGAGGGACTCAAGCCTGGACCATTGCCAGACCTCGCGGCTCCGTGTCTGGACGAGGGTGGGATTTCCGAACGCACGAAGGGCTGCCTGGCGTGCCTCAGCTGGAGAGAGATTTTCCATGCGCATGAGCCGCTCAGTCTTCTCTTCGAGGTGTTCACGCACTTCTTCGTCCAATTCGTCGTAAAGTTGTCGGCGGCGGAAGATTCGCTCTAGCCAGCTCATCGCGGATTAGTCTCCTAGGAATTCGCGGTTCGCCTCTCAGGCCCGAGTACCATGTGGATGCCTTCGAGCATCCGGTCGAAGCTGGAGATCTCACGTTCGAGGTGGTGCAGGCCAGCTTTGGTGATCTGGTAGACGCGCACGCGACGGTTGGTCGACGGCGAAATGGTCCAATCGGCCCTGACGAGCTTCGCTTTCAGCAACCGCTGCAGGGCTGGATACAGCGAACCCTCTTCCACCTGAAGCAGGTTGTTGGAGCGCTGCTTGATGTGCTGAACCAGCGCATATCCGTGCGCCGGCTGACGGCGGAGCGATTCGAGAATCATCATCTCCAGCGCGCCGGGAAACAGATCGCGCGATGTGTTTGTGCTGTTTTCCATAAGGCATGATTGAAACATGCCTAGAGTAAACAGGTAATAGGCAAAAGTCAAGTTAATCGAAAACGACGAATTACCAAATGTGTAGCCGGTCGCGGGCCGGCCGGGGGGGCCTTGAAGGGATTGGTTTCACGAATTGTTTTCGGGCGACTGTTTTCCTCGAAGTGTGATAGATCGCCAAATCACTCGTCGACGGCAGATTGGTACCGGAATGTCGGCCAGTGAAAATGACTCGGAGGTACGCGTTAGTATCAGCCACAGGCTCCTCCGGGTCTCTAACTTGTGTAATCCAGGAACAACACGAGAAGACCGAATGCCGCGATCATTGCTGCTGAAATCGACGCCAATCTTCCATTTCTGCCCGCTTTAGCCGACACCTCCATCGCCGCGCGCCAGTACATGATCGCGCCTGCGGCAACCAGAGCGAGCTCGACACATGCCGCCGCTTGCGGATGATTCCAAAGCCCGAAGCCGAAGTATGGGAGGTTGCCGACGTTTCCGGGGAGCACAGGCATGTCAGGGCGATGGACGACCAGATCAAGCACCCAGTGAGACGCGCTGACCAGCGCGATGACCAGTGCCACTCTCCTGCCCAGTCTGGGCAGGAACATCGCCCCCAAGGCTGCGGACAACGCCAACATGCCGACAATTGAGTGCGTGTAGTCGGCATGAATGATCAAGCCGCCGTACCCCGCATGAATCGGCTGCACCGTTTCCCGATGAGCGAGGAACAACGGAATGAAGACGACATCAAGCCAAACTGTCGCCAGCATCAGCGCCCAGAGAGGCGCGGATCTCTCACGAGACTTAACCATTGCGGCAAAACCAAAGTGACCAGCGATCACTTGGCAACCTCCTGATGTCTCGCGGACGGCCAGGGAAGGCGACGATCCACCAGCCCGACCACTACAACGAATAGAAAAACTCCGGCGATGAATGACATTTTGGCTCCTTTAGATCTTGTTGTCAGCGATGATCAACTTCATGACTTACAGCGTAAGCCTTAATTTCTGAAGTGTCAAGACTTATGATGTTAGCAATGGCCTACCCCAAACTCCTTTCGTCAGCCGACATCCTGAAAACGGCGGTCCAGATGGTGGAACATGATGGTGCCGATGGACTCTCGCTGCGAGCCGTTGCGTCGGCGCTTGGCGTCAAGGCGCCCAGTCTGTATCGCTACTTCCCGCACAAGGAAGCGCTGGAAGTCGCGGTCGCCGAGGAGATATGGAATGTCGTGCTGGGCGAGTTGCGAGCTGCGTCCGCAACCGCGGACCCGGACACCAGGTTCCGAAGAACGGCAGACGCCTATCTGCGTTTTGCGCGCGAACGGTTCTCGCTCTACACGTTCGTTGTGCAGAACGGACTTTCCAAGACGTATGGGTCAAAGGCTAGCAAGGCCGTCTGGAACCTCCTGCTGGAGGCCGCAAGCGGCGTCTCCGGACAGCCGGATGACACCGCCGCCGCTGTAGCTGTCTGGTCCTTCTTGCATGGCTACGCCACTCTTGAGCACGCTGGTGCGTTCGGGGCATCCGGCCCCAAAGGTGGACTGGAGCGAGGCATGGAAGCCTTCTTGAGCAACTTCCGCAGTCGCGCGCAGCCCGTTCGGAACGGCCAATCGACGCGAGCGACAGACGTTCGGCGACGGAAGAAGCCATGAACCGACGATAAGTCCCGAGATGTCTTAGTGCTGTATCTGGAGCGCCCCGTCAGGTGACAGTGCGCGGCTGCACGGTCTTAGAGGGGGGCGCTTCTGATACAGCGACTTGAAGGAAGCCGCCCACAGGGAAGCCTATGTACTTTGAATCGGTCTGAACAGGTGCAGAGGGATCAGGCACAGACTGAGTTGAGCAGCGTCGGATGACTGAAGGGCCGGATGGAGCAGCATGTTGGCTCGCCGAGGCCGTATGGGGACGCTGGAGAGGCTGGCATGCGAGGGGTTTTGGCCGGAAGGGACAAGGGATCCGTGTGTGCGCCGAAGCACGGGCAGAGGTCGAGGATGTTGATAGAGCTTCATGCAGCGCATCGGTCTGGTTGAGGTGGCGAGCGAAGCAGGAGTTGCGCGGCGGAGAACCGTTCGATGACGTGCATGGTTCCACCGCAGACTGGGCAGCTCCAGACTGGGTCAGTCTGATCGGTGGATGGTGATGCTGGCGGAGCAGCCATCTTCTCTGAGTTGCCGAGGAGTCGAAAGCACAGCGGCAACAGAGTAGCGCGGTTGCGGTTGGCAAGGAATCCGAAGTTGCGGATGCGCATGAAGGCGGGCGGCAGTACATGGAGCAGGAAGCGGCGCAGGAACTCATCGACGAGCAGAGTCATGAGCCGTTTCTTGTTGCCGTGGGCGGAATCGCGCCATCGGAAGGTGACGTTGCCATCGGAGAGAGCAACCAGCCTGCTGTTGGAAATGGCGACGCGATGAGTATAGGCGCCGAGATAACGCAACACCTGTTCCGGTCCGCCGAAGGGCGGCTTGGAGTAGACAACCCAGTCGTGGCGGAACAGTACTCGCAGCCATGCGCTGAAGGCGTGTGGTTGGGCAACAGCCAGCAGGCTGCCGTGGAACTGGAGCTCACCGCGATGGAAGGCGTTGCGAAGTCCGGCGACGAACTTGCCGCGGAAGACACGGCTGAGCACGCCGACGGGAAGGAAGAAGGAACGCCGGGCGGAGATCCAGCCTGAGTGGTCCGGGGTGATGCCGCCAGCGGCAACGACGCAGTGGATGTGGGGATGAAACTGCAAGCGTTGATTCCAGCTATGGAGCACGCTGAAGAAACCGATCTCGGCACCGAGATGCCGTGGATTGCGGGCGACTTCGAGCAGAGTCTCTGCACTGGCGTGGAAGAGCAGGTTGTAGATGAGCCGCTTGTTCTGCAATGCGAGCGGAGCCAGTTCTCGCGGCAGCGTGAAGACGGCATGTACGTAGCGAGTGGGCAGAAGCTCGCGTTCGCGCGCCTTGAGCCAGCGTCGGCGCGCGTTGCCCTGGCACCGCGTGCAGTGCCTGTTTCTGCAGGAGTTGTAGGAGATCCTGGTCGTATGTCCACAGCCGGTGCAGCGGTCGCGATGCCCGCCCAGCGCGGCAGTGCGACAGCGTGTAATGGCTAGCAACACCTTCTCGTGTTGCCAGTTGATCCACTTACGACTGCGTTCGATAAACGCCTGTCCAGCACAGCGAACAATGTCGGCCATCTCCACGAGATGCCGGTTGTTCAACGGTGCTTGCTTGCTCCCTGTGAGGAGAACATGAGGGCATCGAGCGGGCTGGCGGTCGCACTCAGATGCCGTTGGGATAGATGCAGGTAGACCGTAGTCACTTCGAGGTCTCGATGGCCGAGCAGGATCTGAATGGTGCGCAGGTCGGCGCCGGCTTCGAGAAGATGTGTGGCGAAGCAATGACGCAGAGTGTGCGGATGGATGCGCCTATGCTCAAGGCCCGCACGTTCAGCAGCGATCTGGCAGGCAGTCCAGAGGACCTTGGTAGTGACGGGATAACTTGCCGTGTGCCAGCGGTTGCCGGGAAACAGCCACTCCTTCGGCTTGCGCCGGAGACCTCGCCAGTAGATGCGAAGTTCCTCGAGCAGCTTCGGGCTGAGCATGACATCGCGGTCCTTGCCGCCCTTGCCCTCTCGGATATGGACCACCATCCGCTTGCTGTCGATGTCACTGACCTTCAGGTGAGCCGTTTCTGCGCGGCGTGCGCCGGTGGCATACATCGTCATCAGCAGGATGCGATGAAAAGGTGTGTCCGCGGACTCAATCAGTCGCGCGACTTCTTCCTGACTGAGTACCCCCGGAAGGTGACGCACCTTCTTCGGATAGGGTGTCTCGGCGATACTCCAGCCACGCTTCAACACGTGGATGTAGAAGAAACGTAGCGACGCCAGCCGCAGGATGACTGTGTTCGGACTGTACTTCAACTTGGTGAACAGCATCGCCTGGTACTTGCGAATATCTTCAGGGCCAAGTTGATCGGGTGGTCGCCGGAAGTACCGGCTGAAATGCGCAACGCCGTGCAGGTATGTCCGGATGGTGGTATCGGCGAAGTTGCGGCGACGCAACTCCTCAAGCATGAGCTGACGTAGTTGGTTCACAGAGAATCCTCCTTCTCTGCGAACCAAACTACCGGGGCAGCCGCAAATGTCGGCTCAGCCGCACGCGAACGCGTCCGCCGCCGCAGCGGCTTCGTTCAAGTCGGCTAGTGTTTACAAATACGATGCCGATCGGGGCCGTTCGCTCATCGATCTCCGCTCAGTCGGCTTCGGAACGCTTCGCCGGTGTGGACTTCGCCGGCGTTGAGCAGAACCGCCTTCCGCCGCGTGATAGGTAGCTCCCTGCTACTCAAACAGCTCTACGCCTAAATCGATCAGGCCAATTGCGAACTCTTCATGCCAGTGAGGAGAGAAGGCGTGGCCGGCATAGCGAGCTTGCAGAACCCTCGATGGGGCCTGCGATATCGATAGTCGAGCACCTGGTCGTGTCCTTCATAAAATTCGTCAACCACGAAAGGGCCGAAAGCGAGAACTTTCTAACGAGTCGATCATCATTCTGCGCCGACCTGTTTCTATATTGCTACATAGTGATATAGTCAAGCAATGGTACCAGCTTCGACCCACAGGAACGATAGAATGATGGAACTGGTTGCTCGACGCTTCCGAACCCTCGGCGAACCGTACCGCCTGCGTTTGCTTCAGATGCTTGAGGCGGGCGAAATGAGTGTCGGGGATCTGGTATCCGGGCTCGATGGAAATCAGTCGAATGTTTCCAAACATCTGCAAATCCTCCACGAGGCTGGTTTGGTCGCGCGCAGGCGTGCCGGAACCACCGTGCTCTACTCGATCTGCGACCCCATGGTCTTCAAGCTCTGCGATCTGGTTTGCCGCGGCGAAGCAGATAAATTGAGACATGACCTCGAACAACTGAGCCCACAGAAAGCCAGCAAGACAAACAGGTAGAATGGCGCCCGCCATGCTGGGCAAAGGCGCCCGGAGCGATAGCCCAATAGGCGCTTACAAAAGCGAGCGACCGCTCTTCAGGCCCATAGCCTGCAGTACATTTTCAGCCAGACACCAGTTCGTAAAAGCCGACTGGATAAGATTCAGTCCTACGAATACGGTCAGAAGTAACCAGTACGGCGAGACCCAGTGCGCTAGTGCTATGGAAAACAAAACCATACTTCCGGCTACGAGGCGTACTCCATGCTCTAAAGTCATCGTATTGCCTCCCCAACAGTTTTGCGCGGTATAAGCCGCTTATAGTTACGATTCAACGGTTCCTCTGTCAGGTAATGCGGTGATGCAGCGCACAGGCAACGGAGTGACTGTGTGATGACGATCACCGCAGAACTTTTGCTGATGGTTGAAGATCCAGCCAGTTCCGCCGATTGCTCAGTTGTCACATGGTGTTTTTATTATATGACTAAATGGCAATATAGTGTTTAATCAATGTATGAGGCGCCGATGAGGGCAAAAACGACCATGAGCATGCTGCTCTGCGTAGTGTTCGCAGCTGCTCCGGCAATCTGCGCAGGACAGGCTTTACCGCCCGTGGCTCTCACACTCGATGATGCGCTGGCGGCGGCTTATGCAGGAAACCCGCAAATCCTGGGTGCGACCGCCAGTCAGGATGGGGCGGCCGCCCGGGTCCGTGCTGCTCGTGCCGCAATACTGCCCAGGATCGGTGTTTCCGAGACGGCTACTGAATCGACCGATCCGGTGTTCGCGTTCGGAGCGCGCTTGCGGCAGGGGCGCTTTACCGCGGCAGATTTCGCACCACATTCTCTCAATGATCCAGGACCCACCTCGGACTACATGAGTACTGCCGGAGTGGATTGGACGGTGTTTGATTCCGGCCACGCGCGGCATGAAGTCCGTGGAGCCCAAGCGGCCTTGACAGCATCACGGCGGCAGGCGGATACCACGGCGGAGGACGTGGCGTTTGTCACCATTCGCGCTTATTACCGGGCGCTGCTTGCCGACGACGAGAAGTCAACCACCTTGGCAACGGTAAAGCGGGCGCAGGCCTTTGCCAAGGAAACGCATGATCGGGTGGATGCGGGTATGGCGCTGGTTGCCGACGCCTTGCAGGCGGAAGTGGAGCTTGCGCAGCGCCAGGAAGACGAGACAGAAGCCGAGTCGAATTCTGTACTCGCGTATTCAGAACTGGCGGCGACAATGGGAGACCCCTTGAAGACGTTTACGCTGGCAATTCCGCCGGGAACGCCGGGCGAAAGTGCGCAACCGCTGTTGGAGTTGCAGCAAGAAGCGCTTCACAAGCGGCCAGATCTGCTTGCTCTTCGCAGCCGGGTGGTTTCCGCGACGGAACAGGTTAAGGCGAGCCGCTCTGCGTTTGGCCCGCAGGTGGGCACGTTTGCCAATGTTCAGGCGGACAATCCTCGTCCACTCGGTGGGGGCGCTACAAACTGGACGGTTGGCGGAAAAATCGAATTGCAGATCTTCGATGGGGGCGCACGACGCGCCGAGGTCGCAAAGGCATCCGCTGATGCACAAGTCGCCCAGGCGGCGCTCAAGCAACTGGAAACCCAAGCCGTGCTGGATGTGCAGAGAGCCTTCTACGTCCGGCAAACGGCACAGCGAAAGTACGCCATCTCAGACGCCATGTTGAGTGAGGCACGGGAATCTCTCCGCACCGCTCAGGATCGCTATCGAGCCGGGCTGGTGACAGTAGCCGAGGTATTGCGGCAGCAGGAACAGCTGGGCGCGATGGAGCTCGACCGCACCCAAGCGTTACATCAGTGGTGGATTGCGAGTGCGCAAGTTCGGCTTGCAACCGGAGACATCGTTCTACCCACGGCAGGGAGGAAGCCATGACGAACTTCTCGATGATGGGGGCCTCGCTTCTATTACTGAGCTTTGCAGGCTGTTCCCGGCATCCTCAGACGTTGCCGGACCGGGCGCCGCCTGTGGCGGCAGCAGTCATCGCGGTCTCCACGGCAACAGTTCCCGCAGCGCTTTCCTTCACCGGGGTGATCGCCGCGCAGCAAGCGGCGGACATTTCATCGCAGATTCTGGCGCCGATCGCGGAGCTCCGCGTGCGGGAGGGGGATCGGGTGACCAGGGGGCAGATCCTGGTCCGTCTCTCCTCCGCCGCGCTGGCTGCAGGAGTACAACAGGCGGAGTCGCAAGTAGCGGCAGCGCGACAAGAGGAAAGCGCGGCGGCGGCTCAGGAGCGTCTCGCTTCCGAGACCTTTGCCCGCTACCAGACGCTGGATCAACGCCACTCTGTCACCCCCCATGAATTCGATCAGGTGAGCGCCGGATTTGCGGCGGCGCAGGCTCAGCATCAGGCCGCAGCGGCGCAGGTGCAGGCGGCACAGTCAGCTGCAGCTCAATCCCACGCCAACCAGGCCTTTACCGTTATCACCGCGCCGTTCGCGGGAGTGGTGACGGCAAAGTTTGTCGATGCGGGTGCGATGGCCGCTCCCGGTATGCCGCTACTGCGCATTGAGGATGCGCGGCAACACGAGGTCGATATCCAGGTGAACGAGTCGATGCTGGCTAAGCTTCGCCCGGGAGCCTTAGTGCAGGTAAGTACGGGCGCCGCGAACTCCACAGAGGCAAGGATCCAGGAGATTGTTCCCAGCGGCGATGCTGCTGCCCATACGTTCACGGTAAAGATCGCGTTGCCGGCGTCGACCGGGCTTTATTCCGGGATGACGGCAAACGTTGTTGTACCGACGGGCCAGCAGACTGCTATTACGCTTCCCAAGGTCTCGATCAGGGATCGCGGTCAGCTTGATTCCGTTCTTGCTCTAGACGGCAGCTCCGTGGCGCAGGTTCGTTATGTGAACCTGGGCCGGCCGTTCGGCGACCGTGTGGAAGTGACCAGTGGGCTCAACGCCGGGGACAGGGTGTTAGCGCACCCTGATGACGCGCTGATTGGGCGCCGAATCGAGCCGCGTCCATGAGCGGGTTAGGCATCGCGGGGTCGATCGCGCATACTTTCATCCGTTCGAAGTTGACGCTGCTGCTGGTAATCGCCGCGCTTGCAGTGGGAGCATTCAGCATTCTCGAAATTCCTCGCGAAGAAGAGCCGCAAATCATCGTCCCGATGATCGACGTCTTCGTGCAGATGCCCGGAGCCTCGGCGAAGGAAGTGGAAGAGCGTGTCAGCACACCGCTCGAACTGATGATCCGCGACATCCCGGGAGTCGAATATGTGTACTCCACCAGCCAGCCCGGTGTTGGCATGGTGACGGCACGCTTCTATGTCGGGCAGAAGGAAGACGATGCCATCGTGCAGACATACAAGAAGCTAAATGGCGCGGCCGATGCAATGCCCATGGGCGCAAGCGCTCCCCTGGTAAAGGTGCGCTCCATCAATGACGTCCCCATGATGACGCTGACACTTTCGGGCAAGAACTATGACAGCACGCGTCTGCGCATGGTCGCCAGCGAGATCGAACGCAAAGTCAAGCAGGTGGACGACGTTTCGGTAACCGAGATCCTGGGTGGGCAGCCCCGGCGTGTGAATGTGTTCTTCCGCTCGGAAAAGCTTGCCGCTTACCGCCTCTCTCCCGACGCCCTGGCCAAGGCGTTGCAGGGGTCGAATTATCGGAGTACGCCGATCGACTTTGCCGCGGGCGGAATTGAGAAGTCGCTGCAGGCAGGGAGCTATCTCACCTCGGTCACGGATGTGCAGAACACGGTTGTCGGCACAACCGGAGGACACGCAGTCTTTCTGCGCGATGTTGCCCAGGTAACAGAGGCTCCGGCGCAGCCCGACGATTATGTGCTGTTCTCACCCGGCAAGGCTGTACAGAATCCACCCCAGGAACTGCCGGCAGTGACCGTCACGGTTGCAAAGCGCGCGGGCACCAATGCGACTGTCATTTCCGAACAAATAGAGCAGCGGTTGGCGGAGATGCGCGGTACATGGATCCCTCCGGATTTAAATGTTGCCATCACTCGTAACTACGGCCAGACCGCCAAGGACAAGTCGAACGAACTTCTCGAACATCTCCTGATCGCCACATTATCGGTCACGCTGCTGATCGCGGTCGCACTTGGACTGCGTGAGTCAGGAGTGGTGTTGATTGCGATTCCGGTGACACTCGCGCTCACGGTAACCATGTTCTTCCTTTACGGCTACACCATCAACCGGATCACGCTGTTTGCGCTCATCTTTTCGATCGGCATTCTGGTCGACGATGCGATCGTCGTGGTGGAGAACATCGTGCGTCATTTTCGCTTGCCGGAGAGCAAGGGGAAAGATTTCGCAGAGGTGGCGGTGGCTGCGGTCGATGAGGTGGGCAATCCAACCATTCTGGCAACCTTCGCCGTGGTGGCGGCGATCCTTCCCATGGCATTTGTGCGCGGCCTGATGGGGCCGTACATGCGTCCGATTCCAATCGGCGCCTCTTCTGCCATGATGTTTTCTCTCTTTGTCGCGTTCGCTATTTCGCCCTGGGCGGCACTGATCCTGCTCAAAGGCCGGGCAAAGGAAAGTGGCGATCACAACCAGGAAAGCCGCCTGACGGTGATCTACCGTCGCATGATGGGTACGTTGATTTCTCGTCCCCGGAACAGCTTGATCTTTCTCGGAACGGTGGTGCTGCTGCTTGTCCTCGCAGTTCTTTTTGTGCCCTTGAAGCTGGTAAGGGTTAAGATGCTGCCCTTTGACAACAAAAGCGAGTTTCAGGTCATTCTGGACATGCCCAAAGGGACCACAGTCGAGCGCACCACGGAGGTTGCTCAGACGTTGGGGCGACGGATAGCGCAGGAACCGGAGGTTACCGACTACCAGGTTTATGCGGGTGCTCGCCGCTCCGTACAATTTCAATGGTCTTGTCCGGCACTACTTCCTTCGCCACGGGCCGGATGAGGCGGATATCCAGGTCAATCTGACTAGCGCGGCACGATCGCGCGGCGCAGAGTCATGACATTGCTAAACGCCTGCGTCCAGACCTCACGCGCATTGCCGCGAGCGCCGGCGCGACCATCCAGGTTGCCGAGGTGCCGCCGGGGCCACCGGTTCAGCAAACGCTGGTCGCGGAAATTTACGGACCAGACTATGCCCAGCAGATAGAACTGGCTCGCCAGGTCAAACAGATCTTCCAGCAGACCTCGGGCGTGGTGGACGTAGCCTGGGCGGTTGCCGCACCCGAACAGCAATTCAACTTCGCCCTCGATCCGGAAAAAGTGGCACTCGCCGGCCTGACCCCGCAGCAGATCTCCTCGGAACTCGCCGCTGGCCTCGAGGGTAAAGATGTTGGACTACTGCACGACAGTCGCTCACGGGAGGACATACCGATACGCCTTCGACTGGCTCGAGATGCGCGATCCAGCTTGGAAGATATCGCCAACTTTCGCCTCCCCCTTCACTCGGGAGCACAAACATCTCTCAGCGAGCTGTCCTCCTTGCGGCAGGGCGTGATCGAGCAGCCCATCTTCCGCAAGAACCTGAGACCCGTTGTGTACGTCCTCGGAGACGTGGCCGGGGCGGAGGAAAGCCCGGTGTACGCCATCCTCAAGATGAAACCCGTCATTAGCAAACTAAACGCGCCCGACGGCTACAAGATCACGCAATACTCCGCGGAATCGCCCCAGAGTACGGAACATTACTCGCTCAAGTGGGACGGAGAGTGGCAGATAACTTACGAAGTGTTTCGTGACCTTGGCCTGGCGTTCGCCGCGGTGTTGGTCCTGATCTACGTGCTCGTCGTCGGGTGGTTCCGCTCGTTTACAACTCCGTTGGTCATCATGGCTCCGATTCCGCTGACACTAGTGGGCATTCTGCCTGCGCACGCTCTGCTGGGAGCGTTCTTTACCGCCACTTCGATGATCGGCTTCATCGCCGGCGCGGGAATCATCGTCAGGAACTCAATTATCCTGGTGGACTTCATCGAGATGCGCAGGCGGGAAGGGATGCCGCTGGCCGAGGCAGTCATTGACGCGGGCGCGGTCCGCTTCCGCCCCATGCTGCTCACGGCTGCTGCCGTCGTCATCGGCTCGTCGGTGATTCTCTCCGATCCGATCTTCCAGGGGCTGGCGATTTCGCTGATGGCGGGTGAGGTCGCCTCAACGGTCCTGTCGCGCATTGCCGTGCCCGTCCTCTACTACCACGCACAGCGTCGATTCGGATCATAGGAAAGCCTGTAGTTCCGAGTGGTACGGCAGCATGTCGTTCTCTGGGACGCCTGTCACGGCCAGGGGCCAGTCGTTTTTGTACAACGAATCCAGGCAAATCAGCGTAGAGGCGAAAGCAATGAAGATTCTTCTTCCTTGTGGACGGTTCGAGGCACGGCGGCGCAGCTATCGAGGAACTGATGAAACAGACTTGGCCTTCGGGCACTGAGGTTCTGGTGTTGTCTGTCGCTCATCCTCTTCCATACTTCAGGGATCCTCTTATGGTGGGATTGGCGTGCCACAAACTGTGAAGTGGCCGAGGTCGCTGAAATGATCGCGAAAGGTGCACCCGGGCTGAAGGTATCGACCGAAGTGCTGGAAGGAACTCCGAAGCAGTTGTGTCTGTGATGGGCACGCATGGCCGCAAGGTGGTGGGCGAAATTCTGCTCGGCAGCGTCGCCCAGGGAGTGCTCCACAAGGCGCCCTGTCCAGTGATGGTGCTGAAACCTCGAAAATAGTGCAGCTACGACAATGCGGTTTTCACAAATAAGGCCTTTGCGGCTTCGTGTTTGTTAGGAGATTTTGAGCCGAGCGAACACAGGTATCTTCAAACCACCCAGGAGCAACCCGAAAACGATAGCCCCTGCTAATTCACACGCAACAACCGCGGGGGACAGTGGCGCCATGGCAATGCCACGAACAGCCAAAACTGTGATGATCAGAAGGTCGGCGACGGTGGACCCTACGAGCCATTTGCTGGGGCGCGGTCCCCAAAGATGGCGGCGGTCTCGTATCGCGTAAATTGTGGCTTGGCTGCCGTAGACGACGGAGACAACAGCAAGCGTTCTAAGTGCATCCACTCCCAGTCGCAGCTCGAATTCGCCAAGCGCCAGCACGACCGTACAAAACACCAGAAGGCATGAACCCAGTATGACGCCTGCAATCGTAATCCTGCCGATCTTCCAGGAGTTTGGCCGCTCTGAAGGCCGCACTTTGTCGGTCGTCAGGGACATGGCGAGGAAATCGCCTGTAACCATCACGATTACCATGAGCAACGGAGTCAAGACCGCTTGTCCCGTCATGACCAGGCCTACCGCTAGAAGGAGAACCTGGACGATTTTCTTAATAACAGAATTCAGCGTATACGTGAGGATGCGCTGAAATGTAATTCGGCCCTCTTTTACCGCCGCGACAATTCCACCAAGCCCGGCCTTGGTCAGTACCATACCTGCTGCTGATTTGGCGACATCCGTGGCTGTCGATACAGCGATGCCAAGATGAGCCTGCCGGAGGGCAGGCGCGTCGTTGGCGCCATCGCCGCACATCCCGACCGTATGACCATCCCTCTGGAAGGCTTTCACGAGGTCGTATTTTCCCTCAGGAAGAATGCTCGCAAACACCGCGAAATCCTCGGGCTTGACTGAGCTGGGGAGTGGCCCGGACGGGCAGACGGCCCCAGTCAGACCAACCGCTTTGGCTACGATCGCAGCCGTTGTTGGCGCATCCCCTGTCACCATTACGGTGCGTACGCCCAATGAGCTCAGTTCCGTAATCATTGCAATTGAGTCCGGCCGCGGAGGATCGCTGAGGGCGACAAGGCCAATCAGTTGCAGGGACCCTGGCGGGCCCGCTGCCACAGCCAGTACACGGAAGCCCTGTCCTTCAAGCTCGGAAGCTATGCCGGCCCCAATTGGCGACGGAGCTGTGAGGTTTGTGACCGCTGTATACGCTCCTTTGACGATACGTTCTACGGCTCCCTTTGCATCGGTTGCCGTAGCCTCAGATATTTTCTTCGCAGGATCGAATGGCACAAACGAAGACAGATTGGGCAGGTCCGATGCCGGCTTGTGCGCGGAGGCCGAGCGAATCGCCGCATCGACAGCATCCTGGCCTCCCTCGGAACTTGCGAGAGCCGCTAAGCCGAGCAGATAGGCTTGATCAAAGCCATCCATGGCGCGCGCGCTGCTTACCGATAGTTCGTTGCGGGTGAGCGTTCCAGTCTTGTCCGAGCATAAGACATCGATAGTGGCCGCCTCGTCCACGGCAGAGAGTCGGGTAGGCAGGACGCCGATCTTTGCCAGGGCACGAGCTCCCAGCGCAGCTGCAAGAGAAAATGTAGCGGGCAATGCCACAGGTATCGCCCCTAATACGGATGTGAGCAATAACGGAATGATCTCGCTCCACGGCATCGCATGGAAATAGGCGTACACACCGATCAGCAGGATGACAGCGGCATTGAACATTGCAAGATTGCGTACGATCCGCAGGACTGCCTTCTGCTGGGAACTCTCGACGTGCGCTATGCGAACCAGTTCCGCCGTGCGTCCGAACTTGGTGCGGGCGCCGGTAGATGTGACCATAGCCGTCGCTTCGCCCCGCCGTACGAGTGCTCCCGCGTAGGTATCCGCACCGGGACCGGCTTCAATGGGAAGAGATTCGCCGGTCAGCATGGATTGATCGAGCAAAACAGATCCTTCTACAAGGTGAACGTCAGCTGCGACTACACCACCCAGCGACAACTTGACTACGTCACCGCGCACCAATTCGGCAGCTGGTACCGTTTTCCATATCCCATCGCGGTGCACGGAAGCATTCAAGGCGAGACGCGATTTCAGAGCAGCAAGAGTTGCCTGGGCGCGAGCCTCCTGGAAATAGGCTAAAACTGCGTTAAAAATAAGCAGTCCAACAATGACCGCAGCCTCAAGCTCTTTATGGAGCACCACCTCAAGCACGATGGAGGCTTCGAGCAGCCACGGGACAGGCGCCCAGAACTTGGCAAATGCATTTCGTAGCGGATGGGCGGATGTATCGGGCATCGTATTAGGGCCGTCTGTTTCCAGACGGCTCTTTGCCTCACCGCTCGTAAGGCTTTTGGGAGTAATGCCTTGCGCCTGCTCTGCAGATGCAGCGAGCGACCTGGGCAAGGCAGCCTTATCCGCGCTCACTGTTGCTTCCCCCTTGCGGTTGATCATTTGCCGCGAAAGTATTGTCGTATCGGTCTCGAACTCTTCCGCCCGTCACGTATCTAGTGTAGACACGGGTTCTAGGTTGGTGTTCGCGAATAAGTGCAGATAACATCGTGCTCCGTGCTGACTTTCGAAGCACCAGGTCATCTCGAGCAAGGAGTGGTCGCCGCCGCTCTAGAGCTCGGACTTATCCGCTTGGCCACGTCCTGAGGGACAACTTGGCTCGTAAAGCTGTCAGGCCTCTTCCTCGTTACTCGCTGTTTGTCGGGCTTGCCTATACTTCCGTGTTCAAGTGAACATTTATTTGCTCTTGTAACGGCCACCATGGCGGGAATGCGCGATACATAAAGGGTGTGTTTCTGCATGATGGTTTGCTTGACGCTCGGATGCTCTGGGCAGCTGGTTACGCCGGCTCGATATGCAAACACCGGGTATGTTTCCAACTCTCGTCAAACAGCAGCCTTGTCCAGTTTATCAGGGGTTGGAGACACAGACAGCCGCACCAGTGAGAATCCGCTGCCCCATGGGGTTTTCATTCGATCGATCTGTTTCGTACTTCGACAACGTACAAACGCCAAATCGCACGCATCTCGATGGAGGAATGTGAGCGCATCGCTCACATTCCAATAACTTCGTCTTCACCGCAGTGAAACATCCTTAAGAGAGAAACGATGGCTCCGAAGGAAAAGCCAGATACTTTACGAGGAACCCTCGACTTGCTCGCCTTTCCTCCCAGATCGAATTGCTTCCCTTATTTGCCAGAATGCATAAGGATGCAGCCAGCTATCAGACGGCAAACCGGGAGGATGAGATCGAGCATCACCACTGGAAGGGGCTGCTGCGACGGTCCTTTTCTTCCACGTTACCGGTGCTTACGGAATTACTGGGAGAACTGCTAGTTGCGTTTTCACGGGACCATCCCCTAACTTGGCACGCAGGCAATCCGGGGTGTGAAGTGACCTTAACCGCCGAGTAGGAGTACTCTTGTCGGTAATTCAATTCATTGAGAGGGCGTCATGAGAAATCAAAAAATAGCGCTCACACTGCTCGGCTCGTTCTGCATCCTGGCTCTATGTCGGCTGACCGCCCGCCCGCAAGCCGCGAAGACGGTTCAGGTTCATATGGTCATCACCAACGTGGCTCGTAAAGCGGGGACAGAACTTCCGGCTCTCCAGGCCAGCAACGTAAAGGTAAAGGTAGGCAAGAACTTCCTTCACGTCTCGCAATTGATTCCTGCTCAGGGACAAGCTGCGAACCTGCAGTTGATGATTTTGATCGACGACACGCTGAATACCTCCGCTGTCGGTAACAATCTTACCGACTTGAAGGGTTTTATCGGATCTCAGCCACCTACGACCGTGATCGGTGTCGCCTATATGTCGAACGCCGGCGCTAATGTTGTTCAGAACTTCACCGCTGACCATAATCTTGCGGTCAAGGCTGTGCGTTTGCCCCGTGGCACCACTTCCACAATGGACAGCCCGTACCTGTCGCTCATCAGCCTGATAAAGGCCTGGCCGCAACAAAATGTGCGCCGTGAAGTCTTAATGATTACCGACGGAATTGACCGCCTTCGCGGTCAAACGCCCGGGCCTGACCGCCTGGGGCCTAGGTATGGAATGGGCCCCACCTATCACACCATGCCCACCATTAGTGTCGATGCGACGTCGGCCAGCGAAATCAGTCAGCGCTACAACGTTCTTGTTCACTCCATATACTCGCCCGGGATCGGCGGACCTGAACGTGGCTCCTGGTCCGCGCAGATGGGCCTCTCCGGTCTCACTAAGATTGCAGACGAGACTGGCGGCGAATGCTTCTCTCTCGGAACCTCAAACCCGGTCAGTTTTAAACCTTACCTGGAAACTCTGCAGAAGTTGTTCAATAGTCAGTATTTTCTGGTTTTTGGCGCCGTGCCCAAGAACAAGGGCGGTTTCCAATATGTCAAGGTCACGACCGATCTTCCCAATTCCAAGATTCTGGCTCCGGATAATGTCTGGGTTCCCGGCGCTACCGAGAAAGAGTAAATCACGGGTATAGTCGCAAGAAGGCGTTTAGCAACACCATCAGAGAACCAGATGGTGTTGCTAAATACTCGGTTAGTGGCCGGAAGAAGCGGGAGTTGCTCGCAGCGAACTCGCTGAGTGATGCAGCTGATGCTTCCGGTCGAGTAGTGCCCGATCCCGCCGGCGATAAAGCGCAATCCTGTTGCACAACTAAATGCGCCTCATCGCGAAGACGTTGTACTGCCAGGGAACTAAATCCAGGTAGAGCCCGCGTGATTGCAGGTCTTTCGCGTCGCGATCGTAACGCGCATCGCTAAGCAGATCACTTAGTCTCCACTGTCCGTCAACAAGGTCGAGCGGCAGGTGCACATAACATTGGCTTTGGTGAGGGGCGTAGTTTACGGTTACCAGCAAGCGGTCGCCGTCGGTGTTGTGCCATGCGAAGCAGATAAAAGCATCAGATGACCCGTTACCGTCCCAGGCGGAAACGCATTCAAGCAGCTGCCATTGCCCGCTGCGAACGACCGGATGACGCAGCACCGCTAGTAACCGCTCATAAAAAGCCTGAAGCCTTTGGTTGACCGGTTCGTCTGGCCCTCGGACTAGGTGAGGGGAGATGCGTTTGGTGCGTCCCTCAAATTGTCCCTGGTGAAAAAAGCGCAGTCCTGGTGACAGAAACGTGATGACCGC
Source organism: uncultured Acidobacteriaceae bacterium (assembly GCA_963814015.1). Taxonomy (GTDB): domain Bacteria; phylum Acidobacteriota; class Terriglobia; order Terriglobales; family Acidobacteriaceae; genus PALSA-350. The sequence goes on from CAWFBI010000004.1 coordinate 35,634, forward strand.
TGCAGCTTCATGAACATCAGCAGGGAACAGTGCCGCCGCGCGCGGCTCGTCATGGTTTTCGAGAAAGCGAGCCAGCTTGCTCTGGTAGTCGAGGCCGGCGTGGAAGTGCTCGCGCACCGGCCGGGCTTGGCCCGCGAGCAGGCGATCGTACAGTCGCTTGTCATAGGTGTAGTCGAAGCCCGATTGCTGCAGTACCCATTCCAGGTCCCAGTAAACCTCGGCCATGAACAAGAAGTCCGGAAAGCGCTCGCGCACTCGCTGCGTCGCTCGCGGCCAAAAAAGCTCGCATCGCGTGCCCCAGGTTCGTTCTGTTACCTCCGGCAGCACCAGCATGGCCATGTCGCAGCGCACGCCGTCACACTGCCCGGCAATCTTCACCAACTCGCCGATCATCGCGTCCTGCGTGGCGGGGTTACTGTAGTTGAGCTGCATGGCGTCCGGCCAGCCCGGGAAATACGGGTCGCGTCCGTAGGCGAGGATCAGGTCGCCCCCCTTCCGCTTGACCCGGACATAGTTCTGCGGTGCCCGGGCCAGGTCTTGTTCGGTCCCTGCGATGTAATATTCCGGGTGCTCCTCCACCCAGGGGTGATCGAGAGCCGTGTGGTTGGGGACGAAATCAAGAATTAAGCGTAACCCGCGCTGGCGAAGGCGTTCACGCAGGCGGGCCAGAGCGGCATCTCCTCCGAGTTGGCGATGCACAGTGTAACTGGTGATTGCGAAACCAGAACCGGCAATGTCTTCCTCGCGCAGGTCTGGCAACGTCTCCTGAAACTCCTTGCGCCACTCCGGATTGCCGCGTGATACCTGTTGTCCGGCTGGGCCGGTCTGCCACACGCTCAGGAACCACACCCAGTCGAATCCCATTTCAGCAAAGCGGTCTAGTTCGGCGTTCGGAATATCGTCCAGCGTAGCGGCTCTGCCCAGGGCTCTGGAGAGCTCCGTCGTCCAGACCCGGCTATTAATCTGATAGAGCGCCGGATAGCTGGTTTGTGCACCATTTGTTTTGTCTATCGCCATTGCCTCACCTCCAGCGGTGGCCGGACATACTTTTCTCGGTGACTCCGCGCCTTACCTTTTCGATTATCCCCTACGGGAAAGAGCCGCGCGAACGCTCGTTGGTTTCATCGTCGCCCTTGCCCCGCGCTGCCCTGAAACCCGAGGACCGCACCCAAGGGTCCGCTTGTTCTAATCAGGGATACCCCTATATAGGAATTCTCCCCGCAGACGATAACGAAAGCGTGTCTAATAACATCGTAGTCATCCATGGGAGTTGAATTGGGGTTGAACTGTCCGCAGGTAACACCGTTCAGGTGCTCGTGCCCCGGGATGGCGGGAGCAGCACGGTGCATCCGTTGAGCCGGGCACGCGTGCTGTTGGCCGATGATCACCACGCGTTGCTTCAGCGGGTTACGTCGATTTTAGCCGCAGAGTTCGATGTCGTTGGATCGGCCAGCAACGGGCGTGAACTCATTGCGCAAGCGGAGGCGCTACAGCCTGATGTGGCCATAGTTGACGTTTCGATGCCCATTCTGAACGGTATCGACGCGGTTCGGCAGCTCATTGCCTCGGGATCGACCGCCAGGTTTATATTTCTCACTCAGCACGAAGAGGCGGCGCTTGTGAGTGCATGCTTTGCCGCGGGCGCGATGGCCTATGTACTCAAGGGGAGAATCGCGACCGACCTTATCATAGCGGTCCAGGAAGTCCTGGTCGGACGGCAGTTTGTCTCACCCCCTCTCGACCGCTGATCCCTGGTTAATCTGCAGGAATCTGCGGTCAGAGGATGGACAATCATGGTTGCGATTAGACAACCTTCCGAAATTCCTTCACTGGAGAAGGAGCTTTGGCAAGCTCCCTGTTTACTGCGGCGTAAGTTTCAGGAGCGCACTGGCGTGCGGCCTCAGAGACAAAGCTAAGGCATCGTTGCTTCCCAGTTCTTTATGCATCCATAGGTCGCGGGAGCTGACCTTTCTGGCGTTGATTCCGATCGATTTCCAGGGGAGATGAATGACCCTTTCCATGTCGCCGATATTGGATACGGTCAAATACTTTGACGCCGATCCGGGGATGTCGGCGGTCCAGCTTATGGTGTCTCCTTCGCGGTAGACTTCTCGGCCATTCTGACTACGCTGATCTACCTCCAGCACTTCCGGGTTGGTCAAAATTTCAACGGTGAAGGCATCGCTGGAGGGAATGTCTCCGCCGAACATCAGCGGGGAACGAAAGATGGACCACACGGACATCAGGGTGTATTGCTCATCATGCGTCAGCAGGCTGGTGCGGTCGTCGCCGCGTTCGGCTCGAATGCCGATGTGGCCAAGGGGGAGCATGTCCGCATCGGGCCATCCGCCGCTATGCACTTTGCCTTCCCATGCCTTCATCAGATCGAATTGCTTCTTGATGTCGACCCAGCGGTCCCAAAAGTCGTTGGAGATGCGCCACATCTGGGCATTCGCCTTGAGATTCTCATACTCCTTCACCGGAGTGGGGCCAGGCGAAAGGCTAAGGACGATGGGTCGGCCGGTCTTTTTGAGGGCAACGCTGAGGCCGTGGATTTCGGGGCCCTGGTATGGCTGGCTCATATCGTCCGCCTTGACGAAGTCCACCCCCCAGGATGCATAGAGCTCGGCGATGGAATCGTAATAAGCCTGGGCGCCAGGCTTCGACATATCGACGCCGTAGGTATCTTCCATACCCTCCCATTTGCATACGTTGGTCTTGTCGGCAACCTCGGCGGCGTGAAAGGCGGTGCCTTTGATGGGAAGATTCTTATCGACCGCTTCGCGGGGAATCCCGCGCATGATGTGAATGCCGAATTTAAGACCCTTGCTGTGAACGTAATCGGCCAATGGCTTGAAGCCGGCGCCTTTTGCCGCCGAGGGAAAGCGATTTGTCGAGGGAATGAAGCGCCCGTAGGAATCCATCGTCACTACGCCGCGTGGAATGTATCCATGCGCCCGTGCGTTAGGCTGAAACCACTCGATATCCACCACGACGTACTGCCAGCCAAACCGGGCAAGCTTCGCGGCCATGGCATCGGCGTTGGCTTTGACCTCGTTCTCTCTGACCGTGGGCCCAAACGAATCCCAGCTGTTCCAACCCATCGGAGGCGTGGGCGCCAGGACGGTGTCGCTTGCGGCGGCTGTGCAGACACCGACCGCCAGGATGGTGTAGAGGAGGATACGAGAAAATGAATTCATGCGAGGATCCTTTTGCTTTCTAAAGGTTGTCAAACCTACGACGCCGCGCTTCCATCTGCTTTGTGCCTCTACGAAAACGAAACGGTACTGCTGATACTGCGCGACTGCCAGCGCTCAAACCCGGTGATGTGGGCAGCTTCGACTGGGCCGCGCCGCCTTGCGTCTTGGGGAACGCGAGCAGGGAAATGAGCAACGCGATAAAGCGGCGGCGTGTGGTTGCGAAATGCATGCGGCCCCGGGACAGAGGAATTCGTCCGGTACCTGTTATAGCGTAAAGTAAACGGTTTCTCCAATGGCTTCGCCGCCACGCACCCTGGAGGCCTGGTTCAAGCTCTGAAATGTCGGGGATTAATATTTATCTTTAGGGTCCGGCCTGTAACTCTCACCGAATTTGTTCTGATGGTGAGTCATGATGTCTCCGCTGGCCTGCAATTCAAAAGCGCCAAGCTCGGTGTTCGACGGAGAGATTTCGACAACACGGCTCAAAGCATTGAGCCGGTCCACGGCCACATTCTCAGCCCACAAGCTGAGTCGATAGGTTCCCGCTGGTACACCGTGGATGGTTACATTGCCGTCCGGTGTAGAAACGCCAAAATATGGGGTGCTCAGCGCAATGACCACAGCGCCCATCTCGGGGTGAATATTGCAGAAGATGTAGGAAACACCATCGCGATCGAACCGAACCGCCCGATGCGTGTGCGCTTCGTAGAGGCCGAGATCAAAGCGCTTTCCGTTAAAGAGAGAAAAAACGTTGTGGTAGAAGGGATCGAGGTTGGGAAAGTCTACGCTGCTGCCTGTCGGCACAACCAAGATATGCGGGATAAACTGCTTATCTTTCTGCGCGAGCGTATAGTTTTGCGGCGCACGAGGCGCTGAAGGGCTCTCGCCTTCGCGATTTGGCGTAAGCCAGACGACGACGTCACCCGATGAATGCGGAGACGAATGGCTTGCACCTCGACTTTTGGTTACCTTGACGTGGGCTGACACGTCCACGTTCTGTGCCCGCATGGCCAGCGTGAGCGTCATGCTGCATAACAGGATCATGAGACGGCGGATGGATAGGGCTGGTTTCATTTTCGTGGCGATGTTCACCCCTCGTGCGACAACCCGTCAGAATTCGAATCCAGCTGTCATGGTGAAAATATTTGCGATGTTGGCAGAGCCCATATAGGGCCAGGTCTGGATCCTGCGATATTCAGGAGAAAGAATGAGATAACTCTTGGGGCGATAGATCACGTTCCCTATGACGGAGTGGTTCCGCACGTTGAGCAGTGCATCGGTTGTTGGGAGATTGAACCCGTCAAAGTTGCTGCTGAACGCATCATCCAGACCGAACGCGGCGTTGGCCTGGAAGGTTGAATTGAGAGCGAACTTCAACTGACTCCAGCCCCCTGCGGTGGCAACGCCGGTGGTTCGAGTAAGGCCTGTGACTGAATCGGTGGCGGTAAATATGTCCTTGTAAGCTCCACCGCCAAATCCTCCAAGCGCTCGTCCGCGATACGCTTCGCCGCTAAGTGAAAACCACTTGAAAATCGGAATTTGCCAATCCCCGGTCACCGCCCAGGAATGGATCTGGGTTGTGCTCTGGTAAAACTGATTCGCAGAGTAGCCGCCAATGCCAAGTAGAAAAGGCTGCGGGACACCTTTCCGCGACCCGTCGGCACGATAAGAGATTCGGCCCTCGTAGCCTGGATGGCGGGATGCCTCAACCGGACTGTCGAGCTGCGTGGACGTATAACCGGAAGACGGTGGATCGATGAGACCGGCTTCAAGGCCAATCCTGCGCTGTTCAGTAATAGGAATTCGCTGCTCAACTTGAAGCTGAGGCGACCAGGTCCATAGGTTGCCGGAGCCGGCCAGGCCAGGTTCTGCGACCATCGCGTAAGAGGTCGGCGATAAGGGAGAGATGAGGGGCACAGTGTATCCGGCTTGAGCGGTTGTCCTGTACCAATCGAGATTAACCCAGCTTTGCCGCAGGCGCACCACTCCTGGTGACGAACTGTAGCCGTATTCGTTGATGGAGATGTCACCGAAGAAATCGATGCTCAGTTCGGCAGAGCTGCGGGCTCCTCCGATTCTCGGTCCGGTAGCATCGAGCGCGAGCAGGGTCTGCCGCATGGTTGCGCCCGTGCTTCCATGGGAGGCTCCGGGAAAACGGGGCAGCGCAAACGTGGGCAGCTCGTTATTGTCTACCACACCGGCGTTGGAAAATGCATTGAACAGAATTAGCCCGCTGAGCCGCAAAGGGTATTTTGAAAAGGTCTCCACCTTCGTCTGGTCGTGCTGCTTGATCTCGGCCTGCATCGCGTCCTGCTGCTCGCGCATGGCCTCGAGGTCTTCGTTACCCGGGGAGCCAGCCTTCGCATCCGGCGGATCCGAGGCTGTGTTGCTGTTCGAGGTGGCCGCCGTCTGTGCGCGAAGAGTATCAAGCTCGGAATGGAGTGCCTGGATTTCCGCGCGTGATTTTTCCAGTAGCTGCTGCGTCTGGGTAAGTGCCTCATTCAAGTCATTGAGCCTGGTTTCGATGGCGGCCATTTGTTGTTGCTCAGTGGAGCTTGAATCGTTAGCTAATGCCGGAGTGGACGACAAAATCAAACCCAAGGCCAAAAAGGTACATTCACGGCGACATCTCGCGCCTGTAGATAGCCGACCCGACAATGGTCTCATAGCAGCTCCTTTTCATCGGTTTCGAGGCTCCGGCGGAACTTGGTTCTTACTCCTGGAACGTGTTGACCTTGACTGTCTCTGCCTTACTGTGACAGAACGACTCCAATGCCTGCTTGTAGAGCAGGATGCAGAAGACAGTTTCTCCAGGTACGGATTTCTCCAGTCGCACTTCACCACCATGCTCCTGGGCGACGTGTTGTGCCAGCGTAAGTCCCAGACCAACTCCGTTTTCCTTGCCGGCGCTTACGAAGGGCTGGAAGAGTGTTTCCCGGATGGAATCAGCTACACCGGGCCCAGAATCACGAATGCTGATTTCAATCTTGTCGTTGTCTTCAAAAAGTCTTACGACTACCTTAGGCCCGGCGGCTCCCTTCTTGGCGGACTGACAAGCATTGAGCAACAGATTGTAAACAGCGCGCGCGAGCTTCCTGCCATCGATCCAGGCATAGACAGGCCCCGGAATTTCGGTAGAGATCTGGACTTCCCGGCATTCGGGATGCTGGCGTACGGATTGAATGGTGCGCTCGATCAACCCGTCAACCCCTTCGCGGCGTAGATTGAGCATCTGACCTGTCTGGCTAAAAAGAAGCAGCGATTCAATGAGGTCGGTCATGCTTTGCACGGCTTCCTGGACCTCAAGATGCAATTCTGCGCGCTCGTCGGGGCCGGTCTGGGGAAGGCTCATGAATTCGGCGTTGGCGTAGATGGCGGAGAGGTGATGGCGAAGATCGTGCGATACGGAACTGGCCATTCTGCCAATCGTAGCCAAACGATCAGACTCGAGCAATTCCCGGTGAGTGCGTTTGAGCTCACCGCGCATTCGGTCAAAGGCCAGTGCGAGTTCGCGGACCTCCGCGGCGCCATCGACACTTAATCCGTAGTCAAAATCACCCTGGCCAAGGGCACGGCTGCCGGCGACCAGCGTTTCGAGCGGACGAGTTACGGTGCGCGAGATAGCAACCGCCAGCACTAACCCTATCAGTAATGTAGCGAATCCGAGGGCCAGAACCCACCGGTGGACGCGGCGAAGGTATTCGCTGGCCCGATCGTATGACTTCAACACCACGATCTGAATCTTTGCCTGCCCAGCAGCGGGAAGAGTTGCGGCAGCTGCAATGTAGGCTTCTCCACCCAACTGCATCTTGCTGGGAGCAGCACTCGCCGCGTCAAGACTCCCACTGACTTGTCGAAGATCATTCAATCGAGTGGCGGGAAGCGTGGTGGCAGCAACTTCACCGTTGATGAGAAAGGTGACGTCGGCTGCAGCGGCCTCACTTACCTCACTGGCAACCTGACGGTCAATGGCGTAGCCGATGATCACATAGCCGAGATAGGAACCGTTCTCCGGCGGCCCAAAATACAAGGGCTGGATAGAAAGCTCGTAGAGACTTTGTCCGAAGGCGATCATGCAGGCCTCTTCGGCATAGGTCATGCATGCTTGCAGGCCGCGCGTGACCGAGTCATCACTAAGCTTCGGGCCGCGATTGGAATAGGTGAAGAGCTTTCCGTTCATAGCGGTCAGGGCGAAGAAGTCACTACCGCTATCAGCCCAAAACACCTGGCTGCCATCCTGAATCGTATATGCATCCTGAGTGGACATCAGGTTCTTCAGGCTGGGCAGATCGGCCAGCAGCGCTGCTTCGCGGCCCAGCATGCGATTGCGTTGATTAGCCTGGTTGCGAAATGTACCGAGCGAATGGTCCAGGTCGGCCTGCAGACTTTTGCTGATTTCCTGTTGGACGGTGACCCGGATAATGAAGAGACAAGTGACGGTAAGCCCCAGCGAAACCGCCAGGAGCGATACCATCAAAGTTGTCCGCATCCGCCACTGTCTCATGAATCAACGGTCTCTTTCACGACGCTGGTTGCGTTATACCTGCGGCACGAATTTATAACCGATTCCATGAACGGTGCGGAAGTGGACCGGGTTACCGGGGTCAGCCTCGAGTTTCTGACGCAGCTTGAGAATTTGATTGTCGACGGTGCGGGTAGTGACGTGGAAACTCATACCCCATACGTCGTTCAGCAGCTCTTCACGCGCAATCGCACGGCCCGGATTGTCGAGGAAGTAGCGGAGAAGCTTAAACTCGTGGGCCGTCAAGGGCACCAGGGTTCCCGAGCGGTAGGTCTCCATTTTGAGAAAGTCGACGGAGACATCGCCAAATCCGAGAGGTAAGTCCTTCGCCTTTTTTTGTGTCCGCCGGATCGCAGCCTGAACCCGGGCCAGCAGTTCGCGGGGGCTGAAAGGCTTGGTCATGTAATCATCAGCACCGGTTTCCAGCAACAGGACCTTGTCCGCCACCTCAGAAACAGCGCTGAGCACGATAACCGGGATATCGGCACACCATGCCTTGATCTCCTTGCAAACCTGCCGGCCAGAGAGCCCGGGCAGCATCAGGTCCAGCACGACGGTTACGGGACGCAGGTTCTTGCATGCGGCGAGGCCGGAGGGTCCTTCGCCTTCGATGTGAACGTCATATCCTTCTGCGCTGAATTGTCGTCGCAGCGCGCGCTGAATTCTTGGATCGTCTTCGATAACTAGAATCAAGCTCATATTTACTCCCTGGCTCGAAGCCTGCCCTGGGCCGATCATCCGGCAAAGGCTGCTCTGTACAGTGTCCATCAGGAAACAGTCAAATGAACAATGAAAAGACGAAATGACAAAGAAGTGACATTTTTACCTGGAGATAGCTGTCAAATTTTCCATCCGGTCTGAAGCAACAGGAACAGTGGCGTGCTGGCCTGACAGCCTTCCGAACAGCGCCGTTGCCGTCACCGCCAGCCCGGCGACACCAAGTAACACAGTAGAGTAACCAAAGCGGACGATGGCCACCCCCATGGTGGCAGAAGCGATCGCCTGGCAGGCAGAAGTCACAAAAAAGGTTGAGGCCGAGGCACTACTTCGTTCGCCGGGGGGAATTTGGTCCATCAGCAGACTAAAAATGCCCGGTTCGTTCATGTACTGGATGGCCATATAAGCGGCGTACACCCATGCGGCTTGCGTGCCACCATGGGGCCCTGGATGGATCAGGGCCAGAGTCGCTAACGCGGCGGCTGCTGCGATCTGGGTCAGAACGACTCCCCTGACCAGCCCCGTGCGGCGAAAGAGCAGGGGAGCGCTGAGGACCGCGAGAAACTGGACCATCTGAGAGAACGAAAAAACGAAGCCTGCTTTTTGCAGGGACAAGCCCAGGTGGTGAACGAAATAGACGTTGGCGAAGGGCGGGAAAGAGCCGGTAACCAGGGCCCAGACTGCCATAGCCGGCAAAAATCGACGTAAGAAGGGATTCGATAGCCGAGCGAGCCGAACCCGTGGCGCCGCCCCAGGCAAGCTCAGTTTGAGCAGGGGAACGATCGAAAGAGCTGATGAACCACAGGCAAACCCGAGCGTCCATCGGCTGGCCTGGGTCGCAGTCAATGAGTGCGGAAGGTGGCGGAACCAGCCAGGCAACTGGCCTGCAACCAGGGCGCCGAGGGCGGCGATTCCGATGCCTGAGGAAAATATGAGGCTGAACGCGAAGGGGCGCTCCGGCTCCTGAGTCAGGCTGGCGACGGTAGGCGAGAGACAAACCGCCCAGGAACAAAGGGTCATGCCGGCGAGGAGTGCGAGGGCGAACTGCGCGGGCTCGGCGAGAAAACAAATGCGAAGCAGGGAGAAGGCCACGGCGCAGAACAGACCGGTTACCAGGGTTGGACGGATGCCGAAGCGTTCGGCGCACATGCCTGCGGGGATCGTCCCCAGTATGCTGCCCAAGGCCATGAATCCGCCAATCAGGCCGAGAGACCGTTCGGTAAAGTTGAAGCTGAGCAAATAGAGGTTAAAGAGAAAAAAGAAGATCGAGAACCCAAAGCTGAAAAACAGCGAGGCGATGAAGAAAAGCCAGAACCGTCCACGGGGCGCCTTGGCGGACAATTGGCGGAAGTACTGCAAAGACGGACGAATCACTTGGGTTTGCCCGGATTGCGCGCCAGCAATTCGAGGCAGGCAATTGCCTGCTGAAGATCCTGGTAGCGAAGTTCATAGACATCGGCGTCGCCAAGGTTCTTAAGCGCTTCCGATTGCAGCTGCTGAATCTTGTGAGGCAGCTGGAGATATTGTTCAAAGTAATCCTGGGCCGCTTCCCTGGGAAGCGGTAGTAGTTCGGCGTGGGCCGAGGGCCACCTGTTCAGAACAATGATGTGATGAACCAACGCCTCGTCCGCAGTCACCAGTCCAGGCAGTTCGGTGGTGGGTACTTCGATGGAAGGTTTGCCTTCGGCGCGCGGAGTGACGCTTCGACCCCGGAGCTCGGGAAAAAGATCCTTAGCCGAGGGCCGAAAACGAAACTGATGCGAGTTGCCGACGATGCGCGGCTCATCGGTATGGTACTTGAGATAGCTGGAGTCGTCTGAGGTAAAGACCCAACCGCTGCGCGCACACGCGTAAGCCAGTGTCGATTTGCCGGCGCCGGACGGGCCGCAAAGCAGCATGCCACGCCCGTGCCGGCTGACGCAGGCCGCGTGTATGGGTGTCGCATAAGAGGTCGAGATGAGGATAAGAGCAACTGCCTCGATGAAGTGGTAACGAGCGTAGCTCGGATGCTCTAGTGCGTCCTCTGTCAGCCAGGCGAATGCAAAGCCGCCCTTGAGATCCAAAATAGCCTGGTTCTGCGCATCGGCGACGATCGAGAGTAGGTTCTGCTGCCCCCGGACCACGGGTCCAGGCGGACAGTTTCCGGAGATGCCGGCTGTAACGCCTACACGCAGTTGCAGCGTTGGGCCGCTATCCCGTTGTTGCGAGTGACCCCAACTCTGGCTGGCAGCATCCAGAACGGCCTGGCTGTTGGTAAAGATCTCGAAGGCGAAGCCAAGCGGATAAAAGACACCTCGCAGTGGAAGCTCAACCTTGCATAGAAGGGGATCCTCGATCGCGGAAGAGCATGTTTCTTGCTGCAGGGCTTCGAGCGCCATGGCTTCTCCTTTGTTGCCGGCTGTGAGCGCTGGCTGTGCTTCTCTAAGCAGCGCTGGGTAGTTGCGAAAGGCGCGCGGCACGGGGAAATTTATCAATTTGTCCATGGCTGAAATCGGAGCACCTCGATTTTTTCGATTGCCCAGGCAATCAGAACTTTGTTCTGCGGACTTGACTGCTCCAGTTTGCGCAGCAAAGGAAGTGATTCGTGGTCACCCTGCCAGCCGAGAATGCGAATGATCCTGGCCTGTGAAGCCGCATCGCACGACGGCAGCTCCTGCCTTAACTGTGGCAGAACAGAAGGCCCGGCTTTCACCAGCACCCATTCGGCGCGATCGGCGACTTCGACATTAGTTGATCGAAGAGCATGCATCGCAAGCGCAGGATCGGCGGCTATGCGGTCCCAGAGCTGATAGCCGGCAACTGACCCGGTAACCCGGGAATAGTCCTCGACGGGACGAAAGGCCTGGCTCGCGAGGGAGCGAAGGGCATCCTCCGGCGGGAGCAATTCGAGAGCCTGGATCAATTTCATCTGTTCCCGGTGGGCGTCGACAATTGGGCGAATCTCCGCCGGCGTGAGCTTGCGGTTGCCGCTGTGAACCTGATTGTCATATTCCTGGGCTGCCAGCTCTTCCTCGCGATGCAGAAGATCCATCACCGCAGTCGCGGCGATCTGAGGTTGGTGTCGGGCGAGAGCCAGCGCGGCCGCTCCGCGCACTGAGGGTGCACCCTTTGCCAGAAAGGAAAGCAGCGGCTCTGGGGGGACCTTACCCGGGCAGCGGCTAAGAGCAAGCAAAGCTTCCTTCAGAACGTCAGGATCTTTGTCATTCAACAACGAGAGAAGAGAGCCTGTGGCGGCGGCGCCCGTGATACCGATGGCCCAAGCCGCATTCTGTCGGGCTGTTTTCTCAGGTGCTGAGAGAGCGTCTATATAAACCTGTGTGGGGGTCGCCGGCCGGGCAATGACGAGGGCCACCGCTGCTGCACGCGAGACCTGATCGTCTGGATCGCGCAGCCAGCGAACGAAGAGTTCCTGGGTGCGAAAACCAGCATAGTGGGAGAGCTCGCGAATAGCTGCCAGGCGCGCTGGCGTGGGCCCAGCCGATGCCGTGTGCGCGAGGTCGGCCAGCTTGGTTTCAACGGGGCGCCCCACCGCATCGGCTCCCAGGCGGGGATAGTCGACATTGAGCGCGTCTACCCCCGCGGCTACGGCTTCACGCATGGCGGTAAGGTCCATCTCATGCGCGTTTGCTGAAAAGTTAGCCACCACAAATTTTCCCTGGTGCTGCAGCGCCGCGACATGAGTAGCAGTGCAGCCGGGGTCGACATAAGCGACAGCATCACGATTTGCGCCCGGGTACAGCGGTGGAACATCTTCCCATTCGCCACCAAAGACGACCCGCTCCAGCATGGCTTCCCTTCGGAGTGTTGCCAGCAGAAGCGGCGCTATGCCTTTGGTCTTGATATCCAGGTACAGGCCGATCCCTTGCTCGCGAGCTACCCGAAGAGCCTCTTCGAATCGGGGAATGCGCATGCCGGTAAAGCGGTCACCCATCCACGCTCCGGTATCGAGTAGCTCCAGTTCGTCGGAAGATGTCAGCTCGACGGTCCCCGTTCCGTTGGTGAGTCGCTCCAAAAAGTCGTCGTGATTGAGAACAAGTTGTCCGTCCAGCGTCTTTCTGACGTCGATTTCGACGATGTTGCAACCCATGCGCGCGGCGAGGGCCAGCGACTCCAATGTGTTCTCAGGCATATCGCGGTTCGCTGTGCGGTGGCAGATGAGCAGGACCGTTCCCCGCTGAAGAATTCCAGCATGAGCCGACGAGATTGCGGGCACTAGAAGCATAAGGAGTAGAAAAGCGACCTGACGTGAGCGATCAGAATGCCGCAGAACAAGGAGTTGTCGTCCTACGTTTACAATCTTCACCTTGTCCCCTGTAGAGAAGCGTGCGTGTTCTTATATGGCCGAGTCTAGGCAAAGTCGGAAGGCGGATTGTCACCGAATTGTCGGTGTTTCGTCATGATTTCTGCACAAAAGGAGATCAGCGAAGGAAGCGCCGCCTGCAAATGGCGCTGAAGCCGAGCGCGCGGCCACAGTCGCTGCTGTAAAGGAGCGTGCTCGAGTCAGCGAGCCATGCCGGCTCAGTCTGATTGCACGGAGCCGTAGTGAGACGGCGCACGGCACCGGTACTGAAGTCGCGCAAGGATAGATTCCAATAACCTGATTGAAAACTGCTGAAGGCAAGCCAGCGGCCATCGGGGGAAATCGCCGGGTAGCGCGCCTCGCCGACCGGAATCAGCTCCAATTGGTCGACCCCTCTTACCGCGTAAAGCCGAGACTCCCCTTTGTCTCGCGTTGCGGAAACAATGATCGATCCACCGGGTGACAGGGCGATCTCCTCAATGTTCCAGGGGGAGGTTGTAGTCGTGAGTTGCAGGTTCAGTTCCTGCGGATGAGCAAGATCGTGAACGAAGAGCTGTTTGCGGCCGTCAATCTCGCGCAGGAAAGCAAGCTTTTTCCCGTTTTCGAGCATGGCGGGCGACTCGGCATTTAAGATCGACGGACTGAAACCGGATGAAGGCTCGAGGACGGAATGGAGTCCGACTGTTTCCGTCCAAAGCTGATCGACTCTGGAGGTCAGTGATAGCTCATCTTTCGATTCGTCGGCAGGAGTTATACGAATAGAATCGCCGTCGATCGTGGCCCTGCGGTAACCAGCTTGTACCAGCGCGATGGAGTGAACCTCGCTCCCCCGTGGAACTGGTTGCGCCGCCAAAAGCATCTGCGGCCCCATGGGAAGGCGATAGGAGTAGTCGCTAAACAATCCGCGTTGATGCTCCAGGCCGCCGACGATACTGATGGTAAGGGCCACCGCACCCCCGGCAAGCCACCATCTTTTTTGCTGCAGGCGCACGCCGTTCTTTATCAAGTAGAAGGAAACGGTCGTCAACAGGATGAGCCCATACAGACGCTTCACGTGCAGAAGAGCTTTCCAGCCATCCACCGGCGCGGTATTCCATCCCGGATATCCCACGGCCAGGTAAAGCGCAACGACAATGACTAGCAGAGTTCTACGCCGCTCCTGAGCAAGGTGTCCGCAAAAGATGGCTACTGGGAGAATGAGAACCGTGAAGTGGTAGGAGGCGGGCAACGGCGTGAGCGTGAGTGTCGCCAGCAATAGCGCCGACCATTCCAGCGCAATACGAGCAGGTGACGATATCCCGGGGTGGATCCAGAGCAAGGCTGGCGCCAGCAAAGCCAATTGAATCGTGGGGTGAAGAACGGCAAAGAGCCACGCAGCGTGCAAGGCAGGGTGAGAGTTTAATTGTGGCTCAAAGATGAAGAGCCGATGCAGCAGTGTCGAGAGGGAAGAGCTGACCAGGTTATAAGGATCGAGACCCTCGCCTCGCAGCGTCCAGGGAAGCACCTGAAGCAAATACGTGCGGTGGAGACTCCAGCCAAAAACTGAGATCGAGGCCAGCAGGCAAAGAACGCCGGTCAGCAGACAGGCAGAGAGCGCTGCCCAGTTCTTTTTCCTGACAAAGTGAAGTGAAAGAATGACGGGAAAGATCTTGACCGCTATGCCAAGGGCAACCAGGGACCCGGCCAGCCGATTCCGTTGCCGCTGGGCCGCCCAACAGGCAGCGGTCAGAATGCCAAGCAGAACGATATAGTACTGGCCGTAGAGAAGGTTACGATGCAACGGAAAACACACTCCGAGGAGGCACCCTACCTGTAACAGCGATAAGCCGCTGACCGCCCTCAGCAGCCAGGCGATGGGAAAGAGGAGGGCGAGATTGAAGAGCAGCCAGGCGTGTTTCGCAACCAGAGGCGGTAAGCCCGTCAAAGGCCACATAGCCAGGGTAGAAAAAGGCGTAATGGGTACGAGTCCAACGACTCGTTGATCAATGCCGCGATGGTCCTTTTCCCGCTGCAGCCAGATCCAGTCGTAGGCGCGTGACGGATCGACACCCTCACGGGTGAGCCGAGCTGCCAGATAGTAGTTAGGGAAGTCTGTGTTAAGTGAACGCCAGGCGCGCGGCAGCGTGTGCCCGAAGAGATAGAGTCCCAGTAGCAGGAAGATAACTCCCTCGGCAACGCGTCTAAACACCTTGCATACTCTTACCGGCCAGACTCAGCTTGCCCAGGTGCACAAGGATGCAAACGCGCAAGGCCTGGCGGGTATCCAGGGAATGCATCCAGGAGCGCCGGGGGTCCTGGAGAAGACACTCGAGTAGGACCTGTTTCTCTCTCGCGGCTGAGGTTATGGAGGCCTCGCTCAGGATTCTCAAGATCCACTCCTTTCCAGATTGCAGGCCAAACCAGTATGGCTGTTACTCTCCATGGCCGCGCTGCCATGGCACAAGTCGGTATAAACCTGAAAGTAAGCTTTCGCGATGCGCTCACTGGAATAACGATCGACTGTCGGCATCCGGAATCGAAGTGTGGTGAGAGCTTCCCGCGTCGCGCGGACGAATGCATCTTCCGCGGACGGCTCCAAAGGAACGTAGTGGCAGTAGGATCCACCGACTTCACGGAACGCTGGAATATCGGAGCAGACCACGCGGCAGTGATGAAACATTGCCTCGACGATAGGCAGACCGAAGCCCTCGATAAGGGAGGGGGCCAGCAGCACTTCACAATGCTTATAGCACCACTCAAGCTCGGCGTCCGAAATTCCCCGCAGGAAGACGACCTGTCGCTCCAGCTTGAGTTCGTTGATGACGCGATGAATGTGGTCCGTTTCTGGCCCTTCGATGCCAATGACAACCAGCAGGGCAGCCGGATTGATTGCTTTTTCCCGCAGTAGGCGTTGAAAGACCCGCAACGCGAGAACGATGTTCTTGTTCCGGCGGTGCTGGGCAACGCAAAGGAGAAACGGTTGACCATACCATGCCGGGATCGGACTTATTGTAGAGCTGGGTGGTCCGGGATCGACGCAGTTGTAGATAGTGACTGCCCGGCGAGCAGCGACCCGGGGGGCGTAGAAGGAGAGGCGCCGGAATGTGGTTTCGGAAACGCAGGCGATCTTGTCAACCGCATGCAGACACTGCTGCAGTATCAGCTGGTTGAAGAGGACCTTGGGAAACCCGAAGTTCGAAGGGATATCGTATGGATAAAGGTCATGAAGAGTAACCACCGCGGGGCAGTGGAGCGCCCGTCGATTCACCGGAGCGGGATATGCGAAGTGCAGGATATCGGCCTCGAGACGCCGGGCGATCCCAGGCAGCTGGTTGTAGTACCAGAGATTGCGGCTGATAGCATCGCTGCCTATGGATATCTCGTGAAGGTGGAGCCTGGCATCGTTATGCGGCAACGCTGCGTCCAGCGAATTCCACTGGCAATCGGTAGCGACCACATGGATTGCCGTCACACCGCCGCGGGTAAGCAGGCATCGAGCGAGGTTAGCGGCGTGACGAGAAACCCCCGACAGATGCCCAGAGGAGCCAGCGACTGCGATGACGATCTTCATGATTGGCCGTCCTTTATCGGCGCGCTCAAAACAAGCGAGTTCCGTGAAGCGGGTTGGGGTACATTCAATAGCGAGCTAATTAAAAAAACGGACCAAAGCGGAAGGGTAAGTTCGAATCGATCGGTGTCACCAAGACCTCGTATGGCTATGAATAAAAGGAGCCCGTAAAAAAATGGCTTGTCAGAGGACCTGGGCAAGCGCCATAGCTGTAAGAACAAACTGCCGTAAATAACGATGAACAGTAATATCCCCACCACTCCGTAGGTGTAGAACAGCTGCAGCAATTCATTGTGCGCATGCCAGGGTTCGAAGGGACCGAAGGCCGGTATCACATTCCGAAAGGAGTGAAATCCGTGCCCGATCCACGGCTGTTCGAGTGATCGCTCAAAAACGTAGTTCCAGATACCGACCCGCCCCGTCAGGGTCTCCGCCTCATTGCCGGTGGTGGTGTACACCTCGAAATAGGCCTCAATCAGTTTCCAGAACGCCGCGACCACCAGGCCGGAACTAACCAGGATTGCGAGCAGTTTGCGCCGGCTGACCGCAGAATCGCGGAGCAACATGAGTGCCTCGCCAGCGATGAAAGCAACGATGGTGGTCTTGCTCAGAGTGCGCAACAAGGTGACCGCGAGAACGATGGCGGCAAAATTCCAGGAGCGTTCCGAGCGGCTGAGGAACTGGGCTAGAAATACACCGAATGCGCAGATGAACCCGATGGCATTCGGGCTAAAAAAGTCGTCATTTCCCGGGCGCAAATCCTGCATGGTTGGCGATAGCCATGTAATCACCGCAATGAAGCCGGCTCCCCATACGTAACCCTTCATTAGGGAAGCGGACATGAGGTCCACTGGTCCGGTGCGAAGCAGCAACACTACCATCGCGAGGTCTGCAGCCACGCCGGACCAATAACCAAAAGCGACAGCTACCGAGATCGTGGAGCTCCAAAGCAAGCTACAAAGAGCGAACAGAAGAAAGGCGATTGCCGGACGGAAGCCCGGTACACGCACGGTCGACCGCAAGCTATTCGGCGCCGGTCCCAATGAATGGAATACAACCACTGCGAACAGCAGGATGTTGAGGCCAACGCCGAATGCGGCACCCGCTCGTGGGTCTGACTGAAAGAACAAGTACTCTAGGCAATAGCGAAAAGCAAAATAGAACCCCACGGTCGCCGCCATGAGGCTGCCAGGCTGGGTGAGGGTTTGGTCTCTTGCTATTGCGGCGCTGGTGCTCATACGTCCTCACAGACTGGGCGAATGTCTGACGGAGACAAAGAAGGCGCCCGTGTGCCCCCCAGCACACGGGCGAGCGGCGCGTACATCAGTAAGGCGATGATGCCGTAGCAAACCCGGGCCATCGCAATTCCGTGAACGCCCCGCAAAGGTAGGAGCCAGGCCATGAGCACCAGCATGGCCAAACCTCCCGTAAGATTCAGCGCTGTGACGATCTGGACATGGCCGAGCGCGAGCAATGCGTAATAGCCGGTGACACTTAGCCCCAGGAACGCGAAGCTCCAAACAATCGGAGCGAGTATGCCGGCGGCACTTTGAGCAACCGATTGGCCGACCCAGGCATAGAGGGCAGCATGACCGAAGAGCAGCAACACGCCGGTTCCCGTAGCCACGATCACCAGGTTGACAGCGAAAGCTGTCAGGACGGCTTTCTTGAGAGCTGCCGGCTGGGAGATAGCATTCCGCCCGGAAAGGTAGGGAAAGAGAAAGTGCAGGCCGGAGGATGTGATTCCGTATATCGGCTGAGCCATTTGTACACACAACGCATAGGCGGTGACCGTGGTCGCGCCTAACGAAACGCCCAGGAGCAGCCGGTCCGCCTGGGTAAAGATCACGCTGGACACTGCAAGCAGCCAGCTAAACGCGCCAAATCCGAACAGGACGGATGTGGCATGATGGTCGAACGAAGGTAAAAGCGAAGCTGCTCCAAGATATTGCTGCAGGCGCATAAACTGTGCTGCGGTCCCGAGAACCATGAAGCAAGCTGTTGCCTCCATGATGCCGGCGACGCCGAACCCGCGGAGGCTGAGCATCACGGCTGCTACCACCGTGATCACCCTGGCAAAGAGACTAATCCGGACTGCGGCGCCATATCGTTCGAACGCTCTTTGGGTGCTGACGCAAACGCTTTCGATTGCCCGCACCAGCATGAGAACGCTGGCAATGCGCAGCGAGAGCAGACAGGCCGCCTGCAGATCGGCTGCGGAGCTCACCAGGTGGTCGACAGCGAGCGGCACCAGGATCCACGAGGTGGCCGCAATCGCTCCGCCGAGCAAAAGGTTGATGCCGAGCGTACTTCGGACCGCTCGCAGCAACAGATACGCATCGCCGTAAGTTCTGGCCCGCGCGATGTATTGGATGTTAGCGTCTCCAAAGCCAGAAGCAATGATTCCGCCGGTGTTCAGCGCTGCAGTAGTCACTATCCAAATGCCGTACTGGGCAACGCCCAGGTGCTTCAGCAATGTTGGAGCGGAGACAAGCATGGCAATGGGATATGCCGCGTAGTCGAGCACTCCGTAGGCGGCGTTAGAGAGATGAGCTCTCATTGCACACCACCCCTTTGCAGGCGGCGCTCCAGCTGTCCCCGTAAGCTGCCGCCAATCTCCTGCGCGAGCACTTTCCTCGGATCGCGCGAGTTCAGGTGCTCCCACATGGAACCAAGAATGATGTAAAAGCAGGTTGCCCCTGTGGCGAACATGGTCACGAGAAGAATGATGAGCAAGCGTGGAGGAAACGACTTCTTCTCTGCGACCAGCGGCTGATCGATCACCGCGACCACTGGAGTGTCTTTCGCTTCCTCGATGCGCGCCATCTCATATTGCTGCGACAACAGTTCGAAAACCGTCTCCTGAATTCTCACCCGCCGGTAGAGGTCAGCGTAGGGAACGGCGAGCCGCGGGAGCTGGCGCAGCGATGGGTATAACTCCGAACTTTCGCTGATGCTCTTGTTAGGGTCATCAGCGGAAGTACTGCCGCTCATCTTGGTGAGCTCACTCTTCAAGACACCGATCCGCGCCCGGGCGGCACGCACGCGTACATTGCCATCGCCATAAATCTGTTGCAATGAGTCGAGCTCCGACTGGCCAACGATCAGCTCGGCTTGCAGCCTGGCGGCGGCGTCAACCATCGCATGGGTCTGCTCCTTGACATCGATGGTGATGTTGTCGCTGGAAAAGCGACCGAGTGCTTTCTCCGCAGCTTGCAGGTCGGCTTGCACACTGACCAGGCGCTTCTCGATGAATTCTCGCTCCCGGCGTGCAGAAGAGGTGTTCGCGCGCGTCACCACGCTATTCAGCTCTTCGAGATAGGCCTGGGTGATTGCCTGTGCTCGCCGCGGGTCCGTATCGTTGAAGCTGATGGTGATCACGCCGCTCTTCTTGTCATCGACAACGGTGGTATGGTGAGCCAGATATTTGACCGTATCGATGCGGTAGCGCTTCTTGTAAAGGCGCTGCAGGTTGAAGCGCTCAATGATGCGATCACTGATGGTGCGGCTTTTGAGAAGATCGATGAACAGCGCACCTGACGTTCTTCCGCTCAACAGACTACCGGCGAGGTTACCGAATCCAGCCAGCCCGTTGAAAGAATGTCCAGCTAGCGCAGCGAGCATGGCGGCGCCCGAGGATGGCTGTTCCGGCGGCATGATACGCGCCGTAGACTCGTAGCGCTTCGGAATAAGGAAGGCGATGACTGCGCTCAGAATGAGAGCCCCCGCCGCTACCCGAGCGAGCGTGCGTCGATGATCCCAAAGGAGGGCCCCGTTCCTGACCCAGTTAGGCATGGGTTGCGCCTGGGTTGTCATGATCTCAGCTGTAGCCATTAGAGTTCTCCTGTCTTCGGCCGGTACGAGAGCTGGATCGAAGTCGTCACATTGTTATGTGCCGTCGCCGAAAGGAGCGGAAATCGCCACCGTTCCTGTTGTGCGGCCGCGCTTAGCTGCCAGTGTGGGCTTAAAGCAAGATTTGCACTGACTTCCAGGTCGCGGAGAGATCCACCGCGGAGAAAGACAGAACTGGCATTTTGATCGCGAGCGCGGACTTGCACTGAACTCCGAGGCGAGAGCCACCAGGTGCTCCATAACTGATATCCGTTCGACTCCCGTCCTATCCAACTGCCCAGAAGTTGCCGTTCATTGGTATAGCCGCTGAGGTAATGGACATTGAAGTAATAGAACCCCGGAAAAGTTCGACGGGGCGTCAGATACCCCTCCGCGCGAAAGTCCATGTGCGGGAGATGCGGCAGGCGCGCAACATAAAACCCTGGCGACCACGCGCTATGTGTGGGGTAGGCAAGAGGAAAGAGCTCGTCGTCGGTGAACGTGTCCGCATAAAGCTTCAGCAGATTGTGGAGCTTTGGAACTGTGTATTGGACGTCAACGTCAGACCGGCGATCGCCCGGATCGTTGGTGCCGGGAGCGGCGTTGCCAGTAGAAAATATGCTGCGCAAGAAACTGGCCGTAGTGAAGGGCGCTCCTTCGCCGGCGAAAATCACAGTGCGGGAGACGCTGAATTCCAGACCAGGTTGTGGCTTAAAGGAAAATTTTTGACCGTGCAGGAACGGCTGGTCGTTCAACGCAACCCCTGGCTGGCCCAGAGTCTGGCTCCCGACATGCACGAATTGTTGGCCGGAAAGCCGCCCCAGGAAGAACTGCATGCGAATCGGGCCAAGCCACCGGCCAATGCCCGGGAGCTCGATAGGAGACACGCGATCATAGCGCAGCATGGTGATTGGCTCTGCATTGTTGCTGTATAGGAGCGGACCTCCTTCGCCCGGACCCCACCACAAGGCCTGCTTTCCGAAAGAGAGTTGATTGTTGTGAAATGTGTACGCGACGTAGCCTTCCAGTATGCGTCCGCGAGTGAAGCCGGAGAATGGTCCCGCAGCCGCAAGAGGGGTAAAGTCGGCCGCCGCGATGGCGGCATCTGCCGAGGAAGGAGGCTGCGGCGCTGTTGCGACTTGTTGCAATTCCGCGCGCACGTATGCCGCGAACGAACCTGAAGCCGCACGAGCCGCGATGCCGGTGTAAATGTTCGCTCCGCGGCCATAGGGCCGCCCATAATCGTTGGTGAGGGTTTGCGCAAAATGGTAGCCGTCAGTAAGCGGGGCGCCGGCGATCGCCGAGCTGCGCGAGTAGATCGAATCGATCGCAGCCTCGCGATTGCACTCCCCGTCGCGCTGGCGAAGCTCCACAGCGAACTCGCGAGCCAGGTCTCTTATCGATAGGTTCGCTTCCTCTGTGACCGCTTCCTGTGAGTCGAGATCCATTTGCCGCTCCTGGGCTTCGGCGACGAGTCGCGCACTTTCCATGCGCGTCCAGGGACGCAGCCCGGCGAACGCGGTCTGAATGTACCCGGCAAGCGCCAGCCTCTCGATCGCGGGATAGATCCAGCTTTCAATCGGTACGTAGGTAGACGCCATTCCGGAGGAGTCGCAACCGCTGTAGGAGGGATCGGGCAGACTGGAGTGCGCCTGGGCATAGCTCTGCATGAGCGTGAGTAGTATAAGCAGGAGCATCGCCAACCTTCGCATAGCGAACCTATATGACCCCGGCCACCGCGGCCGTGATGGCAATGGAGGAAGATATCTGTGCCACCGTAAGCAGGTTTCTCCAGAAGAGAGACCCGCCAATAATCTTCTGTGGCACGACAATAACGTCCCCCGGTTCGAGACGAGTGGCGAGAACGTTCGCGCCGTACCATTCGCCGGATCGCCTTCCAACGACCGAACCGTTCGCGCGGACGACGAAGATCTCCTTACGATTCGCGACGTCGTTTGTTCCACCTGCTCGGCGGAGATACCAACTCGCCTCTTTACCAGGAACATAGGTAATCGCGGAGGCGTTATAGACTTGCCCGCTGACCAACACGAATCCAGGACGTTTGGGGACGGTTAGAACGTCGCCGGTATGCATCTCGATATCGGCAGGCGTGCCGGCCCAGCTATTGATATCAGCGCTGATATGAATGACGAGACGTCCGCTGGCCGGCTGGTTCTTCAACCGCTGTAGAACCTCCGCCTGCTGCTGCGACGCAGCCTGCAGCAGCGCGGTCGAATCCTGGCCACTTAAATTAGGTGCAAGGCGTGCTGACGCCGAGGAGGTCTCGATTTGGTGAATGAGCTCGACCCTGGTTTTCTCTTCTAACTCCTTCACCTGATTGCGTATTAAGATGGCGCCGGCGGCATAGGCCGTGTCCCGCAGACCACCGGCGCGGCGAAGCACGGAACTGAGGCGCTCCCCTTCCTGCAAGCCATAACTGCCGGCGTAGGTAACTTCGCCTTCAAGAGTGACTGAGGCGCCAATGTCGTTCCATCCCGACAGCTGATGGATGGTGAGAATGTCACCAGGCTTGAGCGGAACCTCATCAAATGCCTCTTTGCCAATGTGAATCGACGTGCGTCCACTGACGACCTTTTTCCCATCCTGAATGGTGTAGCTGGCGAGGTCAGCGTTGCTGAGCAGTGCGTCCCGTTTGAAGCCGCCCGCCATATTCACCAGCTTCATCGGCGTCATGTCTTGTGAAAGCGCATAGGTGCCGGGTCGCAGGACTTCACCCCGGATCGTCACCTGGGGAGCATCCACTTCATACCGGCCGAGGATGCGGATGGTGTCAAACGGCTGGAGGGCAACGTTATTGTTGCCGATCAGGGCTTCGCCCACGTCGAACTGAATAGTCTCGGGATGAAAGTCGGGTGCGACGAGGCGCACTATGTCGCCCTTGGCCGCGGGCTCTGGTAACAGGTCCTGGTAGGAGCGGATAACATCGTTAAGCTGCATGCCGTCCCGATAAGGCAATTTGCCCGGCCGCACGACATGGCCTTCCAGGTAGATGGAGCGCTCACTATATGGCGGGATTGCCGCGACGTGGATACGATCACCATCCTTCACCTCGAAGGAAGCGATTCTTTCCAGAGTGGACTGCGGTGTTCCCGAGAGCGGTGACTCCAGGCTCACCGTCTCGCGTAGCCGATTCGGTTCAATACGCTCAATGGTGATGTGATCGAGCGCCGCCGCGACCGTGGCCCCGCCGGCATTGTCGAGCACATCCTTCAGTGTCGCGTTTCCTTTGAGCTCATAAATGGCGGGGCGCTTGACCATGCCGAAGATTGCGACTTGCGGACCTGCAGGCGGAATCAGCAGCGTGTCGCCAGCTTCGAGGCGCTCGTCATCCATGCGCACGCCGTGCAGCAGAAAGTTATACAGGTCGACTTCTCGTATCAGTTGCTGTCCGCGGTAATGACGAACGATGCGAAGCGAGCCGACACTGGTGGGGCCACCCGCCTCGTAGATGGCGTTGAGCGGCGTGGAGAGGGAACTGACGTCATATGCGCCGGGACGCTGCACGTCGCCGACAACATACACCCGAACCGTACGCAGGCGGGCAATCGTCACATCGACCTGAGCATTGTGATACTGCTGTTTGAGCGCGCCTTCTATGTTGGACCGGGCCTGCTGCAGAGTGAGCCCGGCCACCACCAGAGACCCTGCCTCCGGCAGCGCGATCTTTCCCTCACGATCGATAACCCGGGCAAAGCTCTGGGAGATACCTCCCCAAACATTGATGGTGAGGCCGTCGCCAGACCCCAAGACATAATCGGGACCGATGGGCAGATCGACGGGCATGCTGCGGTTTCCGAGTCCGCCGCGAGTCAGCTCATCTCGGTTGACGAAGACCTCAGATCCGAAGCGCTTAAGCGTTACGCTGTCGGGAGGCACCTGTGTGTAGAGGTCACGTAAGGAATTCAGATTGTATGGCGCTGGCAAACGCAGGGTATCCGGTTCGTCCGTGACGTTCCGCGAGTGCTTGTCGGTTGTCCTTCCTGCGCGCTCCGTGGAGAGAGTCGATCCTTTTGTGCGGGCGCTTGAGATGCCGTTGTCGGCCAGAGACGGTTGGCCCGTCGCGGAAACCGGTCCGCTTGGGGCACGGTTGCTGGCTGATAGACTGAGGCTATCAACAGGCGCCCCCGATGCGAGCAATGATAATGGCGATCGTTCCTCATCTTCCGCGGCGGAGCTCGAAAGTAAGCGATCCATATCAGCCGCCGAAACATAGCCGCGGGCACGCAGCCAAATCGTTATGCTGGAGCGCAGGGCGGCGTTGGCCGAGATCTGGGTGAGGAGCATTTCGTCTGTAATCGAGTCGGCCTGTGCCGGTACGCCCTGTTGTTGAAGCTGATCGGCCACCAGAGACTTTAACTCAACGACCAATTCAGGTTTCTGCTGCAGAATCAAAATGATCTGCGCCGCGGTCAGGGAAGTACGCTCGCTGATTTGCGATGCAGTTGAGCTATTCGATTCGGAATCCAAAGACGCTGCATCTGTAGTAGCGGCCGAGGGGGCAGCAATCTGGGGGGTCACTTGTTGCGCGTGAGCGGAGCCGCATAACACAAGCAGTGCGACAACCCCCAATAAGAGGTTCGTGAGCCGGGTTGTTGGTGGCGTCTTCATGTTCGTCGTTTAATCAACAATCAGTTCGGGCTTCAATTCCCGTGCAGCGGCGAGCCGGCGTTTCCAGCGCCAAGCCTCGACCAGGTAGTGCAGTCCTTCCACAACGTGGAACCGCAGGCGGAAGAGAATGAAGCGCAGTTGGTAGATTTCGTTCCGAATTTGCTTCCACACGTTGTCGTGGGTGCTTATCTGTACCACCCGTGGCGCCCGATGCAACGGAAGCAGGCTGCTGCGTTTCGCTTGTTTCCACGAGTCATCGTTGCCTCTCAACTCCTCCTGTAAGAGCAGGTACAGCTTTGTGCCCGGAAAGTCTGCCAGGATCGACTCTCTCCCATACTGGTCGGCCCAAAGCCTCACCGAGGCAGGCAGGCGAGCAGAGGTCCACTCCTCAAGCTGGGGCGGAGCTTCACCGCCAAAGATGCGAGAAGAAAGCAGCGTAGTCAGGCCAATGGCGATGGATGCATGGCGAGAGCCCTCTGACTGCTTCCGTACTTCGTCCCAGAAAGACTGGTCCTGGTAACGAACGGAAACGTGGTGCAGATACTCAAGCAACCAGGAGAGGCGCGTGCACGAACTGCAAACGTGTTTAAAGACGTGCAGACCTTGTGCGATAAATTGATCGGCCCCCATCAAGGCAGGGAAGGTAAGGCCCCCCCAGCAACGGAAGCTCAGCCTTTCCAGTCGCGGGTCGCGATACGGCAGATGCGGTGGCGCCTCCGAGGATGCGAAGTGGAGTTCGACCGAGCGCTGCGGTTTGGTTCTGTAATGATCCCTGATACTTGCCAGGTCTGAAGACCCTGCTTTGAACTCCCACACATCCGGCGTCGCCATCGTTAGTTCGTAACCCGTCCTGGAGAGGAGCTGCCGGCAGAGATCCAACTGGGCCCCATCGATCAGAAAATCGAAGTCAAACTGGCAGCGCAGTTCAGGCCGCGGGCAGGATTCAGGGAAAAGCGTGAAACCTTTGAGATTCGCGTATACGAGCTCGGCCGCCTGGAACGTCTGGTTAAGGGAAGCAAACTCAGCGAACATAGTGGAGCTCCGCTCGCGGTTGTCGGCGAGATTGCCGCGGAGTCTCGCCAGCGTTGCCGCGGGTAAAGCGCTCTCGATGTGTAAAGACTCAACTTTGTCGAGAAAATAGAGCGCCATCCCGCTGGCATCGAGCCAGTGGTAGGACCGTCGCCAGTCACGGGCTTTCAAAGCCGATAGACGGTGGAAGGATTCCTCCGCCGAATCGTGGAAGGTGGCGACCACGGCCTCGACTACCTTCTTATTTGCGCGTTCGCTCCACTTCATAACCATCTCCAGCTCAGTGAAATCTGCTCAGTGGCTGTACATCTCGGGTTCGCCAAGGCTGCCCGCGGGCGGCAAATGACGAAGAAAGTGAACGATCGACCAGATCTCTTCGTCGTTGAGGGTGCCCTTCGAAGCCGGCATGCCGGAAGGTGCCAGGCCGTTATCGATAATCCATTTCAGCTGTCCGTCGCTGTAGTCCTGTACTTGCCGCGAAGCCAACGACGGGATCGGCGGAGACATGTTGTCGGCGAATGGGACGCCGGTTGACTGGCCGTCGAGTCCGTGGCAAACGACGCAATAGTGATTAAAGGCCTCTTTACCCGCCGCCAACGTCTCCCTCGTTAAGGGCAAAGGGTTCTTTTGCGATCGATTTCCCACGGTGATGTCGTGTTCGGCAGCGACAACAACTGTGCGCTCCAGGGGGCTTGGCGGGCTCACTTTACAGCCGCATGCCAGGAGAGATAAGCCAAGGAAATAAAGTTGCTTTGTCCAGCGCATACTTACTCCGTAACGTGCACGGTCAGCTTCATTGATCCGTGCCCTGATCCGCAAAAGCTAGCGCATTGTGCGACAAATGTTCCTGCCTCAGCCGGGGTGAACTCGACCTGGCTGCTCTCGCCTTTCTTAGCTATGACAACTTGGTTAAATGGATCGAGCTTCAGCCCGTGCTGCACGTCTTTGCTGGTTAGCACCAGGATCACCGGTTCACCCTTCTTGAGAGTGATCTCACTAGGGCTAAACTCGAAACGCTTGGCGGTGACTTCGATGCGCTGTGGCGGGTGCTGTGCATGTGACAGCCTCCATGCAGAGCAACCGGCGAACAACGCAACAATCAGAATGCGGGACGTTAAATTGAGTTTCATCAAGTTTTCTCTTCTTCTCTGTTTAATAAGTCAGGGAGTTAGGTACTTCAAAATGTCGCGCTCGTCCTGCGGGCTGAGTAAAGCCCGTACCCGCATATGACGGAGCACAGTTCCCGTGATCCGGGGTGAAAGTTGCTCGGGTGGATTGTGGCACCGGCCGCAGTTCTCCCGAAACGCACGCTCTCCCGGATTAACTGCAGCAGTTGCCTGTTGAGCCGGGGGCGCCCCCGCCCGTCCCGTGTCCTGGGGAGATCTGGCCGCTTGCGCCCAGGCAAGCCAACTGCCAAGGAAAAAGATGACAAGCGGCAGAGGCAGGTGTTTCCACGTTGAGCGATCGTTCCTCATTGGTGACCTCGCCACATAGGAAAGAGAAAACGGTATGTTATTGATACGTCCCAGATATTCGCGTTGCCGGCAGCTGAGAGCTTCCGCGAATAGCTTCCATTCAGGCGCACCTCGTGAGGCAGGTGGTAGTCGAGACCAAAGTCAGCCTGGTTAGTATTGGCGGCGGGCAGGCCGTCGCCCGGGCCCGGACTATCACGAAAGGTCTGCTGCATCCGAAACACGGGCTCCAGCCGGCCGAAGATGCTGTTCGGGCCTCTCAACTGGGAGAGCCGGTAAGCACTCTCTATCCAATACCCTTGCGCGTGTGCTCCGTGGGCATATTCGGACCGCACTTCTAAAGGAAACCGCCACGGTAACCACCAGAAATCGACTCCACTGGAATTGTTGTGCGTTCCCTGGAGGAATCGCCCATAGGAGGTTCCTATCTCGACTCTTTTGCCAGGAAAATAGAGATCGATACGATAGCCGGCCGTACGCGCCGCCTGGAACTGGGGGACGCTGCTCGACACGGAAAAGTAGCCAATGTAATTGAGATGAAAGGAGGGCTTGGCCAGGGCTACTCCTCTTGCCATTACGCCGTCACTCGAACCAGTGGTGCGCGTGCCAATGGGGAAAATGAGCGGAGCATCCTGCAGCTTCTGAATCCAGATGGCCGTAAGGCGTTCGTTATAAGTGCCAAATGGTGTGAGAAAGCGGCCGGCAGTGAATGTTATTCGGTCCGATGCGAGGTAATCCAGTTGTAGATATTGGGTCGACCCAATGAAGCTGCCCTGGTAGGGGCCGCCGTGGATGCCGTTCTGTGGAATAAAGAATCCACGCAGGTCGAATCGGGATTCGGCGAGGAAATTCTTGCCGAGTGGGGCAACGACGACCGGGGCGGCCACCGGTTGGAAGAAATTGACCCCTGTATTTGTACTGTCGAGAAAACCGAGTGCGCCGGAAACGATCGGAACAGTCTGTGCTACCGAGAGACGTCCAGTCAGCAGGAACACCAAGCCGGCCACGCGGAGGGTGAGGGCTAAACGCGGGAACGGCGTTTGCCTGGGCTTGGCTGACTGGATTGATCGCATAGGGGAACTCGTCTTTCATCCCCAACGTAACAACCCCCGCCATAGGGCGTGTCAGTGCTCTGTCATCACAATGTCAATGGTTTGTAATTGCTCAGCGCCTCAATGCCGCCTGATTAGCTTGCGCTTGAAGCTTCGGACCAGAGTTCCCATTGTTTATGACCGCGCCGCAGGTCCTCGGGCAACCGGATCCAAATGTTTTCTGCCGTTGTTGCGGACTGACTCCGTCAATCTTGGCATCTGCATCTCTCTCTTCACGCGGGAAATGATCGTGTCTGCGATCTCTGTCGGAGTCTTCTTCTTTGTCATCTTGAGAATATGACATGGATCGGGGGCTAGCGTCTGTCCTCAAGAGCTCACAACTTCCCCGGCCGGGTGCTAAAAATTCTCATGCTACTGTCCGCCTCGGACGCGAGGACCGATGCCACATCGAAGCAGCCACTCATCGAGGTCTCCGAAGGCCCTTCTTATGTGAAGCAGACAAGCTATACGTGAATGTTCCGATAATTCGTACTGTTGCATTCCCTTTCTGAGCAAAACGGCACAGCCCTAAGCTCTTCGAAGCCGGATACTCTCTTCCAGGCGGCTCGATCGACGCTAGGGGCGTAAAGATCTATCGGCACGAAATGCTCGTTACCAGACGGAAATGCACTCCAACAACGCGCCGATCACCAATTACGCAATTCGGTCGGCCTTTGTCCTCCCGAGACGTCCTGCAGAGGCGAACATAACCCGGACGTTCTGACATAGCCAGCTGTTCCAAAGCACTCTCAACAGGGCGCGCGCGCCACCCTACCAGAGGGATCAGAGAGAACGATATGCAGGAAACACAAATGACTCAGTGGATTTGTTCCAACTAGAGAGGACTTCTTATGAGAATCCCCGTGAGCTTTGCCACTGCGGTGCTGTTCTCGACTATCGGGCTAACATCCTGTGGAAGGGCCGTGAGTGCCAAGGAATCTGCCAATGTGAGGTTACAAGGCGCCGGGGCCAGCTTTCCCTTCCCCATCTATTCGAAATGGTTCAAAGTTTATAGCGACGCTCACCAGAACGTGGAAATCGACTATCAATCGATCGGTAGCGGCGCCGGAGTTCGAAACTTCATCGACAAAACGGTGGACTTCGGAGCCAGCGACATGGCTATGAAGCCGGAGCAAATCGCTCTGGTCAAGGGCGGGGCGCAACTTCTTCCCTTGACCGCCGGTAATATCGTGCTGACCTACAACCTGCGTGGGGTCAAGGATCTGAAGTTGTCGCGCGAGGCTATACCGGGCATTTTCCTGGGCAAGGTGAAGAAGTGGAACGACCCGGCCATCGTCAAAACCAACGCCGGCGTCAACCTCCCAGGTAGTGTAATCAACGTGGTGGTCCGCGCCGACGCCAGCGGAACCACGTTCGTGTTCACGCAGCACTTGAGCGCGATCAGCAAGGAATTCGCCGCCAGCCCGGGAAACAACGACATGCCCGCGTGGCCGGTAGGCACACGTTCGAAGGGGAATGAGGGTGTAACCGCAAGCATCCAGACCACCCCCGGTTCCATCGGTTATGTCGAATTTGGCTACGCAATGAGCCAGAAGATGCCGATGGCCCAGCTGGAGAACAAGTCCGGGAACTTCATCATTCCGTCAACCGCCTCCGGGCAGGCCGCAATCGCCACTGCGAACCTGCCGGAAAATCTCATCGCCTGGGTTCCGGATCCGACCGCGAAAGACGCTTATCCCATCGCCACCTTCACCTGGTTCCTTAGCTACAAGAAGAACTCCGACCCGCAGAAAGCAGAAGTGCTGCGCAGCATTCTCATGTATTGCCTTACCGATGGCCAGAAGGAATCGGAATCAATCGGGTACATCCCGTTGCCAGAAGCCGTGGCCACCAAGGTGAAAGCCGCAGTTCAAAACGTACAGTAGCTGCGACAGTAAAACCCGATTGCAGTCGAAGAGAAGGGTATGAATCGTGCCAGTTGATATCCAGATTTCGCAACCACCATCGCGCATCCAGACCGTCACCAATAGGGCGTTCCGAGCCTTGTGCCAGGGATTCGCGTGGTTGACCCTGGCCATCGGGCTCTGCATCGTGCTCAAGATCGTCATCGCCGCACTGCCCGCCATGCATCAATATGGGTTCGGCTTTCTTAGCGGGCAGGTTTGGGACCCACACAAAAAGGTGTACTCGATTCTTCCCGAAATCTGGGGGACGCTGTGCAGTTCCGTGCTGGCGCTGATTTTGGGAACGGCATTCGGGCTGGCGGCGGCGGTTTTCCTGGCCGAAGGCTTTGTAAACGACGCCGTGTCCGCGCTGCTCAGGGTCGTTAAGCTGGAATATCACCCGGTTTGGCGGAAGCTGCCCGCGCAAGTGGACAACCTGTTTCGCAATCTGATTGAACTGCTGGCGGCGATTCCGAGCGTGGTGTATGGCCTGTGGGGGCTCTTCGTAGTCATTCCGATGATCAGACCGGCCTGCAACTGGCTGCACGCTGAACTGGGCTGGATCCCACTATTCGGCACTAACCTCAGCGGGCCGGGAATGCTGCCCGCCGTGATTGTGCTCTCGATCATGATTCTGCCGACGATCACCGCCATTGGCCGCGGCGCGCTGGCGGCGGTGCCTTTCCGGCTGCGGATGGCTGCCTACGGGCTGGGTGCGACACGATGGGAAACGATTATCGCCGTGACCGCTCCCTTCGCTTCTCGGGGCATTTGCGGAGGCGTAGTGCTCGCGTTCGGCCGCGCATTGGGCGAGACCATGGCGCTGGCAATGTTGCTGGGGAACGCGAATAAAATCAGCCTCTCGTTGTTCTCGCCTGCTAATACCTTGGCAGCCCTGCTGGCCAACGCGTTCCCGGAGGCAGGGCCTAAAGACGTGGCGGTTCTGATGTACGCCGCGACGGCGCTGCTGGTCATCACCGTGGTGGTGAATGCGGCAGGCGCGCTCATCATACAGAGCACGTCGGCGGAGCCGAAAGCGGTGAAAGCATGAGTCAACAGAACGTCAAAGCGAATGCCGCAATCCCGCCTCATCATGACGCCGAGGAATTGGACCCGTTTCACGACGTGGACTTTTCGAAATTGGAGCGATCCCTCCGGCGGCCGCGGACATTCCTGAGCATGCTGTTGAGCGGAACGATCATCGCGATGACGTTGCTCGCGATGATCCCCCTGTTCTCTGTAGTCGGGCTGCTGCTGTGGCGGGGAGGCCGCAAGCTCAGCCTTGCGGCCTTCAGCCAGCTTCCGCCGGCGCCGCTCGAGCTGCACGGCGGTTTCGGAAACGCAATCGTGGGCACGCTCGTCATTGTCGGTTTGGCGACGCTTATCACCGTGCCCATTGGAATCCTCAGTGCGATCTTCCTGGCGCAGTCAAAATCCGACAACCGCGTCGCGTCCACCGTGCGCTTCGCCGCCAAGGTACTGACAGGGTTTCCCTCCATTCTTGCCGGCGTATTCGCCTATGGGGTGGTGGTTACGGCCACGGGCGGTTACTCGGCTATCGCTGGATCCGTAGCGCTCTCCATCCTGATGCTGCCGACCATCCTGCTCACTGCCGAGGACGCCATCCGCATGGTGCCGGCAAAAATGAAGGAAGCCGCCATCGGGATGGGCGCCACAGACACGCAGACTGTCTGGATGGTGTTACTGCCCACTGCCGTTCCTGGCATTCTTACCGGGGTCATGCTGGCCATCGCGCGCGGAGCGGGTGAAACCGCTCCCCTGCTGTTCACCTCGCTGTTCAGCAACTATTGGCTGATATGGCACGGCCACGTCAAGCTTATGCAGCCAACCGCATCCCTTGCCGTGCTGATTTATAACTTCGCCGGCATGCCTTTCGCCAACCAGGTGGAATTAGCCTGGGCTGCGGCCCTGGTGCTGGTGTTAATGGTCCTTGCTGCAAATCTTATCGGGCAAATCCTGGCGCGCAAGCAAGTGAATGCAGGTCAGCAAGCTGATTAACCGGAGGAATGATCAATGCCTAGTTTAGACGCCGTCCGTCCTGAGTCCGCCAGTGCTGAGTCGAGCCCAAAGAACGGAAAGGGGGACTCGTCGATCGTGATGGACTGTGAGATCAAAGAGCTGCATTACGGAACCTTCAAGGCGGTTCGCGATACGAAGGTTCCGCTCAAGAAGAACGCGATCACGGCGTTCATCGGACCCTCGGGGTGCGGCAAGAGTACCGTGCTGCGCTGTCTGAATCGAATGAACGATCTGATCCGCGGCTTCCGGTTTGAAGGTTCGGTCCGCTTCCGCGGGCAGGATATTTACGGAGCGAAAGTCGATCCCGTGGTGGTGCGTCGCTACATTGGGATGGTGTTCCAGCAGCCGAACCCTTTTGCCACCAGCATCTACAACAATGTTGCGTTTGGTCTACGCTTGAACGGCTTCAAAGGCGACAGGCATGCGACGGTGGAGAAGGCTTTAAAATCGGCGGCGCTGTGGGATGAGGTCAAGGACAAGCTGAATAGCAGCGGGCTCTCGCTTTCCGGCGGCCAGCAGCAGCGACTGTGCATCGCCAGGGCCATCGCAACCGAGCCAGAATTGCTGTTAATGGACGAACCTTGCTCGGCGCTCGATCCGGTGGCAACCCGGCTGGTCGAGGATCTGATGAAGGAACTGAAGGAGCGCTTCACCATCGCCATTGTGACTCACAATCTTGCCCAGGCCAAGCGAGTGTCCGATAAGACAGGTTTTATGTACGTCGATACCTCGGATGGTTCGAGGACAGGTTATCTGGTGGAGTTCGGTGACTCGGAGCAAATCTTTAACCAGCCCAAAGAGAAAGAAACCAAGGAATACATCCAGGG
The DNA here is from genome assembly GCA_963814015.1 of uncultured Acidobacteriaceae bacterium. Taxonomy (GTDB): domain Bacteria; phylum Acidobacteriota; class Terriglobia; order Terriglobales; family Acidobacteriaceae; genus PALSA-350. Next base: position 68,743 of record CAWFBI010000004.1, read on the forward strand.
AGAATTCAGCTAGCCCATTAGCTATTCTCTTCCTACCGAGCCGGCGGAGGATGCGGGCCAATTTTTACAGCCAATTGCACAAATGAATTGTCATCCCGACCGGAGTGTACCCGGATTTCCTGCCCACACTGCGCTCCACAAGGCCGCGTGTGCGCCTTTCCCTAGAAAGGCGCATGAAGCGCACAACGCCAACAAGATCGGCAGGAAATCCGGGGTAGCGTAGTGGAGCGACCTGCTGTTTCCTTTTCCTTCCCCCGGGATACACCCGCAAATTCAACATCAATTAGTACTATGTCGATCGAGGCAAAGTCAGGTTGGTTATTATTGCTTCGAGGGCCAGGGTTTCTTTAATCCGTCCGATGAGCAAAGAAATATGACAACACCCGATGCGGAAAGCACCGACGTAGCCGGTGGCGTCGCTAGCGTCATCTCTAAGCCCGCCGACCCGGAGCTTCGGCCGCCCGAAGCCCACAAGGGTGTGAAGGGCAGGAGCATCCAGGTCTCGCCCGTGGTGCTCAATGCCGCCCAGAAGAATAGCGAAGAACTGCTTCAGGAACTGCGGACGGGTCCGGCCGGCCTGACGCAAGTTGAGGCTGAGGATCGCGCCAGGGCAGCCGGTCCGAATGAGATTGCGCAGGAGAAAGCGCAAGGCTGGCCCATCCGCATGCTGAAAATCATGCGCAACCCGTTGGTGATTCTGCTGGGAGCTCTTTCGGCGATCTCCTTTGCCACCGGTGACGCGCGCGCCGGCACCGTGATGGCCATGATGGTAGCCCTGAGCGTAAGCCTCCGTTTCATCCAGGAAGCCCGGGCGGACGCAGCGGCGGCGAAGCTCAAGGCCATGATCCACGTGACGGCCACAGTCGTCCGCGACGGCCAGGCTAAAGAGGTGCCGCTCCGCGACCTGGTGCCGGGAGACATCATCCAGTTGTCCGCGGGCGATATGATTCCGGGCGACGTTCGCGTGCTGACCTCCAAAGACCTTTTCGTCAGCCAGGGTAGCCTCACCGGCGAGTCACTCCCGGTCGAAAAGTTCCACGACCCCGAACCCGAAACCGTGGCCTCACCCACAGAACTCAAAAATATATGCTTCATGGGGACGAGCGTGGAGAGCGGCACAGCCGCCGCAGTCGTCGTCACCACCGGGGTCCAGACATATTTCGGCAGCATGGCCGAATCAATTACGGGCGCACGGGTGCTGACGAGCTTCGATCAGGGCCTTAACCGCTTTACCTGGCTCATGATCAAGCTCATGGCCGTGATGGTGCCTTTGGTGTTTCTGATCAACGGCTTCACCAAGCACGATTGGAAAGGCGCTTTTTTTTTCGCCCTGGCGGTTGCCGTGGGTCTTACGCCAGAGATGTTGCCGATGATCGTATCGGTCTGCCTTTCCAAGGGCGCGCTGGCGATGAGCCGCAGGAAGGTGATCGTCAAGCGGCTCAACTCCATCCAGAACTTCGGCGGCATGGACGTCTTGTGCACCGACAAGACGGGGACACTTACGGAAGATCGTGTCATTCTCCAGCGGCACTGCGACGTCAAGGGACGTGAATCGGAAGATGTGCTGTTGGATGGCTACCTGATCAGCCACTTCCAGACCGGCCTCAAGAACCTGCTCGACCGGGCGATTCTGGATTGTCCCGATTTCCATCATCAGGCGATCGTCGAGAAGTACAAGAAGCTGGATGAAATCCCCTTCGACTTCACCCGGCGCATGATGTCTGTTTTGGTGGAGGGCCCTGGCGGTAAAGCCATCTTGCTTACCAAAGGCGCTCCTGAAGAAGTTTTCCATCAGTGCTCGCAGTTTGAATTGGACGGGAAGTTATCCCCCATGGATCCACCTCTGATCGTTGGTCTGAAGGCAGAATACGAGAGCCTTAGCAGCGATGGCTTCCGCGTGTTGGCAGTGGCAACCAAGGAACTTACGGGCAGGCAGACTTGCAGCAAAGAGGACGAGCGGGAACTCGTTCTCAGGGGCTACATGGCATTCCTCGACCCGCCAAAGAAGAGCGCCGCGGCTGCCCTCGAGTCCCTTCGCCAGCATGGCGTGGCGGTGAAAATCCTGACTGGAGACAACCACCTCATCAGCCGCAAAGTATGCAAAGACGTTGGGCTTTCTCCCGATCCCATGCTTCTCGGGGCCGACGTAGAGAAAATGTCAGATCCGGAACTGGCCGAGGCGGCGCAGAAAGCGACCCTATTTGCCCGCCTTTCGCCGGCCCACAAGGAGCGGGTCATTCGTCTTCTGCGGGGCAAGGGTCACGTCGTCGGATTCATGGGAGATGGGATCAACGACGCACCCGCATTGCGCGCCGCCGACGTCGGCATCTCGGTTGACACGGCCACGGACATCGCCAAAGAGTCTGCAGATCTGATCCTGCTTGAAAAAGACCTCATGGTGCTCGAAGGGGGAGTGACTGAGGGGCGGAAGGTGTTTGCGAACATCCTCAAATACATCCGCATGGGGGCGAGTTCCAACTTCGGGAATATGTTCAGCGTATTGGGGGCCAGCGCCTTCCTTCCCTTCCTGCCGATGGCGCCAATCCAGGTGTTGACCAACAACCTGCTGTATGACTTTTCGCAGGTACCGATCCCGACCGACGCCGTGGACGAAGAGCAGATAGCCCATCCGCGGCCCTGGAACATCGGAGAGATCACGCGATTCATCTTCTTCATCGGGCCCATCAGCTCGATCTTCGACTACACCACCTTCTTCGTGATGCTCTGGGTCTTCAACTGCTGGGACCCCTCGCGTGCCCCCGTGTTTCAAACCGGCTGGTTTGTCGAATCGCTGATGACACAGACCCTCATCATCCACGTCATTCGCACCAACAAAATACCCTTCATCCAGAGCCGGGCAAGCCTGTCCCTCATGCTTACCACCCTGGCCGTCATGGCGGTAGGTATCTATCTGCCGTACTCCCCGGTGGCTTCAGCACTGGGCTTCGCGCATCTGCCGTTGCTGTATTGGCCGATATTGATGCTGACGCTTTTCGCCTACGTGGGGCTTACCCAAATCATCAAAGTGTGGCTGCTGCGGAAGAACTGGATATAGTAGCTTTCCTCTCCCCCAATAGCAGGTTGGCAGAAGCACTACAGGCCCTCGCGCTCTTATCCGTGATGAGTAATCCTTCGATCACGTGGAATCTTGCGGCAGTTCCAACACCACGGTAACCTTGCCCGGCAACTCCGTAAGCGTATTCCGTGATGGGTGACGTTCGCAGAAGCGAACACGGCACCCAGTAAACAGCTCTGTCGCTCGCACGGCGGGGCATACTGCCGCTATGGCGCGAAGGTGCTACGTCGGCAATTGGAAATCAGCCGATGTGCTGGATAGTGCAAGTTGCGGGTGCGATTGGTCAGTATTTCGCCCCCAATGAGACGAAGCATTGGATGCGTCCGATGGCTTATCTCCGGAATTGCACGGACCCAGGAGAATTCAAGATGCCCGTATCTGATGCGGTGACGAACCATTCTGCAGAGTGGATTGACCAGCATGAAGCAGATTTGTGCGCCCGGACCTCCCCCCACGCCGTTAATGTTTGTTCTATCGATTGGGACCAATTTTCCTCCGAAGATAAATTGGGATGCGCGCGCGGTGTGGTGTGGGCCATTGTCTTTGAGGCAGCCCTGGTCATTGCCGCCGCGGCCTACTGGAAGTTTCGTCACTTTCCCCACTAGTAAGTGGACATGCGCTAGGAAATGAGTGTCTGCTTTTCTTGTTGAAAACTAATGCTGGCAGAATCGTGGAAGAACCAATGAGTCGACAGATCCTTAGCGGCTGGAAACAGATTTCGAACCATATTCAACGTGGTGTTCGCACTGCCCAACGTTGGGAAGCCCTGCTGGGCATGCCCGTCCATCGCCCCGCATTGAAGGATAGGACCGCCGTGGTCGCATTCTCCGATGAGCTCGAGCATTGGCTCTCCCGTACTTCGCCCGATGCGCGAGAAGAGTGTGTGGCAATGAATGACAAAGAGAAAAGCAATGAAAGCCTCTTGCGCGTACTCGACGATATGGGCGTTCTGGTCAGGCAAAGCTGGGAACTTATCTACCAGATGCGGGTCTTGCAGGAGCAACCCCGCCGATCACGTAGGATTCGCCACAGGATCGCATCGAGAACGCGTGCGCGCACTCCTTCTACGCCGGCCAGAGCCAGGGGTTCCGTGCTGTCCTTTCCGCGCCGGAAGCGAGGTTTGCCGCTTGAGAGCAAGCAATGTCAGGGCATAGTCGAACAAAGTGGGTGGGCTCCTGGCCCGCAAAAGTCAACTGTTCACGAGGCCGGTGTAGATTTTGCTGACCGGGCCTGGTTCGAAAAGGCCAGGTAGTGGGATGACTGTCATCGTCATTCCTGAGCGTGATGCGCTTTGCTTTCATACCCTGGCCCGTGCCCGATGAAGGTTAATCCCCCGATGGTTGCCGTTCAGCAGAAGGCGGAGTCAGTTGATTCCGTAGTGCAGACTCCGCCGGACACGTCTGTAACTTCAACGGAACGGAGATCGCCTTCGCGACGAGGATCTCGGGGTGATAAACATAGGATGTCGCCGTCCGTCATCGTGAATATTGTGCAGGCTTCCGACGTGCTGTTGTTGCTGTTCTGCGGGCTCCTGGCGAAGAGCATGCTGCCGCCGCTGGGAGGACTGCGCTCCGATGGCTCACTCTTTCTTGCCACCACAACCGGTAGTTTTGTCGCGGCGGTGTTCCTCGCTCGTGCCAACGGTTACCTGCTCAAATCCCTCCTTTCACTGGGCAGACAGTTACAGCTTCTACCGATTCCGCTGCTGGCCGGCGGTGCCAGCATGATCGTCTGCCTGTTCCTCATGAGTGATGATGGTCTGGTTTTTCGCCAATGGCCTTTGCTTTGGCTGTTCTCGAGCGCTATTCTGCTTAGCGCGTCGCGATGCTATCTGTCACGCCTGCTGCACGGCTGGATCGATTCTGGCCGCCTGGCCCGCAGGGTGGCAGTGATTGGCGCAGGTGAGTTTAGTCGGGAGTTCATCGAGCGCCTTCGTTCCGAGCCAAACTTCTATACCGTGGTGGGGCTGTATGATGACCGCCTTTCGCGCGTTCCGGCGGAGCAGGACGGGGTTAGAGTTCGCGGCAGCGTCCGCGACCTTCTGGAGCGGAGCCGCGATGAGCAGATCGACCTCATTGTCATTGCGCTCCCCCTGAGCGCCATGTCTCGCATATCGATGATCCTCGAACAGATCGGAAGCGCGGTCGCCGACCTTTGCCTGACCACTGATTTCGTAGGCTTCCGCTATAGAAGTAGTCAGATTTCCGCTATTGGCTCCAATCCTGTGGTGTTGATCGAAGAGCGGCCACTGAAAGATTGGCGGGCCGCGAAGAAGTCAGCTTTTGATCTCGTCATCGGTACCCTGATGCTCGCCGTTCTCTCGCCACTTCTTGCCATCATCGCCCTGGCAATCCGTCTTGACAGCCCCGGCCCGATCTTATTCCGGCAGCCCCGTCTCGGTTTCAATAATCGGCTCTTTACTTGTTACAAATTTCGCTCCATGCACCACGGGATGACGGACCTGATGGGCGAACGGCAGGCAACGAGGGGTGACTCACGAGTCACGGGCGTTGGCAAGTGGCTACGAGCCTTGAGCCTCGATGAGTTACCGCAATTGCTGAATGTCCTCAAAGGCAACATGTCCCTCGTCGGACCACGCCCGCATCCGCCTAACACCAAGGCAGCCGACAAGCTGTTCACCGATGTTGTCGCAAAATACGCCTTCCGTCACCGTGTGAAGCCTGGGATCACAGGATGGGCTCAAATTAACGGATGGCGTGGCGAAACGAAGACCGTGGAGCAGATCGAGAACAGGGTCGCCTGCGATCTGGCGTACATAGAGAACTGGTCTATTTGGTTTGACCTCCGAATTATGGTGCTGACCATCACTCGCGAAATCCTAAGCCGCCACGCGTTCTGAGAGAATACACCCTTCCCTACTGCGCATTACTCGACCTACCTGGTCCGGCTCGCAACGTTCCGCTGCCTGGTTTCCCTATTGATCCCGCCGTCCTGCTTGACATGGTGTCTTAAAGCGCTAAGACTAATCGTTTGCTGATCACCGGAATTTATGCGAAAACTGTTGTCAGGGCTCGAGTGTCCAAAGGAGAACGATCCATTGAGATCGAAAACGACTACCAACGTTCAGGCAAAGACAGTTGTCGCGTTTCTACTCAGGAGCGCCAGTGGCTTCGTCCTCCACACCCATCGGACTGCCTGGATGGAGCAGTGAGGGTTGCCCACCGGATCTTTCTCTTAGGGCGCGTGCTCACCATAGCCCTCCTCCTGGCGGCGGGTCTGCATGCCCAAAACCTACCTATTTCCCTTGTCGGCTTCCAATCTCAACAGGCGTTGTCCGCGCCCTGCAACATGGTCCATGAGATCAAGGCGCAACTAGCCGATTGCGCCTACTTCGACGGGTTGCACATCCTGACGCTAGAGGCCGCCGCGAATATTCCCAGCGTCGCAGGCCTGAACGACGAAGCCGGGACGCTCCCTGACGCTCCCGGCGTGGCATCCCAGCAAGACGCAGGTGCGACAAGCAATCCTTCTGCAGCGAAAGCGTCAGATCAGGGTAAGCAGACCAAGCGAATTCTCTACATTGTTCCCAATTTCCGGGCAGTCAGCGCGGATCAGAAGCTGCCGCCGCAAAGCGTCAAAGAGAAGTTCAACACAGCGGCGCTCGATAGTGTCGACTACTCCGCGTTTATTTTTGTGGGCATTCAGGCGGGAATTGCACAGGCGCACAATGCAACCCCTGAGTTTCGCCAGGGTGCGGCCGGCTATGGCAGGTATTACTGGCACACCTTTGCAGACAACATGGACGAAAATCTGTGGGTTGAATTTATTTTGCCCTCGGCTCTGCGCCAGGATTCCCGATACTACACCAAGGGCCGCGGGGGCTTCCCCAAGCGGCTCGTATATTCTTTTTCACGCATTGCAATTACTCGAACCGACGGCGGTCACGAGACCTTCAACGCCTCGGAGATAGTTGGAGCGGGTGCCGCCGCAGGCATTGCGAACCTTTATTACCCGAGCCAGGAGCGCACTTTTACCAAGACTTATCAACGCTGGATCACGAATGTCTCGATCGACGGCGGCACGTTCATCTTCAAAGAGTTTTGGCCCGACATCAATAACGCAATCTTTCATCAGAAAGACTGAGTCTGAGTCGCACACACTGAAAGTAGGTCGGGACGCGAGAACGGTTTACTGGAAAGCGGTGGCCGGTTGCGCCTGGTCACCGCTTACTTGTTGGCGATGATCTGAATCTTGTGAATTTGGAGCTGGTTTGAAAATAGCTCATCTGCTTTGGCCATCAGCGCCTTGGCAATGGCGCCGTTCAAGTGAGCGTCTCGGCCTGCCTCATCCTCGAAGGTGTCGAACACGGCATACGCCCCTTCATCTTCTTGGATGCCATACCAGGTTACCGTTCCTTTCTCTGCCCTGGACATCTCCGCGCCTTGCTTGAGAAACGCTTCGACTTCTGCTGCCTTGCCGGGCTTGGCCTTCAGTGCAACATACAATGCATACTTTGCCATTTTGGGTGATTCCTCCGGGTGGTTTTTCTGTTTTCCTAGGAGCATAGCCGTTCCCAATGACCAAACGAAGCCCGGCCCCCACATCGCTGTTCATACCATAAGCATTTCTTCTATTCCTGACCTTGATCCGTAATTTGCTAGAATGACTAGAGGTTCCGCTCGGCTCCCAGGGAAACTTCGGCCGCTTTGTTGGATGCTCAGGCTGTTTGGTGCCTTCATCCGGGTATTCTCTGGTTGAGACTTCACTCCGACTCGGCCCGTCAACTAAGGATTGCATATCGGCGATTGAACGATATGCCGGCGTGGCCGCTTTGAGGCGATAGGTTCACGCCGCAGGATTGAGGTCTCCGATTGGCTCTAACTCGATGGTTTGCGGCAGCTTGCATATCATCCGTCGTACTCTTTGCCGGCCCTTTGGCAAGGTCACAGCCGGCAGATGCCGCGCTTGATTTGCCGGATGGTCCTTTCGCGAGTTCACTGCAACCGTCTTCCTACAGCTCTAGTATGACGCCGGACGACCAGTCCGATACCCAGACTTCGCCCCCTCAAAGCATCCCAATGACAGGGGAAGACGAGCGGAAGCAGGCGCAGGAGCAGCTGGATCAGCAGTTGCATCAGCGGGTGTTTGGTGTGATGGCAACATTCAATACCACCAACAATAAGGACGCACTTCCCCTGAGTGCCGGCCAGAAGTATCAGCTTTTTTTCAAGAGCGCGACCGATCCCTGGCCCTTCCTGCTGACAGCTTTTGGTGCCGGCATCGATCAGGCCGAAAACAGCTTTCCTGAGTACGGACAGGGTATGCAAGGGTACGCCAAGCGATTCGGTGCGGGTTACACCGACTACTTCACCGGCAATCTGCTGGGCAACGCAGTGCTGGCGAGCCTGCTGCGGGAAGATCCACGTTATTTTCAGAAGAGCACAGGCAGCTTCACCGGACGGGCCCTTTGGGCGGCGGGCAGCACTGTGTGGTGCAAGCGCGATAACGGTTCCTGGGGACCGAACTATGCCAACGTCATGGGCAACCTCATGGGTGCGGCCGTTTCCAACCTTTACTACCCGGCATCCAATCGTACTGCCGTCGACACCATCGAACGCGGGTTCTCCGTAACTGCTGAAGCGATTGTAGGCAGTGAAGTCATCGAATTTTGGCCCGACATTGTGCGTCACCATAGGCGAAAACAAGCGGAAAAGCTGGCTCGGCAGGGTGCGCAAAGTGGTGCGCAGAGCGCCGCGCAGCCTGCTCATCAATCCGCCCCTGCGGCCCTCGCCTCCGAGCCCTGAGAACTTCACCTATCGCGGCGTTACCTTGACCGCGTTCGCCCGGCAGGACCGCACACCCTGGCAAGCCTCGGGACGCAGGTCTTTGGTCAGGCAGATCTCTACCGCCGTCAGCCGGTTATTGCCGCAGCTGAGCACGAAACTCCCCCGCGGGTAGCCAGGATTCGCCGCCGCAAATCGCGCCAGCAATTCGTCGGGGGGGACGCCATCGGCATCACTGCCCGCGCCGATGTTTGCCGGCAGCTTCACGGCCGCATAGGCCTTATGAATTTCGGCAAAATAATCGTTTGCCCCTAACCCGGAGCATGTGCCGTGGGTCTGCCACTCGTGCTCTACCAGGCTGGCGGTCGGCATAATGTCTGTGTCGGTCCGCGGATCCGACGGGCCGGGTGCATCACTGCAATGCTGAGGATAGTCACCGCTGGCATCCTGCGGCCACAGTCCGTGCACTACAAATCCCAGGTTGCGTCCGCACTCCGGGCTGTCACCGTGAGTCGCGCAGAACTCGGGCGACCACGACAGGTTTAGCAGGTAGAAGTCGAATTGCCCCGGCGCCGCCTGCTCCTCTGGACGACCACGGCGCGGCCGGTGCCTCGTTCCCTCATTGTCCCTGGCGTACGTTGGGCTGTCTGGTGGTTGATACTCACCGCTGGCTGGACGCCTTTCCGCATCGCTGTGAGTAGGAACAAGCGGTGGAGCGGTGTTGTTGCAACCCATCGCCGAAAGCATCAGTAACAGGCCAATGCTCGCTAGGCCAATCGCTGGCCAAGTGTTTGTTCGGTCGACCGTCTTCAACCTTCTTTGCCTCACTGGAGCCGCGGGGCCGAATAGACGCGAACAACTTGCTTCCCGGCGCGGCAGGTATGCCGCGCCAGAAGTCAAGGGTTCTCAGCTCGGCTCGGGATTAAGTGGCTAGGTCGCGCTTACAGGCTGGTGACCGTGGTGTTTGACATATTGCGTGAGCGACTCGAATTTGGTTTCTTTGAGCAGTTCGCCGAGCGTACGCTCGCCATCCCAATCGGGAGCAAAGTGCTGGCCGTAGTGTTCCCGCAGATGCTTGATCTTGGTGGTGGGGTGCTTGTGGTCGATTTGCCCGCTCTTCTCTCGGGCGCGGCCGTCGAGGCCAGGGTTTTTGGGGGCGTTACTCATGACAGCTCCTTTTTGGGACGCGGTGGTAGCCCGGAGTTCAGAAGTCCAGTCCGTCTTTCGGATGCGGGCGTAGCTCGGAGCCGCGTCCGTACGTTGCCGGCGATTCTACTCCAGGAACCACTCCACTGGTGTGAATCAGTATCAGACGTCTGATCCATGAAGTGTGCCCCGCGAGGTTGTGCCGAGTGGAATTCTAGTGACCACAGCATGCTCTGCTTCGGGAGTGATTCTAGAGCCTCTTAGCTCGAGAAACGACGATAAGCGAGTGAAACTGCTCGTACTGATCTGGAAAATGAGACCCGCACGATCCACAAACCAGTGTGACGTGACCCTGGACAGAATCGCCAACTCACGGTCTTCATGTCCGAAGCCGATAAAAGTATAGCGAGCGCGCCCCAGGCTCCCGTCGTCGGAGTTCGTGCATGGTAGCCAAAGTGGCGTGGAAGCACCACAGCAGATCGCTGCCGGGATCGAATTCAACCAGCGGCGGAAGGATGGAAGCGATTTTCCTGTCGAGATCATGTCCAGCACGCTCCAAAGCGCAGAAGGAATCCTGATGACGGCAGTGATCCGCGACATTACAGAGCGTGAGAATGCGGAGAAGCATCTGGCGCAGATGGAAGCCAGGTACCGTGGGCTGCTGGAGGCTGCCCCGGACGCGATGGTGGTGGTCAATTCGAGCGGGGAGATCGTCCTGCTGAATGTTCAGGCGGAAAAGCAGTTTGGATACCGGCGTGATGAACTTCTGGGGCAGCAGGTGAAGAACATCATCCCCGAGGGTTTTGCGGAGAGGTTGATCGCGGACGGTACGCGAACTGCGGCGGAAGCGTTGGCGCAACAAATCGGTACCGGGATTGAACTGTGCGGGCGGCGGAGGGATGGAAGCGAGTTTCCGATCGAGATTATGCTCAGCCCACTCGAAAGCACGGAAGGAATCCTGGTAACGGCAGCAATCCGCGACATAACGGAGCGCAAGCGGGTCGAAGACGCTCTTCGTGAAAGTGAGGAACGCTTCCGGCTGATGGCATCGGGCGTGAAGGACTACGCCAACGTAATGCTGGACCCGGAGGGACTGGTTGTCAGCTGGAACGAGGGGGCGCAACGAATCAAGGGATACCGGGCAGAGGAGATCATCCGCCAGCATTTCTCCCGCTTCTATCCGGCTGAAGATATACGCAAGGGAACGCCCACCTCCGAATTGGAAAACGCCAGGAAGAACGGGCGCTTTGAAGGCGAAGGCTGGCGCGTGCGCAAGGATGGCTCGCGCTTTCTTGCCAATGTCGTGATCACGGCGTTACGTGACGAAAAAGGGCGGCTGCGAGGATTTGGAAAAATAACACGCGACGTCACGGAACGCTGGAGATCTGAGGAGCACCTGAACAAGACAATGGAGGAACTGAAGCGTTCGAATGACGAACTGGAGCAATTTGCCTATGTCGCATCGCACGATCTTCAGGAGCCCTTGCGCATGGTGGCCAGTTATACGCAGCTCCTGGCCCAGCGATACAAAGGCCGTCTGGACTCAGATGCCGATGAGTTCATCGCGTTTGCAGTAGACGGGTGCAACCGTATGCAAGGGTTGATTCAGGATTTGCTGTCATACTCGCGCGCCGGGGCAAATAAGCAAGTGCTGCGGGAGATTTCCTGTGAAAACGCTTTGGAGAAAGCGCTCAAAAACTTACGTGCAACCATCGAGCAGAGTGGGGCAACGGTGACCCATGATTCGCTGCCAGACATCCTGATGGACGAAACCCAATTAGTCCAGGTATTGCAGAACCTCATCGGGAACGCAATTAAATACCGCAGTGCTGAACCCCCGAACGTGCACGTCTCTGCAGCCAGGAACGCCGGCAACGAATGGATCTTTTCCGTGCGTGACAACGGCATGGGAATTGAGGCTCGATACTTCGAAAGGATATTCATCCTTTTCCAGCGGTTGCACGGGCAAAAAGAGTTCGAGGGCACCGGAATCGGATTGGCCATGTGCAAGAAGATTGTGGACCGGCTGGGCGGCCGGATCTGGGTCGAATCGCAACCCAAGAAGGGCTCAACGTTTTACTTCGCGCTGCCTGCAGGAGACGGCAAATGACGGAATGGAACGGAAAGAGCACGCAACCTATCGAAGTTCTCCTGGTTGAAGATAGTCCCGGGGATGTGAGACTCACGCAGGAAGCTCTCAAAGACGCCAAGGTACAGATCAGGTTGCACGTCGCTCAGGATGGCATAGAAGCGATGGCTTTCCTGAGACGCGAGGGGAAGCACTCGAGCGCACCTCGTCCGGACCTGATCCTGCTCGATCTCAACCTGCCCAAGAAAGATGGCCGGGAGGTTCTGCAGGAAATCAAAGAGAGTCCGCTATTCAAGAGCATTCCTATCGTGATCCTCACCACCTCTGCGTCAGATGAGGACATCCTGCGGAGTTATATGCTCCATGCCAACTGTTACATCACGAAGCCGGTGGACCTGAAGGGGTTCCTCACCGTGGTGAAGTCGATTGACACCTTCTGGTTCTCCGTGGTCAAGCTGCCGCACCCACTTAGCCTATGAACCAAGATGCACTCCAGGTTCTGCTGGTTGAGGATAGCGTGGGAGATGCCCGTTTACTCCGTGAGATGTTCAGAAAAGAGAAACCAGGCAGTTTCGAATTGACGCATGTCGTGTGCATAAGTGAAGCCGAGGTTTATCTGGCGAAAACTCGAGCCGACATCATTCTGTTGGACATGGGTTTGCCAGATGAGAAAGGCATTGATACGGTGCGGCGGGCGCACGCTATGGCCCCAGGCGTCCCGGTGATTGTTCTGACCGGGTTGGACGACGAGGCACTGGCCGCCGAAGCGATGAAGGAAGGCGCGCAAGACTATTTGATTAAGGGCCAGATTGAAAGTCGTGCCCTCCCCCGAACACTTCGCCATGCGATTGAGCGCCAGCGCATGCAAACAGAAACCGACCTCGTCCGCACCTATCAGATGCGATTTAAGGATGAGTTCCTATCCCACGTGTCGCACGAACTTCGTTCACCGCTGAACGCGATTTATCAATTTGTGACCATTCTCCTGGACAGGTTGGCCGGGGATTTGAATCTGGAGCAGAGCGGGGATCTGGAAATCGTTCTGAGGAATGTCAAGCAGCTTCAATCGATGATCAATGACTTATTTGAGGTGACTGGTTCCCAGGCGGGTAAGCTGATGGTCGAACTGCAACCTACTTCGCTTTCCGATGCAATCGTCGATACGATTAACACCCTTCAGTGGGCAGCTACTGCCAAAGGGATCTCCCTTTCTTCGCATATGAATTCCCGATTGCCGTCTGTTTGCGCTGACCCAACCCGCATTCGACAAATTCTTATCATTCTGGTCGAGAATGCCATCAAGTTCACCCCCGCAAACGGCATGGTGAAGATTCAAGCTCGTTTGTTTGAGCAAGATCCGGGTCTCCTGTTGCTTGAGGTCGCAGATTCTGGATGCGGGATCAGTCCGGAATTCATCGAACGGATTTTTGAACGCATGTTCCAGGCACCCAATCCGGCTTTCGCCGTACGAAAAGGTCTTGGCCTAGGGTTGTACATCTGCAAAGACCTGGTTACCCGACAAGGCGGACAAATCTGGGCCACGAGCGAGCCAGGACAAGGCGCTGTTTTTTCTGTCACTCTGCCCGTCTTCTCCCTAACCAACTTGATCGCCCCGGTCTTTAGAGCGGGACAATATATCGCTGGTCCAGTCGCACTCGTGGTGACAGAGATAGGTTCACAGACTGGCTGGCTTTCCGACCAGGGGCGGGCGGAACAGTCTCATGAGGTCCGGGATGTTCTGCAGCAGTGTTTGCATTCCGAACTGCATGTCCTCTTGCCCAGGATGGGTTTCGCAGGAGCTGTAGAACTCTTGTTCATCGTAGTCGCTACCGACGAAACCGGCGCTGAGGCACTCGTGCAACGGATTAGGGAGCAATCGGACTCGAGCGAATATATCCAGCAAGCAGGCTTGATTCATTCCACTTCTTACCGGCTGGTTCATACGAACAAACGAAACCCCGGTGAATCGATGGAAAACTACCTGGAAACGGTAGCCGTTAAGGTTCAGGAACTCATGAATGAAGAAATTTCGCGGAGGATTTTGAAAAATGAGTAATAAGAAGATTCTCATCGTGGATGATGACCCGGATGTGCTGCACAGTATGAACGTGCGCCTCAAAGCCAACCACTATGACACTTTCTTTGCAGCGGATGCGATCTCCTGCATGGCTGAGGCACGCAAGAGCGAGCCGGATTTGGTTATCCTCGACCTGGGTCTGCCCGCCGGCGACGGTTTCGTCGTGATGGAAAGATTCAAAGCAGTCCCTTCTCTGGCCGCGATTCCGGTCATCGTGGTCTCTGGACGTGAACTTCGCGCAAACCAAAAACGCGCCGTTCAGGCGGGAGCCAGGGCCTTTCTGCAAAAGCCCGTGAATAATGCCGAACTCCTGGCGGTCATCCGGCGAGCCCTGGAGGAACCCGCGAAGCGAGAGGAGCCAGTGGTGTACGACCTGGGAAAGCCGTAGGCTGCGAACGTCGTGAACATCGTTTCCCAGATTGAACTCTGGTCTTTGGAGGGACCTGCTGTTTCCTTTCTCCGGTTCTCACGCACACTCTTCAGGCCGTCCAAAGACGCGGGTTGATGTACCTGCGGGCTTTAGCCCGTACCCTGGCAGAGTCATCAAAGTACACGAGATGTGGGCCACCCCTGTTCGTGACAACCATCCGCACTTCCCCAAATATACTTCTGCTGCCCCTTCATCATTTACAACCGCGCACGAGTCGTGTAGCATCTGCAGTTTCACGGCCAATCCGCAGTTGCACGCTAAGATTTTTCCCTCTATGCGCATCCCTATGGGTTGGCGAATATGGTTGCTGATGATTCTGGCCGGCGCCTGTGCCTGGGCGCTGGTGGAAATCGTGCTACCCGGGCGCGGGATGCATGCGGCGGGGTCATCGGACTATGTGACTAAGGGCGTTTTCACCCCCGCCCATCCCAACGCAGCCTCAGCCGTAAAGGACTTTCTGGACTTCCATCCAGAACATCCCGTGCAGCCTATCGCCTACACCCACACCGTGCATCTCGCCAAGGGGTTGCCATGCACCTTCTGTCACGTGGGCGTCGATCAAGGCCCTGAGGCGCGCATTCCTGGGGTGAACGTCTGCATGAGCTGCCACCAGTCGATTGCAACCGACCGCCCCGAGATCAGGAAGATCGCCGCCTACAAGGCACGCGGTGAGGAGATTCCCTGGGTTCGTGTCTACAACTATAGCCAGTCAGCCCACGTGTTCTTCAATCACGCGCCGCACATCCGCGCCGGAGTCGACTGCGCCGCTTGCCACAGCGATATGACCAAGCAGACCACAGCGGAACGCAAAGTGGATTTGAACATGGGTTTTTGTATCAACTGCCACACACAAAAGAAGGTCTCGATCGAGTGCGAGACTTGTCACTACTAGAGCATAGGGTGCCTGCGAAAGTTTATGGAACGGCGTGACTTCATTAAGATATCGGCTCTCTCGGGTGTCATGGCCACACTCGAAGGCTGTCGCAGCGCGGAGAAGCAGCTCATCCGTTTCGTCCCGGAAGAAGAGCTGATTCCCGGCATCGCGACCTGGAAGCCGAGCGTCTGCACGCTATGTTCCTCGGGCTGTGGCCTGTTGGTGCGCGTGATGCAGGGCGAAGCCGAAGTCGTGCGTCACGGCCGGCAGGGCCTGATCAAGATGGGCTTGGCCAAAAAGCTCGAAGGCAATCCACAGCATCCGGTAAACCAGGGAAAGCTCTGTGCACGCGGTCAGGCGGGGCTGCAGGTGCTCTACCATCCAGATCGCATCACCCACCCCATCAAGCGTACCGGCCCGCGCGGCTCCGGTGAGTTCCAGGAAATAACCTGGGATGATGCACTGAAGGAAGTAGCTGCGCACCTGACCAAGCTGCAGGAATCGAAGTCCACTGCTGCGCTGGCCTTTCTTGCGCGGCCACTGCACGGCCAGCGCCACGAATTGATCGAGCGTTTCCTGAAAGCTTACGGCGCGCCACCGGCAGTGTGGTATCAGCCTTTTGACGAAGCCGTGCTGCGCCAGGCGAATCTGCTTAGCTTTGGCCACGCCGCGCTGCCTACGTTCGACCTTGGCCGCGCCGACTATGTCATTTCCTTCGGCGCCGATTTCCTGGGCACCTGGAATTCCCCCGTAGCGCAATCGATAGGCTACGGAGGGATGCGCCAGGGCCGCCCCGGACGCCGGGCAAAATTCGTGCAGGTGGAATCCCGTATGTCGCAGACGGGCGCCAACGCGGACCAGTGGATTCCATGCCGGCCGGGAACGGAAGGCGCCCTGGCGCTGGGTATCGCACATGTCATCCTGAGCGAAAAGCTCGCGCCACAGGGTTCAGGATCGCGAGCCGGCGCGCTCATTGCCGGATGGTCTGCGGGGTTGCCGGACAACACGCCGGAAGCGGTCGAAAAGCAGACCGGGGTAAGCGCCGCCGTTATCAAACGTCTCGCTCATGAGCTGGCGCAAAGTGGATCGGCTGCCGCCATCATCGGCGGCGCGCCGCTCGCGCATACCAACGGCCTGTTTACTGCACTAGCGATCAATGCCCTGGAATCGCTGGTCGATACAGGTCGCGATCTGGCACCTATCCTGGGCTTCACGCCCCAGCCGGCCGATGTGGCGGCGCCGATGCAGGCAAGCCTTGCGAGTCTCAAAGGGCTGGCCCAATCTGCGCCCCAGATGCTGCTGCTCTACGATGCCAATCCAATTTTCTCCGCGCCGCCCGCCCTACATATCCGCGAAGCCCTGGGCAAAATCCCTTATATCGTCAGCTTCGGCAGCTTCATCGACGAGACCAGCTCTCAGGCCGACCTGATCTTGCCCGACCACGCACCGCTCGAGAGCTGGCTCGACAGCATTCCTGAGTCGGGCTCCTCCAGAGCAGTTGCCAGTCTCGCGCCGCCTGCCGTCCTGCCCCTGCACGACACGCGCTCCATGCCCGACGTGTTGCTTGGCCTGGCGCACCAGCTCGGCGGTGACGTCGCCAAGGCTCTGGGCTGGCCGACGTACGATGCTATGCTGCGCGCAGGCTTTGTTATGCTCCGGACCCGCGCCGGATCTATTGACGCCAAGACAGATGACGATTTCTGGGACGCCGCCCAGACGCAAGGCGGCTGGTGGAGCGCACCCGCCTCAGCGCCAGCCGTAGCGGTGCCCAAGCACGCGCCCATGGCGATGGCCGCGCCGGAATTTGCCGGAGCCGCTGGCGATTTTCCGTTTTATTTCTTGCCCTACGTCTCGCAATCCTTTGGCGATGGTTCGCTCGCTCATCTGCCCTGGCTGCAGGAGCTGCCTGACGTGCTCACCTCGGCCATGTGGTCGAGCTGGGTTGAGATCAATCCCCAGACCGGCGATCGCCTGGGCATCAAGCCGGGCGACCTGGTGGAAATTGCGTCCCAGCAGGGAAGCGTGCGTGCTCCTGCGGTCCTTTCTCCCGGAATTGCGCCGGACATGGTGGCCATGCCAGTGGGTCAGGGGCACGAGAATTTCGGCCGGTTCGCCAGCGGACGTGGCGCGAACCCGCTTTCGATTCTCGCGCCGCTGGCGGAACAGGAAACCGGTTCGCTGGCCTGGGCCGCGACCCGAGTGAAGCTCGCCCGCGCGGGTGGACCCGAGCAGGCCAAACTAGTGTTGTTTGGGGGGGGAATGAGTGGCTTCCCCCACGAAGAAGAGCGGCGTTAGCGGGGCGAGGGAAATGACAGGAAGAGCGATGGCGGGAAATCACGGAGCTTGACTCAACGGGGCGGCTCCCATCCCACATCTCCCAACAAAAGTGCTGGGAGATGGGGCACCCAATGGATAGCGTAAGAAAGGCTAGCAAAGACGTTATGGCGCACAAGTGGGGAATGGTAGTGGATCTTGACCGGTGCACCGGATGCGAGGCGTGTGTAGTCGCGTGCCATGCGGAAAACAATATTCCCACTGCGGGCGAGGACCAGGCCGCGCGTGGACGAGCCAAGCACTGGATTCGTGTCGAGCGGTACTGGGAGGGAGATTTTCCCAACCCTCGCATCCGCTTTCAGCCAGTCTTGTGCCAGCAATGCGACGAGGCCCCCTGCGAGCCTGTCTGCCCTACCTACGCCAGCTATCACAGCTCCGAAGGGCTGAACTCGCAGATCTACAACCGTTGCATCGGCACCCGCTTTTGCGCCAACGCCTGCCCCTACAACGTGCGCTTCTTCAATTTCTTCAATCCGGCCTGGGATATGCCGTTGCAGCTGCAACTCAATCCCGACGTCTCTGTGCGCAGCGTTGGCATCATGGAGAAATGCACTTTCTGCGTGCAGCGCATCAAGGCGGCCGAGATTCAGGCCGAAGCAGAAAAGCGCGAGCTAAAAGACGGCGAATTCACTACTGCCTGTGCGCAGTCCTGCGCCTCCAAGGCCCTGGTCTTCGGCGACCTGAACGATCCCACGAGCGAAGTCTCGCGCCTGTCCAGCTCCAACCGCGGCACCAAATTATTGGGTGAACTGGGCACCAGGCCCAACGTGACTTATCTCGAACGAGGCACCTGGGAAGATGCAAAGAACGGCTGAACAA
This sequence comes from uncultured Acidobacteriaceae bacterium, assembly GCA_963814015.1. GTDB lineage: Bacteria > Acidobacteriota > Terriglobia > Terriglobales > Acidobacteriaceae > PALSA-350. The sequence continues at coordinate 87,332 of CAWFBI010000004.1, forward strand.
ATCGAGCAGGATCTGCTGCGGCCGCTCTTCCACAGCAGCGGAAAGTACTGGGTCGCCGTGGCGCTTGCGACCAGCCTGCTGCTCGCGGGCGTGGCTGCGTTCGGCTATCAGCTCTATGCCGGGATCGGCGTGTGGGGCCTTAACTCCCCCGTGTTCTGGGCCTTCGACATCACCAATTTCGTCTTCTGGATCGGCATCAGCCACGCAGGCACCCTGATCTCCGCGATTCTGCGTCTCACCAATGCCACCTGGCGCCGCCCGGTCACTCGCTGCGCAGAGGCCATCACCGTCTTCTCGGTTCTGATCGGCGCCATCATCCCGCTTTGCCACATTGGGCGCCCGTGGCTTGCCTTCTGGATGATCCCCTATCCCAACGAACGCCATATCTGGCCTAACTTTCGCTCGCCGCTCGCCTGGGATTTCTTCGCCATCTCAACCTACCTCACCGGCAGCACGACGTTCTTGTATCTGCCGACGATCCCGGACTTCGCCGCCGTCCGCGATGCCTCCACCGGTTTGCGCAAGAAGATCTATCGCATATTGGCGCTGGGCTGGCAGGGCACGCCGCGGCAATGGCAGCGGCTGGAAATCGCCATGCACATCATGGCCGTCGTCATCGTTCCGGTCGCGGTCTCGGTGCACACCATCGTTTCCTGGGACTTTGCCATGACGCCAGTGCCCATGTGGCACTCCAGCATCTTCGGTCCCTACTTCGTTGCCGGCGCAATCTTCAGCGGTATTGCCGCCCTGATCCTGGCCATGGCACTGCTGCGAAAGTTTCTGCACTTGGAGGAATACCTCCGGCCCATCCACTTCCAGAACCTGGGCAAGCTGCTGCTGACCATGAGCTTGCTCTGGTTCTACTTCACCTTCGCCGAGCGGCTCACCACCTGGTACGGCAACTCCCCACCTGAGATGGTGGTTTTCTGGGAGAGCATTCGCAAACAATTTGCGCCTTTGTTTTGGACCATGGTGGTCTGCAACTTCATCATCCCGGTCCCAATCCTGGCCATCAAGCGTTTGCGGACGATCACCGGAACCGCGATCGCGTCAGCCACCGTCGTCGTGGGCATGTGGCTGGAGCGCTTCCTGATTGTCGTGCCCCCGCTGGAGCACAAGTTCCTGCCCTACTCCTGGGGTACCTATCGGCCCACATGGGTAGAAGTCACGCTGATGGCTTCGAGCTTTGGCATGATGGCGCTGCTCTACCTGCTGTTCTCAAAATTCGTGCCTATGATTTCCATCTGGGAATTGAAGGTCGGGCTCCAGCCCCACGGCGGCGTCCCAGTGGTCACCGCCGAAGGTAAGCATCACGGTCTGATCCTGGAAGGGCCACTGCCCACGGATGTGGCGGAATGAAAGCCTTATACGGTCTCTACGTGGATGCGGAAGGTGCACAGCGCGCCGTCGAATCCTTGCGCACCGCCAGCTCCGAGCTCAAATTCGACGCGCAGCAGATCATCATTGTTTCCGGCGAGCCCCACGAGGGCTACGAATTTACTGACTCCCACGCCACCTCGAGTCCCTATCGCTGGGCGGTGCTGGGCGCTGCGGTGGGCGGCGCCACCGGCTATTTGCTCACCACCCTCTCGCAGAAGTCTTATCCCCTTCCCACTGGGGGAATGTCGATTACTCCAGGGTGGACCAACGGCATCATCATTTACGAGATGATCATGCTCGGCGCCATCCTGACTACGCTGGTGGTCCTGCTGATCGGCGCTGGGCTGCCAAACTTCAAAGGTCTAATTACGGATCCTGAGATTGGGAATGGAAAGATACTGGTGGGGGTAGTCGATCCGCCGGAAAGCTCACAGCCGGAACTGGAAAGGCGCCTCCGGCAGGCAGGCGCCTCGCAAATAAAGCAATCCGACGGGTCGTAAGTTACGATCCGGCCTTGATGCTTGCCACCTTAATCGTTTTGGTCGATGCGTTCAGCGTCCCGGTCACCGTCACCTTTGCGCCGGCAAATGCCGCCGCCTTCTTGGCATCATCCAACTGATAGGCGGTCTTGGTTGCCGCATCGAAAAGCGTATATCGGCCGCCCATGTTTACGCAGCGATTGGTGCAATCCTTCGCGCTTTCCCCCTTCTGCTCCATGACCGAGTGCCCACCCAAAGCGGCGCACTGGCTGTCCATGATCTCGCCTTTATACGTCTGCGGTGCCTGGGCAAAAATGCTCAGCGACGCGACCAGACAACCTGCGCAGATCGCTAGTTTCTTCATCGGATCGGTCTCCTATGCCCGATATTTCGGGCGCCCTCAAGTGCATGACTAGCTAACGTCCGGGATATTTTCATAATGGTTCCCGCATTGTCAATCTTTGACTTCAACCCGGTGTAGGATCGGTCTTCGGCCCATTTGCACGGGAAAGGACATCGAAGCATGGCGCAACCTGCAAGCAATCACAGCCACTCCCATCACCATCATCCCCACACCTCGCGCCGCGACTTCCTTCAAATGGGCGGCGCCCTGGCTGGGGCGTCCATTCTGGAACTTGCCTGGCATCGCGCTGCTTGGGCTCGGGCGGCGGCTCCCACTTCCAATCCCGAGCTCTTCGACATACAAAAAGTAGCTGACGGGGTTTACTTTGCTCGTGCCCGTCCGCAGGCGATGGAGAACTGCAATGCCGCCATATTCGTCCGCTCGAAAGACGTGGTTGTGGTCGATACGCACTCCAAGCCATCGGCTGCCGCCTCTCTGATTGCCCAAATGAAACGGGAAGTCAGTCCCAAGCCGGTGCGCTACGTCATCAACACGCACTTCCATTGGGACCACACGCAAGGCAATCATGCGTATCGCTCAGCTGGCCAAAAGGTCGACTTCATTGCCAGCACGGCGACCAAGCAGCTAATGGCCGACCTTGCGCTCGCCAGGCTGAAGGCTTCCGTGGAAGGCGTGCCGAAGCAGATCGACGCGCTTCGCGATCAGGCCGCGCGCTCCACCTCGGCTGGCGAAAAGTCTTTTTGCGCGGACCAGATACGGCAGTTGGAGGCCTACCAGGCCGAAATGAAAAATTACGCTCTGGAATTGCCGACCATCACTTTTGAGAAATCGTACATGCTTCAGGATCCTGCGCATGATCTACATATCGAATTTCACGGGCACGCCCATACCGCTGGAGATGTCGTCGTTTATTGCCCGCAAGAGCGCGCGATCGCAACTGGTGATGTGATTCATGGCTTTTTGCCCTTCATCGCGGACGGCTTTCCCCGAATCTGGCCGGGCACCATCGACTCAATTGGCAGCGCCGACTTCTACAACATCATGCCCGGCCATGCCGCTCTGCAAACGGATCGCACAGTAATGACCAACTTGCGAAACTATATCGAGGAGTTGACCGGGAAGGTCGAGCAAGGCAAGAGAGCCGGCCTCACCCTGGCCGAGATGCAACAGCGCATCACAGTGGCGTCTCTTAGATCGCTCCAGTCCAACGGCTATGAAGGGTACCTGGCAAGAATGAGCAAGCATGGCCACTCGCCTTTTGCCAAGTTGCCGCCCTTGCAAACCGGGGTCAACGTGAATATCGGGGAGATCTACAACAACCTGGACCGAACCTAGACGGGTGAGCGCAGTGGAGGGACCTGCTGTCTGCTCGAACTTAGTCGCGCCCGCGAAGCTTGGTAAGCAGCCGCAAAATCTCCAGGTACAGCCAAACCAGGGTGACCATCAGCCCGAAAGCGCCATACCACTCCATATATTTAGGAGCACCCATGCGGGCGCCATTCTCGATGAAGTCGAAATCGAGCACCAGGTTCAGAGCAGCGATCCCCACGATAATCAGGCTGAACCCGATGCCGATCGGCCCTGAGCCGTTGATGGAAGTAAAGTGAACCCCGAAGAAACCCAGCACAAATTGCAGCAGATAAAAGAGCATGATCGCGCCCGTTGCCGCAACAATCCCCAGGCGGAAATTCTGGGTCACAGGGATCAGGCCGGAGCGATAGGCGAGCAGGAGAACAAGCAATGTGCCAAATGTCAGGCTTACCGATTGGATTGCAATTCCAGGAAAGCGGACCTCGAGAATAGACGAGATAGCGCCGAGCGCCAGCCCTTCCAGCAGCGCGTAAAGCGGCGCGGTCACGGGAGACCATTCCTTCTTGAAGACCGTAATCATCGCACAGACAAATCCGCCGATGGTCCCGATCCACAACCATGGCAGCACAGCGGCAGCAGAATGCGATTGCATAAACAAATGCCATGTCCACGCTGCCGACGCCATCGCGCAAAGGAGAAGAAGGCCAGTCTTATTGACCGTACCCTGGAGCGTCATCCCTTCGCCGAGTTCGGCGAAACCCTCAAAACGCTTCTCGTTCAGTACAGGGTTCGATGTCCTCATCAGTTGCGCCATTGCATTCACCTCGTTCTGTCACAACACCAGTTTACGGCAACGATAATTTATCTGCCATTAACAGGATGGTGATCAAGCTGCGGGCTCGGCTGCGCCCCTTCATTTATCCTTTTAACTAAGCTTTCTGGCGTCCCTCAAAGCTTAGGAGTTTCATTCTCGATGTCGCATCCCAGGGCGGATGTTGCGATCGTAGGCGCGGGAATCCTCGGTCTGGCCCACGCGTACGTCGCAGTGAAAGCCGGCAAGTCCGTAGTCGTCATCGAGAGGAGCCCGCGCGCGGCCGGAGCTTCTGTGCGCAATTTCGGCATGGTATGGCCGATCGGCCAGCCTGCTGGGGTCATGCTCGAGCTCGCTCTCCGCAGCCGCGAATTGTGGCTCGAGATTCTCAACCTTGCCAGGTTGCCCCGTCGCGAAACCGGGTCGCTTCACCTAACCTACCGAGCCGATGAGGCGACGGTGGCGCAGGAGTTCGCCGAGCTCGGTCCCAGGTTGGGCTATGAATGCTCATGGTTGAAGCCCTGCGAGGTTCTGGAGCGGTCGCAAGCCGTGCAGCCCGAGGGACTCGCCGGAGGCCTCTGGAGCAGCACGGAACTCACCGTAGATCCTCGCCAGATCATTCGGGCATTGCCCGGCTTTCTTGAAGAACAATACAACGTCCAGTTCTTCTTTGGAACTGCAGTGACCGCCATCGAGCACCCTGTCCTGTATACCGGAAACGGCCGGTTGCATGCGGAAACTGTGATTGTCTGCTGTGGTGACGACTTTGAGACCCTCTACCCGCGGCACTTCGCAACCAGCGGGCTGATCCGCTGCAAACTACAGATGATGCGCACGCGAGCGCAGCCCAACGGATGGCAACTCGGCCCCTCGCTCGCCGCCGGGCTCACGTTGCGTTTCTATCCCGCTTTCCAGGTTTGTGGCGCCCTCCCCGCGCTCAGCCGGCGCATCGCCGAAGAAACACCCGAGTATGACCGATGGGGAATTCACGCGCTGGTTTCGCAAGCGGCCGATGGAGCTCTCACCCTTGGCGACTCGCATGAATACGGGCTCACGGTCGACATATTCAACAAGGAGGAAATCGACCAGACCATCCTCCGTTACACACGGCAGTTCCTCCGTGCCCCCGATCTAACGGTCGCCGAGCGCTGGTACGGCGTTTACGCCAAGCATCCTGAAAAACCGCTGGTCGTTATGCAGCCCGAAGAAGGGGTCCGGATTGTGGCTTCGCCCGGGGGCTCCGGCATGACGCTATCGTTTGGGGTGGCGGAGCAATCGATTCGAGCCTTAGGATTCGTTCATGCCTAGCATCGGCACCGGCGCAAAAATCCCCGCGGTCTTTCTCGACTGGGCCGGGACCGCTGTCGACCACGGAAGCATTGCTCCGGTGAGAGCACTCGAAAATATCTTCAACGACTTTGGCATCGGCGTTCCTTGCCCCCTGGTTCGCAGGTACATGGGCCTGGCAAAGAAAGCTCACATCCGCAGGTTGCTCGAAGAGCCGGAAGTGATCGAACAATGGACTGCGCTGCGTCATGCACCGCCGCAAGAGTGTGACGTCGAGTCGATGTATGCGAAGTTCGAACCTCAAATGATGGAGGTGCTGGCCGGCTACGCAACCGTCATTCCGGGCGTGGTGGACGCTGTGGAGGCAATGCGCGCACGTGGTATGAAGATAGCTGGCACCACGGGCTACACTCGCCCGATGCTCGACCGGTTGGAGGCCATTGCAGCCAGCCAGGGCTATCGCACAGATCGCTCCCTGACTCCCGAAGATGCCGGCGGAGGGCGGCCCTTCCCATGGATGTGTTACCGGCTGGCGATAGATCTGCGCATCTATCCGCTCTTTGCCTGTGTAAAGATTGGCGACACTGAATCGGACATCGCCGAAGGCCTCAATGCGGGCATGTGGACCATCGGCATAACTCGCAGCGGCAACACCGTTGGATTATCGGAAGAGGATTGGTTGAAACTCGACCAAAGGGAACAGAAGAAGCTTCTCACCTGCGCTGAGCAGGAACTGCGTTCGGCGGGAGCGCACTACACCGCGGAAACCGTTGCCCACACGCTGCCGCTACTGGACGAGATCGCGCACCGGATCGAAAAAGGTGACCGCCCGTCATGAAGACGTCGATTGTACCTTCGGGCCCGCGGCTTACCCGCTGGCATTTACTTACCATCTCGTTGCTGTTCCTCGGCTACGGCGGCTACTACTTTTGCCGCTCAGATTATTCCGTGGCCCTGCCCCTGATTCTCGCCGAGGAAGTGCGCAAAGGCACGCCGGCAAACGTCGCCCAGATAAGACTGGGCTCGATCGCTTCGCTGGGAGTACTGGCTTATGCTATCGGCAAGTTTCCCAGCGGCGGGCTGGCCGATCGCTTCGGGGGGCGGCGCAATTTCCTGGGTGGGATGTTCGGTTCCATCCTGTTCACGCTGCTCTTTATGATGGGTGGCGGCTTTCCCATCTTCACTCTTGCCTGGCTGGGCAACCGTCTGGTGCAGTCGATGGGCTGGGCTGGGATGGTGAAGGTTACGTCACGCTGGTTTTCCTACACCACTTACGGCGGCGTAATGGCAGTGCTCAGTCTCAGTTACCTTTTCGGAGATGCGGTTTCGCGCGCCATCATGTCGTTGCTGCTGGCGCATGGGTTCGGGTGGAAGGGGATCTTTGCGGCAGGCGCAGGTCTGCTCAGTGTGCTTCTGCTGTGCAACCTCATCTTTCTGCGCGAGTCTCCGGCGTCGTATAACCTGCCTGCACCGGAAGAAAATCCACTCAACCTTTTTTCTGGCGTAAACACAGAGCAGCCGGGGATGGCTGCCATCTTCCGCACTCTTCTGAGCTCCTACGCTTTCTGGCTGGTCTGTGGCCTTTCTCTCGGTACCACCCTGCTGCGCGAAACCTTCAATCTCTGGATCCCGACCTACTTTACCCAGATGGTCGGCATGACGAGTGCCCAGGCCGCAAGTGGCAGCGCTCTCTTTCCGTTTTTCGGCGGCCTGTCCGTCCTGCTGGTGGGCTTTCTCAGCGATTACCTTGGCCCCGAAGGCCGCAGCCGCATTCTCCTGGGCGGCCTCTGCTTCTGTGTTCTGGCGTTGCTGGGCCTGGCGGAGGTATCTATGCACGCTCCACGATTTTTGCCCCTCACTCTGGTCGCAGCGGTGGCCTTTTGTCTGCTAGGGCCCTATTCGTATCTTGGCGGCGCTATGTCTCTCGATTTTGGAGGCAGGGAAGGGAGCGCAACCGCCTCCGGCCTGATTGATGGTTTCGGCTATCTCGCAGGCGTGCTCTCCGGCAATGGCATGGCGCATTTGGCAGTCTCTTATGGCTGGCAGACAATGTTTCTCGTACTTGCCGGTGTCGCGGGACTCACCAGCGTTGTCGCTGCGCTCGCACTCTGGCAACAGCACCGTCGCGCAATCGCGATCGGTCTACTGCGTCCGGTGGAGGGACAATGATCGCGAAAACAGCGGATATTGATGTCACCGCGTTGAAATGCACGCCGGACGAGCTTACTCTTACCTGGCAGAATTCGTCCTACAGCGTTTACAGCTCGCTTTGGCTGCGAGACAACGACCCCGCCAACCGTGACGCCCGCACCGGCCAGCGCCTGATAAGCCTGCTGGATCTTCCCCAGGCGCCACGACTGCAGGGTGCTGAGCGCCAGCCGCCGGGCCACATCACCCTTAGCTGGGAGGATGGCGAAACCAGCGTCTTTCCTCTCACCTGGTTGCGGGCCTTTGACCAGAGCCTGCGTACCGGTTCGCGGCCCACCCGCCTGCCGTGGATGGGGCAGCCGGCCGAGGCCTTTGCCTGGTGCGATTACTCGGAGTGGGTCGAGAACCCGGCCAGCCGCGAAGACTGGCTTTATTACGTGGGACGAGATGGATTGGCTTTCCTGCGCAACGTGCCGATCGAAGACGCGGCCGTGCTGCGCGCCGCCGCCCTCATTGGTTTCGCCTGCGAGACGAACGATCTCGCTTACACAAGTCTTGGCCTGCCGGTCCACACCGGCCATCCTTATCGGGATCCTGTGCCCGGCTTCCAGCTGCTGCATTGTCTTTCGACTGCCGGGCAAGGCGGGGAAAGCATCTTCGTGGATGGAATGGCGGCTGCTGAGCGTGTGCGCGCCCGTGATCCCGAGGCCTTCACTACGCTGTGTCAAACGCCCATCCTTTTTCGTTTTCAGGATGAATCTGTCCATTTTGCTGCTGAACGAACCATGCTCGAAGTCGACACTCAAGGTGAGTTCCGTTCCATCTATTTTGACGATCGCTCGATTGCGCCGCTGCCGCTCAAGGGTCCCCGGCTTAAAAAGTATTACCCAGCCTACCGTCAGCTTGCCGAGCTGCTCCGCGAGCCGGAGAGACCGGTAGTTTGCCGGTGGCAGCCCGGCGATCTGGTCCTCTTCGATAACACCCGTGTCCTTCATGCTGACGAAGAACTCGGGCCTCGCCAACTCCAGGGCTGCTCCCTGGATGCCGGCGGACTCTATAGCTCGCTTGCAGTACTCTCACGCACCAGGAGTGCTCACTATGACAACGACCGACGTTGAGGATCTCATTGACCTGCTCATTGCCAGGGGAGGAAGCGCATATTTCGGAGAGCCCGTTTCCGTCCTCGAACACAGTCTGCAGGCTGCTCACTCCGCCGAGCAGGCCCAGGCTGGTCCCGCAGCGATTTCTGCTGCGCTGCTGCACGACATTGGTCACATGCTGCACGGGCTCGATGAAGAGATCGCTCATCGTGGCCAGGATGGAATGCACGAAGAGATAGCGGCCGACTATCTCTCACGCTGGTTTGGAGAAGAGGTGACGATGCCTATCCGTCTTCATGTTCCGGCCAAGCGCTTTCTGTGCTGGCGAGACCACGAATACCTTGCGCTGCTTTCTCCCGCGTCGATTGAAAGCCTCGCATTGCAGGGTGGACCCATGAACGATGAACAGGCTGCGGCCTTCTTGAGCAATCCGTTCGCGAATGCTGCCATTGCTCTAAGGCAGTGGGACGACGAGGCCAAGGTTCCCGGCCTGGAGGTTCCCAACGCGGCCTACTATCTTCCAACCCTTCGGTCTGCAAGGCAGGTCCGTTGAGAAGTTATCCCCAACCTGGACCGGGTGGCCCTTGCCTTATCCAATCAACGTTCGCCCCAGCGTACGTGGGACGATAACGATGGGGCGAAGCCCCACTTTTGCCCTCTGTCGGTGTCGGCACTAATCGTTGCGCTCCCACCGTTTCAAGTCTGCCAAAACCACTGAGGTTTCAATCTGGCGTTCCGGGATTTTCCAATATTGTTTCAGCAGCCGTTCCTTGTCCTCGCCGCTAACCATGCGAAAGCCATGTCTTTCATAGAAACGGATTGCCCAAACGGCATCAGCCCACGTTCCAACCAGCACGGGTCCCTTCGTCAACTCCCGCAAATGAGACAGCAACTGCGACCCGACGCCTTGTTTTTGGCTGCCGGTGTGAACGTAAGCATGACGTATGAGGGTCACATCCTGTACACGTTGAAGGCCCATCACGCCTATCAGCGTCCCGCCATCCTGGTAGCCCCAAAACATAACGCCATCATCGATTTCGTGCTTCAGTTTTTCCCTGGACATGTATGGCTCTGTCCAGCGATCTTCGGGGATAGTCCCACGATAAGCCTGCGCGCCATCGTTGATGATGGCCCAAATTAACTCAAAATCCCGGTCATCACAGCGGCGGATCATCAGTGCCCAGCATATACTTTGTATCTGCCGTCTCCTCGGGGCAACAACAACTACCGATCCTATGACCGATTCAGGAGCCGCTGCCGTGCTGGCTAACGGACCACGTACACAGGAGAACGGCCCCTCACTTCTGCTGCGCGGCCTGAAGAAGTCCTTCGGCGATGTAGTGGCAGTGGATGGTCTCGACCTCGAGGTCACCCGTGGAGAATGTTTCGGCCTGCTGGGACCTAATGGCGCAGGCAAAACAACGACCATTGAGATTTGCGAGGGGCTGACCGCTCCAGACGAAGGAACGGTTGAGCTGCTGGGGTTGAACTGGGCTACCAGCGAACACCCGCTGCGCCAGCGCATCGGCATTCAGCTGCAGGAGACGCAGTTTCCTGAAAAGCTAACGGTAGACGAGACCCTGCGACTGTTTCGCAGCTTTTTTCGGCACGGCATTCCGGTGGAGGAGTCGATCCGGAAAGCGCAGCTGGAGGAGAAGCGCCGCGCGCGCGTGGGAACCCTTTCCGGCGGCCAAAAGCAACGGCTCGCCATGGCCTGCGCCCTGGTAGGCGATCCAGAGCTGCTGTTTCTCGACGAGCCGACAACGGGTCTTGATCCCCAGGCGCGCCGGCATCTGTGGGACCTGGTGGATGCCCTGAAGCAAGCTGGGCGCACCATCATCCTGACCACGCACTACATGGATGAAGCGGAGCGGCTATGCGACCGGGTGGCAATCATGGATCACGGCAGAATCATTGCGCTCGACAGTCCGGAGCAGCTGATCGCCTCAGTCGGCGGGGAGCATATCGTGGAGTTCGCTATCACTGGCAACGACGGGGCGCACGGCGTGCTCGATGCGGCTCTGTTGACGGAGATTACGGGAATAGAGTCGCATCGCGTGGATGCGGGCGTGCACCAGCTTTCTGTTCGCGAGTTGCATACGGCGGTGCCCCGTATCTTCTCCGCGCTGACCGCCCAGGGACTGCATCTGAGCGAGTTTCGCACCCATTCGGCGACCTTGGAAGATGTGTTTGTAGGGCTTACGGGAAGGAATCTGCGCGATGAGTAAGCTCGAGCTAAGCAGTCTGTATCAATTGACCATGGTTCGCTTTCGGCTTTTCCTGCGCGAGCCGGAGGCCATCTTCTGGATCTTCGTCTTCCCCATCCTGCTGGCGGTGGGCCTGGGCATTGCCTTCCGCAATCGCCCCGCGGATGTATTGCAAGTGGGTGCGACCACGGCGCAGCTTACCCACGCGCTGGCGGCCGACAAAGGGCTCACGGCGGCCACCATGAGCGAGGCCGACGGAACTCGAGCGTTGGCAACAGGCAGCATTCTGCTGCTCGCCATCCAAACGCCGGACGGGGTCTCGTACGAATTCGACCAGACCAATCCCGATGCGCGCACCGCCCGCATGGTAGCTGATCGCGCGATACAGACAGCGGCTGGGCGGCGCGAGGCCGTGCACGTCCAGAATCAGCTGGTGCATGAGACAGGGTCGCGGTACATCGATTTTGTCGTGCCCGGCTTGTTGGGCATGAACCTGATGGGCTCCGCCATCTGGGGGATGGGCTTTTCGATTGTAGAGTCCAGGCAGAAAAAGTTGCTCAAGCGGTTGGTAGCTTCGCCTATGCCGCGCTGGCAGTACCTGGCGTCTTACCTGTTGTCGCGGCTGTCCATGCTGGTCATCGAGGTGGTGGGGTTTCTGGGCTTCGCTCGGCTGGTATTTGGAGTGCCGTTTCGCGGGTCTCTGTGGCAATTGGGATTACTATGTGTCCTTACTTCGCTGGCATTCTCTGCGCTCGGGCTCTTGGTGGCCTCGCGGGCGAAGACGATGGAAGCCGCCTCAGGACTGATGAACCTGGTCATGCTTCCCATGTGGATTTTGTCCGGGGTATTCTTTTCCGCTACGCGTTTCCCATCGGTAGTTCAACCCGTGGTACGGGCGCTCCCACTGACGGCAGCAATCGATGCGCTGCGGGGGAATATGTTGCAGGGTATGAACCTGGGGCAGCTGATTACCCAGATGGCTATATTGCTCACCTGGTTGGTCGTGGCGTTTGCCATCTCGCTGCGCATCTTTCGCTGGAGATAGCCGTCTAATTACGGAAGGCATACACAGGTGCATAACTTCCTGGCGCCATCGAAAGGATGGTAATTCGTTGAAGCGCCTTAAGCCCACCGATGTAGTCGTCATTGGCAGTGGCTGGAGCGGGCTGGTAATGGCGAAAGAGGTCGCTACCCGCACCGCTTTGCAGGTGATCGTTCTGGAGCGGGGCCCAGCGCGCACTATTTCTCAATACGCCGACGGCATGGACGAAATCAACACCCGCCGTGTCGGACTGCTGCAGAATCCCGCCGACCAGACCATTACCCATCGCCACTCGATCAAGGATCGGGCTGCCCCCATACGCCAGTATGGCTCCTTTACACCAGGAACCGGAACGGGAGGCACCTCGGAACACTGGGGCGGCATTGCCGACCGCTATCTGCCCGATTTCTTCGTTCTGGCTACACATCTACGGGAAAAGTTTGGCGCTTCTCGCATGTCGCCGGACTGGACAATCCAGGACTGGGGCATAACGTACGATGAGTTTGAGAATGATTACTGGCGCGCCGAGCAGTTGCTTGGTATCAGCGGTAAGGCAGGAAACCTACGCGGTAAGTTGCTGGCAGGAGGCAACATCTTTGAAGGCCCTCGTCAACACGAGTACCCCACCCCGCCGCTGACTCCGACTTACACCATGGGCTTCTTCCATAAGGCGGCGACTCAATTGGGTTACCATCCTTTCCCGCTCCCCGCCGCCAATCTAAGTCAGGGCTACACCAATCCCGACAACGTATCGCGGCCGGGGTGTGTCTTTTGCGGCTACTGCCCGGCCCATGGCTGCATGATTGGCGCCAAGGCGCAACCAACCAACACGATTATGCCGGTGCTGACTGGCCGAAATAACTTCATGTTGCGAAACAATTGCTGGGTGCGGAAGATCGTGCATCGCAACGGAAAAGCCGAAGGCGTGGTGTACATGGACGAAAACGGCGAGGAGACAATGCAACCCGCCGAGGTGGTCGTGCTCTCCGCATGGACGCCGAACAGTGTACGGCTCCTGCTTCTATCGGACATTGGCGAGCGCTACGACCCTGTCACGGGGAAAGGAACGTTGGGCAAGAACCTCACTCACCAGGTGACCAGCGGAGGAGCTGGGATGCTCCTATTTAAGGAGCGCCTGAATCTGTTTATGGGATCGGGCGCCGTGGGGTACGGCATCGCCGATTTGGATGGAGACCTGAAACAGGAGGTTCCCGAAAAAATATTGCGAGGAGGAGCCTTTCTGCGCGGGGCCGCGACCGGCGGAGGACCAGCTGCGTCGTTTGGCCGAATTCCAAGAGGGGAAGCCCCACGCAACTGGGGCTCGGCCTGGAAGAAGGCTGCGATCCAGCATTGGGACAGAATCGGTCCAGGCGTCGAAATGAGAGGAGACCACTTTGCCTACCGGCAAAACTTCATGGACCTGGACCCCACCTACACCGACAAATGGGGTGATCCTCTGTTAAGGATGACTCTGGATTGGACTGACTATGAAATGGGCCAGATGGCTTTTGGAGCGCGTATAGGCACGCAACTTATCGAGGCGATCGCCGAGGTATCCGGTGCTACCCTGGTTAAAGTAGAGCGTCCAAGCGCATTTCATCACTACAACGCCGCCCAGTACATCACGACGCATATACAGGGAGGAGCGATCATGGGAAGCTCTCCAGACCAAAGCGTCGTCAACCCCTGGCTTCAGCATTGGAAGATGCCTAATCTTTTTGTCGTCGGCTCGTCGTCTTTTCCGCAAAATTCGTCTGCCAATCCAACCCTTACGATCGTGGCGGTCAGTCACAGGGCGGCCGATGGATTGATTGATCGCTACCTGAAAAAACCAGGTCCGTTGGCTTAGGAGGGATCATGAAGCGGCGCGAGTTTATTGTCATTCCGGCAAAGGCACTCGGTGGCATAGTGCTGTCCTCGCTGCTGGGAGAGCTGATTCCCCTCGCTGCGCAAGACGCCGTGAAGGTCCCTTTGCGCTTCTTTACCGCATCGCAAGCGAAAGTCATTCAGGCGGCGTGCGAGTGTATCTTTCCCAGTGACGAAAGCGGCCCCGGGGCAACCGAAGCAGGAGTGGTCATTTACATCGACCGCCAACTCGCAGGCCCGTACGGCAGAGACAAATATCGTTATACAAAAGGACCCTGGATTGAATCGGTCCCGGAACATGGCTACCAGGGCAAGGAAACGCCCCAGCAGATCTATCGCGCCGGATTCGCGTTGTTGGGAGATGATTTTGCCAACGTCGCGGCCGGCCAGCAGGATCTGCGGCTGGAGAAGATTCAGGAGACCCACTTTTTTCAGCTATTACGCGCGCACACGGTAGAGGGTATGTTTTGCGATCCGCTGCACGGCGGAAATATCGGGATGGTTGGCTGGAAAATGATTGGATTTCCCGGACCGCGGATGAGTTATCGCTATGAAATAGACAAGTACTACGGCAAAGCCTATAGTCCGCCTCCAAAGAGTCTTGAGCAGATCCTCCGTCATCCGGTCAGAGCTGTGGAAGACGAAAAGGAATAGCAACGCCTGATTCCGGGGTCCGGTTCCGGAGAAAAGGAAGGAGGGACCTGCTGTTTCTCATGTTCCCGCAGCGACGGCTGAGCAGGATGTCTCGTCGACTCTGCGGCGATCGAGAAAAAACCGGGTTAGTTGTCAGACTCCTGGACCCAGGAGACTGACAACTACGTAACCCGTCAGAAAGAGAAGCGCGCCACAAATTGCAGTTGACGCATCCCGGCAAACGTACCCCCGAGAATATCGTTTATCTGACCATTTCCCGCACAATCAACGCAGGTGTTGCTGGGGTTACCCAGGTTGGCGTGGTTGAAAGCGTTCTGTGCCTGCACCTCGAGTTTCAGAGACAAGCTCTCGTACAGGTTAAAGACCTTGCTCAGTGCGAGGTCCGTGGTAAATAGTCCAGGTCCCCAGAAGCCGTTGTACGGAATATTTCCGAATTGTTCGACCTGGGGCCGTTGGTAAGGCCCGCTGATCTGTCCGTTGGTGGCCAGGGGCGCGACCGGTACGAAGTAAGTCACGGAGTGAGTCGCTGTGTTCAGGGAACCGGCGCTCTGCGTTTGACTGTGAAGCAAGTTCGGCCGGCAGGGCCCGTTGTCCACATCCGATCCGCATTCCCCGTAGGAGGGGGTATAAGGAAGCCCGCTGGCCCAATGCAGGTTTGCATTCAACGCCAGGCCACCGATGGCCTCGTTCGCCCATCCAGGAAGCCCAGAGCCGAACTGCTGCCCGCGCCCAAAGGGAAGAGTGTAGTTTCCAAAAAGCTTGAAGTCATTGGTGCGGTTAAAGTCAAAGTGCCCCCAGTTCGCGTGTGGGTTGATCTCAAAGTAACCGCCGTTGGCTACGCCCATGGCGCTTGAGAACACATAGCTTGAATTCATTTGCAGGCCGCGTGAGAAGCGCTTTTCGAACGTGGCCTGCAACGAGTTGTAGTGGGCGTTAGCCTCGTTCGCGTAGTAACCGATATACCCGGGACCGCAAGTGCCCCACTGAGCGAAGAAAACGGAGCGTTGGCATTGACTCAGGCCTTGAGCAAAGCCGACCACCGTGTAGTCGTTCCAATTGATGCCGCCCCAGGTAGAGTTGGGGATGGAGTGAGTCGATTTGTTGCCAACGTAGGCAAGAGTGAAGCTTGTCGTAGCGCCGAGCTGCTGTTGAACCGTGAGGTTCCATCCGTCCACCTCCGGAATTCTCATCCGATCGGGCCGCGAAGTCGGATAGATTCCGGCGGGCAACGGGAGCTGCCCATTGGCGGGGATGTTGTACTGGTTACTCGGAGGCGTGGGTCCGGTGGCAATGTTGTAGATACTTCCATCCAGATTGCGAGCGGCGTCATAGATCTCGCCATCCAGTTGGCCCAGTCCCTGGTTCTGAAGCACTGGAATGGTCTGCGTCACCAATTGGCCGAAGATGTCGCCGAAGAACCCAGGATCGAACGCACGGCCGTACCCGGCACGGACCACTGTCCTGGGCAGAACCTGGTAAGCAAAACCAACCCGCGGCGCAAAATAAGTGAAATTATTTTGAATGTTCAGATTCATGCCGATGTTTCCATAACCAGCGACGCGAATCGTGTTTGTGTTCAAGTCGTAGAAGCCGCCCATACCTTTGCCGTTGACAGCCTCGGGAAAGTAAATCTCCCAGCGTAGCCCGAGGTTAAGAGTGAGTTTGGGAGAAACTTTCCAGTTGTCCTGAACATAGAAGAACGGGCGGTACTGATGTTCGGTTGCAGTGGTGGACGTACTGAAATATCGCTGAATCGTAGAGACGTCCCCGAACATGAGCGAGGCAATACCCAAACCGCCCGGCGTTGAACCTGACGCAGTTGCCGTGCGCTCATTCGCAAACTGCAGCTGCCCAGTGCGGTTCACATCGCTCGGAATGCGCAATTCTTGCAGGCGACGAATCTCGGCCCCGAATTTGACCGAGTGGCGGCCAATGTCGCGTGTCCAGTCGTTGACAATGGCGTACTCCTGCTCGGTCATGTTGAGCGGACAGTTGCAATGATTGGTGCCATTGTTTCCAGAGCCAAGATTGGAAGTTTCACCGATTTTGCCGCTGCTGTCGCCGATCTGAACCGCCGATGCGCCCCCTGATCCCGGTGCGCCCGTGTTTAAGCCTACCCACCCAAGGTTCGTCATGAGCGGAGTTACGCCGTCGTACTTCGCCTCTACGAAGGCATAGCGAAAGTAGGAGAAGCGAACGTCGGTAACCAACTTGGGCGACACCACCAGATCAGTGCCAACTGCCAGGCTGTGGTTGCCCCCAGTCTCACTACCTGCCCATCCGCCCACCCCGAAACCGTTGCCGCCGGCCGCGCCAAAGGCGGCAGGAGAATTTTGATTAGAGCCCAGGTAACCGTAGCGTCCGAAGATATGCACGGTCGGCTTCAATTGATAGTCAATGCGCGTATCGGCCTGGTTGAAGTTGTACACTCCGAAGCCGCTGGCAACAAAGTTGTTTTGCACTCCCGGCAAACTCGGAGCAGGGATGATCTTGAGGAGATTGACAGCCTGGGGAGAGACACGCGAGTTCGGAATCTGGTTGTTGACGAAGGGTACCCGGCCTACGCCGGTCGACGCACCGTCAGCATTCACCGCGCCCGTGTAAGGATCGTAAGCCTGCCCCTGGCCGTTCTGCAGGTATTCGCTCAGATCGCAATTAGTTCCTGCCACTCCAGTGCAAGTCGTATGTACTTCAGCCGTGGGCACGGTGAGTTTGAAGGAGTTTCCCACCTTCTGGCGCGTCCCTTGATAGTCCGCAAAAAAGAACAACTTCTGCTTGATGATCGGGCCGCCAATCGTACCGCCAAAGACATTGGAGAGGGTGTTTGGGATATCAGGGCCGACGGGGTTGTTGCCGGGATATTGGGTAAATGGATCACGGGCCTGCTGCGCGTCGCTGCGCCGGTAATCGTAAGCAGAGCCGTGGAAACTGTTCGTGCCCGATTTCGTTTGCATCACCGTTACCCCCGCAACGGCAGCCCCGAACTCGGCATCATAGTTCTGGTTGATGAACTTCAATTCCTGAATCGAGTCGAGCGGCGGATTGACTACGATTTCGCCGATGAATCCGTCTTTGTCATTGGCGCCATCCAGCACGAAACCTGCTGAAAAGGGGGACTGGCCGTTCGATGAAACGGGGATCGATCGTTGCGGATCCTCAGCATTGGCATTGGAAAATGTAGAAGCCGTCGTCGCCGGTGCCAGCAAAACCAGGGCGGTGGTATTGCGAATCAGATTCGGCGTTTCCTCCACTGTAAGGGTATTGAGGGTTGTCGAGACATCCGCGCGATCTGTCTTTAATTGCGGAGCCTCGGCCGTTACTTCAATCGTCTGCGAGGCAGTTCCGGGTTTCAACTGGAAATTTACCTGCGAGGAACTATCGGCCGACACCGTGATCGCCGGCGACTCCGCGATCGCGAACCCTGAGGCCTCAACCTTGATCTTATAGTGGTCTGGAATCAAGTCGTGGACCAGATACTCGCCCGAGTCCGAGGTTACGACCATCCGGGTTGTGCCCTTATCTGTGTCAGCGATGGTGATAGAAGCGTTAGGAACCGCCGCGCCGCTTGGGTCTGTTACCAGACCGTTGACAGAGCCAAAGATGGCCTGGGCGTGTGTGCGTACGGGAACCAAAGCCAGAAGGACGCTCAGCAGCAGGAACGATACTCGCCAGGCAACATCCTGTTTACCTTGGGAAACGTATACTCGCGTCATAACCTCGATCCTCCAAATCGCTTCTTGCAGCATCGTGGGCACATGCTGTCAATCTTGGAAAAGAACTGACTAATTGGACCAGAACTTATGGAGCGGGCGAGTTACACAGCGTCCGCAAACCGGGGTTCTAATCGGGTAGAACTCTAGGCACTCACATGCACAACGCGAATCCGCCTAAAGTATGACTTTGTACAAAAAAGTTACATACGATCAACTTAGGCTAATGCGTACCGCCAACGGTGGCACAGTGGTACACTCCTTCCTCAAGAACCCCCGGCTGTCCGGATCAGGGCGATAAGTGATGTCTGGTTACCAAAGCGATGGCGGCAAAGCCTTTCTTTTCCGGCGATCCGGCCGTTGGATGCAGCGGCTGATGCTCTTTGCACTCCAGGCGGCCGTGGCGGCAAACGCGCTCGCCTTTGCCGGAGCAGCCCCGTCGGTTGTATCCAACCCGGCGAAGACGCCTCCGGACGAACAATATATGCGCCGCATCTGGCGAATTCAGGACGGTCTTCCTGAAGATACGGTGCAGGCGATTCAACAATCCCAGGATGGGTATCTCTGGATCGGCACGACGGGCGGGTTGGTGCGGTTCGACGGGTCGCATTTCCATCTGTACGATCACGCCACCACCCCGGCTCTGGCCGACAACAGCGTCTTCTGCGCCCTCGCTGCGCGCGATGGCAGCTTATGGATCGGTACCGATGGCGGCGGCCTTACGCATTTCAAGGACGGAGTCTTCCACGCCTACACCGAGGCCGCCGGCTTGAGCAACAGCTTTGTGCGCAGTTTGCTCGAAGACGATCAGGGCCGCATCTGGATCGGCACCGACAACGGTCTCTTCCAACTGGTTCAGGACAAACTACACCAGGTGGATACCTCTCCCTATGCACCTGCTTTCGCTGTGCATTCGATTATCGAGGACCGTGACCACCGGATATGGGTGGGCGGTTCGGCGCTTCTGGTGTTCGATCACGACGGCGTTACCGAGAAGCAACTGCCCGGGAGAGACAGCGAGAATCGAGTGAAATCGATCGTCGAGACCCAGGATGGGACGATTTGGGTGGGGACGGTCGGTGGCCTCAACCGGCTGGTTAAGGGAAAATTTGAGCCCGTAAAGCAGGTCAAGGGAACGGTGCGGACCCTTCGCCAAACCAGCGATGGAGCACTGTGGATCGGTAGCATCGGTCACGGCCTTTATCGTTACGCCAACGGCGGCTTCTCCCACTGGACCAGCGGCAACCTGTTGCCCAGCAACACGGTGCTGAGCATCTTTGAAGACGCTGAGCAGCAGATATGGATTGGCACTCAGGAAGGTATGGTGCGCTTGAGCAAGACGCCGGTGAGCGTGCTGCCGTTGCCTGGGGATTCCGACCCTGACGTCGGCACCATTTCCGCCGACCCGGATGGAACCATCTGGGCGGTTTCGTCGGGAGTCTTCGCCATCCGCGATGGAGTAGCCCGGCCATATAGGTTCCCCAACATACCAGACGTGCCCATTCGGAATATCTTCCGCGACCGTTCCGGGGAGCTTTGGATCGGCACCGACGGCAGCGGTGTCTACCGCCTCACTCGTGCCGGCGTAATCCACTACACGGCTCCGGGCAGATTGACCAATAACTTTGCCCGGGCATTTTTGCAGAGCAGAGATGGCGCCGTGTGGATAGCCACAGATGAAGGAGTAAGCCGCATTTCCGGCGAGGACACGCGGAAATATGAGGTAGGCAACGGCCTGGCCTACTTCAGCACCCGCGCACTGCTCGAAGACAGTGGCGGAGACATTTGGATCGGTACCGATCACGGTCTTAGCCATCTGCATGCGGGCGTGTTCGTGCATGACGGAGCCACGGCCGCGCTGGCGGAAGAAAAGGTTTGGTCCATTCTCGAGGACAATGATGGCGCGCTGTGGTTCGGCACCCGCGGTCACGGCCTCTTCCGCTACGTGGAAGGCAAAATCACTGCCTATACGACCGCGCAAGGCCTGGCGACCAACAGCATCTACCAGCTGCTCGCCGACCAGCGCGGCTCTCTGTGGCTAAGCGGGCCCACGACCATCTCTTCGTTTCCGTTACCCACAGGGCAGGATGCGGCTGACACGCGTCTGAGGGTGAATGTCTACGAACTCCCCTACGACACCATACCGGCACAGATGTATGGTGGACGGCAGCCCGCCGGCTGTTTGGGCCGGGACGGCGCGATCTGGTTCGCCAGCAGCAGGGGAGCGGTGCGGGTCTTGCCGCAAAAACGGGCGCGTGTCGCGCCGCCGCGAGCGCTGCTCACCGGGATCAATGCTGATGGCCGCGATTTACCCCTCTCTTCACAGCTGGTTTTGCCTGCATCGTTGTCGCGTCTGGAAGTGACCTTTGCGCCCCTTCTGCTGCGTTCCCAGGAAGACGTTCGCTTCCGCTATCAGCTGCAGGGTTTCGATCCGGATTGGATCTACGCGGGAACCAGCCGCGTTGCCAGTTACACCAACCTTCCCCCAGGCAAATACAGGTTCCGCGTGGCCGCTTTTGAAGTAAACAATCCGGCGACGGTATCAGAAGTGTCTTTGGGCTTGCAAAAGCAACCGCACTTCTACGACACCAGGTGGTTCCTGGGCCTTTGCCTCCTGGCGGCGGCACTCTTGATCTTCGCGATTTACCAATCGCGCATCCGCTCCTTGCGGCTCCGTTTCAAAGCAGTTCTCGAGGAGCGCAACCGCCTGGCGCGAGAAATGCATGACACTGTCATCCAGGGGTGCACCAGCATCTCGGCGCTGCTGGAGGCGATTTCCAGCTTGCGGCGTGAAAATCTGGCGTTGCAGGAAAGTCTTCTCGACCATGCGCGCATGCAGGTTCGTTCCACCATCGATGAAGCGCGTCAGGCGGTATGGAACCTGCGTCACAAAGAGGATTCGGTGTCAGACCTGGGGGCCTCGGCTGCTGCCATCGCGGCTCGCACCAGTGAGGAATTCGGCATCGCGGTGCACTGTACGGAAGAAGGGAGGCCCTTTAGCGTGCGCGGTTCGCTGGCGCGCGAGCTGCTGATGGTAATACGAGAGGCGGTCTATAACGGGGCACTGCACGGGCATCCCCGGTCGATTCAGATCAAGCTGGTCTACACCCGCGATGAGCTCGACAGCAGCATCAGCGACGATGGATGCGGGTTTGACGTCACTGCGCGAAAAACGGAAGGCGCGCAACACTATGGGATCGAAGGCATGCGCGAGCGTGTGGAGCGTATGGGCGGCCGCATCAGCATTGTCAGCGTACCCACACGAGGAACGACTGTCTCACTCAGCATTCGACGGTCTCACTTACAATCCCCGGCGGCCGAGGACAGCATACAGATATGAGCGACCAACAAAAGATCAAAATCCTGATCTGCGACGATCACCCCATCATGCGCTTCGGGATTGCGGCCATCATTCAATCGCAGCCCAATATGATTGTCGCTGGCCAGGCCGGAACCGCTGAGGAAGCGTTGCGCCTGTTCTGGGAGCATCGGCCCGACATCACCCTGATGGATCTCAGGCTCCCGGATAAGAGCGGTGTGGAAGTCATTCGCTCCGTCCGGCGAACCGCTCCGCAAGCACGTTTCATAGTGCTCACCACCTACGACGGTGACGAGGATATCCACCAGGCTCTCGAAGCCGGTGCGATGGGATACCTCATCAAGGGCATGCCACACGAGGTGTTAATGGAAGCTTTGCGCAAGGTGTATGCCGGGCGCAATTTCCTGCCTCCGCCGGTTACCCGCGCCCTGGCCTCACGCATGCCGGACGGCGAGCTTAGCACCCGCGAACGAGAAGTGCTCTCACTGCTTGTCCGTGGAAAAAGCAACCGGGAGATTGCCGACGAACTATCCATCAAGGAAGCGACCGTTAAATCGCACGTGAGCGTCATACTGATGCGCCTGAATGTGGCCGACCGCACCCAGGCGGTGGTCGTCGCTTTGCAGCGCGGCCTGGCCCATCTCTAGTTTCGACCGGGTGCCATGGGCCTTCAGCCCAAGCAGGGGGATGAAAAACGCTACGGTTCAGCAACTGCTCTCAATGGGAGGGTCGCCCTCTCCTTTCTTTCGGCGCCGGGGCCGGATTTCGGTCGCCAAATATGAAAGAGCGGTAAAAATGCTTGCTGCAAGCCACGCCTTCATCGCATTTTCGTCCAGCTCGGATTTGGTTTACGTACTCAGCGCGCAAAGTCGGATCAAACAATACGTTTCATTGCCAGAACTAGCTGCCGGTACAATCGGAGATCTGCGGAATCACGGAGAAAAATGCAGACTCAGGATACGCCGCCAAGCCCAACCAATTTCTTCTGGGGACCGTACCTCAGCGAGCGCCAGTGGGGGACGGTACGCGAGGACTACTCTGTCAACGGCGATGCCTGGAACTACTTTCCCCATGACCACGCGCGTAGCCGCGCTTATCGCTGGGGTGAAGACGGATTGGCAGGAATCAGTGACGATCAGCAGCGGTTGTGCTTCGCCCTCGCGTTGTGGAACGGAAAAGATCCAATCCTCAAGGAGAGGTTGTTCGGCCTTACCAACGCCGAGGGCAACCACGGTGAAGACGTCAAGGAATACTACTACTACCTCGACGCTGCGCCAGACCATTCTTATCTCAAAATGCTTTACAAATACCCGCAAGCTGCATATCCCTACGAGCAACTCCTGCACGAGAACCGCAGCCGCGGTCTGGAGGACAATGAGTTCGAACTGATCGATACCGGGATTTTCGACGACAATCGCTACTGGGACGTTTTCGTCGAGTATTTCAAGGCTGCTCCCGACGACATCCTGGTGCAGATAACCATTCACAATCGCGGTCCCGAGCCCGCTGGATTGCACCTGCTGCCCCAATTATGGTTCCGCAATACCTGGTCATGGAATCCCAGTACCAGGCCGGAGATTAGCGCAAGAGGCTCGATTCTGGTCGCGGAACATCCCGAATTGGGCACCTACTATCTCTACGTGGAAGACCACGCCCAGCTCTTGTTTTGTGAGAACGAAACTAATGGCGCGCGCTTATACGGAACTGTATCCCACGGATATTACAAAGATGCTTTTCATGAATATCTGGTGCACGGCAATCTGTCGGCGGTGAATCCGCTGCTGCGGGGTTCCAAGGCGTGCGCCCACCTCACCGCCCACGTGGACGCGGGAGCCTCCGCAAGGTTCCGCCTGCGCCTCGCTCAGGCTGAGCATCCCGCGCCCTTTACCGGGTTCGATCAGATCGCAACCGCGCGAACCCGCGAGTGCGATGATTTCTACGCCGGGGTGCAATCCGGCCTGGACCACGAAGACGCCCGCCTGGTACAACGCCAGGCCTTCGCCGGAATGGTCTGGAGCAAACAATATTATGAATATGATGTTCGCCGCTGGCTGTCCGGCGATTCCGCCACTCCGCCTCCACCCGCTGAACGTCAGTCTGGCCGCAATGCAGAGTGGCAGCATGTCGACTGCGGAACTGTCTTTTCCATGCCGGACAAGTGGGAATATCCGTGGTTTGCGGCATGGGACCTCGCCTTTCACGCGGTCACGTTCTCATTGATCGATCCGGAGTTCGCCAAGCACCAGTTGATTGAGCTGTTGCATGTCTGGTGTCTCCATCCCAATGGCCAGCTTCCCGCTTACGAGTGGAACTTTTCCGACGCCAATCCTCCGGTTCATGCCTGGGCCGCCGGGCGTGTATTCGAGATTGACCGTAAGAATCGGCGCAAGCAGAACCCGGATGATGCCGGGGACCTGGTCTTTCTCGAGCGCGTCTTCCAGAAGTTACTGCTCAACTTTACCTGGTGGGTCAACCAAAAGGATCTGCATGGACGCGATCTCTTTCAAGGCGGATTCCTCGGCCTGGACAACATCGGAGTTTTCGATCGCGACCAGGCCCTCCCCAACGGTGCCTATTTGACCCAGTCCGATGGAACCAGTTGGATGGCCATGTACACACTGAACTTGATGCGGATCGCTCTTGAACTGGCACAGCATAACTCTGCCTACGACGACATGGCCACCAAGTTCTTCGAGCACTTCCTTTACATCGCCCAGGCTATGACGGATATGGGTGGCCACGGCGTGGGCCTTTGGGACGAAGAAGAGAACTTTTATTTCGACGTGCTCAATCTGTCCAACGGCCAGACCATCCCGCTCACGGTTCGCTCGATGGTTGGCTTGATTCCCCTGTTTGCCGTCGAGACGCTGGATCCTGAACTGCTCCACAAAGTTCCTGGGTTTACCCGCCACATGGAGTGGTTTCTTACCTATAGACCCGATCTTGCCCAGCTGGTATCGCGCTGGGCCATACCCGGAAAAGGAAAGCGGACACTGCTATCGTTGCTCCGGGGACATCGCATGAAGGCACTCCTGCGCCGAATGCTCGATCCCAATGAATTTCTTTCCGATTACGGCATCCGTTCTGTGTCCCGATACCACCTCCAGCACCCCTACAGACACTGGGTGCACGGCCACGCGCTGAGCGTGGACTATGAACCGGCAGAATCTCGTTCGCGGTTGTTCGGCGGCAACTCCAATTGGCGCGGCCCGATATGGTTTCCGGTTAACTTCCTCATCATCGAATCGCTGCAGAAGTTCCACTACTACTACGGCGACGACTTCAAGATCGAGTGCCCCACCGGCTCAGGGATATTCATCACCATCGACCAGGTGGCCGCCGAACTCACCAAACGCCTGACAAAAATCTTCCTTAAGAACAGCGAAGGTGAGCGTCAGGTAAACGCCCTCTACCCCCGTTTTCAAAAGGACGAGAACTTCCGTGACTACGTGCCCTTTTACGAGTACTTCGATGGAGACACCGCTAGAGGAGTAGGCGCTTCGCACCAGACCGGATGGACTGGAATCATCGCCAAGCTATTAGAGCCCCGTGCAGGTTATGAATAAATACGAAAGGAAATATACATGTCACTCGCGAACAAAGTTGCAATCGTTACTGGCGGCAACAGCGGTATCGGCAAAGCCGTTGCCATCGAGCTCGCCACGCAGGGCGCAAGCGTGGTTATCGATTATGTCGCTCATCCCGAGGCGACGGACGCGCTCGAAGCACAGATCAGTGCTTTGGGTGAAAGAGTAATCGGCGTTCAGGCGGACGTCAGCAAACTCGATGACCTGCAGCGGTTGTTTGCCTCTGCGGTCGCGAAATTTGGCCATGTCGACATCATGGTGAACAACGCCGGGGTCGAAACCCGCACCTCGATTCTCGACACCACCGAAGCCCAATACGACAAGGTGCTGAACATCAACCTTAAGAGCGCGTTCTTCGGCACCCAGCTCGCTGCCAAACAGATGCTCAAACAGGGCGGCGGCGGCCGAATCATCAACATGACTTCGATTCACGAAGACTGGCCCATGCCGGGCAACACGGCCTATTGTCTATCTAAAGGCGGTATGCGCATGCTGACGCGCACCGCCGCTGTGGAACTTGCTCCTCACAACATCCTGGTCGTGGGCGTCGCCCCGGGCGCGGTCGCGACGCCGATCAATCTCTCCACCATGACCGATCCCGCGCTTATGCAGAAATTGAACGCAGCGATTCCCCTCGGCCGGATGGCGAAACCTGAAGAAATAGCCACCGTCGTTGCCTTCCTGGCGGGAGACGGGGCCAGCTATATAACCGCTACCACTATCATTACGGACGGTGGCATGATGCAGAGTAGCCCCGGTCTGTAACGGAGGTACGCGGGTGACCGTCCTCATCCGAACATTGTTGCTTGCGTTAGCTGTTGATCTCAACGGGCGCCCTGTTAGCCAGTTGGCGCCCCCGGGAGCACGAGCAGTCCTCCTCTTCTTTGCCGCATCGGATTGTCCCATTTCCAATCGCTACGTTCCTGAAATACAACGATTGACAAAGCAATTCGAGCCGCTCGGCGTCCGGGTCTGGTTCGTATATCCAAATCCAGGCGATGATGCCGAAGTTATTCGTGCCCACGACCTGGAGTTTTCCATTACCGCAAACACAGCGTTAGACACCGGGCAGAATCTCATGCAGATGGCGCATGTAACCGTCACCCCGGAGGCCGCCGTTTTTGTTCCCCAGGATGGAAAGCTGCGGCAGGTGTATCGGGGGCGTATCGATGACCGGTACTTAGCCCTGGGCACCGAGCGTCCGCAGGCCACCCGTCATGACCTCGAAGAAGCCATCCGCGCCGTTCTCGCTGGTAAGCCTGTGCCGCAGCCCGGAGGTCCGCCCATCGGCTGCTCGATTGTGACTCTGCACCCATGACCAGTCTGCGTTGGGTCCCGTGGTCGATTCTGGCGGCTGTCTTTTATATGGCCCAGGCCGCATCGCAGGAATCTGCGGTCACCTGGTCCCACCAGATTGCTCCGCTGGTATACAACAACTGCACCACTTGTCATCGCCCCGGAGGTGCGGGCCCGTTCAGCCTGCTGACCTATGACGATGCTCGCCGCTGGGCGCCGCAGATGGCTGCGGTCACCTCCTCCCGATATATGCCGCCATGGCTCCCGGAGCACGGTTATGGAGATTTTGCAGATGAGCGAAGACTCACCAATGAGCAGATAGCCCTGATCGCCAGATGGGTGCAGACCGGCATGCAGCAGGGCGATGCGTCCGCGGTGCCGCCGGCCCCCACCTACAGCGACACCTGGCAATATGGCGCCCCTGATTTGATCCTGACAGTAGAACACCCGTTTGCTTTGGCTGCCGCCGGTACCGATGTCTTTCGCAACTTCGTTCTGCCTTATCCCCTCAGGCAAACGCATTACATTCGCGCCATGGAGATCCGCCCGGCGGCCCCACGGATCGTTCATCACGCCAACCTGCTCATCGATCGCACAGCGTCGTTTCGCCGTGCCCACCCGGCGCAGTGGAAAGAGGGTGTGCCGGGGATGGAGCTGGAGGTTGACACGGGAAACGAGTTTGATCCCGACAGTAACTTCCTGTTTTGGAAACCGGATACCCCGGTGCTGGTTGAGCCCGAGGGCATGCCCTGGAGACTCGACCCCGGCAATGATCTGATCCTCAATATGCATCTCAAACCTTCGGGCAAGCCCGAGCTGGCTGCGGCGCAAATAGGCCTTTATTTCACCGCTCAACCGCCATCGAAACAACCAATGCTGTTGCAGTTGGAGCACGACAGTGCGCTTGATATTCCCGCGGGCGAGCACAACTTTATTGTCGAGGACGCTCTACGGCTCCCCGTGGATGTGGATGTTCTCGGCATCTATCCCCACGCGCATTATCTGGGCCAGCGCATGGAGGCGTGGGCGACGCTGCCCGATCAACACAAGAAATGGCTCATCCTGATTCCCAGCTGGGACATCGACCGGCAATCGGTCTACCGCTATCGCAGCCCGGTGTTTCTGCCTAAAGGCTCGACCGTCCACATGCGCTACACCTACGACAACTCTTCCGCCAATGCGCACAATCCTCATATCCCGCCGGTGCGGGTCAAAGCAGGGAATCGCTCCGAAGATGAGATGGCGCATCTTTGGCTGCAGGTCTTGCCGGTAAATACACCCGTTAACGGACCTGATCCGAGACTGTTGCTGGAGGAGGCGTGGATGAGGAACTGGCTGCGCAAGGATCCGGACGACATCATCCCGCTCTATAACCTTGCCTCCGCGTTGGCCGGTCAAGGCAAGTATCAGGATGCTATCGTCGCTTATCGGCACGCGCTTGCCTTGCATCCTGGTGACGAACGCACACTGAATGAACTGGGCGCAGCGCTTGAGAACTCCGGCGATTGGCAGCAGGCGCAGAAGGTCTTCATGCAGGACATCGCGGCACATCCGGAGACGTGCAATGCACGCTTCAACCTGGCCCGCTCTGAGTTGAAGCGTGATAAAACCAGTGACGCCGAACAGCAGTTTCGTACCATGCTTGCGCATTGTCCCACCGACGCCAGCGTACACAGCGGGCTGGGAGTCGCGCTGGAGAGCGAAGGCCAATCGGAGGCCGCGGAGGCCGAGTTTCGCGCGGCGCTCGAGATCGATGCACACGATTTCACTGCCCTGTTGAACCTCGGAGATTTGGCCCTTAAGGCTGATCAACCTCAGCAGGCTGCGGAGTTTCTTGAAGCGGCCGTTAAACAGCGGCCGACCGACCCGGATGCTCACCAGCAACTTGCCGAAGCGTATGGCTTGGCGGGACGCTTCAGCGGTGCAATCGGGCAGTTGCGCGAAGCGATCGGCCTGTCGCCAGCCAACCCCGACCTGCACTCGCTGCTGTCACAAGCGCTGGCCAGCACCGGCCAACTGGAGCAGGCGATTGCTGAACGTAAAGCAGCGCTCAACATGCGGCCAAACGACGCCGATGACTGGAACAACCTGGGAGTGCTTGAAGCGAGGACCGGCAGGATCGCCGAAGCGCGTGAGGATTTCCGTCACGCCTTGCAACTAGTACCCGATCATGCGCAGGCGCGCACCAATCTGCAGCATCTCCCACCCTCTTGAATTTCTTCACCCTCCAAGGGTGCATCTGAACCAGTCGGACGCGCCTCTATCAACCCTTAGTGTTTGAGCAACCCCTGGGCATCCATCCAGTCGAGAAAGAGCGATGTCCAGCCTGAGACCGGCGCAGGATTCGTTTTGCGCACGCCAAAGCCATGGCCCACACCCGCATAAATGTGGAGTTCGGCTGGTACGTGGAGCCAGGTGAGGGCGAGATAAAGCTCTGCTAGACCCTGCGAGATTTCCGGCCGGTCGGCGCCCCCGCATGCCAGGAAAGCGCGCGGCGTCTCCGCGGTGAGCCGGGGGTCATGAGGAATTGCCGGATAGACAAGGGCCTGAAAATTGGGCTTGGAGCCGGCACGCTCGACAGGATCGTCTGAGGAGGGCAAACCGCCGTCATAGCGCGTGCTGGCGAGGGCCGCCAATTCTCCCCCGGCAGAGAAGCCCATAACGCCGATGCGCGCCGGGTCTATTCCCCACTCCTTGCTCCGGCTGCGCACCGTCCGGATGGCGCGCTGCATATCACCTAACTCGGTTCCTTCGACGGTAAACTTCGAGTCCTTCTGCCTGGCCAGCCGGTATTTCAATATAAAGGCTGCAACGCCGTGGCTGGAAAGCCATTCGGCCACCGCGTAGCCCTCATGATCCATCCATAGTTCGGAGTGGCCGCCGCCCGGGGCGACGATGACCGCTGCTCCTGTGGCCACATCCCCACCGGGAAGGTACGGAATGATGGACGGCTCCTGAATATTCGAGAGGATGTGTTCACCATCTGGATTGAGCCGGACGGTTTCCGCACTAACATTTCCTTCCGAGCCAGGAGCGCCTTTGGGCCAGAGCTTTATCGGCGTTTGCTGCGCAGACGCGAAACCAAACGAAAAATAAATCAACAGCGTTGTGGCCAAGCATTGGATCTTTTTGGCGGTCCGCAAGCGAGCCCTCCTGATTTCAGCGAGTGATGATGATTCTCATGCGCAACGAGCCTACGCGCCCATAGGCTGGCGCGAATCCGACTAAAGTCGGACCGCCGAGGATTGATGCCACTCCTACTAAAGTAGGTATCCCGAGCCTCAACGGACCTATATGCTTCATTACTTCTTAAGGAAAGGCCCCTTCATGTCTTATAGTCTGACGCGCCGTGATTTTCTGGGTGATGCGGCAAAGGCTGGAGTTGCTTCAGCATTCAAGCTTGACCTTTCGGCTTTGCCTGCATCGGTCATGCCTGTACCAGCGGACCGAAGATCAAGTTTCGACAAGCAATGGAAGTTTTTCAAGGGCGATAACGAGGGCGCAGAATCACCGGATTTCGAAGACGGCAGTTGGAGAACGCTCGACCTGCCTCATGACTGGAGTATAGAAGGTCCTTTCAGCCAAGACGCCCCAGCTGGGGGTACAGGAGCCTACCTGCCCACGGGGATCGGTTGGTATCGAAAGCAGTTCACTCTTCCTGCCGCAACCCGCGGGAAACGTATTGTTTTGCAGTTCGATGGGGTGTATCAGCGAAGTGAGGTGTGGATTAACGGAACCTCACTGGGTATGCGGCCGTATGGCTTCATTACCTTTTCCTATGACCTGACATCTCACCTGAAGCCTGCGGGAAAACTGAACCAGATAGCGGTGCGCGTAGACAACTCTCTTCAGCCGAATTGCCGCTGGTACACCGGCTCGGGTATCTACCGGCACACCTGGCTCATCGTCACGGATCCCATTCATATCGCCCAATGGGGAACGTTCATTACCACGCCGTCGATTTCACCCGAGAGCGCCTCGGTTGAGGTTACGACTCGAGTAGTCAACCAGAGCGATCATGAAGCAGCTTGTGATTTAGCAACAGAAATCTTGAACCAGAAGGGAATAGTCGTGCAGCAGGGCAGCAGCACGATGTCCGTTCAACCCGGAGGCGAGGTGACCTTCGTTCAACGTTTGCAGGTTGCATCGCCGGCTTTATGGTCGGTTTCAACCCCTGATCTTTACAGCGTGCGAAGCACCTTGCGATCTCGCGAAGAGCAGCTCGATCAGGAAATCAATGCGTTCGGAATACGAGAGATCAAATTTGATGCGGACAGAGGTTTTCTGCTCAACGGAGAACGCGTCAAGATGAACGGCGTCTGCGTTCATGGCGACTGCGGGTCAGTCGGTACAGCTGTACCGGAACGCGTGTGGGAGCGGCGCTTGCAACTGCTGCAGAAGATGGGCTGCAACGCCATCCGGCTGAGTCACAATCCTCCTGCGCCGGAACTTCTCGATCTACTCGACGGGATGGGCTTCCTGGTCATGGACGAGGCCTTCGACGAGTGGAAACAGCCCAAGTTGCAGACGCCGCTATACGGTTATCACAAATATTTTGATGAGTGGTCAGCGCGCGATATGTCGGCCATGATCGAGCGCGACCGGAATCACCCATCGATCGTGATATGGAGCGCCGGCAACGAGATGCCCGATCAGAGCGATCCTCACGGACCGGAGACATTGCAGGCGCTGCTGGACATCATTCGCAGTAAAGATCCAACCCGGCTGGTCACGGCCGCATGCGACCAGATCGCCGCTGAACCTAAGGCGGCTTTGCCGGAGTTCCTCGAGAAACTCGATGTGGTTGGGTATAACTACGTGGACCGCTGGCGAGACCGCCGGGAGAAGTTCTACTCGATCGACCGTAATGCTTATCCGAATCGGCGATTTATTGGCACGGAAACGAGTTCGATTTTTGGGTCGCGTGGGACATACGCTCTCCAGGAGCCGGACGACGCTTTCTTTGGCAGGGCTTCCAATACTGCCATCGAAGTGGAACAACTACAGAAGTTTATCCAGACCTACGACTACGTTAGCGGCGACTTTATCTGGACCGGCATCGATTACTTGGGGGAATCCCTCTGGCCATCAAAAATCGGGTCGAGTGGCGCCCTGGATACATGCGGATTTCCCAAAGACGCTTATTACTTCTATCAAAGTAGATGGACAGCTGAACCCGTGCTTCACCTGTCTCCGCACTGGAACTGGGCGGGAAAAGAAGGCAAGGTTATTACCGTGACCTGTTATACCAACTGCGACACAGTAGAACTATTCCTCAATGGCGAACGCCTCGGTGTTAAGGGATATGCTTTTCCGCGTCCCGGCATGGTGGGCACGTATGGCAACTATCCTCCGCGAGCCAAGGCCTTGCAGACGACCGCGGACCTTCACCTGTCATGGGACGTTCCTTTTAAGGCAGGAACACTTAGAGCCGAAGGAGTGAAAGATGGAAAAGTCATTCGGACCGTCGAGCTTCATACAACAGGCAGCCCGGCGAAGCTGGGTCTGGCAGTAGATCGGCCGCGCATCTCCAGCCGCCCCGGCGATGTCGCCCACGTCACGGTCCAGGTCTTGGATGCAGAGGGAAGAGTGGTTCCGACCGCCGGCGACGAGATCAACTTCGCCCTGCAAGGTCCGGGTCGCATCCTGGGCGTCGACAATGGACGACCCGACAGTCACGAGAGCTACCAGGGCCCCGGCCGTAGGGCATTCAATGGACTGGCTCTTGTGATTGTCCAGTCCACTGGGTCGGGGGCTACGTTAACCCTCTCCGCCTCGTCTCCCGCCCTCGTTCCGGCAAAGATTGGAATAGAAGTCAGTTAGACGCTTGCTTGACCTGATCATCCGTGCTCGAGAAGGCGGCCAGCCAGCGGGCGGCAAATCCAGTGAGTCGCTTGCGCACAATCTCGGTAAATTCAGGCTCGTCCGTATTCTGCAGCGCATTGACCAGCTCGTAATGCTCACGTCCCATCGACCCTGTCAGGGGAGCACCGCTGGCCAGCACCACAAAGGTGAAGAGCGGCGCCATCAGACGATCCAGAGTTTCGGCAAGATAGGTATTGCCCGAAAGCGCCCAGCATTGCCGGTGGAATGCGTAATCGAGCTCGAGGAATTGCCGCCGGTCTCCTCTTTCTCCCGCTTCCACCACTTTCGCGATCTGGCGGCTGAGCTCCTTCAAGTCGTTTTCCGTTACACGCGGCTTCGCCCACTGCAACGCCAACAGCTCCAGCTCCACCCGCAGGGTATAAAGCTGACGCACCTCGGGGGTCGTAAATTGGGTCACAAACGTCCCCGTATTCGTCACCCTGCGGACGAACCCCTGGCCCTGGAGGGAGATCAGAGCTTCGCGAACGACCGGGGTTCCGACCTTCATCTGCCGGGCAAGGTCCCGCTCCACGATGGCATCACCCGGCTTGAGCTCGCCCGCGAAGAAGGCGTCCTTGAGTGCGTTGATCACGCGCTCGCTCAGAGAAAGTGGCTCAATTTCGGCAAAGGTCGGCATGCTCGTTCATTTATCATCGCAGCACCGGAGCGTGCTCGCAACCCCCGAATGCCTGGCCACCGGCAGTCGCTTGTGTGTACACTTCTCCCGTCGCGCCACGGGCTCAGGGTGATAGATCAATTATTAAACTGTCGTAAGCAAACGGAGAAGAGGTCGGAGTGGCGCGTCCAACCCGTGTTCGTTACGTCGTTCTAGGTCTGACGATCGCGGTCTACATGATCACCTACATCGATCGTGTCGTGATCTCCTCCGCAGTTCCATCCATCCAGAAAGAGTTCGGTTTCTCCATCGTCACCATGGGATGGATTCTTAGTTCCTTCCAGTGGACTTACGCTCTTTTTCAAATCCCTGGCGGCTGGTTGGGTGATCGTATCGGCCCTCGCCGTGCGCTGACGCTGATCGTGAGCTGGTGGTCCCTCTTTACCTGCGCAACCGTGTTTGCCTGGAGCGCAGGGTCGATGGCATTGATTCGCCTCCTTTTTGGAATGGGCGAGGCTGGCGCTTTTCCTATCGCCACCCGGTCGCTTTCCCGTTGGATGTTGCCCACGGAGCGCGGTTTTGCCCAGGGCGCCACCCACGCCGGCTCCCGCCTCGGAGGCGCTATAACCCCGGCGCTGGTGGTGCTCATCATCGCTCGCTGGGGATGGCGCGCAGCATTTATAGCTTGCGGTTCGCTGGGTTTGATCTGGGCGGCCGTCTGGTTTTGGTATTACCGCGACACTCCGGATGAGCATCGCTCGGTCAACGCCGGGGAACGAGAGCTGATACGCTCTTCTCTCGCGCTCGCGCGCGGCGCTGAGTCCAGCCAGATTGTTCCCTGGAAACGCATCGTGCTGAGTCCGCAGATGTGGATTCTTTGCGCGATGTATTTTTGCTACGCCTACAACTTGTCTGTTTATCTGGTCTGGTTTCCCAAGTATCTGAACGACCATCGCGGCTTCAATCTGCGCCAGATGGGCTTCTACGCCAGCATGCCACTGCTGGCCGGGACGGTGGGAGACGTCTTCGGCGGCTGGTTCTCCGATCTGTTGGCCAGGTGGTCAGGCGACCTGAAGACAGCTCGCCGCATGGTAGGAGCCGGAGGCTTCCTGCTTTCGGCCCTCTGTATCGTACCCGCCTGTCTTACAACGAACTCTCTTGCTTCGGTGTGGCTTTCCTGCCTGGCGATGTTTGGAATGGAGTCGACAGTTGGTGTTTCCTGGGCCATCACGCTCGACATTGGCGCTGATTCCGCAGGCGCGGTTTCGGCGGTGATGAACACCTGCGGTAACCTTGGCGGCGCCATCTCCTCCGCGCTATCAGCGTACCTTGTGATGCTGTATGGGTGGAACGCGCCCTTCCTGGTGATGGCGGGGCTATCGGTTGTGAGCGCCGTGCTCTATCTCCAAATCAACGCCAGTCAGCGGCTTCTGACCAGTTAGACCGGAGCATAGGTGGGATTTGTCCCCGCAGCGAATCAGAGGGTGCCCCACATCTCGCTAGTTTTTGGCGAGATGTGGGATACGCGAACCTTGATGTTCTTTGCCAATCGAGCGGGAAACTGGCCGGTGTAGCGCCGTGGTATCCCACGTCTCGCCAAAAAACGAGCGAGATATGGGGCACCCGAGGTCCCTCTACAAGTGCGAGCCCTTGGTATAGACCTCCGTAGCGTAGTGGGACCTGCTGTTTCTTTATCTTTGCATCTTACTGCGGCGCTGCGCCGGCGACGCGATTTCCGGCGATATAGACGGCGTGGATGCTGCGGCTGTTCTTAATATCGTCCAGCGGATTCTTGTCCAGCACGATTAGATCAGCCCACTTGGATGCTTCCAGGGTACCCAAATCATTGGCGTGCAAAAACCGGGCGGCATTTCCCGTAGCCGCGGTGATTACCTGCATCGGACTTAGCCCCGCCTGCACCATCAGCTCCATTTCCCAATGAGCGAAGTAACCCGGAAAACGCCCCGGGGGACCGCTGTCGGTGCCAAATCCATAAGGCACGCCCGCGTCCGCAAGAGTCTTCAGGTTTTGCTCCGCAGTGTGCAAAAAACCGGGGTACATGCTGAAATCAGGATCCGATCGCACCTTCTCCTGGTAGGCGGGGCTCTTCAACTTCGCGACCACGTCGGCCGAAACGCTACGCGTGAAAAATGGATCGTTGGCAAAAGGAGGTGTCTGTCCGTAGACAAACATGGACCCTTCACGGGAGAGGGTGGCCGCCATCTGCCATGTCCCGTGCCGCTTCATGTCTTCAACGAACGCCGCGTCGACGGGTTTGTCGCGAACGCTATGGGCCAGACCATCCACCCCATAGTCGACGAGCTGTCTGGCATCCTGTAGATAAAAAATGTGCGCAACCACCCGCACGTGGTGCCGGTGCGCGCTCTCGATGATCGCCTGAGCAATCTCGTAGGGCATCTTCTTCTTCGTGCCTAGGTGGTCGTCCATCCACAACTTGATAAAGTCGACGTGTTTCGCGGCCTGAGCGGCAACCGCAGGTTCGACTTCCGCCACCGTGGCGATCCCCTGGTTCACGCCTTCAAGGCCGCCGTAGCCGCCCTTGAAGATGAACCCCTGTCCAGCCGTATAAACGCGAGTTTCACCCGGACGCCCGGCTCGCTGTTCATCACGAATCTTGAAAATGGAATCCTTATCGGTGCCCATGCTGAGAACCGTGGTAACGCCGTAGGAAGCGTAGGTTCTCAGATCCTTCTCAACGTTTTCCGGGGTAAAGAACTTTTCGTTTTGGTCAAGCCCAACAGTGGCGCCGAGGTGAACATGCAGATTGATGATGCCCGGCATCACGTACTTGCCCTGCAGATCGATAACCTGCGCCGAAGCCGGAGCCTTCAATTTCGCCGCCGGCCCCACCCACTCAATGCGCCCATTGTCGACAATCATGGCTGCGTGGGTCACCGGGTCGAGGCCGGTGCCATCAATCAACGTAAAGTTCTTGAGGACCTTGACTTCCGCCACCAGCGAAGTGGCAAACGACAGCAGCAGGCAGATGAAAACGCTATTTCGAACTCGTCCGGGCATCTTCGAGAATCCTCTTGGCGCGCGCCGGATTGAAAATACCACAGGAACAGAAACGCGAGAGGTAGGTCGCTGCCTGCTCAGGGCTCCGGCGATTTTCTTTTACGAAGTCGATCATTTTCTTGGCCAGCGAGTGGCTGATCATTCCATGCCCGCACATGGTCGAGAGCGTCGTAACCTGTGAATTGGGAATCTTTTCCGTCTTCCCTTCAAAGCCCAGGGAGTAGCCTACGCTGTGTCTGTCGAGACAGGCATAGTTACAGCACCGCTCCGCACCCTCGATGGACGTCGATATGTTGACGCTCATCCCCAGGTTCTCTTCTTTGATGCGCTTGACGAACTGTTCCGCCGCGGCAGCATTGTCGAAGACCGCGGCGCACGTAGTGGCAACGGTAAGCCCCTTGATTACGCCCTGGAAGTCCGGCTTCATATCCCGCTTCCAGTGCGCCAACGGACCCAGTTTCTTTGATGGCCGCAGCGCGCCTCCGTGCCGGGTTTCCCCGAGGTTCACCGGCTTATACTCCAGGGCAATCTCCAGAAAGCGGTGGAGTTTGGGCAGCGCATTAGGATCCTTATTGCTCTTGCTGGGAATCGCAAAAACAATGTAGTCGTCGCTGAAGCTCTCGGCATCGCCGAACCGATGGAGTGTATTGGTCATACGGTTGTAGTCTCCCTCGCAGGCTCGGCTGCAGGTTGAACGACCTTGCCCAAACCTATATTCGTCTTCGCCCGTTCGAGCTTGTATCCCATCCGCTCAAGAATGGGGGCGACGATCACTTCTTCGCCGTGTTCGCCGCAACGCGTAGCGACGCCGATCGCGACTACCGTGTCCAGCTGTTTCTCAACCTCCCACACCACGTGAATAATCTCTTCCGTGCGTGCGACCGGAACTTTAATTTCTACAATCGCCGACATTACCTTTTCGTTCAGAATGTCCGGTCGCAGTGTGCCCGTGCTTACGTCTGACATCAACGACGTAATCGGGTTCTTTTTCTCGAAGCTTACATTCGCCTTCGCCAGGGCCCAGCACATTTGCTGGATCTCGTGGAAACGAACCCCGACACCCGGTCTGCCAAATTCAATAGTGAAGCCAACCTCTCCTACCTTCACTCGTCCCGTCACATCGTTGGTTTTCACCTCTTCGGTGCCGCGACCCTCAACCCCCGTCGACTCGTGGGGCACGCTGGGGTCGGAGAAGGCACGCCTCACCACCCGCGGCCAGATTAGCTCGTCCGGTTCGAAGGCCGCAGTGGGGCAAACATCAGGTTCTGGCTCAAAGCGAATGCGCAATGCCGCAAAGACGCGGCGCACAGTGCGCACCAGGGTAGGATTCAGGTGTTCCTGGCTTAGCCCGTTAAAGCAGGCATAGCACTCTACGCATTCATCCCGATTGATCGTCGCCCGCTTCAGCACAGGATCGATGTAGATAGCGCCCATGGGGCAAACGTAAGTGCAGTTTCCGCAAGCCACACACTTTTGAGGATTGATCTTCATTTCCGTCCCTGACAAAGCAAGCGTACGATGATCTATCGTAGATACTACCACGCTCCTTAGCTGGTAAGAGACTCCGGTTGAAGGGCGATTTATCATTTATCGGGCTCGTAAAGAGGGACCAACGATGGATCGCAGACAATTTCTAACCGCTTCCGGAGCGCTTTTGGCGTCGGGCACCCGTGCGGTCGCCCAGGCACCCTCGGCGTGTGCAGACCAGCTTTTGCGGCCTGAGCCGATTTACCCTCAGCAGCAGCAATACCGCCTCGGGTATACGACCAATACGCGGGGTGGATGGGAAGGTGAGCCCTTCAAAGGCATGAGGGAAGGCCGGGAGGTCGGGTTTCGGTACATGGAGATCTTCGGCACGTCGTTCTGTCGTCCAGACACTCTGTACTACCCGGATAACGCGGAAGGCCTGATGCGTCGCATCTTCGAAATCGGCGTCAATTTTGTCAGCATCAGTGGCGGCTCAGCTACCGGCAACACGCGCTTTGAGGATCTCGACTCGCGTCAGGCCGTGATCGAGAACCATTTCGCCATGGCCCGCTTCAGCCGCCGGTTTGGCTGCCAGGTGCAAAAGACGAACACCGGGCGCCGGCGGCCAGGCGGCACGACGGATGAGGACCTGAAGGTGATGGCCGGCACGATCGACGCGCTCGGCAAGCGCATGAGTGCAGAATTGGGCATGCAGCTTGGGGTTCACCCCCACCTCGGCAGTCAGCTCCAGACCCAGCATGAGCTGGAGTTCATCATGAGCAACACCGATCCGAAGTACGTCGGCCTGGTTCTCGATACGGGCCACTTCACCATGGCGGG
Source organism: uncultured Acidobacteriaceae bacterium (assembly GCA_963814015.1). GTDB lineage: Bacteria > Acidobacteriota > Terriglobia > Terriglobales > Acidobacteriaceae > PALSA-350. Next base: position 125,720 of record CAWFBI010000004.1, read on the forward strand.
AATGGACCCGCTGGCGATGGGTAAGAAGTACGGCAAGCGGGTTCTCGAGTATCACCTCAAGGACACCAGGCCCGAAGACCGCGGCGGGACCAGGAACGTACCAGGTCCCGAGGTGGACCAATTGAAGAACCCCTATTTCTTCCCCATGGGTACCGGCGGGGTCGATTTTCCCGGCCTGAAGGCCTACCTCGATAGCATTGAGTGGAAAGGATTCTTGAACGTCGAGTTGGACACGTCTCCCTGGCGTCCCCCGCAGGAGAGCGCCAGGATGACCGCGAACTACATCGAGAACGTGCTCAAGATTCCGCTCTAGGTGGTTTCAGTCAGCGGAAACTCCCTTGGAGGTCAATTCAATCACCCCTCTGCCGCTATGGTGCACGTGAGAACCGGCATCTACGAATTGAGTCCCGCAGGAGTGTGTGTCATAGCCGCCCGGGAGGGAATCGACGGGTGCCCCTTCGATAAGGTCGAAGGCTTTGTCAAGGGCAGGGGTCTCCTGACCGGTGAATAATCACCGCGTGTTGGCCGAGGCGGTAGAGGACCGGTCCGGTTTATCATCACGCGTTGATCAGTATCAGTGGGAGGCTTTAGGCCTGCCACCACCCATCGATTCGATCGCAGTATCGATCATGATTCATGTTGCGAACATCCTGCCGTCGTAGTGGAGAGGGAATGTGGAAATCGGCAGTTTGATTTCCATCATTTCCGCTCCTTCAGCGCACTGCGGGATGCGAGAGCGCCCAATCAACGTATCGGTCTAGCTTGGGCCGACCAGGGGCACCCGCGGGCTGCTCTCGATAAGCACGGCGTTCTGGGAGTTCAGATCGGTGCGTAGCACCCAGTAAAGCCGTACGGCCAATTTGCGTGCCGCAGCCACCTTGGCGACTGGCTTGGGCTTGTTGCGGCACAGGTGAACGTAGTGTTTGTGAAACTGTGGGTCGAACCTGGTCACGCTCTGCGCCGATTCGACCAACAACATCCTGAGGAAGCTGTTGCCCTGCTTGGTGATCGATCCCAGCCTTCGTTTGCTGGAGGAAGTATGCTCGGAGGGGATCAGTCCGAGATAGCTGGCTAGCTGCTTGGAGTGCTGGAAACGGCCGACATCGCCAATGGTTAGGGCAAAAGCCAGAGCGGTGATCGGCCCTACTCCCTTCTGCTGCATGAGCAGACTGGCCTGGGGATGAGCCTCAGCGGCCTGCTCAGCTGCCTTGTCCAAGCGGGCAATCTGCTCATCCAGCTGTGTTAGCAGTTGGCGGCAGTCTTGTCGCCTCACCGCGGTCCATCCTTGCAACGGCAACTGGATGAGCAGCTTCTGTCCGGCCTTGCTCCACAGCTTCTGTTTCTTTTGCACCCCTTGATTCAGGGCCAGGTGTTGCAAGCTGTTTTTGACCCGGGTCCGTATCTGTACCAGCTTGTGGCGATGAATCAATAGCTGCCGTTGATCCCGCTCTGGCCGGCTGGGTGTCCACAACCGGGGAAAACGCTTCTCCAGCAGCAAGGTCAGAATGTGGGCTGCATCTCTGCGGTCGGTTTTCTGTTTGCGTGTATCGCTGGCGCGGATTTTAGCCGCGTCTCCCACCCACACCTGGTGGCCTAGCTGGCCCAGCAAGTCGATAAACCAATGACTATTGCCACAGGCTTCTATGCCGATCAGCGAAGATACAGGCAGCTGCGGTAGAACCGCTCCGCTTCCCCGTTACCGTTGACCAGCTTGTGCTCGGTGACCTCTCCGGTCTCCGTTTCGAAAACCGCTATTTGCTGAAAGCTGGGATGAAAATCACACCCTATAATCTTCATCGAAGGCTTCTCCTTGTTCCTGACCAGTACCAGTCCTCTACCGGCACCCAACAGGATCATCGCTGAAGCCTTCGACCTTATTCAATCAACGTTCGCCTTAGCGTACGTGGGCCGAAAATGATGGGCGCAGCCCATCGACCGCTTTTGCTGTATCGACCTAGTCCCGGAGGGACGCCTGAGAGTAGCCCAGGACGTTAGTCCTGGGTAGGATTTGAAACGACGAACGAGTCCCGTAGGGAGTGTGTGTCATAGCAGGTACTTGATTTGGGTAAAGATGTGAGCGAGAAGGGAGTATGTCTCGTTTTCATCATTACGATCCCGAGCAGATGTATTTACTGCCGCCGAGTGTGGCGGAGGTGCTGAGCGAAAAGCACTTGTGTTTTCACGTGCATCGGGTAGTGGAAGCACTGGATGTGAGGGAGTTCGAGCAAGCTTATGGTCGGGAGGGACGTCTGGCGTATCCGCCGCGGATGATGCTGAAGGTGTGGCTGTATGCCTTTTGTTTGCAGGTGCATTCGACGCGCCGGCTGGAGCAGCGGTTAGGAGAAGATCTGGCGCTGCGTTATCTAGCCGGAGGACTTCGCCCCGACCATAAGACGCTCAGTGAGTTTTTACGACGGCATCGGCGGGCGATCAACGACGTGTTCACGCAAGTATTAGGGATGGCACGTAAGGCAGGGTTGGCGCAGCTGGGTCATGTGGCCATCGATTCCAGCCGGATCGGAGCCAACGCCGCGCGCAGCAGTGTGGTGGAGCAACGTAATCAGCGGGCGCAGGACCGTCTTCAGGTGCGGCGGTATCAGCAAAAGGCAACCCAGCCGGAGGGAGACGAAAACGGAGGTGTGGTGCTGCAAGCCCAACAGCAGGAGGCGCTTTCGGCGCAACTGCAGGCGGGTACAGGGCTGACTCCACTGCCCCGGTCAAGACGTGCTCAGAGTTCCACCACCGACCCAGACAGCCGTTTTCTGCGTGCCCGGGATGGCTGGGTGCTTGGCTACACCGCCGATCTGGCTGTCAGCCAGGACCATTTCATCGTAGCTACGCGGGTGACGCAACAGGCCACCGACAACGCCTCGCTGGTGCCCATGATCGAGGAAGTGAAGCGACAATGTCGCTCTCATCCGGAGAAAGTGAGCGCTGATTCTGGCTTTTTTAGTGGTCAGGCATTGGAATTTCTCGACCAACATGGTATCGACGGCTATCTGCCGGACAACAACCTAAAGCACGAGTTCACCACCGGCGAAGTGGCCCAGGGGTTAGGTCGAAGCCCTATCCGAAACCCCAAACACCAGCGCATGCGGGAGAAGCTCCGAAGCCCGGCTGGGCGGCAGATTTACCAAAAACGCCAAGCCATCGTAGAACCTTTATTCGCAATCCTCAAACAACAACGTGGTCTCAGACGGTTCTACAGACGGGGCCTGGTAAACGTTCAAACCGAATGGATGTTGGTAGCCATTGCCCACAACATCGCCCACATGAGAACCGTTTGAACCCTCAACTGCAATTTTGTCTGCCCCACTCTGCTATGACACACACTCCTCACGGGGACGGCTGAATCTCATGCGCGGCCTTCAGCCGTCCCGTTCGCGACTATTCTGTGTATCCAAGCTGACCCAGGACTGGCGTCCTGGGCTAGTTTCAGGGAGTTTCAGGCGTCCCCGCAGGAGTGTGTGTCATAGCAGGTACTTGATTTGGGTAAAGATGTGAGCGAGAAGGGAGTATGTCTCGTTTTCATCATTACGATCCCGAGCAGATGTATTTACTGCCGCCGAGTGTGGCGGAGGTGCTGAGCGAAAAGCACTTGTGTTTTCACGTGCATCGGGTAGTGGAAGCACTGGATGTGAGGGAGTTCGAGCAAGCTTATGGCCGGGAGGGACGTCGAGCGTATCCACCGCGGATGATGCTGAAGGTGTGGCTGTATGCCTTTTGTTTGCAGGTGCATTCGACGCGCCGGCTGGAGCAGCGGATAGGAGAAGATCTGGCGCTGCGTTATCTAGGGAGGACTGAGGCCCGACCATAAGACGCTCAGTGAGTTTTTACGACGGCATCGGCGGGCGATCAACGACGTGTTCACGCAAGTATTAGGGATGGCACGTAAGGCAGGGTTGGCGCAGCTGGGTCATGTGGCCATCGATTCCAGCCGGATCGGAGCCAACGCCGCGCGCAGCAGTGTGGTGGAGCAACGTAATCAGCGGGCGCAGGACCGTCTTCAGGTGCGGCGGTATCAGCAGAAGGCAACCCAGCCGGAGGGAGACGAAAACGGAGGTGTGGTGCTGCAAGCCCAACAGCAGGAGGCGCTTTCGGCGCAACTGCAGGCGGGTACAGGGCTGACTCCACTGCCCCGGTCAAGGCGTGCTCAGAGTTCCACCACCGACCCAGACAGCCGTTTTCTGCGTGCCCGGGATGGCTGGGTGCTTGGCTACACCGCCGATCTGGCTGTCAGCCAGGACCATTTCATCGTAGCTACGCGGGTGACGCAACAGGCCACCGACAACGCCTCGCTGGTGCCCATGATCGAGGAAGTGAAGCGACAATGTCGCTCTCATCCGGAGAAAGTGAGCGCTGATTCTGGCTTTTTTAGTGGTCAGGCATTGGAATTTCTCGACCAACGGTATCGACGGCTATCTGCCGGACAACAACCTAAAGCACGAGTTCACCACCGGCGAAGTGGCCCAGGGGTTAGGTCGAAGCCCTATCCGAAACCCCAAACACCAGCGCATGCGGGAGAAGCTCCGAAGCCCGGCTGGGCGGCAGATTTACCAAAAACGCCAAGCCATCGTAGAACCTTTATTCGCAATCCTCAAACAACAACGTGGTCTCAGACGGTTCTACAGACGGGGCCTGGTAAACGTTCAAACCGAATGGATGTTGGTAGCCATTGCCCACAACATCGCCCGCATGAGAACCGTTTGAACCCTCAACTGCAATTTTGTCTGCCCCACTCTGCTATGACACACACTCCCGCAGGGACTGAGTCCGCTCCCTGAAAGTTTTGTCACTGGTTCGCACGGCCTCGTTCTATCAAGGCGCGCAGCTTTCTGAGCCCGCGAAGCACGGTGACCTTTTCGCTGTTGCTTGCACCACGCAACGCTTCCGTGAGCGGACTGATCGCCAGTTCGGGCATGCGATTTGCCAGAAAGTCGCGCACCTCCACGGATGGGACAATGACGGTTGCACGGCCATCTGCTTCATCCTTGCGGCGGACAACGAACCCGCGAGCCTGCAACCGATCAACAATGCCGGAGACGGTGCTGTGCGCCAGGCTGACCTGGGCACTTAGCTGTTTCAAGCTCAAGCCCTCCGACCGGACTAACGCACCCATCACCATCCGCTGCGGGCCGGTTAGGCCGCCGCGTGAGAATTCCGTTTCCAGGGGCTCGCGCAATCTCTGGCGAATCACGCCCAGGTGGTGATCCACCTCTTGCGCCAGCTTGAGCAGGGATTCGTCTGGGGAAGACAGCCTTGGTGGCAATGGTTACCTTTCAAAAGACATAAGGGATCAGGGCCTTTACCTTTTGCTGGTAGTGGCGGTAGTCACCGTCGAACTGCTCCAGCATAAATCGTTCCTCCATCCTCGACTTTAGCCAGAATGAAAGGAACAAAACCCCCACCCCGAGAAGGCACCGCACCTCGCCGACTATGAGCGCCACTCCCAATAAGGCGAGCAGCAGGCCGCTATAGATAGGATGGCGGACGATGGTGTAGGGACCTCGGCAAACCAGTGTGTGCCCCTCTTTTATCGTAACCGCACCACTCCAATTTCCACCTAGCTGCAGACGAGCCCAAATCGAAAAAGCAATGCCGAACAAGACCATGAGCAACCCAACCGCGCCGGCGGCGTCAGAGTTCGGAACAAAAGACCACGCGCGCCATCCCGACCGGAAATAAGAGGTAAATACCAGGCAGAAGGCAAGAAAGCTGAGTCCCATCTCGAGCAACCTGGAGTCAAGCGATTGGGTTCGGGCATCCGGCTTGGCGGTCAGCAGACCGAAAAGCCAAACCGCACCGAGCACATACCAGAGATCACGGGCGATCTTGAAGTAGTCGAAGCTCATTGTTGTATCCCCATATACGTCGTATACGACGTATCGTATACGACGTATACGAAGGGCGGCAATCGGCGCAATGCAAGCAGGAAAATGCATGATAAAAATGGACACGCATTGGCATCTGCAGAGGTCGACTTGAAAACACTGGATCGCGTTCTCAGTTGTCTCTTGATACTCGGTGGCATCGGCCACACGATCGGCTCAATCCAGTTTTATAAGAGCGATCAGTTGACGCTGCTTTGGTCCCTGTCCGCTAGCCTCTTTATCTTTTTGTTCGCAGCCGTGAACCTCATACGGGCAGGGCGGCCCGGCGATACCGCCCTTGCATGGGTCTGCCTCGTCGCCGGCCTATGCCATATTGTGTCTTCTATACGCTTCGGTGTGCTGATCGGGAACCTCTTCGACTTTCGTCCGCTGCTCTTCGTCGTTATCACGCTCGGCCTTTGTGCAATGTGCGTGCGCACCCTTATTAGGAGGCGCTGAGCAGAATGCGTGAACTCGGGAAGTCATGAAGAGAGCGCCGCCACTTCGTAGTCGTCGATGGAAGGAATGGTGAACTCGACCACTCCGCCCGCGGCCTTAAACGGAATGTCCTTTGCGGCGCGCAGCAACTGTACCCGCCTGATATGCCGCCCCTCCGGAAGGCGCATGGATACCCTCTGCTCGCCGATGGGGTAGAACTCCCGCACCCAACCGCGGTGAACATTCGGGTTGGTGTAGTTCAGTACGTGCACCGCGAAACCGGCCTCGGTCTCCCACGCAAAGACCTCGATCAACCCTCGGCCCTCAATCGACACGGGCGCGACGGAACCGGCCACCCAGCGGATCGAGTTTTGCAGCAGGCGGCTGAGGTCAACGCTCCCGGAAAGCCACATGGTCCGTTCGATATCGCCGGGGAAGTAGACGAGCCGTCCCTTTTCCGTCTGCCTCACTACCATCGCCGGCTCGTTGGTATGAGGCTGTGGTGGGTAAGAGAGCTCCGGTGGATATGCAGGAAAGCCTGGTATCACCGTGAGCACCGGGCTATCGACAGGCGCTAAGGGTACCCGGTACTCCGCGCCGGGCAAAATGCTGGTATCACGAAAGCCCTGCAAGCACGGATGCTGCTTCTCGATCCGTGCATAGTAAGGATTGCTGTTTCCGCGCCTCCCGATCACCGCTCCAGTAGCGTGGATGCCGAAGACATCCGCCAGGCCGAAGTCGGCTCGGCGCACGTGCTGGTCGGTATAAATGCTGGTCTCGAAAGTGGCCAGCAGCGAGCCGCCCTGCTGCACGTAGTCGCGCAGCTGCTGGCACTGTTCCTCGCTCAACAATGCGGTGTTGGGAAGAATCAACGCGGAATATTTCTTCAGTCGCTCGGGCTGCAGCCTATCCTCGTGTACGAAGTCAAACAAGATGCGGCCTTCGAGCAGTGCATAGTACATGCCACTCATATACTGAGACATTTGCACATCGTGCGGTGGCTGATAAAACAACTGCGTCCGCTGGCCGATCAAGACGCCCACGTTTGCGATCGAATGTTTATTCACGAAATGAGCATCGTGCTTTGCCGTCCAATCGAAATACTCGTAGCCGATTTTCTTGAAGCGCAGATCTTCTCCGAGCCCGTTCTCGCCGCCTATAGAGTGCACGTAAGGCGTCATGCCGCTGGCTGACGTCTCAGCCAGCCATATCTGTGCCTCTGCCGGAGATTTGGTGCTCTCCCGCCACCGGATCGGTCCGGTGGACCACAACCCGACCACATTGGCGGCCATCTTGCCATCCAGCACCGCGTTGCACACACGTCCCTGCAGCGTACATCCCCAGATCGGTTCATCCTGTCCGCCGCGGCCCTGGTTATCGGCCTGGAACCACTGGCATATTTCTCCCAGGGTCGACAGGTTAGGACCGCCATGAACGCCACCGCCCAGGTTGGCGAAGTAGAAGCTACTTGCCCTTTTCTCCTTCGCCAGGCCGTCGTAAAGCTTCCACAGATAGATGATCCTCTCGTTGAACTTGTCCCAATAGGCGGGCGTTCCGGGAGCAGGAAGTTGGCTGCACTGTGTGCAGTAGCAGATGGGGAGGCTGCCGAGGGGCGGCCAGCCATTCATGTAATGGGCATCCACGTCGTAGAGTGAGTTGATCTCGCGGATGATGGCCGGCATGTAATCCGTCATGTAGCTGGTGAACATGCAGGTTTCGTATAGTTCCGGATCGTCCGCGGCAGCTCGAGGATTGCCCTGCGCGTCGCGCTGGAACCATTCGGGATGGGCCTGCAGAGCATCGCCCCAATTCAGGTCCGGGCTCATGCGGGCAATAGTGCGTATGCCGCGCTTTTTCGCGGCCGCGTTCAACTCACCGAAGAAGTCACGATTGCCGAGGAATTTGCCCTTCCGATGGAAGGGGACCTTGGTCTGATAGAAAGCAAGGATGCCGGTCACGCTGATAAACGTGGCGCCCACCTGCAGCCGTGCCATGTAATCGGCCCATTCCTCGACATTCATGACCGCAGGATCGTGCTCCGTCAGATTCACCTGGCCGATGCGGCGCAGTTTCCGCTGCCATGGAATATCCGTTGCATCGCCTTGCCCAGCATCAGCAGGGCCCAGGGCCCCGAGTTTTCCGGTCGAAGCGACCAACAGTGAGGCGCCTGATACCTCAATAAATTCACGCCGGTTCATGAGTTGCTCCTTAAGTTGGCATAATAGTCAGCGACACACACCGAGGCGAAATGAAATACGGAGTCAACACCTTCATCTGGTCCGCATCGTTTGATTCATCCAATTTCGACCTGCTGCCCGCCATCAAAGCGGCCGGTTTCGATGGAGTCGAGGTTCCGCTCTTACGACCGCAGGAGTTTCAAGCGTCCGGCATTCGCAAAGCCGTCGAAGCCCATGGCCTGGAATGTAATTGCTGTACCGTCCTGGTGGATGGCCTAAGCCTGATCAGTCCCAGTCCCGACATACGGCGACGGACTCGTCAGCACCTTGAAGCGGTAGCGAAAGCCGCGGCAGAGGCGGGCGCGAAGATCGTTGCTGGGCCTCTCTACAGCCCGGTTGGCTACTTGCCGGGCCGGCGTCGGACCGAGGATGAATGGAAGTGGGCGGTCGAGGGATTTCAAGCCGTGGGCGACACCCTCGCCGCCAACGATATAACCTTCGCCATCGAACCGATAAACCGGTTTGAAACCTACTTTCTCAACACCGCCGCCGATGCTGCCAGCCTCGCCGGGCAGATTGGCCACCCGAACATCGGCATTCTGTTCGACACCTTCCACGCCAACATCGAAGAGAAGAAGATCGCTGCCGGTTACCGGACAGTGGGTCCCCACCTCAAGCACGTTCATACCTGCGAGAACGATCGGGGCATACCCGGCTCCGGGCATGTGGAATGGAAAGAGGTATTCCAGGCAATCCGTTCCCTGAACTACGACGGCTGGCTGACCATAGAGGGCTTTGGTTTTGCGCTCAAAGATTTGAGCGCAGCCGCCGCCATCTGGCGAGACATCGAACGCACTCCGGAATCGATCGCCTTCGAAGGCGTTAAGTTTCTCAAGAAGAGCGTGGCAGAGACCCCGGTCACGTCTACAAAGGCATCCTGATTGGTCTATATTTGCGGGGGAGCGATTTTCGCCTCACAAACCCTGGTTCTATCGGAGATTCCGAATGCCCCAAGTAGTCCGCTCACCCAAGGTATACGACGTCTGCATCATAGGCTCTGGTGCTGGAGGCGGGACCGCCGCCAAGGTGCTGACCGAGGGTGGTTTGAATGTGGTCATGTTGGAAGCCGGGCCGCTGCTGAATCCGCGCAAAGACTACAAAGAGCACGTGTGGCCGTATGCGCTGCCCCATCGTGGAGCGGGCATCGGAGGAGAGGCCCGCCACGAGTTGAACGGGGAATTCCTGGCTCCCAATGGATTTTGGGAGATCGAAGGCGAGCCGTACACTACGGCTCCGGGATCGAATTTCCGCTGGTTCCGCTCCCGTATCGAAGGTGGGCGCACCAATCATTACGGCCGCATCTCGCTGCGCGTCTCGCCGGCGGACCTTAAGGCCCGCTCCAGGGATGGCCTGGGGGACGACTGGCCGATCTCTTATGAAGAACTCGCGCCTTATTACGATAAGGTCGAAGCTTATATCGGCGTCTTTGGAACCAAAGAAAATCTTGCCGACGCTCCTGACGGAGTTTTTCTTCCTCCACCAAAGCCGCGCTGCACCGAAACCCTGGTCAAGAAGGCTTGCGATCAGCTGAAGATCACCTGCATTCCCTCGCGCATGGCCATCCTGACCAAGTCAGTGAATGGGCGTGCGCCCTGCCACTACTGCGCGCAATGCGGAAGAGGATGCATCAGCGCATCCAATTTCAGTTCCAGCCAGGTGATGATCCCACCGGCACAAGCTACCGGCCGTTTCACCATGATCCCCAACGCCATGGCTCGGGAGATCATCGTCAGCAAAGATGGGAAAGCGCAAGCCGTTTCCTACATCGACAAAGCGACCCTCACGGAAATGCAGGTGCAGGCAAAAGCGTTCGTGGTGGCAGCGAGCGCCTGCGAAACTGCGCGCCTGCTGCTTAATTCGCGCTCCACGCTTTTCCCCAATGGGCTGGCGAATTCATCCGGAGTGGTCGGCCGCTATCTCACCGATTCCGTCGGCAGCAATGTCACCGGATACTTTCCCCAGTTGGCAGCGGTGGCTCCGCATAATCATGACGGTGTCGGCGGCATGCACATGTACATGCCGTGGTGGAGGGGCGATCGCAAGAACGATTTTCCACGCGGCTATCACATCGAGTTCGGCGGGGGTCGTCACATGCCGGGAGTGGGCGGGTTCGACGGGATATGCAATGAACATGAGGGCTACGGAGCATCCCTCAAGCAGAACGTCCGCAGCCGATATGGCAACTTCATAGGCTTCTCCGGGCGCGGCGAGATGATCCCCAATCCCGACACCTACTGCGAGATCGATCCGGCAGTGGTCGATAAATGGGGTATTCCCGTGCTGCGCTTCCATTTTGCCTGGAGCGATTACGAACTCAAAATGGCAAAGGATATGCAGGAGACGTTTCGCTCGATTGTCGAAGCGGCGGGTGGGACCGTCTACGACCCAGCCAGGCGGGATGATGCAGCCCCAAAGAACGCAGGAAACAAGCCGGAGAGACAGTTACCCTACGGAATCTCCGAAGGAGGAGAGATCATTCACGAGTTGGGAACCGTACGGATGGGTGACGATCCAAAGACCTCGGCACTGAACAAAAATTGCCAGGCGCACGACGTCAAGAATCTGTTCGTCGGTGACGGGGCTTGTTTTGTTACCGGACCGGACAAGAACCCGACGCTCACGATTACGGCATTGTCGTGGAGAACGTCAGAGTACCTGCTCGATCAGGCTCGAAAAGGGGAGATATAGCATGTCTGTATCCCGGCGTGATGTATTGAAGTCTCTGAGTATCGGGGCTGCGGCGACCTCAGTTCTGCGGGTGATCCCGCTGCAGGCCGCGGAGTATGCGCACCACATGATCACCACGGAAAAGGCAGCCAGCAAGACGGGGGTGTACACGCCAAAGTACTTCCCGCCGCAGCAGTACAAGACCTTGCAAGCGCTATGCGAGACAATTTTCCCCGCCGACGCTGACTCGGGGGGCGCGATCGAGGCCGGCGCTCCGGAGTTCATCGACCTGCTCACCAGTGAGAATCCGCATTACCAGTTGACTCTCGGCGGCGGCATCATGTGGCTCGACTCTACGTGCACGGATCGCTATGGCAAAGCCTACCTCGACTGCACACCCAAACAGCAGACCGAGATACTGGACTGCATTGCGTATCGCAAGAATGCGGTGCAGGACGCGAGCATGGGCCAAGGGGTAGAGTTCTTTGCCTTTCTGCGTAACCTCACCGCCGATGGGTTCTTCACCAGCAAGATAGGCATCCAGTATCTGGGCTACATCGGAAACGGCTACCTGGCCGAATTTCCAGGTTGTCCGCCGGTGCCCGGCGTCTAGCCTTTTTCCCGGCAGGGGCAGGTGCTAGAAGCGTTTTTTCAGCCATGCCAGGCCTTCGGAAGTACCGGCCTTCGGCCGGTACTCACACCCAATCCACCCGTCGAAACCAAGTTCGTCTATCAGGCCGAGCACGCAGTCGTAATTGAGTTCTCCGCGGTCGGGCTCATTGCGTTCGGGCACACTCGCAATCTGGATGTGGCCCACGCTTTTCTCTCGCAGATATTTCCGCAGCTTCATGCTCACATCGCCTTCAACAATCTGGCAGTGGTAAAGATCCATCTGCACCTTGAGCGCGGGGTTACCAATCTCCTCGACGATCGCATGAGCCTCATCCTGCCGGTTCAGAAAATACCCTGGCATATCCCGCGTGTTGATCGGCTCGATAAGCAGCTCAACGCCTGCAGGCGCGGCCAGTTCGGCAGCCCAGGCCAGGTTGGCGACAAAGGTGCTGCGCACGCCTGACTGTACCCCGGCCATCACATGCACCCGCGGGCAACTGAGTGTCTGCGCATATTCGAGCGCGGTATGGATTGCGGCGCGGAACTCCGCCTCTTTGCCCGGCAGGGAAGCCAGTCCGCGCTCGCCCGCCGCCCAATTTCCGGGCGGAGCGTTGAACAGCACCTGGACCAGGCCGTGCGCCTGCAGCCATGCCGCCAGCTGCTGTGCCGGATAGTCGTAAGGGAACAAGTACTCCACTCCCGTGAAGCCGTCCCTGGCGGCAGCAGCAAAACGCTCGGGAAACGCATATTCCCCATACATGAAGCTAAGGTTCGCGGCGAAGCGCAACATGACTTTGGCTCCCTACCAGGAAGCGCCAAAATGCTGGCGCAGTTGATTGATTTGCTCGGCCGTTAGCGGCTCTGGCTTACGGGCGGTGAGCAGCCAGAGTCGCGCGGTTTCTTCCAGCTCTTCAAGCGCCGCCATCGCACTCGCAGGCGTACTGTGCCACACGTTGGGGCCCAGTCGGTCGATCATGACAGCTCGAATGGGTGTCGCCTGTGCCCGCATACGCTCGATGGTCTGTGCCACCAACTCGCCCACCATCGGGTCTCCCGGACGGTGATACGCGATCAGCGGGACATGACCGACCTTCATCACGTAATACGGCGTGATCGGAGGCAGAATGTCCTCGCGCTTCCACACCCCCGCCAACGTGAGCGCAACCAGGTGGGTGGAGTGGGTATGAATTACGCAGCCGGCATCCGCATCTGCGCTGTAGATGCGCCGATGCAGTACAAGAGTCTTGCTGGCGCGCTCGCCGCTTACCTGTACACCATCCGCTCCCACCTTGGAGAGAACCTCCGGCTTAAGGAAGCCCAGGCATGCTTCCGTGGGAGTGATGAGAAAGCCATCCGGCAGGCGAACACTGATGTTTCCCGCCGTGGAATGAACATAGCCCCGCTCAAACAGAGAGCGGCCGACACGACAGATCTCTTGCCTCAGTTCCGTCTCGTTCATAAATCACGCCACCAAGGCAAACGCTTTCGAGAAAAAGTCAGGAGATCCAAAGTTACCCGATTTCAAGGCGATGTGGAGTCCGCTCCCGGCGTAGCACCAGGGCACGCCAGGATCAATCTGTGGGCCAATCTGCATTTGCCTTATATCCAAAGCTTGCACGCAAATGCCCGCTGTTTCTCCGCCGGCTACAACCAGGCTGCCAACGCCGCGCTTCACGAATGCCCGCGCCAGCCGTGCCATGGCTTGTTCGACCATGGGTGCATGCGCTGCGTCTACCCTTTCTGGCGCGGCAGTCGAGTACACCAGCAGAGGCTGCCCGGCTTCCGTGCGCCAGCACCCATCGGCCCACGCCAGCACTTCCGCAATTTGCATTTCGAAGTCTGCCGCAAGCTGCGCAGGCTGCAGCGCGTAGGCCTCCCCGCCTTCGCGAATAAAATTCTCCACCTGCGCGTTCGTTGCCACCGAGCAGCTCCCGGCGAGGATGGCCTTTAGCCCCCGCGCCTGCGGCAGGCTCGCCCTGTTTTGAGGACTAAAACCCCAATTGCGCGGTAAGCTGTCGCCCAGCCCTGAGCTGGCGGTGAGCAAGGACGACTCCCGCAGCGCCTCGCCCAGTCTGCCCAGATCCTGATCGTTCAACACATCCACAATGGCGATTGCAATCCCTTCGGCTTTGAGCTCATCCATGCGCCGTCGAATCGCTTCTGCCGACCGCCCCACCGTCCGGTAGTCGACCAGTCCAACTTTTCGCCCTTTAGCAGGATTCAGTTGTGCCTGCAGCACCCGCACCAGGTTGGCGTCGGTCATCGGGGTGAGGGGATGGTGGCGCATGCCACTCTCCGACAGCAGAGTATCTCCAAGGAACAGGTGTCCGTGGACAACCGTTCGCTCATTCTCAGGAAATGCCGGCGTAGCGATAGTGAAACCACAATCCAATTCATCCATGAGCGCCTCGACCACCGGACCGATGTTGCCGGCCGCCGTGGAGTCGAAGGTGGAGCAGATTTTGAAGTAGATTTGGGCCGCCCCCTGTCGCCGCAGCCAGCGGCAGGTACGCAGTGATTGCTCAACCGCGGTGGAGGCGGCAACAGTGCGCGACTTCAGCGCCACCACAACAGCATCCGCGCTCACCGGATCATCTGCCGTCGGCACGTCCACGGTTAAGACCACCCGCATGCCGGCACGCACCAGATTGTTCGCCAGATCGGTTGCGCCGGTAAAGTCATCCGCGATGCAGCCCAGCACAGGCGTACCCACGGCTCAGATGGCCTGCTCTTTCTGAAACTGGCGGACGATTGAGAGAAAATCGGGATCGCTGGAAAGACCCAACCGGCGTGCCCGGGAGCTTGCGAAGGCGCAGGGCCAGCCCAACATAATCCTGGTTATCTTTGGATCCTCTTCGAAGCGCACCAGCTGGCGCGCGGCGCGACCCGCCGCGACTTCCAGCGCATCCAGCATCTCGCTGACGCGGACCGTAAGTGCGGGCAGGTTCACTGCGGTCCGGCTGCCCCACGCATCCGGCGCGGCCTCGGCGCCCATGATCAGACCCTCGATGGCGCGTTGCGGCGAGGCGACGGCTACGACCGTATCCGGCGGTACCGGGCACACCGCCTGCTGTCCATGCAAGGGCTCACGCACGATGGAGGACAGAAAGCCGGACGCGGCCGCGTTGGGGCGGCCCGGGCGCACCGTCACTGTCATTAACCGCGTGCTGCGGCCCTCGATCAACCCGCGCCGGGTATAGTCTGCGATCAATTGTTCGCAAACAAATTTCTGAATACCGTACGAGGTCTGCGGAACAGGCAAGGTGTCGTCGTGGATCACTCTGGGCATGGGCAGGTCGACATCGCCGCCATAAACGGCGACCGAACTGGAGAAGACAAGACGCGGCTTGCTCCCGCCGCGTAAGGCGTCGAGCAGGGCACGCGTGGTATCGAGGTTTGAGCGGAGACCGAGATCGAGGTCCGCTTCGCACTCCGCTGAAACCGCCGAAGCAAGATGGAAGACGACATCGAAGGTCTCATTGCGGAGAGCGCTACATTGTTCCAGCAATGCGCCAGTCCACGCACGAACACGCGGATCGGAAGCCACGTCGGCTGCAGGCGGGACCAGATCGGCCAGCACAAGCTGGGCCAGCGGGTGGCCTGAAAGCTGTCCGCGGTGTAGCAGGGTACGCGCCAGGCGGGTGCCCAGAAACCCCGCTCCGCCAGTGATAAGCACCTTCATCGTGTTCAGGTTACCATCGTTGTCAGGCACTGTTTAGTCCGCATCCGATCGAGGTGAGATTTTCCTATGCGCAAGTCCATTGTGTCTGTACCGAAGGCTTCTGCTTCTTCCCCCTCTTCCGGGGAATGGCTCGATTTGGACCAGATCGCCAGCGCGGAGATCTCATCAGAAGATGCGCAGCATCCCTTCGAGAATGCACTCCCGGGAGGAAAAGGGGGTGGCTGGAGGGCTGCTGGTCCGGGCCCGCAAGTGATTCGGCTGAACTTCGATCACCCCCAGCCAATCCGGCGGATCCGCCTTGAATTTCGCGAAGATCGCAGGGAAAGGGCGCAGGAGTTTGCAGTATTCGCGAGTTCGGCGACGTATCAAAAAAGAGAAGTAATCCGGCAGCAATGGACGTTCAGCCCCGGCAATTCGGCCATCGAGATCGAGGATTATTCCATCGATCTGCCCGCTGTCAGCTCGCTCGAGTTAGAGATTGATCCCGGACGCCATGATAAGCAGGCAATTGCTACGCTTGAATCAATAGCCATCGCATGACGAGCCCGGCGGTGATCGCGCCAAATTCAGTCAAACCCGCCACCGTCACCTTTTCCCGGCCGGGGTCAAGTACTCTGGTTGAGACTTATGGCCAAAACTGTCAAGCCGAAGCCCTCCGTCGATACGGTCGACGAAGCAACAGCCGAGGCTTCGATTGAAGCAAAAAACATCGGAGAAAAAATACGTCGCCTTAGACTGAAGCGTTCCATGGGTCTGGTAGAGCTTGGGAAACAGGTTGGGCTTTCGGCCAGTTTTCTCTCCCAATTGGAGACCGGGCGGGTTATTCCAACTCTTAGAAATTTGGCTCGCATCGCATTGGTGTTTAAGAAGGACTTCTCCTATTTCCTGGCCGAGGAGACAGAAGCGGTCTTTCGTATTTCGCGAGCAAAAGATCGAATCCGCATTCCCATAAGTGAAAGGGCAGTTCCGTTCCTGATGTCCGAAAGTATGAGTGTGTTGGCTCCGGATCGAAATGTTGTCCCCTGCATCGCGGAGTTTTTGCCGGGGGTCGAAGGCGCCGCCTTCCATCCTCAAATCTCTCCCGGGCTCGAGTTGGTTTATGTCATTCGCGGTGCGCTGGCTCTCTCGACAGAGAACCGAACAGAGGTGCTGCACGCCCAGGATAGTGCCTGGATTGATGGCAAAGCCAGGCGCCAGTACCAATGCCACGAAGATAAGCCTGCCAAAGCATTGATCGTCACTTTTGCATTCCAGTCATAAGCATCCCTGCCACCGATTGAAGTCGGCATTAAGTCCTTCCCACCCAACCCTGCGCGTGTGTGAGGCGCAAACGGCAGTGGGAGTTGTATGCTTCGCATGGTGAGGAACGGATGGAAGATAAGAAGGAGCAATCGAACTCGCCTGAACCGGTAACGCGCCGGTCGTTTCTGCAACTAGGTGCTGCTGCGATCGCCGGCATTACCGGTGCGGCGGATGCAGCTGGTCAGGCTTCGCCGAAGCCGTCGTCATTTATCGATCTGCTACGGGTGCCGGATAACGTGACGGTCTACGGAAGTTTTGCCAGGACACTGCCGGCTGACAGGATCGAACTGCAGGCAACGGGCGCGCATTGGCGCCGGGGTCAGGTCGAGGTCGGGACTACGGTTGGACACGATGAGCTGGTGCTCACGCTTGCTGCACCGTCGAGCCCGGTTACTGCGGTGCATGTGCGCTGGCAATCGGCCGTGACTCCAGGCCTGCGTGCGTTGGGTGATGCCTGGGAGCGCAGCTACGGAGAGCTGGGCTGGCGCGACCTGATACCGGAACGCGTGATGCCATGGTACTTCGCGACCCATGATGGCTCCGCCTGCCACGGCTACGGCGTGAAAACGGATGCGGCCGCACTGTGCTTCTGGCAGCTCGATCCGGAGGGTGTGTCGCTGTGGCTGAACGTGACCAACGGCGGCGATGGCGTCGAACTCGGCCCGCGAAGATTGAGAATGGCTACGGTTGTAACCCACCGCGGCATCGACGGCGAGGACGCTCAGGAAGCGGTCGCCGGCCTGTGCCGGACGATGTGCGTCCGTACATCACGGCCCAGCGTGCCCATCTATGGAGCCAACGACTGGAACTACAGCTATGGGCAAAGTACAGCGGAGACTATCCTGCGTGATACCGAGTTCATCGTTGAGGTGTCGCCCGGCGGAAGCGTCCGGCCTTTCTCTGTAGTCGACGGCGGCTGGAGCAACGGCACGGCAGCGTGGCCGAACATGGGCAAGCTCGCGCACGAAATCAAGCAGCGCACCGCCCGGCCAGGGATCTGGATCCGGCCGCTGGAAGCGCCCCACGGTGCCCCGCCTGGTCTGTTGTTACCCGGCGCGCGGTTTGGGGAGAAGAAAGACAGGGCTCGGGAGTTTGCCTACGATCCGACTCTTCCCGAGGCGCAGGAGAGAATTCGCGCCAAGATGCGCGAGGCTACAGGATGGGGCTACGAAATGGTGAAGCATGACTTCTCCACCTACGACCTGCTGGGGCAGTGGGGGTTCGAGATGGGTCCCCAGCCGACGTTGCCCGGCTGGTCGCTGCACGACCGGAGCCGTACCAATGCAGAAGTGATCGCTGGGTTGTACGCGTTGCTTCGCGAAACGGCCGGCGAGCAGGTGCTGCTTGATGGCTGCAATACGGTAGGCCACCTGGGGCAGGGCATCTTTGACCTTCAGCGCACGGGCGACGACACCAGCGGACGCCAGTGGGAGCGCACCCGGCGCATGGGGGTGAACACACTCGCGTTCCGGCTGCCGCAGCACGGAACGTTCTATACCGTGGATGCTGATTTAGTGGGCGTCACCGCGGCGATACCATGGGAGTTGAACCAGCAGTGGCTTGACGTGCTGGCCCGGAGCGGGGCGGCCACCATCGTCGCCCCCGGCCCGCCGGCCCGTGGCCCCGAGCAAAGGGCGGCGTTGCGCGAGGCCTTCAGCATAGCGGCGTCGGGCGGCGTTGCAGCCAGGCCAGTCGATTGGATGGACGCCAGCACGCCCGAGCGTTGGCGGTCAATTGGGAAAGCCGGCCCCGAGCGGCGTTATCGTTGGAGCGGGACTGAAGGGGCGTCGCCGTTTCTGAGCCCATAGACTCTTAACTCTTAGCCAGCCTCGCCGCTTTCACCTTATCGTTCACCTGGGCTACCGCTCGCAGCGCGCTCAGCGCCGCTCCCTCTTGCCAGGCTACGATGTGGCTCACGTGATCGCCCGCGAAAATGATCGGCCCATCGGGCTCGATCAGAGTCTCATATCCAGGATTGATTTGCCTCAGCGACTGCGGCGTCGCAGCAAAATTAGGCAATCTCTCTTGCCCTGGCCCATAGCTTCTTATCCACGAACCCTCATTGTGGGGTATCTGGCCCCAGGAAACATACAGCGGCTTTTCCAGTTCCTTGCCGTGGCCGGGGTGTAGCCGCTCGACCGACTTGCGGCTCTCCGCAAACTTCTGTGCGATCGGCAGATCTCTGAAGCTGGAGCGCGACTCATCGGTATATCCGCTCACCAGCACACCGCGTGGCGTAAACATCCCCGCGGAAGGAAACCAGATCGGGCTGCATCCTACGTTGACGAACTCCAAACCTCCGAAGATGTTGTAGTCCTGCTCCCAGAATCGCCGGCTCTCCCACGCGATCTTGTAGGCACTCGCATACGTACACTCATAGATCACCTGCTTGTACGGCGCGCTGAAGTCGTTTGCCGTCTTCTTGAGAATGGTGAGGGGCATGGTGCAAATGCAGTAGTCTGCCTCGATCGCCTTCGCTGATCCATTGGCCGTATACCCAACCCTGACGCCCTTCGCTGTCTTTCGAATCTCCGTAACCGGCGCGTTGTACTGCACCACGTCGCCCAGCGACTTGGCGAACGCATAAGGGATGCGATCCATGCCTCCCACTGGCTGAAACATGGTCGCCTGCATATCGAACAGCTCATCGAACAGCATGTTCTGCCAAAAGTTTCCATCCAGCAGCGTGTGCATGTCGATGGGTTGACTGAGCACGCCAGTCTGGTCGCCCGCCCCTGCGGTCCGAGCGTATCCTGCACGATCGCTGCCCACGTATTGACCTGCGTCGTCCAACGGACCGTAGGTGCGCAAAAAATCCAGCATCCGCTCCCGGTCTTCTTTGGAGAATTCCTGATCGAGGAGCCCCTGGTTGATGGCCTTTTCCAGCAGTTCGCTCACGTGTCCCCGGGTATCGTTTTCAACTTGCCGCAGCACCATCGGCTTACCGCCATTCGCGTTATCGTTCTGCAGAAAGGCGGAGCGCGTCATATTTACTTCGACCTGCAGGGGGACGGCAAGTTTTTGACAGTACCCCAGCATCGTTGTATGAACGGACGGCAGCCGGCCTGGCCCAAAATTTTGATAGTTTCCCTCGTCCCAGGTGCAGGTCTGCGTCGTCCCGTCCATGAACGTCACGCGGTCGCCGCCACGCACTGTCCAGTTTCGCCCCCCTGGTCTCTCCCGGCATTCCAGAAGCGTGCATTCGTACCCCAGCGCCCGCAACTCATAGGCGGAAACCAGCCCTGCGATTCCCGCTCCCAGGATCACTACTTTTACTCCTTTGCCCGACCCCGGCGTTGCGTTGATCGGCTCCGCCGGCCCAGCCTTCGCCTGCAGCAGTCCCATGCCCTGCATCACCAGAAACGTGGCGCTGTATCCACCCGCCCGCCCTACGGAATGTAGGAACTCTCGTCTGCTGACAGCCATCGTGTCCACCCTCCCGGATTTGAAATTCCTGCGTGCTCAAGGCCCGGGTTGATAATGATGCTTGGCATAATAGACCAGCAGGAACAAGGCGGCGACTCTGCATGCGGTTTACACGGCGCGACACGATTAAATTGCTGGGCTGCTCGGCGGCCTGGGCACAATCAAGAGGTATTTTTGGCGAGGTGCCCACACTCCCCATCACTCCAGGACCATTCCAGGCGACACGCGGCTCGCTCGACGCCTACCGTGTCCCCGATTGGTTCCGCGATGCAAAGTTCGGCATCTGGTCTCATTGGGGACCACAATCCGGCGTCGAAGATGGCGATTGGTTCGCCCGCAACATGTACATCCAGGGAACCCCGCAGTATGAGTACCACCTCAAGACCTACGGACATCCTTCCAAAGTGGGATACAAAGACCTGATTCCTTTGTTCAAAGGCGACAAGTGGGATCCGGAGCATTTGATGGACCTGTATGTGAAAGCCGGCGCCAAATATTTCGTCAGCATGGGGGTCCACCATGACAACTACGATATGTGGAATTCGAAGTACCAGCCTCGCTGGAATTCGACCGCGGTCGGCCCCATGCGCGACATTGTCGGTCTCTATAAGCAGGCGGCACGCAAGCGTGGACTGCGCTTTGGAGTAAGTGAGCACCTCTCCAACAGCTTTGACTGGCTCGCCCCGGCGCACACCAGCGACACCACCGGCCCGTTGGCCGGAATATCCTACGACGGCACCAACCCGCTATTTGCCGATCTCTATCACAACTACACGCAAATGCCTCACGACTTCGCCAAAACCGCGAAGGCCATGGGACGTGTCGCACCCGATGACTGGAAGCTCGAGTACTTCAATCGCATCAAAGACCTGATCGACCAGCATCAACCTGATCTGCTTTACACCGATGGCGGCATTCCGTTTGAGGAATACGGACTCGCCACCGTGGCTGAGGTCTACAACGTGAGCGCCGGCCTCCATCAAGGCAAAGTGGAAGCGGTCTACTGCAGCAAGGTAGCCGGCGACTGCGCGGTAGGTACTTGTATCGTTGACCATGAGCGCGGAGTTTCCGACGCCATCTCCGAAGCCCCGTGGCAGACCGACACCTGCATCGGAGTTTGGCACTACAAGCGAGGACAGGAATACAAGACCCCGAAGAAAGTTATTGATTTGCTGGTGGATATCGTAAGCAAAAACGGTAATCTGCTGCTCAATTTCCCGCTGCCCAACAGTGGGGAACTGGATGCCGAGGAGATGAAGGTGCTCGAAGGGATAACCGCGTGGATGGCCGTCAACAACGAAGGGATCTACGGCTCTCGTCCGTGGAAGATCTATGGCGCCGGACCATCGACCGAAGTAGCAGTCCCCCAGACCGGCTTCAACGAAAGCAAGCAGCCTGGTTTAACGGCGGAGGATGTGCGCTTCACCATGAAGGGAAAATTCCTCTACGCCTACGTCATGGGCAAGCCGGCGGATGATTTTGTCATCAAGCCATTGGCGACCGGCAGTCCCCAGGAGCCGGGCAAGATTCTTAACGTGGAATTGCTTGGATACCACGACAAACTGCGCTGGAAACAGGACAAACGAGGTTTGCAGGTACGCATGCCGGCAGCCACTCTGTCTGACATTGGCGTCACCTTCAAAGTTACGCTGGCCTGAAAGGTCTGGATGCGAAATAAGTTGCTTTTACATAGTTTCTTGCTTGCTGCCAGTACAGCGGCCTGGGCACAAGGAGTCGATCACTCCATGCTTTTGAATCCACCCGCGGATAGTTGGCCGCAGTACCACGGCACTTATAACGGACAGCGCCACAGCAAGCTCGAACAAATCACACCCCGGAACGTGGGCGCTCTATCCCTTGCATGGGCGTTTCAGACGCATCAGCCCGCGGACATCAAATCAACCCCGCTACTGGTTGACGGGGTGCTGTACTTTTCCGTTCCGGATAAGGTCTGGGCGGTCGATGCGCTCTCGGGTCAGCAGGTCTGGCAATACACCTACCCGCCTAATCCCGGTTTGCATATTGGCAATCGTGGTTTGGGGATGTACAAGGATTCGCTCTATTTTCTGGTCCCGGATGGACATCTGGTATCGCTGAACGCCAAGGATGGCAGCGTGCGATGGGTTGTGCAGGTAGCCGACGCTAGCAAGGGATATTGGACCAGCATGGCCCCGCTGGTGGTAGGCAATCATGTGCTGGTTGGCACCTCGGGCGATTTCGATAACCTGGTTGGATATATCCGGTCGGTCGATCCTGAGACCGGCAAGACGCAGTGGCAGTGGAACGCCACGCCGCCTCTGGGGACACAGGGGGCAACCACCGGCGGTAACACCTGGATGACCGGCACCTACGATCCGGATCTCAACCTGGTGTTCTGGGGCACGGGAAACCCCACCCCGGTGCTCACCGCCTCCACCCGTCCGGGAGACGATCTGTACACCTGCAGCATCGTGGCTCTCAACCCTGACACCGGGAAATTGGTTTGGGCGTTTCAGCCGTCGCCCCACGACACCCATGATTGGGATGCCGCCGAGACCCCGGTCCTGGTGGATGGAATGTTTCAGGGCAAACCTCGGAAGATGCTGCTGCAGAGTTCGCGCAACGGCTATTTCTTCGTGCTCGACAGAACCGATGGCAGTAGTTTGCTCACCGTCCCTTTTGGGCCGGTGAACTGGTCGCTCGGGGTGGACAAGCAGGGGCGTCCCATTCCCAATCCGGCCAAGGACCCGGCGCCCGATGGACGTCTGATAGCGCCGGACGAGAACGGGATGACCAACTTTCGATCCCCCAGTTTTGACGTCAAAACCGGACTGTTCATCGTCTCCGCCCATCCCAGCTACAGTATCTACTTTGCTAAGCCGGCGGACGGCACTTACGGCTGGGCCGGCGCCGACTATGACGTGTGGAGCAAAGGCGTTATCGAAGCCATTGATTACCAGACGGGCAAAATCCGCTGGACCCATGAACTGGGCCCGGGAACGCCGACCGCGGGAATCCTGACCACCAGCTCGGGCCTCACCTTCACTGGCGACCTTAGAGGCAATGTTCTCGCGCTCGAGACCAGCACAGGTAAGACCCTCTGGCACGCCGGCTCAGGGGGAAGGATGTCTACCTCGCCCATCAGCTACGAACTTGGCGGGCGCCAGTATTTGTTGACCGGCAGCGGCGGAGTACTCTTCGCCTGGGCTCTGCCACAAATGCATATGTAACTTTATCGGTCGCTAATCCGAAGGGAAACAGCAGGTCCCTCCACTGCCCCCCGGATTTCCTGTTGATCTTGGTGGCGTTGACGCACTTCATCCGCCTTTCTTCACGGAAAGGTGCACACGCGTCCTTGTCCAGTTCTGCGTGGCAGGAAATCCGGGTACGCTCAGGTCGGGATGACAATTCTGCTGCGGGCACGCGCCTCCAACCCCCCAAATGAGTTGTCATCCCGACCGCAGGAGGCATGAATCGTTGGGCCCACACAAGTTGATGAAAAGCGGCTTCCATTTCGCAACTACTCTCCATGGAAGCGCCGCCCTCCCCTTTGTCATCCCGAGCGCAGCCGAGGGATCTGCAGTTCCGCGGACCATTCCTGGAAATGTTTTCGACCGAGCGTAGTGGCGGGACCTGCTGTTTCCCTTCTCCGGAGTCGCGGCTGCTAAAAAAGTTTCCCACTTGTGTAGTGACCCGGGCCTCGATAGGCTGGTTGGCACCGGGAGGGAAGATGGTACAGCAGATACGTACGGTGTGTGCAGTGGCGGGATTGATGATTGCGGGGGCGGCCCTTGGGCAAGGGAACCCGCTGGCGAGCGAAGTGCAAGGAAACTATGCACGACTCAAAGTGAACATACTGAAAGCAGCGGATAAGATGCCGCCGGAAGACTATAGTTTTAAGCCCACGCCGGATATTCGGACCTTCGCGAGGGTCGTGAACCATGTGACCGAGGCCCAGCTGCACACTTGCGGAGCGGCGAATAATACCGATCCCAGCGCGATGCAGAAAGTGCCACCGGAAACCGCGGATAAGGCGGCAATCGTCGAGGCACTCAAGGCCTCCTTTGCCGAATGTGACAAAGCTTATGCCGCCCTGACCGATGCCAACATGACCGAGATGCTCCAGGCCGGTCCAGTGAAGAGGTCACGACTGGGAATGCTGTGGGGCAACGTATCCCACGACAATGAGCAATACGCGACCCTGTCGTTGTATCTGCGATTGAAGGGGCTGGTTCCACCCAGCAGCGAGAAGTAAGTGGGCCAAGGGGCTGGGCTGAAGCCCGGCCCCTGAAGGGTACGGGCTTTAGCCCGTACATCACCATCCCCCAACTCAACTGGGCCTTAGCCCCTTAGGCACCGATTCCCCTGGTGTATCTCCCCGAAGTGCACCTCCTCGGACTTCGCAGCTTCATCCAGGATCTGCCAGAACAAGAGCGATGGCCGGCCAGTAGCAGCGCGGAATCATGCTTAAGGTTTCTTCTTCTTCTCCGGCTTGGCAGCAGAGGTGGAATCATCGGGAGCTGCGGCCTTGCTGGCGGAATTGTTACAAGACGGATCGATCGGTTTAACCGCAAGGCGCATGGTCGTATACGTCATGCCCGGCACAGCAGCGTCAGCGCGAGTTTCCAGCGGGTCGGTGGTCTTTGCATCCTTACGGACAAGATAGCCCTGAGTTAAATCGAGATTCGGCAGCTCCTTGCCCAGTTGTTCCGTATCCTTTTTCGCGACCATGACGTAGTCACCGCTCAGCAGGCCAATGTAGGAAGCATCTCGGGCGGGATCGCTAAGTGCCTGTTGCGTGGCCACTGCCGTGGTGAGATTGCCATTCATTACAAAACGAGTGCGGTCTTCCCAGTAACCGAAGGCCTCACTGAAAGCCGAGAGCGCGGGTACGCTGACCGCCGGCAACACCACCATCGGCGCAATCAGCTTGGCTCCGGTAATCATGATCTTCAGGATCTTGACGAATTGTGCATCATTGGGCGGTTGGCTCACATTCACCGCAAGCTTGCCCGTGCCTTTGGTAAGCAAAATATTACTGGTGGCGCTAATCGCCTGGTCGGACTTAAATCCAAGCTGGTCGAGAGATATCTTGCCGGCGACGTTCGGCTTGAGAGAAGCGATGGCGGTCCAGGCAAGGGGTGCGAGCAGGTTCATGTAAGCGTGGGTCTGAGTGGCGTCGATGCGCAACTGTTGATTCTTGGACTTATCGCTGCCCGACCCAGGGCGGAACTTGGAGAGCTGAATACTCACGGCAACATCTCCATCGTGGTTGAGCAACTCATCCTGAGTAATATCGGTGGCATAGCGAAGCTGTTTCGCGTCAGCCTTGTAGTGCAAATACTGCGTCTCCGCCGCTGGATCCGCCAGACCTGCAGTGCCTGCGCGTGCGCCCTTTTGAAAGTCGGGGCTGGTGGTATTGACGCTATCGAAGAAGCCGTTCCAGAATTCGTATGCGTCGTGCGGCGCATCGGCACTGGAAGCGTCCGATCGCGGCAACGCAAGCGCGTCTGCATTGAAAAGAGCCGAGGCAAAGGCGAGAGCAAGCGCATTGCCGGAGAAAGTCCGTCGTGAGATCGACATGGTGAACTCCTAAACTCGCTGAATTGGGGCCGATGCAGACGGGGGAAACACATAGCAGCATACTCCATACACGTCCAAACGCGCCCGAATTCCGTGCTACAATTTGGCGATTTTGCTCCCCCGGAGTCCAGGTCCATGTCTGCCGCGCGGGCTCTGCTTGCCGTCCTCTGCCTTCTTGCGTTGACCCTCCGTGCTTCGGGACAATCGAAGTATGCGCTGCTCATTGGAATCGATACCTACCAGCCCGCCAACACCACGGTGAAACGTCCCCCCGGGATAAACACCGGGCGTTTTACCCCGGGGGCGCCGCTATTTAACGACCTGGCCGGTCCTACTTACGACGTTGCTTCCATGCGCGAGCTGCTGACCAGCAGTAAGTTCGGGTTTCCCAATGATGACCAGCATATCCATCTGCTTGAAAATGGCGCGGCGACACGAGCGGGCATTTTGGCGGCCATGAATAAGTATCTGGTGGAGCAGCCGCAAAAGGGAGACATTGTCGTTCTTTACGTCGCTGGGCACGGTTCGCTGCGAGTGAATACGAAATCAAACAAGCAAACTTTTGATCTTGGGGGTAAACCTACTCCTCTCGATAACACGATTGTGCCTGCGGACGCCTATCTGGGAGTGGAGGACATTCGCGATCGGGAGATGGCGCGCATTTTCAATAAGGCGCTCGATAAGGGAATTAAGTTAACCGCGGTCTTCGATACCTGCCATTCGGGGGGCACAGCGCGTGGGGCCGAGGTCGGGCCCAGGACAGTGGCCCGCATGCTGGCTTACGATCCTCGGGATATTGCCGAGGCGCCGGACGTCAACTCCGATGGCACGCCGGTGATCGCGCCGGAAGATCGCAAAGACAATGCGGCGCTGGTGTTGGCGGCGACCCAGGTTGACCAGAAGGCCAAAGAACTACCCGATGCTTCACCTCCGCACGGCGTCTTTACCATCGCCCTGATCGATGCGCTGCAGGCGCTGCCCGCGAATATCCCCGCGATCGATCTTTGGAAACGGGTGCAGGTCGCACTCGAAGTCCAGGGATTTTCTGATCAGCAGCCGTCACTCGATGGAAGCAAACAGAGGAAAGAACAACCGCTGTTTGGCGGGGAAGCGGAAAAAGGCAAGGTGCGCGCGGCTGTGGTCAGCGTGGATGACGATGGAGTCGTGCTCGACATCGGCTCCGTTGCAGACATCGGGACTGGAAGCGAGTTTGTCGCCCTCGCGCAAGGGCAGGGGGAAAAGGTGACTCTGCGCACCACAGCAGCCTCGGGAATCAACCGCTCGGTTGCAACCGTGGTTTCTCCTGCGGGCGCGAAAGTTATCGCCAAAGACGTTTTCGAATTAGTCAAATGGGTTCCTGCAGAAAAGCCGAACTTGTATTTCTGGGTGCCGGCTTCGAACCTGACCGAGGCGCAGATTACCTCCGCCATCAGCGAAACTCGATCGTCAGGGGTGCGGTTGATCAAGGATCCATCGCTCGAAGCGTGGACGTATCTCATTAGCTGGGACGGCTCGCAGTGGACTCTGCAGAAGGCCGGTGTTCGCGGCGCAGACCCATTAGGGCCAACGCTGACGGCAGGGCTCTTGCAGCGCAAGCTAGGCAAAGACGCGGCCCTTTGGCTGAACCTGCCACCGAGTGCAGACTTGGCCGGCCGGCTGCAGATGAATAACCCACAGAGCGCTGCACGAAGCACGGCCAATGAGTCCCAGGCGATGTATCTTCTGGCGGGCATGGTAACGGACGCCGGGCCGGCCTATGCCTGGTACAACCGGGGCGAGTTGATTGCCGGCCGCCAGACACCCGCGGGTTACGGCAAAGGCTGCTCGCCCGATTCGCCTTACCCGATTCGCACGAACTGGGTTTCCGCAGGCGACACCGCGGCCACCCTGAAGCAGCTTGCCGCCAGGCTTGCTAAGCTGAATGGATGGTTACAGCTGCAGTCCAGCGTAACCGGCGATTCCGATTACCCGTATCACCTGGCCTTGCAGCGTGAAACTGATCGCGTGATAGTGGAGGACAAAGGGCAGAGCTACAAGGGCGACGGCTACCAGATGATGCTGCAGGCCCGCGGAGACACGCGCACCAGTCCGCGTTGGGTGTATGTCTTGGCCATCGATTGCCAGGGAAACGGGCAATTGATGTTTCCCCTACAGGGCGGGGGCAATCGCTATCCGCAGGAAGGAGGAAGGCTTGAACAGATTCCGTTGCCGGGCGCGAGGTTCCGAATTACGCCGCCGTTCGGAACCGATACTTATGTTCTGCTCTCGACTTCGACCCAGTTATCTAACCCGGATGCGCTGAACTTCGAAGGTGTGGTCCGCGGTGGGGAGCGCGGAGCCTCCTCTCCACTGGAGACCCTGCTGGATTCTACCAGCGCCGGAACTCGCGGAAGTATGGCGGAGATGCCCACTGACTGGGGAGTTGAATATTTACAGATGCACAGCCAACCGGCCAAAGCACCATGACGGTTACTTTACAAATTTCAGATTTGTATCGCCGTAGAGTACGTAAGCCAGCGCTGTGGGATCTCCCGTGCTCTGGTAAATCTCTCGCCGCGTTTGCTCCAGGATTTCGCTCACGTCCGCGGGTCCTATCTGCATCTGCTGCTGCAGCAGTTGATAAAAGAGGACAGAAAATCTGGCCGCGATCTGGTCATTGACTGGGAATAACGCGCCAATATATCCGCTGGCGCCTTTCTCCAGCACAGCCGGGCCCCAGCCGTCGACAAAATTGCCGCTGTGCTTGGTTTGTCCTACGTCGCATGCGTTGAAGAAGAAGAAGGTATGGCTCGAAGGATCAGCCTGTGCCATGCCGCGCCAGGTGGAGGTGTCGAGCTCACCATCT
Source organism: uncultured Acidobacteriaceae bacterium (assembly GCA_963814015.1). GTDB lineage: Bacteria > Acidobacteriota > Terriglobia > Terriglobales > Acidobacteriaceae > PALSA-350. Next base: position 154,361 of record CAWFBI010000004.1, read on the forward strand.
TCCAGCAGGATCTCGTAGTCGCCGCGGGCCGCACTTAACTCCCCATGCCCTGCGAAGTGAACGATCCCCTGGGGCGGGTTGTGAAACAGCGTTCGCAACGCATTCATATTTCCCCCGACGGCGCTGTAGCCGTTCAGCCGGGCGAGTGCCTGGGTCTCGGTTGCTTCTGCGTCGAGCGTGCGGCTTCCGGTATAGTGCGGTGCAATCACAAACATTTTTGGGATGGTCTCAGAGTAGGGGGGACGTTCTCTTAGCAACCCGTCAGTCATATGCCAGCGGGCGACGGCGTAGTCAACCCCCAGAAAATTCTGCCGCCCCGTGCCGTCTTCGCGTACCGGTCTCATCAGTTCCCAGGGGATATCCGGATTATCGGAATAAATCTGGATGGTGCGAAAGTTCTTGCCCCGTGTCCTGACCAGCGCCCAGAAAGCTCTCTTGAACACGTCGGGAGCGTAGTTGTCATAGAGCTGCTCCCCAAACCCTTCAGCGCGTTCGCGATTCGGTTCTGTCGCGACCAATTCTGAGCCGCGCCCGGCGCTGGCAGGCGAGTGCTGTGCCAGCCATTCGGAAAATCCTTTCGGGTCTTTGAGCGTGCCGCTGTCCCCACCAATATGCGGAGAAAGAACGATGATTCCATCGCCTTTGACAATGAGCGTCAGGTCAGGTTGCGGAACTCCAGGGCTGAAAGTTGCGGATGTATCCGCGATGCCCCCGGACGTTTTCACGGCCGGCCTGCTTGCTGGAGCTTCCGAGGCAAGTGCTGGTGTGGCGCTTGTGATCTGGATATCACGTCCGATGCGAGCCAGGTATCCTCCCTTGTAGGCAAAGGTAGCCAACACATGAACCACGCCGCGCGTGACAGCGTTCGGGCCTGCTTTGACATAGAAGATGGCAGACGTGGCATCGCCCTGACGCGGCAACTCAATACTGCTGATGGCTGTTCCGCGAGTAAATTGCAGGCCTGGAGCAGACAGAACGACATCCAGCTTCCAACTGTTATCTTGCGTAGCCGGCAGCGCGAGAACCAGCTTGCCGTCAGGCGTGGCGGCTCCGTTCATGATCTTTGCTTCAGGGGTCTGCTGCTGCTCGGTCAGCGAAACCTGAATGGGGAATTCCTGATCGGCGGCCACCGAATCAGGAGAATCGAGCATGGGGTATCTCTCGACGCGTTCATTCTGCGCCCCCGGGGGCTGCGACGGAGCCGCGGCGGCCGGCGCTGAACCAGTCGTCATGTTGTTGGCGATCGCACTAGTGGATGAAACCCGGGGCGTCACGCTCGATGCCAGGGGTTTGTTCCGCTGCAAAATAAACCAAATCGCAATTGCCGCGCCAAGCACTATGAACAGGACCGTCTTTACGGGGAAGGTGTTCGGTGTGGGCGATTGGTCCATCTTGAATGACCGCGACGTGTGCGGGAAATATATCTCATCCCATTAAGAAATTCCACGCTTCTACGGATCATCAGCTATGTCCGGCGCAGTGTGGTAGGAAATCTGGGTGGTCCGGTGGGGATGACAATTCCGTTTGGGTACGCACTTCCCAACCCCAAAATGAATTGCCATCCCGGAGGAGTCATAGTTCTTAGGGCCGGCCCAAGTTGATGAAAAGCGGCTTCCATTTTCGCAACTCCTTTTCATGGAAGCACCGCCCTCCCCTTTGTCATCCCGACCGAAGCGGAGGGATCTGCAGTTCAGCCGACCTTTCCTGGAAATGTTTTTTCGACCGAGCGTGCCCGGGTTTCCTGCCACGCAGAACTGGACAATGACGCTTATGTTTCTTCTCGGAAAGGCGCATGAAGTTCACCAACGCCGCTACGCTCCACAGGAAATCCGGGGGAGCGCAGTGGGGGGGACCTGCTGTCTCCTTTCTCCCGGAGTCGCGAAAAACGAGCGGGATATGGCCCACCCAGGGTCAGATCCTACAAGATGGTGATCTTACCTTCAGGCGTCCTGGTGAAGGCATGCACGGTGTTGCCAGTCTGATCCAGGTGGCGCAAAGTCATTTGCCGGGCGGTCACCGAAACATGGCTAAAACCGTACACCTTCTGCGCGTAAGGTCCGCGCTGCGACGGATCAACTGTAAGCGAGTACAAGTCGGCGCCGCCCCCGCCGGAAAGGAAATGGCTCGTGGGATGCCCCTCGAACTCCAGGTGCTGCAAATCGTGGTCGTGTCCCGCCATAAAGAGGTCCACATGATATTTGCGGAATAAAGGGTCCCAATCGCGAATCAACACCGGGTGGTCTCCGTGGGGTCCATCGGAGTAGACAGGATGGTGTGCGATGACGCTAAGAAAGGGAGTCGTGCGCGGGCGCTTTAACTCGGCTTCGAACCAGGCAAGCTGCTCGGCTTGTTGCTGCGGGGTCAGAGTAAAATCCCGCCCCGGCTTTTCCTTGCCGTCCGCACGAGGCATGTTGCTGTCGAGCGCGAGAAACGTCACTAGCGGGTTTTTCGTGGGAAACTCAAAGCGGTACCAGCGCGACGGCATCGTCCATCGTTTAGAAATACGAGCGTACTCAAGCTCGGCATCGACTTTGCTCTCAGGCCACCGCTGATAATCGTGGTTTCCCAACACCGCATACGCAGGGCAAGGGAACTCGCTGGCCGGGTACATTTCTTCGAATTGTGTCTGCCACCGGTTGGACCTGGCGCCTCCGGCTAATTCGCCATACCAGTTGTCTCCCAGCATAAGCAGTGCCTGGGGGTGAACCGAATGCTGCTTGGCGTACGCGCACAAGCCCGTGGCCACCTGGGATTGTGCCGTCTTGTCCTCGTATCCCCAGTCGCCCAGGATCAGGAGCTGCGCGGCCGCGGGGTCAGATGGCACCGAACCACCCAGGCCCGGGAAAGAACCAAGGCTGGCCAGCGCACTGAAGGCAAAACTCTGCCGTAGAAACCGGCGCCGGCTAAGGGTATCAGGGGATGAAGGGAGTAAAGGCATACACGCGGGTTATACCATTTCCTGAGACTGGCTGAATAAAGCCGCCGTGAATCGAGCAGGCAAACCTCCTACCAGGGTGCCGGCGATGCTATGGTTAGTTCTCCTTCGGTTGATCTAACTCCCGCCGGCGCCAGCGGTAGGCAGCCACCGAATTCTTCCAGAAGAATTTCTCCGAGGCTACACGCCCCTTGGCCTCGACGTAGCTGCGCACAATCGAGATGGTCTCCTCGTAGGTTGCATGATGGTCGCTGTTCGGCCAATCGCTGGCGTAGAGAACGTGATCTTCAGCGAAGATATCCCACAGGGCGTCGAGCCTGTCTTTGTGGAAGTTCGGGCCGCCCGCCTCGTCGATGCGAGCGGCGATTACTTCAGAGAGCTTAACGAAGACGTTCTTGTTTTGTGCCAGGTGCCGCAGCAGCGACCAGTACTCGTCGCGAGCTGCTGCTTCAGCGGGGACTCGCGCAGTGGGCAGGTGATCGATCACGATCCTCAACTCAGGAAGATGGTCCGCCACACCGGCGATTGCCCGGATGAGACTCGGATCGGGATTTGCGCTGTCGAGCACCAGCCCGCGCTCCGCCAACATCTTCAACCCGGGGAGAAATTCAGGTTTCTGCGCGTCGACGGCCAGGTCGCGATCCCAAAGATTGCCGTACCTTATGCCCAGAAAAAGAGGATTCGCATGCAGCCGGTCAAGGTCCTTTTGATAGGAGGGAGTTCCCGGAATCAAGTCGCCAACCATGCCCACAATGATGGGATAGTTAGCCGCTACCTGCAGTACCCAATCGTTATCACTTGCCAAAGGACTGGCTTCGACAACGATCGCCCCCACCACGCCGAGCGGGCGGGCAATGCGAGCATAACGATCGGGCAGGGCAGCCTTGTAGACAGCGGTGTCCGTCTTATCAGGCCAGGGCACGCCCCCGGGACGCCCTGGATCGAAAAGATGAATGTGTGTGTCGATCACCGGTATGGGCACAGGTGTCGCCGAAGGGAGGGCTTCAGCGACTTGGGAGGTTGCCCAACTCCCGGCTATGGAAGCTCCCAGCCTGAGAAGTTCACGCCTTTGCATCACGTCTCTTTTCGTTGTTTTCTACCGCAACCTGCAACTCTGCCACGGTAACAGAAGAAATGCTCTAAAATTCTTCTTGGTACGGAGGAGCTTTGCAAAGACGCCATTTCCTGACCTCATCCCTGGCTGCAGCAGCGGCTGCTTTGACCCCGAGCGATGCCCGAGCTCAGGCCCCTGCAACCAAAGCTCGCGAGTACTATGAGCTGCGCAGGTACCAGCTGCAGTCTGGCCCACAAACCAAGCTGCTGCAGAGCTATCTGGCGGATGCCCTCATCCCCGCGCTCAACCGGCTTGGCTTCTCCCCCATCGGCGCCTTCAACCTCGACCTCGGCCCCGAGACCCCGGCTTTGTACCTGCTTATCCCGTCGACCACACTGGAGTCTCTGGTCACCGCCGAGCTACAGCTGGCGAAGGATGAGGAATTTATGAAAGCCGCCGCGCCGTTCTGGAACGCGCCGGCGATCGCGCCTGGTTTCACCCGGATCGAAAGCTCGCTCATGATTGCGTTCGAAGGCTGGCCGCGGTTGGTTGTTCCGCCGGTAACCGCGCAGCACGGTAAGCGTGTCTTTCAGTTGCGCACCTATGAAAGCCCAAGCAACCAGGACCATCAGCGTAAGGTGGAGATGTTCCACAGCGGTGAATTCGAGATCTTCCAGCGGTCCGGCTTCTGGCAAGTGTTCTATGGCGACACGTTGATTGGCCCTCGCTTGCCCCAGCTCACCTATATGGTCAGCTTTCCGGACGTTTCGGAAATAGACGTCAAGTGGACGGCGTTTCGCACCGATCCGCAATGGGTAAAGCTGTCGGCTTTGCCGAAATACAGCTCCGAAGCGATCGTAGGCAACATTTCCAATCTGGTTCTCAGGCCCGCGTCCTTTTCCCAGATCTAGGACCTAGGTGTCGAGTCCCAGCTCTTCGATGCCCTTGCCTCCGTGCTTTTCGAGATCCCTCAATAGTCCATCGTCCGTCAGGTCAAGGGTGTGCGCGTGCTTCCAGTCATGGCGCACGACATCATGCAAACGATCGACGATATGTTGGTCCCGCACTTCGATTGCCAGTTCGCGCCTGCTGTCGAAACTGCCGGGCGCCAGGTTGATCGATCCAATGATGGCCCGTTCTCCATCAGCGAGCAGCATCTTTGCATGCAGTTTAAGCCCCTTCAGTTTGCGCACGCTAATGCCTATATCGTTCAGAATGCGCAGCCCACCCACACCTTCCAGCATTTTCTCCTTCTTGAGCGTGTGCGGAGGCCGCGCCATGATGTGAACCTTGACTCCGCGCTCCTTTGCCCGGACCAGGTGTTCGATGATCATCTGATCCTGGTATCGCTCATTTTGTAACCACAGCGAATGTTTCGCTTCGTCAATGAATTGGGTAATCCGCTCGCGGCCGTTTCCACGGCACCAAATCAACTGGGCGTTCTTGCCCGAAGCAAAATCCTGGCGGCTCCAGTCTGCTTCGAAACAGTTGATGATCTCCGCTACCTCGTGTGGGTCCGATGTGACGATCGCGTAGTCGCGGGTCTCGGTCAGGTTTTCGCTCTGCCAATTCAGCGATTTCACGAATGCGGTTCTATCATCCACCACCATCGATTTTTCATGGGTAAGATCGAAGGCCGGATTACTGTCCAGCACGTCGATGCCTGCGGCCAGCAAGGTACTGCGGCTTTCATCGTTCTCTGAAACTCCATTGCGCCGTCTGGGATTCAACATGACTCGTACGCTGACCCCCCGGCGGTGGGCTTCCACTACGGCCGCGATCAACGACGGATCGGTGAAGATGAACATCTTGATGCGTATTGATTTGGTCGCCTGCGTGATTGCGTCCAGAATCGGCTTCGCGGAATCGTCAGGCAAAACAAGTAGGTTACGGGACATCTGCGCCTCTAAGGAGCGGCCTTCGCCGGTGTTGTATCGAACTGTACACTATACAACTCAGCGTAGGTACCGCCCAGCGTCAGGAGCCGGTCGTGCGTACCCTGCTCCTCCACCACACCGCCTTTTAGGACGATCATCTTGTCCACGTCGCGGATGGTACTCAGCCGGTGCGCAATGGTACTCACGGTTCGCCCTTTCATCAACCGTTCGAGCGCCTCGATGACCAGCCGCTCCGGCTCGCTTCGGGAAGTATGGCGTCTGCATCGAGAATCGACAAATTCAGTTCCGCACCTTCTGACGACATCCATGACGAGAGGTACCGTCCCCTTCCTCCTTCCACAACTGGAGACGTGATCTGCGTCACCGCCCGCCGCACAGCCTCCAGTCTAGATTCGTGGGGACCCGGGGTTGGTCTCTCCCCTATCGGTGGGGCACAAGAGTTCCTCTTACAACACAACCTGGCGAAGGTGGCTTATGGAACAGAGTGTCTTCTGGACTGGCTTCTGTGTGCTCTTGGGGTTTATGTTCGTTCACCTTATTGCCGATATTTGCACGCGCATTCGCGAAAGAAGGGATAGGGAGCTCTGGAATAAAACGCTTAAGCTGTGGTGCAGAGCTTTGGAGGGGGTCGTAGCTATCGGTGGGCCTGCTTCCACCAGTCAAGCGATAAGAGGTATCCGAGAGCTTACAGGTAACTCTAGGAGTTTTCGTTCCAGTACTGATCCTGTTGAATTCTAGCTGCATAGAGTTGGCGCATGTGCTGGTTTCGAAATGCGGTGATCCCTTGCCGCTGCGTCGACAGTCCGAGAACTATGCCCGGGGCGTTGATCTCGGCCGCTCTACTCTGACGGGATGGGTTGGCCCGGCCAATGAGTTCTTGCTCCATCATTGGAGCGATTGGGGTGGCGGCCGTTGTTGTGCAGCTGCCCCGGTGGCAATCGGGCGATCGAGTCTGACGCTGATAATTGGCCGGTCCATACGGCCTGCGACTGCCTCGTTCGTAATAATCCTTGTTCTCCGCGGGACGCACGGCGCAAAAGCGGCATTGAATCGCAGCCTGCTATCTACGCCTCGATGACCACGAATGGAACCTCTGGAACTCGTCGATCAAGTGACGTTGCAGCAAAAGCACATGCCTATCGAAGATCATCGATTAGTTCGTTGAGACTGACTGCGCTTTAAGTCTCTCGCGAGGGCTCCACTCTTCTTTCCCATGGCAAGTAACGGCAATATGGACCGGTCGCCTCCTGGTGCCCGCACAGTCTGATCAGCAAGTGAAACTTGCCTGGTCCTTCTTTCCACCTCAACGCTGCCACAATATCTGCCCAGCCTCCAGAGGGACGGCCACACCCGGATGGTGAGGGACAATGCGCGGCGTGTAGTCGTTGGCCGCACGAGTTGCAGCTATCTGGGCCGAGTAAGTTACCGGCCCCTTTTGATCTGTGGGTTTGTCGCATGCAGTCATGGTTTTGATTTCTGCAGGGTGCTCTCCAAGGGGATCGGCATAGAGCTCCACTTTGAAGTCGCTCATCGGAAGATTACCGGGCCAAACCTCTACCCGGAAACAATGATGGCCGTCGTGCGTTTTTATCTCCACTGCGCCGAAGCGCACAGTATGCCAGTCCCGTGCGATCTTATAGCGCCACTTTAGCAGTTCGGTGCCCAGAGCACTGTCTTTGGCAGCGCGTTCTCTATAGGCGGATGCCGCGGGGAGATAGTGTTTTTCAGTGTATTCCTGAATAGTTCGGCTGGCTGAGAATTCGGGCGTGAGGCGAGCCATGCTCTCACGGACACGCTCCAGCCACCTGGATGGCAAGCCATTGGCGGACCGTTCATAGAATTCAGGGACGACTTCCCGCTCTAGCAGGGTATACATGGCTTCCGCCTCCTGGCTATCCAATGTCGGATCATCGCCGTGTTCCAGGCCGTCGCCGATGGCCCAGCCTACCTGCGGAGAATAGGCCTCTGCCCACCAGCCGTCGCGTTCGGAAAAATTCAACCCTCCGTTGACCAGAACCTTCATCCCGCTCGTCCCACACGCTTCCCAGGGTCGGCGCGGGGCGTTGATCCACAGGTCGGCACCTTGAACCAACTCCTGTGCCATCAACATGTCATAGTCACTGAGGAAGACAACACGCTGACCAACTTCCGGTCGCTTGATGAAGTCATTCCATTGCCTGATGAGTGCCTGTCCGGCCTGGTCATGAGGATGCGCTTTGCCGGCCAGAATCAGCTGCATAGGACGTTCTGGATCGCGAAGCAACCGAACCAGGCGTTCCGGATCGTGCAACAGAAAATTAGGTCGCTTGTAAGTCGCAAAGCGGCGCGCAAATCCTACCGTCAGGACATGTTCATCGAGGACTTTAGTGAAGTCCGGCGAACTGCCGTTTGTCCATGCGCGCTGGCGTGCGTAGCGATTACGTACACACCCGATGAGCTTCTTACGTTCGATGAAGCGCAATTGCCATATCTGTTCGTCGCTCAACTGACGGACGTCGTCCGCTCGAATATCCTCTCCGAGCCAACGTTTCTTGCCGCAGGCTGTGGTCCAGACGGCATCTGACTCTTCTGAGTCCCATGTCGGTACGTGAATTCCGTTGGTCACGGATCCTATGGGTACCTCCTGCTCGGCCCAGCCGGGAAACAGTGGTTCGAAAATTTTTCGGCTCACCTGCCCATGGAGTTGGCTCACGCCATTGATCTGGCCGCTGCCCCGGACAGCAAGGTATGCCATGTTGAAGTCTTCGGCAGGGTTACCGCCCCGGGTCCCCATCGCCAGCAACATATCCATCGGTATGCCGAGTTCATCTTCTGCGTAATGGTATAGATACTTGCGCATGAGTTGGGGACTGAAGCGGTCAAATCCCGCGGCCACGGCCGTATGCGTGGTAAACAGATTTGCGGATCGGGTGACGGTCATGGCAAGGTCGAAAGGTTTCTTATGATCCTGCATATAGCAGCGTGCCCTTTCGAGAACTGCAAATGCCGCGTGCCCCTCGTTAAGATGGCATACGTCGGGTTGTAAACCTAAAGCTCGTAGCAAGCGCCAGCCGCCGATGCCTAGCACGATCTCCTGCTTCAGCCGCATCTCAGCATCGCCGCCATAGAGCTCACTGGTGATGCCGCGGTGGGCTGCGCTATTGGCGAAGTCGTTGGTGTCCAGAAGATAGAGTTTGTGTCTTCCAACCGAGACCTCCCAGCAGCGAAGCCAGATTTTCGACCCTGGTAATTGAATCTGTAACCGTAGCCATTCGCCATTCGCCTGGCGCAGCGGCCGAATGGGCAACTGGCCGGGATCATTGACCGGGTACAGTGCCTGTTGGTTGCCATCGGAATCAAAATCCTGGCGGAAATATCCCTGCCCATAGAGCAAGCCGATACCGGCAACGGGCACGCCCAAATTGCTCGCTGCCTTCATCTGATCGCCGGCTACATTACCCAGACCGCCGGAATAGATGGGCAACGCCTCGGTCAACATGAATTCCATGCTGAAGTAGGCGACCAGCGAGAGGCCGGCCTCCGCATACTTCTTTTGGAACCACCCCTCCTCATGGAAGGATTTCTGGTTATGGCGTTGGCAATCCTGAAGCCGTTGACGGAAGTCGGGCGTAGCTAAGAGGGTTGCGATCTTCTCTCTGGAAACCGTAAGCAGAACGATCCACGGATTCTGCGTGCTCTGCCAGAGTTCTGCATCGAGGCTCTTCCAAATCTCGTCAGACGCATGGTTCCAGCACCAGTGAAGGTTGAGGGCGAGCTCAACCAGCTCATCCATCCCTTCAACGTTCGGCCAGGTAGTGACTGCTTTTGTGTCGCTCATTAATCACCGTAAGAACTCTTGTAGTCTCCGCGCGTTAACTATCCGTGAACAGCTTTTTATGAACCGAACCGCCCTTTCGCGAACCGGTGCTTCACGAAGTCTCGAACTTGGTGCTCCGCAACTGCCTGACAGAGGTGAATCTACGGGGCAGGCTCCTGCGGGATTGGCGGTGACGACCGTCGCTGGCTCACAATCGTGCAACCGGGCCTGGCTGGACTGATGGACGGCTCATTCGCGAGGTCTCGCTTGCACGTAGTACAGCTGTGTTGAGGCGTGGTTACACCGGCACCGACGGGTGCTCTGAATTGGAACACCTACCGGGGTGAATGCGTCAGGTACCGCGTCGGTGCTGACGATTTGCGGCTCCATATGCAGGTCCAAATCTGTGGAATTCGGTGGCGCCGAAGAAGCGCTGCTCAGGACCGGTCTAACCACGGGTACTTAATTTAAAAACATCAGAAGTGTTATCTCAGCAGATCCTCTGCCGATAAGGCTGGGGAAAGCCATGGGCCCCGCCGTTTGCTCCTTGCCGATTCCAGATCAGCAGTAGGGAAGATACATGAACAATTCAGCAATTCGTCACTCTGTTTTTGCCGCAGTCTCGCTGTCCCTTCTGGTGGCCGTGGGCACTGCAGCGGTCACTCTGGCGCAGACGGTCGCCGGCTCCACTACCGACTTGCAGATGCACAAGTTTCAGCCCCAGGAAGCTCCGGAGCGGGCGGCGGACTCGGCCTCAATGAGCGACAGGACTGCGGGGGCCAACGGTATTTCGCATTTTGCGGCCAACCAGATGCAGGCGCTGCAGCGGGAGAAGTATTCCCGCACGCCGGCCCAACAAAAGATCGACTCAAACATCCTTTATACCGAGCGTATGCTGCAGGGGCAGGAGGCCGCCTCAGGAGTGCCTTTTCTCGACACGGGGGTGGATCTGGACGCGAACAACCATATCGTGGTCGACATGGTTGCGAACGTGACCGAATCCCTTTTGAGCAGCCTCTCCGCCGCGGGAGCGAAGATCCTTTATTCCAATGTTGGCTTGCGTAGCATTCGGGCCACCCTACCGCCGGACAAGATCGAAGAGATAGCGGCTTCGCCGGACGTGATCTTTATCTCGCCCCAGCAGGAGTCACGCCACAGTGGGCGAAACACGGCTCCTGGGGGCGCTAGCGTGCGGGATCTGCATATCGCGCCAGGATTCGCATCCAGAGCCGCCAATGTACGCCGGATGCTCGGGACGTTGCGCGCCGCGTCGACTCCAGGAACACCTATCACGTGGCAAGGCAAAGTGGGAACCGAAGGAGACCTTACCCATCAAGCCCTGGACGCGCGCGGCACATTCGGCATCAATGGCGCCGGATTGAAGATCGGTGTCCTGTCCGATGGCGTGACCAGCCGCGCCTTGAGCCAGGCCACCAGGGACTTGCCCCCTACATGTGGAACATCTCCTTGTTTGACGGTGCTTCCGGCGCAGGCTGGCGCTGGCGATGAAGGCACCGCGATACTCGAGATCATTCACGACATGGTCCCGGGAGCGGATCTTGTCTTTGCTACAGCCGATAACAGCATCACCAGTTTCGCGGCGAACATCCGTGCGCTGCAGACGGCCGGTTGCAACGTCATCGTGGATGACGTCTTCTATTTCGTCGAAGCGCCATTCCAGGACGGTCAGACTGCCGCGGTAGTCTCCACCAGTCAAGGCGGTGTGGTCACCCAAGCCGTCAACGACGTCGTCGCCCAGGGCGTTTTTTATTTTACAGCCGCTGGTGACGAGGGCGGCCTCGACGCCGGCACTTCGGGCACGTTTGAAGGCGATTTTGTGCCCCAGGCCGCCGCCTCTCCGTTGCCCACGGGCAATGTGCACAACTTTGGGGGAGGCCACGGTTTCGACACCATCACCTCTCCGGGCGAGCAGGTGGTTGGTCTGTTCTGGGCTGACCCCTTAGGCGGCTCGCACAATGACTACGATCTCTATCTGCTGAATAGCACGGGCGCATCGATTCTGGGAGCTTCCACCAACATCCAAAACGGCACCCAGGATCCTGTAGAGTTGATCGGCAGCGCCAACGTCATCAACAACAACCGCCTGGTTGTCTTCCAAAACACCGGGGCGCTCAACCGCTTTATTCACCTGGTTCTTTTTCGCGGCCGTCTGGCTGTAGCTACTTCCGGGGAAACGCATGGTCACTCCGCCGCTTCGGGTGCCTACACCGTGGCGGCCACGCCCGCGGCTGTCTCCGGGGCGGCGCCCACCCCCAACGGCCCATTCCCGGGCCCATTCGTTTCCTCTGATCAGACGGAAACCTTCAGCTCAGACGGCCTTCGCCACATCTTTTTTAATGGCGATTCCACGGCCATCACTCCAGGCAATTTCTCTGCGAGCGGCGGGTCGGTTCTGAACAAGCCGGATATCACCGCAGCGGACGGCGTTTCGGTCACCGGTGTAGGCGGTTTCGGCTCGCCGTTTTATGGCACGTCGGCCGCCGTTCCGTCGGCCGCGTCCGTAGCCGCGCTGGTGCTTTCTGCCGACCCCACCCTCAACGCCGCTCAAATGAAAACGGCGCTGACCTCGACTGCCATCGATATCATGGCTCCAGGTTTCGATCGAGATTCAGGCAGCGGGATTGTCATGGCCTTGCCGGCGGTCGAGTCCCTGGGCATTTCCGGCAGCGCCAATCTCGAGCTTGCGGCCATCACCGCTACCGAGAACCCGGGCAATGGCAACGGCATCATCGAAGCCGGCGAAGGCGCGCTGCTGAACGTTCAGTTGCAAAACCTAACCGGTGTTAAGGCGGCCACGGGCATCACCGCGGCACTCAGTTCGTCGACCCCGGGTGTGACTGTCATGCAGCCCGGCGTAAGCGCCTATCCGGATATGCCTGTGGGCACAGGCCCGCAGAGCAACCTTTCCTCTTTCGAGTTCACTCTGGCCGACAATGTCGCTTGCGGAACACTTGTCCAGTTCACTCTGACGGTCACTTACTCCGGCGGCCTCACACGGGTCCTCAATTTCAGCGTGCAGACGGGGATGCTGACCATCACCACCACGCTAGGCTCCACGCCCGCAGTACCGTCGCCCGTCACCTTCGCCACCGGTCCTCAAGTGAATCGCATCAACCGCAATGGCGTCACCAGCGCCTGCGGCACAGCCAAAGCGTTTCCGGGAGCCATCACCGGAAGCCACACCTATGATTCCTATTCCTTCCAGTCGTGCCAGGCCATCTGTTTCTCTCCCCAACTGGATGCAGGCTCAGCGGGGGTCAATCTTCTCGAATCGCTTTATTCTCCCAGCTTTACTCCCACGAGCATCGGCACAAACTACAGCGGCGACGCTGGCTTGAGTTCCAATATGCAGACCTTCGGAGTTAATCTAACCGCCGGCACTAACTACACCGTTGTCGTCAACGATGTAGCTGGCAATCCTCTGCCTCCGCCGGCGGCCCCGAATACCTACACGGTCCAGATCCCCAGTTGCGCCTTCAACTGCAACACCTATCCGCTGCCGGTGGCTCTGGCGCATGACGTCACTGTCACCGCATCTGCACCCCAGAACACCGCAAATGCAAATGTGAATAACGGTTCAAACGACCCAGATGGTGGCCCCATCACCCTTACCCAGTTTCCTGCTGGTCCTTACCCGGTTGGTTCAACCTCTGTCATTCTGACGGCCACCAATAAGGAGGGTGCCTTCTCCCAGGTCTCTGCGACCGTTACCGTGAACCCACCCACAACAACGATCACGGCTGCCGCCAACGCGACGGTCACTTATAGCCCCAGCCTTCAGGGTGTGACGCTCACCGCGACGGTTAGCAGCGGTCAAGGCGTCCAAAACGCTGGTTCGGTCACATTCACTGTGCTGACGGGCAAACGATCATCGGCAGTCCGGTCGCCGGGACTGTTGCAAACGGCGCGGCCACCGTCAATTACTTGTTGCCGGCCAGGACCGGGGCCGGCAACTACACCGTCCAGGCCGATTATAGCGATGCGGGCGGAACCTTCGCTTTGAGCAGCGACAACACTCATACCCTGATCGTGAACAAGGCTGCAACCGCCACGCAGCTCGGCGTGAGCAGCGGCACCAGCAACCCCGGCCAAAGCGTCACTGTCACGGCGCACATTGTCAGTCTTGCTAACTCCGCGCCGAGCGGTTCGGTCCTCTTCTCCGATGGCGCAATCCCGTTGAGCACGGTGACCGTAGCCGCTGGTGCAGCGAGCTTTTCCACCTCTTCGCTTGCGCCCGGCGTCACGCACTCGTTGACGGCGGTTTACAGCGGAGACGCAAACTTCCTCACCAGCTCTTCTACAGCGGCAACCGTTACCGTGGCGCCTTTGAGCTTCACGCTTATCAGCATCTCGGGCAATGCGGGCGTTGTGCCGGGTGGAACGGCGGCTTACCACATGATGCTGACGCCCGGCTCCGGAGCAGCCTTTCCCGATCCGGTGACGTTGAGCGCGACCGGTTTGCCCCCCGGTTCAACCGTCACCTTCCAGCCAGCGACCATTCCGGCGGGCAGCGGACCAACGGCGTTCACCATGATGATCCAGACCGGCAATCCCCAGGCGATGCGCAGCGGGAGGCTCTCCGGAGGGTCCCTCGCGCCGATGGCGCTCGAGTTCCTGCTGCTGCCAATGGCGGGCATCAAGCCAATACGGAGGCGGCTGCGGAAGATGCCGGGTTTATTGATGATGCTGGCCGCAGCAGCGTTGTCGTTGGGCGCAATGGCGTGCCTGAGCAGTTGCGGCAGCAATGGTGGTTTCTTCAATCAAGCTGCCCAGAGCTACGACGTGGTGGTGACAGCAACAGATACGGTTACCAGAGCACACGCCTCGGCCAACGTAACACTCACCGTGCAGTAGACAGCCGTCGGAGGAGCGAATGCATAAAGTTGCGGGAGTGGTTCTGATGATCGGGATGGGCTGCATTTCCGCTCTAGGCGCGCCGCCGGAAGTGCCACAGTATGCTCCGCTGGAGGTTTCGTTCAGCTACAGTTATGCGCGAGCCAATGCCGGGCCGGGGCAATGCGGCTGCTTCAACATGAACGGCGGAAACACGGAAGTGGTCTTTCATGCCTATCGCGGGCTGTCGGCAGTGGTCGACTTGACCGGCGAGCGAGTGGGCAGCATTAGCTCAACCCCCGGAGCTGGGTTATCGCTGGTCTTTGTCACCGCCGGGCCGCGATACAGTTTGCGTTTCTCGAGCGAGAAACGTTCCCGGTACACCCCCTTCGTGCAAGGGCTTGTGGGCAGCGCTCACGGCTTCGACAGTCTGTTCCCGAGTGCGAACGGTTCGGCGGCCGGTGCGGCCAGCGCGCTGGCGGTGCTGGCTGGCGGAGGGCTCGACCTGACCATGAACCGGTACGTCGCCATCCACGCCATCCAGGCCGACTACTTGCGCACGCAACTGCCCAATGCTGCAGGCAACCAGCAGAACCTGCTGCGCGTCAGTGCGGGCATCGTCTTCCGCGTCTGGTAGAGGCGTGCATGCCAACCAGCCAGCCATCCGCATCCCGGGCATGCGAAAAATAAGACGGGGAAGAGTCATCCTCCGCCATGCCCCATTCCCTTGTGTTCCACTTAACCGCCGATAGGTAACCTGGAGTGTTTTCGTACGAAGTGATGGATTCACCCTCGCTCACTCTATACGCCGCGAACGGTTCGAGACAGCGCGAGAGGCTTGCCCGAACGCTGGGCATACCATGCGCAGTGGAACGTGGCGGGCATAATAACGGTCACTGTAGACGCAACGTCATGGCCCCAAAATCAACCGCAAAAGAGTGTGCCTGCTTGAGAAGATCCATGCCAAGATTGCCGGCGGCCCATGTCCCGTTTCCTTGTTCGGTGAAGACATGCGCCGGTCTGAGGAAGACGTTCTTTCCATCAATTCCGAGAAGGACGGAAGGCAAAAGAATCGAAGGGCTATTGGTGCTTCCACCGAGTCCCTCAATCGACCTGTTCTCCGGCGTTCCAGTCTTCATCAAGGATGGAAGAGACCTCGCGAACTCTGGGTTGAGATCGGTATCGACAGCACCTGTATCTAACGTGAAATCCAGGTTTTCCCCTTCGACAAGTACGTTGATGACCGGATTGGAGTTGTGGAACAGCATGTTGCAGGTTACCGCGTTGAGCGCCTGTGCGGGAAAGCCGAACTCGAATTTGCCTGTTGGCGTCCACCGGAACGTGTGCATTGCAAGTAAGAGCGGAAGGCCAATGATTCCGTGCCTGCTCTGTGGGAGGTCGTTCCACGGCTCACCTGTGTCGGCAACCACGATGAACGGGACATTCTGAAGATGAAGGCCCCCTATACGGAGGTCCGCGACGAGCGTGATCTGAAGATTGGGAAGCCCCTGACCACTTGCGTCACTTATCTTTCCTTCTACACCTTTGGCCACAAGTCCGAGTTCCCTCGCTTCCGATCCGCCGATCACTGAAATCGAGGAACCTGTATCGAAAAAGAATTCGGCGTCCCTGTTGTTTACTTTCAGTGGCAGGAAAGTGCTGCCCGGCTCGATTTGAAGACTGCTTGGCTTCGAGTCCGTGATGGTCGTCTTCGGCAATCCATTGAGAGCGGTAAGTATGGAAAGCATGCTCTTGGGTTCTGAAGCATTGGGGAGCTCATGCAAAGCCGCCACAATCTCATTAAACCCCTCGCGATACATGCCGTTCCGGAAGTACATATTTCCAAGGAGATCATGGGCCTCGTAGCCATCGCTGGAGTGTGGATCTTGTCGGATTACGGTGCGGAGGTCCTTTTCGGCAACTTGCACTTGGTTCAAAGATGCTTCGACAGCCGCCCTATAAAAGAGCGGCGTTCGGGAATGCTCGATGGCATCCCTCAACACGAACACCCGGTTGGCATCGTATGCAGCTTTAAAGCTGTTGGGTTGCGCCTGGGTAGCCAACCCCGCGAGTAGGATCGGCACAGCTAAAAACGCTTCGAGCCGCTTTCCCGGTTTCCGTCTTCTACTAAAGTTAATTGTGGATGCGAAGGTCACTTTCACCACGTTCCTTGCGCCTGGGATGCCTAGTCCATGAGGTCGCTGTTGCGAGAATACGCCTGTGCGGCGTCGCGAGGGGCGGAAGCGGCCGCGTCCACTAGCTTCATCGTTTTGTGACCTTGAGCGCTTGTCGGAGTGACCTGTTTTCAATTTCTAACGGCCCGCCTGAAAGCGATACCGCGATGTGCCCGCAAAGTCGCATTTTCAGATTCCCCCTGCCAGCCCCGGTCAGAGCCAGCAACTTACCGAGAGTCCCGTTTCACGGGAACCACGACTCCAAGGTTTGGTCGACGGTGAGTAGGTTTGCGTCCAGTTTGCCTGGCACCGCAGGAAATCGTTCAATCAGCACAGTCGAGCGCTCCTCAGCGAATCGGGAATGTAACCTCTGCTGTACTGATCTATGTGGTTTGCGAAGTGACCCCCGGCTGCCGGCGAAGTTGGAACCGAACTATTGATCTCCCGGCAAGGGGGTGAAGTGCGGCAACATCGCGAAGTCGGACGAAGTTCGTGATAAATGTCATAGGCCAGATCAGTCAGAATCGTCTTAAAGGGCGCATAGACCGTGAAATTCGCACCCCATTCATGGATATCCGTCACGCTGCGCTGTCTTGAGATTGTGACACTTCTTGTCGGGCAGACATAGGTATTCCCTCCGATTATCACAGGACTGTACTCGACCATGACCTCGGATCGATCCAGGGGCAGCCTCGGTTCAAGGTCTGCCTGCACGGTGAGGCGAAGAATAGCTCCACTCGCCGGATCGACTGCAACCTCCCCGTGAAATCGGGCCTTTTTTTGGATTTGGACCATTCTGCCATCATTCGCCAGGTAGCCGAACCCTACGAGGAAGAGAGGCGTTTCCTGCGGGACTCGGTAGCGGAAAACCGCCTGCGGCCCGTTCATGCCCTGTTCCCATCGGCTCCAGGACAAATCGCTGCCGGCTGATGTGGCGCCCGCAACAACTGTGGCGAGCAGGGGGCCGAACGTCCCCACAGTAGACAAGATCGGTTCCCCCGGCATCAGTGGCTTTCCCTCGGTGACCTGTTCTCCCACCACCTCCTTACCGTCACGGAAGAGTAAGGTAGCTTTGAACGTCTGATCCAGATGCAGCGACTGATCGCCGGTCGCCGTCTTCCAAGTCTGGCCCGGCTTCATCGGGAGTTCGTGATATTCGACCATCGTCCGGCCGGCAAAGAAATTCGGCAGCTTGGAAATCGTCTTATTCACATAGTCGACAGTTTGTCCCAGCATCAGTCGCTGCGTGGCCACGTTCGGCGGGGCGGCTGAGGGAATCTCTGCTGCCGGCGGAGGCAAAAAGACCGACTCATCGGCCAGCGCCACAAGAGCCTGCCGCGCCTTTTTCCCTTAATTGGCCACCAACGTCGCGAGCTTTACGCTGTTCAGTCTTTCCTTCTGTTCCATACAGAGTTCCGTGCCAATTCCTGTGCTGCACCGATCGTGACCAGCGCATGCTCCAAGTGCTCAACGTTCACGCGTTCCGTCCCGGCAGGGGGTTGATCGTAGAAGACGGGTTGGTCGAAATACCCGGTTCTGGTATGGGTCGTGAAATCCGGATTGCCGGCCTCTACTTTTAAATCGTGATACTCATCCTCGACATTCGTTCGTGAGGGATCGAACGTCAACGAATAAAACGTGCTGGCCTCCTCGACACGTTTGCCGATCAGGTCAGCCAGGTCCCTGCTTGTCGCCAGTATCCCGCCGCCGGTCTGTGTTGCAACAGCTTGCAGTGCCAGGTAACCGAAATCATCCGTTTCCGGCTTCACACCCTTTAGAAATTCCGGGGACCTAAATTCGCTAACCGGCACCGGGTTTCCGTAACCATCATCTAAGGGCCACTCCGTTGCGCTCCAGAGCTCAATCCGGGCCTCGCGCAGCCGGGTTGAGAGTTCACTGAAAAAATCGAAAAGTCCAGTACCCCTACGACGATCGATCTGCCAGCCAGGGCCCAGCCAAAACATCAATTTCCTACCGGGTCTAAGCCGTTCTTGAATTGCGATGGATCCTAGCGCCGTCAGAGAGTGGGTTATTTTCCAACCGGTGTTCCCACCTGCTACAGCCTGACCCAGGCTCTCGGAGATCATTGGCGTTTTCCAGATAACGTACGGTTCTCTTCGAGATGCGATCTCCTCGGCCAGGGCGTTCCCCTCGAAAGAACCTTGCGTGGACGCTGTAACTCCGTCATTGGTAATCCGGTAGATCGATACCGGCTGGCTAAGATGACCCTGGTTTTGGCGTAGAAAGCTTTCAGCTTCCTGCTCCGGAGTCAAAAACTGCGCCGTGCCGTGCTGGGGTACATACGGCATGTTCAACTCATCGATTACCAGGATGACTTCAACAGGAGGATCAGGCTTCGCGGCGAGCCCGTCGAATGCTTGAAAAGAAATAATTTTCTCTGGCTGGCCGTTGTCCCGCAACGTGAAGTCATGCTGCCCGAGGCCGGCTACCGGATTTCCAGATTTATCGGTCACCACAACATCAAGCCTGATCATCCCCTGGGTGAGGTCGGGCCCAAGGCCATGCTCAATTTCAACCGGCGCAAGGACCGTGGGCTGACTTTGCTGCGCAACCGAGGGAGCAGACACACATACCAGCAGCAATGCAACAATACGGAATGGCTTATATGTGCCAGCCATCGGACTCAGAACCGCCCCGACCTCTTCGCAGGAAGTATACCCGAATGCATGTAAAGCCCTCGATTTCGGGAAGTTCACCAGCCCAGCGGGTCTGGCAGGCAAGTTACCCAAAATCCCGTAGGTCATTCCGTGTCAGCGTCGATTGTCCACCATCCGGGAAGCCCACTTCTCGGGAAATCGGGAAGGGATGCAAATGGGGATCTATCGCTCACCGACGGGAAACGTCGATCAGTTGTGCCTGGTCACTTACCCGGTTTGGGAACCCCTAGAGGCATATCAATGCTGCCGAAGCGACCGCTGACTGTATCCCAGACGCTCAAACGGAGAAACCTATCGTTCTTCGAAAGGTCTATCTGCTGGTCCACCCCGATGGGATCGGGGCCGCTACGAAGAACATCCTCCGGGAAGGTTACAGTAACCTGGTCGGCTTTGTGCTCCACCCTTCCCCCGTCAAGGCTGAGCGCGATGGCGATGACACCCAGGACGACCTGATATTTTCCATGAACGGGTTCTACCGCAAGTGTGTCGATTGGCACCGTGTAGTGGATCAGGAATCGAACGGATCCCTTTTTGCGCGGAGGCAACGACAATAAGCCCGAAGTCTTGTCCAAATTGGCAACTACGGGTTCTGATGCGGGAAGGACGCTCGCCTGAAAGATGATGGGGCGGTCGCTCAGCTCGGTGACTTTCTGCTTCTCTCCATTCCCGAGGAGACGCGTTCTGGTTCTGGTGGTTTGATAGTTCTCACGGACACTGCCGTCGGCGAAGTATCCGCTTCGGTAGCTGAGGTGATATGAGGCTCCGTCCACCGCGACGCGGACCTTGTGCCATTTGTTATCAAACCGAAGGTTGCGCGGCGAGTAGGTCAGAGTGTAAAAGCTGACATCCGTGTCAAGAAGATGCTCCGTGATCTCTTTCAAGCCATTGTTGTTGTAGAAGGCTCGTCCTCCGGTGGATTGGGCCACTTCGTCCATGGCCAGATGCTGCCTAGCTACTCCTAGTCCTCTCCCTTCAGAAATGAGCCCCCGGGCATCAATCGGATAAATGGCAATGCGTTCCTGATCGAGTACATCGTATAGACCCCGCCAGCCAGCGTCATTCTGGAGTGCGATCACGTCGGAGATGAGAAAAAGCGTCGAACCGCCCGAGAACCAAAGCACATTCTTTCGACCAGGCACCTGGCTCAAAGAGGCGGCTATCTGGTGCAGCGTGTCGAAATCGGTGAGATATTCGCGTCCCAGTGGAGGAAATCTGGGAATCGCTTTATGCACGGCATCCAGCAGCAGCTTGCGGTCTGAAGTGAAGTTCTGCACGAGAAAACAGCCTGAACCGGCACGCAGGTAGATAGCCAGAGGCTGCCCCTCCGGCTGCTCATTGAGAAACCTGGTCAGCTCGTCGTTGAGATACATCTGGTCGACCAATTCCAGGTTGGCAATGTCGATCAGCACAATATTCAAAACAGGAGGCAGATGGAGGAGATAGTCATTACTGTAGACGCCACTGCACTCCAGACGGTCTGGTCGCTGCGCCTTTGCCGTAATGCTCCTCAAACGATGCAATCACCTGAGGTTGTTTGTTATCGAAGACACGAAAAGCGGCTTGCGGCAAACCATGAACCGGATTGCCATTCGCATCCGTGACCGTGACATCGGTGAGGACAGCACGAGTACCGTTTAAATGCGTAGGTTATTGACCAGGCGCGACTTGCTTCGGACTGCGCTGGCAATTGCGTAGGGTGCAAGAGCGCTCCCGGCCATCCGAAGAGTGACAAAACCAATGTCCAGCTTCGCGGAATCATCGGGCCCCCCTTGCAACCTGCGGCACGACACATCATGGACGGGTGAAGCAGCTGGGAAGTTGCCGCGTAGCCAGCTCTCTCGATTCTCCTGCAAAGTTTCGTTTCCGGTAGTTGCCCTGAGGGTGAGCTGGAGCAGGTTGGTCGTTTTTCGGGAACCTCGAATCCACTCTCGATATTGCAAGACATTGGCCACTCTATACTTTAGAAATGGGTCTTCTTCGGCGAGCGACGTCCTGGTACTACGCTCGAAGTGTTCAGGAGTTTGCCCCTGGTGACGTGTGTTCGATCAAGTCAGAAGATCGGTTCTCAATTGCGAAAATTCTCGCGAAGAGCGGCAATGTGGTCCACGTGAGGATCTATAAAGAGAAGTTCGCAATTAGGCCTGAATCAGTCGAGATGCGAGCCTTGTCTCTTGGGAGCATGAATGATCGGGATGGTTTCGGCGTCGGTCATGTTCCTCTTTCGTGCGCCACGTTTGGTTCTTGGCTTCCGGTTAAGTTTCGAAGCGACCCGGTCACGGATGACGAGTTTATATGGGTGACCGAGTGGGAAAAATCAGGCGGGAGCGCTTGGAGCTGAGCGAAGGCACACAATGCCCTCGTTTTCAGTAAATTCCCTGGCAAGAATCGTTTCACGTTCGTACCGCTTAGCTGACGGACAAGATGGGTCCGGCACACTATCCATAAATGCGCGAAGTGTACTAAGCCTTCAGCATCTCTATAACGTGAGCGGGGCGAAGCGGCATCCTTCGCATCGGCTTGCCAGTCGCATCGAAAACAGCGGACGCGATTGCCGACGCCGCAAGAGCGTTTGCCGCCTCGGAACCCTGTCCGTAGTAACCGACCTCGGGCCGGTGGAGCATCACGACCTTGATCTCAGGAATCTCGGCCATGGTGGCAATCGGATAGGAAGACCAGTCTGCCGTGGTGACAGCACTTTCGTTAAAGTTGACCTCTTCGTGCAGGGCGATGCTGATACCCATCACGGCGCCGCCTTCCACCTGCCGCTTCAACTGCTCCGGGTTGACCACAATACCCGGATCGAGAACGACGGTGTACTTCTCCAATTTGACTACGCCCGTAGCCGGCACAACCGTGACATCGCAGGCGCAGGCCCAATAGGTACCGGAGCGGAACATGGCCGACATGCCCTGGCCGCGCACAGCGATTGACCCGCTCGAAGCCGCCTTGGGATTCGGTGTACGTCTGCTCTCCCAGCCCGATTCTGCCTTTAGGTGCTGCAGAACGTTTAGCAACCGCTCTTCCTGGGCGTGATCGATGCGAAACTGCAGCGGATCGGCTCCTGCGAGTGCCGCCGCTTCATTCATTGCCATCTCGCGGGGGAAGTTCTGCTGGAACTGTCCCGGTGTGCGCATGCTGTGGTCGCGCAAACCAATCGCCAGCGGCGACTTCTGCTGGCCGACCTGGAAAGTGCCGTGGCAGCGCTCATCCAGGTCGGCCACACTGTCGTAGAGCCACTGGTCGGAGCTGCCGTTGGCGATATTGTTCACCATGCCGCCTTTGGGTCCTGGGGCAGGCATGGTAGGCAGACCTGCCAGCACGGCTCCAATCAGGCGATCATCCTGCATTGCGGGCTGGAAGTGATCGATCTCATAGGCCGCGATGCGGCCGTGCTCGTCCAGACTGATCTTCACATCCGAGAACGCCGCCGGTGACTGCGTCGACCACTGCATCTCGTCATTGCGCATCCACTGTACGCGGACCGGCTTGCCCAACTCCTTTGACAGCAACACCGCTTCATCTTCTGCGCCTGCGTTGCCGCCATTGGAGCGGCCGTAGTGGCCGGCGCCGGGATAGGTCTTCACCACCACCTTGTCCACGCTGGTGCCCAGCATCATCGCAATCTGACCACGCAGGGCCTGCGCATTCTGGGTGTGGGTGTGAACCGTAACCGTGCCATCAGGACGGTAATCCGCAACCGCCAGTGTCGGACCTATCGGAGCATGCTTCCAGTACGGCAGCTCATAGGTGGCAACAAAAGTTTTCTTGGAGGCTTGCGCTCCTGCTGCAACATCACCCTTGGACTTGCGGCTCTTCGCAACCGGCGCGGCCTTCCAGTCTGACTCTTCGCGCAGGCTCTGAAAGAGTTTGTCCTTGCCTGGCAATCCCTTCCATTCCGACCATTTCGTACTCTTCGCCAGCGACCACGACGCCTGTACCGCCTCCCACTCCGTGGGTGCGGCAACAGCGACCAGATCACCTTTCACCACGACCTTCGAGTTGGGAAACTTGGCCTTGTCGAGAGCGCCAACCTCGACCAGCCGGGATCCGAGTGTAGCCGGATGGACCACACGGCCGTGCAGCATGCCGGGAAGCTTGACGTTCGTAACCCACAGCTCCTCGTGCCGGACCTTGGCAGTGACAATGCTGTTCTTGTACGACTTGCCCACTACCTTCAGTTCGCTCGCCGGCTTAAGCGGCGGATCTCCATTGATCCGAAGGCCGAAGATACTGGTGAGATCGCCAGTCACCGGGATCGTGAGCTTCAGGTCCTGATTCTTCACCAAATCGCCGTATGCGATGACCTTGCCTCCACCGGAAACTTTGCCGTCGGCTGTCTTGAGTTGATCCTTGGGCACACCAAGTTCAGCGGAGGCGAGCTGAAGGATTGCCTGGCGGGTGTACGCTGCCGCCTTGCGGATGTTCGGGGTGCCTTCGCCAAGCAGACCGAAGGTGCCACCGCCTTCAGGGGTGGTGTCCGTATCCGCCGAGACGACTGTGGTGATTGCCTCAAAGGGCATGTCCAGCTCGTCGGCCACAATCTGACGATACGCCGTGTAGATCGTTCCCTGACCGAAGTCGCTCTTGCCGGTGCGGAACAGGACTGTGTTGTCAGCACGAATCTCAATCCAGGACTGAGGGAGAGACGCGTCGAAGGCATTGCCGTCCATGCGTCCGGCAGCCTTTGCGGCACGTGCTCCGAAGAACCCGAAGCCCACCACCAGCGCGCCACCTGCCTTCACAAAGCTTCGACGGCTCAGGCGCGCACCGTACACCTCGGACACCTGCTCGAACTGTTCGCGAAGATGTTCCATTACACGTCTCCCTTCGTCATCAGTATTGAGGCGAATCGCACTGCATCCACGATCGCAACATAGGTTCCGCAACGGCATAGGTGAGGAGATACGCCCCCGGTGGTAAAGGCTTCCTTGATCTCGCTTACAGAGGGATTCGGCTTGCTCTCCAGCAACTCCGTGGCCTTGATCATCATGCCGCTTTGGCAGAAGCCGCAGAGCGGAACCTGTTGTTCAATCCACGCCTGCTGCACTGGATGCAGTATGTCCTTCGCCTGCGCATCGGGCAGATGCTTCTGTTTCGCCCACCGTGCAGGCAGTCCTTCCAGTGTGGTGATCTCTTTGCCGACAGCCATGGAAGCCGGCGTGATGCAGGAGCGGATCTCCTTACCGTCAAGCAGCACCGAACACGCGCCGCACTGTGCTAGCCCGCAGCCGAACTGTGGACTGTCTACACCCAGTTCATCCCGAAGCACGTAGAGAAGAGGGGTGTCCTGCGAAGACTCTACAGCCCGGTTCTTGCCGTTCACTGATAGGTTCAACATGAATGCCTCGCGTATGGGCCCATCTGCCTCAGCGGGATCTAGCCTGGTTTCCGCCGATGATATCGAGAAGGGTCGATCAAAGCTTAGCGCATCTTTACTTCAAACGGCCAATCCCCATGCACTTTGGCACATCTTGAATTGAGAATGGCGCCTTTCGCTGTGCATCAATAGGAAGCAGCCCGAAACCTGAGCCTTGGAGTCAATTCGGAGCGGCGGTCGCGAAACTTTCCAAGGGCAACTCGGATCTTCTTCAGACCACGGTAGACCTTGGACTTCGCTGTCGAAAGATTTCTCCCGTGCTGCGCTGCAACAAACCGGAAGTCAGATGACGGAAAGCGCTTTTGTCTTATGCATCCTCGGATCACTTCCACGAGTCGTGCAGTGTCGCTCATGTGCTGAATTGCGAGCGGGCGACTAAGTAGCGATACAATCATCGTTTGTCGAGACATCCTGAGATGTCTCGGGTGCCCGAGTGGCAAGCCGGAAGGCCCGCCCCCAGGGCGTTAGGTGTATCCCAGGTCTTCGTGTGCGGCGATGAACGCGAGGTCAAGTTGTATGGCTCACTTGTCGCGCCGTCCCGGATAACGCTCAATGATCACAGCAATCAATTGACAGTGAGATTCACTGTCGCTGCCAAGTCCGGATGCAAGATCATAGCCCGGGCCAGCGTCATAGGCCTGTCAGAAAGAGGTTCGGTCCGCAATCCGGCGATCCGGCCGCGCATGGAACCTCATTCGCGTTCGAAAACGAGGACGTTCGGCTTGCCTCCACTTGCCGGCTGAATAGTCATGGTCAGAGTCTTACCGTCTGGAGAAAGCTGGATATGCTGTGTGTCGGCCACCTTGCCGTTTCTCTTCTCAGTGAACTCGAGAGTGCTGGCATTCACGCGGCGCGCCGAAGACATGGCGCCCGCCGGCGCGTTCGCATCCTTCACCGGATAGTCCTTGCCGTCAAAGTTCATATTTTTCGTGGAGTGCTGTGTCTGGTTGATGAAGGAAAGGCCGTTGTCTTGATAGGGCTGCACCTCGATTTCGACCCGGCCGGGTTTTTCGCTGGTGCTATCCCACGTAGCGGCAAAGCCGGAGGCTCCTCCAATCGGTGTGTAGATGTAATGGATGGTGAAACTGGAGCCGTTGGGCGGGTACCCGGTGAAGTCGTCGCGGAGCGAGTTGCCGTCCGGAGAAAGCGTCCAAATGGCGGAGATCTCCATATGGCCGTTTTTCTTGCGGACAACTCTCCAGACACGAGGATCTTCTGCTGTTACAGCAAGGGTAGTTCCATCGAGGCCGGGTTGATCGGTGCCGTTGGCGACAATGACTTCGGGACCGCCGCCAAAGTCGAAAGCGTAGCGGTTCGTTCCCGCGGAAATGACCTTCATCTGGTCGTGCATAGTGCTTTTTTCGGGGAAACCCCGTTTTTGCGTCGGGGCCCTTCCTTCTGCGAAGTTCTTCTTTTTCCCATGCTCCCGGTATTACTTCTGGCTCAGGGAAGGCGCGCCTTCAAAAACGCAAGCGTTCCTGGCGCGGACGGGAGGCCACCCAGATCGTCCCGCCAAGTCGAATCGCAAAGCTGGCCGCCGCCGTCCTGAAAAGTCAGAGTCGACGAACAAGAATACTAAGGGTGCGGTGCTGAATCCGGTGATTTCGAGAAAGACCGAAGATAGATAACCAGGTTCCAGATTTGATCCGGTTTAGCGCGACCGTCCTCCGGAGGCATATCTGGCATGTCCGCTCTGCCGACTTCAATAATGTTGTAAATATCAGCATCCGTAAGTCCTTTGAGAGACGCGGGGTCTCGCAGGTCGGGCACCTTGAGTTTGCCGTCCGTGTTCATGTCGCCCTTACCATCCCCATTGGCGCCATGACACATCACGCAATCATAGCCGTAGATCGTCTTCGCCCGGGCTTGCGACTCAGGGGTGGGATGAACCGGGTTGATTGTGTTTGACGCCATTGAAGGAGATTTCGCGGCCGCTTGAGTTTGGGGAGCGGGCGGGCCAGCAGTAGGTGCTTGGGATCCCTGCAACACCACAGGAAAGACGCATACGACGAGGGCCATGATTTTTATAGGAATTCTCAACATTGCAGCCTCCTGAGCGTGGACTTTCACGTAACGCCTCAAATGTGTCGATTGCTTCAGATTGCGTCCCGTTTCTATTCTCCTGGTGACTGGGGGAGAGTGCGCGGCTGACGCTTGGCTCCGTCGTCCTGATCTTGTCGGTCACCCGCAGGTCTTTTCGTGGCGCGGCCTAAGCTCGCCGGCGGCTTTGTTCAAGCGCCTGGCGCACATTTCCCACTCTCCCAGAGTGCACTGGCACTTACGGCAATCAAATGCGCAAATATCACAGTCTTCCGGGACCGTCTGGACAATCTGGTTTTGGAGCCACTGCCTAACGCTACGAAAAGGTTGGTTGCTTTTCAAATTTTCTTCGGACATACGGTTGAACCTCGCTACATATCAAAGCTTCCCACGGTGACCGGATTTTAATGCTCTAAGCTGACCGCTAAGAAACACCTCCGCCCGCCAATCGAACAGCAATCGTCACATCGTGTCGAGCGTCGTAATTAACAAGGTACCTACGACAATTCAACAAAATACCCTTCTCAGGAAGTGAGCGCAGTGACACCCATCACACAGCGAGCCGAATCCTAAAGAGAACTGGCAATCCATTCGGTCTGTCGATCCCGCTGGTCGACGCTCCTTCGACAGTGTTTCGATTGTCATGACGCGAACTGCCCGGAACGCCTGGTTTTCGGTATGCCATCTCGAAAATGCGGCTGGATGAAGTCTCCGAATCTCCGATGTGGAGGAAGAGCCTAGGGGTTAATGCGACCTCTTGGCCGCGATCAACGACAGATCGGTGAAGATGAACATCTTGATGCGTATTGATTTGGTCGCCTGATTGATTGCGTCCAGAATCGGCTTCGCGGAATCGTCAGGCAAGACAAGTAGGCTACGGGACATCTGCGCCTCTAAGGAGCGGCCTTCGCCGGTGTTGTATCAAACTGAACACTATACAACTCGGCGTAGGTACCCCGCAGCGCCAGGAGTTCGTCGTGCGTACCCTGCTCCGCCACCACACCGCCTTTTAGTACGATGATCTTGTCCGCGTCGCGGATGGTACTCAGCCGGTGCGCAATGGTGAGCACGGTTCGCCCTTTCATCAACCGTTCGAGCGCCTCGATGACCAGCCGCTCCGACTCGGTGTCCAGGGCTGCAGTCGGTTCATCGAGAATAAGGATAGGGTTGTTGCGTATGATCGCCCGCGCGATCCCTATGCGCTGCCGCTGACCGCCGGAAAGGGTGTCGCCACGGTCGCCGACAAAGGTTTGATAACCATCGGGCATACGGGAGATGAACTCGTCCGCGTTGGCCAGCTTTGCGGCCTCGACGATCTCCTCGTCGGTTGCGCCCTCACGGCCATACGCGATGTTATCCCGCACCGTCCCCCGAAAGAGGACCGTCTCCTGCAGCACATAGCCGATCTGGTCGCGCAAGGCCTGCAATCGGTAGTCGCGCACATCAATGCCGTCTACCAGAACTTTGCCTGCGC
The DNA here is from genome assembly GCA_963814015.1 of uncultured Acidobacteriaceae bacterium. GTDB lineage: Bacteria > Acidobacteriota > Terriglobia > Terriglobales > Acidobacteriaceae > PALSA-350. The sequence continues at coordinate 182,641 of CAWFBI010000004.1, forward strand.
TGGGGTCGTAAAACCGGGGGATCAGGCTCATGATGGTTGATTTGCCCCCGCCGGTTGGCCCCACGACGCCCACCATCTGGCCCGGCTTGACGTTGAAGGAAACATCGCGCAGCACCGGACAGGTCGCATCATAGGCAAAGGCCACGTGATCGAAGGTGATTTCGCCGCGGATTTTCTGCTCCCGGGCATCCGGTTTTTCGGGAAGTATGGCGTCCGCATCGAGAATCGTCCGAATGCGTTCTACAGCGACTGCTGTCTGGGCAATGGAGTTGTTCATACTGGCAAGATCTTTCACCGGCTTGAAAAAGGAACCCAGATACGACAGAAACACGGTCAATTCCCCAGCAGTCATTCCTCCCGAGAGAATGAGCAGAGACCCGCGCCAGAGTACGAAAGCAACGCAGAACGAGACGATGATCGAGACGATAGGCGAGAGCAGGGCCTTGACCTGACGCGCCTTGAGCGCGGCAGCTACGGTTGCCTGGCTGACAGCCGCAAGTGCCTGCTGTTCCAGCTCCTGTCTCCCGAAGGCCTTGACCACGCGAATGGATTCGAGATCCTGCTGCACCACGGCCACGATATTGCTCTGCTGCTTGCGTACCTCGTGGGTCGAACTCTTGACCGCCTTCTTGAACCGGGAGGCCAGCAGGAGCAGCAATGGAGTGATCGCGACCGCGATCAGGGTGAAGTCCCAGTTAAGGAAGAACATCACCACCAGCATGCCCAGAATGGTGAACATGTCCACCAGGATGCCCAGTGTGGCGGAGGAGGCAAAGTTTTGGATGGTAAGAACGTCGGCCGTGATAGTGCTTAGCAGTACACCGGATTGGTGAGTGTCATAGTAGCGCAGCGAAAGATACTGAAGATGATGGTAGGTCCGCATGCGCAGGTCATTGGCCACCCACTGTCCGACGCTCTCTGTTAAGTAATTAGCCAGGTACGACGCAGCCGCGTTTAAGAGCGCGATGACGATTACGGCAATGGCCGCTATTTCGGCAAGATGGGAGCGGTGGGCATGAACCAGCAACGGCTTCAGCAAGGCCGCTATCCAGGGATCGAGTTTGCGGCCGACGACTACGTTGTCGATGATGATCTTGAGTGGCCACGGTGCAGCCAGCGTCATGAGGCTCTGGAGCAGCATGGCCCCGAGAATCATGGCCAGGCTAAGCCGGTATGGGCGGAGCAACTCGCGGATCAGGGGCATCATGCCCTGGCCTGGTTCGGCTTTTCCGTTAGCCTGCTGGTCCATGGGACCGTCACCCATTCCGGTACACCTCTGGCGGAATTTACTTTACTTTAATACGCCAACGCCACCAATCGGCTTTCACAGAAATCTTCGCCCTCTTTTGCCACTAAACCTGGGAGAAATGTATCTATACCTTCGACCAGGTCTGTAGACCTCCCCGGGGGGAGACTTAATTCGCATAGTTCGCTTAATTCGCACTGTTTTTCCAACGCTGATGCGAAGGAGGGGCACCCATTGGTCCTTGAGCTAAGAAGGTGAGTTCACTCTGCAGTTGCGACCAGGTGGTAGATTTGGGCTCCGTATTTTTCCACTGTGCCCATGCCGATGCCGGGCACGGCTAAGAAATCGGAGTCGGTTCTGGGACACGTGCTCGCGATGTTGCGCAACGTCCGGTCGCCGAAGATGCGAAAGGCAGGCATCTTTCTGCGCTTGGCTTCGGTCAGGCGCCAGGCACGTAAGGCCTGCTCCAGCCGCGCCTGGCGCTCGGGAGGTGGCGCTGGCTCGGCCGAAGCTGGCTTCTGCAGCCTGCCAGCCGCTGGCGCACCAGAGTCCGCCCCCGCAGCCCGCTTCTTGCTGCGTTTTGAGGAGGTGGCGGGTGCTGCCGCATCTCTCATAACGAAAAGATGGGCCCGGCTTTCATTGAAGTTGAGCCCAGCGGGCAAAATACTGACGTTCCGATAGGGGATTTTCTTGCCCTGTGTCTCAAAAACCGCGTCGGTAAACGCCAGCAGTTCTGCCCTCGCCATGGCCCCCAGGACCTCTTCGAAGTCGTCCCGGCTCATTTCCTTTTCGGGGTACAGGTCGGCATGCAGTTTTCCTGTCGATCGTGCGGGAATGGATCGCAGCTTCTGTAGTATTCGATCGCACGCGACTCGCTCCGCGCGCGTGGGTGTTCGAAATCTTTGTGCAACACAGTTGGCAGGTGCGCAGAAATCGCATATTCCGCAGCCCGCACCGCCGTCCGACGTATCCCCAAAGTGATGAACCAGCGACTTCATGCGGCAATGATGGCCCTCTGCAAAGCGGATGATTTCCTCCAGCTGATCCTTCTTCTGGTCCGCCTGCGCCGCGTAGGAAGCTCGCCAACTATCAATCCCAACGCTCACATTCTCGGCAAAGTCCACCATTGCGCCTTTGTGAATCCAGAGCTTCTCCAGAGCTTTGTCGAAAACGTCCTCGTCCATCCTGGCTCGCCTGCGCACCGCCTCCTTGCTTTGCGGCTGGTCAGCAAGCAGGGCAAAAATGCGATCCAGGAGTGCCACTGGCGGATAGTCCCGGCCGATAAAGAAGTCATGCGTATGACGATCTGCGTAGGAGTACATGAGAATGGCGCGGCTGGGCTGTCCATCGCGTCCCGCGCGGCCAATCTCCTGGTAGTAGCCTTCCAGGCTGCCGGGAACGGCGGTATGAATCACGGTCCGGACATCGGCTTTATCGATACCCATCCCGAAGGCGGTGGTCGCTACCATCACGTCCAGCTTTCCCGACATGAATTGTTCCTGCACCCGCCGACGCCGCTGGGCATCGAGACCGGCATGGTAGCCGGCGACGCGAAATTCGCGCGCCCAGGCGGTGGACAAAGCTTCGGCCTGCTTGCGGGTCGGGGTGTATACAATGGCCGGGCGATTGCCGGCCTCGAGCAGGATCGCGCGCGCCAGCATGGGCCGATTAGAGGGGAGCGCCTCCACAATCTCGATGCCGATATTTTCCCGGCGAAAGCCATGGATGAAGTGCTTGACCGTGGTCAGCCCCAGTTGAGCTGCGATGTCCTTCTGCACCAGCGGGGTTGCCGTCGCGGTAAGAGCCAGCGCCGGCGCGGGGCGGAAACTCGGCAGGTACTGGCCCAGCATGCGGTAGTCAGGGCGAAAGTCGTGGCCCCATTGCGAGATGCAGTGCGCTTCATCGATGGCGATGAGCGATGGCTTTCGTTTAGCCAGCATCTCTGGAAAGCCCGGCACACGAAACCGTTCCGGAGCGATAAAAAGAAACTGAAGGTTGCCCTTCATGTAGTCGACGCAGGCTTGCCGGGAGCTCTCACGATCGCGGCCGGAGTGTATGCACTCGGCGGATAAGCCAAGGTCCTTGAGCTTGCGTACCTGGTCATCCATCAAAGCAATCAGCGGACTGATCACCAGCGTCGTTCCACCACGCGCCAACCCCGGCAATTGATAGCACAGCGACTTGCCCGACCCGGTCGGCATGACCAGCAGCGCGTCTTCTCCCGCTGTCACTGACTGGCACACTGCCTCCTGGTTCGGCCGGAAGCTGGAGAAGCCGAAGACGCTTTGCAGCAGTTGGCTGAGGCTGGCGTCGCTGGGGATCGCCTTGATAGAGAGAGCATCCCTGGTAACCGTAATCTCCGCGCGGGCTACTGGCGTCGTTTGACTCACCCGGCCCACCACCGAGCGCACGTATTCACTGATGCGTTCGAGGAAGGGATCCAGTTGTGCCTCTCCCTGCTGGATGCGGTTAAGGAAGGCTTCCCACTGGCCTGTCATTGCCGGACTCTTGACTTCAGGATGCACCACCTCGATCAGGTGTATTCCCTTGTCGCTGGCCTCCAGGCTCTTGCCTGTTCTGGTGATGTAGCCACGCTTCAGGAGCACCTCGATGATGGCGGCCCTGGTGGCTGGGGTTCCAAGGCCGGTCTCCCTCATCGCATCGGAGAGTTCTTTCTCGTCCAGGCTTCTACCGGCGGTTTGCATCGCGGTCAGGATCGTCGCATCGGTAAATCGTTGCGGCGGCCGGGTCTTCTTCTTTTGTGCTTCGATCTTGGTCACGTTCTGTGACTGACCCTCAGCCAGAGTTGCCGGCAGTGCCTGATCGGTGGTTTCGGAATCTTTCTTCGGCTCTCGACTTCGCGCGTCCGCACCGGGATCGAGAACCTTCCAGCCTGCTCGCCGCACGATAGTGCCCGTGGTCTTATATCGATCCACAATCCCTTCGCTGCGGATGGCGGTGATCACCGTGGTCACTTCCTGCAGGTGGTCCTCATGCCACAACATGAGCAGGCGCCGGCAGACCAGGTCGTAGATTTTGCTTTCCTCCTCGGAGAGCTTGTTTGGCTGCATCGCAACCGCGGTGGGAATAATCGCGTGATGATCGCTGACCTTACTGTCGTCGACGTAGCGCTTGCCCGGGGCACGCTCCCCGGTTCCCGGAGCCAGGTGCTGCTTATAGGGGCCGGAGATGACCGCAACCATCCTGGGAATTGTCTCGGCTATATCGGTCGACAAATAGCGACTGTCCGTCCGTGGATAGCTGATCAGTTTGTGCTGCTCGTAGAGCGCCTGGGCCAGATCGAGCGTTTTTTGCGCGCTGAAGCCGTAGAGGCGGTTGGCATGCCGTTGCAGATCTGTCAGGTCGTAGAGCAGGGGCGGTGGCGTGCGCACTGTTTCTGAGCTGAGCGTCTCGATAGCTGCCTGGCCGGCCCGCGCCCGCGCCATGATCTGGTCGGCCTCCTTGCCATCGGCGGCCAAACGGTTGCCTTCGCTGGTTTTGACCTGGGGCCGGAACCAGGTGCCTTCGTAAGTTTCCGTGAATGCTGTGGCCTGGAAAGTGGCCACCACCTGCAGGTAATCCTCGGGCACGAAACGTCGCAGGGTGAGTTCACGATCGACGATCATGGCCAGTGTCGGGGTCTGCACGCGGCCGACGGAAAGCTCTTCGTTGTAGACGATCGAGTAGGCGCGCGACAGGTTCATGCCCACCAGCCAATCGGCCCGGCTACGGCCGCAAGCGGCGTCGGCCAGCCGGTCATAGTCGCTGCCCGGACGAAGGCTGGAGAATCCTTTGCGGATGGCATCCGGCGTCAGGGAGGAGATCCACAGTCTGCTGAAGGGCTTTTCACTTTTGGCCGCCTCGTAGATGTAGCGGAAAATCAGTTCTCCCTCGCGCCCCGCATCAGTGGCGCACACAATGCGCGATATGCGTGGAGACTGGAGTATCTTTTGCACCACTTCGAACTGCTCTTTGCTGCGCTCGTACACCACCAGGGGCCATTGTTCGGGCAGGATGGGCAGTGCTTCGAGGCGCCATTGCCGCCACTGGGGATTGATCTGATGCGGCTCGGCCAGCGAAACCAGGTGCCCGATGGCCCAGGTGACCACGTAGCCGTTTCCCTGCAGGTAGCCTTTGCCCTTCTTGTCGGCACCGAGTACATAGGCAATGTCACGCGCGACCGAAGGCTTTTCGGCCAGAACCGCGATGGTACCGGATTCCTGTGCGGTCATTCTGATTCTCAGTCTACCCTTATCCCATGGAGAAAGGCGGTGCCCTTCGCGGCACCTGCCGTTCGCTGCACCAGCTCAACAAGGCTCACCCCTGCGCCCTGCCCAAGAGGTAGCATTCGCAGTCCCTCCCCTTTGAGAGCAACATGAGAAATGTTTTAATCCAACTGTGGACGTTTCCCTCGCTCAGATAAGAAAAGCAGAACAGAGAATCCGCGACTTCATCTACTTCTCCCCCTGCCAGCTCTCGGCCGCTCTTTCCGAGGTGACTGGTCAACAGGTCTATTTGAAGCTGGATAACCTGCAGCGCACCGGAGCTTTCAAAGAGCGTGGAGCGCTCAACCGGATCCTGCTGCTGAGTGACGACGAGAAGCGGCGCGGCGTCATCGCTGCCAGCGCGGGAAATCATGCCCAGGCCGTGGCCTACCACGCCACCCAGCGCGGGGTCCTGGCGCGCATTGTCATGCCCCTCATGACCCCGCTGGTAAAGATCTCAGCCACCCGTGGGTTTGGAGCCGAGGTAGTCCTCCACGGTGCGAACTACGATGAGGCTTGTGAGGAGGCGCTTCGGATTTGCGAACTGGAAGGGATGACGTTTCTACATCCTTTCGATGATCATGCGGTCATCAATGGTCAAGGGACGATCGGTCTCGAACTGCTGGAGCAGGTACAGGGTCTCGAGGCAGTGGTCGTGCCTATCGGTGGCGGGGGGCTGATCAGCGGCGTCGCCTGCGCGTTGAAAGAGGCCAACCCATCGATCCGCGTGGTTGGCGTACAGACGGAGCGCCTTCCCTCCATGTTGCGTGCAATCGAGAATGGCGGCCCGGTTACCCTGCCGGCCGAGGCGACCATCGCAGACGGCATCGCAGTCCGCCGCGCCGGAGATCTCACCCTGCCCCTGGTCGAACGCTATGTCGATGAAATCGTCACCGTCGATGAAGAGGAGATCGCCAATGCGATCATGGTCCTGCTCGAGAGGGAGAAAACCCTGGCGGAAGGAGCCGGAGCCGTGGCCTTGGCGGCGCTGCTACAGCACAAGACTTCGCTTAAAGGGGAACGAACCGCGGTCCTGGTTTGCGGAGGCAACATCGATGTAAGTCTTCTGGCCCGGATCATCGAACGCGGCCTGGTTAAGGACGGGCGGCGAGTTCGCATTCGCGTCCATCTTGCCGATCGCCCGGGAGCTCTTCATCATTTAACGAAAATCCTCTCTGATCAGCGGGCAAATATCGTCGAAACCTTGCACAACCGTGCTTATTACGGCGTCAATTTGGGCGATACAGTCATAGACATCACTCTCGAAACGAGGGGCGCCGCGCACATTACGGCAATCGCCAATGCGCTTGAAGCCGAGGGCTATCGATATGAACGCATTCAGTAACACGATAGGGACAAGGCCCATGCAAGAGTTTCTCAGGTTGAAGCGCCTGCCGCCGTATGTCTTCAACATCACCAGCGAACTGAAGGCTGCTGCCCGAGCGCGGGGTGAAGACATTATCGACTTCGGCATGGGCAATCCTGACGGCGCCACACCCAAGCACATCGTGGACAAGATGATCGAAGCAGCGGGTAAGACTGCTACCCACCGCTACTCCCTGTCGAAGGGTATCCCGCGGCTGCGTAAAGCCATTTGCAACTGGTACCTCAAGCGCTATGGCGTGGAACTCGATCCACTGACCGAGGCCATCGTCACCATTGGCTCGAAGGAAGGAATTGCCCACCTATGCCTGGCCACGCTCGACCGTGGTGATGTGGTAGCGGTACCGAGTCCCAGCTATCCGATCCACATTTTTGGTCCGGTGATCGCCGGAGCTAATGTTCGCGCCATTCCAGTGCACAGCACCGACGACTTTCTCGCGGAGCTCGAGCATTCCGTCCCCTTGATGTATCCACGCCCCAAGATGCTGATCCTCAACTTCCCGGCGAATCCCACCACGCAATGTGTGGATCTGGCATTTTTCGAGCGGGTGGTCGCACTATGCAAAGAGTTCCAAATCTATCTGGTGCATGATCTGGCCTATGCCGATATCGTTTTCGATGGGTATCGTGCGCCATCGATCCTGCAGGTGCCGGGAGCGAAGGATATCGCTGTCGAGTTTTTCACCCTGTCCAAGAGCTACAACATGCCTGGCTGGCGGGTTGGCTTCATGGTGGGCAATCCGGAGTTAGTAGCAGCCTTGGGGCGGCTCAAGAGTTATTTCGATTATGGAACGTTCACTCCTATTCAGGTTGCTTCGATCCTCGCTTTGGAAGGGCCGCAGGAGTGTGTGCAGGAGATCTGTGACACGTACCGCAAGCGGCGTGATGTTCTGGTCAAGGGTTTGAATCAATTGAATTGGCACGTGGCGATGCCCAAGGCCACGATGTTCGTCTGGGCATCTATCCCGGAGCGTTACAAGGCGATGGGCTCGCTCGAATTTTCCAAGAAGCTGCTGACCGATGCCAAGGTCGCGGTCAGCCCTGGTGTCGGCTTCGGTGAGCACGGGGACGAGCATGTACGCTTTTCCCTGATTGAAAACGAAGAGCGAACCAGGCAGGCGTTGCGGGGCATCAAGCAGATGTTCCAGCAGGAGGGCTAATCGCTCCACAAACCCTGGGTGGAACGATTAGCTTTAATGGAAGTCGTGTGAGCGTACTTCTAGATTGCTGAAGTCCAGTGGCTGTATGTGTTTGGCCTTGATATGGATGACGCTGTCTTGATTCTGCAGCGCGCCTTCGACTAGAACAAATTTGCTGCGTGTGACCACCACACGCTCCCGCTCATAAAGATCGGGAGTGATGATGACATTGGCGATACCTGTCTCATCTTCCATGGAGAGAAAGATGAAGCCCTTGGCCGTGCCGGGGCGCTGCCGTGCGATGACACAACCAGCCGTGCGCACAAATTCACCGTCTTTATAATTCCGCAATTGCGATGAGGTCAGTACCTTCATCGCTTGCAGCTCTTGCCGGCGATAATGCAACGGATGCTGTCCCACGGTCAGGCCAGTGCCGGAGTAGTCCGCACTCAATCTCTCCTCGGTAGTCATTTGCCGCAGGGGTGAAGAGACCTGATGTCCGCGATGTTGCTCCAGCAAAGGGCCCACTGGCCTGACCGCTTCTTCTACCTGCCAAACAGCATCACGTCTATGATCGATGCCCTGGAGGCAATTCAGAGCGCCGATACGGGCCAGCAGTGTGAGTGAGTTGCGCTGCAGCAGCGGCACCCGCAAAGTGAGATCTTCGGTGGATCGGAAGGGTCCAGATTGCCTGCGGGATTCGACTACCGCTTCACCAACGTCCTGTCGTAGACCCTTGGCATACATCAGACCCAAACGCAGCGAGCGCTCGCCATTGCTTTCATGCTCAATGGTGCATTGCCACTGTGATACCTGAACATCGATGGGGCGTATACGCAGGCCATGACGCTGCGCATCCTTTACCAGTACGGCAGGCATGTAAAAACCCATCGGTTGATTGTTGAGAATCGCACAGGTGAACGCAGCCAGGTAACGCACCTTGAAATAAGCGGAAGCGTAGGCAATCAAGGCAAAGCTGGCGGCGTGGGATTCGGGGAAGCCATAGAGTGCGAACGACGTAATGTTTTGAATAATATTCGCCTGGGTGGCTTCATCCAGTCCATTCTTCGTCATGCCACTCCGCAGCTTTACTTCCAGTTGTTCCATTCGCTGCCATGAACGGCGCATGCCGACGGCACGGCGCAATTCTTCCGCTTCCGCACCGGAAAAATCAGCCACCGTCATGGCCATGCGCAAGAGCTGTTCCTGAAATAAAGGAACTCCTAAGGTCCGTCTGAGCACCGGCTCAAGCGATGGATGGGGGTAGGTGACCGCTTCTTTTTTCTGCCTCCGCCGCATGTACGGATGCATCATCTTGCCCACGATAGGCCCCGGACGGATGATGGCCACCTGCACCACCAGGTCGTAAAATTTGTCCGGATGGTTGCGCGGCAAGGAGGCCATTTGCGCCCGGCTTTCCACCTGAAACATGCCCACCGTATCTGCACGCTGCAGGGTTTCATACACCACCGGATCCTGCGGTAGTTGCGCCAGGTCGACGGGCTCATCGTAATGCTGTGAGACCAGGACAAGAGACTCCTGGATGACCGCCATCATGCCCAGACCCAGCAGGTCTACTTTAATGATGCCCAGGTCAGCGCAGTCTTCCTTATCCCACTGGACTACGGTTCGGCCGGGCATGGATGCTCGTTCCAGCGGCACCACGCGATCCAACTGGCCCTGGCATATCACCATCCCTCCCGAGTGCTGGCCAAGATGGCGCGGCAGATCCTGTATGCGTATGCAAAGCTCAAGAAATTTGTGGATATGCGCATGCTCGACATCGAAACCTGCATGGAGGAAAGAATGCTCCAGGGTGTCATTCTTTCCTTTCCACTCCCACTGCGACACCAGGCTCGATAGGCGGCCCAGAGTCTCAGGATCGAAGCCCATCGCCTTGCCCACTTCACGCGCGGCCGATTTGCCGCGATAGGTAATCACGTTGGCGGTAATGGCGGCGCCCAACTCCCCATAGCGCTGATAGATGTACTGAATCGCCTGCTCGCGCTTATCTCCGGAGGGCAGATCGAGGTCGATGTCCGGCCATTCTCCGCGGCTTTCGCTCAGGAAGCGTTCAAAGAGCAAGTCCATGCCGACCGGATCGACCGCGGTTATTTCGAGCGCATAGCAGACGGCGGAGTTTGCCGCACTCCCCCGGCCTTGCACCAGGATGTCGTTTTTCTTGCAGAAATCAACCAGGTCCCAAACGATCAGAAAATAACCGGCGAAGCCAAGTTTCTGAATCAAGGCCAGCTCGTGCTCTACCTGCTTTTCGGCCCTTTGCAATAATTTGCGATTGTGTTTGGCCCCGTAGCGCCTTAAGACGCCTTCCATCGTGCGCTGCCGTAGAAAACTATCCATCGTTTCGCCTTCCGGAATTGGATAGCGGGGAAATTCATAGCCGAGATCATTGAGTTCAAATTCCAGGCGCTCAGACAAGGCCGCGGTGTTCGCGATCGCCCGGGGAAGATCGCCGAATCTAATCTTCATTTCCCGGGCATCGCGCAGATGACGTTGCTGATTGACAGTGAGCAGGCGCCCCGCATGTTCCAGGTCGGTGTGGTGGCGTATCGCTGTAAACACATCGAGGATTTCCCTGTCATATGCATTTGCATAACGGACACCGTTGGTAGCCAGCAGTGGTAAGCCCAGCCGCTCTGCAATACGGATAGCAGCCTGGTTACGCCATTCTTCCTCACGTTCGCCATGGCGTTGAATTTCGATATAAACATTCTGCCGCCCGAATATTCGAACGAGCTGCTCCGTAACATTTACTGCTTCTTGTTCGCCCCCTTGCATCAGCGCCGCTGCCAGGGGGCCCTCATCACCGCCGGTCAGGCAGACCAGCCCGGAAGGATATTGTTCCAGGTCCTCGAGCGTAGCTGCGCCTTCGCACTTGGTCGTCTCGCGCATCTTGAACCTGGTAATCAGTTGACAGAGATTCTGATATCCGGTGCGCGAAGCACATAGCAAGGGAAGACGCGCGGCTTCAGCAGTATGTTGATGCGGCAGCCATGACGGAGGCGTAAGACGCATGCCCAGACTGGATATAGCAACTTCCGCTCCCACATGTGCGCGTACACCTCGCTTGCGGGCAAGGGTATGAAATCGAGCGGAGCCGTAAACACCGTTACGATCCAGCAGTGCCATGGCCGGCATGCTGAGCTCGGCAGCGCGCTGGATAAGGTCTTCGGGCAGCGATGCCCCTTCAAGAAAGCTGAATGCGCTGGCTGCATGCAGTTCGACGTAGCCATCAGTCATACAGCGCCTCTACCTGCCAGCGTTCCTGGGTAAGATCACGTGTCAGGCAGCAGCAGAGCCAGGTTGCATCATGACCCCTTGCGACCAGGTCCCATTGTTCGAACGACCATAAGGTAGGCTTCCACCAGTCTCCGGCTGAAGACCAGGGTCCGTATGCACGCTCGACAGTGTATCGCTTCTCCCGGAAGACCAAGGAGTCCGGCTGCTGATCGTGTACCGTGACGATGACTGTTTCGGGCGGCCGCAATTGCCGCATGGCGATGCGCTTTGTTCGCGGTTTCGATTCGATTGCAGAAGAAGTAGGTACAACAAAAGGTTCTACTCGAAAGGCGTCCGGTTGGTGGGTGTCTTTGAGCACCGCCTGACCCGCGCAGCCCTCGCCGACAATACTGCGAATCCGAGCCAGGGTTACATCGAGCCGCATAGGCTCTGGTACCTGGGGAGAAAAAAGTCCAAGCTGCACCTTGCTGGTGCTGCCCGGCTGTGCGCTCAAGCTGAGCGACAGGATCGCTGCCTGGGGTGGATGCGCCTGCAGATCCAGGTGGATTAGCTTCAGCCATAGTTTCCGATCGTTATTCGGCAGTGCGGGACGTACCGTGCGGGAATGCGATGCGGCCCCTTCCAGATCCAGGTGGAGGGTGATCGAGGCCAGCGCCAGTATGCGCGATTGGACACGCACAATGAGCTGATCGAGCATCATTCCCACGATAAATAGCAGCGAATCGAGCAGTTCTACCGGCGAGTCTAAGTCCATTCGCTCTTCAAGAGCGAAGCTGGCCTCGATTGCGGTAAACAGATGCGCTGATTCTCCGCGTGCCTGCAGGCGCAACTCTTTACCCGCTTGTCCAAGCCGTGCAATCAACTCTGTTTCCTCGAGATTTCCGAGTGCGCCGAGGGTAGTGATGCCCCACATGGAGAAGGTTTCTGCATGTTCCAGGGAAAGATCGAGGACCGTGAGTGGTAAGGGAGCCAGCGCCGCGCTTTCTATTCCATGCGGGACTACACGTATGCCTATGCCTGAGTGCCCACGTGCCAGGCATCTGGCAGCATGAAAGTTGCTGCTGATCGCGATCGATGCTCGTATGCCAAGCGCTTGTGTCTTTTTAAGCAGGCTTTCGCCCAGTGCATCCGGGGAGCCGAAGAGCGTTTCCGTGCCGGTAATGTCTATAACGCAGGTAAAGCATCGGTCGCTGCTCTGATCTTCCACCCGCGGAGAGAAGGTGCCGGCACAGTCCAGCAAGGCTGCGCGCGCCGACGCCTCCTCCGCGCGCGAACGTTGCAATACGACGGCGGCAGGAAACATCTCCATCTCCAGCTTTGTCATGCCTGGGGTCATCCCCAGCGCCAGCGCCGGACCGTTGAGCGAGCACACCTGCTCAAAAGGCGGTTCACCATCGAGCACGGCTACCGGTTTGTGCAGCTGCTCCGGCCGTAAACGCAACAGTGCCTGTAGCGAAAATTCTTTTACATCGAGGCAAGCGTAACGGGCAATCATCTGGACCCTGCCCAAACCGTTCTGGCCTGCCATTGTGCTGTTTGCACGCTTTGCGGCTGCTTGCGCAGAGGCAATACATTGTCCTGGGGAAAACGCTGCCGGGCCAACTCTGCCCGATGTTCCAGGCCGGTGAAGATCGTCGAGCTATCGGAGAGCAGGCTTCCCGGGTCAAGGCGAAGCACCAGACCGGCGCTGTTTCTCGAGCAGGCGTGTTGCGTCAGCAACAATACATGCGCTTGCAAACGCTCTGCTGCGGCACGGAAGCGAAACCATGTGGCCAGGGGCACACGCAAGGCATACTCCGCGTTCAGGCTGCCCATGTCCAGCACGATGCAGCTGAAGCCACCGGCCTGGAGCAATAGATCGGTAACGCGCAGTCCCTGTTCCAGCCGCGACCAGGACTTGCGCCTGGGGGCCGCTTTGTTGCCCGTAGAAGGAAGTTGGATGACCTGCGGACCTGGTTGCTTAGGTTCCGGCCGCGGTTTTCGCAGTGCTTCCGCGCAGCGAGGAGCGGTGACTGCAGAACCCAGCAAGTCGCTGACTGCGGCAGAAAGGCCTTTGGCCTCCATCCGGGGATGGCCGCCACCGCCCTGGGGCAACCTGCTCATTGCCCTGGACGGTTTTTCTGCGATACGCAATCCGCGCAAGGAAATGTCTGGCAAATGCGTAGTAGCTGGAGTTGCACCACAGCGTATCCAGAGCAGCCGTGAGAGATCTACTCCAATGGCTGCCGCCGATTCAGGGTGCAGCGTGTCGGAAACGTCTACCCAGGCACATACCTTGCCTGCCTGGGTCATGCAGGCGACAAATGCGAGCGCAAGAGAGGTGCGTCCGGAGCATTCCGGTCCAACCATCTCGCTAATGGCGCCTGCAGGCAATCCGCCATGCAGCAAGGCATCGATCTCGCGAATACCTGTGGGAACAACCGGGTAGGGAATTCGTGTCAGCGGAGTGAGCGCCGAAGGAATTCTTTCTGCCAGGTTCGCTTCTATTTGGACTCGCAGGTGTTGGGCAGTAGGCATGGTTGCATCTTCGCCTTATTTTCGCCTATGGCGAGCAATCGGCGCCAATCCCAGTTGTGGGAAAATCCCTTAACCAAATGAAAATAAAACATTTATAAATTAAATTGCATCGGTCCTCCGAAGTCGCAGACGATCGAACTTGTCGATAAGGATCTGGTGCCCGGCTTTGCTGTTGCGCGAATGCTGTTGAAACAGCACTGCTCTTGCGTCCGTCTTATGAACGACATGGCTCACTTTTGCTGCGCAGGATTGGGAGATAATCAATCGTGGGAATTAGGAGCTGAATGATCCTGAGTTTTATTCATTTCACGGTATTGGGGATGGCTGCTATCCCCTTGATTTACTACGCTCTTGCTCTTTTCAGTGCGTGGCGGTTCTTTCGCACTTCGGATAAAACCAGCCCTCTGGCCAGCTACACGCCTCCAGTGAGTAATCTCAAGCCCATTCGAGGACTGGATCCCGATGCCTATGAAAATTTCGCCAGTTTCTGTCGCCAGGACTACCCGGAATACGAAATTGTCTTTTGCGTAGGGGATGCATCAGAGCCCGCATTGCCGACGATTCAGAGGCTCATCCGCGACTTTCCTGAGTGTCAGATCCGTGTCCTGATGGGCTCCGGCCGCGTGGCTACCAACGATAAAGTCGCCAAGCTGGCACGACTGACTGCGGAAGCAAAATATGAAACCGTGGTGATGAGCGACAGCGACGTTCGCGTACAACCGGATTACTTGCGCACCATTGTTGCCGGGATGGCGGATCCGAAGGTGGGAGCGGTCACGTGCTTTTACGCTCCGGTTCCCAGTGAAGAAAAAACCTTCGTGCAGCGCGTTCAATCTGTGGGAATGCTCTCTGACTTTTATGCCGGGATTCTGGTTGCCAGGCAATTGGATGGGGTTAAATTCGCACTGGGTCCGACGATCGCAACCACGCGTACGCGTCTTGCCGGCTTTGGCGGTTATGCTGCGATCGAAAATCGTCCAGCGGATGATCTGTTAGTAGGACGCTTGATCGCGGAGCAAGACTATGAAGTCAAACTTCTGAACTATTCGATCCAAACAGTGTCAGATTTCCAATCGCTGCGCGACCTTTTCCTCAAACGTCTGCGCTGGACTGTGGTCATGCGCATCATGCGTCCGTGGGGACACCTGGGCCTGATTTTTACTCTTGGTTTGCCCTGGGCTCTGGCAGCGATCTTTGTCCAACCCACACCTGAGATAGCTTTCGTCTATCTGAGTGCCTATTTCGCCTTCCGCATTGCCATGATGGAAGTGATTGGACGGTGGGGTCTGAAGCAGCCGGGCATCTACAAGAAGCTGTGGCTGCTTCCGGTCTGGGATCTGCTGGCAGCCAGCATATGGCTGGCCAGCTTTACCCGCAACAGCATTCGCTGGAGAGATGGCTACTACTACATTCGCAATGGCGAATTAGTCCCGGTTGACCCAGGTGCGGCGATTCAAGCGGCAGAGAAGGCTCCAGAGCGAGTGTAGGGAAAAAACCGCTGATCTCTCCACTAGGCGTGTAAACTTTTGCCTTGCAAATGGGACCCTGGGTGCCCCCATATCTCGCTCGTTTTTCGCGAGATATGGGATTCCAAGAGCCTTAACCGTTCGCCTCCAAGGACGAATCGAGACTTAAGAGTTGCAAGGATAGACCAGTAGAATCCCACATCTCGCGAAAAACGAGCGAGATATGGGCTACCCAGGGTCCGTGATTAGGACAGAGTCTTGGGGCAACATAGTCTCTGGTCAACACCCCTCTATGGGGCCGTCTTGGCAAGGACAGGCTTTTCCACGCGCCGGTCATTCCTCGTCTGACGCCAGTTCACGCGCGGCAAAAACAGCGCCGTGTCGATTCGGTCTTTATAGCGGACAGCAATATCGATGAGCGAATCCAACAGCGAATCGGAGAGAAAGTGCGGCGCCAGGCCGAGATCGATGAGCTTGGAGTGTTTCGCATTGTAGTAATGCTGCTCCGCTTCCACGCGAGGATCGGACAAATAGTCGATCTCGACTTTCAATCCCATTTGCTTGCCGGCTTTCTGTACCAGGTGAGCTAAATCCAGCACAGAAAACTGCTCGGTGAATTGATTGAAAACGCGGAATTCTCCCTTGGCCGCTGGATTCAGACAGGCAAGTTCTACGCAGCGCACAGTGTCGCGAATGTCGAGGAAGCCGCGCGTCTGACCGCCTTTGCCGTAAACCGTCAGCGGGTGGCCAAGAGCTGCCTGGGCACAGAAGCGATTGAGTACCGTGCCGAACACCTCGTCATAGTCAAAGCGGTTGATCAACGCTTCATCCAGGGCGACCTCGTCGGTCATGGTTCCATAGACCACGCCCTGGTTCAGATCGGTGGCGCGGGTGCCCCAGATCTTGCAGGTGAACATCATGTTGTGGCTGTCGTGGACTTTGGAGAGGTGGTAAAACGACCCCGGCTGCTTAGGGTACGGGAGCACGTCTTTGCGGCCGTTGTGCTCGATGGTGATATAGCCTTCTTCGATATCGATATTGGGCGTGCCGTACTCACCCATGGTGCCGAGCTTGACCAGGTGGCAGTCGGGTTGGAACTCACGCAGGGCAAAAAGCAGATTCAGCGTGCCTACCACGTTGTTAACCTGGGTGCCGACCGCGTGGTTGCGATCGATCATCGAATAGGGCGCCGAGCGCTGTTCGGCAAAGTGAATCACGGCCTCAGGCTCAAAGGTCTTGATGGTCGAAGCCAGAAACTCGTAGTCCGTCACGTCGCCAACAAATAACTCAATTGTCTTGCCGGTAAGCTCGTGCCAGACGCGCAGGCGATCGGCCAGCGGGCGAATGGGAGTGAGCGACTGGACACCCAGTTCGTGGTCCCAAAGACGACGCACGAAGTTGTCGATGATGGCAACGGAATGGCCGCGGTTCGAGAGGTAAAGAGCGGTAGCCCAACCACAGTAGCCATCGCCTCCAAGTACTGCAATTTTCATAGTTTCCTCAATTCGCCTGCTGATATGTCCTAACGTCAAGTCTAACAGGAGGGTAATTGGTGTAGAGCACCTTGCCTCCTCCGGTAGCGACTAAGTGAAGGTTGTCGTCACCCACCAACATGGAAAGCCGGGATGCGGCGGAAGGTTTGGTGACCAGGTAGTAGCGAGCCGGCTTGAGCCATAGTTGCTTAAACTCTGCATCATTGATAAAGACGTTGGGCGCACCCGGAGCGTAGGAGCCGTATTCGAGATTATTCCAGCGCCCGTTGAGCAGCAGCTCGGTGCGATCCGTGTAATAGGCGATCGAAGAGTAAATGTAGTACTGGCTGTCGATGATGATGGTACCCGGCGGCCCGTTGAGGATAGCTTGCGCCAGCGGACGCGAGGAGAGAAAAGGGTCGAAGGTGACCATGGCCAGGCGCGCAGCCTGAAAGAACAGCACCATCATCACAGCAATCGCAAGGAAGGCGCGTTGGCTGCCCGCGCGCAGCGTCCCCACGGCGCCGATCAGGAAGGCAATTGCGGCCAGGGCGAGAGGGAAGCGCAGATAGGCGAAGGAACTCAGGGTGAGATCTTCCATGTGGCCAAGCGAAAGCTTGTAGGCGGTGGGATGTTTGCTGAGGGCCGCAGTAATGTCACCCGGAGTGGGCACGTGGCGAACGGCGATCAGGATAGCAAGGGCTGCCATTGCCGCCAGGGCGGTGATGATAGTGAGTGCGCGTGTACCCCAGCGGACGCGGCTTCCGCCAACGGCCATCGCCGATCCCAGCAGTAAGGCCAGTGCCGGGTAGCAGGGCATGGAGTAATACTCCTGGGTGGTGGAAAAGGTGAAAAAAAGCAGCAGGAAACCGGTCCAGCAGAGCGCCAGCACCCGGGTGCGCCCGGCGCGGTCAACGGGCCTATAGGACAACTTCAGGACAGCAGGAAAATAAACACTCCAGGGAAAAAGCCAAATCAGATGAAATAGCCAGAAATAGAGGCGCGGAACGGTAGCGTAATCGCGTGGGTAGCGCAGGTTGAGAAAGCGCAGCAGCTGCTCGTTGATGAAGTAAAACCATAGAAAACCGTGATACACGCCACCGCCGCTGTGCAGGGTGAAGGCAAAAGTGGGTGGATTTTCGAGCGTTGCCAGTATGTGCCAGGGGGCAGCGATGAGCAGCATGATGGCAAAGCTGCTGAAGGGGTAAAAGCGCTTCCATGTGGCTAGGGAAAACAGCTGGCGGGTGATCAGAAGGTAGACAATCGCTGCACCCAACGGGAAGACCAGGGCGATCAGGCTTTTGAGCAGCAACCCTGCGCCGAGACTTGCCGCCAGGATGTACGCCCAGGTGCGGGGATGCGGTTCCTCTTCATCCAGGACCCGCAAGAAGGCCCACATCGCGAGCGCGATGGTGAAGGTCAGCATGACGTCGGGTATCAGGATGCGAGTAAAGAGAAACAGGCCGATGCAGGTGGCCATGACCAGCCCGGCATAGAAGCCGGCCA
This sequence comes from uncultured Acidobacteriaceae bacterium, assembly GCA_963814015.1. Taxonomy (GTDB): domain Bacteria; phylum Acidobacteriota; class Terriglobia; order Terriglobales; family Acidobacteriaceae; genus PALSA-350. The sequence continues at coordinate 200,896 of CAWFBI010000004.1, forward strand.
TTTTGCCAAAAGCCCATTTACCGAACGTTGCCGTCAGCCACGCCAGGGCGATCGAGGAAAGCGCGATCGGGATCCGCGCGGCCCAGTCGTAGGCGCCGAAAATCTTGTAAGAGATGGCCATCAGCCAATAGATCAGTGGCGACTTCTCGAGGTAGATCACTCCGTCCAGACGCGCCGTGACCCAATCGCCGGAGGTGAGCATATTGCGCGCAATTTGCCCCTGGACTGCATCGACGTCATCCATCAGAGAGGGCGGAGAGACAATGCACGCCAGGTAAACCGCGGCGGCAATCAAGAGCAGGACGGCTAGATGGGAGTGCCAGCCCCTTCGGCCACCAGGACTGGCAGTTTTTGCGTCGACGCCGGCGTCGACTGAATGCGCCATTGCTTCATCCAGAGAAACAGGATCATTAAACCCCATAGGTGATATCCCAGGTTGGCTCGTCTTTCCATGTGGAGCTGTAAATAGCTCTCGATGGTGTCGGCGCGGAACAGGTCAGCGTGCTCAGAAAGGCCTTCTTTCAAAGTATCAAGCAAGAGCGGACGCAGAGAGCCGCGCAGCCACTGGTGCGCGGGAATATCGAAGCCCACTTTCTTGCGGTTGAGAATCGATGGCGGCAGCTTATCTTTCATCAATTCCTTGAGTATCAATTTCTGCCGCGAGCCGTGCATCTTCAGCGTGTCGGGTAAGGTGGCGGCAAACTCCACAATGCGGTGGTCAAGAAAAGGAGGACGCACCTCAACCGCATGGGCCATGCTCATGCGATCCGACTTCACCAGGATGTCGTCAGCGAGATAGTACTGTTGATCGAAGGCCAGATACGGGTACAGGCCATCATTGCCTGTGAGCGAGTTGGCCAGACCTCCCAGGATGTTCCCCATGGCCCCGGGCAAGGGACGCCGCAACAAAGCCGCCTTGGCCGCCTCGGAGAAGGTTCCATTCCAGTGGATATGGGCCCGTTCCGGTGAAAGCAGGCTGCCTTCGAGGAAGCGTTTGAGCTTGTATTCCAGGCTGATCTTCTCGTCCGAGACGGGCCAGAAGCGCAGACCTTCGAGAGCCGCCTTGATTGCTGGTGCAGGCATGGTCCGTACGGTGCGGGCAAGCTGGTTAGCACGATAGGTAAGGTAGCCGGCAAAGATCTCATCCGCGCCTTCTCCGCTCAGAGCCACAGTCGCATGCGTCTTGCACATGCGGGAGAGGAACCAGACCGGCAGCGCGCCTGCATCGGCGCTCGGTTCATCGGAGTAGTACGCGAACTGCTCGATAGCGCCTTGCAGATCCTCTTGCGGGTTCAGGTCCAGCTGCTCGTGGTCAGTTCCGTAATGCGACACCACGCGCCGAATGTGCTCCGTTTCGTCGAAGCTACGGCCGTTGAAGGAAATGGAGAAAGTCTTCAGTCGTGCATGGTTGGTGCTGGCTGCGTAATGCAGGATGGTAGAAGAATCGATGCCGCCGCTCAGCCAGACGCCAAGGGGCACGTCGGAGAGCAAGTGCTCACGCACGGATTGCCGCAGGAGAAAATCCAGCTCCTGCTTGGCGCTTTCCAGATCACGAACCTGCGGCGCGGGGTCAGGCAGGCGCCAGTAGGATTCAGTGCGCACCTGGCCGTCGAGCCACTCATACCAATGGCCCGGTGGTAGCTTTTCCACTCCATTCACCAGGGTCCAGGGGCAGGGAACATAATTCAGAGACAGATAGCAGTCCAGCCCTTCCATGCTCAAGCGGCGCTCTACCTCAGGATGGATGAGGATCGCCTTGAGCTCGGAACCAAAGAGCACGTCTTCCCCATACTTGGCCAGGTAGAGGGGCTTGATACCCATGCGGTCTCGAGCCAGTATCAGGCGGCGGGTAGACTTGCGCCACAGCGCGACTGCAAACATCCCCCTCAAGCGGGCAAAACATGCGGTATCCCATGCCAGGAAGGCATAGAGCACTGTCTCGGTATCGCAATGGGTATGAAACTTGTAGCCGAGCGCTTCGAGCTCCGGCCGCAGCTCCAGGTGGTTATAGATTTCGCCGTTGAATACGATGACCGTGTCGTCATCGCTCGACGTGATCGGCTGGTCGCCTGCTGCCAGATCGAGAATCTTCAATCGGGTTGCGCCCAGAGAGCACAGGCGGGATGAGAAAACTCCCTGCTGGTCTGGTCCGCGATGGGTCAGGGTCGCGGTCGCCGCGCGAATCCTATCGGGATCGGAACTCCAGCTTTTCTGGGTAAAGCCAGCAATGCCACACAAATCGGGGACACCTTTCGCACCTGGTGGAGCAATTTCACCAATCTATAGTTATATCGTAAACATGCCAGGGCTCTTCGCAGGGCTAGTACAATCGTTAGTGAGGTTAGCAGGGCTTCTGCCTGCCGGTCGGGAATGAATGACGTCTCAGAAACCGATTCATCTCAAAACGTTTTTGTTGATCCTGGTGATGGTCATCTGCGGCCCTCTTGGGAATGCTCTGCTAGGCAAGGGAATGAAGCAGGCAGGCAGTCTTGTAATATGGCCGCCCCCTGAAGCCCTGCACACGGCCCTGCGCATCTTCGGCACCGGTTCTATCTGGCTGGGGGTTGCTTCTCTGCTTGCCTTCTTCCTCGCCAATATATTGGTTTTGTCCTGGGCGGATTACAGCTACGTGCAGCCTGCGTCCTCGGCAGCCTATGGTGTCGCGGCGCTGCTCGGGTATTTCATGCTGGGCGAGCCGGTTTCACCGTTGCGCTGGCTGGGCATCGCCATCATCTGCCTGGGCGTGCTGGTAGTCGGGCAGACCAACCCGCGCAGCCTTGAGCGCAGCCCGACAGGCATGGAGCGCACCTAGTTTGCTTGAGGCGATCCTCTTTTCGCTCATCATCGTGGCCGGTACTTGCGGGGAGCTGTGCGTTTCCCGGGCCATGAAGGCAGTTGGAGAAGTGAAGGATTTTCGGCCCCTGGCCATCGCCCGGGTTATTCTTCGCGCCCTGCGCGTAGGGTGGATGTGGGCAGGAGTGGGCTTGATGGCTCTGGCGTTTTTCTCCCTGCTGGGCGCGCTGTCTTTTTTGAATGTAAGCTTCGTGGTGCCGGTGACTGCACTAAGCTACGTGGCTGGCGCATGCGGAGCGATGTTCTTCCTGGGCGAGCGCGTCAGCCGGCGACGCTGGGCAGGTGTCTGCCTGGTCGCGGTGGGGGTCACGCTGGTATTCCTGGGTAATCGATGAGCACTTCTGCACCAGTTCGCGGCACCCAAAGCATCGCTTTCCGCGAAATCGTGCTGTTGGCCATCGACTCGTTTCGCCTGAATCAGATTCGCTTCGCTCTCACCGCCCTGGGTATGGTGATCGGGACCGCCTCGTTGATCCTGGTGGTCACCATTGGGCTCTCCGGCAGGCGGTATGTGCTCACTTCCATTCAGAACATAGGCACCAACCTTGTCTGGGCCGAGTACGCCGGGCTGTCGGATGCAAGCATTGCGTCGGTGCGCGATTACCTGACTGTGGACGATATGCGTGCTGTGGAGCAGCAGGTCACGGGCATTCAAGCCGCGTCGCCGGTGCTCAACCTTCACCAGTTCTTTACCAGTGGTGGGGGTAAGGAGCGCGATGTCCTGATTCTTGGAGTGGACCCGGAGTACGCGGACATACGCCGGCTGGTTCTGACTGCCGGGCGCTTTTTCGATCAGCAGGACTCGTTGACGCACAGTCACGCGGCGCTGGTCACGGAGAAGTTTGCCCTGGCCCAGTACGGGAATCCTGGGGAAGCGGTAGGCCATACGCTGGACATCTCCGGCGTGCCGTTTGTAATCATCGGCGTTTTTCGCGAGCGGGTGGCGACCTTCGGACAATCGGAAATTGTCGATGAGACGGTCCTCATCCCCTATACCGTGGCCCGCTATTTCACCGGCACCGATGCAGTCAATCAGATCTATTTCTCTATGACCGACTCGGGCAGTGTGCCCTGGGCCACTCAGGCCATCTTAAAGACCATCAAGTCCCGGCATCGCTCCGAATCGGTCTACGATGTGGGCAATCTTTCCGAGGTCCTTTCCATGGCGGGCAAGACGGCCACCGCCTTCAGCATTGTCCTGCTCATGTTCTCCATGGTGACCCTGCTGGTCAGCGGCGTGGGGATCATGAACATCATGCTGGCTACAGTGCGATCGAGGATCCGGGAGATCGGCATACGCAAGGCTCTGGGGGCGACCTTCCGGGAAATTCAAATGCAGTTTCTGGCCGAGGCGGTGCTGATCTCGCTCAGCGGAGGGGTGGTGGGAACGGTGCTGGCGATGTCTCTGCCGTTCTTGGTCGCCTTCTTTACCGATTACCGGTTGCAGGTCTCATGGCTATCGGCGGTGCTGGCAATCCTGGTTTCCTGCGCGGTGGGGGTAGCCTTTGGAACCTTTCCTGCGGTGCGGGCGGCGCGGATGGATCCTGTAGAATCACTAAAATACGAGTAGAGAAAGCGAGTATTTTCGACTATTTTTTTGGTTTCCCAGGCAAATTTTTCATTGCACTTGTCGCATCAGCGGTATATCCTACAAGAGCGTCGAATACGATTTTGGTTCTCAGCTCGTTCTGCTTTAGGAGTCCGCACTACCTGCAGATACCCCGATTGAATTCAGCGTCATCTCGTTACTAAGGAAGATACACAATGGAACAAGGTACAGTGAAATGGTTCAACGATGCCAAGGGGTTCGGCTTTTTGAGCCGTGCGAATGGTGAGGATGTTTTCGTGCACCACACAGCAATTCAGGCAAACGGCTTCCGCACTCTTCAAGAAGGCCAGGCGGTTCAGTTCAACGTAACCAAAGGCCCTAAGGGTTGGCAGGCAGAGAACGTTCAGGTTCTGTAGTCTGTAGTCAGCTTTAAGAAGGAAAAGGCGGCTCACTCCGGATTTCCCGTACGCGGCGCCATTCAAAGTAGCTTGTGCGGCTTTCTGTAAGGAAAGCCGCATGAAACTCCGTGGTTCCTTCGAGCTACGCAGGAAATCCGGGAGAGCCGTCTTTTCCTTTAGCTTTCCGGTCTGAATGTTGGCCCAGTAAGATCACGGCCTGTTCTGAGGAGCCTTCCTGCGTTTCTTTCCCTCCTGCATTTGCCATCAAAACTTAGTTCTCCATATAAAATCGCTCTCAAGGAGAAACCATGTTCAGAGCCTCTGTCCTCTTGTTGCTTCTTTCTTGCGGGATAGTACTGGGTTGCGATACCGGGAGCACCGCCCAAAATGTCAGTACGACCGGCTGGAAAGGCCAAAAAGTGGGCAAGAGCTCGAACACCGTGGGGCCTGTGCCGAGTTCAACCACCGGCACCCCAGGGAATACTCAGGAAACGCAGCCGAAGCCGCCGCAAGACGAGCCCAAAGCAACGCAAAACCTTGACAGTGACTAAAGTACTACGACTGCTAGACTCGGATAGATCTTACATTTCTGAACTGGAGTGCTCATGGCTGAGGGAGAAGTAACAATTACGGTGCGACCGAACGGACCGCTTCGCGTGGAGGGTCCGATCAAGTTGGTGAACTACGACGGGACACTCATCGATCTTGCTGGCAAGCCTGCCATTTCCCTCTGCCGGTGCGGAGCATCGACCAACAAGCCATTCTGCGACGGAACCCATTCCAAGATAGGTTTTCAGGCTGCGGCTGCGGTGGTTCCGGAGTCCGCCGAAAAAGTCTGAACCCAAACGGTAATTAGATTTCTCCCTTAACCGACCAGCCCTGGGTGCCCCGCATCTCGCTCGTTTCTTGCGAGATGTGGGATACCACAGCGGTATCCCCGCCAATTCCCGGGCCCTGCCAGGCACCTGACGTCGAGGTTCCTGGTATCCCACATCTCGTAAGAAACGAGCGAGATATGGGGCACGGCTATTTGCACGCTGAAGTCCCCACCTTTTCCGAACTACTCCTCGTTGCCGAGGGGCAGCTTCGGCCTTCTCCACAGCCGCTGCAGCAGCGATAGATCGAGCAGGCTGCGGGCAAAGCCCCCCAGGTTGTCCCCCAACAACTGCAGGCTCTCACGCAATACATAGAAGGCAGTGACGAGGTCTCCTGCCAGCAGCGCGATCACCGCACCGCGCAAGCCGAGCGACGGAACGTGCATCAATAGCCACGCGAGCACCAGCGCCAGAAGGGTGGCGGCCAGCATGACCCGCGCGATCCTTTGGTGCTGGTTGGTAGCCAGGGGCACCACCGAACTGGTGAACCAGAAGGCGGAGACCACCATCTGTAACAACATGATGTTCAGCAGCACAGGGTCGGTCGGCACCCTGCCGACAGTCCAGATTCTCCAGATCCAATTCCCAAACAACGCTACTCCGAGGGTGATGCTCAGGCACAGCCACAGAGATATCTGGCAGGAACGCCGGTGAAGCATGCGCGCAATGTCCATAGCTCCCACGCCAAAAGCCGCAGACATCTCGGGCCAGATTGAATTGTTGATCAGGTTCATTCCCTGAGCAGCACTGCGGGAGATGGTTCGCGCCGTGTTGAAGGTCACCACTGCAATGGGACCCATCACATAGCCAATGATCACCAGGATGCCCTGAAAATTGAGGGCGTTCACCAGTGGGAAACTCATGAAAGAAAGCGCTGGACCGGTAAGGCGGCGAATGACCGCCCATTCCGCGTGGCGGATGCCGAAACGGATCCAGGGCACCTCTCGCCGGAGCAGAATCCACAGGGCCACTACGCCCACGGCATTGACCGCGACATACAACACGGCGACCGGGACCGGCGAAAGGTGCAGTCCCACGCCGACCATGGTGCTCAGGAAGGCTGCGAGCACCACCAGGCTCTTGGCCATGGTCCCCAGGGGATATTTGCCCACGGAGCGGAAGGCCGCCTGAAACAGGTTCTCCTGCATGCCCAGAAGAACAGCCAGGCCAAGCAGCAATACGATCAGCCTGGCGTCCGAAGCGCTGATGGCATGCATATGCAGCCAGGTGTCTAACGGCAGCAACCAGACCGTGGCGATCAGCAGCAGCCCCAGCAGGCTGGTAATAACTGTAGTGAGCACCCAGACACTCTGGAAAACGACCAGGGCCTGGTCGAAGTCCTGCGCCGCTGCCAGCATGGTCATCTCGTTGCCGGCAACGCTGCCGAAGCCTACGTCGCTGAGGCCGAGATAAGTCGGAATCGTATTGAGCAGAATCCACTCGCCGTACAAGTGCACTCCCCAGTGGCTGAGGAACACTGGAACGGAGAAAATCTGGGTCAGTGTGGTGGAGAGCCGGCTGAAGGTGTTGGCGCCGAATCCTGCAATCAGTCTGCGCTTAAGACTGCGTGTGCTCATGGGGAACCGGCATTTGTTCAATGGTACATGGGCCGGCTTGAGGATGCGGCTACCAACCATGTACCCTTCCCCTATGAAAGCTCTGCTTCTTTCCCAATACAACCAGCTCGACATCGCCGATCTTCCCGCGCCCGTACCGGGTCCGGGGGAGATCCTGGTGAGCGTCGCCGCCTGTGGAATCTGCGGCAGCGACGTGCACGGCTACGACGGCACCTCCGGCAGGCGCATTCCGCCTATCGTCATGGGTCATGAAGCGGCCGGGGTAGTGGCCTCGGTGGGCTCCGGTGTGAGCAAGTTCAAGCCCGGTGACCGGGTGACGTTCGATTCCACCGTCTACTGCGGTGAGTGCGAGTTCTGTCTCCGGGGAGAGATCAACCTGTGCGACAACCGGCAGGTGATCGGCGTCTCCTGCGGAGACTATCGCCGCGCCGGCGCCTTTGCGGAATACGTCGTTGTGCCCCAGCGCATCGCTTATCACCTGCCCGACGCACTCGAGTTCCAGGAGGCGGCGATGCTCGAAGCCGTCTCGGTTGCGTTGCACGCGGTGCGGGTTTCTGAGATGAAGGGCGGAGAGACGGCGCTGGTGATTGGTGCGGGCATGATCGGTTTGCTCACGCTCCAGGCGGCGAAAGCCGGTGGAGCGGCCAAGGTGCTGGTGGCGGACATCGATCGGACGCGCCTGCAGACGGCAAAAAGCATCGGCGCCGATGAGACACTGCTGCTTTCCGGGGGCGAGTTGGTGAAGGAGATTCTCAGGCAAACGGACGGCAGGGGCGTGGACCTGGTCCTCGAAGCGGTGGGGCGCGAGGAGACTATTGCCGCCTCCATCGCCAGCGTACGCAAGGGCGGGACAGTCACGCTAATAGGCAACATCTCTCCCGAGGTAAAAATTCCGCTGCAGGCTGTGGTCTCACGCCAGATTCGCCTGCAGGGATCCTGCGCTTCGTGCGGCGAATATCCTCAGGCAATGGAGTTGCTGGCCAACGGAAAAATAAAAGTGAAGTCGTTGATTACCGCGGTTGCTCCTCTGAGCGACGGTCCGCGCTGGTTCGCACGGCTCCACGCGGGTGAGCCCAATCTGATGAAAGTTGTGCTCGATCCGGGCGCATAGATCACTCGCTGGGAATTTTTGCGATGCGGCCCGGTCGGGATGACGATTCTGTTTCCGTACCAAACCCCAACACTCAAACAGAATTGTCATCCCGACCGGAGCGTACCCGGATTTCCTGCCACGCAACACTGAACAAGGCCTCGTGTGCGGCTCTCCGTAAAGAGAGCCGTATGAAGTTCGTCAACGCCGTCAACCTCGACAGGAAATCCGGGGTAGCGTAGTGGACCTGCTGTTTCTTCGCTACCTCAGCCCTTCCCTTACTGAACGGGACCAACAGGCTTAGGCTTTTTGCTCCTGCGTTTGGTGTTGCGTGCTGGTGAGGCCGCTTTTTTCCCAGTCGGCGACGCAGCAGAGGATTCGATGACGCTCCGCATCCAATATTCGCCGTCGGCACCCACTTCGATCCCGTGGACCTCGCGCTCGAATCCAGGAAATTGCTTGCCGAATTTTTCCAACGCCAACAGAAGACGAATGATTGGGCTGTCAGGGCCTCCCATGCGCTCTCCGGGCATGCGAACCGGGATGCCGGGAGGGTAGGGAACCAGCATCACTCCGCCGAGGCGGCCTGCCATCTCAGAGATGCGAACCTTCTCGGTGCCATTACGTATCAGCTTCTGATACGTCTGTGCCGGGGTCAGTACAGGATCCGGGTCCACATCGCATGCCTGGTGAAGCAGGTTGGTCAGATCTAATTGCCCCAGGGCCGCATGCATTTCATCGCTCAGCTCCTTCAGCGTCATATCACGGTAACGGAGCGGGTGTTCTGCGACCAGGTCCGGCAATGCTTCGTACAAGGTCCCTTCGTTATCGTAGAGCCGCTTGAACTCGAAGAGTGTTTCCAGCAAACTACCCCATTTTCCTTTGCTTGTTCCTACCGAGAACAGGATCAAGGCGGTGTAGTCGCCGGTGCGGGCAATCTCTACGAGCCGGGCGTCAAGAAACTCGGTAAGAATCGCCGCCGGGATACCCCAATCCGCGAGTTCTCCACGGGAATTGATGCCCGGCATGAGGATAGTGACCTTGGTCGGGTCAAGCATGCAATAGTCTTCGGCAATATCCTCGTCCTTGAAGCCATGCCAGTCTTCCTCCCGCTTGAGCGTCCAGCAGGTCGGCGAATGGATGAGCAGGGAGTCGGGGGTCTCCTCAAAAAGAGAAGTATTTCCCGTCATCGGATCAGTGACTGTATCCGGTTGATAAATTCTGAAGAACCATTCTTCTCCATTCGTCGAGCGCAGCCGGTGGGCGATCGAAGACATGGCTTTTCTGAAGCTGATCGCATCCTGAATCGTCTCGTACATCAATGTCGGGCCCGCCGGCTCGTCCATCATTGACGTGGCCACGTCGAGCGACGCAATCATGGGATAGAAGGGAGAGGTGGTGCCATGCATCATGAAGGCTTCATTGAATTGATCGAAATCGAGCGGTGCGCGGTCGCTCAGCTTGACGTGGATCATCGATGCCATGGAAAAGGCGGCCAGCATCTTGTGCGTTGACTGCACGGCGAACAGCGTTGGCCGGTCGGGCATATCTTCGGGCACATCCATGGCGAAGCGTCCGCGATAAATAGCGTGGAACTTGGCGTAGGCGTACCATGCCTCGTCGAAATGGACGCGGGGCACACTGCGCGCCAGCTCGCTGGTAACCCGCAGGACGTCATAGCAAAAACCATCGTAGGTAGAGTTAGTGACCACCGCATAGGTTGGTTCCTGCGACGATGCATCGGCCCTGAACGGGCTCTCCGCGATTAGTTTTTGGATGTGCTCCGGAGAAAAGCGGCGCAGCGGCACCAGCCCGATCATCCCATAGCCGTTCCTGGTGGGCTTGAAGTACACCGGGCGGCCGCCCGTGACCGTGAGCGAGTGGCAAATCGACTTGTGGCAGTTGGCGTCGATTAAGACAATATCATTGTTACCGATCACTCCGTGGCCCACGATCTGGTTCGAAGTGGAAGAGCCGCCCAGGACGTAGAAGGTCCAGTCCGCGCCGAAGATGCGCGCCGCATTGCGCTCCGATTCTGCCGGAGGCCCGATGTGGTCAAGCCATGAACCGAGCGATGAGGTCGAGATCCCGAGGTCAGCGCGCAGCAGATTTTCGCCGAAGAAGCGATGGAACTGCATGCCTACCGGGTGCTTGAGGAAAGCTACCCCGCCCATATGCCCCGGAGCGTCCCATGAATAAGCGCCCTGGTCGGTGTACTTCTTGAGCTCGCGGAAATAGGGAGGCAGAAGCTGCTCATTGTAGCGGGCAACCGCGAAGTCCACCCGGTTGGCAATGAAGGCAGGCGTATCGCCGAACAGGTGGATGTATTCGTGCACCTGCTTGACCACTTCCAGGGGTAGCTCGCTGACCAGCGTCCGATCCGCGATCAGGAAGATAGGGACCTTCTTGTTTCTGCGGCGGACGGCGCGGATGATCTTCAAGGCTGCGCGTTCGTCGAACTGATGTTCCTGTTCCAGATCCCAGTCGAGCAGGATGGCGCTGTACGACGGGTCCGATTGAACCATCGAAAGCCCATCTTCCGGTGTCGAGGTTCTGATCACCTCGTAGCCTTCTTCGGTGATCGCGCCGCACAGGCGATCCATGGCCCGGTCCGATACCGAGTTCGTCCCACCCAGTTCACTGGCTATCAACAGTACCCAACGACCATCACTCATAGCTTGGAGTCTCGACCCATCTGGTTACCAGCATATTTTCAATCCTTATTTGGTTGCCTGCACCAGCTTCTCGACTGCGGGGGCAATCATGTCCAGCAAAACGGCCTGCGGCTTTTCAGACTTCTTGAGAAAGGCCAATTGCCGGGTCTTCCATTCGGGTGGTGCATTGTGGTGTTCGTGCAGATAGCCAATCGCATCCAGGCCAATCTGCGAGACATGATGCAGGTTGGTCGACACTGGAGCCAACTCACTGGTCAATTCGGACCTGGGCAGTAGCGGCTGTAACTGAGCATCGTTGTCGCGCCATAAAACCAGCCACAACTGCGCCTGGTCCCAGTCTTCCGCGGTAGCCCTTCCGGCGACGATACGGTTCACCATATCAAGGAATAGACGGGCCGTGTCGCTTTCCGGAGAAACCGCATCGACCATCCGGTTCAAAGGCGTAAAGGCGTCGTACTCGTGCAGCTCTTCGCGGGCGTAGAGACGAGGAGGCTGCATGACGTCGCCAAACACGCGCAGCGGCAGCGGATCAGGCTGGCCGGTCATGCGGCTCAGCATGGTGGGATAGTTGGAATTATGTTGCAAGCCGTAGTAGTTCAACTTTTGCGAGATGAGTGCAAGCCTTTCGTACATGGAAGCCACGTCGCGGGTATTTCGTGGTGACCAGAAGCGTTCGGCGATGGCAGCGGTACGCGGCCAGATGCGGCTGTCGATATTCTCCGGGGAGACAAATTCCGACCACATGGTCGCCTCCCCGCCCAGAATGCCCTTGCTCTGCTCGCTGCTGAGAGTGGTTGGCCCGTCACCCTCGGGGTCGGCCGCGTAGTGTTCAGCCGCGGCCTGGTTCAGATCGATGTAGTAGCCGGCCGACAACAGGGCGCGATTGCCCCCTTTCACCGCCTGGCCAACGAACTGAGGCCCGCGCCAGGATTGGATGACCACATCCTTCGGCGTGCCGGGCTGAAGAACCTCGTCCCAGCCCACCATGATCTTGCCGTGCTGGGCGACAATTTTCTGCACTTTGGCGCTGAAATACGCCTGTAGAGCGGCGTTGTCCTTGATCGCATGGGCCTTCATGAACTGCTGGATGCGCGGGTTCGCGTTCCATTCCTTGCCGTTGCACTCGTCCCCTCCGACGTGAAAGTAAGCGTCCGGAAACAGGGCGGTCATTTCGCCGATGAAGGTGTCTAGAAACGTGTATGTGCTGTCACGCGTGGGGTCCATCGCGGGGTTGAAGACGCCCCACTTGCGCTCGATTTGATAGGGTCCGGAGCCGCTGGCCAAGTCCGGATAGCCTACGAACCATGCCGTGGCGTGTCCCGGCATATCGAATTCCGGAATCACCCGTATGCCTCGGTCGCGGGCATACGCGATCACATTGCGGATTTCTTCCTGGGTGTAGAAAAGGCCGTCGGAGCCCTTCTCCTGCAGCAGCGGAAATTGCTTGCTCTCCACCCGGAAGCCCTGATCTTCCGAGAGGTGCCAATGGAAGACATTGAGCTTTACCGCTTCCATACCATCCAGGGTGCGATAGACCACATCGAGGGGCTGGAAATGGCGTCCCACGTCAAGCATCAGTCCGCGCCAGGGAAACCGCGGCTGATCGTCAATCGTCATTGCGGGAACGGTGAAGCCTCTGGGCGTGATGCGGACGAGTTGCAAAAAGGTTTGCAGGCCGTGCAGTACGCCGAGCGGATTCGCGGCTTCGAGATGAACCGCGTCCGCCGTGATCTGCAAATGATACGACTCGTCTTCATCCAGTTGCTGTACCGGAGCGCTCGGTCCCCCGGTCTTGATGAAAAATGACGGTTTGTTAAGCACAGCCTCCCGCCACAACGGGATCCCGGTTTGCCGCGAAAGGATATTCAGGAAGCGCTGTTTGGCCCGTTCCAGCCGTGGCTCCTCAAAACCTTCGAAGGCGACGCCAAACCCATTGTTGATGAGAAACTCGCCCGTACCTGCCTTCACTTGAGCCGGAACAGGCATCAACGGCAGGGGAGCCTGGGCCTGGACGCGCCCCGCAATAAGACAACTGAGCAATAGAGTCATCGATACAATCCGAAGCAAGGGCGACCTCACGCTCAACGATTCTATCTGGTATGAATACCCAAAGGACGGAGTGCCCATGATGACCGCCGCCACCGTATTCGAGCACGAGATGCTGCGTGAGATTTACCAGCAACCGCAGGCGCTCGCCGACACCATCGAGCGCTATGCACCCAACGGCAAGCTGGCGACCGGCGTCTTTCAACCGGTCGCCGACGCCCTGCGATCGAGGGCCCGCCTGGTGATCGCCGCCAGCGGTTCCAGCCGCCATGCGGGGCTTGCTGCAGAGATCATGCTGGAGGATCTGGCTGGCTTGATCGTCGATGTCGAATATGCCAGCGAGTACGTTTATCGCTCGACGCACACCATTCAGGATCCGGGGGTACTGGTCATCTCACAGTCCGGTGAGACGGCCGACACCCTGGCTGGACTGCGAGAAGCAAAGGCGCGCGGTTTGCCCACCCTGGCCATTACGAATAATCCTCACTCCAGCATGGCGCTGGAGGCAGACGCGTCCTTGCCCACCTGCGCCGGGCCGGAGAAGGCCATACCCGCAACCAAGAGCTTTACTACGCAACTTGCCGTCCTCTACTCGCTAGCCCTGTACCTGGCGCGCATTCGGGGAAGAATGACGTCGCCGACGGTCGAAAGCCATGTTGAGGACCTGCGCCGGCTGCCGGCGCTGCTCGAGCCCGCGCTCGAGAAGTGGCAGCAACAGATCGCTGCCTTGGCGCCATCGCTCAAGGGATCGCGCGCCTTTCTTTATCTGGGCCGCGGCGTCCATTATGCAATTGCCCGTGAAGGAGCGCTGAAGCTGAAGGAGTCGGCCTATCTTCAGGCAGAGGGCTATCCCGCGGGCGAGCTGAAGCATGGTCCAAACGCGTTGGTGAGTCCGGACGCGCCCCTGGTGGTGATTGCCACCCGCGACCTCTCGGATCCAGACGCCATGCTGCGCTATCGCAAGGTGCTGCAGTTGATGAAGGACATGCGGGCCCAGGGCGCGACCATACTGGTCATCGCCACCGAGGGAGACGAGGAGGCCGCCAGGCTTTCCAACCATTGCATCGAGGTTCCCAAGACAGAAGACATGTTAGCCACCATGCTGGAGGTGGTTCCGCTGCAGTTGCTTGCCTACCAGCTAGCGATTCAAAACGGCGTGGACGTAGACAAACCGCGCAACCTGGTAAAAGCTGTTCTGCAAGAGTAAGCAACTTGCTCCAAAACTTTGTGCTAACCCACGACCGTGGGTGCCCCATATCTCGCTCGTTTTTCGCGAGATGTGGGATTCCACGGCTCTAAGCCCGCCAGTTCTTCGCCCCCAATGAGCAATTAACGTTAAGGTTCGCGGAATCCCACATCTCGCGAAAAACGAGCGAGATATGGGGCACCCATGGTCGTGGTTAGGGAAGCATCGCCCCATCCCCCCGGAAGTTATAATGAAGCCGTAGACACGACTATGGTCACCAAAAATCTCCCCTTGGAAGTTCACCCCGGCAACCTGTTGATTTCGCAACGCGATCAGGTCTTCGATGCTTTTCGCCGTTGGGGCCATCTGCAGGCAAAACTTGATCCGCTCGGCCAGTACCTGCTGCCCGAACCTATTCCCGAATTGACCTTTGATGGCGAGGATGCGGACGAGGCCAAAGGCTATTACTGCGGAAGCATTGGGGTTGAGTTCATGCATCTTCCCGACTCGGCGAGGCGGGAATGGATCCAGGAGCGCATGGAGCAGGCGGCGCCTGTACCAGACCAGCGGCAGGTTCTGGAACGGCTAACCCAGGCCGATCTGTTCGAGCAAGTGATCCAGTCGCGCTATCTCGGCACCAAGCGTTTCTCTCTTGAAGGTGTCACCGTCCTGATTCCCTTTTTGGACGAGGTCCTGAACCATGCCGCCGACTTTGGTGCGGAGAAGGCCGTGATGGGGATGAGCCATCGTGGACGCTTGAACGTGATGGTGAACACCTTCGGTAAGTCCGCCGTCGACATCTTTTCGAAATTCGAAGATGCCAACCCGCGCAGCATCCTGGGCGGGGGCGACGTGAAATACCACGTGGGCGCTACGGGTCAGTTTCTCACCCGGACCGGGGTAAGCATGGGCATGCATCTGGTTTCGAACCCCAGTCACCTGGAAGCAGTGGATCCAGTTGCCATGGGCCGTGCTCGTGCCCAGCAAGTGCGGATAGGAGAGGCCGGTCAGACCAAGGTGCTGCCGGTGCTTATCCATGGTGATGCGGCGTTCGCCGGCCAGGGGATCTGGGCAGAAACAATGAATCTAGGCTCCATGCCCGGCTTTACCGTGGGCGGCACCATCCAGATCATTGTGAATAACCTGATCGGCTTTACCGCCGACCCTGAGGAGTGCTACTCCTCGCGCTTCTCCTCCGATATCGGCAAACGGCTGCCGATTCCTATCTTCCACGTGAACGCAGAAGATGCCGAGGCCGCCATTCGTGTGGCCACGATGGCGGTCGAATACCGGTATACGTTCCACACCGATGTGATCATTGACCTGATCGGTTACCGCCGCCACGGGCACAGTGAGGTGGACGACCCTACCATCACCCAGCCGCTGCGTTACGCCAAGATCAAGAATCATGCTCCGCTCTACGAGATCTATGCCCGGCAAATCGGCGTGGACACCTCGGCACGAGTCACGGAGATGCAGGCGGAGCTTGCCGCAGCGCAGAAGCAAGCGACGCTGATGAAGAAGAGCGCGTCGCTGTCAAAGCTTCCGGGCTATTGGTCGAACTACTCTGGCGGACCCTACAAGCCTGAATACGAGGTCGATACCGGGCTCAGCGCAGCGTCGGTGGAAGAGATCAGCAACAGTCTCACCACCTATCCGCGCAATTTCCATATTCATCCCAAGATCAAGAAGCTGCTTGAGCAACGCCGTGAGATGGGGCGCGGCGGGCGGCCATTCGATTACGGCATGGCGGAAGCACTGGCCTTTGGTTCGCTGTTGCTGCAGGGCACTCCGGTGCGTCTAAGCGGGCAAGACAGCCAGCGCGGCACCTTCAATCAGCGCCACAGCGTGCTGGTGGATACTGAGAACGAGCAGCACTACATTCCGCTGGCCAATCTATCGCCCAATCAAGCCCGCTTTGAGGTCTATAACTCGATTCTCTCTGAGGCCGGCGTTCTTGGTTTTGAGTACGGGTACAGCCGCGATTATCCTGAGGCCCTGGTTTTGTGGGAAGCGCAGTTTGGGGATTTTGCCAACGGCGCACAGATCATCATCGACCAGTTCATCGCCTCGGGTGAAGATAAGTGGGGACTGCTGAGCGGAGTGGTCATGCTGCTCCCGCATGGCTATGAGGGCCAGGGTCCGGAACATTCCAGCGCCCGGTTGGAGCGCTACCTGCAATTGGCGGCGCACGACAATATACAAATCTGCCAACCTTCTACCGCGGCACAGTATTTTCACCTGTTGCGCCGTCAGGCGATGCGGGCATGGCGGAAGCCCCTGATCGTATTCACTCCCAAGAGTATGCTGCGCAATCCCGACGCCAGCTCGCCGGTAGCCAGCTTCCAGCTGCCGCGCTTCCAGAATGTTCTGCCGGAAACAGAGGTAGAGCAGGTCAATCGCCTGCTGCTCTGCACCGGCAAAATCGGCCACGAATTACGTATTGAGCGGGCCAAGCGCAAGGACAGCACTACCGGCATCGTCTTTCTTGAACAGCTCTATCCCTGGCCGGAGGCGGAACTGGCAGCAGAAGTCGCCCGTCACCCCGAGGCCCGCGAGGTTGTCTGGGTGCAGGAAGAACCTGATAATATGGGAGCGTTATCGTTCGTGGTGCCGCGCCTACGCCGGCTCTTTCCCGAACGCAAGGTGCTCAGCATCAAGCGTTCAGCAGCAGCCAGTCCGGCAACCGGCTCGGCCAAAGCGCACGACATGGAACAAAAAACACTCATCAGCCTTGCGCTGCGCGACGAAGGCAAATGAGAAACGTGACAATCTTCTGACATTTGCGAGGTGCAGCTCGCTCTAAGCTACCTTTGGGCTCCCCCCACCCATGAAAGATGACTTTTGAGACATGGAGATGCCTCTCCAGTGTCCTTGGAGTGGCTGGAGAGACCGATGTTTGTACTGCAGTTGTTCGAACGGAATGTGTTCGCTGCTCCAGATGCCGTGGCGATCGCCTTTGAAGGGCGACGAATAACCTATCGCGAACTGAATTCCACCGCTGACCGAATCGCAGAGGGACTGAGAGAGGCGGGTGTTGCAACCGGCTCTCTGGTCGGAGTCCTTCTCGATCGATCCCCGGAGATGGTTGCAGGGCTGCTTGGCATATGGAAGGCGGGTGGGGCCTACATCCCGCTCGATTCCGCGGCTCCTGTGGAGCGGATTGCCTTTATGGTGGAGGACGCTGCTCCATCGTTTGTGCTCACTCACAGAAGGCTTTTTAGCAAAGTTCCCGGCACCCAGGCGCTCGATCTGAACGACCTTTGCGCCGTCCCAGGTCAATTGCACCCCAGGGGAAGCGCGGTTTCCAAAGATAGCCTCGCTTATGTGATTTATACCTCCGGTTCGACGGGCAAACCGAAGGGGGTAAGAATTACCCATGAAGGTCTCGCCAATACCATCTGGGCCGTAGGCCAGGACCTGAAGCTGGGGCCACAGGACATTGTGCTCGCTTGGTCCACCATTGCGTTTGACGTGGCGTGCCTCGAGATCTATCTGCCCCTGGCCTTCGGCGCCAGTTTGTATCTGGTAGAGAAGGAGCTGGGCAGCGATGGAGGGCTGAGGATAGAGCAGATTCGCAGGTCGACGGCGACGGTCATGTTGGGCACGCCCACCATGTATCGGCTTTTGCTCGAAGAAGGCTGGCAAGGCGACGCGAGGGTCCAGGTTGTCGTGGGCGGTGAGGTGCTTCCCCTCAGCCTTGGAAGGACCTTGGCCCAGACATGCCGCGCGGTCTGGAACCATTATGGGCCTACCGAAACGGCGATTTGCGCGACCCGGGCAAGAATCGGTGTCGATGCAGAAAGGATCACCATCGGCCACCCGCTGCCGAATGTCAGTGTCCACCTTCTCGATCAACACCTGCAACCAGTGCCCAGAGGCTTGATGGGCGAGATATACATCGGCGGAGCGGGTGTGGGCGTGGGTTATCTCAATCGTGATGATCTTAGCCGAGCCCGTTTCCTTCCCGATCCTTTTGCCGGCGGTGCGCCGGGCAGGCTGTACAGGAGTGGCGATCTGGCCGTCGAGCTCGCGGACGGCACCTTCGACTTTCAGGGGCGACTCGACGACCAGGTCAAAATTCGCGGCTTTCGCATCGAGCTGGGAGAGATCGAATCGGCGCTCAGGCAATGCGAAGGAGTGCAGGCCGTGGTGGTGCGAGCGATCGAATTAGAAGCCGGCGACCGTCGCCTGGTCGCCTTTGTGGTTGGCGATGCGACTTTCCCGAGCCGATGGAAGGCGTCCCTGCGACGCCAGCTGCCTGACTACATGGTCCCTTCGGAGTTCGTAACACTCCGTTCTTTTCCCACAACTCCAGGTGGGAAGGTGGATGTCCAGGCTCTTGACGCGATGCGTCTCAATGCCGCAAGTTTTCAACCTGCACCGGAAACCTACCCGATTGATCCCGTCGAAGCGCGGCTCAAGGCAATCTGGGAAAGGCTGCTTAAAGTAAACCCGGTCGGCCTCGATGAAGACTTCTTCGCTCTCGGGGGCCACTCCTTGCTGGCGGCACGCATGTTAGTTCAGGTTGAGGAGTGGTTCGGTTCGAAGCTCCCTCACTCCGTGCTGGTGGAACACCCGACGATTCATGGGTTGGCTACTTATCTCCGCCACAGCTCCGCAGGGAAGTGGCCGGCACTGGTAACCATCCAGGCCGGCGCAAACCAGGCCGGCGCAAATCTGGCGCCGTTATTTATCGCGCACGGAATTGGAGGCAGCCTGCTGAGCTTTATTGACCTTGCGGCCGAGCTGGGTCCGGACCAACCCGTGTATGGTCTCCAGCTCCCTGCATTTATCGACGAGCATCAAGCGCAGGTCGGAATACTGGCAGCCAACTACGTGAAGCAGGTGCGCGCGATTCAGCCGTCCGGCCCCTACAACCTTGCCGGGCATTCCTCCGGTGGCCTGGTTGTCTTTGAGATGGCCTGCCAGCTCATGGAGCAAGGCGAAACTATGGGCCTATTGGCGCTTTTGGATTGCGATCCCAATACCGGCAAGCATTTGCACCATCCTTTCCGCGACTGGGATTCGCTCAAGGCCTCCTTCCGTCGCGCGTGCGCCGAGTTGAAGATGCGCGAACACGGAATCAAAGAGCTGCTCCATCGCAGGATGGTGTACCAGAGAATAAAAATCAAAGCCTGGATGGCCTCACGATCGCCTGCAGGCCGGCTCCTCGGCGCGGAAGGGTATCTCGCACTCGCTATGCGGGATTACGAATTGAGATCCTACGCTGGGAATGTAACCTTGTTCATTGCCATGGACGAGCCGGGAAGCAATGCTGAGCCCTCAAGAGCATGGACAGGCAAGATTCTCGGCGAGTGTGAGACGCATCTGCTCTCTGGAACGCATCGGACGTTGCTGACCCGGCCACACGTGAGTTCGCTCGCCCGGGAGATCAGTCAGAGGCTGGCACAAAACGTGGAAGCAGCCGCGAGCAGCGTGGTGGCCTGAGTCATCAGCCAGAAACAAAGCTGGAACAGGCGAGCCTGGCGCGGGGATGCGCCGTCGCGAGTGCCCCGATCGTGCCCCTTGAAGGCGACACATCGTGCAGCGTCCATGGGTGGCTGAAAAGCTGCCGCGTCCCTAACAATTCCGCGGGCTTGTTCGGCAACAAAGAAACATCGAAGCTATCGAGCGCCAGGTTAAGACCCACTCCCTCGGCCTTAAGGATCGCCTCCTTGCGCGTCCAGCAACGATAGAAGCCCGTGAGCCAGGCATCGCCTCGCAATTCACTCAGGTCGGAAAGTTCAGCCGCGGAAAAATGCGTGTCGGCCACTTCAGGTTCGATGGGGTGAATGTCTTCTACATCGACGCCAACAGGTTTTCCGAGGGCCACTGCCAGTATGGCAACGGTGCGGCTGTGAGTCAGACTGAAGTTGAGTGGATCAGCCAGTTCGGGTTTGCCGAAGTGATTGGCGTGAAAGCAGATCTTTTCCGGAGGCCGATTAAGATAAGCACCGAGAATCCTGCGCAGGTTTGCATGGGCGACGGCATAGCGATCGCGATCCGGAGCAAAATGAAAACGGTGCATCCGATGCAGTTCCTGCTCGTCGAGTACCTCAATGTCAGCAGACAGATCGACCGCAGGTTCGAGACCCCACGCCCAGAGATGAACCTCGTCAGGTGCAATCGCCCCGCGCACTCGGGAGGAAGGCCACATCAGCGGGGAGATCAAGTCCGATCGACTCCGATGCCGGTCAGGATGACAATTCTTTTGTGTAATAGATTTGTCATCCCGGCCGGAGCGTAGCGTAGTGGAGGGACCTGCTGTACTTCTCAAATCTGGTAAATCCTATGCGCTGTTGTCTTGGGTCCCCAGTTGTGCGCCCTTTCCTGGGCTCTCGACCCACATCAATTCCAGTTGACGAAGTTTGTTGGTTAAGAAGGCCACGTCACGAGCGCTGACATCTTCCGATTCCGCGCGGGCGATCTCGTGTTGCAAAAAGTTGAATGCCGGCCGCATGTCCACTGGGAAGTCGTCACTGCGAAGTCCACGCAGAACCTCCCAGGCCTGAAGAAGGAGTGTCCGGTCACCTGCCTGCGCTCCTTCGTGCGCCAACAGTGACGCCGCACGCCGGAGTCTTTCATGAGCATCCAGTTTGTTCATGGGTAATAAAGTGTGACACGAAACAGTCGAAATCATCTACCACCGGGATGTGCAATTGCACGACCGGGATGTGCATTGCGAGAAGCCGTCTGTTTCCGCAACCCAATATAATGGACGGTGGATGGTCAGGTCGAAGGCAACCCATTACCGGGCTGACTCCTCAGACAAACAGAAGGCGAACCGGCGATGAACGCAACCCCGTACGCAACCAAAACTGGTGCAAATGAGGCCTACGACTTCCGTTTATCGTTGGCCGATTATGTGCGCAGCCAGGCATTGCCGGTGGACAAACTGGGTCACCAACCGCGCCTGTACGCCTTAACCCGGTTGGTAGGGCAAGGGATGTCCTACGACGATGACGTAGTCTATGCCGCAGCTTGGCTCCATGACCTGGGCGTGTTTATCGGTCATCGTCCCGCAGCCCCGGAAGAACTTTCCGGCTGGGATAATGTCAGCTATGCGATGAAACAAGCGCCCGCCGTCCTTCTCCGATCCGGGTTCCCTACAACAAAAGTTGCACAGGTGGTGGAAGCGATCCGCACCCATCAGCCACATCTGAGTCCGGCGTCGTTGGAGGGCGCCATCCTGCGAGATGCGGATATTCTCGAACAGCTGGGAGCGATCGGCATCTTACGTGTGGTGGCCAAGGTAGGCCGGGATACGCGATATCCCACGTTCACCGATGCCGTAGCCACTTTGCGCAAAAGCCTGGCAGATTTGCCAGGAGTGCTTCACCTTGATACAGCGAAGATGCTCGCTCGGCCAAGAATCGCTCTGCTTGAAGCTTTTCTTCACGAACTGGACACGGAAGTGTATGGCGCTCTTTACTAAAAGGTGGTCCCGCGGTGGTTACCGATGATGTTCCAAAGATGATAGCCGTGGGTTCGAGTGTGAGAGACTAACCGTTGCCGTAGCCTAAATTTGAGCCCTTTGCATAGGGCCGGTTGCGGATTGCATTGGGGGCCTGGTCCATGAAGCTAAAAAATGCCAAGGTAGTCGTGTGTGGTGCCGGTGGTTTCATCGGCGGACACCTGGTGAAAAGTCTGCTCGATAATGGAGCAAAAGTCATCCGCGCGGTGGACGTAAAGCCGCTGGCGGAGTGGTACCAGGCTTCGTCTGGGGTCGACAACCTGGTCCTGGACCTGAAAGACAAAGACAGTTGCATGAAGGCGGCCCAGGGCGCCGAGGTCGTTTTCCAGCTCGCCGCCGACATGGGCGGCATGGGTTTTATTGAGAACAACAAAGCGCTCTGCATGTTGAGTGTGCTGGCAAACACGCACATGCTCATGGCTGCGCGGGAAAAGGGAGTTGAGCGTTTTTTCTACTCCTCCTCAGCCTGCGTCTACAACGGCGACAAGCAAAAAACCCCGGATGTGGTTGCGCTCAAGGAAGAGGATGCATACCCGGCGCTTCCCGAAGATGGTTATGGTTGGGAGAAGCTCTTTAGCGAGCGCATGTGCCGTCACTTTGAAGAAGACTTCGGGCTGCAGTGCCGGGTAGCCCGCTATCATAATGTTTACGGCCCTCTTGGCACCTGGACGGGCGGACGCGAGAAGGCGCCCGCTGCCATCTGTCGCAAGGTCATCGAAGCCAAGTCCTCGGGCAAGCACCAGATCGAAATCTGGGGCGACGGTAAACAGACTCGTAGTTTCATGTACATCGACGATTGCACTCGGGGCACGCAAGCGATCCTGGAGAGCGAAATTCACGAGCCGATCAACCTTGGTAGTAATGAACTCGTCACCATCGATCAGCTGGTGGCTATCGCCGAAGAGATTGCCGGGATCAAGCTGGAGCGAAAGTACAACCTCGGTGCGCCTAAAGGGGTTAACGGCCGAAACAGCGACAATACCAAGATTAAACAGTATCTGGGGTGGGAACCTTCGATCCGTCTCAAAGAGGGCCTGAGAAAGACCTACGAATGGATCGAGAGTGAAATGATGGCGGTATCCAACGGTAATCAAAGATACCGTTAACTTCGTGACAACAGATTGATGAAGCAACTCTGATACTGATCTAGACTGAGGCGACGAGGACCTGTGGGATTGTCAGCAGCGGCGACGGCAAGTGCTCAGTTCCGGCAGATTCTGGGAATCCGTTTCTTTGTCGGAGACGCCGATGAGGCGATCGCCCGCATCCGCGGGGGTGGGCTGCTGGTCGTCCCGGCGGCTCCCGCGCTAAAAAATCTGGCCCATGACCCCGCCTATCGTGAAGCCCTCCAGGGTGCGGACCTGGTAATTGCCGACAGCGCCTTCATGGTCATGATTTGGAACCGTCTCGAGCACGATTCCATTCGCCGCGTTTCCGGCCTGAAATATCTTTCTTCCCTGCTCAAGCAGCCCGATTTTTACCAGCCTGGCGGCAGCTTCTGGATTATGGCCAGCGAACGAAGCGCACGCAGAAATACCGCCTGGCTGCGACGGCAGGGCATAGAGCTAACTGCAGCCGATCGGTACGTCGCTCCGCTTTACGGGGAGACAATTGAGGATCCGGAACTGCTGAAGCGGATTAACGAGCGGCGTCCCCGTCATATCGTCGTGACCCTCGGGGGCGGTACCCAGGAGCGGCTCGGGCTCTATCTGCGAAGCGAGCTCAGCTCGAAACCATCGATCCATTGCATTGGCGCAGCCATTGCCTTCCTGAGCGGCGATCAGGTGCAAATTCCCAAATGGGCAGACCGGATGTACCTGGGATGGCTATTCCGCTGTCTTTCAGATCCCCCGCGTTACATGCCTCGCTACTGGGACGCGCGCAAGCTGCTATCGCTGATGATCCGTTACGGCAGCAGCCTTCCGGATTCGCTCAAGAGCAATTCTCCGGCAACTGTAGAGTTGGCAAAGAACGACTGCATTCCATCGACCCCTACCCCCTCGCAGTGATTTCCTGCTTGTCCTTGCTCAAAAAAGAAACAGCAGCTCCACTACGCTACGCTCCGGTCGGGATGACAATTCGGTTAGGTTCATCAAGCAATAGCTTCGGCGGGAGACCCCAAAACCCTACAACAGAATTGTCTTCCCGTCGGAGCGTACCCAGATTTCCTACCTCGCGGCGCTCGCGACAACTGCGTATGCGACTTTCCGTAGAGAAAGGCGCATGATGTCCGCCAGCGCTAACAAGTTCCACAGGAAATCTGTGGGAGCATAGTGGAGGGACCTGCTGTTTCTTTTCGCGGGTTCTCACGCAGACTCTAAAGCCCCTGAGGGAAATTCCTTTGCGGTCCCTCAGGGGCTTTAGCCCGTATCTTTACAGGTTACTGCTGGTTTGTCCGCACACTGGCGCGCTGGGTTTCTGCGTGCTTGGCTGCGGTCTCAAGCGCCTTCGCCTGGGGCAGGTAATCGAGCGCTTTGTTGATCATGGGATCCCAGTTGGCCCGCACCTTTAAGCCCTCTGCCTGGCCGAACTCGGTGGTGAAGATCTCGGCTTTGATGTTGGCTTTGACCCAATCCATTACCGGAGCCAGGTCCGCGTCCGTGTAGGGAATCTGCTGGCTGGTCAGGAACTGCTTGAAGGAATCCATGACCGCGTCGTCCACCTGGAAATCTTTGCCTACGGTCCGGTTCGCCATGTAGTGTTTGGCGAAATTGAAGAAGGCGTAGTGTTCCAGCAGCACATCCTGAACAGGAACTGATTTGGGGGTGTCGATCTTGTCGTCAGGGGTAATCCCACCTCCGCCGAACACCGTGCGTCCGGAGTCGGTGGCCTTGACCTCACGACTCTTTGTGTCCTGCGGCTGGTCATGGTTGTAGTAGTAGTCGTACAGCGAAACTCCGTTGTAATTGCGCTGAATCAGCCGCCCGCTGGGGGTGTAGTAGTGATACGTCGTGAGCGCCAGCCCGGTGTTTTCAGACAAGGGGTAAACCGTCTGCACCAGCCCCTTGCCGAAGGTAGTCTCGCCGGCGATGATCGCGCGATCGTGATCCTGCAGCGCACCGGAAACAATTTCGGCGGCTGAGGCCGTGCCGTGATTGACCAGCACCACGATGGGATATTCCCGGCCTCCGTTGCCATGAGTCGCCCGATACGTTTGTTCGGGGAACGCGCGGCCCCGCTGGGAGACGATCACCTGGCCCTTTTCCAGGAACTTGTCGCAAACCGCCACGGCCTCACTGAGCAAGCCGCCGGGATTTCCCCGCAGGTCCAGAATCAGCCCATCGACGCTGCCGAAGTGATCGAGCGCGTCGGAGAGTTCCCGGCCGGTCGTCTCCTGGAAATTGGTGATATGCACATAGCCGACATTGGGCCGAATCATGTAACTGAGGTCAATGCTGTTGTGCGGGATCTCGTCCCGGATCAGGTCGAAAACCAGCGGCTTGGCCGCACCCTCGCGCGCGATGGTTATTTGCACGTGGGTACCTTTAGGTCCTTTGAGTACGTTGGCAACATCTTCCGAGTTCATGTTGTCGGTGGACTTGCCGTCCACGGCGACGATCACGTCACCCGGCCGGATACCGGCTTTAAACGAAGGCGTGCCTTCAAAGGGACTGACCACGACAATCTTGTTGTTCTGCGGCTGAATCAGCATCCCTACGCCGTAGTACTTGCCATGCTGATCTTCACGCATCTTGGCATAAGCTTTTGGATCGTAAAAGCTGGAATGCGGGTCGAGCACCCTCAGCATGCCGGGAATGGCGCCGTCGTAGACCGCCTTCTCTGCTTTTTCGCCAGTCAGCGGCTCAGCATAGTTCTGCTCCACCAGGTCGTAAACACTGGTGAAGGAGCGCAGATCATCGCGCAGCGCGGACTCATCGGTACTGGATTGGGCACCCAGCCGCTGGCTCACGACCGTGCCGAGAAAACCACAAACCACAAAGAAGAGGAGAATAGAGAACAAGAACCGTCGTGTGCGTGATGCCATTGTGCGGTAATCCTCAGGGTCCGGAGGCGCAGGGGAGAGGGAGGCCCTGCCGCGCGGCCCGGAGTCTTCTTGATCGAAGTATATCATTGGACGTAAGCTGATTTGATACGTACTCAGCCAGCAATAAGCGCAGGAAATCCGGCCTGTTTTCACGAGCCGCACCATGGCGAACAGGCAAACTACCACGTAAGGGCTAGAGCCTACCACTAAGCAGCTATACGAGATGTCGGGACACATGATGTTATTCAAAATCCAGCAATCAACAGCGATATGGATCCTCAGCGTGAGTCTGGGCACGGTTCCCTCCCTGGCCCAGGCCACCGACGCTAAACTCCCCAATAGCACCGCCCCGGCGGCGCCGGTTACGGGAAAAGTGGTGGAAGATATCGTTGCCCGCGTAAACGACCAGATCATTACCCAGTCGGACTACGATCGAGCCGCGGAACAACTCGCTGCCGAGGCCAGCCAGCAGGCGATTCCTGCCCGCGAGCTGGAGGAAAAAAAAGCCGATCTGCTGCGCGATTTGATCGATCAGCAACTCCTGCTCTCCAAAGGTAAGGAGCTTGGGATCACGGGCGAAACCGAGTTGATCAAGAGACTGGACGAGATTAGAAAGCAAAATCATCTCGATTCGATGGAAGACCTGGAGAAAGCCGCGCAGCAGCAGGGCGTCTCCTATGAAGACTTCAAAGCAAACATCCGCAATGGCATCGTTACCCAGCAGGTAGTGCGGGACGAGGTGGGGCGGAAAATCAGCATGACACCGGCCCAGGTACAGCAATACTACAAAGCCCACGAGAGCGAGTTTGCCCAGCCGGAGTCGGTAACCCTGAATGAGATTTTGATCCCAACCCCGGCAAAATCCGCCACCGAAGGGGCGGATGATGCGCAGGTTGCGGCCGCGCAGGCGCAATCCGAGGCGATGGTAGCGAAACTGAAGGCTGGGGCAAAATTAGAAGACCTGGCCAAGCCCGCACCCGCCGACCCCAATGAGCCAAAGCTTGTTGTCCTGGGTGAGTTTCGCCGGGGAATGTTGGATAAGGGAATTGAAGAGAAGGCCTTCGCTCTGAATGCCGGTGAATACACGCAACCGATTCGGACCAAACAGGGATTCATCATTCTGCAGGCCACACAGCATAACCCCGGCGGCGAGGCCAGCTTGAAGCAGGTGGAGCCGCAAGTGGAAGAGGCTCTCTTCCTGGAGCAGATGCAGCCCAAGCTGCGTGAGTATCTCACCAAGCTGCGAGAAGAGGCATATGTAGAAATCAAGCCAGGTGTGGTGGATACCGGCGCCAGCGGCAATGAAATGCGTTTGTCCTACAGCGCCTATACTCCTCCTCCGCCGAAGAAGAAAAAGAAATTTGCGCGCGCCCGCTTCCGCGGCAAAACCCGCTCAACACCGGTCGAGACCGCCCAGGCGACTACCCCTGCGACCACGGCGGCTGCCCCAGCTTCAACGGCGGCTGCTCCTGCGACGGCGACAACGCCGGCAACTGGGGCTACTGCGGCTACGGCCGCGAGTACCCCGGCCGCAACTAAGCCCACCACTACCCAGGCAAGCAACAATGACCAGAACGTCATGAAGCCGGGCAAGCGGGAGAAGATCCGCTTTGGACAGGCTCCCCGCGAGTCTCTCCCTTCTTCCCAGGTTGCCACCGCGGTTGCTCCGGACAACACTCCCACGGTCACCACCCCGGAGACGCGCTTTGTAAACCCGGACGGCACGGTGAGCAGCACCACCGACCTGGCGCCGGAAAAAAAGACCCGCCTGAGCAGCCGGCCGCCGGTGAAGAAAGTTAAGACGCCGAAGTCTACCGATACGCCAGATCAGCCGACTCCCGAAGAACAGGCGACGCAGAAGGTGCAAAACGCTCCGTTAGGACTGGCTGACCCTGCTGCGGCCAAAAAAACCAAGGAAAAGGGCGATAAAACCCGGCTTGCAAACAAGCCGAAGGAGCCAGAACAGACACCCCAGCCCTATCTCGGTCAGCCTGCAAACAGCCCGCAGACTGTACCCGCCCCCGGCCCGGCACCATCCGACGGCACACCGGCTCCCGGCGCACCGGCAGCGGGGACTCCGGGCGCGACGCAACCTTAGTTCAGGTGAAATGAAAGAGATTTACGTCGCGGACGTAGGCAAATTCGAAAATCAGGCAGTAGTCGCTTTTTTCGCCGTGACGTCCAAGCAATTGCGCGGCCGGAAGGATGGTGGCCAGTATATGGCCCTTACCCTGGGCGACCGTACGGGCCAGATCGAAACCCGCATGTGGGAGAATTTCGCCGAGGCCGCTGCCGGGTTTGAGCAGGGGGACGTAGTTAAGGTCCGGGCCGAGGTCTGCCGCTATAACGGCCGCCTCCAGCTGAACCTGGAAAAGCTGCGCCGCGCCGCCCCTGACGAGTTCGAGCTGGCTGACTACGTTCCCCAAACCAGCAAGAACGTGGAGGAATTGTGGTCGGCACTGGTTTGCTCCGTCGATAGCTTTTCTGATCGTTCACTGCAGGCGCTGGTGCGCTCTTTTCTCGACGATCCACTCATCGCGACGGCGTTCCGTGAAGCGCCGGCCGCAAAATCCCTCCACCATGCATGGCTAGGGGGGCTGCTGGAGCACGTGGTCTCGCTGATCGGCATTTGTGAGCTGGCGGCGCGCCATTATCCGGAGATCAACCGCGATCTGCTCCTGACCGGCGTCATCCTGCATGACATCGGCAAGCTGGAGGAGCTGCGCTGGGGCACCAGCTTCGATTACACCCTCGAGGGGCAGCTTGTAGGGCACATAGCCATTGGCGTCGCGATGATTGAAAAGAAGTTGGCCACGATGCCCGGTTTTCCTCCGGAACTCCGCATGTTGGTCGAGCACATGGTTCTGAGTCATCATGGCAAACTGGAGTTTGGTTCCCCTAAGCTGCCCATGATTCCTGAAGCCGTGTTGCTCCACTACCTCGATGATCTGGATGCCAAAATGCACACCATGCGCAGTGAATTTGAGCGTCACGAAGCGCAGGGAGGGCTGCCGGGTGAGATGACGGATTGGGTGCGCTCCATGGACCGGCCGCTGCTCAACACGGCAACATTCCTCAAACCTAAGGAGTAGAGCATGCACTACCTGCTGAAGACCGAACCCACTGCCTACTCGTTTGCCGATCTGGTGCGGGAAAAGGAAACCGATTGGACGGGCGTGACCAATCCTCAGGCCGTCAAGAACCTCGCGGCCATGAAGAAAAGCGACAAGCTGGTCATCTATCACACCGGCGACGAAAAAGCGGCAGTTGGTCTGGCTCACGTCACGTCGGTGGATTTATCCAATGCCAAAGTTCCGCTGGTTCGCATCGCGGCTGGGCCCGCGATCAAGCGGCCAAAGACGCTCACGGAAATCAAGCAGCAGCAGATGTTTCAGGTGTCTCCCCTGGTCCGCCAGTCAAGGCTTTCCGTCGTGCCGCTCGACGAGGCGCAGTATGACTGGATCGTGCACAACTAATTTAAGAATCTTTACCTGCCAGCGATCAGGTGTGGCCCATATCTCGCTCGTTTTTCGCGAGATGTGGGATTTCATGAGTCTTAACGTCAAGCCTGTTGCGGTTCAGAGGGCGCCTGTTTGGCGCAATGGAATCCCATATCTCGCGAAAAACGAGCGAGATATGGGCCACACCTGATCGTTGGCAGTACCGAGTCTTCAAGGGCAAAATCGACTACAATCGAACGTTAGGTCTCGCCAACAAAAATGCTACGTTTTTCGACGGCTGGTGAATCACACGGCGAGTGCCTCATCGCCCTTATTTCCGGACTGCCTGCGGGCATCGACGTCGATGTGGAATTTATCGACCGCGAGCTCTGGCGGCGTCAGCAGGGCTACGGCCGTGGTGGTCGCATGCGCATCGAGCAGGATCGGGCCCACATCCTGTCCGGCGTCCGCCATGGCAAGACCATCGGTTCGCCGGTATCCATTCAAATTGAAAATCGCGATTGGAAAAACTGGACCGAAGTTCTCCCCGTGGCCGCGGGCGACCCGGAAAAGCACAAAGCCGTGGCCTCCCCGCGGCCTGGCCACGCCGATCTTGCGGGCTCGCTGAAATACAATTTCCCCGACGCTCGCTATGTGCTGGAGCGCGCTTCGGCGCGCGAGTCAACGGCTCGGGTGGCCGCCGGCGCCATGGCCAAGCTGGTGTTGAAGCCGCTGGGCATTGAGATCAGCAGTCACGTGGTACGTGTTGGCCGCGTGGAGCTCGAGACCAACGCCTCCTGGCAACAGGTTGTGGCGCTGCGCGAACGAGACGAAATCCTGCTGAACTGCGTCGATCCTGCAACCGAACAGCAGATGAAGGCGGAAGTGGATCATGTGTTGCGCACCGGCGACTCCATCGGTGGGGTCTTTGAAGTCGTGGTTCACGGCGCGCCTGCCGGGCTCGGCACCTATGCCAATTGGGATGAAAGGCTGGACGGGCTGCTCGCCTGGGCGGTGATGTCATTGCAGGCGGTCAAGGCCGTGGAACTGGGGCAGGGTGTCACCGCTGCTGAGTCTTTTGGCTCCGCAGTCCACGATGCGATTGGTTACAGCGCCGAGGAGATTGACGGCGCGAAGACAAGATTTACTCGCGAGCACAACAATGCCGGTGGTATCGAGGGCGGCATCTCAAATGGTGAAGACATTATCGTGCGGGGCTATTTGAAACCGATTTCCACGCTGCGCCGGCCGCTTGGGTCCGTCTCCTTCAGCAACCGGGAGGCGACCAAGGCGGCTTACGAGCGTTCCGATGTTTGTGTTGTGCCTGCCGCCGGAGTGGCTGCCGAAGCGATGGTCGCGTTCGTCATGGCGAAACTCGCCCTGGAAAAGTTTGGCGGCGACTCGGCTGGAGAACTCAGCAGGAATTACCAGGGATACCTGGAGCAGATTCGCCGATTTTAAGAAAGACGCCCCGGTTGCATGGTCTATCCGATTGTCAAATTTCCTGATCCCATTCTGCAGCGGCCGACCGAGCCCGTCACCGTGTTTGACGAGGATCTATCCAAGCTGGTCGACGATATGTTCGAGTCCATGTATGTTGCCCATGGCATCGGCCTCGCTGCCCCGCAGATTGGCATTCCCAAACGGCTGACGGTGATCGATCTCAGCTTCCAGAAGACTCCTGAAGACAAGATCGCCTTGATCAATCCTGAAGTCATCACCAAGGAGGGAAAAATCTTTGAGGAAGAGGGCTGTCTCAGCCTGCCTGACATTCGGGAGAAGGTTGCACGCGCTGCGAAAGTGAGAATCCGTGCCCAGGATTTAGCGGGCAAGTGGTTTGAGCGGGAAGCGGACGAACTGCTGGCCCGCGCCTTCCAGCACGAGATCGACCACCTGGACGGGATTCTCTTCATCTTTCGCATCAGTGCGCTTAAGCGGGATTTTGTGCTGCGCAAGATCCGCAAATTGCAGCGAGCCGGGGAATGGTAGACGGGCGATGAGGCTCGTCTTTTGTGGTACTCCGCACTTCGCCATTCCAACCTTGCAGCAGTTGCTTGCCGCCGGCCATGCGATCGAGCTGGTAGTTACCCAGCCTGATCGCGTGCGCGGGCGCGATCAGGATCCGTCGCCATCCCCGGTCAAAATGCTGGCCGAAGAAGCCGGCTTGCCGGTGGCGCAGCCGGAAAAAATCAAGAACAATCCGGAGTTCCGCGCGCGCATGGAGGCGATCAAGCCGGATGCCATCATCGTGGTCGCGTACGGCCGCATCATTCCGGAGTGGATGCTGAACCTGCCCCGATGGGGCAACCTGAATCTTCATGCTTCGCTGCTTCCCAAGTATCGCGGCGCCGCTCCCATTCAGTGGGCGGTGGCCAACGGGGAGACGATCACGGGCGCGACCACCATGCGTATTGACCAGGGCCTGGACACGGGCGATATCCTGCTTCAGCGTTCGCTGCCAATTGAGCCCGACCAGACCGCGGAGCAGCTTTTTCCGTTGCTGGCGAAGAGCGGTGCAGATCTCATGATCGAAACCCTCGAAGGTTTGGAGGCGGGGTCGATCCAGCCTATTCCGCAGGACAACTCGGCCGCGTCGCTGGCGCCGATCCTCGAGCGCGAAGATGCCCTGGTAGACTTCGCGCGATCTGCCGGCGAGATTTACAACCGCTGGCGTGGTTTTCAGCCCTGGCCTGGAGCCTACACATTCTTCCGCGGCAAAAAGTTGACTCTCCATCGTCTGATACCGGCTGGATCGATGGCTGCCCCTCGCGGAGAAATGACTGTGGAAGGGGATCGACTCTTCGTGGCCGCAGGATCGGCCTCGAGCCTTGAACTGTTGGAGGTTCAACTGGAAGGCAAAAAGAGAATGCCGGTGGCGGACTTTCTCCGCGGTACGGTCCCGCAACCGCACGAGAAGCTGGGAGAGTAGTTTGCCCAGCCCTGTCTCCCCTGCCCGAAGAGCCGCCTTTGAGCTGCTGCTTGAACTCAGACGGAAGCCGGAGTCGCACAGTGACGTGCTGCTTCGTTCCAAACGAGTGGAAGCGCTCTCGGCACTGGACAAGAATCTCGCCACCACCCTGGTGATGGGAGTGCTGCGCTGGCAACTCGTGTTGCAGCAGCGTATCCGTCAGGCGCTTACTAAAAGCAAAAGTCACCTGGCCGACGCGGTGCAGGTCTCGCTCGAGCTGGGAGCGCTGCAGCTTCTGCTGCTCGATCGTATCCCGGCGCACGCCGCTATTTTCGAAAGCGTGGAACTGGTCAAGCAGTCGGAAAGTTCCTACGCCGTAGGATTGGTCAACGCGGTGCTGCGGAAATTGTCGCAGGCCCCAAAGCTGGATGCAGCAGAGGCTTCGGCCGCCCATCCTTCATGGATGGTCGAACGCTGGATCGCGGCCTACGGCCTTGAGATTACTGATGCCATTTGCCGCTACGACCAGCTTCCTCCCCCAACAACCATCCGAGTCATCTCGCCGGAAGCAGAAGTGCAAGGTTTGCAGGTCGAGGCGGGTGTCTTTGTAACCCGGGCCAGGCGGGTCATTGCGGGAGAACTGGCAGCAGGAGTACGTGTTCAGGATGAGGGATCGCAACTGATCGCCGAGTTAGCGGGCCATGGCACTGAAATTTTGGATTGCTGTGCTGCTCCCGGAGGCAAGACCGCTATCCTGGCCGAGCGCAACCCCAGTGCTTCGATTACAGCCTGTGACATCAGCCCTGCGCGGCTCAAGGCCATGCAGTCTGTCCTCGGCCGGCAGCCGGGGATTCGCTTTCGCGTGCTCGATGCCACAGAGCTGCCCTTTCAGAAGCAATTTGACCTGGTGCTCTGCGACGCTCCCTGCAGTGGAACAGGAACCATGGCGCGTAACCCGGAAATAAGACACCGGATCACGGTGGATGATTTGAGTCGTCACCATGATCGCCAGCTACGCCTTCTCTGCTCGGCCATGCGCTCTCTGCGCGATGATGGCAGGCTTATCTACTCCACCTGCTCGCTTGAGGCCGAAGAAAACGAGACTGTGGTGGGTGAAGCTCTGGAGCGGGAGAAGGGTTACCGGCTGGTTCCCTTGGGAGAGCAAATCCGTGCGCTGGAGCTTGAAAGCACGTTCCACGCAGGCACTGCGGAGCGGCTATTTCCCAGCGGCGCCCCTGATCACTTCCTGCGGACTTTTCCCGGGCTATACCCAGGTGACGGCTTTTTCGCCGCTTGCATCGCACGTGAATAGATAAAGAAACAGCGGATCGCTCCACTAAGCTGCGCCTCGGTCGGGACGACAATTCAGCGGGATCACGGAAAAGGCTCCTGCAACTGAATTGTCGTCCCGAAGCGTAGCGTATTGGAGCGACCCGCTGTTGTTACTTTTACTGGGCGACCCTCAGCGTGACGATCGTGCCTGGTTCGACGCGATGGCCTGCGAGCGGACCCTGGCTCAACACCGTGCCTGCGGGATCCACTGTATCTGCCGGAGCCATCTCCGCGTCCCCCACGGGGGGAGCGGGCGCGTCGGAGTAGCTGTTCTGCACCGGCCCTACCTTTAACCCGGCGTGCGCAACCAGCGCTGCTGCGGTCGCCAGCGGCATGCCCACCAATTGCGGCATAACCAGCGCTGCAGCCGGAGTTGGGGCCGGGGCACTCACCAGCAGGCTCACGCTGGGCCGCTCCACACCTGCCGCCCCTTGCTGCGGATTCTGAGCGATCACAGTGCCTGGCTGAGCACCGCTGTAGGGCATCTGCGCGGTTTCTTCGAGGTCCAGCCCGACACGGCGCACCTCGATCGCCGCCACCCGCTCCTGCTGACCCACAACCTTGGGAATCGCGACCCGCTGCGGACCCAGGCTCTCGGTCACGCGCATGCGCCATTCCCGCCTGACGATGGCCCCAGGAAGAGGCGATTGCGCCAGCACCCGCCCCGCCGGCACGTCGACGCTGTAGTACTTGTTGTCGATCCCCAGGTTCAATCCCATGTTGGCTGTCCGGTGCACCGCCTCAGACACGGTAAGGCCTTGCAGATCCGGGACTCTCACCTCTGCCCCATGGATGGCAAAACGCATGGTTACCACAGCCGAGACAAGCCCGGCCATGGCAAGTGCCAGGCCAGCCAGAACCAGGCGGAAGAAATTGATCATGGCTGCTCGCCATAGGTGATGACGTAATCGATGGCTGCCGCCTTTTCGAGCATCTTCGAAACTGAGCAGTATTTGTTCTTGGACAGCGCGACCGCATCTTCCGCAGCCTTGGCCGAGACCCCTCCGCCAACGTGGTAAGTAAGCTGGATGTGAGTAAAGACGCGGGGAGCTTCGGCCGCCTGTTCGGCCACTGCCGAAACCGTCAGTGAGGTGAGCGGTTCCCGCTTCTTGCGCAATATGGAAACCACGTCCACCGAAGTGCAGCCGCATAGAGCGAGCAAAACCAGTTCCATCGGGCTAGCGCCGGCCCGGTGTGCGGCGTCACCATCCATGGTGAGGTGGTGGCCGCTCGCGGACTCTCCATCGTACTGCTGGTCGTGCTGCCAGGTGACGGTCGCGTGCATGCCTTAAGTCTATCGAGTTGAGCAGCCGCCCGGGCATCGGCGATCGCAGGTGACATTACATGGTTAACGCTTAACCCCGCGATACAGGCCCGCGATACCGAAGCTATAGGGGGTCCATGAAACCTGCTTAAAGCCAACCGATTGCATGGTTTGCAGCAATTCCTTGGGTGCCGGGAAACGCCGGACCGAGCGGGGAAGGTAACGGTACGGCCCGGAGACTCCCGAGATCACCGAGCCCACCGCGGGAAGAACCCGGCGGAAGTAAAAGGCATACAGCTTTCCCATTAGCCCGCCCGGTTCGCTGAAGTCGAGAATGCCCAGCTCCCCACCCGGCTTCAACGCCCTGTAGAACTCCTCCAGGCCGGCGCGATAGTTGGCGAGGTTACGAAAGCCGAAGGCGGTAGTGAGCAGATCAATCGACCCGGAAGGGAGAGGAAGATGGAGTGCGTCTGCCTCAATAGCAACCGCTCCCCGGGGTCCGAATTTCGCCGCGCCGCGCAGCAGCATCTGGTGGGCGAAGTCAGCGGCCAGCACCGGCCGTCCATGCTTGGGCCGGCGCCGCAACAAAGCCAGCGTCATATCCCCGGTTCCGCAGCATAGGTCCAGAATCTGCGCGTCCGGCCGGGCGAGCACCTGGCGAAAGCTGCCTGCCGCCCGGCGCCACCAAATCCGGTCGATATTGCAGGAGAGCACATGATTCAGCAGGTCGTAGCGCGGAGCGATCTGGTCGAACATCGAACGCACCGCAGCCGCCGCGCTGGCTTCGTCCCCGGTCCCCTCGGGTTGAGCTCCAGGCGCCGCCACGGTTATTTACTGCTTTCGGAGAGGCTACGAATCGACTCGATTGCCGCCAGCACCTCGGCATCGGTCACGTCCTCGGCCACCACTGCGTTGCCCAAGCCGTGAAGCAGGACGAAACGGCGCACCCCGGCCCGGTTCTTCTTGTCACCGGACGCTGCCTGCAGCAGCCGTTTGGAGCCGACAGAAGGCAATGGCGGAGGCTGAAAGTAGCGAATCAGGGTCACGATGCGCCGCGCGGCTTCGGCCGTCACCAGGTTTCGCTGGCGGCTGATGTGGAGCGCCGCGATCATGCCCCAGGCGATGGCTTCGCCGTGCAGCAGCGCGCGATACCCACTGGCCGCTTCAATCGCGTGGCCGAGGGTGTGGCCGAAATTGAGAATCATGCGTACACCGAGCTCCCGCTCATCCAGACCCACCACCTCGGCCTTAATTCGTATGGAGGCAGCGACCATCTTCTCGAGCGATTCAGGATCACCTCTGTCGATGGCTTCGCGATGGCTCTCAATGAAGCGGAAGAGCCCCGCATCGCGGATGAGTCCAGCCTTGATGCTTTCATAAATCCCGGCGCGCAGTTCTCGCTGGGGGAGGGTGCGGAGCAGTTCGATATCCGCGATCACTTCCTGCGGCGGGTAGAAGCAGCCCACCAGGTTTTTGCCCGTTTGCAGGTTGACTCCGGTCTTTCCCCCTACCGAGGAATCAACCTGGGCCAAGCAGGGTCGTCGGTACCTGGATGTAGTCGATTCCGCGCATGTAAATGGCGCTGACAAAACCCCCGACGTCGCCGGTGACACCCCCACCAAAAGCGATCAGAAGTGAGGAGCGGTCTGCGCCGGCTTTGGTCATTTCCGTAGTCAGCCGTTCCACCTGGGTCAGCCGCTTGTGGCGCTCCCCCGGGGGCAGAAAGAGCACGATCGGTTCCCGGGGAGCAAGCGAAGCTTGCAAGCGCGGTCCCCAAAGCGCCCAGATTTCGGGCGAGGTCAGAAGAAAGATAAGTTTGCGCGGGTCGGCGGCGAGTATGCGCCTGGATAAGGAACTCAGGATGCCGCTTCCCACGGAAACGGTGTACTGCCCGAGCTTGGTCGTGACGGAAATCTTGCGCACGGCTTAGTCCATCGTATCGCAGTCCTCAGGACGGGTTCGTGCGGGTTGAGATCAGCGAAGCCGCGGTAGCTGCCAGCACGATCAGGACGATGATGCCGAGCGAGAGCTCGACCGGTACGTCAACCCATTTGGTCAACAGCATTTTTAGTCCGACGAACGCCAGAATCGCGGCCAATCCAAGGTGAAGAAATCGCAGCCGCTCGAGCAGGCCGGCCAGCAGGAAGTACAACGCCCGCAATCCCAGAATGGCGCAGATATTTGAGGTGTAAACCACGAAGGGATGGTGGGAGATGGCCAGCACTGCGGGCACGGAATCAATGGCGAACACCAGATCGACCAGCTCGATGGCGATCACGGCCAACAGGAAGCTAGTCTTAGGGTTGGTGGGCCAACGGAGTGTCCATTGCGCAACCCACTTGGCTGGGGCGGTCGTCTGCCCGGGTTTCTCTCGCAGCAGCTTCAGCGCGGCTACCAACAGCAGGGTTCCGAAGAAGTACTGAATCCATGCGAATCGCTCCAGCAGCGCGATCCCGCCGAAGATGAACAGCCCGCGCATAATGATGGCGCCCAGGACGCCCAGCAGCAGCGCTTTCCTTTGTACTACCGGGCTCAGGCGGAAGGAGCGGAACAACAGCAGGAAGACGAACAGATTATCGATACTCATGGAGAGCTCGATCAGGTAGCCGGCGGCAAACGCGAGCCCCGTCTGATGGCCCTCAACATGGCCTATCCATACGCCGAAACACGCGGCGAGGGTGAGGAGAAACAGGACAAAAAGAAAATTGTGGCGGGTTTGGGAGGATGCTTCGCCTCGACCGAGAACCACCAGGTCGACCACGATCAACAACAGCACCACGACGTGAAAGCCTATCCAGTATGCGATCGGAGCGCCATCGAGCATTATCTAATGCTAGCTTACGGCGTCTGGTAGAGAAGAGCCTACGCTAAGCTCTGTCTAGCTAAAACATTCCCAGGAAAGGTCCATGGAAGCGCCACCATTCCCTTTGTCATCCCGAGAGGCGTGACTATCGTTTCGGCTTGAGCACCTACCGAGCACGTTGTGCGAAATCATAAAGTCAAGCCTCCGAGCGAAGCCGAGGCGCAGTTCTGCGGACCTTTCCTGGAAGTGTCGAATCCCCTCATCGCTGGTTCAACAGCCTGATCGTTTCCAGGAAGACGTCGCCCACAATCGCAAGGCTCTTCGCGCTCAGCTTATCCATGGTGTCGTCGGGGGTGTGCCAAAACGCGTTTTGGTATCCGTAATCGAAATCGATGATGTCGGCGCACGGTACGTGGCGTTGCATAAACGGGGTGTGGTCATCGCCCACCTCCTGTTGCCGCTGAAAGAAATACGACTGGTCGCCAAACTTCGCCGCTGCCTGTCCCACCAGGTCAAGCAGCCACGGGGTCGAACTCAAGTCCCGGTCCACGTCGAGATCGCGGTCCCCAATCATATCGGCCAGTAAAAAAGCCTTGATGTGCTTAAGCGTTCCGTCGGCCTGCCACTTGGCCGCAAGGTGCCGGCTGCCATAGGTTGAGTCAGTGTCCGACCATTCTTTGATAGCCTCTTCTCCGTCAAAGAAGACCAGCCACACGCTGTATCCATCGAGCTTCTTGCCGCGGAAGCTGTCGGCCAACTCCAGCAGCAATCCGGTGCTCGATCCGCCGTCATTCGCCCCCACGTACCCCGTGTCTTTGAGCGAGTAATTCGTGTCGTAATGGCTGGCCAGGACGATAATGCCATCCTTACTGCCGGGAAATCTGACGATGTAATTCGTCATGGGCAGCGGCCCCAGGGGCGTGGATGCGGTGAAACTGTCCTTCACCAGGTCATCTTTAGCGAACTGTTTTTCGAGGAAAGCCTGGGCCTTGGCGTGTCCAGGGCTACCTACCCAGCGGGGTCCGGTAGCCACGAATTGCCGGGTGTAGGCGAGGGCACGATCACCATCAAAGTGCGGAAGTGCCTGCGCTCTGGCGAGTCCACTCAGTGAGCAGCACAGCAATGCAATGGCGAACAGACGCCTCATGACTGCTCTTTAAGCCGGTTTCTCCGGGTGGGATGGACCATGTAGGCGACCCCGATACTCAACAGGTAAAGCACCAGCATGGGCGCGGCAAAAACGCACATGGTCAGCACATCCGGGGTGGGGGTGATAATTGCGGAGATGATGAAGATGACCAGGATGGCGTAGCGGACATTCCTCCACAGCCATCCCGCGGTTACCAGGCCAAAAAGGGCCAGAAAGAAGACCAGGATGGGCAACTCAAAGGTGATCCCCAGGCCCAGTATCACGGTCATGAAGAGTTCGGTGTACTCGCCGACGGTCACCATCGGCCGGAATTGAGAGCCGTAGCCGATGAGGAAGTTGAGAGCGCCCGGGTAAACGTAGTGGTAGCCGAAAAAGGCGCCGGCAAGAAATAGTCCCACCGTAGCCGTCATGAAGGGGAGGATGTAGCGCTTCTCCTGCCGATAGAGACCGGGAGCGATGAACAGCCATACCTGGTACAGAATGAAGGGCGAAGCCAGGATGGCGCCCCCAACCAGGCTGATTTTGATGAAGAAATTGAACGGGTCCACCGGGTTCAGATAGACCAGGTGAGGATCCAGATTGTGCGCCTTGAGCGCTGTAACAATGGGCTTCTCCATGAACCCAAACAGCTTCTCCCGGAAGCCGTAAGCGACGAAGAAAGCAACAATCAGGTAGACCCCGGAATGAATGATTCGCTTGCGCAGTTCCTCCAGGTGTTCCAGGAGGCTCATGCCCGGCAATTCCGCTCTTTCTGTCATCGCTGTCCGGGCCCGGTCCACAATGTCAGTCATGATGGATGGTAGCCTGCTCCGGCTCGTGCTCGAGGCCGTTGCTCGCCAGTTCCGGGTGGTCACCCGCGACCGCTTTCAGCTCCGCTACTTCCTCATGTACAGGGATCACCCTTGAGGAGGGGCTGTCCGTGCTCACCGTCGTTCCGTTGCTCGGCGGCCGTATCGTCAGCGCCTCGGACGTGGGTTCCGGAGCCGGCGGGGGGGCCACTGGGGCCGTGATCTGCTTCTGGCGATCCGCCACCTCGGCTGCGCGTAACTCTTCCTCAATCTGCATCTTGAACTCATTGCTGGCGCGCCGGAATTCCAGCACCAGCTTGCCCAGTTGGCGCCCGATTTCCGGCAGCTTTTTGGGGCCGAAAATTACCAGCGCTAGTCCGAAAATGAAGATCGTGTCGGAAAAACTCATCGCTCTGTCATGATACCTGCCCCGCTAAGAGGCCACAAATCAGCCGCCGAAGCAGATTTCCACGTCATAAGATCAACGTTAGATCAACGTTCCAGCCTGACTTTGAGACGTTCTGGGTGTATTACCATAGGGGTTAGACGAAGGTCGGATAGATGAAGACATTCTCCCTTGACGAGGCGCAATCGCTGCTGCCGATTCTGGAATCCCTGCTGCGGCGGGCGATCGA
Source organism: uncultured Acidobacteriaceae bacterium (assembly GCA_963814015.1). Taxonomy (GTDB): domain Bacteria; phylum Acidobacteriota; class Terriglobia; order Terriglobales; family Acidobacteriaceae; genus PALSA-350. The sequence continues at coordinate 240,927 of CAWFBI010000004.1, forward strand.
TGCCAAGGCGAGTGCCGGCCTGGTTGAAGCAGAATTGCAGATGCTCAGCCAGAATATCTTCCTTTCCGGGGGCATGCTGGTGGATGTTGCTGCGGTAGCGCGTAAACGCATGGCCCAGCGCGCCGCGGTTCAGCAAGCTCAGGACGCGATCCAGGAAATCGATTCCATTGGCGTCCAGGTAAAGGATCTCGACAAGGGCTTACTGGATTTCCCATTCCAGGCCGGAGAACAGATCGTTCTGCTCTGCTGGCAGCTGGGGGAAGCGAAAATCGATTACTGGCATACCGTGGAGGCTGGCTTTCAGGGGAGACAGCGGCTCGACGAACGCTTTCTCAAGAGCAGCCGGCCGGAAAGACCAAACTAGCATTTCTGGTTTTAGAAGGCCCAGGCTTGAGCGTGAAGAGCACGGGCTTGGTCAGAATGGGGCTTCCCTCAAGCCACGCACCACCAACGGGGTTACTAAATTGACCCCACTACGACTAACTTACTAACCTGCTCCAACCCTCCCCCGTCGACTGTTAGACTGCAACCGGCCGTCGATGAACGAAAAGCAAACAACGCACGCCAGCCTCACGCTCCTGCTCGGCACACTGATCACGGACCGGCAGGGTCGCGTCCAGGGCCGGCTCAAAGACGTCGCGGTGGCGACCGGACCGGCCGCGGGCAATGTTGCGGGTCTGCTACTCAAGACGCGGGAGGGAAACAGGCTGGTAGCCGTGAAGGACATATTGCAGACGCCGGCCGGAACCCTCGAATTGCGCGAGGATGCCCTGCTTCAACCACTGCGCGGCGACGAAAACCTGCTCCTCCTGCAGCAGGACGTGCTCGACCGGCAGATCATTGACGTGCACGGGAGGAAGGTGGTGCGGGTTAACGACGTTGACCTGCAGTGGTATCCGCACAATGGCCGCGAGGGACTGCGGGTGGCTGAGGTGGCGGTTGGGCTGCGCGGCGCAGTGCGCAGGCTGTTCAAAGGCACGATGCCCAGGCGCACGCTGGAGAACTTTGCCATGCACTTCCGCGCCAGCGTCATTCCCTGGGAGTTCGTGGACCTTATTGAGGTGGATCCGGCACGACGGGTAAAGCTCAAGATCGAACATGAGCGCATTTCCCACATGCACCCCTCCGACCTGGCGGACATCCTCGAGGATCTGCCGCCGCCGGAGCGGGAGGCCATCTTCGTCTCCCTCAATGAGGAGGTAGCGGCAGAGGCGTTGGAAGAAGTAGACCCCCGTCTGCAGAAGTCCCTGATCGAATCGCTCGATTCCGGCCGCGTGGCGGACATCGTCGAAGAGATGGACCCCGGGGCCGCCGCCGATCTGCTAGCCGAACTCTCCGACGAGCGTTCCGAGGCGATCCTCGAGGAAATGGAGCCGGAAGAGCGGCAGGAAGTAGAGGACCTGCTCGAATTCCGGGAAGACTCCGCCGCCGGCAGAATGACCACCAGTTGCGTAACGGTGGGCTCTAGCGCCACGGTTGGAGACGCGGTGCGGGCACTGCGCGAATTCGATGGAGACCCGGAGGGCATGACCGAGATCTATCTCACCGGGAAAGACGATGTACTCGAGGGTGTTGTGCCACTGGCGCGTCTGATCCTGGCGCTCCCGGAAACGCGAGTTGCAGTTCTTTCCGAGCCGCGCATCATCTCCTGTCAGGCGGAAGCCCACCAGGATGAAGTCGCGGAACTTTTCGACAAGTACAACCTGCACGCGCTGCCGGTGGTGGATAGCGCAAACCGGCTGGTGGGTGTGGTGCAGGCGGACCACGTGATCGCGTTTTTGCGCGCCAAACAATGAACGAATGCTGCTTTGCTTTAGATCAATAACAAATCCACATTGAAATAGACCGCATGCTCAAGCGCTGGCGAATCCGCATACTGCTCTTCCTCGCCGTGCTGGGGCCGGGCTTCATTACCGCCAATATCGATAACGACTCCGGCGGCATTCTCACTTACTCCAATGCCGGAGCCCAGTTCGGCTACACCCTGTTGTGGACCATGCTTCCCATCACCGTGGCTTTGCTGGTGGTGCAGGAAATGTGCGCCCGCATGGGCGCAGTCACCGGCAAGGGGCTGAGCGATCTTATCCGGGAAGAGTTCGGGCTGCGCATGACGTTTCTGTTGATGTTGCTGCTGGTGGTGGTCAACTTCGGCAACGTCATGGCGGAATTCGTCGGCATTGCCGGCAGCATGCAGCTCTTCCATATCAGCAAGTACATCTCCGTGCCGGCCAGCGCCTTGACGATCTGGCTCCTGGTGGTAAAGGGAGATTACAAGCGCGTCGAAAAAGTCTTTCTGGCGGCGTCGGTTTTCTACATTGCTTATATCGTGACCGGCGTCCTTTCCCAGCCCAGCTGGCACGATGCCATGGTGGCCACGGTCGAGTTGCCGAGGGGTTCCATATGGCACTCTAAGAGTTACATTTACATGATCGTGGGGGTAATCGGCACCACCATCTCGCCCTGGATGCAGTTCTATCTGCAGTCTTCCATTGTGGAGAAGGGGGTTACGGCGAAGAGCTACGGGGCATCGCGCCTCGACGTCATCATCGGATCGTTCTTTACCAACATCGTGGCCTGGTTCATCGTCGTCGCCTGTGCCGCCACGCTGTTCGCCCACGGTATGGGAGCGATCCGGGAAGCGGCGGACGCGGCCCAGGCGATGAAGCCGCTGGCCGGACGCTATGCTTTTCTGTTATTCGCCGTCGGGCTGTTCAATGCTTCGCTGTTCGCCGCCTCCATCCTGCCGCTTTCCACTGCCTATACGGTTTGCGAGGGATTGGGTCTGAGGTCCGGCTTGGACGGCGGCTTCAAAGATGCCCCGGTCTTCTATTGGCTCTATACCCTTCTGGTGGCAGGCGGTGCGATTGCCGTTCTGTTTGTTCCCAACGCCAAACTGATCAGCATGGTCATCCTGTCGCAGGTGTTGAATGGGGTGCTGCTGCCCCTGGTGATCATCTTTATGCTGCTGCTGATTAATCGCAAAGACCTGATGGGCGATTACGTAAACTCCCGCTGGTTTAACGTTGTCGCCTGGCTCACGGCGGCCATCGTCATTGTACTGTCGTTAGTGATGATGTTCACCGGCGGCGGTTCCGGCTAACGCTGTAATACGATGAAAGTTCAAGGTCTATTTTGGACGTCGAAACCGCTCCCAACTCCGAAGCCGCCAAGCTGGAGCCCCCGGCGAAGCGGAACCCCCCGTCGGCTCTCAGCTGGACTGTTTTGTTCTTCGTGCTATTTTGGGCTGCATTTTATGGCTTGTTCCGGGGTCTGCCCTACCTGAAGAACGGCTCCGATGTGGTGTTTGACGCCAAGCTGCGATGGGAGCACCAGGGACAGGTGTTTCCTGCCGACCCCCAGGTGACCCGGGTCTTGATTTTTGGCAACAGCAAGATTCTGGCGGGCTTTCTTCCCGTCTGGTTCGACCAGTTGAGCTTGGCCGGGCATCTGAACGTCTCGTCGTTCAACTCCGGTTTTCCGGGAAGTGATTTATTTCTGCCGCCTCTCGAGGCCATGTGCGCGCGTGGGCAGGCCCCCAACGTGCTGCTGCTTACCCTGCCGTGGAGCGTCGATCCGCCCCGGCGCGGCCTCTTTCATTTCATTCCCGATGACCATGCCGTCATCGATCGTCTCTTTCCCTTTCGTACTCTTGTGCGAGATCTGACTGCCTTCCTGATGAACGCGCCCAGCCACGGCGGCGTGATGAGTTATTACCATGAGTCGGAAGAAAACGAACGCGAAGTGATTGCCGAGCGGGGCTACCATCTGATCACCGAGCAGAGTCGTTTTCCCGGGGGCCATCTGCCCGACGATTTCCGTCTCGAATCCGACCAGCCCATGCAGAGACTTCCGCGCGTTGCGCCATCGCAAAGCTCGCAGATTGGCCAGTTAAATCAATTGATCCGGCAGTATCACATCGATTGCTACTATGTTCCTTTTTACCTCCGCAGCGGAGAGGCCGCGGCGGCGGCAGATTATAACGCTCGCTTTGCCGCGCAGGTTGAGCGCGCAACCCCATGTAAGCTGCTCGGTCCTGACTACTATCTCTATCCCAACCGATTGTTTGCCGATCAGACGCATCTCAATCAAGCCGGCGCGCGGGTGTATACACAGGCGTTGTTTCAGCTGCTGAAGGACAGGCTTGCTCCCCATGCTCTTCAATAGCTTTCAGTTCCTGTTCTTTTTTATCGTGGTGTGGCTGCTTTTTCTGGTCACCCGGGGCACTCCCCGCAAAATCATTCTGCTCATCGCCAGCTACTACTTCTACATGTGCTGGAGCACCCGGTACATCTTTGTCATCTGGGGCATCACGCTGATCGACTACGTGGCTGGCCTGCAAATAGAAAAGGCGGAGCGACCGGGGCGGCGCCGGCTCTATCTGGGCATAAGCCTGTTTTGTAACGTGTCCCTGCTGGTCATTTTCAAGTATTTCAACTTTCTGACCGGGTCTCTTCATAGCGCCACCCATCTTTTTGGACTGCAGTATGACCCTCCGCTGCTGGCGATCATTTTGCCGGTCGGCCTGTCCTTCCACACCTTTCAGGCGATGAGTTACACCATCGAGGTTTACCGGCGGAGAGTACCGGCGGAGAAGAATCTGCTGGAATACGCGCTCTACGTCGCCTTCTTTCCGCAGATGGTGGCTGGCCCTATCGAGCGCCCATACGAGCTGCTGCCGCAGTTCCATCGCGAGCCGACGGTCACTTTCGAGGGTGTTCGAGCGGGACTGGTGCAGGCGTTGTGGGGTTTGTTCAAGAAGATGGTGCTGGCGGATAACGTTGCCGATTTCGTGAAGCTCATTTATGACACGCCCCGCCATTACAACGGGGCAGCGCTGGTGCTGGCGACGCTGCTGTTTTCCATCCAGATCTACTGCGATTTTTCCGGCTATACCGATATCGCGTTGGGGTTAGCGCGGATGATGGGCTACGAGTTGCGCATTAATTTCTTGCAGCCATACTTCAGCCGCTCGGTGGGTGAGTTCTGGAGGCGATGGCACATCTCACTATCCACCTGGTTTCGCGATTACGTCTATATTCCTTTGGGCGGCAACCGCGTAAAGCTGTCCCGGCATTACGCCAACCTGATGATCACCTTTGTGATTAGCGGGCTCTGGCATGGCGCCAACTGGACCTTTGTCATCTGGGGCTTCCTGCACGGTCTTTACCTGATCGTGGCCCAGGCGACGGCGCCATGGGTCCCTCGGTTTGACCGTGTACCCCGGCTGCAGGCCTTCCTCAAGGTTGTTCTGACGTTTAGCCTGGTGACCTTCGCGTGGATATTTTTTCGGGCCAACACGGTAGGGGATTCCTGGTTTGTCGCCACCCATCTTCTTCCCCTGGGGCGGCTGGACCCTTTGTTGCTGAAGGTGGGCGGATTCAGCCGCTCCACGGCGCCCTATCTGGTCTTATCGATCGTCGCCATGTTTGTGGTTGAGTGGTGGATAGCCCATCCATCGAGCGTACCCCGGCTCTGGGCCCGGCCTGCCTTTCGTGCCTTGGCTTACAACGTGTGTATCTACGCGATCGTGTTCTTCGGCTTCTTTGGCCATCGCGACTTCATCTATTTTCAGTTTTAGGGACGTGGGCCTGGTTCCAGCCGCCAAATTTGCACGGCGCTGGTTAGAGCAGCTTTCCCGCGGCCAGGTCGCGGATGAGCAGCCGATCGGCGGCAAGAAAATCGTAGCGGGTCAACTCCCGCAGCGGGCACCAGCGCAGGTCGTTAAAAATACGGTTGGTCATTTCGCCGGCAAACTGGTGGACGGCGAAAAACTGCAGGTCGATTGCCGTTCCGCTGCGATACGTATGGCGGGTGTGCGCCACGCGGTTGCCTATATCCGCGGCGATACCCAATTCCTCATCGAGCTCACGCCGCAGGGCTTCTTCCGCGCTTTCGCCGTCCTCTACCTTACCCCCGGGAAACTCCCATTTAAGGGCCATGGGCTGGTCCGGCCGCCGCTGACAGATCAAGACCTTCTGCTCTCGCAGGATAAGTGCGGCCACGACCAGCCGAACTACCTTTGCGCCGGTTCTTGATCGTCTCGAATCTTTCTGCACGCTCATATGATTTTAGACGTTGGCCCCGCAAGACCGTCTGGAGCGCTAAGCGATCATGCCGAGCCGGGCAGAATGCCTTCCGGATAGTAGATGGGCCATCCCCGCTCGGTCGCTATTTCCAGCAATGCCTGCGTAGGGTTCACGGGATAGGCCTGGCGAGCGACCTCGAGCATCGCAGCGTCATGAACGGAGTTTCCAAATACCACATCGGGAGCGACGATACCGGCCTTGGCCAGCGATTGGGCCTTGCCCTCGCCCGTGGGAACGTCGAGCAGTTTGCTGGTAATGACCCCGCCCACCACCGCGGCCCGCGCGGAAATGACCCGGGACGGCGGAATACCGAAGCTGCGAACGCCCTCGTCGATTACCCAGTTGTTGGTCGAACTGACCACCCAGATTTCAGCTCCGCGCTCGGTCAAAGACGTGACCAGGGAATGCATTTCGGGGAAAATCTTGTCCGCGAAACGAGATTGGAAAAACGCGGCCGCGGCCCTGCGGACTTCCAATTCACTCAGCCCATCGTAAATCTGGACCATTTCCCCGCACATAGCGAGCTCCGAGACCGTGCCCGCACGATAGAGGCGGTAACGGGAGTCGATCCAATCGCTCGCGTTGCGGCTGACGATGCCCTCTTCGATCGACCAAACCATGAAGTCGTATCCGGAGTCTCCGTCCCATAGCGTTCCATCGCAGTCGAAGACGGCAATTGCGGGCTCTCGGGAAAGAACCGAATCGATAAATTCTTTGGGGGATAGATAGGTAGTGTTGCTGGACTTGCTGCTGGTCAAAACGGGATGGCGCTCCTACTGGGGCCCAGGCCCCTCATCTATTGTCTGCGATCTCAGGCAATTTTGCACTCCTGGCATGAATGAGCAATAAATCCTGCCTGGCTGTCTCTCTTGATTCCTGCGTCGGGCCGGCCGCGTCGATCGAGGGCGCCTGAAGCGGATAATCAAGCTTGTGCGCGTCAGCCACCATCCCGGTAATGTGCGGAAGAACGGGAACAGCATCATGCGCCAATACCTTACCTATCTGCGGGTCGAAAAGGGACTGCGGCCGCTGACCTGCGAAGCCTACCAAAGGGACCTCTCACTTTTTGCTGAATACCTCGAAGGTACGCATGCGCTGCCGGTGACCGCCGGCCAGGGGCAGGTGGCCGGGTTCCTTGAACACTTGCAGAAGCATGGCGTGCAGTCGCGCTCGGTGGCGCGCAAGCTTTCCTGCCTGCGCGGCTTCTACAAATGGCTGCTGCTGGATAAGCGTATCGGGCACGACCCGACGGTGAACCTCGAATCCCCATCGTCCTGGAAGGTTCTCCCCAAGGCCCTGGCGCAATCGGAGGTGGAGCGGATGATGGAGCTGGCCGGGACCGCGGCCAATCATCCCCAGGCGGATGCAGTGGCCCTGCGCGATCGCGCCATCGTGGAGATGCTTTACGCCGGTGGGGTGCGCGTCTCCGAGCTCACCGGGCTTGGAGTAGAGGATCTATCTCTGGCCGAGGGACGCATGCTGGTCCGCGGCAAGGGCGACAAGGAGCGCATCGTGCCCCTGGGGCGGATTGCGATCGAGGCTTTAGACGCGTATTTGATCCGGGGCCGGCCGGGGTTGGCGATCCGCCCGGGAGAAAGCCGGCTCTTTCTCTCCGTGCGCGGCGCCGCACTCACCCGGCAATGGGTGTGGCGGCTGGTGAAGCGATTGGATGCCCGGGCCAGCCCTCACGTAATGCGCCACAGTTGCGCCACTCATATGGTGGAGAACGGAGCCGATCTCAGGACGGTGCAGACCCTGCTGGGGCACGCGGATATCTCGACCACCCAGGTCTACACCCACTTGGCGCTGGGCAGGCTCAAAGCCGTTCATCGGGCACACCATCCGCGGGCCACAAGAGTGGGTGGAAAGTGAAGCCGCAACCCACGCAGTTGGCCGGCGAGTTCCTGGCCATGCTGGCGCATGAGCGCGCCGCATCCGCGCATACTTTGCGCGCCTATCAGCGCGAGGTCGGCAATTTTGCCGCCTACCTGATCGAACAGTGTGGGCCGGAGGTCGACGTAAGTAGGGTGGATCATCTCCAGATCCGCGGCTACCTGGGCGAGCTCTACGACCGGGGATTGGCCAAGGCGTCGGTGGCCCGGTCGCTGGCAGCCATTCGTTCATGGTTCCAGTGGATGGCCAGGGCTGGGCACGTTAGCAGTAATCCGGCCGCGCTGGTGGCCACTCCTAAACTACCCAAGCACTTACCCCGTGTGCCGTCGATTGAGCAAATGAACAACCTGGTCGAAACAGCCTCCTCGGAAGAGGTCGCGGCGTGGCCGGAGCGCGATCGTGTGATCTTTGAGCTGCTCTACGGATGTGGGATCCGCAACGCCGAACTGGTTGGGCTCAATTTGAATGACGTGCATTGGGCGCGGGAAGTAATCCTGGTTCGGGGCAAAGGGCGGAAGCAGCGGTATGTCCCGTTGGGCGATGCAGCGGCGGACGCGATTCGCGCTTATCTTCCGTCGCGCGCCATGAAGGCTGCGGGAAAGTCAACTGAGGCCTTGCTGTTGAACCTGCAAATGAGGGGAACGGGGCGCCTGACGACCAGAAGCGTGGGCCGGATCGTCAAGCAAATCTCCCTGGCCAAAGGACTGCCGGCGGAGATCCATCCTCACACGCTGCGTCATGCCTTTGGCACCCACATGCTGGAGGAAGGTGCGGATCTGCGCGCCATTCAGGAGTTGCTGGGCCACGAGCGCCTGTCAACCACCCAGCGCTACACCCAGCTGACCGTTGGACAGGTGACGCAGGTTTATGACCGGACACACCCGCGGGCGAAGTAAAAACACACCGCAGTGGACCTGCTGTGTTTCTCTACAGTGAGGCGATGGCGGTTGCTTCATCCCGGTGCAGGGCGGCGTACTTGGTGATGCCAACCATGGTGAAGACCTTCTGAAAGTGGGGCGTGAGCCCAAACGCCGCGATGGTCTGGTCCGCTTTGCTGGCTTCCATCAACATCTGGATGACCAGGGCAATTCCACTGGAATTGATGTACTCCACTTTGGAGAAGTCGATCAGGACAGGGCGGCTCTTAACCACACCCTCGTAGGTCCCCAGCACAGTGTCTCGCGAACTGCTGGAAATATCGCCCGTAAAACGAAGAACGGTGACCGGCCGCCCATTCGCGGCGAGAACTTCATCAACTTTAGCTTTCGTCTCCGTCTGCAATTTACTCACTCTCCTTGGCCAGCCTGATGACCAATCGTACGTAGCTTCCTTTTCCCGGGCTCCCCTTGACCCACTCGGCTTCATCCACCAGAGACTGGATCAAGAACATGCCCATGCCCCGGGGATCCTCTTCGCCATGCATCTTGCGGTCGATGTCTGGTTTGGAAGGCGCCTTGGTGATACCTGAGCCGGTATCCATCACTTTAACCTCCAGCGCCTCATCGCTGGCGGAAAGGATCACACCGACGCAAAGGTTCCCATCCAGTCGATTTCCGTGTTCGATGGCGTTGATGCACGCCTCGGCCAGGGCGGTTTTGAGGTCTTCGATGCGAGCGTCGGGGAAGCCCATGAGCTTGGCAACGCTGGCAGCCGTGCCCATCGCTACTTTTTCGAAGCCCAGCCGCGATGGGAGTTTTACTTCCACCGCCGTGCCCCTGGTTTCAACCATTTGCTCTTTCCCCCGCTACGGCCGTCTCACAGTAGGTGTACGCCGAAGAAAATGAACGCCACGTGGCTTTCCCTCGTAGAAAAACCACACTCGCGATCCTGGCGCAACCGCGAAACTGCATTAAGCGTGCATTCGCACCAACGCGAGTGCCGTCATGTCGTCTTGCTGCGGCTCTCCCCTGGAAAATTCAACCAATTGTTGCCACAGGACCTTGAGGATAGCAGTACAATCCTCCGACTTGCACTCTCGAAATGTTGCCAGCAAACGTTCTGGACCGAATTCGTCATCGCCCTGAAACACTTCGGTGAGCCCGTCGGTATAGAAAAGCAGCCGCGATCCTGGCTGGAAGGCAAGCGTTTCCGATGTGTACTCCATCACTTGGACCAGCCCGATAGGCGTACCGCTGGCCTCAATCTCATGCACCGTTTTGTCCCCGGAAATCAGAAAGCCGGGATTGTGGCCGGCATTGACCACCTCGACGGTGTGCGTCTCCGGGTCCAGTTTGAGGAAGATGGCGGTCACGTAGCGGCGTCGCGCCTCCTGCCCTTCGCCGTAGTGGTGCTGATTCATGCGCGCGGCTAGTTCCGCCAGCGGCAGCCCGGCGAGCGCCATGGCGCGGAAGGCCGAGCGGAACGAGGTGGCGACAATGGCAGAGGCCAGGCCCTTGCCGGCGACATCGGCCACCACCATAATCTCGCCCCCATCCGGGAGACTCACAATGTCCACATAGTCGCCGCCGACCTCGTAACAAGTGCTCGAGCGCACGGCGACGGAATAGCCGGAAATCTCTGTCATCTGCTGCGGCAGCAGGCTGCGCTGAATTTGGCGCGCGGCGTCCAGATCCTGCTGCACGCGGGCCCATTCGACCGCGCGCTCGTGGTAATGCGCATTCTCGACCGCTACCCCCGCCTGCAGCACCAAACCTTCCAGAAAATCCTGCTCATAGAGCGATAGCGTCTTGCCCGGTCCGGGGTTCACCACCAATTCGGTCAGCTGTGCTCCGTCCTTGCTCAGCAGGGCAAAGCGAGGGCAGTCATCCCAGGGTTTCGGGGGCATCTCACCTACAGTAAGAGGGGGATCCGTGACATGAGCCCCTGCCATTTCCAGCTCCCGCACCACGATGCGCAGAACAGATTGCAGCACCTCTTCGGGCCGCACTGCGGCATGCACTTGCCTGGAGACTTCCAGCAATGCCTGCAGGCGGGCCACCTGCTGTTGCAGGTCAATGATGTCGGCGTGGCTCCCAAGGGAAGAAGAGCTGGGGAAAGAAGAAGTCGACATGGGTCAGCGCCGCGCTTTCTCTGGATTGTCTGCTGACGGATATACTACAAGAGGCAAATACGGTCTATTTTTATGGAAACCAAACTAGCAGTTCCCGCGCAATCGAAGTTTTCCGAAGAGGTGGCAGAGTGGATTGAGGCCTTTGACGATCTTGTGGTCGGCGAAGGTCATGAACAAGGCGCGGAGCTGATTGCGGCTTTACGGCAGCGGGCGCGCGAAGCTGGCATCTCTACCCCCAGCGCGCTCACAACTCCTTACCTGAATACGATCCCCAAGCATGACGAGGTGCCCTACCCCGGGGATCGCAAGATCGAGGAGCGGCTGGAAGCCCTGATTCGCTGGAATGCGATGGCCATGGTGCATGGCCAGAATAAAAAAGATGCGGGCATTGGTGGCCACATCTCGACCTACTCCTCGCTGGCTACCCTGCTCGAAGTGGGCTATGAGCATTTCTTTCATGCCACCTACGGCGACCAGCCGGGCGACTTTATCTACTTTCAAGGTCATGCATCCCCCGGTGTCTATGCCCGCGCCTACCTCGAAGGACGATTCGATGACGAGCGCCTGGCGCATTTCCGCCACGAACTGCGGGGTAAACCTGGCTTGTCGTCCTATCCCCATCCCTGGCTGATGCCGGATTTCTGGCGCTTTCCCACCGTTTCCATGGGCATTGGCCCGCTCAATGCGATCTACCAGGCGCGCTTCATGCGCTACCTGGAGAACCGTAGCCTTATTCAAAAAACTGACCGCAAGATCTGGGCATTTGTCGGTGACGGTGAAACCGACGAGGTGGATACGCTTGGCGCGCTCACTGTAGCCTCCCGGGAAAAGCTCGACAACCTGATCTTTGTGGTCAATTGCAACCTGCAGCGCCTGGACGGCCCGGTCCGCGGCAACAAGCGCATCATCGATGAGCTGGAAGGTATTTTCCGCGGCGCAGGCTGGCATGTCATCAAGGTCGTGTGGGGCAGCGATTGGGATGAACTATTCGAGCGCGACTCATCCGGCTGGCTGCTCAAACGCATGGAAGAGTGTGTCGACGGCGATTACCAGGCGTTCAAGGCGAAGGGCGGGGCATACCTGCGGAAGGAGTTTTTCGGCAAGTATCCCGAGTTGCTGGAACTGGTGAGCGACAAGACGGACGAGCAGCTGGAGAACCTGCATCGCGGCGGCCACGACCGGGTGAAGATCTACAATGCTTACCGCAAAGCGATCAATCATCATGGCTCGCCCACCGTCATCCTGGCCAAGACCGTCAAGGGCTATGGCTTGGGCGCCAACCAGGCCCGCAACGCTTCGCACCAGGAAAAGAAACTCACTGACAGCGGGCTGGCCCAGTTCGTGAAGCGCTTCAAGATCCCCGTTCCGGAGCAGCAGGCAAAGCTGGGTAAGCCCTATCGGCCTGCGCCGGACAGCCCGGAGATTGTCTACCTGCAGGAACGCCGCCGTGCCTTGGGTGGCTATTTGCCCTGCCGTGACTTGCCCAAGCTGGAGTTCAAGGCTCCTCCGCTGAAGGAGTTTAGCGAGTGGACGGCCGGCTCCAAGGGCCGGGCGGTTTCGACCACCATGGGATTTGTCAGCATCCTGCGCCACCTGCTGAAAGATCCGGCGATTGGCAAGCTGATCGTGCCCATTGTGCCCGATGAGGCCCGGACCTTCGGCCTGGAATCGGCCATTCGACAAGTAGCCATTTATGCCAGCGAAGGCCAGAAGTACACGCCGCACGATAACGACATGCTGCTCTACTATCGCGAAGAGCAGGACGGCCAGATCCTGGAGGAGGGCATTACCGAAGCCGGCTCCATGGCTTCCTTTACTGCGGCGGGCACCGCCTACTCCAATTACCGGGTACCTACCATTCCGTTCTACATGTACTACTCGATGTTTGGCTTTCAGCGGGTGGGCGACATGATCTGGGCCTTCGCGGATTCGCGCGGAAAGGGATTCCTGATGGGAGGAACCGCCGGCCGCACGACCATGCTGGGAGAGGGCCTTCAGCACCAGGACGGGCACAGTCACGTGCTGGCCAGCACCGTTCCCACCTGCCTCAGCTACGACCCGGCCTACGTGTATGAGCTGGCTGTGATTCTTCAGGACGGCATCCGCCGCATGTACCAGCAAGGCGAGCCCATCTTCTACTACATCACCATGTACAACGAGGACTATGCCATGCCGGCCATGCCCGAGGGAGTTCGCGAAGGCATCGTGCGCGGCATCTATCGTTTCCAGGCGGCTCCAGCGGGCAAGGCGACGGCGCAGCTCTTCGGCAGCGGGCCCATTTTGAACGAGGTGGTCCGGGCGCAAGGCATTCTGGCCGAAAAGTATGGCGTGCAGGCGGATGTCTGGAGCGTTACCAGCTACAACGAACTGCGGCGTGAAGCGCTGGGAGTGGAACGCTGGAATCGCCTGCACCCGACCCAGCCGGAAAAGGTTCCTTACATTCTGCAGACGCTCGAGGGAACTGAGGGCCCCATTATCGCGGCCAGCGATTACATGAAGGTCGTGCCCGATCAACTTGCGCCCTGGCTCTCGACCCGGCTGGTGTCGCTGGGCACGGACGGCTTTGGCCGCAGCGACAACCGTGAATACCTGCGCCGCCACTTTGAAGTGAACGCGGAGTCTGTAGTGGCCGCCACGCTTTCCCGGCTGGCGCGCGAAGGAAAATTCGATCAGGCGCGGGCCCAGCAGGCGTTTGCAGAACTGGGAGTAGAGACGGAAACGGCCGATCCAGCCTACCTATAGTCAGAAGGAGGTGGGCAGGCGCTCCTCCTTGCGGGCAGTATTGTCGAATGCTGGCTTTCGACTCCAGGCTGGCCTCCAGCCGCTGTCCGTAAAGGGGGACTGCACTCTGCGCCCCCACCACAGCCACATCAGCAGGGCAATAACTGGAAGCAGGGCGAGAACCAGGATGCTGCCTTCAGGGCCAGTCGTCCCACCGCTCCACAGCTTCTGACCGATCGGGTGTTCACCCAGCAAGTGGCCCTGCACCACCAGCCCGCTATCGGACGTACCGTAGAAGTACGATTCTGCCCAATCCCAGCTGGCGTGAAAACCAACCGCCCACCAAAGCGATCCCGTATACCAAAGGCTTAAGCAGAAAACCAGGCCGATGCCGGCCGCCGAAAATAGCCCTACGGGCGTCTCCCCGGGATTCGTGCCATGGCTAAATCCAAAAAGCAGGGAGAGCAGGAGCGCTCCCCACCAGAACCCGATACCGCGGGTCAGCGTAAATTGCAGATAGCCGCGCATTGTTGACTCCTCGAAGACCGCGACCGCCAGGAACATCAGGCCCCAGCCGAGGGCATACTTCAAAATCGAAACACCGTGCAGCAGCTCGCCGTCAAAGGACAGCAGCCGAGCCTTCCACAAAACAAATACGAACCCGGAAAGCGCAACAAATCCCCAAACCAGGCCGGAAACGAAGCGTACAGCTTTGGCCTTGCCTTGATATCCATACGCCAACGGAGATCGGCGCTCGATGAATGCCATGATCATCGTTGCCAGAATGGTAGGTAGGAATTGTGCAAATTCGGTAATCAACGCCAGCCTCACGGGCAGGACGGTTGCGTGGCGAGCTTCACGAATAAACGGTCGCAACGCCCAACCAGTGAAAAATATGAAGACCAGGTAAAGCAGGACGAACAACAACGCCCCCCATCCCGCGCGAATGCCATCGGCGCCCACAAACACCCAATGCACTCTGCGCTTCGGCGGTTCCGGAGTTGCTGGTGGGGAAGCCTCCGACTTCAGTATGTCTTCGTCCAAGTTGCCTCCTGAAAGGTGCATCCTCATCTTACGCAGGCTCCAATGCGTAGCCAACTCTGCACGCAACCAGCGATACCGAGGTTCGCCCCACTGTAGGTATGAAACTGCAGGTCGGGATGACAATCTTGTTGCACGAACCATTTCCCGTCGTCTCAATGAATGGTCATCCCGACCGGAGCGCACCCGGATTTCCTGCCACGCAGCACTGGGCAAGGCCGCGTGTGCGGCTCTCCGTAAAGAGAGCCGCATGAAGTTCTTCAACGCCGTCAACCTCGACAGGAAATCCGGGGTAGCGTAGTGGAGCGGCTGTTTCGCTTGTCGGGGTTTCCGCACGGACTCTGCCGTCCAGGGCAACGCCCACGTCGTCGCCTCCCGGCTCAATATGACCCCGGGCTGCCAGGTGTTGCATGCTGGCTAACCCACTGCTGGGCGTGCTGCATCTCGGGCAAACCGGGATCAGCAGTCTTCCAGGCGCTGAGAAACTGCCTATAAGCCACTGTGGTTGCACCGGCATCGCCAGTCTTCTCCGTCGCCTGGGCAATCCCATAGAGCGCGAACCCGGAGTTGGGACGCTCCACCAGCGCCTGGTGAAATGCAGCTTTAGCGTCCGCCCATTTGCCCGCTGTCATCATCGCCGCCGCTTCACTTTCCGCCACCGGACGGATATAGAAGGGAGGCTCGCGGTAGCCGAGCTCTTTTTCTTCCCGGCGTGCCTGGGCAAATAGTTTTTCTGCTTCGGGAACGTTGTTTTGCGTAGCCAACATGGAAGCGCGCAGCTCAAGCGACATAATCGAAAGCATTTTAAGCAGGGGTTGCGCCAGGGGATCGGGAGACATGGTTTGGTTTCCCGTGGGCGCGGCGGCCTTCTTCTCCTTTGCTTCCTGATCTTTTATCTGTTGCGACATTCGCCATAAGCTCGAATCCAGCAGCAAGGAGTGACGCTCGGCGACATCGGGTTCGTGAGCTTCCACGGACTGCATTCCCAGAGCAAATTGGGAAATGCCGCCGGCGAGGAACTCCATGTTCGGCATGTTCTGGGAGAGGTTCACGGCATTGACAAATTGAATCACGCGGTCCCAGTCCGCCGTGCGCAAAGCGACGGGTAGATCGGGATTGAGGCGCGCGATGGCATCGCGGGGCGACCAGGGATAGAGCGTATTCTCCAGATGGCCGCGGGCTTTGCTGAGTTTGGTGGAAACCTGCGCGGCCTCCTGCAACTGGCCCGCTTCGAGCAGATTGGCGATCGAGTAC
The DNA here is from genome assembly GCA_963814015.1 of uncultured Acidobacteriaceae bacterium. Lineage (GTDB taxonomy): Bacteria > Acidobacteriota > Terriglobia > Terriglobales > Acidobacteriaceae > PALSA-350. The sequence goes on from CAWFBI010000004.1 coordinate 256,932, forward strand.
ATCAGGTTGTGGATGTAGTTCCAGTCGTTGTCCACCGCGACTTTCTGCCCCCGCATGTAGCCTTCATCGGCCACGGAAGATGCATCAAATGCGGTCTGAGCGCGGGTGTAATCTCCAGTGCGGTAGTAGATATGGCCGGGCATGTGCACCATGTGTCCCGACGCAGGCGCCAGCGAACCCAAAATCTCCGCGCTGTGCAAGGCCTGTTCTGGGTGTGGCCCGGCTTCGACGGCGTGGATCCAGAGATGGTTCGCGGCGGAATTCTGCGGTTCCTCCTTGAGAACCTCCTGTAGGATCGCGAGCTGCTCCTTCTTGCCTTTGCGTGGTTCTCCCGCGTCATCAAAGCCATCATTAACGGCCTCGGCGAGAGCGATGCGGGCATTTGTATCGCCTTTATTCTTTTTCACCAGGGTTCGTAGAATTTCGATTTCGTGATCGAATTTCGCTCCGCCCTCGGAGCCGGCCGCGCGAATGGCCGCTTCATGCGCCTCTGCGGCCTGGATGTACAACTTCTCTCGCGAGCTCGCACGGCCTTGGAGCGCTACAGCTTTGGCCAGGGAGGCCTGTGCGTAGGTCTTTGTTTCGCTATGGTTAAAGGTCTCCGCCTGGTAAAGACCCCAGTAGCACATGGCGCAGTTGGCATCGGCTCGAATGGATTCTTCAAAAGCACGATCAGCCTCGTAGTCCCAAAAATCGTAGAGCAGGTTGTAGCCCTGCTCGAACCACATCTGGGCCTGGGCATTGGCAGAGATAGGAAAGCGCACATTGCCTACGCCTTCAATGCGTTGCGGGGTGGGCAGCTGCTCCGGCGGCACCGGATCGCCGGTATCCATCGCCATTCTCATCTGGCCGATGGCGGCTCCGGCCTGCAACAGAATCAGCACAACCAGGAACAATCGTTTGCGCATAGGGTTATCTTCCGGCCTTCCGCCGGCAGGGTATTCTGCACCAAATACCCAGTGTGAACTAAACTAGAGTAGTAAAGGTAGCCCCCCGGGCAGCAAAGGAATTATCCATTGATCGCAAGCACTTTAACCAAGATTTTCGGAACCAGTAACGAGCGCGTGATCAAGCGGATGGCCCCCATGGTCGAACAGACCGGGTCTCTCGAGCCGGCCATGAAGGCTCTTTCGGATGATGAGCTGCGTGCCAGGACACTGGAGTTCCGCGCCCGCATAGCCGCCCGGCTGGAAGGCATCGACGACGCCGAAGAACGGGTCGCGGAAGAGAAGGTGGTGCTGAACGAGATTCTGCCCGAGGCCTTTGCCGTGGTGCGCGAGGCCGGCCGCCGGGTCCTGCAGATGCGGCATTTTGACGTGCAGCTGATCGGCGGTATGGTGCTGCACCAGGGCAAGATCGCCGAAATGAAGACCGGTGAGGGCAAGACCCTGGTAGCGACCCTGCCCTGCTACCTGAATGCCCTGGCAGGCCATGGTGTGCACGTCGTGACGGTGAACGACTACCTGGCCAAACGCGATGCCGAGTGGATGGGCAAGATTTACGAGTTCCTGGGGCTGACCGTCGGCGTTATCGTGCACGATCTCGATGACGCGCAACGCCGCGCCGCCTATGGTTCCGATATCACATACGGTACCAACAACGAATTTGGTTTCGACTACCTGCGCGACAACATGAAGTTCGATAACGCCGACTGCGTGCAGCGTGGGCATTACTTTGCGATCGTCGATGAAGTGGACTCGATTCTGATCGACGAAGCCCGCACCCCGTTGATCATCAGCGGCCCCACCGACCAGACCACGGACAAATATGCACGCGTGAACCGCATCCTCCCGTCGCTTGAGCAGGGAGAAGAGATCGAGCGCGGCGAAGAAAAGATTCTTACCGGCGATTACGTCGTCGATGAAAAGCACAAGACTATCAGCGTGACCGATGAGGGATGGGAGAAGATCGAGCAGTTGCTGGGCATTGGCAACATCGCCGACCCGGAGAACTGGGATTTAAAGCACCACGTCGAGGTCGCCATCAAAGCCCATTCGCTGTACCGGCGCGATGTGCAATACGTGGTGAAAGATGGCGAAGTCATCATCGTCGACGAGTTCACCGGCCGTCTCATGCCCGGCCGCCGCTGGAGCGACGGTTTGCATCAGGCGATCGAGGCCAAGGAGGCGGTGAACATTCGCCGCGAAGACCAGACGCTGGCCACGATTACTTTCCAGAACTACTTTCGCCTCTACAAAAAGCTCTCCGGCATGACCGGCACGGCGGAAACGGAGGCCACGGAATTCGAAAATATTTACAAGCTCGAGATCGTGGTCATCCCGACCAACAAGCCGATGCGCCGGCAGGAAAACCCGGATGTTGTGTTCCGCACCGCCAAAGAAAAATACCTCGCCGTAGCCGACGAGATTGCGCGGCTCCACGAGGAGAAGCAACCGGTGTTGGTCGGCACGACTTCCATTGAGAAGTCAGAACTGCTCTCGTCGATACTGCAGCGTAAAGGCGTGAAACACGTAGTGCTCAACGCCAAATTCCACGAACGTGAAGCCGAGATCGTGGCCCAGGCCGGGCGGCTTGGCATGGTCACCATTGCGACTAATATGGCCGGCCGCGGTACCGATATCGTCCTCGGTGGTAACGCGGAGTTTGCGGCCAAGCAGGAGTTGTTGAAGAAGGGCATGGCGCAAGCGGTGAATGCGGCTCAGGGAGCTATCAATCCCATGGCTGGCCCAGGCATGGTGCGCTTCTATTACCAGGGGCAGGAATTCGAAACCAGGCACGAAACCTGGGACAAGGCTTTTGCCCAGTATGCTGCCGCCGCTGAAAAGGAACACGAAGAGGTTATTGCCGCCGGCGGGCTGCACATCGTGGGAACAGAAAGACACGAGTCGCGGCGCATTGACAACCAGCTGCGCGGCCGCGCTGGCCGCCAGGGCGATCCGGGTGCCTCGCGCTTTTATCTTTCGCTCGAAGACGACCTGATGCGCATCTTCGCCAAGGAGTGGGTCTCGAACCTGCTGCAGCGGCTGGGCATGGAAGAAGGTGTTCCCATCGAGTCGCGCATGATCAGCAGCCGCATCGAGGCGGCGCAAAAGGCGGTGGAAGGCCAGAACTTCGAAGCCCGCAAGCACTTGCTTGAATATGACGATGTCATGAACAAGCAGCGCACCGCGGTGTATGGCCTGCGCCAGCAGCTGCTCGAAGGGCTGGATCAAAAAGAGTTGATCCTCGAGGACTACGTCGCCAACCTTCTTAGCGCGATCATGGAAGCGCATGCGCCGGAGGCGATGCATCCCGATCAGTGGGACGTGAACGGGCTCAAGGGACAGCTGACTGGGCAGTTCGGCATCGACCTCGAGAAGGAAGGCATTCACATCGATACCCTGGACCGCCACGAGTTGGGCGAGGCGATCTTTGCGCGCTTAAAAGAGAAGTACGAGATGAAGGAAGCCATCCTGGGCGGCCACACCATGCGCCTGCACGAGCGCATGGTCATGCTCAGCGTGCTCGACGGCTTATGGAAAGACCATTTGCTGAGCATGGACCACCTCAAGGAAGGCATCGGTCTGCGTGGATACGGCCAGCAGGATCCGTTGGTTGCCTACAAAAAAGAGTCCTTCGACATGTTTGAAGCTATGATGGGACGCTTTCAGGAAGACACGGTTCGTTTCCTGTTCCTGATGCAGATTGTCGGACCGGATGGCCAGCCGGTCACTGAATTGCCCCGTCGGCAGGCTCCTGAGATCACCAGTCAATCCATTCCGGAGCCGCCCCGCGCGCTCCCGCAGAGCAGTCCGGTGACGGTCGAGGGCAACGGTGCTCACGCCGCACCGGCAACGCCGCCGTCGCGGCCGATTGCTGTTCCGGTCCGAGCGCCTTCAACAACCATTGATGCCCTGGAGCAGGAGTTTCAGCGCAAGAAGAAGCGCGAGCTCGAGCAAGCGAGGATGACCGGAGCAAACGGGAGCTCCGACGCACCTGTACAACGGCGAGCCGGAGAGAAGGTGGGCCGGAACGATCTCTGCCCTTGCGGCTCAGGCAAAAAATACAAGAAGTGCCACGGAGCGGAAGCCTAGCTCTGTCGCTCTATCCCACCTACACACCCTCTCGCCGAAAACTCTCCGGGATCTCTTGAAAGGTGAAGTTCGTGGCCTTCGAACCAGTCTGATCCCGCCAGACCTCGAAAATGCGACCGTAACTGAGCGTGATGAACTCGTTCTCCCTGATACCCAGCTGTTGCGCGGTCGCGTCGATCCATTCACTCGGACCTTCCAGCTCCGCATAAACCCCTAGCGGCGTTTCGTCCAGAACACAATGGCCCTGCCGGTCTGCCCATTCCGTGCGCCATTTTTCATACACAAATACCGGACCGAAGCCCAGGGCCTCGAAGATCTTCCCCAGTACCGGACCATCCTCCACCAGGGTCTCCGTCTCCACGCGGTTCTTGTGTGGTCCCTCTTCGCTGACCCCGCTGGGGACGCTCTTGTGCGTGACCACCCACTTGCTTCCGTACTGGCGAATGCGCAGGATCTGCCGCGAGTTGCGCAGTTCGCGATTGGGTTTGTCGTAGAGCGTGTTTCGCTCCAGCGTGCGGGCGGTGACGCGCGAAAAACCAAGCGCCGGCAGCTTCTGCTCCAGGGCCTCGCGGTCCGCCACGCGTATCTTCACTTCCGTTTCCATGGCCTGCATAGGCCGGAGTCTATACCACCAGGCACGTCGTGGGAAAATGACACTGTGACCGTAAAGAAAACACTGCGACTGGCTGTCGATGCCAATGCCATCGATTCGCCGGCATCGATGGCGTCCTTGTCTCAGGGCGCGGAGTTGCTGCGCAGCGGCGGCACCGTGGCGTTCCCGACCGAGACCGTCTACGGATTGGGCGCCAATGCTCTCGACCAGGCAGCCGTCGCAGCCATCTTCGAGGCCAAGCAGAGACCTGCGTGGGATCCGGTGATCGTACATGTCGCGAGCGAAGAGCAGCTGGGGATGGTCGCCGTCGATATTCCCCGCAACGGACGGCTGTTGATGGATGCATTCTGGCCCGGGCCCTTGACCTTATTGTTGCCGAAAGGTCCGCGCGTACCGTCAATTGTGACCGCGGGGCGCACCCGGGTCGGAGTAAGGATGCCACGGCACCCGGTCGCCCGCAGACTGATCGAGCTCGCAAGAGTGCCGGTCGCGGCGCCCAGCGCGAACTCCTTTGGCAGGACGAGTCCCACCCGCGCGGACTTTGTGCTGCAGGACCTCGACGGGCGAATCGATGCGGTGATCGAGGCCGGCGACGCGACTCTGGGGCTTGAATCAACCGTAGTCGATGTCTGCCAGGAGCCCCCAATTCTCTACCGTCCGGGCATGGTGACGTTGCAACAGCTACAGTCTCTGTGTCCTGGGTTGGTTGCCTATCGCGAGTCGCAAGATGGTACATCCCAACCCCAGGCTTCACCGGGCTTGGGACTGAAGCACTACTCCCCTCGTGCACGGCTCATGCTGCTGGAGAAACTCGTCGAGGGTGAGTTGTTGGGCCTTGCCGCGCAGCTGCGAGGAGCCGGCGAAACCGTCGGCATGATGTTGCCAACTGCTCTTGCTGGTGAACTGCCTTACCTCACTTATGTATGGGGCGATCTGGCGGATCAGGAAACCCTCGCCCGACGCATGTTCGCGGGCCTGCGGGAGTTGGATGCAGCCGGCGCTACCGTCATTGTTTGCCCTCTGCCGGAAGACAAGGGGCTCGGCGTTGCCATTCGCGACCGGCTGCTTAAGGCCGCCCGTTGACCTGGTTGTTATCCGAAGCTTTATACAGGTATTTGATTCCTGCCTTGTAGATAAGCGTACGAACAACGCCTTGCCTTACCTTGATCGCGTTACGGTCATACCATTCGATGGTGCCCTCGATCCGCTCCCCATCTTCCAGCAGGAAGATCATTGAGGTTCGGCTCTGAATCTGCTTTTGAAAGTAGAACGCCTCCGCGTGAGAACTCTCCCCGTGCGCCGCCGCGTGGTTCCATGGATGATGGTTGGTGAAAACCGAAGAGAGAGCGGACGCACGGGCCGGAAAGCGGTTAGCTCCCGCCGGCAGGTGTGGCCGTATGAGCTTGCGCGGACCCGCGGGACTTATGGAAGGCAAAGCCGGCGAATCCGCATCGAGTTTGGTCTTCGCTTTCGCTTGACGCGCGTCATCAACACGGCGAACCGGAATGGCAGAAGAATCAGGCATGGTTAATTTGAAATCTTGAAAGTAGGATGCAGAATGGCCCGGCTCGGGTTGATCTGTCAAAAATAGGCAGAAAATGGCGCATGGCTGGTCATGTTTGGGCCAGCCCGACGGCGAAAGAATCGAGCGCGAGCGAGCGCAGCAGATTACGCCGCATACCTTGCTCAACCTGATCCAGGCCGCGGACAGCGGCCTCAATCCAGGCCACATCGATGGTTTGCGAGACCCGTGTCAGTTCGGCCGTTAAGTCAATGTTACGAATCAAGTGACCCGTTCCCGCATGCAGCAGCAGCAGGTCTTCGAGCAAACTGGCGAAGGCGTGCAACAGGGCGCTGGTTTTTTGTTGTCCTTCGGCGCCTGCACGGTAGGTTTCCGTCACCCGGAAGAGAGCTCCATAGTCTGCGTCCTGGCCGGCGTTGGAAAGGATCACGAGAGCGTCCTGGCGGCTGGCAAGAAAACCTTCGATATCGAAGCCGAGTGCCTGACCGACGGCGCCCTCCGCCAGCCGGGCCACCAATTGCCGCTGCTTCGGTTTCCAATCTTTCCGCTGCTCGGCGAGCACCGCTTCGATCTGTTCCGGTGGCAATGCGCCCAGGCGAAAAATACTGGAGCGGGACCGGATGGTGGGCAGAAGCTCGCCCGGGTTTTCTGCCAGCAAGAGAATGTGTGCGTAGCCGGGTGGCTCCTCAAGAATCTTGAGCAGGGAATTGGCGGCCTCCTTCATGAAGGCTGTGCTGGTAAAGATGTACACCGCGCGGGGTGCATCGGCAGGCAGCCGGTAAATGCGCTGCACCACGCTGCGCACCTGGCCCAGCTTGATCAGCAACTGGGGTGGGTCCGGAGGAATGACAACCACATCGGGATGCGTCTGGATGAGGATGCGGGTATCTTTTTTGTCCACCTCGCGCAATTCTTCCCGCGCCGCGATGGCTTCGTTCACCCGCTCAGCAAGTGGCAGGGAGAGAGCGATGCGGGTGCAGTTGCTGCAAACTCCGCAGAAATCCGGCAGGCCGCCGGTGAGCGGGTGCTGCAGACACGCCATGGTCTGCGCCAGCATGAGGGCCAACGTATATTTGCCGGCTCCGCGCGGGCCGGCAAGGATGAGCGCGGGAGGCATGCGCGCCGCCGCGATCGCCTCCCGCAGGTGGCGTACGGTCGCTTCATTTCCTACAAACTGATCGAAGCCCACATAGACGAGACTAGCAAATATTCAAGGGCGAGATATGGGGCACCACTACTGCCGGCGCGGCTCGGGAACAAACATCATCGGGAACTTGGGGCGCAGCGTGATCTTGGGTTGCACGTCGACTGTCTGTCCGGGGACGAAGCTCAGCCTCCATTGCTGTGCAATCGTGGCCAGCATCAGTACCCCTTCCATCCAGGCAAAAGCTTCCCCGATACACTGCCGCCCGCCTGCGCCGAAGGGAAAATAGGCAAAGCGTGGGCGGCCCGCCTTATTTTCCGGCAGAAAGCGGTCGGGATCGAAGCGCAAAGGGTCGGGGAAATATTCGGGGCTGCGCTGAATGATGTATTGGCTGAAAAAAAAGTACGTGCCCGCAGGAAAACGAAAAGGGCCCAGTTCGATGTCTGCGATCGACTGCCGGCCCATGGCCCATGCAGGCGGGTACAAGCGCATGGATTCAGCAAACACCATTTCCGTATAACGAAGCCGAGGCAGATCCTCGAGCGTGGGTAAGCGTCCGGAGCCCAGGACTGTGTCGATCTCCGCGTGCAGTCGAGCCTCAGCCTCAGGGTTTTGCGCGAGCAGGTACCAGGTCCAGGTGAGGGCATTGGCGACCGTCTCGTAGCCGGCCAGAAAAATCGTGAGCACCTCATCGCGCAGTTGTTCGTCGGTCATGCCGGAGTGGTCGGATTCTTCGTCGCGCGAAGCGAGCAACATGGAGAGCAGGTCGCCACGGTCGACTCCGTCTGCGCGATGTTCGGCGATCATGCGTTGAACAACTTTGTCCAGCTTGGCGCGGGCCCTGCGGAAGCGGATCAGGCCAGGAAGAGGCCAGTTTAGATAAGCTTCTGCACGGGGCAGTGCAATCAGGTAGTTGTAGAGCTGCATGATCACATTGACCTGGTCGTTGATCTGTTGCACATCGCCGGTAACGTCTGTGTTGAAGAGTGTGCGCGCCACTACCTGCAACGCCAGCTGCATCATCTGCGAGGCGATATCGATGGGCTGGCGGGGCTGCCACTGGCTGCGCATGTGGGCGGCGCGATCGACCATGATGGCGCCATAGGCCTGAATGCGCTGGCGGTGGAAGGCGGGAGCGGCGATGCGTCGCTGGCGCCGGTGCACTTCACCGTCGCTGGTGATGAGCCCCTCCCCCAGCAGGATTTTCATGCGACGCTGGGTTCGCTCCTTGATGAAGTGCTGCGGCTGCTGGATCAGGATTTCATGGATAAAATCGGGCTCGTTGACGAAGACGATGTGGGAAAGCCCCAAACGATAATGGGCCATGCGCCCATAGGTCTTGGCCAGATGCTGGAAGAGCGCAATCGGATTGGCCGGCTTGAAGAAGCGTCGTAGCAGATAGAACGGCAGATTCAGTTGCAGTCCCGGGGGATAGCGGTAGCCATCGCGCTCCAGCACAGTCCATGGCTGCTGCGCGGCTGGGGAATAGGTTGTACCCATACATTCGTCTACAAACGTACCTGTATCACTTGTACGATGCGCTGGTGGACTTCATCAATGGAGCCATCGCTGTCGATTGCGACCACACGCAAAGGCTCTCGAGCGGCAATCTCCTGATATTTATCGAAGACCCGGCGGTAGAATGCGGAGCTCTCCGTTTCAAACCGGTTTTCATCGCTCCCGGTGGTTGCGACGGCGCGCTGGTTGCGGCGCCGCGCACGCGACAGCGAGAGATCGAAATCCGGTAGCAGCAGCAGGGTCAAGTCCGGCTCGAGGCCGCCGCACAAAGCGGCGTGAAGGTCGCGCACCACCTGGCTGCCGAGTTGCCTGCCGCCTCCCTGGTAGGCCTCGCTGGAGTCAGTAAAGCGGTCACACAGCACGATATGCCCGGCCTCTAGCGCAGGCTCGATAACCTCGGCAATCGATTGCGCACGATCGGAGAACATCAGGCCCAGTTCGGCGAGCGAGGAAAGGCTTTCCGTACGCGAGTCGAGCAGCAAGGCGCGAATGCGGTCTCCCACCCGCGTGCCCCCCGGCTGACGGGTCGCCGTCACGGTAAATCCATTTCCTTCCAGCCACTCTTTCAGGCGGCGAAGCTGGGTGCTTTTGCCGGACCCATCCAGGCCCTCGAAGGTGACGAATAAGCCTCGTGGCATGCACGGAGTTTACACTCCAACTCTGTCTTAGCAATCTGCCCCTCAGACGGACGGCGGGTGCCCCATATCTCGCTCGTTTTTCGCGAGATGTGGGATACCACTGCTCTAGACCTGAATGTCCTCGGGCACAACGAGCAAGAAGGTTTAGGTTAGTGGTATCCCACATCCCCAATTTCCTGTGAAAAGTTCGTGGGTTCCGCGAACCTTATGCGCCTTTCCTTAAAGAAAGGCGCACACGCTGTCTTGTCCAGTGCAGCGTGCAGGAAATTCGGGGGATCTCGCGAAAAACGAGCGAGATATGGGGCCCACCTATCGTCTGCGGAAAGGACGACCTCTACCCGCACAAGAACAAACCTACCCGGCGGAGACCAGATCTGCGATCTCGAGCTCCAGGCCACCGTATTCCGGATGCATATTCTCCCTCAACTTATAGGCGATGTGGATGACGGAGCCCTGCTCCAGGCCGAGCGCCTGAACGCGCGCCGCCCAATCCCACCCCAGGGCCGGCCAACTGGCGCCCCGCGCGCCCTGGGCGAGTTGCAGGCAAACGTGGCGGTCCTTAATTGCCCGTACCGGAGCCGTGAGGCGCACGTTGTAGGCGACAAAGACCGGCTCCTCATTGCCATTGCCCAGCGGTTCCAGGCGGCGCAACCAGCCGAAGAGAGCCTGGGTGATTTGATCCAGGGGCAAGACCGCGTGACAGCGGAGGCAGGGCGCCGCCTCCTCCACGTGGAGGGCCGCCCAGGCTTCGAGGTGGCTTCGCAGCTCCTCGACCCGCTCCGCGGGCAGGCAAAAGCCCACCGCGTGGGAGTGGCCCCCAAAGCGGGTGAAAATCTCCTTACAGCCTTCAATCGCGTGCAGAAGATGAAAGCCGGGAACCGAGCGGCCGGAACCGTACGCCTCGCCACCCTCGAGCGCAATCACCAGAGCCGGACGCCGCATACGGTCCACCACTCGCGAGGCAAGTATGCCAATGATGCCGCGATGCCACCCTTCTCCTTCGATCACGATGCAGCGGCTCGCCGCGAAAGCGGCCTCTTCCCGCAGGCGGCGATCTATTTGATCGAGCATGCCGGCTTCGGCCTGTTGCCGCTCGCTGTTCAGGCGGTCGAGTTTGGCTGCTAGCTCACCCGCCCTGACTACATCGCGGGTGGTGAACAACTCAACCACATCCGAGGCTACATCCATGCGGCCGGCGGCGTTGATGCGGGGAGCGATGCGGAATGCCAGGTCAGTCGCGGTGAGGGCCCGCTGCGCCGGGTCGAGTTTGGCCACTCGCATCAGGGAACGCAGGCCGGCGCTGGCAGGGCGCCGCAACTGCTCCAGCCCGACGCTGGCGAAGACCCGGTTTTCTCCCAACAGCGGCACGGCATCGGCCACCGTGGCGATGGCCAGCATCTTCAGGAACGAGGGCAGAATCTTGCTCCGCGCCCGATCCATATCCCACGCCTCCAGCAGCGCCTGCGCGAGCTTGAAAGCGACGCCCGCGCCGCACAGGTGCTTGCAGGCGTAGTCGCAGCCCGGCTGGTTAGGGTTCAGGACAGCGAGGGCGCTGGGAACCCCGGCGTGCGGCAGATGATGATCGGTAACGATGAGATCCAGGCCCAGGCGGGCGGCCGCCTCCGCTGCGGCGAAATCGCGTATTCCGGTGTCGACGCTGATAACCAGGCGGACGCCCTGCCCCGCCGCTGCGGCAAGCACCTCCGCCTGCATGCCATAGCCCTCGCGCAGGCGGTGAGGCGCATGGAAATCTGCCTTGCCGCCAAGCATCTCGAGCGCCGTCTTGAGCAGGACGATAGCCGTGGTCCCATCCACGTCATAGTCGCCGTAGATAAGGATGGGCTCCCGGCACGCGATGGCAGCCTGCACCCGCTTGACCGCCGCGGCCATGCCTTGCATGGCGTAGGGATCGAGCAGGTGTTCGAAGCGGGGATTGAGAAAAATATCGGCTTCTGCAGCGCTGCGCACCCCGCGCTCCGCCAGCAGCTCGGCCACGATGAGCGGTAATCCGGCGCTTTGGGCCAGGGTCGAGGCTGCGGCAGAGCTGGCCTGGGGCAGAACCCAACGGGGGGTGGCCGGAGCGCTTACCGCAGGGGAGCCGGCAGCATTCACCCTTCTTCTTCGTCCTCGTCGTCTTCGAAAACTACGTCTCCGAAGTCTTCCACAAATTCCAGCAGCTGCTGGTAGCGCTCGTACCATGGAGTCGCGTTTTCGTGCACGAAGACGATGCCCTGGTGGGCAAAACCAAGCTGGATATAGCCAATCTTGCCTACGTAGTTGACCAGGTACTGAGCTTCATGCACTTCGGCCGCGGCTTCGTCGGGGAAATTGTCGTCGCGAATCTGCTCCAGCAGCATCGCGATGTCTTCCTTCTCCAGCTTGACCTCGCTCATGGTGACAAACGGCGCGGACGCGCTCTTGGCCATCTCCACGAAGTCTTTCCAGCTATCGGGATTGTCGTCGTCTTCCCACAGGACGGTTGGCAGGTCTTCGGTGATAAACCCGGGCAGGCGGCGCATTGAATGCCCTTCAATAAAGGCCACCATGTCATCTTTCAGAGAGATCAAATCGTCAGCTTGCATATTCCGCCTCTATTGTCGCAGATGCTGGCGTGGAGGGTGAGACGGCACCGGATTCCGTGCAGCCGCGGGCCTGGGCGCGACCCGGGGAGGCGCTGCAAATATGCTATAGTCCGAGTCAGATCACATGATTTTTTCGCGGGAGTACGTGAATTATCTGGCTCGCCAGACGGTCAATCAGTTGATCGAAGCCAAGATGATCCGGGCGGGGAAAGTTGCTGTTGTCGCTGAGCGGGTGAATGCGGCCATCCTGGAAGAGCTGTCGCTCGAAGACCGGATCAACGAAGAAGTGCGCGTCATCCTCGACGCCTACCAGGAAGACATGCGCCGCACCGGCGCCAGCTACGCAGAGATGTTCAAGAAGGTAAAGCAGGAGCTGGCCAAGAAATACAAGGCGGTCTTGTGAGACTTTCTCGAGACAAGCTCAACAAACTGGCGCACGTGGTGGCCGACACGCTTGCGGAGACCGACGAATGTGAGTTTCTGGACGATCGAAACACCATCCGTCAGGAGGCGCGCAAGGCGTTGGAGAAGGTACTGACCGAGGAAATGAAGATCGACCAGGCAGCCCGTCTGAAGATCGCCTCGCAACGCAAGATTATTGTCGAAGGAAGCCAGGAGTGGGACATCCTTTACCGCAAGTATTACAACGATGAGGTAAGGAAACTAGGCTTGTAAGCGGCGGCGAGCATGGTCTCTCACTCCCACTGCTTTGATATACTAGTGTTCCTGCCTCAATCCATTGTGGCGTCATGGTGTAATTGGTTAACACGCCGCCCTCTCAAGGCGGAGAGTTCGGGTTCGATCCCCGATGACGCTACCAATCAAATCAACAACTTAACCGATTCCGACCTCTGTAACAATCACTGCGCGCTAAAAATTCACTAAAACTTTCGTCACGCCCTCAAAGCCCGTACCGCTTTTTGAATTCCTCCAGCGCCGGCTGTCCCGCATTGGCTCAAGAACTGGGCCCGGGCGTCGACACGATCACGATGTTTGAAGAGGACAAGCGGGAAGAGGAAGGCGAGGCCGAGTGGACTCCGCCCGCTTCGGAATATCCAGAGCCCGAGAGCAACACCGTTGAAAACGACTAGGAGCCGGCCATGTACGCATCAAATTTCGTTGCGCTCTCCGGTTTGATCCAGAGCAAACCGGAAATCAGAACCATGGAAACCGGCAAGGAGGTTGCCAACACGAAACTGCTCATCTCTGAACAGTTTCTGAGCGAGGATCGCAACAAAGTTGAACAACGAACGACCGTTCTTAATCTAGCGTTTTACAGAAATATGGTAGAGGTGGCACGACATCTCGACGCGGGCGATAACGTAACGCTTGAGGGCACGATCCGTACGCGGACGACCACGCGAAAGTCGAAGAAAGAAGACGGCAAAGACATCATTAGCACCATCACGGAAATCGTCGTTATGAAATGCGGATACTCAAGAGAAATCATCCCCGCAAGAGAGGGAACTGCATGAGACTGCCTTTCACTTTGCAAAGGAAACCGAACATGCGCCGCGCGAAGCTGTTTGTCACCACGGCCACTGTCATTTTCGGAAGCATCGTTGTCGCGGGTCTGGTCCTCGGAATACGCCCAAACTTCACTGCATCGATCGCACCCGGATTTTATCGGACCACGAGGGATGTAAACACATTACTGATTGCATTTTGTCCCAGCGGCGACGCTGAGCGCGAAAGCATCATGCGCGGCTATCGCCCACGCGGGATGCAGTGTCCAGATCATTATGCCGCGATTCTAAAACCCATCGCCGCGCGAGCTGGAGACATTGTGACCGTCACAAAGCAGGGAATCGGCTTAAACGGCGGCCCGCTTTTACCCAACACGCAACAGTTCGAGAAGGACAGTCAGAAGCATTCCATGCACCCTTGGCCGCAAGGAACGTACCACGTAGCGCCCGGCACCATCTGGGTGGTCTCGACCTATTGCAAGTACTCCTACGACAGCCGATATTACGGACCAATCAAGCTGACGGATGTGATTGCCCATGTCAAACCGCTTTGGACGTTTAAGTAAAGGGATCGTCGCCCAACCGTTCGCCCTCTATGCGGTCGGTTTCGCGATAGGAGCTGTGGCTTGGAGCGGACATCTTTGGACCCTCCCCCTCTCGCTCCTTATGATCGCATTGCTGGCTCCATCCCGCACTATCAAGAACCGTTGGCTCGTTGCGGCTGGCTACTTCTCAGGCGCGACGTGGACCGTTGTCCCGGGTGCCGCTATCTTCTATGGCCACGACTACAACCCGTTCGCGATCATTCCTCTCTGGCTAGGCGTCTCATTCCTGCTGGCCGGCCCGTGGGCGATCCTTTGTACCGGAGACCCCAAACGATTGCTTTGGGCTGTGCCAGCCAGCCTCGTCCTCGAAAGCATTCCGCCTCTCGCTCCGCTTGGGCTAGCAAATCCCCTGATAGCCGCAGGCGCGTTGTTTCCCTACACTCGATGGTTTGGATTGCTCTTTCTCGGAATCCTGGCAACCGCCATAGCGATTGCTCCGCGACCCACAATCGTCATGATGGTGTCGCTCACTCTTGTAGGACTCGCCGCCCCTGATCCAACTCCCCCCTCAAATTGGGCGGTAATCAATACCAACTTTGCCGGAGAAGGGCTCGACATCCCGGACATTGTCCGTCTTTACACAACCGCACAAACCATCCAGCGGACCGCCCTCGATAGTCACGCCGAGGTCGTCATCTTCCCCGAAAGCGTCATTTACCGATGGAATCAGTCGACCGACCTTTTTTGGAGACCCACAATCGACCAGCTTCAACAAGACGGAAAAACCCTGATCGTTGGAGCCAATGTCGATCTACCGGGAAACAAGCAATATGAAAACGTCGCGATCGTGCGAGGCGCAGTCAACAGCACCTTCAAAGAACGCATTCCGATGCCGGTCTCCATGTGGAAACCGGGTACAGGAACTGGAGTACCGTTGCACCTGTTTGGCCCGGGTGTTATCCGGCTCAATCATCAGCGCGCCGCGATCCTCGTGTGCTATGAGCAGCTTCTTGTCTGGCCGGTTATCCGCTCCCTTGAAGAGCGTCCAACCTTGCTCGTCGGCCTGGCAAACGACTATTGGGCTCGCAACACGTACTTTCCAACCATACAAACTGCGTCGATGAGATCGTGGAGCCGTCTCTTCGACATCCCTGCGCTCACGGCGGTGAACCAATGAGACGCCTCGCACTCATCGCCTTTCTGCTTAGCACGCTCGTCCCAACTGGAACCGCGCAACGCAACGCTCGTATAGATCGGAAAACGCTGCGCCGGCTGGTGCAGACGTGCGCTCCCAATGTCGCGCCTGACACAATCGAAGCCATCGCGACTGCGGAATCGGCGCTATACCCTTATGCGCTTAGCATCAACCACCCCGCTCATTCAGCGCGTGCGGTTGGTTACAAGGAAAGCAATCTCTTGCTGGCCGAGCAGCCCAAGACCCGCGAAGAAGCAGTCAAGTGGATGCGTTGGCTTCTCAAGCACGGCTACACCGTGAGCATCGGGCTCATGCAAGTGAACATTGAAGTGGCCCCAACTCTTCACATTCAGCCCACAACACTTTTTGAACCCTGCACAAATATCGCTGCCGCCGCGCGCATTCTTGCGGTTGACTATGCGACTCAGCCTCACGATCTTGACGGCTTGATTCGGAGTTTGTCTCTCTATAACTCCGGTTCGACTTCAACAGGAATTCTCAACGGCTACACAAATTCGGTCATCCAGAGCGCACCCAGACAATGAACACGAGCTCCCCCTTACCCTTCCGGCACGCACAACGAGCGTCACCCCGACCCCTTTGCTGCTATGGCGTCGAGCTTGCGGTCGACTCGACATGCGGCATGAGTTCCTTTTTGTCTCAACTGATTCGGCCATCATGGTGTCCTCAACAACGTTCACGCCCTGCGGCAACGGCGCAGACTTTATCGCTTCGCTTTACGGATTCCTCTCCCGAGGCGAGCTCTGGTCCCTCTCCATAAAAAGTCCGCTTGGCACTTGGGAGTTCGCATCGACCCATGACCCTTCGGGCAGTATGTCCCGATTCACTCGCGACACCCAAAAGGAGAAACACATCATGCACAACTTCAAAAACAACGTCCACCTTGAAGGCAATCTCGGTAAAGACGCCGAGCATAAGACAACCACCAACGGCGAAGTGACCAACTTTTCTATCGCTGTAAACAAGCGCTGGAAGGATAAGAAAACAGGGGAGAACAAAGAACGTAAAGATTGGTTCGAAATCGAAGCCTGGGGACCGCGCGCGAGATTCGCGGCCACACTTAAGAAGGGAACCGCCGTCATCGTGGAAGGAGAGATCCACATCGATGACTCCGAAAAAGACGGCGTCAAATATCGCAACGCCAAGATCAATTCGAATAGCATCCGCAAAATTGATTACAGCAGTGGTGAGGAATCCGGCGACGCGAACGAAGAAGCGTAGTCGCGAGTCCAAAACCAAAGGGCGACCCTGATGGGTCGCCCTCTTTTTTATGTCACTTGTGCGGTTACCCCGAATGAGACCATCTAGATACCAGCCGAGACCACATAGAGACCATCCAGACACCATCTTCAATGAACGACTATATTGTCTGACCGGTCCCACATTCCTGGAATTTCTCCTCAAACGCTTTCGCAGCGTCCGGAGATCGCATATAGGAAACATGGTTTGTCCTAGCGTTTCCCACGGCGCCGCTCCAGGTCGCAGAACCGGACCGATACATCTTTTCATCGTCCGCTCCCGAATCCAAAGAACAGATGTGGGTTTCTGTCGAAGCGTCGATCCGCGGGCGAACCGACGTCGCACTAATCTTCCCAATGCATTAGCCTCCCATCGCCCTTTGCTCGAACTGCAGCGCCGAACTCTCGCCCCTTGGTTGCTGTACGCGTGTAATCGCTACACCCGCACTTCCACACCGCTGTTGCAACTAAACAAGCTCTCTCGCGAGCTTCATATTAGTGAAGCTGTACCTCGCCACGTCCCGCTTGCCTACACGCCAGTGATGAATTGCGCTCCAAGCCCCTTCAAGATCAAAACCATACGACAGTCCGAAGCCCGTCAATCCGACGGCCCGACCGCCGGCGCCCACACGGCCAGCGTGAACGCCAGGCACTTGCAAATTCAGACGAGGTGTCTGGGAATGCGAGTTGACGATATAGCTGCGGGGCAGACAAAGCCAGCCGGATGGTTCCAGGAACAATATTCGGGAATTTGGGCGTCTCATAATCGCCTCGGCAATGATGGAAAGCGGATGATTATCTCGTGCAAAGAAACATGTTCTAGAGTGCCGGGCGTCCCACTAAGCCATACCGACCTCAGACGGCCCTTAAAGACTGCTCAGCGGGATGAGTGATAAATCCCGCCTGCGCTTGGTAATGCCCCCGTGCTTAAGGCCACAGCCTTTCCCAAACCACTTCATTTCCTCGCGAAAACGAGTACCAGACCCGCTCTAGATGCCGTCAAGGGTCGAGATGAACGCTGCGCGCCCTATGACGGCACGTACGGCTCCGAAGAGCGCTCTCCAGTACGAGGGAATGAGGTTTTTTAAATGCTGGAAAAGGAGCAATACCGATGCAAAACACCGAGCGTCAGGACGTTTACACGCGCATAACCGCGCAGATTATTTCCTACCTTGAAAAGGGCATCCGCCCGTGGTCGAAGCCCTGGAATGTCGAACACGCCGCCGGCCGGATTACTCGTCCGTTGCGCCACAACGGCCAGCCCTATAGCGGTATCAATGTTCTGTCCCTTTGGATGTGTGCGGAGCTGCAAGGCTTTGCCGCGCCGATTTGGATGACCTTCCGTCAAGCGTCAGAATTAAACGCCCACGTCCGCAAGGGCGAAAAGGGCTCTCTAGTCGTATTCTCCAATACCATCATCCGGACCGAACATGACGACAAAACGGGCGAGGATGCCGAGCGCGAAATTCCGTACCTGAAGGGCTATACCGTCTTTAACGTTGAACAGATCGACGGCTTGCCGGAAATTTATCATGCCAAGGCCGCGCCGACACTTGATCCCGTCGCCCGGATCGAGCGCGTGGAAAAATTCTTTGCCGCCATGAACGCCACCATCAAACATGGCGGAAACCGCGCCTATTACGGGCAGGAACTCGACTATGTCCAGATGCCGGACTTTGTGGCCTTCAAGGACGCGGAAAGCTATTACGCCACACTGGCGCACGAGCTGACGCACTGGACCAAGCACCCTGCGCGTCTCGCCCGCGACCTTGGCCGCAAATCATGGGGCGATTCCGGTTATGCCGCCGAAGAATTGGTCGCCGAGCTGGGAAGCGCATTTGTGTGCGCCGACCTCAATCTCCACCAGGAATCCCGCGAAGAAAACGCCGCCTACATCGCATCATGGCTGCAGGTTCTCAAATCCGACAGCCGCGCGATTTTCACCGCCGCCGCGCACGCCCAACGCGCTGCGGAATATCTCAACCAGAAAGCCGCGACAGTTCTGTAGGCTGTCGCGGCGTGAGGTTTATCCGTCACGGAGCCCCCACAGAGACGTGCCCTTTGCTTTCTATTCCTGCCACCGCTATACATGGGCGCCGAGATACTCTTCCGGTTGTTATGGACCGGCACGGGGTGCAGGATCGGATTAAGGCCGAGCTGCAGTCCCACGTTATCGTGGATGCTTACGAAATAAGAAAAATGGTCCATAAGAGTGAGACGGGTGCCATCGGCTCTCAGAGTTTTCGCTCACTCACAGTTGAAAGATGAGCGGTAGGTGTGGCCTGAAATCCACGCTCTTTTCTCGCCGGTTGTTATCAAATTCAACTTCGAGGAGAGATGTAGCCCCCGTTCGGGTTGAGAGGATTCCACCTTCAACTATTCTCTGCGACACGGCAGAGCGAAGCGGCACAGGGGTTGTCAGAGTTAAGCCGGTGATCTCACGAATACCAATGGAATGCTCAATGAACCGCTGTTCGCGATAGACCCGTCGCATGAAACTCAAATAGACCCACATCGGCTCTTCCACTCCCGAATCGGCGACATGCAAGCAAAGGGGATGCGGTAAATAGGGCGGTCGATACTCCCATGCAGGGAAGGGGGGCTGTGTGTCTTCAGAATTGGTAGGGCGCAGGCAAATGCCGAAAGGAGACGCGTCAACATCCCGACCAGACCATCTTTCCCATAGCAACGTGCGGCTGGCTCGGGGACTCTGAGCCTCTTTTGCATCGCTGACCCAAAGCAACTCAATCATGGCGTTGACGAAGTCGAAACGGCGATTGGCCGTACCTTGCCCGGGATGCTCATTTGGAACTCCCTCACGCAAGCCGACCTGGACGAGTTTTTCGGCCTCGGGCGCCCCTGGAGCGGTGCAGACGAACAGATGGTCTAACTCTATCCCCATGCGTGCCAGTCTAATCCAATCTGACCGGCGACATCAGTTAGAACCCGGGTAGCATGAGACGGTTCTAGGTGGATTGTCGCTAGCCGGAAGTTACCGAGGGGGATGCCCAAGACTGGCCGGTCGGAAGTTCTCGAGTTGTTCCGTTATCAACGCGCTTTTAGCGGTCGGTTACCTAACAGCAACAAGGCGATGCCCACTACGAACGCGATAGCGCCATAAACCGCCCACCGAATCTGTCCGGTCATGAAACTGCCAGGAAGCACATTGATCCCTTGCAGGAACCAAATGGCGCCCGCTAAAACCATAAGACTGGCAACTATATTCAGTGCGATTCTCATCATTCCTCCATTCGTCCGAAGGTCGAAAGCTCAAAAACCGACCCTTCCATCGCGGACAGTCATCGGTTAGGGGCCGATAGTCATCAGTATCCATGCAAGCTCCCCCTACGGTTCCATTGTCTAGGAAGGGCTTATCGGCGAACAACTGCCCGCAAAGCGAGGTTTGAGTAGATTGGCCTGCCCTGACCCCTCCGAGCTGAGCAATTTACCGAAAACCCGTTATAGGTAAATTGCCGGTGTCCCCCTGGACTCGGGAAGTTACCGATAACCCGACTTGAACGAAGCCGCTGCGGCGGCGGACGCGTTCGCGTGCGGCTGAGCCGACATTTGCGGCTGCCCGGGTAGTTTGGTTCGCAGAGAAGGAGGATTCTCTGTGAACCAACTACGTCAGCTCATGCTTGAGGAGTTGCGTCGCCGCAACTTCGCCGATACCACCATCCGGACATACCTGCACGGCGTTGCGCATTTCAGCCGGTACTTCCGGCGACCACCCGATCAACTTGGCCCTGAAGATATTCGCAAGTACCAGGCGATGCTGTTCACCAAGTTGAAGTACAGTCCGAACACAGTCATCCTGCGGCTGGCGTCGCTACGTTTCTTCTACATCCACGTGTTGAAGCGTGGCTGGAGTATCGCCGAGACACCCTATCCGAAGAAGGTGCGTCACCTTCCGGGGGTACTCAGTCAGGAAGAAGTCGCGCGACTGATTGAGTCCGCGGACACACCTTTTCATCGCATCCTGCTGATGACGATGTATGCCACCGGCGCACGCCGCGCAGAAACGGCTCACCTGAAGGTCAGTGACATCGACAGCAAGCGGATGGTGGTCCATATCCGAGAGGGCAAGGGCGGCAAGGACCGCGATGTCATGCTCAGCCCGAAGCTGCTCGAGGAACTTCGCATCTACTGGCGAGGTCTCCGGCGCAAGCCGAAGGAGTGGCTGTTTCCCGGCAACCGCTGGCACACGGCAAGTTATCCCGTCACTACCAAGGTCCTCTGGACTGCCTGCCAGATCGCTGCTGAACGTGCGGGCCTTGAGCATAGGCGCATCCATCCGCACACTCTGCGGCAGGCTTGGGCATACTACACCACCTTTCAGAGTCCATTCATTCTAAAGACAATCGGCCTTGACCGAAGGGGATTTGCGGAAGTTTATGGGCACCACGACGTGCTGCTCTCACCGCTTGTTGCACCTCCGGAAGCAATAGATCCTTTTTCTCGATGATCCATGGCGCGTATTCCACGACCTGTCTTGCCGGGAGGGTGCGTTGTCGAATCAGTCGCTTCACCACCGTATTACTTACTTGTAGCTCTCGCGCCGCCGCTTCCTGTGTCACCCAGTCATCTTGGTTTTGGAAGGGAGCGATCTTGTGATATCCCCGCAGTCCGGCGACACGAGATGCATTCCAAGTTTTGTCTTGACCGGTTTTGTATCCGAGACGATTCAAGATAGCCGCGATCACCTTGTCCTGGCATATCTTCGATAACTCGCGAACCAAATCGATCACCGAACGGTCCGCACTGTGACGGTGGTGTCCAGGCTTGTTTCGTTCCATACGCAGTTCCGAGTGCACTCCACCAGCCCAGTGCAGACGCAGGCGATGAGTTGAGGGATCAGGTTCACTATCGACGATGATCTCTGTGAGGACTGTCCGCAGAATGCGCTTCTTCAGTGGGATTGGCGCTTCGGGCTGATTCCACAACGCGGAGAGATCTTCGCTCAACGTGGATAGTCGTTGCTTCTGTTCCTCGCTGAGAGGCTCGGCAGTTTTACCCGCGGCAACGAGGCGTGCCTCGGCTTCCGCAACCTGAGCCAGCGCGCTATTCCAGCGAGCCTCTAACTCACCGGCCACGAGACGATTTTCTGGCTCCACAGCATCAAACTGTCGACGCGCACGCTTCTCCTCATAGCGAGCCCGTTCCAGGGCCAGCTCGAGTGCTTTTCGCTTCTCATCGCCTTCGACTTCGGCGCACGCTGCTAATTGGATTGCAGCCTCGATCCCGGCAGGTCGAATAGCGGTCAGTACGCTTTGCACCACGGCTCGATCCAGCCGCAAGCTGCCCACCGTAAAGCAGTGGCCTGATCCGCGGTCTCCCCGATCACCCTGACAGATATATCGAGGGACTCTGCCGCTGCTGCCGCTATATACAACTTGCATTTTCCGTCCGCATCGACCGCAACGCAGCAAGCCTGATAACAGAGCTGCGCCTCGCTTCACCGCACCGCTGCTTTCACTGCCCGACCATGCCACATTGGCCTCCAGTCGACGTCGGTTTTCCAAGTACTCCTCCCAACTGATGTACCCCGGATGATGGTCGACAAGCAACACCTTCCATTCCTCATGTGGTTTCCGGTAACGTGAGAGTTGCCGCGCTCGCCCCCGCTCGATCACCGTGCGCGCCCCAGACTTACCGTACGCGAACGCCCCGGCATAGCACGGGTTGTTCAGCATCTGACGGATTCTTCCGCTGCTCGGCAACCCCCAGACTATCTCCGCTCCGGCAGTTCCGGGTTTGGTCTTGGGCACCGGGATTTGCTCTTCCCGGAACCAGATCGCAGCTTGACGAGCACTTCCCAGTTGTTGGAACTTGTGAAATACGCTGCCGACCGCCTGCTGCACCTGACGATCAGGTGTCTTTTCGATCCGTCCTTCATCGGTGCGGATAAACCCCACCGGCAGTTCCCACATCGCAAAGCCACGGCGCGCCTTCTGCTCAAAAGACTCGCGAGCCCGTTGTCTCAACAGGCCAAGTTCGAACTCCGACATCGTTCCCTTCAGACCAAGGACCAGGCGATCATTCAACTGGCGTGGGTCGTAGATCCCGTCACCGTCGATAAGCAACGTTTCCGTCAGTGCGCACAGATCCACGAGATGATGCCAATCACGGTTGTTGCGCGCCAGACGCGAAGCCTCCAGGGCTAATACCGCTCCCGCCAGGCCCTGGCACACAGATGCCAGCAGTCGGCCGAAGCCCGGCCTCTCCTGGGTGCCAGCGCCCGAGCGTCCCAAGTCCTCATCGATTACGATGACCTTGTGAAAGCCCAGCTGGGATGCACGCTGAGCCAGGGCATACTGCCGTTCCTTACTCTCCAGACGATTGCGCACCTGATAGGGTGTCGATTGACGCACGTAAACGTAGGCTCCTCGCTCCAACTGATGTCCCTTAATCTTCTCGTTCATTGGGCCTCCTGTCTGCGTCGTTGAGGACGCTTTCCAACAGTTGGCGCCACAGTCCGCGGCAGTGTTCCCGCGTCGATTCCGGAAGCTCGGTCCAAATCTCCTCTTCCTCGAACCGCAGTTTGCGCTGCAGTACGATCCGACTTTCCTTGTTGTTCTGCATCCTGACCTCCTGATGCAGATTCTGCACAACCCAGGTTCTCGAAGCCACGATCGACGCGCTGGGCATCAATGAGCCGGCGGAGCTCAAGCAGAGCTGTGATATCGATTCGGGGCCTATCTTCGTAACTCAACCGATCGCATAGTTCGGGAGTCAACATCCACTTGGGTAATGCGATCTGTGTTCCTGTCGGAAGTCTGACGACGAGAACCGTCGACTCCGTCCTTCGCAAATGCCGAACAACTTCCACCTCAACCCCGTAGAAGGGGTGACATGGATAACAGATCTTTGTGGGATGCAGATCATGAGTAGTACGAGGATGCCTTACGCCATAGTTATGCCACCCACCTGCTCGAAGCCGGCGCAGACTTGCGCACGATTCAGGTCCTGCTCGGCCATGCCTCGCTCGATCACACAACCATCTATCTGCATCTCTCCCGGCGTCATCTGCAAGCGGTGCCGAACCCACTCGACACTCTCTCCATAGCGGCTCCCCTGGAAGCCAGCAGAGAAGCGAGGCGCAGGAGGCGATGAATCGGCCCACCCTGGAGGTGGCCGACATCATTCGCGCATCAGTGGACAGCTATTGGGAACGGCACGGATCACATTTGGCCTGGCAGCATCGGAAGGTGCTCGACGCCATCGCGCGCTGCCGCACCCCGGCTCTGGGCGGTCATCGCGATCAGTGCAGTCGCTGCGGTCATCAGGCCATCTCTTACAACTCCTGCCGCAACCGGCACTGCCCCAAGTGCCAGGGAAACGCACGCGCCAAGTGGTTGGACGCGCGTCGCTCTGAGCTATTGCCTGTGCCTTACTTCCATGTTGTCTTCACGCTGCCGCATGAACTCTCTGCACTTGTGCTGCAGAATAAGCGCCTGCTCTACGACCTACTGTTCCGCGCCAGTGCCGCGACTATGCTTGAAGTAGCGCGCGACCCGAGGTATCTCGGTGCCGACATCGGGCTACTCAGCGTGCTCCACACCTGGGGACAGAACCTGCAGCAGAACCCTCACTCATGATGCCCGGCATTATCATCTCCTTCATTTTCAGTAAACAAGGACGGCGGGTTTCCCGAACTACCCCCTTGGAGAACCAGCTTCCCTGTGCGGAGAAGCCTGTCGATAATGCTCTGAACTGTTTCGCTATTCAAATCCGCACGACGAATCTCCCAGGGAGCGCGAACAGCGACCTGTTCACGCTTCAATAGGCCTGCCTCCGCTAGCCGTTCGATCGTGCGGTGACTCACTCCACATATCCGGGCAGCTTCGTTCAGGCTGACTCTCTCAGGATCGGGTAGCGATCGCTTTTGACCAGTAATCGAATAGTTGCGCCGCGCGGTGGCCACGCGGATTTGATTCCATCGCTTGCTTTTACCTGTCGAATAACCGAGCCGGTTCAACACGGAGGCTATCTGGTCATCACCGTGGCGAACCGCCATCCGCCGTATGATCTCCAGGGCCTCGACCGGCGTTGCGGTTTCAGTCGCTGAACGCGGCCGGTCCATCGCTAATTGGGTGTGCGTGCCGCCCTTCCAGTGGATTGTGAACTGAAGCGTCTTTTTCTCCGCGTCTGTGTGCACGATGATCTCCTCCACAACTGTGCGGAAGATCATCTTCTTGAGTGTCGAAGGACAGTGATCCTTTTGCCAGACTTCAGAAAAGTTCGCGCCCATCGCCAGGATTTGAG
>CAWFBI010000005.1:0-689350 GCA_963814015.1 uncultured Acidobacteriaceae bacterium
TGAGATTGACGTCCAGGACCTGATCCCAATCGGCCTCACTCATCTCAAAGAGCTTCGCGGCCGGAAAAATCCCTGCATTGCAGCAGAGGATATCGATGCCGCCGTGCCGTTCGATCGCGGTTTGAGCCATGCGGACGTTGTCTTCCATCTTGGAAACGTCCGCGGCTATGGCACTGACCATTTCCCCACTGGTTCGGAGTTCGGCGGCCGCTGCTTCGGCCTGGGAAAGGTCTCTTGCGGCGATGAGCACGCGAGCTCCCTGGCCGGCAAAAATGCGAGCTATGCCCTTCCCGATTCCCTTGCTTGCCCCGGTCACAATGACCGAGCGCCCTTCAATCGATGTCAGCACGTGCGATCCATTTGATTCGAAGATGGGAGATTGAAGTCCTATGATACGACGGCTTTCACACAGCAACCCCACGTGGCCAGCGGCCGACTCGGATATACTTGCGCGGTCAGTTCATGTTCCTAAAAAGAACGATGCCAGTGCACGCATGCGTTTATCGTTTCAATTCTGAAACGAAACCATCGGTGGTTGCACTATCGACTTGATGTTGAGTTGTGAATCCAGCTTGCGAATACGGAGATTTCAGGCATGAGCGGGAGAACTTTTCTATACCACGCACACGGGTCCGCCCTCGGAGGGACGATCACATACCCGTTCAAAGCAGAGCTCGACAGTCATGCGGCAACCTCTCTCCCTGTCGTCGGCGGCTACGCGTCTTCGAAGGCTGAGAATTATCGTTTCAAGGACCTCATCTCATACCGATCGGCAAATACCTATATCTCCGGCGTGCGGAACGATAACGGAGTGCACAGCACCGTCGCTACTTGTACCATCGAGGGTCTTAACATTCTCGATGTTATTACTGCGGATTCAATCACCGGCAGGCTCTCCTCCAAGCACAAGGACAGCGGACAGCCGGAGATCATTACGCTGGGCAGCGCGTTTGTGAACCTCAAGATAGCTGGGCGGCCTGTCGAGGTGGATCTCGACAACGATCTATTTGCAGCCCATCCCACTTTCGAAACGTTGTTGGAGCACTACCAACCGCAAGGCAGCGGCACCAAGGCTGGAGCGGGTAGAGAAACTCCCAGGAAACCCAGATACGAATGGGGAGGATCAAACGAGCAGATCCCACCCGCCATCGAAAAGGGTATGCTGATACCGTCAGACGTGGGCTGGCAGCAATCCGACGGGGTTTTGCACACCAGCCTGGTAAAGCAAGTTCGGCTTGTGGGAGCAAACAACTCTGCAGATGAGCTTCCCTACGCTTACGCAATTCACGTGCCTCAGGTCGGCACCGTTTACCTGGCTGAGCTCTTTGTATCGGCGGATACCAAGCGTCTCACCATGCTGCGGGTTGAACTTGGATCCCCCGTTGGCGGTTCCGTGGCAGCCGCGGCGCCGGTTTCAAACGGCAGGTGGTTTCCGTAGGACGACAATTTCCCTCTTTTTCACTCTCTTGCTGTTTTCCGCCTGCAGGCGTGCGCCTCCCCCCCGCAATGCGGGCGCTGAATTTCAGAGAGCTGAAACTACTTTCCAGCGTGGCGATCTGAAGCAAGCGCTTAGCGAAGTAGACACGGCTCTCCAGGAGAAAAACGTAGATCCGGACGCAACCTGGCGTCTCCGATTGCTCAAGTCCGAGATACTCATCTGGCAAGGGGTCAGTCAGGACGCCCTCCGATTGCTCAAGTCTCGCGATGTTGCTGAACCCAGGGGTGTCGAGCTCCTGGCACGCAGAAGCACGCTGCAGGGGATCGCGGAGACCAATCTCCAGCAGCTTGATCTGGCGGACCGCACATTCAGTAACACCGAAGAAATGCCCGGAGCTAATTCACTCGAGGTCAGGGGCGATCTGCTGCTCGCGGAGGGAAAGCTCGCGGCCCTACGTCATGATCCCACGCGCTCCGAGTCGCTGTTCAAACGCTCGCTCCAGATAGCTCAGGAACACAATCAATCATTTCTGGCCGGTAAGGCTTTGGGAAATCTAGGCATGCTGCAGATGCAGCAATTCCATTATGCAGATGCCGTAGATAGGTTTAATGCGTCGTTGGCAATCGCGCAGAAGTTGGGCGCTCAAGCATCGGTTGTAAGGCTCACCAACAACTTAGGTTGGGCCTATCTGCAGATGGGTGATCTGGATCGGGCTATTGAACTCTTCGAGGACTCGGAAAAGGAATCGAAGCAGCTTGGTATGATCGCCGATCAAGAGACCGCGCAGATGAACCTTGCAGTAATAGGATTCGTTAAGCGTGAATTCTCAAGCGCCGGCGAAAACTATCAGCAGGCCTTGAAGTTGGCACGCCAGATGGATGATAAGCAGGAGATAGCTTTCAGCCTCACCAACCTCGCGCAAATTGCCATCGAAAAAGAGGATTTCAATCTGGCGGAGAAGTACAACCAGGAAGCCCTGGCGCTTGAACGTTCTATAGACGATCGCGATACGGAGTTCAGTTCGCTGGTGAATGAAGCCCAGATTGCCTTTTCGCGAGCTGATCAAAAGACCGCTAAGCGTTTGCTGTGGCAAGTCATTCACGGGTCCAAAGAACATTTGATTCTCCAGGCGTACGCATTCTCCGCACTAGCCATGATCGACGCTAAGCTTAACCACGTCGAAGCCGCCAGGACGCACTACGAAGCTGCCCTGGGCTCCCTCGAAAAGGGCCGCCTTTCGTTTGGCCGGGAAGAATTCAAGTTTTCGTATCCGATGAGTGCCAAAGTCATCTACAACGACTACATCGACTTTCTCGTGCAACGTGGCATGGCAGATGAAGCCTTTCGCGTTGTGGAGATGCACAGAGCCAGCACGCTCACCGAAGGGCTCGGCTTGCACAATGACCACCAGTCACGGGCATTCGACGTCACAGAAGCGAAACAATTCGCAGCCCGTTCGGGACATGTAATTCTGTCCTATTGGGTCGGCCCGGAACGCAGTTATCTTTGGGTTTTTCTCCCCGGTCAATCACAATTTGCGCTCCTTCCCGGGGAGGACCGGCTTCGTCCTCTGATTGAACGGTATCGCGCTCATCTCATGGGAGCGTTTGATTCCAATAACGTTGCCGATGCAAGCGGGCAGGAGCTTTATTCGATGTTGATTGGTCCAGTGGAGCGCTGGATTAAGCCGCAATCCCAGGTAACCATCATTCCCGACGGAGAATTGTGTGGGTTAAACTTCGAAACCTTACTCGTAAGTTCCCCTAAACCGCACTACTGGATCGAAGATGTCTCGGTCACGAATGCCAGCTCCGCACTCCTGCTTACTTTCGGGCAGCGTTCGACAGCACTGCAGGCTGCTAAGCAACCGAAAACATTGCTTTTGATTGGAAACCCCAATCCGCCTGCATACTATTCGCCACTCTCTCATGCCGGTGACGAGATGCGTCTCATTCAAGAACACTTCAGCCCCGCGCAAGAGACGGTAATTTCCGGGGCAAGTGCTACACCCGCCGCATATTTCAAGGCCAGGCCGGACGACTACGCCCTGATTCATTTCGTTGCTCATGGAACAGCGAGCCGTACCAGCCCGCTCGATTCCGCCGTGGTTCTTTCCGAAGATGCCCAATCTCACAACCTATATGCCCGCGATATTGCGAGCACCAGGCTCCATGCCAGGTTGGTGACTATTTCCGCCTGCGATAGCGCCGGTAGCAGAATCTACTCTTCGGAAGGTTTAGTCGGCCTCTCCTGGGCATTTCTTCGCGCCGGCGCCCAGAAAGTGGTTGCTGCGTTGTGGGAGGTAAATGATGCATCGACCCCACAAATGATGAATAGCATGTACTCGGCGATAGCCGCGGGAGAAGAACCTGCGTCGGCGCTGCGGGAAGCAAAGCTTTCTCTCCTGCGCTCGCAAACCGTCTATAGACGACCCTTCTATTGGGCTCCGTTTGTTCTCTACGAGGGAATTTGAGCCCCGGGCTTACTTTTCTAAATGTTTTATAATGAGACATTTGAACGTGGGCATGAAACGCTTGCTGCCTTTAAGACACTACTGTACGAGGAAACCCGAAGCTTATGGATCATGCCGAGGCAGTTCAAACCCAGGCTGCGGAAAAATACTTGCTGGGTGAATTTTCTGCTGCCCAACAGGATGAATTTGCCGAACATTTCTTTGACTGCGAAGAATGTGCTCGCGAGGTGCGGCTTACTTCCTTGTTCATGGATACAACCAGGAGGGTGTTGGCAACAGATCATGTTGCTGAACCACGATCTACTGTCAAACCGTGGAAGAGCCAATTACATCTCGCACGGTATTCCATCGCGGCATCCATCGCCTTGCTGGCGATCCTCCTCTACCAGAATGCAGTGATGATCCCCAGGCTTCGTAGCGCTTCTGCCCCTCAGGCTCTCGCGTTCTTTTCGATGACCAGCATGGGTTCGAGAAGTGCCGGTGAAACCGTCATTACTCCGGTCCGCGGAAAACCCTTTATATTGTTGCTCGATATACCGTCTCACGAGAACATTTCCGAATTTCGGTGCGAGATTTTGGGCACGGATGGGCGCAAGGTGGTATCGATCGATGTTTCTGAGGCTCTGGCAAAGAAAACCGTTCCGCTTCTCGTTCCAGCCTCGGCTCTTTCCCCGGGAGCCTATACCTTCACCATTTCCGGCCGATCAAAGGACGAGGCGTCTTACACCGAATTGGAAAAATACCCATTCCAGGTGATGTAGATCTGGCCGCCCCGTTCATAACACTGCGTTCAATGTCCGTCAGCGCCATCCCTCCAGAATCGCAATTTCCAAAAATACCCCCAAATTTAAACCGTATACCCACGGAAGTACCCCCCGATTGGGCCAGATGGCCCGAGAAATCGGGCCGTTTGATCGATGAGGTTCGGTGACGGTCTATGACGGCCCGATAGTCTGAAATTAGCCACGTTTTTCTGCCCTTCACGCCTTAATTCAACCGTCGCGCTAGGACTCCTCTCGCCGCCGCCCTAGAGTGTACGGACCCAACGGGGAAGCATCCGGGCCTAAGAGCCGACTCTGTTGCGTCTAGCGCATCTGTGAGCCCTTATTCGCCATGCCTTGTCCTTTCCCCACCGTCAACCACTGTTGCGGCATTGCGTCGGTTCGAAACGAAGAAAACCGGCTAAGTGGATCTAATTGCGGCCTGCAAAGAGGTGTGGATGGAAACGGCTATTCATTGCATCTTGAACTGCAAAGAATGCAGGCTGCCCATGTGGCTCCAAGCCGAAACGATTCGGCCGCTATTCGCTTATCCAGCAGCGCTACCAACCGTTTTCACGCGATAGCCGTTGGGTCCGGATCACAGCTTTGCGGAGTTTTGATCGTGCATCTGAACCAGCGAGCGCTGGCCGCGCCTTTTCGCTCCAGGAACCCTTTGTTTGGCGGCAGCGTCTTCCAGGATTGCATTGAGTTCTCCGCCGGCCAGAATCGCGGCGCCGCTCAGGTAGAACCAGAACATCAGGATGACGAGCGCGCCAAGCGAGCCGTAAAGCACGCCGAAATGACTGAACTGACGAACATACAGCTTGAACAGAACGGAAACAGCCATCCAGATTGCGGCCGCGAGGATGCTCCCGGGAAGCAGCCACTTCCATTCCTGTTCCTGAACGTTCGGAGCGAAACGGTAGATGCCAAGCAGCGCTATGATGATCAGGAATGCAGCGCCCGGCCACTGTGCAATCTTCCACACCGAGAGAATTGCCGAACCCGGCGCGATCTTGTGCAAGATCAAGGGAACATACGCTACAACAATCAATGCGGCGGTAAGTAGCGCCCCCATGGCCATCGCAAGGCAAACGGCAACCAGGCGAGCCTTCCACCAGGGCCTCCTCTCTTGCAGGCCATAAATGGCGTTGAGAGTATCGATAAGTCCGACGGTCGCTGAAGCGGAAGACCATAACGCGAAAAGCAGGGAAAGCCAGGCTACGCCAGTGCCCGTTGTTTGCTGTAGCACTTGTCGTACGAGCTTGGAAGCGGCCGAAGGCAGAACTTCTCCAACGTGCTTCATCAGGATGCCTTGCGAACCGGGAGCAGAGCCAATCATCGCAGCCAACCCGGTTACAGATACGAGCATGGGGAAGAAACCTAGCAGGAACCAGAAGGCCAACTCGGCTGCACGGTTCATGATATTTGCCCTGACTGCCCCCCGACACGTAGCAAGAAACAACTCCCGCCAGCTCAAGCCTGCCAGTTTAAGAACAGCCGCCATCTGGATTCCTCATAAAATCATTTGTCTGACCAACCCCGCGTCGCGTGCCAGCGAATGGTGGCGTGCAGTGGTCTGGGCACTGCATCGCTACTGCACCACGAGTGGGAGTAAGTTACGAACTGTCACTTGTTACAGGCTGGTCACTGAATGTGGGATCGTGAGATAGATTCTGATCGGGTCAAGAGCACGGCTGTATTCGCCCTCTCGTCTTCGCGCCCTCAGCGGGTCTTTCCTCGGAGTAAGGTTAATTTGCCGCCTTCTTCGGCAACGAGGACAGATGGATCACCGCTGCTGCCGCCGTGCAGATGGCTCAACTCTTTCTCCTCACCTCCAATCAGGCTGTCGCCGGACTTGCGTTGCCCCGTGAGCACCGCGTAGTAGGCCTCGTATCCCTTCTCGTCCCCAAGTTTGATCAGGGATTTGGCGGCGGCCATCACTACGGCGCCTTCGGTGTCTTTTGCCATTGCTTCCAACTGCGGGATTGCGTCGATCAAAAGGACCCCATGAAAGCAGCTACCAGCACTGTCCGAAATTGCCATTTTGGATTGTTAAACGCTTGCATTTCTGCTCCTTTACGAGACCAATCAGTCGTAAATTCCCGACCGTTTTCTCCGTCGGCAAACCCAAGGTGAAGCAAGGCGTGTGTTTCTCCTCACGTTAGAATCAGTCCACACAGGAAAGTCGCCCGAGCTTCAAGAATTGTGTCGCCGTCGGAGGCTGCACCTACTTCTGACAAGACCCCTATGAACCCTGAAGGCATCGGCGCACTGATAAAGGATTATCGCGCTTCGCACTTTCGCACAAGCTTAACGAGCTAAGACTAAAATGTCCAAATGTAGTCTTGAGGTGTTAAGACTTAAGATGCTTGTCAGTGCATGCACCGACCAATTAGGCACCGCTTCATGATCAAAGGCAGAAAAGACATTCCGCGCTAAAACGTCGGAGGGCTGCTCTTAAGCTGCGAACAGCACAGGCTTTCCTACCTGCAAGTTATTGGATGACTGTTGGCGTTCCTCCGCTCTCCCGTAGGATCCGGCTTCCAGCGGTAGTGGGCCTGCTGCTGTGCGGTGTCGTGATCGGACCTCATGTCCTCCAGTTGTTTCCGCTTCACCCATCCATCGCCCAGTTCTTCGCCGATTTGGGGAAATTGCTGCTCATGTTCTTCGCTGGGCTGGAGATCGACCTCGCTCTGTTTCGACGGCACGGAACCGGTCAATCATGTTTGGTCTCCTGACCACGAGCATCCGCTGGCCTTAGGCACGGCGGTTGGTCTGCGGTTCGGCTATTCGCCAGTCGCGGCCGTGGTTCTGGGGTCGCTGTTAGCGTCGCACACGTTGCTGGGTCTGCCGATCATCGCTAAACTCGGCAAGACCCGGATCGAGCCGGTTACAGTTACCGTTGGAGCGACAGTCATGTCTGACACGCTATCCCTGATCGTGTTCGCAATCTGTGCTGGGATTTATCACACCGGCTTTTCGGTGTTGAACCTCGGAGTGCAGCTGGTTGAAATCGTCATCTTTGTTCTGCTGGTCCTATTTGGCCTCAGTCGTTTGGGCTCGTATCTCTTAAAGAGGTCGGAAAATGACGAAAACTCCTGCTTCATCCTCATGCTCGTCATCATGGCGGTGGCGAGCCTGCTCGCTCAAGTCATCAATCTGCCGGGCATCGTCGGAGCATTCCTTGGTGGCCTGGCGGTTAACAGCGCAGTGCATGACAAAGTAGGCGGGGGCCTGGTTGGCTCAGGGCGGCAAAGTCCGGCGATGTCCTACTGTTTGTCGTAAACCGACACGTAGCGGCCTTTGTCGGTGACTACAGTATTCGTCAGTGTCTTCCCATCCTTCGAAACCGAAGACGTGAGCACTTCAACTACCTTCCCATTTTCCTTGAACGTAATCTTTCGGTCTCCAGCAGCGGTAATCTCGCAAATCTCGGTCCCTTGAGGTGACAGGCCGTCTCCAGGTACCGGGCGTTCCTGACCGTCATATACGCGATTCATTTCATGGTGAGTTTTACTTCCGGACTTCAGCACTGTGTCGTGTGTGGTTCGGTAAGCGTTTGGTCCGGTTTGTTCGAGTTTTATCGTGTCATAGGCGACCTTACTGATGTCCGACGACTTCTCTAGGTTTAGTTTCCATGTGCCGGTGAAATCAGCAGCTATGGCTGTCGCGCCCAGGAAAAGGGCGGCCAAAAACGATGCTGCTTTTCGCATACATCTACCCCCTTAGCCCGGCCCATCTGGGTCGTGACCGGGTCGCGGAAGTGATACGACCAATGATCCAACTTGTCAAGCTGTTAATCGGGTCGCACCCGGATCAGCTCTGCGGCCAACACTTCCTCGAAGCGGTGGAAGCACACAATCCACAGGTCGGCCATGTAGGAAGGGTTTACACAAGCATCCCGCCGAGGCGGGGTCTCCATGCCAGGCCATCAAGCATCGGGATATTGCCGTGCAGGAACTTCGCCCAGGTGCGCGTCCGGGGATATTGCGAAGCCTCCGTATGGATCAGTTCGTCTTCCCGCAATGACCCGATGCGCCGGGGAACACGTAACTGCCGCAGTTGAGGATTCGTCAACATCACGACCCGCAGCTCGCGAGTCGTCTTCAGCTGCAGATATTGCCACGTCAGAACTCGGGATCGAGAAGTCTCAGGGCTCGGCTCATGGGGCACATCGTGAAAGACACTCTCAAGCACGGCAACCGCATACCCGGAGGCGCCATAGAGCGTGGGTACATTACCGCCTCCTGAAGCTGGAAATGGGGAAATGGATTGAATCTGACCCCATCAGCGCCGATGGACTCCCTTTATTGAAAACAAAAGAGATACAAGGGACAGACGGACGTTAAAAGGACTGGACGGAGCAACTACGAGCCACAAATTCATGTCCTGCCGCATCCTGACAGCATGGTGGATGTTCCGTGTACCCCGGTTTTATCTCCGCTGCCAACGCGCATACCAAACCCGAGTGACCTTTGGGCTTGTACTCCTGTGCGGAAAAAAGCATCTCGCCACTTACATCAAACCTGGAAAGGCTCTATCTCTTAGAGTAGAAGATATCGGCAGGCGACGGCTTCTCACGCAACCGCGCCTTGGCCGGCAGTTGCCGCTAGTTTCGGCCTTCCGCGTGAGCGAAGGATAGCTTCACCGCTATCCGGTACCACACTTGATCCCTGTCACAAAATCGCCAACACCAGCCATGAGTAACCTGCCGCGGCTCTCACCCCCTTTGTGTCCCTAAGAGAGCAGCAAACAAACCCGACCCAATCTCCAGCAAACCAAGGAACGAGACGACCTATGCCCAAAAATACTGTCAGCGATCCCATCACCGATCAGGAAATCGCCTTTGCTCGCCTGATCCTGTCCGGAACCATGAATGACCGCCGCGCCGCAGAAGCCGTTGGCCTCAATCCCGACACCGCCGCCTATACCAAAGCCAAGCCCCGCGTTCGCGCCTACATGATCGAGCACCGCGCCGCCGTCAGCGAAAGGCTGGTGGACCAGGAAGCCGAAGGGCTGCGCAAGCTCAACCTTGGTCGCGACCAGATCCTGGCCCGGCTCTGGGAACTGGCCAATCTCAACCCTGAAGCGACCAGAGGCAGCATGGCCGGCCAGATCAAGGCTCTTGCCATGATCGTAGCCATCGAAGGACTGATCCCGTCCCGAACCATGAATGATCGGCGCCTTTCCCCATCTGCCGCGACGCAACCCGCGGCCCCTCCCGTCAATGCACAAATCTACTGCTCTGAGTGGCGCCGCAAACAGCAGCACCAGCCTGAAGGTGAGGGGCCAGGGGACCCCCTTGCCGTCACGAAAACCCCGCCCGCCGCGCCCCAGGTCCCCCACCCGGAGCCTGCACCGGAGCCTATACCCGAGCCAAGCCCCAAACTGGCGAACGACACGTCGTCTCCCAACCTTGACCGGCCCCACCCCAGCCCTGCCAATCCCTTCATCAACCCCGGAAGCGCGAACTGGGTTCCCGCCGCAACCGACTGCGTCGTCGACGCCGTTCTCGACAAAGCCAGCTCCCTCAGGCTGTCCTTTTCTCCAGGCAAACGCTTCTCTGGGCGGCGTCGCTGAAGTCGATAAAAAGCCAAATTTTATCGAATTTTACAAAATATCCCGCTCCCTCGACTCGAGCGCGGTCAGCCGGACTGGCTACATCATCGACAACGCGACCGGGGCCAGTACTCCTTCGGCGTGGGGAAAAGACGCAAAGAAAGAGTAAGGCGCACACGCCGCGCCCTAACCAGTCTGTGTCTTGCATACATTGGTATCGGATGAGAAAGAGGCGGGACCGAGCTGCCGCTGGATTCGGCCGATAGGAATTTGGCGGGGTAGTGGAAGCTTAAGCCGCCTTAGAGTGCTCCGATTGTGCTCCAGAATCCGATACCAGGCTTTGTGGGATTTCGCCCTGGCTCCACCTAACTTCTGTCGAATACTAGGTCTATTTGGCGGTGGATGCAGTCACGTGCGAAACGTCCTCCCTGCTTTCAGGGAAGAATACAGGGAATTTCGCGCTGATCAGAACTCCCTGTAGCGCGAGATAAGCGCGTTTTTCAAGGGAATTCTTTTGTTTTGTCGCTTGAACCGCAAGGCGGAACAGGGAAAAGCAGGGAATAGGGACGGCAACCACGAGAGCTCTGGACCTTGCCCCCTATTCCCGTACAAGTGATCCTATAATTCAGCCGCAATCCAGAGCTGTGGGAAAGTGGGAAACGCCCTCGACGTGTTCCAAGTGGGCGTAGCCCACGGTCTTTTCCATAGCTCTCGATGCCAAGCTGCTAAGCAAATTCCGCTGGTGTTCTGTAACCCAGACTGCTGTGTGGCCGATGCCGGTTGTATTCTGCCTTCCACATATTTACTTTTCGTCGGTGCGTCGAACAAGTTCATGAACCAACTTACCCGGAGGGACTCTTCCCGCAACCTGCCATGGAAGCTCTCCACATGCGCGTTCTGGGTCGGCTTGCCAGGCTGAATGTGGCGCAGCTCGGATCTTCTACTCCAAATGCCCAAGCCAGGGAAATGACAGCTAGTTGGTTCCGGGCCGTTGTCGCAGCGAACTGCTTGAGGCTTCGCGCAGTTCCCAATAATCCCATCCAGCACCCGCGTCACGCGCCGGCTGGGAAAGCCCGTGTCTACTTCCAACGCCAGGCACTCCCGCGTGAAAGCTCCATAACACTGAGCACGCGGATCGTCCGTCCCGCGGCAATCACGTCATGGGCGTCCGACCCGCTTCCACCTTGCTTCAGCGCAGAGATGATCCGCGACTCCGTATGGCTGCTCCTACCCATACCCCTCTTCATCCGAAATCATACTTGCGCATGTGCGGATCTGGAGGAGCAAGTTCGCTCCATTACGAAACATCAAACCCCGCTCACTGCGAACAGCAACGTGATCGAAAGTAGTATTGCGAAAGCCGCGATTTTCGTTGAACTGTTATTGAGAAGACATGTTGCCCACCAAAAACCATGCATCGCGACCGTTCGCATCAGGAGATGAGATGACCAGTTCCCTTCCTCACCAAGAACCTCAGCAATCCGAAGCCTTTACGGCAATGGTCAGGTGTCACGCTGAAAAATTCCTCGAACGCCACAAGCTTCTGGAGACCCAACTGTCGGAGGCTACGCTCAAAGCTTGCTTGCGACAGCGAAAGTCTGAAGAGCGCCGTGGCATAGCTCTGAGATATTGGAGCTTCGAAGGAGGGATCGCGGATGCATTCGCCTCCGCAAAGCTCCTAAAGAAACACTTGGCGAGCCTCGGTGGCCGAAGCAAGGGCCCTGATTCTCTCCAAGTGCTAATTGAAGAGCTTGTCCGCAGGAAACCAACGATATCGAAAGCCCAGCTACTGAGAGAACTCAAACGATCAACCCACGAGGAAGTAATAGTTGAAGTCGAGGATGATGTCGATTTAGATGGCAAAGCAGGCCTGATCCGTTTCATGGATCGCGGAAGGGAGAAGACTGCAAAGATCTCAAGCGTTCAACACCGCTTAACCAGAGCGAGAAAAACGCGTCAACAAAGAAAAATATTAGATCTGCAGTAGCTAATACCAGCTGGAGCGATTGCGGTTCCTAGGATCTCCTTTAGCGCCTCCGGGCCTTAAGGAGCTTCCGATGAAGGACAGAAGCGACCAACTCTCAAAGTTGGCAGTCCACTACCGCCAGACATCTACGCTGAAGGAATCGCCTCAGAATGCGAGAACCCACTCAAAGCAACAGATTAACCAGATTGCAAACAGCATCAGAGAATTTGGATTCACCTGCCCACTCTTAGTCGATCGCAGCAATACAGTCATAGCGGGCAACGGACGATTGGCCGCAGCTCGGCTAATCGGTCTCACCGAGCTGCCGACAATCTGCCTCGAAAATCTGACCGCAACGCAGATCCGGGCATACGCTCTGGCTGATAACAAGCTTAGCGAAAATGCCGGCTGGAACAGAGAAATCCTTGCAATCGAACTACAGGAGCTCCTTAGCATCGAGAGTGGCTTCGACATCGCGCTCACTGGCTTTGAGACCGCGGAAATCGACCTAATCCTGCAGGAGAGCGCCCACCAACCGGATCCGGCTGATGAGCTCCCAGCGGTGGATACGGCCATTCCGGTCAGTGCTCAGGGAGATCTCTGGGCGTTGGGCAAACATCGTCTCCTGTGCGGGAACTCTCTCGAGGAAACGTCCTTTGCGGCCTTGATGGGGCGCCGCAAAGCTGGTCTCATCTTCACCGACCCTCCCTATAATGTGGTGGTCGACGGTAACGCTTGTGGCCGTGGCAACATTCATCATCGTGAATTTGCCATGGCGTCAGGTGAGCTAACTGCAACCGAATTCACTGCCTTCCTGGCAAAGAGCCTGAGCCTCCTGGCTAAATATAGTTCGCCGGGCTCGGTTCACTTCGTCTGCCATGACTGGCGCCACATGGGCGAGTTTCTAGTTGCTGGAAAGCAGGTCTACAGCACACTGCTCAATCTCGTGGTGTGGGCAAAAGACAACGGAGGATTGGGGTCGCTTTACAGATCCCAACACGAGCTGATCTTCGTGTTTCGCAATGGACAGCAGTCCCATCGAAACAACGTCTTGCTGGGCAAGTATGGACGCAATCGGACCAACGTTTGGCAGTACCCAGGGATCAACACCCTTTCCAAGCAATCAGAAGAAGGCAATCTGTTGGCGTTGCATCCAACGGTCAAGCCAACAGCGATGGTCGCGGATGCCATTCTTGATTGCTCCGCTCGGGGCGACATTGTTCTCGACGCATTCCTGGGATCGGGCACCACGCTTCTCGCTGCGGAGAGGACCGGCCGAATTTGCTATGGCCTAGAGATCGATCCCATCTATTGCGACGTGGTCATCCAGCGTTGGCAACGATTGACTGGGGGAGAGGCTGTTCACGCGTTAAGCGGCCAGACGTTTAACGGATTACTTGCGGATAGAGAGGACAGCCTTGGGTAAAGAGAAGAATCGACCAAACTCCTATGAAGTCGGCTTTGGAAAGCCACCAAGGCATAGTCGCTTTGAACCTGGGAAATCGGGGAACCCTAGCGGTCGGCCGAAGGGCTCCAGGAACATGGCGACGATCTTTGCCGAAGTGTGCAAGCAACCCGTTAGGGTCAATGAAAACGGCGTGTGGCGGGAGATCACGAAGCTGCAGGCCGGCATTACACAACTTGCAAACAAAGCTGCCTCCGGCGACGTCCGCGCTATTGGGGAGATTCTCAAGTGGAATCAAATTCTGGAGGAGCGAATAGAGATGGATGGGCCCGCCCTCCTTCAGCATGAGCGCGAGAACGCTCTCATGGCGAATCTGGTGGAACGAATTCGCAGGACCGAGCCATCAACCACACAAGCTGTCGCTGAACCCAAGACGGAGGACGCGAAATGAGTTCCCTGCTGTCCGCTGCAGAATACGAGTTTGTGTTAAGACACGACTTCATGACATTCATGGAACGTTCTTTTTACGAGATCAACCCGCAAACAGAGCTGCTCACATCTCCCTATATGGAGCTCATGGCTTCAAAGCTCGAGGCATGTCGCACCGGCAAAATCAAGCGTCTCATTATTAATCTGCCCCCGCGCATGTTGAAATCCCATGCGGCCAGTGTCGCCTTCGTCGCATGGATACTTGGTCACGAGCCGAGCAGTGAAATCATTACTGCAAGCTACGGGCAAGATCTTGCTGAAAAGCATGCGAGAGATTGTCGAACCTTGATCAGCAGCAGATTCTTTCAAAACCTGTTTCCGAGAACAATCCTCGCTCAAGACAAACGCGCCGTGAATGACTTTATGACCACGGAGCAGGGCTCTCGCATGTCCACCTCAGTGGGTGGTGTGCTGACAGGACGGGGAGCCGATTACCTAATTCTCGATGACATTCTCAAGCCAGAAGACGCTCTTTCGGACACCCGTCGGAATGGCGCAAATGATTGGTTCGATAACACCCTGCTCAGTCGCCTGAATAGCAAAGAAAATGGGGTAATCATCATTGTGATGCAGCGACTGCACCAGGATGACCTTGTTGGACACGTGCTCGAGCGGGGCGGCAACTGGGAGATCCTCTCTTTGCCCGCCATTGCAGAAGAAGACGAAACCTATGTCATCGAGGATTACCTTGGCAGACGCCTCTTCAGGCGCAAAGCTGGAGAGGCTCTACATCCTGAACGCGATTCCCTTGAGACCCTGGAACGCATCCGGCAGTCTATCCCTGAATACGACTTTCAGAGCCAGTATCAGCAGAACCCAATGCCACAAGGCGGCTCACTGATCCTCAGGGAGTGGCTCCGGTTTTACGAACTCTCGGAACAGCCGAGGCGATTCAGCTTTGTACTGCAGAGCTGGGACACGGCTAACAAAAGTGGCGAGCTGAACGACTACAGCGTTTGTACTACTTGGGGAGTTCTTGGACAGCGATTCTACTTGTTGAATGTATTTCGCCGACGCCTGAATTATCCAGAACTGAAGCAAGCAGTCATAGATCAATGTCGTCACTATAAGCCGCAAAGAGTTTTAATCGAGGACAAAGCTTCGGGCACGCAGCTGATCCAAGAACTTCGAGGCTCAATACTGGGCGTCATTCCCTACGAACCTCCGCCGGGAAACGACAAGACCCTACGTGTCTATGCGCAGACAATCCGTTTTGCGCAGGGCGACGTACTTTTGCCTATCCAAGCTCCTTGGCTCGATGAGTACCTACGGGAACTTCTCACCTTCCCAGGATCGAAATACGATGATCAGGTCGACTCCACTACCCAAGCTCTTGACTTTCTCAGCAGCTCCGGTCGATCGCTGCTTACTTGGGCAAAACTGGGAGCGATGGAAACGCGGCGTTCATGACAAACGATCGATGAACCGGCCAACTTGCCGAGTTTGAACTGGGATCTCAA
This sequence comes from uncultured Acidobacteriaceae bacterium, assembly GCA_963814015.1. Classification (GTDB taxonomy): domain Bacteria; phylum Acidobacteriota; class Terriglobia; order Terriglobales; family Acidobacteriaceae; genus PALSA-350. Next base: position 15,555 of record CAWFBI010000005.1, read on the forward strand.
CCGTGGAGTTATCGCTTTTTAGGCACTCCCGAGGAGCACCTCTGAGCAACCCGTCATCCGCCGAGCCCGACCAGAGACACGAGCACATCTTTCTCAGTCGATCTGTCCACAATATCCCCGCCAGAGTGTCCCACCGCTTCAGTCAGTTGCGGCGGTCCATGTTGCCTTCGCCCTTTCGGTGCGGGCTCGGCCCCTGGAGTTTTCGGTTTTCGAGGCCACCTATGCGTTGCACTTTCGTTGCGGCCCGATGACTCGCTCACCATCCCAAAGATGGCTTTGTCGATCGGCTTCATTCGCTTCGTCTCCTCCACGAACGCGATCCTAGCTACAGGGTCCTGACTCTTGCCCTGGTAGGTCTACCTCCTACTGAATACACCAGCCTTAAGCTGGACACACACCGAAAATGCGACTTCGCAGGCAGTTCGCGGGATCACTTCCGCATTGCCCGTGATCCGGGAGCAGTCACCGCCTGGATCTGACTATCTCCCGTTTGGACTGTCATTTTTGCTAGTTGGCGAAGAGCCCAAGATGCTCATACATTCGACTGGGAACAGGATCGCGTCTGCTTGGCTTTGAATGATCTGCCAAGGGATTAATAAGGAAGTCTCGGACGGGTACGTAAAAAACAGCGTACAGATGGCCTGCCATCTCCCGCGTGGCAAATGAGACACAAATTAAGGAAGGCTCATCGGCATGACAATCGCCCAAACCAATGTCAGTCCCGCCGATGCCCGCGCTATCGCCGAGGATGTCTACATCTACGGCTATCCGCTGGTTACCCTGGAAATGACCCGGCGCGTGACCACCAACACAACCGCCCCTCTTGGGTTGCGCGCCCCGATGGGCCAATTCGCTCATGCGCGGGAGTATCCGCCTATCACGTATCGAGACATCCCGGGTGCGAATGCCGACACGCTATATTCCTCGGCGTGGCTCGACCTCGCCAAGGAACCGTACGTTCTCAAGATTCCAGACGCCGAGGGCCGCTACTTCATGATTCCGATGTTGGACGGCTGGACGGACGTATTTCAGTCCCCAGGCACTCGCACGACCGGAGACAGGGCCCAGACTTACGTCCTCACCGGGCCGCACTGGAAGGGTGAATTGCCTAAGGGTGTCACGCACTACAAATCGGCTACCAACATGGTCTGGATTGTCGGCCGTACCTACACCACCGGCACGGAGCAGGACTACGAGAAGGTGCATTCCTTCCAGGACAAGCTGTCCCTAATTCCCCTGAGCGCATACGGCAAGCAGTACACCCCACCCAACGGCAAGGTCGATCCGGACATTGATATGAAGACTTCGACGAAAGATCAAGTCATCAGAATGGACCCCGCGGCCTACTTCAAGCTCCTGGCGAATCTAATGAAGGACAACCCCCCGACGCCTGCCGCCGCTCCGATGGTCGCCCAAATGGCGAAGATCGGGCTTGTGCCGGGGAATGACTGGGATATCAGCACGCTCGACCCGGCTATCGCCCAGGAGGTGGCGACGGCTCCCAAGGCTGCTCTTGCAAAGATAGTGGCCTTCGCGCCGAACGCTGGCAAGGTTGTGAATGGCTGGCAAATCACGCTGCCTGCCGGAGTTTATGGCACCGATTACCCGCGCAGGGCATTCCTTAATTTGCTAGGCCCCGGCTGGAACCTACCAGAGGATGCCGTTTACCCAATCGCCAGAGTGGACGGTGAAGGCAAAACGCTGAGCGGCGCCCACGAGTATGTGATTCATTTCGCCAAGGGAGAACAGCCGCCAGTCAAGGGCTTTTGGTCGCTAACGGTGTATGATCCCGAGGGGTTCTTTGTGCCCAACCCACTGGACCGCGTCAACCTGAGCCAGCGAAGCAAATTCAACTTGAATGACGATGGGTCACTCGACATCTATGTCCAGAAAGACTCACCCGACAAGGTCAAGGAAGCCAACTGGCTGCCGTCTCCCGAGGGCAACTTTGGGCTTATGCTGCGACTCTACTGGCCGAACGAGAAGGCCCCCTCAATCCTAGACGGGTCTTGGATGCCGCCCTCGGTGCGAGCCGTCAACTAGTCTCAGCGAAGCCGGAAATCTGAACGGCTTGTTGAGTCGCTGGCGGTTGGTCGGCAAACAGGAAGTAATCGGGTCGTTGAGAAGCCCGGCCTGCACAACGAAGTGCCTCAAACGGGATTGGGTAACTTTCCCGTCCCGACCCCTCCGCCTTCGGGAATTTACCGAAAACGAGAATTTCCAGGCTCTACGGAGGATCCCTTCCGGATTGCCCGTGATCCGGGGGACAATCGGCTAAAATGACAACGCGGACGACATCCATGGGTGCGTTGCCCGCGGACAGAATACGAGGAGGAGTGATCCTGACTTACTTTGCGCTGGTGAACAATACGGCGTCGCTCTGGTCCGTGCCCCGCGCGAGGGCAATGTGTTTTCCGTCCACCGACCAGCCGAAGTCCCAAATCACACCCGAGGCAAAGTGGGTCAACTGCTTCGTCGCAGCAATGACCGACCCGCTCCAGAGGTTGGGAGTGCCGGAACGGATGTCCACTATGGCAAAGGAGCGGCCATCCATCGTACAGCGCACGCGAGCAGCGCCATCATAGAGCGTATCCGGAAGTTTGTTTTCGGCCCCTTCCTGCGCACCGGTGACTGCAGAAACTGTGACGCCGACAATTGTTCCGTTTTTATCAAAGGATCCGAACAACGCGTGACGGCCATCCAAAGATATGAGTGGCCCGCCGCCGAATGAAATCCGATCGGAAACCCGCACCGGCGCTCCGCCGGAAATTGGCATTTTAAAGATATAGAACACTCCGCCGGGAACCTGTCCCGCATACATCACCCACTGGCCCGTTCCCTGGCACGCAGGGCCCCTCTCCCCGAGGCCATTCGTCAGTTGTGCGGGGGCTCCGCTCTGCAAATCGAGCTTCCAAAGGTGGTCCTTTCCGTCAATCGTAGTGGTGTAGACAACCGCACGCCCACCGTCGCAGACGGCTGGGTACCCTTTGTCGTGGCCGTCAAAGGTCAGCGACCGGACATTTCCGCCATCGGCGTCGGCCACGAAAAGGTCCCAGTTTCCCGAGTGGTAGCCCGTGTAAACGATCCGGCTGTCGGGGGTCCACTCGAGGCCAAACATGCCATCGAACCTGCCAGAGGTGACTTGCCGGGCGTTATCCGGCGCATCGGCTGCGCCCACCCACAGGCTGCTCGCACGGTTCTGCTGCACGGAAGCGATGGTGCGGCCGTCGGCGGAGACCGAGGCGGACACATACGAGCTTAGATCGTTCGTGAGCCGCCGCACTTCCCCACCCGGGTAGGTGACAATCCAGAGTTGGCCTGGCGCGCTGGTCTTCTCCTTAGCTGCGAGAAGGAGCCCGCTGCCATCGGGGAGCCAGGTAAGGTCAAATATTCCGGCCCAGCGCCTCCCTGGCATGGGCTCTTCTTTACCCGTAACAACGTCAATCTCGACGAGCCGGTAATTCTGTCCGCTGGGTTCGGGGTCCGTAACATATGTCGCGATACGCTGACCGTCCGGCGACCACCTCACTTTGTCATAGCTGTGGCCCGGGGAAACAAACCTGGAGGCCTTGCCGGCAGCGAGTTTCCGCGCTCCGCTGCCATCGGCGTTTGCGACCATGAGGACACCCTCGCTCGTCGCGCGGCCAAAGGTTACATAGACCATCTGGCGCCCATCAGGCGAGAAGGACACGCACGCATTCGCATCGTCGAGCAGGCGGTGCGGAGTACCGCCGAGAACCGGAACTTGGTACACCTTACCGTCTGTGGCATAGGACACGTACGCCGTGTAATCCAAAAAGTTTCCGTCGGGAGTGAAAGCGGCGTCGGCGATAGAGGTCGTCGTGTTGGGAGGAACAATTTGAACGGCGCTTTCGATTGCTACCTGGCGGACCCAAAGGCTGCTCCGCCCACGCTTTGTCGAAATATAGGCGAGGTATCGGCCGTCGGGTGACATGCGCACAACCGCCACGTCGCCGGTGCTGGTCAGACTGGAGATCGCCGGATTCTGGAAAGCGGTTGCCGCCAGGCCGGAGCGGAAAAAGCCAATCCGGTAGAGCAGGCCAACAACGGCAAGCAGGAGCAGCAAAAGCATTACGCCCGAAACAGCCACCTTTCGAGTCTGCCGGGACCGCGCAGAACCGGCGGGGACGCCGGCGACGGGCGTGCCCGATGGATTGGGGAGCGGGACTCCGGCCGCGGAGGTTGCATCCGTGGTCAAAGCGGAGCGGCGCGCGGAGCTCGAGTCACGCTTCAGCCGCTGCAAATCCGTGCGCAGGTCCGCGGCATGCTGGTAACGCAGTTTGGGGTCTTTCTCGATGGCTTTCGAGATGATTTCTTCGATCTTCGGCGGCAAGTCCGGATTCACGCGCGATGCCGGCGCAGGTTCACGCTCGAGAATCGCATTGAAAATCATGCCAGAGGTGTTTCCGGTGAACGCCTGGCGCCCAGTGGCCATTTCGTACAGCACCAGGCCGAACGAAAACAAGTCCGTGCGCCCATCCAGTTTTTCGCCGCGCACCTGTTCGGGCGACATGTACGCCACCGTGCCGAGCGCGGTGCCTGGGCTGGTGAGATTCGCGTCCGCGTCAATCGTCTCGGCGCTGATGCTGACACCTTCCTTCGCGCCCGCTGGAATTAATTTCGCCAGACCGAAATCGAGCACTTTCGCCTGGCCTCGCTCGGTGATGAAAATATTTGCGGGTTTGATGTCGCGATGCACGATGCCCCCGGTGTGCGCCGCATCCAGCGCGTCCGCCACTTCAATTCCGGTTTCGAGCAGCATATCCAAACCTAGCGGCCCGCTGATGCGATGCTTTAACGTCGCCCCGCGCAGCAGTTCCATCGCAATGAACGGCGTGCCATCATTTTCGTCAATATCGTAAATGGTGCAGATATGGGGATGGTTCAGCGCAGAAGCGGTTTGCGCCTCGCGCTGGAATCGTCCGAGCGATACAGCGTCATGCGCCGGGCCCTGCGGCAGAAACTTCAGCGCCACCTGACGCTTCAGCTTTGTGTCCTCGGCGCGATACACCACCCCCATCCCGCCGCCGCCAAGCTTTTCAATGATGCGGTAATGGGAGATCGTTTTACCGATGAGGGATTCGGATTTCTCCATTCGGCGATCATGCTAGTGACGCTCGGAATGCAAAGTCAACCTTGAATACGGGAAGAGACTGCGGAGTCGCGGAGCCACTTGGAGGTGTACCGCACTGCAGAATTGCCGTCCGCGTCTGGCACATTCAGGGCGTATCGACAATCCACTTTGCAGGTACTTGCTGATCCAAGTATGCTGAGACTCGTTCCGGTGAGTGAAACCCATGAAGGCGTCGATTCAATCTGTCCGTTGCATGGCTGATCACGTCACTGCTGAGCGTTGCCATAGCAGTTAGCGGCTGTGCCCGGGGGAAGGCTGAGGACTGCAAGCCAGGACAGATCGATGGACAGTGTGGTCTGAGTACGTTTGTCGGACGGCCCACGTAGTGGCGGAGGTTAACGCATGAGGTGTCTGGATTATCGCCGATATCGCTCACCAAGGGGAAAACGAAGAGCCGGAACGCTGGTTCCGGCTCTTCGTTTGTGTCGGTTATGCGTTACTTGAGGACGATCATCACTTCCTTGCCGGAGTGCGCTGGCTCGCTCGCGATCTCAAGCCTGGTCTCCGGTTTGGGGGCTCGGAGCTTCATACCCCGTTGCCCTGGGCTCCCCAGACAATACCACCAGCGATAAGGTCCCGATAAGGTTGCGTTTCATAACATCGTCGTTGGGGCTCCGTTGCAGTGGAAACCCCAACTGAATCTGCCTCGTGTGTTTGGCCGTGAGCGAGTTACTTGAGAGCGATCTCCACATTTCTGCTTGGTGGTGCGCTGGCGACCACGAGCTCCCGCTCCTGTTTGGTGGCTGGGATGGTCATTCCTGCGCTACCCGCGCCTCCCCGGATCTCGGCCAGGAAGTAGTGGTCGCCAAAATGGCGGAAAACCAGCTTGTGGCTCAAGTGGCCAGGAGAGTCCAGCCGAAACAGAGAGAGCACGGCGGTGCCGGTTTTGAGGTTGCAGACCTCGATGTAGTTGACATCGAACTCCGCCCGCTTGATTTTGTAGGTGCCGGCCGGCATGTTCGTCGTTCCGACGTTGAAAGCGAAGGGCACATAGGCCTGCGCAGCAGATTGAGCATGGGCGCCGGTGGTGGTGAGCAGGAGCGACAGCGCCATAAGCGATAAGGTTCCGATAAGGTTGCGTTTCATAACATCCTCCCTTGGGGCTCCTTGCAGTGGAACCCAAACTGAATTTGCCTCTCAAACTCTCAGCACCTCCACTGGAAGCTTGCGTCGACGCATTGACCTATTGCATGCTCGCGGCCAAACGCGAACGCGGGTCGCTCCGGGACGATTTTCCTCAATTTGCAACAACATAGCTTTCTCCACCATCCTCGCAAGGCGGCGAAACGGTAGCCGAACGGCTACCGTGAGGAGCCTCAAAGTTCCCTGCGGCGGGGTGGGACTGATTCGACGATGCTTGTGCGGCACTTTCGGCTAAACTGAACCACCGGAAGCAGACTTGAGCAACCCGAGACTGGTGGCGACTTCCGGCTATCTGAAGGGAACAGTGTGGCCGGCAAAGGCTGGCTCGTTGTTTCGGTGAGTGATGCGGACAATTTGTGTTCAAATGTTTCACACAGAGCTGACCTGGCCTTGGATTCCGTGAGCGGGGAAGGTGAGCGACAGCTCACTCCTCAAACAAAGCGCGCCCGAATACCGGCCGGCCTCCCAGCGAGGTGTAGAAGGCATAGAACGCTATCGCAGCCATGAGCAGGATTCCGGCCAGACTGATGCCCGCATACCACGCAGACGCTTGCGTCGTCAGGGGAAATGTTGTCAGGAAACCGTTGAAGACGATTGCTGCCACCAGCCACAGCAAGCCGAGGCTTCTCAGCAGAATCACAGTCACACCCTGCACGATCAGATTCACCACTAGGGCAGCGGGAATAGAATCGCTCCCCAACGAGAGAAAGACCGTGAGGAAAAGAACCAATGAGAGGCTTGCCGCCCACTCTTTGCGCAGCAAGGCCCGGAGAACGAACAGGATAAACAGAATCACAAGCGGGACAAAAAGCCCAAAGAACAAGCTGCCCGATGTAGAAGCAATGGTCGTACGCACGCCCAGAAGCTGCCAATCCGGACCTGAAATTGGTCGCGGCGGAGGCTGGCCGAACCAGGAGGGAACAAACCACATGAGTCTCTCAAGATCGGCGGCAAACGCCCCCCAGAGACAACCCGCAAGCACATCGCGTCCCACCAACGGATCCCGAAAGCCTCCCGCCAGCAAGCGGCTCCAGGAGACCAGCGTGGTGGGCCAGCGGCGGCGCACATAGGGCTCCATGGCAATGTAGAGAACCCAAAAAAAACCAGACCAGAGAAGCCCCCAGGCCACAAACTCGATGAAAAGCGCGAGTTCACCGAAGTTCGGGACGTGATGTCGCGCCCAAAGAACCACGCCACCGCCCAGGCCGCAAAAACAAAAGCTGCCAGTCGAAAAGCCCCGCGGCGATCCCCTCGGCCAAGGCGCAGGTTCCGTCGGGCGAGCATTGCGCCGGCGACCAGCATCGAAACCCACAAAACGACGCCAATCGCGAAAAATGCCCGTTTGCTTGTGGTCATCTGATAAGGCTGCATGCGCCTGGGGCGGGTCCAAGGGCCAATCAACTCGAAATAGACGGGCTTACCCCGGTATGCCGCAGCTTCGATTCGCATCGGGATATCTGGACGCTCGGCCAGCGATCCTGTCCACGCAACGCGCGCGTCGCTATCAACAGGTGGCGTCCACATAGGCTGTGCCGGCGGCCACTGGGATAGATCGAGCCCCGCCGCAGAGAATAGTGGTGCCCAGTCCGGTGGCGACGCAGGGCCTGCCGGCTTCTCAACCTGCGGAGGAACTGCGACGAACTGCGTAAGGCGACCGAGCGGATTGAGCTGGACCAACGTCATCCCGGACACGTTTAGCGGCGGGTCGTCCGTCCATACGGCCCCTGGCATGGGTGCGTCCGAGACGAAGAAACGAGCCCATAGGGGCCGAGGGCTGCCGCGATACCAAAACACGAACGCCCCGGTTTCGAGGTTGTCCCAGCGCGTCTTTGATTCGTCGTGTTCCGCGATATACCGTAGAAAGTCGGTCTCCTCGTAGAAACCCATCGACGCGTCCGCCGCCTGCTCGGAATAGCCCGCACTCCGTAAAATATCTCGCGCGCGTAGGGCAAGCTCTTCCGGGGGCGTTTGGAGCGGCACGCGCCGATAGAGCGTGGCTTGTGCGCTCAACAGAATCGCCGCGGTGACTAACACAACCACTCCCGCCAGCAAAACCCAGGCCACCGGGGGGCGCAGGCCTTCGGTCTCCCCCGAAGCGGCGACCATCTCGGGCGACGGCGTTTCCCCTGCTGCCAGCGCAGCGGCCAGGGGGTCGCCTCCCGGAAGCGCGGCTGCTACTTGCCGCACCGACCCGGGGCGCTTTGCCTGATCTTTTTCCAGGCAGCGCAGGATCGCATTTTCCACGGCTGGATCAATGTCCTTGATTACCGACGACGGACTCCTGGGAGCAGATTCAAGATGCGCGCGCCGCCACTCGACCAGGGTGCTTGCCTGATAAGGCAGACGTCCGGTGAACAACTCATAAAACACGAGCCCCAGCGAGTAAATATCACTACGAACGCTGGCTTGGCCCTTGGCAATCTGCTCAGGGGCCATATAGGCCGGTGTACCTGCTGTTTCGGCCCGGCTCATGGCGTCGTCGTTGCTTAGGGCCAACCCGAAGTCCGTGATGCGCACTCGCCCTCGTCCATCCAGCATGATGTTGGCTGGTTTCAGATCACGATGCAGTAATCCGCAGTCATGTGCGACCGCCAGACCAGCGCAGATTTGGTGCGCGGTTTCCAAAGCCTTGTCCGCGGGTAAGCGGCCGATGCGGCGCAACAACGACGCCAGATCCTCGCCGTCGATGTACTCCATGGTGAGAAAGTGCTGGCCATTCACCTCCCCGATGTCGTAGACACGACAGACATTCGGGTGCGAAACCTGGCGAGCATTCCGCACCTCGGCATGAAAGCCGGCCAGGGACGCGGCGTCACTCTGCAGGGATGCCGGGAGAAACTTGAGAGCTACAACGTTGCCTAGCTTCAGATCCTCAGCGCGATAGACTTCGCCCATGCCACCGCGCCCCAGCAGAGCGACAATTCGATACCGCTCGACGAGAACAGTGCCCGGTGCGAATCCCCCACTTGGTGGTGGGTGTGAACCGGGGGAAGTTGGCGGGGGCACGACAGCGGTTCTATCCCGCTCCAGGGTCGGCGTGTCGACCATGGCAATGGCACGCCCGCATGAAGAACAGAAACGGACGTTCTCGGAAGATACAGCCCCGCATCCGGAGCAGCTGACCATCGGACGGATTGTATCGCACCGCGCGGCGAGACAGGGAAGCCCCATGTGTGGGATACGCTCTTACAAATACCGTTTCGTCCGGTTAATTGGCGAGCAGCTGGCAAACAGGAAGTATTCCGGTCGTTGAAAAGCCTGCTGCATGAACTTTCTGAAAAACGGGTTTCCGGTAACTTGCTCGGCTTCACCCATCCGGCGGGGGAATTTACCGATAACTTTTCGGGCAGTTCGGATTGAAGGCGCCACCACCACTGTCCGAGGAGCTGGTTATTCGCCAACTTGGGGGCGCAGATCAGGTAAAGAGTTCAATGAGTGCAATGCCTGTTAATCGCCGTTTGAGCATCCAAGCTAGACTTGCAAGAACCTAAGTCGTTCTGTTTAGAATACGGGCTTTCTCCTCGCCAACGGACACGTGCTTGACGACCAGGAGGAAAGAACGTGGCAACTCTGACGTTTGACAAAGAGATCGCTGCACTTCTGGTAATCGACCCGTACAACGACTTCATTTCCGAGGGCGGCAAAGTATGGGATCGCTTGAAGGGCGTTGCGGAAGCAAATCATTGCGTCCCTCATATGCTGCAGGTCCTGAATGCTGCGCGAAAAGCAGAGCTTCGCATCTTCTATGCGCTGCATCATCGATACCGCCCAGGGGACTACGAGACCTGGAAGTACATCGCGCCTATCCAGAAGGCAGCCTGGTCGCGAAAGACCTTCGAAAACGGTACCTGGGGTGGCGAGATCCGCCCCGGATTCGAGCCTCAACCGAACGATATTGTGGCCCAAGAGCACTGGTGTTCCAGCGGCTTTGCCAACACTGATCTGGATCTGCAGCTGAAAAAACACGGCATCCATCAGCTCATCGTCATCGGGCTCATAGCACATACGTGCGTGGAGGCAACTGTTCGCTTTGCAGCCGAGCTTGGCTACGAGGTCACGGTGGTTAAAGACGCGACCGCGGACTACTCGGATAAGGAAATGCAGGCCTCTCTCGACGTCAATATCCCAAGCTACGCCAACGCCATTGTGACCACGAACGAAATCGTCGAGGCCCTTTCCTTTGGACTGACGCAGAGCGCTTAGAACGCAGGTTAGGACTCATCGGTTTCTCGCCGCAAATGCTCGCCACTGACGGAACGGTCGCACAGAGCAAACTGCCCCTGGTCCTGATATCACACGGGGCGGGTGGTATGTTCGGCGCTCACGCTGACACCGCGCTTGCGCTGGCCTCCGCTGGCTTTGTAGTTGCCGCTGTCACGCACACGGACGACGATGCAATGGACTACCGTTACGCGAGCCGCCGTACGGGATCTGTTTCCTTGCTTTCCAAAACGTACTAACGTCACGTGTCGGGCCTAAGATAGACCCGCCGCGGTCTCTTCGGCCATGTAATCGACTACGGCCTTCAGGTCGCCATTCGTGGCTTCAAAGACCTTTAGCTGGCGGTCTGCGCCAGTTCCGGTGGCCATGATCTTCCGGACGCCTTCGATGGCTTCTCGGCTTCCTAACTCGTTTACGACCGGATCGATCAGCGCAAGATACTCTTCGAGCAGGTCGCGCAGCGGGAGTTCCTGCTGCTTGCCAAAGTCGATGAGCATGCCGTCGAGTCCGTAGCGGACCGCGCGGAATTTGTTTTCCATCAGCAACGTGCGCGCGTATTGGCGGAAATCCTGGTTCGCGGCGTGCAGCTTGTATAGGTAAACCGCTGTGGCTTGGATAAGCGCGGCGATGGCCACCGTCTCCTCGGCGCGCAGCGGAATGTCGCAGGCGCGTACCTCGATTGTCTTGAAGAATGGATGAGGCCGGATGTCCCACCAGATCCTCTTGGCGTTGTCGATGCAGTTGGTGCGCACCAGCAGGCTGACATAGTTTTCAAACTCCGAGTAACTTGAAAAAGTGTCGGGAATGCCGGTACGGGGGAACCTTTCGAAGACCTTTGCGCGATAGCCCTTGTAGCCGGTGTTCAGACCCAGCCAGAAAGGGGAATTGGTGGCCAGCGCCATGATGTGGGGCAGAAAGTAGCGCATCGAGTTCATGATGCGGATGCCCGCCTCGTGGTCCTCAACGCCCACGTGGACGTGTAGGCCGAATATAACGTTGGCGCGGGCAACCAGTTGCAGGTCCTTGACCACCTTCTGGTAGCGCGCATCGGGATAAATAGTCTGCTTGCGCCAGTCGGCAAAAGGATGAGTCGCGCCGGCTACCAGTGTCAGGCCATTTTCACGTGCCAGCCCAATCATTTCTCGCCGCAATTCGTAGATATCCTTACGTGCCTCGTCGATGTTGCGACAGACGCGGGTACCCACCTCGATGATCGAGGTATGCATCTCCGCTTTGACCCGCTCCTGCAGTCGCAGCTTACCCTGCGTAAGTAATGGGGTTGGGGTGTGAGAACGCAGGTCGCGCGTGACCGGGTCGATGGTCTGGTATTCCTCTTCAATGCCGAGCGAGAAAGATGGCCGCATGGGGACTCCGAGCTACGAAACACTGGTAACTGCGTATCACAACAGAATCACGCTGCTGGGCAATTGGTCTGCATCCTTTTGCTCAATGAAGTTCAATGGGATAGGTGTGTTGGGGCCGGTAGATTCGCCGGCTTCGCGTGAATCATGTGCAAATCAGAAGTTGGACTGTCGACCCTGAACAGTCCAGATTTCGGTAACTTTCGAGAAGCCTCATCCAATCGGCCCGGAAGCCCCAGCTTCGCGCACGGTCTGCGCGAACTAGTCGCGGGCGCCAGGCCGTGTAAGTCACGTGGAATGAATGCGTGAGCGTACTGTCAGGCGGCAAAACACATTATGTAGTCTCGTGGACACTCCGTGCTGGGCAGACAACTCGCTCACCCGACCATTACATCAGTGCTCTCTTTAGTGACGTGGCGGCCTCGATCAGGTCACCGCTAGGATGTAGCTATGGCTATCCTCTGGGTTATTGCCAAATTCTTCTTCCTTCTATCACTGGTACCGGCAGTTGGGGTGCTAGTTGGCTTTCCCCTGTTTCTCCTGTCCGAGCGGATCAAGATAGTGTGGGCAGATCGGCCCGTGAGCGACCGAGATGGGCTCGTGTCTTTGGCCCGGGTGAATTAACTTCCTCTCTTTCACCATGCTTTGAATTCTCATTCGCAGTCCAGAGTTCGAATGGCATTGTTCCGAGTCTGAAGAGGGTATCCGGCTGGCGTTTTGATCAGCCAAACCTCGCTGACATGCAGGAAACCCTTCGCTGCGCTCGCGACTATTTGTCTCCCTCCTCGGCTGAGCCTTCAGTTTCTCTCGGCTTGGGACGAACGAATGTGATGGTGACGTTTCGCGGAGGAGTGTTCTTGAAGTCCATCTGTTCCATCGCTTCAGCCAATCTAATAATTTCTTTAGCAGCAGAAACGTCGCCAGCAGCTGCCTTATTAGTCAACTGCAAAGCCACCGCCTCGCCTTTCGTCACCTTTCTCTTAATGCCATTTTCCTTGATGACCACTTTCTGATTAATCACTTTTCTGAAAATGGTGCTTAGATTCTGGCTACCTTTTGGACGCCCTTTGGGGTTGCCCGACGTGCCCTTCTGAAAACGTCCAGACTGGGGTGGATTGCCATAGCCGAGATTGTCTCTCTTCTTATCGATCACTGAATCCGCCTTCCTGGTTAACGCCCAGCCCGAAAGGCGCGTCATGCACACATTAGGCACACAGATGTTCGCGTAATCCCTTGCAGATTGCGACGAATCGCGGGATCGCGGGGCGGCGATCACTGATTAACGCAAATCAGTGACGACTCGGCTATTTCCAGAATCTTCACAGAACACAACGAGACCGTACATCGTTCAGATTAGTACTCAGAACGCCCTAGTGGTCATCAACCTCAGTTCGCGTTCAAGCCAAATTTCCGGCTCATTAATTTCTGCTTCCAGCGCGTCTCCATTTGTAACAGGAGAGCAGGGCTGGTGGATGACGACGCTACCTCGAGTACAGAAACCTGATAGTCGGCCGCCGGAATGTCTTGCATGCGCCGATTGCCTCCATGCCCCGAGGCGACGTACTGTTCCCATCGCGCCCAGAAGCCACCGGCACCCTGGGCCGAACCGACGTACTGTTTGCCAGTTTCAGGGTGGGCCAACAGATAAATACCGGATACGGATGACAGCGCGGTTTGCCAGGCCGACGGCACTGTTCTAAGCCGACTGAATCTTTCGCGGAAATCCAAGAAACCAGGGGAGAGCGGCTCTCCCACTGAACGCCGGACTTCGATAATGGGTTTGTCCTGTTTCGCCGCCAGCTGGACCCAGCTGCGATACCCCAGGCCCCAGTCAACGATCAGCCGCCCACGATATTCCGCGAGCTTTTCGCTTTGGAGGAGGTCATAGAAATTGAGGCCGCCAACATCTTGGTTCGTAATCGGATCTATGAGTCCGGCTGCCGCGGTCGATAGTCCCCGAATTTCGTACAGGCCCACAAACAGGGTCTCATTGAAGGGGGTTGCCACGAAGGATGCCAGAAGCCGCGCGCCCAGGAAAACAGGCCGCTTCTGAATCTCTTGATACCGCTCCAGGCGGCCGTCGTCGGCGATCCACAGTTGATAGGGCGTCGGTCGCCCTTCCCATCGGGTGTCCTGATGGCGAGCCAGTTTGACCTCTGCTGGATCGACACCTTCTTCGCGGAGTAAAGCATTAAAGCCGATCACTAAGTTTCCCTTTCAGGCCAGTCCCCGATTGAGGGCGATCGAGGATTTCCAGCGCAACGGGCTCACCGAGGTTCATTTCAATAGGTTTGTGGCTCTTTGGGGAGCGCTCGCGTGTCTGGCATGCCAGACACGCGAGTGACATAGTATGGCGATCATGGTGCAATGTCCAGTGGCAATCACGCCCTGCTGCTTCGAGTAGGGAAGCGGATTCAGACCTTGCGCAAGCGAAAGGGATGGACTCAGACCGATATGGCGGTCTATCTGGACATGAATCGAGGCCACATCTCAGACATCGAACGGGGCAAGCGGGAAGCAGGCGTCATTACGCTCCAGGTGATCGCCGCCGGGCTGGGAACCACGATGTCAAAACTGCTTAGCGGGCTGTAGGCATCCCGGTCCTTCCTTTGATGCTTGTCCATCATCACACCGCCCGAAGGCAGACGGAATGACGGTTCCATCTCGCTGGTGCCGGGCTGGCGGGAGCTACGCTTAGCGCGGGGTGATTTTGAGTGCCAGCCTTTGCGATGGCCAGTCCACTGGAAAGCCTTCCATCAGCTTTCGGACGGTAAGATCGGGCGCCTGCAGACCATCGAGAATCATTTCCGTGATGTCCGGTGCAAGGAAAGCACCGCGAAGCGTTCGGCTGATATAGCGCTTGGTAAAACCAGTTTCGGATGCCAGGTCCTCCAAAGTCGAGATCTCGCCTGAAATAAGCCTTTCCATCCAGCTATTTGCGCGGGCCACCGCTTTGATGAGCGGAAGCGACGGTCGAGAAACCGTCTCTTGCTCGGCCCCGAACATCTGGCGGAGATCGCTCCCTCGGCGTTTCGGGTGAAGGTCGCACGCCAGAGAGATTGACGAAATACCGTTCTGACAAGCGGGCGTGATTGAATCTGAGGCTCGGACTGGACGTCCAAGGAGCGAATCGGTCAGCGAGATGGCTGAAACTCGAATCTCGAGCGAATTTTCTCCAACGATGATCTGTTCGACCGCTAAGGCTAAGAATGCTGCTTGGTCTTGCGGCGGCGCTTGATAAAGTTCTAGGCTTTTTAGCTTCGCCGCTGCAACAACTTGATTGGTCTCGGCGAGCGTGACCGTGCGCGCCTCAAAGAGCTGCAAGAGTTCGCGTGGCGATTCCAGGAAAGCAATCAATCGCGCCAGGACCACCTGTTCCAACTCGTGGGCAGGGAGCCGACCCAGTGTGGGTGGATTCTCCTTGCCGTGGATGACGGCCTGAGAGGTGTAATAGCGGTAACGGCGACCACATTTGAGGGAATGGGTCGGAGTGTAGCGTTCTCCTCGAGCGTCGAAGAGCGTTCCCGTTAACAAGCCTGGAGGATGCTTAGCACCGCGCCGACGGCGAGAACGGCGATTCTCGGTGAGCTGCGAGGCAACCTTTTCCCAAATGCTTCGCTCGATGATGGCTTTGTGTTGGCCGGGATGGACCTGTCCGCGATGCGCGATTTCTCCAAGATAGAGCCGATTGGCCAGGAGGCTGTACAGGGCTCCGCGAGAAAATGAGGCGCCCCCTGAGCTGTGCCCTTCTTGGCTTACACGAGTCTTGCCCCGGATACCTTCCTTGTCTAGGCATCTCTTGAGCTCAGAGACACAGCCCAGGCGTAGATAATCGGTGAAAATCTTGCGTACTGTTGTGGCTTCCTCTGGATTAATGAAGAGCTGATGATCGCGAAGATCGTAGCCCAGAGGAACTGGACCCCCCATCCACATACCCTTCTTCTTTGAGGCAGCCACCTTGTCGCGAATTCTTTCCCCGGTGACCTCGCGCTCAAATTGAGCGAAAGAAAGCAAGACGTTTAGCGTCAGACGGCCCATCGAGGTCGTTGTATTGAACTGCTGGGTGACGGAGACGAAACTGATTCCCTGGCGGTCAAACGCCTCAACGATTTTCGCGAAATCGGAAAGGGAACGGGTGAGCCTGTCTACCTTATAGACGACTACGGTATCGACCTTCCTGGAGGCGATATCTTCCAGAAGGCGCTTAAGGGCGGGACGCTCCATTGTCCCGCCTGAAAACCCGCCATCATCGTAATGCGTCTTGATGCCGTGCCAGCCCTCATGTCGTTGGCTGGCAATGTAGGACTCGCAAGCTTCACGCTGCGCCTGGAGGGAATTGAAGGACTGCTCCAGTCCCTCTTCTGAAGATTTCCTGGTGTAGATTGCACAGCGGATTCGCGACCGAGGAGTGGGTGTCATTTCCTGGACTTCTTCGAAGAGGATTTAGTCCCGAAGAAGAGGGGTCCCGACCATCGCGTCCCAGTGATAAGGTTTGCGATCTCGGAAAGGGTGGCGAATTCTTTTCCACGATATTCGTAGCCCGAGGAATGGATGGTGACCTCGTGAGTCTCGCCCCTCCATTCCCGGATGAGGCGCGTTCCCGGTTTGAAGCGTGATACCCGGGTGAGGGGAGCAGACTTATCGGTCGCTAGTGAGGCGGCAATCCTGCGCAGGTGGGTCCGTGTGCCTGGCTTTAGGCCACCGTAGGCCTTCTCTTGAAGTTTGTAGGCCAGAATTGGCACCAACAGCTCACGGCGAAGCCTGGTATCGGCTGAACCCCCGATCAGTTCGTGCCAAAGCGCTCGAAGCGTCGAGGCCGGCATGTTTTGAATTTTCGCAAGACTGGCCGAGCAGTCATTGTGGACGGCATTGCGGATCGTCATTATGGTCGGCCAGAAAGCCGCGTCTACAGTACCGCTCTGTTCCAACAATGAGTCAAGTCGAAAGAGCTCCCGAATCGAGTGCCGAGCCGAGGATTTGAAGTTAATGGCATGGTCCGCGTGCGCCGTGAAAGGCGTTTAGTCCACAGTGGGTGCAAGTCCCACCCGGGAACTGGTTCGTTCCACCCGGTAGCAATCGGAGCAGCGGTGGAGGTAACAAAGCTGCTGAAGCCTCCGATGTAAAAGGGTCGTGAAGACGACTCTGCAAGCGTGCAGGCCGTAACGTGAGTGAACGCTGAGCAAGCCTCGAAAACCATGATGCAGGTGCCGACCCGCCGCGGACTTGGGGAAGGCCGATGAGGGGGAAGATTATGAGCGAACAAACGTTGCAAAGCCAATGGCGGAGCAGCGGGAGTGGACAATCAGACATTCGAGGACATCGAACAGCACGGTTTGGAGCTGTGGTTGGACGAACTGGCGCAAGAACTGAAAAGCCGAACCTATCAACCGCAACCTGTGCGGCGGGTATACATAGCTACGCAAAGATGAGGCTGCGTCTGTGGTTGCGGACCAAACATAAGCTCTCAGGACGTGCAAACGGAATGTTTCCGGATACACATCTTTATGGAGCATTGGGTCTTGTTCGG
The DNA here is from genome assembly GCA_963814015.1 of uncultured Acidobacteriaceae bacterium. Lineage (GTDB taxonomy): Bacteria > Acidobacteriota > Terriglobia > Terriglobales > Acidobacteriaceae > PALSA-350. Next base: position 32,962 of record CAWFBI010000005.1, read on the forward strand.
CTTGACCGACGGACACGCACTTTTCCGTGGGCGAACGCGTGAGTCTTCTCCGAGAGCCGGATGCGGGAGATCCGCCTGTCCGGTTCGATGAGCGGGATGTGGAAACGGAGCAGGGTGAACCTAGTGAGGCACCGGCAGACGAAAGAGCCGGGAACAGATAGGGGGCACCTAAACTACCGCGCCACATCTCGACTCTACCGCTCTTAACCCGGCAGGGAAGCTGGGTTATAAGGAGCGTACGGAGGAGGAGTGCCATGGAGCTATTCACGTTGGGTATCGATTTGGGCAAGACGACGTTTCATCTGGTAGGGATGAACCGACGCGGAGAGGTAGTGTTGCGGAAGCGATTCACTCGAGTGCAGCTCTTGCACTTTACCGCGAACCTGAAGGTGGAGCTGATCGGCATGGAAGCATGCGGAGGATCACATTTTCTGGGGCGAGCGTTGCGGGAGCAAGGGCACCAGGTACGGCTGATCCCAGCGCAATATGTGAAGCCCTACGTCAAGACGAACAAGAGCGACTACGTCGACGCAGAAGCGATTGCTGAGGCGGTGGGAAGACCGACCATGCGTTTTGTGCCGGTCAAGAGTGACGACCAACTGGACCTACAGTCGCTACATCGAGTCCGTGAACGCTGGGTGATGCGAAGAACAGCGGTAGTCAACCAGATTCGGGGGCTTCTGCTCGAGCGTGGCACTACACTGCGCAAAGGCCGACGCTACGTGGATGAAGCATTACCCGGCATACTCGCAAGTGGCTCGTTCAAGCTGTCAGGGGCAGTGCTTGTATTGCTCGCAGAACTGAAGCAGGAACTAGAGCAACTAGCCGAGAAGATCGACCGTGCTGACAAGTCGATTGAGAAGATCGCTCGGGAGAACGAAGCCTGTCGGAGGCTGGTCGCGATGCCGGGAGTCGGTCCTGTGACGGCAACCGCGATCATCGCGACGATCGGCAACGGCGCGGGATTTCGCAAAGGGCGCGATTTTGCTGCCTGGTTGGGAGTGGTTCCCGAGGAACACTCCACCGGAGGCAAGCAAACACTGTGGAAGATTCCTCAGCATGGAAACCAGTACCTGCGCAGGCTATTCGTGCAAGGAGCCAGAGCCGTTATGCAGCACCGGACCAAGCAGTCGTCTGGTTTAAGTGCGTGGCTGGCGCAGCTCACGGCGCGAACGCATCAAAACATCGCAATCGTTGCGCTGGCCAATAAGCTGGCACGGATGGCCTGGGCAGTGCTGACCAAGAATGAGGTCTACAGGCCACCGCAACTCGCGGGTAATACCATCCGACCGGCCTGCAGATGACGCCTGGAAAGAACACCCAGGCTTGGAAATCGCTTCGGGATTCCCACATCCGCAGACCCGCGGCTACGAGGTTTTCCTGCCAGGTCTGCTGGCGAAGAAAGAGATGGCACCACGGTCTAACCGTCGTTCTGCAAACCTGCTTTCGGTAAGGGTCTTCGAAGACCGACAAGTTAAATAGGACCAGAGCGAAGCGCATTCCATCCAGGCCCGGGGTCGTCAAAACACCCCCAACAAGGCCGTATACATACGCGCAGACCTTACCTGCTATTCTCACTTTTCGCTTGTGACGAGGCGGCGGACCATACATACCGAAATCCGTTTATCAGGCACAACGATCCCCAGCGTAGATCATCGGTCGGCGATTTGTTGGACGCGGTGGCTCGGCGCCAGGGGTCTGGAGGTCGAAGGCGACTACCGAACTGCGAAAATGCCTCCGTTAAACCAGGGCGTTCTGGGGCGTCCAGCTCGCGAAGGGAATGGGCGACGGAGATCGTGACCGAGTAGGATCAGTCTCCTCTATGCAGGGTGGCTGTCTACTCTGATGGCCTGGGCAATCTGGTAGACGCGGACCGGTCGCCGGATTAAGTCTTCTGCAGAACCAGTAGGTCCTGGCCAATCGGGGCTCGGCTCGATGGGATGTAGTCAAGCATTTTGAGCACTCCTCCAAAGACGTCGATGACTTTGTCCCTGCGCTGGAAAACGTCGTAGTTTGATCCTCCCGCCCTCGTGGAAAGCGAGACCCCGGGGTCGTCTTTGCCCAGGGTCACTTCTCCCGTGTCGTTCAGCAGGCGCTTCGCTTCCGTCCCCAGTTGAGCGTTGAAATGACTGGTGCCCACAACGGTGCACAACAGGATCCCGCCCGGCCTGAGAATACGCTTCAACTCCCGTAGCCATTCCACTTGTTGGTGCAATGGAATATGGGTGAAGACCGAGAGCGAAATAATAAGATCGAATTCGTTGTCTTCCGAAAAGGGGACGGGTGGATCCAACTGGTTTACCTCGAACCGGCATCCCGGAACGTTCGCTCTGCACCACTCGATGCACTCGGGGTTGGCGTCACTTCCTATCAGCTGGACACCGAAGATGTGTCGAAAAAGGCGAAGGACTCGTGCGGAGCCGCAGCCAAAATCAAGGATTGAGCCGCAAGTCCTGAGGTTGAAGCCGAATTTCTCAAGCAGTATCAGGAAGTGGTAGACCTGACGATAAGACTCATAGAAAAACTGGTCATCCGTGTACCTGCTTTCGTAGGATCGCTCATCGAGGGAACGGGTTAGGAGCCGCAGCCGGTCTGACATTGCCGGGCCATCTTGAATACCCGGTACCATCCATTGCGGGCTGATGCGTTGTTCAAGGAAACGGAGGTACCGCTTCTTGACGTATTTGTGAGACCAGTGATGAAGAAGATCCGCCGGTAATACCCTGGCCCCGACTCGACGAGCAGGACGGAATACCAAATCGTGCAGCATTTCCATAGGCGTTCGCCTTGCAGCAGTCTAACTGCCCAAATATCAAATGTGCTTCAATTTGCCATCGGTAGGGGGGAATCAGGGGATCCAGATCAGGTTGAGCCACGACACAGCCATAGAGCCCTCTTTCTACCCATCCGACTGTTCAAGCGTGGTGCGAAACAAATCCTTTCGGACGACCATCGGGCGAGGAGAAAACCGATGGCAATCCTTAAGATCGATGTAGGGGGGGACGAAACACGTAGAGCTTAAATCGTTAAGACTTTCGGGTCAAGCCTAAAAGGTTGTTCCCAACCTGGGTATCATGCCACAGAAAACAAAAGGTCAAGTATTAACTCGAGCGGCATGCCGCGAAACTGAAGTGGTGGAGGCGCGGGATGGAATTGAACCATCAAATAAGGCTTTGCAGACCCTTCCCTTTTCGTTTTGGGTTCCGCGCCATCTTTCGCACAACGAGCAGTGACAGTAATGAACAAAGCGTTTCAAGAAGCCAATGTCTGCCGATCGAACTAGCCAATTACCAGCCTGCGACTCTCTCCGTTCCGCTTCATAACGTCCCTCCCCCCGAAAGAATCGATGAAGAGTCCATCGAGAGTCGCTAGCTTTGTGGAAAAAGCATACGTTCGACCCGAATAGTACGCATTCACTCCTAGGTAACACAGCCCGACTCTTTAGTCATCACAAGGTAACCGACTATGCGCCTTAACGTGAAAGCAGATGCGTTTTTTGGTCGAATTTATTGGAATTTGCTCGACCGGCCCCTTAAAAGCCCAAGGGCAAAGGGCTCTCAGTCCCTGCGCTCGCGGTGCGATTCGAATCGAAGATAGCCGTTGTTCATTTCGCACTGCTCTTCGGGTTGCGCCCAGCAGATAGGACAGATGTAGTCTAGCGAAAAGTCACGCGTCCCCATGGAGAGATCATGAGGCTGCTTAAATCTCCAATAATGCTCAATTTTGACCACTGCACGGATTTCAAAAACGATATAAGGGCTCCCAAATGCAGGAAATCAACATAAGGATCTGGCTCAATGAGGCGCAAGACTGGTCGATCGAGATTAATGCCGACACGAGCACGTCTCCACTCACGTCATGGAAGACTTGGTAGAAGCCGCTATGATCGTGGCCGAGAATTCATTAAGCGAAGCAGCGACACGGCGACCACTGTGACGCTCCGGTGAGTAGGTTGGCTTACCCTTTCTGCGCGCCGCAGTGTGGATGGATTCCGGTGACACTGCCGCATGTCGTTGCTGATTCCCCGGCATGAGAGTACGACTGGGCCGCCGGCAGGCCATCGGCGTTGAGTCGGAACCCAGCGGACAAGAGTATGCCGGGCGAAGGTCACCTTGGCTACGTCGCGAGTGACGCCTTAGGCAATGCCCGTGAAGTCGGGTTGTCGATAGGTTCGATAGCCGGAGAGCCAGGTCGGGCACGTTACTCATAACCCCGCTTTCCCGGCATTCTAATCGACGGGAGATCGCACCGCGGGCGACTGCGTATGTTGAGATGGCAATTAGCCAATTAAAGGACCTTAAGGACCGGCAGCTCGATTTCAGCCGTCGGTCCTGGGAGGGAGCCTACTGCCGTGCAAGCGCGACGCGCATATCTGCTTCGTGGTCTTTGATCATTTCACCGCTTAAGTCGATGGTCGTGCTATACAGCGTGCCGGTGAATTTGAATGGCGGCTTGTACTTGTCCCAAACGGGCGATCCGGTGTCGGCGCCGCAAATGAAACCTCCTGCCAGGCCGATCATGACGGGCATAGTGAGAGGAATGTCCCCCTCACCTACCAACTTGCCATCAATGAAGATCTGGCCGTAGCCCGGAGCTCCCTTGCCGCTCTTGTAGTCCATTGGGCCGGTGGTCTCGAACTCAAAGCGCAGCTTATGGCGCCCGACAGGAACAGGAATGGTTGACTCGATGTGAAAGAACTGGCTGCCCACGTAGGAGTAGACGTAGTGGAGCTTGCCATCCTGCACGTAGAAGGAAATGCCGCCCTGAACATCGCCGTAGGAGATTAGGGTTCCCTCGGCGCCGTCCTTGGGAATGTCGACATCCGCGGTGATGCTGAAGGGCCGGTTCATGACGTTTGGACCGGCGTTGGCAGGCACCATCTGCGTGTCAGGGTAAAAGGTGTAACTGTTACGGGCAACAGCAATCTGCGGGCGCGGATCCATGGCTCTTTGCTGGCCCCGCGAGTCGACGGGCAAGACGTCATACTTGCCGGCTTCGACATACCAGGTGGCGATCATCTCGATCAGCTTGGCTCGGTTGTCTGCGGCGAGGTTATGGTTCTCGGCGAAGTCAGTGTCGACGTGATACAGCTCCCAGCCTTTGGCGTCCAGTTCGGTCAGCTTGTCTTTGTCGATTGGCGCTCCGAAGGGGAGACCCGATTCAGTGAAGGATGTCCCGGGCCAGGGACAAACCGCTCGCCAACCATCGTGATAAACGGACCGGTGGCCGAACATCTCGAAATACTGAGTGAGGTGATGCGAGGGCGCCTTGGCGTCGTCGAAAGCATGCGCAAAGCTAAGTCCCTGGATCGGCGATTGCGTCACCCCTTTGATGGAAGTGGGCGGCTCGAGTCCAAGTGCCTCGAGCACTGTGGGCACCATGTCGATGGCGTGGGCAAACTGGGTGCGGACTTCCCCCTTCGCTTTGATGCCCTGGGGCCAATGGACGAGGAAGGGATCGCTGATGCCGCCCCTATAAGTCTCCCGCTTCCAGCGGCGAAACGGCGTATTGCCAGCAAAGGTCCAACCCCACGGGTAGTGGTTGAAGGTGCTGGGACCGCCAAGCTCGTCAATCTTCTCCAGGTTCTCCTGGAGCGAGTCGGGTACGTTATTGAAGAACTTGTTCTCATTTACCGATCCGTGAGGGCCGCCCTCGGCGCTGGCGCCGTTGTCGGAGATAAACATGATCAGGGTGTTGTCCCACTCTCCGATCGACTTCAGGAAGTTAAACAGGAGGCCGTAGTGATAGTCGGTGTGGGTGAGGAACCCGGCAAACACCTCCATCATGCGCGCGTACAATTTCTTCTCGTCAGCTGAGAGCGTGTCCCAGTCCTGCACGTCGGGATCGTGGCGCGAGAGTTCAGCGTCTTTGGGAATGATGCCCAGCTCTTTCTGGCGCGCAAATGTCTTGGCACGATAGGCATCCCAGCCATCGTCGAACTGGCCTTTGTATCTGTCAGCCCACTCCTTGGGCACGTGGTGCGGTGCGTGCTGGGCACCCAGGCAGAAGTACATGAAGAAGGGTTTGTTGGGGGCGACCTGCTTGGCATCGGCGATAAAGCTAATCGCCCTTTGGGTCAGGTCATCTGTGAGGTGATAACCTTCCTCCGGAGTTTTCTCCGGCTCAACGGAATGGTTATCGTAGACAAGTTCCGGGTAGTACTGATGGGTATCGCCGCCGAGGAAGCCATAATAGCGCTCGAAGCCGCGGCCCAAGGGCCAGCGATCGTACGGCCCAGCAGCCGAAGCCTGATCAGCAGGCGTCAGGTGCCACTTGCCCAGGGCGTAGGTGTTGTAGCCGTGTTGTAACAATATTTCGGACAGCATTCCGTTCTCAAATGGGATGTTTCCGTTGCCCCCGGGGTAACCAGTGGAGCCTTCGGTGATGCAGGACATGGCGTTCGAATGATGGTTACGCCCGGTCATAATGCATGAGCGGGTCGGCGAACAAAGCGCCGTAGTGTGCATGTTATTGAAGAGCAGTCCCTCGGCGGCTAACTGGTCCATATTGGGCGTCGCGATGGGGCTTCCGTAGCAACCCATCTGGCCGAAGCCGGTATCATCCTGCACGATGAAGATGACGTTTGGAGCGCCTTCCGTGGCTCGAAGCGGTTCGGGCCATGCCGGGCTGGATACATCGAATGTCCGGCCTATAACGCCATTAAACGCAGTTCCTGGTTTGTATTCTTTGAGTGCCATCGTTTTACCCTTTCGAGAGAAGTACGTGGTGGTTTGGGCAGAACTGTGGTTCACTCATTTGATTTGTAGCGAACGCACACAAAGCAAGCCTAGTCCCATCCCTGCTCTCCAGAAGTGGTGGCTGGTAACGCGAAATCGCCCAAGTTAGAGTTTCGTTTGTAGCTAGGCTACAGATTGTTTGGCCTCACAGCCACTGGCAAAACTACCAGTAAAGGTCGATTTTGATCGGGCTCTTGATCGATCTGCACGAGGACAATAGACCCGCTCGTCAAACTGAGGTGCCTGAAAAGGGTTATCGGTAAGTTGCCTGGACAATCCGCCCAGAAGGGTTGAAGTTGCTCAAAATCGTTTTTGCGGGAAGTGCAGCAATAGACACGGGCGTCAGCTCTTCACTTGACGCTGAAGACAGCCAAAACACAAGCGTTCCTGGCGCGGACGGGAGGCCACCCAGATCGTCCCGCCAAGTCGAATCGCAAAGCTGACCGCCACCGTCCTGAAAAGTCAGAGTCGACGAACAAGAATACTAAGGGTGCGGTGCTGAATCCGGTGATTTCGAGAAAGACCGAAGATAGATAACCAGGTTCCAGATTTGATCCGGTTTAGCGCGACCGTCCTCCGGGGGCATATCTGGCATGTCCGCTCTGCCGACTTCAATAATGTTGTAAATATCAGCATCCGTAAGTCCTTTGAGAGACGCGGGGTCTCGCAGGTCGGGCACATTGAGTTTGCCGTCCGTGTTCATGTCGCCCTTGCCATCACCATTGGCGCCATGACACATCACGCAATCATAGCCGTAGATCGTCTTCGCCCGGGCTTGCGACTCAGGGGTGGGATGAACCGGGTTGATTGTGTTTGACGCCATAGAAGGAGATTTCGCGGCCGCTTGAGTTTGGGGAGCGGGCGGGCCAGCGGTAGGTGCTTGGGATCCCTGCAACACCACAGGAAAGACGCAGACCCGACGAGGGCCATGATTTTTATAGGAATTCTCAACATTGCAGGCCTCCCGAACGTGGACTTTCACGTAACGCCTCAAATGTGCCGATTGCTTCAGATTGCGTCCCGTTTCTATTCTCCTGGCGACTGGGGGAGAGTGCGCGGCTGACGCTTGGCTCCGTCGTCCTGATCTTGTCGGTCACGCGCAGGTCTTTTCGTGGCGCGGCCTAAGTTCGCCGGCGGCTTTGTTCAAGCGCCTGGCAGAGATTTCCCACTCTCCCAGAGTGCACTGGCACTTACGGCAATCAAATGCGCAAATATCACAGTCTTCCGGGACCGTCTGGACAATCTGGTTTTGGAGCCACTGCCTAACGCTACGAAAAGGTTGGTTGCTTCTCAACTTTTCTTCGGACATACGGTTGAACCTCCCCACAAATCAAAGCTTCCCACGGTGACCGGATTTTAATGCCCTAAGCTGCCGCAACCCGTTTTGCGGAACTACGTATCGAGATACTCAACCTACGTCCAGCCTTCAACCGTCTCCAACATGAACAAGAACATCAACTCACCCTTCGAGTTCAGGAAGACCATGTGGTCGCAATGAAGTTCAACACTCGCTGCGATCACCACATGCAGTCTGGGTTTAGGGAATCTCAGCCGGAGATGGAATCTTTTGTCAGCCATCGAGACCTCACCTCCTCGATAGCAAGCTATCCTCCCAAGGCAAGCGAGCGCAGTGATCCCCATCACACAGCCAGTCGCTAAAGCCGCTCCACCTCGTTTGGTAGTGTTTTGCTTGTCATGATGTGAACTGCCTGCAAAGTCGGGCGGTCTCAACCGGTCGATGCAACACCATCTGATGTGAAAGCTTCTTTCGGCAGGACTTCATGCTGAGCGATGTGCCCTGGCGGGATACCGTGTTGGAAAGACCGCTGCCGGTTGGGAACGGCTTCTTCGAATTGACCGCTGAGCCCCGCCTCGGCTTCGATCTCGTGGAAGAGGAACTGGAGAAGCACCCGGGAGTGATGCGGCGGCGCGCCGGATCCAGTGGGAGGCAAATCGCAAGACGGTCGCCGGATTCTAGGGCGTGCATTCACGCATTCAGACGCTGGTCACCTCAGATTTCGGCGGTCCGGGTCCGTGAGACGCGGTCTATTTGCTTTGCATGAGCCTGTGATAAGGATGTCCACCAGCCTCCCGGGTGCATTGTCCGACCACTTAACAAACGGAGGTTCGAGGTCGGCTGCCCGAGTCCGGTATTTTCGCACCGCACAGTTGGTCGAGTCCGCATCATCCGCCTCAGGGCCGCTGCGCTGAAGGTTTCGGATGAGCGACGCCCCCAGCATTTCGGCCGTTGTGCATTCGCGGCTTTGGCTCAAGGCATCGGGTTACCGTGGGCAATCGCAGCCTGCGTGCCTCGTCTGCCCCGGTGAGAAACTGGGGCGAAGGGCCTCAAGTCCCTAATAGCGGTTAATGAGATGGAATTCGCGAGCCTTTCTTCCCTGCGGATTCTGCAAAGACTTAACCTTCGCATGGCCGCCTTTTTAGAGGCGCTCATTCGTTTCCCGCCAGTGAGCAGTCCGCTGCTTGTGTCGGTGTCCGATGCGGGTCGGTCTTTCTGCGCCTTCAACCATGCCCGAAGACTGAATGCGTTTATGCAAATGCAAAAGACATTCGCGGGAATAAAGCCATACTGCGAGGTGTGCAACCCAATCACACACACAATAAGGCTGTTGAGCCCGGAAACAACAAGACCCGTCCACATCTTTCGTCCGACCAGGATCGTCGCGAGGACAGTCAGAAGACACGATAGATAATCCAGCCGAAACATCGCCATACCGCACCTCGGATCTTTATTGCTGTTCCACCATGTGTAGGCAATTTATGTGCTGCTGCATTCAGAGCCAATTTCCCGATGAGCAAATTGTCCAACTTGTTCCGTTTGCAAACAGCCCCACTACGGGGCAAATCGCAAACTCTAGGGAGGGAAAAAACAGGCTCCTTTAAGCCAGAAATTTTGTGGTTGATGAAGGACGATTTCAGCAGTTGAGGCTGATTTTGCGCAGTGGTTCCACGCGCTTCCACCCAAACAGGCGAGCATCGACTGACCATAGACCCGGTCCTAACATGGCGCAGCCAATGGTTCCGAGCAAAACCGTGACCCATCGGTCTCCGGCTATTGTCATAATCTGCCAGGTTTCGAGCAACGCAACCAAAGTTCCCACGATGGGCGTCCACGAACTGCCATCAAAACAGCCCCCAAATTGGCCCACGGATTCACAGAGTGGTACTCCGGGTTCAGATTCGGACGGCGACAGGAGCCTTTACGGCGGCAGGTGTTCTGCTAGAAACAGAAACGGCTCAGACGTGGGTGGTCAAAGAGCTAGAATGTATGCGTTCATGGTGAGAACGTACAGACAAAGAGTAGCCGCGATCGCATTAGGTATTCTGCTGGCGTGCTGCTCCAGCCAAACACCGGCCTTCAGCATTCCGCGTCACAGTGGAAGGCGAAGCGCGAAATTTAAATCCCATCCTGCGTGACGAAATTTACAGGTTCCAGCACGCCCGGGCACGGCAGATTGAGGTTGAAATCCGCTATGACGATCAGCAATTTCGATTGCGCGTGCGGGGCGATGGAAAAGGTATCGATCCGGCCATTCTTTCCCGTCAGCACCGAGAGGGGCACTATGGCTTGCCTGGTATGCGGGAACGCGCCACACTGATTGGAGGTAAGCTGACGGTGTGGAGCGAAGTGAGGCAGGAACGGAATTAGAGCTACGGGTGGCCGCCAGTACCGCCTACAACGCAGATCGGAGAGCTTCCTGGTTGTCACGAAAGCTTGCCGGAAGAGCGAAGGCTTGATCTAGGAGACCGGTCATGAGCGTCGCCCCCGAGCCCATTCGAATTCTCGCTGTCGATGACCATCCAATCGTGCGCCGGGGGATTGCCGGTCTGATAAGCATCCAGCCGGATATGATCCTGGTGGGTGAAGCGTCCGACGGTCGCGAGGCTATCCAGCTATTCCGGATGCACCGTCCGGACGTTACGCTGATGGACCTGCAAATGCCGGAAATGAACGGCATTGATGCGCTGATTGCGATTCGCAATGAGTTCCCTAAGGCCAAGATCATTGTGTTGACAACTTACAAGACCGACACACAAATTGTCCGGGCGATCAAGGCTGGCGCTCAGGGGTACCTGTTAAAGGGCACTTTGCATACGGAACTCCTGACTACGATCCGGGCGGCCAACGCAGGAAAAAAGACTATCTCCCCGGACGCTTCTCTGGAAATTGTGGAGCATGCGACCGACGACGCCCTGACGCCGGCAGAAATCAGCGTACTGCGGCTGATTGCCGCTGGTAATTCGAACAAGCAGATCGCGGATGCGCTCTCCACGACGGAAGAATCAGTAAAAAGCCGGGTCAAAAATATTCTTTCCAAACTGGGGGCGCACGACCGAACGCACGCTGCCACCATCGCTCTGAAACGGGGGATCATCGAGCTGTAATTTTCCGGGCAGCCTGTATTCTCCACACCCGGCGCCTCAAAAGAGGCGCGGTTCCCCCTCTTCCGGGGTTCAAATCCATTGGGAAAAGCACGAAGATGAATACGAAGGGAAGGTGGCCTGTTGCGACGCTTGTATTCGACTTTCGCAGGCGGTTGGCCTGGAACCGGTCTTATCCTGATGAGGCTGGTAGTGGGTTTTGCTTTGGGGCGTCATGCAGGTTCTGCTCTGCTTGGCAGCCCTCCTATCGAAATCGTCATTGCGTCCGTTCTCCTGGCCGGCGCGGGACTTCTTCTCACCCTCGGTCTGTGTACGCCCATCGCAGGAACTCTGGTCGCTTTCGTTGAAATCTGCAGGGTGGTCACCGTGCCTGCAGACAAGTTGGCCTGCCTGCTTCTGGCTACTCTAGCTGCTTCCCTGGCAATGTTAGGCCCCGGTCAATGGTCGGTCGATGCCCGACTGTTTGGATGGAAACGCATCGAACCTTCGCCTCGGAAGAGGCAGCCCTCGGACCCGCAAGAGTCCAGCCGTTCCCTATAAGAAGCCTGTCCCCTCCCTCGTAAACGGCGTCCATTTTGCCCCCAAAACGGTTGCGATTTCGCCCCGAAATGGGATTCCACCCAATGGGCAAGAGGTCCGAGAATGCGTAGTCAGAACCGATACCTAATCGGGCGGTAGGGCTGATGAAAGAGGCAAAAAAGCTGCGGAAGCCAAGAGAGTGATCCCACGCAGTGTATCAACCAGTACCGCAGGAGCCATCTATGCCTGTACAAAGCCAGTTCCCGCTAAGCCACAGCAACCAATACAGGGCGGATTCGGCCTGTGGGTATTGTGACGGAGTCATCCGTCACGAACCCTGGTGCATAACACAAAACGCCAGCGTGCAGTATGCCTATCAGGTCGTCTCAGAACCTGATCACTTGAGCCCGGGAGACCACCTAATCTTGCATGCCTTAGGTGCCGCATGGAGCCCAGAGAGAATCCTGGCCAAGTCACGCCCCTAACCGGATATTGAACACATCGCAAAGTACCCCTGCATTGCTCAGCTATGGTCGCGCGTTACTGCGGACCGTTTCTGTGGCGCATCATGCAGTCGATGATTGTGAGTAAGGGCCCCCGGCGCATGCTTAAGCAATATCTGTCAATGGCCCTCCGCCAGGCTGCGGCTGGTGTTGACGCAGCGCTGGAACTGATTCTGGTGAATAGATGTCGCAATTATCTCAATAGGTGCCGAGATTTAGACACTGCATGCTGGATGTGTTAACAGCACCTGATAGGTCCCCAGAAGACGTAGTCCTCAAGTGAGCAATATTCCAGCATCTTCCGTTTGCGAGCGTTTGGCATTCTGAATGCTAGAAGACTATCAAGAGTTTCGAGGAGCTAAGTCATTCTTCACCTCCGGAGGGCACCATGCGTTCTGAGCTGGTTTTTGGCGCAGTGACATATGTTCCAAACCGCTTTCTCCTTACCAGGGTCGCGGCAAAGGCAATCCGCAGATTCCACCGTGCGAATACCCATATACAGGACACAGCCAATGAAGTATTTCAACGCTTTGCTCGCGCCAACCCGTTAGCAGGAGTGCCTTGCACCGCCAACCCGCAGTCGCTTCCCCGTACCGCGCAGGGCGAAACCTATCCATTCTATGAAGCTCTGGAGCAATCCGTAGCTTAAAACAAGAGAGGTGAAATATGCTGCAGACAATGCAATTGGTAGACGAAAACGCAACCCGGTACCCAACTGCAATCGACTTCCTTAAGACTTTTGACGAAGAGATGCACAGCCTCTACCTGCTCGCGTACCTTCTAACCGCAGACCATGATACAGCCGAGAAATGCCTGATTTCAGCAATGGGAGAATGCGCGGAGGAGATTGGCGTTTTCACGGACTGGGTCCGTTCATGGAGCCGGCGGGTGGTTCTCAAGCGCGCGATCCAGATAATCCAGCCCGCGCCGGAGCATGCAGATAAGCTATCTCTTTCCGGCCTTACACAATCGGGAACGCCGGCTGAGCACAATCCGTTTGCCGGTATCCTTTCGCTCGATGCTTTCGAGCGCTTCGTGTTCGTCATGTCGATACTTGAAGGGCACTCCGATGCTGAATGCGCGGTTCTTCTTAGATGCTCGCGGCGCGATGTCATGATGGCCCGGGTGTTGGCCGTGAAACGCCAGTCAGCCGCGCATGACCTAACCGGAGAGATCCTGCAGTCCTGATTCACCAGGACAAGGGGCCGGTGGCACGGCCCTGAAGTTGGAACCGGTAAGTGACCTCTTCGATTAAAGGCTTTGACTGTACTTATTAGCTCGCTAGTGTAGTCCGCCACACAAATGGTCCATAGATGCCAATGACATTACATCGAAATGACTTGTCGACGCGCCCCGGTGCCGAAGCAATATTGAGTGTTGGTTTTAGCAATCGAATCACCGCACCTTCCGCAGCTTTGTGCTCGCAACCGTGGTTTTGGTTGGGATATCTGAGTGAGGACGCCCTTCCAGTGTAGGATCTATGCGACAGCGCTCCAAAAACCGGAGGACATCCGCCTCATAGTAACGCAGACCTCGGCCAACCTTCAGGCTCGGCTGCAGATTCCTTTTTGCGCATTTCCAGTTGCGCAAAGTGCCTGGAGAAACCCCGAGAATCGCTGCCACTTCTTTGACTGTGAGGAGCTTCATTCTCTCGTCTTACTCGAAGCCGTTGTACTTAGATAATAGTAAGTCGTGTGTTATAGAGATACTGCTATGATACTCAAACATGCATGGATACTGGACGATCTCTTATAGGTAAATTTCTAAGTAAAACTTTAGACCACGAACCACGGTAACATGCAACGACACCACCGGAAGAAAAAGCTCTTGACATCCGAGATCACTGGGATGAGAATCACAAACAAACGCAGGACGCCCGGCGCGCTAACGCCGAACGCCCCGCTAACCCAAGTCGCCTTAAGGGAGGCAACCGTGGCTAACAACAACAATACCGCCCATTCGTCTTTGTCTCAAGCTGTGGCAGAAGTCCCTGCCGAATCAACCGAAACCCAGAAACCCTCCAAGGTGGAAGAACTCGCCAGGACCGTCTCGTACATCATGCTCTTTGAGTCTGTCGATCCTTCCAAAATAGAGCAGCTTGCCGACTCGGCAAGTAGCTTTGTAGACCCCGAAGATCACTACCAAGCAGGGCTTCTGGCTGCGCTGAAGGAATGCGCATCCTCGGCCAAGAGTGGGAAGCCCATGCGCCTCTCCCCGGAGTTGCATCAACTCAGCGCTGACATCTTCGCTGCAATGCTCTACGAACAGGTAATCGTGCGAGCGGAATGCCGAGCAGAGGAGATTCAGGCCGCTCTCATGCGCCACTCGCCATGGAAATAGTGCCACGACCCTTTACCGCCGAACCGGGAAGCAGACAACTTCCCGGTTTTCGCTTTTACCACACGCACAGATGCTCCTATCAACTCGCAATCAGGACCACAATAAGGCCACATTAGATACACGATCTGACCACCGCAGGAAATACTGACGAATGGAGCAGTTGACATCTAATCTAGTCAGGTTATGGTGTTGACTAACACGTCCGGCTCGAAGGATGAAATCGGGAGTTATCAACCTCCCGGTTTCTTCTGGCTACTAGCGAGGCGGACCCAATAAAACAAGCGCACAGGAGGAACTAGCCAATGGCGATCACTACAAGCACAGAGTCCCCTCGCGAGAAGCGCAAGGGGAAACCGATCAAACCAAGTTCAGCAATCACCGATCTTGAGGGCTCCGGTATCCTGCCGGGACGCCTGGCTGCTGTGATAGTCGAGCGCCTGAAACTCGAAGAGAGGGCAAAAGCGCTTCCTCCCGAGAAGGCCAAGAGACTACGCGCCAGCGATGGAGCGGCGCGGCTTGAGAAGAGGGAGCGGAAGTTATTGACATCGTACTGCGAACAACAAGCGGAATGTATCCTCTACGCGCCGGTAACGAGAAATGGCGGCAATTCCCGCCGGCCGATGCTCATGGCAGTCACACAGAAGCGACTGCGCAACATCGTCACCAGTCTATCCACGGCACTTCTTGATGAAGCTCGCAAGGGATTTGCGGCATGACCAGCAAGCGGCCTGATTATGAGACGCCGCGTGGCGCGCCCTCCACGGTAGCGACGGAGCGCCACTACACAATCGCTGAAGTAGCCGAAATGTGGGGGCTTTCTGAACGCACCATCAGGCGACTGATTGAGGGGCAAGCTGGGATTGTAGTTCTGGGCAACCTTGGGGACGGGAAGACCAGACGTCGGACGACGGTCAGAATACCGGAATCGGTCTTAGGAAGAATTCATGCGAGGTTGCGGAGCACTTAACCCCAAAGGGGAGCCGGGCGATGCGGTCGCATGGCTCGGTAGTAAAAGATTCAATGAGGGAGCAGCCCTATTCGGCATTTGGAAGCTCGGACCAACTCTCGACGATCTCGAACAGGAACAGGGCAGCCAGTTCGCCCTTCGAGTTCAAAAGAACAAGATGCTCCCCGTGGACTTCAGCGCGCTCTGCGACGACGGGCTGCGTGCCGATCTCGGGCGGTTTGAACCGGACTAAGTATGTTTTGTCGGGCATTTGCAAGGATTCAGGTGCGCACTATTGCGGTTGCCGTGTTGCTGCATTAGCTAGTGACTCCTCGGCCACGATCACAGCAACTTCCACTAGATCTTCCATAATTTCAGCGGAGATGTGGTCATGGCGCAGGCCATTGATCTCAACGGACCAGTCTGTCGCATCGTTATTGCACCATAGCTTGAGAATGATTTCCTGCATGTGGAACCTTACCTCATTTAAGCTGCGCGGAGAGGTAGAAAAAGACCTTCATGAAGCGGAATTAATGAAAGCTCCAAAATTTCCTTTGTGCGTGTCTTGGATCGCGGCAGGCGCAACGGGGAGGGTTCGTTGTGCTGCCGCGGCACAAGGCTCTAATAGTCACCGTTGGGCCGAGGGCCAACAAAACCGAGAGCGGACGCAGGAAGGGGCCTTGTCGCTCGATGTTCCCCATCGGCGTCACAGGCTGATAAACTCCGACGATGGCGGGCTTTCCTTACTCGTGGTATAGCTGTTCCAATCCGGATTGCGGGACGCCCATTGCGCTCCCCGAAGAAACGCTTGGGTCGCTGGCAGAGTATCTAGCAGGCCAAACCACGGAAACTGAGCCTGTAGATCTTGCATGCTCAAACTGCAGATGCGTTTGTAACTGCACGCCAATGGCGAAGCGATGGGCGAAGGCTAGGTAGCCATTTTGAAGAAGGATCATTGTTTGAGATCAACCTTACGCGGGTAGGGCATCTTGCACGGACTCTGCAATGTAGCTTTTCATGGCTTGGCTTAACTGCGAATCGACTTCGTCGGCAATCGTCATCACTCCCAGAAGCAGGACGCTGAAGTCAATCGTGCCTAGGTTTTTCTGTAGTGTATGGAAGATAGTCACCTGGAGAATACGGCTCTCTTCCACCATCATTGCGGCGGTGTATCCCTGGCGGCGCCGCTCCAGCCCATGATCCGAGGCTGATTGAGACTTCAGTTCTTTGCTGCCGAGCGGCTGAAAGGCTTGCAGACGTCTCCCAAGGTCGCGGAAAAGCTGCGGTAAATGTCTGCAACGTGCTTCGCGGCTCAGATGAACCGCCGCCAAAGTGTCTTCCTTCTCTACCTGTGCGTACCAGTCATCGATGCCGTCGTCGGTCGTACGTTCGAGAATCGTGGCCAGGGTTTCGACTTTACGCCTGTGGAGCGGTCCCTTCGCGAGTCGCTGCGTGATCGCGTCGAGCAGATCCGGGATGTTCATTGGTTTAACCAGGATCTCGTCAGCTTGCAACAGGATCGCATTGGCTGCAGCGGACATTTCAGGGAACGCACTCAAGAGGAGGGTCACAGCTTCGGGATTGGCGTGACGCATGGCACTCACTACGGTAAGACCGTCTCCGGCACCAGGCATATGTAAATCACTCAACAGTACATCGTATTTCTGCGAACTGATGAACTTGAGGGCCTGACGCACGTTGGCGGCACAGGTGACTTCAAAATCATGATTTTGAAGAATTGTGCAAAGCGTTTCACGGACCACTTCGTCGTCGTCAACAACCAAAACCCTCGCCAGTGCCATTGATACCTCCAAGTGGTCGCAGACGAGTATCCGAGTGATCTAGGGCACTCTTCTCACATACACCAATCGACCTATGTTTCTCCAGATCGACAGACAACTCACCTAAGCAAGTTTGCTACGCCCGCCCATCCGATTACTGGTCAATTTTGCTCAACATTCGTATTTAGCGTCTTAACGGTTAACGGGCGAAGGGATGGTCAGGTCTAGCCTCAGCCGAGATCTCGGGTCCAGCTTCATTATGCGCAACTTCCGGCCAGCCCGCGGCGAGATGGTACAAGCACAGGTCGAGGCGTTGTGGGCTTAGTTGCCGGCTACCCCCGATCAAGCGGGCGGGCGCCACGAAGCCGCCGCAATTGGAAGGTACCTCAGCCTACCCGGCAACCCATCGGCCGCTCTCAGGGCATCCTGGGAGACTGAAAGCGCGGATGATGACATCTTCACGGGCCCAGAGGTGCATCCCCATGAACCATGAAAACGTGCCCCCACTGCAACACGCCGATGAACGAGATGCAGAAGCAGAATCAGGCCCCTCTTCCGTTGCCTCAACAACCCGTCGAAGGAACGTCGAAGTCAGTCCCAGCCCGGACCCGTTTTGAGTGTCCCAAGTGCCAACACTTGGAAGAGGCTTTTCCTTTACCAAATCGCTGAAGCTCACCCGAGGCCCGGCCTGGCGCCGGCCGGGGGTCCGCGGCGTGCTGGTTGAAGGAGCTTCTCAGCTCCCTCAGTTCTGTCATCACTGCACGCGAATCCATCCACAGCCAGCCGCTGCTTGACTAATCAGGTTGGCCTGGAACTTCGCTGTCACGTTCTGCGCAATCGTCGCGGTGCCTGTGATGGCCTCGCTCGCCTTGCCAAAGACGGTGATGGTGTCGGCTCCAGCATTCAGGTTGGTTACCTGATAGACCGAAGAACAAAGCCGTCTGGACTAGGGCCTCCTCCGAAGTCCTTGGTCTTTTCACCCGTCAGGATGTGCGCTCCCGGTCCCAGCGCCTTCAGCTCGATATCCGATACCGGACGGTAGCGATTCGGGTGTGTGGAATTCAATTCTCGCTGGTATTCAGGCGTATTGGTTACGATAGGGATCTGGTTCACGTTGCCCTCCATCGCGATCAAGAGACCACCGCTCCTCATTCGGTTCGCTGGAGTTTAGCACTGTGGATAGAACCGCCGCCAATGGTCGGGGATGCCGCGATTGGTGCGCTCGACTCGTCCGGTGAGCAGCGTGTCGTTGGGAAATTTCTTTTTCGCATTGCAGCCGCATTCGTTCTGTGTCGTTCCGGTTGCAATCGTTGTGTTGTTGCGAATTGCGTGCCACTTCCCTTCACTCTGCTTCTCCACAAAAATGTCAGGCATCGTCCTTCCCTTTCTTTGAAATGCAGGAACGACAACATAATGTGTCTCGGCGACCCGGATTCGCAAAGGGAATTCGACAGTCCGTGGTGACGGACTAATGGGCCATGGGCCGCGAAGGAGCGGTCGCCGCCTCGGTTTCGATTTTTTCCCCTGTTCAATAAGGCGCAGAATGCTGCCCAAACCTATCACGCAAAGTGCTTTATCTGAGGAAAATCGTGAGCGGCGGTATGATCAGCCCCAAAAGAGATGCATAGGCTGGGCACAAGCCGGGCCCGCGCCGAAACGCTGGGCGAGGTGGGCCAAAGTTGAGACGGGACCACGGCTTGTGACGCGTAGAGTCTGCTAGACTGCTCCGGGAGCAAAGGGGGTTTAAATGGGTAAAGATACGTTCCCAGATACGTTGCCGGAACCTAGTCATCTGTTGACGTTACTAGAGCTCCACAACAACAACCGAATTGATTACAACAATCGGAAATGGGAGACTATCAAGTTCTTTCAAACGGTCTATGCGGCTCTCCTTGCTGCGAGCCTTGCCGCCATCGTCGCGGCGCGGAGTGACGCTATGTTCTGCCGATTAACCATCCAGTGCATCGTGACAGGTCTCCTGGTCGTGGCGGCTGCCGGGGCTATCATCGCGATGGAGAACCTTAAGTGAGAGACGAAACTACTATTCGCGGAAGAGTTTCAGGTCTTCAAGTTGGCTCGAGTATTGGGCCTCGATATCAAGGTTCCAAACGATAAACGTTGGTTCCCTAAAGATGAATTCCTGCTGAGCGACAAATGGAGGAAGTGGCATTATGGTTTATCTGATTCCAAAGACAAAGACGTGAATCAGTATCAAACCCTTGAAGATCTGAGTGAAACGCGCAGCTATGGGCACTACTTTGAAGGCCTGTTCGCTAAGCTGTTTACCCTGGAGGCCTTCATTGCTCTCTCACTTGTCCCTGTCATCTGGCTATCTAGGCTATGTATGATTTTGGGCAGGTGACTTGCGAAATTTCTTCGGCAAAGACGAAAGCATCCTTGACGTACCCGTGCCGCCGCGGCATAGGCTCTAGGAATTCGAAATGATGGTGAGGGCCACCATGGGTTTACCAGATACAGGAGGCCATCTGTGGTAGACGGTCACACTTTCAGAGCTTGCCTCCGGGGAGCTTGAGGTCCCTCAGCGTAACCTTCCCGCCCTTGGAGATTGACGCGCTAAATGGTCCACCGTTCGAACTGCAGAGATTGCGAATGCTGTTTTTGGATTTGATCAGGGCATCAATCAGATCATTTTTGCTCAAGTTTCCGCTAGTAAACACAAACTGGCGCACGTTGAATTGGATGATCTTACGACGCTCCATTTCCCTGCTCCGCTGCCTCTGATCAGTAGTCAAGAGAATCCACCCCTTCTCGCCGACCACCCGCAGTAGGACCTCGTCGGAAATACCGGACTGATTAGGAAACTGTTCCCGGTGACGTTTGTACCGAACGCCATGCCGCCCTAACGCCTCGGCAACCTCGTCGTAGTCAACGTTCTCGCATAAATAGAGCGTGAAAGCCTTACGCGGCCGCTTTGGCTCTTTCCCACGTGAGCGCTTCTTCGATTTCCCCCTCTTTGCGGCCATAGTCTTTCGCCAACGCAGAAATGGAATCGCCCCCTCGATACCGGCTGGCAAGGAAGGCAGTGGAAATACGTGAGTTTACTAGGACCGGCATCCCAAATGAGATCGCAGGATCTATCACAACGACGCGAGGTTGGTCGCTCTGCGTATCAGCGATCTGTGCCTTCTTTATGTATGGGTAAAGGCGTTCAGCTATGCCTTTCTCTGACCTTTGAACTCGCTTCAGAGAGGATCCCAAAAACTCGCGAAAGACAATCTGCCCTCCAATCGAGAGATCCACGAGAGCCTTGTCATCGAGATAAATACGCCCTCTCTTTGTGCTGAGTTCGTAGTCGGCAAAGGGGTGTTTCGAGGGATATTTACTAAGCGCTGTCTGAAGCGAATAGCGAATCGTTCGGAGGTTGATTCGGTGTGCTTCTCGAATCACCTCCAGCACGTAGCACTCGACGAGATTCTTAAACGACAAAAGAGGCCGCCGTCCGCGCAGGTGAATGTTCACTAGCGGGTGCTCGACTGCGGTCCCCATTGTCCAGTATCTGAGCGTGCTGACCGGCACGTGCAGATACGCTGATGCTTCCGGTATCCCGTAGTTCGGTATTTCAGACCAGTCTGGACTAAGTCGTTTCATAGGGTACTCAAAAACTCGACTGCTGGATTACGTTCTGTACCTCTGAGCCACGACGATTCATCATGCAATATCAGAGGTTCCCTTGGCCAGTTTAAATTGCAATGCTGCCCAGGAGCCACTTCCAGTGGGAACTGTCCCTGAATGGGCCGTTGGACGCCGCTCTGGGCGGGGACACGGGCTTCCTTTACCTCGTTAAGGCTGATTCCACACCGATTCGCCCAGCACCCTCCGAATACCCAGGCCCAGACCGAGCGGACCAATCCGCATGGGTTTGGTGCTGTAACGTGTTGGAGTCGTCGACTCGTCAGAATTCTTGCGGCGCCTAATTGACTCGGCGAGCGACTTGTCGATCGAAGTCGCGGTCGATTCCAGGTTGTCGTCAGGTTTCATGGTTTGTTACTCTCCTCGTATGAAATTGGCCGCCTTCGTCCCTATCAAAGTCCCCGCTCAGAGACCAAGGGATGTCTGTCCTACTGCACTCTTAGCCATCCACACCCCGCGGCGGCCTGTGAGATTAGAGTCGCCTGAAATTTGGCGACCAGGTTTTGGGCTAAGGTTGTGCTCCCGGTGATCGCCTCGGACGTCTTCCCCGAGAAGGTGATAGTGAACGCGCCGGCCGAAGCGTTGGAGATCTGGTAGACCGTTCCAGTGACGCCCAGGCAATCGGGAAGGGTCGCAGTCGCCGCGGCCGTTGGGATGATGGTCGCGAAACGATCCGCGCTTACCATCGTTACCGCGTTCGAGGCATAGACCGTGGGGTTCGCTGAACTCGCCGCGCCGATGCCGTAAGCGTTGATCGCGTTCGACGCTTCTGCTCCCAGCAGCACCTGACCAGCGTTCAAAGGATGGGTAAGGTCAGAGTTAAAGTAGGTGCCGCTGGCGTAACATCCGTCGCAGCCCATGTGTGGGTCAGAAGCAAAGTCGATCAGATTATAGAGGCCAGAGGCGGCACCGGATCGAATAAGCGGGTTGAGAACGTCCTTCTCCGCATCTCCAGTTGAACTAGCTCGGGAGATCATCGTTCCTACAAAGAGTTGGCACCCGCTACCGCGCATCTGGTTAACCCACGACATAATGTTGCTGTAGGCAGACGCGGCGGAGAAACCAAAAGCGAATACGTCGTTTGTTCCCGCGAAAAATATAGCGGCTGAAGGATTGGCCCCGGTGACGCACTGAGGCGCATCCTTCCATGGCGCGAAACTTGCCAGCGCCCATGCTGCATATCCGCCGAGCCCCTCGTTGTTTGGAGTTCCGTAAGCCGCATTAACGCTAAGCAGCGAGGGCCACCACTCAGTGGTGGTAGGTGACCCACCTCCATTAGTGATAGAGTCTCCCTCGGCGATAATGGCGGGTATGCCGGACGCCGGGGAAGACTGGGGCTGTATTTGAACGCCCCGGTTCATCACCGCCGAGCGCATAGCCCACGTAGCCTGCTGAACTTGCGCTGTCGTAAGCTGCGTGGGCCAGACGGCCATGTAGTAGAAGGTAGACGGATGCCCATATCCGCCATTGTTCTGGCCCATGTAAGTGGAGCCGGACCACACATCTGCAAGATGACCACCGCCAGGGTAGGTATAGATAGAATTCTGAACGCCGTCTGTAAAGAAAGCGTCGATGGTAGAGTTGCTAGACTTGCCGAACACATAGCACTGAACGTGGAACCCGGTATGCGGAGGGTTGTTGACGTTCTCGAACCAATTCCCGCCGCCGAGCCCGTAGGTGTAGACATAGTTAGAAAAACTCTGCCACGCATAGTTGGCACCGCTATCATTAGCGTAGTCGAAAAGAACAATACTGTTGCCGTTGCTCTGGAGCAGGATAGGCTTGTAATCGGTGGTAACCTGGGTGGGCGGTGGATCATACTTCGCAAAGCACCACGACTGACCTGACGCCGCCGCCAAGGACAAGCTTCTCCGGATGTCTTACCGGCAGGAGCCCCGGCCGGGACGCGCCAACTGGTCGAAATTGTTGCATTCGCCGCCCGAAAGGGACCGCGCTACAGGCCATCGGAGAGAATCGGCATTGTGAGCGCCGTTGTGGATTTGAAACCTATTCTCCAGTCCCTTTTCGGGTACAGATCTATGCGAAATGCGGGCGTTTTGCCTAGATTTTCCGTTAGCTCAGAGGGCGCCTTCGCGCGGGATTGTGCTGGAGTTCTTGCTCGCTCGCCTGAAAGTGTGAAACTGTTTCTGAGCTGCAGCACTCATCCCACCAAATGCGGCGGCCGCCATGCGGGCTCGGTTTGCGTCGATTTGTCACGCTGCTGCCGCCTGCGATTGAGACTGCGCTGCGCCTCGCGGAACGGATCGTGAATGCTGATCGTTGTATTTGAGCGTGCCTGTTTGAGAGCGCTGCCGGAGGTACACTCTGACGAGCCAGGGTGCCCGCTCCGCGCGCAATAATTTACTCCGATTTCCGGTCCATAGTTCACCTCCGCCCGGAAACGGGCACACAATTGGCACACTGGGTGCGATGAAGGTCAGGATTTAATGGGGGTTTGAGCGGGGTATTGTTGATCTGGCGACTCAGTGACTACCGCAGTTCCAGGCGTCGCGAGGATCGGGCGAGCCCACGTATCGTTACTAATCCAATGTCAGTGATCGCACTGGCGATTTAGCAGTCGTTGAGAATCGGCAAGGGGTCAATCGGCCGCAATCACGTGTCCGAGATGAACGTCCGTCATCGTTAATTTTGTATTGATGTCTTCGAGGCCATTCTCGATCTCAGCTCGGTTTCGCCAAGTTGCAGTGTGACGACGATCTTTAGGACGAATGCACAGTCGTTATTTATCGCGGACAGGACGGCCAGGAGTGGGCCCGGCCATATAGCGAGTTCATGGATGGCAGATTTGAGAGGGTTGAATGAGCAAGCCACAAACCGCGATTGCAAGTCTGTCCTAAGCTTCGGGATGCGTGTAAGGCGCTCGATATTCCTGGCGCAACAGTGCATTTGCCTCGGAATCTCCGACCACGAGCTGCTTCTCTGGATCCCACGCCAGGCTTCGGCCCAGCTTCATCGAGTTGTTCGCCAAAATGCACGACGCGGTTGAAATGTAGCCCTGCTCGATGTCGGAGACCGGATGGCTACGCGCGTCGATCGAGGCAAGATAGTTCTGCATATGATGCCGGATGCTTCGACGCCCCGTTCGGTTCGCCGCTGAAACGTGGCCCAAGCTTGATCTCCGAGTCGTCTAGTTCCGTCATGCATGGCACCCGCGGATGCGGATAAGATCGCGACATGATCCGCGCGCAACACCGCCGGTTAGTTATAGCCGACCGAGAGAGTCCCGGTCACTGGTAGATTTGCCAGTGCCAGCCCGTGAGACCAGTTGCGAAACTGTCGTGATGTGGAGGCCTGGACTCTTGCCAGAGGCCGACGGTCGCGACCATGCGTTAGCCGAGCCGCGGCACGATGGCGCGGAGAGTTTTTGTGAACACAGAATGATCCCCAAAGTAGGCTATTTAGGTAATGTGAACGCTATCGCTCTCCCGTCATATAGAACCTGACGCACTAAGCTTGAATCCACAGCTCCGATCTTGAGTTGCCTGGACTGCAGCATTCCGGAGAACTGTCCACTTCGCTGTTCTATCGAAAGCTCTCTCCGTTTGTCATTCCAGTGGAAGTGGATGGTACTCTGCAGCCCCTTCTCATAGTTGTAGTTTGTGCCTTCATCCTCATACAGGGAGAAGTCCCCATCTGCGCCGGGGTAGACGCGGATCTCCAGGTCACTGGGCGGTTTCTCACCCGCGTATTGCTCGACGGGATCGATCGGAACAATGCTACCTGCTCGGACCAGCACCGGTATTCGCTCCAGCGGAGCGTCGATGGCGGTGGTCCCTGCCGGTACCTGGGATCCTGTCCAAAAGTTGTACCATCCTCCAACAGTGGCGGGTGCATATACAGGCCACCGTACTGCGCCCGCTTCAAGCACGGGAGAGACCAGGAAGGCCGGACCAAACATGTACTCATATTTCTGGGCCAGCGCCTGATCGTCATGCGCGAAGTCCATCACCAGGGGGCGCATCAGCGTCGATCCCTGAAAGGTGACGCCAGCAGCCTGAGAATAGATGTAGGTTAACAACTGCTGACGAAGGTCCAGGTAACGACGTACCTCACTTTCTACCTGGTCACCATATCGCCAGGGCTCTGTGTCCGTTTGGAATCCATGGACACGCTGCAGTGGCGAAAAGGTTGCAAACTGGAACCACCGCAGGAACCGCTCGTGATAGGTGGGGTCGGTATATTGACCTGGGCCCGGACGAAAGAACCCCCCAGCGTCCGTAGTCCAGTACGGCAATCCGCTCGCGGTATAACCGAGTCCGGCTGTGATTTGCCGCCTAAGAGATTCCCAACTGCTACCGATATCGCCCGACCAGGTTGCGGAGGCATAGCGCTGTTGGCCTAAGAAGGCGCTGCGGGTCAATATGAAAACCCGCTTCGTGGGCGCATCTTTTCGTTGCCCCTCGTAAATGGTCTTGCTCACAAACAGCGGAAAGAGGAGGCGCACTTTTTCGCCCGGGCCGACAAACGTGTTTCTTCCGGCCAGGTCATCGTTTTCCGGTTCAGTGGCGTCCTGCCACCAGGCATCGATCCCGAGCGATAACATGCGCTCGCTGAAATTCTTCCAATAAAGCGATGCCGCTGCGGGATTGAAGAAGTCCACCCATTGCGTTCCCGGTATGTAATAGCCTTTCTCTGCGAATTGCTTTCCCACCTCGGTCTCTGGGTCGATCTTGGACCACACGGAGACCATGAATTTCACATTCATGGCGTGAAGGCGGTCGATCATACCCTTGGGGTCCGGATAATCCCGTTCATCCCATCTCATGGCATTCCAGCCGTATGTGCCCCAGTACTGCCAATCCTGAACGATGACATCGAGAGGTAAATTGCGCTTTCTGAACTCGGCCGCTGTATCCAGAATCTCCTGGCTGGAGTGGAACCGCTCTCGGCAGTGAATATAGCCATACGCCCACAACGGCATTAATGGCGCCGGCCCGGTTAACTCCCTGTAGCTCGCGATAACATCATCGGGAGTTGGTCCAGCGAAAACGACGTAATCGATTGCGTCCGCGACGGGAGATCGTAATACGGTGCGGTCTTCGCTCGGCCTCCAGAACAGAACCGGCTGGTCATCCTCCTGTCCGACGACGCGCATGGTGTGGTGGCCCGCAGGGACATCGCCAAACCAGCTTGTTGTGGGAGGGAGCCAGAAGTTGGAGAAGTCGATGACCACTTTGCCGTCGATTTCAACGTGGTACCGGCGGGCCATCTTCTGTCCCACGTCCAACATGAAGGCATACCGCCCACTGCGAGGAATCTCCATACTGCCGCCAAATTCGCCCTCGCGCTGGACTTCACGTCTCGCGCCTTCGCTGGTGGTTACATCCGCCGTCGTTTCCTTGCCGGTTGACGATCGCGTCAAATGCACAAGTTCATCCGCTGGATTCAAGTCAGTCAATCCGTAGTTATGCCAGAGAATTCCATAACCCTTGCTCGATAGGAGAAATGGTATCGCGATCTGGCTATTAACCTGGGTCAGGCGCCGGGGAAGGTCTCGAATATCAAGGAAGCCGTCCTGGAATTCGCCGCTTCCAAACAGGTGTTCGCCGGGTGGGGAAAGGAAATCCTGTTCGACCGCAAAAGTTGCTTCTCCCTGTACGGTTGTTTGGGCTAGCCGCCGGGTACCAGCGATTTCGGAGAGGAACGTTTTTCCCGAGTGATCGGTGAAATGGAGAGCTCCGCTGTGACGATCGAAGATCGCTTGCATCTGTGATGTCGCAACAACAACGCTCGCGGCATCCTCCGACACCGTAAATGCCGGTACGGATGATTGCTTGAGCAGAACGATACTTGGGCTCTCGGAGGCCATTTCCTTGGCGCAGCGAACACGCATCGCACTCGGATTTATGGGCCGTATGGCAAGCACGCAGGCGTCTGTCTTTATCTCCACACCCGCGGGGCTCTGGCTGACCAAGTTGCTCGGTCTGCCCTGAGCGCGCACATCGGAAAAGGGCGTGCAGAGAAAAATACCTGCAACCGTTACTGAGCTTAGTAACACGAACGGTTCGCGTCGAAGAATCACGCTGTCCTCTTTCAGAATACAAAGCGAAAGTTTGCGAGAAACCAAATGTTTACCGATGGGCGCCGGCTGAGACGACCTGTAGGTCATCTCAGCCGGCAAAAATTCTAATCGAGTAGGCATATTTACAGGGCGGAGTGTCGGGCACCTGAATCTCAAGGCCCTGGGCGCCTCGTTTCCACATCAACTCGGAGTTCGAACCGATCAGTTCGACCTTTCGAATTGGGCGAGAGTAGTTTGCAGATTTCTCCGCCAGAGACTTGATCACGATCTTGCCGTCAGTCGGCCAACCCAGAGCGATGGCGTAAAGGATGTCACCCTTTGTCGTGAACCGTATATCCGTGTGGTCGAACTTAATCTGCGACAGTTGGTAAGAGGGAATCTGCTTGGCTTCAGTCGATGGACCCTCTCCAAAAACGCTCCAGGGACGCGTGCGCTTGATTGCTTCAGAATTCACCCGCTGCCAATCTGCAAGTTCTTCCAAGAAGGCAATCTCATCGCCGTCCGGCTCTCCGTACCCGGGCAAAGGGATACTGAGAAGTAGATTGCCGTTCTTGCTGACAATGTCCACCAGGAAAGGAATGATGAATGACGCCTTCTGGTAGGCATGGTTCTCAAACACAGCCCGATCATAGTGCCAGTGTCCGATGCACGCCTCCGTCTGCCACGGATTCTCCTGAAGCTTATCCGCAAGGGACATTTCGAAGTCACGCGTGAGCGTGCCCCATACCGGCTCGGGGACCACTTTCAGATCAACCACTCCTTCCAAATGACCGTCATGGGCCTGCACGTTCTTGTTGTAGTAATAGGCCATGATTTGCGGGGCCAGATCCGGAATTCCCAGCCAAACCTTCAAATCGAGCTTGGGGCCTCCCGCATCGAAATCAAACTGCGCACCGTCATCGAAATTGAGGATGTCGGGGCTGTAGTTATCGATCACATCCTGCACGCGCAGGAGAAATTGCCGAACGAACTCCGGGCAAGGACTGTTCTTCAGGTGAGGTTTTCCATTGATCATCTGAGGGTCCATACCCTCCCACCACTTACCCTTACCGTCAGCGATTGTCTGCATGCCATCGTAAGGGACGCCCGCCAGCGGCCCGGTCAGGTCGCTCTTATAGCGAACCGGCAGAAACTCATCCCAGACCCGGTGCGGTGTCCCGTGATAGCTCACGCCAAATCGCAATCCATTCGAGCGCGCGACCTTCTCCCACGTTCCCACGATGTCGCGCTTGGGGCCGATGTTCACGCAGTTCCAAGGCTGGTATTTCGAATGCCAACAATCGAAATTGTCGTGATGGGTAGCCAGCGCGACCAGGTACTCGGCTCCCGCGCGCTTGTACAATTTCACGAGCGCTTCGGGATCCCATCGCTCGGCCTTCCAGAGAGGGCAGATGTCCTTGTATCCGAACTTCGACGGGTGACCGTAGTGCTTCACGTGATACTCATATTGACGCGTCCCCTGTAAGTACATATTCCGCGCATACCAGTCGCCCTGTTCGGGTACGCACTGCGGGCTCCAATGGGCCCAGATTCCGAACTTCGCATCCTGAAACCAACTCGGACAGCGATAGGCCTTCAGAGATTCCCAATAAGGCAGGAACGGACCATCCGGTATGGTCCCCTTGAAAAACGGCGAGTCTTCCAGTCCCTTCGCCATGCGGGACAGCGCGATCATGGATATTCCGCTGGTAAGAAACAGCCTGCGGTTCATCGATCAAAACCCTCCATCAACTGAATGTTCTCGATTTCAGTGGAGGGCTAAGTCCCGCCTACTGGCCTATTACGGTCACCACCGAATGATCGGGTCCATTCCGCCCAGCCGCTCCTTCATGTTTCAGTTGGTGCGTTGCATCATCCCAGGTAAGTTCGGTGCTCGAGCCTGCGCCCTTTTCGTAAGCGTAAGTCTTTCCGTCGTCCTGGAAGAGCGTAAAGCTGCCATTGGCTCCGGGATATACGCGCACGGACGCGATCGTCTGTGGCAGCGAAGCGCTCAGCACCTCCGATCCAAGGGGCACGATGCTTCCGGCCCGTACAAACAGCGGCAAAGTATCGATCGGCGCATCGACCGTGATCGTTTGTCCCCCGTGCAGCCGCTCGTTGGTCCAGTAGTTATACCAATCCCACCCCGCTGGGAGATACACGGTCCGATGCGTTGTACCCTGCTCCGTCACCGGGGCCACCAGGAAGGCGGGCCCGTACATATATTCATCCGGAATGTCCGCGGCTTTCGGGTCGTCCGGGAAATCCATGAACAACGCTCTCATATAGGGAGCGCCTGTCTGGTAAGTGCGATAGGCCGCTGAGTAGGTGTACGGAAGAAGCTGGTAGCGCAGCCTGAGATACTTGGAGAGGATCGGCTCAGCCTGCTTGCCGTACGCCCATACCTCATTGTGATTTCTCTCCCCGTGGGCCCGCATCACTGGCTGAAAGGAGCCCCATTCAAACCAGCGCACGAACAACTCGGGATAATCTTCATAGTTGCCAATCGTAGCGCTCACGTCCGATCCGTCGATCAGCGGCTTGTGCGCTGCATGGTAGTCTGGCCCAACGGACGGGGAAAAGAATCCTGCAATGTCCGTATCCCAATAGGGTAGTCCGGTCGCGGTAAAATTCAGTCCCGCGGGAATCGAGCGCTTGAGCATGTCCCAGGTCGAGACGACGTCGCTCGACCAAAACACCGTGCCGTTCCGCTGCGCACCGAGGTATGCCGCCCGCGCCAGGATCATTACCCTGCGGGTATCGCCAAGATCCCTGCGGAAGCCTTCATACACGGAAGCAGTGTGAAACAACGGATATACGTTATAGAACCGCGTTCCTGAGCCGACAAAGAAGATGTCCTTCGCCGGGTCGACATCCGGCTCGGTTTCATCCAGCCAGATATAGTCGAAGCCGTAGGGCTTGACATACCGGTCGCGAATTTTTTCCCAGAACCACTTCGCTGCCTCGGGATTGGTCGTATCGATATTGGGCCCGATCGCATCCGAATAGCCTTCGGAGTCCGGCTTTCCGTCTGGTGCATGGATCAGCCAGCCTTTGTGCAGCAGCATGTCGTAAAATTGCGTCCCCGCCGAGTAGTGCGGCCATACGCTCAACAGCGTTCCCACTCCCATCGCATGCAATTCACGGTTCATTGCCGCCGGGTCTGGCCACCGCTTCGGGTCCAGATCCATCTCGCCCTGCTTCGTCATGTTCAGAAAGTCGACAACCATCACATCCAGCGGCAGGTTTTTCTGGCGATACTCCTTGGCCACGTCCAGAACCTGCTCCTGCGTCGGGTAGATGGCCTTGCTCTGGATATACCCATAGGTCGCTCTCGGAAGCAGGTGAGTCACACCGGTGAGCAGGCGATAGCCTTCGTAAATCTCATCGCTTGTGCCGCCTGCAATCACAAAATACGAGACGCGGTCGGCGACCTCAGACGACCATACGTTTCGGCCATTGAAGCCCAGATCCACGGTGGTTTTCGAAGGGTTATCCCAGACAAGTCCATAGCCGCGGCTGGATACCATGAACGGCACACAAACATCCTGGCCGCCAATGGCTTTGTAATCGTGCCAGCAACGAATCTGATGGTGCCGCAGGTCCATCCAGCCCTTCTGCTGCTGGCCCAAACCGTAGTAATGCTCATCTGGCGGTGAGTCGAAAGCGGCGGTTATGGAATGGCCCTTGGGGTCCGCGTCGGTTGCCACCACCTCCGGGCGTTTTGGCCCCATCATCCAGGTGCGCATATGCAGCAGCATTTTGCCTTCCGCTGTCGTCACCGCCAGATCGTCGTTGTGCGGACCGCGACCGCCGTCGTTAGGACCATTGCCTCCTCCGCCGCTAAAATAGCGATGGCGCTGTTCCAGGTTTAGCGCGTCCAGAGGCATGGGTTTTGGCTGCTGGTCTTCGGGCAGATTTCCCGGCGGCACACGCACCACCATCCGCCCGGAACGGAACACGTCGTAACCCTCGCGATCGCGCTCGTGCGTCCAACCAGCGGAAGATGGCGCTGCCACAATTCCATATCCCGCGGCGGCAGCGGCGGCAGCCTGGTCGGTACTCATCGTCACGCGAAGAATGTTGGCGGCATACGGCTCTAAAGAAATTACCCTTCCGGGCCGCTCCAGCACCAAGGGCCCACTCTGGGCCATCGCTGCTCCACACAGCGTAAAGGCCAGGAAGGAGTGGCTTAACCCGCAGGCCAAGTTCCGGGTCAGACGAAATCTCATCCGATAGCTCGGGTAGTGCACCGCATGCGAAACCTGCATGATTCTCCTACTTACGAATACGCACCATTCCCACCGGACCTTGCGCCCGGCTGCTTTCACGGCTTCGTTGGGCCGCAAGGCAATTGTTTACCCATTCACGATTTGTGCCGCCTCGAAAAGAGCCGCGCAAGGAACACACTTGGCGGCTTGAGGAGGCGATTAAACGCTTGATGGCGAGAACCGAACTTCTCAGTCATCCTTTGAAAATCCTGGCGTTGGAAGCAGTGTCATACATACTGTCCCAGCCTCGCTCGGAGAGCGAAGCTGGGTTTTTGAGACCGCTTCCAGTCCCTGCTACGGCAACAGAAATGCTCCAAACCGGTCAAGCGAGATCAAAAGTTGATTGTCACCGAAAACTCCAGTTGACGTGGCGATTGGCCTATTGCCATCCCGGTAATGATTCCTGCGCCGGTGCAATCGATGCAGGTGTTCCCTGGATTGGCCGGGTTGATGTGATTAAAGACATTGAAGGCGTCTAAACGGAACTGGGCTGAGATGTCTTCATGGATGGGAATAATTTTCGATGCTGCCAAGTCGGTATTGAAGAACGACGGGCCAGTGTAGCTGTTGCGTTGAGCATCGCCGAATGTATCGAGGTAAGGCCGGGAGAACGGTCCAGTAGTCGAGCCATTTGGGCCAAAAGCAGGGTAGGGCGCAAAGTACGTCCGCGAGTGGGATGTGGTGTTGAAAGAAGAGAGATTCGTTGGCATAGTGCCGATCGCCTTGTTAGGCTGGCAGGGTCCGTTCGGTATGTCGGATCCGCACTCGCCATAGCTTGGACTGAAGGGCAGACCGCTGGACCAGTTTAAAGACGGGCTTAAATTGTAGCCACCGATGAGGTAATCCGCCCACTTTGGAGCGCTGCTGAAGAATTGCTTGTTATGTCCAAATGGCAGACTGTAGCTCCCGTAAAGCTGGAACTCCTGCTCCCGCAAGTCATCGAACCTTCCGTAATTGACGGACCTATCGATCTCGGCATAATCGTTGTTTCCGTAGTTGAACGCCCTTTGCCACGCATACCTTGCCGTAAACTGCAAACCTTGGGAGAAGTGTTTATCCAGGGTAGCCTGCAGGGCGTTGTAATGCGTGTCGAATCCGTCGTGGTAGTAGGTCAGGTCCTGGGTCCAGCCGAACTGGTTGTAGTAGTGCCGGAGGAAATTCGTGTTGCTGGTCTCGGTTTGCCCAGTTGTAGGGGGGGTGGAAGGGGCATTTGGATTCCAGCAAAGACCTTGACCGTTCACGCTTTGGCTCCCTGGTATGCAGGCAGCGACGGCATTCAGATTAACCGTCTGTCCATCGCCGGCAAACGTATGGGTGCCTTTGTTGCCGACGTAAGCCAGGGTCGCGCTGACGGAATTAGTTAGTTGCCGCTGCATGCTCAAATTCCAAGCATCCACCGTGGGGAGAAGCTGGGGATCCCCGCGGACTTTGGCGCTCACGCCATTTGGGATCGGAATCAGGCCATTGGAGGGAATCGAGGGAAAGACAAACGGGGTAGGACCAACAGCGAGATTGAAAGCGGAAGTATTGGCACCGGCGTTGGTCAGGTTTTGATTGGCAAGCACCGGTAGGTTCTGGGTGACCACATGACCGAAAAGAGTTCCGAAGACTCCGATGTCAAAGCTTCGCCCGTAGCCTGCGCGAATGACAGTTCTCGGATCCACCTGGTAGGCAATTCCGAGGCGCGGAGCAAGATTCTTGAAGTCCTTGCTGACATTCATGGCTGTGTTGTATGGCCCGTAGCCCGCCACGCGGAATGAGCCGGTTGTCAGGTCGGAGAAGCCGCCCTGCCCACGACCATTGACCGCTTCGGGGAAGTAGAACTCCCAACGAAGGCCCAAGGTGAAGGTCAGATTGGGAGTAACACGCCAGTTGTCCTGCACGTAACTGAAGATAATCTTCTGCGATTCCTTGGCGTTGGTCGACGAGCTGACATAGCGGCTGAGATTGGTGACATCGCCCAGAAGGAAGGATGCCAGACCCAGGCCTCCAGGGGTGCTCAATGTCGTATTCTCAGTGTCGGTGGCGCTGAACGTCACTTCACCCGCGCGATTGCTATCGCTTGGAACGCGGAGATTTCGCGCGTAGCGCAGATCCGCTCCGAATCTGACGGTGTGATTGCCCATGATTTTGGTCCAGTTATTCACCACCTGATACTGGTCCTCGGTCTCCAGCAGATGGCAGTTGCACGCGTTTACCTGCAAACTCGAACCGAAACTGGACAGTCCGTCGTTGCTTCCTCCGCTTGTATTGTTTAAGAAGAATCCAGGAGCGCCGGCGGTGAAGGCGGTACCTGTATTGAGTCCTGGGATGCCTGCCATGGTGGCCAAGTCCTGCGTGCCGTCGTACTTCTCCGTGGAGACGTGATAGCGCAGGTATCCCAGACGGAAGTCGGTGAGAAACTTGGGATTCAAAGCGATATCCATGCCTGCGACCGCGCTCTGGTTGCGGCCAGTTGCGGAACCTCCAAAGTCGTTCGAGATCGACGAAAAGCCTGCGCCGCCCGCTGCTCCAAAAATGGTACTGGCCGAGTTCGCGTTGTTGAAATAGCTGTAGCGGCCAAAGGCATGGATTGCCTCGCGAACCTCGTAGTCGACGCGCACATCGAACTGGTTCTGGTTGGTGGCCCCGGTGCCCCCCGAATTGTAGTTATTGGCGGTGCCCGCCTGCGTACCCGGCGAATTGGGCAGCGGAATCAGGTTGAGGAGGTATAGCGCCTGGGGAGAAAGATACTGGTTGGGAATGAAGTTGTTCGCAAAAGGCGCCGGTCCTGTGACGGGGTTAATGACGCGGGGATTGTAGATCTGGCCCTGGAGCGCCCCGCGGCCCGTCAGGAATTCGCTCAGATCGCATCCATTTCCAGAAAGACAGGAGTTGTGAGCAAGGGCGGTCGGGACGGTTTCTTGAGCGGAAGCTCCATTGCGTTGCCGGACACCCTGGTAATCGCCGAAGAAGAACAATTTGTTCTTCAGAACCGGGCCGCCCACCGACCCTCCAAATTGGTTGTAGAGCGCCGGCGGAGTCAAGCGACTGGACAGCGAGGAATAGGGGGCGAACTGGTTATAAGGATTGCGCGCCAGCTGGGCGCCGCTTCGCCGGTAGTCGAATGCGCTTCCATGGAAGCTGTTGGTTCCCGACTTGGTCTGTGCGTTTACAACGGCGGCTACCGACTGCCCAAATTCCGCATCGTAGCTTTGTGTCAGGATCTTAGCTTCACCCACAGCATCCAGCGGGGGGTTGATAACTATTTGCCCAAGAATAGGGTCCTGGTTCGATGCGCCGTCCAGCAGATAGCCGACTCCGGAGAAGTTTTGCCCCGCGATATTGACGGTCGGGCTGCCCTGCGCGTCTTCGGCGTTGTTCTGCGTCCATCCCATCGCCTGGGCTCCCGGAATCAACAGTTGCAGGCTGGCAAAGTTACGCCCCTGGATAGGCAGATCGGAAATGGACCTTTGATTAAAGACAGTCCCAACTTCCGCGCGATCGGTTTGCAGCTGGGGTGCCGCGGCAGTAACAGTGACGTTTTCGGTCGCCACGCCGACACTGAGTTGAAGGTCGACCTTGGGCGAAGTATCGGCTGAGACCTGAATTCCAGGGTTCTCCACAGGGGCGAACCCGGCTGCGGACGCCTTGACGTCGTAAACGTCCGGAATCAGATTTGGGACCGTGTACCCGCCCGACTGATTGGAGGTCACCTGAACCGCTGTACCCTTGCTCTGGTCGGTTACGGTGATGGTGGCATTGGGGATGGCGGCGCCGGTGTTATCGGTGACGGTGCCATAGACCGACCCATAGATTGCCTGGGCTTGGACGGTGTAGGTCGACTTGCAGATGCACAGCGCAACCGCGACCAACAGGGCGTATCTGAGGACCTTCCGGCTTCCTTGCAACATCGTTCCTCCTAAGGGCTTGCCTGCGACACATCTTCTTTTTGCCACCACGATCCTGGAATGAGTTCGTCGAATCGTTGGAAGGCAGCGGTTTTGATTGGTGCGTTTTTTTCAACTTTTCAACACTGCTAGACCGCGCTTTGAAACGTTTACTGAAAACCGTTTACTTTGCCCTGCCGGGAGTCCCTGCGGGTTCGGTCGTCCGAGACGCTTCTTCGTTTGGTGCTGCTTAGAACATGCAGTCGCCCGACGGAGTGTAAAGGACTCCGAGCCACTATCCTTGACAAGGTGTGGTACAGTAACCTGCCTAGAAAGCGTTTTATTTTCAACAAGGTAATAGGGGGGTAAAATACCTGCTGCAGTCGACCGTAGAGAAAAACACAAATGAACCGTGGCGAGAAAACTGGTGTTTTGACGCCGCCCGGTCCTCCATCGGACGGGGCCAAGCAATGCGTTAAAAAGGCTCTCGAAGAGATGGCAGGCAGTGTTCCCTTTCGCACCAGCCGCCAATGTCAGGATTTACTCCGTTACATCGTTCTCCATAGTCTGAGCGGAGAGGAAGAACTGCTGCGCGAACGCTTGATCGGTGTCGAGGTTTTTGGCCGGCGCCCCGACTATGACCAGGCAGCGGACCCAGTCGTTCGCATCCGAGCCGCTGACGTAAGAAAACGCATTGCGCTGTTTTATGAGGCAACGGAAGCAGCAACACGCCAGGTCAAGATTGCCATTCCGTCAGGCTCGTATAAAGCAACGTTCGAGTTCATTGGGTCTCGCAACGTGGAGGCTTCATCCAACGAGCGCTCTCCCGAAACGGTAGTGCCTTCGAGCGTAGACATTGGTCCGATTGAACTATCCCTGGTGGCGCCTACTCCGAGCGAATCGACCCAAAGGATCCCCCCACGGGCCCGGAAATCTCCATGGCTGGTAATGACGGTAGTAGCCGTGCTGTTAATTCCTGCCATCTACGCGTTATTCCAATCAGCTCGCGAAACCGCTTTTGACCGGTTCTGGTCGCCGGTTCTCAAAACCGCCAATCGAAGCGTGATTTACGTTGGCAGCAACGCCGTTTATTATCTGTCCGGGGATTTCGTTGACCGGTATCGGCGCGAACACCCGCTTGACAAAGTGGAGAGTATGGGCCGAGAGTTCCTTGTTCCTTTGGGCTCGAACGACGTCGTAAACGGCAATGATCTCGTGCCTGAGAAAGATACTTACACCACCGTGGGAGACGCTGCCGCGACGGCAAGGATCGCATCCCTTCTTTCCGTGCGTAAGAAATCCTATGACATGCGCTTTGGCGGGGATATCTCGGTGGGCGATCTTCGTGAGCGGCCGGCGATTCTTATCGGGGGGTTCAATAATTCATGGACCCTCGAAATGACCGACAATTTGCGTTTTGTGTTCTCCTATCGGCATCAAATTGAGGATCGTTTCGATAAGAGCAGGAGTTGGAAGGCGAATCAGGACTTCACCGATGATTTCGCCATCATCTCCAGGATTCCCAACTCGAAGACCGGCGAAATCCTGATTACGGCGGCTGGTATCGGCCAAGCCGGCACGCGTGCGGCCGGAGAATTCCTGACCAGCCCCAAGGATATCGATTCCCTGATGCTCTCTGCGCCCAGAGGGTGGGAAAAGAGAAATCTGCAGATAGTTCTGCATACTTCTGTCATCAACGGATCGCCCAATCATCCGGATGTGATCGCCACATATTATTGGTGAAAGTCAGCTGCACGGCGGGACGGTGGTGTCTCCCCAGCAGGGGCCCTTGTCTTCGCCAGACGTTCGATCAACGCCTCCAGAGAACTGTTGGCCGGGACACGCCGGTTTGGCGAATATTGTTACATTTCGCTGCCCGAAAGGGACCGCCCTGCAGGTCATTGGAGAGAAGCGGCGTTATGGCCGCTGTTGCGGATCTGCAACCTATTCTCCAGTCCCTTTTCGGGTCTGGATCTATGCGAAATGCGGGCATTTTGGTTAAATTTACGGTCAGCTCAGAAAAGAGGCTGCCGCGTGCTCAGGGAATCGATCAGTCCTTTCGCCACCGCTGGGTCCATCCACGGCCCGTCGCTTCCGATGAGTTGACGCGCCTCTTCCGGCCCCCACGTCCCGGGCCGATAGGAGTAGAAGGGGGTGGCGTTTCCGAGGACCGGTTGTACTATCCGCCACTGTGCTTCGATCAGGTCCTGCCGCGAGAAGAGCTCACTATTTCCGCGGCTGGCATCTCCTAGCAGACGTTCATAGGGCGGCCTGTCGTTCGCGGCCTGGCTGCGGAGATCGAGTTCCACGTCGTGGCCCACCATCCGTTCCCCCGGTATCTTTACACGCACTCCGAGTCCGATCGTCAGATCGGGACTTACCCGGATGCGCATGTGGGCCGATGCATTCGGCACAATTTCGCCAAAAGTTTCCCTCGGTGGCCGCTTGAATGCAACCAGCGCCTCCGTGCAGGTGACGGGCAGCATCTTTCCGGCACGAATGTAGATGGGCACTCCGGCCCATCGCCAACTGTCGATCTGGAGTTTGATCGCGACGAAAGTCTCAACAGAAGAGCCAGGAGCCACTCCCGGCACGGATCGATACCCATCATACTGCCCGCGCACGATGGATTCCGGTGTGAGCGGACGAACCGCCCTGAGCAATTCGCTCTTGCGATCGCGCACAGCGTCGTGCTCCTCGCCGGTGGGCGGATCGATGGTGAGGTTCGCCACAATCTGCAGCATGTGGTTCTGCACAACGTCCAGCAAGGCTCCGACTTCGTCGTAAAACCTGCCTCGATCCTGGACGCCGAAGTCTTCGGCCATCGTGATCTCAATGCAGCGAATGTAGTCACGGTTCCAGATCGGCTCGAAGATAGGGTTCGCAAAGCGCGTGTAGAGGATGTTTTGCACCGGCTCTTTGCCGAGGTAGTGATCGATGCGAAAGATATCCTTTTCTTCGAAAAATTGATGGAGTGTGTTGCCCAGTTCTTGCGCTGAAGGCAGATCGCGCCCGAAAGGCTTCTCGACGACGACCCGGGCGTTGGCCGCACAGCCAGACTTTGCCAGGTTATCGGCGACTGTCCCGAACAGGCTCGGCGGAATGGCCAGGTAATGCAGTGGCCTCTGGGCCTGACCGAGTTCATTGCGGAGCTGGGCGAAGGTGTTGGGGTCGCTGTAGTCGCCGTCCACGTAGCGCAACCGGCCGATGAGCTTCTCGAAGGCGTCGGGTTCGATGCCGCCGTGATGTTCGAGGCTATCCTTGGCCCGGCCCTTGAACTGATCGAGCGTCCAGCCCGCTTTGGCTACGCCGATGATGGGTAGATTGAAGCCTTCGTCGCGAATCAATCCTTGTAGCGCCGGAAAGATCTGTTTGTAAGCGAGGTCGCCTGTCGCGCCAAAAAATACAAATGCGTCGGACTGAACACTCGTCATCACTTTACTCCGGGCTCGCTGTCAGATTTCGCTACAGGCCTACAGAGCTGTAAGGGTAGCGTTAGCATTCTCCTGATGGCAAACCCTCCATTTTCACAGCAAGGGATGCAAGCTGCGCCCCCTGGGTGGTTCACACTGGTTTCCCTCAGGAACGGCTGCGCGTGGCGACGGACTCGTTCGCCTGCAAAGCGACCTCGCCCCACAGGGTATTAAGCCTATGCGTCTGGATCGTCCTCTGCGAACTTGCGATGCGCATACTTTTATACAGTAGACTCGCTTAGGCGTCATTACAGAAAGAGTGCCGTGAAAAGGGGTTTTCAGTAAATTTAACTCGCTGGGCGGGTGCAGTGGGGCAACTTGTAGGGTCGAGGACTGGCGCCATGGTTCGTAGGTTCGGCCTTACCAGCAGGAATTTCGGTGATTGCAAGTGCCCCGCCGCCACTTCACGACTTGGCGAGTTACCAAGGGTTGACATGAGCTAGGCAGCGCTCAATGTCCGAGATGGGATTAGAAGGCCGGAAACAGCACAAATATCATTTGCTATCGGGAAACGTTGCGAGATCGCGGGGATTGGCAACGAGAGGTCGTACACGCCCATAGTACCGTTTTGTCGAGTAGCGGAAGCAGGTGGGTTCCGCGCGGGGTTCTTTGTCCTGTACCTGAGACGCGCGGGTGCTCCTGCGTTCCTCGAGGGGGTAAGTTTTGAGACAGCGTGCGTAGCGCTTGAAATCAGCGCTCCAACGTTCATACGTTTGCTCTACTCCCGGTTCTCTCTTGTAAAGTGGTTCGAAGGAATCATCGCTTAGGCTGGTACAACCACAAAATCCCCTCGCGAGAAGCGCAAGGGGAATCCAGTGAAACCAAGTTCAGCGATCACCGATCTTGAGGGCTCCGGTAGGGTTCCTAACCTCAGGGCGCTGAGCAAAGCCAGAGCCGTCATCGGATCTTTCTGCCGGAGATCGCCACTTCTCGGCGCCCAGTAGGGTGCGGGCGGGCCAAAACCCCAGAGGCCACTGCTGGGGCGAAGCGTGGCCGATTCGGGGTGTCTCCCCAGCAGGGCCCTTGTCTTCGCCAGACGTTCGATCAACGACTCCAGAGAACTGTCGGCCGGGACGCGCCGGTTTGGCGGATATTGTTACATTTCGCTGCCCGAAAGGGACCGCCCTGCAGGTCATTGGAGAGAATAGGCGTTATGGCCGCTGTTGCGGATTTGCAACCTATTCTCCAGTCCCTTTTGCGGGTATGGATCTATGCGAAATGCGGGCATTTTGGTTAAATTTACGGTTAGCTCAGAAAAGAGGCTGCTTCTCCAGACTGTATGGCGGAGGGAGAGGGATTCGAACCCCCGTTACCCTTTCGGGTAAAGCGGTTTTCAAGACCGCCTGTTTCAACCGCTCACACATCCCTCCGCGTGACTGGTACGAACAGCTTAGCAGCAACGAAACATCCGCAAACATGCGGCGCCTTGAATCGTGTGTCTTAGCCGCTTACGCCAGCTGGCAAAAACATATCATGCCAGGTAGCAAGCGCTGACCATATACACCCGGTAGTGAACCGGCTATTCTAGGCCCTCTCAGGCCTCCCCCCGACATGTTCGATAAGCGGCTCTTAAGAAAGCAGCAGGGAGAATTGTGTGAGAAAAAGCTTGCTACACGCCTTCGGTTTCTGCCTTTTCCTGGTGCTCGTGAGCGGGGTAGTACTTCTGTCCCCGATCCTGAGACAAACCATTCATGCTCAGCGACCCGATCTGCTCGCGGCAGCAGCACGCTACCCCAGGTTCACCCGGGCGCAGCGTATGTCAGTGTCGCGCCAGCGCCAATTCGAGCTTCATCCAACGTGGAAAGATCTGTCGCTCAGCGAGGCGGCTGAGCGGCTGATCAAGTTCGCCACCCAAGCCGTCTCGCCCTCGCAGCCCTCCCTCGCCAACTTTCAGGGCAACACTACGTCGATCAACAGTCCTTCAGGAACCGCTCTGGCCCTCACCCGGCAAAGCAATTGTTCGCTCAACTTCCTGTATGGCACCTTTAACCTCAGCTTCACCAGCCCCGGCTACACCATCACCAACACAACCGCGAACTATGAGCAAGTGCTTCATGCCGCCGCCGGCCTCACCACCACCGCCGATAAGTTTTCCGGCGGATGCGCAGACGCGACCCAGGGCCTCGCCGCCCGCAGGTCTGTCTATGTGGGAAAGACTGCCAGCGGTTTGAACGTCTTCGGCTCCTACGTGTACAACGCCGCAGCAGGGGAAACACAGGTCTATAGTGTGGTGACCGATAGCTCCTACGGCTACAAATCGTCAGCCGCCCTCGCGACCGGAGCTACGCCGATGGGCGTACTCACGGCGGACCTTAACCAGGATGGAATCGGAGACCTGGCTTCTATCAATAATCCCATCAGTGCCGTCGATGCACCCACGATAAGCGTCTTTCTGGGAAATGCAGATGGCTCATTTAAGTCTGCGACCGACGTCTCGCTCGCCGGCAACGTTGCCATCAGTGCCGTCATCGATGACTTCAACAATGACGGCATCAAAGACATCGTCGCTTCGACCGAGACCGAGCCCTCCGTGGGAAGCACCATCACCTACCAGATCAACTTCCTGGCCGGCAAAGGCGATGGGACGTTTGCCGCCGCTCAAGCCTTTGTCGTCACTCCGCCTGCGAACACACTCAATCCCTACCTCGGCTTAACGAGTACCAGCGTGCGCGGTAACGGAACCAAGGATCTGATTACCTCCGCGGGCATTCTCCTGCTGGGGAAGGGTGATGGAACGTTTACCCAGTCTTCAACACCGGCATTTCCCAGCTTGACAGCAACATCCTCATTCGGCCCCAACGTGGCGGCCGCAGACTTCAACAAAGATGGCAAGATCGATCTCGCCGTCGACGACGGCCAGACCATCAATATCTACAACGGAAACGGAGATGGAACCTTTACTGCAGGGTCGGCCTACGGCTCGATTGACAACGTAGGCTACCTGACCGCCTCCGATCTGGATGGCGACGGCAACATCGACCTCTACTCCGGGCTGGCGAACGGTGGCGTTTTCGGCGGAGACCAGTTTCAGGTCAACGCGGCTTACGCGCTTATGGGCAATGGAGACGGAACCTTTCAGGGCGCCCCGGCAACACCCTTCACTTACACCGGCACGAATCTCGCTGACCTGAACGGCGACGGTAAACTCGACGGCGTTGGCGTCGATTCCATCCTGAATAGCACCAACATTTCATTTACCTCCTACCTGGGAAAGGGAGACGGAACCTTTTCCAGTAAATCGACGCTTGCCGTTTCGCCGGTCACTATCCAGGGAAATTCCTACACCTTCTCGGATATGGATTCCTTCGGCCTCGGCGACTTCAACGGCGACGGGAAGACCGACCTTCTTTACTTCCCCAAGCAGTTCCTTGGGCCAAAGGGTGAAACCGGCTACTTCCTCGCCCTGGGCGATGGCAGCGGTAATTTTGAGACGCCAGTGTTCATTCCCGCGCCCAGCTTTGTCGCCGCCGGCGATCATGATAACGGCGAGCAGCTCAGCAACGTCCTGGTCGCGGATTTCAATCACGATGGCAAGCCCGACCTTATTTATAACTACAGCGACGAAGGAGCCAGTTCGGGAACCTTCTACCAGGGCATCGCGGTGCAGCTAGGTAATGGCGATGGCACCTTCAAGGCGCCACAGAGCATTCAGACTTACTCCGGCACCACGCTCCCCAGCGTCACCCAGCCGATCGTAGTGCAAATCGGAGACACAAATAGCGACGGGAAATCAGACATCTTTGTGCTGGTGACGAAGGTCGTGCCCAGCGGTGTCGCCACGCAATTGGATTTGTATCTGGGCAACGGAGATGGCACGTTCGCCTCGCCTTCGACTCCGCCGGTAGCCGATCAGATTAACCCACCCAGCTTCGGTTCGGCACTCGGCCAGATTGTCCTTGCGGATGTAAACGGCGACGGTCACGCGGATTTGGTGACCCTGGGGACGACCACCGACGATAAGCTGGGAGAGCTAGCCGTCTCCCTCGGCAACGGAGATGGTACGTTCGCCTCGCCCAAAATTCTTGATTTTGGCGGGGGCAGCACCCTTGGTTATGGGCTTGCGGTCGGTGACTTCAACGGTGACGGAAAGCTCGACGTGTTTGTCGGCGGCTTCGATCCCCCCTTTGACAGCGGCATCTTCCAGGGCAACGGAGACGGTACGTTCCAGAGCTTTACCAACAGTAATGGAGTGGTCCAGCCTGTTGAGGCAATTGACTTGCTGGTGTGGGGTCCTTCACTGGCCGCCGACTTCAACGGCGACGGAAAGGAAGATGTGCTCGGCGGCGATGCGGTGCTCTTGAATAAAGGGGTTGCATCGACTGTTCCTACCGGTAGCGCGGCCACGACAACCACTCTGAGCGCCTCCGCGACCAGCGTGGCCAAAGGATCCGCGGTCACGCTCACGGCAACCGTTTCCGGAACACCCGGTACGCCTACCGGCACTGTGACCTTCTACGACGGGGGAACTCAGCTGGGCACGGCTGCGCTCACCTCAGCTACGGCCAGTTATTCCACATCGACCTTGGCTGCAGGCACGCACTCGATCACCGCCAGCTACGGGGGAGACTCCAATTACATGGCCTCCAATTCCAGCGCCGTCACGATTACCGTGAATGCGCTGGCGGCCACCACGACGACGCTCACCGCCTCTCCCACAACGGCGGC
Source organism: uncultured Acidobacteriaceae bacterium (assembly GCA_963814015.1). Classification (GTDB taxonomy): domain Bacteria; phylum Acidobacteriota; class Terriglobia; order Terriglobales; family Acidobacteriaceae; genus PALSA-350. The sequence continues at coordinate 76,140 of CAWFBI010000005.1, forward strand.
AACGGGAACGACCGTCTCCTTCACGGCCATGGTGACAGCCGCAACCGGCAGCCCGACCGGGACAGTCACATTTCTCGATGGGACAACGCCCCTGGGAACCGCTACTCTCTCTTCGGGCAAAGCTGGTTATTCGACCACAAGCCTGGCCGGCGGCACTCACTCGATAACCGCAGCCTACGGAGGAGACGCAAACGACGCATCGTCGGTCTCTTCCGCGGTCACGCTAGCCATCACCGTGCCGACACCAGGCTTCAGCCTGTCACTTAATCCGTCGAGTGGCAGCATCGCCGCCACTGGCAGCACTACAACCACGCTTACGATTACGCCAGTGAACGGCTTCAATCAAACCGTCTCCTTTAAATGCACCGGTTTGCCCGCGCAGGCTACGTGCACTTTCGCCCCGGCCACGGTGACCCCCAGCGGCGCGCCCGCAACCACGATGGTTACCATTGCTGCGGGAGCTAATGCTTCCCTCGTGCATCCCACCGGTCCCACCGGCAACGGGAAATTGCCGTTGGCCTTTGCCGGCGTTGTCTTGGGTCTGGCATTCTTGCGCGACCGCCGGCGCTTGCGCTCCCGGTTGCTGAGCTGCATCGCTATGTGTGCTCTCGGCGCCGGGCTGCTCGGCATCGGAAGCTGCGCGTCCGGGTCAGGCGGCGGGGGAATGGCACCTCCGGCTACTACCACCACCACCGCTCCTGCCTCTACCACAGGGTCCGTCAGCATTACGGCGACCAGCGGGTCGATAGTACAAAGTACCCCTTACACGCTCACCATGCAGTAGGGGAAAGGGCGCGTCCAGACCGGTTGCAATACTTCGGGGACTCAGTTTCTCGCAACTCTTATGTCATGCGGTCTCACCCTTCTGCCTGGAGCGGCTCCATCTTTCCTGTGCGGCCATGAAAAGGTCACTGCCGGTCCCGCATTTCCTTTTTGGAGTTGGCGTCAATAGCCGTATATTGGCGTCGTGATCCAAGCTGGCACCAGGGAGTAACAGCATGATGGACCGATCGGCATGCCTGAACCGGTGGAGAGCGAGTAGGGCCGGGGGAACGCCCCTGCTTGGCGCTGGTGCGGGCACTGGAATTTCCGCCAAGTGCGCCGAGGCTGCGGGAGCCGACCTCATCATTATTTACAATTCCGGCCGCTACCGCATGGCTGGACGAGGCTCTTTGGCGGGCCTCATGCCCTACGGAGACGCGAACGCCATCGTCATGGAAATGGCCCGCGAAGTGCTGCCCATCGTGCGCAAGACACCGGTACTGGCCGGCGTTTGTGGTACAGATCCCTTTCGCATCATGGATCTATTTCTTCGCGACCTGAAACAACTCGGCTTTTCCGGAGTGCAGAACTTCCCGACCGTGGGACTGATCGATGGCCTTTTCCGCGAGAATCTTGAAGAAACCGGCATGGGGTACGCTCTGGAAGTCGAGATGATTGCGCGCGCGCATGAACTCGACCTGATTACCTGCCCGTATGTCTTCAATGAAGACGAGGCGATGGCCATGGCAAAAGCCGGCGCGGACCTCTTGATCGCACACATGGGATTGACCACCAAAGGAACCATTGGCGCCCGAACCGCCATAACCCTCGATCAGGCGGTCGCCCGCATTCAAGCCATCCGGGAGGCAGCCGTCTCGACCCGCCCCGAGATCCTGGTCCTCTGTCATGGCGGCCCGATCGCCGAACCAGACGACGTGCAGTACGTCCTCAGCAGAACCCAGGGCGTTTGTGGATTCTTTGGCGCCTCAAGCATCGAACGCCTGCCCACTGAGCGTGCCATTACCGAGCAGGTAAGGAGTTTCAAGAATCTGAACCTGCCCCCCGGCCAGAATGAAAGGAGCAACTATGCCTAGCCTCGCAGGCAGCCGTTTCGTAACCCCCGCAGCGGTCGAAACCCAGGTCTTTGACTGGGGAACGATCAAGTGGCTCAGCGAACCGCGAGTCACGGGCACCGAGCGCTTCACTATGGGGGTGGTGCTCCTGCAGCCAGGGAAGGGCCACATGCGGCACAATCACCCCGGAACCGAGGAGATTCTGTATGTGGTCTCCGGGCAAGGCAAGCAGATGATCGATATCGAGGGCGAGCATTGGGAACCCATCGGCGCCGGAGATATGATTCACATTCCCGCCGACATCTTCCACTCCACAGTGAACACGGGTTGGGAGTCTTTGAAATTGATTGCCGTCTATTCGCCACCGGGCCCTGAGGCGCTTCTCCGCGCAATGCCAGAATGCCGCGTGCTTGCACCAGGCGAGCTGCCGGAAACTTAGTGCGATGATTCCCAAGACAACTGCCAAGACCATCGCCTTGATTGGCACGTTCGACACCAAGGGGGAAGAGTTCTGCTTTCTGCGTGACCAGATCGAGAGCGCCGGCCTGCGAACGCTGATGATCGATGTCGGTGTGCTTGGCAGTCCACCCTTTGAGGCTGACATCTCGCAGGCAGAGGTGGCTGCGGCAGCAAAGGAGGATCTCGCCGCGCTCAAAGTGGAGAGAGACCGAGGTCGAAGCGTAACCGCAATGGCGCTCGGTGCACAGGCGATTCTTGGGCGGCTCTTTGAACAAGGGTCCATTCACGGAGTGGCTTCCCTGGGTGGCTCGGCGGGCACGTCAATTGCTACCGCGGCCATGCGCGCGCTCCCATACGGCTTCCCAAAGTTGATGGTTTCCACCCTGGCTGCCGGCGATACCAGACCTTACGTGGGAACCAAAGACATTTGCATGATGCCTTCGGTGCTTGACATCGCCGGTTTAAATCGCGTCTCCCGCCGGATCCTCAGCAATGCCGCTGGCGCGATTTGCGGTATGGTTTCCTCGGAGCCGGCCGGTATTCTCGACCAGAGGCCCTCGATCGCGGCGACCATGTTTGGCGTCACCACACCTTGCGTCACTGCTGCGCGGCGCACCCTCGAGGAGAGAGGCTACGAAGTTCTGGTCTTTCACGCTACGGGCACTGGCGGCCAGGCGATGGAGCAGCTGATCGAAGACGGCGCATTTCGAGCCGTTCTCGACATAACCACCACGGAACTCGCAGACGAGGTGGTGGGCGGTGTCTTGAGCGCGGGGCCGCGGCGGCTGGAAGCGGCCGGCCGCAAGGGCATTCCTCAACTAGTCTGCCCGGGCGCGATCGACATGGTGAATTTCGGGCCCGTGGAAACGGTGCCGGCCCAGTTCCGGAACCGCAACCTCTACATTCACAACGCCAGCGTGACGCTGATGCGGACAACGCTGGAAGAGTGTGCGGAGATTGGGCGTATCACGGCCCTCAAGCTCAACCGTGCAAGCGGGCCGGTGACCGTGCTGATTCCCCTGCAAGGCGTTTCCGCCATCGACAAGGCCGGGGGACCTTTCTATTCGCAAGAGGCACTTAACGCCTATCGCAGCGCGTTGAAAGCGGCACTTAGTCCTACCATCCGGTTGGTTGAGCTTGACGCGCACATCAACGACGAGGCCTTTGCGCGTGCCGCCACTGACCTGCTGATTGAATCGCTTAGCGCGGTAACGGAAACGAGGGTGGCGCGGGTTCTCTAAGAAACCGGCTACGTTTTTGCGGCAACCAGCGGCTCGCTCTCACAAACCGCCGACCTGCAGCCTCAGCATGCAGTAAGAGCGCTCCTCCCGCTCGGCATTTACCATGGATACGTGAGAGTACCCCTCCAATCGGGAATGACGGCGGCTCGGAGCGTGAGCCGCAGATCTTTCGAACGCACGCTCGCCAGCGCCAAGCGGACCATGGTGCTGAGCGAGATAGTGAGCCTGGCCATCGACAGCTTCCGCACCAACAAAGTGCGCGTCATGCTTACTTCGCTGGGCATGGTCATCGGCTCGGCTTCGCTCATCATGGTCGTAACCGTGGGGCTTACGGGCAAACAATACATCCTCCACCTGATCCAGGCCATCGGGACCAACATGGTGGAAGTGGAATACTCGGGCGGCGGTCCAGGTTCAAGTGCGCAGCACGACTTCCGCAACGATTACCTGACCCGCGCGGATGAGACGGCGGTTATTGAACAGGTGCCGTCGGTGGCCTATTCCTCGCCCATGCTGCAGATGCATGACCGCATCGGCTTCGGAAACGGCGTGGTGAAAGACATTCTGGTGCTTGGCGTCTCGCCCCAGTACCGCCAGGTACGCAATCTGATCCTGATTAACGGGCGCTTCTTCGACGACGAGGACGATGTCAGTCATGCCAAGGTCGCTGTGGTGACGGAGCCCTTTGCACGGCAAAAGTTCGGCACCACGGCGGCTGTCAACCAATCTTTCGAGATCAAAGGCATACCGTTCACCGTCATCGGTACCTTCAAAGAGGCGGTCGATACTCTGGGACAAACCGAAGTTGCCGACCAGACCCTCCTCATTCCCTACTCCGTCGCGCGATACTTCACCGGAACCAATGATATTAAGAAGATTTTCTTTTCCATTCGCGACACCGGCGACGTAGAGCTGGCAAGCAAACAGATCCTGAAGGTGATCCACTCCCGGCATCAGCCCAACTCGGTCTACGATGCGCAGACTCTGACCGAACTGTTGAGCACGGCAGCAGCGATCGCCAACGCGCTTACCCTGGTCCTGCTGCTGGTTTCGTCGGTAACGCTCGCCGTGGGCGGCATCGGCATCATGAATATCATGCTGGCGAACGTGCGCTCGCGGATCCGGGAGATAGGCATCCGCAAGGCGATGGGGGCGACTTACCGCGAAATCAAGCTGCAGTTCCTGATTGAGGCAGTCTTTATTTCGCTGAGTGGCGGTGTCGTCGGCACCATTCTAGGCCTGGCTGTGCCCTACTCGGTGAGGCTCTTCACCTCCTACCGCATCCCGATCTCAGGCTTGTCAGCGATAATCGCCCTGGCAGCGGCGACAATCGTGGGCGTGGTCTTTGGCACCCTCCCCGCCACTCGCGCGGCGCAATTGGATCCGGTCGAATCCCTGAAATATGAGTAGCGGATGATTAGACGACTCCTGTTGGGCCTGGCGTCTTTGGTACTGCTTTCGCCTGTGCCCGCCCGGGCCGCTTCCGAACCATTGCATACAGGCTGGAAGCTGCAATCCGAATGCGTTGTGAAGTCTTCAGGTGACCGAATCTCGTTGCCCGACTATCGTCCCACGGGCTGGATCACTGCGCTCGTCCCGGGCACGGTGCTCGGCTCACAAGTCGCAGCTGGAGTGTTTCCCGATCCATTCTTCGGGATGAACCTGCGAAAGATCCCTGGAATGGACTACCCAGCGGGGAAAATCTTCGGCTACCTGCCGATGAATGAGAAAAGCCCCTATCACTGCTCGTGGTGGTACCGGATCGAGTTCGTTTCGGCAGATCCTCCTGGAAGAACCACGTGGCTGCACTTCGACGGCATCAACTACCGCGCCAACATCTGGCTGAACGGAAAAAGGATCGCAAGCAGCGACCAGGTTGCCGGCGCATTTCGGTCCTACGATTTCGACAACTCCGGTTACCTCGCTCGCGGCCAGAAAAATGTGTTGGCGGTCGAGGTATTCGCCCAGACTGAACATGACCTGGGCATCGACTTTCTTGACTGGAATCCAGCGCCCGCTGACAAGAGCCTCGGGCTGTGGCGTGGAGTTTCCCTGGCAACAACCGGACCGGTAACGATTAGAAATCCTACGGTGTCTACACGCTTTCTGAAGGATGACCTGAAAGACGCTGAATTACGTGTGGTGGCAGATGTCGCCAATCATGCGGATCGCCCGGTAAATGCTACCGTGACCGCCGCCATTGGCTCGATCCACTTGCAACAACGAGTCGCGTTGAACCCAAAGGAAACGAGGGTCGTCACGTTGAACGCAGCCATCAAGAACCCGGCGGTATGGTGGCCCTACCAATACGGCGATCCCCATCTCGAGCGCTTGCGACTGGCCGTCGATACGGACGGAGTCGAGTCGGATGCTAAAAGCATTCAGTTCGGCATACGGGAGGTGCAGGCGTCGCTCAACGAAAAGGGCTTTCTGCAGTTTCGTATCAATCACAGAGATATTCTCATTCGCGGCGGCGGATGGGACCCGGACCTGTTTTATCGCGAGCCCCGCGAGCGGCTGCGCCGGGAACTGGCTTACGTGAAGCACATGAACCTGAATACGATCCGGCTGGAGGGTAAACTGGGCAGCGAAGACCTCTTCGATCTGGCAGATGAGATGGGAATCCTCATCATGCCCGGCTGGCAATGCTGCGATTTCTGGCAGCATTGGGATAAGTGGACAGCGAAGGACCATGAAATCGCCAACGCTTCCCTTTACAGCCAGATCAGCCGGCTCCGCGCCCATCCCAGTGTGTTTGTTTGGCTCAATGGCAGCGACGAAATCCCCGCCCCGGGAGTGGAGAAGGACTATCTCGGGGTTTTGAAAGAGCGTGATTGGCCGAACCCGGTTCTGAACAACGCGGCCGATCGGACATCGCCGATCACAGGGACTAGCGGAGTGAAGATGACCGGGCCTTATGACTACGTTCCGCCGGAATATTGGTACCTCGACAAAGACCGCGCCGGAGGGGCCTTCGGCTTCAACACCGAGACCGGTCCAGGGGCCGCGGTGCCGGCGGTAGAGAGCATTCGCAGGACATTACCGCGGACGAGCTGGTGGCCTATCGACGAGCAGTGGAACTATCACGCCGCCTTGGGCAAGTTCGCGCAGTACACCAGGTTCAACGGTGCCATGGCGGCCACTTACGGGCCGGCGACCAGCCTCGAAAATTATGCCTTGAAAGCACAGCTTATGGCTTACGACGGCCAGCGGGCCATGTTCGAGGCCTATGGCGGGAACAAGTACCGTTCGACCGGCGTGATTCAGTGGATGCTCAACAACGCCTGGCCCTCGTTCTACTGGCACCTGTATGACTACTACCTGGTTCCCGGCGGCGGATACTTTGGAACCCGCAAGGCGAATGAGCCGTTACACATCCAGTATCGTTTCGATGATCGCAACATAGTCGTCGTAAACTCCACGCTTACGGCTTATCAGGGTTTGCGCGCTAAAGCCAGGGTCCTCGATCTCGCCGGCAAGGCGCGATTTGCACGGGAGTCGTCCTTGAATATTGCGGCTGACGGTGTGGTTACGGCGTTCGCTGTTCCTCCGCAACCTGCTACTACTTTTCTCAAACTTGAGCTCCGCGACACCGCAGGCAGAGTGGTCAGCGAGAACGTCTACTGGATCCCGGCAAAGCTGGCAGAGCTCGACTGGAACAAGACCACCTACGTGAATACTCCAGCCATCAGCTACGCTGACATGCGCGACTTGGCGAGCTTGCCACGGGCATCGGTCCAATGGTCTGTGCGCAGAGGGAAAGAGCGCGGCGAAGTCATCATCGATCTCCGAAACAACGGGACCTCGGTCGCCTTCTTCACGCATCTCCGCGCCCTCAAAGCGGGCACTAATGAAGAAATCGTGCCGATCTTCTGGAACGATAATTTCATCTCTCTCATGCCCGGGGATGCCAGGGTATTGACGGCCAGCGGCTTGGGTGACACAGAAGTGGAGATTAAGCTCGACGGCTGGAATGTAGACCCCAGCTCTTCACCTGCCCACTGAACCTGGGTGTCGTCCCACATCTCGCGAAAAACGCGCGAGATATGGGCACCTATAGTTCTCTCGCAATGACAGATTCAGAATTTATACTCGGGCAAGCCTGACCGCTATATCACTTGTACGCGAACATTTCGCGCCGCAAAGGCTTTCGCAGCCTCTTCTGAGATTCCGTCGTCGGTAATGATCAGATCGATCTCGCTGACGGGGCAAACCACCGCTGGACTAATTTGACCCATCTTGCTTTAGTCCGCGACCACGACGACCTGGCGTGCCTGGTCCAACCTGGTTTTAAAATTGCTGATTCTTCAGGAGCTGGCGATTACAGCCAAGCGCTAAGAAGGCGGCCGGCGGTGCCTCGCATCGCAAGCTGATCAGTGCGTCCGCCAAAGTAGCGCGCATTGATCTCGGTGGCGCCTAAATCCTCGATACTGTGAAAACGTGAGAGTTCGACAGCGATCTCGGCTGGGGTAAAGAAAAGCCGGAAAGGTTCGCCCGCTTTCTCAACCCTCGAAGCGAGCGAATCGTGCCCCAGCCGTTCGAGCAAGGGAAGAACGGCGCGTGGTTGTCCGTAGTCCAGGGTCAGGCCGCTTCCGGGAGGCTGGGCGGAGATGAAGCTGAGCGTGGCGCGGAAGGCTTCCAAGGTGAGATAAGGAACCACTCCCAACCATGCGAAAAAGGCTGGAGCATGGCTGTTGAAACCGGCGTCACAAAGTTGCTCGGCCAGCGACTGGCGTTCAAAGTCGACCGGGGTATAGGTAATGCATTCTGGAATGGCGATGTTGTTGCGTTGCAGCAGCTCGCGCTTCCACTGTTGGGTAGCGGGGTGGTCCACTTCAAAAACGCGAAGCCGCGCGTAGGGATTTCTATAGGCGAATGTATCGAGCCCGGCGCCAAGCAACACGTACTGATCGACGCCGTTCTCGACCGCGCGCCTCAGATTATCTTCAGCATAACGGCTGCGCGCGACGAGAAACGCTCGCAGCGCTATCGAGAAGGGCCGGTCCAGCCGCAATGGAGTTCGGCGTAGTTCCTCAGCATAAGTCGCGCCCAGAATAGCAACAGCAATAGGATCGTTGAATACGAGCGGGGAGTCGTGAATCTGGTGAGCCGCACGGCGCAGAGCCACGCTCAGTGCGGTTCTGGATGCAATAGCCTGCTCCATCTACTACTGCGCAGCCCCTCGATGGATGACCCGGTAACCAGATGGAATCTCAAAGATGGCTGGAGCGGGCTCGCTGCGATCCAATTGAGTAACAGCCGTTGTTCGCTCTCCGATGCGTGGATCTTTGTGGGTGGCCAGCATGTTCAACTGGAGCGCAACCCGCTGCTGCGGATCGATGAACGTATTTATCCCGGTCTGCGGGTCGTAAATATGGATGGAAAGAATCGGAGGCGTTGCTGTTGCCGACGCGGGGACAAGCGGACGCCGCTCATTGAAAATTCGTCCTTGCCTGTCTCGTGCGAACGCGCTCAAGGTGTCTTGGTTCACCACCGCCATCAGCGAGGCATTGGGGATGGGGGTTACAAAAACACCCCGACTCTGGCCAACGGCAACGGGCAACAGGAGAGCGAAGGCGATGCGGGCAACGAAATTAAGAGAGCGACGCAAGGCGGGTCTACCCCCGATCCAGCCTACTAAGATTAAGTCCGTCCGGAGCACAGCTGCAAGTGGATTGCCAGCGCAATCGCGGATCGAATTTACGCTGCCCCGGCAGACAAATTGGAAGTCAACGAGTAACATGGCGGCCATTGTCAAATCGAAAGGAATCCTCTATGCCGAGTCCATTCGTTCACCTCGAACTCACCACTCCCGACCTCAAGAAGGCGAAAGATTTTTATGGGCAGCTTTGTGGCTGGACATTCAACGATGCTCCTATGCCGCCACCGGTCAACACCTACTCGCTCTTCCATCCCGGCACCGGGCCGGGCGGGGGTTTGATGTCCATGCCGGGTGCCCCAACGGGATGGCTCGCATACATCGGCGTCGAAGATATTCACGCCGCCACCGATAAAGCTGCGGAGCTCGGTGCCAAGGTGATCCGCGGCGTCCAGGAGGTCCCCGGCCACGGCTGGATGTCTATCCTCGTCGATCCAACCGGAGCCAACATCGCCCTGTGGCAGGACAAGGCAGCCTAGAGCGCTCCGTCCGGGATCGGATACTGGTTAAGAGAACCGCAGATCTCCAGGAAATCACGGGGAGGTAGCGCAGAGGAGAGATCTGCGGTTTCTTTTGTCGGTTCGAGCTCAAAAGCCTCAGCCTTATCTTGCCCGAACTTCCGCTTTGGCAGGCACCACGTTCCAGCCTCGAATGGCTACCGTCGCAGCAGCACTGGCTTGCGCAGCGGGATAGCTGATCTCTACCTTTCGTTTTTCTTCACTAATCGCCGCTGAAGGTGAAACCCTCAACCCGCCTCAGGTTTCCCTGCAGCATCCAGCAGCGAAAGCTCGTAGCTGATCCCCACGCGATTGCTTCATCGGGCATCTGGTCCAAAGTAGGCTCGACCAGCAACAAAGCATCAATGCGCGCAGTACACCAACTGGCATCCTAGTGCCTCTTTTCTTCTTCGTCATGAGGCAAGAACCACCGTGCGTTGGCGATTGGCGGTTACCTGAAGCACGATGAGCCTGCTCCCGCGGGAGCAGGCTCGTCGTTTCGTTTAAATGCCGTTTCAAGCTAATTGTTGATCCGAGCTACACCTGTCGAACCCGGCCACGCGTGACGAGCCGGAGCAGCAGCGTGAGGATGATTGCCCCGATGACGGCAACGATGATGGTATAAATAAGGCCGCCAGATCCTGCAAAGCCAAGATGCGACATAATGAAACCACCTGCCAACGCCCCCAGGATGCCGACGACGATGTCCATGAGCGGGCCATAGCCTCCGCCGCTCATGATCTTGCCTGTGAGCCAACCTGCAATGAGACCTACGATAACCCACCAAATCAATCCAAACATAGTTTCCTTCCTTTATCGTGCTAATGGAATGATGTTCCCCGGGGTAGGAACAAGGCCCAAATCACTGCCTATCCTAGACCTATGAGAGGCACTCTGCACAGTTCAAGTTGTAACTGCTTTTCACTTATTTCTGGATACCGCCTATATCTCAGGAGCCGCGGACTATGAAGCTTAGCTTCTTTACCCTCATCATCATCTGCGTGGTGGTAAGTACACCCACACGAGCCGAACTGCGGCTTGCCGGCGTAATTACCGATCATGCAGTACTGCAGCGCGACGTCCCTATTCATCTGTGGGGCGAGGCCTCGCCGGCGGAGAAGATTACCATCACTTTCCACGGTCAGTCCATCGCCACCAGCGCAACCAGTCTGGGCCTGTGGGAGGCCTGGCTCAGACCGGAGCCGGCCGGCGGTCCCTTCACCCTTACCGTCCACGGCAGCTCCGAACTCACCCGTTCTGACCTGCTGGTAGGCGACGTGTGGTTTGCCTCCGGGCAATCGAACATGGAAATGCCGCTGTCTGGATTTCCGCCGGGGGCCTATGTAAAGAACGCTGAACAGGAGATCGCCCAGGCCGATCTGCCCCAGGTCCGACTGCTGCGCATGGAGCACCAATCTTCTCCTTCGCCCCTGGCAGGCATCTCCGCCGTCTGGCAACCGTGCACCCCGGCCAATGCCAAGGACTTCTCCGCCGTCGCCTACTTCTTCGCCCGCGAGATCAACCGGCGTGAACGCGTGCCCATAGGTGTGATCGATTCATCCTGGGGAGGCACGCCGATCGATTCCTGGATCAGCCTTGACGCCCTCTCCGCCGACGCGTCGCTTATGCCTGCCTTCGCCGCTCGCGCCCACTTCGCCGACATGCAGACCCATCTGGATCTTATAGAATCGGCTGAGAAGAGCGCTGACGCCCGGGCTGCCGCCGAACACCTCCCGGTGCCCCAGCACCCCTGGCATCCCGATCCGTCTTCCTGGATTCCGGCGGGCCTCTACAACGGGATGGTCGCGCCTTTCACGCACTACGCCATCAAGGGCTTCCTCTGGTATCAGGGGGAGACCGACAGCGCTCCCGATCGCGCCAACCTCTATGCCAAGCTTCTTCCCACGCTTATCGCGGATTGGCGACGCCAGTGGCGCCAAGGGAATCTTCCCTTCCTCTTTGTTCAGATCTCGAGCTTCGATTCGCCACCGGAAAATTGGGGCCTTATTCGCGATAGCCAACGCCGCACTCTGGATGTGACCAATACAGGGATGGCCGTCACTCTCGACATCGGGCAGCGGGACAACGTGCACCCGCCGGACAAGCAAACGGTGGGCGCTCGCCTCGCCCTCGCAGGCCGGGCTCTGGCTTACGGAGAGGCCGGCCTCGAATTCAACGGCCCGCTTTATCGCCAGACCACACGACAGGGCGGAGCTCTGGAAATCTGGTTTGATCACGCGGAAGGTCTGCACAGCAGCGGAAACGACCTAAAAGGTTTTGAGGTCGCGGGCGCGGATGGCCACTTCGTTGCTGCCACTGCTAAGGTACAGGGCACGTCAGTGGTTGTTTCTTCGCCTGAGGTAACAGAGCCAATGCAAGTCCGTTATGCCTGGCAGAACTTCACCGACGCCAATCTATACAACGGCGTACCCCTGCCTGCATCGACGTTTGTCGCGCAAGTCCCATAAACTTCGTTAGGTTGCCTTAGTTGACGAACCCACAATGAGGGGCAAAAGGGCCGTTCGGACGGAGAACCGACCGGCCCTTTCAATGAGAAGCTCTACCGCCTGCCGCTCCCACCGCCGCTGGGGGCTGACTGCATGGATGAATGGGATGCACCCGCCCCGGACGAAGCATTTTGCATGCCGCTGGAGTAGGATCGGCTACTTGCTGAACCAGGCGACCCTAGTCCTGCCGACGACGCTTGCCCAGCGTTACCGGCTCTTGCTCCAGCCTCAGCCGAACCGCGCTCGCCCGCGTAGTAGATATTGGTGCTTGCCATTCCATGCTGGGCCGCCTGACCCGAGAAACCATTGAGCTTACCCAGGGTGCCGCGCGGGACACCCAATCCGGCCGAATCATTGCGGAACACGAACTTGTCATGTTCGGACAAACTCGAAGTGGGAAGGGCCTTCAGGTTTACCGGCACGAGGCTCGATTGGGCGGTAACCGGCGGATGGCTGGGCGGACGAGGGCGTAAGGTACCGGAAGAGCCAGTGGGCTGGCTCACGAACGAGTTGTTCGCCAGACCCATCCAGATGCCGCCCGGCTGCCAACCCCAACCAAGCCCTTGACAGAAGGACCAGCTGCCGTAGTGGTAGGGCGTCCAACCCCAGGGATAAGGAGATACCCAGGAGTAACCTGCGCTGGGATAGTACGCCCACGCTCCGCTCCCGTATGGATCCCAGCTGGCACTGGTAAAGTACGGCCGCCACAGCGAACCGCCGCACCCGCTCACGAAGCTTCCGTAGTAATTCATGTCGCTGATGCCGTAGGAGTAGGGCGAATTGCCAAACGAAGTCGCATTGGCATAGCTCTTGTGGTACTGAACGGCGTTCTGATCCCAGGCGTCCAGGGGCTGGTCCGTCAAGCTCTTGGCGATCACCGGTTGTTGGCTTTGCTCCGTCAGATTGAACGTCGCGGTCTTATTCTTGCCCACGGCTGTAGTTCCCGAGGGTTCCTGGACCTGGACGTCCCCGTGCATCACCGCCAGGTTCGCTTCGCTCGGAGTCATTTGCAGGCGGATGTGGGTGTCGGGCGGGAGGTTGACCGTTTGCTGGCCGAATTTGACGCTGAATTCGTTGCCTTTGGTATTCACCAGGCTCACATAGACGATACCCTGCAGCACATTGATGCCCGAAGCCTTGGCCCCGGACGGCAACAATTCGAGCCGGGGAAATTCAACCAGGGAGTTCTGCCCCACCCGCACCGTGCTGTTGTCTTCGAACTCCACCTCGGCAACGCCGTTGCCGGTCTTCAGCTTGGCTCCCTCGGTCACCGGCAGGTTGGCCATGGCGCCTTCGAAGCCCTTGCCTGTAAGCCGGTCAAGCTGTACTTCGCCTTTGACCTCGCTGAGGCGAACTATGCGAACCTTGGAGTTCGTGGAAACGGGAGTGGAGGGCTCTGAACTGTTGCTTACGGCGGCGTCGTCGCTGCTCGCCGCAGTCGCGGGAGCAATGGGCTCCTGCGCCCTGGACGATAATCCAACGAGCATCCATGCCAACAGAGCCGTTGTGCTGATTGCTGAAGTGGTCTTCATGTCCGCCTCCTTTTTCAATTCCGGCAGGGGACTTTTCTTGCGTCTTGATTTTTCGGAAAGGGGGGATTTCCCGACTTGGCTTCCTGCGCGCCAAGGTAACCGAACGGATGTTAGCACCTTTACGCTGAGGAATGCGAGAAGCTTGTTTCACGCCACCAAAGTGCGCCTACTGTGCTAACGGGGTGAGAGGGTGATGTCCATCTGGTAAAAGCGGAAGAAGTTCTCCTCCCCCGGCGCATCGGCGGCAACCTGCTGGTAGCGATCAAGCACATCGGTCGCAAAGGCGACACGCTCCGCTTCCGGCAGGTGCTGGGTCCACTCGACGAAAGTGACACCCCCAAAGGTCAGAAACGCAGAGCGGGATTGAAAGTCCCAGGCCTTGGCTGCTACCTGCGTGCGCCGGACCTCAAAGCCACTCCGCTCAGCTAAATCCCCATATTGCTCCGGCGTAAGGTGGAGATACGGATCATGGAAGTTCTTGAAGTAGCCGCTCCAGCGGGAGGAGAGACGCGTCTCTTCGAGCACGTCTTCGAGACTCGTCCGCTTACCTTTCGGCACCAGGCGCAGTTGCGCAAAGCCGCCTTGTCCGATCGCAGAACGTACGGATTTGAGCGCCTGATCCTGCTCCGGAATCCAGTGCAACGCGTTGAACGAGACGACCAGATCGAACTCTTTCCGGTACGGGAGATGCCGGGCGTCGGCGACGGCAAATTTGAGGTTGGGATGAAGGTCAGTATGTGCGGACGCGAAGGCAATCATGTCGGCAGAGGCATCTACGCCGACGACTGCACCTTGGGGAACGCGGGCTGCAATCTCAGCCGTGGTTTTTCCGTTTCCACACCCGACATCAAGAATATGTTCCGTTCCTTTGAGGTCGAGCAAGGCAAGGACCTCTTCAGCCATCGCCGCCTGCAGGGTCGAGATCCGGGCGTACTCAGACGCGTTCCATTCGGTCATATCCCTGCATTCTTGACCACGCGCGGAGGCGAAGGCAACAGGAGGGATACGCTAGACAAAGATCGCGGAAGTGTCGGAGGAGAGTACGAGCCACTCGGGATCGCTGGCGATGTGTTTTAAACGGACGATTTCGTCACCAACGATCAGGTCGAAGTCACCCAGGTCAATGTTCTGCCCAGGTTCAGCCGCGATGGAGTGAACGACGGCTTTCTGTCTCAAGAACGAACCATTGGAATCGGTCGTTTGCACTAGCTGCTGGCTGATTTTGTAGCTTACATAGATGGCAGGTCCAAGCTTGCCTGTCGGCACTAATCGTGCTTTTCCGTAACCAAGGCCCATAGTCTCTTTCGTCTCGTTTCAATCGAAGATATAGAAGCTATAGTCGGTTTTTTGAGCGTGTGTGATCCCCCGAAAGGGGAATGCATGTCCGGGAGTTCTCTCGCGGCGTCAGGGTTGACGGCGCATCATGATATTCGCTGCCGCTCCCCATAAGGCACCAGGCTCAGGTCGTCGGGCCCGCATGTGGGCTTGCCCGGTCCACTGGCGGCAGCCAGCACAGGCGCCAGGATCGCGGAGCGGAATGGAGGAACAGTAAAAGGATTCAACCCAGCTCGCACTACCACGAAGGAGAAGGCCACCAGGGTATAGAGCTGGGCGAGCACTGCCGACCATGCGATCCCAATCGCGCTCAATCCGGGCGCAAGCAGCAAGGCAGCCCCTATGCCAACCAGGACGGCGGTAGAGTTCACAATGTTGAATTGATTGTCCAACTGATTTGGCAACAGCAACTGGAAGGTGATCACGGTGCATAGCGCGACCAGAGGAATCCAGAGGGAAAAGACGCGTAAGACAGGCACTGAGTCCTGGAAGGCAGGGCCCAGCACCAGGTGCACCAACAGCGGAGCTCCGAGGAAGATAGCCACTCCAAACACCAGGCCCAGGCCGCCCAGAAATAGCAGGCTGAGCCTCACCGTCCTGGTGGCGTGCCCAGGATTATTCTGTGCCTGCTGAGTCAGCTTCGGGTAAAGCGCCTGATTCACAGGCCACATCCCCTGCTGAAAGACTCGCACAATCCGTTCGGCGCCAGCATACTCGCCCAGCATCGCTAGTGGAGCAACCGAGCCGAGCACCAGCCGGTTCACCGAACCAGAAAGGCCTTGCACTGCCCGAAACAGGAACATCGAGCCCCCAAGTCGTAGCGCATCCCAAACAGACGATGCTGTAGGCCACCGAAAGCCCACTTCGCGATAGGCCAGAACCACCGTCACTCCATGGGCCACTACGCAGCCAACACACTGGGCCGCCATCACCTTCCAGCCGTCGTCCGCCTTGTGGACCAGCACGAAGATGCTCAGGGTGGCAAGCACCTTGCCTCCCACTTCCAGCGCGCTGGCCAGACGCATCCGCTCCAAGCCCTGGAAGAACCACAACATGTTGATGCCCTGGCAAACGCCCCAGATCGTGCTGGCCCAGAACAACGCCAGCGAGGGCGCAACGTGGTGAGTAAACTGCCGCGAAAAAAGCGCCCCGGCGATGCACACAATCGCCAGCAGAGACTTGGCCCCCAGCACTCCCGATATGAGCGTGGAGAGCCGCTGAGGGTCATTGCGTTGCCGCGACGTCTCCCGCGATGCAGAGATATCAAAGCCGTATTCCACCACGCTCGCGATGACCACCCCAATCGCCTGCGCAAACACCACCACCCCCCAACCGGAGGGCCCCAGCACGCGCGCCAGATAAGGAAACGTCAGCAGAGGCAGTGCGTAGGTGCACGCCTGTACCCCATAAAGCGCAAGGACATTGTGTACAAAGCCGCTGCGCAGCAGCCTTGCAGGGGTTAATTTCGACCGGGACTGATTGCCCGCCGAGGCTCGGGCGCGATGTTCATGGAAGTGTCGCAGCAGTCTCATCGCCATTCCCTTTGCAGGTGTGGCATCGCCGACGAATACATGGAACGCTGGAGCAGAGGTCTGCAAGGGCGTCAAACTAAACCCAGGGAAAACCTGGGCAGCCGATGATGCCGGAATGCGGTTGCGGGTGGAATTTCTTCCGGGACATTACCCCGGGCAGACAACCGTCGCTATATAGGCCACGCCGGTATGAGGAATATCGGCGGCGCACAGGCCAACTTTAAAGAGCAGCTAAGTCAGCCCCTGATTTTGCGCAATTACTTGCTGCGGGGCTGGGCTGGGAATCGCGATCGACACCGGCTGGGAACTGCGGGCCTCCGCGTCAGCCAGCTTTTCCCGTAAGCGAAGCCTCATTTGCTGGTTCCCGCTGGCAGGAGCCAGCACAGGCGCTAAATTCCCGGAACGGGGTCGGCGAACAGCTCCAGGGGCAGCGGGTGCGAATGGATTCAAACCGGCTCGCCACAATATGACGGTGAAGGCAACCAGGGTATAGATCTGCGCGATGATTGCTGACCACGCGATCCCAACGGCACCGAATCTGGGTGCAAGCAGTAAGGCACCAACTATGCCGGTCAGGCCGGCGGTGACATTTACGATGTTGAACTGATTATCCAGATGATTGGGCAACAGCAACTGAAAAATGATCACGGTGCTCAGCGCGACCAGGGGAATCCACAGGGAAAACACACGCAGCACCGGCACTGAGTCATGGAACGCAGGTCCCAACACCAGGTGCACCAGCAGCGGTGCTCCGAGGAAGATAGCCACTCCAAACACCAGGCCCAGGCCGCCCAGAAATAGCAGGCTGAGCCTCACCGTTCTCATGGCGCGTCTGGGATTGTTCTGTACCTGCTGGGTCAGCTTGGGATAAAGCGCCTGATTTACCGGCCACATCCCCTGCTGAAAAACTCGCGTGATCCGTTCGGCACCGGCGAACTCACCCAGCACGGACACCGGGGCAACCGCGCCGAGCACCAGCCGGTTCACTGAACTGGAAAGGCCTTGCACTGCCCGAAACAGGAACATCGAGCTTCCCAGTCGAAGGGCACTCCACACTGAGGAGGGGGTGGGCCATTGAAAGCCCACTTCTCGATAGGCCAGAACCACCGTCACTCCATGAGCGACTACGCAGCCCACACACTGGGCCGCCATCACCTTCCAGCCATCCTCCGGCTTGTGGACCAGCACGAAGATGCTCAGGGTAGCAAGCACCTTGCCTCCTATTTCCAGCGCGCTGGCCAGACGCATCCGCTCCAAGCCCTGGAAGAACCACAGCATGTTGATGCCCTGGCAAACGCCCCAGATCGTGCTGGCCCAGAACAGCGCCAGCGAGGGAGCAACGTGGTGAGTGAACTGCCGCGAAAAAAGCGCCCCGGCGATGCACACGATAGCCAGCAGGGACTTGGCGCCTAACACTCCCGATATAAGCGCGGAGAGCCGCCGGGGGTCATTACGTTGCCGCGACGTCTCCCGCGATGCAGAGATATCGAAGCCATATTCGACAACACAGGCGATCACATCTCCAATCGCCTGCGCGAACACTACGACTCCCCAACCGGAAGGCCCCAACACGTGCGCCAGATAAGGAAACGTCAGCAGAGGTAATGCGTAGGTACACGCTTGTACCCCATAGAGGGCAAGGACATTATGGATGAAGCCGCGGCGACGCAGCTTTTTGGAATCAGCGGGGCCGTCACCGATGGGGGGTCCGGAGTGGCGTCGACGGGAACGTCGCAACAGTCTCAGCGCCATTCCTGGCATGGTCGGGTTCTTGCCTCCGGGGCAAACCTACATAGAAAGCTATAGATGGTTTGTCCGGAGGGCCCTATCCCTATAAAGGGGAATTACCGATTCCCGTGACGGACGGGTGGCGAGGAGAGGTACACCCGTCCGTCTGCGCCAGAAAGAGGCGATCGGCGGACGATCTACGGCGTTGCCGCCGCGGGAGTCAGGTACTTATCAACGTTACTTTTATCCACCAGGGATACTCCGGTATCGACGAAGGCCGGGACAGGCGACTGTGCATCCGCCCCCCAGTCTCGATTCAGCGGCTTGAGCGGGTAATGATGGAGATCATCCAGAGCCTTGAGGCCAAGCAAAGCCATGGTGTACGGCTTCTGTGAAATGGTGGCCTGGATGGTGCCGTCTTTGACCAGTTCGAGCGTCGCCTGGTCTACGTCCATGGCCATCAGCATAGTGCCTTGCGTCTTGGCGCGTTTGAAGGCTTCGCCCACATCCTTGCCTGATGAAGACTCCAGGCAAACGAACGCATCTATTTTTGCCGGGCCGGTCCGCTCCAGGTATTCTCGCGCCTTATCCATGGCGGTGCCGGACTCTCCTTTCATGTCAAAGACCTCGACCACCTTGATTCCGGGATAATTTGCAAAGACATCCTTGTATCCCTTAAGCCGCTCCACCAGGTTAGGCTGGCTCGGCATGGTGAAAAAAACCACGTTGCCCTTGCCATTCAATTCGGCCGCCACCCGTTGGCCACCCAACCGCCCAGCCTCCAGGTTGTTGGTGCCGATGAAGTAGAGACGCTGGCTGTCCGGAGCATCGGAGTCCATGGTGATGACGGGGATCCCGGCCGCCATCGCCTTATTAATTTCCGGCCCCATCAAAGCAGGATCAGCGACGGATACCAGGATTCCAGCGGGCTTTCGGGCAACCGCGGCGCGAAACTCATCCACCTCGACGGTAGGAGTGAATGCCTCCGGTCCCCGCATGTCTTCGCTAACGCCGTACTCCGCGGCGGCCCTGGCGAATCCAGCGTGCGCCGACTGCCAGTACGGCAGACCGATGTGAGTGGCTATCAGAAAGTACTGCTCAGATTTGCTATGGCGCTCACATCCCCCTACCAGCAGGGGAAGAGCAGTGGCAAGTGTCACCAGGAGAATTCGCTTTTCCAGCATCTTCATTATCAGCCTCCAGGTACCGGGACAGGCTCGTGGAACTGGGCATCCCGGTGAGGCGCCGAATTCTACTCCTAAAGGTTCAAGCCTGAAAAGAGGTCCGATTTAAGATGGGGAGAACGGCATCCATCATGAAGCTATTGGTTACCGGAAGTTCCGGCCATCTGGGCGAGGCCCTGGTTCGTGCCCTGCGGGATCTGCAATACGAGGTGGCCGGCCTGGACATCCTTGAATCGCCGTTTACGACTCACGTCGGCTCGATTTCAGATCGCTCCTGGGTGCATCGCTGCATGCGTGGCGTCCAGGCAGTTTTCCATGCCGCAACGCTGCACAAACCTCACGTTGCGACCCATAGCCGGCAGGACTTTATCGATACCAACGTCACCGGCACGCTCAACCTGCTGGAAGAGGCAGTCTCAGGGAATGTCGAGTCCTTTGTCTACACCAGCACCACCAGCGTGTTTGGCCATGCTCTTGTACCTCCTCGGGAAGCTCCCGCAGCATGGATCACGGAAGAGGTCATGCCTGTTCCACGCAACATCTACGGCGTGACCAAGGCGGCTGCCGAAGATCTTTGTGAGCTATTCCATCGCAACCAGGGCCTTGCATGCATCGTGCTCAGAACATCGCGCTTCTTTCCCGAAGAAGATGACAACCGGAAGGTTCGGAAAGAATACTCAGACGAGAATGCGAAGGCCAATGAATACCTCTACCGGCGAGTTGACATTGAAGATGTTGTGAGCGCACATCTGTTAGCCGCGGAACGCGCGCAAGCAATCGGTTTCCGTAAATATATTGTCAGCGCGACCACGCCCTTTCGCCCGGGCGATCTTGCCAACCTGCGCCTCGATGCGCCCGGAGTAGTGAGACAGCGAGTTCCAGATTATGAGTCCGAATATGATCGGCGGCAATGGAGGATGCTTCCCAGTATTGACCGAGTTTATGTGAATGAGCGCGCTCGAAACGAACTTGGCTGGCTGCCGAAATATGATTTCGCTTCCGTCCTCGATCGGCTGAAAGCAGGCGAGGACATTCGAAGCCCCCTCGCGCGATTGGTCGGGTCGAAGGGTTATCACGCCCAGGTATTCTGCGACGGACCTTATCCCGTGGAATAGCTGGGACTAGAGGTACGAAACAGCGGGCCCCTCCACTCCGCTGTTTCGTACCTATCCGGGCTTAGCTACGGCACGAACACGATTCTGCGTTGATCGTCTTTCCGGATCCAGGCTTCTTCGACCTTCGCCAACGGGACCGGATCTATGTCAATCGCAAATTGCGTTTTAGAGGCGGCCGCATACATCGCGCTCAGGGATCGCAGGATTTGTTCTGCGGAGAGGCTGCCCAGGCCACTTCCGAGCAACTCAACCCCCGAGCTTCGCAGCAGTTGGGCCGGCAAGGTGATCGCGTTTCCGCTAATCGACCCTATCTGCACAAAACGGATGCGGGGCTCGCCTTCTGGCGATCCATGGCCAGCCGCCGCTTTCAGAATCAGTTCCGCAGACGGTCCCCAAAGATAGTCCAGAACGACCTGCACACCCGATAGCGCCGACCTGAAGCTCAGCAGTAGATTTTCTTCCGGCTGATTGAGTGAGATGGTCTCGCTCGCGCCCAGAGCAGCCACTTCCGCCAGCGCTTCTTCGTTGCGGCCAGTAACGATGATCTTCGAAGCGCCCAAATATTTGGCTACCTGCACAGCCTGCTTCCCGGCTATCCCGGTAGCCCCGTTGATCAGCACCGCTTCGCCGGGCTGGAGCTTCGCCCTGCCCAGCAGGGAGCCCCAGGTCGCGAGCCCTGGATTTCCCAGTGCCGCCGCAACCGCGTCGTCGATGTTTGCCGGCAGCGGAATCGTCAGGGCCCGGGAAACCACGGTGTATTCGGCCATAGAGCCGAATGGCGCCCGGGGAGAGAAAAAGTAGACTCGCGCACCGTCAGCAGCGGCCACGCCGACACCATCGTTCCCGGGCGTGAAAGGAAGGGTCGTGATGCTGCTGTAATGTGATCCGTTCGCCTGGCTACGTACCAGATTGCTCAGTGCCGCGGCGCGAACCTTCAGCAGGACTTCCCCTTCCTTCGCAACTGGAAGAGAGGTCTCACCGTAGCGAGGCGGACGGCTAAAGTCTTCTACCATGGCCGCGTGCATGTTGGAACCTCCCACACCCATCCTAAGAATTATAGGGCGGGGAATTATAGGGCAGAGCGGAGACTGCTGGTCGCCTTGGCAGGCACTTACGCCGGAGCTGCTCGCGAATTTAAAACAAGCGTATGAGCACTTCTCGAGTGATGCCTGGAGGATGGGTCGACCGCAGGAAAATTCCCCGCGGTCCGAATGGGCGTGGCCTTTGCCGGTGGTGCTCGCTGGAGGTGCCGGCCCGCCGCTTCACCTTCTGCTCAGATTATTGTGTGCACGAGTGGAAGTTGCGGTCTCAGCCGGGGTACTTGCGGGAGCAGATATTGAAGCGTGACAAGGGCGTGTGCGCCCACTGTGGCCTGGACACGATCAGCGAACAGATCAAGCTGAAGCGCGCCCGCGGCTCCGGCCGCGTGGCCCTTATGCAGCACTGGGGGCTCAACACCCGGATGCGCAAGAGTCTATGGGATGCCGATCACATTCTGCCGGTCACAGAAGGTGGGGGCGAGTGCGACCTTGATAACATCCGTACCCTGTGCCTTCGTTGCCATCGATCCGTCACAGCACAACTGCGCGAACGGATCCGGCGAGCCAAAGTAGCCGCCATGCTGGCCGCAGAGTCAGCCCAGGCAGCAGCCATCCGGTCGAGCAGCCCGTGAGGAAAAAGCCGGGCTCCCCCCGAACGCCCGGCATGGACCGGCGTACTTCCTCCGTCCGTCAATATGAGATGCATGCGACTTCTATAGCAGCAACTTGATCGGGCAAAATATTTTCGCGAATTTGGAAGCGTTACACAACACCGGGCCGTCTACGGAACTTGCTGGACCTCCTGCAGGACTCTCCGCACAGTGGTCGCGATCCGGTCGAGCATTCCACTTGCATCATTGACCAGCTTCAGGGTGTCGTCTGATAGATAAGGGTGCGTATTCAGCAAATGAAGAGTGAAGGTCATAGCGGCTAACGGATTATTCAGCTCGTGGGCCAGGTGATTGATCAGAATATACCTGGCTTCCCAGGCTCTCACTTGCTCCTCCGCGGCTTGTAACTTGCGCTGCTCTGTCATCTCAACGACATAGGCCGACCACTGCAGGGGTTCTGCGCTGAGTCGCACGGCCCCGATGAGAAACGGCACGGAAGTGCCGTCGGGCAGAACGTATTCCTTTTCATAGGGAACGCAGGTACCAAATTCGCGAAGCTGCTCCATGGCGTTCAAATCGAGGGGACGAAATCTTTCCGGAGTAATCTCTCGCCAGTCGATTTTTTCCGCCGCCAGCGCCATCCGAGTATGTCCGATCATGCGGAGAAAGGCATCATTCCCATCGATAATGTGGTTCTCGTCGGCGATTGCGACCCCCAGGTAGGGCGATCGATACAACAGCGAAAAGGAGGTTTGCAGGGAGCGTGGGATTTGCGACTGGTAAGCGCGAATCGATACTTCAGCATCCGCCTGAAGGGTTTCCCCGATTTCTAAAATATCGCCCACCAACGTGCTCAGATCGAGCCCAAACAGGTTCTCATGAATGGTTGAAGTGAGCACGTTCTGGAGCACACGGGCTTCAGACAGTATCTGCGGAATGCTATACCCCTGCTGATAGCGCAGCTTACCGTGCTTTCGCGCCGCTTCCGTTGCGACATCGCTAAGCTCCTCCTGCGGGCCCTCCAAACGTCTGATCAGTTCCTTCATCATCTCCGGAACATGGTCGCTTCTTTCCTCTGTTGTCAAAGGAATTGCTGCCAGTTCGGGATCTGTCATCACTTGCCGCAGCCAGCGGTCGCAGATGACGGATGAAAGCTCGCGCAGAACTTGTGCAACCTTGCGCGTGGGAAGCGATTTACCCGAAGGCCGTCTACCGTTTCTCAGGGCCGATATAGCCCCCACTAATCGGTCGACGTGCAGGGGTTTCGAGAAGTAATCGTCAACCTGGCTGCGTATGCCCTGGATTGCCGTTTCGAGATCAGGATAGCCGGTGAGGATGAATGTGCATGCGTCGGGCTGTACACGCCGCATGGCGCTGACAACCGTAAAGCCGTCACCCGGTTCGCCAATATTCAAATCCGACAGAAGGACATCAAACTTCTGTGTGCTGATCAGTTCCAGAGCTTCGGGAACACTACTTACCGCGGTGAGCAGGAAGCCGCGATGGGTCAGCACAGCTCCCAGCGCCGTTCTCAATGCGTCGTCGTCGTCCACGAACAATAGCTTAATCTCAGCCACCGGCACTTGGATGCGAAGGCGAGAGAAGCCGATGTCTGTAATCCGGGTTGCCCGCAGGAAGAGCATGCGCCCTTCCCTGCGAGCACCGGCTACTTAAAACGCGATCATTCATGCACACATCAAGCAATTTCGCGCAATCGCGGGCGTCGCTCCGCTGGCTACGCTCTCCTTGGGTTCAAAGAAGATCTTCAAAACGCATGAACCCCCAGGGAATGAGCCATGTTTGCCAGATCACGCCCATACTGACGGCGAACTGCATGCCTCGTAGCAAAGCGATTGCACGTCTCGTGGCCGCCACATCATCGGCCAACGACGTGAGCGGATTCTGTACCGCTACGACGTGATAGCCATGTGCTTCCAAACAATAGCCATACCCAAGAGGGTGGGTCAAAAGCACATCTTCCTGGTCTCCCAGGACGTAAATGGCAGAGGTTAGGATCGTTTCGTTGCCGACGCCGCGACACAGCGCGCCCCAATGAGTACCTGTTCCCGGCTTACTGGCGCAGATTTCTCACAATCACGAGAGAATTTATGAGCTACCGCGTCACGACACGCGTTTTCGTTTTCCCTCGCCCATCATCGTGATATTTTCTATCGCACCGCGTCGATGTCCGGCACCCGTCAAAACCTTGGGCACGTGTGAACGCGAAGAAACATTGGGTTCACGCGCAAAAGGGTTCAAACCAGCTCGCCATGCCACGACCGAGAAGGCAACAAGGGTATATAGTTGGGCGGCGACTGCCGACCATGCGATCCCCATCGCTCTGAGCCTGGGCGCAAGCAGGAAAGCACCCGCCACACCGAGCAATACCGAGGTGAGGTTCACGAAATTAAATTGGTCGTCTAGTTGATTAGGTAGCAGCAACTGGAAAATCATCACGGTAGACAGCGCAACCAGCGGAATCCAAAGAGAAAAAATGCGCAGGACAGGCACTGAATCCTGGAAGGCAGGCCCCAGGACAAAGTGAACGAGCAGCGGAGCCCCAAAGAAGATAGCCAGCCCGAAGACCACGCCCAGGCCACCCAAAAGCAACAGGCTGAGCCTCACCGTGTTTATGGCTCGTTTGGGATCGTGCTGCATCTGCTTGGTCAGTTTTGGATAGAGCGCCTGATTCACCGGCCACATGCCTTGTTGGAAGACCCGGGTAATCCGGTCGGCTCCCGCATACACACCCAGTGAGGCGACCGGGGCCACCGCGCCGAGGACGAGTCCATTGATCGAACTGGAAATGCCCTGCACGGCGCGAAACAGGAACATCGAGCCCCCAAGTCGTAGCGCATCCCAAACAGACGATGCTGTAGGCCACCGAAAGCCCACTTCGCGATAGGCCAGAACCACCGTCACTCCATGAGCGACTACGCAGCCCACACACTGGGCCGCCATCACCTTCCAGCCATCGTCCGGCTTATGCACCAGCACGAAGATGCTCAGCGTGGCAAGGACTTTGCCTCCTATCTCCAGCGCGCTGGCCAGACGCATCCGCTCCAGCCCCTGGAAGAACCACAGCATGTTGATGCCCTGGCAAACGCCCCAGATGGTACTTGCCCAGAACAACGCCAGGGAAGGAGCAACGTGGTGGGTAAATCGGCGGGACAAAACCGCGCCGCAGATACAGACGACAGCCAGCAGAGTCTTGGCGCCTAAAACTCCCGAGATGAGTGCGGAGAGACGTTCCGGGTGATCCCGTTGTCGTGAAGTCTCTCGAGACGCGGAGATGTCGAAACCGTACTCCACCACGCAAGCGATGACCACCCCGATCGCTTGCGCGAACACTACGCTTCCCCAACCCGAAGGACCTAGCACGCGTGCCAGATAAGGGAACGTGAGAAGAGGGAGCGCGTAAGTGCATGCCTGCACACCATAAAGCGCAATTACATTATGTACGAATCCGTTGTGGAGGAGTTTCATGGAGTTTAGATCAACGCGGGCCGACACCCAGCCGGAGGCTGGAAGTGATGTCGGCGGAAGGTTTGTACAACTGAATTAACATTATTCGCATCGAGGGGAGCTTAGCCAATTCCCAGCCCTTAACAACGTTTCTGTGAGTTCGAAGGATGTCGGTGAGCTGTGCTCACAGGAATAGTAATTTGATGCAATCTCTGGGAGTAGTAGATTAAGCAGAATTAATAAAACGTTGTTCCTGAGCTTAGAATTCCTGTCATTGGCATCGCAAAATTTACATTTCAAATGCATTTACTGAACGGTGAAGACGTTCTTCTCCGCCGGGTCCAGCGATCTTCCCTCTCGTCGAATTTGATGATCAGCACGGTGTTCGGCCACCAGGCCCTTGCTCAACGCCTGGAAAACATCGTAGGAACTCGTCACCTTCACAGATACAGCACGTTGTTAGAGTAGTATCCGCGGCTCACATTGACGGCGGCGAGACCATCCCCTACAGTTGGCACTGTGAGTGAGGCGTTAGTGTCCGTCTTCCGACCGTCGCCGGATCTCCGACGCGCACGTCTTGAGGCTTATGTGTACCTGTCATGGTGTTCTCCGGTTGCAAGATACTTTCACCTCACTTGAAGTGTTAATAGCTATTCATCAAGGCGCAACAGTCATGACACTTCGTGACAACTTCAGTTATCACGGCGCGGGCTCACCCCTGATTCAGGTGAGCCTGCTCCTCCCTGTTCCGGGCGAGTTCATTAGTAACCATCTTCTCAGTTGCTCCACCATCCGCCCGCTGACTGATAAGTTCGCCGGTGCCATGGCCGGTGTCTCGAATGACGCGGCTACCCTGCCATATTGGGACCTGTGCTTTTCCAGGCGTGGCTACCTGAAGTTCTGTCGGGATGCGGAACCGAAGGGGCAAGAGAGATGTAAGTGATTGAATTGATTGGTCGGGGCGGAGGGATTCGAACCCCCGACCCTCTGCTCCCAAAGCAGATGCGCTACCAGGCTACGCTACGCCCCGATTCTCGGATTGTATCGCAACCCGCGCCGTCAGGCATGGTGGGCAAGCCACTCCAGGAACCAAAGAATCAGGAAGATGGGGGCCAGAAAGATGGCGGTCAGAGTCATGGCAATCAGCATCAGGAAGACCCAGTCTCGCCAGGTTTGCCGTCGCGATTGCTCCAGATGTCGAACGATCAGCGCATAGTTGCGACGGTTCGCCTTCCACGCGATGTCAAACGCATCGCCCAGCAGCGGAATCGTCCCCAGCACGACTTCGATTCCGATGTTGACCACCATCCTGAGCAGGGTTATATACGGAACACCGCGCACCCAGGCGGCGAGGACAATGATGGTAGAGGCGAGGCCGCCGATAATGTCTCCCAGGCCGGGAACCAAGCCGATGATGCCATCCAATCCGAAGCGGATTGAGGTGCCGGGGACGCGAAACCAGTCATCAAGCACATGCGATAGCAAATCGAGATTTTCGTCGGCAAACAGGCCGCTTGCCTTCTGAAAACGGGACTTTTGAGGAGGCAGTATCTCGGGTTGGCGATGCCTGGGCATAGGCAGTAAGGCGGCTGGTAGAAGGCTCGCAAGGCCCCTCCGGAGCCGCCTTGAGCGCGAACCCGGATGCTACAATCTAAGTCTATATGGCGGCTATAGTTCAGTGGCAGAACGCCGGACTGTGGCTCCGGATGTCGTGGGTTCGACCCCCACTAGCCGCCCCAATCGAAGCTGTTCCTACCGTCAACAGGCGGAGTTAAGTCTCCGGTGGAAGAGCCTGCTCCGGCAGAGATAAACTGCTCTTCCATTGTGGCTTGACCTCGCCGCACCGTCATAACAGACGCACCCGCTTCAGCAAGCACCCGATGGACAACTCCCCTAACGAACAGGTGGGTAGTTCTGGATGCGGCCGATGCCCCGAGGATGATCAGGTCGGCCTGCACTTTAGATCCGAAAGCAATGATCCTTTCAGACGGATTGCCACCACGAATCCGCACGTTTGCCGCTATCTGAACGTCGCCTCTTTCTGCGATCAGCGCGGCCAATTCGTCTTGGGCTTGCTTTCGCAACATTTGGCATTGCTCTTCAGTTGTGTGTTCTTCAGACACTACATGTAGCAACGTCAGGCGGGAGTGATAAAGCGTCGCAAGCTCCACGGCCAAGTGGACAC
The DNA here is from genome assembly GCA_963814015.1 of uncultured Acidobacteriaceae bacterium. Taxonomy (GTDB): domain Bacteria; phylum Acidobacteriota; class Terriglobia; order Terriglobales; family Acidobacteriaceae; genus PALSA-350. Next base: position 104,065 of record CAWFBI010000005.1, read on the forward strand.
TCGGTGGCCGTTGGGAGCGAAAGGACGTGGCAACGAGAATTGATGTCGGCTTTCGATTCGGAGAGACTTGTGGTCGCACATGAGGGCCGACGACGCACACAGGTACATCTACCTGGTGCAACAGATCGTTAGCCACAGAGCCCAGAAGGATTCGATCAAGAGCCTCCGCCCCTCGCGTCCCAACTATGACACGGTCTACGCGTCGTTCATGAATAAGAGCCGAAATCTGTTCACCGGGCAAGCCTTTCAAGACAATTGGTTCGCACAGCACGCCATCGTACTGAAATTCTTTTGCGATCTCGTTAAGTCTGCTTTGTACCGAACGCAGTGTGGGCGAAGGCAAGACGAAAGGAAGTCCCTCAGTCGGATTCGTCCGCAAATAGGAGGGCTGAATCACATGGACGAGCAAGACCTTTGCACCGCTCAGCCTCGCCTGGGCTGTTGCATGTGGTCCTATATGAGGCGCATCAAGCAAGTTTGTGGCGACTAGAATCGTGTCCGGCCTGCCCCATCGATGCAGCATAGCGTTGTCCATAACCTTTTCCCCCAAGTCGAGTGTCGGCTGAGGATGCACAAACCGCTGTGACGGGGATCACGAGTACCTTGACCCGGCACCTTCGTTGTGAACGCGCCCAGATTGTCCAGAGACGCCCAGATTGTCCAGAGACAGGATAGAACCGCTGCCGCCTGCCTTTTCAAGGCTAGCGTCGGTCCCGTGTTCCGCTAATCAAAACTTACAGCCTGGACTGACGCCTAAGACTGATGCAATAGCCCCGATGCATGCTCTGTGCTATATCCTTTTGAATACCAGCTTTTCAGCGATGCGCTGGCCGTCTTCCAACGTGCCTGTGGTGGTCCGCGTCATCTGCTGCCCATCGGTGGAGACCACCCACCGATCCTTTTCAGCCAGTTGATTGTCGCGGCGGTAGATCGAATCCACCGTGTGAGGATCGACGAGCTGAAGCGTCACGGTATCGTTGCGGGAGTTCTTGAGATCGTACGGTTTGCCGTCCAATCGAGCAGCATAACTGAAGTCGCCCGAAAAGCGGACCCCATCGATTCCGTTGGCCTCGATCCTGAGCATCAACCCCTGCCGCAAACGAGTCTTGCTGAGATCCTGCGTCCACCCGCCGGCAAATCGGTCAACGTGGGCCTTCTTGCCCCCGCTCCGCGTCCACACGGTGATTCGGTCGGCATGACCGATGCTCGCAATCGTTGTCGTCAACTCGTTTCCGTCACTGGAGAGCTTTTGCCGAACCGTCGCCAGGAGAACTCCATCCTTCATTTCCCTGATCTCAGCCTGGTTCTTGTCGATCTTGCGCAACTCCACCTGATTGAACGCTGGATTGGCCGGAACGGCCATAGGGTGCCCGTCCGATTTCACCGTGAATTCGAAGTGTGTTTCGCCCGACATGACGACATGCACTCGATTGAGCTGAGATGTGATGGTGAGTTTATTCGGAGGATCCAGGGTAGACTGCGCAGACACAAGCGTCCAGGAGCCAACGCGAGGATCTTGCGCTCCAGGATTCGCGGCAGCTCCAAGTGGTACTACGGAAACGAGTGCGAGCAACGCGAATGTGTAGATGGGTCCTCCTATAAGCCCCTCTGCGGACGGATTCTAGTGTAGATCGTCACACAGAGAATCGCCGGAGGCGAGTATCAATCTCTCTCAACCGACGGCGATTTGGTATGAAATCATGAGTCTCATGCATTTGCGCCGTTTTTGGTTGGCCGGTGTAGTCTTTGCTGCCGTTGTTGCGCTTCTTCCATTCTCCTTCAACGCCGAGCGCCATCTGGAGACGGCAACCCGCGTCGAAGGGAGCCAGGCGGCGACCGTCCAGCAGGAGCTGGGCAGTCGTTTTCATTCGCCTTTCGTTGACCGCGTGGTCCTGGTGGTTGAGGGTCTCCCCTCTGTGGATTCGGATGAGGGTTCGCAACTGTTAGCAACTATTGTGGCGAATCTGAAAGAGGAACCGGGTGTAACCGCTGTCGTATCCTACCTGGATTTACGCGATCCGATTTTTCTGGGCAAGGGCGGTCGAACATTTGTACTCGTGGGACTCGCGCCAACCACGGGTCCGCCGGAGTCGCTGGTTCCTGTCCTTCGGGGTCGGGCTCACTCCCTTGAAAATCAACTTCGGAGTCGTTATCCGGCCGTGAAGCTGGAACTAACCGGCGAGCTTCCGTTGAATTTTGACGTTCGGAAAGCGAGTGCAGACGACGTGCAACACGGTGAGAGTTTGGTGATTCCAGCCACACTCGCACTTTTGTTGGTGGCTTTCGGTAGCATCGTCGCCGCGGTGATTCCATTGGCTGTTGGCCAACTGGCGATCGCGACTACTCTCGCGATTACCGGACTACTGGCCTCGCGCTGGCATCTGTCCATTCTTGTGCAGAATCTTGCCACGATGCTCGGATTGGGTTTGGGAATCGACTACGCACTTCTCATGGTCAGCCGCTTCCGTGAAGCGCTTTCCGCGGGGCATGACGGGCCTACAGCCTCGGTCATCGCTGCAAGTCAAGCGGGTCGCACGCTCCTGATTTCCGCCTCTACCGTAGCCATCGGATTTCTGGCTCTCTTGACGGTTCCCATCAGTGAGATTCGTTCCATCGGTGTTGCCGGAGTGCTGGTGGCCGGAATGAGCGTGTTACTGGCCAATACGCTTGTCCCGGCAGTGTTGGCCCTGCTCGGGCCGCGGATCGATGTGGGCCGGATGCCCTTTACTCCGAGGTTGGACGCGGATCGCGCGGCACGAACGGGAAATCGCTGGAGGCGATTGGGTAACGTGATTGTCGCCCATCCATGGCTTGCTCTCTTTCTTGCCGGCGTCCCGTTGCTTCTGCTCTCCTGGCAGGCTGCGCGGCTGGATACCAATCTTCCCAGGGGGGATTGGCTTCCGAAGGGGGCAGAATCGGTTCATGCGTTCCACACCCTTGAACAAATGGATCGGGTCGGCATTGTTCAATCATTGCGTGTGATTGTCGAACTGCCGACGAATTCGATTGCACAAACCGATGCGGGGTGGAACACACTCGATCGTCTCTCCCAGCGCCTCGCGAGCGACCCTCGTTGCGCCCGGGTCATTTCCATCACAACGATTGCGGACGGCAACCGTTCCTTCCTCAATAATCTCCCGCGGGAGACGCGGCGAACATTCCTGAGCAGTGACGGAAGGGCGGCGCTGCTAGAGTTGATACCGGCGACTTCGGTTTCCTTGCCCGGTCAGGTCGACTGGGTGCGGGAGCTTCGGAAGACCGGCGCGCCAGCTCTCACAGGAGTGCCTGGTGCCACGCTTATCGTTGGGGGCGGCCCAGCACTCAATGCCGACTATCAGAGGATTGTGAGCGATCACTTTGTGACGGTTATGGCACTTGTGGTGGTAGGGACGCTCGCGGCTCTTCTGGCCGGGTTCCGCTCCCTCTTCGCTGCCGTGAAAGCTATCGTCCTGAACATGCTCTCGGTAGCGGCCTCCTTTGGAGCATTGGTTTTGGTCTTCCAGGACGGACATGGAAGCCGCTTCTTTGGGATCCCTGGAGGTACGGGCAGTATCTTTCCCCTTGTCCCTATCGTCGCGTTTGCCGTTGTCTTCGGGCTAAGCATGGACTACGAAGTGTTTCTGGTCGCTAGGGTCCTCGAAGCAAGAAGAAGCGGACTGAGTGAAGCGGAGGCAATACCTGAGGGGTTGGCCAGGACAGCCGGTCTGATTACGAGTGCCGCTTCGATCATGATCGTGGTATTCGCTGCATTCACCTTCGGAAGTTTCCTGGTGATCAAGATGATCGGGTTCACGCTGGCGGTGGCTGTGTTTATTGATGCGACGCTGGTTCGAATTGTGATCGGACCCGCACTTCTTCGCATTGCAGGCGATTGGAACTGGTGGCCCGGGGGGCTCGCCACGGCACGCAAGGAGCCCCTATGGAGCCGCAAATAATACGCACGTTACACGCCTTCCAACGAATTCCGCCATCACCGCGTTCATCTTCAGCGAGAATTTTCAATTCATCCATATTGCGGAGTTGCCGATCACGACGGCACGATCCGAGCCTATCTGCGAGCAGTTCAACAGTTCGCCGTACAGTTTGGGATAATCCCTGTAAAACTGAGCGATGGATACAAGTTTCAGCTCACTTGACTTTGCGGGTATCTGGAATGGAAACCAACTCCGTAGTAAAGCTGGGCCAGCTGCGACGAACCGACCTTCGACCAGCAGCTCTGATCCTTGGCCGCGCCATGCGCGACAATCCCGTGCACGTTCGGGCCTTCGCAATATCAAACGCGGAGCGCCGCGGTCAGGCGCTGGAACGGTTCTTCCGGCCGGTACTGCTCGGTCTCCACCAGCGGGGGTTGATTTACGCGGCTTATCGCGATAACGCGCTTGTAGGAATTTGCGGCATTGCACGGCCCGGCTTTTGTCGGACCACTCCTCTTGAAAAGCTCCGCCTGTTACCCGCAGTCGTGTTCGGCAATCCACTCGGCACGGCGCTTCGCGTTCTGAACTGGATCGATGCATGGGCGCATCGCGATCCTGCGGAGCCTCACTGGCATCTGGGACCAGTGGCCATCGAACCCTGCGTCCAGCACCGTGGAATTGGAAGCGCCTTGCTTACCGCGTTCTGTGTGCATATGGACTCCTATGGAGCAGTTGCGTATCTCGAGACCGACCGACGCGCAAACGTTCATTTCTATCAGAAATTCGGGTTCACGGTGGTAGCGGAGGCCGACGTTATGGGAGTACCAAACTGGTTTATGTCCCGTCCTGGTCGACATCCACGTAAGGGCTGGCATGCACAAACTCCACAATCTCATTGACCGCCGGATTCAGAACCCGCCGCCCATTGTGCATGGGGGCGCTTATCGAGCCTCGCTTGAAATGCGCTCATCGAGCTGATCGGATGGACCGCTCCTGCGAGTTGTCGTTAACCGGCTATACGGAAATCTGGCGTCCCGTTGGTTCACGACGCTGCAGCTTCAAACCTGAAAACACTCGGCATGTTGCCTCTTTCCCCTTCGCCAGGCAGCCACACCACTCTAGCCTCGCAGCAGAGAGAGAGTCGATGGGGCAATCTCTTAGGACAGAAAGTCAGCGATGCGGTACCTAGTAGGATCGATCCGAGGCCTGGAAACAAGTCTTGCAGCCTACAGAATTTCGCCTGCTTTGTTTTTCGCCGCGCATGGGGTGAATTCAATAAATAGCAGCGTGCTGCGGGAACGTTCTGGAAAAATCCTACTGCTAAAGTCGCTTCGCGTTCTCATCGACCTCAGATAACTGTCCCGTACGCTAACCTTCAGGGCTTTCCAGGCTTCTTCACTTCCGTGGTGTCACGGGGGCCGTTCAGGTTGCGGGAGAGCATCAGCTTGAGTGTGTATTTGTCTGACCCCGCGGTTAAACCGTACCCAACTCCGGTTTCCACACTCAGGCCAAGGAACTTGCTGCCAGTGTAATCGGCAGTCGCCCAGACTTCGTGAAATTGTTTGGAAAGCGGCTCGAACCCGTGCAGCGGGCCGAACCCGTCATACTCTTCGCCGGCAAGGGCCCATCTGTCGTTGAAATCATAAGCTACTCTCCCCGCTGGGTTGTACTGAAGATTGCCGAATCCGCCGGTGTAGTCCGTATCGAGGATAGGGTTGTAAATGATGTCCCACGGATGCAAATGCAGTCCTATGATCGGCCTGATCTCAGAGCTGACCGTTCGGGGCTCCCAATAGCTCTTGTTGACACTAAGCTCGAAATTCGCTGCGTAGAAGAACGTGTGGTCGTGAGCGTTGGGGCGCGTGAAGAGCTCGCGAATCTTGAAGCCGTCGATCGTCGATCCGTGGTTTGTCGAATAGGGTGAGGACACCGGGAGATAAAGCCCCTGCTCGAACCACGGCTTCACCCCGTACGCCCATTCGGCGGTCACTTGATAGGAATGGTTGGCGACGATCGCGCCAGGGTACGTGGGCACGGTCCGCCCCTTGGGAGTGAAGTTATTGTGGATCATCAGATTGAGTATCCCAGGCGGAGCGATCTCTCCGTCGTAGACCTGAATTTCATCGGTCTGAGAGACAACCAGCACTGGAAACATGGTGAGAGAGAGAAGGAGGAATGCTAACGGACGAAATCTGATCAATTTCCTTGACTCTCCTTAGCCAATTCAACTTTCGTCATAGCTTCAAGCCTCCGAAGAAACAGTGTACTGATACATCGCACTCATGCGTCTGCGACTCTGCCGAGCGACCAGCTCTGCGCAGACGATTGGAACTTAATACGATGGACTGCCGAGTGCGAATTCGCTCACACGGCTATGATGCGCGGCTATTGTGAGGCGTACGAGGGAGGGGAGAGACCTTTATTCCATGGTTCATGGGCGTCCTCATTGTTCACGGCGCAGATCGTGGTTGCCCTTGACATCTAGTCTTAACTAATTAAGACTAGATGTTGGCAAGCGGGCTTTGCGATGTTCCGTGCGGGTTCACGGGCCTGCAGGACTGTGTACATCGCCCAAGTGATGTCAGAGGGAGCCAGATGGAGGCAGACGACGATGATATTCCGGCTGCATACTTGCTCTTCACAGTTGCAGCCATCATTGTCATTGGAGTCCCGGCAGCGGGGGCGTTCATAATGTTGATTCGTAGCTGACACAGAACCTGGAAATCCGCGCGAAATAAGTTGCTCAGGAGCATAGGACAGATCCGTTGAAAATCAACTGTGCCCTAATTCATCTACTCGTCATATCGGTTTCAGTCATTGCTCCGGTCCGATCGCGCGCTCAGCAGCCTCTGCTACAGATTCCGCTCTCCACTCCTCTGCCCATACAGCTTGGGAAACATGTCCCGATGAAAAGGGGCGAGCCTTTAAAAGGCTATCTGCTGTACCCGGTGTATGCCGACAACCGACTTGTCATTCCTGCAGGCACCGCGCTCCTCGGCAATGTCGTCCAACTAAATCCAGATCGAGGCCGTCGGATACATTCTCGTCTTCGAGGAGACTTCACTCCGTTTCACGTTCCTGTTGTGCAATTTGATCAACTAGTGCTGCCGGACGGATCCCTGCAACCCATCGTGAGTCAGAATGCAACCGACGGCGCAACAGTTTTGCACCTTTCCGCTGCACCTTCCGCGACTCGGCGTTCGTTTTTCACCCAGTTGCTAAACCGCGCGAAGCAGCAAGTCAGAGATACAGCCGCCTTGGTGACTGCGCCTGGCCGCGCTGATCGGTTGGTGCAGGCCATTTACAGACAATTGCCGTACCATCCGGAACGAATTGAGTCTGAAACCGCATGGACAGTGTCGCTGGAGCAACCCCTGTCTCTACGACCGGACAGTTTTGCGGCCGAATTGGGCGCAAAACCAGCCAAAGGTTTCTTGTCTCTGCGAGTCAATGCCCCTGTCTTGCGCGAGCGATCCTGGCAACTACACGCTTATCTCGAAGAGACAATAAGTTCGGCACAAAAAAAGCCCGGAGACACATTCACGGCTGTCGTTGCCGAACCGGTCTTTGACGCAAGCCAAACTTTGGAGATCCCCCAGGGGTCTCGATTGATTGGAACGGTCACGCAGGCCAAACCGGCGCGATGGTTTGGCCGCTCGGGCAAGTTGCGATTCAATTTTCGAGAGCTAAAGCTCCCCGACGGTCTTTCTAAGCACGTGGATGGCACCCTAACGGGTGCGGACGCGTCTAAGTCTTCAGACTTGCAACTTGATACCGAAGGTGGCGTACAGCCGAAATCGAAGAACGGTGCCGCTATCCCTCTAGCACTGACTTTTCTGGCGGGTCGCGCTTTAGACGATGATGGGAGCTTGGCCGGTAACAGCGCTGTAGCCTCGAACGGGTTTGGCATCGTAGGCCGCGTTGTCGGCATCGTTGCGAGTTCGCGTAATCTCGCCGCCGGAATTGGCTTTTATGCAGCAGCTCTATCTTTCTACAATCGATGGGTCGCCCGTGGACACGATGTGGTTTTCCGCAAAGATACCCGCATTGAAGTGACAACATCGCCTGGCCGGAACCTTTTCCACGCAGCAGAAGTGCAGCAACCTCCGCCCATCGATCGATAAAGCCTGCGAACTCAGCGGGCTAAGACGAGTTCCTAAGAGAATATGACAATTCGGCGATTGCTTATTGTATCGATCACAGCACTGGTTCTCCATCTTGGCTTGTGTCCTGGAACAAAGGCTTTCGGACAAGGTTCTCGCGAGACCAGCGAACCGGGGGCGGAAGGGCAGGTCGGTGCTGCACCTGGGCCGCCCGCTGCGGAGGCGAATGCCAGCACTTTGCCCGACGCCCCGAGCGCTGCTTGGCAAGAGAATAGTCAGAACACTCCCGCTCGCTCTGGAGCCATGAACGGCGCGCCTGCTGGCCAAGTGCCTAATGGTGGAAAACAGACGAAACGAATTCTCTACATCATTCCAAATTTTAGAGCAGTGAGCGTGGACGAGAAGCTTCCGCCGCAAACCATCAAGGATAAGTTTGTGACAGGTACCCTCGATAGCCTAGACTACTCTGCGTTCATCTTTGTGGCCATCCAGGCTGGCGTCGCAGAGGCACGCAACGCAACGCCAGAGTTTCAGCACGGCGCAGCCGGCTACGGGCGATACTACTGGCACACCTATGCGGATTATGTGGACGAAAACCTTTGGGTTGAGTTCCTTCTTCCCACAGTTCTGCACCAGGATTCCCGCTACTACACGCTCGGCCGTGGGGGCTTCGCCAAGCGGCTTGGATACTCTTTGTCACGTGCAGCCATCACACGAAATGATAGTGGCCATGAGACCTTCAATGCTTCCGAGATCTTCGGCGCGGGTGCGGCCGCCGGCATCTCCAGTCTCTATTACCCCAGCCAGGAGCGTACCTTTACCAACACCTATCAACTTTGGTTGACGAATATAGCGATCGATGCTGGGTCAAACCTCTTTAAGGAGTTTTGGCCGGACATTAACAACAGAGTCTTCCATCAGAAGGAATGAGAGAAGCAACGGCAGAGAGCTGCGACTGTTGCGGATACGCGATCTACCCCAATCCATCCGGGAGGATAGCCCAGGGAGTTTACCGAAACCATACATTTTCAGGCATGATTGAGAAGTACTGACGAGCCGCTCCGCTCACAACTAGAGGCGGGTCCGCTCGCGTAGCGCACAGACGCTGTTGGGCGGTTATGGACGGACAGGGATGCATAGGTTGGTGTTCAGAGTTCATCTATGGGTCGGAGCACTCGCGGGCGGATTCTTTGTTGTGCTCGGAATAACCGGCAGCATTCTCGCGTTTGAGCTACCGCTGGACCACATATTAAACGCGAGACTCTCTTACATCTCTCCTTACCCCCGCGATCTCCCACTGAGTCAAATCCTCCGTTCTGTGCAAGCGAGCTTTCCATCAGAAGGCATTGCCGCCGTAACCTTCGCTGGGTCCCCCAATCTTGCTTGGCAGGTCGCTTTACTGTCGGGCATCGCTTACGTCAATCCTCATACCGGGCAAGTGTCGGGTTTGAGAGGTCGAGGCCAGACTTTTCTGGGGGTTTGCACGACTATCGGCTCGCACTTCCTGCAAAACAGGGCGGTCTCAACCGGTCGATGCAACACCATCTGATGTGAAAGGTGGTGTTTATGAGACAAGGAAGACGATATGGTCTTTCTGCGGCGCAGAAGGCTGACATCTGGCGCCGTTGGAAGGCTGGAGAGTCGTTACATGAGATTGGTCGTGCTTTTGTCAAGGATCATGGCTCGATTCATTTTCTGTTGTCGCAGCACGGCGGGATAGCTCCGGCTCTTCGTCACCGCTCGCAGCGAACACTCACGCTCGCCGAACGGGAAGACATCTCCCGAGGCATTGCTTCCGGTTTGTCGATTCGAGAGATAGCCAGAGGGTTGCAACGGGCAGCGTCGACGGTGAGCCGGGAGGTGGTACGCAACGGCGGCCGGTCACTCTATCGAGCCAACGAAGCCGATCAGCAGGCCTGGAAGACAGCTCTACGACCTAGGCCATGTCTTCTTGCATTACACAGGAGGTTGCGGACGATCGTTGCCAGTAAACTGATCCTGGATTGGTCGCCGGAACAGATCTCGGGATGGCTCAAGATACGGTATCCCAACAACCAGAGTATGCGTGTGTCCCACGAGACCATTTATCGCAGTTTGTTCATCCAGGCACGAGGAGTGTTGAAGAAGGAGCTGATTCAGCACCTGCGATCCAAGCGGCTTATCCGTCGCTCACGGCACGCTCGAGCTGGAGGAAAGTCCCATGGTCAGATCGTCGATGCCATCTCCATCCGTGAGCGACCTGCAGAGATTGAAGACCGCGCCATCCCCGGCCACTGGGAGGGCGATCTGCTCAGCGGCAGCAGCAACAGTCATATCGCAACTCTGGTGGAAAGGCATTCGCGTTTTACCATCCTGGTCAAAGTGCCGAGCAAAGACACAGCGACGGTCGTCGCCGCGCTGAGCCGGCAGATCCGTAAACTGCCCGCCTCTCTGAGGCGCTCGTTGACGTGGGATCGAGGGCTCGAGATGGCCAAACACCAGAGCTTTACGGTGGCCACGAAGGTGAACGTCTACTTTTGCGATCCGCAAAGTCCCTGGCAGCGCGGCACAAACGAAAACACAAATGGACTACTGAGACAATACTTCCCTAAGAAAACCGATCTATCTGTTTATCCCCAATCTGAACTCGACAAAGTAGCGATGCGCTTGAACCAACGACCTAGAAAAACCTTGGGCTTTCAAACCCCGGCCGGTAAACTTCAAGCCAGTGTTGCGTCGACCGGTTGAGACCGCCAGGATTTTGAGCAACCTAGCTCTCCCCGGAGCTGATTGAGGGCATACCGAAACCGCTTTACAGGCACGTGCAATGATGGATTGCACTGGACGTTCAGACGAAGTGTCTGGGAGCTCAATTCGCTTCAGCCTTCATGCTGACGCATGACATCGTCGCGTGTAAAATGGCGGTCCTCTAATGTGAAAGCCGGCCAGTAAGGAAGAGGTCAATCGCGACGTCTTTGTCCGCTTTCCAGAACAAAAAGCTCGGATCCTTCAATCCCCATTGGATGTACGGTACGACAAAGTGAGCCTTGGCCGTTGCGCTTGCATCTTCAAGATGGACAAGGATGGGGATGGTGATCTCGTGAGGCGTGCCGAGAAGTGTGAAGATACCAGTTACCTGGATGGTCGAGTCTCCTGATGGAGCCATGGCGCCGGCATAGGAATTGGGCTCAAAAGAGACAGTTGCGTGCTGTTCGACCTCAAGGATGTCTTTGTGCATCTTCTTGTCGCGACTGCCATTGCCGGTCTTGCCGCTGCCGGCGAGAACGACCACCGAACCCGACATCTTAGCAGCGCTACGGTCAAACTCAAGCGATCCGCTTTGGATGTGAAAGGTGCCGTTGACTACCTCGCGGGTCGTTTTCAGCGTCATCTTAACCTCGCTGGCATCAGGGTTGGCGACGAAGGTCTGCTGCTGGGCGAGCGCGACTGGAGCGAGTAGGACCGCAAGGGCGAATACCGCGAAGGATTTCATTGCGTCTCCCATATGGCGTTTGACGACTAAGAGTTATCTTGGCGTGGCTCGATTTCAGTTGGCGATTGCAGGGAAAGCCACAGCGCCGTGCTGGGCAACGCGTGTCAGTCTTGCCGTCACGCGCATCACCCCGGGCCAGACCCTGAGGCAAAACGGCAATGCAGCGCGCGCGAGTGGGTTGTTCAAGCCATCGGCGGCGAGCTCGGCAAGGCGCATCTGGGCCAGTAGTGCGGAGCGTAGTTTAGGCTGAAAGAGCGATGCCGGCTCTTCTGCAAGATACGCAGCGACGGCACAACGTGCCGTATGCAGCGCGATGGATATGCCGTCGCCGGTGAACGAGGGGATGACGGCTGCCTGATCGCCGACGCAGTAGAGCCCATTTTCCGTTGTGCGGCGGATGTAACCATATGGGATATGCGTAATGGCGATCGGCTTGGCGAGCAACGGCTCCGCGCCGGCAAGCCTCATAGCTAGGTGTGGACAGTGCTGCTGCATCTTCGCAAGGAAGTTCTCCCAACGATGACCCGCACGTGCGAGATGCCGCTGTTGCACTACGCAGCACAAGTTTGCAATGCCGCCTTCCACCGGCTGGATACCGCCATAGCCTCCAGGATAGAGCATCAACTCAGAGGCGCCCGCTAGCTCAGAGGCCTGCGCGGACGATAAGCGAAAATACATCTTGAATGCGACCCATCGCTGTGGGTCTTTCGGACGCGAGTGGCCGCGTACATCGTGTTTCCCTGTGGCCAGAAAAACCGCCGGGGCCTCACGGGTGGTGCCGTCGTCAAGCGTAGCTTTCCAGACATTGGATGTCGTGCGGCTGAGCGCCTGTACACTGCGACCGCGCTCTACCCGGACGCCTGCGTCGATGGCCTCAGCGACGAGCGCTGTATCAAGCGCCTTGCGCGTGAGCGAGGCCGCGGGGAAAGGCAAGGGCGCCTCCGCGGCGCGCCTGGCAGCGGCCAGGCGAACGTAGTCGATGGGAACGGCGCCCAGCGAGGCCACATCGATGCCGAGCGCATGCAGGTCCTGAAGCGCCTCACCGCTTAGGAACTCTCCGCAAACCTTATGATGCGGTGTGTGCTCGCGCTCAATCAGCGTAACGACTCGTCCCTTGCGGGCCAGCGCGATCGAAGCCGCACACCCCGCCACTCCACCACCCAGGACGAGAACATCGTCTTGCAAAGGAATCTGATTCAGATTGGACGTTGTAATGGGAAACTCCTTTTTCGAGATGCGATACGGGAACCTTAATCATTCACGGCGAGTGGTGAGCTCGCGCCAGTTAAGGCCGAGGTCCACGATAAGCAGCGAGGCAAGAGTAAAGGCGATCACGCCGACGGCAGCTAAGGAATCCCCGAGGTGGCTCCAGTAACGGGGCCAGAGGTTCAGCACACGGCTGGAGACGAAGGTAAAGGTGACGGCGTAGGACCGGGCCATCCATTGGCGGTGCTGGATGATCTGGCGATTGCGCGCGGTGACAAGGGCGGCTGTGGTGCAGACGACCCAGGCCGCAGCCTGCATCGAGGTTCCGGGGAAGCCCGGTCGGCCGCTGGCGAGGGCGACCCCGGTTGCGGCGCCGATGAAGACAGAGATGACGTAGATGCGGCCGAGGACGCGATGGGTCCTGAGGTGACGCTGGCGAAATCGTGATGAGAACTGGATCGGGCCGATGAGAAGAGCCATCATGCCGAAGAGCGTATGCGGGATGAGGAGTTGCCGGTCGGCGATGACCTGCAGTCGGTAGGCGTGGTACATCGAATAGTCGGTGATGAGGAGAACTTCTGAGGTGATGAAGACGAAGAGCGTGGTCAGGCCAAGGGAGAACCAGAGAACAGTTTTGGATCTGAAACGGCTTTTAGATCTGGAACGAGTGGGGCGAGTTGGGTGCTGCGTAGAAGTTGCCATTATTCCCCTCCCAGATGGTTAGACGGGATGAGGGGCGCTCTTACGGGCGCGAAAGGCTTGAAGGTTCTTAGTCTAACGAGAAGCTTCAGCATGCAGAATAATATAGAGAGAACCAATACCCACCTCATTTCCATCGCCCCACACACAACCGGCCCGGCCGCCAGTGCTCCACCGTCACCGCCTTCCGCGGGACTGCGGCCGCCGCCAGCAACTGCACCCAATCCTCCTCCCGGAAGGCCCTCCGGAAGGAGACCGGCCCATCATGCCTCACAAACCGGTGCCACTCCACCATCCTCCCCACCCACCCAAACATCCGACAACTCCACTCCGACCGCTCCAAATCGTTAATAAACCAACCTAGCTGCGCCGTCGCTTCCGTCCACCGCAGCAGCGGGATGATCTCCTCATCCTCCAGATGATGTGCCATCAGCGAACTCACGACGATATCCACCGGCTTCTCCGGCCGATACACCAGAGCATCGCCGGTCACCCACGTGATTTTGAGCTCCTTCGGCGTGAACTCCGCTGCCGCACGCGCCGCATAGGGATTCAAGTCGATTCCGGTTAACTGCACAGCAATGCCGCGGTGCCGCGCCCAGATTGCAATCTGCCGCAGCAGATCGCCGCCGCCACTGCCCACATCGACGATGTGCACCGGATCACGCAATCCATGCGACAGCCGCTTTAGCCAAGCCATCGTCGGTCGATATCCCAGCAGCCAGCGGTTGACCTGCTCGAGGCTGCGCAGGCAGCTGCGGAAATCCTCGTAGCTGCAGTCACCATCCATCAGCTCCGGCAGCTCGCGCGGAGAGGCCCGGAGACTGAATTCGATTTCCGCACTAGACCGCATGGAAGCGCATTGTCTCCGCCGTCAACCCCGGGCCAAACGACATCGCGCACCCGCGTTGCCCCGACCGCGCCTGCTGCATCATCCGCTTCAGCACAAACATCACCGTCGCCGAAGACATGTTGCCGAAGCACGACAGCACCTCGCGCGACGCCGCCAGCGCATCGACCGGCAGCTCCAGTCCCTTCTCCACCGCATCCAGAACCGACCGTCCGCCGGGGTGCACCGCCCACAGGTCAATGTCATCGCGCTCGGCCAGCAGCTCGCCCTCATGTAACGCCCGGCCCAACTCAGCCGGCACCTGCCCGGAGAGGAGCATGTCGAATCCCAGCCCGCGGATCTTCCATGTAATCAGACCACTCGTCTCGGGCACCCTCACCGCCTTAAAGCTGTCCAGAGCAAAGCCCTGCTTGCACGCGGTAATCAGGCTCGCCGCCGCGCCATCGGAAAAGACCAGGAACGAGAGCACCTGCTCCAGCTCCTGCGTCTCCTGGAAGTGCAGCGTGCACAACTCCAGGTTGAGCATAAGCACACCAGCCTTCGGATCTGAGCGCACAATGTGCCGCGCCAGCTTCAGCGCATTGATCGCGGCAGAGCATCCCATAAATCCAATCATCGTGCGCTCCACGCCCACCGAAAGCCCAAGGTGGTCGACGATCTCAAAGTCCAGCCCCGGCGCATAGAGCCCTGTGCAGCAGGTCACCAGCACATGCGTGATACCGGAGCGTTCCTTCTCATCGAGCGCAAGCCGGTCCACGGTCTTCCGCATCAACAGCGGAGCGCTCTGCTCAAACAGCTCCATACGCCGCGCCGTGTCGGGAAATTTACCAAGCCGATAAAACTCGAGCGCGTCTTGCGACGAAAATTCGCCGGAACCTTTCTGCGGATCGAGGGATGAATAGCGATGGGCGATGTTGGCGCGCCTCACCATGCGGCGGAAGATCGTGCGCAGCCGCGGGTCAACAAGCATGTTCTCCGCGAAGGTGACGAAGGCGTTATGCACATCGTGCTCGGGTACGGCAGTGGCGATGCGGTTCAGGTAAGCCATGGTCAATGCGCAGAATCCTCAGCCCGGACTATAGGGATTAGACGTCGCGTGTTCGTCTTGGGCATGCTGGACGACGAAAAGATGGTCATCCGTCGACAGGCCTGGTTTTGCCGGAAGGGCGTGCGAGGGAGCCGACGCGGCTCGAAGCGTTTGAGCAAGCGATAGCTGCCGCCTGGGCCACCGACAGGTTGTTGGCGACCTTTTTGAAACCGTAATGGGATGAGTCTTCATCGCGGGAAAAGCTCTTCAACAGAAGCATGCTTCCTTTCATATGGATGCGAAGTTTTGCTGTCTTCCATTGCCCGGGAAAGACTTCCTCCCGAGTGATCGAAAAACTGCTATCGTCGCTCACCTCGCCGAGCAGGCCAAAGCCGAACTCCACTTTGTGGTCGAGATGTGCATCGATGCCGCACAGCCGCATCTCGGTGCTGTGAATGAACAACACCCCCGACATGGCGTGAATCACCCGATCCTCATAGCTCTGCTCCTCGAACGACGGATTCGGCTGAAATGTAATACGGGTACAGTCCCCCTGGGCACCATCGATCCTGAACAGAAAAGTTCTGGGGAGATCTCGCAGTAGACGCGCCAGCCGGCCTTCATCGTCTCTTCGCCCCTGGCTTTCACGGCGAAAGTCATCCGGGTGATTTACGAGGTTTGCGATGCGGTCATCTTCGGCCATGGCCTGCTCGGTGGATAACGGCTTACCATCCTCAGAGAGAAGACGGTGCATGCGACCCTCCGGAGTTTCTACCACCATCTCTTTCCAAAGATGGCCATTTGTGCGAGTCGACCGCGACTCCCTCGTGTATTGGAAGCGCTGGCGATTTTTCATTGCAGCCGTTTCGGCCTGCACCATCCGGTCAACCTCCTCTGTCGCCTGCGATTGAATTTGAATTGGTACACTTGCGCACCAAACCTCGCTCGAAACAGAGGCCAGGCAGAACAACAACACAAGCGGCAAGCGAGGTAATCGGTAAATGGTCATTCCTCTAATTGACAAGCCGTCGTGGCGCGTTACCAGCAGTGAAAAAGGACCCGAGCTTTTTGTGATCTTCGGGACCTCTCTTCAACATCTTAACCCATTAAGATTAGTTGACAGATCAATCTTAATACGTTAAGAGTTATATAGTGGGAAAGTTGCATTCCCGATTTGGCAAGATATTTCGTCAACAGGTAAGCGGGGAAGTTGCCGCATACCGAATCTAGTGCTCCCCTGCAAATCAAACGTCGATTGTTTGTCCGGCTTCCAGCACGCGAAAACTTGCGGGGTCAATTCGTCTCAGACCGAGTTGACGAGCAAGCAAGGCTGGCGGTTCCCCTAGAGGCTCATCCGTAAGCTGGAAGGTGCCGAAGTGACAAGCAACGGAGAGCCTGGATTTGAGGTCGAGGTGAGCCTGAACAGCGTCTGCTGGATCGAGATGGACAGGCTTCATCAGCCAACGAGGCTTGTATGCGCCGATCGGCAGGATCGTCATATCGAAACCGCCAAATCGCTCTCCGATGTCAGTGAACGAAGCGGAATATCCGGTGTCGCCGGCAAAGTAGACCGTTCTCTTTGCGCTTTCGATGACCCAGCCGCACCAGTGCGACCGATTACGGTCAAACGGAGTTCGCCCGGACCCGTGTTGCGCCGGAACGCTGTGGATTGCAATCTCAGGTGACAGCTGTGCAGACCTCCACCAGCCCAACTCCGAGCAATCGCGAATGCCACGGCGCCGAAACCACTGGGATAGACCTTCAGGCGTCCAGTAGCGGACATCTTTACCCAGGGCTCGCACGCTCGGCAGGTCCAGATGGTCATAGTGCGAATGGCTTACCAGAACATCGTGAATTCGGGGTAGGTCCTCAATGGAGATTCCCGGAGGTACCGCACGCCTGAGGCTGCGAATTGGAAGCGGCTGGCAGTTTCCGAAGATCGGGTCAGTGAGGATATTTTTTCCCAAGTGTTGGATGAGGAATGTCGAGTGGCCGATCCAGGTGAGGCGAACGCTCTCAGTCGCTGAACTCCTGGAGATGGTCGGAACTGGCGAAGTCCTGTAGCTCGGATCGAAGGCTTGAGATTCTGAGAGATCGATAGACTCCCCGTCCGGGGCAGTCTTCTTCCCCAACTTCCACTGCAACAGATCGGATATCCTATGCGGCTCGTGATCGTATATGTTGCGGAAAATTCTTCTTGATAATTTCGTTTGTCTCATCAATTGTTCACAACCCAATCATCGGCGAATTGCCGTGAGCCACAAAACCGATAGCCGCAGGTCGCTTGCCGATACTTAGTCCTGATTTTCGCCGCGTCGATATCGCAATTAGCGCAACATCGAACGCTTCGCAGATCCCTATCGCCATGGACAGTTGTGTCATCTCCCTGCGCCACCGTGGGGCAGATTCGTTACTCGGCTGCGGTGCGGTCCTTCGATCCTTTGGAGGCAATTGTGCTTACTCTTGTTACCTCTGGGCGTCCACCATTGTCGAATGGATCCGCCGAGTTGGCCGATAGAGTAAAAGAGGTAATATCCATGAGCGTGTCTATCAGTTCTGCGGTCACTGCCGCAATTGCGCCTGAGGTTCAGAAATCAGCATCCGCCACCGTGGCATCGCAACCATCTGCGCCTTCCGCGCCTTCCGCGCCGTCCGCGCCCGCCGCGCCCGCCGACAAGGTTACTTTGAGTTCTGCCGCTCCCAAAGCGTCCCGAGCAGGCGATGTTGACCACGACGGCGACTCCCACTAAATAAACTCTCTTTGAATGTAGGTCTGAGCAGAAAGGCTTGCGCGGCCCTCCGCAAAGGAGGGTGACCAATCCACAGGTTGACTGTAGGAGCGCCCCCGCATCGGTTCTCTATTCCTGAAGAGGGGAATACGTCGCATAAGGATTCTTAGAATGGTTTGTTAACCTCCGCCTATTTTCCCGAGGCCTATTCCGATGATGTAGGTCACGACTCCTTCAAGAGCTCCGATCCAGGTCATTTCGAAACCACTCGCCCACCATGACCGGATCGTGATAAGAGATTTGGCGGCTCCGACAGCGAAGTGCGCGAGCAGAGAGACAATGGCGGCGACAATGACCGCGGGAATACCGGTCATAAAGAAGAACGGGATGATGGGAATGAACGCCCCGACTGCCGTCGATAGCGCGCCAGAAACAGCCGATACCCAGGGTTTGCTTAATCCCTCCTCCGTGGTGTTCATGCGCTCACGAGCGAGTGCGCGGATCAATTGCTCTTTGTCTCTCGCCAGATGTTCTACGAAGCGCTCTGCGTCCTCCTCAGGGAGGCCGCGAATTTGGTAGCTAAGCGACAGCACTTCCCGGCCTTCGGCTTCATTGTCCTCGACTGCTTCCCTTTCGCGCGCAAACTCAGCCTCGTAGATTTCCCGTTCGCTCTTGGCCGCGAGATACGCTCCGGAGCCCATCGACAATGCACTGGCTACCATACCGGCAAGGCCGGCGATTAGGACAAAGTGACTATTGCCTAAAGTCGCACCGGATACTCCGGAGACGATGCCAAAGATGGAACCGAGGCCGTCATTGACGCCATAAATAGCGTCGCCAACCCAGCCCGCAGCTTGTGAGTGTCCTTTGTCACGTGCCGCAACAAGGTCATCGAGGGCTGCCTGAGCCTGCTCCGGAGGCAATGCCGGGAGTGCCCCGCGGGAGCGGATCAGTTTTCCCAGGGTTATGTAATGCTCACGCTCATCCGCAATCACCTCCTCCAGAATGGCTACGCTTGGCCCATCACCGAGCGCTTTAAGTTGCTTGCCGTACTTGGCGATGTCGCGGCCTTCATCAATCTCCAGTCGGCGGAGTGCCAAGTCGGGTCCGCCTACGCGGTTGGCCAGCGACGCGGCTTGACCTGCCGGATCGCCGCTGTACTGGGGCTCTATTCCGCCCAGCGCTTTGATGCGCCCAGCCCAGAGGTCTGCGTGGTGTTTCTCCGCCGTTGCGAGGCCACGCAATGCGTTGCGACGGCGTGGATCACTCTCGTTCCTGGCGAGTGCCGAGTAGGTGGAGAAGCCCTCCATTTCGGCTTGCCAGTTTTCGTTTAAGGCTGCCAGAAGTCGCTTGTTATCCGATGGGATCATGGTCTCTCCGTTCAAAATGTTTCACTGATTTAGTCAACCACTGAGTATCGTCCCGATTGAAACGCCTCCCTCAAAATGGTTACCACTGAGATGGTCCATTGCAGCAGCCGGACCATCGCCGACGCCGATTTTGCAACAGCGGATACAAACCCAGGGTATGTACGGTCTCGCAACTGTTTTCGCAGGCTGTGCGCCTACAGCCGTGACCTGCGCCTTGGCTTGTCCGAAGCCAGGCTGCTCGGCGCTCGCGAGCCGTCGTGTCTTCATCGTGACGGATCCTTTCCTATAGTTGCTTATTTGGTGTTTACTGGCGACTTCGGAGACTGCTGCATTTGCTGAGAATCGGACTGAATACCTAGCGAGTTCGCCCTGACGAAAGTCTCTGTGACGGCGGGAAGCTGTTGCTTATCTGCCTGTGCTATGAGTAAGCTCACCTGCCACATCTCGGGTTCGGTGAGGATATGCTGGAAGGATGGCATTCCTGTAAGGCGCATGCCGTTCTTTACCTTCCAGTAAGAAACACTCGAAGGATCGTCACTGACGCCGACGACGCCGTTTGCGTGTTTTGTCCAGAGTTGTGGAGCAAGGGGGTATTCCCACTGGCCGAAGCTGCTGTTTTGACCTGGTGTTCCATGGCAAACGGCGCAGTGAGAGACGTAAACGTGAGCACCCGCCACGAGGTTGTCAGAAGTGGGACTTAGGGGAGCCGTTGCGAGCTGACGGCTGATACGGGCGTTGAGGGGAATCTGGACGATGGTCTTCTCATAAGGGAAGGGCTTATCTGCCGTAGCCACCGGCGGGTCACCATACCTGAGATAGACAAAGGAAGCAGCTGCCATGAAGGGGAAAGCCGCTAAGAAGCCCAAGATGAAGCTGATGACCACAAGACGATTCCTTCTACTCTCGTCCATGTAAACTCCTCAGGTCATTCTTCAGGGGTCCTTGCGCACCCCCAAGTCTTGGTGTCTTAAGACTATACTTCTGATATCGATACCGCCTGGCTCCCCGCGAAGATCACGCACACTGAGAACCCAGGGTTGGAGTTCATGCTTAGGGTGATGCCGCTGCCGGCGGCCACGCAGTGAGACTGGTGAGGAGACCGCCGCTTTGATCAAACCCGTACGCGAGGATTGGCCGCGGGAGTTCAATAGCCCGATGCCTTGCCTGGTTAACGGCCGTCAACTGAAAAAGGCGAGCAGGACGTTGTCGGAGCTTCCGCCGAGGAAACCGCGATAGCCGGAGATGAGGAAGAGCATCCCGCCGGCGAGAGAGCCTGAGCTGACGTCCATGGCGCCGCCGGCCGGGCGCCCGGTGTCGAAATCCCACAGGACACGGCCGTCGGCTGCGTTGTAGGCGCGTTCGTGGCCTTCTGTGGTTCCCGCGAAGACGGCGCCGGGGATGGCGAAGGGTGCAGCGGACTGCGCGTTGAAACAGGGCGCCCCGGATGTCCAGTTGCATCGGACCTTTGGCGTGGGCGCATACCAGATGTCTTTGCCGGTCACGGGGTTTAAGGCGAAGAGACCGGGGCGGCCGTTACCAGCTACGACATCCGCATTGGCGACGTAGAGGTAGTGCGCGTCGGCCGCCATTCCCCACAAGATTCCGCCCAGGAAACCACCGGCGCCGACCTGGGTGCGCCAGAGGACGGCGCCCGAGGTGGGATCCATTCACTCAGCTGCCAATCGAACGAATATCTCTCGCCGGATTTCCTCCGACAAGGGTAAACGCGAGAACGTACATCCGGCTGGCAGACTGGAAGGCTACAGACCAACCCCAAAAGAGGTTGCGGCCCGGGGTCGGGGTTGAAGGCCCTCAGTGCAGGCTTGCTAGAATGGCAGTGGCCCATGAGTATTGGGGTCAGTTAAGGGTCAACTTGCAGAAACTTTGGATTCTGGCCAGTCTTTTGGGTGCCGCCCGATGACGCTAAGTGGTTTAAAATCCGTTGATCAGCAAATTCGACCCCCACTAGCCGCCCCAATCGAAGCTGTTCGTACCGTCAACAGGCGGAGTTAAGTCTCCGGTGGAAGACGCCGACGTGACCACCCGACCATCGTCCTCCATACCGGGCCCCCTTACAACCCAGGCTGCATCTTCTGGCTCCGCCAATAACCGCGTCTGGATCGGCTGCTCGGGCTGGGCTTATCCGACCTGGAAGCCGGAATTCTACCCGCCCAAGACGCCCCCTAAGAAAATGCTGCAGCACTACGCGACCCAGCTTAACTCCGTCGAGGTGAACTACACCTTCCGCCATCTGCCCTCGGCGGCCACGGTCGATGGCTGGTTGGCGCAGACCGGGGGGGACTTTCGCTTCTCCTTCAAAGCGCCGCAGCGCATTACACATATCAAGCGGTTGAAGGAGTGCAGCGACGCTCTCACTGCCTTTTACTCAGCCCTACTGCCGGTCATCCGCGCGGGGCGCATGGGTGTGGTTCTGTTTCAGTTGCCGCCAAATCTCAAAGCGGATCTGGACCGGCTTGCCAGCTTCCTCAAAGAGGCCGCGCCGGAAGGCACTGGCACACTGCGGGTGGCCTTTGAATTCCGCCATACATCGTGGTTTGTAGACGAGGTCTTCGACCTGCTCCGGCGGCATCAAGCCGCGCTCTGCGTGGCCGAGAGCGATGAGCTCGAAACACCGGATGTCATTACCGCCCCGTTCTGCTGCTACCGGCTGCGCAAAAGCGACTATGAGGCCGCCGACCTGCAGCAAATCGAAGAGCAACTGACCGCGAAGGCCACGACAGGGAGATGTATTCGCGTACATCAAGCACGAGGACTCGCCCAAAGGGGCGTTGCAGGCCGCTGCCCTGCTTTCCCGGTTGAGGGCGCGGTGAGCAAAACGACCGACCTTTTGGCCGAGGCCGCAAGCCGCATCGAGCAGGTGGAAGAGTTTTTTCCGCGACGGTTTCTGCGCAACGGGCACCTGCAGACATTGGTGGGCAACTTTAAGCCCCGGCAGTATTTCTTGCCTGCGCCTGAGGTGCACATTATCGAAGTCGACCCAGGCGAAGGTGCTCTCCTGGAAGGGAAGACCTCCGGCTCGGCGGCCGCGGGGCGTTTGGCCGAGGCGCAGGCCAATGTCCGTAGCCGCGGCGCAAGCCATGTGCTTTGCCATTGCCACTGGCAGGCAAACCCGAGCCAGTGCCTTACCATGCTGCTGGTACATGGCCTCGAGGGATCGTCCAACTCGCAGTATGTGCTGGGTAACTCAGCCCGGGCGTGGGCCGCGGGCTGCAATGTGATCCGCATGAACATGCGTAACTGCGGCGGCACGGAGGATCTGTCGCCGACGCTGTATCACTCCGGGCTTTCAGGTGATGTTGCAGCGGTCATGGAAACGCTCGCCGCAGAGAAGGGCCTCACTGCCTTTGCGCTGGTGGGCTACTCCATGGGCGGTAACCTGGTTTTGAAGCTGGCGGGCGAGGTGGGCGCGGACGCGCCGGATTATCTGAAAGCCGTGGTTGGTATTTCGCCGGCAATGGACCTGAACGCCTCAGCGGATGCGCTGCATAACGTCTCGAACCGGATCTACGAATGGAAGTTTCTGATCGGTTTGCGAAGGCGATTTCGGTACAAAGCGGAGCTGTTTCCGGCGATCTATTCGACCGTTGGACTGGAAAGGATTGCCAGCTTGCGCCAGTTTGACGACAAGATCACCGCCCGCTACTCCGGCTTTACCGGCGCGGATGACTACTATGACCGCGCATCCAGTACCCGGGTGGCATCGCAGATTACTGTGCCTACGCTCATTCTGCATGCCCTCGACGATCCTTTTATCAGGATGCTGCCATCGACGCGCGACATCCTGTTGGGCAATCACCGGGTGGAGCTGATCGAGACCGCGCATGGAGGTCATTGCGCGTTCCTGGCGCCGGCGGCGGGGTATGACGGCTACTGGGCAGAGAAGATGCTACTGAACTTTCTATTCTCGGTCACCAAGCCTGATGGAAGCTGATTGGTCCGTCGCATTGGCAGCCGCCGACCCGGTAATAGCTGTTCCCTGGGCCGCGTCAGCCGGCGATCTCCATAAGTGCCAGTTCGTCGATCTGCGCTTGGGTGCGCACCTCCTCGATGAGATTGAAGAAGCCCGGGAGAGGCCGGGGTTGCGGTCCGCGCTGCTGCTACTGAACGGCGACGCGTCGCCGCTCTGGACGGCGAAGTGCGATGCCTGGACCAGCAGTGCGGAGGAGGGTGCCGAGCCACTCGATCCCTACGAGATGGACGCCGCGCCAGGCGAAACAGCCTTCGGCGCAGGCTCGTACGTTGACCTGCTGGCGCGCGATATCGCGCTTCTGTCCAGCTTCGAACGCCAGGAGCGCTGGATTCGCGTGGTCACGAAGGGGCTTCGAGTGATCCCGGCCAGGGCAGCTCGGGTGGAGCTGGTACTAAGGCGTGCGCGGGTCGAAGGTGTGCCGGGCTTTGCAGTGAGCTGGTTTGTCGAAGGGTGCGGCGCGACCGCACAGCGCGCCTTACTGGCGTGGGGCGAGGCGCTCGATCTCTCTTTGCCGGTGATCATCGATGCTCGTTTGATGTAGCTTCGACGCGGCGCCTGTTGACGATACAATGGCAGGAACGGGCGAGTAGCTCAATTGGATAGAGCACCGGCCTTCTAAGCCGGGGGTTGTGGGTTCAAGCCCCGCCTCGCCCACCATTTGCTATCAGCAATTTACATCGGCTTCGATATTTCGGGCCGCTCCGACTGTGGGGGAAATTGTGGGGAGTCTCCTCGAATTTCGACCCCGAATAGCCCTTCGACCGCTCTCCGTTTCGCTTCGTTCCTGGCGTGACTGTAACGCTCCATCATCTTGCGCGACATATGACCGGCGAGAGCCATGATCGTTTGATCGGCGGTTTGTGCCTCCGCGAGTCTCGATACAAACGTGTGGCGAAGGTCATGCAGGCGGCAATCAACCCCGGCGAGTTTACGGCAAGCACCCCATGCCACCTTCCAGCTTCCAATCGCCTTCTCTGGGTTGCGATTCCAGACGACCACGGCCCCGTGTTGGTATCCGTAATCCCCGTCCAAGCCGTAACGCTCGGAGGGGAACACGAAGTGCGAGGGAAGGGGATTCTCGAAGCTCTTGCGCCAATCCATAAGGGCCGTAAACGCATCCTGATTGAGCGGCACCACCCGCCCTTCGCCGCCTTTCGTCTTAGACCGTCCCACCGTGAGGAATCGGTCTAGCAGGTCGATTTGCCGCCATTGCAGCGTCCGAAGCTCCGAGACACGCAGCCCGGTATTCATAAGCAGAATAAGTGCGGGGTACAGGGACAGGCTACGGCTCTTCTTTGCCGCACTGAGGAGCCGATGGGTCTCGTCTGACGAAAGAGCCTTGCCAGTCTCTTCGCTCTCGCGCATGGGGCGGTAATCAGGCGCGATGAGGTGCCAGAGACGATGCTTCCTCAAGATCATGCGGAGGGCCGCACACTCCATATTGATTTCGCGGTTCGACGCTCCTGCTTTCTGCCGCTTGCGCTGGAAGGCAACGATATCGGAAGGGGTAATCTCGTTCAAGAGGAACTTGCCGAACGCTGGCCCCAGGTGGCGAACCTTGAGCGCATAAATCTCTCTGGTGCTCTGGCTCCAGTGGGCATTCTCGGCAAGCCATGATTTCGCCGCCGCACTGAAGAGGAGCGGCTTCTGCACCCGCACTCCACCCGAAGACAATTCGAGCTTGCGCCGACGCTCGCGCTCAATCTGAATTGCAGCCGTCTTGCTGGTGGTATGGGCCGATTCCCGGATGCGCTGCCCCTGAAAGCTGAACTCGTACCACCACTGCTCACCACGCTTGTAGAGTGCCATTTCACTTGCCTCCCTTTCGTTTCGCACCGCTGAATCTCAAGTTCTGCTTTTCGCCCGTTTATCGTCTCCTTTTTCACGATATTTCCGCATGTACTCTTTTCGGTTTTCCTTGAACGCACCACTTTGACTATGTTGCTTTTGCCTACAGGCTCTGTTGCAGAACCGCTGATCATCGCGAAGAGAATAGAACCACTTCTCGCAGCAGAAGCAGCGCTTCAACCTGTAGAGCTCGCCACTTTTCAATAGCAAAAGAATCGAGTTCACCGCGTCGTTTTCCCATTCATCCCCGCGGTAATTCTCCATTTCGGTGGTGAGTTCATTGGAAAACGGGTCCACGAATATCACTGGAAATTGTAGGTATCGTTTGAGGTCGGAGTTGGCCCATTCAAGAAACTTCTTTCGGGATGAGAGTGGTCCCAGACCGTCTCCCAAACCCGGGAAGCTATCCTCCGATGAAGACGCAGCTTGTAACGCCTGGAGAAGCAACTGGATCCGTTTGATAGCCGAGGCATCCCGCGGCAATTGCGCATCGGGTTTTGGTTTGCCGATCTTTGGATGAATGCGACCATTCAACCCTTGAAGCAAGCGAAATTCAAACCAATCCTTGAGGTCGTCTTCAACTAGCTTTGTTCGTAACTGACGCTTCTGCCTCATCACGCGTAGATCACAAAATACGTGACCTCAATAGAATCTGCAAGGAAAATGTAGGAAATAAAAGGTCGTGGGGGTGAACAGTGAAACGGATGCTGACAATAGGGGAAGCAGCAGAACAGCTTGGGCTATCGCCGAAGACTGTCTGGTCTTGGGTCTATTCGCGTCGGCTGGGCTTTGTTCGTTTGGGACGCTCGATCCGCATTCCGCAATCGGCAATTGATGAACTTATTGAGGCAGGCAGTATACCGGCGAGGGTGCGGTGAATGACTGCCGTTGATCTACCTGTGCTGTCGCAGAAGATCGCCACAGAGCGGTGCTCATCGACGCCCCAGGCAAGGGAGAGGTTTCTTCCGTTTGTTCCCACGTTCGAGGAAAGCCGTCGGTACTTTGAGGATCGTCTAAAGCGGACCCTCCCGGCCCGCGACACCGTGGACGTTCTCTGCCCGTTTCACCCCGACAAAAGGGAAAGTTTGTCGATCAGCATTCGCAAAGGGGCGTGGAAATGTCACGCCTGCAACATCGACGGTGGTCTGATCCACTTTGAGCGGATTCTGACAAAGCGCCCCGACCGGGAATGTTGGGACGCGATCTACGCGACAATCGGGCGGGATGCGCCGAAGGCCAATGAGTCGAAGCATGGGACGCCCGATGCAACTTACGACTACAGGGACGCGAACGGTGAAGTTGTCTATCAGGCCGTGCGCTATAAGCCCAAGGGTTTCAGCCAACGGCGCCCGGATGGGAAAGGTGGTTGGGTATGGAACATGGACGGCGTCACTCGTGTCCCGTTCAACCTTCCCATGTTAGTAACCGCGAATGTGGCGTTGATCGCGGAAGGCGAGAAAGACGCTCTCAATCTTGAAAAGGCCGCTTCGGGATTCCCCAACAACGGCGGGAAGTGGCGCTACGCAGCAACATGCAACGTTGGCGGCGCGGGCAAGTGGCAGGACGAGTATTCGCTATGGTTCAAAGGGCGGAGGGTTTTCGTATTCCAAGACAATGACAAGGCAGGACGCGAGCATGCGCAGCAGGTTTGTGCCAACGTGTCGAAATACGCTCAGGCCGTGCAGCTAGTGGAACTGCCTGGACTGCCGGAGAAAGGGGACGTGTCCGACTATCTCGAAACCCACACCCCCGCAGAGTTGTTTGAGCGAATGCGGGCCGCACCGATATGGACTACACCAGTACAAAGCCCTGATGCAGCGGTTCCTATCGGCGGATTTAAGCTCGTGGGGATTGGCGAGTTGCTTTCGCGCCCCGAGGTTCCGCCGGATTATCTGGTAGACGGCCTGTTGATCCGTGGCACGGTGTCCTGTGTGGTTTCAAAGCCGAAGGTGGGGAAGAGTACGTTTGCCCGTGGGCTTTGCCTTGCGGTGGCAAGAGGAGCGCCGTTCCTTGGGCGCAACACCCGGCAAGGTTCTTGCATTTATCTGGCTTTGGAAGAGCGGCACGAGGAAATCACCGCCGACTTCCGTGCAATGGGAGCTAGACCCACCGACCCCATTGAAGTCCACGCGGATGCAGCCCCGGTTTCGGCAATCCTAGCCCTGGTCGATCTGGTACGACAGCAGCGGCCCGCGCTGGTGGTCATCGACCCTTTATTCCGGCTGGCGCATATCCGCGATGAAAAAGCCTATGCGGAAGTTTATGCGGCGCTAGGCCCGCTTATCGACCTTGCCCGCGAGACGGGTACGCACATCCTCTTGACGCACCATTCAGGCAAGTCACCTAAGGTTGACCCCATCGACAGCCCGCTGGGGAGCACAGCCATCGGCGGAGCGGCGGCCACGACAATTGTCCTAAGCCGGAGAGAGTCTTACCGGACCATTCAGACGGTTACGCGGATTGGCCCAGTCCTGCCTGAGACGGTGCTTTCTTTTCACCCGGATACCCGGCTGCTGTCGGTTGGAGGAACGCGCGCCGAAGCGGACTGCAAGCAGATTGAAAGGGAGATCATCGAGTACCTGGAGACCGGAGGAGAAAAGACGGAACCGGAAATTGTCGATCACATCGAAGGCACGAACGCCGTCAAGCGCAAGGCCCTCCGCTCCCTGGTGGAAAAGCAGGTCGTTGACCGCTCCGGAACAGGCAAGAAAGGCGACCCCTATAAATACGCGTACGCTTGTACGGAGGGTGTAGTGCGTACAAGCGTACAAGCAACCGAAAATGGCACTCAAACCCGCGTCAACATTGACGAAAAGGTTGTACGGGAAAATCGGCAAAATCAATTGGTTGTACGGGGAAATCAGGCGCACGGCGAAACCGTCAAAACGGAGGTTCGGATATGAGCGCGGCATTTGATCTGATTCGGGCAGTCGAAGCGAATGGCGGTCATATCCGGGTCGATGGTGAATATCTGGTGATCGCGCCGGGGGATGCCGCTGAGCCGGTGATAGAAGAGTTACGGCAGCACAAAGCGGAGATCATCGGCCTGTTGCAAAATCGTCTCGATTCGCCAGTGGAAGGCACACAGGACGTCGGCTCGGGCCTTTGGCTTCTGGAGCGGTGTGTCTACCGTGACCGCTGGCGGGGCGGAACGAGTGCGCTGTACGTTGACCTTGTTCGCTGGTGCGTTGACCACGGGCGGCCTGTGCCAGCATCACGGGCGGCCTTTGTGATGGAGCTACAGGCCGAGGGTTTTCAGGTTACGTCAGACGGCCTAGTCTACGGCCTGACCTTGCGGGACGACTTGGAGGACCCCTCACCTGCCGGGACCCGGGGCAGAGTTACAAGGGCAGGCGTAGAGTAGACCCAGACGCTGAAAAGCCCGGATGCCAGTCCGGGCCTGTCTAGATGAGATTGGTGGGCAATTTCAGTATAGCCGAGGTGTGCCCATGCGGGAGCCTATTCTTCCACAAAGTGACGATACAGCCGCCCGAGTGCGGAGGAGTGATCGGATAGAGCGTGAATTGCTTGCCGAAGCTCTTCGTATTTGTCTTGCGACACGAGGCCCGATTTTAGTAGCGGCATGTCAGCATCTAGCATCCTCTCCCACGGAACCATAGAACCATCCGGCTGTCTCATGCTAGAAAGTATTCCAGACAGGGCTGCATTTTTGTGCTGTAGCTCTAGAATCTTCTCGCCTAGCGCAAACGCCATTTCCTCGTCTGTCATAGTGGGCGCAATTATACGATGGGTTTCTTTGATCCGGAAAGGTTCGGTTGCGATGCCGCAAGCAGAGACAGTCTTACTTTTGAGGAGAGACGCCGTTCTTTTTCAGAATATCCGCACACTTTTCTGCCACCTCAGCACCGTGAACTGCCAATTGCGCCTCGGCCTCAACATATCTTTGATACAACGAATTTGCATTTTCGCTCACGGTGTAAATCAGTGTAGAAGCGTTACTGCAACTTTGAGCTAGCTGAGTCAGCGAATCCGCCTTGTTTGTATTTCGAGCCATGAGCTGCAAAGTAGCTTGCGACATTGCGCCACTCCCGCACAGCAAAGCGTTCCTGTCCGCATCATCCAACCATACAAAAAATGTGAAGCCCAGCGGACCGTTGAACCCTTGGGGCTTGCGTTTGAAGGCTTTCGCGGCCGTTTCTAGCCCTTCCAACACTTGACGGTCTTTAGCAGCGGCCTCTGCGCCGCCTTTGCCCATCAGAATCTCTTCTTGGTCTATAAGAGGTTTGTATTGCTGCATCGCCCGTTCGGTCTGAGTGAGCACAAGGTTGATTTCATCATCAGTTGGGAACGTCTTTTCAGTTTGCCCGAGCATGGAAGGTGCAGCTAGCCAAGTCAGCATAATGAGGAGTGAAATAGCACGCATCTAAATCCCTCTCTGAGCTTTCATTCACATCCATTTGAACCCTGGGGAAAGCTAAATTCTCCGCCCGGCAGCAGTCGGAGTTAGACGACCGTGAGGGGAATTGTACAGCCAGCACTGTGGAAGGGCTTCCAAGATGGCAACAGGTGGCCCACAATAGCAGCATCCCTCCGGGAATGACCATCGAAGAGGTAGAACGGATCGCGCATGTGAATGTTTGCAGAGGTACCGCTGGGCGCACGCGGGGGCGGAGGGAAATTATGACCTTGGGCTTGGCAAAGATGCATTCTATGGATGGCGGCGAAATCGATCGGGCGAAGCTGCGGGAACGAATCCTCGCCTGCACTGCCACGGTCACAGACTGGGCTTCCGCTCGGGTCCTGAAAGATCGCAAGGCAGGACCTAGCGTGATCGGCGAATTCTTCAGTGACTATGAGACTTATTGCCTCAACCGAAAAACTAGGCCCTTGCCCCGTAAAGTATGGCTGGCTTCCATGAAAATGGCAGGATTTCAGACCCAGTCCGGGGGCTTCGTTGGCGTAAAGCTCAAGACGGATTCCTGATTAAATCCTGTTAATTAAATGATTAACAGAGAGCGGGGCTTCTGCGAGTTTCCAGGGCTTCTGCGAGTTTCGGTACCAGTACGCGCATAGGCGCGCGCGCGCGTCGCAAGCAGGCGTTCCCGGTTGGCCGGGCACACGCAATTGAAGACAGTGCCCGGCAGATCCGAATGCGCCCGCGCTCGGGCAGGGCGGTGGGTTCCTCGTCTTGGTAGTGCCGGGGCCTCACCAGCGGGCGGGGGAGAGCGATTGGCGGAGCATTCCGTGGCCGTTCTAGCTGGTTTTCATGAAAACGTCAGGCAGGTGGAGCAGAATACTCAAATGAAAGTAATCGCCTTCGTTATGCTCGTCTGTGCGCTTCCTGCTCTCGGGAAGGATTTGAAGGCTCCTCTTCCCGAAACGCTGTTTCAAGCCAAAACGGTTTACATCGACAATCGCAGTGGCGAGTCCGGCCTGTTGGACAAGGCGTACACGGCTCTTAAGGAGTGGAACCGATACGAGATTATTCAGGACAGGGCGAAAGCCGACATTGTTTTCGTTTTCACGGTGTCATCCGAAGTTAGAGGGTCTTACACTACCGGGACCGTCGATGATAACGGGACGGTGCAGGCGACGTCGGCCGCTACTCGCGCGCGCTACACAACGATGACCGTCCTTGACCCTGTCAGTGGTCAAGTTTTGTTCTCAGATACTCGGAGGTGGCATCCGTTCGGGAGTGCGACGAAAGATGCAGTCAAAGAGCTTCGCAAGCGCATGGAAGCGTCGTAAGGGACGTACGGAGGAGGGGCGCCATGGAGCTGTTCACGCTGGGTATTGATTTGGGCAAGACGACGTTTCATGTGGTAGGGATGAACCAAGGCGGAGAGCTAGTGTTGCGGAAGCGATTTTCTCGAGCGCAACTTTTGCACTTTACCGTAAACCTGAAGGTGAAGCTGATCGGCATGGAAGCATGCGGGGGATCGCATTTTTTGGGGCGAGCGTTGCGGGAGCAAGGGCACGAGGTACGGCTGATCCCAGCGCAATATGTGAAACCCTACGTCAAGACGAACAAGAGCGACTACATCGACGCAGAAGCGATCGCCGAAGCGGTGGGAAGACCGACCATGCGTTTTGTGCCGGTCAAGAGTGACGACCAACTGGACCTGCAATCGCTGCATCGAGTGCGTGAACGCTGGGTGATGCGAAGAACGGCTGTGGTCAACCAGATTCGTGGACTTCTGCTCGCAGATGGTCAGGATTGAAACCCAGCGGCTGATACCGGAGCTAGCCGCAATTAAGGACAGTACCGCCGGCCTGGATGCCGATAAGAAAGCAGTCGAGCTTGCCGGCGGACAGATCAAGGCCTTCTAACCTGCTGATGGGTCAATACGACGCCGCAGCCATCCTCGAGGCTCCCGATGGGAAACACTGGCGCTTATAGCCCTCTCGATCCCTTCGAAAGGGAGCATGCGTATGGAAACCGTCCGGGCATTTACTGAGGATGAGTACCGTAAACTCATCCTCAGCATTCCTTAATTCAGTAGCTCACGCCGCTGCTTTTTCCACGGGTGTGGATGGCTGTTCGGAAAGCTCTTCCAGGCTCTTGCCCTTGGTTTCAGGCAGCAGGAAGATGGTTGTGATCAATCCCAGGCAGCTCACAATGGCAGCCGTCCCCTCCGCGGCCGGCAGACCATGCCAGTGCATAAAGAAGGGGAAAGTGAAAACGCCAAAGAAGCCGCCGATCTTGCCCATGGAAGCGGCGATTCCGTGTCCGGTCGTTCTCACCTTGACCGGGAATATCTCCGACGGGTAGACGAAGGTGGTTGCATTGGGACCGAACTCGGTGAAGAAGTAACTGAAACCGTAGATGAGCAGGAACGTCCAGGTCATCTTCTCCACGTTGGGGATCAGGGCCAGCAATCCGAAGGTGCCTGCCATCATGCCGAAGCCCAGGCATTGGATTGTTTTGCGCCCCAGCTTATCCATAGTGAGCGCGGCAACAGCGTAGCCAGGCGCGGCAAACACCGCGAAGATGCCGAGCTGAGTAAGTGTTTTTTGCAGCAGCGAATGATCACTCCCCAGGGCGGAGAGCACCAGCGGGCTCGAGACCGTGTTCCCGTAGTATGCGAAGTCCATGAGAAACCAGGCCAGACTCGCGCCTACCAGACGGGTGAGGATCATCTTGTTGTCGACCAGTCGATGGAAGCCATCCCAAAAAGATACAGAGTGGTGTTTCTTGTCGTAATGCGAAGCCTTCTTCAGCTTTCCTGACTCATCCTCTTCATGTCCGGCAGCCTTGAGAAAGCGCGGCGTCTCCTTGAGATGGCGGCGTGACCAGTAAACGGCAAGGGCGGGGATAGCACCAGCGGAAACCAGGATCCGCCAGATGATGTCGTGGGAGAGCGAAGTAGCCAGCATGCCGGCGGCTAGCAGCGGGCCCACGATCAGACCGGCCGCCTGCATGGCGAAGACCAGCGTCACCAGCATGCCGCGATGCGCCTTGCCGGCGTATTCACTCATAATGGTGGAAGAGACGGGATAGTCCCCTCCGATGCCTATGCCGAGGATGAAGCGAAACCCGATGAGCCACCAGATATTGGGGGAAAAGGCGCAGGCGATCGCTCCGGCTGCGAGCACCAGCACCTCAACTCCATAGATGCGCTTGCGTCCCACCATGTCGGCCACCCGGCCGAACAGCATTGCGCCAATGGCTGAGGCGAGCAGCGCCGTGGATTCGACGAGGCCCTCTTCGACCTTGCCCACGTGCCACATAGGCTTAAGCAGGGACATAACGACACCGATGATGAACAGATCATAGGCATCGGTAAAGAAGCCCATGCCTGAGATGAACATGATCTTCCAGTGCTCTTTAGATATTCCGGCGTTGTCCATCTCAGAGAAATCAGATGTGCCGGCAGTCGCGGAGTTCGCCATCGTCTCACCTCGAATTACTTTCCTTTCCACGTTGATGCGATCCGAGGTTAACAACAGGTTAACGCCGAGTAAAACGCGCCAGATTGTTCTTCTTTTCTGCTACAACTACTGTGATCACAGCTAACCATCTTCTGGCCCTGCGTTGAGAGTGGCTTTTAGGGGGCGGCCCTGGCAACAACAGGGTTGTTTCTTGTCTTCGGCAAAGGCTGGCTCGCCGATCTATCCAACCCGCTGTGGTTTGCCCTGATGCTGGTTTGGCTCTTCGCCATCATCATGAGCCGTCCGCTTCCAGAACCTGGGAGCGATGTCAACTCGATGATCATGAACTGAATGCCAGGTTTACGAGCGCCCTACAGGGGTTCCCTACGTGGGCAATCGTGGGAACCGGAGCGTGTTCTCGAGCATGGGTTTGCTGCTGAGGGCATTCGGTTGCTAGCGCGTCGCGTCAAGGTCGATCTCATTGTGCTGGGGACTCGCAACGCTTCCCACTGGTTCGACAATTTAAGACAGGTGTGGCGTTCCACGTGATTCAGCAGCAGCCGATGCTCGTGTTTACCATCCCGGGCGTAGCCCCTGGACTTAGCTGCCAGCCGGACAGATTCATAGAGCGATAACAAGGGTTTTCCACGATTGAAGCGAAGTGCCTGAAAACAGGTTTTTTTGCTTTACCGGTGTTCATCCGGTCGACTAGTCGCAATACTCGTGGGCAAGCCACTTCAGCAGAAACCTATAAGGAGAAATAATCACAGCTTTGTTGTAGCATGCTAATGCGAACCCTGGCGCGAAATGACGCTAGCTCCATTCGTTGGCTTACGTCAGACTATCGCCATACCAATCCACAACCGACTGTGGTTATAGCTTATGGTCCCCCCAGGCCCCTTGCGGAACGGAAACTGCGCCATGAGGCAAGACCTCTCCCAGCACCCTATAGAGGTTGACGGTCCGTCGGGCTTCCCGCGGCCGCTCGCAGCAAACGAATGCGGTGGCTGTGAACTCAGAACCACGTTGCCGCCAGGGGCCGGGGGCCAAGAAACGACCGAGTCTGCTCTAGGCGATAGCCGCTACCGTGCCCTTGTACGCGCAACTTCAGACATTGTTTGGATTGTGGGCGCCGACGGACTGCAGACCGACGTTGCGGACTGGCAGGCTTTTACTGGCCGGTCGGCTCAAGGATGGGAATGGGTAAATGCCATTCATCCGGACGACCGCGAGAACACCGTTGCTCAGTGGAAGGAGGCGCTAGGCACTGGAAGACTGTTTCAGGTGGAGCAGCGTCTTCGCCGTCACGACGGCGTGTACCGGAATATGCTTGTTCGCGCTCTTCCGATCCGCGATTCTTCAGGCAACATAGTCGAATGGATCGGCACGCATGCTGATATTACGGAGCAGAAAAAAGCTGAAGGGGAACTGGCGCTGAGCGAGGCGCGCTATCGCTCGTTGGTGCGCGCCAGTGGGGACATCATCTCGGCAGGGAAGCTCCAGGGCACGGAGATGGAGCAGACTTCAGAGTGGCAGGAGTTTACTGGACTCACTGCTCAAGAGATTGCAGGTCTGGGCTGGGCGAACGCCATTCATCCGGAGGACCGCGAGAAGACGGTTTTAAAATGGATGGAAGCGATTTCCAGCGCAAAGCCTTTTGAGTTGGAGCACCGAGTTCGGCGCCACGATGGCCTCTATCGAAACCTGGTTGCGCGTGCAGTCCCGGTCCGCGACGCCTCTGGAAATATCCTCGAGTGGATCAGCGCCCACACTGATGTGACCGAACGGAGGGCCGCAGAAGAAGCATTGCGCGAGCAGGCTGAACTTCTTGACTTGACGCATGACACCATCATGGTCTGCGATCTGGATGGAACGATTCTCTTCTGGAACCGCGGCGCCGAACGGATGTACGGCTTTACTAAGCCGCAAGCGATCGGGCGCAACTCGTACGACTTGCTGAAGACGGTCTTGCCTTGCACCCTCGAAGCAATTCTGGAGGTTCTGCTGCGCCAAGACTGGTGGGAAGGTGAGGTCACCCAAACCGCCCAGAACGGCACGCTAGTTGTGGCTACCGCCCGGTGGATATTGAGGCGAGACAATGCCGGCAATCCTTGCGGCATTCTAAAGACCAACAACGACATCACCGAGCGCAAGCGGGTCGAGCATGCACTCCGCACGACGGAATCCCGTTTCCGCAAGCTATTCAATTCCGATCTCATGGGCATCGGCATCCCGGACCGCTTCGGCGCCTTTGTCGAAGCCAACGACGAACTGCTGCGCATTGTCGGCTACACGCGTGAGGACCTGGAAGCGGGCAGAGTTCGCTGGGACGTGATGACTCCGCCGGAATATCAGGCTCTCGACGCGGCTCATATTGCTGAGGCAGCAGAGCGTGGCAGTTGCACCCCGTACGAAAAGGAGTACATCCGCAAAAATGGCGTCAGGGTGCCCATCCTGTGTGGCTATGCGTTGCTGGAAGGATCGCATGATCTTTATATCGGATTCGTACAGGACCTGTCACCACAGAAGAAGGCTGAGGCAGAACTGCGAGAACGCGAGCAGCGATTCAGTGTGCTGGCCGAGAGCCTGCCGCAGTTAATTTGGATCAGTAACCCGGCGGGGGAAAACATCTACTTCAATCCGCGGTTCTCCGAATATACCGGAATCTCCACTGAAGAGTTGATGGGAGCGAACTGGGAGGATTTGGTCCATCCGCATGATCTTGGCGCCACAAGAGAGAAGTGGAAGCATTCCCTGGAAACCGGAGAGATTTACGAGAACGAATACCGGCTACGGCGCCACGATGGCATCTATCGGATTTTCTTAGCTCGCGGTATTCCACTTCGCAATGAGGCTGGACAAGTCGAGCGATGGCTGGGAAGCTGTACTGATATTCACGATCAGAAACTGACTGAAGCCGCGCTGCGCCGGTCGGAAAAGTTGGCGACTGCAGGGCGACTTGCCGCCAGCATGGCCCACGAGATTAATAATCCGCTTGCGTCTGTAGTCAATACTCTCTATATCGCTCTGCAGGATTCGGCGCTGAGCGCGCAAACGCGCAAACTGCTTCAGGAGGCAGATCAGGAGCTCGTGCGGGTGGCCCAGTTCACCACTCAGACGCTCCGATTTCACAGACAATCGGCTGCGCCTGCCCCGGTGGAACTCGCCGACATCATGGACTCCGTTCTGACCATGTATTCCTCCCGGCTTCGGGCATGTTCGGTACAGGTTAAACGCGAATATCACACGAGTGAAAAACTCCTCTGCTTCAATAGCGAATTGCGTCAAGTATTTGCAAACCTGATCGGAAACTCAATCGATGCAATCGGGCAGGGTGGCAAATTGCAAGTTCGCATCCGGACCGACCATGCCTGGGATACTGCCGCTGCTCGTGGCATCCGGGTGACTGTGGCCGACACGGGCGTGGGGATTCCCGTTGAATTGCGGAGGCGGTTGTTTGAACCGTTCTTCTCCACCAAGGAAGCCACAGGGGTTGGTCTTGGTCTTTGGGTTACGCACGGCATCGTGCAAAAGCATGACGGCCGCATCGCTTTCCGCAGCAGCACACATCCCACACGCCACGGAACCGTCTTTTCTGTCTTCTTTCCCACGTCGAAATCGGAATGAAGATTCTCGAACCATTCCTCTTCGCCGAAGCGACACCTTTTTCTTTATGCTGGTCTGCTCTCTGGACTCGAAGTGCTGAAAAACGGGGTTCGCGGTAACTTGCCACCCGGCCGTTCGATGGCCCATCTTGCGTGCGAGTTTCAGGCACAATACCAGCATGACTCGGCAGGCCAAGACAGCGGCAACGGTAAGCCTAGGACGCCACAAGCGAACGTGCTCTGTCTGCTGCCACCAGCAGCGGGAAGAAATCGAGAGCGCCTTTATCGCGTGGCGTAGCCCGGCAGTAATCGCTGAGGAATACGGTCTGGCGGACAGGGCCAGCGTCTACCGTCATGCGCACGCGCTCGGCCTCTTCCAGAAACGCCAGCGGAACGTCCGTGCCGCCTTGGAGCGCATCATCGAAAAGGCGGGCGAAGTTGACGTGACAGCTTCCGCCGTGGTCGCAGCCGTGCAAGCCTACGCCAAAATCAACGCTGCTGGTGAATGGATCGACCGCTCGGAAACGGTCTCACTGAATCAGCTTTTCGAGCGGATGACTACAGAGGAAATGGAAGCCTACGCGCAATCGGGTGTCTTGCCGGGGTGGTTTCGGTCTACCGTAGGCGCAACAGCAGGCAACAGTCGAGAAAGCGAATCCAATGGCGACTAAAGGCGCACAGCAGCCCCTAGGCGCAACAGTTTCGGGTCAAAGGCCCGGAGACTATGCACTCGGCTCGGTTGAGTCGCGAGCTGCCGCAAGGGCCGCGGTTGAGCAACGGCGTGATTCGCAGAAGAGGCGAGAGCTCGTCATAATCAGCAGCATTCCTAGGCCAAACTACGAAAACGACCCAGAGTTCGACCCGATCGGTCCAATTGTTCACGACTGGCACATGGCCGAAGACGGTGTCTTTGAGCGCACCTGCATAATCCCTCCCGGCATGACGATAGAAGAGGCAGAGCGAATATGCGCGGAGCAGAAGGCGCGCAAGGCTGGTTACCGCGCAGATTTGGCTCGGAAAGCAAAGGATGGTGACTCGTAGCCTGTCGCAACGGTGCAGGTCTAAAATGAAAAAGCCGCCTGTCAGGGGCGGCTCTCTCGCATTCTCACGCGCACTCAAATCATAGCAGGGGTGCGCGATGGAAATTAGATCTTCCCAATGTACTTCTCCTGAAGACGTCCCAGGACTCTCCGAATCGCTTCTTTGCGGTCTGCGACGGGTGCGTCCAGAACTGTTTGCAGCATACTTTGCACGTCTTCGTGAATGTGCGGATTCCCCATCTGGAATCCAACGTGCTTCTCCCAGTGAACGAGTTGATCCATTTTGACGTCGGGAGAAGTGCCGTCATCTGTCCTTAAGTATTCCAGAAACGATCTGAGAGTTAGAGATTCCTTCGACAGGAACATGACGAGTTCGCCTATATCCTCCCACTCTGGCGGAAACTTCAGATCGTCTGTCATAGTGTCGAGAATTATAGGACTTCGGCTTCGGTGGTATTGTGAGAGGGCTCATTCTCGCTGTTTTGTGGATAGCGTGTGGCCTGTATAACTGGGGAACCATGATGGCCGATTATGACTGGAAGAACCGCCACGAATGGAGCATCATCCTTCACGAGGGTTCCAGGGATAACGTCGGATTCGTTGCCTTTGTTGCTTTAACGGGCCCGATTGGGGTTCCGTGCTCTGCTGTTCGCACCAACTTTAACCGGCATGGCTGGGAATTATAGGAGAAGCCATGAGAACAAGCGTGGCAATCATCGCTTGCATCTTGTTGGCCGGCTGTGGTGGCAGTATTCCCCCCAGCGCAGATGCCCATACCGCGCGCCCCATCAAGGCGTTGCAGGTAGTCTCCAGTCCTTATGTGGAATTCGTGGGCGGGAGCCTAGCTATGGGTATCGTGGCCCAAAGCTCATCGCCGCAGTGGAAATGCACCACCTGCCGGCCAGGAGAGATCAGCAGCCAGGCTCTATCGCTCGAGCCTCAAATAGCGGCACTTAAGCCGGACGTAGTCTGGGTCGTGATGGGAGAAGATGAACTCACTGGACCCATGCCCAGCCCAGGACCACCACCACCGCCATCAGAAGGAATTCCCTTGGCTAACATCCAGCAGCTCACTACAGAACTCACAGCGGCTGGGATTCCCGTCGTGGTGGCGAATCTACCTCCCTTGGGCGGCGCCAATGGCGAAGACCCACAAGACCTGTATCGCTTCAACCTGGGTTTAGAGGCTATGTTCATGGATCCGGTTGGGTATCCATGGACCGTGGGAGTCGAGCTTGCGGATTACTACGATGCGGCCAATCCAGTGATGCAGCCACCCACGCCCTTTTCTGCCGGCTGGTATGACGATCTGGTCATAGCCACAGAAGGGGTGCTGGGCAAACTGAATACGACGGGAGCCCCGAGATGAGCGATAAACGAATACCTCTTGGGGGGAGGGCTGTTCACTCCCGTTGAAAAGGAAATGTGCCAAGGCCCAGGGCCTTCCAGAAAACGGACAGGTGGAACATTCGATACCGCAACCGGACAGGGAGGATTAGATGCCCGCTACGGAGCCGGACGTGGATTCCTGTAAAGCCCAAGATTACCAATCGTCCGCCACGGCAACGAAAGTTGCGGGAAGCCGTATAATTGCGCCCACTATGCCACAGCTGTATTTCGACTGTCCGCAGTGCGGTAAGCCCCTTATGTGGCCCCATGATTCACAATCCGCCCAGAGTGACCCAAACGCGACGGTCACGCTCCATTGCCTAAAGCAGTCTGAGAAGGGGTGTGGCACTGTGACCGTATTTCTTGTGTCTTCTGGACGGATACAGCTATGAGTGAGTTGCGGCACTCGTATTCCTCGCCGCACCGGCATTGCAAGTGCGCATCATAGGACAACGCGTTTGTGCCTATAGTGTAGAGTCTTTCTCCACATAGGCAATGGAAGGAAATCGTGGGGTATTGCTCCAAAGACACACCTCATGCGATGATTTCGCGGAGGCATCGAGTTTTAGACAGCCCGGACTGGCATCCGGGCTTTTCCGCTTCTGAGCGCATTCTACGCTTGCCCCGTCAAGGCGTATTCAGCGAATCAAAACCGATCCAGATCAGTTAGGTATGTTTTTACCCGGAAAAGGCCGTTCGCAACCCGCTCGAAACCCTCAGTGGGCGGCAGGGGCCGAAAGTCGGCGAACTCGATGACCGCCGTAGGGGGATTTTCTCTGTGGGGAGAACTGTGGGGAGTCTCCATGGAAAACCGCATGTCCCCACAGTAGTCGAGCATCGCGCTAGAACGACCTAACTCTATGGCAATAGGCTTAGATAGCAATCAATCGTAAACCGTATAAAATGACCCGGAAGGGACTTCTAAGCCGGGGGTTGTGGGTTCAAGCCCCGCCTCGCCCACCACTCATTGCTATTTCCAGCTTAGAACTCCCTCTTGCTATGAAAAGCTCAGACAAACTGTCAGAGAATATCGAATTGGTCCCTGCCGTCGTGCAGCAATGGCGGGACGCTGGCGAACCTGCTCCAGCTTCTCCCCGAAGCGCGGGAGATGGTTCCTACAGCTAGGTGGATGACAATGCGGCGCAGGCCGGGGAAATATATGCGCCCTAAGCGCCCTAAGCGCCCTAAGTTACTTTCGGTTACCTCCGTTTGCGGCATTTCAGCCTCAATTGCAAACGAGATTTAAGGGTCGTGGTATCGCCACATCTCGCAAAACCGAGCGCGATATGGGGCGCTTTCCCCACAAGCGGTTACCTTATAAAAGATTTACTAATGACGTCACCAGTTCGCGATAGGTTGCCAGTTCATAGCGCGGCCCTCCCGCGCGTGTGACCTTTGGCGTGACGGAGGGGACGTGCTTCTGCTGAGCATACGAGCCGGGTACTCCCTGGCGCGGACCTCCAATGAACCCTTGATTGTGATTGCTTGCGATCACGATGTGGGTGAGGCCCGATCGAGCGATCGGGCCTCAGGTTAACTGGCTTTTTCAATGGGGGACGCGCCCAAAGCAGCTGCGTTTACCTCCTTAGCAATCTGCGTTAGTTTTTTGTCGGCGGCCTCTTCTTCTTTCAACGTCGCGTCCAGCAGAGCCATGATCTCTTTTTGGCCAAGCAACCTGGCGTATTCGCGAACGCCACCATATCCCGCCATCTCATAATGCTCCACGCGCTGAGCGGCGGTTATCAGACCGGAGTCGCGTAGATCTCCCTTTTTTGTCTCCGCTAAAACCTCAGCACCCTCGGTGAGAACTCCCTTCATCCCCTCACAGGTCTTACCCGTACCTTTTTTCTTAAGTAGCTCGAAGATCGTTTCCAGTCGTTCGATCTGGCCGTTGGTTTCTTCGAGGTGACTCTGAAAAGCATCCTTGAGTTTGGGGGCGGTTGCCGCCCGCACCATCTTGGGAAGTGCCTTGGTGATCTGCTTTTCCGCTGAATATAGATCCTTCAGTTCATCCAGAAATAGCTCCTGCAAGCTTTCTACACTCATGTGTTCCCTCTCCAGGCGATACATTCTGCCTCCGTTTCCATAGATGCCGGAAGCCGCATCCACGTAGGGGCGGGTGCTTTACTTTTTGATAACGGCAACGCGCCAGTCGTGGCAGTGTGTTGGCGCTGACTAGGACTTGAGGTCCGGGAACGTACGGTAGGGGAGATCCCTTGAGCCACGCCCGGATTTCTTCGACGGCATCGCGGTAAAAGATTTCGTAGTTTTCGCGGCAGAAACAAAGCCCTGAATCTCGTTGAGCCGGGGAAACTGTAGCGGCGATTGGCATCGCCAATGCAGAGTCAGCCATGAAGAGGCGTTCCTTGAAAACGGGATTCTCGGTGAATCGCTCGTTCTGCCCCCTGTAGGAGAGAGGAAGTACCGAAAAACCGACACGGGCAGTTCGGCGGAGAGGCGTATACCCACGACTGAGCGACCACTTCCGAGAAGACTTCCGTTACCGATTGTCCACTCTCGATTGATGCGGTCGATGGGAGCCAATTGTCGAGTTGCCGACAACCCGTGAATTGAATGAGAACAATCCTGTCCGAGTGCCAGGGCTGTGTTTTAGTGTCCGAATTTGCCATAGCGGTGTCCTGAAACGGACAGCGCGGACTAGCTTATCGCATATTAAGTCGTTTAAAGTGTATGGCGCTAGTATTGGCAAGTGTGATGCTGATACCCCGGCAGGGAGGGGTACGAACATGTCATTCGTTCGCGATCTGAGAGTTGCAGCTCACTCCTTGATTCGGACTCCAGGGCTGGCGATCGCCGTGGTTCTCACACTGTCGCTCGGCATCGGCGCGAACG
The DNA here is from genome assembly GCA_963814015.1 of uncultured Acidobacteriaceae bacterium. Lineage (GTDB taxonomy): Bacteria > Acidobacteriota > Terriglobia > Terriglobales > Acidobacteriaceae > PALSA-350. Next base: position 145,994 of record CAWFBI010000005.1, read on the forward strand.
CTGCCATTTTCACGCTAGTGCGCGGAGTCCTGCTCAAGCCTCTTGTCAACCGCGACGAGAACCGGCTGATCTACATCCGACAGAGCGCCCCCGGCATCCACGACGAAAATGCTGCGTTTTCAGTACCCGAGATACAGGATTTGCGCGCGAGCGTGAAAACCCTGAGCGCGTTTGGCGACTTCTCCGCCATGGACTTCACCATGATCGGCCTCGGTGAGCCTCGTTCCATTCGAGGTGGCGTTGTCGGCGGCACATATTTTGACGTGATGGGCCTTCATCCCGTGCTCGGTCGCCTCATCGGACCTCAAGACGACGGCCCTAAAGCCGCTGGCGTCGTTGTTCTCACGTACCGTTTCTGGACGACCGCTCTTCACAAGGATCCCTCGGTCATCGGCAAATCCGTTCGCCTCGGGAGCATCGGTGATCGGTCTGCGACAGTCATTGGCGTCCTCGAACCTTGCGTCCCATATCCGCAAGATACCGAAATCATCTCCAACGTGGTCACCAGCCCGCATCATCTTTCCGCAACCATGGTCACTGGCCGCATCCATCGCATGACTGAGCTTTTCGGCCGCCTGGCTCCCGGAGTCACCCTCGATCAGGCTCGCGCCGAGTTGCGCTCTGTCTACTCCGCGATGAAGAAGGACCACCCCGAAGCCTATCCGCAGGATGCGGACTTCCAGATTGGGGCCAAGTTGCTTCGCGACGAGATCACGTCGGGTGCCAGGACCGTCCTGCTGGTGCTGCTCGCAGCGTCAGGGCTGGTCTTCATCATCGCGTGTTCCAATGTCGCCAACCTGATTTTGGCGCGGACGGTTCGCCGCGAAGGCGAACTGGCGGTCCGCGTGGCACTCGGCGCAAGCAGAGGCGCGTTGCGCCGCATGCTGTTGGCCGAAAGCCTTTTGCTCTGCGGCGCGGGCGCCGCGCTCGGCGTACTGAGCGCGCAGCCGATGGTGGCCATCCTGGCCCGCTACGCCTCGCGCTTCTCCGTCAGAGCGCTCGACTTCAGAGTCGATTCGAGCTTGCTTTGGGTTGGAGCGACGCTGGCCGTCGTCGCGGCAGTCATTCTCGCCTTCGTGCCGCGCCTGCCCTCTTCCGGCACGCCGAGTGGACTGAGCCCATCAAGCGGAAGTGTGCGGATCACCAGTAGCACGAGGCGCCGCCAGCGGATCTTCGCGGTGACACAAATCGCGGCGTCCTTCGTGTTGCTGGCCGGCGCAAGTACGTTGATCGCTACGCTGATCGCACTGCAAAAGACGCAGACAGGTCTGGACACGCAACACGTCCTTGCTATCGATGTTCCTGCTATGTCCTATGGGAAGACACCTCAGCAGGTCGTCGATTTCTACAAGGAAGCGATCCGTCGCATTGATACCCTACCGGGCGTCACTAAGACCGCGTTCGGCGACGTCGTTCCCTGGCGCGATGGCGGCGGCCCCGGTCCTGGTCTGCAGTTTTCCGCCGACGGACACGTCCGTGCCTCCGGTGTAGAGGATCCGCGGGCGCAGTCGCGTTCCATCTCTCCCGGATTCTTTGCGGCGCTTGGCGTTCCTATCATCGCCGGCCGTGATTTCAATGCGCTCGATGGCCAGAATCAGGAAGATCCTGTGGTTATCGTCAGCGAGACTCTCGCACAGCGAATGTTCCCCAACCAGGATGCGGTCAATCGGCATGTCTATTGGACGGATCCCGTGCTGCAATTCTTCCCCGGGACCGATCTCGAAAAGTCGCGTCTTATCGCCCCGCACCGAATCATCGGTGTTACGGCCGATATTGACGACGTACACGTCGTTCCTGAGCCCACGCTCAGCGTTTACAGCCCCTTTAGCGAGGGTCTAATATTTGGCGGTCGCCTTTTCATCCACACCGGTACAAATCCTTATGCGCTGGTCGCGCCGGTCACACGTGTTATTCGCGACATCTCCGGCGATCAGCCCGTTGAGCACGCCGCCACTCTCGAAGACATCCGTGCAGAGGTGCTCACACCGGACCGTTTAAACTCCCTGGTGTTCGGCGTATTCGCGGCTGTCGCGTTGGCGATTGCAGTGATGGGTGTCGCGGGCGTGCTGGCGTTTTCGGTGAGCGCGCGGACGCGGGAATTCGGCATTCGGCTGGCCCTCGGATCGGAGCCGCAGCGACTCCTCAAGGGTGTGATCGCGGAGGGCACCGTGATGGCTGCGGCGGGCGTTGTTGCGGGCGCGGCATTCGGATTGGTACTGGCGCGTTTGGCGGGAAGATATTTCCTGGACGTCAAGATGCCGGGCGCATTGCCTGTGTTTGTCTCAGCGTTTGTGCTGATGGCGGTGGCGGTTATCGCGTCGGTGCTGCCGGCGGCACGCGCTGCGCGCGTCGATGTTATGCAAGCGTTGCGCTCCGAATAAGATGTTCCGTTCCGCTCGGCGATGGAGGTAGGAACGATGTGGCCTTCGGAGGAGGAATATCGATCACCTGCTTGATCTCGCCGCCCTTGGTGACAGAAAGAACTTCGCCGTGGTTCGGCTCCACGGTTTACAGCTTGCCGTTCGCCGCGATGGCGCTGTAGAGAGTACCGTCTGGTTCAAAGTCATCCGCACTTTCGTATCGAGTCGGGTGGGTGCACGCGGTACCCGTGCCGTGGGTGCCTCCGTTGCCCGCTTCGGCTACATAAAGATAATGGGGAGTTACGGAAAACGAGACTTCGCAGGCAGTTCGCCAGGGTAGACCACTTCTGCAAGAGTTCCTACGAGCGAAGACCCCCAGATTTCGCCTTAATTCGCTAGCAATACTGCTAGTTGGCCGCTCCTAGCAGACCCTATAGCCTCGGAGGCTAGACCGGATTTTCCTGGAGACGTTCAACAATGACCGACGCAATCTCGCAGTCTGAACAGGCCGGCAAACTTAAGGGCGTTTCCGCTCCCGGCATCCTAGAGACCAAGGCGATCGCCGAGAAACGGTTCATTTACGGGCCGCCCCTCGTCATAGCCTACGGGGCTATGAACGCCTACTCGATCAATCGCGAATCAGCCGCGTTCACTGCGCCGATCAATGAGATTCACAATGAGGCCCGCGTTTACACAGATCAAGATGTAACTATCCCCCTACCGAACAGTGACACCCCATACTCTGTTCTCTTCATGGATCTGAGAGCGGAGCCCATCGTCCTGTCCGTGCCTGCTGTTGCTCAACCGCGCTACTACTCCGTCATGCTCTGGGACTTCAACACTTACAACTACGGTTACATTGGAAGCCGCACGACGGGCAACGACGCTGGCGTCTACTTGGTCACTGGACCGGACTGGCAGGGCGAAACTCCAACAGGCATCAAGAAGATATTTCGGTCGAGCACCCAGTTTTCGCTTGCCGCTTACCGTACTCAATTCCTCAACGCGGATGAGATGGACAACGTGAAGCAGGTACAATCGGGATACAAGGTGCAAACTCTTTCCGCATACCTCAACCAATCTGCACCACCCGCCGCTCCGTCCATTGACTTTCCAACCATCAACAAAGAAATGGTAAAGACTCACTTCTTCGACTATCTCGACTTCATCCTTCCGTTCATTCCACCAGCGCCGGAAGAGCAGGAGATTCGCAATCCAAATCTCATGGCTCTCTCCGACGGTTCGATCCTTCAGGATCTGGACAAGCTTCCCAAGAACCAGTTCCGGCCGCCGACCTTCCCTTTTGACCGCTCGTTTAGCAGGCAGCCCGTCACTATTGTGTCGACCAGATCGCCGCAGGAGGCGCTATGAAGCACCCCCTCCTGGAGGTTTCGATCGAAGGAGTGGACGGCCTGCTGGTAGCACAGGACAACGGCGCCGACCGGGTGGAGCTCTGCGCCAGCGTACTTGAAGGCGGCATTACTCCCAGCATCGGAATCGTGCATGAGGCTTTGCGCCGGGCTCGGGTTCCGGTCTTCGTCATCGTGCGCCCGCGAGGCGGTGATTTTCTCTACTCCGAGGCTGAGTTCGAAAGCATGCGTCAGGACGTGATCGCGCTCAAGCAACTCGGCGTGCCGGGCGTAGTTTCAGGATGTCTCACCTCCGACGCCGAGGTGGATGAACAGCGCACGGCAGAGCTGCTGCGGCTGGCAAGGCCGATGAGTTTCACCTTTCACCGCGCTTTCGATATGGTGCGCGACCCGGTGCAGGCGCTCGAGGTTTTGATCAGCCTGGGTGTGGACCGGCTGCTGACCAGCGGTCAAAGGGCCACTGCCATCGAGGGCCTGGCCAACTCTCAAACAGCTGGGCCAGTTGGCAAACGGGCGCATGATCGTCATGCCTTGCGGTGGGCTTTGCGCCGCCAATATTGGCCAGGTCTGCCGAGAAACCGGATTATGGGAACTGCACTTTGCCGCTCACAAGACGGAGCCCAGTGCGATGACCTATCGCAATCCCCACATAGCGATGGGACTAACCTCAACAGATTACGAATATGTAAGAACCGTAACCGACCCCACGACGGTCCGGACCACGGTGGAAGCGGCGCGGAATGAATATGTCAACTGAGGCCGGACTGCGGGTCGGCATCCTGGGTGCCGGTGCGATGGGCGCGCAGCACCTCGACGCGTGGCACAAGCTGGGTGCGCAGATCGCCGGTGTTTATGCCCGTAATTTGGACCGTGGCCGGGCCGCCGCTGCGCATTATGGCTGTCCAGTCTACGATTCTGTCGACGAATTACTAAGTAAGGTGGAGATTGCAGACAATTGCCTGCCAACCTTTCTCCATCAGACTACGGTTCGACAGGCGGCCCAGGCCGGATGCCAGATCGTTTGCGAGAAGCCTTTGGCGCTTCGCTACGACGAGGGAGAAGCGATCTTCCACGATTGCGATACAGCCAAGGTACGCATCTTCCTCGCTATGGTGGTACGTTTCTTCCCGGTCTATAGGGCTGTATGGGAAAAGGTACGCGGCGGCGCGCTGGGACAGGTGAAAGAGATCGCGCTCAAGCGTGTGGTCTCGCCTCCGCCGCCAAACGGCTCCTGGTTTCTCGACGATCGTCTCTCCGGAGGAGTGCTCTGCGATCTGCTGATTCATGACATTGACTATGCAATGTGGCTCGCCGGCGATGTGACAAAAGTAGATGCCAGGCGCGAGGGTGAAGGGCAATCACAGTATGGCTACATCAATCTAGAACATCCTGGAGGCGTTTGCAGCAGGATTGAAGGCGGGTGGGTCGCATCTCCCGCTGGGCTGCAGACGACCATCGACATAACCGGCTCGCGTGAGAGGCTCAAAATTGTTCCCGGCGGTCCCATACCGTTCGCCGATCTTCCCAACCAGGATCCTTATGTCGAGCAGCTCCGGCATTTCCAGGACTCGCTGGCCAGTCATGCGCCTTTTCTCGTCACGCGGGACGAGGTGCTGCGCGTGATGCGCGTCGTATCTGCCGTGCGTGAGTCCGCGGAGTACGGACGCCCCATTGCTTTAGAACCGAGGTAGCGCTGCCTGGGATTCCATCGATCGGATTTTTTGGCGCAATGCATCGACAGCGGCCGTAAATACCTCGAAGCTCCCGGCAGAGAGTGCAGTCCGCGCACTATTTCGCAAGCCGGCGTGGACCTCGACAACGTTTGAGGTCTCTAGTGCCGCGCACACTGTCGCTGCGGTGATACCTCCGCAGAGAAGAAATCCGATGCGATTGTCAGCTGTTTCACGGAGTTCTTTGACCGTGGCCGCACCCGACACCGCCGAAGCTTGACCGCCCGCAGTCAGGACGCGCGTCGCTCCGGTCTGTATGACAGACGCGAGCGATTCCTCCAGATTAGGAGAAACATCGAAGGCCCGATGGAACGTGACCTCCAGAGGCCGCGCAAGTTCGACCAACTGTTTGGTGCGTTCAGTATCGATCGTCTGGTCAGAATGAAGTAGTCCCAGGACAATGATGTCTATCCCTAGGTTGCGCGCATAGAGAATGTCCTGACGCATCACTTCAAACTCCGCGTCGGAAGGAGTGAAGGACCCCGCGTGCGGACGGACGAGCATGGCCAGAGGAAGATCGATCATGCGCCTCGCGGCAGCCACGAATCCCGCGCTGGGAGTCACGCCTCCGTCGAATAGCGGACCGCACAATTCCAGGCGATCGGCTCCTCCCCGGACAGCCGCGAGCGCCAAATCGAGCGAGTCTACGCAAATTTCCAGAAGCCTCTGCGGCATCTTCAATTCCTGGCCGTTCATGAAACCCCTGAACGACCCGATGGATTGCGGCGAAGACGGCGAACCGCTACGCTGTAACGATCCGAGCGATAAAAGCCCAGTACATAGATGAGCGGCATTCCAGAGGTCGAATAAATGATCTGACGAATACGCAGGACCGGCTGGTATTTGGCAATTCCTAAAAGATCAGCGGTTCTCGGGTCCGGCATGGTCGCGTCAATCTCTTCATCGGCGTGGCCCAATCTCTCGTTGTACTTTACCTCAAGGAGCTTGAAGAGCGACTCGCCCGCGAAGGAGGCTTTCAGAAGGTCCGGAAATCGCACTTTCGATAAGTAGCTGGTTTCCAGCGAAAAAGGTTCGCCATCCGCGTGCCGCAAGCGCTCCAGTTTCAACAGACTACTTTCGAGAGGCAATGCGAGCCGGGTCACAATTTCATGCTCGCCGTCGACGGTACGCGCCGAAAGAATCTTCGCCTTTGCGGACTGACCGCGAGCAGCCATTTGTTCTGTCGTGCTCAACAACTCGTTTATGAGGATTTTGGGCTTGCTTACAAATGTGCCGACGCCTTGCCTACGTTCGACCAATCCTTCCTGCTTAAGCGAAGCGACTGCGTGGCGCGCTGTCATCAGACTGACCTTGTGAAGCCTGGACAGTTCCCGCTCAGGCGGAACGAGGTCACCCACCTGCAGTTCGCCTGACTCAATACGTTTGCGAATAGAGTCCTGGATCTGGCGATACGCCGGAATCCCAACACCCTGCTTTTTTCGAACCACTGCTTTTCCTTCCAGAGGACTTACGGCCGTCTCACGGTGCCAGTCCTATATAGCATATTCCCAGGAACCACCGCTCCAATCCTCTGCGAAATCTCGAGCGAGGGCCTTGGATATGGCTGCCTGCCTGAATTTTTTTGCGAGGCTTCTCGAATCATGTTGACTTTCAAAAATGGGACATGTATAGCTGAAATCTCAAAGCTATATAGCAGCTCGTCTCAAGATGTAGCCCCTTCGGGATGTAATGTATTCGCCAAAACAGACGGAGAAAACAAATGAAGACCTTCCGGGGCAAGTTGGCCTTATTGGTGTTGGCACTTATCGTGCCGGCCGCGACTTCATGGGCACAACAGGTGACTGGCGGAATTACCGGCCTGGTCTCGGATCCCGCCAAGGGCGTGCTTCCAGGCGCCCAAGTTGCGGCGCGCAATCTCGATACTGGCGTTGAGTATCCCGCCACGACCAATTCGGCTGGTCTTTACCGAATTGAGTTTCTGCCGCCGGGACACTACCAGATGAGCGTCAACATGGCCGGGTTCAAAACGGCGACAGTACCGCCGTTTGTGCTCGAGGCATTGCAGACGCCTACATTCAACATAACGATGGAGGTGGGAAGCACTTCCACCACGGTGAATGTCACCGGCGCCTCGCCTATTCTCAATACCAACGATCCCACTCTGGGTACAACCATTTCGGCGAATGCGATAGAAAACCAACCCTTGAACGGCCTTGACTACACGGCTCTCACTTTGTATGTTCCCGGGACCGTCAGCACCTTCGGCACATCCGGTACGACCGTGATTGAACGAAGCGCAAGCAATTCGGCAGTTTTCGACTCGCCCAACATGAATGGGAATCGCTCGCAGTCCAATAACTTCATACTCGATGGTATCGACATCAATGAAACCTTTGGAAATTTTCCATCTTATAACCCGGCTCCGGAGGCGCTGGAGGAAGTCAAAGTGCTGACATCGAACGCGCCGGCTGACTACGGGAATGTAAGCGGAGGAGGCGTGGTGGCCGTACTGAAAAGCGGAACCAATCGATTTCATGGTTCTGCCTATGGCTATCTTCAGGACTCCAAGACGAATGCGAACACCTGGACCAACAACCATCAGACTCCGATCATCCCGATTAACCCTTTTACGCAGACGCAGTTCGGTGGAACCTTCGGCGGCCCGATACGGCGCAACAAGCTTTTCTTCTTTGTCGACTTCCTGGGCGCGCGCTTTCACCAGGGCGGTCTCGGCCAGGCGAGCGTTTTTTCTGCAGCCATGCGGAACGGTGATTTCTCCTCTCTCCTGGCTTCCTCGAATCCAATTCAGCTCTACGATTCGCAAAACGGCTTTGCCCCCTATGTGAACAATGCCGGCGTCCCGATTCTGAACCCGGTGGCGCAATTTCTCTTTGCGAATCCTTCGCTTTACCCACTGCCCAATGCGACACCATCCGATGGTGTGACGCTGAATAATCTGCAGGGGCCGGTTCGTTCTTATCGGGGCAATAACCAGGGAGACCTCAAGATCGAATATGACGCACGCCTCAATGACAAAATTACCGGGTTTTATTCAGCGTCGACCGGCTATGACGGACAAACATCTGTACTGCCAGTCACATTTCCAGTAACCAACAACTCGCCAACCAACGTTTTCGGGGCGGGTTGGGTGCATACTTTCTCGCCCGCGTTGATCAATATGGCGCGTATCGGCTTTACCCGCACCAATCTTCCTCCCAGCACGCCAACCGATCCGTCTGGTCAGTTTGGGCTTACCGGTAATAGCAAGGTCGGCATTCCTTTTGGCGCGCAGCCTTCCTTAGGCTTCAGTCTTCAAGGCTTCGGTGCGACGGCCGGCTTTGGCGGCAGCGGTAGTTCCATCAACCTGACGAATCTGGGTACGGAGGGACTCGGGCCCGCGGTGGTTGACAACACTTATAGTTACACTGACAACGTAGGATGGCAGCGGGGCCTACACGCGTTAAGCATCGGGATTCAGGCCCTCCGTTATCAGAATAACTTTTCACCGACCAATAACTATCAACCGCTGGGTGCTCTGCAGTATTCCGGAGCCTTTACCGGCAACCCGGCATTGGCCAATGCCGGAGGTTATCCTGGAGCAGACTTTGTGCTCGATCGCGTGTATGGCCTGGGTATTTCTCTGGTCAGCATTCGCGTTGGACAGCGTCAGTGGCGAGCGGCAGGATTCGTTCAGGACGACTGGAAGATTCTCCCCAATCTGACGTTGAATCTCGGCTTACGTTACGAATATGACGAGCCGTGGATTGAACAAAACAACAAAAATGCAAACGTCGATCTCACTACTCAAACTTTGATTTATGCCGGTCATGTTCCGGTGGGCGCGCCCACCGGTTCGGGAGTTTGCTCAAACAGCGGTTGTTATCAGCCAAACTACCGGCAGATTATGCCGCGGTTCGGGTTTGCCTATCAGGCGGCCTCTCGAGTCGTGGTCCGGGGCGGCTATGGCGCCACAAGCTACTTTGAGGGGAACTCTTACAATCAGAGATTGTCAGCCAACCCGCCCTTCCTTCAGGCGGTCAGCCTCACCACCCTTACTCCTACCGCGGCTTCAGGAAATACACCAGCGAGCGGCGGGTCTCCGCGCACGGTCCAACAAGGGTTTTCCACTCCCAGCACCAATGCGTCCGGCCCTGCGACTCAGATATGGCCTCAGAACATGCAGCCGGCCTACATTCAGGAATGGAACCTGACCGGCGAATATGCTTTCACCCCCTCACTGGGGCTGCAAATTGGATATATCGGTGAGCAGGGACAGCATATCGAGGACTATGGAAATCTTAACCAGTATCGCGTAAATGGTGATCCCACCTCAGCCCCTTTCTACAATAGCGCCAACCTGGGGCTGGGATCGAATATTGTCATGATCACCGAAGCAAGAGCCATGATGAACTACAACGCTTTACAGGCAACGCTCCGCCAACATCTCCACCGGGGCCTCGAGTTTACGCTGAATTACACCTACAGCAAAGCTATGACCAACAGCCTCGGCATGTACTTCCTGAACGTGAACGGGTATAGCGGAGCCTTTCAAAACTATTACGACAGCTCCGCCGATTATGGCCCGGCAGGCTACGATGTGACCCACAATGTTTCAGGTATTGGCGCCTATGCTCTTCCCGTGGGCCGGGGGCGAACCTATCTTTCAAACGTAAATCGGCTTGTGGATGCAGCCATCGGCGGATGGAAGCTTTCGATTTCCGGCGTCGGTTATTCCGGGTTCCCCGAGAGCATTACGGGGCCCGGTAATAACTCGAATAGCTACGGTGTTTCTCGCGCAAATCAATATCGCAAGCTGAAGATCGCTAACCGTTCGATCGATAACTGGATGGGTACAGATCCCTCCGCTACACCGTGCACGCAACCGGGAGTGGACAATGGGATTTGTGCGTTTGGCGCCCCGGCCAGCAACGCTTTCGGTAATTCCCGAAATGGAGTCATCCGTGGACCTGGATATGTGAACGTCGACAGCTCCATGTTTAAGGATTTTCATATCACAGAAAGCCAGGCAGTTGGATTTCGCTTTGATGCCTTCAACGTATTCAATATTGCCAGCTATGGAAACCCTGATATCGGTATTACTGATTCAGCGTTTGGCAATATTTCGGACCAGAATCCGGCAACGCGGTCACAGGAACGGCGTTTGCAATTCTCTCTGCGGTATTCCTTCTGAACTTTTGTCAGAGCTTAGATAGGCACTGCAGTTGCTCGACTTCCCGTAGACCTTTGCCGGTTTGGAAAACAAGCGCTGCGTACCAATCCGCCAATACACTGGCATTAAAGCCGAAAGGCCCCTCCGGTCCCGGTATCGGAATTGTGTCTTGAGCCTGATAGGGGAATGATCATCCTCGATGTAGTCCATGACCAGATCGTGTTTGTGGAAGTTGCTATACCGCGACTGGCTTTTTCAATGGGGGACGCGCCCAAAGCAGAAGCTGCATCCACGTAGGGCGGGTGCCTTACTTTTTAGATAACGGCAACGCGCCAATCGTGGCAGTCTGTTGGCGCTCATAACCAGGACTTGAGGTCCGGCAACGTACGGAGGGGAGATCCCTTGAGCCACGCCCGGATGTCTTCGACGGCATCGCGGTAAAAGATTTCGTAGTTTTCGCGGCAAACGTATCCAACATGAGGCGTGGTCACGACGTTCGGCAGCGTACGAAACGGGTGCGAGAGCGGTAGCGGTTCCGTGTCGTAGACGTCGAGCGCCGCTCCAGCAATGCGCTTATTCGCTAAGGCTTCCACCAGTGCTGCTTCATCGATTAGTGGGCCGCGCGAGGTGTTCACCAGCAGGGCGGTAGGTTTTAGGAGGCCAAGTTGCCGCGCGCCAATCATGCCGCGGGTGGAGTCGGCCAACACCACGTGCAGGGTCACGATATCGGCGCGCTGTAGCAGGTCGTCCAAACTCAGCGCTCGCTCCACCCCAGCGGATTTGCACTGCTCATCTGTGAGTTTTCTACCCCAGGACAGGACCGGCATGTCGAAGGCTTTGGCATATCGGGCGACGTGGCTGCCAATCTTACCCAGCCCTATGATCCCCAGCGTTTTGCCAGACAGGCCGACACCAATCCGCGTCTGCCACTTCTCCCCGGCGCGAACCGATGCGACATCGGCTGGGATGTGGCGCGCCAGCGCGAGGAGCAGACCCCAGGTGAGTTCCGGCGTGGGGTAGGGGAGGCTCCGCGTGCCGCACACTGCGATGCCGCACGCAGCCGCGGCAACCATGTCTATAGCGGCATTTCGCATGCCAGTGGTGACGAGAAGCTTGAGGCGGGGCAGGCGCGCGAGCAGAGCCGCATCAAAGCGCGTACGCTCGCGCATGGCTACGATTATCTCGAAGCCGGCAAGCTGTTGCGCGAGTTCGTCCGGGTTGATAGCGGGGTCGGTGAAATTTTTCGCCTCCACGCCATCAAGCGAGGTCCAGTCAGCGAAAGTGAGGGCACAGTCCTGGTAGTCGTCGAGAATTGCGCAGCGGAACAAGGTCATCTCCTGAACGTGTGACCAAGGATAAATGCCTGCCTGGATTCGCACCCCGCTGAGTTCGCCCTTGAAAACAAAAATAAATGAGGAGAGCGCGTGCGCTCTCCTCTACTAACTGCGTCTTCACAAAGCAATTGCTGATCGCGTCGAGTACTTAGCGCGACGCCCTGTCAGCGCGCCCTCTGCGGAACATCTCGTTCACTGTTGACTCGAAGTGATGTGCCGAAGGGGGAGTAGGAACCTCGCCACTCAGGATGGTCCGGTACGGAATATCTTTGCCGTAATATGCCCGCGTATCCTCCGAGTTCTGGTGGACTTCGTCGCCGGTGAGGTCTATACCGGCAAACAAACCCTTGCTACGGGAGTAGGTAAGAAATTCGGCATTCGCAAGTTCCGTAGTGGATGCTTGCGAGTCACGGCCGACGGGACCGGCGGACGCTGCAATGTCGCCGCCGAGCTTAACCTTGTCCTTAAGCAAGTCGTCCATGCTTCGGCGGTTGACACCGACCAGGACGAGGTCAGTGGACTGCCCACCGGCCTGCAAACCGAAACTTGCTCCGGTCAATTGGATGAAGACAGGCGCGCTCCAACCGGTACCGGTACGGCAGGTTGCTACACCCTGGCCGTACTGTCCACCGACCAGAAATGCTCCCTTTTTGTAGCCCGGGATAACCGCCACACAGTGGGCCTTAGCGGCAATATCCAGGGGAATACCTTTGTCCGGAGTCCCCATGAGCTCGTGCAAGACTTCATGTGCAGCGTCTATACGTGCATCCAGTTTCTGAACATCAGCCCCGTGAGCGGAACCGACGCAGGCAAGACCTATGCCTACCAGCGAAGCAGCCATAATACTTTTCATCAATGATTCTCAACTTTCGCGCAGAGGAGTTATTAAGTCGCAGGCCTCTGCTGCATACTAAGATGCAGTTTTTCGGAGGGCGATAAGTCGATTGTTGTTTTTTCTAGAAAGATGCCCGCTGTTGTTATAGGGGGGCGCGTTTGAGCAGGTAATCGAGACCGCAAACGCGATACCAGCGGTAGCCATACGGCTCCAGTAGAATGCGATGCTTATCACCTTCGATTGGTTGACTGTGGTTGTTGGAAAGTAGATTAACCAGCGTACAAGCTTCCTGGTTGCCTGAGGTTACGGAAAAACTTACCTCTCGCGGCACGGGGCTAAGGTTATGAATGCAAATGACCGAATTATTGCGCCACTCGTAGCGCATGATGAGCACTTCCGTTGCTTGCGCAGAGATGAAAGAGAAATCGCCCCACCCGATCTCGGGAACTTCTTTACGCATACGAATGATGCGCTCCATCCAGTCCAGCAGCGAATCAGGATCGCGCCGCTGCGCTGCGACGTTGACATGCTCGAAACCGTAGGGTCCGCTGCTGATCACCGGCATGATCGGCTTATCGCTTTTGGTAAAGCCTGCATTGGGTTCGGTAGACCATTGCATTGGGGTGCGGGCGCAGTTGCGCTCGGGCAACTTAAGATTGTCACCCATCCCAATCTCGTCGCCATAGCGAATGACGGGAGTGCCGGGCAAGGTCATCATCAGGCTGTAGGCGAGTTCGAGGCGCCGGCGATCTCCCTCCAGCATGGGGGCCAGGCGGCGGCGAATACCGCGATTGTATAGCTGCATGTCGGGGTCTGGTCCAAACGCCGCGAAGACGGCATTCCGCTCCTTCTCCGCAAGGCGGCCGAGATCGAGCTCGTCGTGGTTACGCAGAAACAAGCCCCATTGCGCCGTCGCGGGCCGGGGCTTGGTTGAGTTCATAGCTTTTTTAAGCGGGCGGCAATCTGAGGTGGCCATAGCCAGAAAGAGATGTTGATTCACATCGAAGTTGAACATCATCTGTACCCGTTCGCCGGCGACGCCGAAGTAGCGCATATCCGTATCTGGCAGCACGTTGGCTTCAGCAAGAATGATTGCGTCCCCTTCCCGCCAGCTTAAAAACTGGCTGAAGGTACGCAGCATCTCATAATTTTCCACTGGCTTGGCGACCTTGGCTCCCTTAGAGGCAATCACAAACGGAACAGCATCCATGCGGAAGCCCGAGACACCAAGCTGCAACCAGAACCCCATTATCTTGAGAATCTCGGCCTGCACTTCAGGGTTGGAGGTGTTGAGGTCCGGTTGAAAATCATAGAAGCGATGAAAGTAGTACGCTTTGGCGACGTCGTCGTAACTCCACGTGGTTTTCTGGACACCAGGAAATACGACACCGGATGCAGCGTTCTTCGGTTTCTTCTTTGACCACACATACCAGTCGCGATACTTCGACCTGGGATCGCGGCGCGCTTCTTGAAACCAGGGATGCTGATCCGATGTATGGTTAACGACCAGGTCGATCAACACTCGTAGTCCGCGCTGCTTGCAGCCCTGAGTAAACTCTACGAAATCTCCCAGCGTTCCGTAGCGAGGATTTACACCGTAGTAGTCCGCGATATCGTAGCCATCATCCCTGCCGGGGGAGGGCTGAAAGGGCATCAACCATATAGCCGTCACGCCGAGCCCTTGCAGGTAATCCAGACGGCTCATGAGTCCCCTAAAATCTCCTATGCCATCGCCGTCGGTGTCCAGGTAAGTACCGATCGACAGACAGTAGATGACGGCGTTCTTGTACCAGAGATCGTTGATCATGCAGGTAATTTCCCGGGAGGATGGTTCGGTGTCCTGCAGCGTTTCGATGCGTGTCGTGGCTGAAAGGCTGTGCCCTCTATAGCGAGGACGCGGGTATCGCGGAGGCGAAGAGGAGCAGTTGGCCGGAGGAGCCGCGCCGTATTTACCCGCGAACGAAAATAGTGCGTGATAAGCGTGGTAGTCAGTCCTTCGGCGTTCACTGCTTCGACCGGTGACCAGAGCGCGTGCGGAGGCCGCTTGCCATGCGCAAAAATGCGCGCATTTAGGGTCGTAGCGCCGCTTGCCATGGCCAATTCCGGAGAACATGTCGCCTGATTAGAAGCGGGAACAGAAGGGCGCTTCCTGACAAGAAACCAGACCATAAGGTCTCTCACGCGTCCTTCAGCCGTCCCTGCGGAGTGTGTGTCATAGCAGGTACTTGATTTGGGTAAAGATGTGAGCGAGAAGGGAGTATGTCTCGTTTTCATCATTACGATCCCGAGCAGATGTATTTACTGCCGCCGAGTGTGGCGGAGGTGCTGAGCGAAAAGCACTTGTGTTTTCACGTGCATCGGGTAGTGGAAGCACTGGATGTGAGGGAGTTCGAGCAAGCTTATGGTCGGGAGGGACGTCTGGCGTATCCGCCGCGGATGATGCTGAAGGTGTGGCTGTATGCCTTTTGTTTGCAGGTGCATTCGACGCGCCGGCTGGAGCAGCGGATAGGAGAAGATCTGGCGCTGCGTTATCTAGCCGGAGGACTTCGCCCCGACCATAAGACGCTCAGTGAGTTTTTACGACGGCATCGGCGGGCGATCAACGACGTGTTCACGCAAGTATTAGGGATGGCACGTAAGGCAGGGTTGGCGCAGCTGGGTCATGTGGCCATCGATTCCAGCCGGATCGGAGCCAACGCCGCGCGCAGCAGTGTGGTGGAGCAACGTAATCAGCGGGCGCAGGACCGTCTTCAGGTGCGGCGGTATCAGCAGAAGGCAACCCAGCCGGAGGGAGACGAAAACGGAGGTGTGGTGCTGCAAGCCCAACAGCAGGAGGCGCTTTCGGCGCAACTGCAGGCGGGTACAGGGCTGACTCCACTGCCCCGGTCAAGGCGTGCTCAGAGTTCCACCACCGACCCAGACAGCCGTTTTCTGCGTGCCCGGGATGGCTGGGTGCTTGGCTACACCGCCGATCTGGCTGTCAGCCAGGACCATTTCATCGTAGCTACGCGGGTGACGCAACAGGCCACCGACAACGCCTCGCTGGTGCCCATGATCGAGGAAGTGAAGCGACAATGTCGCTCTCATCCGGAGAAAGTGAGCGCTGATTCTGGCTTTTTTAGTGGTCAGGCATTGGAATTTCTCGACCAACATGGTATCGACGGCTATCTGCCGGACAACAACCTAAAGCACGAGTTCACCACCGGCGAAGTGGCCCAGGGGTTAGGTCGAAGCCCTATCCGAAACCCCAAACACCAGCGCATGCGGGAGAAGCTCCGAAGCCCGGCTGGGCGGCAGATTTACCAAAAACGCCAAGCCATCGTAGAACCTTTATTCGCAATCCTCAAACAACAACGTGGTCTCAGACGGTTCTACAGACGGGGCCTGGTAAACGTTCAAACCGAATGGATGTTGGTAGCCATTGCCCACAACATCGCCCGCATGAGAACCGTTTGAACCCTCAACTGCAATTTTGTCTGCCCCACTCTGCTATGACACACACTCCTCCGGGACTCGGTTGATCGCTATGAGCCCACCCAGGACTAACGTCCTGGGCTACATTCACGCCGTCCCACGGGACGGCCTCCCTCATTCGGCCGTGTCGTGCTCGTGGGTTGGCAATGCCGGTGGATGACTTTGCGGCGATAGACGCCGGCGCCTGGAGAGCTTTGCCTCGGTTTGATAGCAATAATTGGTCACAAGGATATAGGTACAATTTGCGCACATTTAGTGGTAAAAACGGACGCTAGCTGGATCCGTTTGCCAGATCGACGGGTTTGCCGTGCGGCGTATGCCGATAGGCGTCGGCCCAGGCTTCCTTGCGGGCAAGCATCTCGTTTGGATTGGAGAGACCTTTCTCAGTCACGAGACGTTCGAGCGCCGCCAACCAGTGTTCGTAGTAGCGGGAGCCGTCGTCCGGGTGGCCACGATCCGCCGCGGACTTGAGTTCATGGGCCAGCGCAGCCGCCCACTCTTTCCAGGTGAAGTGGCCTCGAGCGGAAAGCCGCACGGCGAGGGCAAAGGCCTGGGCTTGCCAGGGCTCAGCAAAGACGGGACCGCCCTCGTCGCGCGGGAGCGAGGGCAAGGAAGCGAGCCGGTCGCGATCGGGGTCAGGCATGATCGAGGTAACTATCCCACAAATCAATATCAACAGAATCGCGCGGCGAAGCGTCCTCTCCCCACAACTCCCGCGCCGCAAAGCGAACCGAATACAAGTGCTGCGGCTGCTCGCCCAGAAAATGCGCGTTTGTATCCGGAAACACGAAGATGCCGTGATGGCGGACGATAGCTCCTTTTTTGCCTCTCGCGTATCGGGGCAGGCGGGTGTGGCCTACCGGATTGATATTCCGGGCGCGGACCTGCTGTCCAACTTCGAAGCGAGCCTTGACCTCCACTTCGGGCCGCATAAAATTGCCGCGGCGCCCGGCCATAGCGGGCACGGCGGCAGCGGTGAGAGGCGGAGTTGCCTTTTGCGATCCCGGCGCGGGTTTGCCAGTTTCCATCTCCTCCCGCGTCACCAAGCCAGACTTCACCAGCAACTCGAGGTTCCGGGCTAGCCACTTCTCGTAATAGCTCATGCGCAGATAATCAGCGGGGGGCAGAAGTTCGATACCATGACGGCCTGCATCGATATTCCACTTGCCCCACGCACCAGTCGCGCGGGTGATAGCAAACACCCGGCCTTCCCAAGGCTGGTGAAATACGGGTTCGTTCTCTTCACGCTGGATCGGGCCCATGTCTTGCATGCCGCCCATGTCGTGGATTCCATTCATGGCTTGGCTCCTGGAGGTGCCGCGGTCTTGGGCGCAATCTTTGCCACGCCGATCATGGCATCACGCGTGACCAGAGCAGCAAGTTCCTCTTCGGTCATGTTTTCCGTGCCAGCCGGCCTTTCGGGCAACACGAGGTAGCGGATCTCCGCCGTACTGTCGGAGACCCGAACCTCTACGTCTTTGGGCAACTCCAGCCCGAATTCGCGCAAAACGCCGCGGGGATCGATCACGGAGCGCGATCGATACGGCGCCGACTTGTACCAGACGGGTGGCAGACCGAGGATCGGCCAGGGATAACAGGAGCACAGCGTGCACACCACCAAGTTATGCACGCTGGGGCTGTTTTCGAGCACTACCATGTGTTCGCCCTGTGCCCCTCCATAGCCCAACTCGGCGATTGCCGCTGAGGCATTGTCGAGCAGCCGTTCCTTGTATGCAGGATCCACCCAAGCGCGGGCCACCACGCGCGCGCCGTTGCGCGGTCCAATCTGGTTTTCGTAAGCGTCCACCAGCGCATCCAATGCGGCCCGATCCACTAATCCTTTTTCCACCAGCAAAGATTCCAGTGCCTTGGTACGCAGCGCGGGGTCGGACGGAACGACCTGGTGGTCGTGATGATGGTCATGATCGTAATCGTGTGCGGGCATAGAGTTTGCAACAACTATCGCAATTTTCGGTGTCGAGCGAATTTCCGTTTTGGCTTCCTGGATGGCGAACATCTTACACCCGGCCAGCTCTGGTGAGTACTGGCGTCTCCAGCGCCTTCAACGTCAGTGTGCTGTTTCGGCTCCTTCCAAGCCGAGTGAATAAACATCCTGCGTTCCGGCTCCCGGAGTATCAGCAGTGCGTCCTCCGGACTGGTCCGATCCATTGACCCCACGGCCGCAGCAGCGATCATTGCATCGGTCCGGGCGGCGGAATCGTTACTTCGCGGCCTTGGGCGGGCAGCGAGCGTCATAGATCGCCTGCAGCCGCTTCAGCTTGAGTACGCCGTAGAGAACGGTAATCGCCATCGCGACAACCAGAAGCCCGGCCAATCGCCTTTCCCATTCGTACTCGGCTTCGCGGTTGGCGATGTAGCTGGCTGTGATCAACAAGAAAATGCCGATGTTGATCGCCCAGTTCACGGCGTTGGTCACGATGAAGCGCATCGTGCCGAAGCCGGCAAGCTGATAAAGCATGAACGGCAGGATCGCTACCATCGGCAGCAGCTCGGAAGCACCCAGATTAACATCGACAGCGGTGGGGTCCAGGGCGTGGAGCAGCCTGCTGTGTGCCAGTTCATGGAAGAGCGCCGGCACCGCACACAGGAAAGGCACCACAGCGAGCAGTTCGAGCACCAGCGATCCGCTCCAGGTGCCGACCTTGGACGAAGGATCGGCTCCTGCACCCGATGATTCCGCGCCAATGTACAGGCCGCCGACGATGGCAGCGGCACTGGACAGCATCAGCAATTCAACAGTGATGCCAAAGCTCACAGGTTCGCCCGTCTTGATCAGCAGCAAGGCCATGAAGCCAGGCAGGTAGAACATCACGCGCACCAGCCGGGCCCAAACCCGCGCGTCGCGCTCCGGTGGCAGAACGGGGAGTGCGAGTCCGTCCGTTCCGATAGTTGCTCTTTCTTTAGACATTTCACCGCCCTCTCTAAAAGACTTGAATTCTTATCCTGGGTCGCAATTTACGACACGCATATTGCAAAGGTCGGATCAGTATTTCAAACCCGACGCCGGGCACGTACTGATAAAAGTACTAGTCGCGCCGGAATAATTGGACAGAGCATTGGACTTTGCAGAGGAATGATCAATCCCGAAGTCCTGGCGAACTTGTCCCCCGCAGGATCAGCTTGCTCCCAGGTAGCTGCCGTAGGTGATGAAGACAACTGCGATGACTAAGGCCGCGAAGGTGCTGGCCAGGACAACGACGGTTCGGCGACGGCAGCCATCCCACTCCTTCAGGAAGAATCCGACGAACGCGCTAAAGAGTACCAGCATCGACATGTGCAGTGCCCAACTGGTGAAGCGGTAGAGCCCCATATAGGTGTGGGCCATGCCATAAAAGAAGAACTGCCCGTACCACAGTAAGCCGGTCAACGCGGCAAGCCCAAAATTCGCGGCAAGAAGGTTGCGCGCGGGGCCATCGGCGAACGATACATATTCGCGGAGCGAACCCTCTTGCCAATGCAGATAAAGACAGAGGATCGCTGTGCTGGCAAAGGCTCCTCCGCAGGCAAAGATGAGGATGACATTGCCTTGAAACTTTCCCGCGCCGTATCTCGCGGCAACATCAGCGATCGGCTGTCCTGCGGACAACGCGAGACCGAACACGGCAGAGAGCACGCCGGCGATAAACGCGAAAAACAAACCTTTCTCCAGGCCCGCACGCTCCGCAATCGCAGGGGCTGTGGATCCGGACTGATCGGTGTCACGCAGTTTCCCGGCGATTCCAGAGGCAAGAATGCCAACCGTGGCGATAGCGATTCCAGAGAATACCCACAGACTTCCGGTTCGTTGCAACAAGCCCCCTAGTTGGCCGGCAAGCAGAGGCGGCAGAAGCGTTCCCAATATGCAGGAAATCCCGATGGAAAGAGCATAGGTCATCGAAAAACCGAGATAGCGGATTGCTACTCCAAAAGCCGTGCCCCCCACGCCGTAGCACACACCAAGCAAGAACGAGTGCATCATGGCGTCGCGCGGAGAGTCTCGAAGCACCGAGGGAAGATGCGGGGTAGTCAGGGCGGCGACGATCACCGGCAAGATCAGCCAACAGACCGCCGCCTGTGCCATCCAATAGGTCTGCCACGACCAGGCCTTTGTTTTCTTCTGTGGGGTGTAACAAAGTGCGGAGCTAAAGGCACCCACGCCGTGCAGACCTGCACCGAGAATCGGATTTGTCAACGCTATACTCCTGTCCGTCAGTGTGTGCAGCTTTATGCCGATGCGCTGCGGTCGGGGTCTTTGTCCGCTTCGCCGGCCCAAGGCAAGCTTCTCTCTTTATCCTGCAACTGTACTGTAGTGCCGCAGTCGACGAAAGCCTTTTGCTCTTTTCCGGCCGTCGCTCCATGCCTGCAGTCGTGGCTCTTCTGGAGCCGGCGATGGAAGGTGAGATTCCAGGGGCATCCAGTTGACGAGTCTTCCTATTGACTAATCTTCCAAGCCTGGGGGCGATTCGTTCCCTCCCAGGATGATTTACAATTGAGTAAGAAATATCCTACCGAAAGGTAAGCCAATGAAAACCAGAGCCGTGATTAGTTCGAAAGGCCAGATTGTCATTCCAGCCAATCTGCGACGGCGTTACCGCATGAAAGAGGGAACCACAGTTCTGTTCCAGGAAGAGCGCGGCCGCCTCGTGCTCGCCCCGAGCAACTACGAGGCGATTTACGCTCTTGAGGGAAGCCTTCGTGAGTTCCCACTTGAGGCGAGTCTCGAACAGGAGCGACAGGCAGATCGCAAGCGCGAGAACCAGCGATGAAAGAGTATGTCCTTGATGCAAACGCCGTTGTGCGGTACTTCGAGGCGGGAAGCTCAGGTGGCGGAGAAAAAGTGCGCAACCTGTTTGAGCAGTCCGAGCGAAATCAAGCTCGTCTTTTTATGTCGGTAATCAACATGGGAGAAGTCTTCTACATCCTGCTCAAATATCTGGGCGAGCAGAGAACCCTCCATTACATCCTGGCCCTTCAACATGCAGTTACCATGGTCGAAGCCGATATCAGCCAGACGATCGAAGCAGCAGCATTGAAGCATAGGTACAAACTTGGCTACGCTGACAGTTTCGCCGCTGCCTTGGCTTTAGCATCAAAGGCTACTCTCGTTTCTGCAGACCCCTCCTTTGAAAAAGCAGGCAAGTCTCTCAAGTGGATGAGGCTTCCGAGGTTTGATCCGAAGAATCGCTGATGCCGTGCTCCCAGCTGACAGAAACGCGAGAGACTGCCGGCTAGCCGTGAACCGCACAACCGCCGCCCGCCTCTAGATGACAGCAACCGAAGACGCCACCCGCGGTCCGCGCGTAGGCGGAGAGGCTCCCCGCCTGGTGTGAGGTGCGCGCGTCTTCCTCGCCTCTTACGCCACTCTAAGCGAACTAGATCCTGGAGAGCGGGAAGCCATCCAGCTTGCCTTGGACCCAGGAGTCGATACACTGCTCATGGACGAAAGCAGGACGCCAATGAGGGTCCAGGGCAACGATGTGTCAAATTCTCTCCTGCTGCGATGGTCCGAAGGGACGCTTCATCGCGAAGATAGTAGGCGGCAATGCAAAACGCGTTAGTGCCGATAGGCGTGAACTCTGTCGCAAACCAGAAGGAGCTGGTCTTCGAGATTGCTTGAAGCATCGGTGTCAATGAGGGGAGCGCCCAGAACAACCAGACGAGCTCCGAATTCGGGAGTGCGGATCGCCTGTTCAATGGAAAGACCACTAACAGCCTGGACCGGCACCTGCACCCCCGCAACGACCTCCCGCAATTGATCGAGCGGGCTGGGATATGGCTTTCCCATCGCCGCAAGGCCGCGACGTTCATCGTACCCGATATGATGAATGACGAAATCGCAGCCAAGATCCTCCAGCCTTTTTGCGGCCGCAACCCTGTCCTCGGCTGCAAGATTGTCACCCATGACCTTCACGCCAAAATCCTTTGCGGCTTGCACCGCCGCTTTGATCGTCTCGGGATGAGCACGCTCCATGACCACGACATGGGTTGCTCCTGCTCTTGCTACCAGCTGGGTCTCAAGCCAACCGCCATCCATGGCTTTCAGGTCAGCCACGATGGGAACGCTGGGAAACTCGGCGCGGAGAGCGCGAATAGCGTTCATTCCTTCGGAAATGATGAGCGGAGTGCCCGCTTCCAACCAGTCGACCCCTGAACGGACGGCCAGCCGTGCGGTTTCGAGAGCCTTGGGGATGGAGATGAAGTCCAGCGAGATCTGTACGATGGTTTTCATTTCTGCTTCATAATGACCACGCCCAGTCTACCGAACTCGCCCGTCCCCGACTTCGCTCGAACCCAAGATCGTGGACCGGCTGTGAGCGCGGATCAGGCGTTCGTGCCGCCATCAACGGTCAGATTCGCTCCGGTGATATACGAGGACTCGGGGCCGGCGACGAACGATACCAACGCGGCCACCTCTTCGACACGGCCGTAGCGGTTCAGGGCCGTGTTGGCTTTCTGGGGCGCCGCCCAATCGCCCGCGGCAGGATTGAGATCCGTGTCGATCGGACCGGGCTGGACGTTGTTGACCGTGATCGCTCGGCTCCCGACCTCCCTGGACAATCCCTGGGTAAACATCTTCACGGCTCCCTTGGTGGCCGAGTAGGCTACCAGACCCGGCGTCATGGTCCGCTCGCCCACGCAGGAGCCAATCATGATGATGCGACCGCCATTCACCATGTGCTTGAGCGCCGCCTGCGTGGTGACCAGTGTGCCGCGAAAGTTGAGGTCAATCATGCGATCCATATCCTCTAGCGAGGTCTCCTCGAAGGTCTTCGGAATAGCCGTGCCGGCATTGTTCCCCAGCACGTCAAGCCGGCCGAAGGCCGCGACGGCTTTCTCGACCGCATCGCTGACAGCTTTGACATCGGCCGCGTCCGCCTGGATCGCCACGGCCCTTCCTCCATTACTTTCGATCGCTTTGACCACGGCGGAAGCGGCGCCGGCGTCTCTAGCGTAGGTGATGGCTATGCTGGCTCCATCCGAGGCCAGGCGCTTAGCGATCGCTGCGCCAATGCCTCGGGAACCGCCGGTGATGAGTGCCACTTTCCCGGTTAAGTTAGACATGGAATCTCCTTTGCTTTCGGTGAAGCGATTCTGGTTCACTGAGTCAGCTGACATGTGTCTCGTTCGGACCTGTCAGACCCTTATCGGATGTGCCATTTTGCAAGCAGATCCGGCACCCTGAGGAATAGCAGCTGTTCCCAATAGGAATGCATTTGGGATGAAGAAACCAGCTTCTTAAGAGCTGCAAAGATCTCCCTAAATGGGGGGGATTGTTCTCCCGCCAAAAGAGCGGAGTGAATCCTGAGGGAGGAAATACGATCCATTCAATAGAGCGGGCGAACCCAGCTCCTTTGCCAAGTGGCGGGCAAGAACCCCATCTGTTTAGATCCTTTATGGGCGACTGAGGCCGTGCCATGATACAGGGCAACGTAAACTACTTGAGCGAATCAACTCCTCACACCGGGACGGTAAAAAATCTCGTTTGGTAAGGCGGACAATGAATAAGAAGAAGCTTGGCAACTCGGACATGGAACTGACTCCGATCGGGTTCGGTTCATGGGCAATCGGCGGCGCCGACTGGCAGTTTTCCTGGGGACCGCAGGACGATAACGATTCGATCGCCGCAATTCACAAGGCGCTCGAACTCGGTTTCAATTGGATTGATACAGCGGCGGTGTATGGCCTGGGACATTCGGAAGAGGTGGTCGCAAGCGCACTGAAGACGACTTCTCACAAGCCATACATCTTTACGAAATGCGGCTTGGTTTGGGACGAGAAGCGCGAGGTCAGCAATAGTCTGAAGCACATTCGCCGGGAGGCGGAGGATAGTCTTCGCCGCCTGGCGGTGGAGGCCATCGATCTCTACCAGATGCATTGGCCTAAACCGGATGAGGAGATCGAAGAGGCTTGGGGCGTGATGGCCGATCTGCAAAAGCAGGGCAAGGTTCGTTGGATTGGGGTCTCGAACTTCAGCGTGGAGCAAATGAAGCGCGTGATGAAGATCGCTCCGATCACCTCGAACCAGCCACCCTACTCCATGTTGAACCGCGCGGTTGAGGCAGCCATCCTGCCATTTTGCGCTGAGAACCATATTGGCGTGATCAATTATGCGCCTATGCATTCCGGTCTATTGACGGGCGCTATGAGTAAGGATCGCGTTGCCAATTTCCCGAGTGACGACTTCCGCAGGAATGCGAAGAACTACCAGGAACCTCTGCTCTCGCGGAACCTGGCAGTGGCGGACTTTATCGCGAAGATAGGTGCGAGGCACGGTGTGAGTGCAGGTGTGGTGGCGATTGCCTGGACCCTGCATCACTCTGCAATCACCGCGGCCATCGTCGGCGGGCGCAACGCAAAGCAAGTGGAGGGCGTTGTTCCTGCGGCGACATTTCGCTTATCGGATGAGGAGTTTTCGGAGATCCAGAGCTATCTCGCACAACACGTGGCTTAGTGCGGCCTGAGCAGCCTCGCGGGACATGAGACGCAAGACCTCGCGCAAGCGGATCACGCGCGATACTGCGCCTCGGTCACGTGTTCTAACCAGTCCACAGGTTTACCGTCGAGCTTTTCCTGAATGGCGATATGCGTCATGGCGGTAGCCGGCGTAGCTCCGTGCCAGTGCTTCTCGCCGGGTGAGAACCAGACGACATCTCCGGGCCGAATCTCCTCAATCGGTCCGCCTTCTCTCTGAGCCCAGCCGAGGCCAGCAGTAACGATCAGGGTCTGCCCGAGTGGATGCGTGTGCCATGCAGTTCGAGCGTCCGGCTCGAACGTAACGCTGGCGCCCCCCACACGTGCCGGATTGGGTGGCTGAAACAGTGGGTCGATACGGACCGTGCCAGTGAACCACTCTGCTGGTCCCTTACCCGAAGGCTGCGAACCAACTCTTTTGATCTCCATTTGTGTACTCCCTCATCGTTATCTGCGTGGGCTATCGCTGCTCGATGTCGCTACGCGGCTTTCGGAGCGCGGTCAATCTTGTTCCCAGGTGACCGACCAGTGTTCGTCTGGTCGAGACGACTTAATGATCAAATATGTGCCAGAGAACTCGTATACGCGGGTGAGTTCCTTCCCAGAGCGTCGCCGCAAGTGTTATGTGCATTCGTGATAGTTACATCTGAAGGATGGCCGGGCAGCAGCTCAAATCTCGACGGGATGGTCGGGGGTCCAAAAGGGCTCGGGGGTGGGAATAAACTCAATCGGAAGCTCGGGGATGAAGGTCCGGAGCCAATCGGCACAATAGATCATGCCACCTTGCTCGGAGACCACATGGCCCAGCAGGATGAGCGCCTTCTTATTCCCGGCTGTGATACTGTCGCGCACATACTCCACCAGTTCCCATTCTCGCGTCTCCCCGGCGATGAATACGTCGACGTCGGGCCGGGCAACCAGGGAGATTCCTGGCATCCTGCTCACGAACCCCCAGCTCACGAGCACGCGCTTGACCGGCATTCGCGGGTCACCCACAACCCTGATGGCACGATCTTTGAGCCGGGACTGCAGGTCGCGGCAGAAATGAGCCAGCGGTTCTCCGGAGAAAGTGAATTGTTTCGGGTTGTCCGGATCGACGTTCTTTTGCCAACCCAGCTTTTGCATCATCCCGGTGGCGATTCCGTCCGGCTTGCGGCCATGCCAGTGGTCGTGAAAATGAAAAATCGCCATGTTGTGCTGGCGGATGAAGTCGAGCTTGTACTTCAATGTGGGGTCGTCTTTGATGTCGTCGGTGTGATCCTGGTGCAGATAAAAGGGCGTCTCGTGGGTGATAATCAAGTTCTTGCCCGCAGCAGCCGCGCGTTCGACAACATCGAGGGTGGCCATCATGGTGGTGGCGATCCCCTGCACGGGTGTACTCTCATCCCCGGCAACAATCTGATCCACGGTTTGTGCGCGCCAGGGAATTCCCACTTGCTTGCGGATCCGGTCCACAATTTCGCCTGCAGTCAACGACGCCGGTGTGGGTTCTGCTTTTGCCAGGAGCGCGGCGGCGCTCCCAGCGAGGATGAAACCGCGACGTGAAAGATTGTTCAAGGTATTTGTGGCCTCCTTATCGATGTTGACGATCTTTCTATAATCGCTCGACCGGCCCTGATGCCACTCTGCGGTCGAGATCCTGGCTCACCTGGTCCCACCCACCGAGCTCGAGTGCTACAGACATGCATGCATCGCGCAATTCATCGGCGCGCGCGCGATCCTGCAAAGCCCTTGCCATCACCATGCCACCCACACATAGAGCGGCAATGGCCTGTGCCCTGGTGTCGCGAGGCTGGCAGCCTTGTTGCAGGCTGCGCTCCAGCACCTTGACCATCGCACTGAACACAGCCTCGAAGGCACGCCTGGCGCTTTCGCCGCTGCGCGTTACATCGGTCGGTAACGCAACCATGGGGCAGGAATTCTCTACATCCTCAAAGTGCTGGCGAGATAAATAGGCACGCACCACCTGGGGACCTACGTCCCTCGAGGACAGATCTACTTCCACACCTTCCCAACAGCTCTTCCATTCCGGGTCGGTGAAGAAACAACCCAGGACCTCGGCGTATAGATCACTCTTGCTTTCAAAGTAGCTGTAGAAGCCGCCGCGCGTGAGGCCCGCGCCGGACATGATCTGGTCGAGCGAGACGCTCTCGAAGCCGTGGCGGTTGAACAGCCTGCGCGCGCTTTGGATGATCTTTCCTCTTATCTGGGCACGATGACTACTGGGATATGGCATAAGGTCTCCGGCATTCTGTGAGCCGAAGTATTGCGTGAGCCGTCTTCTCCCGTCCAGCAAAATATGATCTTGAACATAAGTTAGCCGCGTGGTCCTATGCGTTGAGGCACGAATCTCAGGAGGACGCGATGAACGAAGGAATGCTTCCGGCGGCTTTAGCGCAGGCGCCGACGCGGCGGCAGGTAGTCATTGGCGGCAGTGTGATGGTATTTTGCAGTCTGGCTGCCAGCGCTTTGGGCAAAGCTCCACGGCAAACTATGGAGGAGAAGCCGGGGACCGCGGCTAACCAGACGCGCACATCTCTGCATGAGGAAATCGAGATGACGGCTGCCCCTCAGCGCATTTATGCAGCGCTCCTGGATGCAAAGCAGTTTGCGGCGTTCAGCGGTCTGCCAGCCGAGATCGACCCCAAACCGGGTGGAGCTTTTTCCATGTTCGGGGGACAGATCGTCGGACGAACGATTGAATTGGTCGCCAACCAGCGAATCGTACAAGCGTGGCGACCCACTCATTGGGACCCGGGCGTCTACTCGATCGTTGAGTTTGAACTGAAACCACAGGGTTCCGGAACCATCGTGGCCGTAGACCACAAAGGTTTCCCCCAAGGGGACTTCGATCACTTAGAGTCGGGATGGCATGAACACTATTGGAATCCATTAAAAAAATTCCTTACTTAGGATTGAACGGTAGAATCGGGCATGGCTCGACAGCACTCCTATACAGTCACGATTACCTGGACGGGGAATAGGGGTACGGGAACGACCGGTTATCGAGATTACGAACGTTCCCATGAAATTTCCGGGGCTGGAAAATCGGCTATTGCGGGTTCTTCGGACCCCGCCTTTCGCGGCGACCTCACCCTCTGGAATCCGGAGGAGCTTCTGGTCGCGTCTCTCTCCGCGTGCCACCAGTTATGGTATCTACATCTTTGCGCGGAGGCCGGAGTCGTGGTCAACGCTTACTTGGATGAAGCAGTCGGTGTGATGGAGGAATCAGCCGATGGCGGTGGCCAATTTGTTCAAGTGATTCTGCGGCCCAGGGTTAGCCTGGCGCCGGGCAGCGATCAGGCCAGGGCACTTTCTCTGCACCATGACGCCCACGCCAAATGCTTTATTGCGCGCTCGGTGAATTTTCCAGTGAGCTGCGAACCGATCATTGATTAGCGACGGGATCGCGGTCCGTAGTTTGAAACAGCGGCGCGAGGGTGGGCTTCATTACTTTTCCCATGGCGTTGCGGGGTAAGGCATCGAGGACCAGAAGGCGCGATGGCAACTTATAAACCGCCAGCAGTCCCCTGGCCCAGGTGCGAAGGGATTGCAGATCGAGGGCGTGGCCGTCATTGAGCACCACAGCCGCTGCTACCCGTTCTCCCCACTCTGGGTCGGGTACCCCGACAACGCAACACTCGGCAATTGCCGGGTGCTGACGCAGCGCCTCTTCAATCTCCAGAGCGGATACTTTGTGGCCGCCGGTTTTAAGTATGTCAATGTTGGTTCGACCGAGAATGCGATAGACACCGTTCTCGACCACCGCGGTATCTCCGGTGAGGAACCAGCCGTCGCGGAAGGCATCGCGGGTGGCATCAGGCCGGGCCCAATACTCCGAGAACACTGCTGGACCACGGACTTCGATCCCGCCCGGTGTACCCTGGGCAACCGGCTTGCCGTCGGCTTCCACCAGTTGAACTTCGACGCCGGGTAGCGGTGTACCTACGCTTCCCGGCACGCGTTCGCCGCGCAGCGGGTTCGACAGCGCCATGCCGATCTCGGTCATTCCGTAGCGCTCGAGCAGCGTGTGGCGGCTGATTTCCCGCCATCGTTGCAGTGTGCTTACTGGCAGGGCTGCCGAGCCAGAGACCATAAGGCGCAATCTGGAGCACGCCTGGCTTAGCTGCGCACGACGCTGGGCCGAAAGCGCTTCCCAGGCAGCGATGAGTTTCGAATACACGGTCGGTACGGCCATGAACAGAGTTAATCCGCCGCCGGCGATACGGTCCCACACAGTACCTGCGTCGAAGCGGGGCAGCATCTCGCAGGTTGCGCCCGACCACAGCGCACAGCCAACAACGTTGATGATTCCGTGCACGTGGTGCAGCGGCAAACACAGCAAAATGCGATCGTCGTGTGACCATTCCCAGGCTTCCACCAGGCTCTTGATTTGCGCCGCAATGTTGGCGTGGGTGGTGACCACACCTTTAGGCCGGCTGGTCGTACCGCTGGTGTAGAGAATCATGGCGCGCCGAGCGGTGGAGATTTCCGGGAGTGGAGATGACGGGGAAACGGAAAGCTGAGCATAGGAAAGCGCGCGCACTCCACGGGCTGCAGCAATCGGCTCCAGAAGGGTAGCCGCTCCAGTATCGAACAGCAGGGTCGATGCGCCGGTGTCGTCAACAAGGTATTGCAGCTCCGGCCGTGTGGAGTTGAGTGGCAGAGGGACGGCAATGCCACCCGCGCGCCAGATGCCCCACTGGGTCGCGACCCAGGGAAAACCCGGCGTCACGAGAAATGCCACTCGCTGTTCCTGCAAGTCATCACGACCGGCGAGCAGCGCCGCCGCCACCCTCGAGGATGCTTCGAGCAAATCGTCGTAGGTGAAGGTGCCCTGGGCATCGACGACGCATGTGCGTGGCCCATAGGATTCACCGCGAGCAATCAGGGGAAGACTGGCGTGACTGATCACAGGCAGACTTTACTGCCTCTCGGGCGTCAGTGTCACCGTATTAGTTCTCCGCCAGTATCAACGCTGCGGCGAGCGCGGCAGTCTTGTGATCCTTGGTCCAGGGTGGGCCGATGGAACTTCCGAGACTTGAGATATTGTGTTGCATCTGGCTTGCGGTATTTCCGAAGGCCGCCTTTGCCTGCTCATCGAGATCTCGCTCTCGAATCCGCGTGACAGGAATTTGTAGACTTTCGAAAGCTTTGCTGGCGGCATGGCGGAAGAACTCGCCTTCGGCCGTGTGAATGAGGGGGTGGGCCACGAGAATTTTCTGGAGCGCCGGGAGCGGGCGGCCTGAGGCCAATAAGACCGCGGCGCCCACGATCCGATAGTGGCGTGCGTCTAATTCCCTAACAACTTCCGCAATAGCCGCTACTGCCAGGCGAGACGAGGACGCTGCTGTATGCTCCAGGTGCTTCTCCTGCTCCGAGAGTTGGAGGCCGGATGCGAAGTGATAAGGTTGAAGGGCTCCGGGAATTTCCGGATCTGCGGTGACGATGCGCCGTCTGTCCAATATCTCAATCGAGTTGGCGTTTCTGGAAACGGCGACCAGCACTCCCCAACCGGAGTGCATTTGAACGCCGAAGGCTGCTCGCTTCATGACTACTTAGTCATGGCCTGGGGCGAACGCTTCATGAGTTCTGCCAGTTTGTCATGCGGGAGCGCTTCGATGGTGTGGCCATCAACGCCCGTCATGGTTTCGGCGGCTACCATGGCGTTGACAATCGCTTCCTCCGTAGCTTCGACGGTAGCCTGAAACAGGGGGCTGATGCGCTCGTTTGAAACGGTCAGCACAGAATTGGGACCGGGTTCTTTGTTGGCGCCGCGATTGGCGGTCGAGAAGGCGAGGAAAATATCGCCGGAAGAATTTCCCGAACTGGAGCCGGTGCGGGCGAGCCCCATGGTTGCGCGGCGGGCGAGCCGCTTCAATTGCGTAGGCAACAGCGGGGCGTCGGTGGCCACGACAATGATGATCGAACCAACATCACCCCTCACTTCGGGTTCCACCATTGCCTTGCCGGCGGCTGCGGGAATGAGCTTGCCCACGGGCACGCCGGCGATGGTGAGTTGGGGGCGCCTGCCGCAGTTACATTGCACCAGCACCCCGATGGTGTAACCGCCAGCATCGGCCGAGATCACACGGGAGGCGGTTCCGTCTCCGCCTTTGAACCCGTAGCAGACCATGCCGGTACCTCCGCCTACGTTGCCCTCGGGAACCGGGCCACCCCTGGCGCCGTTGAGCGCGGAGAACACGTCGCTTTGCTGGACATGGAACCCGTTAATGTCGTTCAGGTACCCGTCCCAGGTTTCAGCAACCACTGGCAGCGACCAGGGCTGCAATGTAATGCGGCCGTTTTTTACAAACCAGGCGATGATGGAGTCGCGCACCAGGCCAACCGAGTGCGTATTGGTAATGGCGACGGGGCCCTCGAGAAAACCGGATTCTTCGACCCAGGTGGTGCCGGTCATTTCGCCGTTTCCGTTTTGTGAGAACCATCCGGCGTAAACCGGATCGCCATCGGCGCGACCCCGAGGAAAGATCACGGTCACACCGGTGCGTACCGGACCCTGGCCAACGACCAGCTTACCTTCACCGCGGATCAGGGTGGTATCGCCCACTTCCACTCCCTTGACGTCGGTGATCGCATTCAGTGGACCAGGCGCGCCGTCGAAGGGAACGCCGAGTGAGCGGGCACTGGGCGCCGATTCAGCGAATCCTGTCACACCCACCATCAACAGTGGCAGAAGGAGGCGAAAATTCATGCGCGAAGTCTAACACGGGGTGATTGATTGTCCCGTCGGAGTGTAGGTCATAGCAGGATTGATTCGGAATAGTGCGGCGCCTGTCGCCCCAGCTGCGTGGACCAGAGACAGCACCTCAGACGCTAACGCGCTGCGTGGCAGGAAATCCGCGTACGCTTCGGATGACAATCCATTTGAAAGGAGTCACAGGATGCAATCCCGTGAGGGATAGGGAAAGCATTCGAAACGTATCTCTTTCGTCCCACGTACCCGCGAACCTGGCGCAGCTTGAACGCGCCGCCGGCAACAAGAAAAATATAGAGGTTGTCCTGAGCACGCACATCATCGATGCAGAGCCAGGAACACCCAAGGTTAAAGCTAGCTACTTTTGATAGCGCCCTTGTCCTCCAGCTTCATCGTCTCGGGATCCCAGTGGATGACAGTGCCGCGCTCGTAGCTGAGGTTGCTGAGCAGGGCCGCTCCCGCCGCGCGGAAACCAAACACTGCGTCTTCCACCACCGGTTGGCGCGAACGAACGGATGAAAAGAAATTCCGAAAGTGGTCGTAGCTGTCACTGTATCCAGCCGCTGCTACATATTTTTCGTATCCTAACTGCGGCGCTCCCATGGGGTGCTCGCGCGGATATTTTTGCCTGTATTCTTCCAGAATTTTCTTTTGCATTGCTTCGGCGAAGGTTCCGATCATCAGGCCTGGTTCCTTCTCGAGCGGGGTGCGGCTTACGATGACACTGTTGCCGGCTATCTCCATCGTGCCTTCGGAGCCAGTGAAAATCAGGCCTTCGTTTTCCTCGCCGCCATCCACGAAGTTGACCCGCAGGCTCAAATTGAAGCCCTGGGGATAATCAAAGAGACCCAGCATCACATCGGGCACGTCGCGGCCGTCTTTCCAAAAGCGCAGCCCTCCGGTTGCCATGGCGCGGGTGGGACCATGCGAACCGGTGATGAAGTGCGTTCCGCTAAACAGGTGGACGAAAAGATCGCCGGCTACACCGCTGCCGTAGGCCTTCCACTTGCGCCACTGGAAGAAATGTTCGCCGTTATAAGGAATGTTGGGTGCAGTGCCGAGAAAACGCGGCCAGTCACAGGTCACGGTCGAGGCATCCGGCGGCACGGTGTAGTTCCAGGCTCCGATTGACGAGTTGCGATCCCAACGTGCGGTCACCATATTCAGTTGGCCAATGGCGCCGGCGGCGAGCAGTTCCTTTGCCTTGGCGTAGATTACCGAGCTCACGCGCTGGCTTCCAACCTGGAGGATGCGGTTGTTGGCGTGCGCGGCCTCGATCATCTGCGGTCCGTCGGCATACACATGGATCATCGGCTTCTCGCAATAAACATCTTTGCCGGCCTTCATTGCGTCCACGGCGACCTGCTTGTGCCAATGGTCGGGCGTGCCGATGATGACGGCGTCGATGTCTTTGCGCTCCAGAACCTGGGCGTAATCGCGAGTGGTGAAGAGGTCGTTGCCCCAGAGTTCCTTGCTGTGCTCGAGCCGGCCATCGTAGCAGTCGGCTACGGCGACCAGCTTCACTCCGGGCACCTGCAGGGCGACTTTGGTGTCTCCCTGGCCCTGACCACCCGCGCCGATTAGTGCGATCTGAATTTGGTCGTTTGCCGTGACCGGCTTGGCGGGCTCGGTTTGCGCCTCGGCCAGCAAATGTGTTTTTGACCCTAGCAATGTCTCGAGCGTTGCGGCCGCTCCCGCCGCCTTAAGAAAATTTCTACGATTCAAATCAAGCACAGTCGTCCTCACAGCTGAAAGTTATCCGCCGTCTGTAACCATACAGCTTTCATGGCTGTTAAGGCACGGTTGGCTCGATTTCAGCCAGGTACGATGGTGGTCGAGGGGATTCCCGGATTTGCGCCGAGAAATCGAAAACGGCCGTTTCGTTCAGCGAAAACCACATCTCGCAAAAGGCGCGAGATATGGGGCACCCAAAATTGTGGAGTCCTAGCGAGCGGTGGCCTACATGACGAAGGCGAGGTTCTCCAGCTCTTTTTGCATGCAGTCCAAATTGCAGCCCATCTCTTCCAGGCGGGTGATGGCATTGCGGGCGTGTTCTGCGCTTACGCCGTATCCGCGACCGGTGAGGAAGCCACTCAGCACTTCGGCCGCCTGCCAGGAGTCGATCCCCGATTGCAGGAGCTCGTTGCGCAGGTTCAGTAGCTCGCGTGCGGAAAATTTTTCGATCTTGGCGTTTGCAGACATTGTGATTTTCCTCTCTCACCTCTTGTTCTTTGAGGCCCAGGCACGATTTACAGCATTGCCGTCGACCGCTGCACGAAAACCCGCGGG
The DNA here is from genome assembly GCA_963814015.1 of uncultured Acidobacteriaceae bacterium. Taxonomy (GTDB): domain Bacteria; phylum Acidobacteriota; class Terriglobia; order Terriglobales; family Acidobacteriaceae; genus PALSA-350. The sequence continues at coordinate 179,707 of CAWFBI010000005.1, forward strand.
AAGAGCCCGGTTACCAACGACCAAGGAACTTACCGCAGTCGTGCATCCGATCTGAGGCAGAAACGAACCACTTTCGCTTCTTCTCTATTTATAAGAACCCGCAACGCCAGCATTTGGTTGCGATTGATCCGATTGCATCTGCAGTGCAGAATGCAAGCCGCAGCACCACGATCTCCTCGTTTGATGCTGGAATGCCCTGCTGGATGTATCGGACGCTGCAATCATTTCGGCGAGGTCGACGGAATAACCAGTTGTACTTTTCCTTGCGGCACATCGTTTCCGGGAACGCCTGCCCCACTATGACAGGCTTTCCTGCCGCTCCGCCTCCTCATCAGGCTCGTATGAACTAATAGACTAATTGCATGTCGAGTGGTTAGCAGAAGGGGAAATATTAAACGTTCTTATGCCGGCGGAGGTTCGCTGGTGGCGCGATGCTCGAGCATTACAGGAATGCCATCTTCCACCGGATAGTAGCGCCCGCAACCAGTGCAGTGCAGCCATGCGTGTGCGGAATCGTTGGGACCAGCGAGGAGAGGCTGATGGCATACCGGACAAACCAGGATCTGGAGCAGGGTTGGAGAAAGAATCGGCGCCATCTGCTGAGTCTAGACCCATTTACCATGAGCGCATGGCTAGAGTTCTGGATGGAACCGCAATCGCCGCCGCGATCAAGGCGGAGGTCAGGGATGAAGTGGATCGGTTGGCACTCGAAGGCATACGGCCGGGGCTGGCGGCCGTGCTGGTAGGGCATGTGCCGGCCTCGGAAATATATGTGCGCAGCAAGGTCAAGACCTGCGAAGCGCTGGGCCTCTTCAGCGAGCTGATTACGCCGCCGGAGACGGTAACCACGGAGGAGATGCTGGCATTGATCCGGGCGTTGAATGCACGCCAGGACATCGACGGCATCCTGGTCCAACTGCCGTTGCCGGCGCATGTGAATGCCAAGTTGCTGCTCGAGGCGGTGAGCCCCGAAAAGGACGTGGATGGGTTTCATCCCGTCAATGTGGGTCGATTGCAGACCGGGCAGCCGGCGCTGCCTCCCTGCACTGCGGCGGGCATTATCGAGATTCTCAAGCGTAGCCATTTGCCGATTGCAGGACAGAATGCGGTGGTGGTGGGGCGTAGTGACATCGTGGGCAAACCCACCGCGATCCTGCTGCTGGCGGAGAATGCGACGGTGACCGTGTGCCACTCCCGGACGCGTGATCTGGCTTCGTTCACTCAGCGAGCAGACATTCTGGTGGTGGCGATCGGTAAGCCGGCCTTCGTGACACCAGAAATGGTCAAACCCGGGGCTACGATTCTGGACGCAGGCATCAACCGGGTCACTGATCGCGCGGAGTTCGATCGCTACTTTGCCGGGGATGCCCGGCGCGCAGAAGCGTTTCTGCAGAAGGGTTCCGCCATCGTTGGCGATGTGCTTCCCAAAGCATACGCGGTGGCCGGGGCCTATACACCTGTGCCTGGCGGCATCGGGCCGCTTACCATCGCCATGCTGATGGCAAACACCGTGCGCGCGGCCAAGCTCCGCCGCGGGCTGCCGGTTTAGATGCTCCGGGTTGGATTGACCGGAGGTCTGGGCAGTGGCAAGACCACTGTGGCCGGAATGTTTGAGCAGCTGGGGGCGGCCGTGATTGCCGCCGACCAGCTCGGGCGCCGGCTGATGCAGCCGGGAGAAGCTGTCTACGCAGCAATTGTGCAGACCTTCGGCCCTGCGGTGGTCTGCGACGATGGCTCGCTTGATCGCAAAGCGCTGGCGGTGTTGGCCTTTCAACATAATCAGGCGGACGCGCTCAACCACATCGTGCATCCTGCGGTCATCGCAGCGGAAGAGGAATGGATGCGTGGTGTCTTCGCCGTCGACCCGAAGCGCGTCGCCATCGTGGAATCCGCGCTCATCTTCGAAGTGGAGAAGTGGGGCACCGCACCGGGTTGGGTGCAGCGATTCGACAAACTGATCCTGGTCACCGTGCCCGATGAGGTGAAGATCGCACGGTTTGTTGCGCGCATGACGGCTAACCCCGGAGCGGAAGCCGATGCCCGCGCGCGGATAGCGGCGCAAATTCCCGATAAGGAAAAAGCTGCGCGCTGCGACTATGTCATCGACAACACGGGACCACTCGAACAAACGCGTACTGTGGTCGAAAAGATCTATCGCGAGCTGGTTCGGTCCGCGCAGTAAATTTGTGGGTTTCTTTGCGGCCTAGAGTGCTAACGGCAGGTCCACTGCGCTCCCCCGGATTTCCTGTGGAACTTGGTGGCGTTGACGCACTTCATGCGCCTTTCTGAGACGGAAAGGCGCACACACGGCCTTGTCCAGTTCTGCGTAGCAGGAAATCCGGGTACGTTCCAGACGGGACGACAATTCTGTTGAGGGGCCCACATCCCGCAAAAAAACGCGAGATATGGGGCACCCAAAATTGTCCCCCTACAAACGGAGTCCGCCTACAACGGAAATGATCTAATAGATGCAGCTCGCTATGAAGATTCGCTCCGTTATTCTGGTTTTTTTGCTCGTAGGCGCTTTCGTCTATATCACCTCGTACAGCAATTTCAGGAGTGGCCCTGATTCGCCGATATCGACTCTCTGGCGCCACGCACCGCTGCAGGTAACCGTAGCGGACGCTCAGCCGGCCTATACATCCGAGGAAACGAATCGCATTGCGGTCTATAAGCGTGCTTTACCGTCGGTGGTGAATGTCACGTCTTCGCAACTCTCTTTCGACTTTTTCTATGGGGTCGTACCATCGCAAAGCCAGGGTTCGGGGTTCATCCTCACCAAGGATGGCCGCATCCTCACTAACTATCACGTGATCGAAAACCCCCAGCAGGTCGAGGTAACTCTCAGCGACAAGCACAAGTACAAGGCACAGATCATTCTTGAGGACAAGGCACACGACCTTGCCTTGCTGCAGATCAATGCCAGCAATCTCATCCCGGCTGTGCTTTCGGAATCGCGCGACTTGCAGGTGGGCCAGAATGTCTACGCCATCGGCAATCCCTTTGGGCTGAATGGCACCATGACCACGGGAATCCTCAGCTCCATCCGATCCGTGCGTGAGCCGCAGGGCGCGACCATCGAGAATGCATTGCAGACGGACGCAGCGATCAATCCCGGAAACTCCGGTGGACCGCTGCTGAACTCGCGCGGAGAGGTCATCGGCATGAACACGCTGATTGCCACCGGGGGTGCGGAACAAAGTTCCGGCATCGGCTTTGCGATCCCGGTGGACACGATCAAGGCGGTTCTCTCGGACTTTAGCAAGTACGGGCGGGTTCGGCGGCCCTCCCTGGGCATCGCATCGCTGGCCATCGGACCGGATCTCGCGGAGCAGATTGGATTGCCGGCCGATTACGGGGTGCTGGTGCAGAAGGTCATCCCTGGAGGAGCAGCAGAGCGGGCCGGATTGCGCGGGGGCACGCAGACAGCCTACCTGGGCAATACACCGATTTATCTAGGTGGGGATCTGATCGTCGCCATCGACGGCGACCGGGTGACCAATCCACAGGATATTTCCGAGATCATGGATCGCCATCAAGCGGGCGATACGGTCACCGTGACCTACTACCGCGGGTCGCGGAAAATGACGGCCAAACTCACGCTGGGCGAGGCCCATTCAGTTTCCGTCTGACAAAACGCCGCCCGGCAACACGATACTCGCCCGAGAGTACGAGCTCGATAGCCTCGGCATAGGCGACATGTTCCTGGGCCAGAATGCGTGCGGCAAGCGTCTGCTCATCATCTTCCGCTAGTACGGGTACGGTCTTCTGCATCACGATCACACCATGATCCAGCTCCTCGTCGACAAAGTGCACGGTACACCCCGAGACCTTGACTCCGTATTCGAGGGCCTGGCGTTGGGCATCCAGCCCTGGAAATGCGGGCAGCAGTGAGGGATGGATGTTGAGAATGCGCTGCGGGAAGGCGCGCACAAACTCCGCTGACAGCAACCGCATGTAGCCGGCGAGACAGACCAGATCGACTTGATGTGCCTGCAGACTGGCGATGATCTCTGCATCATGTTCAGCGCGCGGCCGCCCGCGCGGTTCGATGACTGCGGTTTCGAATCCTTGACTGCGGGCGGCCTCGATTCCCTTGGCATCGCGGCGGTTCGAGATCACGACTGCGATGGCGGCATTGGTTATGTGGCTTTGAGCGATTGCCTCGGCAATGGCAAGAAAGTTTGATCCGCGACCAGAAAGCAGGATGCCCAGGCGGTGAAGCCGGGGCGAACCCTGGCTCATGTGTACAACACCTTGCGGTCTCCCTTTACGGTGCGGCCGATGACGCAGAATTTTTCCCCGGCGCGATCAAGCATCGATTTAGCGCGCCTGAACTTGTCCGCCGGGACTGCAGCGATCAGCCCGATGCCCATGTTGAAGGTGCGCAACATCTCTTCCGGCTCCACGCTGCCCAGTTGCTGCAGGTGGACAAAAATGGGCGGAGGAACCCAGGAGCCGGTCTCCACTACCGCGGAGATCGTTTTGGGGAGAATGCGGGGCAGGTTTTCTGTAATACCGCCCCCGGTAATGTGGGCCATACCCACCACCAGATCGGCGGCAGTGAGCTTTTTGATCACTGCCAGGTAGCTGCGATGCACCTTCATCAGCGCCGCGCCGGCCTTGTCTTTTAATTCGTTTACGTACTGATTGGGAGCGTAGCCGGCTACCTCGAAAAAGAGCTTGCGCGCCAGCGAATAGCCATTGGTGTGCAAGCCGGTCGAAGGGAAGCCTATGAGCACATCGCCGGGCTCAATCGTGCTGCCGGTGATCAGTTTCTCCTTGTCCACGGCGCCAACGATGAAGCCGGCCAGGTCATATTCGCCATCGGAGTAGAAGCCGGGCATCTGTGCCGTCTCTCCTCCGATGAGGGCACAGCCGTTGGCGCGGCAGGCCTCGGCCACACCGCTGACTACTGTTTGGGCGACCTCGTCGTCCAGTTGGCCGATGGCCAGGTAATCCAGAAAGAAGAGAGGGGTCGCGCCCTGGACGGCAATGTCATTTACGCAGTGGTTGACCAGGTCGGCGCCGACGGTGTGATGCATGCCCAGGGCAAAGGCCACCTTCAGCTTGGTGCCTACGCCGTCCGCACTCGAAACCAGGACCGGGTTGGCATACTTGGCGATGTCCAGACGGAAGAGGCCGCCGAATCCGCCGATCTCGCCCAGCACGTGCTTGTTGAAGGTTTTTTGCGCAAGATACTTGATGCGCTGCTTGGTGCGGTCCCCTTGCGAAAGATCCACCCCGGCCGAAGCGTAGGTGACGGGGGGCTTATTCGATTTTCCTGGCGCTTCTGGCAAGTCTTTTCCGAGTTCGAGCGGGATATGTTGTTTCGATGGGATAGAAAGGGCTCCCGAGAACTGCCAGTTTAACATCGCCAACAGGCGGGAAGCAGGCTCCCCTATACTGAATGCCGTGAGCCGAGAACTGAGTCGTTCCAGAGAGTTGCAGCAGCGGGCGGAGCAGTACCTGCCCGGAGGCGTAAATTCGCCGGTGCGCGCCTTCCGGGCGGTAGGGGGAGATCCACCTTTCCTGGTTAGAGCCGAGGGAGCGTACCTGTGGGACGCCGACGGCAATCGCTACCTGGACTACTTCGGTTCCTGGGGACCGATGATCCTGGGTCACGCCCATCCGCTGGTAGTGGAGGCGATTCAGCGGGCGGCGGAACGGAGCGCAAGCTTTGGCGCCTCGACTGCGGCCGAAGCCGACCTGGCAGAGCTGGTGATCGCCGCTATGCCCTCGATTGAACGGGTGCGCTTCGTCAGTTCCGGTACCGAGGCGACGATGTCCGCGATCCGGGTGGCGCGGGCGTTTACCAATCGCAAATATGTGATTAAGTTTGAGGGCTGTTATCACGGACACTCGGACGGGCTGCTGGTCAAGGCGGGATCCGGGCTGGCTACTTTTGGTCTCGCTGGGTCAGCCGGTGTACCGCAGGAGATTGCCCATTGGACGCTGCCCCTGCCCTTTAACGATTTGGCGGCAGTGGAGGAGGCCTTCGCCAAACATCCGGATGAGATTGCGTGTGTGATCGTGGAACCGGTAGTGGGCAACATGGGTTGCGTGCCTCCGGCGGCGGGATACCTGGAGGGTTTGCGGCGGATTACGCGGGACCGGGGAAGCCTGCTGATCTTCGACGAGGTTATGACCGGCTTCCGGCTGGCGCTGGGTGGCGCGCAGGAGGTGTTTGGTATCGATCCTGACCTCACCTGCCTGGGGAAGATCATCGGGGGCGGCCTGCCCTGCGCTGCTTTCGGCGGCAGGACCCGAATGATGAACCTGCTGGCGCCGCTGGGGCCCGTCTATCAGGCCGGCACTCTCAGCGGCAACCCGCTGGCTATGGCCGCTGGGATCGCTACGCTGCGTTATCTGGCAGAGCGACGGATGGAAGTGTATAGCTGGCTGGAGACACGTAGCGAGGCGGTTGCTGATGGCATTGCCGGAGCAGCCCTGGATGCGGGGATCGCGGTGGAGACCAACCGCGCGGGCTCTATGGTTACTTGGTTCTTCACCGATGCTCCAGTCACTGATTTTGCTAGCGCGGCAGCTTCGGATACGCGAGCTTTTGGCCGCTTTCACCGGGCTATGCTCGATCAGGGGGTGTGGCTCCCCCCCTCCCAGTTCGAAGCGGCTTTCCTTAGTACCGCTCACACGATCGCGGACATCGACTTCACGGTTGAGGCCGCTCGCAAGGCCTTCGCGTCCATGCACGCGGTGAGGGTCTGAACCGGAAGAAGAAACAGCAGGCCGCTCCACTGCGCTACCCCGGATTTCCTGTTGAGGTTGGTGGCGAGCTACTTGCGGCTTTCCTTGATGAAAGCCGCATACGTGGTCGTGTCCGGTGCAGCGTGGCAGGAAATCCGGGTGCGCTTCGGTCGAGATGACAAAGGGGAGGGCGGCGCTTCCATGGAGAGTAGTTGCGAAATGGAAGCCGCTTTTCATCAACTTGGGTGGGCCCAAAGACCCAGGACTCCTGCGGTCGGGATGACAATTCTGTTGTAGGAACCACTTCCCGTTATTCCACTGAATTGTCATCCTGTCGAGGAGCGCAGAGGACCTGCTGTTTCTTTTAGCCTCTCCAGGCATCCACGGTCACCATCCGCAAATTGCTTCCAACCCAGCTCTCCAGCAGCATCCGGGTAGCCGCGAGGGTGACGGAACGGTCGGTTCCCAACTGACGGTGGCCGCCGTCGTGAAGCAGGATATTGCTGGCCCTGTGTAGGCTCTGGTTGCGACGAACGCCTCGTTGCACTTTCGCCGCCAGCGCCTCGGAGTTGGTGGCATCCCAGTCGTGAGCGGTGATGTTCCACATCACCGGCTTCAGGCCGAGTTCGGCAACGGTACGCAGCACGTCGGGCCGGCGGGCGCCGAAAGGCGGTCGAAACCACTCCACTGATTCGCCCGTCGCATCCTCGATGGCTGCGTTACACCCGACAAGCTCCTCCCGGACCCGCGAAGGCCGTTCCCAGAGCAATGAGGGGTGGTTCATCGTATGGTTCCCCACCAAGTGACCGGCTTGACGAATTGCGCGGGCAATTTCAGGACGCTGCTGTACAAAGCTGCCTATCAGGAAAAAGATCGCGCGCACCTGATGGCGAGCCAGCAATTCTAGCAATTGCATGGTGTATGGATCGTTTGGGCCGTCATCGAAGGTGAGAGCGACCTCGTGAATATCCGAGCCGGCAAGTACGGTGCGGCCGAAGATCTGCGACGTGGGCCATTGGGCGGCATAGGCATACCCTCCAGCCGCCAGCCCGGTTATCAAACCCGCTGAGACTATCTGCTTCATCATGCTTCAAGAGTTTAACTGTGGTATCTTCGGTTTTTCTTCCATGGCAGAGCTTTTTGAGCCCCCCAGATTCATCGCCGTCGAGGGACCGATTCGCGTCGGCAAGTCGACATTGGCTGGGATTCTGGCGGAAACCCTGCACGCGCGCCGCATCGTGGAGCCGGATGACAACCCCTTCCTCGACCGCTTCTACCAGGAATCGAGCGGGATGGCCCTGCCTACCCAGATGTGGTTCCTGGCGGAACGGTACGATCAGATGCGCCAGGCGGCTAAAGACCTGGCGGGCAGTGAACCGTGGCCGATTGTGGCCGACTACCTGTTCGAAAAAGACAAGCTCTTTGCTTACATCAACCTAACCGATGCGGAGCTGGCTCTCTACAACCGCTTCTACCAGATCTTTCGCAGTGAGGTGCCTACCCCTGACTTGGTGATCTACCTCCAGGCTTCTCCCGAGGTGCTGAAGCAGCGTCTCCGGCGCAAGGGGTTAACCCAGGAGCAAGCCATCAGTGACGCCTATATTGAGCAGGTGGCGAAGGCTTATGAACACTTTTTCTTCCACTACACGGCCAGCGACCTGCTGGTGGTCGACACCTCGGAAATCGACTTTGTGAACCGGAATCAGGATCTGGACCTGCTGCTCAAGCGGCTCTCCGAACCCATCAAGGGCAAACAATATTTCCTTCCTCCGGCCGTTTAGAGCGTCTTTGCCGGGAGTGTATGTAACCGGGTATACTTTGCTGCGGTAGTAATCGGGCAGCATCCCTGAGGGGAGCTGCACTGGAGTTCGCCATGAGCCTCACGCATTTCCGCAGCGCGGATCCGTCCGCGCCCGCTACCCGGACCTCCCGGGTGACCATCCAAACACTTCAAGACAAGAAATCTCACGGCACACCGATCGTGGCCCTGACCGCCTACGACTACGCTACCGCACGGCTGGTGGACGAGGCCGGTGTCGACATCATCCTGGTTGGAGATTCTCTGGCCATGGTGGTGATGGGTTATGACAACACCCTCCCCGTCACCATGGACGAGATGCTGCTTCATACCCGCGCCGTGCGGCGCGCGGTGAAGCATGCAATGGTGGTCGCGGATATGCCCTTCGGCTCCTACCAGGTGAGTACTGCGGAAGGGATTGCCAACGCTGCCCGCTTCCTGAAGGAGGCCGGCGCCCAGGCAGTGAAAATCGAAGGCGGAGCGAGCCGGTTGGAGCTGGTAAAACGGCTCACGGATGCTGAGATTCCGGTGATCGCCCATCTTGGCCTTACCCCGCAATCTGTACACCGTATGAGCGGTTACCGGGTTCAGGGCAGATCGATCGCAGCCATCCATCACCTGGTGAAAGACGCTCTGGCGCTGGAAGCGGCCGGCGCTTTCGCCGTAGTTCTGGAAGGCATCCCCTCAGAGGTGGCACAACGCATGACCGCCGCTTTGCACATCCCAGCCATCGGCATCGGCGCGGGGCCGCATTGCGATGGCCAGATACTGGTGCTCCACGATCTCATTAACCTGTCCTTCTCCGCTCCGGCAAAATTCGTCCGCCGGTATGGCGACGCTGCGGCTTTGATCACCGATGCGGTCCAGCGCTATCGCCAGGACGTGGAGGGACGTAATTTCCCCGGCGAGCAGGAAAGCTATCACCTGGGCAAAGAGGCCATGGCGGCTCTGCTCCTGGAAGAAGGCACGGCCAGGCGCAAGGCCTAGCGAATGTTGGTGTTGAAGACCATCGCTGAAGCGAGGAGCGCGTGTGCCCGGATCCGCGCCGCAGGCAAGACTCTGGGCCTGGTTCCTACCATGGGCGCATTGCATCCAGGCCACCTGTCCCTGGTGCGTGCGGCGCAGACGAGCTGCGACGCGGTCGCGGTCTCCATCTTCGTGAATCCGACCCAGTTTGGACCCAAGGAAGACTTTGGCAGCTATCCGCGGAGTTTTGAGCAGGATTGCCGGGCGCTCGAAGCTGCGGGGGTTGACCTGGTCTTTGCTCCCTCGGTTGAGGAGATGTATCCGAGCGGGGCCAGCACAATCGTCGAAGTCGCAGGGCTGAGTGAGCGTCTGGATGGGGCATCGCGCCCGGGCCACTTTCGCGGGGTGGCCACGGTGGTGGCGAAGCTGTTTCATATTTTCGCTCCGGACCATGCTTTTTTCGGGCAGAAGGATGCCGCTCAGGTTGCCGTCCTGCGCAAAATGGTGCGCGATCTGCGGTTTGCGGTCCAGCTGGATGTGTGTCCGACTGTGCGCGAGCCTGACGGGCTGGCGCTGAGCTCGCGCAATCGCAACCTGAACCGAGAGCAGAGGCGCCAGGCATTGGTTCTCTCCCGGGCTCTGTTGGCTGTCCAGCGGCTGGCCGAGGGAGGCGAGCGCGACTCAGCCAAGCTGATTGCCGAGGGCCTGCGCATTCTTGGGGAGGAACCTGCGGTCCAGCTGGATTACTGCAGCATTGTCGACCCGGCGACGCTCGAGGCTGTACCCGATATAAGTCGAGGCGCACTGGTGGCCGTGGCGGCGCGAGTGGGTAGCACGCGGCTCATCGACAATCTGCTGCTAGGCAAGGGAGATTAGGTGAGATCTGCGGTTCTCTTTCGCGTAGATGGGTTAACCGCTGCGTTTGGAAACAAAGGAGTTGCCGGCCAGCATGAAGCGGGCTGGACGGGCTGCATCCTTGCTGATCCCGATTCGGGGTGTGACCAGGACCTTTCCAGGCACAAATCCGTCATCCTGAATCTGCAGATCGGATTCAGGAGAGGTAAGGTCGGTACCGTTGTCGCGCAGCCTCGTCACACCAAAGGCTTGGCATAGCCGCCCTGGGCCAGAGGTCAGGGCACTGAGCCGGGTTGCCGCCACGCCGCGGGCGCTCGCCATTGCTTGCAGACCGCAGATAGGCTCCAGAGCGCGGAACAGTACACCGCCGGCACGGCCGTCCGGCTCGCAGGAGACGTTCAGGCAATAATGCATGCCGTAGACGAAGTACACGTAGGCATGCCCCGGCGGACCGAAAAGCACGGCGTTTCGTGCCGTCTTGCCGGCATAAGCGTGCGCCGCGGGGTCGGACTCGCCGAAGTAGGCTTCTACCTCGACAATGCGGCCCACCATCTCCCCTCTCACCAGCAACTTACCCAGGAGCTTTCGGGCAACCAGGTCGGGCGGATCCAGGAAAAACTTCCGCGAGAGGAGAGCCGCCCGCTCACAGGTTCTAGCCATGGGCTGCCTTGACCGCGGCCAGAACCTCTTCGGCGTGCCCCTCTGGCTTTACTTTGGGGAAGATCTTCAGCAGCTTCTGATCGGGGCCGATGAGGAAGGTGGTCCGCTCGATCCCAATCACTTTCTTGCCGTACATGTTCTTTTCCTTGAGAACATCAAACTGTTTGCAGACTACTTCGTCTACATCTGCAAGGAGGGTGTACGGCAAGTTGTACTTCTCTTTGAATTTCTTCTGCGCTTTAGGCGTGTCGCGTGAGATACCCAGAACGACGGCGCCAGCCTGCTGTATCTTCTTGAAGACGTCACGAAAGCCGCAGGCTTCGATTGTGCAGCCGGGAGTGTCGGCCTTGGGATAGAAGAAAAGCACCACCGATTTGCCGCTAAAATCCTTCAGGTGCACGGTTTTGTCTTCCTCGGTCTGAAGCGTGAAGTCGGCAACTTTGTCATTCACTTCCATGAAAAAAGTCCTTCCCCAATACGAGATGCAATGCAACGAGATTATTCCATGATGACGAATGGCGCGCGCAGCCTGGCTCTGCTGCTAGCGCTGGCCGCGCCCGCCGGTGCGCAGTACCCTGGACATCTGGATAGCAATAAGAAGGCCGCACCTACTGTGCGCGCCGTGGCCGTGCTCGAGTGGACAGGCGAGACGGGGAAACCAAGCGCCAGCCGCATCATACCGATCTCTGTATTCGACGGTGAACAGTATCAGCCAGGAGGGCTCTACCTGGCCAAGCCGCAGCCTCTGGCTCTCGAGCCAGGAACGGAATATGTGCTTGAGGATGCGGGTGTGGCCCGCGGACTTTTTGACATCAACACCGCGCAGGACGTGGATGGCTACTGGTTTGGCTATGGCTCGTGGAAGCCCATGGCTGCTCCTCCTAAGCGGGCAAAGCCGAAACAGGGCAAGAATATGCCCCAGGTAGTGACCGATGCAGGCAGTGGCAGGCCGCATTTCAAGGGCCGCGATTCGAGCGGCGGCGCTACCTCCACGGACTCATCCTCCCCTTCCCCGAATCCGCCGGCGTCGAGCAACCCGCCTGCCGGCGATCCTGATCGTCCCACACTGCGCAAGCGGTCGAACTCATCCAGCTCCGCCCCCAGCGCCAGCACTGCAGAGGCGGCAGCGCCCGAGACCCCGATCGGGGGCGCCGACCCAGACCGGCCGCACATGATTCACGGGCAGCAGACCCCGACGGATGATTTCCAACCTGCGCAGCTCACCGGGGTCCCCTCCGGCCTGCAGCAGATGATTGCAGTTTCCGATGCCAGCGATCGAGAAGCGCATCCATTCGTGTATTTGTGGGCCGATCCGGCGGATGCCAGCAAGATGCAGGAGCAAATGGAGATCGCGGCCGCAGCCGCCATCGCGGCCGCAGCGCCGCCGCCAAAGACTACGACTAAAGCGCACGCTCCGCACGCTGCAGCCACGACGGCGCAACGGCATAAGGCGACTACTGCCCCGCCCCCAGCACCTAAGCCGGTGTTTACTAATGAGCGCTTTAAGGCTTATGAGCTCACTTTCAGCGGCGGGGCTACGCTGGTTTTCACAGGAGAGACCCAGGATCACGCCGGGAAAACGAAATACGTTACCCTGATCGCTCAGCCGGATTTCAACGGTGTGCCCAAGATGTTGTTCAAGTCCGTTACCGACGACGACCACCTGGACGTGACCCCAAAGATGCGGTTGGTTGATGCGGTTGATGCACGAGCCAATAATCGCGGCGACCTGGTTTTTGAGTTGCGCAGCCACCGCGATCGCGAATTCGTGATCTATCGCATAGCAGGTGGGCAGGCGGAGCAGGTGTTCACGACTGGCTCTCTTCCTAATTCACAGACTTGAGGCCGGCATCCGCTTCTTCTCCCACATCTCGCAAACAGCGCGAGATATGGGGCGCCCCCTTGATTCGTAGCCAGGTCAGAGGTAGGAGCTAAGTGCTTTCAAGGCGTAGTAGGAAGCTTGGTCGTATCCCAGCCGCCGCCCAGGGCTTTCACCAGTTGCACACTGGCGGCGAACTGGCGGGTGGTGATGTCCGCAGCAGTTCGCTCGTTAGATAGTTGCGTGGTCTGCGCCAGAATGACTTCAAGGTAAGTGGTGACTCCGCCCTTGTAGCGGGTGGTTGAAATAATCAGCGAACGCTGTGCCGAGGCGACTGCGCGCTGCTGCGCCGCCGATTCGCTATTCAGGATCCGCAAGCCGGAAAGATTGTCCTCGACCTCCTGGAAGGCCTGCAGCACCGTCTGCCGGTAGTTGGCCACGTTCACCTCATAACCAGCCCGCGCCTCCTCCGTCAGGGCATGGCGACGGCCGGCATCGAACAGCAGCTCCACGGCCGAGCCCCCAAGAGACCAAAGCGAGCTCGGTCCCTGGATTAAAGTGCCCGCGTTCTTGCTCTCAAAGCCGCCTGTGCCGGTGAGGTTGATGGTGGGGTAATAAGCCGCGATCGCAATCCCTATCTGCGCATTGGCTGCATTGGCGCGCCTTTCTGCGGCGGCGACGTCAGGACGCCGCTCCAGCAATTGCGAAGGCACCCCCACCGGCACCTGCGGCAACTGCAGATCGAGCGGCGCGGCGGCAAGGGAGAAACTCGATGCGGGAACCCCGGTAAGGGTGGCGATAGCGTGCTCAAACTGGGCCCGCGCTACGCCTACGTCGATGGCCTGGGCACGAGTCTGGTCAAGCTGGGTTTGCGCGAGGGCTACATCGGAGTCAGTGGCCACTCCACCTGCAAAGCGGGTCTTGGTCAGCTCTAGGTACTGCTGATATTGCTGCACGGTGGTGTCGAGCAAGCGCTCCTGGGTGTCCAGGCCCCGCAATTCGAAGTAGTCCGTCGCCAGCTCCGAGCGCAGGCTCAAATCGACGTTTGCCAAGTCAGCCGCCGTAGCCTGGGTAGTAGCGCGCTGCGATTCCACCGCTCTGCGGATGCTGCCCCAAAGATCAGGCTCCCAGGCAACTTGCCCTTGTAGAAACAAGTCGTTGTAAGTGCTGTTGCTGCCGGGTACATGAAGCGGGCGGTTTTGGGACTGGCGCTCGCGCGTCGCCGAGGTTCCGACCTGTACGGTCGGAAAATACTGCGAGCGGTAATACTGGATGGCCGCCCTGGCCTGGATGTACTGCTCGTAGGAGGCCTTAAGGGTCTGGTTCGAAACCGCGACCTGCTGCTCCAGCTTATCCAACTGCGGGTCTTGATAGATCTCCCACCAATTAGGCCGGATCGTGCTGTCGTTCGGAGTCACCTGCTTCCATCCTCCGCCGGGAAGGTCGGGCGGAGGGACCACAGCGCTCTCCTTGAACGCCGGAGCCGCAGGCGCCGTTGGCCGGTGATAGTTGGGTCCTACGGTGCAACCGGAAACGAGCAGCGCCGCAGCGAGAAGGACGCCAATACCGAAATGGGTTTGAACCCTCATTCGCGCGGGCCGCCTCCGGATTTCGCGGGCTGAACCACGTGGACCGGCTCACCGTCGATCAACGAATCCGGCGGATTTTCAATCACTCGTGAATCGGCAGTGAGCCCGTGAATCACTTGCACCGTGGATCCATCATCCTGGCCCAGCGTTACCTGTACCAGCCTGGCCTGATCTCCATTTTCACCTTTCACCACCGTGCCGACCTGCAATCCCTGGCTGCGAAAGATAAGTGCGGAAACTGGGACGATCATGGGCGCGACTGCATCATGCACGTTCATGTGGACTTCGGCGTAAGCTCCGGGCAAGAGCTTGCCATCCCGGTTGTCGACATCGATTTCTACCAACAGAGTGCGGGAGCTGGGATCGATCGCCCTGGAAGTGCGCACCACTTTGCCGGTGAATGCCTGTCCGGGAAATTCGGAAAGTGTAAGCGTGGCTGTGGTCCCGGGAACCGCCGCCCGGGAATAAATCTGGGGAACGTTGACGTAGACGCGCAACACATTGATTGCGGAGATGCGAAACATCTGGGTACCGGCCCCGGCGTTGATCAGCTGCCCAACATCGACATTCCGAGCAGTAATCACACCACTGAAGGGGGCATAAATTTTTTCGAACGATTGCAGCTCCTCCAGCCGCTGAACATTGGCCTGGGCGGACTTGACCACGGAGCCAGTAGAAGCCGCCTGGCTGACGAAGGTATCGGTGTCTTGTTTCGAAACGGCGTTTTGCGTAAGCAAACCCTGGTAGCGGGCCGAGTTGGTCTTCGCCAGGCTGGCGTTGGCTTCCGCCGTGCTCAGATCCGCACGTGCCTGAAGCAGCTGCTTGTCCACTTCCGGTGAGCTGATGATGGCCAGCAACTGCCCTTGCCGAACGTGTGCGCCGATATCGAAATACCACTTGCTGAGATAACCGTCGGTGCGGGCGAAGAGCGACGCATCGTTGTAGGCATAAATGTTGGCGGGCAAAATGACCTCCTGCCCGATCTGGCCTTGCTGCGGACGATTGGCAATCACGTCGGGAGCGGCGAGCGCGTTGGTCTGTTCCCTCAGCAGGCTGCGGGCGCGCACGCGGGGCACAATCCCGGCGACCACAATCACGACCGCCACCAGTAGAAGAATCACGATCATGAGCGCGGCCATGCGGCCGGAGAGAGGCGGAGCGTTATGCGGTACGCCATGTGCCTCATTCGCCGGCTTCGTCTGCTCGACTCGTTCCTGATTCATCTCTACGCTCTTTTCCGGTGTCATCGTCTAGTCTTCTTCCAGATTCGCCACGCTTGCCGCGGCTTGCTTGCGACGGCGCCCCAGCCAACCATGGATCACGCTAAAGAATGTAGGCACGAAGAACAGCGTGGCTGTGGTCGCAAAGAGCAATCCACCGATAACTGCCCGGCCCAGTGGAGCATTTTGCTCTCCACCGTCGCCTAAACCTAACGCCATCGGCACCATGCCGATGATCATGGCCAACGCAGTCATGATGACCGGACGAAAACGGGTGTACCCGGCACTGAGGGCGGCGGAGCGCGCATCGCCAACGTTCTCTTCCATTTGCTCGCGGGCGAAACTGATCACCAGGATGGAATTTGCCGTAGCCACGCCCATGGTCATGATGGAACCGGTGAGCGCAGGCACGCTGATATGCGTTCCGGTGATGAACAACATCCAGGCAATGCCGCATAGGGCGGCGGGCAGTGCGGCGAT
This sequence comes from uncultured Acidobacteriaceae bacterium, assembly GCA_963814015.1. Taxonomy (GTDB): domain Bacteria; phylum Acidobacteriota; class Terriglobia; order Terriglobales; family Acidobacteriaceae; genus PALSA-350. The sequence continues at coordinate 195,799 of CAWFBI010000005.1, forward strand.
GATCATGAAAGGATCGAGCCACGACTGGAAATTCACCACGATGAGCAGATAAACCAGCAGGATGGAAAACGCAAGACCGCTGGTCAACCCAATAAATGAGGAGTTCATCGTCTGCACCTGTCCGCGAACTACTACCTGCGAACCACGAGGCAGCTCTTTGCGATGCTCGGCGACAATCTGAGTAATTTTGTCCGACACGCTGCGCAGGTCACTATTCACCACATTGCCGTAAATGTCGAGCACGGGAGCGATGTTGTAGTGGCTTACCGTGGCCGGCTCGGCACCACGGATGAGGGTGGCCACATTCCCCAGAATCTGGATCGGCTTAATTCCCGCCACCGTTGAAGGAGCGGCACCAGTCGTCACCGGAGTGAAGCTTGACGCGCCTACGGAAACATACGGGCTAGGGACGGTAGTGGTGGCGGCGCTGTTCATGGTCAGAGGGATGTTCTGCAGGTCGGCCAGGGTTTGCAGAGTATATTGTGGCGACTGCGCCGCAATGGTGTAACTCACACCATTCTTGGGATCGAGCCAGTAGGTAGGGCTGGTCTGAAAACTTCCGCTGGTCGAGACCAGCAGGCTGCCGGCTACGTCGCGCTGCGTCAAACCAATGTCCTGCGCCTTGGAACGGTTAACATCGACAACAAAATGGGGAGTGTTGAAAGGTTGCTGGATGTGTAGATCGGCGGTACCGGGCACATAGCTGATGTCTTTCAGCAGGCGATTGATGAATTCGCGATTTCCCTGGATGTTGTTGCCGACCACCTGGATATCGATGGGGGCGGGCAGGCCGAAATTGAGGATCTGGGTCACCATATCCACGGGCAAGGTGTAAAACGTGGTTCCCGGGAAGTCGGTGTTAAGCTTCGCCCGCAGATGCTGCACGTAGGTATCTGTGGGATGGTGCTTTTTCGCCAGCGCCACAGTGATGTCGGCATCGGAACTAGCCACCACACCGGTGCTGGTGTAGGAGAGATTCAAGCCGGAATAGGGAATACCAATGTTGTCGATTATGCTGACCAGTTCACTTTTTGGGATCTCCTTGCGAATGGCAGCGTCGATCTGATCGCACAGCCGTGCGGTCTCTTCGATGCGGGTACCGGTCGGCGCGCGCAGGTGAAGTTTGAACGAGCCGGCGTCAACCGAGGGAAAGAAATCCTGGCCCAGCCACGGGTACAGCAAGGCGAAGGAGCCGATGGTAAAAACGAAAAACAGTATGAGAAAAACCGTGCTGTGCGCGATGGCGAGCTGGAGCACGCGGAAATAAAAGGTACGAAGTTGCTCAAACCTGTGTTCGAACGCCAGCTGAGCACGAACCAGCGGGTTGCGGCTCTGCCGCTTCTGCTTCTCGCCTGCCGGGTCATGCTCCTGGAGAAGGTACTTGGCCATGGTTGGAACTACGGTGCGGGAAAGAAAATAAGAAGCCAGCATGGCAAAGATCACGGCTTCGGCCAAAGGCACAAAGAGATACTTGGCCACTCCGCCCATGAAGAACATGGGCACAAAGACGATACAGATGGACAGGGTTGAGACAAAGGCGGGAATGGCGATCTGCGCGGCGCCATCGAGGATCGCCTGCTCCACCTCTTTGCCTTCTTCGAGATTGCGGTTGATATTTTCAATCTCTACGGTGGCGTCGTCGACCAGGATGCCGACGGCCAGCGCCAGCCCACCCAGGGTCATGATATTGATGGTCTCGCCCAAAGCCCCAAGCACGATCAGCGAGACCAGAATGGAAAGAGGAATGGAAACGGCAATGATGAGAGTACTACGCCAGCTGCCCAGAAAGACCAGGATCATGATGCCGGTAAGGCAGCCGGCGATGATGCCCTCGCGCACCACACCATCGATGGCGCCGCGAACGAAAATCGACTGATCTGACAACGGGGTAATACGTAGCTGCGGCGGCAGTGACTGGGCAATGATCGGCAGCAGACGCTTGATCCTGGAAATGATGTCCAGGGTCGAGACATTCCCGTTCTTCAGCACCGTCATCAAGCTGGCGCGCTGGCCGTCGACGCGCACGATGTTGGTTTGCGGCGGGAAGCCGTCGCGCACATGGGCCACGTCGTGTATATAGACGATGGCTCCGTTTACGCTCTTGATGGGTAGATCGTTCAGACCCTGGATGGTTGTGGGCGCGCTATTGGTGGCTAGCTGGTACTCGAACGATCCCACCTTGACGGTGCCGGAAGGCAGGATCAGATTCTGGACGCCAATGGCGCTGACCACGTCGTTGGGGGAGAGTCCCCGGGCCTGGAGCGCCTGAAGATTCAAATCTATCTGCACCTGTCGCTGCTTACCGCCGTAGGGAAAGGGACTGGCGGCGCCTTCGATGGTGGCCAATTGAGTGCGGATAAAATTCAGGCCGTAGTCGTTCAGCTGCTGTTCGGAAAGGCCCTCACCCGAGAGGCCGAGCTGCAGAATCGGGACACTCGATGCGGTATACGTGATGACCAGGGGAGGAGTCGTCCCCTGGGGCAGAAAGCGCAACTGGGTCTGCGATACCGCCGTGATCTGGGCAATCGCGGTGGCAATATTGACGTGCGGTTGAAAAAAGACTTTCACTACCGCGTAGCCGCTGAGCGATTGCGACTCAATGTGGTCGATATTGTCGACCGTGGTGGTCAGCGTGCGCTCGGTCTGAGTGACGATGCGGGCGCCCATATCCACGGCAGACAGGCCCTGATACTGCCAGATGATGCTGACCACCGGAATATCGATGTTGGGGAAAATATCGGTCGGGGTGTTCAGGATGGAGAGCGGCCCCAGAATCAACAGTAAGAGCGCGAAGACGGCGAAAGTGTAGGGGCGCCGTAACGCAAGACGAACAATCCACATTTGCTAGCTCACTCCTAGGACGTTCTCTCCGGGAATAAAGACCCGGCGAGAGGGGTAGAGATCCGGCAAAAGATAAGCCTGCCAGGCTCGAGTGGAAGAACAGGCGAATATTGTGCGAGCGTCTTTCAGGGTCCCGGGCTATGAAACAAATTTGCCCAACCCTCTCTGAGGTTTGGGGTCTAAGGCAAATTCGTAGCCACCATCAAATTATACGTTTTGCAAGATGAAAGTGGGACCCGGAGGCCGCGGCTATGGCCTTACCCAGTCTCTGATGTTGGTCGCAGAGAATTTGATTCATAGGCAGACGGCAAACTCTAAGGCTGGACAGGTGAAACCCTGTCCAGCCCTGGAGTTTTCAAATGATCCCTCAGCGGCTAAAGCCACGACGGTGGTAGACGATTTCAGTTTAGGGCTGAAATCCGTACCCTTCAGCCAAGCCGGCGCCGGTCAGATACTCGACTTCTTCGGCATTCCTACTTGGCCAGGGCGGATTCGAGTGCGTGGCTGGAAACGCTGGCGCGTTTGTCAGGATAATAGGCGTTCGAGATGTACTCCTGAAGCATGCGATGGGTATTGAAGAAGGAGCCATTGAGCGCGATGGTTGACCGCATAACGGTACGCCACTGCTCAGGTTTGCCATAGTAGAGCGGAAGAATGGTTGACTCCAACTGCTCGTACAGGCTCGCCACTTCATCCTCCGGCGTATCACTATCTGGTATAGCCCAGCCGGTCACCCCTTCTATCCAGCCTTCGACCCACCAGCCATCAAGCACGCTCAGGCTGGGGACGCCGTTGAGCGCCGCCTTCATGCCGCTGGTGCCGGACGCCTCGAACGGACGGCGCGGTGTGTTCAGCCAGAGGTCGACGCCCGCAGTAAGCATCGCCGCCAGTTTCCATTCATAGTTTTCCAGGTAGACGATCTTGAGCGCCTCGGAATCAAGCTTGGCCGCCACTTCAAAAATCTCCTGGATCAGCTTCTTGCCTGGTTCATCGTGAGGATGAGCTTTACCGCTGAAGAGAATCTGCAGACCGCGGAACTTCTCCGCACAACGAACCAGCCGCTCGGGATCTGTGAGCAGCAGGTCGGCCCGCTTGTAAGTGGCCACTCGACGGGCAAAGCCTATGGTGAAGACATTGCTGCGCAGCGTGATCCCAGTCCTCTCCGCAACCGTCTCGATGAGTGTGCGCTTGCACTGGGCATGCGCCTTCTCAATCTCGCGCAGGGGAACGTCGATCGCGTAGCGAAACTGGAAATTATCTTTACGCCAGCGGGGAATGCTGCGATCGAAGATGGCCTGCATGGGAGGCGCGGTCCAGGTGGCCGCGTGCACCCCGTTGGTGATGGCGTCGATCGAGTAGTCGGGAAACATCTCGCGCGAGATCTTGCCATGCTGCATGGCAACGCCGTTGACGAAACGCGAACAAGCCAGCGCTACATAGGTCATGTTGAGCATTCCGTCGTGACAGCCACCCATTCGTTCGAGCAGGTTGGCGACTTCCGGGCCGAGAATTCTGTAGGTCTGCTCCATCGAAAAGCGGTCATGCCCGGCGGGTACCGGGGTGTGGGTGGTAAAGACACAGCGGCTGCGAACAGCCTGCGTATCCCGGTCGTCAATCACCCGGTTTATCTCACCGCCCAATTGAAGCTCCATCAAACCGACGGTCAAAAGTGCGGCGTGACCCTCATTCATGTGGTATACGGTCACGTCATAGTTCAGGGCGTCGAGGATGCGCACACCGCCAATTCCCAGAACGGCTTCCTGGCGCAACCGGTAATCCGTATCCCCACCATAGAGGTGGTCAGTAAGCTCTCGATCGCGTGGGTCATTTTGGGGCAGATCCGTGTCCAGGAGGTAGATCGGGATGGTGTGCCCGGTAACCCCCTCGAGATCGTACCGCCAGGCGCGAACCATGACCGGGCGATCCTCAATCGTTAACTCAATTACGGTGTTTTCGAGCACCAGGAGCTTTTCCAGCGGCCAGGGCTGATCTTCAGCGCTCTGAACTCCCTGGGCATCGAGGTGTTGCTGGAAATATCCCTTGCGATGCAGCAGGGTTACGGCGCATAGTCCGAGGCCCAGGTCGGCCGCGGAGCGCATCGTGTCTCCCGCAAGCACCCCCAGTCCCCCACTGTAGGTGGGCATATCCGGGGAGATGGCAATTTCCATCGAAAAGTACGCTACCGTGCCCCCTCGCTCGGAGAGGCCCATCGAGGAAAAATCGAGCTGCCGATTCGAAAAATGCATCCTGCCTTATCTCCCTATTTCCAGCGTTTCACAGTTAGTCGGCCTCTTAAAGATCGCGAGGTGTGGTTTTCCTTGGGGGAAAACCACGAAAATTTCTTCGCTTCGGTCTGCACCTACGGCGAAACCCCTGACGGCCTGCACTCAAAAGTGTTGCGTTTAGCCTGTCCATCAACTCCGCCCAGTCTTCCAATTTGACCCGAAGTATTGTCTATTCTAACCATCGACCGCCCGGCTTTTATCACGAATCGAACTGACACTTCCGTCGAGTGTTCTGGTTCTTCCGTGGGAGCACTTTCCTGGCATTTTCCTGTTCAGGGCGTGAACACGCCGGCAATCACTACACAGGCTGGGTCAGCACCTCATTAGTTACGTGGCTTAGTCTGCTCCAGATTGCTTCCAGCCAATCCAGATGTTCCCGCTTCATGAGCACGGAACGGAGGCAGGTGATGATGCCGTGATGCTGCTGGTCTGGCCACGAGCCGGGAGGGAAGAATCTGCTGGGTAGCTGGGCCAAAGCGAGATGAAGATTCTCGTGAGCCGCAGCGGCGAAGATTTGTTCCGCCAGGCGGGACGAGGCCTTGACGGTTCCGGCTCGCACCGCCCACACCAGGATGTCGAGTTCGGGCGCGAAAGGAGCAATCCAGCGGCCATCCGCGCAGAGTTTTTGGTGCATGAGCATCGCCGCCTCCCGACTCGAGCCAAGACCACTTGCAAACTCACCGTCTTTGATGAGCGGCAGCAATTGCTGTGTTGCCCATAATGCGACGGCCGAAGCGCCGGCTCGTGAGCACTCCAGGCTTATTTCGCCCAGATGAAGATCGTTCGAGGTGAAATATGTATAAGGCGAGTTGTGTTTATAGAAGCGCCCCACGGCTGGTTCGCGAAAAAGGATGCAGCCACAACCATAGGGTTGCAGCCCGTGCTTGTGTGGATCGACCACGATGGAATCGGCCTGTGCCAGACACGCGAAGGCCCGTGCCGCCTCTTCGCCCAGGGTCGAGATCAGGGTGAAGTATCCGCCGTAGGCTGCGTCCACGTGAATGCGAAATGGATATGTCTTGCGTAGCGCAAGCACCTTATGCAGCGGATCGACGGCGCCGGTAGCGGTCGTGCCCAGCGTCACCACTACCGTGCTGACGTCTCCTGCTCGTAGGGCGGATTCGAGCGCCGCCATGTCCATGCGACTCTCACGGTCGGCAGACACACTGCTGAAGGGCAGGCCGAGAACAGCGCTGATTCTGCCATGGGTGTAGTGCGCCTGCTCGGAAGCAACGATGCGCTTGCCGGGAGCCAGCTGACCGGCGATCCAGAGTGCCTCCAGGTTGGCGAAGGTTCCGCCGCTGGTCAGATGTCCCAGATACTCTGTCCAACCGAACATACCGGCGATCGCGCGTACCGCTTCTACCTCCATGCGCGAGCTGGCGCGGCCGCCGTCGAGCGCATGGTTGTTGGGATTGATGACCATCGCGAGCGCATAGGCGGCGCGGGCCAGTGGGTGGGGTGGCTTGAGCATCTGACCGGCATAAAGAGGATGAAAGTAAGGGTAGTTGTCGGCCATTCGCTCGGCCACCTGGCTCATCACCGCAGCCATGGCGTCGATTGCGGGTGCTTGCCCGGTCTGCGGCGGCAGATTGCGAAAGGAGGCTTCGAGCTCTGGCAGCGCGGCGGCTAGCAGCCGCAGCGCTATATCTTCTGGCATGGCTACAAATGTAGAGTTTAGGCATCATCCCTGCCAACGACCTTGCGTGCCCCATATCTCTTTTTCGCGAGACTTCGGATACCACGAATCTCGACGTGATCGCCGATTGGGCCTGAAAACTGGCGGGTTTAGCGCCAGTAGTATCCACATCTCGCAAAAAATTGCTCAGAGCTTCGGAGCTTGCGGCCGACCCTTACCCAATGCTTCGAGCGCGTCACAGGCAGCCTTCAGGCCGTCTTCCTTGCGTAACTGCTCTCCGATCTTGGCCGCACGGTGGCGCATGGCGGCGTTCTCCAGCAACAGAGTGATCTTGCGGGCAGCAAGTTCTGCCGTATACCGCTTGCGCCTTATCACTCGAGCCACGCCCAAGCGGCGGACCCGGCGCGCATTGTCCGGCTGATCGTGACTATAGGGCATCACCAGCATGGGCTTGCCGGAGCTCAAGGCTTGTGCGGTTGTGCCCACGCCTCCCTGATGGATGATGACCGAGCCGCGGGGAAAGAGTTTGGAATAGGGTGCATAGTTGGCCACGCACACATTCTGCGGGACCTCGCGGGGGACATTGCGCGGGTCGGTGCCCACCAGCAGCACGGCACGCTGGCCGGTCAAGCCGGCAGCCAGCGCGCTCTGCTGGTAAAAGTCGCCGGCGTCAAGAACAGCTGCCGAGCCCAGGGTAAAGACCAGCGGCGGCGGCCCCTGCTGCAGGAAGTGCTCGACCGCCGGCGGTAGATCACGGTGACCAGCATCGCCGTCGTAAAAGACAAAGCCGGTCACTTTGGTGGAGGCTGGCCAGTCGGGTTGGGGCTCGCCCAGCAAAGGCGAAAACATAGCCAGGACGAGGTACGGAGAGTGTTTGGCTTCGAAGATGGGATCCGGGCCGCGGCCCAGCCCCAGTTCGGCACGCAGCTGATAGATCGGTTCAGGCCAGCTCCGCGTGACCCAACGCGCGAACCGAGCGATTACCCTTCCCATCCCGGGCAAGGCTGGTTGCAGCCGGGCCAACATGGGATAAGGCGGCAGCACGGGTGCATCATAGCGGGAAAAAAAAGATAGCGGCGCGAGCACATGCGACGCCCACGGGATGCCCGTAACCTCAGCCACGATCGGGGCCTGGTAGACCAGCTCTCCGGCGAGCATCAGGTCGGCACCGCCTTTGGCCTCAACTACCGCGAGCAGTTCCCGATAGCTTTGGCGGATGGCGGGAAACAGTATCTCGCGCAGGGTGCGCTCGGTGCCCTTGCGAATGTCCATCAGCATGGCCACCAGCTGGTTATCTTCCGGATCCAGGATGGGTCCGACAGGCGCAAATTCCAATCCAAGCGAAACGATCTTGGGTCGGAAGAGTTCGGGAACTGCCAGAACCGGGACGTGACCCCGGCGCTGCAATTCGAGCGCCAGGGCTATGAGCGGATGGATGTCGCCAAGAGTACCGAAGCTGGAGAGGACAATGCGCATGCGCTGATCTGCAGTGTAAACGCGCAACGTGAAAGTCAGGTGTGCGATACCACGGGGCAGACCTCCAACTTTCGCCCCCCCAATCGGCAACAAACATTAAGCCTCGCGGTATCCCACCTCTCGCAATAAACGAGCGAGCTGGCCCGAATTTCCTTTACGCAGCACTACACACGACTGCGTGTGCGCTTTCCTTTGAGGAAAGGCGTGAAGTGTGCGGGGCCCAATAAGCTCCACAGGAAAAGGGGGATAAGGGAGGCACCCATGATCGGTTACACGTCGAAATTCCCGGTATCGGATATTCGCCTCAGAAGGTCTTTTCGAAAACCAGGAAGCGGTGTTCGAGCTCGAATTGCTGGCGCGCTTTTTCGCTCGCTTCCAGTAGCGATGCGCATGTTCCGGATGCCTGTTCGCGGCCTAGCTGCGTGCGGCAGGCGGCACGCGGGTGCGCAAAGCTTTCCCATGGGCCGGGCTGCTCCCAGAGACTGTCGCCGGGCAGGAAACTGTGTTCGAGCCCGGCCCGCACCATCTGCTTGAAATCAGTGTAGGTGAGCGGGTAGGTCAAGGCGGCGCGAACATATTCGTGGGTAAGGTCGATGCGGGAGACCCCCTCATCATCGGTCGAGAGCGCTACCGGCACGTGATAGAGGCGGTACAGGGGCAAAGGATGGTCCGCGCCCTTGATGTTGAGAATCACGTCGTTGCTGGTGAGGTTTATCTCGGTCATCACGCGCCTGGTGGCCATCTCCCTGAGCAGATCGTAGGGATGATCCTCTTGCATCACGTCAACACCATGGCCGATGCGTTCAGCATGTGCCTCTTCCACCGCAGCACGGATATGAAAGTGCAAATCATCCAGGGGCACCATTCCCGGGCTCAGTTCCCCGGCATGCAGGGTGATGTGCACTTTGGGATAGAGGGTGTGCAACGCCTGAACCATCTGCATCTGCAGCCGGTAGTTTGCCAGGACGACGCGCCAGTCTTCCGGCTGCACCATGTTGATGCCCACGACCAGCGGGTCGGCGGAGGCCAGCTCGAAGCCGCAAACCAGTTGGATAAAGACCGCTGGTGAGGGCAAAGCGCGCAGCACCTGGTAGAGAAAGCGCACCTGGAGATCGCAGGCCGGCGTTGCTCCGCTTGCGCCGCAGTGCTCCAGTTCGCGCCGCCGGCGCTCGGCTTCATCGAACTCCACGCGCATAGCGGGCAGATATTTTGACAAACCTGCGTCGAGCAATTGCTGGCGCAGGCGGACAAAATCTGTATGCGTGTCGATCGGCTCCAGGCTCTCGGCCAGGGCCGGCCGGAAGTTGGGCGTATGCATGATTTCAAGGTATTGCTCGTTTTGCGCGGCGGCGCGACTGGCCAACTCATCGACCCACTCGCCGGCGTGGCTCGGATCCTCTACCGATTGAAAATGATCGAAGGATGCGAAAAAGTGATCGTGTCCCGACTCACCGGTAACGGGAACGAAGGTTCTCATGGAGAAAACGTCGATCAGCTGGTCATAGAGTTTTTGGTCGGTAAGAGCGTTGGCGGCCGGCACGCCATCTTCGCCGCAAACCGGCTGCGGCGGCAAACTGCGCGTCATGGCTGTTGCTTTGTAAAGCACGAGGGTTTTGGAGTTGATGCAGAGATTGTCTTCCGCGGCTTCACGGATGAAGCTTTCCGCGTACACCGCGCCTGCCAGGTGAGTGTGCAAATCGGCGCCTTTGGGCATGTCGTGAAAGAAAGCGTACAGGGCCAGCGGCCCTTGCTGGCGGGCGTGCTCAAGGGCTTTCGCTGCCCGAGTTTCGCCATTTTGCGTGGCGGCCTGCGGCTGCGCAATGGCGAACGGCGTCAGGCAGAACAGCAGCGCGGACACGGCCAGAACAAATGTGGCGCGAGAACTAGACATAGGCGGGGAAGGCAACTGGGGTCTTCAAAATGGTGGACTGCGAGCGTCCAGTGTACGACAAAGTTTGCGCGCTGCGAGGTGGTTGCTATACTGACGTTTGTTGCTTGTGCACAGTTGCTGACCTGGCCGGGCCCTCCGCCCGAAGCTGCGGACTCAGATACAACGTAAGGCGGAAGCAGCGCCCTTGGGTTCCCCGAGGCCAGATAGCTCAGTGGTAGAGCGCGGCCCTGAAAAGGCCGGCGTCGGCGGTTCGATCCCGTCTCTGGCCACCACGTTGTTACTTTCCGAAAAACTGTCATTTCTTCCGCGAGATCGCTGCCCTGACCATGTCCGAAAAGCGCCAGTGCCGTGACTGCACCAGTGAGAGAATCCGTCTATGGAATTGCCTGACCGGGAAATTTGTTATGGAACTGATAGGCATGTTTCCGCTGCAGTTGGGGGGACGCCCATAAACAAGGCTTTCAGCCCTTCAGTCATCGTCGGATGCGCAAACATTGCGTCTCGCAAAGTCGTATACGGCAGGCCTGCCAGCATCGCGAGTTGAACCGTACCCATGAGTTCGCCAGCCTCCGGACCGAACGCCGTAAATCCGAGAATGAGGTCACTGTGCGCGTCGATGAGCGTCTTCATGAACCCGCGTTTCTCAGAGATGGTCCAGGGCCGCCAGCCGGAGGATACCGGGACCGAGGCAACCCGGTAGGCAACACATCTTTCCCGTGCTTGTGACTCGTTGAGGCCGACATGTGCCAGCTCCGGATCGATGAAAACGCAGGATGGAACCAGGCGGTTCCGCGTGGTGCGCTGGCCTCCGTTCAGGTTTTCGTGAATGATGGCGAAGTCGTCCTCCGATACGTGAGTGAAGTATGGGCTGCCAGCACAATCTCCCATCGCCCAGACGTTTGGCGCGGTTGTTTCGAGGCAATCATTCACCCTGATGTGTCCTTCTTCAGTGACCTCAATGCCAGCCTTGTCGAGACCGATACCATTGGTGTTGGGAGTTCGTCCCAGCGCCACGAGGATGTCCGTCCCCTCCACGGTCCGTCCTTCATTTGCGCTCTGGAGCTGGAGCCTTACGTGCTCGCCCGAAGTGCCTTCGACTCGGAGGACGTGAGTTCCAAGCATTACGTCGATGCCTTCGTCTCGGAAGAGCTGCAATACCGCCTCCGAAACGTCTGCATCTTCGTTTGCGGCCAGTCGTATGTCGCGGGAGATCAATGTGACACGGCTTCCCAGCCTGCGCAGGGCCTGGCTTAGCTCCAGACCGACGTAGCCGCCTCCGAGGACGACCAAATGGCCGGGGAGCCGCTCGAGGTCCAGCGCCTCGATATGGGTCAGCGGCTTGACTTCTCGCAAGCCCGGCGTGTCGGGTATCGTCGCGCGGCTCCCGACGTTCACGAACACCCGCTCCGCAGTGAGGGTACGTTCGCCTCCGTCGCGCAAGGCGACGCGAAGTGTACGAGGGGCGACAAACGCGGCGTCGCCGAGGATCAGCTCGTCGCCCCGATGTAGGTGCAAGGCCGCATGAAATCTGTCCAGATGAACCTGGACAATAGCCTCCACCATTTCGCGCTTGCGCGCGTGTACTCCGGCCATGTCGATTGAGATCGGTCCGGTCTCGATCCCGAATTCCCGGTGCCGCCCCACGAGCGAAGCGACCTTCGCCGAATAAATGACGTTCTTGCTGGGCAGGCATGCCACATTGGGACAGGAACCGCCGATATACTTTCGCTCGACGACGGCAGTGTGTCTTCCTTCTTCGGCCATCGTCCAGGCCGCCAATTTGCCGCCTGTGCCGGCGCCCAGCACGAGGACGTCGTATTCTTCTGCCGCATTCATGTCGTTCATCTCCTTTCGGTGGCTGTCTCTCGCCGTGACTGGCTTTGCAGCGAGTAATCCGTTGATGAAAGCGACGGTGTCATCGGGGTTCTCTTGTGAACGAGTGGCCGTCTTTCATCGCCTGTCCCTGTGCGCGCGGAGCCCATTGACAACTCTGCATTAAAGGCCCAGAAGCCTCTCATCACATCAGGCGCATTCTCATCGAGCTTCTTGAGCCTAGTGAGATATCTCATATCAAACATGGGATTTACTCCTTTTCGGTGTTGTGTAAAGAGATTCCGGCCTAAAAGGGTGCGGAAAGAGCGTTTTGGTGCTACGTTTCAGGGGTGATTCTGTGAGGGGTCGGGATGAAACAAGTTTCAACCCTCGTGTTTTGCTATAGGCCTTAGCGGTGTGTGGTTAGCCGCGAAGAATGGCCGCTCCGAAAGGAGCGCCCGTCAGTCCGCCATCCACCATCAGCTCGACCGCGTTGATGTACGACGAATCGTCCGAGGCAAGAAAAAGCACAGCCTTGGCCAGATCTTCCGGCTCGCCCCAACGGCCAAGTGGAACCGTGGAAGAGAAGAAATCGGAAACTTTTGCGGATTCCTCTGCCGTGGCATTGGCGCGCGCCCCGCGCTTCCAGATGGGAGTCTTCGTCGCTCCAGGGGCCACCACGTTCACGCGAATCTTGCGCGGTGCAAGGTCTGCGGCGATGGATCGAGCCATCGAGACGAGTCCGCCTTTCGTGGCAGCGTAGGCAGCCAGACCTGGTTGACCGAGATAGCTCTGCACCGATCCGTTGAAGATGATGCTGCCGTTGTCGTTCATGAGAGGAGCGGCTGAATTGACGGTAAAGAAAACACCGTAGAGGTTGGTGTGGACTACCTTCTCGAAGATGGCTTCGTCGGTCGTGCCAGTCGGCGTCATGCCGGAAATGCCTGCATTGGCGAAGACGATGTCAAGTTTGCCAAAGTCTTTGGCGAGTTCAGTGAAAAGCTTCTTGCGGTCCTCCGCAACCGTAACGTCGGCGCGATAGCCGCGCGCTTTCGATCCCAGCTCGGCGACCGCTTCATCCAGTGTCTTCTGGTCCCGGCCGGTAATCGCGACCTCAGCGCCTTCTGCAACGAAAAGGCGGGCTGTGGCCAGGCCGATGCCGCTGTTTCCGCCGGTGATGAGAGCCTTCTTGCCTGTGAGTTTCATAATTCCTCCTTGATGACTGACCAACAACTTTGATGATCTTCATGCATGTGATATGACCTGTGCCGATTTGCTAAGTCAAAACAGGAGAGCTTGGAAGATCGAAGCCCTCCGGTTACTCTCTCGAACATTTGGGCCATTGGTCGTTTCTTTCGGGCTGCCAATTTCGACGCCCCGACTTCGCCGCCTAGGATTGCAGCGACCTGAAGCCCGCGCGAACCTCGTCCGAAAAAAGTTGCGGCTGTTCCCATGCCGCATAGTGCCCGCCTTTGTCGATCTTGTTGTAATAAATGAGTTTGCCGTACGCCCGCTCAGTCCAACTGCGCGGGGCCTGATAGTTCTCGCCGGGAAAGACGCTCACGGCAGCCGGGATGGAGGCATTGGCTGCGTTATAAAGATTGAGGTGAAGTTCCCAATAGAAACGAGCCGCAGAAATCGCCGTGTTCGTCAACCAGTAGAGTGTGAAATCGTCGAGTACATCGTCTCGTGTCAGGTCACCTGCGGAGTATCCATTAATCGTGCGCCCCAGCACTGCCGAGGTGATCGGCGCTGCCGGCTGGCCATAACCATCACCGTGGTCAAAGAGCCAGGCTGCCAGGCAGACGGGCGAATCCGCCAATCCGTACAGCGTTTGCGGGCGAGTCGCCATCATTTGTGCGTAGGCGCGTTTCCTCGCAAAGAGATTGGTCAGCTGTTCGTAAGCACGTCTTTCGTCAGCGGATAGGCCGGATGGCGGAGATTCGCCACATTGGAGCGCCCTGGCAATGTCGGATGGAATAGTCCCAGGGAAGTTGGTGTGAATTCCCAGCAATTCTGGAGGTGCGTGTTTGGCCATCACAGTGCAGACACCCGCGCCCAAATCGCCCCCTTGTGCCACAAATTGTGCGTATCCAAGGCGCTTCATCAGCACTACCCAGGCACTTGCAGTGCGCTCGGGACCCCAGCCGGAAGTGGTGGGCCTTGCTGAAAACCCGAATCCCGGCAGCGATGGAATCACCAGATGGAAGGCGTCCGATGCGCTCCCGCCAAATTCCGTAGGATTGGTAAGTGGATCGATAATCTTCAGCTGTTCGATGATTGAGCCAGGCCATCCGTGCGTGACGATCAGCGGCATAGCATTTTCATGTTTCGAGCGAACGTGAAGGAAATGAATGTCCAGTCCATCGATCTCGGTGATGAATTGCGGCAACGCGTTCAATCTTGCCTCACACTTGCGCCAATCGTAGGCTGTCGCCCAATAGCGCACCAGTTCTTGCATTGTCGCCAGCGGCACGCCTTGCGACTCGTCCGTGACCGTTTCACGATCAGGCCACCTTGTCGAGTTGATGCGCCTGCGTAATTCGGCAAGCTCCACCTCTGGAACATTCACATGAAACGGACGAACATCGGAGTTATTTCCACTCGTACGTTGTGCGATTCCAGCCATACCATCGGTCATCGCTTCACCTCTTGTGCAAAAACCGGGAATCTCTAGCAAGTTCGCAGAAATGGTTGCCGCTGCTACGCCGCAAAAGCGGCGGCGAGTAAATCCGAATGTTGTCGACGCACGGATGTGCTCACGGGGAACGTCGGTATCAGTCGCCTGCTTGCTGTCTTGTTGTGTCGCAGTAGCTTGCATGATCGTGCCCTCGAGTCGGTAATGAGTTTCGCATCGGAATGACGAGTGTCCACGCCCTTCAGAAATGCGCTGGATCCGCCTCATTCTTCGGGTCCCACCCCTTCATTTCATTGAGTTCCTCGGGCGTGATCTGAGGCAAGTGCCGGATGAACAAAACCAGGCGCCAGGTTTGCGGGACAGTGTGCGTTCCGTGGAAGGCGGGCATGCCGCTCAAACGAACTCCATTTTCAATTGTGTAGTAGAGCTCACCATCGCTCTTGTTCTGCGTCCCGGCTGCGCGCAAGTCGGGCGGTTTCGGATAGAGGCCCCTGCCGAATACCGTCTGGCCCCCTCCGTCATTCGAATGGCACTCGGAGCAATGATAGGAGAAATGCTCCATGCCTCCCCGAATGTTCTCCGTTGAAGGCGTGATGGGATTGTGAAGTTGGCGATACGCGGATGGCACCGCCAATTTGCGTGCCGTTGTGGCCGCGAACTCCTCAATCGCTGATGGTGTCGCAAGTGCGCTGAAGCCTCGTCGCACGAGAGTCAGCCCGTACCCCGCGGCCGCAAGCGCAAAAGCAACCAAAATTAGCGAAACTACTTTCCAGAGTTTCATGTCTACCTCTCCTGTCCCGAGCCGGCACGACTTACCAGGACTTGGAATTTTGCTCAACGATCAGCGACTCGCTGCGGCTCACAAATCCCAATGGGGCGCAGGCGGACGTCGGCCGTCGGTGCCGAGTTCACAAATCCAGCCCGACGATCAGCCAGGCTGCGTGCCCGTGTCATCGCCGTCCGCCCGCCCGAGCGCGGGGAGGTACCTACCGAAGTTCAATTCGAAGTCGCTCGGAATGCCGTAACCGATGCCGCGGATCTTGGCACGGCGCGCCTGTGCACTGGGCAAGGCCAGTAATGGGAAGAACAAGTCGTTGCTCGACTGAATCTCGGCAGCTGTCGGCATCCCGAACCGATTGATCTGGGCCTTCGCCGCGGCTAGCGTTTCACGGTCGAACGAGGCCAGACGCCGGACGAGCGAATCGACAAACGGGTCTAGGTCGTTATCGTCCAGCGTGCGGTTCACCCAGCCATAGCGCTCGGCGATATCAGCATCGAAATCATCGCCGCTGAGGACTATCTCAAGTGCGCGCGAGCGGCCGACCACGCGCGGTAGCCATTCCAGCGCTCCGCCGCCCGGGACCAGTCCGACGCCGACCTCGGGGTTGCCGAATAGGGCGCTTTGCCGGCTGGCGAAGCGCATGTCGCAGGCCAGCACGAATTCGTTACCGATGCCGCGCGTGCGGCCGCGAATCTTGGCGATGCTCACGACTGGCGTGGACGAGAGGCGCAGCACAAAGTCGCGCCAAAGGCCCAGCACCTCTGGCCGTTCAGCTGCCTTGGCTACGTCGAGATGGGCGATGAAAAAATCGGGATTCGCCGACTGGAACACTACGACCTTCACGGACGGGTCCGCCTCGAGGTCGGTCATGAGCGCTCCCAATTCGACGATCGTTGTGGGAACAAACATGTTGATCGGCGGGTTGTTGAAGGTGATCGTCCACCGCCCCGGATAGGTGCGGTCGATGTTGAACTGCGCCACGCTCGCCTCGCTGGCGGCGTCGTTGGCGTGGACCTCATGCGTCGGATTTACCATGTTTTTTTCCTCCATTTGCGTTCGCATTTGTTTTTTCGCTATCTAGTTGAGGCGAAGACAGGAGAGCCCGGTCATCTGCACTCTCCTGTGGCAATGTGCACACAAGGCTAGTCTTCGCCGCGATCAAGTTATGCTGCAGACGTTGCCACGCCCGATCGCAATGATCTGAAGCCCGCGCGAACTTCCTCAGAAAAGAGCTGCGGCTGTTCCCAGGCCGCAAAGTGCCCTCCCTTGGGGAGCTTGTTGTAATGGATCAGTTTGGGATACGCGCTTTCTGCCCAGTTCCGAGGACATTGATAGAGCTCATCAGGGAACGCGCTCACAGCAACCGGGACAGACACGCCCTTGACGCTGAAATAGGGAGATTTATTTTCCCAGTAGAGCCGTGCTCCGGAAAGCGCCGTGTTCGTCAGCCAGGTGATCGTAACGTTATCGAGGACATCGTCTCTTGAGAGACCTTCGGTCTGCCCGTCAAAGACGCGCGCGATCAGCGCATAACTCCACGCATCGTGGTCCAGGAAATAGGCGGCCAGGCCGACGGGAGAATCCGCGATTCCATACAACGTCTGCGGTCGCAACCCCATCTGGTAGCCGTAGGCGACGCCTTTGCTGTACACGAATTGGAGCCTCTCGAAGGCAGCCTTTTCGTCGTCTGAGAAACCGGCCGGCATCGGCGCGCCGGACAAAACCGCTCGATAAATATCCGCAGGAACCGCGCCGGGCATGTTGGTGTGAATGCCGAGAAGTTCGGGCGGCGCCTGCACGCCCATCAGATCGGTGATGACCGCGCCCCAATCCCCGCCCTGTGCCACAAATTTTGAGTAGCCGAGTCGCTTCATCAACACGGCCCAGGCACTCGCGATCCGTTCAGGGCCCCAGCCGGTCGTCGTCGGCTTGCCTGAAAACCCGTACCCCGGCATCGACGGAACCACGATATGGAACGCGTCGGATGCATTTCCGCCGTGCGCGGTGGGATTGGTTAGCGGATCGATGATCTTCAACTGTTCGGTGATCGAGCCGGGCCATCCGTGCGTAACGATGAGCGGCAATGCATTTTCATGTTTCGAACGAACGTGAATGAAATGAATGTCCAGTCCATCGATCTCAGTGATGAATTGCGGCAAGGCGTTCAACCTAGCCTCGCACTTGCGCCAGTCGTATTCCGTGCCCCAATAGCGCGCGAGCGCTTGAGTCGTCGCGAGCTGCACGCCTTGGGTTGCATCTGTGACCGTTTCTCGTTCCGGCCACTTTGTGTTGTTGATGCGCCTGCGCAACTCGGTGAGTTCCGCTTCCGGCACATGGATTTTGAACGGACGAATCGCATCCGTCCCAGCTGACTGCGTGGTTCCTTCGTGTAAAGAGACTGCTGTGGTCATAGGTTCTCCTTCTTGGTGGTTTCAGGGTGCGTGGTTTCTGCGTTTGCGGAGCTGAAGATTGCCCAAGTGGGCTGAGATGACGGCCATGGTGGCGGGCCCAAGAAAGCACTGGCGGTGTGATCGATTTTTTCGGATGAATTAGCGCTAATCATTGGTCAGCCTCCCGGGATCGGCAGTTGGTTGCTGAGTCCAGCAACGAGATTCTGAGTTCTTGATTGCGGATGAGAAGTTCGCATATCCCAGTCCATTGCCGACGATTCTGCACGCTAGCTGCTCGTTCGCTCGTTCGTGATCCACTCGCGGATGTAGGCAGGGCAACTCCTGAGCTCGATACCTTCAGCTTCGGCCTGAGCCAGAAGCTTCACAGCGTCGCAGTCCACCAACTCTACCTCCGAGAGTTCGATAGCGACGACACGGCGTCCGTCGAGCGCAGTGCGAACGACCTCCAGATCTTCCGAAGCGAGTCGACCACTCACGTAAAGGAGCAGACCCTGTTCGGTCCAACGCCGGTCGATTCGGCAAGTCATTGGCTCCCGTCGCCTGTCGTCCACTGGTTCCGATGGCAAGCGGCGTGCCATTCGAAAGTGACTGAAAAGGCTTGAAGTCGAGCCGGTCGCCCACCGGCGAATTTGGCAGATCTGGTGAATGTGGTGAATATGGTGAAACTGGCGGGAATTCAGCGAAACTTGAATTGCGCCTTGTTGATTCGCAACGCCTTGATGCGATGGTCAAGCGTGGATGGTGGGACGCCCAGCCGCGTGGCGGCCCCTAAGCGCCCAGCGACACGGCCCCGTGATGCGGCGAGCGCCGCTTCAATGATCTCCCGTTCGCTGTGGGCCTCGCCTTGAGATTTTGCGGGTGAAGCAACTTGAGGTCGCCCTCGGGCGGGTTGTTTTGACAGCCATGAGTCGTCGATGGCAAACACCTCGCCCGAGTTCAGAATGACAGACCGCTCAATCACGTTCTGCAACTCACGGATGTTGCCCGGCCAATCGTAGTTCTGCAGCAAATCCAGCGTCTTCTTGTCGATCGAGCGAAAGTTCTTTCCGGCGCGCCTGGCGTAGCGTCGGACGAAGTATTCGACGAGCATCAAGATGTCCTCAGTCCGGTCTCGGAGTGGTGGCACCTCGATGGGAAATACGTTGAGTCGATAAAAAAGGTCTTGGCGAAAGCTTCCATTGGCCACAGCAGATGTGAGGTCCCGGTTGGTCGCTGTGATGACTCGAAGGTCGACACGGATCGTCTGTCCTCCCCCGACGCGCTCAAATTCTCGCTCCTGCAAGACTCTCAAGAGAGCGACTTGCGTATCGGGCGGAAGTTCACCTACTTCATCGAGAAAGATCGTGCCGCCATTAGCCTGTTCGAAGCGGCCCAGCCGCCGCTGTGTAGCCCCTGTGAAAGCTCCTTTTTCGTGACCGAACAACTCCGACGAGATCAGCGTAGGCGCAAGTGCGGCACAGTTCACACTGACGAAGGCACGTCCCGCCCTCTGAGATCGTTTGTGGACGGCGCGAGCGATGAGTTCCTTGCCGGTGCCAGTCTCCCCCGTGATGAACACCGTGGAGTCGGTCGGCGCCACTTTAGCAATCCTCGAGAGAACCGTCTTCAAGGGCTTGGAGGAACCGATGATCTCCTCGAACATCTGAGCGCGATCGACTTCGTCCCGCAGAGCCAGGTTCTCCCGATAGAGTTGATCCTTGAGCGCCCTGATCTCTGCTTCAGCCCGTTTCTGTTTACTCAAATCGAGTGCGAAGGCGACGCCGTCTTTTCCGCCCTCCTGGAACAAGGTAGCTCCAATCAGCACGGGTACCCGGCTGCCATCTTTCCGGAAAAATTCTGACTCATAGGGCTGTACGGTCCCGGTCTGGATTACTTCTGCCAAAGCGCGTTCAGCGCGCTCGCGCCAGTCCGCAGGTGTCATGTCCAACCATCGCACGCGACCCGCCGCGACATCTTCATGATCGTATTGCACCATGCCAAGAAAGGCTTCATTAGACTTCAGGATGGCGCCCTCGACATTCCAGGTCGCTATTCCCAGAATGTTGGCGTCCACCAGGCGACGGATCTTCGCTTCACGATCTTCGAGATCGCTATAGAGGCGTGTGATCTCCATGGAGATCGCCGCCGCGGAGGCAATCAACTTCAGGACCGCCATTCGCGCAGGAGTGAACGCGTGAGATGTGAGGCTGTTTTCGAGGTACAGCAGCCCGAGCAACTGAGTCTGTTTGAGTAGTGGGAGGCAGAGCACAGAACGCTCGTGGTGCCTGCGAAAATACTCGTCGGCGGCGAATGAGTTCTGACCGGATGCATCATTTAAGAGAACACCTTCCTTGGTCCGAAGGACATACTGCAGAACCGAACTGGGTAGATCCGCGGCGGTGACGCTTGCCTCTCGAAGGACGACAGTCACCTGATCGCTGCTGGTTGTGGCTTCCGCTTCGATGCGATAACCATCTCCTCGATGGAGAATCAGCAGACCTCTCTCGGCGCCTGCGTGTTCGAGCGCTGTGCGCATGATCGTGTCGATCAGTTTTTCCGGCACGATTTCACCCGACACAGCTTCGGACACTTTGATCACCGTCGCCAGCTCGAGTTGCTCGACCGGCGTGTGTATCGTCGCTGTCGCATCCGACATTGCTCTCTCGGGTCTGATCTGCGGGCAAAGCTGGTCAAGCTGGCGAACCTTGGCATCTGCTCCCCAACGCATATAGCAGTAGCGTGCTTCCCGCAGGTAGGACGTCGCAATTTTCTCGTACCCACGTGCCGCATAAAACAATCCTGCCCGTTCATTAGCGAAGGCTTCATTGTGGACGAAGCCGTGCACGTGCGCGGATCGAATCGCCTTCTCGTAGAGTTCCTGCGCGTCCAGAATGCGTCCCTCAATCCGTGCAATCTCCGCTGCAACCATGGCAGCGCGGTTCTCAAAAGTCTGAGGTGAATGCTCAGCCCAGACTTCGAGCTGCTTGTAATGCTCCGCCAAGGCCTCGAAGTGTTTCGGTTGGTCTTCAGGCGACGCCATGCTCCAGGCGCCCGCATGAGCGAGGGCAGCATAGACACGAAATTCTGCAGTTTCGAACATCCCCGCAGATGTCCAATACATCCGCTGGCCCTTGAACGCGGCCTCTGCGGCTGAAGCATAGTCTCCGGCAAAAACACGAGCCTCCACCTTGCGGGTCCAATAGTAGAACTCGGCAAATACCAGATTCGGATTGCTGGCCAGATCGCGCTCGACCTCCGGCTCGCTGTAATCGTCGTGATCCAGGCGCCCCAGCGTCGGTGTTACTCCACGTAGCGTCCGAATAAGGCCCAACTGTGCTCCGCAGAGGTGAATGACCAAGCCGAAGCGCACCCTTTTCGCAAAAGCCAAGCCGTTTTCGCATTCCGTCTGCACTTCTGCGAGCGGATCTCCGACTGCGAGGCAAATCGTAATCAGTTGGTCCCAGCTATAGGATGCGAAAGTCAGATCGCCAATACGATATGCAACATCGAACGCGCGACGCACCAGTTCACGTCCGCTGGCAACGTGCTGATTCCATGGCATGACCATGGCACCCACAGACATATAGGTTCGCGCCAAATAGCGTGTCAGGCCGCGCTTCTCGACCAGGTCATAGCCCAGTTGCCCGAACCGGAATCCGTCTTTGTAGTTGCCAAGGCGCGGGCCCGCAAACATCGCAAGCCAAACATAGGCGAAGCACGCGGCGTCGCTGTTTCCGTGTTCCAGGCTAAGGGCTACCAAACGGCAGACGACCAATGTTGAAAGGTGCTCGTCAAAGAGAATCGACGGAGTGACAATCTCTGTAAAGACATCCAGTGTGTCCAGTACCTCCGGATCCACAACGAGCGGCAGGTCCATGAGCTCTTCAATTTGCCGACTGCCGAGAAGAGCCCAGATTCGCTCGTATTCGCGCAATACGTCATCGCGTGTCGGTCGGTTCGACCACACCGTGCCCTGACTGCGGAGCCATTCCAGAAACACGTCCACCGCGCGGTCGCACCGATCCAACGTGGTGTATAGTGTGAGTCGCAAGCGCGTGGCTACGCAGAAATCGTGCCGATTGTTCGCGCGCTGCGGCAAGAGGGAGAGTC
Organism: uncultured Acidobacteriaceae bacterium; assembly: GCA_963814015.1. Classification (GTDB taxonomy): domain Bacteria; phylum Acidobacteriota; class Terriglobia; order Terriglobales; family Acidobacteriaceae; genus PALSA-350. Next base: position 217,662 of record CAWFBI010000005.1, read on the forward strand.
GATTCTCGGCAGCAACCTTGTCTGCGGTCAATAGCTCGCACTCAGCCATCAGATATTCGGTCGAGAAGATGAGGGAGTAGTTTCTCTCCCACGTCTCTTCCGTCAGGAGCGCCCGGCCTGCGCCGAGATATTTAAGTGCCGAAGCATATGCTGTTGAGACTTTGGCACGCCGGCCTGCAATGAGATTGAGCTCTGCGACTCGCTCGCGATCTTCCGCCGAGGTAAGCAGGTGTGAGCCGCGGTTGAGTTGGTTGACGATCTCGAATATGAACTCTTCGCGCTTCGCCTCAGGAGTATGCTCAGCCAGAAGCATCCCAATGCGCAGATGCGCCGCGGGACGCAGCTGTTGCGGAATCATGGAGTAGGCTGCTTCCTGTACGCGATCATGCAGAAATCGGTAGGAATCGTCTGAGTGGAAGATAAGTTCGGTGCGCACTGCTTCCCAAAGGTGCTGGTGAAGATCCTCGATCGACCTCTCGTAGGCCATCGCCAGCATGTCGAACTCGGCGCTGTTTCCCATGCAGGCGAACTGCTTGAGTGCCTCCTGCGTATCTAATGGGAGGCGGTTCAACTTGCCGACCATGAGCTCCACGACGTTGTCGGTGTAGCCTTTGGCGTGAATGCGATTCAGGTCCCATACCCAGCGGCCCGCACCGTAATCAAAAGTGAGCAGGCCCTCATCAGAGAGTGCGGAAATGAACTGAATTGCGAAAAATGGATTCCCAGTCGTCTTCTCGTGAATCAGTGTCGCGAGCGGATTAACACGCTCCGTCTCGCAGCGCAGCGAATCCACGAGGAGTTGGATCAAGTCGTCGCGTCGAAGCGGGGTGAGGACGATGTCTTGCACCGCGGCTCCGCTCTGGCGAATCACATCGAGCTTGCGGACCAGCGGGTGAGTGGCATTGACCTCGTTGTCTCGATACGCACCAATGAGCATCAGGTGATGCAAATCGGTCTGAATCAACAAATCTTCGAGCAGATCTAGCGTGGCTGCGTCCAGCCATTGCAAGTCATCGAGGAAGAGAGCAAGCGGATGTTCCGGTCGTGCGAATACGCCGATGAAACGGCGAAAGACCAACTGAAAACGTCGCTGCGCTTCCGACGGCGGGAGCTCGGGAACGGGTGGTTGCTCGCCAATGACGTGCTTTAATTCGGGAACAAGATTGATGATCAGCAGCCCGTTTGGTTCCAGCGCCTGCTGAAGAGCGTCACGCCACTTGCGTAAGTCGTCTTCGCCCATACTAAGGAGCGGTCGTACGAGGCTTTGGAATGCCTGCGCCAACGTCGCATACGGAATGTCGCGCTTGTACTGATCGAACTTACCAGACGCAAACAGGCCGCGCGGCGGGACGAGCGGCTTATGCAATTCGTTCACAACCGCGGACTTGCCGATACCGGAGTATCCGGAGACGAGCACCAACTCCGGCCTGCTGCCAGCCACAATCCGATCGAACGCCGTGAGCAGAGTTTCCACCTCACGGTCCCGCCCGTACAGCTTCTCGGGGATCATGAGGCGGTCAGGAATGTCCTGTGCGCCATAAGTGAAAACGTCGATGGATCCTCGAGACTCCCATTGCGACAGGCAGCGCCGTAGATCGCGTTCAACTCCAGCCGCCGTTTGATACCGCTCCTCGGCTGTCTTTGAGAGCAACTTCATTGTGATGGCGGAAACAGCCGCTGGAACATCACTTACCCGTTCGCTGGGAGCGGTGGGGAGTCTGGCAGTGTGGCAATGCACCCACTCCATCGGATCGGATGCCGTGAAGGGAAGGCTGCCGGTTAACATCTCGTAGAACGTGACGCCAAGTGAATAGAGGTCACTCCGGGAGTCGAGAGAGCGATTCACTCTTCCCGTTTGCTCTGGCGCCATGTATGCAAGCGTTCCGGCAATGAACTCTGGAGGTTCAAGGGGTTGACGTTCGCGCGGGAGGCGCGATGCAATCCCGAAGCCGGTAAGACGAACCCGGGCAGTTTCCAAGTCCACCAACACGTTCGCGGGTTTGATGTCTTTGTGGATCAACCCTCGCCCATGTAGCTGACCTATTGCGCCAGACAACGCCACGGCCAGGCGCAGGAACTGTCCGACCTCCATGGGCTGCTGGACGAGGCGATCGAGCGGCTCGCCACCTGTGTAATCAACCACTAGCAGCGTGTGCCCGCGCTCGCGGACCAGCTCAAGCGGCCGCAATGCCCACGCATCGTCTAGGTAGCTTCTGAGTTCGTGCTCGTGCGCGAGTCGATCGACGCTTTCCAGGGTCGGGTGCTCGGCAGCGGCAGGGATGGGTACGAACGCGTGCCTATGGCCCTTAGCATTATGCTGCTGGCTTAGCCTACAAAAGACACGCCCGGCATCGCGCCACAGCACCTCTACGGAGTCGTTCTCCCAGCCCGCCCCGAGCAAGACGGATGCCTTCATGTGTCCCGTCTCCTTCTTCCAGCGTTCAAACCGCCACTCTGGTTCGCGCTAGCGGAAGTGCGACAATTCGAACACGATGAAGTTCTACTCTGCACTCACGAGATCCCGCTTTGCGCGTACAGCACAACGTGCTGCCTTCGCATTCCCCACAAAGCCTTCAATGAAGTCCAGCTTTTCTGGTTCTCCCGGATTCGCGTCCAGGACCCGTGTAATCTTCACATTCGGCGCTCCATCGATCTTCTAACGGCAGCCCGAGCTCAAAAGCGGACTATAGAACCGAAGACATGGGCAAGGCTGAGCGGGATCTCGACATCGGGAACAGTGTTCCCGTGGCTCTAAACACATAAAACAATAGCAACTTATGCCCAGGGAACGTTCGCCCAAGTATGACGGGAGCGGGGAAGCTTTGGCAGAATCATCTCACAACCCCCAGGAGCTTGTGGACACATTTCGTGCGTCGAGCGTCTTCGCACCTCGAATAGGCAACGCGCGGGGTTCGCCTCTATAAATTCTCGGAGAAATCGCACTCTCGCAGGGGGTCAGATCATCTGGCCCTAACTTGTCTGGAGATTTTCCAAAGTGTACGGCGAACTGTTGGACTGCTTGCAGATAGGCTCGGGTCGTGCCCTCGGAGTAGTTGCGCCGCGGAGTTCTTCCAGCATCCTCTTGCGTAAATGGGTCACAGGAACCTCCTTCCTTGTGACCCAACCTTACCTCAGCTACCGCTGCTTGCTGCTCCGCCACCCAGGCAGTGTCCGCCGCGCCAGTGGCTTCGTTCAAGTCGGCTACTCGGACAAGTGGATGCTTACCGTAGTCCACCACCCATTGTCGCGACGGCGTCACGACATTCGTCAGCCGAGCCGACACGCTGACGCCCCCCACAGATGCAACGACCGCATCTGGATCAAAACACGGAGCACATGGCATACTCGAGTTGACGCAAAGACTTCCTCAAATCCGGGCTCGTCGGAGTGGTGAGGGCTGCGGGAACAAATACGGGAACAACTGGGGAGGAAAACAGCCCAGATGATCCCAAACCATCCTAATCAGCCCAGCGCTAACAGCTTTCGTTTCAATTGGGGCCGCTGATTCCAGGCTACTTGGGTCCATTGGTAGGGCCCTGAAAAGGCCGGCGGCGGCGGTTCGATCCCGTCTCTGGCCACCACGTTGTTACTTTCCGAAAAACTGTCATTTCTTCCGCGAGATCGCTGCCGTGACCATGTCCGAAAAGCGCCAGTGCCGTGACTGCACCAGTGAGAGAATCCGTCTATGGAGTTGCCTGACCGGGAAATTTGTTATCGCGCTTTACAGAGCCGTGATGCCCGCTTCGATGGCTTGCTGTTTGTGGGGGTCACCTCAACAGGCATCTATTGCCGGCCGGTTTGCCCGGCCCGCACGCCAAAGTTTGAGAACACCCGCTTTTTTGGTTCGGCGGCGGCGGCGCAAGAGGCGGGCTTTCGTCCCTGCCTGCGTTGCCGCCCGGAGACTGCCCCGGACATGGCCTCCTGGCGTGGAACTTCGAACACCGTCTCGCGCGCGCTGGCTCTCATTACGGATGGGGCGCTCGATGGTGACGGCACAAGCGTCGAAAGATTGGCGGAACGCCTCGGCTTGGGTGAGCGCCAGTTGCGGCGTTTGTTCCTCCAGCATCTTGGAGCTTCACCCGTCGCCGTTGCCCAAACCAGGCGGGTTCTTTTTGCCAAACAGCTCTTACACGAAACGCGAATGCCCATGACTGAGGTTGCCCTGGCAGCCGGTTTCGGGAGCATACGACGCTTCAATGAAACGTTCCGCGATCTCTTTCATCGTCCACCGAGTACATTGCGGCGAAAGACTTCCGCGAGCCCAGAGAGCGCGGAAGCAGGCGTGACCCTCCGGCTGCGTTATCGGCCACCGTATGACTGGAATTCCATGCTCGGCTATCTGCAGGCGCGCGCGATCCCCGGGGTTGAAGTGGCGGAGAATGGGACCTATCGACGTACGGTTGAGATTGACGGATTTATTGGGAGTGTCGAAGTGGCACACCTGCCGCAGAGGCAAAGCCTGGGCGTGACCATCCGCTTTCCTAACGTTCCATCTCTCCCGGCTATCGTGACGCGAGTGCGCCGGGTGTTCGATGTGGGCGCCGATATCGAGACCATCGATGCGCACCTCTCTCATGACCCTCTGCTTGCGCCGTTGGTAGCCCAACGTCCTGGGCTACGCGCCCCAGGCGGATGGGATGGCTTTGAACTCGCGGTGCGGGCTATTCTCGGGCAGCAGATTAGCGTCGCCGCTGCCCGGCGGCTCGCTGGAGAGCTTGTGGCACTGCATGGTGACCCTGTGCCGGCTGGCCACGCCGGTCATCCAGGCCTGTCGCGTGTTTTTCCTACGGCGAAGCGTCTTGCATTGGCAAAATCCCTCAGAGTCGGCATGCCGTGGGCGCGGCAAACGTCGTTGAAGGCATTGGCGGAGGCTACGGAGGCTGACCCGAACCTGTTTCGGCCATTTGGAACCATTGAAGAGGCAATTGCACGATTGCGCTCCATCCGCGGAGTTGGCGAATGGACGGCACAATACATCGCGTTGCGTGCCCTGCGCGAAATGGATGCATTTCCCGCATCTGACATCGGCTTGCTTCGTGGTGCAGCCGTGATGGATGGGACAGCTTCAAGTTCGTCTAATTTGCTGACGCGCTCTGAGGCATGGCGGCCGTGGCGTGCCTATGCTGCACAACATCTGTGGGCAGCCGATGCGATCACGGTCGCAAATGGGAGGAACGCACATGGCTGAAAAACTGCAGTTGCTGATGCATCGGATCGACACGCCCATTGGCGAGATGTTAGTGGTCGCGGACCATGATGGAAATCTACGTGCCACCGATTGGACAGATTATGAGCAACGGATGCGCCGCTTCTTACGGCTTCACTATGGAGAAGACGGATTCAAGCTTGAACCGGTTCGCCATCTGAACGGCTTGACGAGTGCGATGCATCGCTACTTTGCGGGAGAGCTTAAGGCAATCGATACCTTGCCGGTCCGGACCGTGGGCACGCCTTTTCAGCGGGAGGTGTGGCGTGCACTACGAGAGATCCCCTGCGGCACGACGGTTTCTTACGGTAAGCTTGCCGAGCGAATCAGGCGGCCTGCTGCAGTCAGGGCGGTTGGCCTAGCCAACGGTGCCAATCCCATTGGAGTGGTCGTGCCTTGTCACCGGGTAATTGGAGCCGACGGTTCGCTCACTGGCTATGGCGGCGGTATGGAGCGCAAACGCTGGCTTCTGGAGCACGAGGGAGCGCGCCAATTCTCAGTTCTTGCCTTTGGGCACTGAGTAGTCAAGCCGGGCGGCCAGCGGGGCAAAGGCCGCAGTCGCGCCTTTCCACTGAAGCTGGTCGACAGATTCAAACAGTGGGATATCTGTGCGCAACGTTGCCAGCACGCGAAAGAGCAAAGCAAGCTCGCGATCGGCCGCCAGCCTGCTCGATAGAGCTTTGGGACTGACGACGTTGACTCCCCATTTTTGCCAGTCGGGCGGAATGGATTCGAGATGACCGTATCGGGCGAGCACGGCGGCGGCCGATTTGGCGCCCCAGCCCTGCAGGCCCGGGAAACCGTCTGCTGAATCGCCTACCAGGGCTAGATAATCAGGGATGGACGCGGGCGTCACTCCGAACCTGGCGACTACACCGGCCTCGTCCCGAACAAGGTTTTTGCGCCGATCCAGTTGCACAATCCGCGTCCCTTGAACGCATTGGGCGAGGTCCTTGTCCGGAGTGCAAATGATTACACGTTCTACGCGCTGATCAGTTGCCGCGGCGGTCGCGGCCGCTGCTAATGCATCGTCCGCCTCGAACTCCACCATGGGCCAGACCACAATTCCAAGCGCGGAGAGTGCCTGTTCCAGCAACGGGAATTGAGCCAGCAGATCGGGCTCGACGCCTTCTCCTGTCTTATAGCCCGGCCACAGATCATTCCTAAATGACTCAATGACGTGATCGGTGGCTACGCCGATGTGGGTAACACCGCTGCCCAGCATACCGATCAGCGAGGCGATTACGCCGCGCACGGCTGCAACTTCATGACCCGCGCTGTCGCGCACTTTGGGAAGCGCATAATAGTGGCGAAACAGCTCGTATGTGCCGTCGATGAGATGCACTTCCATAGCAATAGCTTACAGACGACACCGATGTTACATAATTGATCGCATGGGCGGCATGAATCTCTCTCGTAGAAACTTCTTGTCGGGTGCCGCAACGCTGGCTGGCGCTGCTGCTCTTAGCGGTCGGGCCGGGTTGGCGTTGATGGCGGACGAACCTAAGGCCGACTACTCGCTCACCATCGCCACCCAGCCGATTGAGCTGGCTCCGAATCGCATTGTTTCTGTGACCGCTTACAACGGGCAGTTCCCGGGGCCACTTCTGCGATTCAGCGAGGGCGTGCCGGTCACCGTGGACGTGCACAACGACACCGACACTCCGGAGCAGCTTCATTGGCACGGGCAGTCGATTCCCTCGGATGTCGACGGAGCGGCCGAGGAGGGGACGCCGTTCATCCCGCCCCGTGGCAGCAAACGCATCTCGTTCGTACCCCGCCCCGCTGGATTTCGCTTTTACCACACGCACGTGCGCGCTGGCGCAGATCTCAGCCTTGGCCAGTACAGCGGTTTGGTGGGTCCGGTCTATATCGAACCGAAGAACAATTCCGGCCGATATGACCGCGAAGTCTTTCTCACGCTGAAAGAGTTTCAGCCCACCTTCAGCCGGGGCGGCGATATGGACATGGATTTCCTCTCACCCTCGGCAACGGTGAAAGAACTCAAAGATGCCGGCGAGCGTTCGATGAAAGCGTCTCTGGCCAAGGGAATGCCAAAGGGGTATGAGGTGGGGTACGACGCGTTCACCATCAATGGACGCATGCTCGGTCATGGCGATCCGGTCCGGGTGAAGCAAGGGGAGCGAGTTCTGTTTCACGTGCTAAATGGGAGCGCGGGCGAGATCCGCAGCCTGGCGTTGCCGGGCCACACATTTTTGGTGGTAGCAATGGATGGAAATGCGCTGCCCAAACCAGTGCGGGTGCCTGGCCTGTGGATTGGTACCGCGGAACGGATTTCTGCCATCGTGGAGATGAATCATCCTGGTGTTTGGGTGATGGGCGACATGAGCGACGACGATCGCCGCCACGGAATGGGAATCGTGGTCGAGTACGGCGGACACTCCGGGAAGCCACAATGGATTGCTCCCCATGCTTTTCCCTGGAATTACGCTCGGTTCGGTCACGCGGAAGCTGGCTCGCAGACACCCGACAGAGTGATTGACATGACGTTCGCCAAAGACAATGCCGCGCTCGCCGGCTTCAATCGCTGGACCATCAACGGCGTTTCCTACCCGTTGGAGCAGATGATGGCGGCACCGGCTTTTCATCTGAAAGAAGGCCAGCGGTATCGCCTGCGGATGCGCAATGCCAGCGACGACATCCATCCGATCCATCTGCACCGCCATACCTTTGAACTCACCAGGGTCGCAGGGCAGGCGACGTCCGGAGTCTTGAAAGACGTGGTGATGGTCGGCGGATATCAGGAAATGGAGATCGACTTCACTGCGGACAACCCAGGGCTGACCCTCTTCCATTGCCACCAACAGCTGCACATGGACTACGGTTTTATGTCCCTGTTCGACTATGAACGATGAGTCGAGAAACGGTCTGGAGGAGCTGAGTATCTTTCTCCGCCTGGGTTGCACATCATTTGGCGGACCCATCGCTCACCTGGGCTACTTTCGCGCCGAGCTGGTGGAACGGCGGAGATGGTGTTCCGAGGAGACGTACGCAGAGATCGTCGCCGTGGCTCAATCGTTGCCGGGGCCTGCCAGCAGTCAAGTGGCATTTTCTCTCGGCTTGTTACGGGGCGGATGGCTCGGCGGGCTCGGTGCATGGGTGGGTTTTACTCTTCCCTCTGCAGCCCTGATGATCTGGTTCGCATTTGCCGAGCGATCGCTGCACGGAAGGGTGGGGATCGCAGTGGTACACGGGCTTCAGCTTTCTGCCGTCGCAGTGGTTGCACAGGCGATTCTCGTCATGCGCAAGAGTCTCACGCCAGATTGGCAGCGAGTCTTCATCGCTTTCATCGCGCTGGTGATCGCCGCATTCGCCCCGGGATCGATAAGCACCTTTCTGGCGATTGCCGTTGGCGCTCTTTGTGGTGCAATTTTTCTGCGCGGCGATTCCGCTCCTACGCTTCCGCGCCTCGAACTGCGCATCTCCCGCCGCTCAGGAACGATCGCGGCAGTTGTGTTTTCAGGCCTGCTTGTCGCGAGCGCGTTCGTAGCAAAGACAAGCCCCGGAGTTCTTCAGGTCGCGAGTGCATTCTATCTGAGCGGAGCGCTGGTGTTTGGCGGGGGCCATGTTGTCTTGCCGTTGCTCGAACATGCAGTTGTGTCGCCCGGCTGGGTCACGCAGCAATCTTTTCTGACAGGTTACGGCTTCGCCCAGGCTCTGCCGGGTCCGCTGTTCACATTTGCGGCCTTCCTAGGCGCCGCAATCCAATCCGCCAGCTCACGTGTCGGTCTCGGTTTAGTGGCGCTGATCGGGATTTTCCTTCCTGGTCTTCTCGCGGTCGCGGCTGCACTTACTTTCTGGTCACGTATCAGGGAATCCCGGACTTTGCAGACAGCACTCCCAGGCATCAATGCGAGTGTCCTGGGAGTGCTGGCCGCGGCCTTTTTACGTCCCGTTTGCAGCACCGCGATTCATTCCGCGATGGATGTACTGGTCGCTGCTGCCGCGCTTGTCTTGCTCACTATCGCCAAAGTGCGCCCGTTGATGGTTGTTCTTGCCGCCGTTCTGGCCTCAGTCCTGATCGCGCGGTGAGCGACCTCTCAACACTCGATCACGTTCAGCGCCAGGCCGGCCAGCGAGGTCTCCTTGTAGCGCGACTGCATATCGAGGCCAGTCTGATACATGGTCTTGATGACCTGATCGAGTGAAACTTTATGGCCTTCCGACTCATACATGGCCATGCGGCTGGCGTTGACAGCCTTGATTGCTCCGACGGCGTTGCGCTCAATGCAGGGAACCTGTACCAGGCCTCCGATGGGATCACAGGTCATGCCAAGATGATGCTCCATTCCTATCTCCGCAGCGTGTTCGATGCGGTCATTGATCTCCGCGGCGGAGAGCTTTGTTTCCCGTGGCGCGTTGATCGCCGAAACCAATCCGGCCGCAGCCATGGAACAGGCCACACCGACTTCGCCCTGGCAGCCGACTTCCGCTCCAGAAATGGAGGCATTTTCCTTGTAGAGAATGCCAATGGCCGCCGCGGTCAGAAAATATCGCAGGATGCCTTCTTCGTTTGCTCCGGGGACAAACTCCAGATAGTAGTGGGCCACGGCGGGAATCACGCCGGCGGCTCCGTTGGTGGGAGCGGTCACGACACGCCCACCGGCGGCGTTCTCTTCGTTGACGGCCATGGCGTACACCGTAATCCAATCGAGCTGCGCGAGCGGATCTTTGGAGACCCCGGCACGCAGGCGGGCTGCGAGTTTGGAAGCACGGCGCCGGACCTTGAGGCCGCCGGGGAGGATGCCCTCGGCTGCGATGCCGCGCTGTGTGCACTCACGCATGACTTGCCAGATATGCAGAATGCGGCGACGAACTTCCTGCTCGGCTGGGAGTGAGTGGCCGCTCCCGACCAGCGCGCACTCGTTGGCGAACATCAGCTGCGAGATGGTTATATTGGCGGCGGCGGCTTTCTCCAGAAGTTCTTGTGCGCTGTGGAAAGGATAGGGAACCCCTCTAGCTTGATCCCCGGCCGAATTCCGGGCGACTTGGGCGGCAACACGCTCATCTTCAGAGACGATAAAACCACCGCCAACCGAAAAGAAGATGCGCTCCGAAAGCAAAGTTCCATGCTTGTCGAACGCGGAAAAGAGCATGCCATTGGGATGAGAAAGAACATTGGCTACGGGATACATCTGGTCACGATGAAAAATCAGGTGCTTCGCTTCATCGAAGGCGATGGTGTGGTGACCTGGCAACTGCAGTTTTCTGGCAGCACGAATTCCCGAAAGCATGGCTTCAATGTGGATAGGATCGACGCCTTCCGGTGTCTGGCCGGAGAGTCCAAGCAGGATAGCGCGGTCGGTGCCATGTCCAAGACCGGTGAGCGCCAGCGAGCCATACAGATCGACCCGTATGGATGCGGTCTGAAAGGTCCGTCCGGTTGACTCCAGTTCCCGGGCAAAACGAAGCGCGGCCCGCATTGGTCCCATGGTGTGGGAGCTCGACGGCCCAATGCCGATCTTGAATAATTCAAAGAGACTATGCTTCACCGCATGTGCCTCGTTCTCGATAACTATATTCCGACGGAGGGTAGACTGAGACTTTCCACCCACCCACGGAAACCCGACGCTTTCGTTGGGCATGTGGGATTCCACGGCTCTAAACCGCAGGTTTTGAGGCACAATGGACAACTTAACATCAAAATTCGTCAATACCACATCTCGCAAGAACGAGCGAGATGGGGCACCCCTTTCCGTGGGCACGTAGAAACATGTCAGTGATACTTATTCACACCCCCGCAAGGAGTAAAAGCGAATTGCACTCTCTCTTTTTGCAACAAGTCTGCTGGTTTGGAATCCTGTTGTCGGCAACGGCTGCTTTCCCACAGGAAAGGCCATCACCCATCGTCCTGGAAGTCGATGCAACTACGATCTCGAGAAAGATCCTATCCGCCCGGGAGTCTTTTCCGGTGGCTTCGCCGTTGGCTCACACGGTTGATCTCGTGTACCCGAAATGGATACCCGGAAATCATGCGCCAACAGGGCCTATCGCGGATCTGGTGAACCTGCGATTTAGCGCGGATGGCAAGAGCGTCGCCTGGGTTCGCGATCCGGTCGACATGTTCCGCTTTCATATCCCGGTACCCGCTGGAACCAGTCTCCTGGTAGTCGACTTCAGCCTCGTGGGGGCCTATGTGGCGGGGAACGATTTCGCTCCCGGCAATACCTCTACCCCGATGCAAGGGGACGTTAACTGGGATCAGCTGGTCCTGTATCCCGCGGACACGATCGCAGACCAGGTAACGATCTCTGCTTCGATCAAGCTTCCTGAAAAATGGTCTTACGCTACCGCGTTGCCGCATCCCTCTCCGCAGGGCGGCGCGATTCGCTTCGATCCTGTCTCGCTCACCACGCTGATCGATTCTCCGCTCATGTGTGGCTCCATCATGCGCGAGTTTGATATCACACCGAAAGGCGTCTCGCAGCGCCATCTGCTGGATCTCTTTGAGGAATCGCCCGAAGGCCTCAATGTGCCTCCGGAGCGCATTGCCGCCTATCGAAATCTGGTATCGGAAGCGGGCGTCCTGTTCCGTTCGCACCATTATGCAAGCTACCACTTTCTGGTCGAGGCACAGAGCGAGTCGAGCGACGGGCTGGAGCATCACGAATCCAGCGATGAGCAGATACCGACACTGGGCATGGTGAGCGCTTCGTTCTCCGCCGAGGCGGGGAATTTGCTGGCCCACGAGATGATCCATTCCTGGAATGGAAAGTTCAGACGGCCTGCCGGCCTGGCGACAGCTGATTACCAGCAACCGATGATTGGCGACCTGCTGTGGGTCTACGAGGGGCTTACCAGCTACTGGGCAGAGGTTCTTGCGACGCGCTCCGGTCTGGAAACGGACGCCCAGGTTAAGGATCGGCTGGCGCTTTACCAGGCAGAGATGGACGCGCGCACGGGGCGTGGCTGGCGAAACCTGCAGGATACTGCCAGAGGAGCGCAGATGCTCTACTCAGCAGGGCAGCAGTGGACCATCCTTCGCCGGTCCACGGACTATTACCGGGAAGGGCCACTGCTCTGGTTACAGGTCGACAGCATTATGAGAGAAAAAACCAAAGGGGCGCGCAGCCTGGATACCTTTGCCGCCGCCTTCTTTGGGCCTCCCGATGGAATAGTTACTGTAAAGCCTTATACCTATGAGGACCTGGTCGCCGGGTTAAACCAGGTCGCTGCCTATGACTGGAATAGTCTGCTCCAGGGCGATCTTCTGGCCACGCGCCCGACGCCGGTTTCCCCCGGTCTTGAATTGGCCGGCTGGACCGTCGTCTATACGGACGAACCAAACCAGGCGGTTATCGATGCGGAAATAATCTCCCAGCAGGCCGATCTATCGACTTCGATCGGGCTGGTAATCGATCAGGACGGTACTATCCTCGATATTGCACCCGACTCAGCCGCAGGCCGTGCGGGGTTGGCTCCGGCATCGAAAATAATGGGCGTAAACCATCGCGTCTACTCGCCTGACTTACTACGCCAGGCCATCGCAAATGCGGAAACTACGACCCAAGCCATCGATTTTCTTACCCTGACGGCCGGCTATTACGAAGAGTTTTCGGTGGATTATCACCAAGGTCTGCGCTCCCCGCATCTCACCCGAATCTCCGGGAAGCCGGACCTGCTGACGGCGATTCTGCAACCGCGGCGAACCGATTAGCACGGATGCTAGAATCTTTGGAGTCTTGATCCTTCCGCTGGCTGGATTGGGGAAAAAGAGGCATGGTCGATTCACCACGGGGTTCACGGGCGTCGAGACGAAAGACAGCGACCATCTATGATGTAGCGCGTGAAGCACGGGTCTCCGTCTTCACCGTGTCCGCTGTTATCAACAACAAGAGTCATGTCGGCGCGCCGCTCAAAAAGCGCGTGGATGCCGCCATCCTCAAGCTGAATTACCGGCCCAATTCCCTCGCCCAAAGCCTGGCGAATGAGCGTACTCGTACGCTGGGTGTGATCGTTCCCGATATCTCCAACCCGTTCTTTCCTATGCTGGTCCGCGGCGCCGAGGATACGGCGCAGAAGCGCGGGTACAGTATTCTTCTCTGTAACAGCGACGGATTGCTGGAAAAGGAAGAGCTCTACATCGACCTGTTGGTGGCTAAACGCGTCGATGGCATTCTGCTTACTAAATCGCCGGGCGAACTAAGCCCTCCAACCATCAGCCTGCTGTCGAGCATGAATGTTCCCACCGTGCTCATGATGCGCACCTATCCCAGCCTGACGGGTGATGCCGTGATTACGGACGATCTCCAGGGTAGTTTTGAAGCGGTTTCGCACCTGGCCAGGATCGGCCATCAAACCATCGCCATGGTGGGTGGCCCGCTTAGCGTAAGCAACGGCAGGGCGCGACTGCAGGGGTTTAAGAAGGCGCTCAAGGCCAGAGGTCTGCGCTTCAATCCCAAGCTTGTGTATGAGGGAGACTATCGTATCGACTCCGGCCACCGGGCGGGTCTGTCTCTGTTACCCCATCGTCCCGACGCTGTGTTTGTGGCGAATTTTCTGATGACCGTTGGGTTTCTGCAGGCGGCCCAGGAGATGGGCATGCGCTGTCCGGAGGATTTCGGCCTTGTCACCTTGGATGATTACCCGTGGCTGCGTTTGTTCGATCCGCCGCTCACCGCGATGGAATTGCCAAAGTATGAAGTTGGCTGCTTAGCGACTGAACTTCTTCTCGACCGGATCGAGGGCAAGAGCACACCTGCCGTCACGCATAGGATTGCTCCCCATCTCTGTGTGCGGGAGTCGTGCGGATTTGCGATGCGGAATGGTTCGACCAGCGTGAATGCCGCCCCTGGCCTTCCTGCGTTGGTGAGCAGAACACGACGCAAGTCGCACTGACCAGAGTTTCACTCGCAAACGAAGATTCGTGATTTCCCACATCTCGCACAAAAACCTGCGAGATATGGGGCAACCCCTATTCTTTTCTCCTCAGAGTCAGCCTTGCACCAGCGGCAGGCGCGGATCGGTTTGCTTCCAGGTGGAGCGCAGCCAGACATGCTCGGGGTCTTCTGTCACCGTCATTGAGCGTGAGGTTCCGGCCAGGAAGTTGAGGTAGTAGATGTCGTAGCCAGGGCCGGCGACCACCGGATGGTAACCCTCCCGGACCAGCACCACATCGCCATCGTGCACCTTTATTAGCGACTCTCGTGAACGATCGGAACGGTATAGATTCTGCAGCGCAAAGCCGCGAGCATCCCTCATCCGATAGTAGTAAATCTCATCCAGATCAACTTCCACCGGGGGTTGATGGACATCGTGTTTGTGTGGAGGATAGCTCGACCAGTTGCCACCCGGGGTGTAGACCTCGAAGACTACCAGCTTGTCCGCCGGGAAAGAGGGCGCGATCACTTCGACAATCTGACGAGAGGCATTCTCGCCTCCACGCAAGCCGCTCTCTACATCTTCCGGCGTCACTAGCCTAGGTTCGAGCTTGGCTTTGGATGGCACACGGCACTCGGCTATTTCGCAGACCGTTTCCGCTGTGATCGTGACCCGATGATCCAGCGGCAGGTAAAGAGCATAAGGAAGACCACTGAAGACATCCTTTCTGGCTCCGACCGACCGGTCTCCCGCTCCCCAGTTGGCGATACAGCGTCCGCCCAACCAGACGAGAACCATCTCCTCGTCCCCGGTGCGCAATTCCAACACCTGCCCTGGCAGCAAGCGGGTTACCACAAAACTCATCCACTCCCAGCCGGCTTCTTCACGGGTGAAACCTGCCATCTCTCCGGCCTGATCCGGCGGCAGATTCCGCGCGCGCACCACGCTTTCCTGTTGCATTCCTTACTCCTGCTGAACCCCGACTAACCGCTTAGGAGATAGTATAAGGGGCCTTGGCTTCTCCGCTAGGTTTGCCCCAACTTTCTTTCGCGCCTTCGATAAGCCCTTAGGAATTCTGCTGCCGGCGGGGGAAATGGTTTAGATTGAAATTCGCGACCCTACTTCATGCCCACTGTCCACCTACCCAAGAAGTTCGGCCTGCTTAATGCGATCTCCATCAACATGTCCAACATGGTGGGCACGGGACCGTTTATTACCGTACCGGCCATTCTTGCCACCATGGGGGGGCCACAAGCCCTGATTTGCTGGTTGGTGGGAGCGGTGATCGCGATTGCAGATGGGCTGGTGTTTGCCGAGTTGGGAACCACCTTCCCCAGCTCCGGTGGCTCCTATACCTATCTTCGCGAGTGTTTCGGGCGAGAAGGCCTGGGGCGGTTGATGGCGTGGCTGTTTGTGTGGCAGTTCCTTTTTAGCGCGACCCTGGAAATTGCTACCGGGACTGTGGGCATGGCCCTTTACACTGGGTTCGTGTTCAAGGGCCTGGTCGCCCGGCCCTGGACGATGCGACTGCTCGCGGCAAGCTTCGCCGTGACGGCCATGATCCTGCTCTATCGGAAGATTCGCGATATTGCCCGTATCATGCTGGTGCTTTGGACCGGTCTTTTGCTGACCAGCATCTGGGTGGTCATTGAAGGCCTGGTGCACTTGAACACGCGGCTGCTCTTCGACTTCCCCCCGGGGGCCTTTCACCTGAACCTGGCGTTCCTGCTGGGCCTGGGCAATGGAAGCATGCTGGTGATGTACAACTTCCTCGGCTACTACAACATCTGCCACCTGGGAGACGAGGTTCGCGAGCCGGAGCGGGTGATTCCCCGGGCCATCATTGCATCGATTTTTCTGGTTCTGCTGCTGGACCTGGGAATTTCCGTCGCTTTCACGGGCTTCTTGCCGTGGCGGGAGATGATTATCCCAGGCACGCTGATCTATGACGCCGTCGGCTCGGTCTTCATGCAACGGGTGGCCGGCTTCTGGGCCGGTCAATGGTTGACCGTCATGGTGCTGGTCACGGCCTTCGCCTCGGTCTACTCCATGATGCTGGGCTACTCGCGCATTCCCTTCGCGGCGGCGCTGGACGGCACGTTCTTCCGCTTCTTTGGCAAGACTCACCCAACCAAGGACTTTCCCCACCGGTCTTTGCTGCTGGTCGGTATCCTGTCCGCGATCGCCAGCTTGTTCAACCTGGTGCAGATCATCACTGCCCTGGTCCTGGCCCGCATATTGATCATGTTCGTCGGCCAGATCATCGGCCTGCTGCTGTTTAGAAGACGCCACCCGGAGGCCCCGCGGCCATTTCGTATGTGGCTTTATCCCCTGCCCGCCTTGTTCGCCATGGCCTGCTGGCTGTACATATTCATGGTGCAGGCCTTCGAGCCCCAGGGCTGGTGGTACATGCTCTACGTTGTGGCGGTCTTCGTAAGCGGCACCGGCCTCTTCCTTATCCTGGCCCGGCGGCAGCGATACTGGCCCTTTGCGCGCTAGTTGATAACCCGTCCAGGTATGCGTTCGCCCTTAAGGTAGTATTTGCTACCTCAAATTCGCATGACAATATCGTCTCCAATATGCGAGTCAACATTCGAGCCCGCCTGCCCCACCAGCAAGCCAGTGATTTTCGCACTCTACCGTTGGCCGTCACTATAGAGAACTCGCGCGGCCTCAAAGCCAACTATCAGCACGCAACCACGGCTGCCGAACTGCTCCACCTGCTGGACAAGCGAACGGACCTCAACGCCGCTGTTCTGGACAGATTTCGGGAAGAACTGAAATTCACCCATGCCGCTAAACTCAGCGACGTGGAAATGAGCGATGAAGTTCTTGAGCAAATTGGCTTTTTTATCTAGTTGCCACAGAGCGCTGCTTTAGCTGCCAGGGTTCTCGATTTTTCTCGCCGCCAGGGGACCACCCCTTGGCGGCGAGACTCGTTTCAGGGCAGCTCTCCTGTTGCTATATGCTTTCCGGTGGACGATAACGGGGCAACAGGATGAAGAGCACACTTACTGCA
The DNA here is from genome assembly GCA_963814015.1 of uncultured Acidobacteriaceae bacterium. Taxonomy (GTDB): domain Bacteria; phylum Acidobacteriota; class Terriglobia; order Terriglobales; family Acidobacteriaceae; genus PALSA-350. The sequence goes on from CAWFBI010000005.1 coordinate 234,728, forward strand.
CGGCGGCTCCTGCGTGGCAATGAGATCGTAGAGTATCCGCTGATCACCGTCGACGACGGGCACATTTCTTCCATTCTCAGCCGAGGCAGAGGCGATGCGGGCGATTCCTATCCCGAGGCCATGCTGGTCCCAGCCTATGTAAACATTCATGTCCACGGCGCGGTAGGCCACGACGTGATGGAGGGCACTCCCAAGGCGCTGCACGCGGTTGGGGCTGCCCTTGCCGGGCACGGGGTGGGAGCGTATTACCCCACAACCGTTACCTCATCAACCGAGGAAACCTTGCGTGCCCTGGACATGATTGCGAGCGTGATCGAGCGAGAACCGGCGGCCGATGGCGCAGTGCCGGTGGGCATTCATCTGGAGGGGCCATTTCTTTCCGTTGCCAAGCGCGGAGCACACACAGCTGCGTTATTGGTGCGGCCATCCATCTCGCTGTTTGACCGCTTCTGGCAAGCCGCTCGCGGCCATATCCGTATCTTGACCATTGCGCCCGAACTGGCCACAGCGCTGGAGTTAATCGAGCACGCCCGGGCTCTCGGCGTGGTCTGCAGTCTGGGTCACAGCGACGCCACCCTGGTTGAGGCCGAGGCCGGCTTCCGTGCCGGCGCGCGCAGCGCCACCCACACCTTCAATGCCATGCGCAGCCTGGACCATCGCGATCCCGGCATAGCCGCCTACGTTCTGGACCAGGACGCGCTCTTCGCAGAAATTATTTGCGACGGCATCCACGTCGATCCGGCCATGGTTCGGCTGTTCTTCAAGGCCAAGGGAGCCGACAAAACTGTTTTGATCACCGATGGTATGGCGGCCACGGGCATGCCCGACGGAAAGTACAAGCTGGGCGATCTGGATGTAGAGGTTGCCAATGGACGCTGTTCTACAGCCGGGTCGCCCGGAGTGCTGGCGGGCAGCGTGTTGACCATGGATAAGGCGGTGCGTAACTTCTCTTTGTTTACCGGCGCCAGCCTTAGCGTTAGCGCACAATTAGCAGCACGCAATCCAGCCACATTGATGGGTCTTGATCAGCAATGGGGTTGTCTTGAAGAAGGGCGGGAGGCTAATTTCGTCGCCCTGTCGCCGGACGGTCGCATCCTGCAGTCTTTCCGTGCCGGGCGTGCGCTACTGGCCTGAGGCGACGGCCAGGTTCATTCCCGCTCCCATCCCAGCGCATCTGCGACCTGGCCAGCCAGCCGCAGCGGATCAAATGGCTTGAGCAAAATGCCGGCGACGGGGAGGTGCGAGAGAGAACCATCTCGGGCCGCCTGCACTTTTGCCGTCAGCAACACAATGGGGATGTGACTGGTGGCGCGGGCTGTCCTGAGTTTGGCGAGCATGGCGGGGCCGTCCATCGCCGGCATCATGACGTCGAGCAGGATGGCGTCCGGCTGATGCAGCGTAGCGCTCTCAATCGCCTGAGCGCCGCAATAGGCCTCGACTACATCCCACCCTGCCATCGTCTGCAGGCTTTGCGCCGCGGCCTCTCGTGCCGCGTCATCATCATCCACAACCAGAATGCGCCGTTTCACAGTCACTCTCCGGGTAAGTGGGGCCAGTCACAAGGTACCCCACTTGACGCCAATAAGAGCTTCCACTTTCAGGCAATTACCCCCGAACATCGCGGGAGGTGGTTTCTTTTCTCTGACTTACCGGAACCGAGGGGAAGCCATCTTCAGCGGCTTGACGCCTCCGTCCTCGTCCTCGTCTTCCTCATCCTCGTCCTCGTCATCCTCATCATCGTCGTAATCTTCATCTAAATCGTCTTCATCCTCCTCTTCATCCAGGTCTTCGAGATCGTCGTCCTCTTCGTCGTCTTCGTCTTCTTCCTCATCCAGATCGTCCAGAGATTTGAGAAGCTCAAGGGTTGGAAGCTGGCGCGGTTCGTCCATGGCTGCGAGGTAGCTGGCATAGCCTTCTGTGTGGGGGGGCGGTATTAGGGACATTCGCACGATTTCTCTTCTCCTATGCCTTGAATGTACATGGCGCACGGCTTGCGCCTGAGTTTCTGCTCGCTTGGATGCCGGTGAAAGACAATCGTAGCTCTTACTGCAGTAAGAATTTCCAGCGGCCGGCATGTGGTAATTTTCTTAACATCAGCCCGGTGATCCCGGCAAGTCACCAACCTCCGGAGCTATCGCCTTATGGCCGAGCCAATTCCAGCCACTGCTTTGTTGCTTATCGACGAATCCCGGCAAGAAGAAATCAACGTTACGCACACGCCCTTCACCATCGGGCGGCTGCAGGACCGCGACCTGGTATTGGCGCACGCTTTCATCTCCCGTGACCACGCCGCCATTCTCTATGAAAAGGGCCAGTTTCACGTGGTCGATAAGGGCAGCCGCCACGGCACCTTTCTCAACGCCCAGCCGCTGGTCGAGCGCCAGATGCTGAAGCCGGGCGATGAGATCCGCCTGGGCTCGCTCAACGGCCCGTCGCTGCGTTTTGGCCCCGCCAAAGAAAACACTTCGACGATTCACAAATTGTTGGACGAGTTGCACGCGATTTCGACGCCCACCTCGGACCTGGAGAAACTGAGCTGGTTTTTGAGTGCGGCACAGCGGTTGAACACCCTGGGGGCGGTCAATGAGATCCTGGCGACGCTGGTCGAAGCGACCCTGGAGCTGACCCAGGTGGAGCGAGGTTACGTATTCCTGAGGGATGAGAAGGGTAAATTGACCCTCGCCGCGGGGCGCAGTCTCAAGGGCGATCGCCTGGAAGACGATTCGACCATTTCCCACAGCGCCATCGCCCAGGCCTGCAAAGCCTCGAAGTTTATCGTCACCGACACCTTGTCCGCCGAGGCCAACTCGCGCACGGAAAGTATGGTGCAGCAGAGTATCCGCATGGTGTACTGCATCCCACTGCGCAAGCGCGCGGCCGGCACCGATTTCCATGAGAAGGATATTCTCGGCGTTCTCTACCTGGACAGCCGGCTGCAAGCGGGGAAGTTGAGCCAGGTGGACAACGATCTTCTGGAGACCATCTCGACCGAAGCCGCGGCATTGGTGGAGAACGCGTTTCTCGCGCAAGCGGAAGAATCGGCACGCCGATACCGCGAAGAACTCAATATCGCGGCCGCGATTCAACAAGGGCTGATGGAGTTCGCCATCCCGAACCTGCCCTATGCCAAGGTGCACGCGCGAAGCGTCGCCTGCAAGGAGGTTGGAGGTGACTTCTACGACGTAATTGCTACCTCGGATGGGCTCTACGTGGTGATTGCCGACATCTCCGGGAAAGGGGTGTCGGCGGCCATTCTTGCCTCTACGCTGCAGGGTCTGCTTTATGGGCTGCTGCTTGCCGGGCAGCCGCTTTCTGAGATCGCGGAGGTGGCAAATCGCTATATCTGCGAGAAGAATGTACAAAAGTACGCCACTATGATCCTGGTGAAGCTCGGACCGGATGGCACTTTCGAATATGTCAATTGCGGGCATGTGCAGCCGATATTGACCAGCGGCGGCGCCGTCACTCGGCTGGAGAACGCCAACATGGTGGTGGGCCTGATCGAAGAGGCCACCTTCAAGTCTGAGCGCTTGCAGCTCAGGGCCGGCGACCGGATTGTCCTGGCCACAGACGGCATTACCGAGGCGGAAAGTACGAGCGGTGAGTTTTTTGGGGAGGAGAGGCTGGTAGCCTCGCTTGCAGGTTCTACCATCGAGGGCGTGCTGAGCAAAGTCGAGAACTTCATGAGCGGCGCCCCACCCAATGATGACTTCACTATGCTCGAGGTTCTTTATAGCGCCTGAGCGCGCATTGTGCTGCCCAGTAGCCGCACATGCCGTGGACACCGCCACCCGGGGGTGTCGAGGACGAGCATAGGTACACCCTGCGGATGGGGGTCGCATATTGGCGCCAGGTCGGCCGAAGAAAGAACTGCAGGCCGGCAACCGAGCCTCCATTGATGTCGCCTCCCACCAGGTTTGCATTCCACCCCTGCATCGCCTGGGTGCCAAAGACAGCCCTGCCCAGGATGCACTCGCGAAAACCAGGTGCGAAGCGCTCTATCTGGGCTTCGATGGCTTCCAGGGCCGAACCTGACCAGCCGTTGGGCACGTGGCAGTAGGCCCAGGCTACATGCTTGCCCGCAGGCGCACGGCTGGGATCAAAAAGTGTCGGCTGGGATAGCAGGACAAAGGGGCGGTCGCTCATTGCCCCGCGTTCCGGCGCGCGTTCCGAAGCCGAAATCTCATCGAAGGTCCCGCCCAGATGGACAGTGCCCGCGCGCAGGCAGTCGCGAGCGCGCCACGGAATCGGCTGGCCCAGCGCCCAGTCCACCTTAAAAACGCCGGGACCGTAGCGGTAACGCTCCAGTTGATGGCGGAACGACGGCGGAATTTCTTCGCCGCCCAGGGCCAGCAGCTGCCTGGGGGTCACGTCCAGGAGAGTCAGATCCCCCAAGCCACGCAGCGAGACCACGGGTGCGTTGGTGGCGACCGTGCCCCCGGCTTTTCGGAGGCAGGAGACGAGTGAATCCGCAATAGACTGTGCACCGCCTTGCGGAATAGGCCAGCCCACGGCGTGCGCGGCAATCCCTAACACCAGACCGAAGGCGGCGGAGACGGGCGACTCCAGGGGTAGAAAGGAGTGTGCGGCCAGTCCAGCGAAGAGCGCGCGGGCGCGAGTCCCCTGGAAGTGGCTGTGGGCGACAGCACGCGCGGAGCGCAAGCCGAGCAGACCGAAACGAGCCATGGCAATCGGATGCTGGGGCCAGCCGATGGCTTTGAGCAAGTCGTGGCGAAGGCCTTCCCAGTTTGCCAGCAGCGGGCTATAGAGGCTGCGGTAAGCGGCGGCATCGGCCCCCAATTGACTGGCTGTGTTCCGGATATCCCGTTCCAGCATTACGGCGGTTCCATCGTCCAGGGGATGTGCCAGCTCCGCGGAGGGGTAAATCCAGCGCAGTCCGGCTTCGGCCAGGGGCAAGGTGGAGAAGAAAGGGGATAGTACCGCCATAGGATGAACTGCCGAACCCAGGTCATGCACGAAGCCGGGCAAGGTCAGTTCAGCCGAACGCGCGGCTCCACCAGCGAAGGGAGCCGACTCCCGCACCTCCACCGAGAAGCCGGCCCTGGCCAGGACAATGGCAGCAGCCAAGCCATTGGGACCTGCTCCGACGATTGTGGCTGTGTGCGGCACAATGAGAAACCAATCATAAGGGTGGCGAATCTGAAGGGATATGACAACGTTGCAAAGCGAAACTGCGAAGACTTTTGCGCTGGGTGGAGACCTGACGGTCAACCGGCTTGGATATGGCGCCATGCGGATCACGGGTCCCGGTATTTGGGGTGAGCCAAAGGACCGCGATGAGGCACGCAAAGTGTTGAAGCGCGCGATCGAGCTCGGCGTCAACTTCATCGACACCGCGGATGCTTATGGTCCTGAGGTCAGCGAGGACATCATCGCCGAAGCACTTTATCCCTATCCCAAGGATTTGGTGATTGCAACCAAAGGTGGTTTCGCGCGCTCCGGCCCTAACAAGTGGGAGATGGTTGGCCGCCCTGAATACCTGAGGCAGTGCGTGGAAATGAGCCTGCGCCGCTTAAAGGTGGAGCGCATCGAGCTCTATCAGCTCCATCGAATCGACCCTAAGGTTCCAGTGGAAGAGAGTCTGGGCGCACTCAAGGATTTCCAGAAGGCGGGGAAGATCCGCCATATCGGTCTGTCGGAGGTTTCGCCGGCGGAGATCGATCAGGCCAGCAAAACGGTCAAGATCGTCAGCGTGCAGAATCAGTACAACTTGAGCGATCGCCGGCACGAGAAGGCGCTCAAATACTGTGAGCAGCGCAACATGGCTTTCATTCCGTGGTTTCCGGTCGCGGCGGGAAAGCTGGCGCAGCCTGGCGGTCCTCTCGACCTTGTGGCTAAGGATCACAAGGCCACTGTGGCTCAGCTTTCGTTGGCGTGGCTGCTTCATCACTCGCCGGTGATGATACCGATCCCAGGAACTTCTTCTGTGAAGCACCTGGAGGAGAATATGGCGGCAGCTAGGCTGCACCTTTCCGCCGAGGAATGGAAGACGATTGAGAGCGCTGCGGGAAAGTAAAAGACTAACTTTATCCGTTTGACGAATCGCAACAGTCCTACTCTGGGCGGCGCTTTCGAAGGGCGGGATTTCGATGGTTTCCCACCGTGGTAGGAAGGAATCGAGGGTCGTCGCCCCGTCTTTTTCATCCCACATACGCTGGGGCGAACGTGGGGCCCCGTCCGATCTCCGGAGAGGCTTATGGCTTTGGTGTTGAAGCCACACGCAGCAGGGTTTGGGTGATGCGAATGGCGGCGCGCACTGAACCGCTGAGCGAACCTGCGACTTTGCTTTCCCCTCCGGCTCGTTTGCGATAGCTCACCGGAATTTCGCGGATGCGCAGTCCACATTGCGCTGCGCGCATCTGCATTTCCAGATTCCAGCCGTAGGTTTCTTCGCGCATGTGCAGGCGGGAGAGTGCTTCCCGTGTGATGGCGCGAAAGGGTCCCATGTCGGTGTATGAAACACGGTAGAGCAGTTTGAGAAGAACTCCCGCCAGCCGGCCGGCAAAGATTTGCGAGAGCAGCATGCTGCCAGGCTCGCGTGTGCCGCGCATACGGGAGCCAATCACGAAATCACAGTCGCCGGCGATGATCGGCTGCAGCAGTTGCCCCATTTCGGCCGGCACATCGCTGCCGTCGCCGTCCATGAAAACCAGGATGCCTCCTTCGGCAGCAGCGGCCCCGGCGGCGCAGGCTCGGCCGTATCCACGCTGCGGCGCGGCTACCACCCTGGCGCCGGCCGCCAGCGCCTCAGCAGCAGTTGCATCGGTGCTGCCGTTGTCCACCACTATGCACTCGCGGATTTGATCCCAGGGCATTTCCCGGACCACCGCGGCAATGTTCTCCCCCTCATTCAATGCTGGAATGACAACCGAAACCCCGTGGCCCAAATCAGAGGCTCCAGCGTAGGCCGCAACTGGAGCAGGCCGGGGGCGGCTGCGGACTCAACAACGCGCGACGGAACTCCTGGTATTTTTCTCCGTTCCAAATTTCGCGCATGGTCTGCTGGGTGGCGTTGCCCAAGGTGAAGCTGTCATAGCCACGCATCGAGAATGGAGCGATGCAACAGGGGAGCGCCTGCCCGTTGGCCGTGATGTACATCAGACTCCAGGGGCGGCGGCAGAGCGACCATGGGCTGTCGTCCTTGCGCTTCTTGATGCTCACCTGCGGTTCGGTAGCACCCGATGCGCTGAACATCACACCCAGCTCCCTGGCGACAGTTTCGGCTCGTTGCAGAACCTCTTCCTCCTGACGGGTGGTGTGTTCGAACAATGCTGATTCCGGCCGCGCGAGTCCCTGCCCTTCGGGGAGATACACCAACCTCTGCAGATAGACCTCCATCACACCCAGTCGATGGGCCAGGCGGATGAAGGCCTCCAATTGCGCCAACGTCTCCCGCAAGCCGGTAAGCCAAAGGGAAACACGCGGCAACTGGGTATTGTTGGCGCGCTGCATGGCGACGAAGTTGCCCACATTGGTCACGATGCGGTCGAACATGTCTTTGCCGCGCACCATCTGGAAGACAGAGGACTCCGCGGCATCGAGAGAGACCCGCAATTCATCGAGGCCGGCGTCTATCAGGGCCTGCCCGTTGCTCCTGGTCAACAAAGTGCCATTGGTATTGAAGAGCACATAGACGCCGCGGTCTTTCAGATAGCGGATCATGCGCGGCAGATCCTTCACCAGCATCGGCTCGCCGACCCCATGCAGCACTACCCGAGCAATCTTGGGGTATTGGTTGATGATGCTGGTAAACAACTCCCAGGACATGTCCTTCTCTGGCTCAAGTTGCTCAAAGGTGCGGGGGCAGGTGGTACACAACAGGTTGCAGCGATTGGTGGTCTCCAGGTAGAGGCAGACCGGATCTGCTTCCATGATCACCGAGAGCTGGTCTTCCGGCTTCTCAAAGTAACGCCGCATGTCCTGCTGCGGTAGTACAGAAAGACTCTCGCTCATAAGTTCCTCGCAAACGCTTTGTAGCCCATGCACCACAACGCCAACAGGGCCGTAGTGCCATATAGCCATTCAAACATGTAGTACATCGCGGGGCCGGGATTAGCAAGCTGCGTGGTGTAGAGATAAAAACAGGCGGTGGTGAAATAGAGCATAGGCGCGTAGGGGATCACGCTCACAAAAGGCAACAACCACAGGTAGTACCAGGGGTAGTGGGAAGAGAAGAGCAGCATAAGGGCGGTCGCGATGACGAACGAGCAGCGGACGGCAGACAGTGAGCTGGCTTCGCTCTCAAACCATGCCCAGAGCGCTAACCCCAGCAGCAACAATGCGGCAAAGGCGTAGAACGAACCGGTCGGAAGTGCCTCCCAGTGCAAGCCATGGCGGGCCAGGGTGAGCAGAAAGTAGCGGCTCCCGGATTCCAACCCTTCCTCTTTGGCGTACTCAGGCAAAAAGCCGAGCACGTGGGCGCCCACACTCGAGTAGCAGGCGTACCCGGCGGCAATTATGCCTGCCACAGCCACCGGCATCTTCCAATCGCGCCAGCCACTTCGCCGGTAGAGAGCGGGGAAAAGGGCGATAGGGTAGAGCTTGATCAGGGTTGCGACGGCCAAGGCTACTCCGGTCGCCAACGGCTTGTGGCGGACGTAGAAAAGCAGGGCGAGCGCAATCAAGGGCAGTGCAGCGCCATCCACATGTCCGCTGCTGGCCACCTCCCAAAAAACCATTGGATGCCAGGCGTAGATCAACACCTGCTCGCGAGGCAAGCCGACCGCGGTCAATAGCTCGACCAGGACCCAGATGGTGAGCACCTCCAGGCCCACTATACCCGCTTTCATCCAGAGCACCGACGCACCGATTCGGGTGACCAGCAGGAATAGCATTTGTGCTCCAGGGGGATAAATGGTGTGCGCGTAACTTCGGCGATTGATGTGGGGATAGATATCGAGGTCGCGCAGAAATGCCAGGTGAGGATCGGCCGGAATGTACCGGAACGGATTGATGCCCGCAGCCTGCACTCGTCCATCCCATACGTAGCGGAAGACATCGGTAGAGAGGAAGGGCGGAGAAAAGAGACAGACCAGCCTGCAGCCCGCGGCGCAGACAAGGGCGATCACAAAGGTCCAGCGGTCAACCGGCCGGTTGAGCACGACCCAGACGGCTACCAGGTAGAGGAGCGCCTGGTACATCGCGACCAGGCCGAACCCAATGACGAAATGATGAATCTCGTTGACCCCCTGGCGACAGAGCACCACCAGCGACAGCCCCAGCAAGGCAAGCGCGGTGTTGGTCACCCACGGTTGCCGGGTCAGCATGCGCTGCTCGTGGTGTGGGCCCACAGGCTCTGCAGATAGGCTCGCGTGTGTTTCGCGTCGTAACCAGTAGAGGTTGGAAGGAGAAGTTCTCGCCGCAGCCGCTCCAGTGCGGCCGCGTCGTCCACGTCGTACCATGTGGGCAGCAGTTCGGCCGGCAAGGCGATTTCTCTTGCCCGCTCCAGGGTCTGGGTAAACACCCGCTCGGTGCTCCAGTCGATTTGCTCAAACAGCCGGCGGTGCAGGCGCTTGATCCCAATCAGGTAGTAACCCCCGTCATCTGAGCCGCCCAATACCATTCGATCTCCGGTGCGAGACAGCCTCTCTACCGCCTGCAACAAGGCACTCTGGGGCATGGTGGGGCTATCGGAATCGATCAGGCAGACGGCGCTGAATCCACTTGCAAAGAGATCTTCGCAAACGTAAAGAAGGCGCTCTCCAAAACCGACCCCTCGCTGGGCCAGCAGCTGAAAACGGGGCGGCAGCAGGCCATCGAAAGCCGCTTCGTCCCCGACCGGCGTATAGGCCACCAAGCCGGCGCTGTTGCTGGCTTCTGTCACCTGCTGGATGTTTTCCGTGGTGTCGCCGATAAAGCAGATGTTAAGGGCCGAGGCTTGATCAGGCGTCAACGGTGGAGAGAGCCGGGTTTTTACCTGCCCCGGGCGCGGAGCCTTGGCCATCACGGCCAGAGCGCAGCAGCCCTCGCCAATCGCTGCCGGTTCTCCGGGTTGCAATACTTTGTAAGGCAAGCGTCAGCAGCTCCGGTCGCACACCGCGTACTGATACCAGTCATCCTGCCAAAGGCTTACCGTGCTCCAGGGTTGGGAGGCGATCAGGGACTTGAATTCGTGCTGGTTCAGCACCGCGGCGTGCCCGGGTTCATGGAACCGGGTGCTCCAGTCCCCCATCATGCGGGCGAAAAGCCACATGCAGGAGAGGGGAAGCATGGCGCGCAAAGTCGATGTGGGCTCGGCGATAAAGCAGCGGCCGCCGGGGCGCAGCGCGGAAAATATTTCCCGCAGCGCCTGGGGGCGGTCCCCGACCACCATCAGCAGCCGGGAAGCGACGATCGCATCCACCGGGGCCAGCGATTCAGAAAGGGTGAGCACGTTGGCTTTGACGAAATGACAGTTCTTCAAGCGGCGCATGTCTGCCCTGTCTTTGGCGCGGGAGAGCAATCGATCAGAAAGATCGACGCCCGTAATTTGAATGTCAGGGTAGCGTTGCGCCAGACTGCAGGCATAGAAGCCGGGGCCACAGGCTATTTCTAAGAGGCGGGTTTCAGGACCGGGCCGGGTGCCGGGCCAAAGAGCTTTGGAGATTGCGGCGGTGTGATCGCGAAAAAGATGTTCACGACAGAATGCGTAGAACCATGAACATCGCTCGAACAGGCTTTCCGGGTCTCCGGGTAGGGGGCCGGAATATTTTGCTCCCAAATTTTCAATTGCCATCGTGTGAGTCCGGTTCTCCACCCGCATCATACCCCGAGCCGCGCTGCAGGAGGCTGCTGGAACTGATCTGACTGTTTTGATGCGGTAGAAGTTACGACTATTCCCGCAGATACCATGGAATATTCAGCACTACGATGCCCTGATTGCCTTTGACCAGCAACAGCAGCTTGAGCAACTGGGCGCGCTGATTGTGCAGCAGGTTTTCCCACCAGTGCCTCACCACCAACTCCGGCACCAGTACGGCGATGGTGCGACCCTGATGCTCCTGCTCCATCTTCAGTACGAAATCCACCAGGGGCACGATGATGACTCGATAGGGAGACTGCAGGGTGACGAGCTCGGGCACGGGCAACCCGGCAGCCTTAACGGGCACGACTACGTTGCGCTGCCAAATAGCCTGGAGCGCTTCGTTCTGCTCTCCGCAGTCTATGTGCACCGCCCGCACATCGTGGGAGAGGGCCAACGCAAAACGCATTCCCTTTTCTGTAATCCGGCTCCAGCGGTCGAGAGGGACAATGACAAAAGGAGGCCTGACGTCACTCATGTCTAGCGGTGTATCGTCGGCAGTTTGTAAGTCCACACGGGCGTAGTGGCGCTTGACCATACTCATGAGCAGAATCAGCAGCGGGACCAGCAGAGCAGTGACCCACGCGCCGGCCACGAACTTGGCCACCAGCACCACCAGCAAAGTCAAACCGGTGGCCGTTGCTCCGACTCCGTTCACCATCATTTTCCAGCGCCAACCGGGTCCCCCGTTACGCTTCCAGTGCATTACCATACCGGCCTGGGAAAGGGTGAACGCGAGGAAGGCTCCAATGGCATACAGAGGAATAAGGCGGTCCGTCACGCCGCGAAAAAGAATCAGCAACGCGGCGGTGAGAAAGACCAAACCATAGACTCCGGCGGAGTAAAGCAGACGCCGGCCGCGCAAGGCAAAGAGATGGGGCAAATAGTCGTGGATAGCCACCGCCCGGGTGAGCCGAGGAAAATCTGCAAAGGCGGTATTAGCGGAGAGCGAAAGCACCAGCAGGATGGATCCAATGGTCACGTAGTAGAAGATCCCCCGGCCGGCGACTGCGGTGGTTAGTTGCGACAGCACGCTCTGGTATGCGGATCCTTCGGGATCAGTGGCGCCGATCCCGTAGGCCTGGCACATAAAGGCAATGCCCAGCAGGAGCACGATGAGCAAGGCGATGATGATGGTCAGCGTGCGCTTGGCATTGACGGTTGTCGGATCGCGAAAGGCCATCACTCCGTTGCTCACCGCTTCCACGCCAGTCATGGCGGTGCAACCGCTGGCGAAGACCTTGGCCAAAAGCCAAAGCGTGAGTGTAGCGGTGGCGGGGGGCAATTTGGGCACAGCCATCACTGGTACGGGGTGGCCGCCAGTGAGGACCACGTGAAAGACGCCGAGAGCAATCACGATCAGCAGGCAGCCGACAAATAGATAAGTAGGAATGAGGAAGGCAACGCCGGTGTCGCGCACACCGCGCATGTTGACGAAGCTCAGGAGGAAAAGTATCAGCAGACAGAGGGAGAGCGTATGCGGTTGCAGGCGAGGTAAGGCGGAGACCAAAGCTCCGACGCCGGCAGAGATGCCCACTGCCGCCGTCAGGACATAGTCGATCATGAGCGCAGCCGCTGCCAGCAAGCCGACCTTAGGACCCAGGTTTTCCGACGCGACGGTGTAGGAGCCGCCGCCCTGGGGGTATGCTTCGATGGTTTGACGGTAGGAGAAATAGACGATGATCAACAGAACCACGATGGCGGTAACCACCGGGAGGATGTAGCGGAGGCCAAGCAGTCCGAGCGGGATCAGCAGCGTGAGTGCAGCTTCGGGACCGTATGCCGCCGAGCTCAGCGCATCCAGGCCAAAAATGGGGATCCCGGCAGATGGTCCGATCTGCTCTCCGTGTTCCTCCCAATTGGCCAGGGGACGCCCGATAAGGATGTCGGAAATTGACATGGGTTTATTGTGCTCCCGGTATCGCGACAGCTATGTGAATGACTTGTCGCCGGGATGGTTGGCTCGAAAACGGTTGGCTCGCTCGAACTCGTCGCGTAGTTCAGGCGTTTTGAGGTTTTCGCGCAAGTGCGTCAGGCGCTGTTCCAGGGTCGACAGGGCCTCCGCAATCTTTTCGTCGTTGGTATGCGCAACGTCTCGCCACATGGAATAGGGACTGGCTCCCAGGCGCGTCATCTCCCGCAGGGCGCGGCCTCCGATGGCTCGCAGGTCCGTCGCGTCACCAAAGCGGTCTTCGAGCATGGCGCTTAAAGCGGTGGACAGGAACTGGGGCAGATGGCTGACCCAGGCACAGATCTCATCATGCCTGGCGGCCTGGATGTCCATGGTGCGACAGCCAAAGCGTTCCACCCAGGCACGCCACTCTGCGGCCAGAGGATGGATGGCAAACTCGGTGAACAGCCACACTGCATGGGCGAAGAGTTGGGCGTCCGCATGGATGGCGCCGCTGACTTCTTTGCCGGCCATGGGGTGACCGGGGAGAAAGCCGGCTTGGCCGGGGCCGCCGAACAGTGGGCGGGCACGATCGGCGATGACTACCTTGACGCTGCCCACGTCGGTCACCAGTTGATGCGGCTGGAGCATCGGTGCGAGCTTTTCCATCCAGTCCTGTATGGCAAACACCGGCCCACTTAAAAGTATTAGGTCGCTGCTGAGTGCTGCGGCAATTGGATCGGCGGCAGTTACATCAATCGCGCCGCGTTCAAGCGCAATCTCTATTTGAGACGGGTGACGGTCCCAGCCTACGATTTCGCCCGGGAAGCGGGCGGCGCGCAGCGCGAGCCCGGCGGAAGCGCCGATGAGGCCCGTTCCCACGATCGTGATGCGCTGGATAGTCATTAGAAGGAGCGGTAGGGCAAAGCACAGTGGGTTGCCACCCTATCCGCTGACAGGGATTTCGGCCCTTACGCTCCGGCCTACTGCGGTGGCGATGATGCGCAGTTGGTCCATGAGCTTTTCAAATTGTTCCGGAAACAAGGACTGGGCTCCGTCAGAAAACGCCTTGTCCGGGTTGGGATGGACTTCTATCAGCAGCCCGTCACAGCCGGCCGCTACCGCGGCGCGGGCCATGGGCGCAACCTTGTCGCGGCGGCCGACGCCGTGCGAGGGATCGGCCAGCATGGGCAGATGGGAGAGCTTCTTGATCACTGGTATGGCTGAAATGTCCATGGTGTTGCGGGTGTAGGTCTCGAAGGTGCGAATGCCCCGTTCGCAGAGCATCACGTCGTAATTGCCACCGGCCAGGATGTACTCCGCCGACAGCAGCAGCTCTTCGAGGGTTGCGGCAATGCCGCGCTTCAGCAGGACCGGCTTGCGCACCAGGCCAATCTCGCGCAGCAGGTTGAAGTTCTGCATATTGCGGGCGCCCACCTGCAGCACGTCCACGTAGGGAAGCATCAGTTCGATCTGGGAAATCTCCATCACTTCACTGACGATCAGCAGGCCGGTGCGGTCGCCCACTTCCTTCAGCAACTTGAGGCCTTCCAGACCCAGTCCCTGGAAGGAGTACGGCGAGCTGCGTGGCTTGAACGCTCCTCCGCGCAGGAACGAGGCCCCGGCGGACTTCACCTGGTCGGCAACGGTAAAGATCTGCTCGCGCGATTCCACGGAGCAGGGACCGGCCATCACCACAATCTCCTCGCCCCCTACCGCGACTCCATTGGGAAAGCGAACGATGGTTCCTTCCGGCCTGAAACCCCGGCCGGCGAGTTTGTAGGGCGACGAGATGCGTACTACTTCGGCGACGCCGGGCAACAATTCGAAGTCTTTGTGATCGAAATGCGAGGGCGTGCCCACGCCCGCCAACACTGTCTGGATAGCTCCTGTGGTGCGGTGAACATTGAAGCCCACCTGAACGAGGCGTTCGATCACCCCCTGGATGTCTTCCTCGCTCGCTCTCTCCTGCATGGCAACAATCATGGTTACTTTCCTGTCTCCCCAGTTTTGGACGCCAGCTCATCTTTCTGCAGCGCCCGCATGACATCGATTATGCGTTCGTAAATGTGGGTCAGTTCGATATCCGGAAGCGGTCCTTTATTCGCGGCGCGGACATTCTCGAAGATCACGCGCTCACGGTTCGGCTCATATACCGGCAGCGAGGTGGAACGCTTCAACTTGCCAATCTCCTGCGCGGCCTTCGCCCGGGCGCTGATCAGCTCTACGATTTGACGATCCAGTTCATCAATCTTTTTTCGCCAGTCAACAATATCCATGCACTTCCCTTGCTCTGTATGATAAGGCGCCTAATTTTGAACAGCCACCTGCCTCAGGCCCTGAAGGAAATTTGCAATGGCGGCGGGAGCCTTGCCCGGCTCGGCCTTCTCAATCAGAGAAACAACGGCGCTGCCAATCACTGCCGCATCCGCGAACTCACCCACAGCGGCTACGTGTTCCGCGGTCGAGATGCCGAATCCCACAGCCACCGGCAACTGGGTGAAATGGCGCAGGCGCTCCACCAGGCGGCGCGCGTCGGAGGCCAGGTCTTGCTGGGCGCCGGTAATGCCTACACGCGAGATGGCATAGACGAATCCCTCGGAGACGTTAGCGATCATCTTCAGCCGGTGATCGCTGCTGGTAGGCGCGGCCAGAAAAATCGGCATCAGCCCGTAATGGTGCAATTGGGTCAGATACTCTTCCGCCTCTTCGACGATCAGGTCGGTGATCAATACAGCATCCACACCGGAGCTGGCCGCCTGGGCACAAAAGCGCTCCAGCCCGAAACGCAGGACTGGGTTGAAGTAGGAGAAGATGACCAGGCCCGCCCAGGGTCTCAGGGCACGCAGTTCGGCGGCCAGGGCGAGCACATCCTGCAGCCGTGTACCCTGGGCCAACGCTCGCTCGCTGGCCCGCTGAATTACCGGCCCATCGGCTAGCGGATCGCTGAACGGCACCCCCAGTTCGAGCACTTCCGCACCTGCATCAATGGCCGCCAGGGCTACGTCGCGGGTAGTCGCCAGGTCGGGATCTCCGGCAGTGAGGTAGATGACCAGGCCGGGCTTTCTGTGAAATTCAATTGCCATTTGCTTTTGCTTCCAGGTGCAACTCGCGCGCCATGATGCCCATGTCCTTGTCGCCGCGGCCGGAAAGATTCACCACCAGTATGTCATCCGGAGCCAGCCGCGGGGCCAGCTGGATACATTCGGCGACCGCGTGTGCGCTCTCGAGAGCAGGCACGATGCCTTCGCTCCGAGCCAGGCGCAGTGCTGCCTCCAGGGCTTTTTCGTCGGAGGCAGAAACATATTCGGCCCGGCCCGAATCATGCAAGGCCGCATGCTCCGGTCCAACAGAAGCGTAGTCCAGACCGGCAGAGACGGAGTGGGTCAAGGAAACCTGGCCGGCGTCATCCTGCAATACGTAGGAGTAGGTACCCTGGAGTACCCCAGGGCTGCCGCCACCGAAACGCGCGGCGTGGCTGCCCAGCGTCGCGCCGCGGCCACCCGCTTCGACACCAATCAGACGGACATTTGGCTCTTCGATAAAGTCATAAAATGCGCCGATCGCATTGGAGCCGCCACCCACGCAGGCCAGCACTGCGGTGGGCAGCCTGGATTCCTTTTCCAGGATCTGCTGCTTGATCTCCTGCCCGATCACGCGATGAAAGTTACGCACCATGGTGGGGTAAGGATGGGCACCCAGGACACTGCCCAGCAGGTAGTGGGTGGTGCGCACATTGGTGACCCAATCCCGCATGGCTTCATTGATCGCATCTTTCAATGTGCGGGAGCCGGAAGAGACGCCGCGGACTTCCGCCCCGAGCAGGCGCATGCGGTACACGTTGAGTTCCTGACGCCGCATGTCTTCCTCGCCCATGTAAACAACGCATTCCATTCCGAACAGGGCGCAGACGGTTGCGGTGGCTACGCCGTGCTGCCCGGCGCCGGTTTCGGCGATGACACGATGCTTGCCCATGCGACGCGCTAAAAGTCCCTGGCCAAGACAATTGTTGATTTTGTGAGCGCCGGTGTGCAGCAGATCCTCACGTTTGAGGTAGATCTTTGCTCCACCCAGCTGGCTGGTGAGACGCGATGCGAGGTACAGCGGGGTCGGACGTCCGGCATAGTCCCCCAGCAACATATTGAGCTCGGCGTGAAAGACCGGGTCCGCCTGCGCTTCGGCATAGGCGTGTTCGAGTTCCTCGAGAGCGGCCATCAGGGTCTCGGGAACATAGCGCCCTCCATAGGCGCCAAACCTGCCGGCAACGGTGCTGGTGACGGTGCTCATTATGGCTCTTCTCCCCTTCTACCTGCGAATTAGCCCGGGTGCCTCATAGCCCGCACGCTCAACCGCGCTTCGATCTACAGACCATCCCAGCCACTTACTTCTCCTCCCACATCTCGCGAAAAGCCGAGATATGGGCACCCACAATTTCCTGGCCTTACGCTGCTTCTTGTGCTGACCGGATGAAGGCGCTCACCCGCTCGGGGTCTTTCTTGCCCGGTGCACTCTCGACTCCGCTTACTACGTCCACACCCCAGGGCCGCAGGATCTGAATCGCCTGCTTCACGTTTTCCGGCGCCAGACCGCCGGCTGCAACCAACCGTAGATGCGACGCAGCCCGAAGAAAGCTGCTCCGCGCTTCAAGCCAGTTGAAGTTGGTGCCGGTGCCGCCCACCGCGCGCGCTGTCGAGGAGTCCACCAATACCGCATCCTCGTTGCGCCCCAAATCTGTCAATTGCTGCTCAAATTCCTGATCCTTGTAGTGCAAGACGCGCAAGATGCTGATCCGCCTGAAATGTTGGCGCAGGCGGAAGGGCAGAAGGACGTCTGACGAGCGGTGGAGCTGCACCCCGGTCAAACCACCGGTGGTGACGGTAGACACAATCTCGTCGAACCCTGCGTCCACGAAAACGCCGTACTTCTCCAGCTGCGGGGGAAGCTGTTCCGTAATTCGCTTAACCAGGTCAGCTTCGACCCGCCTGGGACTTGGAGCAAAGACAAAGCCCACTGCGTTGGCGCCGCACTGCGCCGCAAAACGCGCATCTTCAAGAGTGGTGTTGCCGCAAATCTTGATCCACATCGCAGGCTCTCACTTGGTCACGGGCAAGCGTTCCCCGGATTTCCTGTCGGGGTTGGTGGCGTCAGCGAGCTTTATGCGCCTTTCTTCACGGAAAGGCGCACACGCGTTTCTGTCCAATGCAGCGTGGCAGGAAATCCGGTCCGCCGCGGCCAGAAGCAGTGTCTCGAGCGCCCTCCCAGGGTCGGGCTGGCGCATCAACGACTCTCCGATGAGAAAGGCATGGAACCCGGCGGCCCGCAACCGATTCACATCCTCCGCCGTCTCGATGCCACTTTCGCTGACGTGAACAGAGCCCGCGGGTAGACGGGATGCGAGCTCGAGCGAGACTTCGAGCCGTACCGCAAATGTCCTGAGGTCCCGGTTATTGACCCCGACAGCGTCGCAATTAAGGTCCAGCACCCGATCCAACTCTTCTGCCGTATGCACCTCGCAGAGTACGTCCAGCTCCAGGGCGTGTGCCTGGGCTGCCAGCTTGCGCAACTCCAGATCGCTCAAGGCTGCGGCGATCAGCAGAACGGCATCGGCCCTGTGGGCGCGTGCCTCCAGAAGCTGGTATTCATCGACCGTAAAGTCTTTCCGCAGGCAGGGCAGACCACATGATTGGGAAGCCACCTCCAGATTGCGCAAACTGCCCTGGAAAAAGTGCTCTTCTGTGAGAACGGACAGTGCAGCAGCGCCTCCGCGTGCGACCCCCGCTGCCAGGGAAGCGGGATCGAAGTCAGCTCGGATAAGCCCCTTGGAAGGGGACGCCTTCTTCAGCTCCGCGATTACCGCCGGCCCGTTGGCCGCCTTCTGCCGCAGCGCGCGGGCGAAGCCTCGCGGCTGGTGAGCAGCCGCTGCCTGCTCCAGAAGCCGTTTGGAGGATGCTGCCTTGCGCTCCTGCACTCCGCGCCGGGTGCTGGCCAGGATCTTTGTAAGTTGGGTATCCATCTCTCTCTTAGGGCCGAATTATCAGTATATGCCGCGGGGACGGGGCAACAGGGAGCTAGCATTGACTCTAGTGCTGGCACCAAGTTTCCCAGGCTGGCATCCAAACATTTGTTTATGAATCATTTCCCCCCACTTTGGGCGAATTCGGCAGAAGCGGCGAGATTGGGGGACCGGCTCCGGTCCGCGCCCCGGTCTCTGCTGATGCTCGACTACGACGGCACCCTCGCGCCTTTCCATATCGACCGTTTTGAGGCGACCCCCTACGCTGGAGTGGAGAATCGGCTCGTAACCTTATCTGAGTTGGCACGGGTTCGACTGGTGCTGGTCACCGGGCGCTCTGCTCTCGAGCTTCGTGATCTGCTGCCATCCGGGATCGTGGCCGAGATCTGGGGCAGCCATGGCCGGGAGCAGCTAAGAACCGACGCGTCCTATGAACTATTCGCGCTTGACCCGGTGCAGCAGGCCGCCCTGGAACGAATGGGGCTGGAAATGTCAGCGCTTGGCTTCGCAGAAACGCTGGAGATCAAGCCCTCCTCTCTGGCCATCCATTGGCGCAGCTTCGATGCCGCCACGCAGGAGAGGATTCGCTCTTCGGTTCAATCTGTCTTCGCGCGTCTCGGCAAACCAGGCGGCCTGCATTTGCTGCCGTTCGATGGCGGCTTGGAGTTGCGATCGACTGACCGCACCAAGGGAACCGCGGTGCGGCAGATCCTCTCTCTGGAACCGGCCGACCTTCCGGCGGCCTATCTGGGCGATGATCTCACCGACGAAGATGCTTTTGCTGCCATGGGGAGCGAGGGTTACTCCATCCTGGTACGCGCCGAGGTTCGCGAATCGTCCGCCCGGTTTTGGCTACGCCCGCCGGCAGAGTTGCTGGAGTTCCTGGACCGGTGGATCGCCGGCTCACAAATCCCTTCCCCGGCAGGGATTGCAGAGGCTACACGATGAGCACCCATAACCTGGTGCTGGTTTCCAATCGTATCCCAATCACATTCACGACCGAGGACGGAAAGCTCAAGGGAGTGCCCAGCAGCGGCGGCCTGGTCAGCGCGCTTGAACCTCTGCTGAAAGATCATGGTGGCATTTGGGTTGGCTCTGGCGGGACTGAAGATTCTCCGCAGATCCGCAAGATCCTGGAAAAGGCGAGCGGGGATAATCCTTACCGGTACGCGCCTCTCTTCCTGACTGAGGAAGAGCAGAGCAACTTCTACGAAGGCTTCTCCAACGAAATTGTGTGGCCGCTGTTTCACGATCTGCAATCGCGTTGCAACTTCGATCCCCGGTATTGGGATTTTTATGAGCGCGTCAATACCAAGTTCGCCGATGCTGTCGAACAGGCCTCAAAACCCGGCGACCTGATCTGGATCCACGATTACCAGCTTATGCAGGTGGGTAAGATGCTGCGCTCCCGCCGCCCCAAAGCACGGCTAGCTTTTTTCCTCCACATCCCATTCCCCTCACCGGATATCTTTGCCAAACTACCCTGGCGGCAGCAGATCCTGGAAGATCTGCTGGCCCACGATCTGATCGGAGTGCAGACCGGGCGCGACCAGCGGAACCTGATTGCATGCCTGCGCTGCTTCCTCCCCGCGGTCAAAATTTCCGGCCGGGGAGAAAGCCGGATGGTGATCAGCCCACACCGGCACACGCACATCGAGTCTTTCCCCATCAGCATCGACTATCGCGCCTTCTCTGAACAAGCCGAGTCGGCAGCCGTGCTGGAGCGGGTGAAGCAGATCAAGGCAAAGACCCATGACATTCAAATCACTGTGGGCGTCGATCGCCTCGATTACACCAAAGGAATTCCAGAGCGGCTTAAGGCGTTCGGCTACTTTCTACGCAACTACCCGGAGTTCCACCGCAAGGTGGAGCTGATCCAGATCGTTGTGCCCAGCCGCGAAGGCATCCCTCGCTACGACCAGCTGAAGCGCGAAGTCGAGCGCCTGGTGACCCACGTGAACGGCGAATTCAGTGAGCCGGGCTGGGTTCCTATCAACTACATCTATCGTTCCGTGCCGCGGGACGAATTGATCGCGATCTACCGGGCCGCCGATGTGGCTCTCATTACCTGTCTCAAAGACGGCATGAACCTGGTAGCGAAGGAATACTGCGCGGCCAAGACGGAAGTGAACGGAGTGCTGGTCCTGAGTGAATTTGCCGGAGCGGCTCCTGAGCTTCGCGTGGGCGCGATCCTGGTCAATCCGAATGATGAAGTGGGGGTTGCCGCGGCGATGAAGCAGGCTCTGGAAATGAAGCCGGAAGAGCGCCGGCGGCGCATGCTTCGCCTGCGCAATCAGATTCGTCAGGCCGACATCCTCACCTGGCGCGACCGCTTCTTCCATGCGCTGGAGAAAACAGGCGCGGCTGTTAAGAGCTGAGCGGATACCATCCGCGCCAACCCCACTGGAAGATGAGCGCCAGACTTACCGCGCGCTGCGTCCACCGCGCCGCCGGAGGCGGCAAGGCACACGAAGCCTCGACTGCTTCATCATGAAAATGGGCACCCCCAGTTTGTGACACATTTGTACAAACTGAAAGGAAGGAAAAATTATCTATCGAATTGGTGCCGAAGAAGGGACTCGAACCCCCACACCCTTGCGAGTACATGGACCTGAACCATGCGCGTCTGCCAATTCCGCCACTCCGGCACGATAGAATCCAGCGCGATTGGCTGGATAGGCAGCAACGTCTAGTTTACAAAAGGTGGGCCTGATGTCAAACACAAGGGCAAGAAGTAGAGTCCGTTGAGAACGGTTTACTCCTCAGGCGCTAGAGCCCTGTTCAATTTGTAAAGTAGTCGTACGGGCTGAAGCCCGTACCCTTCAAGACAGGTTGGCCACATCTAGCGTTTGAGATGTGGGCCAATCCTGTCCGTTGTTAGGTGGAAATTCCAAAGCGAATTGCATCTTCCCTAACGGCTTAGGGGCACCTGCACGGCAATCGCTTCCAGTTGCGCCAGGTGATTCAGGTCGTGGCCGGCCATGGTTTCAATCAGCTCGCGAAACGTCATTTCTCCACGCTCAGGATGCAGAACAGGCTTGGACATAGCTTCCGGGGACACCGAGCGCAGCAGCATCAGGTTCCATTGGCGCACACAGGAGAAGGTCATCATGGCGGCCTGCGGATCGTAGCCGGCATAGTTGGCCGCCCACAGCTCCTGATCGAAAGGCTGGATGATGTGATGATCCTGCGCCAGAGCCTGGCGTATACGGTAGCTGAAAACCAGTTCGCAATCCGCCAAGTGGCACAAGATCTCGTGTGGACTCCACTTTCCCGGAGCCGGCGATTCTTCGAGCCGCGCCGGTCCGAGGGCAACGGATAGTTGTTCAAGATGCCTGGCGGTGGTAGCCACCACTTTGAGAGGATCGCGACTGCCTAGCTGTCGTGCGTATGGATTCATCCCATTACAATAACGTCTGCGGGCTCCTCTTCTCAACTTACGTGGATGAGGTTACCGAAGAGTCGAACGCCAGGATGGCGCATCGTGGGGAGAACCAGTACGCCCCTGGAACCGTCAACGTTAACACCAGCATGACTCCGGGATTTGATCGATTCCCGGTTGAGGTCTGAATGACGCCAAATCTACCCTCCATCCCTGCAGAACAGGCCAAAGAGATCCGCCGTCTGTCGCACGACTTGAGCAACGCGCTGGAAATCATTGTGCAGGCCAATTACCTGCTGGGTGCAATGTCGCATGACGAGGCTGCCAAGCAGTGGATACAACTCCTCGATAACGGCGTGGTGCAGGCCGCCGGCATCAACCGCAGTCTTCGCGACTATATCGTGGCCAACAGCTAAGCGTTTATCCTGCGCAGCCGCCGACATCCAGAGTCTGTGCGGGAACCGAGAAAGAAACTGCAGATCCCTCCACCTCGCGACCAAAACAAAAGCCCCGGCAATGCCGGGACTTTTGCGTGCCAGGAGTCCTGGGCTAGGCCAGCTTGGCGTCCAGCGTGATCTCGGTGTTGTTCTTGAAGAGGCGAGAAATGGGGCAGTTGGTCTTGGCCTCCTGCGCTGCTTTGTCGAAGGCCGCCTTGTCCGCACCCGGGACCTTGGCCGTGGTGGTCAGGAGAATCTTGGTGATGGTCGGGCCGGCATCCGTCTTTTCAAAAGTCACCGCTGCTTTGGTCTCGATCGACTCCGGCGGCAGATTCGCAGTGGTGAGCTGGGCGCTCAGCGCCATGGTAAAGCAGCCAGCGTGAGCCGCTGCAATCAGTTCTTCCGGGTTGGTGCCGATTCCATTTTCGAACCGGGTGCCGAACGAGTACTGGCTGTCTTTCAACACGCCGCTCTGGGTCGAAATCTTGCCTTTGCCATCTTTCAGGCCGCCGTGCCACACTGCGCTTGCTGTGCGATCCATACAAACTCCTCTTGAGGCGAATTGGACGCATGGAGAGCCGTCCCGTCTCATTGTATTGATGCACGAATTTGCCACATCTCGCAAAGAGCTCGAGATACCGGATTTCCTGCACGTGGCTCTTGAAAGGGTCGCGGGCGCGGCTTTCAAGGAAGTTTGCTCGAACAGATCAGCCGTTTGGATATTGCCGGGCCAGAGGTAACGAGACCATGCGCGCCTGCTCTGTCTGGCTGGCCACGTCATGCAACACCAGCTTACCCTCCAATAGGTAATATCCCTGCTGGTCGCGGCTTCGGGCGGGCCCACGCACAATCGTTCCCTCAAAGGAGAACCACACACCGTGCACCTGGCGGGTAGTGAAGGCCAGTTGCTGCCCGGAAAGCCGGCTGGTCGCGAAAAAGAAAGTGAGCGGTGTGCCCTCATCACTCTCGCGGTCCCCCAACCTGGTGATGAACCCACTCAACCGGTCAGGCTGCAACTCCACATCTACCCTTCCCCCGGAGCCCAGGGTGTATTCCCCCGACGCCTCCAGTGGGAGTATGGTCCGGCCAGTGGATCGGGTACCGGTATCGACCTCGTCGTAGTCCTGGTTATAGCTGCGCCGATGCAATACCGGCTGCGGCGCCTTGGTTTGCCCCCGCAGAGGCTGCGGCCCGCAGGGAGGAAGGACCAAGGCAAGCAGCGCTATGACATGCCAACGCGAAAATTGCACGGTTGCCTCTAGGGGGCCGATTGCCCCATGCTCTTCTTTCGGGCAGCCTCAAATTCGTCTCCCGGCTTCCAGGTCACGGGCGCCGACGACAAAGCCTGCCACCCTAGTAGGAACCCGAACTGAGCCAATCTGGCATCGGCGCGGAAATCCATATCCGCCCGGTATTCGTCGGTTGGGCGGTGGTATCGCTGGGCATCGTAGTCCTCTTTCTGCTGCTTGCCCCACCCCGCCGGATGGCCGGCGAAGAGATCCCCTTCATCGATCGAGAAGGCCGGCACACCAACACGGGCCAGGCTGAAGTGGTCGGAGCGATAGTAGATCCCGGCCATCGGAGCGTCGTCCGGCTGGATCTGCAGATCGAAGGCTGCCGCTGTCTTCTCCACTACGGGATAGAAGCTGGTGCGCTCCGAGCCCCTCACTTCAACCGAGGTGGGCACGCCGATGGGCAATAGTTCGTCGAAGTTGAGGTCCAGCGCGAGATCGCGAATGGGCTCCGGAGGATGCATACCCAGGTATTGGGACCCCAGCAAACCCTGCTCTTCCGCGGTCACCGACGCAAAATAGACGTTGCGGGCCGGAGGGATTTTCGCCGTAGCGTAGGCACGCACCATTTCGAGCAGTATGCCGCAGCCAGTCGCGTTGTCCACGGCGCCATTGTAGATCTTGTCCCCCGGATCGGTGAGATCGATTCCCAGGTGATCGTAATGGGCGGTATACAGGACGTTGCCACCTGGGCTCGAGTCTGCCCCCGGCACCATGGCTATCACATTGGCCGAGTCATAGTTCCGCACCTGGCTGACGATGTGCGCCTTGAGACGGACGGGAAGCTCTATCGACTTGAATCCGCGTTTACCGGCGGCTTCAATCATTTGATCTGCGTTCATACCCGCCGCCGCGAAGAGCTTGCGGGCAACATCGAGTTGTATCCAACTGGCCGCCTTCAGCGCGGAAAGCGGATCGTTCCGCAGGTAAGAGACCTCGGTAGATTCGGAGTTGCGGACTACGTCCCACCCGTAGCTGGCGAGATCGGTCCGGTGAATGACCAGCACGCCCGCTGCGCCCCTGCGTGCTGCTTCTTCGAATTTGTAAGTCCAACGGCCGTAATAGGTGAGAGCCTTGCCTTGAAAAAAATGCTCGTCATTCGATGGTGGCTCGTTGACGATGGCCAGCAGGATTTTTCCTTTAACGTCGAGGCCCTGGTAATCATTCCACTGATACTCAGGCGCATTGATCCCGTATCCCACGAAGACGATGGGAGCGTCCAGATCGACACTCGGCGCACCGGTTTGATCCTTGGTTACGTAGTCTTCGCCGTACTTCAACTGAATGGGCGCGCCACTTGCGGGGATAAAGGTAAAGCTGGTCTGGTCCACGTCTGTGTGCACGGCCATGAGGGGGACAGCCTGGAAGTAGGTGCCATTTTCGCCTGCAGGTTTCGCGCCGGCGAGAGCGAACTGGGTGGCTATGTATTCCGCCGCAAGCTGGCCCCCTCGTTTGCCCGGACCGCGGCCTTCGAGCAGATCGTTGGACAGGAAGCGGACATGGGCACGAATCTTCTCTGGATCGATGCCGGCAGCAGCCTCGCGGGCTGCAGGGGGAACGGTGTCCAATGCAGGCACTTCGGGCATTTGTAAGGCGTGTCCCAGCGACGCCGTGAGCAAAAGCACAGGGCAAAAAAACTTCTTCATCTCACCTCTTTCAAGCGGTTTCACGATTACTGAGCACTATCTAACCGTTGCAAGGTGGGGCTTTTCTTGGTGGAAAGCCCCGTCGACAGCATTTTTGATGTGCATAACTATCGTGAAACCTCTTTGGGCATGATTTGCAACCGCTGCAGGACTTTGCGCGCCAGCCCAGTCAGCGGCAAGCTGCTCAGCTCCGAACTCTTTGTCCATTGACGAGGATTTCCCCCGGATGGAACGCGAAGACTGGCTTCCTGCTCAGAAAAGCGGAGCACTTGAACGCGGTAGTTGGTCACAGTTATGGCATGGCGCAGGGCGATTTCCACCCGCTCCTGATCATTTCCCAGCATCTTCACCTCGGGCAGTTCCCACATGCCCGGCATCAGGGATGCAGATATGGGACGCTGTTCGAGCAACACCTGCGCTGTACCTGAACGATTGCGGCGCAACAGGGCGTAGGCGATCTGCCGGCTGCGCATCTTTTTCGGCGGAGACACCTGGTGCTCGCCGCGGGTGGCGCAAAATGGCTGAACCGGGCACTGGAGACATAAAGGGCGTTGGGGCAGGCAGACCGTTGCTCCCAGTTCCATCATCGACTGATTGAAGTATCCGGGACGCTGGGGATCGAGCAGGCTGGCGGCACGGCTGCGAAGCCATTTCGCCTGGGCTGCAGGCGCGATGGGCGTTTCGTCGTCAGGAAAGACGCGTAGCAGGACCCGCTCGACGTTGCCGTCAACCACCGCGACCGGCTCGCCAAAGGCGATGCTGGCGATGGCCGCGGAGGTGTACTCTCCTATCCCGGGCAGCTTGCGCAATTGGTCGGCGGTACGCGGCAAAACTCCCTGGTGCTCGCGGACCACTACCTGCGCGGCCTTATGCATCAGCTTGGCGCGGCGGTAGTATCCCAGCCCGCTCCATGCGGCGAGTACAGCCGGTTCCTCCGCCAGGGCAAGAGCGGCAACGGAGGGAAACATGGCCAGGAAGCGGGCGTAGTAATCGAGGACGGCCGTCACCCTGGTCTGCTGCAGCATGATCTCGGAGACCCAGATGCGGTAGGGATCAGAGTTTTTCCGCCAAGGGAGATCGCGGGCGTGAGAATCGAACCAGGCCAACAGCTCTCGCTGAAACTTCCGGATCGCTGCCGGACGGGTAACCACCATTTGACGAATTTACCAGAGGGCCGGACGAGTCGCCGCATAGGGATGGGGTACCCAGCGATTGTGGCAGGGAGACGGTAGAGGTGAGGGTGGAAAAACAAAGCTGTGGTGGGGCTTCGCCCGTCTTTTTCAGCCCACGTACGCTGGGACGAACGAGGGGCACCCGTGTAGAGCTGTGGGGACGCAGAACTCTTCGCTACGTTTGCGGTTGTTCTGTGTGGGCAATGAGGATCCAGCCCTGAGCGACCTGTTGCCAGACGCTGATCGCAGTGAAGGTCTGGACCGGCCCTCCGGCCGAGGAAAGCTGCAAGATATAACTGAGCGTCATATCGGGACCGTTCGGCTTGACCACCATTCCGGTGATGTTGAAATCGGCGAGGTTGAGCCCCTTCAGGTAGGGCACGACCTGATCTTTGCCGAGTACCTTGCCCCCAACGCTGTACATGACATTGGCCGCGAGCATCCCTGGGACTTGCTGCCAATTTTTCGCTTTCACAGCTGTCCAAAGGATCCGTTCATACTGCTCCGCACTGGTCGTGGTCTTGAGAGTGGGTGGATTTTTCACACCATAGACAGTGCAACCGCTCAGACAAAGTGCGGCAGCCAGTAGAGTTGTGATCCAGAACTTGCCCATTGCTCCTCATTGGAGCACAAAAAAGGCTGCCATTGTTGGCAGCCTTTTTTGCTTAAGAATATGGTTAGTCGCCCATGACTGGTTCTTCGCTGGCCGCGGGAGCTGGCTTGGGAGCAGGCGCAATCAACGTGTCAAGCGGGATGAAACCTTCTTTCGGCTTCTCCCCCAGGACATGCTCGCGATAGAGCCGAGCCATCTTCGCGTTTTCCGCGTCCGCCTTGATTTTCGTGTCGCGCGCTTTCAGCTTTTCCTCACGCGCGTTCTTGGCAATGCCCAGCTTATCGAGCGTGTCGTTGGCCGAAGCCGCTACATGCTCCTGGTTGAGCATCAAGTCGTGGGTCACGTTGCCCATGCCGACCTTCTTGCCGCCGGCAAAGATCTCGTGCCGTCCGTG
Organism: uncultured Acidobacteriaceae bacterium; assembly: GCA_963814015.1. Taxonomy (GTDB): domain Bacteria; phylum Acidobacteriota; class Terriglobia; order Terriglobales; family Acidobacteriaceae; genus PALSA-350. The sequence continues at coordinate 262,369 of CAWFBI010000005.1, forward strand.
CTCCTCGTACCACTTGGTAAGAGTCGCCGTCATGTGCATCTTCTCGATAATGTTGCGCCAGCCCACGCCCGTGTTGTAGGCGCAGAATGAGATTTCGCCTTCCTGGGTAGCGTAGGGAATGATGCATTGTTCGGTACGGCGAAAGTCGTAGTTGAAGAGATCCTGAAACCACATGCCGGCGATGAAGAGGAAATTCCAGCGGTCGGCGCGACGCTTTTCGATATCGGCCATGGTCCGATCAGCCTTCACCGAGCCGTAATTGGTTTTGGTTGAGCCAGAGAACTTGTCAAACTTCTTCAATAGATCAACGATGCGCATGTGCGTCGGCGCTTTCACGGGATTGTAATTCCGCAAGAGGGCCAGGGTGATACCGAGGAGCGAAAGGAACCTGCCCCGCGCGGCGTCGTTCAGCTTGGCTATATCTTTCGCTAGCCGATCAGCATTGAGAAACGCAGTGACCGGAACGGCTTCCTTGGTTTCCTTGTCGATCATCACGGCCATCCCGATGCCGCAGTTGGGGTGGCATCCGCAAGAAATCTGCCCCCACTCGCGGTTTGGTCCGTGCACCAAATCAGCGAAGTCGGAGAAGGTGCTCATGAAACTGATGGGGAACCAGTCGCGTGTGGGCTCGCCCAGACCCGTCTGCTTTTTCACATCATGGGCCATGTGGCTCAGAGTGTAGCGCTGCGCCACCCGGCGCTCGTCACTTACGGCTTCGTCGCGGCCGGTAAAGGAAACCGGTTGGAAGCTGAGAAAGTTGATCTTCTTTGGGTTATCCAGAGCGAACTGGATAATGTGACCGACCTGCTCGTTGTTGATGCCGTTGATGATCGTGGTCACGGGGACGATATCGACCCCGGCTTCATGCAGGTTGTGAATGGCCTGGAGTTTCACGTCGAACAAGTTGCCAACCTTACGGTGAGAATTCGCGGCATTGCCTATACCGTCGAACTGCAAGTAGGCATAGCGCAGGCCAGCCTCGGCCGCGGCACGGCAAAGCTCTTTGCTCTTGGCGAATTCGATGCCGTTGGTTGCGGCCTGGACCGATTCGTAACCCACCTTGCGCGCGTAGGCAACCGCGTCGAGAAAGTAAGGCGAAAGCGTCGGCTCGCCACCGGAAAACTGAACCGACATCTGGCGGCGCGGCTTGATGCTGACGGCATTGTCCAGCATGGTCTTGATCTCATCCCAGGTCAGTTCATGGACGAAGCCAACCTGGTTGGCATCCATGAAGCAGGGATCGCACATCATGTTGCAGCGGTTGGTCAGATCGATGGTCAGGACCGATCCGCGTCCGTGGGTTACCGTCGAAGTGCCGTGGTTGTGCAGCTTTTCATCGTTGTGGGCCTGGATGTCGCGGCCGGGAAAAACCTCTTCGAGATGCTTGAAGAAGGCCGGATCGATGGACATTACATCTTCGAAATGGCCATGCTTGGGGCAGTCTTTGACCATCAAAATCTTGCCATCGCGCTCGATGATCTGCGCTTTGATTTCGCCGACCTTCTCATTCAAAAGGACTTCATGGGGCAGCTTGCCATCGATGATCTGCTGGCGGATCTCAGGGACGCACTTGGGACAGAGCGAATCTGTAGTCCGCGGCCAACCGAGGGGAGGCTTCTCCTTCTGATAGGACTTCAATAGCGGCTTATCGGACCACTTTGGCGTGAAGGAGGCGTTAGGGCTGATACGGTTCGCTCGCTCAAATACAAACCACGCGCCCTGGGCCGCGATCGTTACGGCTCTCTCTGCATACTTAACGGCTCTCGACATAAAGTCTCCTGATTAGATTGACGGTGGAATGCTGGGCCCGAAGGTGTTGAAGAATCTGATAGTTGAACCTGGTGGGGCCGGTTCAACCCAGTTATAGATTACGGACTTCTCCTGCCAATCCGAAACGAGACCCGTTGAACTGCGAGAAACGCGAGCCGGACGGCAAACTATTGATTTGAACGGCTCGGTGGGCGACCACGAGGGTATTAAGCTTGATACCTGCGTTGGCACCTTTGGGTACTTTATTCCTGGGACGAGCCGCCCTCGGCGATGGCGACCCGGTTAATGATCCTTTGCACGATCACCACCTGAATATTGACGTGCCGGGCCAGATCGGGCACAAATTCCGTGATGGCGTTGCCGATAGGATCAGTGGCCAGCGAGGTCGAAATGCGGGCCGCGCTCGCCCCAAAACTGTGTTTCCGACCGGGAACATACACATTGCCCAGCGAGTTGGTACAAATGGTGCCAACGACCGTAGCGTAGTTGAACATCGGCACTCCCTGATCGCTCTGGGCGATCACTACCGCATCCAGGACATGAAGGATTCGCCGGCCCACGGACAGATTCGGCATGCGATGGTAGTGCGGGTCCTGATGGGCAAGGGACGGAATGAGAAAAGTGCCAAAGAACTCACCCGTCATATCCTGCGAGAGCGACACACCGGCGTTCTTGGCAAAGCCTTCAAATCCAGGTCCATCGGCGGTATGGGCATCGGTCGCGATGGTGATCGCCGAGAGACCCGCAATGGTGAGCAGATTGGCGGGGTCGCTTACATTTCTCGCGGCCAGGATGAATTTTTGCCGGGGGGTGAGCGGCAGGGGTGTCGCGGAGTCAAGGAAGCGATTGAAGATAGGAACGTTGGGCTGGCAGCTCATGATCTTCTCCGCTGGGCTCGAGGAGTCCGGGCGGCATTCCGAGCGAACTCCGAAAATGTTGGGGCGGGCTGCGGGCGGCACAGGCATTAGGCCCGGAGCGGGCGGGCTGATGGGCGGAAACCCGGGACGGCTGTTGTCGTGCTGCTTCTGACCGAGGTCGGTGGGCCGACTGGGGGCCGGGGTAGAGACCGACGGCTGCGGCGCCTCGGGCAGGTTCGGAGACGGAGTTGGCTGCTGCCCAAGCAGAACCACGCGGCCCAGCAAAAGGGCCGCCAGCAGGAGAGCTCCGTTTACAACGCTTTTCATCAACCTGATGGAAGAACCCGTCCGCCTTCACTCGAGGCGGAGCTTCTCCATGATAGGAAACTTGTGCACAAGACTGGGAATAAATTCAAGCAGGAGGTTACCCCCCGCATCGGTGGCGATCGAGGTCCAGAAGGTGTTGCCGACAACTCTGGCGGTAACGCTGGGCTCCGGATAGTAGGTTACCGTGAGCGCAGCTGCAGCCGCGCGGCCGGTAATCCCGGAAAAATTGAATTGATTGACGCCGTCGTCACTGCGGCGAACCAACGCCTGGCAAGCGGAGAGTAGACCCCGATGGATGATGCTGCCATGGGCGATCCGGTAATAACGTGGATCCTGATGAAAGGCGGCGGCCATTAATCCGTCGGAGAAAACCCGCACACTGGCGGAGCGCAGCATGGCTGAGCCAAACTTTTCACCAAAGGCTCCGGCGTCGTGACCGTACTTGGGGTCGGTGTTAAAGAGCTGTTCGTAGCTGGCGGAGTAGAGGGCAGGAAGCAGCGTTATGGGCCGGGCAACCTCGGTAAAGGAAAACACCAGTTTGTCCGCGGGGGTGAAGGGATGTGCCTGCTGTCCCGGCTCAATCATTTGCGCGTATTTGCGCGCCGCCGGGATGGAATATTCGGTCATCTGTGAAGCTCTCGGCAGGAATTGCCGGGTCGGCGGCTGCGTCTGCGGCGCATCGGGCAGGGCCGCTGCCAGAACCGGCCCAGGGACTTTGGACGGTACCTGCGCGAAACCCGAGCCGACGATGATCAGGGAAACTAAGAGAAGGCGGCAAGCGCGTGGCAAAGAATTCGTCAAGGCACCCCTTCCGCCTCCAGGTTCGTCCTACTACAGTTTATGCGAGCCAGGGGCGGAGGCCGGGAACGCCGTGGCAAGTAGTCACTCCTACGTTCCAGTGCGGTACTCTAACGGTAAAGACACTCCCGCGACGCAAACTATATGGGAGAGATGCACGAGTGAGGGGTTATGGTTGACCAGCCGGTTGGGGGTAAGGGTAAGAGCCGCTTTGAAGATTTAGGCAAGAAGGTGGACGAGCGCTTCAACCAGGCATTGCCGCGGGTCGAAGAAGAGGTGAAAAAAGTGATCGCCTATCTCAACGATCAAGTGGTGCCTCAGCTCCGGCAGGACTCTTCGCAAGCACTGCGGGCTGCCGCGGATCGATTGCGCAAATTAGCCGAACAGCTCGACGACGGCACTGGTCCCGGAGGGCGCTAGGGTGTTGCTGCGGCGCCAACTGCCGGGCGCGCTGCCACACCTGATGTTGATCAGCGCCGTGCTTGCCCTGGGTACCGGATGCCGGCATAAACCCTCGCGCGTGGCCGTCGCTCCACCCCCCGCCCTGAGCCCCACACCCCCGGTTACCTCGGCTCCTACGCCTGGCCCGGTTTCGAACGCGCCCGCGCCGATACCTGGGCCAGCCATCGTTTCCGACAGTCCGGCGGATGCGGAGTTCGTCGGCTCGCACCCGGTGATCTACAGCGAGGAGGGGATGGCCAGCTGGTACGGGCCTCCTTATGACAAGCGGCGAGGGGCGAACGGCGAAATCTTCGACAAGGATGCCCTCACAGCGGCTCACCGAACGCTGCCCATGAATTCCCTGATCAAGGTCACCAACCTGTCGACTGGGCAATCGGCGATTTTGCGCATTACCGATCGCGGACCGTTCGTTCCCGATCGGATGCTCGATCTATCCCTGGCATCGGCCAAAGCGATTGGGGTGTGGAGACCCGGCGTGGCCCGGGTGCGGGTAGAGGTCTTTGCCGCTCCGTCACTGCTCGACCGCGGCGGAAGGTGGTGCGTGCAGATTGGCGCCTTCAAGCATGAGAAGGGGGCGTACCAGCTGCGCGACCAGCTCACGCGCAAATATCGGACCGCGAATGTGATCGAGTTCACCGGCCCCACGGGTCATTGGGTGCGCATCCGTCCGCAGGGTGACGACAAGGGGCGCGCGGCCGAAATTGCCCATGGGATCGAGCCGAGCGAAGGCGAGGCTTACCTGGTTCGCCTTGATTGAGCAACGGAACAGCTTCTCCCGCGATAACGTCCCATCCCATATCTCCCAACAAGAGCGTTGGGAGATATGGGCACCCAATATTTCTACCCACCGTTCTTGACTGAAGGGCTTAGGACGATGCTTGCTGCGGTTCCCAGGCTGGTGTACTCGCTTCCCCCGGGAGTGCTGGAGCGAGCGCGTTCGCTTTACTACTGGCGCACCGGGCTCGACTTTGGCTCTACCCTCTGGAGCGTCCTGGTTCTGCTTGCGGTGCTGAATTTCCGCTGGGCCGCCGGCCTGAGCGCCTGGGCAGCCTCGGTCACGCGCAAGCCCTGGTTGCAGGGGCTTTGCTTCGCCCCGCTGTTCCTGCTGTTGCTCACCCTGTTCCACCTGCCGGTCGCCATCCTGGGTCATCACATCTCGCTCAGCTACGGTCAATCCATCCAGCGCTGGGGCAGTTGGTTTGTCGACTGGGGCAAGGCAGTGATGCTCGATCTGGTCTCCGGAACCGTAGTTCTTTCCGTGCTCTTCGCCCTCATCCGGAACTCCCGGCGCTGGTGGCTCTGGCTGTGGGTAATCTCGCTGCCGATGCAGGTGCTGGTTGTCTTCGTGCTGCCGCTGGTAGTCGACCCCATGTTCAATCACTTTGAACCACTGGCACAGACCAATCCGGCGCTGGTGGAGCAACTGGAACGAGTGGTGGGCAAGACCGGGGTATCTATTCCTCCCGCGCGCATGTTCCTGATGAGGGCGAGCGAAAAGTACACCAGCTCGAATGCCTACGTCACCGGCTTCGGCTCCTCACAGCGCGTCGTGGTTTGGGACAACACCCTCAAGAGTTCCCCTCCGGATGAGATTCTGCTGGTGTTCGGCCATGAGCTGGGCCATTATGTGCTGCACCACATTGAGCGCGGACTGGCTATCGGAGCGGTGCTGTCCGTGTTCTTTTTGTGGATCGGCTCCCGTCTGACACTCTTCCTCATCTTGCGCTACGGACCGCGCTGGCATATCGCTTCGCTCGAAGACTGGGCGGCGACAGGGGTGCTGTTGCTGGTGCTGTCTATCCTCACGTTTGTCGCCGAACCTATCGGCAACAGCATCAGCCGCGCGCAGGAACACCAGGCGGACGTGTTCGGCAGCGAGGTTGTCCATGGTATCGTTGCGGACCCGCAGAGAGTAAACGCCGAGTCATTCCAGCGCCTGGGGGAAGAATCGCTTGAGTACCCCTATCCTTCGCCTTTCATAGTCTTCTGGACCTATACTCATCCGCCGATCGCGGAACGGGAGGCATTCGCCGCAAGTTACAATCCATGGCTGCCAGGCAAGCACCCGCGATACTTCAGCAAGTAGGATGATCGATATGCCTTGTTTATTCTGCAAAATTGTCGCCGGCGACATTCCCTCGAAGGTGGTCTTTGAGGACAACCTCACCTATGCATTCAGAGACATCAATCCCCAGGCGCCCACTCATGTACTGGTGGTGCCGCGCAAGCACATTGCCTCGCTGGCGGAGACGGGTTCTGAAGACCAGGAGATGCTGGGTTATCTTCATCTGGTCGCGGCCCGGATTGCGCGGAGCGAGGGACTGTCGAACGGCTTCCGCACGGTGATCAATACCGGGCCCGATGGTGGCCAGACAGTCGACCACCTTCATGTTCACCTGCTTGGCGGGCGTGCCATGGGTTGGCCTCCGGGGTAGAGAGTTCACGGATCCCACATCTCAGAAGCGCCGGGCACCCCTTGGTTTGTGGCAGGATGAGATTTCCAAAATGGTGCGGCTGTTGCCATGCAAAACTGTGCGCACTAAGCGAACTATGCTCACTGTCACCTTTGGTTACTATGGAATCAGTGCCGCAAAGCTTATCCGCTTCATGCGATTTGAGCCCTGTCCAATATTTCCCCGGCATACTCGCTACGGCAATGCATTACGGTGCTGGTGATGTTTTTCAACACTGCTTCGTCGTTCAGCTCGAAGGGATAGATGATCTCGATAAATGCCGGCACGTCCTCCAGTCCCGCCGCGCGGACTTCGTTGCCGAAGCCAGCGACATCAAACAGGCCGCGGCGATCGGGCCAACCCCAGTGAGAGTCGCTCTGAAAATCCGTGTTCTGCAGGTGGAAGGCGCCGATAGAGTTGCCGAGGCCGTTGAGCCATTCGGGCATCCTTGCGTTTGGCCCGTAGAGTGGTTGATACAAGGCGTGACCAATATCGACCAAAAGCTTCACGGAAACCGCACAGCGGCCCTCGAGATCTTTCAGAAACTTCTTTCCCTGTGCGACGGTATACGGAACCTCGCGCGCAAGAGGTGTGCATTCTACCTGAAGCCGGTCCAGGCCTGCGGCTTTCGCCGCGCGCGATAACTCGACCACCGCATCAAGCAGATCACGGTAGCGCTGTTCCCGCCGATTGGGATCGGAGGCATCGGTCACGCTCATGCCACCCAGCGGGCCTCCTGAAGTCTTCGCTCCGATTTCGGCTGCCACGTCGAAGGCGCGCTTCCACCATTCCATCGAAGCGTGGCGCCCTGCTGCTTCGGGATGCAGCAGACCGTCGAAGCAGTAGTTCGCGAGGCCGCTGAAGGCGCTCTCGATTTGCAGCCCCCAGTCGTTCGCCGCTTTCCGTACTTCCGCGGCCATGGGGCGGCGCGAGGCTTCGGGCCACCACGGATCAAGCAGATCATAGGTGAACTGCACCAGTTCCAAACCAAGCACTTCACGAACTAATTGAGCCCAGACAGGAGGCTCCACCCAGCGCTTGATCGCAAAGCTGAGATTGATACCCAAGTTCATGATGATTCTCCTTGTACTACTCGAGGTTTGTATGGCGAGCACGCATCTCATCCGGCGACTGTCCCATTTTTTTGCGCAGAAGAATGGAGACAAGGTCGAAGAAAACGAGCTGTGCGGCTTCGTACAGGCTTCCCATGGGCAGCAGGGCCGCCGAGATGGTGCGGTCATCCGCCATGGTCTGCGCCGGCAGGTGGATCACTACATCTGCACTCCGCGGAGCAGCTCCGGCGGGCTGCGCCGTCACGACCATCGTACGGGCACCGGCCTCGCGGGCTACACCGAGCAAGGCCAACACGGTCGAGAAGGAGCCGGGTCCGGCGCTCGCCAGAAGCAGATCACCCTTACCAATGGGGGGTGCAGTCATATCCCCAATCACGTGTGCATCCAGGCCAAGGTGCATCAGACGCATGCACAGGGCTTTCATCATCAGCCCTTCGCGCCCGACACCGTAGCAGACGATGCGATGAGCCTTTAGGATCTCAGCGCACATACGCTCGGCCACATCATCGGTTACAAGTTTGAAGACAGCGCCGATCTCCGAGAGTGCTTCCTGAGCCATGGCCTGGAGCGTGCGGTCATTCTTATCCATGGGCTTTCCCTGTCAGAGTTCCTGGCACAACGAATGCTACTCTCGCTTGATGCGGAGTGCGATATCGACCGCGTAGCTTGGGGTGTCGATTACGTGCAGTGTTCCGGTCTGTTTAAACGTTTCGCTAGCCAGAGTGGAATAGGAAGCCGGATCGATCCATTCTGCCTTGTAGTCTCCAGGGGGCAGGTTCAGAACCAGGTTCTCGCGGTATTGCCCGGGGGTTACGGTATAAGAGCCACCGCCTCCCCCTTCACTGTGGTGGATGTAGAGAGCGTATTGCCTGCCATATTGGCTCATTCCACGGTAGTGAGTTTCGCGGTCGAATCCGCTTACTACGAAGCCTCTATCCGGCACCATGTCGACGAAGCTAAAACTTTCTATAAAGGTCTTAAGATTGCGAAGGGCACCCAGAAGTTGGGCGTTCTCAGGAGTGTTTCCCGAGGGATCCTCGGAGGTAAAGAGCCCGTTTAGCTGATTGAAACTAGCGCCTCCCCCGACCATGAACTCCCATGCTTCTACTCTTGAAGCCCCAACCTTGTCTCCCTTATACAGGGGGTAATAATTTGTTTCGTTCTGCTCGATAGGCTTGTTATGCCTATATTCACGATCAAGGCCCTGAAGACCTCCCACTTCCGAATCGGAGGTGTGCCATAAATATTGTGTAACTACAATTGCATTAAATGGGTTGCCGGAGAAATCGATAGGGCCATCGATCGGTCCCTGGACTTCCTGGCCGATCAGGTGCTTCTTGGGAAGATCCGCTTCTGCGTTGTGGGTGACTTCCAGCATGTGGCCCACCCAGGGTCCGGCTTCCTCGATGGGGGTGAAGAGGGCGGGTTCGTCGCAAACTTCCAGGATGACGTTATCGAAGCCATTGACCTCCTGAACGATCTTGCGTATGTAAGCGGCTTCTCTTTCGACCAGCGCAGGATCCTTCAGCGTTTGTGCATCCTTGTAACCATTGCGACCGACACCCTGGATGTTGTTCTCGTGATAGAGCGGACTTAGCGGCCACGTGTCGTCGTACTGTCCGTTAAAAAAGCAGATCTCGACCACGATGCCGCGCTTGGCAGCCTGGGTAATAAAGTCCTTCAGGCGGTCAAAGTACGCCGGGTTCCAGTGATCCAGGTCAAACTTGTTTCCGGAAAGCAGGTAGCCTGGTTGATTGCTGCGGGCCCATGGAAGGATGAGCTTTGCAGGCTTCACGCCCAGCGTATTGCCGGTCATGAACTTGCCCATTGGTTCGAACAGGTATCCGGGGTAGATCCGCGTGTAGTTGAGCCCGTAAGCCTGGAGCGCGTCCAGATACCTGACGTAGTCGAATTCTTCGTTGACGACAGCGCCGTAGTGCTCGGCCGAGGTGACCAAGACCGTTGGCTTTCCCTGAAAGAAGTAATAGTGGGGATTCGCCGGGTCGATGCTGATGGTTTGCGCATGGGCCCGCACTGCCAGCAGTATCAGGATGAGGGCCGCCATTTTCATGAATAACCTATTTCGAAGCGTCCAGTAACAGGACCCAGTCGCTGTCGCCGTCGTGGTTCTTTTCAGGCGGCGTAAATGTCTGGGTACCCTTGTTGGGAAATGGCTGTCCGGCAATCGATGTGTATGCTCCGTTTGTGGGGTCAAACCACTTGGCATTTGCTGGCGCCTTCAGACTCGCCATGTTCACGGTGATGGTTCGAGCAGTCGGCATGTAGACGGCCACATAGGACCCGTCAGGCGTCTTGGAGGCGGTGGCGTAATCGCTATTGCTGACCGGGGTTTGCAGGTCCCCGTAATTTCCAAATCCCGCAGTGAGTACTGAATGGTCCTGATCCGGAACAAGATCCTGCCACGGTAAGCCAGAAAAGAAGTCTTTCCAAATGGTGACCTGGGCTGCCCCGGGAGTGTCGATATAGTACTTCCACCCGGACGCGAACGACCACGTATAGAAATTACCGTAGAACTGTCCTTTTCCTCCGCTCAGCATGGCCCAATACTCTTCGCGTCGAAGGACCGGGGGCGTCCCGTAATCGGAGACCCGGCCGACTCTCTCTAACTCATAATGCGCTTCCATCAGGAAGACGGGCATAACAGGAGTCTGATTGTAGTTATGTAACACTTGAATATAGGTCGGTCCGTATATGTAAGCGCCGTTGATCGAGATGATCGCCGCCCATGACACATCATCGAGAGAGGAGCCAAAGGGCGGGTCGAACTCGACGGTTTGAATATGCCCTGGATCCGCGGACTTGATGCCTTTGGCTACTTCTCTGACCAGCGCGTCATCGCTCTCTTTCTGCCAACCGCCAAAATCGTTTCCGTTTAGCCAGGCGATGTTGGGATACTTCTTGTAGCGGTTGCCGAGGTATTGGCCATAGGCGTTAGCAGCAGCAAGGCCGTTGTTGCGTAGCGTCTGGAGCCATCCTGCCGTCTCGATGGGATCGATGAAGATGAGTATGTTGTGCTTTGCCCCGAGCTCGACGATATGGTCGAGGCGTTGGAAGTAAGCTTCGTTGGGCTTGGAGAGATCATAGTACGTGTGATCTGTCCCCCCGGGGAGGAAACCGGTGAACGGACGAATCCCGTCAGGTGTGGTGGCGTAGATGTTGGTGATAAAGTCGCGACCGCCACAGAGTACGTCTACCCACCCCATAGTGTTGAATCCGTGGGCCTGCCGGTCGGCGAAAAAGTCGTCGATTTCCTTCTCGTTCAACCTTGATATCAAGCCTTGCGGCGTATCACCGACAATCAGGAATGGGGTGTTGTTCTGGTCGACCAGATAGCGGCTGTTCGCACTGACCTTCACTGGGTAGACGGGTGAACTTGCGCGGGGAGCCTTCGGTGATTCCGGAGATGCATCGGATGCCTGGGGCTTCGGCGGCCCACAAGAGATCAGTAAGGGAAGCACCATGAGCATGGTGCACGATTTCAGGATTGGTTTATGGAGCGTATTGGTTCTCATTCTGCTTTCGTGACTTTGATCTTTCGCGGCGTTACATCCTGCGAGTTCCCGGCTGTCGGGATCTCGCAGGATGCAACCACAACGAATTCATTTATGAGACAGGTTTTAGCAGGCTGCGGAAAAAGCCGGAAGAGGGATGGAAATGTGTCCCTCAGCGGCTAAAGCCGGACCCGTTTACAACCACTTACGTACGGGCTGAAGCCCGTACCCTTCTAGACCAGAGTTTTTCCGCGGCCGTCTAGAATTCCACGCGGAAGGTAGCCTGCCCTTGCCGGTTACTGATTTGCGAGCTCAGATTGGTAATCTGCCCAAATGTCGAATCGGTGGAGTTATCGTCTGGGCCTTGAAACTGGGTGCGATTGAAGGCATTGAAATAGTCGACGCGCACGATGGCCCGTACTCGTTCACCAATGCGGAAAGTTTTAATTGCGTCGAAATTCTCGATTCTCAAAGGAGGATTTCTCAAGGACGCATAAACTCGCTTCGCATTGCCGACTTCCCAGATCCCGGTATTTTGGAAGGCATTGGTCGTGAATTGTATTGGCTGGGTCGCCGTTTTGCCTGTGAAGTAGGACTTCGATAATCCGTAGTTGAAGGTTTTGAGGCTAACCCCTTGAACGATATCCGGACGGTCTTCGAAATTCGTAAGCAGAGGATTGTAACCGTTATAAGCACCAAAAGCATAGCCGCCCTGGTAATTGAGGATTGCGCTGATCTGCCAACCACCCGTCAGTTCCCCCAACCAGCCACCGGAAGTCAGATATTTCTTTCCCGGCCCGAAAGGCAGCTCATAGGTTCCCACCAGTTTGAAGGAGTATTTCTGGTCGAGAAAAGAAGGCGCGTATTCCGGCGCCGGGTTATATGCGTTGATCCCGTTGGGTGAAAATGGCGCCGACCCGATCGCGGTATTGGCATCGAGTCTCCCTAATGTAAGGTTGGCGAGATAGCTCAAGCCACCCGCAAAGCGCTTTTCTGCCTGCACTTGCAGGGCATTGTAAAACGCCGTGCCATCCATCTCATAGACAGGGAAGTAGCCGCCGAATTGAGGGTAGGGAGCAAGGGCCTGTTCCAGAATCGCCGAACTGCCAAACTGCTGGACGAACTCCGGATAGGGAGGCGTGAAGCCGGCGGCAACGACATCCGGGGAAAGGATATTCTCTCCCAAAAGAGATCCGTACTGGAGCACCGACGGGTTGGGCTGATTGGAGAGCTCCAAAGTGTCCGGCAGATGAATCGCGCGGTTGCCAACATAGGCGACCGACATGAACATATCCCATGGCAGTTCCCTTTGGACCCTGGCACTCCACGCGGTAAGATACGGCGCTGTGCCGACCGGCCCCGAGCTGGGAAGGTTGGGGTGTATGTTCCGTTTGCTGGCGTTGAAATCGAAAATGATGCCCGCGTTGCCGATCGACGAGCTAAAGGGAGTTTGCTGGGGCAAGGGCAGTGTCTGGGAATCCCAACTTCCATAACCAGGAGTATTGGTAAAGGTTGAGGAGCGAAGAAATGAGCCGTTCAGTAGGTCGGTCATGAAGGAAGCACTTTCGGCGGTGCCAAATTCGTAGGCGCCGCCGTCCAGATAGCTCATGTAGAAACCGCCCTGGAGCACAGTTTTCTGATTGAGCTGGTAAGAGAAGCCCAATCTGGGTTGGAAGTCCTTCCATTGAATGGATGCGCGAGTGATGCCGGAGCATCCTGTGCAATTGCCGAATTTGGTGGCAGCACCCGGCAAGCCGCCGGCGCCAGGATTGGGTTCTGTCCGATTCACAAAGATGATCGAGTTCTCGTCATCGGTGAAAGGAACCAGGATGTCCCAACGCAGCCCATAGTTAACGGTCAAGCGATTCGAAAGTTTGAAATTGTCCTGCGCGTAAAAAGCGAATGCTTTGCTGCGCAGCTTAGTTTCAGAGGAGAGGATGCGTTCGCTGGCATCGACCTGCCCCAAAAGAAAACTTGCAAAGGAGCTGCCGTAGAGGCCGAAATTGGGATCGCTAGAGTTTGGAGTGGAAGTTGTTCGCTGGCTAAAGTTGAACGTACCGCCGCATTGATCACAATCGATGATGTTTTGCTTCGGACGCCGGAGTTGAAAGCCAAAATTGAACGTATGCGGTCCCTTGTTCCACAGCCAGTTGTTCACCGCCGCAATACCTAAGGTGCGGTTGTTGATTACAGTAAGTCCGCCGCTACAGCATTGAAGATAAGAGCCCGGCGTGGTGACTCCCCAGGGTGTCGGCGCATTTTGGCCGTCGAAGCTAATATATGGAAATGTGGTGCTTCCACCCACGCCGGCAAAACTAGCCGTAGGATTCCCGTTGTGCTGCCCATTGATGTATCCCATCCCATCCGCCCCGGCTGTCACCACCAGGTTGGGGTTGATGGTTTTCACATAATTCAACAAGAACCCTGAACCAAGCTGAGTGTTATTGATCGCACTTTGCAACTGGTTGCTGATGGGCACGATCGGAGCCTGGGTAAAGCTGGGATAAGTCACCGAATTCCGCCATTGGGTCCAATGGATGCTTTGTGACGAGGTCAGAGCTTCGTCAACGGTGTAGGCCCATACAGTTTGCTTGATAGAAACCGAAGGAACGGCTGGAGACGCATTTTGTTGCAAGCCAGAATTTATACCGGTGCGGTTGGGATTAGGAATGCTCGGTAACAGGGAAACAGCGAGTGCACTGAAGCGCGATTGGGGAATGATGTTGCCGGGAAAAGGCTGGCCCGTTTGGGGATCGTAGATGGGGATTTGTGTCCCGGTGGAATCCACGAAATTGCTGAAATCACCATTCTTCATGGCCTGGGTTGGAACGGTTCCGATGGCGTTTTGTGCCTGATTCTGCCGGAACCAGTCGGAGCTGACATGGAAAAAGGTGCGGTTCTTGCCGTTGTAGAGCTTGGGCAAAATGACGGGACCGCCTACCGTAAATCCCCAGTTGTTTTCCTGATTGACCGGTGCCTCCGGTTTTCCGTTTTTACCGAAGCGTACGGGGAAAAAGCCAGCGGAATCGAATAATTGATTGCGGATGATCTCAAAGGCATCCCCATGAAGCTGGTTGGTGCCGGATGCCATGTTGAAGGTAACTGCGCCTTGCCCCAGTCCATACTGCGGTTCAAAAGTAGAGCTGTCTACGCGGAACTCGCTGACGGCTTCATAGGGCGGATTGATATAGGTTTGGTTCCCCGAGAACTGGACAAACACCACTGGGATGCCATTGAATTGAGTCTCGTTTTCGTAGGTGACACCGCCGTTGATGTTATGCGAGTTCGCGCTCCCCTGCACGCCCGGAGCAAGATACATGAAGGAGTCGATTTGCCGTGCCAAGCCGCTGATTTCGATGGGAGCGTTCTTGACCAATTCGGGTTCCAGAGTTGTGCCTATGCCCGGCGATGTGGTGTTCAACAAGACGTCAGCTTCTTTCACCTCCACCGTCTCGGTTGTCGCCCCGGGTGACATTTGAAACGTGGTTGTCGACATCTTCGCAACTTCGACCGTCAAGTCCGTCTTGTCGGTCTTGAATCCCGCGGCTTCTACCGTGACGGAATAGTCCCCCGGGATCAGCCCAACAACGTTAAACGTGCCTACCGAAGAAGTGACAGCCGACGAAACAACACCTGTGGCGGTATTCGTAACCGTTACGTGCGCCCCAGGAACGACTGCGCCGCTCGGATCCGTGACCGTTCCGTTGATGCCGTTCTGCACCTGGGCGTTTAACGGAGCCGCCGAGAAGAGCAGGGCAACGCAAACCATTAGGACTGCCGTGGGCAAACTTAGACAACGCATCCGCGAAAAGCCTGATTTCTCTGTCACAGTGTCACCTCTCTCCTAAATTGGGCCCGGCGGTCCCGTGAGCGCCGCAACCTAGTCCCGGCGCACAATCAAAACTCCGTCGTGCTAAGGGCATCGGCACTCTTGGCTAAAGCAAAAGTGCAAAATGCCTAAACCTCTTGTCTGGTCTTTCTGTTCCGGCAGTTGTGCCGGAAACAGGGTCTTTGAACGTAGAAGTGGGGGATAACATCCGCTTCTATCGCTCGGCCAGACTGTGAGTTGTTGTTAATGTTGAGCCGCGCTACAGAGTGGGTATAGTGAAATTCCACGATTCTTTCTTGCAAGCCTACTGCGCGGCTCGCGGGAGTAACGCCCGGTCATAGCGATCGGGACCGACGGGTGAGGTCCAGACCTGGCCTTCGACCGGGGGCAGGTCGATTTCTCTCCCTAGAGGGCGCGCTGAACCAGTAGACGCTGTACCGGCCAGGTTTCAGCTGGACGGTTACATCGACCGCCGCGAGGCAGTTAGACGGCATAGGTCTTGCCCGGGTCAGCGAAGTCGTAGGCGTCGATCTGCGAGGGGGGAGTGGAGTAGGTTCTCTCGTAAAACTCTGGACAAACGCGTCTCGGGATGGGAACCGCTGATCCGTACGCTACGCTCCGGACGGGATGACAAGGGGTGGCAGGCAGTCACATGGAAAGGGGAACAGCCGCTCCACTGCGCTACCCATGAAGAACGAGGCGACTCTAGTAGAAGTAGGTCTGACTGATGGCCGGCTTGTCGTGGAGCGCTGCGAGTTGGCGGTTGATTTCCGTTGTGCTCGATCGCGGCGCCCCGGCCAGGGAAGTCTTCGCGGGCCATATGGGTGGCGTCGAGGCGACCTGCGCCCGGCCGGAGTTGTGCCTGGTTCGAAAACGCCTGCGATAGGCCGCAGGGGTCATGCCGACTAACTTGCGGAAGACGGTGCCGAAATAACTCTGGTCACAGAAACCCATCTCCTGACTGATGGTTGCCATCGGCTCATCCGTGTTCACCAGCATGACCTGGGAACGCTCGACGCGGTAGTGATTGAGATACTTCATGAAAGACAAGCCGGTCACCCGCTTGAAAAAACTCATGAAGTGCGATTCGCTCATGCCGCAAATCCGAGAGGCTTCCCTCACCTGGATCGCACCCCCACAGTTCTCGCCGAGAAACCTAAAAAGAGGCAGAAGGCGGTCGAGGTCGCGCTGCTGCCGTTGGAAGGTTTCTACCGTGCCAGCGTACGAGGCGTAACGGTTCACCAGCAACATCAGAATCATTTTCAGATAGGTCTTGACGGCTAACCTGCCCCGAGGCGACAACGGCGGCAGCTCAGAACGGATGCGCAGCATCAGTTCCAATACCTGGCTGGGTATTCCAGTTTCAGCCGGCACAATGTGCGGAAACTCCGAGTCCTGAAGCAGAAAAGGAGTGAGATATTCAGCGCTATCGCTTCCCCCCTCACAGCGAATAAGATCGGGCTCAAAGAAAAGGGCCGCCATGGTCAACGGAGTCGAAGACTGGCACTCCACACGGTGGTAAAGCGTGCTGCCCACGATGGCGAGATCCCCCTCGTTGAAGGGAAGAAGCCGGTCCTGAATATGGCAATTGGCCGAGCCCGCGCACAAATATAAAATCTCGAAGTACCCATGACGGTTCATTCTGACACTGTGCTGTCCATCTTCGGCCAGAAACAAAACGTCTACAGGACAAGATACGTCGAACGGCCAGACGTGGACTCCCTCCGCATTGATCTGCGGTTCAATAACGCTGAACTGATCTTTGCAGGAACGCTTGGGAACGTGAACGTGGCCTGTTCTCAGCTGCGCTCGTGGCTCGTACTTCTCGATCTCAGTGTTCGATTCGGAAGATTTCTTCAACCTGGCCATGGCGTACTCCTTATAGAAGGGAACGTAAGTTCATGGTGGCGTCACTGTATCTGACCCATAGTTAACTTTCTGGCCGATTTTTCGCTTCTTGCGAGCCGCGCTTGCTGATGCACCTGATATACCATAGGTTCCGGTTCCGGCCGTAGAAATAATAATCGTGACCGGTATTCCAGAGCCGGCGTATTGATTTCCTCGATGTTCACTTAGGGTAGAAATTCCTGGTATAGCTTGACTGCGAATTCTTCGACTAACCCGGGCCGCACGTCATCGAAGAAATGCTTGATGTAGGGCATTTGGCAGTGCTCGTCGAAAGTCTTCTGATCCTTCCATTTTTCGACGAAGGTTATCCATCGGGCGTCATCCACGCGCTGATTCAACTCGTAGCGGATGCAACCCGATTCTTTGTGGGTTGGTTCGATCAATGAGTGCAGGGCCGCAACGAGAGCGTCGGTCTTGCCTTCGAGGGCGCGAAACTCTGCGACGCAGACTACCTGGACGGTATTTTTCTTAGTCATAATCACCTGCCTGCTGGTACGGATTTGTGGCTGAGATAAAGGTCAAAGGCCTTATCGGGCGTCTCGTCTCCATGGACGACTGCGCGCACGGCCTGAATCATGGCGTGCGGAGCGTCGCACTGGAAGATGTTGCGGCCCATATCGACCCCGGCCGCTCCCTCGTTGACCGCCTGCCAAGCCATCTTGAGAGCATCCAGCTCCGGCAGCTTCTTTCCTCCGGCAATCACCAGAGGGACCGGACACGCTGCAGCGACCCGGGAGAAGCCTTTCTCACAGAAGTACGTCTTCACGAAGTGCGCTCCCATTTCGGCACAGATCCGGGTCGCGAGCCCAAGGTACTTGGCATCGCGCACCAGGTCTTTCCCCACACCGGTGACAGCCATGGTGGGGACGCCATAGCGATTTCCGGCGTCGACAATTTTGCACAGATTGCCGATCGACTCATGCTCATGCACGCCGCCGATGTAAACCTGGACAGCCAAAGCCGATGCATTCAGTCGAAGGGCATCATCGATATCTACGGCGACCAATTCGTTCGACAGCTCCTTGAGGATGCTTTGGCCACCACTCGACCGCAGCACTATGGGACGCGAAATCTCGGCAGGAATGGTGCTGCGCAAGGCACCGCGAGTCACCATCAGAGCGTCTGCATAGGCGATCAAAGGAACGATGGTGATGTCTATCCGCTCCAGGCCAGTGGTTGGACCTTGAAAGTAACCGTGATCGATCGCCAGCATCACGGTTCTCGAATCGTCGGGATCGAAGATGCGCGCCAGGCGATTTTTCATCCCCCAATCCAATGAATTGCTTCCCTTTATCCTGCTTGGGATGCTCCGTTGGGGTATATCAAGATAGTAATTTTTGCCATCTTGCACATTGTCAAGATCCGCCATCGCTGACTCCTTCTTTGAATCCTTTGAAGATAAGAGCGATCGACGTCGCGCCCGCATCCGCGTGGCCGCGTGTCCGCTCTCCCAAAGATCTGGCCCGGCCGTAGCGAGCGACCAGATCCGTGGTCGACTCCGCTCCCATCTGCGCAGCCCGGGCCGCATCTCCCAGAGCCTCTGCTATGTTTTTGCCCGCCGCGGCTGCTGCATTCACGGCGGCGACGGCGGGAGTCAAGGCATCCATCATCGTCTTGTCTCCTGGCCGAGCCTTGGTTTGCCTGGAGACAGCACGCAGACCTGCCTCGAACGACTGGGCGAGGCGGCGACAGTCCATCGAATCCCCAGCCAGTTCCACATCCCCCATGCCGGCAAAAAATGTTCCCAGAAGGCTGCTTGAGGCACCTCCATCGACGCTCAGCACTCGCCAGCCGGCGGCCTTGAGAAGGCCCGTAAGACTCTCCGCGCTCGATCCATCCCAAAGCTCCATTTGCTCAGCGGCGCGAAGCATGGTGGTCCCATGGTCTCCATCGCCGCCGATGGAGTCCAACTGGGTCAGGCGCTGATGCTCACTCCGAACGCAGGCAGCAGCATGGGTAAACATGTTTTTCAGCTCCGTCTTTCCAATCAGGCCGGTCATTGCTTTACAAAAAAAGGAGTGTCCGCTGGTGCATCCCACAGTTCGATCAATTCCGGGTCCATGCGCGCAATCAGCATTTGAAAGCCAGCCTGTTCCTGGGTGGTGATGAACTCCCCTACGGCGCTGCGAGCCAGCTTGATTTTCTTCTCCGCCAGGACCTGCGCCGCGCGGCGGAAGACGATCAGCAACTCCATCAGGGTGGTAGCTCCGGCGCCATTCACCAAAAGCAAAATCTCTTCGCCGCTCTTGACTCCCAGATCCTCGAGCAACATGTCGAGCATGATCGCGGCGGTCTCATCCGCGGATTTGAGTTGCATGCGGCCGGTTCCCGCTTCGCCATGCTGACCCATGCCTATCTCCATCTCGCCGTCGTCCAAATGGAAGATGGGCTGCCCGGTGGAGGGGTGGGTTGCGGTGCTCACGGCTACCGCCAAGGAGCGCATATTGCGTTCCATGCGGGTGGCGATCTCCAGGCAGGCATCGAGCCCAGCGCCGCGCTCCGCCGCGGCCCCGGCAACTTTGTAAACTGGGAAGAAGCCGACCAGGCCCCGGCGATCCTCCAAGTTCGGGCCGCCAGCAATATCCTCGTGGGTAAGTATCATCTTGATCTTGCAGCCTTCACGCAAAGCCATCTCCATCGCGATATTGCCTGACAGCACATCGCCGGCGTGGTTCAACACGATCAGCAGGGCGCTGTTGCCTTCGGCGCAGGCGCTGCGAATAGCCTCCATGCAGCGGGGCGCTCCGGGGGCAGCGAAGATATCGCCGGCGACGCTGTAATCCAGCATCCCTTTGCCTACAAATCCGCTCAGGCCGGGCTCATGTCCGCTTCCACCTAACGTGACCAGCCGAACTTTGCCTGACTCCTTTGGCACGGCGCGGGCGACGATGTTGCGGTTGCTCAAGCGAACTTTGTCGGGGAAGGCGAGGACCATCCCTTCCAGGAGCTCCGGGACCAGGTTTTGCGGATCGTTGATGAACTTTTTCATGCGCATGCCTTTGTTTATTCGTAGGAGGACGGATCCGACATCACGATTGGACTCTTGAACCAACCCGTTTGTGTGGCCAGGACGAAGAAGCCAACGAGCAGCCACAGGCTGCCGGCAATTTTCGCCGGGTTGCCCAGCCCCAGCCAGATCACGGCACAGAATAGGAAGCCGAGAAAAGGGATGATTACATCAAACAAGAAGTTTCTACCTCGCGCGTCCTCTCTGTGAACCCAGAATTTCCAGATCACCGCGGCATTGACTCCCATAAAGCCAAGGAAGGCGCCGAAGTTCAGCAGTTCTGCTGCCAACTCGTAACTAATGAACTGGGCACCGACGAAAGCCATGATGCCGAGCAGAATAATGTTGATGTCCGGGGTGTTGCGAGTGGGGTGGAGCCGGGCAAAATAGCGGGCGGGAATTACATTCTCCCGTCCCATGCCGAAGAGCAGTCGTGCTGCTCCTACCTGGGAGGTAAGCCCCGCACCCACGTTGGCTACCACCAGTAAGATCGCCGTGGCCTTCAGCAGCGCTACGCCGCCGACCCGGCCGGTGACGTCGATGAATGCGGTATTGATGTTGGTGAAGGTAGTGTAGTTTGGCCAGACCAGATGGCCGAGATAGACCAGCAGCCCACCGAACAGGCCGGTAAACAGGCATACCGAAACTGCCGCCAGCAAAACGTTTTTGCGGGGATTTTTCACATCTTCCGCCATGGTCGTCACCGCATCGAAACCCAGGTAGGTCAGCGCGGCGAAGGAGGTTGCCGAGGCGATCGCACGCACGTGAAATGTACCCGGACGGTAGAAGGGCTGGGTTGAAAACAGGCCCAGGATGCCGTGGCGGGCGGCAATATATTTGATCGCCAGCATGATGAAGCTAATCAGAACGATGCCCATGAAAACCAGCAGAACCTGGTTGGCACGTGCGGTCGATCGAATGCCGCGCAGGTTCAACAGCGTGATCCCTCCGGCGAAAACAATCGCGCCTATAGGAAAAGGCAGGATGGGGAGCGCCCGCTGCAGGGCAAGGGTGCCGTAGAGGGTACAGAAGAGGGGGATCAGCATGTAGTCGAGCAGCATGGCCCATCCAGCGACGAACCCAAGATAAGGATGGATGCCACGGCTGACATAGGCGTAGGCGGAGCCCGCGGAGGGGTATAGGGCGGCCATGCGGCCATAGCTGATGGCGGTCAAAACCATGGCAACCATGGCGGCAAGAATCGTAACCACCACGTATCCGCCAGACTTCACTTCCGCCAGGCCATAGACCGTTGCGGGGGCGCTCGGAGTGACGGCTACGACTCCGTAAAAGATCAAATCCCACAGCGTGAGGACACGGCGCAGCCGGGCCACTCCTACTCTGGTGGCGGGTTCAGCTGCGGGCACGCTCACATCAGACCTCTGCCGTCTGGCCGCCGTCGACAAACAACACCGAGCCGGTGACAAATGAAGCATCGTCGGAGGCCAGGAATAAAGCCGCGCTCGCGATTTCTTCGGGTTGTGCAAGGCGTCCCATGGGAAAGGTGCTGGCGAAGGCGTCCAATTGTTCCGGGGTCATGGCTTTGCGCAACATCGGCGTGTCGGTGGGGCCGGGACAGATGACGTTCACACGAATGCCCTGCCTGGCGTGATCGATGGCCATGGCCCGGCTCAGCATGTGTACGCCTCCCTTAGAGGTCACGTAAGCCACCGCGCGGGCACAGGCATCATGCGCGCCGACGGTCGACGAAATGTTGATGATCGATCCGCGGCCCTGCCGAATCATGTGAGGGATAACCGCCCGGCAACAGAGATAGGTCCCGTTCAGGTTGATTGAGAGCATCCGGTTCCACGCCTCTTCGCCGGTATCCAGCACCGTGCCATAGAAGAGGATGCCCGCGCCATTGAAAAGAACATCAAGCTGTCCGTACTGGTTGATCGCGCTCTCAACCATGCGGTTTACCTGATCTGATTGCGAAACGTCCACTTCGGTAAAGCTTGCCCGGCCGCCCTCAGCCTGGATCAACTTGACGGTCTCCAGGCCGCCCGGGAGGCTGCCATCGGCGACGATCACGGTCGCGCCTTCGCCGGCGAAGCGCTGCGCCGTAGCGCGAGCTATACCTGATGCCGCACCGGTCACCAGCGCAACTCGATCCTTTAACTTCGTAGAAAACCTCCAGCCTGCGTTCCGAGTGCATCCATAGTCCTATGAAGTTACGGGCGTGGCTATAAGAAAGCTACGAATGAATCTTGTAAAACCCCGGTTACCCGGAGAAAGCCGCACACGCTTCCCCTGGCCGGCGGCGCGCAGCCGGACATCCCGGTTTACGTCCCAGGTTGAGACGCAATCATGCTGCTTCAACAAAAGTTCGCTTGATTATCAGAGACCTGGAGAATGCATTTCGCATACTCTGCTTGCGGGCTGGCTGACCATGAGACTCTCAGGCAAAGTAGCGGTGGTTACCGGATCTGCCGTTGGGTTGGGACGTGCTGCGGCCGGCCGCTTTGCACGGGAAGGTGCAAGGGTGGTCGTGGCGGACACCAACGTCAGCGCCGCAACCGCCGCCGTTGAGCAAATTCGTAAGGATGGCGGACAGGCAATCTTCGTCCCTACGGATGTGTCGGAGGAGCGCGATGTGACCGCCCTTCTGCAGGCAGCAGTGGCTGAGTTTGGACGGATCGATGTGCTTTACAACAATGCGGCTGTGCTGTTTCACGACCGCGATACGCGAGCCCACGAATTGAGCCTGGAGATCTGGAACCAGGTGATGCGGGTGAATCTGCAGGGAACATTCCTGTGCTGCAAACACGTGATTCCGTTCATGCTTAAGCAGGGCGGCGGATCGATCATCAATCTCGGTTCGCCCACTGGAATGATTGGCTGCGCACCCAATCTCACCGCCTACAGTACAAGCAAGGCGGGGATTTTTGGACTGACCCGGGTGATAGCGGCAGCCTACGCTCGCGATGGAATTCGCGTGAACCTGGTGATCCCGGGAACGATGGATACACCGATGAACGGGTCGGTGCTGGGCGACGAAGCAGCCCGCGAGCGATACCGGGAAGCAGTGCCGATGGGACGGTTGGGTAGGCCGTGCGATATCGAGGGTATCGCCGTCTTTCTGGCTTCGGAGGACTCCTCTTATTGCACCGGCGGCCTTTACACCTGTGACGGAGGCCTAACTGCGGTTTGAGGGTTGGTTGGCTCCGTAGAGAAAAACAGCAGGTCCCTGCTGTTTCTCTGCCAACACTTACGGATAGCTCTAACCTTTTTTTCTTCCGGAGCGCACCGCGATCCTACGCCTCTACTGCTTCCAGCTCTGCGTCGAGCCCGTGACGGCGCAGGAGGTTGGGCAGGTTTTGGGAGAAGGCGGAGCGCGGCATTACCATGTCACAGCCGGCTTCCATGGCCTTGGCCTTCAGGTCGCCCTGCAAATGAGAGAGAAAGCCGATCACTGAGGTGCCGCGTTTCATCTTGCTCTTGAGGCGCGGAATCAGGGTAAGCGGCTTGGCGCTGACATTGTTCAGATCAAAGACGATCAGCGAGGGACGACTCCCCTCAGGCACATCCGCCAGCCGGGAAACAATATCCTTGTCAGCCTTGACGAATGCTACCTTCACTCCTATTTTTCGAGCGGCTTCCTGAATCTTGGCCAGGAAGAACAGGTCTTCGATAAAGCAGTAAATGCGAACCGGGGCATCTTCCCGAACCGGGACGACGGTGGGATCCTTGGCTACGGTTTCGGTCAAGTGCCCATTTTGGAAGTGGCCATTTTGACCGTTGCCACGGAATTCCGTCGAGGAATAGGGCGTGTCGGCCATGTTGCCGTTTACCACGCGATAGCTGTGATCCATGGGGCCGACGAATGTCTGCTGCCGGCGCTGCTTGCCTTTGCGCCTGCCGCCACCGTTGCCGCCATTGTTCATGGCTCCGTGAGCAGCGCCATTGCCGTTCTTGGCAGTAAATCGGTTTTGGCCAGGAGACTTGGGCTTGGCCGCCTTTTTGGGCGGGTGGGCCTGCCCGGAACCCGGTCCCGCCTCAGCGTTGGCGTGACCCTTGGCCTGATTGTTCGCGTATCCCTTACGTCTGCGGCGCCGGCGACGATGCCCTTGCCCTTCATTCTGCCCCGCAGGCTGGGCCTGATTCGGCTGCGCCTGTGGTTGATTTTGCTCTGTCATGCATGCACATCCCGGTGCGTTGGCAATTCTTGCAGCTTGCTCATTTGTGACCCTCCCCTGACAGGGAAAGGCAGAGATTGGCTGCAACTCATGTTTCCACTTGGTTGATGGCCAGCGGCCACGTCCCACGCACTCAAAAGGAACTTTTCCAAAAGATTACGGTTTGGGGGTGGAACCTATGGTTTGATCTCTCAAAATAAACTACTGGTGTTATCTGTACCGCTAATGATTGACCCAGCGACGAACATCACTATTCGGGCCAGCAGTTGCGACGCGGCAGAAAAACCCTATTGACTCTCGAGAAATGCGGCGAGCCTCACTTAATGAGAACCGGCTTCAGCCGCTCGATAGGCAAAACCGATAATACACAGATATTCTGCCCGAGAGCAAGTGCTATTCAGAGAGCCACAGTCCAGTAGTAAGAACAATAGTGTTACGGGTGGGTCACTTGGCTGGGCCAGCAGGAATAGTACTTAAAATCGAAAAGCCACAGATGAGTGGCTTTTCGCAATGATGGCCAATCACTGGCCTCCCAAGGGTTCACCCGCCAGATCTGGTCTGCGGGATGTAAAGCTCCGGTTTGCGGCTGGTCCCGGTAGAACCTAGGCTCTGCTCGCCGGATCTGAGGCGCCGGACCCGCTCTTCAAGGCGAGCCACGTGCGTCGCTGGCTGTAATCCATATTGCAGTTGGCGTGCCGTTTGTCATGTTACCTGTTATCAGATAGTTAGCTCTTGGCCGAGGCTCGGGGCTTCCGGTTTATGGAAGTCTGGTCCGGACAATGATTCTGGAATTCATAGAAAGCCTAGCGTTGGCAGTGGGGACAATAGTGTGTCCCTCTGCCAGCCAGGAGCATACGGCGAATCGGAGTGCCGCAAACCAGGCATGGCTGCCCGGTGCGGAGATACACCCGATGCTCGAGCTGGAAGAAGCCTTCCACGCCAGCAGCGTCAACGTAGTCAGAAACCGAAGAACCTCCGAGCGAAATCGCCTTCCTAAGAACATTTCGGAGGCTACTGTGCAAGCGGTCAAGCTCTGCCCGTTTCAGGTATCGGGCCATCCTGCGGGGGCGGATGCCGGCGCGGAAGAGACTCTCATCGGCATAGATATTTCCCACTCCGTGCAGCAATTTTTGATTCAGCAGGGCGGCTTTGATCGAGGTCCGGCGACCCCGGAAGAGCGCGGCGAAGTCGTCTTTCGAGATGTCTAAAGGTTCCTGGCCGGTGCCAGCGAAGCGGGTGGTCTTTTTAGTGGGGGGGCCGTGGAGTTCCAAGCGCCCGAAGCGCCTGGGATCGACAAAGCGAAGCTCCCTGCCCGACGCCAGATGCAGGATTCCGTGGGTATGCGGAGGAACCGGTGTTTCAGGATCAGCGACCAGCAGGCGGCCGGTCATGCCCAGATGCACGATCCATTGCAAATCCGCCAGATCAAAGACAATGTGTTTGCCCACGCGGTGGACGCGGTCGATGCGCCGGCCGGGCAACTCTTTTGCCATCAGCTGCGGAGAAGATTTGAAGGGCTCTCGCTTTTCGCTGAACCAGGTAGTTTCGATGCGATCCCCACGCAGGCGCTCATCGACCCCGCGCGCGATGGTTTCGACCTCAGGCAGTTCCGGCATGGCTCGTCTTCTGTCATTGTCGCAGGTGCTTGGCCGCTACCCGGTGGCGTTATATCATCAGGAGTCGGAACAGGTTGCGCCGCCGCGCCAGACTTGTCAGCAACATTTTCACTCACTCCTTTGCGCAGGTTTAAAAGCGTTCGGTCCATAGACAGGGGGATGAGTGCGTCACACGAGATTGATTGGAGTTCATGCGAGCTAAGACTGCGGTAGTATTGGGTGCCCAATGGGGCGACGAGGGTAAAGGAAAGATCGTCGATGTTCTTTCCGACAGGTTTGCGGTGGTGGCGCGCTATGCAGGCGGCCACAATGCCGGGCACACGGTCATCATCCGGGGACAGAAGTTCATCCTGCAACTGGTTCCGTGCGGGGTTTTGCGACCGGACTGCCGTGCCGTCATCGGCAACGGGGTGGTGCTTGACCCGCTGGCCTTCCTGAAGGAAATCGGCAAGCTTCGTGACCTGGGGGTCAACGTCGATGAGCAGCTCTTTGTCTCCAATCGCGCCCAGGTGATCCTGCCTTACCATCGCATGATTGAATTGGCGTCGGAGAATGCTCCCGGGCGGCAGAAGATCGGCACCACCAGCCGCGGCATCGGTCCGGCGTATGAAGACAAGATGCATCGCAGCGGCCTGCGGATCATTGACCTGCTCAACCGCAGTTTGCTCAAAACGCATATCGAGAATGCCTGCAATGAGAAGAACGCGATTGCGCACGCACTCTTCGGAACCGATCCGCTCGATCCCATCAAGATGTATGACGAATACGCGGAGGCGGCGGAGCGCATCCGGCCCTTTGTCACCGATACGGCAAAGCTTCTGAATGACGCCATCCGCCAGGGTCAGAGTGTAATGTTCGAAGGCGCCCAGGGCACCATGCTGGACATCGATCATGGTACCTATCCTTTTGTGACTTCCTCCTCCGCCACTGCCGGGGGCGCGGTGATTGGTACCGGTGTGGGGCCGACGATGATCGGCACAGTGATTGGGGTTACCAAGGCCTATGTCACCCGGGTGGGCGAAGGGCCGTTCCCCACCGAAATCCGCGGCGAGCCCAGCGATCTGCTGCGCGCCCGGGGGCAAGAGTACGGAGCGGTGACCGGGAGGCCCCGCCGTTGCGGTTGGCTCGATTTGCCTCTGTTGCGCTACTCGAGCGAGATCAATGGCACAGAATGGCTGGTGGTCACGAAAATGGACGTGCTGGACAGCTTCGCCGAGATACCAATCTGCACCAGCTATCGGGTTGATGGCCGTCGGCGTGACACCATCCCGGCGGATGTGAGCGGGTTTGAGAAAATTGAGCCCGTTTATACCAAGCTCGAGGGATGGCAGACCTCGACGGAAGGCATCACCGAATTTGAGCAGCTCCCCAAGGCGGCCCAGAAGTACCTTCGTTTTCTGGAAGCGGAGTCGGGGGCGTGCATCGGCATGGTCTCGACCGGTCCCGACCGGGAGCAGACCATGATCCTTCCCGGGTTCTCTGCGGCCCTGGACTGGATGCACTCCAGTTGATCGGATAGATTATAGGCACTATGGTCAGCTACATCGTACGCATGCGATTTGCGGCAGAAGATCGTGAAAGTGTAAGCGATATTCTGCGCGAGCTGGCCCTCGCCTCGCGCCAGGAGCCGGGTTGTGTCGCCTTCATCCCCAACACCGTGGAGGACGACCCAAACACGGTAGTGATCTACGAGCAGTACCGGGACCGGGCCGCGAGCGAGTTACACCGCACCACCCCTCACTTCAAAAAGTTCGTTGTCGGCGGCCTTTATCAGCTGATGCGCCAGCGGGAGGTTGAAAATCTGACTGCAGTGGTCTAGTCTGGCAGCCCTTTCCGGCGGGTTCCCATCCAATCCACGGGTTATTGCGTTCAACCGCGAAAACTGTCACTCTGGAGCTTCAATTTTGACTCGTCGTTCGGACGCGGACTAACATCCGATACGCTTATGCGCGCTCAATCCGAGCATCGTTGGCTGTTTCCCACGGTCGGCAGACTGTCCCTTGTCTTTATATTGGCGTGCGGGTTTGCGAGTCAGGCCTACGCCGTTTTTCCGCACCACGACAGTGCCCACAAAGAGATCGAAGGACTGGAACTGGATTGGCGTCAGGCCCAGCTCACCAATAACATCTCCGTGGTCGATCGGCTGCTGGCCGATGACTATCTAGGCATCAGCGCCAACGGCACTCTGGAAACCAAGGCGGACGAACTCACCCGCCGCCGCAGCGGATCTCTCCACATCACCCAGCTCGATCTAAGCGACATCAAAGTAAGGATTTACGGCGACACTGCCGTGGTTACGTCGAAGGCTGACCTGGTGGGGAAAAATGGCGACCGCGATATCAGCGGACGGTTCCGGTATACCCGCGTTTATAGCAATCGGGACGGTCAGTGGAGAATCGTCAGCTTCGAGGCCAGCCGCATCTCAGGCGAGGAAGGCAAGAAGTAGAATCTGCGGTCTAGTATTTCTCCTTAACACGAGGATGGGTTTAAGCCTTCGCCGCAGCTGCCAGGATGGCGTCGGCTATGGCTGCCGCCTCCCGGCTCGGGCGCACGTCGTGGACCCTCACCAGATGCGCACCAGCCAGTATGGCGGCAGTCATGGCTGCCAATGAGGCACTGCCGCGGCGATCGATTGGCGCATCCACCCCTTCATAGAACGGCGACAGGGTTCTGCCCAGAAATCCTTTGCGGGACGGGCCGGCAAGCAGCGGCTGGCCCAGGGTGCCCAGTTCTTCGAGGCCGGCAAGCAATGAGTAATTCTGGTCGAGGATGATGCCGAAACCGAATCCCGGGTCGAGCACAATCCGCTCCCGCGGGATTCCCACTTCCAGGGCTTGCTTCAGCCTTTGCTGCAGCGAGTGCCTGACCTGGAGTACGACTTGCTTCGGGTCCAGGGCGGGAAGGGCGTGCCACTCCTCCGGGCGGCCCCGGGTGTGCATCAGAACCACGCCACAGCTTGATGAGGCGCAGACTTTAGCCATCGCCTGATCCCACAAGAACCCGCTGACGTCGTTCACGATCTCGGCTCCGGCCGCTAATGCAGCCGCGGCGGTCTGGGACTTATAGGTATCGATGGAAAGAATTGCCTGCGGACGATGGCGCAGGATGCCTTTCAGGACTGGAAGGATCCGGTCAACCTCTTCCCGGATGCTTACCGGCTTGTGCTTTCCAGGCCGGGTGGATTCGCCCCCGATATCGACGATGTCCGCGCCCTCCTCGAACATCGCGAGGGCGTGTTCGATCGCCCGCGCGGGCGTGCTAAAGGCGCCGCCATCGGAAAAAGAATCGGGCGTGGTGTTCAGCACCCCCATTACTACGGTCCGCTCGCCCAGCGGCAGGGACCGGGTGCGCAGCTTCCAGTCGAAGCGGGAACGCAAGGCAAAGGGCATCTTCGCCATTCTAGTGAGGTACACTCCGCGAAGACACCATGCAACCGCGCTCCCCCTATCTCAGCCTGTTGCTGCTTGGCGCCCTTCTGTCTCCTCCCGCCCGGCCCAGACACAAGGTGCCCCTGCCCCAGGCGGTGGCCCGCATTCTTGCCGATCCGGGGGTGAGCCAGGCGCACTGGGGAGTTTCCGTGGTGGCGCTCAGCGGCAGCCCGATCTACAAGCTCAATGACAGCCAGTACTTCAACCCAGCGTCCAACGCCAAGCTGTTGACCACTGCGGCAGCATATGCCCTGTTGCCCAGCGGTCTCACCTTCACCACCCTGGTCTCGAGCGATGCTCCGGCCGGCAGCGGAGGAGAGGTTCGGGGCGATATCACCATCTTCGGGGTAGGCGATCCGAACATATCTGCACGCACCATGCCCTTTGGCATCAAGACCGAGCGCACTGGACCGCCACTGGCGGCGCTCGAGGATATGGCGGACCAGATCGTCCGCCACGGGGTCCGTTCCGTGGCTGGAGATATCGTGGGCGACGATACCTGGTTTGTCTTCGAACGGTACGGCTCCGGCTGGAGCTGGGACGACCTGCAATGGGGCTATGGCGCGCCGGTTTCGGCTCTTAGTGTGAATGACAACGAGGTCTACCTCAATGCCATGCCGGCAGCCCAGGTGGGTGAAACCGCCGTGACTTCCTGGCTACCGGCGACGCCTTACTATGCGATCGAAAACTCCCTCATCACCAGCCCCCCGGGCGACCCGGGCAAGCCCGGCATTGAGCGCTCCCCAGGCTCCATGACGGTGCGGATTTTTGGCCGGACACCCCTGGGTCAACAGGGTCTGCACACAGGGCTGGCTATCGAGGACCCAGCGGAGTATGCCGCCCGATCGCTGCGGGCAATGCTGCTGGCACGGGGGGTGCAGGTCAGCGGTAAAGCCCGGGCACAACATCGCCTGCCGTCCGATACCAGCGACTTCCTCCCCGCCCAGCAACAGCCGATTGCGCTTCATCCGATTACTATCGAAACGGTTCAGTCGCCAAGTGCAGGGCAGGCATTGCTCGCCTCGCATGTCTCGCCGCCACTGGGCGAGGATCTGGTGGTGACGAATAAAGTGAGCCAGAACCTCCACGCCGAGATCACCCTCAGAACTCTTGGCAAGTTCGAAAGCTCCGATGGGTCCCTGTTGGAAGGCACGCGCGTGGTGCGGCAGTTTCTTATCTCCGCCGGCGTGGCGCCCACGGACTTTGTGCTCTATGACGGCTGCGGGCTTTCCGTGCAGGACCTGGTCACGCCACGAGCGTTTACCACCTTGCTTGCTTATGCGGCACGGCAGAGCTGGGGAGAGGCATTCCGCACTTCTCTCCCCGTGGGTGGAGTGGATGGCTCTCTTTCCGCTCGCTTCAAGCAGCCATTGCTCGACGGCAAAGTCTTTGCCAAGACGGGTACGCTCGGAGAAGCGCGCGCTTTGAGTGGCTACGTGGTGGCTG
The DNA here is from genome assembly GCA_963814015.1 of uncultured Acidobacteriaceae bacterium. Lineage (GTDB taxonomy): Bacteria > Acidobacteriota > Terriglobia > Terriglobales > Acidobacteriaceae > PALSA-350. Next base: position 292,994 of record CAWFBI010000005.1, read on the forward strand.
CGAGCGGCCAGACGGTGGCCTTCTCCATCATGTGCACCGATCACAATCCGTCCCTTCCGGCAGACCGCGCGGCGATGGACAAGATTGTGGCCGCAATTGCGGAGTCGAATTGAAGAAGCGCTTATCGATGCTTGGTCTTGGCTTGGTGACGGGGCTTGGATGCCACCATCTGACACCCTCGAAACCACTGAGCGAGCTTACACCGCAGGAGGCCGCCGGACACCAGGTCTTCGTGAGCCGGTGTTCCAGCTGCCACTACGCCACGACCGAAAAAGGCCTGAACGGCCCCGGACTCGAGGGTCTGTTTCGCAAGCCTTATCTGCCCAGTGGCGGAGCGGTGAATGACGCCCGCGTCATCGCGGTGATTGTGCGGGGCAGAAACATGATGCCCGCCCTGGGCAATACACTGTCTGATCAGCAACTGGAAGATCTGATGGCTTACCTGCACACCTTATGACCGACTCCAAACTACCGCTGCCTGGCATGGCGGCCATCTCGCTGTGGATGCTGGCTCTGGCCCTGATGGGCGTGGCGGGGGTGCTTACCCACCGCTATCCGACACTCGTTTTGGCCCTATGCACAGTGTTCGCCGCCGCCGGCCTGGGAATGATCCGCCTGCGACGCTGGGGATGGGCGCTTACGCTCGGCGCTGTCTTTTGTTGCATGTGTTTTGGCTGCTACGTGCTGTTTCGATTTCACCAGGCGACGGGAGGGTTCATGGCGGTCATCAACCTGGTCTTCTTTCTCTACCTGGTGCGATCCGAGGTAATCGGGCGCCTTCGCTAGCCACGATACAATTGGACCAGCGTGCTTGACCTTGTCCAGATCGACCAAAGCCCACGCCGTCCCGCTCCCAAGCCCGCCTGGCTCAAGGCTCGGGCGCCGGTGGGCGAAAATTATCACGAACTGAAGAGTCTGGCGCGCTCGCTCAATCTGCATACTGTCTGCGAGTCTGCCCACTGCCCGAATATAGGCGAGTGCTGGAATCAACGCACCGCGACCTTTATGATGCTGGGCAATGCGTGTACCCGCCGCTGCGGCTTCTGCGCCGTGCCCAAGGGCCGGCCGGACCCCATCGACTTCGACGAACCCCGGCGGGTGGCTGAAGCGGTTGCCATGCTCGAGCTTAAACATGCGGTGATCACCAGCGTGAATCGTGACGACGATATTCTGGGGGGCGCACGGGCCTTTGCGATGGTGATCAAGGAGATCCGCCGCCAGGCTCCCGGCTGCCAGGTGGAGGTTCTTATCCCCGACTTTCAGGGCCGCGAAGACGCTATCCGCATCGTGGTCGAGGCGCAACCGGAGATGCTGAACCACAACACCGAATCGGTTCCGCGGCTCTATCGCGTGGTGCGCTCGGGTGCCCGGTACGAGCGGACGCTTCGGCTGCTGGAGTACGCCAAGATTGTCGACCCGCACATGACCACCAAGTCTGGCGTCATGGTTGGGCTGGGAGAAGAAATGCACGAGCTGCTGCAGGTGTACCGCGACCTGGCCGCAGTTGGCACGGACGTGTTGACCATTGGGCAGTACTTGCGTCCATCCAGAGATCACCTGCCCATGGCGCGTTATTACACGCCGGAGGAGTTCGCCTATATGCGCCAGGAGGCTCTAGGCATGGGATTCCGCCATGTGGAGTCGGGGCCGCTGGTGCGTTCCTCGTACCATGCGCGCGAGCAGGCGATGTCGATCTAATTTCGGGGGAAGAATAAAATGGCAGTCTCAGTAATGGGCAGTATACCCGCCCTCAAAGACATCCAGCAGCAGCTTAAGACGCGGATGGAAAAGGCGGTCGACGATTTCCGCGCTAATCTCGCATCCACCCGCACCGGCCGCGCCTCTGTGCACATGCTCGACCAGATCAAGGTTCCTTACTACGGCAGCGATATGCCGCTCAACCAGGTGGCGCAGGTCACCGCTCCCGATGCCAACCTGATCCTGGTTCAGCCGTGGGATCCCGGCATCCTGGGCGACATAGAGAAGGCGCTGCGTACGTCCGACCTGGGATTCAACCCGCAGAATGACGGCAAGATCATCCGCATTCCCGTCCCCCCGATGACGGAGGAGCGCCGCCGCGACGTGGTCAAGCACCTCAATAAAACCCTCGAAGATCACCGCACGGCGGTGCGCAATATCCGTCGCGATGGCAATGAGCTGATCAAGAAGTCCTCCAAGGACAAGAAGATCTCCGAGGACGAGGAAAAAAGATCGCTCGAGGAGATTCAGAAACTCACCGATGATGAGATCAGGCGGATGGAAGAGATGTGCCGCAACAAGGAAAGAGAAGTGCTGCAGATCTGAGCGGCTATCAGCCGGTCCGGTTACTGTGGTCCAAAATAATCTTCCAGCCCAGCGAATCCTTCCTCAACAGCAGGGAGAAGATGCCGTCGGCATTGCCGCCGCCGGTTGGGTTTCGCTCCAAATGAAAATTTCCGGTGGCGATGGCGTACCTGGAGTCCAGTAAGCGGATGGCTAGATGCAAAAAGGTTAACTTGCCCATCGCCGCCGGAGTCGCATAGAGCCTTTTATAACGGCCGAGAATCTTGGCATAGCCGTACTCGACTGACTGGCCGACGAAAGTGGTGTCTGGAGAGTCCTCGTAGCCCTTCATGAAGGCTTGCACATCGCCCCGGTTCCAATCCGCTGCCTGTTGATCGAGCAAGTGGCGAATACTGGCCTCCGGCGTTATTTGTGCCGACGACGAAACTGCAAGAGTCACAGCGACAACCAGCAGAAGATAAGCACGGTGCATACGTTCCTCCCGTTGGGCCCACAATAAGGCTTGAGGGGGAGAAAAAGAAACAGCGAGTCCCTGCTGTTTCTTTTCTCATACCAACCCCTTTCCGCCTCTGCTACTACAATGGGTTATGTCCCCTTCGAAAACCGTCCGTGCTGTCTGTTCACACGATTGCCCGGACTCCTGCGCAGTTCTCGTGACCGTCGACGAGCTGGGGAAAGCCACGCGCGTGCAGGGGGATCCCGCGCATCCAGTCACCCGCGGCTTTCTCTGCGGTAAGGTCGCCAAGTATCTGGATCGCGTCTATTCTCCTTCGCGGCTGCTCCACCCCATGCGCCGACGGCCCGGAGTACCGAAAGGGAGAATGGCTCGCGGCCACGAGGCCGATGTCTTCGAACCCATCAGCTGGGATTTGGCACTGGACCTGATCGCGGAACGGCTGCGGCACATCGCCCAGGAACACGGTCCAGAGTCGATCCTGCCTTACTCCTACGCCGGAACCATCGGTGTGCTCGGCTATGGGTCCATGGATCGCCGTTTCTTTCACCGGCTCGGCGCCTCGCGGCTCGATCGCACCATCTGCGCGACCGCGGGCGGCGATGCCCTGGTATCGGTCTACGGGAAAAGGCTGGGCACCGACCCGGAACATTTCCGCCATGCAAAGTACATCATCGCGTGGGCTGCAAACATCCACGGGAACAACGTTCACCTCTGGCCCTTCGTCCAGGAAGCGCGGCGCAACGGCGCGCGGCTGGTGGTCATCGACCCCTACCGCACCCGCACCGCCCGAGCCGCTGACTGGCATATCCCCATTCAGCCGGGCATGGATACGGCCCTGGCGCTTGGGCTCATGCGCATCATCATCGAGGAAAGGCTCTACGACCGGGATTATGTCGCCCAACACACCCACGGCTTTGAGGCCCTGCGTGAACACGTTCAGCCCTATACGGCGGAGCATGTTGCCGGTTTGACGGGCATCCCGGCTGCCGACGTTGAGCGCCTGGCATGCGAGTACGCGACTCACACTCCATCCGTCATCCGCTTGAACTACGGCATACAGCGGTCGCAGAACGGCGGGGCGGCCGCCCGCGCGGTTTGCATGTTGCCCGCGCTGATCGGCGCATGGAAGCAGGTTGGCGGGGGCCTGCAGCTCTCCACCAGCGGAGCCTACACATTCGACTCAGTGGCTCTGGAGCGGCCCGATTTGATGTTGGCAAGCCCGCTCCAGCGACCGGCTCGCATCGTCAACATGTCGCGCCTGGGCCACGCGCTCACAGAGCTTGGGTCACCTCCGGTGAAGGCGCTCTTCGTCTACAACTCAAACCCTGCAGCGATAGCTCCCAATCAAAACGCTGTGGTGCGGGGCCTGGTGCGCAGCGACCTCTTCACCGTGGTGCACGAGCAATTCTTCACCGACACTACCGATTACGCCGATATCGTGCTGCCGGCCACCACTTTCCTGGAACACAAAGACTTTCAGGGAGCTTATGGTCACTACTTTCTGCAGCTGTCTGAGCAGGCCATCGCCCCGCTGGGCGAGGCGCGGTCAAACGTCTGGCTCTTTAGTCAATTGGGGCAGCGCATGGGCTTCACCGAGTCCTGCTTCCGCGACAGCGTCGAGGACTTAATGGGGCAGGCGCTCGGAGAACACGCGGAGGAACTGGCGACGAAAAAGCGCATACGCCAGCAGTCCGCAGCGGAAGCCTTTGCCAATGGCATTTTTGCCACACCCAGCGGCAAGATTGAATTTTATTCGGACGCGCTGGCCGCGCAGGGGCTGGAACCGCTGCCGACATTTCACCCTCCGGACGAATCGCGCCGGGGCGCAGACTCGCATACGTTTCCGCTCGAATTTCTGCCCCGCAAGGCCGACAACTACATGAACTCGACGTTCGCCAACCTGCCGGGGCACCAGAAGATGGAATCGCCCGGTCTTGTGGCCATGCATGCCGTCGACGCCAGCGCACGGCGGATCCGCGATGCAGACTGGGTTGAGATATACAATGCCCGCGGGAAAATACGCATGCGCGCCCGCATCGATGGCAGCGTGCCGGCCGGAGTGGTCGCTGCGAGCCTCAACTGGAACAAGCTTTCGACCGGGGGGAACAACGTGAACGCGCTTACCTCCGAGCGGCTGACCGACCTGGGCCGCGGGGCCACGTTTTATTCAACCCTGGTGGAAGTTCGAAAGCTCGGGCCCGAAGAAGCGCAAAACCACTTCCCTCCGATAGACTAAGAAGACCTGCTTAAGCGTGAGATTGACGATGCCGTTTCCAGCGGGTTTCCAGTGCGCGGGCTGTGGAGAGTGGAATGAGATCGTGGTGGACGAGTCTGCCGGTGGGCGGCAGTATTACGTGGAAGACTGCCAGGTCTGTTGCAAGCCAAACCTCCTCTCCGTTTCCTGGGATTGCTCACTGGGCGAATACTTTGCATGCAGCGAACTGGAGAGTTAATGGCGTTGTGGTGTCTCAGTTGAGTGGACCTCCGGGATGGTAGACGGCGTGAGAAACCAGGCCCCGGAGTTGGGGAGTACCCCTTCCGTCACATATAATCGCCTTTTCCTCCAGCAGGATCCGATTTTCAGCAGTGAGGGTGTGCCTATTCTTCGCGTCGTGTCAGGGAGCCTTCGCTCCCGGTTTCATCAGCACCAACCTGCGCGGTTTTTTTTCCGGGTCTGCAGGATCGTGGGCTTGCTTCTATTTTGCGGTTCCAGTCTGATTGCCTGGGCTCAGCTGCAGATCGGCGGGCCGAACGTGGTCACGCAGATCAGGGTAATCGGCAACCGGCGCATTCCCCGAGAGACGGTGCTGGCGCGGCTGTTCACCCACCCGGGGGATACCTACGATCCGGCGACTATCGAGCGCGACTTTAATTCGCTTTGGAACACCGGCTACTTCGAGAATCTGCAGATCGCCAGGGAGGATAGCCCCAACGGGATCATTCTCGATGTGATCGTCAAAGAAAAACCGACTATTCGCGAAATCAACTACAAGGGCCTGAACTCGGTCTCGACCTCGGACGTTCTCGACCGCTTCAAGAAAGAGCACGTCAGTCTCTCGGTTGAAAGTCCCTATGATCCTACCAAGCTGGCTCGGGCCATCGATGTGATCCGGGCCCTGCTGGCCGAACACGGGCACCAATTTGCGACCGTAAAGCCAGACATTAAAACCATCCCGCCGTCCTCAGTCTCGATCAACTTCATCGTTAAGGAAGGGCCCACGGTGAAAGTGGGAAATATCACTTTCACGGGGAACCACGCGGTACCTTCACGCGAGCTGCGCGCGGCAATGAAAAATCTCCGACCGGTTGGCATCCCGCACTCGATTTTCCTGGAGAACCTCTTCGCCCGAACCTACGATGCCAGCAAACTCGAGGAAGATACGGAACGGGTTCGCCGTGCGATGCAGGACCGGGGCTATTTCAGGGCCGGCGTCGCCGATCCCATTACCCACATCCGGAATGAAGGCGGCCTGTCGCTCTTGACGTTCCGCCCTCGCCAGGGTAAGCGTATCGACATTCGTGTCCCGGTCGACGAGGGGCAGCGCTACCGTCTTGGCGGTGTCACCTTCACCGGCAATACCCATGTGCAGAACGTCAAAGCGCTGCGCTCCCAGTTCCCCACCAAGGACGGTGAGTGGTTCAATGCCACCGCCATCGGCAAGGGTCTGGACAATCTGCGCAAGGCTTACGGTTCGCTGGGCTACATCAACTTCACCGCGGTCCCGACTCCGCGTATCGATGACGCCAAACACGAGGTCTTCCTGGACATCGACATCGACGAGGGCAAGGCTTTTACCGTCTCGCGGATCGAGTTCCAGGGCAACACCATCACCCGCGACCGGGTCATCCGCCGCGAGCTTCTGCTCGAGGAAGGGCAGGTCTACAACAGCAACCTGTGGGAATCGAGCCTGCTCCACCTTAACCAGTTGGACTACTTCGATCCGCTTAAGGTCGATCAGGACTCCGAGGAGCATACCGACCCCGAGAACGGCACGGTTTCGCTGCTGCTGAAGGTGCACGAGAAGGGCAAGAACTCGATCGGCTTGAACGGCGGCGTCAGCGGTCTTTCCGGCACATTCCTGGGCCTTAATTACTCGACCAATAATTTTCTGGGCCTGGGCGAAACCCTGAGTCTCCAGGGCAATATCGGCAACCTGGCACGCAACGTGACCTTCGCCTTCAATGAGCCCTATCTGCGCAACAAACCGTTAAGCGTGGGCTTCCAGCTTTTCTCCAGGAAGTCGGATTACAACTCCGCCCGCAACTATGCCCAGGTGACGGGCCAATCCACGAACCTGTCAGCCGCGCAGCAATCGCTGACCCAGAATTACAACCAGTCCTCGACGGGGTTGAATTTCTCGGTTCAGTATCCGATACGCCACTCGTTCAAGAGCGTCGGCTTAACCTACAGCTGGGATAAGTCGACCATCACGACCTTCAGCCAGGCTTCGGCTAACCTCTTCCAGACGCTCGCTTTCCGCAGCGGACAGATCCAGGGCGCAAATGCACTTGAAGGCATTTACACCAGCGCTGTTTCGTTGAGCTACCACTACAACAGGGTCGGTCCATCGCTCTTTCATGCGCGTTACGGATCGGATGTCTCCGCCGCGTTCCAGCTCGCGGGTCTATTCGGCAACGTGCGCTATTTCAGCCCGGTGGTGCAGTACAAGCACTACATTGCGATGAAGGGCCTCCGTCCCAATACGGAAGGGCGTAACGTTCTTGCCTATCGCGTACAGGCTTCCTATATCCAGGGTTTCAGCGGAGATGTGGCTCCCCCCTTCGCGCGCTTCTATTCGGGCGGCGACAACGAGCTGCGGGGATTTGACGTGCGCGCAGCTACACCGTATGGCTTCATTCCCGTGCGGACAAACATCACCCTCACCAACCCGGACGGCACCCCCGTGCCCATCGATCCGGGCAACTACACGCTGGGCAACATCACCATTCCGATCCCTATCTATCGCCCGGTCTCGGTTGGTGGCGATGTCAAGTTCACATCTAACGTGGAATACCGGATTCCCCTTGGCGGTCCGGTCACCTTTAACGTATTCGACGACTTTGATATCACTTCTGTGGTTCGCGACTCGCAGCTGAGGCAAAGCGTGGAGGGAGCTGACCAGCTCAACTCGCCTCTCTACGGCTGCACCTCCTACTACAACGGAGCGTGCCAAGGCGGCCAGTCGATCCAGTTCATCAACCGGATCCGGCCGATCTCGGGCACCAACGTAGTGCCGCGTGATTCTATCGGAGCGGAAATCGATGTGATTCTGCCCATCGTGAATGCACCCTTCCGTCTCTACTACGCGTATAACGTGGCGCGCCTGTATGAGAATGTCCAGGGAGAAAGCCTGATTGTACGCAGCATGTTCCCCGCCGGCGGAGCGGGTGACTATACCTATGCTGAAGCGATTTCGGCGTATGACTCTCTGCTGCATTTCCGCGAGCCGCGAAAGACCTTCCGTCTCAGCGTCAGCACTACTTTCTAAAAGGGGTCGGGATTTTATGCGGGCATTAGAGAACCGCAGATCCCTCCACTGCGCTTCGCTTCGGCCGGGATGACAAATGGGAGAGTGGTGCTTTCATTCGGATCCATCAGTGATGGAGAGAGTTGGAGACCTCTCCGCTGGGCCACGTTCTGCCCTGCGTTGACGCTCCCTCGGCCCACACCTATAATCACTGCTGGCCCTGTGATTATCTCGGTCCGTGTCTCTTCTTCGCATTTGCTGCCAGATGCGCTGGCCAGGTGACTGCATTGCAAATGCGCAGGCGGGGGACCCGCAAGCGAAGGCCCGCTTTCCGCTGAAAGACGCGGGCGATCTGGATCAAAGATCAAAAGGAGTTTTGTATTCCGATGAAGCGTTCGTTCACACTTGTTTGCCTGCTCGCGTCCGCTACTGGCGTGGGCATCATCACCTCGCCCAGCAGAGCGTTAGCCCAGGCTCCGTCCGCGCCTACCCCCGCCGATTCAACCGCCGGTCTTGCCGCTACACCGGCAATCCCTGCCACGCCCAAGATTGGGATCATCTCCTTCCAGCAGGCGGTCGCGGCGACCAATGAAGGTCAGCGTAACTTCGCTCAACTGCGGACCAAGTTCGAGCCCAAGCAGGCTGCACTCAAGGCCCAAAGCGACGAGATCGATTCGCTCAAGAAGCAGTTGCAGGACGCCGGCGCCAACCTCAGTGAACCGGAGCGCGACAGCCGCCTCAGGACCATCGATGAAAAGACAAAGTCCCTACAACGCACCGCAGAGGACGCTCAAAACGAGGCCAGCGGCGCGATGAACGACATGTATCAGGCACTGGCACAGAAGGTATATGCCACGCTGGACGCTTATGCCACCCAAAACAAGTTCACCATGGTGCTCGACGTCAGTGCCCAGCAGACGCCCGTGCTCTGGGCGAGCGGGTCCCCTGACATTACCAAAGCAGTGGTAGACGCCTACAACGCGAAGTCCGGCGTTCCGCCGCAACCAGCGGCCGGCGCCGCCGCTCCGCGCCCCAGCGCACCCACTCCCAGTCATTCCGGGACCACCACCCCTCGGCCCAGCACGACCAAGCCGCCGCAGTAGAACATTCCTACTGCATTCTGCCCCGGGTGGGATTCGCTTGCCCGGGGCAGGTAATACGACTATAAATAGCGAATCCACCCCGCACCGGGATGACCGTAATAAAGCTCTCATTTCGCCTCGCTATGAGAGCCGGCTTGCTTGAACGACAGGTTCCGGCGGAGTTGTGGAAAAAACTGTGGAAAGCCGGGGCGGCTCTTTTTCCGCGCAACATCCAGCGGTCGCAAGAGTTCGGGGAGGCCTCGCCTACCATCCATTAAACCATTTGCAGTCAAATAGTTGGGGGCAACTCCCAGAAAATCATGCCATTCGCCGCCAAGTTTCGATGCGGTCGCGGCAATCCACAGGTTTCCACAAAACCTAATTAGGACATGGCATTAAGTAACTGGAAACCGCAGCCTACTTGCTGTTATCCTCGCCGACCTTAAGGACCGCCAGAAACGCTTCCTGAGGAATGTCCACTTTACCGATGCGCTTCATGCGCTTCTTCCCTTCTTTTTGCTTCTCCAGAAGTTTGCGCTTACGGCTGATGTCTCCCCCGTAGCACTTGGCGAGCACATTCTTGCGCAAGGGTGCGACCGTTTCCCGGGAGACAATTTTGGCTCCGATGGCAGCCTGGATCGCCACCTCAAACATCTGCCGAGGAATGAGCTCGCGCATTTTGGAGACCAGCGCTCGTCCCCGCTCGTAGGCAAAGTCGCGATGCACAATGATCGAGAGCGCGTCCACGGGTTCGCCGGAGACGAGAATATCCAGCTTGACCATGGGTGATTCCCACATCCCCGCCAGCTGGTAGTCGAGCGATGCATAGCCGCGCGAGACAGATTTCAGGCGGTCGTAGAAGTCCAACACGATTTCGTTTAACGGCAGCTCATAGGTCAGCATGACCCGGGTTGGGGTCACATATTCGAAGTTTTTCTGCCGCCCGCGCTTTTCCTCTACCAGCTTGAGAATGCCGCCAACGTACTCTTCACTGGTCAGGATGGTGGCGATAATCACCGGCTCTTCGATCTTTTCGATGTCGCTTGGGTCGGGCCAACGGGATGGGTTCTCCACTTCGATGACCGCCCCGTCAGTGAGGGTAATTCTGTAGCGCACACCGGGAGCCGTGGTGATGAGATCGAGGTTGAACTCGCGCTCCAGGCGCTCCTGAATAATCTCCATGTGCAGCAGGCCCAGGAAACCACAGCGAAAACCAAATCCCAGTGCGACCGAGCTCTCAGGCTCAAAGAAAAAAGAGGAGTCGTTCAGGCGCAGTTTCTCGAGTGCGTCACGCAGCAGGGTGTGCTCATGCGAGTCCACGGTGTAAAGACCGGCGAAAACCATGGACTGAATGTCTTTGAAGCCGGGCAGCGGCGCCGCAGCCGGACGTGTATCCTCGGTTACCGTGTCGCCGATCTTGGTGTCGGCGACATTTTTGATGGTCGCGGAAAAAAAGCCAACCTCGCCGGCCGACAGCTGTTCAATCTCCAACGGCTTCGGCGTCAGGACTCCGACGGCTTCCACATCGAATACCCGGTCGTTGGACATGAGCCGGATCTTCGCTCCCTTGCGGAGGATGCCATTGATCACACGGCACAACACGATCACGCCACGATAAGGATCGAAATGGCAATCGAAAATCAGGGCCTGCAGGGGCGCTTCCGCGTCTCCTAGCGGTGGCGGCAAGCGGCGCACGATGGCTTCCAGCACGTCTGGAACGCCAAGACCCGTTTTGGCACTCACTGGGAGCGCATCGGTGGCGTCCAATCCTACCGTCGATTCGATCATTTCCTGGGTGCGCAAAACGTCGGCGCTGGGCAGGTCGATCTTGTTGATCACGGGAATCATGTCCAGTCCGTTATTGATGGCGAGGTAGGCATTGGCCAGGGTTTGAGCCTCGACTCCCTGCGAGGCGTCGACCACGAGCAGAGCCCCCTCACAGCAGGCCAGGGAGCGGGAAACCTCGTAGGAGAAATCAACGTGCCCGGGCGTATCCAACAGATTCAACTGATACATTTCGCCATCGTGGGCGAGATAGTTCATGCGCACCGCATGAGCCTTGATAGTGATGCCCCGCTCCCGTTCCAGATCCATCGCGTCCAGCACCTGGGCCTGCATCTCGCGGGCCGTCAGGGAGCCGGTCAACTCGAGCAACCGGTCCGAGAGGGTGGATTTGCCGTGGTCAATGTGGGCGATGATGGCGAAATTGCGGATGTGCTTGCTATCCATGAAGGGATGCCGACCGGCGGGTGACGACTCAGTTGGTAGACGAGAGGAAGGTCTCTCCCCCGATCTTATCATTCACACTGCAGGCTCCGGGCAATACAATCAAGTCAACGACATGGTGTCAGCAAGCGGTGAACAAAGCGGTCTTTGCTCGTGCGGCAGAGGCAGAGGGGTGCCCCAAAGAGTTCTCGCGTGGGCCTGTTCAGAGCGTTGAAGATCGCTCCCAGCGTGTTTCTGCTGGTGCTGGCGGCGGCTCCGCTGCTGCTTACCGGGTGTGTGCCGGAAGACGGGGTAACCAAGGGGCCGGCGAAGTCGCCTCAGGCGACGGCTCCCGCGCTTAAGCCCTCTCAGCCTGTAGTTTCCACAAACGCGCCTGCAACGCCGGCTGTGCCCCCCGCCAGCCCCCAGGTGCAGGCCCTGATCGACGCAGTCGAAGTGGCTTATCAAAGCGGGGTCACTAACTACCACGCGGGTAGGCTGCAAGCCGCCAAGACAGACTTCGATCGCGCCGTAGACCTGATGCTAACCAGCAATTTCGATCTGCGGATCCAACCCCAGCTGCACGATGAATTCGACCGAGTAATCGATGCGGTCAATACGCTGGAGATGGAGGCGCTTAAGCAGGGCAATGGTTTTGCCCCCAAAATTGAACCGGCCCCGGTCGATATTGCCAATGATGTCACTTTCCCGGTGGACCCGACGGTCAAGGCGCAGGCGATCGCGGAACTCAAGACCACGCAGTCCGATTTGCCACTGGTGATCAACGATCCTGTCGCCGGTTATATCAGCTACTTCTCTTCCAAGGGGCGAGGAACGCTGATGCGCTCGCTCGAGCGTGCGGGCCGATATCAGGCCATGATCGCCGCGGTGCTGGCAGAGGAGAAAGTTCCTCAGGATCTGATTTATCAGGCGGTGGCCGAATCCGGCTTTCAGCCGCAGATCGTGAATGGCCGCTCGGGGGCGGGCGGCATGTGGCAGTTCATGCCCTACGGAACCTATGGTCTCAGCCGCAATGGCTGGTATGATGAGCGCTTCGATCCGGAAAAATCAACCCACGCCTATGCTCGCTACATGAAGGAACTGTATGCCCAGTTGGGCGACTGGTACCTGGCCATGGCAGCGTACGACTGGGGTCCCGGTAACGTTCAGAAGGCCGTGGAGCGGACCGGCTACGCCGACTTCTGGGAGCTGTATCGGCGCAATGCGCTGCCCCAGGAAACCAAGAATTACGTTCCCATCATCATCGCGGCGGCGATCATGGCGAAAAATCCGCAGCAGTACGGACTGCAGTCGCTCGCACCCGACCCACCGCTGCTCGTCGACACGGTCACCACGAACTACAGTGTGGACCTACGCCTGGTCTCCGACCTGGTCGGAGCGCCGGTACAGGAGATCGCGGACCTCAATCCCAGCCTGCTGCGGATGAGCACTCCAGCTGACTCTCCCTTCGAGCTGCATCTGCCTGCCGGGAGCAAAGATCTGTTTGAGAAGCGCATCGCCGAAATCCCCGCCGATAAGCGAAATCAATGGCGCTTTCATAAAGTGGTGGCCGGAGAAACCCTCGAAACAGTGGCTCGCGATTACCATGTCAGCTCCTCTGAGATCGTCTTTGTCAACCAGTTGGAACCTGGCGAAGATCTCTCCACCACCGATTCACTCATCATTCCGGTACCACCTGCGTCTTCAAGCAAATCCCGGATCACGCTTTACAAGGTCGAACACGGCGACACGCTGGTGACCGTGGCCGATCGCTTCAATGTCACCGTGCAGCAGCTTCGCCGCTGGAATCATCTGACCGCGACGCGATTGGAGCCGGGCCGCCGTCTTTATGTGGCCGAACCTGCCCACGTAAGCCGCGCCAGCAAGCATCGGACGAGCGCCGCGACCAAGCACAAACCGCCGGCGCACACAGCGTCTGGCACGCATGCAAACGCAAAGAATGGAAAAGAAACTTAATTCACACTTGCGTTCATTGGCATCCCGTTGCATGCTGTTGCTATAATCCGCGCCGCAGGCAAGTATGATGGAAAGCGGTTCTCTGCGATCCGAATCCGTAGTAAACAAAGCCTTGGAGGCATAAGAATGCAGGATGAACTTAAGCTGTACGCGCACGCTGACAACGAGTTTGAAGCCGAGGCAGACGAGTACCCGGATGAGGTTGAAGACGGCTTCGATGACGATGATGAAGAGGAAGAAGAAGTAAGTATCATTGTCTCCTCCACCCCTATCGGTGAGTTGCTTACCCCGCCCGTGAGCGTGCCGCCAGCACAGCCACCCGTAAAGGCTCCAGCGAAGAAAGCTGCGGCGAAGAAGACCGTTGCCCCGCCCCCAGCCGCCAAAGCAGTAGCGAAGAAGGCTCCGGCAAAGGCTCCGGCAAAAGCTCCGGCCAAAAAGGCCGCCACGAAATCTGCCGCGAAGAAGAGCAGTAAAGGCGCGAAAAGCGGCAGAAAGGCTGCGAAAGCGGCCGGCAACAAGAAGGGCGCCAGCACCAAAAAATCTACCAACAAACGAGGTATTCCTTTGGCAGTGAAGAAGGCAGCAACCAAGAAGTCGGCAGCGAAGAAGGCTCCGGCAAAGAAGGCAGCAAAGAAGTCGTCGGCCAAGAAGGCAACTAAGAAGGCTCCGGCGAAGAAGACAGCGAAGAAGAAGTCAGCTAAGAAGTAGTTGTCAACAAAAACAGGCAAGCAAAAGAGCCCGGCTGCGCGCCGGGCGTTTTTGCGTCTGAAGGTTTATTTGGGAAATGGCCCGGAGGCTGTGAAAAACTTCAAGCAAACAGCAGATCCCTACGCAGCGCTCCGGTCGGGATGACAATTCATTTCTGGGAGCAAGACCGCAGTACCCAAGCAGAATTGTCATCCCGACCGGAGTGCTGCGTAGTGGAGCGACCTGCTGTTTTTCGTAACTTCCGGGTCGGCTAGTTCTTTTTCTCGAAGCCGTTCAGGGCTGCCAGAACCTGCGCGCTGTGCTCGGAGGGTTTTACGCCGGTCCAAACCTGGACGATCTTGCCCTGGGGATCGATCAAGAACGTGTTGCGCTTGGCTATCTTGACGCCTGCGTAATCGGCCATCGATCCGTACTGCGCCACAACTTTCTTATCCTGATCGCTCAGCAGCTTGAAGCTTAGGCCTTCCTTGGCACAAAACTCCTTGTGGCTGCCGGTCGAGTCGACACTCACACCCACTACCACGGCATCCAGTTTTTGATACTTTTCCATGTCCTGCTGAAAGTTGTGGGCTTCAATGGTGCAGCCGGTGGTCATGTCCTTGGGATAGAAGTAGAGCACCACCCATTTGCCCCGAAAACTGTCGAGACTGATGTCGGTACCATCCTGCGATGGCAGGGTAAAGTTAGGGGCCATCTGACCGGCTTGCGGCAGGGCCGTATCATCCGCAAATCCGCGGATGCTCAAGGCGGCGCCGGCAAGCAGAACCACCAGGATTGCGACGAATGCTATTCTCATTGTTTTCACGGAAATCCCCCACCTGATTAGACTGCCTTTCGTCTACCCATGTCCAGCCGGACTCACACCCCGACGATCGCGATGCCGGCGGCACGAGCCAACTCGCGAACTGTGTCCAGGTCGAAGATCAAGGTGCGGCCGGCCTCGATCGAAAGGCAAGTAGCCCCGGCCAGACGCATGGCCTCGATGGTGTTGGCCCCGATCACCGGCACATCGAAACGCATGTCCTGCTTTGGCTTCGCCACCTTCACCACGCTCAAACGCCTTTCGAATGTAGAAGCCTCCCCCTCGGCCTCCAGAGTGCGCAGGATGGCCCCAGCGCGCGCGATGGTAGCGTCGGTACCCTCCATGGCCTCGACCGCTACACAGGCCTGCCCAGCAACGACCACGGTCTGGCCAATGTCAAAGCCGGCCAACGCGGCGGCCACTTCGCGTCCGTAGGCCAAATCCTGGTGCTCCTCTGCGGTGGGGGAGCGTGCCGTCAACACACCCGGTCGCGCCAACAGCGGCTCCAGGTAGGCGGTGGACGAGATCAGCTCAATCCCTTCATCGTGCAGAACCCTGGCTACGGCACCCAACAGCATGTCAGTGTTGCGCGTGCGCAGATTCAACAACAGCTTGGCTAGCCGCCAATCAGGGCGAATACTGGAGAAGATTTGCTTGTGCTTGACTTGTCCGGCCATCACGGCCTGGGTCACACCCTCCTGATGGAAGGTCTCGATCAACCGCGACAGCTCCCCCAGAGAGAGCCAGTGCACCCGTACGCCGGGGTCAGCCGCGGCCCGTGCGTCCATCTCCAGTTCGGTTTCTTCTTTGATGGCGGCGACCACCACCTGAACGCCTTCAGCGCGCGCGGCGTCGAGCAGCAGAAACGGAAATCGCCCATTGCCGGCAATCAGACCCAGCCTGGTGATTGGTTCTGGTTTCACGCCGCTCCTACTTGATGACGCCCCGCTGGGAACGCTCGATGAACGCCACCAGGTAAGCCACGCAGGCTTCCAGCTCGCCCTCGCCGCGCAAACGCTCCAGCGCCTGGGAGGTGTTCAGTTTGGCCGCCAGCAGGACCCGGTACGCGTGCTGCAAGGCACGCAACTGCGGCTCGCTGAAGCCGGAGCGCTCCAGTCCGATTCGATTGAGGCTGTATGCATGAGTGTCGCGTTTGGCCGAAGTCAGCGAGTAGGGCAGAACGTCCTGGGTAATGGTGGTTCCGCCGCCCACGTAGGCGTACTTTCCGATACAGCAGAACTGGTGTACCGGGCAGAGCGCACCCACACTCGCATGGTCCTCCACCGTGACGTGGCCGGCCAGGGTGGCTCCGTTGGCCAGAATGCAGTGGTTGCCAATGGTACTGTCGTGACCTATGTGGGTATAGGCCATGATCAGGCAGTGGCTGCCCACCCGGGTGGTGCCACCGCCTCCCCTGGTACCCCGCGAGATGGTCACATATTCGCGGATGGTGTTATCGTCGCCGATTTCGAGGGCCGTGGGTTCGCCGCGGTATTTAAGATCCTGCGGCGCTACGCCCAGGCAGGCGAAGGAGTAGACGCGATTGCGGGCGCCCACGCGGATCTTGCCGTCGAGAACCACATGTGAAACCAGTTCACAGTCCTCGCCCAGGTCGACATCGGGACCGATGGTGCAATAGGGGCCCACGTTACAGGATTCAGGAATGGAAGCCGTAGCAGCCACAATGGCTGTTGGGTGAATGCTCACTCGTGACTCACCGTCTCCAGTGCCGGATCTTGGGCCGGATCAACGACCGCAGACGGCTCTTCTGTGACGGGTCCTTCACTGACAATGCGGGATGGCCGGGGCACCACCGCGCACATGATGGTGGCTTCACACGCCAGCTTGCCTTCTACGTAGACCTTGCCCTCCAGCCGCGCGGCCAGGGGCCGCCAGTTCAACACATCCACTTCGATGCGCAGCTGATCGCCAGGCGTCACCGCTTTGCGAAAGCGAGCGCGATCGATACCGGAAAAGACCAACAGCTTGGTTTCATGTTCCGGAACCTCGGGGAGGAGCAGCACCCCGCCTGCCTGGGCGATTGCTTCCACCATCAGCACTCCCGGCATGATGGCGTAGTCAGGAAAATGCCCCTGGAAAAACGGCTCGTTGATGGTCACGTTCTTGATTGCCACGATGCGCTTTTTGGGGCTGCTTTCGAGCACGCGGTCAATCAGGAGAAAGGGAAAACGGTGGGGCAGAATCGCCATGATCTGGCGTATGTCGAGGCCGCGCGCCGGTTCCTGCCTGGGATTCTCGTCTTCCATGGTCGCAGGGCATATTGTAGAGCATCCAGGTGGCTATTTCTTGATTTTGGCCGCGGCCTGGTCAGGATTAAACATGTCTGGGGTCAAGGCAACATCGTAGGCGGCGCGGTAGAGGAACCGCTGGTTGGTCATGTCGTCGTTGTGATAACGGGTGAGGGTAAAGGGTGTGGGCAAGCCATCCACCGTGTGGTAGTCATCATATTCTTCAGCGTCGGTATTCTTGTCCTTGTATAGCGGATCGCGCCATTGATAGCTCCGCCGCAAGGGTAAATGGGTTTCGGCGTCGGTCTGGATGGTAATGCTGTCATTTTCTGTATTGATGAGCGTTGTTTGGTCGGCCAGGTGACGCTCCACCAGGTTTTGACCGTTATAAATGAGGACCGTCCTGGGGTCGTTGAGCCAGACCTGCATGGCAGTCCGGATGGAGTGGTTGCGACGCCGGATAAGATCCTCGACCTGTTCCTTGGGCAGTTCCTTCTTTCCCTTGTAAGTGATTTCCCAAGCCTGATCCCCCGAAATGATCTCAAAATACTCCCGCTTCTTGCCCAGCTCGATGCGGGTTTGGTCAGGGAATTTCTGGATTTCGTAGAATTCCGAGGTCGCGCCGGTGGGCTTGCCCTGGTAGAAGCCGGAAGTGCGGCCCTGTTGCATGCTGCTGATAAGCGTGAGCCATCTCTGGCCACCCAGGGCGGTTACCATGGCATCCAGGGTCGCCCGGGCTTTCTTCTGGTTCGCCGCACCATCTGCGTCCTGTGCCCCGAGCGGGTGCAGAGAGACCAAGATTAGCAACAGACAGGCTAGCCGCCACCCTGGTCTGCGAACCGCTGATTTCATCCATCGCCTCCAACCTATTCGATTGTACAAAGCGTTCCCGCCATGAACAGGGTCCCCATATCTCGAACCTCTGCGTTACAGACAGTTGTGCCGAGAAACTCCAGTTGAGCGCAGTGGTATCCCACATCTGGCAAGAAACGAGCGAGATATGGGGCCCACGGATGCAAGTAAAGATTCCCGTTGAGATTTGTGCACAACTCAGCTAACGGGCCGCCGCCCGAGCGGCCAGCAACTTCTTTCGATCCCGCAGCAGCTTTCGCTGCGCCGCGGGCGGCATTGCCAGCACATTCCTGGTTCTCGCGGGCAGTTTGTCATAGATCAGGCGGCGCCCAAGCTCGAGTAGTTCTTCCAGCTCGGTGCTCCGGAAAACTCCCCAGTGCTCGATTGCCACCCAATGGGCCCGCGCGAGATAAGGGGCGGGAAGGACGCCTTCGGTTTCCAGCAACTCAGCAAACCGTTCCGGCCCGGCGGCAAAGGAGAGTACCGCCTTCTGGTCATCGTCAAGATTCATCAGAGCGAACATCTTGCCGCCGATCGTCTTGTCTCCCACCCAGAAGACCAGGTTGGCGCCCCATTGCATGGTTTCGACCACGTGGGGCAAGCGCAGCAGGTATTTCCGTAGGCGTTCCGCATCCATCGTCCAGACCTCAGTGCTTCATGGCACGCAGCACCTGGCAAAGGCGTTCGATCTCCCATTCCGTGTTGTAGTAGTGGACGGAAGCCCTCACCAGCTCATCGAGATTGCGCTGTTCCATGTCGATACGGGTGGCAGACCGCTCAGTGATTCGCACCGCAATACCGTTTGCCTGCAACCACTGCATCACTTCTTCGGCCGTGCGACCCTCGCAGGTAAAGGTCACAATGCCGCTGCGAACCCGGCCCAGGTCCCGCACGACGACACCCTTTACGTCTGCCAGCTGCTGCCGCAACAGGGCGGCCAAGCCCTGAACCCGACGCTCGATGCTTTTGAGGCCCAACGCCAAGGCGTATTCGATGGCCACGCCTAACCCCAGGCGTATGGCGGCCGACGATTCCCAGGTTTCAAATTTCTTTGCATCGCTGCGAACCTGGAACTTGCCTCGCGAAACCCAGGTGGCTGCGTGCAGGTCGAGCAAGGGCGGGTCCATGTGCTCGAGCATCGAGCGGCGCACGTAGAGAAACCCGGTGCCGCGCGGACCCCTGAGGTATTTGCGCCCGGTCGCGCATAGCATATCGCACCGCAAGGCATCGACATCCAGGTGCATCTGCCCCGTCGACTGAGTGGCATCGAGCAAGAATGGAATGCCCGCTCGCTGGGCCAGTTCGCCCACCTGCGCCGCCGGCTGTACCAAGCCGCCATTGGTGGGAACGTGGGTGAGCGCGATCAACTTGACCCGATCGTTGAGCAATCTCCGCAGGGCCTCGAGGTCCATCTCTCCGGCCTGGTCGCTCTCCACAACGCAAATCTCGGCCCCGGTACGCTGTGCTACCTGCAGAAAAGCGATGTAGTTGCTTGCGTATTCGTTGGCCGAGGTCACGATGCGATCGCCGGGGGCAAAGCGCAGGGAATAGAAGGCCATCTCCCAGGCACGAGTCGCGTTCTCCTGCAGGGCGATTTCTTCCGGAGCGCAATGCAAAAGCCGCGCCACGCTGCCATAGAGTCCATCGAGCTCGGAGGCGACACCGTCGGCCGCCTCGTACGGGCCTACCTGTTCTTCCAGCCGAAGATGCTCGATGACTCGCGCGACCACAGCTCGTGGCTGCAAGCTCGCGCCGGCGTTATTGAAGAAGATCGACTGCTCGCAGCCCGCAGTGTCCGCCCGTAATCGCGTGATGTCCAAATCCTCTTGCATGGCTCCTCCCATTTTGCATGAAACCTTATACTGCTGAAGACATGGCTAACTTTGACTTCGCGCCGGCGGATGAGCAGCTTGACTACCTGCAGAAAGGCGCGGCTGAAATCATCCGGGTCTCTGATTTGCAAGAGCGTCTGGAGCTTTCCCGAAAGACCGGTCAACCTCTTCGCGTCAAGGCGGGGTTTGACCCCACCGCGCCCGATTTGCACCTGGGCCACACCGTGCTGATGCGCAAGCTCAAACACTTCCAGGATCTGGGGCACCAGGTCATTTTTCTCATTGGAGATTTCACCTCGCTTATCGGTGATCCTACGGGGCGCTCAGAGACGCGCAAGCCGCTTACGAGCGAAGAAATCACGCTGAACGCAAAAACCTACACCGATCAGGTTTTCCGGATCCTCGACCGGGAAAGGACCGAGGTTCGCTTCAACTCAGAATGGCTATCGACCCTGGGATTCGAGGGCATTATCCGCCTGGCCGCACGATTTACCGTCTCACAAATGCTGGAGCGCGAGGAATTCCATCGTCGGTTCAACAACGAACAGCCGATTTTTCTTCATGAGATGCT
This sequence comes from uncultured Acidobacteriaceae bacterium, assembly GCA_963814015.1. Classification (GTDB taxonomy): domain Bacteria; phylum Acidobacteriota; class Terriglobia; order Terriglobales; family Acidobacteriaceae; genus PALSA-350. The sequence goes on from CAWFBI010000005.1 coordinate 313,480, forward strand.
CTATCCGTTGTCGCAGGGCTACGACTCTGTGGCTCTGCGCGCGGATGTGGAACTCGGCGGCACCGACCAGAAGTTCAACCTGCTGATTGGGCGGGAACTGCAGCGGCACTACAACCAACCATCCCAGATCGTCTTAATGACACCGATTATTGAGGGTCTGGATGGAGTACAGAAGATGTCGAAGTCTCTGGGCAATGCCATTGGCATTCACGAGCCGGCCCTGGAGATGTATGGCAAGCTGATGTCCATCTCCGATGAGCTTATGTGGCGGTACTGGATTTTCCTGACCGACCTGCGGCAGAGCGAGATTGAACGGATGCAAGCAGACGTTGCCAGGGGCGCCCTGCACCCCATGGAAGCCAAGAAAAGACTGGCGCGCACCATTGTCACCGGGTTTCATTCGGAGGCTGCCGCCCGCAAAGCGGATGAGGACTGGGCGATGCAGTTCCAGCAGCGGAATGTGGAAGCGGTCGCGGAAGAAGTTGCGGTCGATTTCAGGAACTGCGCGGTTGCGGATGGCGCATATCTCCAAAGAGCTATGACTGATCGATCGTTGCCGTTGGAGATCAGTGTCGCCAAGCTGCTCGTCGGACTAGGCATCAAGAGTTCGCGGGCTGAAGCGGACAGGCAAGTGACTGCCGGAGTGAACATCAACGGCGTAACCTCCTCGGACAAGGTGATCCGGGTGGAAAAGCGGCCTGCGCGTATTGCCATCCGCGTCGGCAAACAAGCCAGAATCGCCCTGATCTGAATGCTGTTTCCCCGATTTTTGTGCCACTACTTGCTAAGGACAAGATCGGTTGCCATGCTCAACACGCCTGAACCGCAAGCGACATAGCTTGCATATTGGCTGAGCATGGCGCTCAAGCGTGCGAGCCGCCGCTCAGGCAGCGCATAGCGGAAGCGGGCAAAGCGCAAATGCGCCTGGTAGCACGAATAAAGGGCCTCTCCCTGTGGGCTCAAAGGTTGCTTTGACAATTTGCTGCAGATTTCTTCCAGCAAGCCTATCTGCCTGGAAAGCTCGCTCCAGTGTTTTTGATTGCGTTCCTGAAAGCTCGGAGCTGGACTTAAACCTATTTGCTGCGAAGTATGCTTACGGTAACGAATCAACGCTGAGTCGATCGGCCTCACGCCCGCAACCGCGGCCGCAATGGCAACAATCCACTCATCGTGGAGCCAACCGGATCCGACAGGCAGACAGTTCTCGCGTAAGCGGCTGCGAAACATGACGGTCGCTCCGGTCACAAACCGATTCTTGACCAGAACGGTATAATCCCCCGACAACATTTGCTCTTTGCGTTTGCCCACGAAGCCAAAGCTTGTCCACAGCTGCATTCCGGTCAACTGATCCTGATCGTCAATGATGTCTGCGTCGGAAAAAACAAGGCCCAATTCAGGATCCGTTGTGAATTCCTGTAGCGAGCGCTCAAGACGGACCGGGTACCAGATGTCATCCTGGTCGCAAAGCGCAATCAGGTCCGCTTCGCAAAGCCGGATTGCGTGCTCAAAATTGGCGACGAAGCCCAAGTTGTGTTCATTGCGAGTAATCCTCACCGGAAACGCAACCGATGCGGCAAATGCCCGCACGATCTCGATCGTGCGGTCGGTGGAGCAATCGTCACAAACAATCAACTCATAGGGCGGTATGGTTTGGTGCCGAATACTAGCCAATTGCCGGCTCAGAAATCGCTCGCCGTTATACGTGCAAAGAGCGATCGAGATCGTGGCTGTCATGTAGTGGAAGCACCTTCCCGCCCCTAAAATAGTTGTTGCCCATTGGGCCGATAAGCTACGCTCTTATCTTTGCACCGCGAGGAATCGCCAAGTGGAATCAGCCCCCGAAAACAGCAGCAACGAGCAACGCGAAACCTCACGTGCGTCTCTGCTGCAGCTTGCAATCGTTTTTCTGATATCTTACCTCGTTCTGTTTTTTGGCATGACCCGGAGACCCGGTATGTACGATGAAGGCATCGTGCTCACGGGTGCGATGCGGGTTGCGGCGGGACAAATACCTCATCGCGACTTCTACTTCATCTATGGCCCGGCAGAGGCCTACATTCTCGCCGGCCTGTTCAAAGTTTTTGGAACATCTCTCCTGGCTGAGCGGCTGTTTGACCTGTTTTTCAAGGCGCTGGTAGTAACGACTGTCTACGGTATCGCTTCCTCTTATTGCCGCAAATCAATCGCCGTGTTCATATCCATCGTCAGCGTCATGTGGTTCTTCGGCCTGAATGGATTCGGCTACGCGACCACTCCGGTGTCGCTACTCAACCTAATTGGCACGGCATTGATTCTCCCGGTCTTTACTGGCGGCGTTTCAACCCGGCGGATACTGGCCGCAGGGGCAATTTCCGGGGTGGCCTCGTTATTCCGGTACGACACCGGAATTGCGCTACTTGGAATCCATGTTTGCGTGATCGCAATCGCGATTTGCCTGCGATCCAAAGGCGCCACAAACAGATTGCGCCTTTTCGCCTCTACGTTCTGGCCGTATCTGCTTGGCTTTGCTCTTTTGACTCTGCCGCCCGCGCTCTACTATTTGTCCGTTGCGCCTTTCGCGGCCCTGGTCCACGACGTCATTCTCTTTCCGCGCCGGTATTATTTCGCCGGCCGCAATCTTCCGTTCCCGGGGATGACTCTCAAAGAGCTCGAGAACCTGGGGATTTACCTGCCGCTCGCGATTGCCGCTATCTCACTTTATGTGCTGGTACAGCCTCTCTTAGGAAACGGCGGCGATACCCCACCCAGTTCCCAGGGGCGGAGGTGGCGCGGTTTCCTGGTCACATTTGGCCTTCTTCTGGTGGTCATGTACCTCAAAGGCCTGGTGCGCGTGAGCCCTGCCCAACTGTATCTTGCCATCATCCCTTCGCTGCTACTCATTGCCGTGTTGTTCCAGCACCGCTCCGCCTTTGCTCGCCCTGTCCGAATCTTTATCACCTGCCTCATGGGGCTTTCTTTCATACCAGCGGCCTGGTCGAGCCTCCACGAAATAAGGCTTGAACAACTAAGGCATTTATCGGTGGCCGAAACGCCCCAAACAGACATACAGACGGCCTGGTGCAAGTTCGCAAATCCTCTCACCCGGGGCGTTTGCTTCTTGCCAGAAGACGACCGCATTCACGCAGTCGAATTTATCAGCAGCCATACCCGGCCAGGTCAGCCGCTCTATTCGGGGCTGAAGCACCACGACAGAGTATTTGCCAACGACAACATTATCTATTTCGCAACTGGGCGTCTGCCCGCAACCCATTGGTCCCATTTCGACCCTGACCTGCAGAATCGATTCGACATTCAAACGCAAATGATCCGTGAGCTGGAGCAGAATCCGCCGCCCTATATCACGCTGGATTCGGAGTTTGACTTGGTGCGCGAACCGAATGACAGCTCGAAGAGCAGCGGAGTCACGCTGCTGGACGACTACGTTCGCGAAAAATATGAACCCAGCGAAACGTTTGGGACCATTTCTATCTGGCACAGACGCAGCCCATAAACTGTGCGGCACTGGAACAGGCTAGGGAAGAAAATCATCCCACAGGAGCTAAAGAGCCTGCGTGAGAACCCGGGAAGGAGTCTCACGCAAACGCTAAAGCCTTTTGCTATTTTCAAGCAATCTCTAGGGCAAAACTAGTCGTGCCCTGATACAGAACTCAGTTTGTTCCGCAGGCCGGTAAGGCCCGCACTCTTCAATCGGAACCAACGGGCACAACAAGAACTAAGGAACGACGTAGCCGAGTAGCCCCAGGGCGGTTTGGCCTTCGCATTTGGGATCTGTGCTCAGGAAATGATCGTGGCCGCTGCTGCAGCGGTACAAAGCGACCAGGTTAAGCCCCGCAACCGGCCCAGAGTAGCCGTAACCATTCATGCCAATGATGCGAGAGCCTTCGCAGGCAAGATCAAGCGAGACGAAATAGTCCGTAGACCCGTTCTTGCAGCCATAGAACGGGACGGTCGCGCCTTGTTGCGGACTTTGGTAAATATGTCCAAGGGTAGATTCCAGAGAAAAGCCGCCATTGGGATCGATCCATCCCGTCGTGACCTCGTGTGCGGTTTGGTTGAAGTATCGATTGAACGCGATTAATGGATGGTCAGGCGTCCACCCAACCGAAGATATTTTCCAGTTTGCGACGCTCCCGGATGTACCGGCGGCCAAAGGAGACGCATTCCACGGCGGCGGCGGATCCGATATCGAGCTATACATCCGTATACCCGGACCAACAATCAGATTGCCGTACATGTCGCGTACGAACCCGGGGAGAAAATTCGCTTCGTAGCCAGTCAGGCTGGTGTCGACTGTTGTGAGCATCTCCCAAGGGGTAGCCCCGGTTAAGAGCGATGCATCAGGAATGCGGTAGAGCTCGATGCCGTACGAACCCCGCTCCGTCACCCCGCCCGTGGTCGACGGATTGCGGGGAGGCGTATTAAAGCCGGCGTACCAATAGCCGGTCCCGGGGTCAAAAGCCATGTCACCCCAGGTCGGGCAGTTTGGATCCAGCCCGTTGGTGGTTAGCGTGCCCAGCGTAACAAAGTGCACGCCATCGCTCGACAACGCTTCCACATGGTGGAGGTAATTGCTGTTGTCCTCATAGAAGATTCGGATCGCGCTATGGTGATCGTTGTTATAGACCGCCGGTTGGCCCACGCCGTAACCTTCCTGGGTTGACGGCGAGATGACTGGGTAGGGAAATTTCTTCCAGGAGATGCCGTCGTTGGAGAAAGCAACTCCGATAAAGTTGTTGGTCCCATCGACGGTGCCGGATCCGACATAGTACATGGCATAGGTGAAGCTCTCGCCATTGTCGAGCGGATTGGTAAAGGAGCCCTGAATGACCTTTGGATTGCAGGTGAATACGGAATCCCACGCACCCGGGGTTTCGCTCAGTACTGTCACCGGCCCATAGCGCGCATTCGTAGATAGATCGATCGACTCGTACTGGATGGTGTCGGTAAATTGCGCCGTATTACTCGGATTGTAGGCTGAACCGCACCACCAGGACTGCTGCACATTTCCGGATTGGATGACCGACGGAGAATAATCATAGACCCCGGCGCGGCCCGCAATCGAGCCGGCAGGGAGAGGAGCATAGCTGAAGCCGCAACCGGCAACGCCGAGTCCTAGTCCCATCGCGAGCATGGTTCCCGTCAGTACGTGCATTCGAGCCCTGGTCTGACTACCAAACAGTGCCCTGAGGCCGCACGCCAGCCTACTTTCTGGAAAGCTTTCATCAGGCAATTCTGTAGGAAATTCTTGTGGGCCATTATGCCCCCCACAGAGGGCGGTTCTCAAGCACTCTTTGACTCAAAGGTGGAAGGAGAAGGATTTAGCCATCCACAAGGGGGTAACCATTCGGTCACAACGAGGCCGCTTGTATATAGATTTTCTGCAATAGGAGCCGGGGTGGCTCCGCCCATGAATATGCAACTGCCTATCGGGGCTCAGGGTGTAGAAATCTGTGAGCGGAGAGGGTCAAGCGTCTCACCCCGTGCGCCTCTTGTGAAGCCGTGGAGAGCCACGTAGGAATGGGCGAGCACATAACAGAAACTGGAGGCAAGATTGAACATCACCGCGGCTCTTGTCGTGCGCACTCCAAATATCAGGAGATAGCCTATTTGCACTACCGCCAACAGGCTGATCTCGGCGATCGATCCCCTCCAGAAAAGCCACTTTCGCGATCGATTCATAATCCAGAGCAAGCCGGCGACGTAGTTTATACAAGCAGTGAGCACGACCCATCCGATCAGGCCTCTCAGTTGTTCATACTTGGGACCAATTACCCATAGAAAGATTCCGGGAAAAGCGAAAGTGAGCGAAACCAGGCCCGCGCCGCCCAGGCAGGCTGCGGCAAGAAGTCTGAAGTAATTAGACAGCAGTCGATGCCGTTGCAACCGCGCCACATAAGGCTCGACGATGACCACGTTGAAGGTCATGAGCATGTAGTAAATCTGCCCCAGACGGCCCAGGGCTGCCACTTGAGCGATGTTGACGGTACTGCCAAAGATGCTTATGAGAAACAGCGCAACCTGACTGTGGAACGCACCCAGAAGAATTGCCGGCAGAGCGGGCACAATGTACCGGATGATCTCCTTGCGAATGTCGGCATCGTCCTGGTCCGGCCATTCAATCGAAGTTCCACCAGTCTTCTTGAGAAAAAATCCGTTGATGGTGGCATTGAGTGCGGCGCAACCGGCTGCAGTCACTGAATTGAGTGCGCCAACTATATTGAGGACTATGTAAACCAGCAAGCGCCCCGCACCAGAGACGGTTTGCAGAAAGTAGAAGTCTCGCAGGCGCCTATAGAGGAACAGTGGCACTGCGTAGTAAGAAGCTGCGCTGCTGGAATAAAGCGCAAGTAACACCGAGGCAAGCAGGCCTAGCTGGACCGGCCATCCCCATTTTTGCTTGTAGGTGATTAATAGAAATGTCACGGCAACGAAGGGAGACAAGATGAGAAAGGAACGGTCTCTGAGTGATTTTGCTCCCCGTACGTATCTGCCGACCAACGCACGATCGGAACCGCGCTCGCCTACCAATGGGATGATGGTACTGGCAAATCCCAGATCCATCAGGATAGAGGCGGTGGACTGGAAACCGAGAGCGAGTCCAAACTGGGCGTAGGCACGTACGCTGAGCGAGCGGACCAGAAACAACCCAATCAGGAGGCTGACCACCTGCAACGCCGCCTGCCCCAGGAAGAAGCTCGTGAGTAAACCGAGCAGTTTGCGAATCCGAGGTCCCGGCTGATTGAGTAGGGCTATCTGCACGTTTTCTTTGCGGCGGTCTTAACGCGAGCCATCTGAGTATAGGGTGGAATCAGGGATCCGCATGCCCTGGGAGTTTGGGTCGGCAGATACGAACGGGACTTCGCGAAATCGCCCAACGCCAATGATCCGGATAATATGTTTCAGCTCAGTTTAGCATCTTGCACCGTTTGCGCTAAAATCTGGGAACCGGATACCGGCAGTCGCATCCAAACCGAGCCGATCGGCTCGCCGCTGCTGGCACAGGCTTGCCTGACAACGCGAAGGCCCTTTCCGCTACCCAGGGTTTACTATGTGTCCCCTGACTAGAGAGGCTATGTCAACCAAACCGCTGGGCATTGTCATCCCGACCCACAATCGATGGGCTGCACTGCTGGAGAGTCTGGCTCATTTGGAGAATCAGACTTTCAAGGATTTCGAAGTCGTGATTGTCGACGACGGGAGCACCGATGCCACGCCACAGAAAATGGAGGGTTACCAGGCCAGTACTCCACTGTGCATTCGGTATGTCCGCCAGGCCAATAGCGGACCAGCCAAGGCGCGCAACCTGGGCATCTCGATGTTGTCCGCACCCATCTGCCTGCTTCTGGGCGATGACACATTCGCATCGCACATGCTGGTGCAACTGCACCTGCAGTTACACCAGGAAAATCCTGATATCAGGATTGCCGGCCTGGGCCTCATCCGCTGGAGCGCATCCGGCCAAAGAGTGACCCCTTTCATGCGCTGGCTTGATGAAGCCAATGTGCAGTTCTCCTACTCCCTTCTTCTCGCCGGCGCGAAGCCGGATTGGGGAAATTTTTATTCCAGTAATCTTTCGGTAAAGACTGAGCTGCTGAAACGGTTCCCCTTCAACGAAGAATTCCCTTACGCCGCCATGGAAGACGCGGAGCTGGGATACCGCATCGAGAAGCGCCTTGGGCTTGAGGTCAGGTTTCTCCCCGAGGCGGTGGCCGATCATCTTCATCCGACCTCCTTCCTCCAGGCCTGCCGGCGTATGGTCCGTGTCGGCTACTCCTTCGGGCTTTTTTATGAGTTATGGCCGGAGCAAAAACCTTCGCATCGCGGCGGCCGGCGGCAGGCTGTTATCCAGGCGGTAGCGCGAAGCCCGCGCGTGCTGAAACTGTTAACGCTCGCGGTGGATCTGATCAGTAAGGCGGTATGCCCCAATCCATTTATTCAATTCATTCTCTATTCTCATTTTGAGGTGGGCCTCGAAAGCCGTCTCAACAAACAAGCTCGATTGGTCCCGGCGGGTGGTTGAATAAGAGTAACTGTGAATATGGCATAAATGTCCAATAAGCGCAAAGTACTGCACGGCTCGGCTTCGAATATGTTGCGCGTGCTGCTGTCGATGCTGGTCTCATTGGTGCTGCCGCCTTTTCTTGTGCATCGCCTGTCGACGGCCGAGTACAGCGCATGGGTTCTGATCCTGCAACTGAGCGGATATGTCTCCATGCTCGATCTCGGCATGCAGACGGCGGTCGGTAAATTTATCGCTGAGCACAATGCGGCCAATGACCGCGCCACCAGCACTGGCGTATTGAGCACGTCGTTCGTCATTCTTTCTGTGGCCGCCCTGATTGGGGCGGTGGTCATCGCGATCCTGAGTTGGCGGGTACCGCAGCTGTTTCACCAAATGCCCCTCGCTCTGGTGCGCAGTGTGCGCGAAGGCGTCCTGGGGGTTGGATTATCGGTTGCAATTGGATTGCCCTTCGGAGCATTTTCGGCGGCCTTCACTGGCCTGCAGGAATACTCGTTTCCCACTGTGCTGTCTACACTCAGCCGGGTTTTATCCGCCGCGGCCCTGGTGGGACTGGTCCTGATGCAGGGCAGCCTGGTGGAGTTCGCGTTGCTGATGGCGGCCTTCAACGTGGCTACAGCCGCCATGCAGTTTCTCGGTTGGAGAAAGTATCTTAGAAAACGTGTCGATTTCTCGCTGGGTCTTTTCGATCGCAAGATTGCGTTGCGGTTAATCAAGTACGGCAGTGTGCTCTCGCTGTGGAGCGTTGCTGGGCTCCTGGTGAGTGGGCTCGATATTGTCATTGTTGGCCATTACGACTACAAGAACACCGGGTTTTATGCCGTCGCGAGCAGCGTAACGAACTTCATGTTAACTATAATCGGCAGTATTTTTGGTCCACTCCTCCCTGCGGTATCATCCCTCCAGGCTGGGTCCACGCCGGGGCGGATTGGCGATCTGATGGTTCGCGTGACCCGCTATTGCACCGTCCTGCTTTGCCTGTTCGGATCGGCACTCTTGTTTTCAGCTTATCCACTGCTCTCGGTCTGGGTGGGCCACAATTACGCAGTCCGCAGTGCCTTGTACCTGGAGATTCTGGTGCTCGGCAATGTTGTCAAGCAGCTTACCTATCCCTATGCCCTGGTCGTGGTGGCCACGGGAAGACAGCATCTGGCAACCATCGCTGCCATCACGGAAGCGGTGGTGAATGTTGGTGTGAGTATCTTGCTGGTGCAAAGAATAGGGGCAGTCGGCGTTGCCATCGGAACGCTCGTAGGAGGGTTTGTCAACCTCGGAATGCATCTTGCAGTGAGTATGCATTACACCCAGTCGACCATCACCATACGACGGTCGCGCTATGCATTGCAGGCACTCCTGCGTCCGCTCCTGAGCCTCGCGCCCTCGCTGCTGCTCTATCCTTTTTGGCAGAGGTTCAACATGCTGCCGGCAAATCCTGCGTTGCTGGCGCTGTGGGGAAGCCTTACTGTGGCCATCGCCTGGCGGATTGGCTTAACGGCGGAGGATCGTCGAGAGCTGATAAACGCTTCGTCCCGGCTGCTATACTGGCGCGTACAGCAAACATAACTACGGGAGTTCTTGCCTCAAGTTCCTGGTTGCCAAGTCAGCTATGCCTTCCGCGAACTCAGGATGCCGGATTTTAGCGGTTGCTGCCCTCTACAAACAATCGCCGAGCGAGAGTCGCGCCCTTTCTTCTTTCATCAGAATCCTCAAGGACAACCCTGAGATGGCCAGCCACTTCTCGCTGGTCGTCTATGACAATTCCCCCGAAAGCCATGTGATATCGGACGACTTTCCACTTGACTATGTACATGATCGGGCGAACGGAGGCCTGGCTGCCGGTTACAACTATGCCCTCGCACGCGCGGAAGAGGCCGGTTATGGATGGCTGCTGCTGCTGGATCAGGATACGACGCTGACCCACGATTTTTTCGCCGAGCTGATCGCCTGCGTTAGTGGACTCCAGACGACGGACAATGTGGCAGCCATCGTTCCTAAATTGATGGTACGAGGAACGATTCTCTCACCGGCGGAACACTTCATCGATTTCATCCGCCATCAGTTCCGAAACTTTGTCCAGACGTTGGGCCACGACGCTGTCGGGGTACAGCGCGGCCGAATTAGTGCTTACAATTCCGGATCGACGCTGAGCGTGCCGGCGCTACGATCGATAGGTGGTTTTCCCAAAGAGTTCTGGCTGGATTACCTGGACCATGCGGTTTTCCATGCTTTCAGCGCCAGCGGCCGGCGGGTGTATGTGCTGCGGGCTGTGCTGGAGCACGATCTCGCGGAGAGCGATTTGAATAGCCGTCCGTTGTGGCGCTTTCGGAACGCACTCAAGGCCCAGTCGCTATTCGTGAAACGTGCAGGAAATTTGAGCGACCGGCTGCTCTATCGGCTATGGCTCCTGCGATCGGTCAGGCGCCTACGGGCAGATTGCCACGATAAGCGCATCTGGAAAGAGACGGCACTGCAGGCGCTGCTTTTCGACACACGCGATTCCTCTGTTGCAGTGCGGCCGCCGGCAACACAGTACACTGCAAAGGGATTGTGAAATGCTGACCAGAAGACTTGCCAAGACGAAACACCTGCTCGAAACTGAAGGACCCCGGGCTGTTATCAGGGAGATCCACAATAGCCTCTGGCTTCGGCTGCGGTTAAAGGCAATGGCTCACAAGAAGACCGCGGAGCTGGACGGATGCACCTTCAGCCTGCAGACCATCCCTGACTCGCTCACAAAACTCTTCCTGTTAGACGGCCGGTATGAAGCGCCGGAGCGTCGCGCAGTTAAGAAGCATCTGCGGCGGGATCTGCCGGTCATTGAACTAGGTGGCGCTTTGGGGGTCGTCGGATGCATCACCAACAAACTACTCACGCACCCCACTGCTCATGTCGTCGTGGAGGCAAATCCGCTTGCCATACCGCAGTTGACGTTGAACAAGGAGTCGAATCACTGCGAATTCGAGATAGTGAACCGCGCCATCGCTTATGGGGTCGATGCGGTCACCTTTTGTCCTACCGTCGATTTGGCTTCCAATTCAATCGAGTCCGACGGCTCGCAATTGTATGGCACCAAGCAGGCGGTTACCGTGGAGGTAGTTCAGCTGGGCAGGCTGGTAACGGATCATGGGTTTAGCAGGTTTTCGCTGGTGTGTGACATTGAGGGCAAAGAGTACGACCTGGCCTGCAACGAGATCGAGGTTCTCAAAAAGGCTGACGTTATCATCATGGAGACTCATGCTCGCCTGATCGGCGAGGAGAAAAACAAGTTTCTGATCAGTAAACTCACGGACGCCGGCTTCAGAATCATCGAAGAAGATGGCTTTGTGATCACTTTGCAGCAGTCTGCAGACACACGCGCTGCGTAGCTTCGAGGTAGGCCGTGCCCCACTTTTGGCAGGGCTCCAGGTGACATCCCTCACCCCATTCATTCCAGGCGTTGATAAAGACCCATCTCTGATTGTCGCTGTCCGGGGTCGACCGCTCGACCGCATGGGCCAGCCAACGCCCATATAGTTCTGGAGTGGAAGCGTGAATGATTCCGGCTCTTCTTGGCCGGCGCGCCGTGTTATCCCACATCGGCGTTACGCATTCGAAGTGGCGATAGAGGGGCTGTGGAGCATCTCTCCAATTGCGGTAGATCTGCTCATACCGCGTGACCCGATCGTTATGAATCGGAGACTTCAGGGTTCGCCAGGCACGGACGATGGTCGCCGCGGTGGGGTGTGCCCTGGGTTCAAAGCGCATCGCAGCGTCAAAGCCCACAGTATCCGGGCTCGTTCCCTGGGGCAGATACGTACTTTGCACGTTGACCAGAAATAAATCGCCTAAACCAGCCTTGATCGCTTCCGTTCTCCAGATTTCGGCAGTCTTTCGCGGCTCGGGCAGCAGCTCGACCCGATACACGAGAAGCAGCGGTTTGCCCTCGATGCGGATGTAGCGGCTGTCTCCTAACACCGGCAGAAGATGGCCAATGTGGGCTAGATCGTCCTCGAAGGAAAAGTTCTGCTCCAGCAAAGTTACCGTGGAACGGCCAATCCAGGATTTTTTCCAGGTCTCGTTCGCCCAGCAGATGCAGAAAGGAAAGTCCGGCCTGCCGGAGGCCAGAACTTCATCGAGCGGCCGCTCTAATATCCGTTTGCCGGAAAACCAATAGTGGTAATAGCAGAATCCGTACACTCCAAATTGCTTGGCGAGCTCTGCCTGAGCCTCGCGGGTTTCTGACAAGCGTAGATCGTAGAAGCCTAGATCGGCAGGTAGATGAGGTTGATAGTGGCCCCGAAAGCGAGGCCGGCCCTTGACTACGTTTGTCCACTCCGTGAAGCCTTTACCCCACCAGGCATCGTTGTAGGGGGTCGGATAAAACTGCGGCAGGTAGAAAGCAATGAATCTTGGACATTCCGTGCCTGATTTCAGAGTTGACGACTTTTCGACCATTTCACTCCATAGTCGAGAATACCGCAGCGGCAAATATAAGCGTTTGTTAACTTGTAATTCCCCTCGCTCGCTCCTAAGCTTTCGCCCATGCGCAACGCCCTCGGATTGTGTGGCCTCTTGCTGATCGCGGTACCGCATTCGCTCGCCGCGGCCAAGGTGCACACCGTGTTCCTCGGCTCCGGAAAAAATGTTCCTTACTCCGCGGTTGGCGACCCCGCCGGCGCGCTGCCAACGGAAAAGGTGCTGCGCGTTCGTCCTCTGCTCATCGATGAAAAGGTACGGGAATGGACCACCGGAGAATCACACGCGATCACAGACCGCAGCTTCGTCGTCCGCCGGGCGTTGCGTCTCAATGACTCACTTCCCGGGGACAAGGCCGAGCATTGGATATGGCAACGTGGACCCTGGCTGATGATCGATCGAGTGAAAGGCAGCGTCACTGCTCTGCATCTGCCGGACTATGATCCTGCGGTCTCGAATGTGATCTGGTTCCGGGACTATGCGGCGTACTGCGGGCTGACCGCCAGCGGCAAACAAGTTTATGCCGTAGTCGCCCAGATTGCGGCTCGCAAGCCGGTGATGGCAAAAAAGCTCTCGCCGTGGTCCCCGGGGGAAAACCAACCGCCGCCATGCGCAGCCGCGGTGTGGCAGCGGGAGCCGCTGCGGGTCACCTTCCAGCCTTCGGGCGCGACGCCGGTCAGCTATGACCTGGTTGGGCTTTCCGCGGTGCTGGTCGAAGATGGTGACGGCAATGAGGATTCGGCGCCAGCGTCTCCTGCCAATTAGGCCTAGAGAGCTTTCCTTGCAGCAAGGGAGAGGTCTTAAATCAAGCATAATGGCTTACGATAATGCTATGCCGACTTTCGATGAACTTCTCGAAGAAGCGAGAATTGCACATGGACATCTTTGCGCGGGTCAGGTCCTGGGCGTCCGTTTGGCGATGCTGGGATGCGCCCGCCTTGGGATAGACGAGCCGCGCGGCCGCGATCGCAAGCGCCTGGTCACCTTCGTTGAAATCGACCGCTGCGCCACCGATGCGATCGGCGTCGTCACTGGTTGCCGGCTAGGCAAGCGCGCGCTCAAATTTCGCGACTGGGGCAAGATGGCAGCAACCTTTGTAGACCTCGATACGAATCGTGCGATCCGTATCGCCGCCCGCGAATCGTCCAAGACGCTGGCTCGCGAACTGCACCCGGAGATAGAAAACAAGAACCTGCAGCAAATGGCCGCATACCGCGAGATGAGCGACCACGACCTTTTCGATGAGCGATGGGTGCAGGTAACCCTCGACGCCAGAGAATTTCCTGGATACAAGGGAGAGCGCGTAGCCTGCGCTCAATGCGGAGAGGGCATCAACTATGACCGGTTCCTGGTGCGGGATGGACAGACACTCTGCCTCTCCTGCGCCGCGCCCGAGGAGCGATATTATCAACCGCTCTCAGCCGGCCTTCTCGACCGCAAGGGCGGCGCGTAAGACGGTCGCCTCATCGAAATGTCTTCCCAGAATCTGGGCGCCGATGGGCAAACCCTGCGATGACTTCCCGCAGGGCACCGATATTCCGCAAATGCCCGCAAGACTCGCGGTCACGGTGTAAATATCGGCAAGGTACATGGAGAGTGGATCGTCGGTCTTCTCGCCCAGCTTGAATGCCGGAGTCGGCGCAGTCGGCGTCACCAACACATCCACATCCTGAAACGCGGTGAGAAAATCCTGCGTGAGCAGGGTGCGCACCTGCTGCGCTTTCTTGTAATAGGCATCATAATAGCCTGCGCTTAGGGCATAGGTTCCCAGCAGGATGCGCCGCTTCACTTCGGCTCCGAAGCCGATGTCGCGTGACTGGCGATACATCGCTGTCAGCGTATTCGCGTCTCTGGCTCGGAAGCCGTAGCGCACGCCATCGAATCTGGCCAGGTTGGCACTGGCCTCGGCGGTAGCCAACAGGTAATAGGTTGGAATCGCATATCTGGTGTGCGGCAGCGACACGGGATGAATCGTGCATCCGGCCTCGCGGAGGCGTTCGATGGCGGATTCCACCGCGGCGCGAACCTCGGCATCGAGGCCATCGCCATAGTACTCAGCCGGAACACCGACCCGCAAACCCTTCACCGGCTGCTCCAAAGCCTGGACATAATCCGGTACCGGCCACTCCGCGGAGGTGGCATCCAGCGGATCTTGCCCCGCGATCACACCCAGCAATTCGGCTGCATCCTGCACGGTGCGTGTCACCGGGCCGACCCGATCGAGCGATGAGGCAAAGGCGATCAAACCGTAGCGCGATACTCGTCCGTACGTCGGAAGCACCCCAACGACTCCGCAGAAAGATGCCGGCTGGCGCACAGATCCGCCGGTATCGGTACCCAGGGCCGCCACGGCCATGCCGGCCGCCACCGCTGCAGCCGACCCGCCGCTTGAACCGCCAGGTACACGGTCCAGTGCAACCGGGTTGCGTACCGGTCCATACCCGGAGTTTTCTGTCGATGACCCCATTGCGAACTCATCACAGTTCAGCTTTCCCATCAGCACCGCCCCTGCAGCTTCGAGACGTTTGACCACGGTCGCGTCATATGGCGGCCGATACCCCTCGAGTATGCGGGAGCCCGCCGTCGCTGGTGAGCCCTTCATCACCAACACGTCCTTGATACCGATAGGAACACCAGCCAGAGGGGGCAGAGGGCTGCCCTGCGCGGCGAGTTGATCGATGGCCGCCGCTTTCAGGAGCGCTCGTTCGCGACTCACGGCCAAGTACGCGTTGATGACGGGATCCTGTGCTTCAATCTCCGCAAAGCAAAGCTCCGCCAACTCGGTGGCGCTGGGCTTTGCATGTCGCACCGCGGCTACAACCTCAGAAATAGATGTCTGTTTCAAATCCATAGGTTTATTTTCGTTGGCGACAGAATCATCCGTTGATCAGTTTCGCATCCGGATCGTCCTCGTGCTGCGTCCCGCACTAGCGAACGTCCTGCGTTGGAGGCAACGTGTAGACGTGTTCGTGAATCGCTTTGTTTAATATAGCCTGTTCCTTAGTCTTTCTTTGGGGAAGAGTCTGTCCATCAGCGGATCGATGTACATTGCGCCCGGCGCATCCCGGTTTAAGACGTGGGCCAGCCGCGAATTCAAGCCATGGTCAGGCGTCACTTTTTGTATTAGGGATCTACCGTTTTCGCTCAATTCACGTCACCGCCTTGAGGTCGTGTTCGGCCTTATATAATTTGGCGATACTGCACATACTCGTCGCCAAGACTGACTCTTGAAGGAATTGATTTGCATGCCGCACTCTGCTGTATTCGAAACCAAGTTGAGTGCCGAATCCCAAGCAGAGTTTTTTGACCGTCATCCCGCGCTGCCGATCGTTCTGCTGCTCTTACTTCCGTTTGCAGTGCAATTGCCGTTTTTGGTGCTGGGACTGAGCACCGATCCCATCTGGTTCTATTCGAGCATTACCAGTGGTGGCACGCATATTATCCCAGGTCCACCGTTTCTTGATCCAAATGCCGGATTCACGTCGCAGGCTCTGGGCCACCTTGTAGCATGGGACTGGCTGCACGGAGTGATCCCCTGGTGGAATCCCTACACTGGCATTGGGGTACCCCTGGCGGGAGAGTTGCAGCCGGGTGCATTCTTCCTACCGTTCAATTTATTGCTCTTACTCAAGGAGGGTCTGCTCTGGCAACGAATCGCCATGCAGATCATTGCCGGGCTTGCGACCTACGCGCTCTTGCGTGAGCTCCGACTCAGCCGGCTTGCAGCATTTATGGGCGGCGTCCTCTTTGCGTTGAACGGCGTGATTGCCTGGACACCAGGACCTGCGGCCGTGTACACCTCGTCGCCTTTTCTTCCGTGCTTGTTATGGGGCATTGAACGCACGCTAAAGCCGCGACAAGGCGCTGCAAGTATCCTCGCCATCGGGCTGGCCATTGCATGGTCGATTCTTGCCGGCTTCCCTGAGCCGGCTTATATCAGCGGGTTACTCGGTCTCGCCTGGGGACTTTACCGCCTCACTTCCGCACCAGCACGCTGGGTGATGGCAAGGCGGGCGCTCGGTGGCTTCGCACTCGGTTTGTTGGTTGCCTCCCCGCTACTGATCGCTTTTGTCGATTACCTGCTTCAATCAGACTCCTTTGGCGCCCATACAAAGAGTGGGATGTCACTGCCATGGACATCACTGCCAGCGACAATGATTCCCTATGTCTATGGACCTTTGAATTTCTCTCTCTCCTCTAGTCTGCTCGTTGAAACATGGGGAAGTATCGGAGGCTACACAGGAGCTATCGTCCTCGTCATGGCGCTGATCGGGGTCATGCGCAAGTCAGCGGGTCGTGGGCTCAGGCTTCTGCTGCTTGTATGGGTTCTGTTGTGCTGGGCTCGAAACTTTGGTGTGCAACCGATCACAGCGATCATCAATCACCTGCCGTTACTAAATCGGGCCATCTTCTTTCGATATGCGGGTGCATCCTGGATACTGGCGTTGACCATTCTCGCCGCGTATGGTCTCGATGAGTTTCGCGGGACCACGCCACGACGCCGCAACGGTTTTGCGATTGTCATGATCCTGCTCTTGGTTTGCGTTGCCCTGGCGTGGCCGCAGAGGGCCTACTGGGGATGGTCCCAGGGCAAAGCGCTGGTCATGTTCGCGTTCCTGGGGGCCGCGTTTTTCTGGGCCCTCGCTGGACTGACTGCACTCTGGCTGGCATGGCGGATTTCGCGACAGGAGACGCGCCGGACAACCCTCGCAGTCCTGATAATTTTCGATTCCGCGGTTATGTTCATGGCGGCGCAGATCAGCGCCAGACGAAACAACCACGTGGACATGCAAGCGATGCGATTTCTGCACGATCATCAGGGACTGTCTCGCAATTACACGCTGGGTCCGCTCGCGCCCAATTACAGCGCTTATTTTCAGGTGGCCAGCATCAATCACAATATCCTTCCGGTTCCCAAGCTATGGGCGCAATACGTCGATCGTAATCTGCTACCTGGCTTTCAGAAGGACTCCGGGGTGACTTTCTTCTGGCCCGCCTGGGGTGACACTAGCGACGCCGGGCCGCGTACATTCAGCAGGAACCTGGCGAACTTTCGCGATGTCGGCGTCAGGTATGTCTTAACCAACCCTGGCCAGAGCGCACTCCCAACGACCTACCTCGATGCGACCGATTCGAGACTGCCACTTGAGGGTGGAAGGAAAACACGAGCTGGGGAACCGCGAGTTCTTGCGTGGTGCCAATCGGTGGCCGACAATCCGACAAAACCGGCAGCCGAGCGTTTTGTTTTGAGAGCCGTTGCCCGTTCGCTCATGGGAGTGGTGGCTGTTGTGAAGGACCAACCAGCCGTTAAAAGCGGAACGAATGGACTCCCCGCGAGCCATGATGAGAACTCGGCGGCTCTTCAGTCGAATGATCTAACTCTCTGGACCGGTCAGGCCGCCGAGACTGTCGTTCCAATGCCGGCGGCCTTCGCGCAATCTGCGATCGATGGTGTCGGAGTGCTTATTACCAATAGCGCTGCTCCCGCAGATGGCGAGCTTGAGGTCAGGATTTGCGCCGAGCAAGTGTGCCGATCGGGCGTGGAACCTCTTTCCAAATCTGGCAACCGTGCGTTCTTTGAGGTGCATCTCGATCAGCCCCTTGCCGCGCTCCCAGGAACCCCGTTGCATTTGACCTTCACGCACCAGGGCGGATCCAGGCCGATGGCGCTGGCAGTTTCGGCTGGAGCGAACCAGCAACTCCAGGGACCACGCGGCGCGCTCCCCGGTAGACGATTGCATGTCACTTTTAAGGATTCCATGCTTATGCACGGCTTCCATAAGGCCTACGGGGATTCCGTGATGGACATCTGGGAGGTGCCTGAACCTGCCCCTTACTACGAAGTAATACAGGGTGGCCCTTGTACCCTTACGACGGAGCAGCGGGAGGATGTTACAGCCGCGTGTTCCTCTCCTGCTAAATTGCGGCGCAGGGAACTCTATATGCCTGGCTGGAACGTGAGGAACAATGGTGCAGCCATCGAAGCGGTCCAGCAGGATGGCATCTTCCAGGCGACAACTCTGCCAGCTGGGCTGAGTAAGGTTCACTATAACTTCACGCCTCCTCACATGGAGATTGGCTGGACAGCGTGCCTGACGGGCGTGGTGGGACTGTTTTGGCAGCTATTCCGGATCGGACGCGGCAGAAGAGACGAGACAGGTGCCACGTCAGAGGAGTGACCTGGGTATTCTCGACAGCGGTTGGTGGGGCTACAAAAGAGCTGCTTGGTGCGATCGCCAAGCTACAAGCTGCTAAGATCAAGTGGCACAATCCGATAAGGTAAATCCAGCCTCTACCGCCCGATGGAACCGAAGGATGAAAAGCCGTGTTATTTCGATCGTTGTGCCTTGCTACAACGAATCGAACACCTTGAAAACAATTATTGATAGGGTGCTGGTCGCCGATGTCTCCGGGTTGGAGCGAGAAATCATAATTGTTGATGACGGATCTCGAGACGACTCTGTAAACATCGCAAAGGCTCTTGCGGAACAATACCCGAACATACGCGTCCTCGAACATCGAATAAACCAGGGCAAAGGTGCTGCCCTCCGGACAGGATTCCAAGCCGCTGTCGGAGAAATAATCCTTGTCCAAGATGCCGATCTCGAGTACAGTCCCGGCGACTACCCGCGGTTGCTTGCTCCCATCCTCGATGATCGTGCCGACGTAGTCTACGGCTCCCGATTTCGCAGCGGCTCTGAGATGCGAGTGCTTTTCTTTTGGCACAACGTCGGCAACAGTATCTTGACACTGATGTCCAACATGATGACCAACCTCAACCTTACCGACATGGAGACTTGCTACAAGGTCTTTCGTCGCGAGGTCATTCAGGCGGTCACTATCCAAGAGGACCGTTTCGGCTTCGAGGTCGAAATCACAGCAAAAATTGCGCGGTTACCCGTGAGGCCTCGCATTTACGAAGTGGGCATTAGCTACAGCGGACGAACATATAGTGAAGGCAAGAAAATTACATGGAGAGATGGTATTCGCGCAGTCTGGTGCATTCTCCGCTATAACCTTTAAGGGCTGATCTATTAGTTCCGTCGCATTCAGCAGTCACCGCGAATGCGTTGAGCTTTTCACCTCTACCACGTCTCCTGCCAGAAAGGTCGGTCAGGACGGCTAACTTTGTAAATACCAGAAGCGAAGATTCTTAGCGCTCGATGACTTTGGGCACCCTGAAGAAGATTCCGTCTGTATCCGGCGCACAGGCCATCACCTGGTCCCGGCTCAAAGACGGCGCAACCTCGTCCGGACGCAGGTGTTGTGCATTTGCGCTGGATTCGCTACCCACCGTCAACTGGTCAGCAACCTGTGCCATGGGCGGCACAGAGGATGTGTCCAACTCGTTAAGCTGGGCAAAGTAGTCGAGAACGGAATTCAGATCGCGCAGCATGCTCCCCTTCTCGCCACTCGTTAGTTCGAGATTCGCAAGTTCGGCAACACGCTCGACATCCTGCTCGGAAACGCTCATCGTTTTATGCGGACTTGGAGAAGTCGACGGCCCAGGAATTAGCGCGACTGGAGAAGCAGCAGAAGGCGGTCTCATAAAGAAGCGAGAAATCACTCGCCAGGGTCGCCTCGCGCATGTAATCCCAGTCAATTTTTGCTTTCAGGGGCTTGATCATACGGCAGTAGTAGGCCTCAAGCTCCTCGTCGGGAATGTCCTGTAGCATCTCTTCTTCGCAACGGAAGGCGAGGGTTGCGGCCCCGGTAAGGCCTGGCCGAAACGGCATATGCATCACTTCCAGGTGAGGGAGCTTGGGGCGCGGCCCGACCAGACTCATGTCGCCGCGCAATACGTTGATCAGCTGGGGAAGCTCATCCAGCTTGTATTTGCGCAGGAAGCCCCCGAATCGCGTAACGCGCGGGTCGCCCCGCTTGGTCAGACAGGGCCCGTCTTCCTGGGCGTCTATCGCCATGGTTCTGAACTTGAATACGGTAAAGAGGACTCCGTCCCGCCCAACGCGCTTCTGGCGAAAGATCACCGGGCCTGGAGACTTGTAGCGGACTAAAACGGCAGCGAGCATTAACAGGGGCCAGAAGAGAGAAAGGGCCACCAGGGCAAAAACCAAGTCGATGCACCGCTTGATTGCCGATACACTCCACGCACTCGGTTCTGCATAGTAGGCAGTGGGGTCCTGGGGTACAGCGCAAAATGGGGGAAACAAAGTCGTCGAATGACCGTTTACCTCTGAGACGACATCGTTCCAAAGCAGAGCCGCGCTGGGCTGCGGGGGAGCAAAGCTAGTGTCCATGCGTTTTTTAAGACCTGTTCTAAAATTTTGGAGCGCTTGCTGAATTCTCGTTCAGGGTCTTGTCGATCAAGTTTTCTTGCTAAACCGACGCCTCACGGCCTGCTGCAATTCTTTTTGTAGACACTTGCTTGATCGGCCGAGGTGGTGAATACCTTAGCCTACTACCGGAAACTGGGTTTGCGTTACCGCACAAAACTATCTTGGCGGCCAGGGCCAAAGCCCTAATGCCAGCTATGTACACGGATGAACCCGTGCAAAAAAAGGATGTTGCGCCCGGGCAGAACTTTTCCCGATTCAGCCTTTTAACCAAAATAACAGTATTTGGGCTCCTACGGTATCCCAGTACTGATTACAGGCAAGGTTCCTGGGTTTTGGCGCTCTTGGAAGCCAAGTGCCAACATATTTCTTAGGTTTACACTGGGCGGGCATATTTAATCCATTTTTTATGATAAGAGAAGCTTCACCTTAGTACTGAGGGGCAGCTAATCGGCCCCGGTCCGCAAATCCTCCCGCTGCATGACGGTTCGGTCGATCGCATTCAGCCTCGGCGCTCCCGGCCCTTTGATTACCCGCTTATCCCTACTGAGATAAAATTCAGTAATTTTGAGCAGGCAGCGGGCGGCAACCGCTCCGCGCACCATCAGTTTGAGCAGCCGGCTCTTTCCGAAATAGTCATAATGCTCATTGAAGTCAACCATCGCCCTATGCTGCTCGATGATCTTCTTTCTGGGCATCTGATTGATGCTTTGGCTACCATAGTGAATGACTTCGGCGGTCGGGGTGTAGTAGATCTTGCAGCCGTTACGCTTCAGCATCAGGTTGTAGGCCAAATCGACCTGGAAGTGGGGCAAGCGCTCATCGAGCATGCCGTATGTTTCCCAGGTTTCCCGGCGCAGCACGTAGGCAGTTGTGCCCAGACTTTCGACCTGCTGTTCCCGGGAATAATCGAAAGCACAAGCATAGTATTTCTTTGAGACCCGGCCATTGGGAAAGAACTTGTGCCAGTTCAAACCCTGTAGAACCATGGTCCCGAGGCCGGCGAAGCTGCGGACGCACGACTGTGTAGTGCCATCCGGATTGAGCAGCCGCGGACCGCATGCCGCAGCCTCCGGATGAGCATCCATAAACGCAACCAGAACCTTGAAGACGTTACCCACCAGCTTGGTGTCGCTGTTCAACAAGCAGGCGTACCGAGCCCGCGACATTTTCATCCCCAGGTTATTGTTCCTGGAGTACAGCAGAGGCACCTGGTTGCGCACCAGAATGACTTCGGCAAAGTCTGACTCGACCATCTCGGGGCTGCCATCTGACGACCCATCGTCGATGCAGATTACCTCGAATTGGATGCCCCGGGTGTAGCGATAAATTGAAGCTAAGCACTGCCGCAGCAACGCCTTGGTATTGTAGTTGGGAATGATGATGGTTAGGTCGAGCAGGAGATTCATCAATCTTCCAAAACCTCAGGCAGTTCTATTCAGGTGAATGGACTTCGCGTGCGGGAATCCCTGCGACGGTTGCGTTTGCGGGCACGGACCGCAGCAAGACAGAATTCGCGCCCACCTTTACATTATCGCCTAAAGATATCCCTCCGAGAACCTTGGCTCCGGCTCCAATCACCACATAGTCACCAAGTTCTGGCCTGAGAGACAAGTCATAGCTCATATCGATTTGCCTGGCCCCCAGGGTCACGCCCTGGAAAATCGTTACATCCCTTCCGATTTTTGATGCGCCAATCACGGTCCCTGAAGTATGGGGAAAGAATATACCGGGACCAATAACGCATCTGGGGGAGATCTCTATCCCAAAGATAATTTGATTCAAATATGACAATATGTGTGCCAGTGGTGAAAGGCGGTTAAGGAGAGCCGCTCGGCTGCAGCGATAAAGAACGATGGGCAAAAACCTGGGATGAAGCAATCTGCGCAAAAAACGGGGCAGGGAAGCTTTAGCACCCGGCTGGCCACTCAACTCCAATTGACGTTCGAGGTCCGCATAAAGCAGAGCCTTCAGCATAGCATTGAGGCCTTAGGCATGGACTCACGCCTTCATCAGGCCGCGTTCGATCAACTCCCGATTGGCGCGGTCCAAACCGTCTTCTGCTCCATTTTGCACGATGGGTTGGGTCTTCACCCAGCGCACGAATCGCGCGATGCCCTCCTCGAGCGGCACTTTCGGCGAGAACCCTAAGAACTGCCCGATAGTTGAAATATCCGCGTAGTTGTGGCGGATGTCGCCCAATCGATATTGACCCGATATGATGACCGGCGCGCTGGAATTGTGGAATTGCCGTCTAAGGCTACTGGCGATCGTTTCCACACTCACCTGCACGCCCGATCCAACGTTCAGGGTGAGTCCATCCGCCCCATGGGCTGTGAGGCCGAGAGCCATCGCCTCAGCGACATCCGATACATGCACAAAATCACGGCTTTCCTGGCCATCTTCGAACAACACGATCTCTTTGCCTTGCCGGAACCTGTTGGAGAAGATGGACAGGATGCCGGTGTAGGGGTTGTTGAGAGACTGGCCTTCTCCATAAACATTCTGCAAACGGAGAATCAGGAAGGGAATGCCGAGCGCATTGGCTGCAATGCGGACCAGATCTTCCTGGGCCAGCTTAGTGGCGGCATAGACGGACGCTGGGCTTGTCCTGGCGGCCTCAGGCGTTGCTATCGGATGAATAGGACCACAACAAAAGGGGCAAAGCGGTTCCCACTTGCCCGCTTGCAGGTTGCCCGGGTTGCGCATCAGGGGGTAAACCACACCGCAGTCAGGGCACTGGTAGGCTCCTTCCCCATAAACGGAGCGGGAGGAGGCCAGCAAAAGTTTTTTAACTTCATGGTGGTCGTTTGCCAGCACATCGAGCAGCAAGGCTGTGCCAAGTACATTCGTGCTGGTGTAGTCGCCGATTCTGTACATGGATTGGCCGGTCCCTGTTTCTGCCGCCAAGTGCACCACTGACGCGACATCACGCAGGGCCAAAACCCAGTCCCGGCGCTGGCAGACGTCACCGCGCATCACCTCTACATGATGTTCCTCAAGCATCGCGCCCAGTTCGGGCGGTGAATCAACCCCATGGATCTGCGGGCTCAGATTGTCTAAAAGGCGCACCGTCAACCCGCGCCGGACTAATGTCCGGGCAAGCGTCAGCCCGATGAACCCGAGTCCCCCGGTAATTAAGACCTTTTGGCCCATCCTTTGATCTTAACCTGTTTGGTATCAATAGCGCCCGCTTCTATCCGGTTAGTCTCAAATTACCCGGTCGAGTCAACCGTCTAATACAGCGCGATATACGTCCAGAGTGCTGTGCGCGCTTTGGCGCCAGTCAAAGAGCCTCACCCGCTGCTCACCCAACTCGCGCTGGGCCGCTAAGACGTGCTCATCCTCAAGGGTCGACGTCAGGCTATGCGCGAGCTCGTCGGGATCAGAGGCTTCGAAGTAAAATGCTGCGTCTCCGCAAACCTCGGGTAGGGACGACGTGCGATTCACCAAAACCGGACAACCCATGCTCATGGCTTCGAGTGGAGGAAAACCGAAACCTTCGTACAGGCTTGGATAAATAAACAGGGCGGCGTCGCGATAAGCGCGGGCGAGGATAGCATCATCCGCTTTGGGAATGACGGTGATCGAGCCGGCGAGACGAAGCGATGCGATTCGTTGCTGTTCTTCTGCTGTGAACCCGCCGCCGCCAACCGCCAGCAGGCGGTAGTGTCCGGCCAGGCGGCTGCGGGCGAAGGCCTCGAGCAGGAGGCCGAAGTTCTTGTAGCTCGCGCGCGAGCCTACATAAAGCAGGTATGGCGCCATGTGTTCGACGGTGCCCTGCCCGTCCCCCGGCGGGTTCTGCAGGGGTGAAAAGCCGTGGTGAACAACATGCGTCTTCATTTCCGCAACATCGTAAAAATGAAGCAGATCTCTTTGGCTGGACCCGGAGACACAGATGATTGCATCGGCTTGCGCGAACAGCTTCCGCTTGCTTTCGACGATGGACGCTGCATTCGAGAACAGCTGAGGAAACCGTTCATGGATGCAGTCGTGATGGGTAACCACGATACGCCGCCGGCGCACCCAGGGAAGAGCCCGATACAGTGTCGGGTGGTAGATGTCGACCCTTCCCCTAAGCGGGGCGATGACTGTAGAGAGCAGTTCGTTGATTGCGTAGCGGGCTAACCCCGGCATGATCCTTGTGCTGCGGCTGAATACCCGGGTACGCTGCTGCTGAAGGGTCGCGAAAGGCATCACCGAACTGTTTAAGCCGATGAGCACTTCCATCGCAACCTCGTCCGAGCACTGGAGGTTCCGTATCAGCTCAAAATGGTAGCGAGAAGCGCCGCCTGCATCCTGCAGAGAAAAGACCTGATGGTCATAGAGGATGCGCATGAAGCTTCCATGCTATCTGGGGTCCTGATTTCTCACCAGAACCCAGGCAAACGGGAGCCCTGGCGGAAAGAACCCAGATTTCTTCACAAACAGCAAGTCCCCCACTACGCCGCGCTCCGGTCGTCAGCACACAACGCCCTATAATGATGTTTCAGCGATGAAGTTCACCCTTGCCATGCCGTCGGTGCAGGTTCCCCGAGCACCATCGTTTTATATAACGGCCCCCAACGTTCCAAAGGTTCGCATCCCTTTCCTTTCTCTCCTGCTACAGCCCAGGCCGCTCAAGAAGTGGCTGCTCATTTGGCTGTTCTGCCTCTATCTCGCTCTCTGCATGTACTGCTTTTTCGTGTTTGAACAGCCCCGCCTGAACCACGACACCTATATACGATTTGGCGCGGATTCGCCGACCTATTGGGATGCTGTGCAATACCGGAGTGATCACGTGGAACACGACAACCTGGTGTCGTTCAGCGGAAACCTGCTAGGACCGGTGGCCATCGGGATGGTATTCAAGACCGGATTTGCCGTTGCTCTCTTCAATATTTTCCTTTTCTTTGTCGCAGTCGAAATTGCCTGCAGTATTCCCGGGGTGGACAGGTACCTTCTTGTCCTTCTCCTTGTCCTGTGTTCAGAGACAGCCCCTGCATTGGTCACGCTGAACAAGGAAATACTGGTGCTGTTCTCTACCTTGTTGTTGAGCAAATATATCTACTCGGAGAAACGTTCCTGGCTACTGCTGGGACTGGTTCTCTTGGTCTCACTGTTTGCCCGCTGGGAGCAAATCGCGCTCATCCTGCTGTTCCTTTTCCTGCAGAGAAAGGGCTCTGTTTTCAAGCGTAATCCCAAACTGGCCATCATCGTCGTCATCGCCGTTCTCACCGTACTTTACGGCCTGATCGCCAGGCTACCGGGCACAGGTCTCGCAGCGTTCACGCAGTATACGAAGAACGCCAACACCATTGCCAAGCTCGATACCATCCAGGAGAATTTTGGGTTTCCGCTGGTTCTGCTGCCTAAGATCCTGATGAACCTGATGGGAGAGCTGCTAAGGCCGCTCACGTTCGTGCGCGAGTATTCCCTGCTCGGCTGGGGTGACCTGCACTCCCTGTTCATCATTCCCCTGTTCTCGATCGGACTGATAGCGCTGCTGATCATGGCCTACCGTCAAGGCAAGTTAAATCCCAGGCGCCCAATCGCTTTTCTGATCATCATTTACGCCATCACCACGGCGGTAACGCCGTTTGTCCAGCCGCGCTATAACTATTTTGTCTATGTCCTGCTGTGTCTGGAGCTGGCACGTAAAGAAGAGCCGGAGGAGCAGCCCCAAGAGCTATTGCCTGGCCGCTGAAAAATGCCGGTGTGCACTCTCCAGTGTGCCGGCCGCCTGCTCATCGGGGAAAAAAAGGAAGTTATTGATATATTTCCCGACCTTGCCGTTCTGTCTTACCTGGTCGCGGTGAGGGTCAAACTGAGCAACGGGTACCAGTTGCTTTCCGTCTAGATAGAACCCGGAGTAGCCGATCTCCTTCAGAAGCGCCGATACGCGATCGAGCGAGCCCGGCGCATGGCGTTCCTCGATTTCGATCATCAGGTTTGGCATCTCACGTCTTAAGGTCTTGAGTCCGCCATGCAGCACGGCCTCCTCATGACCTTCCACATCGATTTTCACAAAACCGACGTTTGTCAGATTGAAACTATCGAGAGTCTTCATTGGCGCGACCACAGTTTCGATGACCCGGCCGCTTTCCACTGCAGCGGAATTCGACTCTGCAATCGTAGCCGACATGTAGCCCCCGGCGGGGAACCTCAGCTCACCCTGACCTTCGTGGTCGGAAAGAATGACGCCGTGGATTTCCATCTTATCGGCGTAATTTTCCCGCAGCCGTGCCAGCATCTGGGGCAGTGGCTCGAAGGCTACGACGCTCAAGGCAAGAGGCAAGAGATGGTGCGCAAAAAAACCCTCATTCGCTCCAATGTCTACGGCAACGGCGTCTTTCCGGCAGAGTGCAGGGAGGAGTGGCAATTCCGGTTCCACCTTGACCCAGGAATGGAAGCGCCTGGCGTACATAGTCTTAGGGAAGAGGTTCTCAGCAACCCGCTTCAATTGAGGCCTTAACATCTTGAGCGAGCGTTTCATCAATTTCCTTCCCGAAAGCCACCAGAACAGTTTACCCGAGGGCGCCCGGGAGCCGCGGAGAGCCCTGGTAGGAGACGGGTATAATCGTGCTTTGAGACAAGTTAGAGTGCGTTTGAACAAACATGGATAAGAGCCAGATTGTAGCCGTGGTTGTACTTTACAAACGGCTACCGGAGCAGAGTCAGACCATCGACAGCCTGGGGAAAGTTTTCGCAAGCAATCCTCAGCTGCTTGACTCTATTCAAGTCATCCTGTTCGACAACAGCCCAAAAGCACTCG
Organism: uncultured Acidobacteriaceae bacterium; assembly: GCA_963814015.1. Classification (GTDB taxonomy): domain Bacteria; phylum Acidobacteriota; class Terriglobia; order Terriglobales; family Acidobacteriaceae; genus PALSA-350. Next base: position 341,003 of record CAWFBI010000005.1, read on the forward strand.
ATCAGGTTAAGCTTTCGTTCCCCTGCAACTACCACCACGCCGGCCGGAACGTGGGAACCTCGGGCGCTTACAATTACGCGATGGAGTTTGCCGAAGCGGGGGCGTCTCCCTGGCTCCTGTTGTTGGACCAGGACACGACCGTCTCGGCTGAATTTCTTCCCCGCATGCTCGAGCACAGCCATCTGCTGCAGGGCCAAACGGAAATAGGATCCGTTGTTCCGTTCATCTATTCTCACGGATCTTTGGTCTCACCCAGAAGGCTCGGCCGGTTCAACCAGATAAGCCATATACCACCTACATTCAGGGGAATCTGCCGTCAAAAGGCGTTCGCGGTAAACAGCGCTACCATGATGCGGGTCGCCGCTTTGCGCGAAATCGGCGGGTATAGCGATGACTTTTGGCTTGATCTCTCCGATGTTTATGTTTTCCAGGCCATGTATCGGAAGGGCCGCTACATGTATATAGCAGGGGATCTCACACTGCAGCACTCCATCACCAGCATGGACTTTGATAACGATATGGCGCCAGAGCGGTACCGGAATTTTCTTGCCGCCGAGAGCGCATATGTAGATCTCTATTCCTCCGCTCCGGAACGGGCCGCTCACCTCATCAGGCTGCTGGCCCGAACGTTGCGGCAACGTCGCCGCCACCGGAATATGGTTTTTTCCAAAATGACCTTCGAATTCTTCTGCCGTCGGCTCTTTGACACCCGGGCCAAGAGAATTCGAAGCTGGCGCAAACAATTGCTAAGGCGGGACATCCCCGTAATCGAGGACGGCCAGGTGGTGGGATAATCCATTTAACTGGAACGAAAACGGAGAGCGCGTCGAAATTGACCCAATTTCTGGGCATGCGCGGGGTCGGCCACCACGCGACCGTAAACGTAAGATCCGATCACCCGCGTACACCCCCAAACGAAACCAAGAGCGGCGCCGGCCAACGTCCACAAAGCCCGGAATGGCCCCGACTTCCTATCGGGCGCATCGGCTGGGTCCAAAATCTGGATCACCGGAGACGCCTTTGCCTCGTCCATCCTTGCCGCCTCAAACTGGCGGGCAATCAGATCGAAGATTAGCGTGTGGTACTGCACGTCTCTTTGCTTGCGCAGGTAAGCGACTTGATCCTGCGGGAGCGATCGGCTGGTGAGGGAGATGTCGCCGGGTTTACGCCCTTTTTGAACGCTCTCTAACTGGCGCATCTGCGCCCGTAGGCCTTCAATCTCGTTGTTCAAACGAATCACGTCGGGATTTTGATCCGTAGACGACGTACGGAGGGCGTCCAGCTGCACTTCACGAGAGATGATCTGTCCTTGCAGAGCCGCCACCTGGGAAATCACCACGCCCGTTTGGCCCATGGGGGAGATCGCTCCGGTCGTTTCTTCCGTTTGCTGGAGCGCAATTTCCGCATCGGTCAACCGGTCTTTCTCAAGCGCCAGCTGTTGCCCGAAAAAATTCCTTCTCACCGAAGCTTCACCAATAATGAGGCGGCTGTTAATGTTGTGCAGTTCGTCGACGTAAGCATTGGCGATCTGGGCGGCCCGATGGGGGTCTCCGTCTCTGATCGTGATGCTGATCAGGCCCCCTCTTTCGCTGACGAACTTGGAACTTGCGGCGAGCATACGACGCGCTTCGCCTATCTTCTTCACCTTGTAGGCGGCCATGAGGTTGAGGCGCGTGATCAACCCATCTTCAACCGTGTTGCTCTGAAGAACTGCCAGGTACAAGTCGTTAGGATCCTTCAGCGCGCCGGAGCTTCCCAGCCCCGCCAAGGCTGTCAGACTGCCCAGCTGGCTTATCATGGCGGCACTCGACTGCCCCTGCTGCGGGGGCAGGATCACCGCTTTTGCGGTAAAGGTAGGATGCATCAGAAGCACCAGCCCGGTGAGCAGAAACATCCCGATCACGGTGCACAGGATGATAGTGTTCTTCCGCTCCGCCATGACCAGCAGCAGGTCGAGCAAGTCAAACTCGATCCCGGTCTGCGCCTCGAGTGGCGGACTGTACTCTCGGGTGGGCGGCATTATGGCCATCGGCTACCTATCAATCCCTCTATGTTACTGCAGCACGGCGATCGCTGCCGCACCCAGGGCCAGCTGGGAGAAAATCTGCGTATAGTTGATAAAGTTCCTCAGACCGGAAGGCCTGGGCACTTTTTCTGGAATAACCACAGTGTCGCCCGCGTTCAGATGCATGGATGCGAAGGTATTTCCGAATACACCTTTCTGCGATTTCCGGCTCACCACCGAACCATCGGCCCGGATAACGAAGGAATCCGCACCATCGGCACTCTTCGTCGGTCCCCCAGCCAACCGCAGGTAACTTCCCACCGCCTGCGTATTCCTGAACAGAAAAGAATTCTGGTCGTATACGGCACCCACAACATTCACCGTGCTGGGTTTGGAGGGAACCACGAAGCGATCGCCGTCTTCCAGTGGTATGTTGGGCAGGTTGGTGATTCCCGTCGCATTCTGCGGAATATCCAGCACCACCCGGCCGGTGGCGCGAATGGTGCGGAACCTGGCGACTAAGCTCCTGGAGGCGGCGGTCGCCGACGGGTCCACGTTGCCGATACTGGCGGCGGCGGCGATGGTGGACCGGTCAATCTCCAGTTCCAGATTTTGCAGGTAGTCGTTCAAACGCAGTTGCTGCAGGATGCGTGTCGACTCGCGGGTGAAGTTCGATCCGAACAGGTAAGCGTCCGGAGTGAAGCCTCCGGCACGGGCCACCAGCTGGGGCAAGGTCTCACCTGGAAGGACGCTATATATCCCCGCCTGCTTGAACTCACCTTCCAGACGGACGAACTTGGTGCGCTGGGCCTGGGGAACTTTGATATCCGCCTGGGAGAAGATGGTGACCACATCACCCGGCTCGAGCGCCAGATTCTGTGCCGGGTCATGGTCGAGAACAAGCTGCCCGGGATTGAAGGGCACCAGCGAAGTGGTGAGGGTTTGCGGGTTCATCCGCTCAATGACGGCGTAGGACCAATCAATCTCAGGCACGGGGAGAGAGACAGTCAGGGCCGGCCGGGGAAGGTTTCCAGACGACGTCTGCGTCTCATCCGCCAGGGATCTGCTGCTTGTGGTGCAGGGTTGCCCATTCTGAGCGTTGATCCCCTGGGTATTCGATCCGGGGTTCTGGCCATATGGATTTTGCTGTTGATTATTACTTGTCGGAATGCAATTCGCGTCGTCGCTCTGCCCCGAAGGTTGATTCGTGTTCTGGTTGTTGTACGGCACCGGGTTCTGCCCGTAAAGCCGGGAACCATTCACTTGTTGACCCTGGGTGCCGTTGGTCTGTGGCTGCCCGTTAAAGATGGGGACCCCGTTGATATCGTATTGCGCAGAGCCGGTCTGGTAGCCATTGATATCGCGAGGGTAGTAATCGGGGTTGTTGGTATATTCCGGCTTGAACTCCGGGCCGGGAACACCCAGCTGGTTCCTGCGTTCCCAGTAATCCCGGGTAATCAGCGATTGGCTGTCGGGAATAATCTCACTTAACTTCATGCCCGGATGCCAGGAAAACCGCCCCGTTTGCGCAACATTCCCGCGCAAGGTAACGACATTCTGAAATTGAGGAGAGATTGGGAGCACGCGCAGGATGTCGGCTTGCTGCAGCGGTGTCGCCAACCCCGGACCCTCAAGCGAGATATCGAGGACGGTGCGGTTCTTCTGCACATCCAGGCGCTCGAGCGATGCCCGCTCGAGTGAGGCTGTGGCTGAGAGGCCTCCGGCAAAGCGAAGAGCCTGCTCCACTGAAGTCGTGCCCTTCAGCTCGTAGATGGCCGGGATGTGGACGTCGCCGGAGACGGCCACTTGCGCTCCCACGGGAGGGATGTAAATCACATCACCGGGGAGCAAGGGGGCGTCTTTGGACATGTCGCCAAGGATCAGCAAGTCATACAAATCAAAATGGGTAATGGTTTGCCCGTTGCGCCGCAACTGAATGTCGCGTAGAGAGCCCTGGACGGAGGGACCGCCGGTGGCAAACAAAGCGGTGACCAGCGTACTGAGTGAGCTGAGGGTGTAGGTTCCGGGGCGGCGGGCCTGGCCTACGACAAACACCTGGATAGAGCGCAACTGCCCCATCTCGACATCCAGGTCAAAGCTCTTGTAGATGCGGCTGACCGCGTCATGAAGGTGTTGCCTGACTTGAGCGTACGGCAAACCGGCAACGTGGATCTCGCCTACCTGGGGAAGATACACCGAACCGGACCGGTCGACAGTCAATTGGGCATTGAAATTAATCTGCCCCCAGATGCGAACCACCAGTTGATCACCCGGTCCGAGCACATAGTCGGGAGTGACATTCACTTCCCGCAGCGGAGCGAAGGTCGAAGGCACCTGGCGAAACAGGCTGTCACCGTATACCGGAAGCAGACTGCCCAAGGAAGCGCGAACCAGCAGCTGAAAGTCTGTCGGGGCGGAAGGGGGTCTAATGGCCAGGAGGCGAGACTCTTCCAGAGCCGCCAGTTGGGATTGCGTATTGCCGAGGCCACCCTGGTCGAGAATACTCTGCACCCTGGTGTTCATTCCAGAGGACTGCAATCCGGGATACTGGGCGCCCAGTTGGCCGCCCGCAGCACCACCGGCTGGGCCATAGGCGCCATTGGCAGAAGTGCCTTGACCCGTACCCAACTGGCCGAGGCCCTGGCTGGGAGCCTCCTCCTCACTCACGCAACTTCCATCGACTGAGGAAATGACGCCTGATGGACAATCGAAAGTATCGGAACCAGAGGACTGAGCAGAAGCAACTGGCAGTTTGACCTGCACCACACTCGCGACCAGCAGGATCGCGAAGAAAAGACCTGAACGCTTACCCATAATTGCTAAGAGCGGAAGACTGCCCGGCCCGTGGCCGGTGTGTCCTGCCAAGCTTTACTCCTTTACCATCGGCGCAGCCCTGTCCATGCGGGGACGAACTCATCCAATTCTTACTTTAGTTTAGGGCCTAGCGGTGGATGTGCAAATTGTTTTCCCGGGAGGAGCGGGGAACGAACCTGATATCGAGGCCGAAACCAGCGTACCGGAAACGGTTCACTTTGGGAGACAAGAGGGGGAAAGGCACCCCTTTACACTCATCCCGTCCTCGCCCCCGGCGGCTCAGAGATGCCCATGCACTACCCGCATGGTGGGCGAAGGCTGAGGTCTGATGCGAAAAGATCGCATTTGGGCCATCTAATCTGTGCGTTGGCGTTGTTCTGTGCTTTGGGTTTAATCGGCTGCAACAACGGCACTGGAATGGCTCCTGCTGCCCAAACGGCGCCAGGCACTATATCAACATCACCGCAAGTTCAGAAGTGTGCAGGTTCAAAGCGCTTAAACCCTTGTAGTGCAGTAACCAGCCTTCCTCAACCTCGATGTGTCTAATGGTAAGGTGGACCAGAGGCATCCGTGAGGCTAATTGCATTTCTTCTGGCAGCGAGCCTGTATCCGCTCACATTGCACACGCAGGTTTCGTCAACGCCACAAGCAGCAGTGCCTGCGACCAGCGCCGCCGGCAGCGATATCGGAGACCGCATCAACCATGCCCTGAAGACCTGCGTTCTGCAGTGCACGGTCTATATTCCACCGGGAAATTATTCATTTTCCGTGGGGATACACCTGGAACTGAACACCTTTGGCACGTATAAGCTGACCGGCGATCCCGGAGCGGTTCTCACCTATTCCGGAACCGGCGATGCCATTACCACTTCGATTGGCAATCAACCAGGATCCTCCCAGCTGTTGATCGAGGGATTTCAGCTAAAGGGAAATCCGCACGCGGCCTCCGGCATTCACCTTTTGCCCACCAACCGGATCAGTATCCGCAACATGGTGATCTCGGGGTTTTCGGGCGGCGATGGAATTCTGGTTGAGGGGACCAACAGCACGAACATCTACGACAATTTGATTTCCGACAACAAGAACGGAATCCGCCTCATTCCGACAGTGTGCAGCAGCGCCCATCCGATCCATTGTGGAGCGTCGGTGGAGGGCGCGCCCTATGCTGCAAATGCCATTCACGTGACCTATAACCAGATCACCAGCAACGCGCAATGGGCCATTTTTGAGGATACGGTTCTGGTGGGGCACGGTCTTACGGAAACGCTCAACAACCTTTATATGGGCAACGATCTCGAAGAAAACGGCGGGGGAGCTATTTATCTGACCCGTTCCCGAGGAACCGTCATCGAAGCCAACTACTTCGAGGGGTCACCCCGCGAGGTGGTGCTCGGCATGCCCAACGGGGGAAGCGGCTACCGAGCCTACGGGCCGGTGGTACGCGATAACTACTTCACGACGTTGACCGGAACTCCGTACAACATCGAAATTGAGGATGCCGACAGCGCGATGATTGAAGGCAACAGCGAACTGGTCGCCTCGATTGGTGCGAAGAATTGCTTTATCAACATGGTCGGCACCACTCGCACCTGGATTTCAAAGAATGCGATTTACCAGAAGAATGCCTACTGCTACAACGGCGTTCCGGGGACTCCTCCCACCGGAGATGGGTCTGTCTTCTTCGGCCAGCACTAGCGTGGGTGTGTGCAACCGGAAGAAAGAAACGGCAGGTCAGCATCTCACGATTTTTTCTGAAACCAGGCCGCGTGTGGCATTCCTGGTGTCGACCACGAGCTGCGATTCTCGGACGATGCGGGCATAGTCATAGGAAGTGTGATCGGTGACAATCAGGATACAATCGTAACCGTGAAGGTTTTCTAGCCGCTGCGACTCCATATTCAGATTGTATTTCCGCCCCCGCCCCACGGTAGGAAAGAACGGATCGTTATAGCTGACGGCGGCCCCCTCCTGCTGCAACATTTCAATAATCGAGAGCGAAGGAGACTCGCGCAGGTCGTCCACGTCTCGCTTATAAGCCAGACCCAGCACCAAAATCCGCGATCCCTTAAGCGGCTTGCTTCGTTGGTTCAGCGCCGAGGAGACCGCCGCCACCACGTGATACGGCATGGCTTCGTTCACTTCGCCGGCGAGTTCGATAAACCGGGTACTGAAGTCAAATTCCTTTGCCTTCCAGCTCAGGTAGAAGGGATCGATCGGTATGCAGTGACCGCCGAGTCCAGGCCCGGGATAGAAGGGTTGGAAGCCGAAGGGTTTGGTCGCCGCCGCGCCGATCACCTCCCAGATGTCGATGCCCATTCGCAGACAGAGCAGCTTCAGTTCGTTCACCAGCGCGATATTCACGCAGCGATAAATATTCTCCAGCAGCTTGGTCATTTCCGCCGCCGCCGGGCTGGACACCCGGATCACACGGTGGAATGCGGCATTATAGAGAGCGGCGGCAGCCTCTGCCGCCAATTGGCCCAGGCCGCCGACCACCTTGGGAATGGCGCGCCGGTCAATGCTGGTATTGCCGGGATCTTCGCGTTCAGGAGAATAAGCCACCAGCACGCCGTCGCTGACCATGGAATCGCGAATTACACTGACCCGCCCTGCGCGCTCAATCGCCGGCGCAATCAACTCCTCTGTCGTGCCGGGATAGGTAGTGCTTTCGAGGACCACTAGTTGGCCCGGACGTAGATGATCAACGATCGAGTCCATGGTGGCGGCGATGTAACTCATGTCCGGGGTATGGTGGTCGCTGAGCGGCGTGGGCACGCAAATCAAAATCGCATCGACTTCCCCAATTTCAGCAAAATTGGCGGTCGCGCGAAAACCCTTATCCCTTGCGGTCTTGATCTGTTGCGGGTCGATACGATGAATGTAGGATTCACCCGCGTTGAGCCGGTCCACCTTGACTGCATCGATATCGAAGCCAGTAACGCGAAATCCCTGCTGGCTGAAGAGAAGAACCAGCGGAAGGCCCACGTAGCCAAGGCCGATAATCCCTACCCGTAGCTCGCGACTTTCAACCAGAGACAACCACTGTGACAAACCCTGCAGGTCGAGACGCGGCTGACTCATTGACTTTTCGCAACCGGCAGGTTCAGCGTCTCGCGATACCACTCCACCGTTCGCTCCAATCCTTCTTTGAGTCCAATCACCGGGCTATAACCAAAGGCTTCCGCAGCCGCGGAAATGTCGGCCTGCGAATTTAGTATGTCTCCCGTCCTCGCGGGACCATAATGCGGAGGATGCTCAAACCCGATCAGTTTTGCCAATAGACGGTAAATCTCTTTTAGTGTGTGTTGGGCGCCACAGGCAACATTGAAAACCTTGCCTGCTACCTGGGAGGCCGGCGCAGCACATGCCAGCAGGTTCGCCGAAACAATGTTATCGATATAGGTGAAGTCCCGGCCTTGCTCGCCGGTGCCGAAGATGGTTGGGCGCGTACCTTCGAGCATCTGCTGGATGAATTTCGCCAGCACTCCGCTATAAGGCGAATCGGCTCCCTGGCGCGGCCCAAAGACGTTGAAATAGCGCAGGCTCACCGTCTCCAGGCCATACACCTGCCAATAGCTGCTCATGTAATATTCGCCGGCAAGTTTCTGCACCGCATAGGGAGAAATCGGCATGGGGCGCATCGATTCCTTGCTGGGCAGCATCGGCTGATCCCCGTATGCGGAGGAAGACGCCGCATAGATGATTCGCTTCACGCCCGCGGCCCGCGCACCTTCGAGCACGTGAAACGTTCCGTCCACGTTGCAACGGTGGCTGGGCTCGGGATTCTCGACTGAAAGAGGAACCGAAGGCAACGCCCCCAGATGCAGGATGTAATCGATTTCTTCGCACGCGGTCTGCATCGCAGCAGCATCGCGCAGGTCTACTTCCCGGAAGTCGATCCGGTCGTGATATCCAGCCAGGTTCGCGGCCTTCCCGGTAAGGTAGTTATCCACTCCGCGAACTTCTTCGCCGCGTTCTACGAGGGCTCTGGCCAGGGATGACCCGATAAAGCCCGCGATTCCTGTGACCAGATATTTCGCCATGCGGATGGACGGTCGAAGACCAACCTTGAAAATAGCACACCGTAGAACCGGGATCCTATTCGCGGTCCCAAAAGGCAGTCCGGGTAAAATCCTGCGACATTTTCTGGATGTATTGTTTGGAATTGAACTTCTTGCCCGTTGAAGCGCCTGACATATAGCGGATGGTGCCAAAGATCGGCCGGTCAAACCACGGGCGGTCGAACTTGCCAACGATCGACCATGCGATCCCAGCGTATCCATTAGGGTCTCTGCCATCGAGAAAGTAGCGGTCATTAAGGGTCACGCAGGTATCGAATGCCCTGGCCGGGTCGGGCGACCACTCCAGGATCTTTTTCGCCCAGTACATGCGCATGTAATTGTGCATCCATCCAAACTTCACCATCTGGTTCTGAGCCGCATTCCAAAGCTCATCCCGGGTCTCGGAGCGTTCCAGCTGTTCGATCGAGTAGAGATGCTCCCGTCGATCGCGCGCATGTTCGATCAACGTCTCGCGCGCCCACGGCTCGGCGCAGTCGAACGAATCGTAATTTTCAGTGAATTTGACAAAGTTTACCGCCAGCTCTCGCCACCCAATCAACTCGCTGATATACGAATCGCGGGCCCCCTGCGGAACCTTACCCGCCTTGAATGCTTTCTCGACCGCCAGCGCGACGGTGATGGGCCCAATATGGCCAAAGTGCAGGTAAGGCGATAGCCGGCTGGTTCCATCTACCTCGGGATGATTGCGCGTCTGCTCGTAAGCTGCGAGCTCGTTCTCTACGAAATTGCGCAGACGTTTGACCGCCGCGTGGGTACCCCCGGTGAAGCTCTCCACCGGACCAACAGAGCGGTCGAGCTTGGTCCAACCCTGAGTAACATCTTCCCGCACCGGAAACGACTCCAGCGGGTGGGATGGCTTCCATTCCCGGTGGGGCTTGACCACCGGCTGCTCAACCAGAAACTTCGGCAGCTCGGCATAGAGCTTCGGCTTGAAGATATGCAGGGCGTACATCCGCTTTTGAAACAGGGCAGAGGGAACAACCACATCAGCGTCCACCGTCCAGTAAGGGATACGCAAACGGCTTGCCAGCACCCGTCGCCAGCGCTCCGGCTCACGGCAGGGGTTTTCATCTCCGACGACCATGGCCGCCTTCACTTCTGCCAGTAGCACCTGCAGGGAATTGTTGGGCGGACGGCGCACGATAAAGCCGATCTGCCGCTGTTGCAGATCTTCTTCTATGTCGGCGAGACCCTGGTTCAGGAAGGCGTAGTGGCGGAGGTTGGCGTGGGGGAAATTGGAGATGGCTGAGAAGTAGGCCAATACTGGAAGGTCCAGTGCGTTGCCAATTTGGACCGCAACGTCGAGTGCGGGGTTATCCAGCGCTCGTTCCGCTCTCTGCATCCAGTAGACAACGCATTTTGCGTCTGGCACAGGGGCGCCGACGCGTCGAACCCGGACCCTGGGGTTGTCTGCTATTTTGCGCAGCGCCTCAGGCATGTCATGGTCTGTAGGTGGGGAACTCATCGGGGAGAGGACTTCGTTTTTGTTAACTTCTTGCCGTACGACAAACCTTGGTTGCCCCATATCTCGCTCGTTTTTCGCGAGATGTGAGGCACCACGAATTTTAATCCTTTGCCTGTGTGAGGAGCTGAGAAGTTGCGGGTTTAGCGCAGTGGTATCCCACATCTCGCGAAAAACGAGCGAGATATGGGGCAACCAGCATTCGTGGCAAGGATAGCTCCTACCACAAACCCCAGTTGCGGCTGATGTAGTCGGACAGGGTCATCGTGATCAGCACCAGGAAGGTGAAGAAACCCGCACCCACGGTGAGCATCATCACCCTGGAGCTGTAACGGATATGCATGAAAAAAAGAATGACCAAGACAGCCTTGAGACACGCAATCCCGAGCGCAACGATGGGGCTGAAGACACCCATGTTGATGAAGGCCGCTCCAGTCGTAGTGGCGGTGAGCACCATCAACGCCAGCAGGATGAGCCCGTAGGTCTTGGGGCCGACAATGTGATGTTCGTGTGCTACAGGAGTGGACGCGGTCATGAATACTCTCCTTTATTTCAAAGGATGGCGGCTGATGAGATACAGCAGCGGGAAAAGGAAGATCCAGACAATATCGACAAAATGCCAATACAGTCCGAAATTATCGATGGTTGAGGTGTGCCCATTAACATAAGCGCCTTGCCAAGCCTGGTAGAGCAGAACGAACAAAATGCTGATGCCGATGATCATGTGCAAGGCGTGCATGCCGGTCATGGCAAAGTACAGGAAGAAGAAGAGCTGCGCGTGTTGCGCCATATCCGGCGCCAGCGGGACATCCCTCTTGTCGGTTGGATGGACAAAGTCTTCGACGCTGAAGCTTGCCCCAGGGATATGGTGCTCGACGTATTTCTCGTGATACTCAACGGCCTTGATGCCCAGAAAGACCAGGCCCAAACAAATCGTAAGGCTGAGCGAAATAAGCAGCCCCCTACGATTGCGAATCTCCGCCGAATAAACGCCCATGGCCATGGTGAAGCTGGACATGATCAGGACCGCCGTGTTGGTGGTTCCAAGGGCAATACCCAAAGTATTGCTGCAGGCCACAAAAGCGTCGTAGTACCAGTTGCGATAGAGTAGGTAGGCCATGAACAGGCCGCCGAAGAACATAATTTCGGTTAGCAGAAACAGCCACATGCCGAAGCTGGCCGTCTCCCGCTGCTGATCCACCGTGACGAAATGGTGGCGCAGATAAGCAGGATGCGCTTCATCATGTAGTTCATGTTCCCCGTGCTCAGTGGCGATCGCGTGGCTATCCAACGGTCGTTACCTCGTGTTCGGTCTTATGAGCCAACCAGTCATAGTCGTAGGCTTCGTGATCCATGATCGGAATGTCGACAAAGTTCTCTGTCAGGGGTGGAGACTGGATCTGCCACTCCAGGCCTGTCGCCTGCCAGGGGTTACTGCCCGCGATCTTACCGTACTTGAGTGACCAGGGCATATAGAGCATAGGTAGCAGATAGCCGATGCCCAAAACCGTGGCACCCGCCGTCGATAAGACATTCAAGACCTGGAATTCCGGCGGATAGGCATGATACCGGCGCGGCATCCCCAGGTAGCCGACGATGAATTGAGGGAAGAAGGTCAGAATGAACCCAATGAAGGTGGTCACCGCGGCCAGCTGCGACATGGATTCGGGATACATTCTGCCCGTCATCTTCGGCCACCAGAAGTGGACTCCCGCCAGGTAAGCCATCAACATGCCGCCAACCATGACGAAATGGAAATGGGCGACGATGAAGTAAGTCTCCGTCAGGTGAATATCCATACCCAACGATCCCAGGAAGACGCCGGTGAGGCCGCCGATGGTAAACAGACCCATGAAGCCGAAGGCATAAAGCATCGGCGTCTCAAAGGTGATGGAACCCTTGTAGAGAGTAGCCGCCCAGTTGAAGATCTTGATCGCGGAAGGTACGGCGACAAGCATGGTCAACAGCGAAAAGACCAGCGCGGAGTAGTTTGAGACGCCCATGATGAACATGTGATGGGCCCAGACAAAGAATCCAAAGACGGCAATGGCGACCGAGGAGAAGGCCACCGCGGTATAACCGAACACCCGCTTGCGGGAGAAGGTGCTGATCACCTCGGAGATGACTCCCATGCCGGGCAAAATCATGATGTACACGGCCGGGTGCGAATAGAACCAGAAGAGGTGCTGGAAGAGCAGCGGGTCACCACCCTTGGTGGGATCGAAGACGCCTATGCCGACGGTCCGCTCCAGCATGACGAGAACCAGCGTGATGGCCAGTACCGGGGTTCCCAGAACCATCAGGATCGACGCCGCGTAGTGCGACCAGCAGAACAACGGCAGCCGAAACCAAGTCATGCCCGGGCAACGCATGCGGTGAATGGTCACAATGAAGTTCAGACCAGTAAAGATGGAGCTGAACCCGGCGATGAAGACCCCCATCGCAGCTGTGATCACGTGGGTGTTGAGGTAGTGGGTGCTCAGTGGCGTAGTAAAGGTCCAACCAGTGTCAACACCGCCGTTGAGCAGTGCAAAAACCAAAAAGCAGGCGCCGGCGACATACAGATACCAGCTCAGCAGGTTGATCTTGGGAAATGCCAGGTCCTTGGCCCCTACCATTATGGGGATGACAAAATTCCCCACGGTCGCCGGAACCGACGGCACCAGGAAGAGGAAGATCATGATCACGCCGTGCAAGGTAAAGAGCTTGTTGTAGGTATCGGAAGCAACCAGGTCGGGCAGTGGAGTCAGCAGCTCCAGACGTATCAGCCCGGCAAAGGCGCCCCCGATAAAGAAGAAGAACGTGATTGAAAAGAGGTACAGCATGGCGATCCGCTTATGGTCGCCGGTCAGCAGCCAGCTCTTAAGCCCATACTCGCTGTTGAGGTAGCTCAGCTTCGGCAGCCGCGCCTCCTCCTGGTTTGGAAGCCTGACAATGGTGCTCATTGGTTCACCGTCCCGGGCACACTGGGTGCCACCTTCCCCGCTTTCGCGGGTCCGTTCATTGCGGGCGAGCTCTGGCCAGAACTGGACGCGCCGGCTTGCCCAAGGGAGAGTTGACTCGCGGTCAACGTCTGCTGGATACGATAGTTCGAATTGAGGTTCTTGATGTATTCCACCAGGTCGATCAGGCCTTCTTCGCTGACCTGCCCCTGATAGGTGGGCATGATCGGGGCATAACCCGAGGTGACGCGGGTAGACGGGTTGAGAATCGATTCGCGAAGAAAGGCATCATTGGCCGTGGCATACGAGCCGTCGGCCAGCTGCAGCCTGGAACCATAGACCTGGGCCAGGTTGGGGCCCCGCGCGCTGGGCTCGCCGGAATGGCAGGAATTGCAGCCCAGACTGGCGAAAAGGCGTTCTCCGTTCTGGGCCAGCGATGCGCCGCTGGTGCTGCCCGAAGCCCATTTCTGATAATCGTCGGGGGTCATGGCGACGATTTCTCCAATCATCGCGGAATGATTGGTACCGCAGTATTGGGTGCAAAACAGATGATAGGTTCCGGTAGCCGTGGCTTCAAACCAAACCGTGGAATAGCGGCCGGGGATCACTTCCCGCTTCACCCGAAATGCGGGAATGGAGAAGCTGTGGAATACGTCCTGCGAGATCATGGTCAATTGCACTTGCCGGTTGATGGGGACATGCAGGGAATCGATCTCGTGTTGTCCCCCCGGGTGCTCGGCCTTCCACATCCACTGCTTGCCCACGATATAGATGTTCATGGCGTTGGTGGGTGGGTCGTAGATACGGAAATAGAGCAGTGCTCCCCAGACAAAGCAGATCATGAACAGGGCCAGGGGAATGATGGTCCACGTGGCCTCGAGCAAGGTCGAACCTTCGATCTGGGTGGCGACGGGATTCTTCTCCTTGCGATACAGGAGGGAGAAGCCGAACACCAGGATGCCTACCGCAATCAGACCCACGGCCGAGATCGCACACAGAAAGAAGTAGAAAGCGTCCATCTGCGGCGAAATAGCCGAGGCCTCCGGCGGAAAGAGGGCAGAGTTCGTCAGCCAATGTACGAGAAACTGCCACAGCACTGGACTTATATGCATCGTTACCCTTTACCCTTGAAATCCTGGCGGAAACTCACCACCATGAAGCTCCCCAGGCACAAAAAAGTCAGCAGGCAGCCGGCCTGCACGATCCGGGCAATGACCAGACTGTGCCGGTTCAGCTTTGGATCATAGCGATAGCAGTAGGTCAAAATATTGTCGACCGGCGTGCCGATGGTGTTGTGTGAGGCTTCGACCAATCCCAGCCGCAGATCCCGGGGCGAATACTCGACCCCCAGGTAGTACTGCGCCATCCGGCCTTCTGGTGTCACCACTTCGATCGAGCTGGCGTGTGCGAACAAAGGCGGCTTGCCTGCGGGACCAGGCAGACGCACGTAACCAAAACCGACCCCCTGTGCCAAAGCTCTGATTGCGGGTTGTTCGCCGGTCAGGAAGTGCCAGCCACCTGCCGTGTCCAACCGGCCATAGCGCTTTACATAAATTGCCTTTTTGGCCGCCGCGATCGCAGGAGTCTCGGCTGGGTCGATACTCACGATGACGACCTGGAAGTCTTTGCCAGGTGTCAGGTTCACCATCTCGAGTGCACCAACCAGGCCATTCAGATCTTCCATGCATAGAATCTGGCACTGGTAATAGACCAACGAAAGAATCACGGGAACCTTGCCGAAGTAGTCTCCCAACTTGACGGCCTTGCCCGTCTCGTCGCGAAATTGAGCGTCCAAGGGAAGCGGCTGGCCCAAACGTTGGTCGATCTTGACCGTATTCAGAATGTCGGGCAGATGATCCTGGGCCGGGTCGCCCATGGTCTTTTCGCCATAGGGTGCCACCTGGGCCAGCCCGGGTGCTGCCGCAGCCAACAACATCGCCGCCGCAAACGCCAACCGGATTGTGCCCTTTATCTTCATGCCCGTACCTTCATCGTATCTCTACCCCAGCCCGTTCGCGACCGTTAGCCCTGCCGGGGCCCGCACGTTCTTGTGCGAGATGGGGGAAATCACTGCGCAAAACCTTCAAAATGTGCGGTAAAGATCAGCGTTTTTCCCACATCTCGCAAAAGCGCGAGATATGGGGGTAACCACCGTTTTCTTCACTCACGGTTTTCTTCCCAATTAACGACTAGCGATTGGCCCCCAGAGCCGCCTGCTCCCCTGGCTTTTCCCCCCGCATCCGCTGTTGCTGCACGGTCTCCATGTATTGCTGTTCGTAGCCCGTCCGGGCGAAACCATCGGTGAGCGGCACAGTCACCACCGGAGCCCTATCGCCCGCCATCAACGGCTCCTCCTGCTCCGCCGGAGCTACCGGAAGGCCATTCTTGGCTACTATCTCCATCGCGCGGGCAATGGGGATGCGGACCTTACCGCTCGGCCGATCAACCCAGCTGTAGAAGTTCAGCAACAGATCCTCCCGCGCATGCATTTCCGCAATGTCCTGGTCGCCGTCGTCGGTCTGCAGGCGAGGGGTAGGAAAACGCTGGACCATCTGGTTCAGCTGGTTCTGCTCCATCACCGCGTTTGAAGTCAGATCCTGACGCTCGCCTCTGGGCTGAGAGCCGATCTGGTTCCATTTGTTTGGCGGGCCATCGCTCTTCAGGATGGCGGTGTTGATGACCTTGCCCATGCCGAAACAGAAAATGAAGAAGACTCCGACAAACGCACCCAACGACGCCAGGAAAACAACGATGCCATTGACGTTAACGTCCGTGACTTCATAGCCGACGGATTCAGATTCCGGTTTCTGCGGGTCAATCGGATCATGCGGATCACGCGTGGGCATGTTCGGCCTCCAAAATCTCTTCCAGGTGGGGATCGTTGGTCTGGATCAACGGCCGCTTCGCCAACTGGCCGAAGTAGAACCACATCCACAGAGAGATCACGACCACAGGCACAGTCATGTATTCCAGAATCCCGAAGCTGAAATGCAGACGCCGCCGGGCATCGGCAAAGTTCGGCTCAATCAGCCAGAACATATCCCAGCAGCGGGCAAAGATCATGATCTTGCAGACGATGATCAGGCGCTCCTTGTTCCGCTTAAGGTCGCGCGAGAGCAGCAGGGTGAAGGGAATGAACCAGTGAAATACGAAATCCAGCGAAGCAATCACGCCCCAGCCGCCGCGAATGCGGTCGAGATACCAGGGAATCTCCTCCGGCAGGTTTCCCGACCAGATAATCAGGAACTGGGAGAAGGCCAGGTAGATGTTCAGCATGACGAAAGCGAAGGCCAGTTTGCCCAGGTCGTGCTGTTCGGTTTTGCGCAGCACGGTGTGCATCGGCTCCACCTGAGAAAGCCTGAGCACGGTGATGATTGAGACAGCCAGGACCCCATAGCCTTGGCCGACCAGGAACATGAGCCCATAGATCGACGAGTACCAGGTGGGGTCGAGCGACATGATCCAGTCGATGGCGCAAACGCTCATGGTGATGGAGTAGACCAGGACGCCAAAGCCGCTCAGATTCTCCAGCTTGACCTGCCAGAAGCGGACGTTCGGGTGGGGGTCGGCATCGCGCTGCAACCCCCACTTGTTCAGGAGGAACATGAAGGTCAGCCAGATGGCAAAGCAGATCGCCGACTGGATCCACACGCTGGTGATGTTGAGCATGGGATGCTTGAAGGCAATCGCGTGCGCCTGCTCGTGGCTGATGAGATGCTGGCGTAAAGCCTCGGCAGGGTTGCTGTACTGCGCCCACAGGTACAGCTTCTTCATGAAAATGCCTATGGGTAGCCACAGGACGATGACCAATGGTAGGCAGCGCGACATGGCCTCCAGCGGACGGCGTATCAGCAAACCCCACTTGCCACCGCTCAGGTACTGCACCATGAGCAGCGCCAGACCGCCCACCGTGAAGCCCCAGCAGATAATGAAGCCAAGCAAATAAGAGCGCAGAAGATGGTCAATTCCGTCGTGATCTACGGCCGCTGCCAGCACTGCCAGCACGATTGACAAAACAGCAAAGATAGCGCCGACGACCATCGCCCGGCGCCGCCAGGAACTAAGCAGTAGCGGGGCGTTCAGCTCGGCGGGCAGCGCATTTGCGTGGTGTTCGTGAGCCATGTGTTTTACCTGGATTCCGGTTTCAAGCCCTTCGGCTTCACTGCGTTGCCACTGGTGGCCGCGCCGCCGCTGGGCTGACTCATCGCCGGCACCGGACTGTCGGCCGTCGCCGGCGCCATTCCCGGCGTCCCCTGGCCGGGGTCGGGCGGTAATGCGGAAACCGCGGTCGCGGGCAGCGACCATGGCTGGGCAAAGGATTCGGGTAATCCCTGCTGCCCGGCGATGTCTTTTAGATTCTGCACCTGGACCCCGGAAGGAACTTCGGATTCCCGAGCGTTCTGGCTGATTTGCAGCGCTCGGATATAGGCTGCCACAGACCAGCGATCCGCCGGGGTGAGCTGGGCCGAGTAATCCGGCATGGCTCCGTACCCGTTGCTCATCACGTAGAAGTAGTGGCCCAGCGGCTCGGCCAGAATGCGCGCAGAGTGAAAGTTGCCGGCGGGCTTATAGCCTCGCTGCACGATCATTCCCGCTCCGTTGCCCACTCGCGAATGGCAGGGGGTGCAATAGATATTGAACCGCTCCTGGCCGCGCGCCAGGACCTGCATGGAGACCGGGAACGGCATCAAGTCGGCTTCCTTGCCCTCGATCAAGCCGGTATAGAAGAAGCTGTCTTCCCCCAACTGGCCGCGAGCGACGGTGTGCGCCACCTGGGGCCGAACCGAGCGGCCGTCGGCGAAGAACGTGGTGCTGCGCTGGGGAATGAACTTGGGTTGGTTATGCATGTCCTGGCGACAGCCGGCGCATGCCAAGGCAGCCAGGCCGACAGTGAACCAACGCGAAGCAACACCGACTCGGGGACGAATTTGGGTTGGGGGACTAATACTCCACCTCCACCACCGAAACCGGTGCGAAGCTTTCCAGAAAGCTGCGCGATTCCAGGAGTTCGAACTTAGGATCGTTGGCTTCCAGGCAAAGAAAGAATTTGTCCACGGTGGCCCCGGTACGGAAATTGGGAGCATTGAAGAGCGGGTGATAGGGCTGCGGCAGACCACACATAGCCAGCATGCCGAAAGCTGCGGAAAGTCCGGCCCAAAGGATGGTCCACTCATAGGCGGGGATAATGAACGCCGGCCAGGAGAAAAGCGGCCGCCCAGCGATATTTAGCGGATATGCAAAGACCGAAACCCAGGTCTCCATCAGAAACATGGCCGCCAGCCCCATGAGTCCGCCGACCAGACAGATCAGGGGCACGTAGTTGCGGTGGAAGCCGATTGCTTCCGCCGCCTCTTCCACCGGATAGGGGGTGTAACAGTCCATCCGCCGCCAGCCCGAGTCATACGCGGTCTTTGCGGCCGCCACCAATTCGCCCGGAGTGTCAAACTCCGCCAGCAGTCCGTAGATTCCTTCACGCACAGGCATCAGTCACCCGCCTCCATCGCTTCCGGCTCCGTCGTCACCTTTGCTTGCGGCAGCATCATTCGGATCTCAGACATCGGAATCATGGGCAGGAAGCGCACGAACAGAAAGAAGAGCGCAGTGAACAGGCCCAGCGTACCGACGAAGGTGGCGTAGTCCCATCGGGTGGCGCGATAGGTTCCCCAGGATGAGGGCAGAAAATCCCGGTAGAGACTGGTGACGACGATCACGAAACGCTCGAACCACATGCCCGTATTGACAATGAGCGACATGAGGAACATCTTGCCCGGGCTCACACGCGTGCTGCGCAGCCACAACAATTGCGGAATCGCGATGTTGCAGGTGATCAGCACCCAATACGACCAGCCCATCGGACCGAACATACGGTTCCACATCATGAAGTATTCCCAATGGCTGGCGGAGTACCAGGCCATGAACACTTCCGTGGCGTAGCCATAGGCGACGATCAGGCCAGTGGCCAGCATCACTTTGCCCATATTGTCGATGTGGCGGATAGTGATCAGGCCTTCCAGGTGGTAGAACTTGCGGATCGGAATAGCCAGGGTTATTACCATGGCGAAGCCGGAATAAATGGCGCCGGCCACAAAGTAGGGCGGGAAAATGGTAGTGTGCCAGCCCGGCAGTACGGCCACGGCGAAATCGAAGCTGATGACTGTGTGCACCGACAGCACCAGGGGAGTAGCCAGACCCGCAAGCAGCAGCGAAGCCGTCTCATAGCGCATCCAGTGCCTTACGGAGCCGCGCCAGCCGAGACAAAGAATGCCAAAGAAGTATTGGGCGATCTTGGTTTTTGCGCGGTCGCGCATGGTTCCAAAATCGGGAACCATACCGATGTACCAAAACACAACAGAGATGGTGGCGTATGTAGAAACCGCAAACACGTCCCACAGCAGCGGGGAACGGAACTGCGGCCACACATTCATGGTGTTGGGATAGGGAAACAGCCAGTACCCCACCCAGGGACGGCCTACGTGGATGAGCGGGAACATGCCGGCGCAGATAACGGCAAAAATCGTCATCGCCTCGGCAAAGCGGTTGATGGAGTTTCGCCACTGCTGCTTGAAGAGCAACAGAATCGCGGAAATCAGAGTACCGGCGTGGCCGATACCGATCCACCAGACGAAATTGATGATGGCGAAGCCCCAGCCCACGGGGATATCCAGGCCCCAGATGCCGACCCCCTTGAGGAACAGCCAGGTCACGGCCGTGAACAGCATCAGGCAAATGGTGCTGGCTACCATAAAGCCGAAGAACCACCCCATTGGGGTGTGCGGGGTGAGCACGATGCGCGAAATAACATCTGTAACCGATCTGAAGGTGTATCCGGGCGCGATGACCCGGAACTCGCCTGTCTTCGGATCCAGTTGCGGATCGCTTACGGGTAACTCTGGTTTGGTCGCCATGCTGCGCTAACCTTTCAGCTCTTCGCAGGCGCGTGCTCGACGCGCGCCTCGGCCAGTTCCGGGTTGGGGTTAAAGACTTCCGCAATATACGTGGTGCGGGGACGGGTATTGAGATCCGCGAGCACGCCGTAATTGCGCTGCTGCGACTTCAGCTTTCGCACCTTGCTAGCGCGGTCGTTGATGTTGCCGAAGACGATCGCACCGGTGGGGCAGGCCTGCTGGCAGGCGGTGACCACCTCACCATCGCGGATGTCGCGATTTTCTTTATCCGCGGCGATCTTGGCGGCCATGATTCTTTGCGTGCAGTAGCTGCACTTCTCCATCACCCCGCGGCTGCGTACGGTCACGTCGGGGTTGCGCATCAGCTTGAGGCTCTCCGTCTCGTAGTCGGAGAAGAGCAGGAAGTTGAAGCGGCGCACCTTGTAAGGGCAATTGTTAGAACAGTAACGGGTGCCCACACAGCGGTTGTAGACCATGACGTTGAGGCCTTCCGTGGAGTGGACGGTGGCGCCCACCGGACAAACCTGCTCGCAGGGCGCATTCTCGCATTGCTGGCAGGTCATGGGCTGAAAGTGCGCCTTGGGCGCATCCAGATCGCCTTCAAAGTAGGTGTCGATGCGAATCCACTGCATGATGCGGCCGGTCTTGGTATTGTGCCGGCCCACCACAGCGATGTTGTTTTCCGCATAGCAACTCACGATGCAGGCATTGCACCCCACGCAGGAGTTCATGTCGATGGCCATGCCCCATGCGTTCTTGTCGTAGCGCCAGTTGCTGAACATGCTGGTGTCCGGCTCCGGATCTTCGGGGAGCTTCTCGTCTTCGTGGGCGAAGTTGGGATTTTGCTTGAACTCATCCAACGTGGCATAGCGAATGACGCCGCGCGCCATGGCCTCGTTGCCTTCGAGAGAATGGTCGTTCGAACCATCTCCACCCGCGGCCACCGAGCGGTGATCGGTGTAGTGGCTCTTGGTTACTGCGAACTCATAGCTCTGGCCGGTCTTCTTCATGGTCGCGCCAGGAGCAAACAACAGAGCGCTGGAACTACGGATCGCGTAGGCGTCGAAGCCCAGCCCTCCGGCGACCCTGCCGCCGTTGCGACGTCCATAACCGAGATACACCGTGACCGAGCCGTCGGCGTGACCAGGAACTGCCATGACTGGAGCCATAACCGTGTTGCCGTTGGATTCGATGGCCACCACGTCCTGCTCCGCCAGCCCGAATTTCGCCAGCGTGCGGTAGCTCATCAACGCCGCATTGTCCCATGACATGCTGGTAACCGGCTTCGGGATCTCCTGCAGCCAGCCCACATTGGCGTAACGTCCGTCGTAAATATTGGGGTCGGCGCGGAAGATGACCTCGACGGTTCCATCTGCATCGCTGGCCGGAGCAACCCCGAGGTCGCCGACCTTGGCGGAAACCGCCCTGGGCTGAAAAGCCGTCCCTTCTACCATTCCGTCGTGGAGTACCTTGCGCCAGGCGTGTTCCATGTCCCCTGTCCCCAGGTTTGCCTGCCACGTCTTGCGCACCGCATCGTAGGGGGAAAGGTCGGGCTGATCGAGCATGGACTGGATCACATCGTGCGCCGACTTGCCGCCGTACAGCGGATCAATCATGGGCTGTATCACGCTTGCCGTTCCGTCATAGGCGCGCGTATCAGACCAGTTTTCCAGATAATGAGTCCCGTTGATGTGCCATTCCGTAACTACCGCGGTTTCATTGAAGTGGGAACCGAGGTGCGCCGTCATCTTCACGTTGTTCAGCGCCTGCTCAAAATGCAAGTCCACCGGCGCCGAATATACCGGGTTGCTATTGAGAATCAGCAGCCAGTCGACCTTGCCCGCCTTCATGTCATTGACCAGGTTGACGATCTCCTGCCCCTGAATCGATGGCATCGGATTCACGGTCTCGGTATAAACCACTGTCTTGCCTACATTGCCCAGCGCCTGGTTGATGGCAATCGCGGCCAGGTGCACCGCTGGGGCTTGCTGTTCCCCGGGGATGACTACGCACCTGCCCGCATTCGCCTTCAGATCCGCGGCTAACGCGGAGAGGAACTTGCCTGCGGGGCCGGCAAGTGGTTGCGCACTGGACCCACCCGCTCCCACTGCAGCCGCCAAAGCAGCAGCGAAGGGAGCCACCTCGCCGGCTCTAAGTGCCAGCCGATGTTCGGCCTTGAAGCCGGTGGTGCTCGGAGTGCTCTCAACTGCGTACAGCCGGTTCATGGAAGGGCTTGCGTCCGCCAGCTTGCGCCGGCTGGCGTAGTCAGCCGCCAGGCGGAGGAACCCGGGATGAGTGATGCCAGAAAGAAAATCAGCGTCGAGGGAGACGATTACATCGGCGTCCTGCAGCCGATACTGGGCGTCGTGGTAGTCGCCGAAAGCAGTCTTCGAGGCCGAATAAGCCGAATCCCGGTTGATCGGGTCCCACTGGATCCACTTGGCATTGGGATAGCTCTGCTGCGCCGCCTTCCATTGCGCTGCCAGAGTGGGAGAGGTGACCGTGTCGCTCAGAATGTAGAGCCCGGCGCCCCCGCTTGCCTTTTTGTCCGACAACATGGCTCGGAAAACGGCGAGAAACGCAGCAAACTCGCGAACTTCGCCCCGGCAAACCACTCTCTGCGAGCGATCGGGATCGTAGAGATCGAGCAACGAGCCCTGGGTCAACGGATCGGAGGAACCGCGGTTGACCGGGTGATCCGGGTTACCGTCCAGCTTGATCGGCCGATAGGCATCGCTCTTGACCAGCAGGGGCACCGCGCCTGTGTTGAAAGGCATGGCAGTTGCAAAGTAGACCGGACGGCCCAGCACCAGGTCTTCCGGCTCCTTGACGTAGGGATAGATCTGCTCATCCGGTTGCTTGGTACAGCCGGACAACCCAGCCAGCGCCAGGGAAGCACCCATCACCTTGAGAAAACCGCGCCGCGAAACGGGGTCAAGCCACTCAGCTGCCTGCGCCGGAAACTCCCGCTGCACCATCTCACGGAAAGCGGGCGTATCGGCCAACTCGTCCACGCTGCGCCAGTAGGTCTTTCCCGTCTGGCCGGCAAGTTTCGCCCTGGCGGCTTCGAGCGTCAATTCCTGATTTTTACTCTTTGTTTCGCTCATCGATGGCATGTCTCGCAACTGCTCAATTCCTGGGGCGTGCGGATGTGATACTGCTGGGTCAGATATTTGCCCAGCGATTCCTGGTCCGTCAGCTTCACGTACTGCAGGGTAGCTGGAATCGCCGCTCCCGGCGCGTCGCTGGTGGCTTGCCCATGTAATCCGCTGGGCAGCATACTGAGCGACGCCATCTGGGCACCCGCCTGGCTGGGGTCGATGGTAGTGCAGCTTACCGTTTGCGCCGTGGGAACGCCATCCTTCAGCCCCGGACTACCGCACCACACTGGCTTCTGACTCGTAGGACCCTCCCACGCCATGTTGTAAATCTCGCTGGTGGGGCGAAGGTTCTTGCCCGGGTTACGATGGCAGTTCAAGCACCACTCCATCTGCAGCGTGTTCTGCTGATACATCAGCGGCATCAGATCCACACGGCCATGACAGGAGGAGCACCCGATGCCCTTGTTCACGTGGATTTCGTGATTGAAGTAAACAAAGTCGGGTAGGTCGTGGATCTTGATCCAGGGAATAGAGTCGCCCGTGGCCCAGCTGGTGCGTACCGGCTGCAGCAGGCCAGCGTTGGTCCAGATCTGGGCATGGCAGTTCATGCAAGTCTTGGTGGGCGGAATGCCCGCGTAGGACGACTTCTCGACCGAAGTGTGACAGTACTGGCACTGGAGACCCAGTCCCATGACGTGATGCTTATGGCTGAACGGCACCGGTTGTTCGGCGCGCTGCCCCTGCTTGGTCACCCATGGAGAACCCTGCAATTGATCGAGGGTGACTCCCAGGGCGATGACGATCAACCCTGTCAGGACCAAGCTAGCGCGGGCTAGCGCGTTGGCACTCCGGTCAAAAATCTGCGCCATTGGACGAGTCCCTGCTTCCTCAGATTCCTTGGTATTAAGAAAGGTTCGGCTACGACTCTTTTGCGAATTGATCCAAGACGCTGAACGCGGGACAACTCCCTCGCATCATGCTTGGAAAGTTGAATATAGCAGCAAACCGGAGGGGGTAGGCAACTCCGGGACCGCTCAAACCAGATTTATGACCGCAGCGAAAGAGCCATATTGGAAAAGAAGCCCGGCGCAACTGGGGGCGCTGGCTCTGCTGACCCTGTTTGCATCTGCGGTACGCACGCCAAAGTTAAAATACTTTCCATGGACGATGGCCTCCGCCCGGTTCGTTACGACACTGCACTTGCGCTCCAGCAATTAGCCCTGGCGGACACCAAGCTGGGCGCGCTAATCGAACGTGTCGGTCCCTTTGCGCTCCAGGTAAAAAGCACTCACTCACCTTTTGAGGCGCTGCTCGAGTCCATTCTGTACCAGCAACTGCACGCCAATGCCGCCCGGGCCATCCTGGGGCGCTTGCTGGCTATCTTCGGTGATCTGCATCCGCAGCCCGAACAACTGCTGGCCATCCCAGCCGAGAGGCTGCGCGCCGCCGGCCTCTCCCAGAGCAAGCTTCTGTCTCTACGTGATCTCGCCGCCAAGACCCTGGACGGCACCGTGCCCTCGCTGGCGGCTATCCGGCGCTTGCCCGACGAGGTGATCATCGAGCGGCTGGGCCAGGTGCGGGGTATCGGGACCTGGACTGCGGAGATGTTGCTGATCTTTCGCCTGGGACGACCGGATGTTTTTCCCGGTACTGACTATGGAATCCGCAAGGGCTATCTGCTGACCTTCGGCAAAGTCAAGGCGGGCAAGCCGATCACCGCCGCCATGCTGCCTAAGCCAGAGCAGATGGAACGACGGGCGGCCCGCTGGAAGCCCTGGCGCTCGGTCGCGAGCTGGTACCTGTGGCGGGCCTGCGACCTACCCCCCGGGAGCCCGGGGAAGATCTGAAATTTTCAGAACTCCCATCCGCTTTGGGACCCACGAGCCGCACAAGTCTTCGCATGGATGCGGCTCCATCCCGGTAGCGGCTATCATGACTGCATGTCCGATCAGTTGCCCACCGCGGAACGCTACATCTGCATCCACGGTCATTTTTATCAACCGCCGCGAGAAAACCCCTGGCTCGAGACCGTCGAGACCGAGGATTCGGCCGCTCCTTACCACGATTGGAACGAGCGCATCACCGCGGAATGCTATGCGCCCAACGGCGCCTCGCGCATCGTCAACGGTGAGAACCAGATCATCCGCATCATGAACAACTATTCGCGCGTCAGCTTCAATTTCGGGCCGACCCTGCTGTCGTGGCTGGAAGAAAATGCGCCCCGCACCTATCGCATGATCCGCGATGCCGACCGGCAAAGCATGTTGCGCTACGAGGGCCACGGATCAGCATTGGCGCAGGTCTACAACCACGTCATTATGCCCTTGACCATCACCCGAGACCGGGTTACCCAGATTCGCTGGGGCATCGCCGATTTCCAGCACCGCTTTGGGCGTGCGCCCGAAGGCATGTGGCTTGCGGAAACCGCGGTGGATACAGAAACCCTGGATCTGCTGGCGCAAAATGGCATCCTCTTCACCATTCTTGCCCCCCACCAGTGCGCCCGGGTTCGCGAGCGCGCGGAGACCACCCTGCAACCCGTTCTCGACCGACTGGATGGCGCCGTCGCTCGCTGGACCCAAACTCCCGATGCTTCGGTCAATCCCAACCATCCCTACAGGGTGCAACTGAAAGAGGGGCGAAGCATTACCGTCTTCTTCTACAACGGCCCCCTCTCGCGCTCGATCGCTTTCGAAGGCGTTCTCAATAACGGCGAGAATTTTGCCTGGCGGCTGGCTCGTGGGCTGGATAGCAGCGACCCCGAGCCGCAAGTCGTGCATGTGGCCACCGACGGCGAGAGTTATGGTCACCACCATCGCCATGGGGAAATGGCTCTCTCCTATGCCTTGCGCTTCATCGAAGACAAGAAGCTGGCGAGGCTAATCAATTACGGCCAGTTCCTGGCCCAGTTCCCGCCCAGGTGGGAGGCGGAAATCGTCGAGAATACCTCGTGGAGTTGTGTCCATGGTATTGAGCGCTGGCGTTCCGATTGCGGCTGCAACGGCGGTCGCCAGGGGTGGAACCAGCGCTGGCGCGCGCCGCTCCGTGCCGCGCTCGACTGGCTACGCGATACCGTCACTCCGCTTACCGAAAGCACGGCCAAGGGGCTGCTCAAGGATGTCTGGGCTGCCCGCGACGCGTACATCTCGGTCATACTCGTCGCCGGAACGAGTGGGGCAGACGAGGCAATCGACCAGTTCTTCGCTGCACATGCTCAGCGCAAGCTCTCGTTCGAGGAACGGACGCTGATTCTGAAGCTGATGGAGATGCAGCGTCACACCCAGCTCATGTATACCAGCTGCGGCTGGTTTTTCGACGATATCTCAGGCATCGAGACGGTTCAGGTGATGGCTTACGCAGCCCGCGCGTTACGCCTGGCCGCCGACATCTTCGGCCTCAATTGCGCTTTACTCGAATGGCAATTTGTAGAGCGGCTGCGCCAGGCCAAGAGCAACAGTCCGCAGTGGAAAGACGGCGGAGATATCTACAGACGCCTGGTCAAACCCCAGGAGGTCAACCTGGAGCAGGTGGCCGCGCACTATGCCATCTCCTCTGTTTTTGCCAGCTATCCGGACGAGATGGTTCTCTTCTGCTATACCATTCGTCGTCTCGATTACGAGAATGTCACCTCCGGACGCGCGCGGCTCGCCATTGGCCGCTGCCGCATCACTTCAAACCTGACCGAAGAGACAGAGGAGGTTTCCTTTGCCGCCCTTCATTTCGGCGATCACAACGTGACCGCTGCGGTCGAACGCTCTACCCCGCAGGATCTCACCGCCTTCGACGACCTCAAGCACAAATGCAGCGCCGCCGTCACCCAGGCGAATCTGCCCGAAGTGGTGCGCCTGATTGACAGCTTCTTTGGCGGCAGTCCTTACTCCCTGGCCTCACTTTTCAAGGACGATCAGCGGCGCATTCTGCGCTTTATCCTCAATGCCACTCTCAGCGAGGTCGAAGATAGCCTGGTCAAAATCTACGAGGAACATGCCTCGCTGCTTCACTTTCTCAACGCGTCTGGTCTTCCCAAGCCGCCGGCCCTCACGATGGCTGCCGGTTTCGCCATCAATGCCGGGTTGCGGCGTGCCTTGGAAGAGGAACCCATTGACCTGGCTCGGGTCCGTTCCCTGATTTCTCTGGCCAAGTCGGATGGGGTGGTGCTGGAAAGCCACGCTCTCCGTTACCTGACCGATCAACATATGAAGCGCTCCATGGTTCAGCTGCAGGCCAAACCGCTGGAAGCAGAGAACCTCGATCACGCACTCACCCTGGCTCGCACGCTGCGCGAGTTGCCATTCGAACTCAATCTATGGCAAGCGCAGAATATCTGGTACGACGTGCTGATGAAGTCCAGCCGCTTCCTGATGGGCCTGGAACCTAAGGCAGCTGAACTCTGGAGAGCGAACTTTCTGGAGCTGGGACGCCAGTTGTCGATCGCGGTCGAACAGTTGGTGGTGGAAGAGGGATCGCTGGCTGGTCGCGGGATGAACGCCTCGATAGAACCTGCGCCCTTGGCTTTAAAAGCCATGGCACCATAGGCAACGGACGTCAAGTTCTGTCGATTCCACGTCTCGCGAAAAACCAGCAGCGATACCCGGATTTCCTGCTCGCATCACCCACACAAGCGCCGCGTGAAGCTCAATGACCTCCCCAGGCCCCATAGGAAAATCCGGGGTATGGGCCCGCCCAGGTTTGTTGGCAAAGAGAGGTTTAGAGGTTTGCTCAGCTTCGCCAGCGAAGCGTGACCGGGCCGTCCATCGGGTGCTGCATCGCTCGGCCGGTCTCATCAGCTTCGAGCCGCGCCCGCTTCAAGGCGAAATACCACTTCGCCGGACGATCGGCATCGTCAATCAGCATCAGGCTGGGATTGAACTTGAGTCCCTCAGCCTGTTGCACCATCGTGATCTGGTCCTGCCGCACAAAGCGCTTGCCAAAGAATTTGGCCACCGCGGTCACTAAGGGCACGCCATAGAAAACGTTCCACGCGCCATACACGTCGATGCGGGAATTCCCCGGTGTGGTCGGGGTCACCGTGGTGAGGCTGGCAAACCACTTGCTTCCACAGCGCAGGGTCTCGTAGCGCCGGTTGGGGAGCACGAAATCGATCGTGGTCTCGATCGGCTCGCCGTAGACGCCAAGCAGCTTGTAGGGCGCACTGTTTGCCGAGGGGGTATGCGCGGACATGCGAAAGCCCTGGGGGATAGGCTCGAAGTGCTTTTCTTTTTCGTGGATGCTGTGCCGCGACCGCCACCACCATGCCTGATGCACGAACGGCCCGTGTGCAGGATCCATCAATCCGATGATGCCGTGGTCCACATTGCAGGGCAGCTCCGCAGTCAGATGCGCACTACGGTAACGGCCGCTGAATTTGGGCAATTCCGGGACTGGTGGCAGCGCGTCCCGGACTTCCATCCGCACCCGGCCGCCGCCCGGCTTGGGTACGTAGACCCAGGCGTATCCATCGCTCTCGCGGCAGGGAAACGAGGTCGCGTAGATGCGGCGAGGATAGGAGTCCTGGCTGGTCAGGGAAGGAATCTCCATGCATTGGCCGGATTCCGGCTCGAAGACCCATCCGTGGTATTTGCAGGTGACTGCGCTGCCATCGAACCATCCGCAGGAGAGCGGGATGCCGCGATGGGGGCAGCTGTCGCGCATGGCGAAAATGCTGCCGTCCTCTTTGCGTCCCAGAACCAATGGGATCCCCAGCAGCATTGCGGTGGACATCTTCCGTCCCCGGAGCACGCCGCTACGCATGGCGGGATACCAGTCGTTATAGATGAGGGATGTGTCCGGCCCCAGCAAATCGCCCACCGGAAAAACCGCCGGTCCTCTTCCCGCTGCTGTGTCCGGTGCCATGGCTTGATAAAACCTGCACTTACTATAGCGCCACGGCACTCACCTTGACTCCGCTGCACGCCTGCGCACGAAGGAGTTCGCCATGGGCGAACTCCTCACCTCGTAGACCAAGCCTCTTTATAATTGCGGTATCCTCCTTCGGAGCCGCGCCATCGCTGCACATGTCACGCACCGTTCGAGGAAAATTGTCCTCACGCTTGCCGGCCTTTGGCTGCTCCTCTACGCCAGCTTTACGCTTTTCCGGCCTCCATTGCTGGATGATGCCGACTCGGTGCATGCCGAAGTGGCGCGGGAAATGGTCGCGCGCCATGACTGGATTACCCTTTACGCCAACGGCATCCGCTACCTCGAAAAGGCTCCACTCATGTACTGGAGCATGGCCGCCAGCTTCACTGTCTTTGGGCCTGAGGATTGGGCCGCTCGGCTGCCCCTGGCGATCGCGACACTCGCCTTGTTTCTGGTGGTCTACGCCACCGGCCGCCGGTTGTTTGCTTCCGATATCGCCGGTCTCTATGCCGCCTTGATGCTGGTGACCTCCTTCGGCATTTTCATTTACGCGCACATCATAATTCCCGATGTGATCGTCTGCCTGTGGCTCAGCCTCTCCATGTTGCTGTTCTGGATCTCCCTCCAACAACCACTGCCTTCGCGTGCGACCGCCTGGGGCTTTGCGGCGGCTTGTGCTCTTAGCGTGCTTACCAAGGGACTCATCGGAATCGTCTTCCCCATCGCTATTGTCTTCATTTTCCTGTTGCTCAATCGGAATTTGGGCCACATGCGACGCTGGCACCCAGTTTCCAGCCTGCTGGTTTTCCTGATAATTGCGCTGCCCTGGCATATCGCCGCGGGCATTGCCAACCCGTCACAGGGCTACCCCAACGGCACCATGCCTACACCGGGAAACGTGCACGGATTCTTCTGGTTCTATTTCGTCAATGAGCAGGTGCTCCGCTACCTCAACCGGCGGATTCCGCGGGACTACGACACCGTGCCCCTGCTGCTTTTCTGGGCCTTGCTTGGGGTCTGGTTGGCGCCGTGGATCGCTTTTGCGTTTCAGGCGATCGTACCGGCGCGGATGAGGTCGTCGCTGCACTGCGTCCGGCTGCCCCGCCACGACCAGGCCTGGAACCTACTCGTGGTGTGGGCCGCGTTCGTCATGGTTTTCTTCAGCTTCTCCACCCGCCAGGAATACTATTCGCTGCCTGCGTTGCCGCCGGTCGCCCTGATGATCGCCGGCTGGCTGGGTCGAGAGGAAAAGTGCTCTGCTCGCGATCCGCGCCGCATCGCCGGACGACGCATCGCCATCGTTCTGTTTCTACTGGGTACGATGGGCTCCATCCTGGCGGCGTACCTGGCTGTAGGCGCCCGGCCCCCAGGCCCGGGCGTGGATATTTCTACGCTGCTCACGCAAAACCCAGGAAATTACGCGCTCTCGTTGGGTCACTTTCTCGACCTGAACATGCGGGCCCTCGGCGCCTTCCGCCTGCCCCTTGTGCTGACCTCAATTGCGCTGGCCGCGGGAACGTTCGCCAACATGATCCTGCGCTCCATCAATATGATCCGAGGAGGAAACTACGCGCTTGCCGCCATGATGGTGGCCATCCTGATCGCCGCACACCTCGCGTTAATCACCTTCTCGCCCGTGCTCTCCTCAAAGGCTCTGGCCGATGCGATTGGCCCGCGACTGCAGGCCGGCGACGTGGTGGAGATCAATGGTGAATACGAAGCCGGCTCGACCCTTGGCTTCTATCTACGCCGGCAAGTCCGCATTCTCAACGGCCGTTCTTCCGATCTCTGGTATGGCTCATTCTTCAACGATGCGCCGCAGATCTTCGACAACGACGCATCGTTCCGCCGGTTGTGGAGTGGGTCGTACAGGGTCTTTTTGTGGACTCCACTGGACCAGGTTCCTGCGCTGCCAGGACCAGCCTACGCAATCGCGCGGAGCGGAGGAAAGGAGATTCTAAGCAATCAACGTTAGTATGAAACCGCAGATCTGGGTTTAAACAGCGGTGAGGCGGCTCATTTTGCCGTCCTTCAGTGAGAAGTGCTGCCCCCGCCACGCTACGGTGTTTCCAGCGAAGCTCCATATCCAGATACCCATCGCCACCACGTCGCGCGGCGCCAGCAACCACAGATCGCGGAGTACCTGGCGGTCGCCCAGCACGCCCACACCGACCGCCAGGGCCAGAGCAACCCGCGCCAGTAAGGTCAGGCTGAGCAACGCAATACTGCTGAGGCTGGCGCCGGAGGCGATTAGATTGCAGAGCGCCCAAGGCAATCCGTAGGTGAAGACCATGCCGGTGTAGCCCAGCTTTCTTGAATCGCGAGTGCTGCGGCTCCAGCGAATCTGGTGAGCCAGAAATTGGCTGAAGCGATAGGCGGGCAAGAAGGTCTCAACCACCTCGCCGCTCAAGGCTACTTCAAAACCGCTGCGCCAAACGCGCGCGCCCAACTCGTAATCGTCGGCCAGGTAGTCGACCAGCGGTTCCAGCCCGCCAATCACCTGCAAGGCGTCGCGAGAGACCGCCAGGGTCGAGCCCAGGCCAAAGCGAATTCCGTCTTCAATTTGCCGCGCGGTCAGGACGCCAGCAATAAAGTCGGTGGCGATCCCCAACGCCTCCATGCGCGAGCCCAGGGTGCTGTGCGCGTGGCCGCGGTAGAGCGCCGTCACCAGGCCGACGCGGCCGCCGCGCCGCTTTGGGAGATGAAAACAACTCATGATCCGCCGCAGGTAATGAGGAGAAACCTTAATGTCGCTGTCGTTGATCAGAATGTAGTCGTATTGCGCGCTGCTCAGCATTTGCACCAGGTTGCTCACCTTGCCGTTGGCGCCGAGCAATTGCGGGCACAAGACCAGGCGGATAGTCCGGTGAGGAAACTCCGCCTTGAGCCTTTCAATGGCCGTCACGGCTGGATCGGCCATGCTGCTGACCCCAAACAGGATTTCGTAGGGGCCCTGATACTGCTGCAGGCAGTGACTGGCAAAGCTGGCGTACATCTCCGGATCAAGACCCTTGACCGGCTTGAGGATGCTTACTCCAGGCTGAAAATCAGGCAGGGGCCGGCGTAATTGATGCTCAAAGGCGCGCGCGCTCCACAATGCCAGCAGGTAGTAACCCAGGCCGGCAAGACTGAGAATGGTGGTGACGGTAGCGACGGCGATCGGCAACATGAGAGCGACTCTTAGTTTAGCCGACCGCCGATCTACTCGTAACGCAGGGCAACAATGGGATCGAGCGATGCTGCCTTCCACGCGGGATAGATGCCAAAGAGAAGACCGATGGCGCAGGAGACAACGAAGGCGGTGGTGGACCAGGCCACTGACATTTCGGCCGGAAGCACCGAGCCTAGAATCAACTTGAGCAGCATAGTAAGCAAACCGCCGACCAGGATGCCGATCACTCCGCCCAGAGCACACAACGTGACCGCTTCGAGCGTGAATTGAAACATGATGTTCTTTCGGGTCGCGCCCAGCGCCTTACGGACGCCTATCTCCCGGGTTCGTTCCGTAACGCTCACCAGCATGATGTTCATCACGCCCACCCCGCCGACCATCAAACCCACGCTGGCGACCCCTACCAGGAAGATAAAGAGGCCCCCGGTGAGCTGATTCCATAACACCAGCAGAGCGTCGGAGCTGAAGATGGCAAAATTATCCGGTTGATCCGAACGTACCTTACGCCGTCGACGAAGAAGCTCGCGGATTTCGTCTTCGACTGCGATTTTGTTCTTGACGTCGTCGTACTTGACGCTGATCCAGTGATCGAGAATCTCGGGATGAATCTTGTGGAATGTCAAGGTTGGAAAATGGGCGGAGTTGTCATCCGGATTCTTACCCCCGCCAAATATCTGTTTCTGGGGCGCGAAGACGCCTACCACGGTAAACAAATCACCGTCGATCTGCACCTCCTTGCCTACGGCGGGGTCGTTGCCAAAGAGTTCCTCGGCCGTATCTGAGCCCAGAACAACCACGTTGGCCGCGCGCTGCGCCTCCTGGGGGGTGAAGTAGCGTCCCTGGGCGATATCGAGGTCGTAAACCAACGGTTCATCCTGCGCCTCGCCTTGCAGAGTGGTGTTCTGGACCTTGTGGCTTCCGTACTTGACCGAGAAACTACCCTGTGCTCCTTGAGGCCCGCGGTATTGCTGCGAGGCATCGACCGCGACCACGTGGGGCAGCACTTTCATGGCCTCGCCGTCGTCGTAGGTCAATTGCTTTCTGGCCAGCATCTCCGCCGTGGGCCGTGAACCGAAGACGGGAAAGCGAAAGACCCAGTACACGTTGGTTCCCAGCGACTTGATCAGACCATTTACGTTGCCGGTCAGGCCGTTTATGACCGAGGAAATGAGGATGACGGTGGTGACCCCGATCATGATGCCCAGCATGGTCAGGCCGGAGCGCAGCTTGTTGGTGCGCAGGGTGTCCATCGCCATCCGGATGGCCTCGTTGGTGTCTGCGAGCCTCATTGCGTCACCTCTCTTCTAGAGCTCCGAGCGTAAGGCCACAATGGGATCGAGCAGGGAGGCCTTGCGCGCCGGATAGACCCCAAAAAAAATACCAACTGCCGTGGCCACAAACAGGCCCAGGGCCACTGACCATAGCTCAATCTCGGAGGGGAAGCCGATGATCAGCGTGATGGCTTTAGCGAAGACAACTCCGGCGATAACGCCGATCAGGCCACCGACCAGCGACATGGTCGCCGATTCGATCAGGAACTGGAGCATCACATCGCCGCGCTTCGCGCCCAGCGCCTTGCGCACCCCTATTTCGCGCGTGCGCTCGGTGACACTCACCAGCATGATGTTCATGATGACGATGCCGCCAACCACCAGCGAGATGGCGGCGAGAGAGACAAAGACAGCAGAAAAACTGGAGCTGATGCTCTGCCAGATGCCGACGAACGTACTGTTCGTATCCGTGGAGAAGCTGTCCTCCGCACCAGGCAGATCGTGGCGGTGAGAGCGCAGAATGGTGCGCACCTCGCCCACCGCCAGTTCCAGCGGATCGCCGACGCCGTTGGCGCGGGCATAGATGGTCAGGCTGCGGTTCGATCCGTAGGTATTGAGAAAAGTTGTGAGCGGGACGGCGACCCAGTCATCCTGACTCTGCCCCAACGTCTTGCCCTTACGCTCGCCGACGCCAATCACCGTGTATTGGGTCCCGTCGACCCGGATCTCTTTACCAAGGGGATCGATCGATCCCATCTGGTTGTCGACGATGTCAGGACCTATGATGGCGACCTTGCTGTTGTGCTCCTCGTCAATGGGCACGAAACCCCGGCCACGGTCGATGTTGACGTTGTAGATGGGAGGCATGGTCCAAGTCCAACCACGAATACTGGTGTCGGTGCTGGAATGACTGTTGTAGACCACCTTGCCGGTGGTGCTAGCCATGGCCCCGGTGGCGGCGCAATCCTTACACCTCGCGGCTACTTCGCGGTAATCCTCAATCTTTAGATCCTTACGTTTTTGGTATTTGTTGAACTCCGCGTCGCTAAAGATGACGGAAGGCTGTTTGGAGGCAGTAAAGACATCCGCACCGTAACCGTAAACCTTGGTGGCCACAAATTTGTTGGCGCCATTCACCAGCGTAATCACCATGATGACCGCAGCCACCCCGATCATCACCCCCATCAGGGTGAGGATCGATCGAAGCTTGTTGGCCCATAAGGACTGCAACGCGATTTTTATGGCTTCGCTGAATTCCATGACGGCTCGCAACGTAGTACGAGTGTAGACGGTTTCCCGGTTCCAAAATGATAGCGCCAAAGAGCGGAGGCCCCGCATCTCGGTTAGAGCTGCGGGGCCGCGTTTGCAAGTGGCCTGTAAGCCGAATTCTGTCGAGGACGATCATTCCTCTAGGCGGCATATTGCTACGCCGCTCAAGCGACCTACCCGGAGGTTTCCCGCCGTCCCGGCGAACCGGAATCGGAACCCGGGTTAGCGCGCCGGGCCAGCACGCATCCGCGGCCCGGGTCTGGCCGTCGGATTCCCTCCCTATTTGGTCTTGCTCCGTGTGGGGTTTACCCTGCCACCGCCTTTACAGACGGCGCGGTGCGCTCTTACCGCACCTTTTCACCCTTACCCCGGGTGATAAACCCAAGGCGGTATGTTCTCTGTGGCACTGGCCGTCTTTGAGCCTTAACGCTCAAATCCCGGACGTTATCCGGCACACTGCCCTGCGGAGTTCGGACTTTCCTCTCCCGAAGCACGCGAGCGCTTCAGCAGCGACCGCCCGGCGCACCTGCAATGTCTATGCTAGTCCATATTTTGGTGCTATGGCGCCGGGTAATTCACTCGATACCGGACTTTTGAGAAGTGTTCTCAAACCAGCAGCGTCGTCTCAGGTTCAACCCTAAGTGAGCAGCTAGCTCTTCGGGACGGTGATGGTCAGAGCTATCTGCGGCTGGCTTGGGGGTGTGGTGGTCTGTGAGCCGGTGGACGACTCCGCATCTACCGTCACGGTATAGCTGCCGGCTGGGGTTCCCGGATTACCGGGCGGCCCGTGGTTCAGATAGTTATACCGCTGCGAACAAGCCGTCATTGCCATGGCTCCAGCCAGTGCCACCATGCCCAGCAGCAGATTGCGCCCACCCCGACGCTTGCAGACGCCCAGACCAGCCAAGCCGAATAACGCCGGGAACAAGAAAGCGTAACGCCGCATGCCAGCGTCATCGCTATTGCGTGCGATAAGCGGCGAGGGCGCCTGGGTCTGGATCTGCATTGCGCTGGTTCCGGGGGTGCAGGTCTCAGCCCCACTGGCGCCAGTGGTGCACTTTGCCGGCACATTCACCGGCGTAAAGGTGCAGGTGGTGTTTACCGGCAATCCAGTGCAGGAGAGGCTGACATAGGCGCTGAAGCCATTTACCGGTGTTACGGTCACCGTGGTGTTCACAAATCCACCCACCGCCGTAGATAGCGAGGTGGGAGAGGCCGCGACGGTGAATCCTGCCACGGTCGATACGTTGGCATGCACATGTTCAGGGGTCGAGCTTGAGGTCAGATAGTTGGCCTGGCCCTGGTAGATTGCGACCACCTGGTGGCTGCCCGCAGGAAGGATGTCCGTCTGCAAGGATGCATTGCCTTCGCCATCCAAAAGTGCTGATCCGAGGTCTGTCTCGCCGGAGCGAAAATTGACCACCCCCGAAGGCGAGCCGGATAGCTCCGCACTGACATGCGCGGTCAGAGTCGCCCGGGTACGGGGACCTGCGTTATCTGCGGCAACCGTGAGTGTGGTCCGAGTCGCTGCCGTGTTTTCCGCTGTTGCCGCCCCGGCTACCATGCCCAGAAACAACATGCACCAACCAACGGTGCGCTTCCCTTGTCCTACGTTCCACACCCTGCCCACGCTCAACCGCACATCCTTAAGGATCTCTGACTTAATGACTCATTGTATCCGGGGAAAGCACATCGCGTTACGATTTTGCCTGGGCGACCAGGCGCTCAGCCTCAACGCGCACGGAGACATCGTCACCGAAACCGTTCAGCCAGCAAACTTCTGGCTCACGGCGAAACCAGGTGAGCTGGCGCTTAGCATAGTTGCGGTGACCCTGGCTGGCAGCGGCAATGGCTTGATCCAGGGTGAGGGCGCCACCAAGATACTGCGCCGCCTGGCGGTAGCCCAACGAGGCTAGCGCAGGCGAGTGGCCGCAGCGGGCGACCAGCTCCGCAGTCTCCTCAATCAAGCCCTCAGCAAACATGGCGCGGGCCCGGGCATTGATGCGCTCATAGAGTAGCCGGCGTTCGGGATCAAGGCCGATCCGCAGTACCCGATAACCGGTCAGTGCTTCCCGGCCTTCCTTCCAGGCTTCAGACATAGGCCGGGAAGCGGTCAGAGTAACCTCGATGGCTCGTATGACCTTGGCCAGATCGTTGGCGTGAATGCGGGCTGCCGAAACCGGATCAAGGCGGTTGAGGATCCGGTGCAATCCGACAGGCCCCCGAGTTTCTGCCCTGCGCAGCAGCCGATCTCGCAGTGCCGCCGATCGTTGAGGACCGGGAAACAGCCCTTGCAGCAGGGCGCGAAGATAGAGGCCTGTGCCGCCGGTAACGATGGGTAGCCGGTCCCGGCCGGCGATGGCGGCGATAGCGGCGCGCGCGTCCCGCGAGTAATCTCCCGCGCTGTAGAAGGCATCGGGGGCAACCACATCGAGCAGGTGATGTGGTACCTGCCTCCGTTGCTCGGCTGAAGGCTTGGCGGACCCGATCTCGAGCCCCCGGTACACCGCCACCGAGTCACAGCTGACAATCTCACCGTCGAACTGCAGCCCAAGCGCAACCGAAAGAGAGGTTTTGCCGCTACCGGTCGGGCCCAGAATCACAACCAGCAGCGGGCCGACCTCTACCAAACTCTCCACCAGCCTGGGGGAAACAAGTCGTGCAAGGAGGATCGGCCAAGGCCGGCGAGCAGAAGCAGGACCGCTACCACCAACAAGCCGTAAATCTGTCGTTTGCGGAGCTCGGGATCGGCTGGCACAAGGCGGCTCTTTCCATCAACGAAACTTGTCCGGGTCAAGGTTGTAGTAAAAGCCGAAGCGCAGCTCCAGAAAGGGTCCCTTAAACGCTTTGGGGAGTGGTGGATAGGGCGAGGCGCCGGTAATGCCGCCCCAGGCCGCGCGGTCGAGCGAGACGTCGCCGGAGGGGAACTCGAGGATCATCTCCTTCACACTGCCGTCAGGATAAATCTTGAAACGGACGCCGACCCGGCCCTGTTTGTCGAGAGGCGGCCGCGCGGATTCAGGGATGATGGGAATCCAGCTGCGATAGGTGGCATCGATCACCCGCCTCATGTAAGGGCCAAAATCGACACCCATGGTGTCGCTGAGGATATCGGGCCCCACCGCCATGGCTGAATGCTGGGACGGTGCATTCTGTCCGTAGTCGCCTGATGGACCGCCTCGGGCAGCATTCCGTTCTGCCTGGCGAATGGCGTCTCCGGCGGTCTGGGGGCCGGTGTCAAAACTGGGTTTGCTGGGCGGAGTGGGGGCCGGCTTGGGCTCGTTGAGAAGCGCCTGCTGGGTTGGCGTTGGCGGGGGTGGAGGTGTGGCTGGACGAGCCTGCGCTTGCTGTTGCGGCTGTGGCGCCGGGGCGGGCGGGGCTGCCTGAGGAGGAGCGGGTTGCGGAGCCGCGGGAACGGGTGGGCCGGCCCTGCGCATCGCCTCCAGCTGCTGCAGGGTCTTGCGGTCGATGGTTGGGTGGGCTGATTGCGCGACGCGGTCCTTGTCGGAAGGCGGAGCCTGCTTCGGAGGCTTAATCCGCTTCTGTGCATCGGGCGGAAGATCCAGGTAGGTCAGATCCTTTTGCTTAGTGGCTTCAGGGTTAACCACGTGAGGCTGATGACTGCGAAACTTCGGGCCGTAAAAGAGAAACCAGAATAGGATCAGGTGAGCGATAAAGGAGATCCACATTCCTTCACGGCGCAGAGCACGGGAGCGTTCGTCCTCGAGCCTGTCAATCAGGTGTAGCAGTTCATCAGGTTCCAGCTCCTCGTAGCGCACACGCTTACGACTGGAGAACGGCTCCGGTGGTCGACCGGGAGGGCTGGTTGGAACTTCGGTTGAGGGCATCGGCCGGCAGCAAAGGGTGCAATCCAGACCGGGACGAACAACCGGCGATGGACTTCGCACATCCTCTCATTCTCTCATTGTTTCGAATCCTGCCGAAAACTGGCTTTCACAAAGAACCCTTACAATCGTTTGATGCGTGCCGCTGTCATTACCGTGAGCGACTCCTGCTTCCGGGGGCAACGGGTGGATGTCTCCGGCCCGACAGTCGCCGACCTCCTGCTGGCAAACGATTTCCACGTAATCAGCCGGCTGGTGGTACCCGACGAGCAAGCAGAAATTGAGGATGCCCTGCGCCAGCAATGCGAGGTAGCGAACCTGGTGGTTACAACCGGGGGCACTGGCGTCGCGCCCAGAGATGTGACCCCCGAGGCGACAAGGGCGGTCTGCGACCGGCTGCTGGACGGATTCGCAGAGCTGATGCGCGCCGAGGGCAGGAAGCAGACGCAGTTTGCCCCTTTGAGCCGCTCCCTTTCGGGCACCCGGGGCCGAACCCTGATTGTGAATCTGCCCGGCAGCCCGCGCGGCGCCAGGACCTCGCTCGAAGCCGTTCTCCCTCTCATTCCGCACGCTTTAACCCTGCTCGAGGGAATAGCTACCCAACACGACGAACACCTGGTAAGCGGGTCAGATTTTGAAGAAAATCCTCCATCTCTTTCTTAGATATAAGATCTGGCTGCTGGCGATCCTGAAGCCGCTCGGCTTCTGGGGTGCGGGCTGTATCGCATTCCTGGATGCCGCAGCCTTTCCGGTACCCCTGGATTTGATCATTGCCGGGTACGTGTGGGCCGATAAGAAGCACTTCTATCTCTATGTCATCGTTGCCGCGGCGGGATCGGCCCTGGGCGGCCTGGTTCCTTTCCTGCTCGGCCGGGCAGGCGGCGAGCTCTTCCTCATGAAGCGGATTGACCGGGCGAGATACGAGCGGCTGCGGGACCGCTTCGAAAAACAGGAATTTCTAGCCATGATGATCCCCTCGATCCTGCCTCCGCCCACTCCCTGGAAGCTCTTCGTATTTGCCGCCGGGGTGTTCGAAATGAAGATAGGCACGTTTATGCTGTCGGTCTTTGTCGGCCGCGTGTTGCGCGACATGGTCACGGCCATCCTCACCATTGAGTACGGGCCGGAGATTGTAAACATTTCCGCGCGATTAGCTACCCGGCACCGGGTCGCTCTGTCCGCCGGGGTGATCCTACTTCTTGCCCTGCTAGGTTATTGGCTTTGGCGGACGATCTGGAAGCGGCGGGGCAAGAAGGACGAACCGGGGGTTGACAGGGAGTTTGTCGGGCAGGGCAGGTAGTGACGCGAGAAGGAAAATTAACCAATTTCGAACCAACCGTTGCGTATTTCCCATATCTCCTAACAAAAAAAACGTTCGGAGATATGGGGCACTCAGGGTCGCTGCCCTATTTACTTTTGCAAGTGGTTGTTCATGACCATGGCGTCGATGGCT
The DNA here is from genome assembly GCA_963814015.1 of uncultured Acidobacteriaceae bacterium. Taxonomy (GTDB): domain Bacteria; phylum Acidobacteriota; class Terriglobia; order Terriglobales; family Acidobacteriaceae; genus PALSA-350. The sequence continues at coordinate 381,183 of CAWFBI010000005.1, forward strand.
CCGCTCGGGCTGATGTAGTCCCATGCCGTAAGTACCGCGGAGTCTCTGCCGCGGGAGAGGAAAGAGTAAGCAAACCTCAGGTCCCTGAACTCCACTGCTGCGTCCTGGGGTTGGGGTGCGAGTTCGTCGGAAGCGACCAGGTCGGCGTGTCCCCGGTCAGTCACCACTGGAAACCTTGCCCAATCTAGGTAGACCCGGCCCAACCAGGAGCGCTTTGCGGCTGCAACCGCGGGGGTGACCGGCGGCTTGAAGATGACGTCGTCCCGCTCGCTCGTATCGACCATTTCTGTCCGGGTGTTCACCGATCCCGTTTGGTAGTAACCCGCGGTCTCAGCCACGGCAAACCAGTGGAAGGGGTTAACGGGAAAGGGCTCGGCTCCGGCGCGCAGCACGGGTTGGTCGCCGAATCGCGTGTTGGCCACCAAGTGGAGGGCCCGATGATGCTCAACGGCACGCACACCTAAGTCGATCCCGACGAGCACTAGCGCGGCGATGGCCCAACCGCGTCCACGAAACAACGGCTTCGCTGCCCCGATCTCGCGATCTGCCAGTCCAAAGATCGAGGGGATGACCAAACCGAGCAGCAAAGCGGCAAAAATCACGGGCTCTAGGATGAAGGCGATATCCAGCGAGTACCAGCGCTGGTTAAAGGGGAAAAATGGACGCACGCCGTAGTTGTTCGTCCAATCGAGAAATATGTGGCTCAAGGCCGCCAACAGGGACAAGAACCATACCCAGGCCCAGCGCGGCGGGAGGACGGGCTGGGGTTGTTTGTTCCGGCTGCGATGCCAGAGCCAAATGATACCGGTAACGGCCAGAGCGACCACCGGCGCACCCAAAAAAGTGTGAGTAATTCCTCGGTGATGCTCAAAGCCCGCCACCGGCCCGCGGAAACCCCAGAGAATATCTATGTCGGGCGCCTCGGCGGCCAGCGTCATGGCCAGCGTAGCGTAGGCGGTCCTGCGATTGAAGCCGGTGCGGGCGAGGCATGCTCCGGTGAGGAAATGGGTGACGGGTTCCATAAATTGGATTTCCTATCGCTACACATCAAGTTTTTATAATGCACGCTATGTCAGAAGCCGGCCTTCTTGAACGAGCCTCCAAGCGAATCGACGAGCTGCGCGATGAACTCCGCCACCACGAATATCAATATCACGTGCTGGATTCTCCGGAGATCTCAGACGCGGAGTACGACTCCAGGATGCGCGAACTGCGCATGCTCGAGGCCCGCCATCCAGAGCTGGTGACGCCTGACTCGCCCAGCCAGCGTGTGGGTGGCAAGCCAAAAGAGGGCTTCGCCAAAGTCGAGCATTCCCGGCCCATGCTTTCGCTCGACAACGTGAACAGCGAACAGGAGCTGGGTGACTGGGAACGCCGCGTGCGGGCCCTGCTGGGCACGGCTGAAGTGAGCTTCGTGTGTGAGCTGAAGATGGATGGCGTTTCGCTGGCGTTGCAATATGAGCCGGGGCCTGCGGGCAGCGCGCGGTTACAGACCGCCCTGACACGCGGCGATGGGGTCACGGGCGAGGACGTCACCAGCAACGTGCGCACCATCCGATCAGTGCCCCTTTCGGTTTCCCGGGAGCGCTTGCATCGCGCCGGGTTGCCACAGAGCTTTGAGGTGCGGGGAGAGGTGATCCTGCCGGATGAGGCCTTCTTAAAATTGAATCGGGAACGTGAAGAGCAGGGACTCCCACCTGCAGTGAATCCCAGAAATGCGGCTGCGGGGACGATTCGGACGCTCGAACCAAGCATCGTGGCCCAGCGGCAGTTGGACTTCTATGCCTACTTTGCGCTGGAAAAGGGAGAGGGTGCTTTCGCTGAACAGTGGACGGCTCTGGAAGCCTTAAGCAACGCAGGCTTTCGCGTCAACCGCCATCGTAAGCTGCTGCGGACTACGGCAGAGCTGCTCGCCTTTGTCGCCTGGGCGGAAGGGCAGCGCCACACTTTGGGCTACGAGATCGACGGCGTGGTCATCAAGGTCAATGAGACGACGCTGCAACGGCGGCTCGGCTATACCGGACGGGCTCCACGCTGGGCCGTGGCTTATAAGTTCGCCGCCCGCTCCGGCATTACACAGATTGAAGACATCGCCGTACAAGTGGGGCGCACGGGCAAGTTGACGCCGGTCGCCGTGCTGCATCCGGTGTTCATTGGAGGCACGACCGTAAGCCGCGCGACGCTGCACAACGCGGATGAGATCGAGCGGCTGGGGGTGAAAATCGGCGACTACGTGACGGTGGAGCGTGGCGGGGATGTGATTCCCAAGATCGTGGCGGTGGTTGACGATGCGCAGCACCCGCGGGGAGAGAAGATCTTTGTTTTCCCGGATGCCTGCCCGGTTTGCGGCAGTGAGGTAGTACGGGATGAGGGCGAAGCGGATTACCGCTGCGTCAACGTGGACTGCCCTGCCCGGCTTAAAGAGAGCGTGCTGCACTTTGCTTCACGCAAGGTGATGAATATCGAGGGCCTGGGTGAAGCGTTGGTTACGCAACTGTTGGAGCGACAATTACTGACCAGTGTCGCGGGAATTTATTCGCTGAACGAAGATCAGCTACTGCAACTGGAACGTATCGGGAAGAAAACCGCGCAGTCGCTGTTGGCAGAGATTGAAAACTCGAAGAAAGCGCCTCTAAACCGGGTGCTGTTTGCCTTGGGCATTCGCTTCGTGGGCGAGCGCACTGCCCAACTGCTGGCGGAGGCGTTCGGGGCCATGGAAGCGCTGATGGCGGCAAGCATCGAGGAACTGGAGGCAGTCGACGAGGTTGGCCCGCGTGTGGCCCAGGCAATTCAGGAATTCTTTGCCGAAGAGAAAAATCGTCGGCTGGTAGAAAAGCTGCGCCAGGCAGGCTTGACCTTCGCGGCAGAGAAGAAGCGAAAGTCCTCACAATTGGAGGGTCTGACCTTTGTGCTGACAGGCACCATGGCCGACCTGACCCGCGAAGAGGCCAAAGCCCGGATTGAAGCGGCCGGGGGGCGCGTTTCCGGTTCAGTCAGCAAGAAGACGAGCTACGTGGTTGCTGGAGAAGAAGCGGGATCGAAGCTCGACAAAGCACGGGAATTGAAAGTACCGGTGATTGAACAGGCACAGCTGCTGGAAATGCTGGGATAGGAGGGGCTGCCTGATGAGTAATAGGACGCCGAAGCCAACAGGCTTGACAGAAAAGCCGGTGTAGGCCGCACGATAGCTTCCTCTATCAAGCGGGAAATTTCGTGTCCGACAGTCAAAGCATTCGAAAAATATCGTTTTCGTCCCACGTACGCTGAGCGAGCGTGGTGCACCCATCCAGTTCCGCTAGGACTTGGGAGCGAAGTAGCCCTTCTTGGCGCGCACCATGAAGCGGCGGTCCAGCGCCACCAGGTAGATGGAGCGGAATGCGCCGTCAAGCTTAAAGTCCGCAGGGCGGTAGGCCAGCGAATACTGGCTGCGCAGCTCTTCCTCGATGTCGTGAAAGCTGCTTGTCATGTCTTCAATGCGCTTGGGGAAGAATGGGTAGCCTCCGGTAGCTTCGGCCATTTTAATCAGCACGGAATCGCCCCGGTCGCGGCTGGGGCTGACGTTGGTGCTGATGGTGTAGATGATGGTTTCGGCACGCTGACACATCTTGATGGCGTCGTCAGGATAGGCACGGCTCTGGTTGTCGTCTCCGTCGGAAATCACGATAAGCGCCTTGCGCACGGAACCCTGCGGCGAGGGCGGCACTTTTATGAGCTGATCGCGGCAGGCAGTGTATACAGCATCGAAGAGAGCAGTACCGCCGCCGGGCCGCAGCTTGGTGATGCCGGCCTCAAGCTTATCCTGATCGTTGGTGTAGTTCTGGGTAACGTAGGGCGTGACGTCGAAGCCCATGACGAACGCAAGATCGGTCTGCTGCCGGACTACCTGCTGCAAAAACTGGATCGCTGCGCTCTGCTCAAACTGGAAGCGCTGCCGGATCGAGGTGCTGGCATCGATCATGATTCCTACCCGCAAGGGCAGGTTGGTCTGCTGGGTGAAATTGAAAACCTGGGCGGGAGCTTTCTGGTTGTCCAGCAGGGCAAAGTCTCTCTGCTGCAGATTCTGGATGAACCGCCCATGCTTGTCGGTGACGGTGAAGATCAGGTTCACCTCATTGACGTTGGTCCGGATGGTGAAATTTCCATCGGCCTGGCCATTACTGGAGGCTTGGGGCACGGAGCCGAGAGCGCCAGGGGTGTTTGGCGGCGCTGGGGGAGCCGTAGCCGTAGTTTGAGCCAGGGCGGCCGGGGTCAACAGCAGCGCTAACCCAAAAAGGCGGCCAGCCAGGAGCAGGCAAAAGTTCATTGAGGTCATAGGAGCCCTTCTCATTTTAGAGCATTACCTGAAACCACAGTGGGCGGCGCTAGTTGTGACATGAAGTCCTTCAGATCAGCCGGCAGGTTGGAGACCAGGCTTAGGCGCTCTCCGCTGCCGGGGTGGGCGAACTCCAATTCCGCGGCATGCAGGAAGTTGCGCGGTAAGACGAGCCGCGGGAACGCGCCTTTCGCCAGGGGCGTGATTACGGTAGAGGCCCCATAAAGCGTGTCTCCGACCACGGGATGGCCCAACGAAGCCATGTGAACGCGAATCTGGTGAGTGCGCCCGGTCTCGATCCGAACCGAGACCAGGGTGAAGTTGCCGTAGGGGCCGTGAATGCGGCGCAGCACCTGCCAGTGCGAGACGGCGGTGCGGCCCCCTTCGCGACGGGTGGTCATGCGCGTGCGACGGATGACGTCGCGGCTGATGGACGCATTCACCGTTCCCCTATCCTGCGCAAGATCCCCCTGCACTAATGCAATGTAGAGTTTGCGCACCTGGCGGCGGGAAAACATCGACGACAGCCTGGCATGGGTAATGTCATTCTTCGCGACCACGATGAGACCGCTGGTCTGCTTGTCAAGACGGTGCACGATGCCCGGACGCAGTGGACCGCTGGAGGAGGAAAGCTCACGCAGATGGTGCAACAGGGCGTTAACCAACGTGCCCCGATTACGTGCATCCTCGGTGGCGCCGGAACCTGCATGAACCATCATCCCGGCAGGCTTATTGACCACTGCAAGGTCAGTGTCTTCGTAAACAATGTCAAGCGGAATAGCCTCGGCCATGGCCCGCAAGGGCGGCGGTTGGGGATCGCCGACGATCGAAATGCTCTCGCCGCTGCGCACCTTACGCGAGGCCTTGACCAGCTTGCCGTCGATCAACACGCTGCCCTGCTGCAGCAACAATTGCACTCGCGAGCGGCTGACTTCATTCAGTTGCTGGGCCAAAAACAGATCGAGTCGCTGGCCATTGGCTTCCTGGGGAACACTTAGCCGGCGCAAACGCGGTTGATCATCGGCCATGGGAAACCTGGGGGCGATGCAGCCACAGGAGGCCGCCCCCGAGCACCATGGTCGCGCTAACCAGCTCCGTGACCGTGATGCCGTCGCCGCGCAGACGTGTCAGCAGAAAGCTGGAGAGACCGCCGAGGAAAAGCCATCCACCCAGGATTTCTCCATCGTAATGAGGACGATGCAGCAGCCATAGCAGGAAGACGAACAGCACGAACTGGACCAGGCTTGCGTAGAGCTGGGTAGGGTGCAGTGGAACCCCCAGCGGGGTTCCGGGCACGGCAGTCGCACTGCTGAAGACCACGGCCCAGGGCAGGTTCGTCGGCGTTCCGTAATCACATCCAGCTTCAAGGCATGCAATGGAAACGACCGCACTCACCAGCGCCAGGCTGGGGGCAAAAGCATCAGCGGTGCGCCGGATGGGGAGGCCGAGATGCACGGCATACGTCACCCCTGCGATCGCGACCGCGGCTAGCCCAACGCTGAAGGTGTAGCGGGGCCAGCGCAACAGGTTCAGCAGAATCCGCCCCACCAGCGCGGTAACAATGGCCAGAAGCGCCACACTCCAGATCTTGTCGGTGTCGAGCGAGAGCAGACGAGCGGTACGGACGCAGACCAGCAGCGAAAGGATGGTGCCCACGGCAACCAGGAATCCATAGGTCGGCAGGATGAGACGGCCGAACTGGAAGAGGTGCGGGTGCACGTAAGAAAACAGCCGAAACCGACCCACTGGGCCGTGCAACAGTGCGCCGGTGAACCCGTCCTAAGACGTTGGGACTCTCCGCAGCTCTTTAGGCATTCCGGACTGGCGGACACTGCACACGGAGCCGATTGTTCGAGTCGAGTCCCGGTTCGATGAATGTTGGTTCAACCAGCGTTAACTGCCGTACCTGCTTTGCAGGCCGGTCTCTGAATGGATGCTAACGTCAGCGAAGCTGATTGGCAAGTGACGATCCGGCATTGATGCTGGCGGCAACCGGAACGGATGTGTGATAGCGGTGTTCGGGGTCGAGCACAGAGTCCAACAGGCCGGAGAGACTGTTGGCCCGGGTACGCAGGGTAGTCTGGGATTCGCTCATGGTGCCCCGGAGCAGACGGCAATGCTCCTGCAGCCGCATGAGTTCATCTGCAATGTTCAGTGCGGCGAGAACGGCCACGCGCAAGGAGTCCACGGTGTTGCCATTGGCGGAGACAGCACGCATTTTGGCGTCGACGGTGGATGCCAGCTTTTGGATGTATTCCGGATCGTGGGCGCGCAAGTGATAGGTCTGATCGTAAATCTCTACGCTGATAGACGTGGTGGCGCGTCGAACTTCAAGATTTTCTGCCATGTACTCCCCGATCATTCGCCGAGTTCGTCGATTTGCTTGAGCAGACGCTCGATGCGTTGGCGCACCGCTTCGCGCTCTTTCTGGAGGCCGGAAAGTTGCTCTTCTAGTTGGGCAACGTGAGCGGCCTGTTCTTCCACGCGATGGGTCAGGCGCGACGCGTGTTGTTCAACCGAAAACCGGAGTTCGCGCTCGCCTTTGAGCAATTCAACGGTGCGCAGTACGCGTTCTTCGAGCGCCTGAAAATCGTCTGCGGCCATGGTCATCTCGGGAGGATGTTCTGCGAGTGTGGACATCGATGCCTCATTACACAAAAGCGGGATTGCGTTCTAAAAAAAGTATAGCCCGCAAATTCCGCGGCTCAATAGGAAAGAAGCACACGCGTTACCTTAGATTGTTCCTCCACGATTTAGAGATTGAACAGCAGATTGTGCCACTTCGTGTTACCGAAGAGACTGTTACGCGCGTTGCCGCCCGCCCAGCGACTCCAGGGTAGCGGTCACAGCCTGTGAATAACTTTGCAGTTCTTCTTCGCGGAGGGTCCGCTCCATGGCCTGAAAAGTGATGCGGATGAGAATGGAATAGTGGCCGGAGGGCAAGGCTTGATTGGCGCGAAAGATCTCTCGCGGCGAAAAGCGCGTGAGCTCAGCGATGCGCAAATTGTGCAAAGCGTCTGCGATTGATTGCCAGCGCACTCGATCTGCGAAGACAAAGGAGAAGTCGCGCTCGACAGCCTGGAAGCGGGAGAGCTCGGGCGCAATCGGCTGGCGCAGTGGTAACCGGTAGAGTCGGTCGAGATAGATTTCTCCAACATAGACGCTCTGCCTGAGCTTGCGCTGTTGCGCCTCGGCAGGATCGAGTTGGCCGAACCAGGCGACGGTCAAGCCGTCGGCTACGGCACGGGCCGAACGTCCAGGGTGTAGCCACGCCGGGATAATTCCTGCGCTGGCGGCGAAAGTGTCGAAGTAGAAGGAGCGGGAAGCAAACTTTTCGACGATTTCTTCGATCGTGCCCTTGAGATCGTAGAAGTTGATGGCATGAGCCGGCAGTTCGGGCCCGCTCCACACCGATCCGGAGGCGCCAAGTGAAAGAGCAGGGCGCTCCTCGACGCGCTCCGGGTTACCGCTGAAAACAGTGCCTCTCTCGAACAACTGGACATCAGCGACGTTGCGGTTCAGGTTGTGGGCCAGCATGGTAAGCATCCCGGGCAACAGCGACGGACGCAACATGCCGGCTTCTTCGTTCAGCGGATTACCCATGGCCACCGCGAGGCCCGGTTGGGGCGCAAATGTAACCGCTTCAGTAGCAGAGCAGAACGTGCTGGATAAAGCCTCGTTCCAGCCCAGCCCGAGCAGGGTCTGGCGAACGACGGCCTCTTTGCGGCCGGCAGGAAGTTCATTAACCATCCCCGAGAAGCCAGGCAGCGTATTTGCAAAGCGATTGTAACCATAGACGCGGGCGATCTCCTCGATGAGGTCGATCTCCCGTTCGAGGTCCAGCCGCCAACTGGGCAGAGTCACCCGGTAGTCGCCTTCCGCAACCTTCTGCAAACCACAGCCCAGAGCCTGGAGTACGGACGCGGTAGTTTCATCCTCCACGCCACGGCCGTCTTCCGTCGTACCCAGCAAGCGACGCACTTCGCGATGGCTAAGGGAAATGGATGCGCGCCGCGTGGTCCGCGCCGCGGCCGCAGGAATGGCAACGTCGACCATCTCTCCGTCTACGTAGCCGCCGGCTTCGAGGATGAGCCGACTGACCAGGGCGGAGGCGATGGGCGGGGCATCGAAATCGGCACCACGCTCGAAGCGATGCGATGCATCGGTGTGCAGCCCATGCCGCTTGCTGCTGCGGCGAACTGTAATGGGATCGAACCAGGCTGCTTCGACCAGAATATTTTTGGTTTCGGCGGTGATCATCGTATCCCAGCCGCCCATCACGCCGGCGAGTCCAATAGCCTTCTTTTCGTCGGCTATTACCAGGTCTTCGGTGTCGAGCGCACGTTCAACCCCATCCAACGTTTTGAGCTTTTCACCGCTGCGGGCGCGACGCACAATGATGCCGCCTTCCAGCTTGTCGCGATCGAAGACGTGGGTGGGATGGCCCATGGCCACGGTGACGTAGTTGGTGGCATCCACCGCGTTCGAGATGAGCTTCTGTTGCAGCAGGGCGAAGCGTTCCGCGACAATGCTCTGCGACGGCTGGATGCGCACCTGGCTGAGAGCCCGTGCAGTAAAGCGGCCGCAGAGCTCCGGAGCCTCGATCAGAACCTGAATTGGAACCGTAACTGGCTGCGATGGCGGCAGGGTGCCGTCAAGAGGCGCCAGGCTATGACCGCTGATGGCCGCCGCCTCGCGGGCGATGCCGTAGTGGTTCATGGCATCGACGCGGTTGGTGGTGATGTCCATCTCGAAGAGCGAGCCATTACCAACCTCGTAGATGCCTTCGACGGCAATGCCTCGCAAGGTCAGCGCCTCGGCGAGCTCGCGGTCCGCCAGGGTGAGGCCGGGCACGTAGGAACGAATCCACTGGGAAAGAATATTCACTTACCTGAATTGCTCCAAAAATCGCATATCTCCAGAGTAGAGCTGGCTTATATCGCCGATACCATACTTCATCATGGCAATGCGTTCTACGCCCATACCGAAGGCAAAGCCGCTGATCTTCTTTGCGTCGTAGGCGGGCTGCTGCCGGGCGACGAATGCGAACACCGCGGGGTCGACCATGCCGCAGCCAAGCAGCTCGATCCAGCCGGACTGTTTGCACTTCCGGCAACCTCGACCGCCACAGAAAATGCAACTGATCTGCACGTCGGCCGAAGGCTCGGTGAAGGGAAAGAACGACGGAAAAAATCGCGTTTTGACGCTGGCTCCGAAGAACGCCTTCATGGCGTGGTCGAGCGTGCCTTTGAGATCGGAGAAAGTGATGTTGGTATCGACACACAGCCCCTCAACCTGGTGAAAGATGGGCGAGTGGGTCGCGTCCAAAGCATCGTTGCGATGTACCTTGCCAGGGATAACAATACGCAACGGCGGCGGTTGCTCTTCCATGGTGTGGATCTGGACTGGCGAAGTGTGGGTACGCATCAACAGCCGGTCGCGCAGTGGTTTGCGCTCCTGGCCGGCAATCACCAGCGTGTCCTGGGTGTCGCGCGCGGGGTGGCCAGGGGGAAAGTTCAGCGACTCGAAGTTGTAGTAATCGGTTTCCACTTCGGGCCCCAGGCCGACCGAGTACCCCATGGCCGCAAACACGGTGACAATCTCGTTCATGGTGCGGATGAGCGGGTGCTCAGCGCCAAGAGCACGGCGGGTGCCGGGGAGGGTAATATCGATCGCGTCGACGGCTGGTCCGGTTGCGTTGATCTGCGCTGGATCACAGCGCGGTTCGATGGCGGATTTGAGCGCGTTGAACCGTTTGCCAACTTCCCGGCGCGCCTCCGCGGGGGCACCTTTCAGCACTTCACCCACCCGGGTCAAAAAACCCTGCTTGCGGCCGATCCAGCGAATACGCAACTGCTCCACCGCCTCGACGGAGTTCGCTGCGGCCGCATCCTGATCGAATTGGGCCAGGATTCCGCTGAAGAAGCTGTCGAGCGAGCCGGGTGAATAATCCTTTAATTCGGGAATCTCAATGGGCGGCATGGGCGGCATCGATTCTCGGCATGAGTCTGGGCAAAAGCACAGCAGCCCGATCAAGTGCGACCGGGCTCGAGTGAACCTCTGCTTACGGTTAGGGGCTTAGGCGGCGGCTGTCTTGTTGAGAGCGCTCTTGGCTTGATCGGTCAGCGCGGTAAAACCAGCCGGATCGTTGACAGCGAGGTCGGCCATGATCTTCCGGTCCAGTTCGATACCCGCAAGCTTTAGACCGTGGATGAGTTGCGAATAGCTGATCCCGTTGAGCTTGGCGGCGGCGCCGATGCGGACGATCCAAAGCCTGCGGAACTGGCGTTTCTTCTGTTTGCGGCCGATGTAGGCAAATTTGAGACCGCGTTCGACAGCTTCCTGTGCCGCCTGATAGAGCTTGGATTTAGTGAGGAAGTAGCCGCTGGCGCGCTTGAGAATCTTTTTGCGGCGGTCATTGCGCTTAGTGCCACGTTTTACGCGAGGCATGGTTGTTTCTCCTTTAGGTGGTGCGTTATGCGGCTGGAGGTAGGAAGTACCTCTTCACTCGCTGATTGAGCCGATCGTCTTGTCTTAATGACAGGGGCCGGAGCCCTAACCCGTGAGGGCCGATCAGGCGTAGGGTATCATTCGCGCTACCTTGCGCTTGTCACCATCAGAAACCAGAACGGTGCCACTCAATTTCTTCTTAACCTTCTTTGACTTAGAGGTCAGAATGTGGCGCTTCTTGGTTTGACCGCGGAGGATTTTCCCCGTACCGGTCTTCTTAAAGCGCTTGGCCGCGCCCTTATGGGTCTTTAATTTGGGCATGGTTTTCCTGTTTAGAGCGTATTTCTACTTCTCAGGATTATACGGGAGAGCTGGGCGAGACGCTACCCGGTGGCCTCGGCGTGTGATGGAGGGAGCAAGGCCCCTCCACTGCACTACGATTGGGCTGACTGGGGATGTTGCTGGCCCACCAGACCTGGAGCCGGCGGTTTGGGTGCGGCAGGCTTCTTCGGTGGTTCGACCTTTTTGCCCGGGGCGAGGATGGCATGCAGCGTGGTGCCTTCCATGCGGGGCATGAATTCGACGATGCCTGCGTCGCCCATGTCTTGAATGAGGCGGTTGATGATGGCGTAGCCCAGCTCTCGGTGCGCCATTTGGCGGCCCTTGAAACGCAACGAGGCCTTTACCTTGTCGCCTTCGCCCAGAAAGCGAACAGCCTGATTCTTCTTGGTCTGGTAATCATGCTCATCGACGGTCACAGAAAACTTGACTTCCTTGACCACGATGACTTTTTGCTTCTTCCGCGCCGCGCGGTCGCTCTTGTCCTTCTCGTAAAGGAACTTGCCGTAATCCTGAATGCGGCAGACGGGCGGTTGGGCGGTGGGCGAGACTTCCACCAAATCCAGGCCACGCTCGCGGGCTATCTTCAATGCTTCGAAGGGAGGCAGAATTCCGAGCTGTTCACCGTTTTCGTCAATGACGCGGATTTCACGCGCGCGAATTCTGTCGTTAATGCGGATAAAAGACTTGGCCGAACGCTTATCGATGGTTTCCTCCGGGAACGAGAGACGCAAAGCCCCTCAAATAAAGCATAGCATTTCAGGACAACGATCGAAAGAACTCTCTCAACCTTTGGTCACGCGGCTACGCGACCGGTCAAGCCGGCGTCTGCAAGCCCGGTTACAAGCACACGCACGCTCTGGTTGCCAGGCATTCGGGCGTCAAGACGCACTTCAAGAAAATTGTCGGTAAGGGCCCTGGTCATGCCATCCGCGGGTGCGTGCAAAGTAACCGCAGGCAGTTCGCGGCCCATGAAACGCTGCCGGAAATCAAAATTCCTGGCTGCAATCAGTTCGCGCAGGCGTGCCATGCGTTCTTCCACCGCCCGCGGTGCAACCCGATGTTGCTGAACCAGTTGCCACGCCCGGGTACCGGGACGAGCGGAAAAAGGAAACAAGTGCAGGTACGTGAAGGGTTGGGCGGCGATAAACGCGAAGCTCTCCTCAAATAAGGTTTCGCTCTCGCCAGGAAAGCCCACCATCACATCCGCGCCGATGGCCGCGTCCGGCATGCTCTCGCGAACCAGGCGGAGCTTCTCCGCGTAGTGCCAGGGACGATAGCGGCGGTGCATGGCGCGCAGAATGGCGTCGGATCCCGATTGCAGCGGAAGATGTGCATGGCGCGCCAACCGGCCGCCCGATGGGCCACGGAACAGAGCCAGTAGCTCGGGCGTCCAGTCCATCGGCTCGACGGAGCTGAGACGCAAGCGCGGCAGCGCGGTGCGGAGGAGGATAGCGCTTACCAGCCCTTCCAGGGTGCATTCCGGCTTGAGGTCCCTGCCCCAGCGGCCCAGATTGATGCCGGAAAGCACCAACTCGGTACCACCACCATCGGCGAACGCCTGCACATTGCGCAGGCAGGCTTCCATCGACAAAGAACGGCTGTGACCGCGGGTGGCAGGAATGATGCAGAAAGAGCACCGGTTTCCACAGCCATCCTGCACTTTTAGATTGGGACGCGTCTGGCCGCCGTCTCGCCACCAGCCGCCTTCGGGCATAGACAGCTCAGAGTGGGCAAATGCATCGTCCACATGAAGAGCCGCCAATGGGACAAAGTCTGCGGCCTGCTGGGCAATCTCCGGTACGAGTGCCTTGTGGCTGTTGCCAATCACCGCCTGCACCCCGGGCAGCGCGGCGACCTCCTGTGGCGCCCGCTGGGCGTAGCAGCCGGTGACGAGGATACGGGCGGTGGGGTTTTCCCGGTGAACGCGACGCAGGAAGGCGCGGGCCGTACGGTCGGCCTGTGCGGTCACACTACAGGTGTTGGCGACGATCACGTCTGCCTGGCCGGCGCTCGCAGCCGGGGTCAGGCCGCGATTGCGCAATTCGGCACTTATGATTTCGCCGTCCGCCCGGCTGGCCCGACATCCGAAGTTCTCGACGTGGTATTCTGCCACGTTGCCAGTCTAATTAACGAAGGCTATTTCAGGTAGGATCCGAACAGGCGACAATTTCCCCCGTAGACCTACAGCTGCCGCAACCTGGAGTTTTTTCCCATGAAACGTCGCATTCTTTTGGTAGATGACGAACTCGCAATTCTGCTGACACTCAAAGCAGTACTGGAAATGAACGACTTCGAAGTGGAAACAGCTGCTTCGGCTCGCGAGGCCCGGTCTAAGCTGCGGGCCGGCACCTTTCACATGGTGATCACCGATATGCGGATGGAAAACGAGTCGGCCGGCCTGGAAGTAGTCCGAGCTGCGAAGCAGGCCTCGTATCAACCGGCAGTAGCCATGCTGACGGCTTTCCCGGTTCCAGGCTCCGAGTGGCGAGACGAGGGCATGGACGAGATGCTGGTCAAGCCCATGAACATCATGAATCTCTTGCGCCAGATCGAGGCATTGCTGGTCACCCATGAAGACAAGAAGCAGAAGGCCTTGGCGCAAAAATTAAGCGCGTCCACAAGCGCACCGGCGAAGGTGGCTGGACGAACCGCCGCGCGGAAGCCCGCGCCGGCAAATTAAGACACACCCGGGCATCTCATCAGCGCGCGGATGCCCGCCGGAGATGCCCGCCCCTTAACGCACCACTTCCGATTTAGGAAGCCGCGCTGGCTGCTACTGTGGATGGAACCGGGGGCCGCCGCTGCTGGAAGCATGACCTGCAGAGCACTGGACGACCTTGTGTGGGCTTAAAGGGAACGGTGGTTTCCGTGGCGCACTCCGAACAGACCGTCCGGGTTTCTGTGCGTACGCCATTGCCGGTTCCTGCCACACGCTTGATCTTGCACTGTTTGCACCGCTTTGGATCGTTCTTGAACTGCTTATCGTGGAAGAACAGTTGTTCGCCGGCGGTAAAGACGAAGTCATTACCGCAATCTGAACATTTCAGTATCTTGTCGATGAAGTCCATTACGCGTCCCCCCGAGCATGCCTTGGAATTTTCCAGTATTCCGTCGACGAATCGCTGAATTGGCGTCGTTTCACCGACCAGCTTGATTCGTCTGCAATTCGACAACTTTTCCTCGCATTCGCCTAATCCGGGAATGCGAGGGGAAATGGTGCCTTACAACCTCTTTTTCACAAATTCTTGAAGAGTGCGGGATTGCCGGCCTATCGTACCCTCAGGTAACACGTTAGGCCGGCACTGCAGGGTTAATCCTGCTCTTTTCTTGCCTTCTTACGATTCCGCTTGCGCGCCAGTGCTTCTTTTACTCGACGGCGCTCGCCAGGCTTCAGGTAAAAGGAGTGACGCTTCACTTCCTTAATAATGTCTTCCTGCTGAACCTTGCGCTTAAACCGGCGCAATGCATTTTCAAGCGGCTCGCCTTCCTGCACGCGAACCTCTGCCAAATGAACCACACCTCCAAACATCCCAATTGGGTTCTATAAGCTTACGTTACCTTTGAGGTATGGAGTCAAGCTTAATCAGCGTCATCACCAAGGAATTTCCTTATGGTACGGTCCTATCTCGGTTATAGCCCGGTCATTCCCACCTCCTGCTACGTTGACGTTTCCGCACAAGTTGTGGGGCAAGTGGAGTTGGGCGAACATTCCAGCGTATGGATGAATGCAGTTTTGCGCGGCGATGTGCATCTCATCCGCCTGGGAGCGAACAGCAACGTGCAGGATTGCGCCGTGTTGCACGGCATGCGCTACAAACATCCGGTTGAGGTTGGCGACTGGGTCACAATCGGGCACAACGCGACGGTTCACGGATGCGTAATTGAGGATGCTTGCCTCATTGGCATGGGCGCGACAATCCTCAACAACGCGAGGATCGGCGAGGGCTCGATTATTGCCGCCGGAGCGCTAATCACGGAAAACACCGTGGTGGGGGCCAATACGCTCTGGGCGGGTGTGCCCGCCAAAGAGCGGCGGCGGCTGGATGCGAAAGACCGCGAGTCGATCCTGCAGTACGCGCGCAATTACGTGGATTACACGGCCACCTACCTCAAGGAGCGGGAAAACTGGTAGGCTCCTCTTTATTTACGAACAATTTTTGGGTGCCCCCTCGCGCTTTTGCGAGGTGCGGGAAGTGCAATCCCCGCCACATGCCTCCCATCCCAACATCTCCCAACAAAACCGTTGGGAGATATGGGCCACCCCCTATTTCTTTCCCCTTCAGTTTATTCTGGCAATAGGTGGATACTTCAGTACTTATGAGCATTTTGCAAGCTGTCCGGGGAACCCGGGACCTGCTGCCGCCGGAAACCGAACTCTGGAACCACATCGACACCACGGCGCGACGCGTTTTCGAACGCTATTCCTTTGGCGAAATTCGCACTCCGATCCTTGAAGACACACAGCTCTTCGCTCGGGGGGTAGGCGAGGAAACCGATATCGTTTCCAAGGAGATGTACACGTTCACGCCTGAACCCGGGCAGTCGCTAACGCTGCGTCCGGAAAATACCGCTGGCGTGGTCCGCGCCTACATTGAGCACCAGCTGGGCGAGACCGGCCAGCTACAAAAGCTTTACTACATTGGGCCCCAATTCCGCCGCGAACGGCCGCAAAAGGGCCGCTACCGCCAGTTCTTTCAAATTGGCGCCGAGGTGATCGGACCTCCCAGCGCAGGCAGCGAGTCCCCCCTGCGTGATGCGGAAGTGCTGGAGATGTTGGCCACCCTGCTGAGCGAACTGGGCATTACGGGCTGGAAGCTGCTGCTCAACTCCGTTGGCTCTGCTACCGACCGGCCGCGATACGTGCAAACCCTGCGGGCGGCCCTGGAGCCGGTGGTTGCGCGCATGTGCGAGGATTGCCAGCGGCGGGCGGTAAGCAACCCCCTGCGGGTGCTCGATTGCAAGCATCCGGAAGACCAGCCCATTATCGCCACGCTGCCCCGCATCTGGGACTCGCTCGACGAAGGGTCCAAGGAACATTTCGCCGCCGTTTGCACCGCCCTCGATGCGTGTGAAGTGCCCTATGAGCACGACCATCGCCTGGTGCGCGGCCTCGATTACTACACCCGCACGACGTTCGAGTTCGTCTCTGACGACCTGGGGGCACAGAATGCCCTGCTCGGCGGCGGCCGCTACGACGGGCTCTCCGAGGCCATCGGCGGCCCCAGGGCTCCAGGAATCGGCTTCGCCATGGGCGAAGACCGCCTGGTGCTGACTCTCTTGGCACGGAACAGGCACACACCGCAACCGGCCGCAGCCTACATTGCGCCGCTGGGCGACCGGATGAACCCTGCTGCTCTTGTTTTAGCCCGGGAACTGCGCGCCTTCGGGTTGCGGGTTGAGCTGGGCGATGGGTCGTTTCGCCTCAAAAAATCGTTCGAGGCAGGAAACAAAGTAGCGAGCGCTATCGTGATTCTCGGTGACGACGAGGCCGCGTCCGGTATCTTGACGGTAAAGCACTTCGCCTCTGGTGAGCAGTTCAAGGTTCCCCGAGGCCAACTCGGCCAGAAGCTCACCGCCCTTCTTGCCCCCACTCCCACTGCAACGTCAAATTAGGACAGCCGCATTGCTCGATTTTCTAGGCACTCTTCAGCGCACGCATACTTGTGGAAACCTCCGCGCGCAGCACGCCGGCGAACAGGTCATCCTCATGGGATGGGTGAACCGGCGCCGCGACCACGGTAACCTAATCTTCCTCGACCTGCGTGACCGTACCGGGATCACGCAAATCGTGTTGGATAAAGATTTGACCCCAGAGGGCCACGCCAAGGCCGAACAGGTGCGGCCGGAATATGTGGTGGCCGTGGTGGGCAGGGTTCGGCTGCGCGGCCTGGATGTGATCAACCCCAAGATGGCTACGGGTGAAATCGAGGTCGCCGCCCAACAGTTGCTGGTATTGAACGACTCCAGGGTACCGCCGTTTTCCCCGGCCGAAGAGGCCATCGCCAACGAAGAGTTGCGGCTGAAATATCGCTACATCGATCTGCGCCGGCAACAAATGCAGCATAATTTCGAACTCCGCCACAAGATCGCGCGTGCGGTACGGGAGAGCCTGTCAAACCAAGGCTTCCTCGAAATCGAGACTCCGTTCATGACCCGGTCGACGCCGGAAGGGGCGCGCGATTACCTGGTCCCCAGCCGGGTGCATGGCGGCCACTTCTATGCCCTGCCGCAATCGCCACAATTATTCAAGCAGATCCTCATGATCTCGGGCTTCGATCGCTATTTTCAAATAGTCCGCTGCTTCCGGGATGAAGACCTGCGCGCCGACCGGCAGCCGGAGTTCACCCAGGTCGATCTGGAGATGTCGTTCGTGCGCCAGGAAGACGTCTTCCTGGTGGTAGAGAATTTTCTGCGGGAAGCTTTCGCCGCAGTAGGTGTGGTGCTGCCCACTCCCTTTCCGCGGATCACCTACGACGAGGCCATGCGCCGCTATGGTATTGACAAGCCGGACCTGAGGATGCCCGGGTTGACGGATGTTCGTTCCGCTTTTCGCGACGAGGATTTGCAAGCGCTGGCCATCGACCCAAGCCAGCCTGTGGTGGTGGTATGCATCCCCAAAGTTGGGGAGCTTTCGCGCAAAGAGCGAGACGACAACCGCCCCTTCTTCGATGGCAGCAAGGGCGCCAAGATGATCGACGACTGGAGGCGCCTGGAAAAGAGCTTCCCTGAGGCGGTCAGGAAGGTACGCGAACTGGTGCCGGCGCGGGTGGAAGGCGAAGCTGAGGACCTGCTGGTGCTGGTGGCCGGCGACGCGGCTTCTCATGTGAAGGCAAGCGATACCAAGACGCAAGGCCACCTTTCCGAGCGCGAGATCTGCGTCTACTCGGCGGCCGGGAATCTTCGCGTGGAGTTGGCCCGGCGTTACGCTGACCGCCATGGGGTCGCTGCCATCACCGACCAGGTCGTCGAGTCACCGGAGCGCCGCCTGGGCCAGCAGGTAGACGGGGACATCGCCTTCCGCCCCATCTGGGTGACGGATTTTCCCATGTTCGAATTCGACCGGGAATCGCAGCGCTGGCTACCGGCCCATCACCCGTTCACTTCTCCGCATGAAGAGGACATGGAGAGGCTGGTCTCTGACCCTGCGTCAGTACGTGCACGCTATTACGATCTGGCGATGAATGGGCTGGAGCTGGGATCCGGGTCCATTCGTATCCACCGGCAGGATGTACAGCAGGAGATATTCCGCGCCCTGGGGATGAGCGAAGAGGAGGCGCGGTCCAGGTTCGGGTTTTTCCTCGAAGCACTGACGTACGGCACACCGCCTCACGGGGGAATCGCCCTGGGACTGGACCGCATTGCCATGATTCTGGCCGGCGCGCAGAGCTTGCGCGAAGTCATTGCCTTTCCGAAGACAGCCAAAGCGATCGACTTGATGGTCGATGCGCCCACCCCGGTAAGCCCTCAGCAACTACGGGAGCTGCACATCCGGACTACCAGCTGACGGGTGGAGAAAGGGACCGCGGGCTGGTCAGTTCATCCACTTGCGGTCGTTGGGATCGCGCTTTTCATCGGGGTCGATGTAGCGCCCTTCGCTGTCGAAGCGAACGTCGCGGTTCTGCTTACGCATGTAGACCTCGAACTTGCGCGCAACCCGGCGGCGCTTCCAGCGATAGTAGTTGTTGCGCAGGTTTAAGAGGCCTTCGCTAAAGGAACTGCTCATACCCCGTCGCGGGGCGCGGCGGGCGAAAAGGAACCCAAGCAACGCGCCGCTCAGGATAACGAAGTAGGCCAGCGGAGGCCCCCCGGAGAGCAGCAGGGCTACCTCAATCAGCATGTAAACAATAACCAGATACTTGGCTTTGATCGCCACCGGCAGGGGGAACATGTACATTTCGAGGTCCCCGAAGAGCGCGGCGAAGGCAGCCAGCAGACCGAACAGCGCCGCGTCGGCGCTGCTGGTTGAGGAAAGTGGACTGGAATGAAAAACCTGGGTAAAGCTAAGAGCGCTCCCGATGAGAGCGCCGCCGACTGCGCACAGGAAGTAAATTTCCAGCAGCCAGCGACTCCCCTTCGACGTCTCGAGGAATGAGCCGATAAACCACAGCGTAAGCATGTTGAAGGCAACATGCAGCACGCCCGCATTCAGGAAGCTGTAGGTCACCAGCTGCCATATCCAGCCGTGGAGCAACAGCGCCGGGGTGAGCGAAAAGTAGGTGAGAACGAGCATCGCCATGCGCGGCGCGGCGTACTCCATGAGCAGCAGCACAAAGAATACGGCGACGTTGGCCAGGACCAGTTGGCTGGTGACCCCGCTAAAGCTCGGGAATGAAAGGGCGGAGAAACCGGTGCGGGGAGAGCGTGCCATGACTTCTCTTGTAAGACTAACGCTTTTTCGCGGTTACCGTTATCCTGACCCGTGAAAACGCTGTAACGTTCGGTCCCCGTTCGCGGTAGGATTTGATATCTGACAGGAGTTTCTTGACGTCCGGCGTGTTCTCCCGGAAACTAGCCAAGCCGCCTCTGCGTTGCGGCCATAGTCTACATTTTAAATGCTCCGTGAAAGGAGAGCTGTATGCCAGTTTGTCAGGAATGCGAGAGCGTTCTCGATTTCGATCCCGACGAAGTTGAAGAGGGCGACATCGTGGTCTGTGATGAGTGCGGCACCGAGTTTGAAGTGGTCGCTACCGAACCCCTCGAACTCTCGCAGGTGGACGAGGAAGGCTACGAGGATGAAGACGAGGAAGTAGCCGATGAGGAAGAGGAATGAGGCTACCCTGGGTCTTCTTGCTGCTGGTGGCGTTGGTGATGCCCCAGCCGCAAAGCCGGGCGCAAAGCCTGGCTCAATCCGTTCGAGTGGTGCAGGGAACGGTGCAGAATTCAGACGATCAGCCGCAAGCGAATGCCGTGGTCTACCTGCAGGACCAGAAGAGTCTGGAGGTCAGGACCTACATCACTGAGGCGGATGGACACTACCGCTTCGGGCAGCTGAGCTCAGACGTGGATTATCAACTCTGGGCGGAGTACAAAGGTCGCAAGTCAAAGACCAGAGCCATCAGCTCCTTCGACAGCAAGAAGCAATTCAGCTTTAACTTGAAGATCGACACCGCAAAGTAGGCGAAAGCGCCCTGGAACACTCTACTCGTGTTCCAGGCGCTTCCAGTTGACCAGATCACCCAGCGTGGTGGTGGAGCTTGACACCGGTTGCTTGTAGGCCTCGACGTCGGCGCGGCTGGCTTCTTCGCCTACCGCTCGCAAGCTCAGGCCGACCTTCTTCTCATCCTGATTCATCTTGATGATCTTAAAGTCGTGCTCCTGACCGGCTTCGAGCTTGATCGGTGTGCCTGTGGTGTCGGCGGCTTCGGAAACATGGCAGAGTCCTTCGACGCCTTCGGCGATCTCGATGAATGCTCCAAATTGCGCGGTGCGCAGCACCTTGCCTTTGACCACGTCACCGACACGGTGCTGAGCAAAGAATGTTTCCCATACGTCGGGCTGTAGCTGCTTGATTCCCAGTGACAGGCGACGGTTCTCCGCTTCAACCCCGAGGACCACGGCGCGCACTTTCTCCCCCTTCTTGAGAATCTCAGAAGGATGCTTGACGCGCTTGGTCCAGCTCAGGTTGCTCACGTGTACCAAACCGTCAATGCCGTCTTCGATTTCAATGAAGGCGCCAAAATCGGTAAGATTGCGCACCCGGCCTTCCACGATGGTGCCCGCGGGATAGCGCTCGGACAGGTGCTCCCAGGGGTTCTCGAGCAATTGCTTCATGCCCAGCGAAATGCGACGGTCGTTGGGATTGACGCTAAGGACTACCGTTTCTACCTCGTCGCCAGGCTTGACCAGCTTCGAGGGGTGCTTCATCCGCTTGGACCAGGTCATCTCGGAGACATGCACCAGCCCCTCGATGCCCTGTTCCAGCTCAACAAAGGAACCGTAATCGGTTACGCTGAGCACCCGGCCACGTACCCGGGCGCCAATGGGATAGCGCTCCACGGCATCGAGCCATGGATCGGGCGTGAGTTGCTTGAAGCCGAGCGAAACGCGCTGCTTTTCACGATCGAACTTGAGCACCTTGACCTGGATCTCGTCGCCGACGTTCACCAGATCGCGGGGATGGGTGAGGCGGCCCCACGACATGTCTGTTATGTGTAGTAAGCCATCGATTCCGCCCAGATCGACAAACGCGCCGTAGTCGGTCAGGTTTTTCACCGTGCCGGTCAGGATGGCGCCTTCTTCGAGATGTTCGAGCGTCAGGCTGCGCTTGTTGGTCTGCTCTTCTTCCAGCAGCTCCTTGCGCGAGACCACGACATTGCCGCGTTTTTTGTTCAGCTTAATGACGCGGACTTCGATCTGCTGGCCGATGTAACCGTCAAGATTGCGTACCGGACGGATTTCGAGCTGGGAACCCGGCAAGAACGCCTTGATTCCGATATCGACGGTGAGACCGCCTTTGACGCGGCCCAATACTGTGCCCACGACCGGAGTTTTTTCGTTGGCTGCACGTTCAATAGCATCCCAAACCCGGTGCCGCTGGGCTTTGTCATAGCTCAGCAGGAAGCCACCTTCGGCTTCTTCGCGCTCCACCACCACTTCGACCGTATCCCCCGCCTTCAGCTTGGGCTGGCCGGTATGATCCAGTACCTGCTCCAGCGGAATAAGGCCTTCGGACTTGAGCCCCACGTCGACGACTACATGCTTGTCCGTCAGCTTAATGACGGTGCCGGTGACGACGTTATCGTCATAGGCTTGGGCCGCAGCTTCAGCGGCTTGCTCGCGGTCGAAGGATTCCAGTGCGGCGGCAAAGTCCTCCATGCCGGTCAACTCGGTTTCTTCCGCGCCGGCATGGGTGGTAACCGGGCGAGGATCGATGACGCGGTGCGGCACGCTGGTGGCTACAGCCTGCGGGTTGTGGGTTTGGTCCTCGGACGGGTCAAAATGATCCGCCGGTGCATCAAGCGTTGGGGTTTGCAATTCGGTGTTCAGGTGTGCGCTCTCGGTTCGTTCAGGATTTAGGACGTCTGCCATGAATGCCAGCTCCGGATTCTCGATCGGTAACTCCCGATCCGTCCATCACTACAGGTATTCGATGAATCACGTCGTCTTGGTCTTCACAAAAAAATCGACCAAGGCTTGCCGTGATTCATTCCTGCAGCTTGCTTCGCCGGACTATTTGCAGGCTTGATCCGCGAAGTAGGGCACCGTAAGTTTACTCTCCGCCAACAAACGTTCGGAGGGAGACTGTTAGTGTAGCCAGACAGAATGGCTTGGCACTTAAATCAATCTCCGGTAGGAGCATCCGGCAGGGGGGTAAAGCAAGAGCGGCGACGGACGTCTACGCCGAATCCTCTACGTAGACCCTTCATAACAACTATAGCAATCGGTGGGAAAGCATGTCAACGAACTCGTGGGCAATTCACGGTGCGAAAAGCGTCTCAAAATACGGTGGAAATGCCTATTCTTATTGTGTTGTAACCATCTGCTGAAGACAAGTCCGCGTGGTTATGCAGTGGCCGTGTTTGCGTCCCGGCCACTCCGTATACTTGAACCGCATGGACCATTTGTGGACACCCTGGCGCTACTCTTACCTGGTCGATGCCGACCCCCTCAATCCCAAGGGTGGGCGCAAAGGCGTGCCCCAGGCGCTGGCCGCGTGGCCCGGTGACTGTGACTGCGTCTTTTGTAACCTGATTGCAGCCACGCGATTCGCGGTAGAACACGGTATGCCTGCCATCGATGCCGACCGGGCGGCCAATATTGTCGCGCGTGCGGAGCATAGCTTCATCTGCCTGAATGCCTTTCCCTACTCTTCCGGCCACGTCATGATCGTGCCCTATGCCCACCAGGACACGCTGGCCGGGCTTGAGATGGCGGCGGCGCTGGAGATGATGACCCTGGCGCAACGCACCGACACCGTTCTGCGCCAGGTGTACGAGCCCCAGGGGATCAATATGGGAATGAACCTGGGACAGGCTGCAGGTGCAGGTATTGCTGCTCACCTGCATATGCATGCGCTGCCACGCTGGCTGGGGGATTCGAACTTTATGACGGTGATCGCGGAGACCCGGGTGCTGCCCGAGACGCTGGATACTACGTGGCAACGATTGCGGGCGGCATTTGACCGGGTTCCGGGGGCAAAAACCGGTCCGGCTCCACCGGCGGCCCATTGAAAGAAATAGCAGGTCCCAACCCGAGCACACCCGGAGTTCTTGCTTCGCGCTGCCAGCAACACCCACGTATGCGACTCTCCGTAAATGAGAGTCGCATGTTATCTATCAACGCAGCCTACGTCGACAGGAAATCCGGGGGAACGCAGTGGAGGAACCTGCTGTTTCTTTAGACCTGGGCGCACCTGGCCTACGGCAGGTCGGGCTGATCGTCGAGTTCCAGGGTTTCCTGTTGGGCCAACTCGATTAAGCCCTGGGGGAGTTGCTTGGTTGGCTTGATCCCTAGCGCTTTTAGCATTTCCGCCTGGCGGATCACATTTCCCGGTCCGCTGTGCAGCTTGGCCAGCGCGCCGGTGTAGCTCGTCTGCGCCTGCTCCAGCCGCTTCCCCATGTCGGTAAAATCGGCCACGAAGCCGGCCAGCTTGTTGTAGAGTTCCGCGCCGCGCCGCGCAATCTCTTCCACGTTGCGCTTTTGTTGTTCCTGCCGCCAGAGAGACGCGACCGTTCGCAGCACAAACAGCAGCGTACTGGGGCTGACCAGCAGCACGTTCCGCTGCCACGCTTGCTCCCAAAGTTTGTCATCCCGGGAAACCGCCAGCATGAAGGCCGGCTCGATAGGGAGAAACATGATGACGAAATCGAGAGAATTGAGCCCATAGAGCGCCTGGTAGTTCTTCTCCGCCAAGCCCCGTATGTGTGCGCGCACAGAACTGCTGTGACTATCAGCAGCCAATGATCGCTCGGCTTCACTCTCCGCAATGCTGTGGGCCTCATAGTGAACCAAGGACACCTTGGAGTCGATAATCAGGTGCCGCTCACCCGGCAGATGGATGACCACATCAGGCTGACCTCGCCTTCCATTTTCTGCCGCATAGCGTTCCTGGGCGTCGTATTCGTGTCCTGGACGCAGGCCGGCGGCCTCCAAGATCCGCTCCAGGATCAACTCTCCCCATGCGCCCTGGGCCTTGTTCGACCCGCGCAAGACACTGGCCAGGTTATTCGCCTGCTCGGTGAACCTGGTGTTGGACTCAAAGAGCTTATCGATCTGGGCGCTCAGATTCGCACCGCCCCTCGCCTGCTCCAGGCGCGCGGCTTCGATCTTGGTCTGAAAATCCTCCAGCCTGGTCTTGAGCGGCTCGAGAACCTGGCCCAGGCTGGTCTGGTTTTGCTCCACAAAACGCCTCGATTTCTCTTCCAGAACTTCGCTGGCCAGAGATTTAAAAGTCTCCGGCAGGCTAACCCGCATCTGTTCCAGCACGCGCTCGGTTGCCGCGTGGCGCTCTTCGAGCCGGGCAATAGTGGCTTCGTGGGCCGCGTTCTCGGCACGCGCCTGGTCAAGCCGGGCACGGGTGTCAGCCAGCTGGTCGAGCAGAGTTTTGGAGGATTTTTCAAAATTCACGCGATCCGCGACTGTGCGGCTGCGCTCAAAATAAACGGCTACCGCGAGGCCGGCGACAAACGCACCGACGGCCGCAAAGAAGAGTGTGATCATACCGGGAGACATCGCCATCTGCTTTTTTGACTTTACTCGTTCATGACGGCAAAGATGCTGAGGGAAACCGCCGCCCCGCTTCGGAGTGCCGCGCTTTAC
This sequence comes from uncultured Acidobacteriaceae bacterium, assembly GCA_963814015.1. Taxonomy (GTDB): domain Bacteria; phylum Acidobacteriota; class Terriglobia; order Terriglobales; family Acidobacteriaceae; genus PALSA-350. The sequence goes on from CAWFBI010000005.1 coordinate 406,045, forward strand.
ACCACTTGGAGCGCTCAGTAGACTTAAAACTTTGGGGCCGTGAACTGCGCGGGTTGCGGGCAAGGCCGTTTTTCCTGTTGCTGTCTCCTGCCAGGCATTGGCTTCCGGCGCAGCTGGTCCCCTGGGGCCTCTGCAAAGGCAAATCCTTTTCTGTGGCAGGTGGCGTCTGGAGGAAAACCGGAACGACCGCCGCACCGCCTTCCCGGACCGTTCACCCAACCTTGCAGGGCGTTAGCCCTCTAACGAGTTGTTTACATAGACAGGAGAACGGCATGGCAACAGCAGCAGTGGAAGAGAAGGTAAAACAGATTATCGTAGAGCAGCTTCAGGTCGATGAAGCTGAAGTGACTCCCAGCGCGTCGTTTCAGGAAGATCTGGGGGCAGACTCGCTCGACGTAGTAGAACTGGTGATGCAGTTCGAGGAAGCTTTTGACCTGGAAATCCCGGACGAAGATGCGGAAAAAATCAAGACGGTGAAAGACGCCACCGAATACATCGAGAAGAACGCGAAAGGCAGTAAGTGAGTTGGCAAGAAGGGTGGTTGTTACCGGCATCGGGTTGTTATGCGGAATAGGTAAAACCGCGCCCGAAGTCTGGAACAACCTGCTGGCCGGCAAGAGCGGAATGGCTCCCATCACCAGCTTCGATGCGACGGGGTTTCCCGTGACATTCGCGGCCGAGGTGAAAGGCTTCAATCCATTGGATTTTATGGACAAGAAGGAAGCGCGCAAGATGGGGCGCTTCATCCATTTTGCGCTTGCCGCTGCCCACGAAGCCATCACACATTCCGGTCTGAAGATCGACCTATCGAACGCCGAGCGGGTGGGTGTCCACATCGGATCCGGCATCGGCGGATTCGACGTAATCGAGCGGGAGCACAGCGCCATGCTCCATGGCGGCCCGCGCAAAATCTCACCATTTTTCATTCCTGGAACCATCGCCAACCTGGCGGCCGGGCAGGTGAGCATCCGCTACGGAGCGCTGGGGCCGAACGAGGCGACTTCGACGGCTTGCACCACCAGTGCGCATTCCGTGGGCAACGCCTTTCGCACCATTGAGCGCGACGACGCGGACGTGATCATCGCAGGCGGTGCTGAGGCTCCAATTACGCCCATGGGTGTGGGCGGCTTCGCCGCCATGCGAGCGCTCTCCACCCGCAACGCAGACCCGGAACATGCCTGCCGCCCGTTTGATAAAGACCGCGACGGCTTCGTGGTCGGTGAAGGGGCCGGCATCCTGGTCCTGGAGGAGCTGGAACACGCCCGCGCCCGCGACGCTGCCATCCTGGCCGAGATCGTCGGGTACGGAATGAGCGCGGACGCCTACCACATCACCAGCATGGCCCCCCAGGGCGAGGGTTGTATGCGGGCGATGAAAAATGCCCTGCGCAGCGCGAAGCTGGAGCCTTCTGAGGTGGACTATGTAAACGCCCACGCCACGTCCACTCCGCTGGGCGATGCATTGGAGAGCACCGCCATCAAGCATCTCTTCGGCGAACACGCCTCCAGCGGCAAACTCCTGGTGAGCTCGACCAAGTCGATGACTGGCCATCTGCTGGGCGGCGCGGGCGGGTTGGAGGCTGGCATCACGATCATGTCCCTGCAGCGCCAGATCGTTCCCCCTACCACCAATCTCGACGATCCCGATCCAGCCTGCGACCTAAACTACATTGCCAATCAGCCACAAGCCGCCAAGGTAGAGGTGGCGCTGTCCAACTCCTTTGGCTTCGGCGGAACCAATGGAGCGCTCATCTTCCGCCGCTGGCAGGGATAGACGCGCCCTCGCCTACTCCTACATTTGTGCTAGAGAGCTGCCACGATGGTGCAAGTTGGGTATGCAACTTTGGTGGAACGCGGGATGAAACTCTTGGTTCGTGAGCGGTTTATAAAGGAGAATGGCACTTCAATCGTGGGATCATAAGCTAACTGAACGATTGAAGCGAGGCAGATTGAAGCGAGTCGCTACCGGATTGGTTTGTGTTTTTTTCGCAGCAGCCTCCTTTGCGGCCTGCACCAACACCCTGCCCGTGAATCAGGAGATGAAGGAATCGCAGGTGGTGATCATCGGCACGGTGATGTCTTCGCGCCAGGTGCCGCAGTCATGGGACACCCTGGATGGCACCGAATATGTGGTGCACATCGACCAGAAGGTCAAGGGTAAACAAACCGGTGAGATCAGCATTTTCAGCGAACGTACAGACAATGCCTTCAACTTGCAATCCGGCAGACAGTACCTGCTCTTTCTCACCAACAACAACCAGCACTGGATGGTGAACACCTGCGGCAATTCCGGCCCCATGGATGAGGAAAGCAAGGTGATCCGCCAGATGGTCCACGCTGCGGGCAACGACTGAGCCTGCGGCGCCTGTTCTCATTTTTTCCGCTGCGGCCTAACGTGAAACAGCAGGTCCCTCCACTGCGCCCCCCGGATTTCCTGTGGAACTTGGTGGTGTTGTCGCACTTCATGCTCCCTTCTTCACGGAAAGGGCGCACACTCGGCCTTGTCCAGCCTGCGTGAATTGTCATCGCGAGAGGAGCGTAGCGCGGTGGAGAGACTTGCTGTGTTCGGCCTGTCCAATGGAAATCTAGTCGTAGCGTACTGGAGAGATCTGCGGTTGTCTTCTTTCAACAAGAAGCTATGACAGTTTCTAAAAACCCCTGTAGTACCCCAGTGCAAACCTAAGTACTACCCCGAGCCGGCCCTCTCGCTTAGCGTCTGAGATTCTATGCACTCCTCTATCTGCCACGTTCTTTGTGGCAGATATTGCAAACAAGGGGCTTATACATGCCGATTACGACCTCTTCATTACCATCGGTCGGCTTGCGCCCTCCGAAGTAAGGGTGTTTCAAAACAATACAATTGCCATCCCCCGTTGGACACGGCAATCTACCACTTAAGCAGTACACATACAACTTACGTGGTACCGCAAATTGATTTGTGACCCCAAGGAGGGTTTGTGAAAAAGCTTGCTATTGCATTGATTCTCTGCCTGAGTGCGGCCAATGGTTTCTCCCAGTGCAAGACAAATCGTGTCAGCGCCCGCAAGGAGATGCATATGGCATCTGCGGTGGTTCTTGCTACGGTCACGGCAGCACAACCAGTACCGGAATCGTGGGATTTTCTGGACGGCGTGAACTATACGGTTCGCGTGGACTCCAAACTCCACGGGAAGGCGCGCCGCAATGCTGAGCTGACCGTGTTCAGCGAGAACAGCCCGCGCTTCTTCGCCATGTATGTAGGTCAGCAATACGTACTTTATCTGGAGCCCCAGTACGGCCGCTACGAGGTCGACAATTGTGGCAATTCACACGCAACCACCAATGATTCCGCATCGGTCAAACAGCCGAAGCAGGTTGCGACTAGGGGTTTCTAACATTGCGGGACTGTTCATCTGCCTTGGACTAAGGGGTATCGCGCCCGCGATACCCCTTACATTTTCTACTGCAGCAGGGTTCCGTTTTCCGGTTCGATCTTAGCCTCTTCCGGGGGAATGACGACCGCCGCCGCAACCTTGTCTTCGTCCTCAAGATGCAGCAGCCGGACGCCCTGGGTCGAACGGCCAGCGGCGCGGATGGTCTTGGTGTCAATTCGGATGATCTTGCCGTATTGGCTAATGACCATGAGCTCCGAGCTTTCATCGACCAGCAGGATTGCGCTGACTTTACCATTGCGCGCAGTCGTTTTCACGTTGATTACACCCCTGCCACCGCGAGTCTGCAGCCGGTACTCGTCAACATCCGTGCGTTTACCGTAGCCCTGCTCGGTGATGGAAAGAATCAGCGACGGGGAATGGCCTCCATTGCCATTCTTCTTACGTTCGAGCGGGGTAGCGGCAAGACCGACCAGGTAGTCACCCTTCATCAAGTCGATACCGCGGACGCCATATGCAGGCCGGCCCATGGAGCGCACGTCGTTTTCACCGAAGCGAATCGCCATTCCGGCGTGGGTAGCCAGGAAGATGATCTGATTGCCATCCGTGCGGCAGGCGCCAATCAGCTCGTCATCGTCGTCGATGCCTATGGCAATAATGCCTCGTGCCATCACATTCGAAAAGTCTTTGAGCGGGGTCTTCTTGACGGTACCCTTGCGGGTAGCAAAAAAGATGAACTTGCCATCCTCTTCCAGATTGCGCACCGGCAGGATAGTGCGCACACTCTCCCCCTGCTGCAGGTTGAGCAGGCTGGCCATGGATTTGCCTTTCCCAGCGGCGCCGATATCGGGGATTTCGTACACCTTGAGCCAATAGACCCGGCCGGTGTTGGTGAAGCAGAGCAGATAGGCGTGGGTGGAGTCGACGATGAGCTGGGAGACAAAGTCTTCTTCCCGCGTCTTCATGCCCAATCGGCCGGTGCCACCGCGCCGCTGCTGGCGGTAGATGGAAATCGGGGTGCGCTTGAGATAACCGGAATGAGAAACCGTGACGGCGACCTGTTCGTCGGCGATCAGGTCCTCCAGCTGCAACTCGGCCGTCTCATCGAGAATTTGAGTGCGGCGCTCGTCACCAAACTCTTTTCTCGCAGCTTCCAGCTCCTTGACGATCAAGGCTCGTAGTTTTGCCTCCGAGGCCAGGATGGATTCGTACTCCGCAATGCGCTCGCGCACGTCCACCAGTTCCTTGATGATTTCGTCGGTCGAAAGCTGGGTGAGGCGGTAGAGCTGCAGTTCGAGGATGGCGTCGATCTGCCGGTAGCTCAAGCCAGCCTCGCGCTCAGGGCCAGTTACGATACCGGTATCGAGTTTGAGAACAATGTCTTTGGATAGCGAAAAGCGGCGGAGGTTTTCCCGTGCTTCTGCGCGCGATCCAGACGCACGAATGATGCGGATGACCTGGTCGATATTGTCCAGGGCAATTTTGTAGCCCTCAAGAATGTGCTCGCGCTCGCGCGCCTTCTTGAGCAGGAACGAGGTGCGCCGGCGAACCACATCCACGCGGTGATTGATGAAATGGCGGATGGCGTCGTGCAGGGCGAGCTCACGCGGCTGGCCATTGACCACCGCGAGAAAGATCATGGAAAAGCTCTCCTGCATCTGGGTGTGCTTGTAGAGCTGGTTCAGAACGATCTGTGCTTCCGCTCCGCGCTTGAGCCCGATGACGATGCGCATTCCGTCGCGGTCGCTCTCATCGCGAAAGTCGTCTTCGGAAATGTCGGTGATGACTTTCTCGTTGACCAGTTCAGCGATACGCTCGATCAGTTTGGACTTGTTGACCTGGTAGGGAATCTCGGTGACGATGATCGCCTGCCGGCCGCCCTTTAACTGCTCAATGGCCGCCTTGGCGCGCATCAGGAAGCGCCCGCGGCCGGTCTTGTAGGCCTGGGCAATACCTGAGCGCCCGTAAATGAAACCGCCGGTGGGAAAGTCCGGCCCTTGCACGTGCTGCAGAACCTCGGCCAAGCCGGCCTGGGGATTCTTTACCAACTCGATCGTGGCGCTGATCACCTCGTTAAGGTTGTGAGGCGGAATATTGGTCGCCATGCCCACCGCGATTCCATTCGATCCGTTGACGATCAGGTTGGGAACGCGCGTCGGCAGCACCGTAGGTTCCATGGTGCTTTCGTCGTAGTTGGGAACAAAGTCGACCGTTTCCTGATCGATGTCGGCCAGCATCTGGCCCGCAATGCGGGTCATACGGCACTCGGTGTAGCGCATGGCCGCCGGTGGGTCGCCGTCTACAGAGCCGAAGTTCCCCTGACCATCCACCATGGGATAGCGCATGCTGAAAGGCTGTGCCAGCCGCACCATGGTGTCGTAGATAGCCGAATCGCCGTGGGGATGATACACACCCATGGCCTGACCGACTACTTTGGCGCACTTGGCGTACTTCTTGTTGAACTCCAGACCCATTTCATGCAGGGTGTACAAAATCCTGCGATGCACCGGCTTGAAGCCATCTCGAATGTCGGGGAGGGCGCGCCCGATGATGACTGACATCGAGTAGTCGAGATAGGAACGCTTCATCTCATCTTCAATGTTGATGGGGATGAGGCGAGTTCCCGGGCCGTCTGGCGGGTTGCCGTCGCTGCCGTTTGGACCTAGAGGGAGGAGAGGATTCTGATCATCTGCCATAAGAAGGTGGGCCTTAGACGGGAGTTAAATCTGCGGTCGAGGGCTATATAGATGATACGTGTTTTGGAGCCGCCCAGCAAGACGCTGAAGCTACTCTAAGTCTTTTTCTTTGAATAATTTGTCTGCGCTACGACAGGGTAAGAATGCTCAGAGCCGCCTGGAGAACAAGCAGGCAGCCTGCCAGGGCCAGGAAGACAGGTCGATACCGGGTTTCAAGAAAATCGGCAAACATCCCAGCGATGAAAGTGAGTAGAAATGGGAGGGCCCAGAGTGTGGGCTCGCTCGTTACTCCAGGGGTGACAAGGGTGAAGAACAGCAGGGCCAGAAACAGTGGGGCGGTATTGCCAAAATATCTGGATCTGCGTGTCGGCAGATAGAGCAGCAGGGACGTTGCAGCGGCCAGGGTCACGGCGGAATTCGGAAAGCTTAGAAACCACTGACGCGCAGGATGCAGAGAAAACCAGATGCGCCCCGCGCCGCTGCGAAAGAAGTAGCTGAAGGCGTCCGGGCTGAAATCGTAGGAAGCGAACACCAGCAGCAAGGTTCCGATGCCGGCCGCCATCATGATCGGAATAATGTAGGCGCGACGGCCTACCGCCAGGTATGCCATGAAGCCGAGGGACAAGAGAATCGCGAGCAGAAAGGCGGCCACATGGGAAGTCGCCGTAAAAGCGAGGGTCAACGTGAGCAGGACAATCCGCGAGCGCCACTTACGTGGAGGTCCCTGCATGGCATGAGCTACGCCCATGGCGGTGTAAAGCGAGGCGAAGAGTCCAAAAGAGGCGAGAATCTCATCGTTTGGATAGGTGCAGGAGTGGATAACCGGGGGACTAAAGCAATACAAAGCCAACGCGATAAAGCCGCCGGGATTGCCATACAGACGGCGGGTAACCCACCACAGCGCAGCCCCTAGGAAAATCCCGGTGAGCAGGAAACCGCTGTGAAGCAGCAATAGAACGTAACCGAGTTCGTGGCGCATCTCCCAGGTGGAAGTGTCCGCGTTTTGACCAGCGAGCGCGCGCTGCAGGGTCAGCGGCAGGCCAGCGACCCGGTAGCCGAGCGTGCCATCGGGCACGTTGCCGCAGGTGGTGAAGTATCCGGCCAGCGGGTCTGGTTTTTCCCACATCTCACGGCCGCAGCGGGCAAAGTCGTAATCCCGCGAGGTGAGCGTTTGCCGGTGAAATACCCACAGGCATTGCGCCAGCAGCAGCAGCAGCAGCAGGGCTGCGAGTTGTTGCGGGCGCTTGAACTGGAAGCCTGAGATCTTGGGCATGAATTTAGCGTTTTTTCTTACTGCGCCTTGGACATATTAGCTATGTGCGGCCATTCTTGACGGAATGGCCGCGTTCGTTCCCGTTCCTCGTTTACAGCGATAGTAAAAACGCTTGGGCGATTTTCTCTAGAGCCGGGGCAGGGTGAAGTGAGTGTTCGGCAAATATTGCCGTGCGTTGGGAAAGCCGAAGACACGTCCGTAGCTGGTGTAGGCAGTTTCGCTCGCCCAGAACCAGAGCCGCTTCCAGAGAGGGAAATTGGGCGGCCAGGGCGCCGCATCCATTCGCCAGCCAACCGGATAGTGGCTGAATATAAGGCTGGCGCGGCGCACGTGGGTGGGCGAGGTGACCACCAGTGCCGAGGTCCAGTCGTGAGCCTGCATAATTTTGTACGAGTAAAAGGCGTTCTGAATGGTGTTCCGCGATTCACCTTCCGCCAGGAGCGCGGAAGCGGGTACACCCTGAGAGCGGGCAAACTCCAGCATCACCTGTGCCTCGACAAACTGGTTCTGGACTGCGCCTCCCGTCATGAGCAGACGCGGTGCGACCCCCGCGCGGTACTGCCGGATGCCTTCCATCACGCGTGACCGGGCGAGCGGTGCGATGGAGCCATCATCTTGCGCCGGATTGCCCAGCACCAGGATCACATCGAATTGAGCCTGCTGGGTGTCGTTCATGGGAATGGAAAAATAGATGATGGACATGCAGGCAAACGCTGTCGCCAGCACAATTCCCAAAGGTCGTAAGATCCGAAGCCACTGCGGGCGAACTGTTCCAAGCATAGATGAACTGATTCTAGCGAGTGGAAATTCTCCGTTGCGGTTTTTTACCGCAGCTTGCTGCTAATCTGATGCCAATGTCTTCCGCTAGAAGTGACTCCGAGCGGCTGGTCTCCGCCGACCGCGCCGAAGACGACAAATCGTTCGAACTGAAGCTACGGCCCAAGTGGCTGGGGGAGTTCATCGGCCAGGAGAAGGCCAAGGAGCAGCTTGGCATCGCCTTGACGGCCGCGAAATCGCGCGGCGAAGCTCTGGATCATGTGCTTTTGTTCGGGCCGCCAGGTCTGGGTAAGACGACGCTGGCCACGATCATTGCCAACGAGCTGGATGTCGGCTTTCAGCAAACCTCCGGTCCGGCGCTCCAGATCCAGGGCGATTTGACCGCGATCCTCACTAATCTTCGGGATCGCCAGGTGCTCTTTCTGGATGAGATTCATCGCCTGCAGCCGGTGCTCGAAGAAAAACTCTACACTGCGCTCGAAGATTACAAGTTGGACATCATCATCGGGCAGGGACCCGCGGCGCGGACCCATGTGATGGAAATCAAGCCGTTCACGTTTATCGCGGCCACCACCCGGCCGGGGCTGCTTTCCTCGCCACTGCGGTCGCGCTTTGGGATCCTGCTGCGGCTGGAGTTCTACACCGATGACGAGCTGCGCTACATCGTGGAGCGTTCGGCGGAGGTGTTGCACGTGCCGATTGATCGGGACGGAGCCGCGGAGATCGCATTGCGCTCGCGCGGCACGCCGCGCATCGCCAACCGACTGCTGCGCCGGGTGCGCGATTACGCCCAGGTGCGAGGCACGGGCAGCATCGACCGGGCAACGGCCGAGGCTGCCTTGAAGCTGCATGGGGTCGACGCACATGGCTTCGACGACCTCGATCGGCGGCTGCTGCTGACCATTATCGAGAAATATGATGGGGGCCCGGTGGGACTGAATACGCTGGCAGCCAGCCTGGCGGAAGAAGAGGATGCCCTGGAGGAGGTCTACGAACCATTTCTAATCCAGATTGGCTTTCTGGATCGCACCCCTCGAGGGCGCGTGGCCACGCGGCTTGCCTATGAACACTTCGGCCTGCCTTTACCGCGCCGGCAGACGCCGCTCTTCTGAGAAGCCCGGGGAAAGAAACCGCAGGTCCCTCCAACCGACTTTACTGAGCGCCGTTCTTGAAAATCTGTTCCGCCAGATGGTTCTCTACGTGGGTTCCATCGCGCATCATTTCGTAGTAGGCGGCCCTCAGTAGCTGGGAGCGGCTATCGCGCAGTTGCTGGCGGATGTCCTGCTGCACCCGAGGGTCGTTCAGCTCACGCTGGCCGGCTGGCTCCTTTTCGATGAGCTTGTAGATCGCGTAGCCCACTGGAGACTTCGAGCCCGGTGGCAGCAAGGGAATGACGTCCGTCATCTGCCCCGGCTGCAGCTTGGAGATCGCGGCGAAGGCAGCCGGTTGGTTTCGCAGGCTTGATTCCGGGATAAAGCCCATATTCCCGCCGTTGTTGGCGTCGCTGGTGTCCTCCGAGAGGTTCGAAGCCAAATTAGCAAAGTCTTCTCCGCTTTCCAGGCGGTTGTGGATCATATCGATTTTTCTGCGCGCCTCCACATCATTGCTGGCTTTGTTGTTCTGCAGGTTGGCGCCGGGCTGCATACGTGTCGGCTGCGAAGTCACGATGATGTCAGCGATGTCGTACTTTGGCTCGATGAAGTTGAACTGCGCCTTGTTGGTGTTATAGAAATTGGTGACGTCCGCGTCGGTGATGTTGATCCGCGAGTTCACTTCCTTGTTCAGGAGCTTTTCTGCAGTCAAGTTGCGACGTATCTGCAGGCGCACATCGTCCAGCGACAGGCTAGCGGCGTGCAGCCGCTTATCCCATTCCTCCTGGGTGTAGGGCGCCTTCATCTCAGCCAGCTTCGCGTCCACCTCTTCATCGCTGGCCACCAGGTTCATCTTCTTCGCCGCCTGCTGCACGATTTCGTCGTCGATCAATTGCTTCAGGATGCCGAGCCGCGTAGCCTCTGCCTGTTCCTTGCTGGGTTGTTCCTTGTTATTGCCCAGGTTGTCGCGGTACACCTTCTCCACGTCAGAACGTTGGATCGGTTGTCCGTTCACCGTGGCCACAACGTCCGGCCCATAGCTGCGCTTGCACCCGGCGACAAGACCACTCAATAGCACAATGCTTATGGCTACAGCTGTGCGCACCCGGGATGGCTCTAGAAAAGGTTCCAACGGTCTTTCTCCTGGCGATCGCATGGTATCTATTTAGGGGGCTGCGGGGTGGTGACCGGTTTTTTTTCCGCTTCCGCTACCTGGGGTGGGGGCTGCACTCCGGCCTCTCGCAGAGCCCGGTCGATGGCGATCCATAGCTCTGCTTGCGGTAACGCGCCGGAGATGCGCTCGCCGTTGATAAACAAGGTTGGCGTACCGTTTACACCCAGGCTGTCTCCCTGTTTCATCGAAGCACGAACCGGAGCCTCGTCCTGCTTGGCGATGCACAGGTCGAGTTTGGCCAGATCCAGCTTAGATCGCTGGCCTTCCTCACGGGTAAGCCGATCCAGCGTCTTCAAAGCCTGTTGCGCATCATGCGCCGGTCCGGTGACCTCTTCCGCGTGTGAATGCACATAATCCACAAATTTCCAGTAGGCTTCCCCGCTCTGGTCCACAAGGCAGTTCGCGTCAACCGCCGCGTGCATGGCCCAGGGATGGATTTCGACCAGGGGAAAGTCCTTGTAATAGAACTTGATCAGACCCTTGTAGCGGTCCAGCGTGGCGGGAAAAAGCTGCTCGTGCATACGGGCGCAGTACGGACACTCCAGGTCGTCGAAATTGACGATGGTGACCTTGGCTTCGGGCGTCCCGCGCAAAGGGCGGTTCTGGAGCGAGATCATCTCCGCCGGACTATGGCTAATGTCAAACCTTTCCAGACGCGCAACCGTGTTGCCGTCGCTGGCGAGAAGAAAATTCACCACCGTCTGCTTGCCATGACTGGAAAAAGTAATGGGCAGGTTTTCGAATCCAGGGAACTCGCTCTTGCTGGTCGCCCCGATGGTTACATCTACGTTCGGGGGCACCTCGAATTGCGAACGCACCAGGACTTCTATTCTCCGGTTCAGCTGAGAGGTGGGGACGGGAGAAGTGCTATTCGCTGCGGTGTTGGAGGGACTCTGCGCCTTGCAGCCTGCGGACACAGAAACTAGCAGGCACCAAACCAGGATACGGCGTACCGACAAGAAGACCACCTTTCCATCACTCCATTAGAGCATTTCTCTTGTTATCGTGTCGCATTCAGGGGCGCGATCAAAAGATTCGTTCCGAATGCTTCAGGTTTCCGGCGGCGCCCACCCCAGCCAGGGTGAAGTTGAAGCTGTATTGATTCTCGTTTCGCACCGACCCCAGGGCCAGGCGGCGGTATTCGACCGAAAGCCCACAACAATCCCAGTTGTAAGAGGACTGGACACCGCCATATTGCAGGGCATTCTGGACGAAGTCATAGCCAGCGTTGGCGCCCACGCTCAGCCCGCGCTTGGTCGGATCACCATACCCCACCAGCAAACGCAACAGGTTGTACTTGGTTACCTGGCTGGCCAGGGTGGCGGTGAACGACGCGTCCAGGGCCTGAAGACTGGAATATCCAAGACTGGCGAAGACACTGTCCCGGCGATAGTCGGCGAACACATTGCTGGCGTCCAAACGGTCGGTCTTGAAGTCGTAGTCCGCATCCCACTCCAGGTCCATATGCTCACTGGTTCGAACCTTGAAGCGCGAAATCAGCGGGGCAGAATTGCGTGGCCCATTCAGGAAACCCACCCCGGTGAGCTCGAGCGTGGAGGCCAGCACGTTGCGCCGGAAGGGTACCGCGGCGCCTCCGAAATTCGGGTCGAAAAAATACTTCGTGGCCAGCTTCCAGGTAATCCACGCATCGGTATCACCGCCGCATTCCGTATATGTAGGGGGCACATTGATGATGCCATTCGTGGGAGGGGGCAGATCACCGCTACTGCAAGTCTGAGGATGTAAATGCTTAAAGAAGAGCCTCTGCGTGAGGGAAAATTCGACCTCGTTCGTGTCGCTAACAACATCGGTGGTGTCGAAGCGGGGAACGGAAGAGAAGTTATTGACCCCGGCAACGTAGCGATACTGCACATCGGGCTCAATCGTGTGGCGTAGGTCGCTGCCGAAGAGCCGTTCCAGCGCGGGAGCCTTGAAATCCCGAACCAGTGCCGGCGGCCGCAGCTCGAAGCTGGCCTCCAGATCGGACCGATTAACACTCGAGTTTCCTGGCTGGGGTATGGTGCTGCTGGGAATCTGGCTCTGGGTGTAAAAGGTCTCGCGCGCTCCTACTTCGGGCCGCAGAGTCCAGCCATCCAGGTGTAGAGGCAGCGCGAGGTGGGGATATAGATCGAAGCGCCCAACGACGCCGGTCTTGTAGCCCGGTTCACTTCGGCTCAGTCCGGCTGCGGAGCCATCCACGCTCCAACGAAGAGGCGTTCCCTGGAGGGACTGATCGATGGTATCGAAATCGAGGCTGGGCACGTGCAGGATGCGAATCTGGGGTGTGACGTAAGTGTTGCCCACCTGGGTGATGCCTTCAAAGTTTTGATAGCGGTCGAAGCGGAGGCTCGCCGAGCGTCCAGCGTCACTGTGGGTGATGAATATCGACGACGTCACCTGGGAGGCGACTGCGAGCGCAAAGGATTCGGCAAAAGCTTCGCGATAGACATACGAGCTGAGATACTCGCCGGTGGCCACTGCGCGGGTGTGCTCTTCCAGGTCAAAGTCGCGCCGGCCGCTGAAGACGATGTCCTGCCCGCCCTGGTTGAGATAATCAGGGGCCAGGCCGCGATCGAACAGGGCGGTAAAGCGAGCATTCGCAAAATCTTCTCCGCGCCCCCGATAGCGGAAATCGCCGCTGGGCGACCAGCCGCGCTTGGAGAAATATTGGGTGCCGAAGGTGGCGTCCATGCTGCGGTTGATGACCAGGTAGATCGAGTCGCCGACAATGGTCCCCTTTGTCGACGAAGTACCGACGATGGGGAGCAGCAGGCCGCTTTGTCTGGAGCCGGCGCCCACCGGGTGGGTGACGTAGGGCAGGTAGAGAATAGGCACGTTCAGCAGGGTGAAGTAACTGTTCTTTGCCCGCGCCACACCATAGTTCATCCGGATCAGGGAGGAATGGATCCGCCAGTCCGGGTCGGGGAGGAGGCAGGAAGTCATCGTGCCCTGGATGACCCGGTAGCGTTCCGGTCCTTCCTTGATGAGCACCCGGCCAGTGAAGAGAAAGGGGTTGGCGGTGGTATAAACCAGCTTGCGCTTGCTGGCGGAGGGCTGGCGGCCGATGCTTCCGGTTACATTTTCAAAGCGGCCGGTCTCCAGTTCAAAATTGAGCTTCCCATGATCGGCGAGGATGAGTTCGTTGTTCCGTCCGCCCTGGAGTCGCACATGACCATCCGCCTCGGCATCGCCCGTTTCCCGATCGTAGGAGACTTTGTCCGCAGTGAGAATGTAGTCCTTGTATTCGATATTGACGTCGCCGGTCAGCGAATAGACCTCTCCATGCTTCTCCTGCTGGTTGGCGCTGAGAAGCACAGGAACACCCGCCGGCGGCGCGGCAACCACTTCAGCAATCGGATAGTCAGGCGCGTCAGGGAGCGACGATGGCCCGGAAGCCGAGGGAAACTGCTTGGTCAACGTCTGCGGCCAAAGCTTGGGATGACACAGCATTAACGCTGTGATAAACAAAAAGATGCGGACTCTCATTACCAGGGGCGAGGCTAGGATAGCAAATGGCCCATACCCAAGGTACTTGATCGCACCGCTGCTCTGGTTAATTCAGAATCGTTCGCTCGCCTTCATTGCGCTTGCCAATGAAGAAAGAAGCGTGTTTTCTGTCGCCTCCGCTCCAATACCGCGTAAATAAGGTACACACGAGGGCGTGTGCACCTATCTCCATTCTTAGTTCTACGGGGCCACGAAACACGCATCAGATTAGGGGAGAATAAAATTGAGTCCTTCTTCGTCGAATGTCGGAGAGAGTCTTTCCCATGCGGTCACAGATGTTGTGCCGGCATGGAAGCAGGAACTGAACGAGCGCCTTGCCGCGAACCGCACGCGCCGCCTGCGGAATAAGGAAGAGCAGATCGCTCTTCCGGGCCTGGAACATGTGGAGCGGAAAGTTGATTCCCGCGCCGCGCAGCTCGCGGCTAAAGTAGCTCAGCGCTATGCAAATGCACCCTCTTACAGCGAGGTGTTAGCAGCCGAGGCTCGCGCTCGGGCCGAGGCGGCGGCGATCACGGTACCAGCCAGCGATCAGGCGCAATTGGCGCCGCAACCCTCATCCGAAACCTGGAGCGGGTCGCTGAGCGTTAAAGAAGAGGTTGTCTTTCACTGCCCCGAGGTACTTGATGAAGAGCCGGCGTTCGCGGCGGTGGAGCCGTTGGCGGTGAATCTTATCGAGTTCCCGCGGGAGTTGGTCGCGGCGCGCAAGGTCCGTCCCCGGCTCGCGGAAGGTCCTCTGCGTGAGACTTCGCAGGAAGAAGTGGATCAGCTCAAAATTTTTGAGGTGGCGCCGGAGAGCATTTCGCAGACGGTAAGTATCGGGAAAGCGCCAGCCGCCTGGTCCCCTATCCGGCTGGATAACGATCCGATTGACGCCCCTCATAGTGGAGCCGAGTCGCTAACTCCTCAGATCCCCATCAAGACGGCCGCGCTGGAAGACCGGATAATGGCGGGGATTTTTGATCTGGCGTTGATCGTAGCCGCTTTTTCTGTCTTCGTCCTGATCTTTGTTGCCTGTACAGCGCATCCGCCCACGGGCAAACCTGCGTTGCTGGGCGGCGGTTTAGTGCTGCTAGGGTTCGGCCTGCTCTACCAATACTTGTTCTTTAAGTATGCCGAGGGCACTCCAGGAATGCGCTACGCGAAGATCGCGTTGTGCACGTTCGAAGACGAGAACCCAACCCGCAAGGCAATGTGCAGGCGGATCCTGTTTCTGCTGCTTTCGGCGGCGCCAGTAGGATTGGGATTTGCCTGGGCCTGGTTCGATCCGGATCGCCTGGCGTGGCATGACCGGCTGTCGCGGATCTACCAGCGGAGCTATTCCTAAAGCGGAGCCGAAGAAAGGAACAGCAGGTTCCTCCACTGCGGCGTGTTCGAGTCGGGATGACGAATCATTTTGGGGTTTGGATACTGGTGCCTAAAATGGATTGTCATCCCGTCGATAAACGAAAGGCGTTGTCAAAGAGCAGAGGAATGCGTGGGGCTGCGGGCAACTCTGTTGAGTCATCTTTGGAGACCTGGCTTCACACGAATCCTTCTGCGAATCATTTTTAGTGGAAGGTAAGCTTCCACCAGCCATCTGCTTTTCCTTAAAACCTAAGGGGTAGGAGCCAATAGAGCAGAGGCTGCCGCACCGATGACGGCGACCTCGGGATTATCCGGCACGACCTCCAATGAGTAGCTTTGCAGCGGGCTCATCTTAACCATTTGCCACAAGTACTCCTTGAGCAGATTCAGATCGAGGAATCGCACGTTGAGTCCGGTGTAATAGAAACGGCCCGGACCGCCCAAGTGGATCGACGTGGCCGTGGCAGCGCCCAGACCGCGATGCCAAAGCCGCACGAATTCCATGCACCGATGATCGCCTTTCTTGGCGGCGGCAAAGACCTCCTCCGGTTCCATGTCGAGGAAGCGCAGGCGCATCGCGCGGTAGCCCATGATTCCTTCCAGATGTCCCCGGCCACCGCAACCGCAGTAGGTCTCTTTGGGATCGAGCGTCACTACCATGTGACCACCCTCCCATACGCCTTCGGTGTAGGGATAGCGGCCGAATCCGATCCCGTTGCCAATGGTCCAAACCCGCACCAGGCGATCCATGCGACCTTGCGTAACAGCCAGCCCGGCCGCGACGGCATCGGCATCATTCATGGTCTTCAACGGCGCCACAATCCCCTTCGACTGGAAGATAGCGGCCAGCGATTCAGCGACGTTCGCGCCCTTTAACTGGGCCAGGTTTGGAGAGTCCTCACAAATGCCATTACGGATGATCCCGGGAATGGCGACACCGATGGCATCGAACTTGCCCTCCGGATGAAGAGCCAGGACCTGATCACTGATCAAATGGCAGAGGCTTTCAAAGGGATGTTCCAGGAGAGCTTCGTGGTCGTCGGGGTTCTCCGGATATGTGCCCAGTGACCCGACCAGTTTGTGATCTTCTATGAGCCCCGCGACAATTCTCGAGGACACGACAACGCCAATCGTTCTACCCATGCGCCCTCCCTTTTCAGTCCGCCGCCCGGGCAAGCCGGTTGATGCCGTTAAACGCGGCAGCTTTATAGCACTCGGCAAGGGTGGGGTAATTGAACACCGTATCGATAAAGTAGTCCAGCGTGCCGCCGAGGGACATGACAGCCTGCCCGATGTGCAGCAGTTCGCTCGCGCCCTCGCCTATGATGTGCACTCCCAGCAGATGCCGCGTCTCGCGATGAAAGACAATCTTTAGCCGTCCGGTGGTATCGCCTCGGATCTGACCGCGGGCAATCTCGCGGTAGTAGGCGACGCCCACCTCGTAGGGCACATCCTCATCGGTGAGCTGCTCCTCGGTCTTGCCGATAAACGAGATCTCAGGGATCGTATAAATTCCGTAAGGATAGTAGCTTGGATTAGACACCAGGGTGTCATTGCCGAACGCCCGGGCAACAGCGATCCGGCCCTGCTCCATCGACACCGAGGCCAGGCTGGGAAAGCCAATCACGTCTCCGACTGCGAAGATGGTCGGCACCTTGGTGCGGAAGTCCTTGTCCACCGGGATGCGACCGCGCGAATCCGGCTCGATGCCAACCGCCGGCAAATTGAGTTGGTCGACATTGCCGGAGCGCCCGACGGCATACAGCAAGGCACCGCCGGAAATTCTCTTTTTGCTTTCGAGGTTGGCGACCACACTACAATCGGGCAACTCCTCCACGCTCTCCACTTCCTCGTGCAGGCGCATGGTCACGCGACTGTCGCGCAGGTGGTAGCTGAGTGCCTCCACGATTTCCTGGTCGGCAAACTCCAGCAGCTTGGGCCGCTTTTCGATCAGGGTGACGCGCACGCCAAGCGCGGCGAACATACAGGTGTACTCCACGCCGATGACGCCGCCGCCCACCACGATCAGCGACTTGGGCAGGGTGGGCAAGTCGAGA
Organism: uncultured Acidobacteriaceae bacterium; assembly: GCA_963814015.1. Taxonomy (GTDB): domain Bacteria; phylum Acidobacteriota; class Terriglobia; order Terriglobales; family Acidobacteriaceae; genus PALSA-350. The sequence goes on from CAWFBI010000005.1 coordinate 423,334, forward strand.
ATCTGATCACTGTTGACGATCGAGCGCCCGTTGATGGGCACCCTGGGGGAGTCAGCCGGCTTGGTGCCGGTGGCAATGATGATGTTCTTCGCCTCGTACGTCTGCGTCCCCCCCTCATTGGTCACCTTCACGTGGTTGATGTCTTCAAAGCTGGCCACTCCGGGGAGCACATCGATCCCGTTGCGCGAAAGCTGCGCCTCAGTCACGTCGATCTCGGTCTTGATCACATGCTGGACACGGAAGGCAAGGTCCGCCATCGTGATCTTTTCCTTGACCTTGTAATTCATGCCGTAAATCGAGCGGTAGTTATAGCCGGAGAGATGCAACACGGCTTCGCGCATGGTCTTGCTGGGGATCGTGCCGGTATTTACGGAAACCCCACCGACGGTCCGCATTCGCTCAACCACTGCGGCCCGCTTGCCCAGCTTATTGGCGTAGATAGCGGCGCGTTGCCCCGCGGGGCCAGAACCAATGATGAGTAGATCGTAGCTAATCATGCCTTGTTGGAAGGGTACCGGAAGAACCAGGCAAACAGATTAAATTCCTATTTCTGTGAGCTGGACAAAAACCCGAATTGAAACAGCATGACCTTGTCTAGCATACGCCCTCGCGATTCCTCAACTAGACTCCACTCCATGCAACTCTGTGCCATTACCGACCGCAAGCGGGCGACCCAACCCCTGCTCGGCCTGGCGGAAAACTGGTCAGCCGGCGGCGTGCATTTCATCCAACTGCGGGAAAAGGATCTCGACCCCCCTGCGCTTCAAGAGCTGGCCCTGGGGGTGATGACGAAAATCGACCGCGACCGGACCAAGCTGCTGGTGAATATCTCCTCACCCGAATCGGCCGGAGTGGCGCTGGCGGCTGGCGCCGATGGGGTCCATCTTGCCGGCAAACCTCGGCTCGGTGCGACTAGCAGTGTGCGGCGCGCCTTCCGCTCCAGCGCCCGTGACGCGATCATCAGCGTGCCCTGCCACAGCCTGGAAGATGTCGAGGTGGCCGCTAAAGAACAGGTAGACCTGATGCTTTTCTCTCCGGTCTTCGAGAAGCCTGCTCAGGAAGCGCACTTGGCCCAGGGTCTCGAAGGACTCCGGCTGGCTTGCGCGGCGGCGCGCGGGATCCCGGTCCTTGCTCTCGGCGGGGTGACTGCTGACAATGCCCTGGACTGCGTTGCCGCAGGCGCCGCTGGAGTTGCCGGCATTCGACTCTTCTCCGGAGACGGTTGGCGGCGGCTCTAGAGAGCCTACGGAACCATATATAGTGGGATAAGACTCAACCATGCAGAGTGTCCGTTTGAAAAAGTCCTTAACCCTTCCTCGATCGGCCCGGAGCCGGCGGTTTCCATACTTCTTAAGCGCACTACTGGTGGCGGTGGGCATGCTCCCCTGGGTTGCCCCGTGTCATGCGCAGGACACGCAAACCAAAGAGAGATTCGATGTCGGCCTGGGCGGGTTCTATCAGGTGACCAATGCTTCCAACGGCAACTTCATTCGCGATGATACGACCGAATCGGGTGGAGGTCTGTTCAGTTTTCGACAACCGTATCGCCCCTGGCTGGGCTACGAGGTGAATGTCGGCTACACCAAGTTCTATGAGGCTTACAACAAGGGTGTGGTCAAAGTGGAGAGCAACGTAACCGATCTCAGCTTCTCCTATTTGTTTCAATCGCCTACTATCTACGGGGTGCAGCCATACCTGAGCCTGGGCGGCGGGATCATCGTCTTTTCTCCCATAGCCGGGACGCTGACCGATTTGAACAACCCGGGAACGACGAGTCTACCGTCACAGTTGCTGCCCGAGTTCGCCTATAACCTGGGCCTCAACTACCCTATATTCTCTCGCTTTGGAGTACGCGGTGGGCTGCGCGGCTTAAAATACAAAACGCCCGATTTTCACCAGTTTTCGATCGATACCAAAACGCTGCGAACAACTCTGGAGCCAAACCTCACCGTCTATTACCGTTTTTGATCCGGAGAATGCTATGGCCATACTGATTACGGTGCTCGATCTTGAGCGGGAGCCGCTTGAATTCAGTGAGACGATCCCGGCCGGCGCCATCGATTATGGGTCCGGGATTCGTCAAATTGACGGCATGCCCGTGAGCGGCCGCGCCGATCTGATCACCGAGCATCGGGGCGCCCACAATCTTATCCAGGACATCCGGTTGCGCGCCGGCTACCAGGGTAATTTCGAAATGCCCTGTGCCCGATGCCTCGATCCGGTGGCGCAACGGCTGGAAGAGCAATTCGACTTGCTGTTTCGCCCGGCGGGTGTCGACGCAGACGCCTCGGAGCACGCCATCTCGACCTCCGATACCGAAATCGGGTACTATGAAGGAGGCCGTCTTGCGGTCGAAGACGTTCTGCGTGAGCAGGTGTTATTGTCCCTGCCGGCTAGAGCGCTCTGCCAGCAGGAATGCAAGGGACTCTGCCCTCGCTGTGGACGGAATCGCAATACCGAAGTCTGCGATTGCGATCGAAGCCAGGTCGATGCGCGGTGGACAGCGCTGGCCGATCTCCGCAGCAGGATGAAAACGTAAAGTTTAATGCGATCTCAGGCTGCGGCCGCACAGCCAGGGAGAACGCCTGAAAGGAATCTGCAATGCCGAATCCAAAGCGGCGCCACTCCAAGGCCCGCACTTCCAAGCGCCGTTCGCACGACGCGCTTACTCCTATTACCACCTCAGAATGTCCTAACTGCCACGAGCGCAAACTACCCCACAGGGCTTGCCCCAAATGCGGCATCTACAAAGGTCGCGAAGTGCTCGAAGCCAAGGAAGCCTAGCCCGATCTGTGACCACGCTCACGGATATTGCGCTCGATGCCATGGGGTCGGACAAGGCGCCTGAGCCCGAGATCAAGGGCGCGATCCACGCCTGCCGTCATCTTGCAGTGCGCGTTCACCTGGTTGGTCCGGAGAACCGTCTGCGGGCGGCGCTGCATGAGGCAACCGGCGGCGAGGAGCTGCCGATCGTGATTGTTCCTGCAGCGGAATGGATCACCATGGATGAGAAAGCCGCGACCGCAATCCGCAAAAAGCCGGGGAGCAGCATGCGCGTCGGTCTGCGCCTGGTCAAAGAAAACAAGGCCGCCGGCTTCCTTACGGCGGGCAACACCGGGGCTGCGATGGCCCTGGCCAAGATGGTACTGGGTCCGTTGCCCGGGGTGGACCGTCCCTCACTGGCCACGATGTTGCCAACCTCTACTGGTTCGCCCTGCGTGCTGCTCGATGTGGGCGCCAATGTCGACTGCAAGCCGCATAATCTTGAGCAGTTCGCCGTGATGGGCGAAATGTATGCCCGCAATGTGCTCAAGATCCCGCGTCCCCGGGTTGGCCTGCTTTCGATTGGCGAGGAAGAAGGCAAGGGCAACGATCTTACCCGCGAGGCGTTTCCGCTACTCAAGCAGTTGTCGCTCAACTTCATCGGCAACGTGGAAGGCCGCGACATTTATAACGGCAACGCCGATGTGGTGGTGTGCGATGGTTTTGTGGGCAATGTCGCGCTCAAGACGTCAGAGGGTCTGGCCCGCTTGGTGCGCGATCTGCTGCGCCAGTCGTTGAATTCCACCGTCACAGCCCAAGTCGGTGCGCTGTTATCCCGTAAAGCCTTCAACGACTTCAAAAAGCGCCTGGACTATTCCGAGTACGGTGGTGCGCCGCTGCTGGGAATCCGCGGGGTTTGCATCGTGAACCATGGCTCTTCCAATGATCGCGCCATTTATAACGGTATTCGGGTAACGGCTGAGTTCGCCCAGGCCGGAATTAACCAGCGGCTGGAGCAGGAGTTTGCCTGCCGCCGGCCGGTGGATGCAGCGCCTGAACCGGATGTGAGCGAGCCCATCCAGCCGATTCACTAGAGAGGTGGAGAGAAACAGCAAGTCCCTCCACTGGGCTACGCTCCTTAACCCAGTAAAAACGAGATGAGTAAGACTGCTTTTCTATTCCCTGGTCAAGGTTCGCAAAGCGTAGGCATGGGCCGCGACCTCGCCCAGACGTTTCCCATAGCGCGCCAGACCTTTGACGAAGCAAACGAGGCGCTTGGCTTCGACCTGGCAGAGCTCTGCTTTAATGGGCCCGAAGAGCAGCTTCGACTGACTGAATTTACCCAGCCAGCGATCTTTACCGTATCCGTCGCCGCACTACGTGTCTTGGCCGAGGCGGGTGTCACCCCGGACTATCTGGCTGGACACTCGCTGGGCGAGTACTCCGCCAACGTGGCTGCCGGCGCGATCGAATTTGCCGCCGCCGCACGCACCGTGCGCCGCCGCGGGCAATTGATGCAGCAGGCTGTGCCGCCAGGGGAAGGAGCGATGGCCGCAATACTGGGCATGGCTCCAGAAGCAGTGTTCAACATTTGCCAGGAAGCCTCGCGTGAAGTGGGCGCGCCTGTCGAACCAGCGAACCTGAATAGCCCGGAACAGACCGTTATCTCGGGCGCGACGGCAGCGGTCGAGTGGGCTGTACCGCTGGCCAGACTACGCGGCGCCAAGCGGGCCGTCATGCTGCCAGTCTCGGCACCGTTTCACTGCAGCCTGATGCAGCCGGCTCAGGATGCCCTTGCTCCCATCCTCCAGCAGATACCCTTCTTAACCGCAAAGGTTCCGATAGTGGTCAACGTGAATGCGGGGCTGGTTACCGAGCCCGCCGTTTTGCGGGATGCACTCATCCGTCAGGTCACCGGCGCCGTGCATTGGACGGAATCCATGCAGGTTCTTATCGCCCAGGGGGTTACGAATTTTATCGAGGTCGGTCCGGGCAAGGTGCTCAGCGGACTGCTAAGGCAGATTGACCGCAGTCAGAAATGTGCGCAAGTGGAAGATTCCGCCAGCCTGAAAAAGCTGCTCGCCTAGTCCGTCGAAAGCTGCACGGGAGAGAAGCCAATCGTCTTGTCGCTGCGCTGCACCCAGAGGAAGACAGGCTTCTTTTGTCCGTTCACTTCTACCCCGACCACCACCCCCGAGCCCACGGTTTTCGACATCGTGATTTTGTGCGTTTTGATGTCGCCCCAGTCGCTGTTGTGGCCCCAATCTACTTCGAAGCGGCCATAGGGGTATGGCTTATATTGCTGCGGGTGCTGTTGCCAGTCCGGGTCGTGGTTCCAAATCCCGAACGCCTTGGGCAAGTCGTTTGCTTCGATCGCGGCGAAGAATTGATTGACGCGATGTTCCTGAGGCCAGTCCCAGAAGTACCAGAGGAAGCCCGCGAGCAGCAGGCAGGCGACCAGGCCCGCAATCAGGAGATTTTTACGCGTGCGCGCCTTGGCAGGATCATATGTAGGTGCGTCGAGCAGGGTCATGGGCGCTCCTTGCTACCATGAAGTTTAGAGCAGTTTGCAATTACGGTGGTCTGATAAAGATCGCGAGGAGTGGTTTTCCTTGGGAGAAAACCACGAAGACGCCTATCGCTTCGGTCTACACCAATTGCGAAACTGCTCTACCGCTCATGACCATATCATCGCGAGTAGGAGATTTGTTCCTGTTCTGCTTTGCGTTCCAGCGCCAGCTCAATCAACCTCGAAATCAGATCGCGATATTTCATGCCCGAGGCCTCCCACAGCTTGGGGTACATGCTGATCGAGGTAAACCCTGGCATGGTGTTGATCTCGTTAAGGTAGAGCCGTCCGGATTCGCCCGCCTCGAGGAGAAAGTCCACCCGCGCCAGACCGGCGCAGTCACAAGCGCGGAAAGCGTCGAGCGCCATTGCCTGCACCTGCCGGCTTTGCTTTTTCGTCAGCTTGGCCGGAATGATGGGCACTGAGCCTTCGCTGAGATACTTGGCTTCATAGTCGTAAAATTCCTTGCCCGGAACGATCTCCCCCACCACTGAGGCCACCGGCTCATCGTTGCCCAGCACTGCGACTTCCAGCTCGCGCGCCTTGCTCATTTTCGAGCGGTTGCCCCGAGCGCCCACCGCCTGCTCCACCACGATTTTGCGATCGAAGCTGGCTGCCAAATCGATGGCCGGCCCAAGCTCTTTGCGGTCATGAGCCTTGCTGATGCCTACCGAAGATCCGAGGTTCGCGGGCTTTATAAAGAGAGGATATTTGAGCGCAGCCTCGAGCCTGGCGATGGTCTTCCGTGGGCTTTGTTCCCATTTGTGGCGGAGGAAGGTAACGTGGCTGGTGATGGGAAGCCCGGCGGCGAGGAAGAGCCGCTTCATGACTTCTTTGTCCATTCCGGTTGCCGAGCCTAAAACTCCGGAGCCGACGTAAGCTAACCCAGCCAGCTCGAAGAGCCCCTGGATTGTGCCATCTTCGCCAAATGTACCGTGCAGCACGGGAAAAACCACATCCAGCTGGAGCGCATCGTGGGCAGGTGAAATAGAAGAAGCCTCTTGCTCAAAGGGCACCAGGGCACCGCCCGGCATTGGGGGCACGATCACCCCTTCTCCTTTGGCCAGCAGGGCGGCCGGCGCGGTGTTGTGCGGGTCCCCGGCACGCAGGGTACCGGTATCGGGAAAATCTCCTGCCAACAATCGTTCGGCGTCGCCTGAAACCAACCAGCGACCCTGCTTGGTGATGCCAATCGGCACCACCTCGTAGCGAGTGCGATCGATTGCCTTGAGCACCGACGCGGCCGACAGCAGGGAAACTTCATGCTCGCCGCTACGTCCGCCAAAAAGTACACCAACCCGGAGTTTCTTCTTCATGCCGTTTTGATTCTATGGGTGCTTGCGGTGGACATGCGTTGTCGCTTCTGGTGCGGGCTTGGCCGGCGCAGCGTAGTCGAGGGACCTGCTGTATTTCCCGTCTGTAGAACCCTGCTGTCTTAAACCGGCACCATCTGATTTTTTTCTTCGCTCTGCTCGACTCGGAGCGCGATGAGGGCAACCAACAGCGCCACGCTGGCGACGGCCGCGCTTCCCCACGAAAGATACCGGTAGCCAACACCCGCGGTCAGCATGATGCCGCCAAGGCTTGCGCCTAGGGCATTTCCCAGATTGAACGCACCCTGATTCAATGTCGAGGCCAGATTCGGAGCCCCTTTGGCCTGCTCCACTATCCGGGCCTGCAAAGGAGACCCGGTCGCGAAGTGGATGCAGCCCCACACAAAGACCATCACCACCGCCGGCCCAACCGTGAGCTCGACGAAGGGCATAGCCAGGAAGATCCCAATCAAGAGCATGAACCCGACCAGGAGAACCGGCATCTGCTTCCAGTCCGCCAGTCTGCCACCCAGCAGATTGCCCAGCGTGATGCCCACGCCAAAGACCACGAGGACCCTGGTCACCGCGCCCGGCGAGAGATGCGTCACTTGTTCCAGAATGGGCGCGATGTAGGTGAAGACGCAGAACAAGGAAACCGAAGAGAGAGTGCTGAGTGCAAGCACCAGCTGCACCTGGGGGCGCAGGGCGGCGTGGAATTCATGCCTGAGGTGCAACTTCTCCGCCGGCTGGTGAGGCACCAGGCGAAACAGTCCGTAACCGGCGATCAGGCCAATGGGAACCAGCGACCAAAAGGCGAAACGCCATCCAAACGCCTGGCCTAGCGCGGTTCCCGCAGGAACCCCAAGCACATTCGCCAGGGTCAGACCGCTGAACATGAGCGTGATCGCCTGAGCCCGCTCGGAACGTGGCACCAGATGAAAAGCCACGATGCTACCGATACCGAAGAAAGCTCCGTGGCAGAGAGCAGTGAGAATGCGGGCCAGGAGAAGCAGCAAAAAGGTAGGGGCCAACGCGCACAAGGCATTTCCAGCCACGAACATGCCCATCAATATCAGTAGCGCCCGTTTTCGGTCCATGCGCGACAAAGCAAGGGCCACCAGCGGCGATCCAAGAGTGACGCTGAGCGCATACCCAGAAACGAGAATACCGGTCTTCGGGATGCTGACCCGGAAGCTGTGCGCGAGATCTGGCAGCAGCCCCATGATGATGAATTCCGATGTGCCGATGCCGAAGGCAGAAACGGCCAGCGCGAGCAGAGGTTTTCGCATATGGTCATTTCTATTGTCCCCGATTCCCGGCCAAGGGGAAGCTTAATGCGACTCGTTGCCTAAGAGTTGTCCCATTATTGCGTCCAGATGAAGACGGGCGCCATCGACATGGGGAAAATCCATATTGGCCTGGTTGAAGACCAGGGATAATTCCGTCCCTGCCAGAATGACGGCCTCAACGCCCTCGCGCTCGACGAGGGTGTGGGCAAGCTGGCGAAGGCCCTGATATTGCTCTTCGGTCCCGCGTGCCGCCGCCACGATCTGAAGATAAGTCTGATGAATGAAATCGATCTCGGATACCGTGGGTTCAACCACATCGACTTCGCTTAGCCGGCCGAACAGTCTGGTTTCGATGGTGAAGCGGGTACCAAACAGCGCAACTCGCTGGAGCTCTCTGTCACCGACCACACGGACAATCTCGTCGACCAGACTCACCAGTGGAATAGGGGAACGCTGGATGAGTTCGCGTGCACACACGTGCGGGGTGATGGCGGGTATGGCCGCAACCTGCGCACCCGCGGCAGACAAACGACGGATCAGGTTAGAAAAGTAATCCGCCATCTGAAGGGTGTCGCCTGCTGCGGCGAGGTTCAGAACATAGTTCACGTCCGCGTGCAGGATCATTAGATTCGGCACACACCCATGGGCTGCGTGAGCCTTAACCAACTCCTGATAGTAGAAAACCGTGGCGCCTACCCCAAGGCCGCCAATCAACCCCAGACATAGCCCTTCATGTTTCAGAGCGGCAGCTCCATAAAGACGTTGGCGCGCGTATAGGGCGTCGGAGGTAGACTCTCGGGAGGCACATGCCGAAAGCCCACTGACTCATACAGATGCACAGCGTTTTCGAGCCTCGAATTACTGCCCAGAAACAAAGACTTCGCCCCGATCCCCTTCGCCTGTTCAACCGCATGCTGCAGCAACCTGCGGCCGATTCCAAGCCCACGCAGCTGTGGCGAGACCGCCATCTTCGATAGTTCGTATACACCGTCAATCATGGGAATCAACGCGACGCAGCCAACTGCCTGATCGCCGAGATAGGCCATGAAGATATAACCGCCCTTCTTGAGGATCTTGTTCTCCGGGTCACCCAGGGTTTCGCGGTCCATCTTTTCGAGGGTGAAGTAACGGGTGATCCACTCTTCGTTCAAAGCCCTGAAGGCAGTCGCGTCCTCTCCCGTTTGCAGTGGTCGAATCTCGATCTCCGGAACATTGCTGGCATGCTCCAAGCTGGATATCTGCACCTGGTTATTACACATTCCCATCGCCCCCTAAACAACAGTCTGCCCTTGCGGATCGATTACGTCCAATATCTTGTTTCTCTGGATTAAGATGTTCTGCATATGGATCGGGATATCGAATTGCGCCACCTGCGTTACTTCGTTGCAGTTGCGGAAGAGTTGCATTTTGGCCGCGCAGCAGAGCGTCTCCATCTCGCCCAGCCGCCTCTCTCACAACAGATACGTAAGCTGGAGGAGCTGCTTGGATACCCACTCTTCACTCGCACCTCCCGCTCGGTGAGCCTGACCCATGCCGGCGAGGCATTGCTGCAGCGCGCGCGCCGCACGCTGCGCAATGTGCAGCGTGATATCGACGAGACCCGCAGCATCGGGCGTGGCGATGTTGGCTCGCTGCATATCGGCTTCATCGGATCAGCCATGCTGACAACCTTGCCTGGGATCTTCCGCTCTTACCGCGAGGCTTATCCGCGGGTACGGTTGCATCTTCACGAATCCTTCACTGCGCTGGTTACCGAGGGCCTGGAAAACGGGACCCTCGATGCCGGGATTCTGCGAGACGGGGATCCGTTGGAGGGCTTGCAGGTGACCACCATCCTCTCCGAACCTTTCGTCGCCGTGCTCCCGGCAACCCACCCCTGCGCAAAGCAAAAAAGCATCTCTATCGCCTCGCTTCGTGACGACCCATTCGTCTACTATCCCCGCAGCGCTGGGGCGCGGGCCTATGAGAAACCGCTGACGCTCTGCGAGGAGCACGGATTTCGTCCACAAATTGTTCAGGAAGCGTCGCACTGGCTCACCATCCTGCGCCTGATAGCCGCCGGACAGGGAGTTTCGATCGCCCCCTCATGTGTTCGCCACATCACTTCAGCTGAGGTGGTTTGCCGCCCGCTTCGCGGCGCAAAGGCGGTCAGCAACATTGAGCTAGCGTGGCTCGCAGGAGATTCGCGGCCCATTGTGGAGCGGTTCAAACAGATTGCTGAAAGCACACGCACAGTTGCCGGAGGATTAGGCCCACGCTAGAACGATCGCCCCGGCAGCGATCAGAAGCACGCCAGCTGCCTTAGCCACAGTAATCGTCTCGCCCAGCAGCGGCCACGCCAGCAATACAACAAAGACCACACTCAGCTTGTCGATGGGAGCTACCTTCGAAGCTTCTCCCATGGATAGCGCGCGAAAATAACAAATCCACGACAATCCGGTAGCCAGGCCTGAAGCGATTAAGAACAGCCAACTGCGGCGGCCAACATGGACAAGACCGGCATGAGTGCCAAGACTGAGGGCGATGGTCCAGGCAAAGACCACGACCACCGAGGTTCGAATGGCGGTGGCCAGATTCGGATCCACATGGGCAACGCCGACCTTGGCGAGCAAAGCGGTTGCGGCGGCGAAAAGAGCAGAGAGGACGGCCCATAGAAGCCAGCTCATGAGATTGCCATCTTTGCACAGTTTAAATGAGCCTATAATTTGCGCCGAGGTGGAATCATGGCAACGTATCTTTGTTTGTTGCGTTGGACAAAAGAAGGTGTGGAAAAGATAAAGGACAGCCCATCGCGTCTGGACACCGCCAAGAAAGCTTTCGCGTCTGCCGGCGGAAAAATAATCAGCTTCCACATGTTGATGGGGCAGTACGACATAGCGATTGTGGTCGAGGCGCCCGATGACGCGACACTCGCCCGGGTTGCTCTCTCTCTCGCATCGAAGGGTGGTGTCCGCACAGAAACCTTACGCGCCTTCACTGAGGACGAATACCGGAAAATCATTTCCGGTATCTCCTAATCTCCAACACTGAGACTCCGCGGGGTCGCTACAGTCGGCGGCGGCGAACCGAAGGTGTGTTCGTCAGGGCGGCCGCCGATCTTCTTACCTTGGTCAAAAATCCATTGCTCTGGTGAATGCTCGCCAATGAGGTTCCGTTTTCTGATAGGACTACTGGCATGAGCTCTAAGACAATGCCTGCGAAAACGGTCACCCTTTCAGGTCTGCAGCGGGAGTGGCTGCTGGGAGTGGCCTTCGCGACGACGGCGTTATTTCTGCTGTTTGGTAAAGGCTGGCTTGCTGATCTGTCGAATCCGTTGTGGTTCGCCTTGATGCTGGTTTGGCTCTTCGCCGTAATCATGGCTTCGGCCTTTGCTGTTGTGCATCACGCGGAGAGCCTGGCGACGCGTCTCGGAGAACCTTTGGGAACGTTGGTACTTACACTTTCCGTCATTGGCATTGAAGTGATGATGATTTCGGCGGTGATGCTTACTGGAGAAGGCAAGCCAGCGCTGGCACGCGACGCTATGTTCGGCGTGGTGATGATCGTGCTCAATGGCATGATTGGGATCTCATTGCTGCTGGGAGGTCTGCGCCACCACGAGCAGGCTTACAATCTGCAGGGGGCAAATTCCTTCTTGTCTCTGATTGTGCCTCTGACGGTGCTCGGCCTGGTGCTGCCGAACTTTACCAACGCCTCGGCCGGCCCTACGCTATCAGCTTTTCAATCCGTCTTCCTCGCGGTGATGTCGATCGGGATCTATGTTCTCTTTCTGATCATCCAGAACTGGAGGCATCGCGAATATTTCGTCAAGCCGACGGTGGGCCAGGCCATCAATGCAACTCAGACCGGGCACGGCGAAACAAATTCGCTTACGTATCATGGGATCTTGTTGGTGATGTACCTGCTGCCCATCGTCGTGCTGGCGGAGGAAATTGCGGTTCCCATCGACCACGGAATTGATGCTCTCCACGCGCCAGCGGCGCTGGGAGGCTTCCTGGTGGCCGCGTTGATCCTGTCGCCCGAGTCGCTCAGCGCAACTCGCGCGGCGCTTGCCAATGACCTGCAGCGCGCGATCAACATACTGTTAGGTTCGGTGCTGGCATCAATCGGACTGACCATTCCGGCGGTTCTGACGATTGGCTTAATTACCGGCAAGAGCGTAATCCTGGGGCTTGATCCAGCAAATTCTGTCCTGCTGGTTCTGACCCTTGCCGTCTCCGCCCTCACCTTCACCAGCAATCGAACAAACGTTCTATTGGGTGCAGTACACCTGTTGCTCTTTCTTGCTTATGTGATGCTCATCTTCGAACATTGAGTCCATTGTTGCCGGCGTTATGCTTTTTTCGCCCGGTATAGAAGCCTGAGCAAGCGTCTTTCTTCGGTCAGTGCGTGCACGCAGGAAAGGAATCGTTGCAACCCCGCATAATTTGATTCGCCCTCTGCCGCTATTAGCCTCTCTTTATATTTTTGCCGAGCCCGCTGCCATCTCGCCGCGGTGAACGCGGCATGCTCTGTCGTATCCAACACCTTGAGATCGGTGAATCCGGCCTGCAGGATCAATCGTTCGTTCTCTCCCGGGGAACTGAACAGATAGAACCCGATCGAGCTGCGGGTAGCGATTTCGTCATGGGAAACGATGCCTCCGATAATCAGCGCGTCGCTGAATAACATACGCCCACCGGGCTTCAGTATCCGGTACATTTCGGCGATGAGGGACGGCCTTCCCGGGATGTGGCACACCACGTCGTTGGAAAAAACCGCGTCGAAGGTTTCATCTGCGAACGGCAAAGGCTTGGCAACATCGCATACTTCAAAGCGCACTTGCCGATCCATGCCACCGTCCAGGGCCAATTGGTTCGCGTTGCGAATGCCCAGAGCATTGATGTCTAAACCTACGACGCTACAACCGACGGTTTGTGCGATATGCAAGGCGTACACCCCGGACCCGCAGCCGATTTCCAGTACCGAGGAATCGTTTGTGAGTTCAAGTGAGCTTGGGATCTGCGCGGACTCCTCAGTCGTCACCCAGCTGGTCTGACCGTAATCTACGCCGTAGGTCTCGATTCGTACGTGCCGGTAGACATCGGACTCATAGTGCCCGTACTCACCGTCGTAGAGTTCGACCTTGTCGGGCATCCCACCTCTCCCGTCAGAGTGCCTCGGTCAACTTCCGGGCCAGAGGCTTGATCGCATTGACCGTGCAGGGACAGCTTGAATAGGTAATGCTAATCAGCTTATCTCCTTTGCGGATCGTCATTACCGAGCCGACGGTCTCAAATGCTTCATCGCCAATTCCGTCAATAGGCTTTCTGGCCGGCCCGATTCCCCCCAGCACATTCTGATTGAATGTCATCTGGGCCTGTGCGGAGTTCGGATCGATGGTAAAGGCGATGACCACGGAATCTACGTCCGGAGTCTGGTTACTTGCGTCCGGCTCAGCTGGTGCGCTACTGAGCAGCCCGCGAGAGAGGTTCTTGATCATCTGCTGCTGCTGTGCGCTGGCGCCCTGAGCCGCCATCATGGCGGCGATATGCTTTCCTGTCAGTTCGGCGGAAGTGCCTTTGGCGAGGTATTCGCAACCGGTAGCGGTTGTTCTCGTCGCTACGATGGCTACACCTATCGCGCGGCTTACGTCCTGCTTGCTGAGCAGACGGCAGGCTCCTGGACCGGGAGTTCCCACATCTGGTGCGCTCGCGCTGTCAGAGGTCAGCGAGGACACGACTCCGGTATTACTCAGCACTCGCCTGGAGAGTTCGTGAGCCTTGCGGCTTGCAAGGTGAAGGGCGTAGAACATGCCAAACGTCGCGAGCGCGCCACCAACGAACAGGAGCACGACGACGACCAGCACGATCTTGACGATAGGGCTGGTCCCCCGGCGTGCAGGCGGCAGGGGCGCGGCTGGAGGCAAGAACGAAGCAGGAGGCCAAGGCGAGGCTGGGGGCAGGGACGCAGCAGGCGAAGCTGGCGGAAGGGGCGAAGCTGGGGGCAAGGGTGAGACAGACGGGAGCGGGGAGACCGGTGACGCCGCCAGGGGAACATCTGCTTGCGGCACCCTGGCGCCGCAAGCGCCACAGAATGCCGAGGTTTCATATAACGGGCTTCCGCAATTGCCACAAAATTTAGCCATGGTCTTTCTCTTTCCGGTCCGGGCCGAGCCTCGGGTCTTGTATGCCAGAGAGACTACGCGAATGCAGCCCGTCCGCAAAGAAAAGTTGCAGAAAACCCTGCGGGAGGGCAAGAAAACCTGGGATGACACAGACTCCTTCGGGACTCATTTTGAAGCCAAATGCTTTTGGGCAGTCCACATAGGCTCGGCTGGGAATCTAAGGTTTCAGGAATTCTTAATCGGCGTGCGCCACGCTGGTTCGGCCCGGTAGGATGTTGCTCAGTCAAATCAGCCATGCTCCCCCGGTGAAGTGACACGGAAACGCTATGGTATCGGCGATTCATCGCGGAGCGTTCAGTCATGTGGCAGTCGACTTGCTGCTTCTACCCACTTTTTTTCACACCGTTTGGTTCTTGTTACTGTGCGTGCTAGCCGCCAGCGCATTGCTCTGGCTCATCTTTGATCTGCGGCTGCGGCAGCTGCAAGCGCGCCTGGCCGAACGGCTGGCGGAGCGGGAAAGAATCGCCCGCGAACTGCATGACACGCTGTTGCAGGGCTTAGGGGGATTGATCTTGCTCTTTCAAACGGCAACCGAACGCATTCCGCAAAATGACCCGGCGCGACAGATGTTGGACGAGGCTCTTCGTCAGTCCGACGAGTTGCTGGAACAAGGGCGGGAACGGGTTCTGGGATTAGGAATAAGTTCGGCTGAGCCCAATGATTTGCCCCGCGCCTTTGCCGGGGTTGGCCTGGAACTTAAGCAAGAGCACCCGGCGGACTTTAGTGTGGTGGTGAACGGTGATCCTCGAGAGCTGCACCCGATGGTGCGCGACGAGGTTTACCGCATCGGACGGGAGGCGATCGCCAACTCCTTTCACCATGCCAAAGCCGGGCGGTGCGAAACAGAAATAAATTACGATCGCACCCAGCTGCGCATCTGCTTTCGCGATGACGGTTGCGGTGTAGATGCAACCGTCATCGAGGCCGGCCCGCGGTCAGAACTCTGGGGGCTGCCGGGAATGTACGAGCGGGCACGTAAGATCGGCGCCCAACTTGAAGTCTGGACCCGCCCTGGAGTAGGCACTGAGGTGGAATTGCGCGTTCCTGCTTCGACCGCTTACCGCTCCGGCAACAACGTCTCACGCTGGGAATGGCTGCGCCGGCTCGCCACCGGAGGCGGTTGATGGCAGGCCGGCCCGCCAACCACGGTACTATCGCGTCTCAGCGTGAAACACCGGATACAGGAAGGAACTTATGCTGATGATCCGAGCGCTTTGTTTCGCACTTCTGCTCCCTGCATAATCTGGACCTGACCGCATTGCGACCACCTTCCAGGTGAGAGCTGGTCCAACTTTCTCGATGGCAAATAGCAAGCTTCACCAATCGCGGCTTGGTTCTTAAGGCTCCCTTCTAAGCCTACGAGCCGATTGACTGTGCTTCGCCGGGCATGATAGCTTTTCGCTTTCTAATGAAATCGCCATTGCATAATGTGAAGCGCACAATTAGCTGTTGGGATGAGGGTAGGCCCATGTTCTTTCCGGGTTCCGCTTCACGGATTTTGTCATTGTCGGTGCTTACTCTCTGCATGATCGCGAGCCCCGTCGCCAGTAGCCGAGGCCAGGAGGCAGCAACGGGGCCGAGCGGTCCAAGCTTTCTCCCCGATAGTGGCGGCTCAACGCTGGCCGGCTGGCACACCCTGGGGGAGGCTGCCTGGCACGCAGATCAGGGCCAAATCGTCGGGAAAGGCACAGGCGGTTCTGGCTGGCTGGTGCTTGATCGCTCGTTCCAGGATACCGGCTTCTACACGTCCTTTCAGTGCACCAGTTCCTGCGATACCGGCATATTGCTTCGGCTGCGTCATACGCCGGACGGCATGCAGGGAACCTACCTGGCCATTAAGGATGGTGAGCTTAAGGGTTATAACCTCACGCTCGATAATGACGGTAAAGAAATCCAGCGGAAGGCACTGCGGTCGGCCGGCGGCCAGATCAGGTTTGCGCCGCCCCCACCCGACCCTTCTGCTCCCCTGCGGCCCTTCCCTGCGCCGCCGGGCGCCCCTCCCGGGGTGACCATCCCGATCAGCCGGCCGCGGCAGGGCATCCGTGAGGGGGAGTGGAACGAGATCGAGCTCCTGCTCGATGCCGACATCCTTCGCGCCTTCATGAACAACGGCGGAGGACAGGCCAGTGTGGCGACGGAAGAGATGGACGGCTACGGCCCCGTCGCGCTCTATGTCGGAAAAGACAGCGAAATCCGGTTCAAGAATATCGCCTACAAGGATCTCGCCATCAAGAAGGACCCTCCAGAAGAAATAGGAAACGGCTTTCGCATGCAGCGCCTGAGCCCCTTCTACTACGGCTGGTCGGCCGCGGCCGCGGACTTCAATCATGACGGGAAGATGGACGTCGTTTCCGGTCCGTTCATCTACTTTGGCCCCGATTACCTGACCTCACGAGAGATATATCCCGCGGAGGCCTATAACGCTTCGACGCAATATTCGATGAACGACTGGGTGGAACACGCCTATGACTTTACCGGAGACGGTTGGCCTGACGTCTTGACGACCAGCCACGCCGGTGGGGGAAAAGACGGAGCGGTTCTCTACGTGAACCCAAAGGGCGAGTCGCGGCGTTGGGAGAAATACAAAGTTGTGCCTGTAATTCAGAGTGAAGAGACGGTGCTCAAGGACGTGGATGGCGATGGTAAGCCGGAGCTGGTGTATGAAGCGGAAGGATATATGCGCTATGCCAAGCCCGATCCCGCCAATCCTACCGGAACCTGGATCATCCATACCATTTCAGAGAAAGGCCCGTGGCCCGCCCACGGCATTGGCGCAGGCGACATCAACGGCGATGGACGAGTGGATATTCTGGGCGCCGATGGCTGGTGGGAACAGCCTCCTGCGGGGAGCGGCGATCAGCTATGGAAGTATCATCCGGTGGCCTTTGGTAGTTGGGAGCGGGCGTCGGCCGGGGGCAGCGAGATCGGAGTTTATGACGTCAATGGCGATGGCTTGAACGACGTTGTTACCAGCCTGCAGGCCCATGGCTGGGGCCTCGCCTGGTTTGAACAGAAGCGGGACAAGAACGGTTACATTACGTTTGTCAAACATATGGTGATGGATAACTACAACACCAAGAATGCCGGCGGCGTCGCTTTCTCTGAATTACATGGCACTGCCATCGCCGATGTGGATGGGGACGGCATTCCCGACTTTATCGTCGGCAAGCGATTCTGGTCGCATCTGGATGATTATTTCGATGCGGATCCCTACGGTCCGGCAGTTCTTTACTGGTACAAAACAGTCCGCAATCCCAAGGCGCCAGGCGGCGCTGAGCTGGTGCCGCACTTGATTCACAATCGCTCCGGCGCCGGATCAGATGTGCTCGCGGTGGACCTGAACGGCGATGGAAGGATGGATATTGTTACGTCCACCAGAAGTGGGACTTATATCTTCTGGGGACAGCCGGCAGGCAAGGTCGCTGGCAAAGCTCACTAGGTTCTAACTCGCGAGATTCTGGGTAAGTCCACGGCAAGCCGTCAGCAGCTAGAGCCGCGATTGTTCTACGCTATTTATTGGCTGATCCGGCTCCCGATTCGCTCTTCATTTCCCAAAATAGGTCCCTGACTGTGCCAACCCAACCTACACCTCGGGTGGCACCGGCTACATCTTCTCCATCAACAACAACTACACCATTGCACCCACGTTCAGCAAAACTCTGGGACGGCACACCTTGAAGTTTGGCGCCGATTTGCGGCGTCTCGAAATACTATTTCCAGAACAACGATCCGGGCGGTGTCTTCTACTTTGACAACGTACTCACCGGCTCGAACGCCTACAGCTATCCAACAGCGGCAACTACTTCGGTGTGAGCAATTACACCTCGTTGCAAATGAAACTGGAAAAGCGGTTTTCTCAGGGAGGAGCCTTACTTGGTTCCTACACCTTCTCCAAACTGCTGACCAATGCCGAATACCTCACCAGCTGGCTTGATTCCACAACCACTGCCGGCTTTCAGGACACAAATAACATCGCGGGCTCGGAGTGTTCACTTTCCAGCTTCGATTCGCGGCAGCGCCTGGTGGCCAGCTATGTGTACGAGCTCCCGATTGGAAGAGGCAGAACCTATCTGTCGAATCTTTCAGGAGTAGCCAACGGTTTCGCTGCCGGTTGGGGAGTCAATGGAGTTACCACCTTTCAGCTGGGGTACCCACTGGGCATGACAGTGACACCGAATAACCTGAGCACCTATGCGTACGGCAGCAACACTAGGCCAAACCTGGTCTCAGGCTGCACACGAAAGGTTGGTGGCGGCATCTTCAATCGTTTGGGTGTGGCAGAAGGCTCAGCCAGCAACTACTTCAACACCGCCTGCTATACGGCTCCGCCGATCTTCACTTACGGCAACGAATCTCGGACGGACAACGCACTGCGTACGCCGGGAATTGCTAATTACGATTTTGCTTTGTATAAAGACACGCCGATCCATGAGAATCTCACTCTTCAGCTCCGGATCGAAGCATTCAACCTGTTCAACCGGGTTCAGTTTGGCAGTCCAAACAGCATTCTCGGAAATCCGCAATTCGGCAACATCACAACCGACCTGAACAATCCACGATTGCTTCAAGTCGCCGGAAGAGTTACTTTCTAAGGTTTGGCGAGACAAAATGCGAAACCGCAGATCCCTCTTCTGTCATTCTCTTTCCATGCGGGAGTGAGTGGGTGATCGTATGATCTGTGGCTTCTGTTCCGGTTCTCGCGCACACTCTAAAGCCCGTTGGCGTTCGGGAAATAAGGGGGTGTCTGCCGCCTATTTCGTTGCCCACTTTGAAGGGGACAGCCTTCAGGCCGTTCCCCTTCAGGGGCTCATAGCACGAGACCAGCCTCAAGCACCTCGGCCCGGCAGGCGAGCGGGCTGCCGTTGAGGCCTCGCCGAATGCACCGCAAGCACAGGGATTTTACGTATTTTCCCTGCCTAAGCCGGCGCACTCGTAAGGTTCCCTTGTTAGCCTTGGGAACGACGTTCCATGAGCATGCCTTGACTTGACGAACCTCTGCGCTGCTGGTAGCCTACCTTGGATATAATGCACCTACTATTGCTTAGTATACAAAGTGCATTCGTCTCCTCGCTTTCGTCGTGCAGCTGATTTTGAAGGAAGCACTAGAAAAGATGTACTCCAGAAAGGTCCGCGTTTATGGACAATGTAAATTCGGGAAGCGTTTACTCAAGTTTCGGACTGCTGGATAAGGTCGCCATAGTGACCGGAGCTTCCCAGGGGATTGGCCGTGCCATTGCCGTTGGATTCGCGCGAGCCGGCGCTCACGTGGTACTGGCGAAATATCCCGATAAACGCCAGGACGAAATCAAGGCCGTAAAGACCGAAATCGAGGCGCTGGGACGCAGGGCCTTGATTGTGCAGACTGACGTTGCGCAGGTCGACCAGGTTCGCGCCTTGATGGATGAGACGCATTCAACTTTTGGACGCATCGACATCCTGGTCAACAATGCCGGGTGGACGGGGACGACGCCTGCGCTTGATGTGAGCGAAGAGGAGTACGACCGTACCATGGCGGCCTCCCTGAAGAGCGTTTTTTTTGCCAGTCAAGCCGCGGCCCGGGTAATGATTCCGCAGGGCGGGGGCAGAATCATCAACATTGGTTCCAACTTCGGAGAGATCGCCTTTAAAGGGCGATCGGTCTACGCCGCGGCCAAGGCAGGTGTCCACCACCTGTCTCGCGCCCTCTCTCTGGAGTGGGCGAAAGATGGCGTGCTGGTGAACGTAGTCGCGCCGTGCATTACGGAAACCGAGTCACGCAAGAACATCCTTGAACGGCCCGGCTACAAGGAATGGGCTACCAAGGAAATGATTCCACGGGGACGATGGAATCAGCCCGAAGACCTGGTGGGCGCTGTGCTGTTTCTCTCCAGCCCGCTCTCCGATATGGTGGTCGGACACGTGCTGATGGTCGATGGTGGCTGGACAATCCACTGATGGAATTCAACGGGGTGAATATGAAGCTCCGCAATAAGGTAGCGCTCATTACCGGAGCCAGCCAGGGGATCGGCAAAGGCATTGCCGAGGTATTCGCGGAGGAAGGTGCTGACGTTGCCATCAATCACGTCGGATCGTGCGAAAAGGCTTGTGCGGTAGCGGAATGGGTCAGGAGCAAAGGCCGGCGGGCGCTGGTGGTCGAGACCGACGTCAGGCAGCGGCCGCAAGTCGAGGCCATGTTCGACCGGGTGGAGAAAGAGCTTGGGCCGATCGATGTACTGGTGAACAACGCGGGCATCGAAACTATCATTCCTTTTCTGGAACTCACAGACCAGCAGTGGAGCGATGTAGTGGAGGTCAATCTGCGGGGAGAATGGCTCTGCTCCCAGGTGTTCTGCCGCCAGGCTGCCGCTGCAGGCCGCACTGGTTCCATAGTCAACATTGGCTCCATCCAGGCGGGCAAGGTTTTGCCCGGACGCACCCACTACGCGCCGGCAAAGCTGGCAATCGAGGCGCTCACCCGCAATGTTTCCGCGGAGATGGGTGCTTTGGGAATCCGCGTCAATTGCATTCACCCAGGTTTGATCGAGACACCCATGGTCAGCTGGGTCCTGAATCATCCCGACCCCAGCGTCCTGGCTGGAGTGCTGGCGCAGATCTCGTTGGGGCGCACCGGTCAGCCGCGCGAGATTGGAACAGTGGCTGCGTTTTTAGCCTCAGACGAGGCCAGATACGTAACTGGTCAGTCCCTGTTCGTCGATGGCGGTTGGGTTGGGAAATGAGCTGAAACGATGACGAATCCTTCATACACCACCGCCCGGCGTGAACGATTGAGCCGGGAATTTTTTCGCGATGAAGACTACGCCGTGCGTCACGGCGTCCTGAAGCTGCTCGCCATCAAGGATTCTGACATCCGTCTGCTCACGCTCGAGCAATGCCGCGATGCTGTCGACAAGGGTCTCCACGCAGGCGGCGCTTTCTCGTCCATCATCCCGCTGGTCGCGCTCTTCTATGGCGGCTTCATTCACCTGGACATCGAGGATCCTACCCGCCGGGGGCAGGATATTTTCACTTTGAGCAAGGGACATGCGGTCGCGGCACTGGCTTCGATCTATGCCGAACTTGGCTACTTCGACCGCAAGACGCTCAAGAACTCGCGCTCGTTTGCCAGCATTCTGAATGGACACCCGGGGCCGATTTTACCCGGAGTGCACATCGCCACCGGACCGATGGGACAAGGTTTTGGCGTGGCCCAGGGTTTTGCCATCGCCGGCCGCACCAGCCCACGGTTCGATTCTTATTGCATGACAGGCGATGGGGAGCTGCAGGAAGGTCCTATCTGGGAAGCGGTGATGTATGCCGGCCAGCACCAACTCGACAACCTGTGTGTGTTGGTGGACCGCAACAACGGACAGCTGGACCTGCACACTCGCTTGATTTTTCCCATGCCTGAGCTGGAGACGGTGTTCCGCTCCTTTGGCTGGCAGGCGCACACCGTAGATGCTACCCAATACGATGGCGTGGTTGCTGCGCTCGAAAACTTCCGCTTCGGTCCGCGCAATGGAATGCCCACGGCTATCATTTGCAACAGCCGAAAGGGCTTCGGTTCCTTCTCCGATTTCCTGAACAAACACAAAGTTACGATGCCTGAGAGCTTGATCGCCCAGGAGTACGCTCTGCAAGCGGAGCAGCGCCAGGCCCGCATCGATGAATTTGCTCTCTACTGCGAGCGGCTGGCCGGCAGTGCCGAAGGTGAAATGGCACGAGACTCGCTGCTGGAAGCGGCTCACCGCATGCATCTCCAGGTCGACGGGGCGGCACGGAATGTAACCACGGTGATCGGCCCGGTGCTCACCAAACGGGTTCCTCCTCGAAACAAACGCATTGCTTACGACGCCAAGCTGTTGCCCCAAATTGATCCTAAGAAAGAGTATGCCGCATCTGACATCGTGACCGCCGCGATGAAGGTGTTTGCGAAGGACGCGGCTGTGGTCTCCATCGACGCCGACCTTGCCTCCACCAGCGGCCTCGAAGCAGGTATCGCCGCAGTGGATCAGAAGCGGGCGCTTAACGTGGGTGTCGCCGAAGCAAACATGATGCTCATTGGCGAGGCGTTCGCGGCCCTGGGGTGTAACACCTGGGTTAGCACCTTCTGCCCGTTCTTCGATTGGAAGGTATTGCGTCGCATCGCCGTCGGAGCCCAGGAGCGACAGGAAGCCATCGAGGCGCCTGACGGCTGGTTGAGTGAAGGCCATGGCCTCGATCTGACCTTCCTGGCTACCGCTGCAAACTTCGAGACCCGCACCAACGGTGCCACCCATATGGGCAACGACGACAGCACCACGTTCGATGCGGTCGGCCAATTGAAGATCATCGATGTCTCCTGTCCGCAGCAAATGCTCTCCATTATGAAATGGATTATGGAAGGGAATCGCGGCCTGGTTTACGTTCGCGTCATGCGCACCGGCTCCGCAGTGCTTTATCACAGCGACTATGCGTTTGCCTTTGGTTCCGGCCATCGTCTGCGCAGCAGCCCGGACGACCGTGCGACCATCGTCAGCAGTGGCCGTGGCGTACACGAGGCCCTGGCTGCCGCCGCGAAGTGCGCGTCTGCCGGTATTCCGGTTGGCGTGCTGGATATGCCGTCGATCGACGAGCAGCTGTTGCTGGATCTGTACAACTCCGGCCAGCTACTGGTTTTTGCTGAACAAAACAATGGATATATCTGGCAGAACTTGCTGAAGGTCCTCTACCGCAATCGCGGCAAGGTGAAAGCGGACGGATGGGACCGGATCATTACCATCAACACCCTCAAGAGCGATGGGCAGCCTCAGTTCATTCATTCCGGAACCTATGAGGAGTTGATCGCAGCCTTCCATTTGACGCCCGACGCAATCGCTCGCACCATTGAACAACACGGCAAGGAGAAGCGATGACGTTACCTATCGTGGACGAAAATTCGATCGAAGCGCTCGATCTTCCCGGGCGGCAGCTTCGCTGGCTGATGACCCAGGAGAATGTCGACGCACACCATTGTTCTATGTGCATGATCCTGGTGAAACCGGGAGAGACTGTCAGGCCCGCGCATTCCCACCCCAATGGGGAGGAGGTCATCTACATTGTGCGCGGATCGGGCAAGGTGATGATCGAGGGCGTAGTGGAACCTGTGAAGCAGGGGAGTGCGGTCTTATTTCCCCAGGGAAAAATACACATGTTGCGCAATACCGGACCGGAAGAGATGAAGGTGGTTTGTTTTTTCGCTCCGGCGACCAATCTCGACAACTACAAATTTTTTGACGACGTCGAGTTTCCGGAATAGGGTTTGCTCCGGAAAAGAAACAGCGGGTCGCTCCACTACGCTGCGCTCCGGTGGGGATGACAATTCTGTTTCAAGAACTTTTTTCATTGCCAATGAATGTCGTCCCGACCGCAGCGCAGCGTAGTGGAGCGACCCGCTGTTTCTTTTCCGGATCTACTACTGCGCCTTCAGGTAGGCGATGAGATCGCCGATTTGCGCCTCAGTCAGAATTGAGGCAAACGCCGGCATGGGCGCCTTGCCGTTCTTAATGGTTTCAGTGGCCTCCGCCGGAGTGATCGGAGGGCTCACCAGGGGTTTGCTGCTGAAGATGCCGTGCAGGTTGGGTGGGCCGAACGGAGTGGCATCGTCCGGTTGTTTGTTGTGGCAGCTCACGCAATTTTGCTGGAAGATCGCAGCACCACGTTTGGCCTTCGCATTCATCGCTGGCTTCGCCGTGTCGGCAAAACCGATCGCATTACTGACAACCAACGCTCCGGCAGTAGCCAAGAAGCATACAGCCAAGAGCCGACGACCCATAATCATTTCCCTTAACGCCTCCGGTACCTATCGATATCAAAATCATAACCCATGCTTACCCTCGCCCCGGACAGAGGCCGGCCCTGAGCTTGTGCGTATTATGCATTCTTTCTGGACAATTGCGACTTGCGACGGTACTCTCATATCGGGTTCCATTCGCTTGCTGAAACAGACGATAAGCCGCCGCGGCTTGATGAAGTGGGCAGCACTGGGCGCGGCCACTGCCGCGTTGCCCGGGTTCGCAAATGAGAAGCGGAATATCGAAATCGGCCACACCGGCATTACCTGGCCGAACGACCTCATCGGGGCTATCAACGACACAGGAAATCTGGGTTTTTGTGGCTTCGAAACGTTTGGAGACATTCTCACCAAATGGGAGTCGCAAGGAGGCCTGGAGCCGACTCTCGAGCAGCATCACCTGCCGCTCATTTCCGGTTACTGCACCCTGAATCTGACCGACTCAATCAGGCGGAAGGATGAGATGGACAAGGCGCTCGCGTGGGCGAAACTCATCAAAAAGTACAATGGGCGCATTTTTGTCCTTGGCCCCAACCAGGTCCAACGCGCCGAGTACGATTTTGCAGCCAACAAGGCGAACATCGTCAGCACATTGAACGAGGCCGCCAAGCTGGTCACCGACCAGGGCCTGACGGTGGTGCTGCACCAGCACACCGGTACTTGCGTCGAATCGCGCGATGAGACCTACGCGGTGCTGGACGCAGTGGATACGAAATACGTCAAGTTCGGACCAGATATTGGCCAGCTCACCAAGGGCGGCTCCGATGCCGTTCAGGTGGTGAAGGACTATCTGCCGCTGGTCCAACATATGCATTTAAAGGACTACAACGGTGTGGACCCTCACCTGCTCGGCTACTGCCCTTTGGGGCAGGGGAAGGTAAACATTCCTGCCATTCTGGACATTATGGCGGGGCGAAAAATTCATGGTATGGTTATGGGTGAACTCGACAACGACCCGAAAAATCCATCACCCACTGCCCCGGTGGAATTGGTTAAAACCAGCAAGCTTTACCTGGAAACCTTGGGAGTAACGTTTCGAGCCTAGAACCGGATTCTGTCTTTATGCCCGAGGAAAAAGTTCGCCAGATTCCATTCATACAAAGTCTTGATCGCGGCCTTACCATCCTGCAGGCGGTCGCGCTTTCCAAACAACCTGTCTCCCTTGGAGAACTTACCGAGTTGCTGGGAATTGATCGCAGCAGTGCGTTCCGGCTGGCGAACACGCTCCGACGACGTGGGTTTCTGGCCTGCCCGGCGGGCCGGAAGGACTACATTCTCGGATCTTCGATGTGGCGCCTCTCCCACCGCTACGACTGGGGCAATATGCTGATCCGGGTGGCCAATAAGCAGCTGAAGCTGCTCGCGGCGCAGATCAACGAAACCGCGCACCTTGCCATCCGCGAGGGGAAGTACGCTCTCTTTATTGACCACGCAGCGGCCAGCAACGTGATCGCCGTGGCGGGGCAAGTGGGCGAGCTGGTGCCGCTCTATTGCACCGCGCATGGCAAGGCATTGTTGGCGGATGCGGATGAACGGGAATTGCGAGCTCTCTTCGGCTCAGGCCAGCTGCGCAGATACACCAAGAACTCCATGACCTCGATTCAGGAGCTGGCCAAAGATTGCGCCCTGATCAAGAAGAGAGGCTTTGCGACCGACGAAGCGGAATACGCGGAAGATCTGCGCTGTGTCGCAGCCCCGATTCGCGTCGACAACGATGTGATTGTAGGATCGATCGGAGTTTCGGCGCCCCTGGCCCGTTTTTCCAAGGAACGCTTTCGTGTTTCTGCCCAGCAGGTATGCAAGGTGGCGCAGGCAATCGGTCTTCTGCTTAGCAACGCCGACCAGAATTCCGATCCGGAGGAAAAGCCGGTAGCTGAATTCGCATGAGAGATAATCCGGTCCTGAATTTTGCGCTTGAGAAGTCGGCGATTCAGTACATTGGCAGCGATCTTCAGCGCCCGGAATGTATCCTGGCCGAAGCGGACGGTACTCTCTGGTCTGCGGACGCACGCGGCGGGGTGGCCAGGATCACCCCCGACGGAAAACAACAGATCATCACCCAACAGCGGTCTGGTCATTTTCAGGGCGTGACCAGCGAAGCCAGCCGGTATCTGGAAGGCACGCTGCCCAACGGTCTGGCTTTTGCCCGCAACGGGGATATTTTGATCTCGAACTTTGGCACCGATTGCCTTGAGTTGATGACCCGGGACGGTGCGACCAGGGTTCTTGCCGACAGCATCGATGGGGAGCCCATCGGCAAAGTGAACTTTGTGTTGCGCGATTCCCTGGATCGCATCTGGATCACAGTTTCCACCCGCATCAAGAACTGGATGCACGCTCTGCGCACAGATCTGCCTGATGGCTACATTGCCAGGTACATAGATGGCAGATTTCGCGTCGTGGCCGACGGCTTTCACTTCACCAACGAGATCCGCATGGATGCACGGGAAGAATTTATGTATGTGGTCGAGACGACAGGCGGGTGTGTGAGCAGATTGCGCGTTGGCAAAGATGGAACCTTGGGTAATCGCGAGGTCTTTGGGCCATCGAGTTTGGGAAAGGGCGCCTGGCCTGACGGCATCGCCTTCGATAGCCTGGGAAATTTGTGGGGCACGATGGTGTATTCCGACAAGCTCTTCGTGCTGACGCCCCGGGGCGATTTTCGCCTGCTGCTCGACGAGGGTGACCCGCAGAAGGTTGCGGCTCTGGAAAAGGCGTTCTTCGAGAACAAGGTGGATGAGCGGGTCCTGTTCGCAACCGGCCAGGGCATCGCCCCGTGGATGGCGAGTGTCACCTTTGGCGGCCCCGATCTGCAGACTATCTATATTGGCTCGCTGAAGGGTAAGAGGATTCCCTACTTCCGCGCACCCGCGCCAGGACTGCCGATGGTGCACTGGAATGATCCCCGGTAGATTCTGAGATACTGTAAGTGACAGTTATAGGACCAACCGCATAGTTCCCAGGAGAACTTATATGGCACAGCAAACCGCGCTTCTCGAAACCAACTATTACGGCGGTGCATGGCAGGGCAGTATCGCATCTGACACCGTAGATATTACAGATCCCGCAACCGGTGAAGTGCACGCTCAGATCGGGTTGGCCGGTCCGGCTGATGTTGAGGCTGCGGTTGCGGCGGCTGTAGCCGCTTTTCCCGGGTGGCGCCGGACTCCTCCCCAGGACAGGATCCAGTACCTCTTTCGTTTTCGCGAGCTGCTTCTCAAGCGGGCCGACGACATTGCCCGGACCACCACGCAGGAGAACGGAAAGACCTTTGCTGAAGCGAGGGCAGAATTGCAGCGCGGCATTGAAAACGTCGAGGTGGCATGCGGTATCCCCAGCCTGATGCAGGGGTACAACCTGGAGGACGTCGCCAGCGGGATCGATGAGATGATGATCCGCCAGCCACTGGGCGTCGCGGTTGCGATCACGCCATTTAATTTCCCTTCGATGATTCCACTGTGGTTTCTCCCTTATGCGATCGCCACCGGGAACACTTTTATCCTAAAGCCTTCTGAGCGCGTACCCCTCACCGCTCGCCTCCTGTTCGAACTGTTACATGAAACCGGCTTGCCCGCCGGCGTCTGCAACATGGTGGTCGGCCGTAAGCCGGCCGTCGATGCTCTTCTGCACCACAAAAATGTGCGCGCCATCAGCTTTGTCGGTTCCACGCCGGTGGCCAAGTACATCTACGCCGAGGGGTCTATCAATGGCAAACGAGTGCAGTGCCAGGGCGGGGCGAAGAACTACGTCGTGGTGATGCCGGATGCGGACCTCGATATGACGGCAAAGATTGTGAGCGACAGCGCCTTTGGTTGTGCGGGTCAGAGATGCCTCGCGGTGTCAGTCGCCGTCACTGTTGGCGATGTGAGCAAGAAATTTAATGAGGCTATCGTTGGTCTCGCGTCCAGCATCCGCACCGGCAACGGGCTGGAGAAGGGCGTGCAAATGGGCCCGGTTATCACGGCCGAGAGCAAGACGCGCATTTTGAAACTGGTCGAAAAGGGAGTCAAGGAAGGCGGAAAGGTGCTGCTCGATGGCCGTAAGTCCGTAGCCGGCACAAACGGCAACTTTATTGGTCCCACCATCCTTAGCGGCATCGGGACGTCGAACCCTCTCACCTCCACGGAGATCTTTGGCCCGGTGTTGACCGTGAATGAATCGAACACGCTCGATGATGCGATCGAGACTTTGTCGCAGAGCGCGTTTGGTAATTCCGCGGCGATCTTCACCTCCAGCGGTTCCGCCGCCCGCAAGTTTCGCTACGAAGTGCCGGCGGGCAACATCGGCGTCAACATCGGTGTCGCGGCCCCCATGGCTTACTTTCCCTTCAGTGGATGGAGAGACAGCTTTATGGGAGTTCTGCACGGCCAGGGAAAAGACGCTATCGAGTTCTACACCGACAAGAAGGTTGTGATCGAGCGCTGGCCCAAGGAGTGGACGCGCAAGTTTTAACTAGATGCAAGAGGGTGGGAATAGCGGGTGGCCCATATTTTCTTCACCCGCTATCTTTAATATGGCCGTGGTCGATGAGCCATGTGAGTGACTCGC
This sequence comes from uncultured Acidobacteriaceae bacterium, assembly GCA_963814015.1. Classification (GTDB taxonomy): domain Bacteria; phylum Acidobacteriota; class Terriglobia; order Terriglobales; family Acidobacteriaceae; genus PALSA-350. The sequence continues at coordinate 451,769 of CAWFBI010000005.1, forward strand.
GCACCGCGTTGAGTGAGCTGTAGCGTGGCTCGTATCCCAGTCGAGTGCGTGCTTTGGCTATGCTGCAGTTTGGCGAGTGGGCAATGTGATCCCAGGTTACAGCGGCATCCCTTTCCGTAACTCCCCGCCGCCACTCATCCCAGGGTAGAAACTCCAGACGAGCCAGATGCCCGAACCACGCACTGACGCGTTCGGCATATCCTCGCAGCGTTAGCGCCGCGGGCGATACCACATGGAAGCTCTCGCTCAGCGCTTCGCTTCGCCGCTCCATCGCTCTGACAAAACATTGCGCTACATCGTCCGCGTGGACGTGATGCACTGTCTCCATCCCAATATTTGGAAGTTGTATCGGCCTGCCCAGCAGCAGCTTCGAGAAGACTTCCGGGTTGAAGTTGCCGGCGGGATTGATCGGAGCCCAGCCCGGCCCTACAAGATGCCCCGGATGCAGGATCGTCACTGGGATTGTTGCGCTCAGGAGATAGGCCTCGATCGCGGCCTTTCGGGTGCCATAGTCGCCGAATGCCGTTCTCGGCGCCGCTTCCGTGGTCGGTACTTCCACGCTTGGTCCATGCACCCAGATGGTGCCGCAGTGAAGGAGGTGCTTGAGACGTCCGCGCAGGGCCTCAACGAGTTGCCTCGCGCTCTCCAACCGGTAACAAGTGAGATCAATGACCACCTCCGCATCCAACTTCGCTATGCGCTCACCAAAGCTCCCGGCGGCCTCTGCCGCGGCGCGATCGATCTCCACTCGTTCAATTGCCTGCCACGCCGGGTGCTGCTGGTAAGGCTCCTTCAAGCCTCGGCTGATACAGACAACAGAGTGCCCCGCATCGTAAAGGCGCGGAGTTAGAAAACTACCGATATGGCCGGTTCCGCCTATGATCGCTACCCGCACGTTCGATCCTCACTTTGAACTTACTCTTCCACAACCGAGGAGGCGGAGTGGAGAGATCTGCGGTTTCTTTCTCGAGCTAGATCAAGCCGCGCAGAGTACCCCCGATGTCGAGACCGGCGCCGGTAATATACTTCGCCAGCGGCGAAGCCAGAAAGGTAATGGCTTGCGCAACGTCCTCGGGTTGCCCGATCCCGAGAGGCATGTAACGGTCTTCGAGAAAGCGCTTGAGAGCGGCGTCTCTATCAAGACCATAACTTTCAACCAGTTGATCGACGATTCCGCCCGGACGGGTCCACATTTGCGTCCAGATCGGCCCCGGCAAAACTGCGTTGACGCGAACGCGGGGAGCGTATTGTACCGCCAGAGCTTTGGTGAAATAGAGTAATCCTGCTTTACAGGTTCCGTAGTCCATCAGGGTGGGCTCCGGCTGCTTGGCCAAGTCGGATGCGGTATTTATCACCGAGGCGCCGCCCAGCTCGGCCATCTTGGGAAGCAGCGTGCGACAGGTTCGGACACACCCCATCAGGTTAATCTCGAAGCTTTGCGCCCAGCGCTCATCGGACAGCTCTTCGAAGGATGCGGCGTTCCCCACGCCGAGGTTGTTGACCAGGATGTCCGGTGCTCTGCCAAACGTGGCAAGGACATAAGAGGTTGCATGCTCAACGCCCTCTGCGGTCGCCAGATCTGCGGCCACTACGCCAGTCCACCGTTTTGCCTTTGCTTCGAGGGTGACTCCGTCCCGATCGGCCACAATGACACTTGCACCTTCCTGGGTGAGCAGGTCAGCAGTGGCCTCGCCTATACCGTGGGCGCCGGCGTTGATAAACGCGTATTTTCCTTTAATCCGATAGTCCATAGGCCGCTCTATTCGTGTGTGAATGCGTCATGATGCATGGCACGCCATTCTGCTGCGGGTTTATTGAGCGCTTCGGCCGGCGTAGCGCCGTCATGGCCCATAACCCGGTACGCAGCGCCCGTCTGCAAGAACGAGCGCGCTACCTGTTGCACGATCGTCAAAGTTGGTAAACATCTGCAAGCGTTCTCTTTCTTATAGCGTATGGCGGGGTTAGCCGGGCCCAGGTAATGGTTGCCGGGAGCCCCGCTTACCCCAAAACATGAATCTGCCAAACCTGGTCGGAGTAATGATATCCATTGCCCGTCCTTGTTCAGGTCGATGGCCTTTAACCTGGAACCCACACTTGAGTGGTTGTTGCCATATTTTGGTTGGTCCTTTCACTTCGGCAAGGCGAAAGCAATGTGGGCCCGTCCCGCGGTAACGATACACTTGTGGGGAAAAATCACTTCAGGCAGAGGCCAATGCTGGATACCGCACAGAATGTTTTCATCGTCATTATTGCCTTAGCGAGCTCCCTTTTCTTCATGTCGGCGGTGAATTATTACTGGCCTCCGGAACAGCGACGGGCACACAACGATCTGATCGGCTGGCAGCTCTCTGTTCTGGGTACGACCTACGCGGTCATCATCGGCTTCATGCTCTATACGGTTTGGATCAACTTCGGAACGGCAGATCTGAATACAGATGCGGAGGCCAATTCGCTGGTCAATATTTACCGCCTGTCAGACGGCTTGGCTCCAGAGCAAGGTGCAAAGCTCAAGGCATTGGCACGGGCGTATGGCGACGCGGTCGTCGACCATGAGTGGGGCGAGATGGCTTTCAACACTACGCCCACGGAAACCCGTCAGATCGCACGGCAAATGTGGCAAATTCTGATGGCCTCGAAAGGAGCCTCGCCCACGGAGATTACTGCAGAAGATCACGCTTTATACGAGCTCAGCGCCCTGGCAGGATATCGCCGTGTCCGCCTGGTGGAGAGCGCATCGCGGCTTCCCGGCGTGCTTTGGTTTGTTCTGCTTACCGGAGGAACGGTCACGATAGCCTCTACCTGCATGTTCGGTGCTGTTAATGGCCCATTGCATGTCATCCAAGTGAGTGCGTTCGCCTTGGTCATCTCGCTGGTGTTGGTCGCGATTGCCGATATCAACCGGCCCTTCCAGGGCTCCGTCCACGTGAGTGACTACGCCTTTCGACGCGCACAAATGGAGATGAAAGATCAATAGAGGTGTTGTCTGTCCTCACCTACGGCGCTGGGGAGAGTGTGCGCCTTAGGCGCCCTTAGTCTCCGCATCGGAAAAGTCTGGTTGGCCAGGAAAGCAGCCCTCAGCGGCTAAAGCCGGATTCATTTCAAAGCATTTATGTACGGCGTAAGGGCCGTACCCTTGAGGAAAATGAGCTTTCCCGCAGCCCGTGAAACTGGGTTCCGTGGAAAGGGAAAGATTAGATCCGAGCGGTGCGCAGACGTAATGCGTTGGTGATGACGGAGACGGAGCTGAAGCTCATTGCCGCAGCGGCGATCATCGGATTGAGCAGCAATCCGAACACCGGGAAGAGCACACCCGCCGCCAGCGGCACGCCCAAAGCATTGTAGAAAAAGGCAAAGAAAAGGTTCTGACGAATGTTGCCCATGGTTCGCTGGCTCAAGCGACGCGCTTTGAGAATGCCGCCCAGGTCCCCCTTCACCAGGATGATGCCGCCCGACTCCATCGCTACGTCGGTTCCCGTGCCCATTGCGATGCCCACCTGCGCCTGCGCCAACGCGGGCGCATCGTTGACCCCATCGCCGGCCATGGCGACCACCGCGCCCTGGGATTGCAGCCTCTTGACGGCCTCGGCCTTTTGCGCCGGCAGCACCTCCGCCTCGAACTCAATGCCTAACTTCTGAGCCAGGGCCGCTGCCGTGGTGCGGTTATCGCCGGTGACCATCACTACCTTGATGCCTTCCCGCTTAAGCTCCTGGATAGCCTGAAGAGTCGATTCCCTGATGGGATCGGCGACCCCGACCAGGCCGGCTAACCGGCCGTCCCAGGCGATGAACATGACCGTCTGCCCGGCTTGGCGCAAGGCTTCGGCCTGCTGCTCCAGCACTTGCGATGAGGCTCCGAGGTCACGCATCAGCGCGGCGTTGCCAGCCGCCACCTTTTTGCCCTGCACGGTTCCTGCAACACCCTTCCCGGTGAGCGACGCAAAGTCTGCCACCGGCAACAACTCGATCTTCTTTTCTTTTGCTGCGGCAAGAATGGCAGCGGCCAGGGGATGTTCGCTCGCCTTTTCAAGGCTGGCGATTGATTGCAGAAGCTGGGCTTCGTCAATACCCTGGGCGGCCAGGATGGTGCTGAGTCGCGGTTTCCCCTCGGTGAGAGTTCCCGTCTTGTCCACGACCAGCGTGTTCACTTTCTCCAGCGTTTCCAGGGATTCCGCATTGCGGACCAGGATCCCCTCGCCGGCGCCGCGCCCCGTGCCCACCATGATGGACATCGGCGTCGCCAAGCCGAGCGCACAGGGGCAGGCAATGATGAGCACGGCTACGGCGTTAATCAGAGCATGCGCATACCGAGGTTGTGGCCCAAACACCGTCCACACCACAAAGGTGATGACGGCCGCAATCAAGACCGCGGGAACGAAGTACGAAGCCACCCTGTCGGCGAGGCGTTGAATAGGGGCGCGTGTCCTTTGCGCCTCGCTTACCATTTTTACAATCTGCGCCAGCAGCGTTGCCGCCCCAACGCGCTCCGCTTTCATCACCAGGCTGCCCGTCCCGTTGATGGTTCCACCCACGACCTTGTCTCCGGCTGTTTTTTCTACCGGGATGGGCTCGCCTGTGACCATCGATTCGTCCACCGAGCTGCCTCCCTCGATTACCAGGCCGTCGACGGGCACTTTCTCGCCCGGACGAATGCGCAAGTGGTCGCCTATGGCGACCTCGCTGAGAGCGACGTCGGCCTCACTCCCGTCGGAGGAGATGCGGCGTGCCGTCTTGGGAGCCAGGCCGAGTAGCGCCTGGATCGCGCCGCTGGTCTGGCTGCGGGCCCTCAGCTCGAGCACCTGGCCCAGCAAAACCAGCACCGTGATGACAGCAGCGGCTTCAAAGTAGAGGCCGAGGTTACCGGAGGCGTCGCGGAACGTGGCAGGAAAAAGGCCGGGCGCGACCACGGCAACCAAACTGTAGAGATAGGCTGCGCCGCTGCCGATCGCGATGAGGGTGAACATATTCAGGCTGCGATGAACAATCGAAGCCCAGCCACGCTCAAAGAAAGGCCATCCACCCCACAACACCACGGGTGTTGCCAGGGCAAACTCAACCCACCCCAACAGCCGGCCTTGCAGAAGGTGCTGCAGTGGGTGACCCGGCAAGACGTCGGAGACCATGACGGCGAGCAGAGGAAGACTCAGCACGGCCCCTATCCAGAGGCGCCGGGTCATGCTGACCAACTCGGGGTTGGCTGGGCTGGCGGTGACGGTACGCGGCTCAAGCGCCATGCCACAAATCGGACAAGAGCCGGGCCGGTCACGCACGATCTGCGGATGCATCGGACAGGTGTATTCTGTGCGCGCCGTGGCCAACGGCTTGGCCAGCTCAAGGGCCATTCCGCATTTTGGGCAGGCTTGCGGCTTTTCCGAGAGCACTTCGGGGTGCATGGGGCAGGTGTATTGACCGGACTCCGAGGCTTTGGGGATTACGCCGGTCCCCACCGGGGGAGCCGAGCCGTCGTATTTGCCCGGGTTAGCCTCGAACTTTGCGCCGCATCCCTTGGAACAGAAGTACCAGGTCCGCCCTGCGTGAACAACCGAGGCCGCGGCTTTTTCCGGCAACACCTTCATGCCGCATACTGGGTCAACCTCTGCCACAACCGCGTCTGCTGCGTTCACCACCTGTAGTCCCTCCGGTAATGGTTAGAGTGTCCACAGGGAGCTGATGATTCGCGTGTTGACACCCGCAGGAGGAGAGGAGGGCCCGGGAACAATGTGCGCCATAAGCGCCATAAGCGCCATAAGTCCTCTTTATTATGCCTTCTTTAATGATCGGCGCCCGATGTCCCTCCGGTAGTAGATCCCCTCGAAGTGGATTCGGCCCAGTGCCTCATAGACCAGCGATAGCGATTGGTCCAGGGTCGCAGCAGCCGCGGTCACGCCCAGCACCCTTCCACCCTCGGTGACGTAGTGCCCCTCTACCAAGCCTGTGCCTGAATGAAAAATCTCCACTCCCGGCACCCTGGCCGCTTCTTCAAGGCCGCTGATCCTGTGCCCGGTGACATAGCTGCCGGGATAGCCGGCCGAAGCCGCAATCACACAGGTAGAGGCTCCGGGTTTCCACCGCAGCTCGGTTTCACTGAGACGGCCCTCGACGCAAGCTTCGAGCGTCGCCAGCAGGTCACTATCCATCCGGGCCAGGATGGCCTGCGTCTCCGGATCACCAAAGCGCGCATTAAACTCCAGCACCATCGGGCCGCGCGCGGTCATCATCAATCCGACGTACAGCACGCCCACGAATGGGGAGTCTTCCGCAGCCATTCCGCTCACCGCAGGCTGCGCAATGTGGTGCAGGATCCAATCGCGCATCTGGTCATCCACCATGCCGTCGGTGGAGTAGGCGCCCATGCCTCCGGTGTTGGGGCCCTTATCTCCCTCCCCTATCCGCTTGTGGTCCTGCGCCGGCACCAATGGCAGTACATGTTTGCCATCGGTCAGGGTTAGAAACGAAATCTCTTCGCCGGTCAGGAACTCCTCGATCACGATGGAGGACTGCACCGCGCCGAGCAGCTTTCCGCCCAGCAGACCGTGGATGGCCTCGGCTGCTTCCCGCTTTGTCTCGCACATGATCACGCCCTTGCCCGAAGCCAAACCATCTGCCTTGATGACAACGGGCAGATGAAAGAGGTCGAGCGATTCCAGCGCCTCCTGCTCGCTGGAGGCGACGGCATAGGCGGCGGTCGGGATCTGGTGCCGCTGCATAAAGCGCTTCGCGAAGGCCTTGCTGCTTTCGAGCACCGCTGCCCGCTGTGTAGGGCCAAAGACGGGGATGCTGCGCCGCTGCAGCTCGTCGGCCAGCCCCAGCGACAAGGGAAGCTCGGGGCCCACCACCACCAGGTCGGGGTGGGCGGCCGCAGTGACCCGTAACACGTCATCGAGATCCCGCAGGCTGGCGGGAACGCAGCGCGCCAATTGGGCTATGCCCGCATTGCCCGGGGCGCAAATCACTTCGGAAACGCGTGGGGACTGGCTGATGGACCACACCAACGCGTGCTCCCGGCCTCCCCCACCAATCACCAGCACTTTCATTCGCTTACCGCCAGCCCCTTGGCAAGACTACCGCAGCAACGCCGGACTGCGAAGGGTGGTTAACTATAGTTAACAAAAAACGGAAATGCAGGCTATACTAAAAGCGCAGCCGCTGGAACCCCACAACGATCGAGGATTCGCGCCATGGCACCCGCTTCACCCTCGCTTCCAGTGTCATCGCCCGAGCCCGCTGCGCTGCTTTCCAATCTAAAAACCCGCCAGGTTCTGTCCTGGTTCGGTCCGGCATTCGTAGCCAGCATTGCCTATATCGACCCGGGGAACTTCGGCACGAACCTGATTGCCGGCACGGGGTTCGGCTACAAGCTGCTCTGGGTGTTGCTGTGGTCGAACCTCATGGCGATCCTCATCCAATACCTCTCTGCCAAGCTGGGTATTGCGACTGGCGCAACGCTGCCGCAGAACTGCCAGCAGCATTTCTCGCGCGGTACGGCTATCGGGCTCTGGGTGGCTGCCGAATTGTCAGCGCTGGCCACCGACCTGGCCGAGTTTCTCGGCGCTGCGCTCGGCTTTTACTTGCTTTTCGGCGGCTATTTTCTTCACCTGGGGCTGGCCAAGACTACCGTGATGTTTATCGCCGCGGTCGTCTCCGCCGTCTGCGTCTTTGCCATCCTGGCACTCGAGCTGCGGGGTTTTAGGACCCTGGAGATCGGAATCATGGTTTTTGTTTTGGTGATCGGGGTCTGCTACCTGGTGGAGATCTTCCTGGTTCATCCCGACTGGCGGCAGATCGCCTACCATACCGCGGTGCCATGGTTGGATCGACGGAGCATTTACGTAGCGGTCAGCATGCTGGGCGCGACTGTGATGCCCCATGTCGTCTACCTGCATTCGGGTCTGGTGCAGCCGCGTCTGGCCGCGCAGGAACGGCATCTGGAATCATCCGACGACCGCTACTTGTCACGGCTTCGCCACCTCCGGCTGGAGGCGCTGGATGTGTTTGCAGCCATGAACGGCGCCTGGCTGGTGAACTCCGCCATGGTGATTGTGGCGGCGGCAGCCTTCGCCGGCACCGGACGCAGCGATATGTCGATCGAGGAGGCTCACCGTACGTTGGGCCCGCTACTGGGTCCTGCTTCCGCGATCATCTTCGCGATTGCGCTCCTGGCGTCCGGCCTTTCCTCCTCCACCGTCGGAACCCTCGCCGGCCAGATGATTCTCGAGGGATTCCTGAAAGTACGCTTCAGTATCTTCCTGCGGCGGCTGTTGACGCTGCTCCCGGCAATGATCGTCATCGGCCTGGGCCTGGACCCGCTCCGCATCCTGGTCCTTTCCCAGGTGGTGCTTAGCTTTACCTTGCCTTTTGCCCTGGTGCCACTGCTCATCCTCTGCAGCCGCCGTAAGTTGATGGGTAGGTTCACCAATGGCGTGGCCATCAGCTCGCTGGGCTGGCTGACGGTCGGGCTGATTCTCGTTCTCAACGCGGTTCTGCTGGGATTGAGCGTCGTCTCGTAAAAAAAGGTTTAAACTAAGTAGCGGACTATGAACGCCCGAAGCAGACTTCGCGACTTCCTGCACAAGCGTTTCCGTCACGGCAAGCCTGACCGTGGACGGAGCCATTCTTCCTAACTTATCGTCAGCCAAACCGGTCAGCTTTTGATCAGGCTCGCGCGCCTGCGCAATCTTGCGCGATAAAGAGAGGAATTACTCATGAACAGCTTCGGCAGCCAATCCACTTTGAAGGTCGGCAACAAGAGCTACGAAATCTTCCGTCTCAATGCACTCGAGGCCAAGGGCTTCTCCCTGCGTCGTCTTCCCTACAGCCTGCGTGTACTGCTGGAAAACCTGCTGCGGCAGGAAGATGGCAAGAGCGTGACCGCAGATGACATCGAATTCCTGGCCAAGTGGCAAGCAAACGCCGAGCCCGCGCGAGAGATCGCGTTTATGCCGGCGCGGGTCCTGATGCAGGATTTTACCGGCGTGCCCGCCATTGTCGATCTGGCGGCCATGCGCGACGCCATGAAGGAGCTGGGCGGCAATCCGGAGAAGATCAATCCACTGCAACCGGCCGAGCTGGTGATTGACCACTCTGTCCAGGTGGACGAATTCGGTACTTCGAACGCCTACTCCATTAACGCCGCGCTCGAGTTCCAGCGCAACCGCGAGCGTTATGCCTTTCTCAAGTGGGGCCAGACCGCGTTCCGCAACTTCTCTACCGTGCCTCCGGGAATGGGTATCTGCCACCAGGTCAACCTGGAATACCTGGCTCGGGTGGTCTTTACCACGGCGGCTGAAAGCGGTGTGGTCCGGGCGTATCCAGACACGTTGGTAGGCACCGACTCTCATACCACCATGATCAACGGGCTGGGAGTGCTGGGTTGGGGCGTCGGTGGCATCGAAGCAGAAGCCGCCATGCTGGGCCAGCCGGTTTCGATGCTGGTACCGCAAGTGGTCGGGTTCAAGCTGACGGGCAAGCTGCGCGAGGGCGCTACGGCCACCGACCTGGTTTTAACCGTGACCGAGATGCTGCGCAAATTGGGCGTGGTGGGCAAGTTTGTCGAATTCTATGGTTCCGGGGTGAGCGAATTGAGCCTCGCGGACCGGGCCACGATCGGCAACATGGCGCCGGAGTATGGCGCCACCTGCGGCATCTTCCCCATCGACGCAGAGACCCTGCGTTATCTGAAACTGACGGGCCGCAGCGCAGAACAGATCAAGCTGGTGGAGGCGTATTCCAAAGAGCAGGGATGGTTTCACACTCCTGATTCGGCCGAGGCGGAATACACGCAGACTACCCAGCTAGATCTCGCGACCGTCGAGCCCAGCGTGGCTGGACCGCGACGTCCCCAGGATCGGGTGCCACTTTCACAGACCGGCACCAGCTTTCTGCAACAGTTGCCCAGCCTGCTGGGGCCCAGTGCGGCGGAGCGGAAGGAGCGCCAAACAATACGCTGGGAGGGCGAGGGCGGTCATACCTGGGCCAATGGCAGTGAAAAGTCCACTCCGGAGAAAGGGCCCTGCACCACGGTGAAGGAGCGGTTCGGCGTGGATGTCGATCCTTACCTGAATCATGGATCGATCGTGATTGCGGCCATTACAAGTTGCACCAACACCTCAAATCCGTCGGTCATGATCGCCGCGGGCCTGCTGGCCAAGAAGGCGGCTGAAAAGGGGTTGAGGGTGCCACCGTGGGTCAAGACTTCGCTGGCGCCGGGCTCCCGCGTGGTGACGGATTATTACCAGAAGGCAGGATTGCTGGAGTCCCTCGACAAGTTGCGCTTTCAGGTCGTGGGCTATGGCTGCACCACTTGCATTGGCAACTCCGGCCCTTTGCCCACGGATGTTTCCAAGTCCATCGACGAGCACGGGCTGGTGGCAGTGTCGGTGTTGAGCGGCAATCGAAACTTCGAAGGTCGCATCAACTCCGAAGTGCGGGCGAATTATCTTATGTCACCGCCGCTGGTGGTGGCTTATGCGCTGGTGGGTAACATTGGCCACAACTTCGAGACCGAGCCGATCGGCAAGGATACGCAGGGAACGCCGGTGTTTCTCAAGGACATCTGGCCCACCCAGGAAGAAGTCAACAGCACCATCGCGTCGGCCATTGATTCTGAGATCTTCACCAAGGAATATGCAACTGTTACAGATGGGGATAAGAACTGGCAGAACCTCAAGTTCCCCACCGGCGATACTTATCAGTGGGAGCGCGATTCCACTTACATTCGCAAGGCGCCGTATTTTGACGGTATGCCGGCCAAGCCCAAGCCGGTGGTAGACATTAAAGGCGCCCGGGTGCTGGCGGTGCTGGGAGATAGCGTCACCACCGACCATATTTCGCCTGCCGGCTCCATCAAGCTGAACGGACCCGCGGGTAAATACCTGGTTGAGCATGGGGTAAAACCGACGGACTTCAATTCCTACGGATCGCGGCGCGGCAATCACGAGGTGATGGTGCGCGGTACCTTCGCCAATGTGCGGCTGCGTAACAAGCTCGCTCCGGGAACAGAAGGCGGCGTGACCCGCCTACTGCCTGAGGGCGAGGGGATGAGCATCTTCGATGCTTCGGTGAAGTATGCCGAACGCGGTACACCGCTGGTGATTCTTGCCGGCAAAGAATACGGCTCCGGCTCTTCACGTGACTGGGCGGCCAAAGGACCGCGCCTGTTGGGTGTACGGGCGGTGATCGCGCAGAGTTATGAGCGCATTCACCGTTCCAACCTGGTGGGCATGGGCATTCTGCCGTTGCAGTTTGAAAACGGTCAAAGTGCGGAGACGCTCGGGCTCACGGGCGAGGAAGTATTTGATCTGGAGGGAATTCGCCAGATGCTGGAGCAGAAGTTTGCCCAGGGCCGCACGTTGAAGGTAAAGACAACGGACGCGGCAGGGGTGAAAGGGCTTTTCAACGCAACCGTCCGCATCGACACACCGCAGGAGATTCTCTATTACGAGAACGGCGGCATCCTGCAGTATGTGCTGCGGCAACTAGCAGCAAGTTAATGCGTTGGAAGGGGAAGGATTGAACCGCAGATCGCTCCACTACGCTCCCACGGCGCGCAGTGGAGTGATCTGCGGTTTCCGTTTATCGTGCCAGAACGATTACGCCCCACGGTCCCTTGCCAGCTTTGATTTTCTTCGTCACAGTGTTGGTTGCCAGGTCAACAACCGACACGTCATTCGAAGGTCCGTTGGCCGAATAGAGGGTCCTGGCGTCGAGTGAGAGCGCTATGCCCCAGGGACGCGCTCCGACTTCGACTGACCCCAGAACCTTGTTCGTGGCTGTGTCGACCGTGAACACCTGGTGTCCTCGGCCGGTGCTGACGTAGAGTTTTGACGCATCCGGGGAGAGCAGGACATTCATTGGCTTAATCAGGCCCGGCTTGCCAAGCGGAATGGCCTGGATCATCTGATACTTCCTGGCATCCACCAGCACAACCGTTCCGTCATTCTCAGCGTTGACGTAGGCACGTGAGCCGTCGGGAAGAAAAGCGATGTTACGCGGACGATGCCCGACCTTGAATGTCTTGATGATCTTGCCCGCTACCGGATCAAGCACGGAAATAGTTCCGGTCTCCTCGGAAGTGATCCACACGTGCTTTCCATCCGGTGTCACCTTGACGCCTTCGGGTTGTGGGCCAACCTTGATCGTCTTGGCCACCGTGCCAGAGGCGATGTCGACGATACTGACAGCGGCCTCGTCTTCGTTCGAAGTGTAAAGTTGCTTTCCATCCTGGCTGACATCAAAGTTTTCCGGATCGGAGCCGCCGGGAATAATGCGCACAACTTTGTTCTGTGCAACGTCGAATACGCCGATTCCATCCGCGCTCTTGTCCGGCGGCGGAAGGGTACTTTCATCGACATCGGGCCCGGCAACCGGCGAGCCGCTCAGCGCAACGTAAATTGTTTTGTGATCGGGGCTGGGATGGATACCGCGCGGACGCTTACCCAGCGGGACGCTTGCCAACACGTTATAGTTTCCGGAATCGATTACGCTTAGATCGCCTCCGACCTCGTTGGTCACGTAAATCCGCGGCGCTGAGGTCTCAGCGGGCGCGGTTTGCGCGGGCGGCTCCGAAGTACTGTTGGGGGCCTTGGAGGAGTTGCAGCCCGCTGTGAACATGGTCAGGCCAACTGCAAAAAAAGCACATCCTATCTTGCGCATATTTATTTTTCCTTGAATGTGAAATTGGCCTCAACTTTGCCTTGGGCAGCAACGGTTACTTCGCGCTCTTGCATTCCAAGTGTTTCCGTCCACACGGCGATGGTATATGTGCCCGGCGGCAAATTCTTGATTTCGAAAGTTCCGTCGTCATTCGAAACCGAAAAATATGGATGATCCAGGACCCCGATGAAGGCGTGCATCCAACTGTGAATGTTGCATTTCACCCTGATCATGATCTCGGGCTTGATAAATTTGCGCGCCAGGGGAGGATCGCCGGTTCCCTGGCTATGGTTCCATTCCCGGTTGACCATCGCCATCGGGTGGATATTATGGGTCACCGGATCCGAGTTGATCACCTTCAATATCTGCCCGGTCTGAATGCCAAGCACTCGCGGACGGAACCAGCAACCATTCTGATCGATCGTGACCGGGTTCGCAGGAGCTTCAAAGGTCTTCCCTTCCAAACCGCTCTTGATGTAAACGAAAGCGTTCGCCATGCCACCTTTTTTGCTTACGACCAGTGATTCGTCGTAAACCTTGGCGTGATGCGCTTCCACGCAAGCCGGCTCTTCGCTCATGTCAATCACTTTTGGGGAAGGCCGTTTCCCTTTAAAAAGTATCTGCCCCGTCACCGTACCGGCCGTATCTGGATCCACTTTGAAGTACACGGGCGAGGGCTCGCTTTTCGCGACGCTCGGCTGTTCGGTCTTCACCTTTCCAGAACAACCGGCTAAGATTGCGGCCACACAGCAGAGATTGAGAATGTGAATGAATCTCATGTCTTGATCTTTACCTATTCTTTCCCGGGTGGTCCCGCGTTCCTGGGCATCTCCCCGGTAAGAGATTCGAGAAACGCAACCAGGTCGGCACGGTCCTGGGCGGAAAGGTTGAGTTTTTTTATGTCGTGGTCGAGATAGGGATTGGAGTTACCGCCTCCAACGTAGAAATCGACGACATCTTTTAGCGTCTTCAAGCTGCCGTCATGCATATACGGTGCGGCCAAAGCGACATTGCGAAGGGTTGGGGTTTTGAATTTGCCCTTGTCTGCTTCCTTCTTGGTTACGGTGTAACGGCCGAGGTCAGTAAGCTCGCCTTCTCCGTTCACACCGACCCCAATGTTGTGAAAGGTTCCGTTGGTGAAGAGCGCGGATTTTTCATCGATGGCGTGGCAGACCGCGCAGTTGCCTCGTTTTGGATCGCGATAAATGGCAAAACCGCGAATTGCAGCGGGCGAAAGCGCCTGTTTGTTGCCGCCAAATTCATATTGGTCGAAGGGAGAGTTACCACTTAGCAGCGTCCGTTCGAAGCTTGCCAACGATTTCTCAATCTGCGGGAGCGTAATCTTTCCAGGCCCAAACGCCTGGGCGAATTCTGCCTTGTACACCGGGTCGCGCTGTATCTTCGAAACGAAAACATCGTGCGACTGATTCATCTCCAGCGGGTTGGCGATCGGACCGGCTGACTGCTCCTCGAGATTGGGCGCACGCCCATCCCAGAATTGAAGTGGGGAGTACGCCGCATTCAAAAGAGTGGGAGCATTGCGCACGCCAAGCGCCCCGCCCACACCAAGCGCAACCTTGCGGCCGTCAGTGAAGGCGAGGTATGGATTATGACAAGAGGCACAGGACAAAGTATTGTCTCTGGACAATCTCGTATCGTAAAAAAGTTTGCGGCCCAATGCGATCGTTTCCGCGGTTGGCGGGTTGTCCGGCGGGATAGGAACCGGTGGCAGCCCGAGGGGAGCTTTGATCTCGACCACCTCGCCAATTGGCTTTTCACTGGCAGGCGTCTCACATCCAACGCAGAGAACCAGGAACCCGACTGCAAGAACGATATGTAGAGTGGATACTCGCAAGCTCCACATTATTATAACTTTGCCGCTACTCCACGATCTCGTAGGGGCGCATCATGTCGTTGGCCTCATGTTCCTGGACATGACAATGCCAGAGATAGCGTCCGGGATAGCCTGCAAAAGTGATATGGATGCGGGTGACCATGTTGGGCGGGCATTGCACCACATCCTTCCACCCCAGCTCATTCGGATTGGGCGCGAACGCGGCGGCGGTAAAGCGCAATGTAGCGTTTTGCAGCAGGTACAGGTCGCGATCGAAAGACCGGCGATCGACCACCTGGAAGCGAACGTGATGGAGGTGAATGGGGTGTGTATCGTCGGTGAGATTGACGAGAGACCAAATTTCCGTCGAGCCGAGCTTCGCAGTCTCGGTTACGGGCATATGCCACGGCGTCCGGTTCAGCAGCATGACCATCGGGTTGCCGGCAGGATCCTTGAACTCGTTCAGCGTCAACACGCGCGTACGCGCCGCAGCGGTTGTGGGCACGCGGACGCCGGGCAGCAGCGCATCGGGAACATGACTCCTGTCCTGTACCGGGGTGGAGGCGACGCGAAACTGCATCGTCTGGAACGCTCCATTGGTTAGTACGATGCGCTCTCCTCGCATGTCCGCGAAGTCGACGATCACATCGGCCCGCTCCCCAGGGGCGAGGAGTAGAGTGGTGAGCCTGACCGGGGCTGGAAGCAGCCCCTGATCCGCCCCGATCTGAAGGAAGGAAGCGCCGTTCGACAATCCCAGACGGAAGAAACGGGCGTTGGCGCCATTCAGCACGCGCAGCCGGTAACGGCGCGGCTCGACCTCGTGAAAGGGCTGCACCCGGCCGTTCACCAGCATGGCGTCGCCAACAACCTCGTCCGTCCATGGATGCTCAGGATCAGGAGATACGGGATAGAACAACTGGCCTTCTTGATCGAAGATCCGGTCATACAGCACGAGCGGCAGCTCATAGCCGCCGGCGGGCAGATTGAGGTGGGCCTCATGGTCATCGCGAAGGAGATACACGCCCATCATGCCGGCGTAAAGGTTCAGCCGGCTGGTGCCCATGGCGTGGTCGTGATACCAGAGCATGGTTGCATCCTGGCGGTTAGGGTAATGGCAGATGCGCGACTTACCGGGCGGGTACCAGTGCTCCGGATAACCGTCGTAGGCTGCCGGCGTGCGGCCACCGTGGAGATGAACCACGGCGCGAGACTCCGGCAGCTCGGGGCCAGAGCCATGGAGGCTGTAGTCGATGGGAAGAAAGTGCCGTGGCGGCAGCTGATTGTGCCACTCGACCAGCAGTTCCTCGTGCGCGCGTGCTTCCAGTAGTGGGCCAATCGCTTCTGGTCCGTAGCTCCACAACCTCGTTGGCGCAAGATCGCGGTGCATTTTCGCCCGGATCTCACGCATAGTGACGCTGAAAAGGCGGCCGTCTTTGGGCAACAACTGGGGAAAGGGTAGTGGATCGACGAAAGGCTCGAGCTGCAGGGCGTTGATGGCGCGCGTTTTTACGGAAGAGACCGGGGGCGCGAGTACAGCCAAGGTAGAGAGAGCTGCCTGTTTCAGAAGGTCGCGGCGATTGAGCACCAGTTAAGGTCTCTGGACTTGGCCGGTCACGGCATCCAGCAAGATCACCGCCCCATTCTGGGGCGCCCCCCCGCTGAAGTCAAGCATGTCGCCGATCGAGCCGGCGATTTCGTCATAGGATCCCTGGCCGACTCGCTGCTGATTCAAAAACGTGTCTTCAATGAAGCGCAGGATGGAAGTCTGGTCGGTCACCGTATGGGAAACGTAATTAGGCTTGGCCCACGGCGAGATCACTAACAGTGGCAGTCGCGGACCATAGCCGCATCTGCCCTGCGCATGCAAAGTGCCGGCCTCGACACCTGGAAGTGCAGTCGTTCCATCGCCACATTTCCCTTTCCCCGAAAAAGCATCCCTCGCCGTCTCACTGCCGTTGACCACTTTGTTCACGTGGTCATACCAGCCATCGGAATCGTCATAAGTGACGATGACCACCGTATTCTTCCACCACGGCGCCTGCTCGATGGTATTGATGACGTGTACCAGGAATGCCTCTTCATCGAGAGGATCTGAGTAGCCGGCGTGGCCGTCACGATACGCCGCGGACTTGAGGAAGCTGACTGCAGGGAAGTTCCCGGCCTTGAGCGCCTCGAAAAAGTCGTGCATGTCGTACTGATGGTTTGCGCCGCCGTCATTTGTGTATCCGACCGTCTGAGTGGAGGCGGGTCGCACATGAAGCGGGTTCGCGGTTGAGGCGTAATACTGAAATGGATTCAAGAACGGAGAATAATCCAACGGGCTCTGCCTGGTTACGTCTGATTTGTTGCTTCTACGGCAACCTGAGGTGCCATTGCTGTTGATCACCGTTGTATCGAACCCTTCGTGAAAGAAACCCCAGGTCACATCCGCTGCATTCAGCAAGTCACCAACGTTCCGGCCAGTCATATGGATCAAAGCGCTGGCTGTCGCGGAGCAAATATCGTTGACTGGATCAGCGTTCCTGATGAGCGTGTATCCGCCGTTTCCATCGGAAACCATGCTGCCCGCAGCGTTGCCATCGTTCACGACGCCATTGGTCTGACCGGAGATGAGATTGATGGCGCCGAGGGTCGATGGCCCGAACGTAGTTCCGAAGAAGCGGTCGCTCATCGCGTAATGCTGCGCATAGTTCCATAGCGCGGTCACCGTATTACCATCGTAGTAGGCCATGGTGAGGCCGGTGGTGGCGGCAATACCGCTTCCCAGGTTGCGGCTGTCGGCAGCACCGACGGAGCGTGGGAACAGGTCCATGGCGCCGGCATCGAAGGCCAATTGTTCGGCGTTGTAACTGTGATCCTGATCGGCCGTGGCGGCGCTGACTGGTGACAGCCGGAACGGATTGGTCGCCCCAGCACCGTTGAGTCGATTCATCGCATTGGGGTTGTGCAGCAATAGGCTGTGGGAGAGACCGTCGACAGCCGGAGTTCCGGGAAGCGCCGTAAACGGGGTTTCGCCCGGTAGATTAACCGCGGTCGGATAAGTGCCAAAGTAGTGGTCAAAGGAGACATTTTCCTGAAAGATCACCACGATGTGCTGGATGTTACCCGTTGGTGAAACGCTTGATACCTCAGAACCAGGAACAGAACTACTGTAACCACAACCTACGAAGGTCACGGCGAGCGAAAGACCAGGCAGCAAGAAGCAAACGACTACAATTCGGTGAATCATGACCGTCTTCCCCTGAACACATACCTTCGTTTGTGCCGGGGGGATTTTTACCTAAGCGCGAACAGGTTTTCCCGAGTGCGCCGCAATTCTAGTTATCGACAAATTATTTAGGCAAGTGAATGTTCGTTCATTTAGGCTGGGCACTCATGTGAAGCAAAGCTGAACGATTTCCGCCGTGTCTTCACTTGGCTAGAAGCTGGCCGTGAGGCGCAGGGCAAAGCTGCGCGATGGACCGATCGCGTTACCTGAGAACAGGCCATTAAAGTCGATGACGTCGAGGACGTTGGTAAGATTTTGCCCGTCGACCTGACAGCGCATTTGCAGGTGTTCCGATTGATAGATATCCGCACCCGCTGAAGCGCTGACCTTGAAGGAAGGGTAGATGCGGCCTCGAGCAAAGTTGATGCGATTCAGCACTTGCTGGCCGTACTCCGCCAGCACGGTGGCGGGGTCCCCATCAAATTCGAATGGAAGGCCGCTGTCGTATTGCATCCCGGCCCCCATCCAGAACCGTGGTTGTATCTGATACCGAACCCGTCCGCGAACGGTGTTGCGCTGGTCCTGAGTATCCGGAAAGTGCCCGGTGAGCTGGGTCTCCGCGGCTGCAGCGGCTCCTCCTAAGAAAAGACCCCCGGTCACTGGGAACCAGGCATTGCCGACGATGTAGGAATAGCTCAGATAACCGGAAAAGTGGTTCCAATCAGGAACATCGAGTTTTGCTTCCGCACCATAGATGATGGACTTCCGGAATGCGATGGGAAAGCTGATGGTCGTGTTGTCGATTTGATTGTCATCCGCAAAGTTATCTACGAACCTGCGAAAATAGTTCGCATCCAGCTTTACCTTTGCGAAGAAAGCTTTGGTTAAGCCGCCTTCGTAGTAGTCTCCTGTCGAGGGTTGCACCGGCAAGCGGAGGAAGTTCGTCGGGTCAAGGGACTCAACTGTGTTCGAGCTGGAAAGCAGGATGTTCTCGAAGGACGGCGTTTGAAAAACCCGGTCATAGGAGAAATGCATGACCAAGGCGGCAGATGGAAAATAGCGCGATACGGAGAAGCGCGGACCCACTGCTTGTTTGTTTAACAACAGTTGATAATGGTCCCAACGAAGCCCGACATTGATGGTCCAGGTTCCCATCCTGATCGAATCCTGCACAAAAACTGATTGCTCCAGGTCTGGCCGGCTGCCAAGGAAGCTGAAGGTACCGGGTGTGTTGGGATCAAACTGGGTAGGATCGGTAATGATGTAGTTAAGATTTTCATGCAGGAACGTGTTATCTGACTCAAAGCCGAACTTCCATTCCTGGCGGCCGCGAGCGACAGTCGCTGTTCCGTTGACGTATCCTTCGCGAAACCGATTGTGCTGAAATACCTCTATTGGCGTCGATTGCTGGTTGGAATTGAAATTGCTTGCGTTGTCGCGGACCATGCCGTGCAAATTAGCCAGGGTATGGGTTGAGAAAATATGCTCATACCCGGCAATGCCCATGGTCTCGATGTTATCCGCGGTTTGGCGCTGACCCGCCTCTTGTTGTACCTGTTCGTTGGGAAGGTCGTAGCGCGCGAGTTCATGGCGAATGCTCAGATGCAGACGGTCGTTCTGCGTCAGGTCGCGCTCATAGCGAGCTGAAAAGTCACCCAGTGTGCCGGTATTGGAATAGTTTTGCGGCACCACGGGATTGAGATAGTGATCCGTCATGCTGCCGCTGGCGCTGCCGCCAAGCGTATTGCTGCCCCAGGTGTACTGCCCTTTTGCGAAGGCGCCGGCAGTGGCGAAGCTTCCTCCGGAGAGCACAACTTCACCGTGCAATCCGGGCTGTGAATCCTGAAGCGTATTTACCTCGACCACTCCTCCCATTTTGCGCCCATACTCCGCGGGGATGCCTGCGGTGTAGATACTCATGGATTGGACATCGTCCGCTTCAATCTCTGGCCCGAAACTGGGCGAGCGATTATCCGTCAGCGGGATTCCGTCCACCACAAATTGGGTTTGATATTCCGAGCCGCGAGGATGCAGAACGGCATTGCCCTCGTACAGCCAACCTGGTTGGGAGTTGACCAGATCCTGCAACGAACGACCTGGAATTGAACTGAGCCGATGCTGCAGAAGATCGGAGCCGATATGACTGACGGAGCCGGCCTGTTCGGGGTCGATCAAGGTGTTGGCCGCGTTCACCGTCACGGATTGATTCACCGTCGGCAGCTTCAACTCGATCACGTACCTGACCGGCAGCGAAGAACGAATCTCGAGCGAATCGAACACCGGGGCAAAGCCGGGAGGCTTAAGCTCAAGCTGATAGTTACCGTAGGGCAGCCGTTGAACATTCAGGTTGCCCTGCTCGTCGGTTTGCAAAATGGTTCGATATTGCTTGGCCGCACTCAGAATGTGAACGGCGGTCTTCACGCCATGACCGGAAGGATCGGTCACTCGCAGGCGCAATTCGCCACTATTGCTCTGGCAAAAAAGGGGCAACGCACAAAAGAGGAAGAACGCTGTAACTCTCCTGATCAAAGAATGAGCCCCTCTGGTTCTCCCGTGTGAGACCAATCGCCGGAGGTATTGGTTACCCGTAATTTGTACACAAGGCCGCTAGAATTTACCTAGTGCTTGAAGATATGCCTTGATGCCGGTCAAGATAATCTGCACCCCAATGCAGAGTAGGATGAAGGACGAGAGACGCATCACCATCGAGGTTCCCGATCGGCCCAGTAGTTGCTCGGCCTTTCTGGCATAGAGATAACATACGTAGATGATGACGCAGATCAATGTGATGCCGCTGATGGCGGCGATCAGGACCCTGGGTGAGAACAGGGAAGGCTCATGCAACTCAGGAGGCAAGTGCGCTCCGAGGGTAATGGCAACAGAGATCGAACCCGGACCTACGGTGATGGGCAGAGTAAAGGGATAGAAGGCGTTTTCGAGGATCTGGTCCTCCTCCGTTGCCACTGGTTTCGCTCGTCCGGTGTCCTGGTTGAGCAGAGACCATCCGGTGGCGGCGACCACCAGGCCTCCCCCAATCTGAACTGCATAGATAGCGATGCCGAAGAATGTGAGTACATGCACTCCCCAGAGCAAAGAGCAGAGCAGGAGAAAGAAACTGTAGATCGCGATTTTCTGCGAGAGTAAGCGTTGGGTCGAGGATGCGACCGGCCCGACCATATTGACAAAAATTGCGGCGCTCCCCAATGGATTGACGATGGGGAACAGGGTGGCCACAACCAGAACGGTGGCCTCAATAACCGCTGTTATTTCCTGACGGATGTCGACCACTTGCAGAGCTTCTCCAGACGCACCGGTTGCTCAAAATCTTACTACCCTTCTCTCCGGGCTGAGCCGGTCCCAGGTGTGGGTGGAAGATTCAGGTAAGTAAAACGCTGACATGGGAGCCCCAGGCGTTGCTAGAATCGAAAGTAATGACGGTCACGACGACGAGCGTTTCGCCTGAAATACTGGCCCGCTATGAGCCGGTTATCGGGCTTGAGGTCCACGTACAACTCCTGACAAATACCAAGGCCTTCTGCGGCTGCGCGAATAGATTCGGCGGCGAGCCGAATACGCATATTTGCCCTGCCTGTCTTGGTTTGCCGGGCGCTTTGCCGGTGCTGAACCAGCGCGCCGTGGAGTTCGCTGTGCTGGCCGCGACGGCCATCAACTGTGAAGTTCGCGAGTATTCGGTCTTCGCGCGCAAAAACTACTTTTATCCCGACTTGCCCAAGGGCTACCAGATTTCGCAGTTCGACAAGCCGCTGGCGGAGCACGGGTGGATCGATGTTCCCGCGCTCGATGACTCCGGCAAGAGCGTGACGAAGCGCATCGGGATTACCCGGCTGCACATGGAAGAGGACGCGGGAAAGAGCATGCACGACGGCTTTCCTGACTCCGGAAGCAAGACCTACGTAGATCTGAACCGGTGCGGAACGCCGCTGATTGAGATTGTGAGCGAACCCGATCTGCGAACGCCGGATGAAGCCTATGAGTATCTGACCCGGCTTAAAGAAATTCTCCTTTACACCGGCGTGAGCGACTGCAACATGGAAGAGGGTTCGCTGCGCTGCGATGCGAATGTGAGCGTGAGGCTGCGCGGGCAGAAGAAATTCGGAACCAAGGCTGAAGTCAAGAACGTGAACAGCTTCCGCTTTATCCGCTCTGCGCTGGAGTATGAGATCGAGCGCCAGGTGGAGCTGATTGAGAGCGGCGGCCGTGTGGCCCAGGAGACGCGGCTATGGAACGCAAACGAGGGTCGCACTTACTCCATGCGCTCCAAGGAGCAGGCGCACGACTACCGCTATTTTCCCGAGCCGGATCTGCCGCCGCTGTTGGTTTCGGGGGAGTGGATGGCTATCCTTGCCGGACGCATGCCCGAGCTGCCGGAGGCGCGCCGCAAGCGCATGATCGCCGAGTATGAGATCAGCATGCAGGATGCCCAGACGCTGACCGCCACGCGCGAGTTTGCCGATCAGTTCGAGTCGGCGGCGAAGCAGGCGCGAAGCCCGCGGCGGGTTGCTAACCTGATCCTGAGCGAATTGATGGGACGTCTGAAGGCTAAGGGCATGGACCTGGAGCAGTCTCCGATCACCATGAAGGGATTGGTGCAGGCGGCCGATCTGGCCGAAGCTGGAGAGCTTTCCAGCAAGCAGCTCAAGGGGCTCTTCGACACGGCGTTCGAGAATGACGAAGACTTTGGCACGGTATATGAGCGCGAGAAGCCGCAGCAGATCAGCGATCCCGCTACCCTGGAGAAGCTGATCAAGGAAGTGATCGCGGCCAATCCCAAGCAGCTGGAGCAGTATCGCGCGGGCAAGAAGACGGTCGCTGCATTTTTTGTCGGTCAGGTGATGCGCTTGTCGAAGGGACAGGCAAATCCGGCGCTGTTGAATGAATTGGTGAGCAAGCAACTGGACGCCTAGGGCGTCGCTCGACGGCGTTCCATGGCAACCCGGCCGCCTCAAAGATCGCGACGCTGACCGGATTTCCCGGCTTCTCGCTGGCGAGGCTGTAACTCAATGGACCCCGCTGAGTCCAATATTGGGTGAACCCATGTTCGACTCCGACCTCAACGAAGATGCCGTCCGGCAGAAAGTTACGCGTCGCGCTTTCCTGCTAAGCGGGGGGATGGCAGCGGCCGCCATTGCCGCGTGGTCCCTGCACTCGACGCGGCCGCCATCAACAACCGCAGCTCCCAGCGGACCAGCCCCGGAGGTTGAGATCGCGGAATTTTCTCCGGCCGGCGTGTCCACGGGTACGGTCCGGGTGCAGAAGATCGTCAAGAGCGACGCGGAGTGGAGGCGGCAGCTTTCCGCCAACGCCTTCGACATCGCCCGCAGGGCCGATACCGAGATGGCCTACACCGGCTCCTACTGGAACCTGCACAAGCGGGGAATCTTTCGCTGCATCTGCTGCGATACAGCGCTGTTCTCCTCCGAGACCAAGTTCGACTCAGGCACGGGCTGGCCAAGTTTCTGGCAGCCGATCGCCAGGGAAAACATTGTGGAGGCTGAAGACACGAGTTTCGGGGTTCGTACGGCTGTAGCTTGCACCCGGTGCGACGCGCACCTGGGTCACGTCTTCAATGATGGGCCGCCGCCAACCGGCTTACGCTACTGCATCAACTCGGCATCCCTGACCTTCAAGGCTATCGCCTGACCAGGCTAGACTATGGACCGCACCACACCACCGTCAACACGCAGCGCGGCCCCGGTGGTGCCGGACGACCGTTCGCTCGCCATGTAGACCACCAGGGACGCTACCTCTTCTGTGCTGGCAAAACGCTTGATCAGCGACGAGGGCCGAACCGTCTCAAAGAACTCCTTCTCCACCTGCGCTTCGCCAACGCCGCGTTGCGCGGCCAGGTCCCCGACAAAGGCAGTGACGCCTTCCGAGCGGGTTGGACCAGCCAGAATGCTGTTGACCGTAACCCCGCTCCCCGCCACCGACTCAGCCAGACCTCGGGCCACCGCAAGCTGGGCCGTTTTTGTCATGCCGTAGTGGATCATCTCCACTGGGATTTGCACCGCTGACTCACTGGACATGAATAAAATACGTCCCCAGTTATTCTTCAGCATGCCGGGAAGATACTGCCGCGACAAACGCACGCCGCTCAACACATTGACCTCGAAGAAGTGGCGCCAGTCTTCGTCGGTTATCTGGGCAAAGAGCTTGGCCTCGAAAATGCCCAGGTTGTTGACCAGAATGTCCACCCTGGGCACCTGGCTAAAGAGCTCGACGCATCCCTCCACGGTTCCCAGGTCGGCGGCAATCCCTTCGACCGTGCCCTGCGTTTGTTTTGCCTGCTCCTTCAACGCTCGTACATACTCGACGGCTTGCTGCACCCGGACCTCGGTGCGGCCATTGACGTACACCGTGGTCCCTTCCTGAGCCAGCCCGCCAGCAACGGCAAGGCCGATTCCGGCGGTCGATCCGCTGACCAGCGCGGTCTTTCCAATGAGCTCTAAATCCATGGCGGTGTCTCCACGGACTATAGATTCATCTTCTTGAAGAGGCGATTCGGGATGACGCGAACCAGCAGCATAATCCAGAACCAGAACCAGGGCACGTAGACAACATCGCGGCGGCGCTCAACCGCCTTCAATATGCCCTGAGCCACCTGGTCGGGCGAGGCGAAGAGCGCGTTGTGCTCCACGTGCGCGGTCATGGGCGTAGACACGAAACCGGGTTTGATGGTCAGCACCTGCACCCCATCGCGATCGATCCGGTTGCGCAAGCCTTCCAGGAAGATGCTGAGCGCCCCTTTGGATGCGCCGTAGACATAGTTGCTCTTGCGGCCGCGGTCGCCAGCCACCGAGGAAACTACCGCCAGAGTGCCCCCGCGCCGGGCCTGAAAGTAATTTCCCAGCCAGGTCAACATGGAAACGGTGGAGATGAAGTTGGTATGCAGAATAGCCGCGGCCACCTCGAAGTCCGCTTCGGCTGCCTGCTGGTCGCCTAGCACTCCATGCGAAATCAAGGCCAGGTCGATCGTGCCCAGCCGCTCCGCCGCAATCGCGAGCATCTCGGGGAGGGCCGTGGTGTCATCCAGATCCATGACCCAGGTGTCGACCGCGAGCGCGCCACGGGTCAGCAAATCCTGAGCCACTGCGGTCAGCCGCTCGCTGTTCCGGGCGACCAGCATGAAATGGGTATCCGGCGTCGCCAGCCGCCGCATGGTGGCTATGGCGATGCTTGAGGTCGCTCCCAATACCAAAACCCGGGAGGGGAAACGGGGATCGCGTTTAGTCAAGGCCGGTTACCCGTTGCCAGAAGCTGGAGCTGAACGCCGGATCGATATAGGCGGAGAACGGCTGCCACTGCGGATAGAACTGCTGGAAATGCGCCGCGCTCATGCACGCGTCCTTAGCCGGATACATCCGGCCTCCGAACTCGGCTGTGATGGCGGCCAGCCGGTCCAGAAGGTCGAAGCTCACCTCCCGCCGGATGGGAAAATCCAGTGCCAGGGTAATGCCCGGCACAGGAAACGACATCATCCCGGGAGAGACCGCGTCCCCAAAGACCTTGATAACAGCAAGAAAAGAAGCCAGCCCGGATGCTGTAATCGCCTTCAACAACTGGATCATACCCATGGTGTCGCTTTCCCAAGGCAGAACGCACTGGAACTGCAGCAGGCCTTGTTTGCCATACAGCCGATTCCATTTGAGGATGCGGTCCAGAGGGTAGAAGAAGGGCTCGTAATCGACCAACCCTGATCGTTGCTTACTCAGCTGCTTGTGGTAGTAGAGCGTGTTGAAGGCGCCGACCGAGGCCCGGTTAAGTGCCACGGCTGGCAGGTCGAAGGGCAGCGCGAATTTAGGCCTGGCCAAAGGTGTCAGTGGGCCCAGGGTCTGGTCGTGCTCACCCTGCATGAAGATGCCTCGGCCAAAATTGCGGCCCCGGGCAACGCAATCAATCCACGCCACTGAGTATTCGTTGTGTGCACTGGCTTGCGAGAGCGCGACAAACTCATCCAACCCGACAAATTTGGTGGATCGATAGCGGATGTTGCGGGAAACGATCGGCCGCATCTGCACCTCGGCCCAGGTGATCAGACCGGTCAATCCCATGCCGCCAATGGTAGCGGCGTACCACTCGGGATTCTCGGTCGCGCTGCACATCACCCGCGTGCCATCGGATCGCACCAGCTCGAAGCATGGCGTGTGTAGCCCGAAGGTGCCTGCGATGTGGTGGTTCTTGCCGTGAATATCGTTGGCAATGGCGCCACCGACGGTTACGTATTTGGTGCCTGGGCTGACCGGCAAGAACCAGCCTCGTGGCACAGCAAAGTCAAGGATCTCGGCCAACGTCACCCCAGCTTCGCAGCGCAGTCGGCCGGTCCCGGAATCGAAGGAAATCAGGCGATCGAGATTCGTAGTCCGGAGCAGAGTTCCATGCTGCAGCAGGCAAACGTCGCCGTAACTGCGTCCCATACCCACCGCCAGCATTTTTGTTTCGGGAGCAATGGGCGCCGGAAAATCCTCCTTCCAGAAAAGGGAGCGGACGTCAGCGGAGAGCTTTGGAT
Source organism: uncultured Acidobacteriaceae bacterium (assembly GCA_963814015.1). Classification (GTDB taxonomy): domain Bacteria; phylum Acidobacteriota; class Terriglobia; order Terriglobales; family Acidobacteriaceae; genus PALSA-350. Next base: position 477,986 of record CAWFBI010000005.1, read on the forward strand.
AGCGCCCCCAGGATTCGAACTGGGGCTGGTCCTGGTGAGGGGACATAGGTCAGGTTTCACTCTCAAGTGTTTTAAAGCGCCGAGTAGGCAATAACCACTACCCCCAAGCCAAGCAGCAGGCTCATGCGGTCGGAAAGAGCAAAGACGACAGGATCTTCGTCCAGCAAGCCGCGCGAAGCAAGCAGCCATACACGGCTGATCCACAGAATCAGCAGCGGGGTAATCAGCCACATTCGGTTAGGGTGGTGGTAGAGGGCCGCTACGTCGTGCCCATTTATATAGAGGGCGAAGATCACGACCGAGGCATAGGCGCTGGATGTGCCAAAGCTGCGCAGCTGCTCAATGTCGCTTAAAAGGTAGCCCCTTCCGTTGGTGGGGTTCACGCCGCGCGCAAGCAGGTTCTGCAATTCACTGAACCGCTTGACCATCGCCAGGCTAAGGAACAGGAAGATGGAGAAGGCAGCAAGCCACGGAGACACAGGATCGTGCGTAGCTGCAGAACCGGCCATCATGCGGATGGTGTAGAGACTCGACAGGACGACGACATCCACCAACACGATGCGTTTGAATGAAAGCGAATAAGCCAGAGTGGTCACAAAATACAACAGCAGGTAGAACAGAAACGTTCGTGGTAGGTAGGCGGCTGTGATTAAAGCCAGCGCCGCGAGAAAAAAAGAGATGCCGAGCCCGGTAGCCACGGAAAGATCACCTGCGGCGAAGGCGCGCTTGCGTTTGTTCAGGTGTACGCGGTCCGGCTCCAGGTCAAGCAGGTCGTTGAAAACGTAAGTTGCCGACGCCGTAAAACAGAAGCAGAAGAATGCCGCGACTGCCGCCAGCACAGGCTCCAGGCGGAGGGAGTGGGCCAGAAGCAGAGGCAGAAATACGAGCAGGTTCTTTGCCCATTGATGTACCCGGAGAGCTTTCGCCAAAGCAACCGGCAGGCGCGAACAATCCACGAAGTTCCTGGTGACAGTGATATGGCGCCGCTTTAAAGCGCTGGTCAACCGGAGGCCAGGATTGGCCACCATCGCCCGCCGGGCGCCTTGAAGGAGAGGCAAATCGGGCAGTGCATTGCCGATGTAGTCGAAGCCTTCAGCCGCAAATCGCTGCTCCAAAAGCTGTAGCTTATTGTTGGCAGTCAGGTTTACTGTGCCGTCACTGGCCATTACGTCTTCAAAGATACCCAGGTGGTTTGCGACATTACGCGCCAGGACACGGTCAGCCCCCGTAGCCAGATAGAGCTTGCGACCGGCTGCATGTTCGTCTCGGAGGTAGTCAAGCAGGGGATGGTTGTAGGGCAGATGTGCTACATCGAGCGTGACCATGGAGGCCACGCGAGCCTTCAGATATGCCTTTCCCTTGAGGCCCCATAGGGGCGTGCGCAAAAAAGCCGCGGGATGGCGACGGGCGAGCACCATTAGCGAGTCGACGAAAGTATCCGATTTGACCAGGGTACCGTCCAGGTCGACACAGAGCGGACGCTCTGCCTGGACCGCCACTGGAGGCTGCATAACCTTAAGTTCGGTCATTCAGAGCAGTTCTCCTGTTGCTGTGTCGATTCCAAAAGGAGACCGCCGCGCATGGCCTCTAAAAATCTGCGCTTCCCGTGGTTGAAATGTTTGCGCTTGCGGACCTTCGATCAGAATCCATGATCCAGATCTATCAATAAGATACGTGAGCAACAGGCAGAACCCAAGTAACCACTACAGTTCATACTGAGAATAGCAGAGGCCTCTCGCGGAAACATCATGCGATGAATCAGGACGAAGTATTCATCGCCCTGGTCGAACCTTTCGGACCCGGTTGCCGTCATATAGATGCGTGCTCGGCCAGCGAGCGAGAAACCAGGGCTAAAGGATTATGAAAATAGGTGGTTGCGGGGTTAAGAGCATCTCCGGTCGGGGCCGTTACCTCGCGATCGTGATTTGTCTTGCCTTGTTGGGTGCTGCTCGGCCCTCACGCGCGCAGGAGACTTCCACCGCTCGCACCGTGGTCACGGTGAATACCAAGTCAGCAGAAGATGTAACCACGGTCCCCCGGCAGAGCATCAGCGTTTTCGAGAATCGCAAGCTTCAGGATGTGACCGGATGGGTTCCACTGCGCGGCGCACGCTCTGGCCTGCAACTGGTGGTGCTGTTGGACGATTCTTCCCGCGGCAATCTGGGTCTGCAGTTGAACGATATCAAGAGCTTTTTGAATGGGCTGCCTCCCACCACCCAGGTAGCGATCGGGTATATGCGCAATGGGACCCCTAACCTAGTGCAAGACTTCACCGCTGACCACGCACAAGCGGCCAGCGCCCTCCGGCTTCCTTCGGGGACAGCGGGCATTAATGGAAGCCCTTATTTTTGCCTCTCGGACCTAGTCAAGCATTGGCCGGGCGGCGATGCCAACGTTCGCCGGGAGGTGATCATGGTCACCGACGGGGTCGACCGCTACTCTGGAGGGCGCTTCGATCCGGAAAATCCTTATGTACGAGCGGCCACCAGCGACGCTCAGAAAGCCGGAGTCATTGTTTACTCCATTTATTACCGGGGTGCGGGACGCTTCGACCAGAATCTGGGAGTGACGGATGGAGGACAGAACTATCTTACCCAGGTCTCAGGCGACACCGGTGGCAAGGTCTACCTGGAGGGCCTCGGGAACCCGGTATCGTTTGCGCCCTTTCTTTCCGACATTCAACACAAGCTGCAGAACCAATACGAGTTGACCTTCGTCTCTACGTCAAAGCCTGGGCTGCAGGCAATACGAGTCAAGACCAACCAGCCAAACACCACGCTACAGTGGCCCGCGCGAATTCCAATTGGCGGCGTGACCCCGCCCCAGTAAGAAGGAAAGATGCTATCCAGGAAAGTGAAAACCAGGATTCCACGGCTCATTCTTTGCGCAGCAGTATTTGCGGGTTTATTGCCGGCCGCGGCCACGGCACAGGACGCGGCTACGCCGGCCGCGAAGCCGGTTACCTTTCTCGGGACCGTGCAGACGCTGAGTGGCAACACAATTACGGTCAAGAATGATGCCGGTACCACCATGCAGGTCACGGTGGAGGAGAACGCGCGCCTGCTGCGCATCGAACCGGGGCAGAAGACCCTCGCGGGCGCCAGCTCGTTCAGCCTGGCCGACCTGCAGGCGGGAGATCGTGTCATGGCGCGTGGCGCCGCCAACGCCGAAGGCAACTCACTGGCTGCCACCATGCTCGTTGCCATCAAGGGCGCCGACATTGCACAGAAGCAGGAACACGAGCGGGAAGACTGGCAAAAGCGGGGCACGGGTGGCCTGGTCAAGTCCGTTGATCCTGCAGCGGGGACCGTGACCGTTTCCGCTGGAGCCGGTGGCACCAGGACGGTGGTGATCCACGCCTCGCCCACGACCATTGTTCGCCGCTATGCGCCGGGTTCGGTTAAGTTTGATCAGGCCATCAAGGGTACCCTCGATCAGATCAAACCTGGCGACCAGCTTCGCGCCCGCGGCGCAAAAAGTGACGACGGAGCGACACTTGAGGCGGAGGAGATTGTCAGCGGGAGTTTTCTTAATCTCGCTGGCCCCATTCAGGCCGTCAACGCGGGTGCTTCTACGATTACGCTGACCGATACCACGACCAAGAAGCCTGTGGTCATTACCGTCACGCCTGACAGTGAAGTGAAAAAGCTAGACCCCGCAGTAGCGCAGCGGATGGCTGCACGTCTGGGGGGTGGAGGCGCAAAACGGCCGGACGGTTCTCCGGCCGCCCCACCTGCCGGTCCCGCGCCAGGGTCATCAGGGCCCCCTGGAGCGGAGCGGCCGGCGGGTGCTCCCGGCCATGGTCCGGGTGGGGCAGGACCCGATTTTCAGCAGCTGCTGGCTCGTTCTCCATCTGTCACGTTGAAGGATCTCCAGAAAGGCAACATGGTCATCGTGGTTGCCACCGAGGGCCAATCTGCCGACTCCGCAACTGCCATTACCGTGGTCGCCGGCGTGGAGCCAATGCTACAGGCCTCCACCAGCGCGAGCCAAGCCATGCTTTCTTCTGCCTGGAATCTGGGTGGAGAGGGTGGCGGCGGTGGGGAAGCACCTTAGTAAGAGCCAGGCTTTATCCGCCGTCCTGACAACCCGCGACCACTGAACGCATTGAGGAGAACCTTTGAATCGATTGCTTGCTCTCTGCCTGACGACTTTGCTCTTTTTTCCGTTCCAACATGCCTTGGCGCAAACAGCAACTGGAAGCCTACGCGGCCAGGTCGCGGACCCTAGCGGGGCCGTCATCCCCCAGGCTTCGCTTACGGTGACATCGGCCGCCGGGGTGAGCAGAACGGGCACGTCCGATGCCACCGGCCAATACGCGATCCCTGGTCTAACCCCCGGGCAATACACGGTCACGGTCCAGGCCACCGGCTTCTCCACTTTCACTTCCCCGCCGGTGCGGATTACGGCCGGCCAAACCCAGCACCTGGATGTTTCGCTTTCGATTCAAATGGAACAGCAGCAGGTGCAGGTCAGCGGAGATACGCCTGGCGTGAGCGTGGATCCAGACAGCAACGTGAGTGCCGTTGTGCTCACAGGCAAGGATCTGGATGCCCTTTCTGACGACCCTGACGAGTTGTCGAACGAATTGACTGCGCTGGCCGGTCCTGCCGCAGGTCCCAGCGGGGGCCAGATCTACATCGATGGCTTCACTGGCGGGCAGTTGCCCCCCAAGTCGGCCATCCGCGCCATCATCATTAACCAGAACCCGTTCTCTGCCCAATATGACACGCCGGGATATGGCCGGGTAGAGATTTTGACCAAGCCAGGCACGGACAAACTGCATGGTCAGGTTTTCATGAATGCCAATGCTTCGGTCTTTAACACTTCGAATCCCTTTGCCTCGAATCAACCGCCCTACCATACTCTGCAATGGGACGGCAACGTAAGCGGCGCCCTGGGCAAGAAAGCTTCGTTCTTCTTGAATTTTGACCGGCGGAACATCCAGGACAACAGTATCGTTAACGCCAATGTGCCGTACGTGCCCGATCCTGCTACCTGCGGTCCACTCAACGGCGTAGTCGTCGAAACCACGGGCACGCTGTGCAACCTTGCCGTTCCGTCCCCCCAAATGCGCACCTGGGTGAGCCCGCGCATCGACTACCAGATGACGCCCAGTCAGACGCTCACGGTGCGCTATAGCTATTTTCAAGAAACTCAGAACAACAGCGGACTGGGCACCAGCGCGTTTGTGCTGCCGAGCCAGGCCTACGACACCAACGAGGTGGAAAACAGGATTCAGATCAGCGACAGCCAGGTGTACGGAGCGAAGTTCGTTAACAATACCCGTTTCCAGTACGTCCGCGATTCGAACAACCAGACACCCCAGCTGGTTGCTCCAGCAATCGATGTGCTGCAGAATTTCGAGGGAGGTGGCAGTCCCCTGGGCACGGTCCGCGATACCCAGCAGGAATTCGAGATTCAGAATTACGCTTCCCTGGCTCTTGCTAAACACTACGTCCGCTTCGGTGCCCGGCTGCGGAACAACCAGGACACAAATTATTCCAATGCGAACTTTGAGGGAACGTACACCTATTCAAATCTAAATGGCTACCTAGCCGGCAAGCCAAGTCAATTCTCAATCACTACCGGGACGCCCACGCAGAAGGCGGCCGTGACTGATCTGGGCCTGTATGCGGAGGACGATTGGAAGGCAAGGCCCAACTTCACCATTAGTTATGGGCTACGTTTCGAGACCCAGAACCATATTCCCAACAAAGTAAATTTTGCTCCAAGGCTGGCGCTTTCTTATGGCATAGGTGGAGGTGGAAAGCAGCCCAAGACGGTGGTGCGCGCCGGCTATGGGATTTTTTATCATCGCTTCACGTACGACCTGCTGCTCAACGTGAATCGCTACAGTCTCGACCAACAGGGACAGGTGCAGTCGATCCAGTCCAATCCCAACGGATCGCCCCCGGACAGCACGACGGAAGAGTCTCTCGCGCTGCCTACCTTCTATCGCACGCAACCAGGCCTGAACGCGCCTGCCACCGTAGAGACTGGGACTGGCATCGAGCACCAGATCAATAAGAGTGTGAGTGTCTCGGCGACGTATCTCTACTCCCGCGGCATCCACCAGCTACTGTCGCGAAATGTTAATGCGCCGTTGCCCGACGGTACCCGGCCCGCAGTGGGATTGTGCCCTGCGAATCCAGTCGGCGCGGCGCCGGGTACGCCATGCAACATCTACGAGTACGATTCGCTGGCGGTGTTTAAGGAAAACCAGGTTTTCCTTAACCTGAATGTGGCTTACGGCAGCAAGCTTACGTTTACCGGTTTCTACATTTACAGCAAAGCCAATAGCGACACAGGTGGCCCCGGATACCATCCGTCGAATCAGTACGACATCATGCAGGACTATGGGCGCCAGTTCTTCGACGTCCGCAATCGTGTCTTTGCGTTTGCCAACTATTCGGCGCCGTATGGATTCAGGATCAGTCCCTTTCTGAGTGCTGCTTCAGGTTCACCTTTCAACATCCAGCTGAACCAGGATACCAATGGTGATTCGTTCTTCAACGACCGTCCGGTGTTCGCCTCCTCCCTTTCCAATCCGGCCACCGTGGATGTAACGAAGTACGGCAATTTCGATATCAATCCCAACCCCCCGGCGGGCTCGAAACTAATCCCCATCAATTATGGGAATGGGCCGGTACTGTTTGCGATGAATCTGCGCGTGGCCAAAAGCTTTGGCGTTGGCCCCCGGGTGGAAGAAGGCAAAGGGGCGGTTGCGGGCGGCGGTGGTGGCGGGCCGGGCGGCGGCGGGCATGGTATGCCGGGGATGGGTCTGGGCGGAACCGGCGGTGGTCCTCACGGCCCAACTACGCGCGTAGATCGTCGTTACAGCATCACGTTGAGTGCCTTTGCACACAATATCTTCAACGTCGTGAACCTGGCGCCGCCGAACGGCACCCTTGGCGGGCCGCCGGACGGAACCACCGACTCTCCCTTTTTCGGCAAGTCGAACCAACTGGCAAGCGGTTTCTTCTCCCACGGGTCCGCGGTGAGGGACTTCAATTTCCAAGCGTTATTCAACTTTTAGAGGGCGAGAAGAAAACCACAGATCAAAAAAGAAACAGAGAAACATAGCTCCACTTACACTGCGCTACGACGGGATGACGAATTCTGTGGGGGAACCACGGAGCTGGTTCCTGCAACAAAATTGTCATCAGGACCGTAAGGACCTGCTGTTTCTCTGTTCGGTTTTCACACACCCGCCGACAACAGTTGCACATCCAGGCCGGCCATTTCGATTCTTGCGCACGAGGCGCCGAGCACCTCCCCGTCAGCCTGGACGGCAATCGCAGGCTTGTAAATCCGACCGGGAATCGGGCTGCAGACGACTGACACCGCGTCCCGATAAATTGCCGCCGCATCGTCCGGCTGCTCACGATCGCGTGCACCACCTGAACGAAAAAGGGCATCGTATGAGGCCAGCGCCAGGCGCGAACGGGAGTAACCCGCTACCGTGGCCAGCCGGAGAAAGGGAAAGTTCAGGCCGCCGCCCGGCCGCCAACGGTTCAACTCCCCTACGCGCACCGCGATTGCTTCGCATACCTGTTCGTGGACCACAGACCCGTTGGTGGTGGTGATGGCAACGTCGAAGGGTTGCACCGCATGGTTAAGCAGCAGCCTGCCACCGGCCAAAAAATAGGCCGCCCGCCCAGTTACGTCCTTACCTGACCGTCGCGCCTCCGACATCAGGGCGGCATGCATACCCATGCCAGCGGCCATCGCGAACAACCAGCTATGCCGGCCTTCAGGAGTGCAGCAGGTAATTTTGCCTAGAGGAACCGGGAAGGAACGGCTGCGCAGAATCCAATGCGCTGCCGCCTCGGCACCCTTGGGAACCCTCAGGTTTTGCGCCATCACGTTGCCGGTACCAAAGGGAATGATTCCAAGCGGCACGGCAGAGCCGGCGATTCCCTGGATCACGTCAAAGATGGTGCCGTCGCCGCCGCTGACGACAATGGCATCATAGCCTTCCGCTACGGCTCGTCTGGCCTTTGGTCCCGCGGCGCGGTTTTCGCCCGTCTCCAGAGTGTCGACCGTCGCGCCCGACTCGCGGAGGATCTTAAGGACGCCAGCAATATCTCTGCGTCGCGCCCGAGTCTGCTGAAGCACCGGGTTGACCAAGAGCAATATCTTTCGCATGGCGCTCAAAACCGCGCCGGCTTCTCCCAGTCGGAGAACACGAATTCTTCCAAAGGCTTCCGTTGACGCGGAGACACTTCCATCTTATGCAAGTGCTCGGGCAAAGTGGTTGGGTCACCAAAATAACCGATTGCCGTAACCGCACCAAGGTCATAGTCAGCGGGAATGGCAAACGATGCTCGCACCTGCTCATGATCAAAGCCCGCCATCGAATGAGTGTGCAATCCATCGGCTGTCGCCTGCAAGGCCAGATTCGCTGTAGCCGCGCCGGTGTCGTGCAAGGCACAGCGGTTGGGATGGCCTTTTGCACTGAAGGTCTTTTTTGCCACGGAGAGCACCAGCACCGGCGCGCTCTTGGCCCATGACTGGTTGAACTCCACCAGCGCATTGAAGATTTTCTGGTAAGTATCGTCGCCTCGCCGGCCTACCAGGAATCGCCACGGTTGCTCGTTGGACGAGGAAGCTGCCCAACGTGCCGCTTCAAAGAGCTTGTTGAGCTCCGCCGAGGATACCTCCTTGTCGGAAAATGCACGGGGACTCCAGCGGCGACGAATCAGGTCCTGAACGCCAGCCACATCGGGTGCATGCTTTAGTTTCTCGGTAACTTCGGGCGAGGTCGGGGGCACGGGATCACTCCTGAATGGGTGTGACTTCAGTGGTTAGATAAACGGAGAAGAGCAACGACGCAAGGAAAAATCGCCTGCTCCCCGTGGAGAGCAGGCGACTTCTATGGTGCTATTCCATCCGCGTTATTCGCGGACGCCTTCGACGAAGGCCTTGAGTTTGCGAGAGCGTGAAGGATGGCGAAGCTTGCGCAGCGCCTTGGCTTCAATCTGCCGGATACGTTCGCGAGTTACCTGGAAGCTCTGACCCACTTCTTCCAGCGTGTGCTCGGAGCCATCCTCCAAACCGAAGCGCATCTTGATCACACGCTCTTCACGCGGGGTCAAGGTACGCAGCACCTGCGAGGTGTATTCCTTCAAGTTCACACTGATTACAGCTTCGGAAGGCGAAACCGCCTGGCGATCTTCAATAAAGTCGCCAAGATGAGAATCTTCTTCCTCGCCGATTGGAGTTTCGAGCGAGATCGGTTCCTGTGCGATCTTGAGCACTTTGCGGACCTTGGCCACCGGGATATCCATCCGGCGGGCGATCTCCTCCGAAGTGGGTTCGCGTCCCAGCTCCTGCACCAACTGGCGCGAGGTGCGAATCAGCTTGTTGATGGTCTCGATCATGTGCACCGGAATACGGATGGTCCGGGCCTGATCGGCGATGGCGCGTGTAATCGCCTGGCGAATCCACCAGGTCGCGTAGGTGGAGAATTTATAACCACGACGGTATTCGAACTTATCGACCGCCTTCATCAGACCGATGTTGCCTTCCTGGATCAGATCGAGGAATTGCAGACCGCGGTTGGTGTACTTCTTGGCGATCGAAACCACCAGTCGCAGGTTAGCCTCGATCAACTCGCGCTTGGCCTGCTCGGCGTCCATATCGCCCTGGATCATCTCGCGCTGGGTGCGCTTGAGCTCGGCGATCGATACGCCGGCCTCCTGCTCCAGCTTTTCCAGGTCGGTCTTGCAGTTTTTTTGCTGCCGGCGGTACTCCTTGCGCAGCTCTTCGCTCTTCGACTGATCATGCTTCTGTTCGAGAGACTTGATCTGCCGCTCGAGCATACGCATGGCGTCGACGGTCTTGTTGACCTTATCCAGCAGCCGCTTGCGTTCCGCGTTGGTGTACTTCAGCTCACGGACAATGCGCGAGACTTCGACCCGCTCGCGGTTCATCATCCATCGCGTCTTGCGATGTTCCCTGGCCTTCGCCTTGGGATTGATCGTCTCCAGTTTTTCGAACAGCAGAGACGCTTTCTTCTGGTGCTTAAGCAGGGTGTCAACGCGACCAATGGTGACCCGGATGCGTGCCTGCAGGATCTCTTCGGTGATCTCTTCCTCGTCGAAGATCACCACTTCCTTGATGTTGCGGACGCCCCGCTTGAGGTCCTCGCCCAGGGCGACGATCTCGCGAATGACGATGGGCGAGCGGGAAATGGCCTTGAGTACCCGCAATTGCCCGCGCTCGATGCGCTTGGCAATTTCAACTTCGCCTTCTCTGGTCAGTAGTGGAACAGTTCCCATTTCGCGCAGGTACATGCGAACGGGGTCATTAGTTTTTTCGAGTGTGCCCGGTGTAAGGTCGAGTTCAACGTCCTCGCCCTCCTCACCCTCGCTCTCGAACTTATCCGCGCCAAACTTAGGACCGCCTTCGAGCACGTCAATGCCCTGGGTCCCGATGGTGGTCAGCAGATCGTCGAGATCGTCCGGTGAATGCAGATCGCCAGGAATCAGGTCGTTGACCTCGTTGTAGGTCAAGTAACCCTTTTCCTTACCTGCATCAATCAGTTTCTGAATATCTTCTTCGTACTTGTCTTCAATAGCCAAGCAAATCCTATCCCGTGCCTTATTTTTCGGATCGGTCCGTGCTCAGAAAGGACAGGGTGCTATGCGAGCCGCTAAGGGCATATTCCGGACGGTTAATAAACCGTTTGGGCAAGTAGACGCACGTCCTTCAAAGAGTTATAGAATATCATGGATTGGAGTGTGCTCCTCTGGAGCTCCAAGAATGACACTCCCACTTTCGGCCTTTCCCTTTACGGCCACTTTCGTGAGCTAAAACCTGCTTAATACTTGATTAGATGTGAAAATCCTGATTCCGTTTCACTGGCGGGTGCTAAGGCGAAGCGGGAAACCAAGGAAGGGTACGGGCTTTAGCCCCTGAAGCCCCAAACCAAACCGGCAAAGTCCCTCAGCGGCTAAAGCCGCACTTCATTCCGGCCCTTATGGACGGCCTGAAGGCCGTCCCCTTCCAAAGAGCCAAGTTCGACCAGATTTCTCAGAAATGCTAGGCATCAGCATCTCGCATTTGCCGGTCCACTTTGAGCTTTTCGGCCATGAAAACAGCCAACTGTGCCAAATCGCCCCGTCGCTCGGCCTCGGCGATGTCCGCTCGAACCCGGCGCTGCAGGGCCTCCAGGTGGCGGTATTTCAGCGACTCGAGCGCGGCCTCGAGCTCTCCAATCTCGAGCTCGCTGGACTCCCGTAGCAGCGCCTGCGCCAGCAGCGCTCGCTGACCTGGATCGGACAGAGCAGCCAGAGGCTCTATCGATCCGCGGTCGCGTAAGGGCGCCAGCATCGGGGTGACGCTAAGCCCTTCGAACGATTGGGGCTGATCGCGCAAAGCCTCGAAAACACGGAGAAAAATGCGGCTTTCTGGGGCTGTGGCGGCCGCCCGTAGCAACACCCGCTCAGCCTCGTTCAATGCGTCCACGCCGGACGGGCGGACCTCGTCCCGGCGTTTACGCGCCGCCTGCCGTAGTTCTTCCCTTACCAGAGCTGAGTCAATCGCCAGCTTTTGCGCGGCGTCGGAGGCAAATTCGTCGCGCACGATGCGATTGGGCATACGCCTTATGTGCGGCAGCAAGTAGTTGAGGGCCTTGCTCTTGCCCTCGGCCGTCCGGGAAGGGAAAAGCTGCATCGCGCGATCGATCAGGTAGTCGGAATGGCGCCTGGCAGTCTTGATGGCAGCTACATAGTCCTTGATACCGCGCTCGCGAATAAAGCGGTCGGGATCAAGCCCTCCGTCGAGGGTAACCACTTTGACTTCAAAATCCTCTTCGGTGAGCAGGGCAATCGACTTCTCCGCGGCGTTCGCACCGGCAGCATCGGGATCGAAGTTAATGAAAAGCCGCTTGGTGTAGCGGCTGAGCAACCGCACCTGCATTTCAGTAAACGCCGTTCCACTGGTCGCGAGCACATTCTGGATTCCGGCCATGTAGGCGGTAATGCAATCCATCTGGCCTTCGACCAGCAGGGCAAAGTCCTGTTGCCGGATCGCCTGGCGGGCCTTGTCGAGATTGAACAGCACCTGGCCCTTGGAATAGAGGGGGGTCTCGGGCGAGTTCAGATACTTCGGTCCGGATTTCTCGTCGCTGTCGAGCGCTCGCGCCGTAAAGGCGATCACCCGCCCAGACTCGTTGTGAATGGGAAAAGTGATCCGCTTGCGAAAGCGTGCATACAGCTGTCCGGAGGAGCCATCCTGCTGTTCCTTGGACGAGAGAAGGCCGGAAAGCCGAAGTACATCGGCTGAGGCCGTACCCTGCAAGCGGTCGCGCAGCGCGTTGAACGAATCCGGAGCATAGCCAATACGAAACCTCGCGATCGCCTCCGCTGTCAGACCGCGGCCGGTAAGGTATTCGCGCGCCCGGGCGCCTTCTGCCGAGCGCAATTGCTCTTCAAACCACGTGGTCGCCAACTCATGCAGATCGAGTAATTTGCCTCGCTGCCGGTTCTCCTCTGCCTCCTCCGGGGTGGCAAATTCCCGCTTAGGCAGCGGAATGCCGCATTTTTGGGCCACGATTCTGACCGCTTCCGTGAAGCCGGCGTTCTCGATTTTCTGCACGAAGGAGAAGACATCGCCCGACTCATTACAACCGAAACAGTGGTAGAACTGGCGCACCGCGTGTACGGAGAAGGACGCCGTTTTCTCCCCGTGAAACGGACAAAGGCCGGCGTAGTTCTGGGCTCCGGATTTCTTCAGCGTGATGTATTCGCCGATGATGCGAACGATGTCAGCCTGGCTCTTAACGAGTTGGGCAAAGTCTGAAGCCACTCCTCATTGTCGTACATCGAGGGCACTGGAAAAATCAGCTGCTTGTGTGGAACTCTGACAGTAACTCCAGCGGCTGCATTCCTTGCTCCCGCAGTCGGCGCAGGCTCAGGGCGTCATGGCGTTTAGCGAGCCGCTGCCCCTGAGCATCCCTGATCAGATCGCAGTGATACCACGCAGGTGACGAAACTCCAAGCGCCCGGGCCAGCAGAATCTGCCGCGCCGTCGACTTGAGCAGGTCGACGCCGCGGACGACCTCGGTGATGCGCATCGCAGCGTCATCGACCACCACGGCAAGCTGATACGAGGGAAGGTCATCCCGGCGCCATACCAGAAAGTCGCCAAAGTCCTTTCCGGCCACAAAGCGCTGCCCACCGAAGTGTCCATCCTCAAACTCAATGACCTCTCCCTCGGGAACGTGAAAGCGCCAGTTTGCCCCGGACCGGGGACCAGCCCCGGCAGTCTGGATCTTGGCCGGACGGCAGGTTCCGGGATAAATCCCTTCGTCGTCATGTGGGGCCTGCATGGCCAGCGCAAGGTCCTTGCGGGAGCAGCGGCAAGGGTAGAGCCAGCCTCCGGCAAGCAGACGGCCCCAGGCGTCGCAATAGAGACCGTGCCGTTGGCTCTGGGTGTACGGTCCGAAGGAGCCACCCACGTCGGGTCCCTCCTGCCAGTCGAGACCGAGCCAACGCAGATCTTCGATCATGGCCTGGCGAAAATGGGGCTGCGAGCGCTCCGGGTCAAGATCCTCGTCACGCAGGATCAGCGTGCCTTGGGCGGCAAGCGCACGCTGCTGCGCGACCCAGAAAGTGCGCGCGTGTCCCAGGTGCAGATATCCGGTAGGAGACGGCGCCAGGCGGCCCCGGTAAGTGCTGCTCAAAATAGATCCGGAATACTGGAAAAGGCGATGCGTGTGGGAGCTGCCGCACCCGCCAGCAGCATGCTGGCAAAACAAAGAGTGTTGGTCCCGTACTTGTAGTTCACTCGATCCATGGTGGTTGCCAGCCGTGTCCGTTTGCCCTCTTCTTCAAGGCCAGAAAAAAGGCTCAGCGTGTGCAGGTGATCGGGAACCAGGTTCCCCAGGGAGACGCCGACAAAAAACGGCTTCTTTTGCCCTCGGCCGGCCGGGCTTTGACCCCACAGTCGCTGTAGCCCCTCCAACAGTGTCTGGTTGTCCTGGCATTCGAGCAGCGCGCAGCTTTGCGTCCACGGCTGCTGGTGAATGCCGGAGGAATGCCTGGACGTGGCAGCCGCGCTACCCACCGAAAAACGAATGGTCAGCGTCATATTCGAGGCCCACAGCCGGGCTTTGCGTAGCCGCATTGCTGCTTTGTGCAGCAGCTTGTTGGCTACCGCATAGGCTCCCTCCGGCGTACGCAGCTCCGGGGGCAGAACGTGCGAGTGGCCAATGGATTTCTGATACTCCAGCTCCGTGTCCCCAAAATCCTCGCCACGCAACCAATGCCAGAGCTTTTCGCCGCCTATCCCGCCCCAAACCGCATGCAACTGCTCCCGATCGAGCGCCAGCAGTTGTTCCATGGTGCGGATTCCGCCCTGCTGCAGCCGTTTCTCCATGCGCGCACCTACGCCCGGAAGGTCGCGCGGGGTCAACGCCGCCAGGGCATCATGCAGCAGGTCAGGTGTCAGGGCCACCAGGCCGTCTGGTTTTTCCATGTCAGACGCCACTTTGGACAGATACCGGTTCGTCGCCAGGCCAACCGAGCAGCGAAGGGTGCCCCCGGCCTTACGGCGAACCGCGGCTTTCACCTCGCGAGCGAGTTCGAGCGCTGCCAGCAGAGGCTGCTCCCTGCCCAAAAGCCGGCAAGCCATCTCGTCGATCGACATCACCGATGTGACGGGAAGACAGGACTCGACCGCCTCCACTACTCGATGGTGGTAGTCCACATAGAGTTCATGCCGGGCCTCCACCAGAACGATGCCAGGGCAGAGCCGCTTAGCTTCGCCGACCTGGGTTCCAGTCCGCACTCCGTATTGTTTTGCCTCGTAACTGGCGGCAATACAACAGGTAGTATCCGCGACTAGGGGCACAACGGCCATGGGGCGGTCGCGTAGCTCCGGCCTTAACTCCTGCTCCACAGATGCAAAGTAGGAATTAAGATCCAAAAAAAGCCAGTGAAGACGGGGATCCCCCATCCGGAACGTACTGACTGTCGCGTCGGTCACATCACACAAGTTTTGCCCATATCGAATTTTCAATCGTGATGCTAATCTTTGTGCCATCGGTGGTTTTCGGGAAAGTGGACGCACTAAGTCCAAAAAAGGAAGCCACCCTCGAAATATATTTTGTATCCTGGAAAACCATCCCCCGGGTTCGGGTTTCATAAAACGTGGAGTATTAAGATGCACCCGCTACATTTTCACGATCTCGCACACTGGTTCTACCAGTTCGAATCCTACGGCCCGGCAATTCTAGTCACTATCGGCGCAGCGCTGCTATTGGCTTGTGGTATCGGCGCAGCCTGTTCGCCGTGTGAGGAAAAAGATGAAGTCTTTCACCGCCACGTGGTCTGAAGACTGAAATTTATCGATCTGCCGTGCAGCTCCCGTTCGGTCCCCCTCCTATTGTCTTCAGAACCAGACAGACCAACCTGACCTAACCCGCTTTCAGCTGCGGCTTGCCCTTCGCTCCCCATTCCACGTATCCCATCGGATGCTGGTGGTCATGGGTGAACAGTATCAGCCATTGTTGCGAAATTGCCCGGCTCAGGAAGCGCTTGCGCTGCTCAATGCAGGTGAGCGGGTCGAGATCATAACCCATCACCCAGGTCACGTCGAGGTGGGCGCTGGTGGGTACCAGATCGGAGATGTAACAGGCGCGGCGGCCGCCTGAATCGAGCATCACCGCCATCATCTGCGCCGTGTGTCCGGGGAATACTTCGACCGAAACGCCGGGAACAATTTCCATCGGGGCCTCGCCAGGAGGCTCGATCAAAGTCATCTGCCCGCTGGCGATCAGGGGATCGTAATTGTCGCTGATATAGCTGACGGCATCGCGCTCCAGCTGCAAATGGCCATGCTCCACTTCTCCACGATGCGCGTAGTAGCGGGCATTGGGAAAAGTGGGCACGATGCTGCCATCTTCTCTCCGGGTCGTATTCCATCCGCAGTGATCGAAGTGCAGGTGGGTATTGATGACCACGTCCACTTCCTCCGGTCTGATCCCAGCCGCATGAAAGCTTTGCGGCAAAAGCTGCTTCGCGTAGAAGATGCTCCGCTGCTTTTCCGGCAGCTTGTTGCCGATCCCGGTCTCGATCACCACCGTGTGTTTGCCGGTGCGCACGACGACAGTATTGGTTCCCAGGACAATCTGATTTCGCTCGTTGGCCGGAGTGCGCTTTTCCCACAAAGGCTTCGGTACCACCCCAAACATCGCGCCGCCATCCAGCAGATAGGTGCCATCGGTCAGGATGGTCAGGTCGAGGTCACCCAGCGTGGCGTGGCCACGCACCAGGTCGTTGGTCAGGTCGAAGTCGCCAGGCGTGGTGTGGCCACGCACCGGGTCGTTGGTCAGGTCGAAGCCGCCAGACGTGGTGTGGCCACGCACCGGGTCGTTGGTCAGGTCGAAGTCGCCAGGCGTGGTGTGGCCGTGCACTGAGTCGTTGGTCACGGCTGGGCCGCCGTCAGATAAAGCTCAAAATGCGCCAGGACGCGGGTGAACAGGTGGGTGGTGGCTTCGGCGCCATCGATGCCGTGGGTCTTACGCGGGTAGAGCTGCAAATCGTAGGGCAGATCGGCATCGATCAATTGCTGAATAAACTGGATGGAGTTCTCAAAGTGCACGTTGTCATCGCCGGTGCCCTGGATCAGCAGCAGACGTCCCTTGAGGTTTGCCGCGCCGTTCACGACCGAATCGTCGCGATAGACGTCGGCATTGGCAGCCGGCAAGCCCAGGTAGCGCTCGGTGTAGATCGAGTCGTAATTCTGCCAGTCCGTGACCGGAGCTACAGCGACGCCGGCGCGAAACCGGTCGCTATGGGTCATCGCGTAAAGGGTGAAGGTGCCCCCCCAACTCCAGCCCCACCAGCCCAGCCGATTGGGATCAAGTTGAGGATACGCGCGCAGCGTTTGGTCGAGGGCCGCGATCTGATCACCCAGCTGCACCGGACCGAAATCATGGTAGGCCGCCTGCGCAAAATCACGGCCCCGCCCTCCCATGCCACGGTTGTCTACATGCAGCACGGCGAAGCCATTCTGTACCAACACCTGGTCGAAAAGACGCTCCCGGGCCGCCCATTTCCCGCTTACCGTTTGTGCGTGCGGACCGCCATAGGGATTCACAATCAATGGCACACTTGCAGCCGCCGTCTTGCCCGGAGGCAGGACCAGCGTGCCGTAGAGGGTGGTGGCGCCATCGGCAGCCTTGCACTCTACTGGGAGTGGCAGTGTGAACGAGCCCTCGAGCGGCGGCGCCTTCCAGATAGTCTGGCAGTCTCTCTGGTGGCGGCAAAGAGCCACCATTGGCGGCTTTGTGGCAGAGGAAATAACATCCGCAAAGAAGTTGGTGTTGGGCGAGAAAACCGGCTCATGCCAATCACCTGAGCGGCTCACCTGGTGCTTGCCTTCCCCGTCCAAACCGATCACCCAGATCTGTTGCTGGCGCGGATCGCTCTCGTTCGAGAGGTAGTAGACGCTGTGCGTGACCTGGTCTACGCCAACAATATCCGCGACCTCCCAGTCGCCGCCGGTGAGCTGCTTCACCAGGCTGGCCTCGGTGCTCAACGGGTTCCCTGCATCGAATGCATACAAATAGAGATGGTTGTGCCCATCCCGCCAGCTCGTTAGCAGGAAGTTCGAGTCGAAGAAGGTCAAATCATAGGATTCGTCCAGAAACTTGTCGTCGGTCCTGAGGAGCACGGGCTTCACCGAATCGTTGGAAAGATCGGCGAAGTATAAAACCAACTTCTTGTGATCGCGCGCCAGTGTCTCGATCCACAGGGTCTTGGGATTGAGCCATCCAAAACGCGGGATATAATCGCTTCCATTTTCGATCGGCAGATTGATCCACTTGGTTCGTCCTCCATTTGCGCCCACTACCCCTACCCGTACCGCGGGGTTCGGGTCACCCGGCTGGGGATAGCGCTGGCGATCAACCGTCGCGTGGGTGGGAATCCAGTCCGCAATGGGGTATTCCGGTACCGTGGTTTCGTTCATCTGCAGGTACGCCACACGGCGCGAGTCCGGCGACCAAAAGTAGTTGCTGCGCACCCCGAGTTCTTCTTCGTACACCCAGTCCACTTCGCCATCAAGCAGGGTGTCGGCTTGCGAATCGGTGAGCCTGAAGGCTGTATTGCTATCGCGCAGTTTGCGCACATACAGATTGTGGTCACGAACGTAAGAGAGATAGGCTCCATCGGGAGAGAATTTGGGATCATCGCCACTGCCGGCGCCGGTCGACGCAACCTGCAGGCCAGTCTTGGTCGCCAGATCAAAGAACCATAGCTGCCCGCTGGAATCGAATAGCAGGTGTTTCGAGTCTGGCACCCAGATGTAGCTGGCCTCTTTGTATCGGGCGCGGTTGTTGAGATCGTGCTCCGAGGTGACCGCTGGGGTGAGGGCCTTCATTTTTTCGTGGTCCACCAGCACCTGCGTAGCCCCCGTCCCGCCTTCGATTGCCAGCAGGTCGCCGTTGTCGCTGATATAGCTGAGCCGGGTGCCGTCCGGGCTCCAGACGATGCTGTCGGGGGCCCGGGTGGCCTGGTCCTGGCGGTAAATCTGGTCGATGGCCACTGGCTTTGGTGGGGCGTCCGGATCGGCCGCAATGGCCGGGAGATGAGCCAAGAACGCAAGCACCAACGCAAAGGGAATCCGTCTCAAGAATCACTCCGGCAGGAGGGTTTAGAGCCTGCAGTGTATCGCACGTCAATGGACCATATTGGGGCGGTTATTGACCGCATAAAGCGACTATCCCGCGGCCGGCGTGCTAGACTCCAGACCACGCATGGATGTTCAACTGGAGTTACTGATCCGTTTGCAGCAGGTCGATATTAAGATCACCCAACTGCTGGAAACTATAGCTGCGTTACCCCATCAGCTGCGCTCCATCGAAGAAAAACTACAGCAGCAGAAGCTGGTTCTGGAACAGGCAGACAAGGCCGTTCCGGTGGAAGAGGCGCGGCGCAGAAGGCTGGAAAGCGATCGCAAGGATCAACAGCAAAAGCTGATCAAATACCGCGAGCAGTCAAGCAGTGTCAAGACCAACGAGCAATTCCATGCATTGCAGCATGAGATTGGATTTGTGGAAGCGGAAATTCGCCGCATTGAAGACGAAGAACTCAACAGCATGATCAAGAGTGAGTCGCTCGAAAGCCAGCGTGCCGAGGCGCGCAAGGCATCTGCCCTGCAGGCCAAGCTGGTGAACGAGGAGAAAGAGCGGTCTCGGATCGCCGAGCAGGGGTATCAGGGGGAGCTCGCTGTTCTGCAGCAGGAACGGGCCAAGCTCCGAAAAGGAGTAGACGAGGCACTGCTCGCCCAATACGATCGCATCGCTTCCTCCTCGCGCAAGACTGCGCTGGCGCGCGCCGCCGGGCAGCGTTGCCTCTCTTGCCAAATGTCGTTACGGCCGCAGTTTTGGAACCAGGTGCGCGAGGGCACGCTGCTGAATTGCGAGAGCTGTGGGCGATTGCTCTACTTTGACCCCGGCCAGGTCAATGTGTCCTCTGCCCCGTCTGCCGGGGTGTAGCCACAGGCTTTACCATTTGGGAATGAAACGAATTGCTGTCGACATGGACGAGGTGCTGGCAGACGCCCTCAGCGAACACCTCTCTCGCTACAACCGTGACCATGGCGAAGCCATTACCAAAGGCGAGTTGCACGGTAAGTGGTTATGGGATATAGTCTCCGCCGACCGGCACGAGCGATTGGAAGGCTACCTCCGCAGTGAAGACTTTTTTGAGGACCTGCCGGTTCTCGAGCACAGTCAGGAGGTGCTGGCGAAGCTCGTCAAACACTACGAGATTTTTATCGCCACTGCGGCCATGGAGTTTCCCAACTCCTTCGGTCCGAAATATCGCTGGTTACTACGCCATTTCCCTTTTATTCCGCCGACTAATTTCGTCTTCTGCGGGGACAAGAGCATTTTGCTCGCAGATTACCTGATTGACGACACCTACCGGCACTTTGAACGGTTTCGGGGACAGGGAATCCTTTTTTCCGCTCCGCATAATGCGAAAGTCACCGGTTTTCGCCGCGTTAGCGGCTGGCGAGAGATCGAGGATTTCTTTCTGCCGGTGGGCAGAGCTTGAGCTCTACGAGAGAAACAGCAGGCCCCGACCGGTGCGTAGCGTAGAGACCTGCTGTTTCTTTCGCTTCCGTCAGCGTCGGCCTATTGCTGAGCCGGGGCACTATCCTTGGTGCGGGCCTGGGTTTGAAGAGGGGTCGACGCTGGCTTCCCGACAGGAACATTCACGGCAGCGCCCTTTGCTGCCATCGCTGCCCCAAGAGGCCGCAGGTTCATCGCTGGTTGTGGCGATTGCAGCTGGTGCATCGTGACGATGATGGCGTGGGCTGGTGACTTGCCCGCGCAGCGATACCCGTGAGGCGTGCTGGCGTCAAAATACACCCCGTCACCTGGAGTAAGAACGTGAGTCTTGTCGGCGTGGCGGATCTCTAATTCGCCCTCCAGGACGTAAAGGAACTCGTACCCCGGATGTACATGGGGCCGGATCTCAATGTTCTTCTTCAGCGGAACAAATTCCGCATAGTACGGATCCAGTTGGCGGTCCGGCACCATATATCCGAGGCTCTCGAAGTAGTAGGTCGGATCGTCCACCCCGGTTTGCGGCAGGCGAACACGCTCCTTTTTCCGATGAATGCGGAACAGTGTGTGCGGCTCGGTTTCAAAAAAGTAGGAAAGATCCTTGCTGAAGACCATCGCGACCCGAGCCAGATTGCGCAGTGTGGGCACCACGCGGCCAGTCTCCAGCTGTGACAGGAAGCTGGCTGACAGGCCGGTATGGCGGCCGAGTTCGACCAAGCCCATGGATTTCTTCAGGCGAAGGCGTTTAATGCGTTCGCCGATGCGCTTTTCGGCGATGAAGGATTCCGCACTGGCGGGGTCAATCTGAGAATTTGTCGCAGCCTCTTTGGTTTCCACGGCACAGCTCCTGCACTCATGATTTGTCTGTCATTCTGATGAGACTCGACCTTGAAATGTTGCTAATAATAAAACAGTTTTGTTTTCTATGAACATTATCGCAAAGCTGCCCGAAGAAAGCCAGCATCGCACCGAAGGATAAGTGAGATGAGCGTGGACCAATTTCTGTTGACTGGGTCATCAGGATTTATCGGTACTTCTCTACTACGTAGTCTTAGACGCAAACGGATTTCGATTATTAGCCTCCACCGGCGTCCGTTTCGGGACACCGGTGCCCTTCCCGGCGATTCCCAAGATCTCTG
Source organism: uncultured Acidobacteriaceae bacterium (assembly GCA_963814015.1). GTDB lineage: Bacteria > Acidobacteriota > Terriglobia > Terriglobales > Acidobacteriaceae > PALSA-350. Next base: position 499,214 of record CAWFBI010000005.1, read on the forward strand.
GGACCCGTACGCGGCAACCCCAATGAGCCGCCCTGAGAGACTTGAGGGGATAACCGCCGCAGTCCATCTCTCCGGCGTTAACCTCACTGGCAAGCGATGGACCCCGGCCTACAAACGCGAAATCCTCGCCAGCCGGATTACGCCTACTCACGCGCTGGCCACCCTGCTGGCCGGGCTGAAATCAAAGCCGGCGGTGCTGGCGTGTGCGTCGGCGATTGGCATCTATGGCAGCCGGGGGGATGAAGTGTTGACCGAGGGCTCCTCGCCGGGAAGCGGCTTTCTTCCTGAGGTTTGCCTTGCCTGGGAAAAGGCTGCACAGCCGGCCGCGGACGCTGGGATCCGGGTAGTGCATCTCCGCCTCGGGGTTGTGCTTTCGCCTCGAGGCGGCGCCTTGGCGCAGATGCTGCCCATCTTCCGCGCTGGCCTGGGTGGTCAACTGGGCAGCGGCCGCCAGTGGATGAGCTGGGTGGCTTTGCCTGATGCAACCCGAGTTATTGAGTTTGTGCTGGGGACAGCCGGCCTTTCCGGGCCGGTAAATGTGGTTGCGCCCAACCCGGTAACCAATTTGGAGTTCACCCGTGCACTCGGCCGCGGCCTGCACCGCCCAACGCTGCTACCAGCGCCGGCCTTTGCGCTGCGGTTGGCTTTCGGTGAACTGGCGGAGGCCACTATCCTGGGTAGCGAGCGGGTTGTACCGGCTCGCTTAAGCGCTGCAGGCTTCGACTTCGAATATCCTGAGATTGATGCCGCTCTTCGCGCGCTTCTGCCGCCATCAAAAGAATGATTTACGTTGAGAGAGCATGAATCGCAAGCTCCTGGTTTCCGTTCTCCCGCTTTTGCTTGCGCCCACGATGATTGGCTGCGGAGCACCCGCCGCACCAGAGCCCCCCAGCCTCAATCTGCCAGCACCAGTTCTGAATCTCTCCGCGGTGCGGGTCGGCGGGTCGGTTCGTTTGGCCTGGACCATGCCGACGCGGACTACGGACCACCTCGCCCTCAATCACCCTGTCCCTGTCCAGATTTGCCGCGCAGTCGAAAGCGGCCCATGCGCAAATGTCGCAAGTCTCAACCTCCCGCCCGGTGGAGCTGGGGCATACACGGATGCACTGCCATCCGATCTTGTCCAGGATCCGGACCGCCTGCTGCGCTATGAGGTTGCCCTGCGCAACCACGCGGGTAAATCGGCCGGCCCATCGAACGCCGCTTACAGCGCTGCCGGGGCTAGTCCATCGGCTCTCACTGAATTGACAGGTCAGATGCGGCAGCAGGGCGTACTGCTCAGCTGGAAGCCGGTCGCCGAATCCGGAAAATCCGTCCTCTTCCGCATCGAGCGCCTGCAACTGACCGCCCCAGCGGCTGAAGAAGCCCGCAGGTCTCCGCTCGCGCCCGTCGCGCCGCCTGCGGCCCAGACCCTCGCGGTCCACAGTATCGATGGCATTGACCCGGGTCATGCCGTCGATACATCAGCCCTCTTCAACCAGCGGTACCGCTACGTACTCGAGCGCGTCGCTACGCTTGAGCTTTCCGGTCAATCCGTGGAGGTACAGGGGCCGCCGAGCGAAGCCATCGAGGTTACGACCACCGACGTTTTTCCACCTGCGGTTCCCCAAGGGCTGGTCGCGGTTGCCGATGCAGCTGCCGGCGCCATCGATCTCTCCTGGTCGCCCAACAGCGATAGCGACCTGTCGGCTTACCATGTCTATCGCCGCGATGTGCACGGAGCCTTGCCGGCCCAACGCATCGCTTCGTTGGGTGTTGAGACCTCGTTCAGGGATACCGGAGTCGAAGCCGAACATACGTATGCTTATTCCGTGTCGGCCGTCGATCAAAGCGGGAATGAAAGCAAACCATCTCCTGAGGTTGAGGAGACATTACCCCGCCCTTAATCCAAACACAGGAGCGTGCCGCCCTATGAAATACTGCCGCCTTCAAACCAAATACGGACCGCAATACGCTGAGGTCGTCGACCGCGGTGGCCGGCTGTGGATCGAGCGCCTTATTCCGCCCTTTGAGGAAGGGCCTGCCAGCGATTTTATCGACCCCGCGATCGATGCCTTTGATCCGCTGCCCTTCGATGAAGCACGAGTGCTGGCCCCTGTCGCTCCCTCAAAAATTGTCTGCGTGGGGCGTAACTATCGCGAGCACGCCGCCGAGTTGGGCAATGAAGTCCCTGCCGAACCACTGCTCTTCCTCAAGGCCCCGTCTGCGCTCCTCTCCCCGGGCCAGGCGATCCGCATCCCCGAACTCTCAAAGCGGGTTGATTTTGAAGGTGAGATCGCGATCGTGATTGGCGACCGATGCAGCAGAATCGGTACCGATGAGGACCCCCGCGACTATATTCGCGGCTATACCGTTGCCAACGACGTGACCGCGAGGGATCTGCAGAAGAAAGACGGCCAATGGTCCCGCGCCAAGGGCTTCGACACCTTCTGTCCCGTGGGCCCGCTGGTTACTGACGAGGTGGACCCGGCTGCGGGCATCGGCATCACTACCCATCTCAACGAGGAGCTACGGCAGGACGGAAACACGCGCGACTTTATCTTCTCCATCGACCATCTGCTGCGCTATATCACAGCGGCCATGACGCTCTTTCCAGGGGACTTGATACTGACCGGTACTCCCGCTGGGGTGGCTCCCATGCAGCCCGGCGATCAGGTGGCGATTACCGTAGAGGGAATCGGAACGCTGATGAATCCCATCGTCTGATGAACCCTAATCGCAATTTTAAGAATCTCAACATAGTGAAGCCTTACACTAAGAGATGTACGCAAGGAGATTGCATATGGCCAAGACACTGCTCGAACAGCTTCGCGAAATGACGGTGGTGGTCGCCGATAGCGGGGATTTTGAATCGATCAAACAATTCAAGCCCCAGGACACCACGACCAATCCCTCTCTCCTCACCGCGGCCGCAGAGATGCCGGAGTATCAGCCCATTGTGGACGGCGTGCTTCTCGAAGCCAGGAAACAGCTGGGTCCCCAGGCCAAGGATGGTGACGTGGCCAATCTCGCTTTCCGTCATCTGGCCGTGGCTTTCGGAAAGAAAATTCTGGCCATCGTTCCCGGACGGGTTTCGACCGAAGTCGACGCGCGCCTGTCTTACGACACCCAGGCGACCATGAAGCAAGCGCGAGAAATCATCAAGCAATATGACGAGGCGGGCATCTCGCGCGAGCGGGTGCTGATCAAGATCGCTTCCACCTGGCCAGGCATTAAGGCGGCTGAGCAACTGGAGAAGGAAGGCATCCATTGCAACCTGACCCTACTGTTCGGAATACATCAAGCTGTCGCCTGCGCCGAGGCTAAAGTGACCCTGATTTCACCATTCGTGGGCCGCATCCTCGATTGGTATAAGAAGGACACTGGCAAGGACTACCAGGGAGCCGATGATCCTGGCGTGCAATCGGTGACCAAGATCTACAACTACTTCAAGAAGTTCGGTTACAAGACTGTGGTGATGGGCGCGAGCTTCCGCAACATTGGAGAAATTCGCGAGTTGGCCGGATGTGACCTGCTCACCATCGCTCCGAAGCTGCTGGAAGAGTTACAGGAGACGCAAGGCGATCTGCCGCGCAAGCTCGATCCAAAGAACGCTCAGAGCATGAAGATCGAGAAGATCCCGATGGATGAAGCGACGTTTGAAAAGATGCACGCTGCCGATCGGATGGCTCATGACAAGCTGAAGGAAGGAATCGAAGGCTTCAGTGCGGCGCTCGAGAAGCTGGAAAAACTTTTGGCCGACCGTCTGGCCAAGATGGGCGCCGGGGAAGCCGTAGCCGCTCGATAATCCGCGATGGGGCTGGCGATGATCGACGGCCCCACTGCTTCCGGCCCGGATTAACTGACCGCACGAGTCTTCAAGTTGACCGTCACTGTGTCATTAGGTGTCTTGGTCCCGGCGCCATCGGATGCGGGGTGGTACTCGATCCGCAGATTCTCCGTATCCACCACGATGCGCAGGTAGCCGTAATTCGTATCGTCGTAATTTTCCAGCGTGAGCGTGGAGTTTACCTTCATCGGGGTTCGCAAAGCGTTGCCATTGCCGCTGGTCTGCAGCTTGACCACGTTATGACCGCCTCCACCCGCCACCAGGTAGGGAATGTTTATACCGGCAACCGACCGTGTGTAGCGCTGGTAGTTGTGCGAGTGTGCCGACAGGTACGCATGCGGCCAAAATCCCGCAGCTTGCGACGCCGAGTCCAGATCCTGAAGCATGCGCGGGCTGCCGGAGTGATTTGTTCCATAGGTGAACGGCGGATGATGTACTACGACGATCACGGCGCCGGTAAAAGTCTTGGCTCGGGTGAGCGCGGCGGTCAGGAACCCTAACTGCTGGTCACTCACCGGAGACGATTTCACGCCCTCGCTCGAGATCACCCCCGGGTCTTCAAGCACATTGCTGTAGAGCCCGAGAATGCGGACAAAAGGAGCCTCCAGGGTAAAGTACACGCCTGGGGCAATCATGGATGTGCGTACCAGGGCAGCGGCTTCCGGCGTGTGCTCGGGTGTGGCGGAACAGAAGTTTCTCAGAAAAGCGTCGAGCGTCGGCTCCGGGTCGGTTGAATAAATCTCTCCATCGTGATTTCCCGGAACGGCGATAATCGGCGCGGGATAATCGCGATACGGATCGTAGAACTGGTCGTAGTAGTACTGCGATTCGCCAAAGTTGTAAACGACGTCGCCGATATGGAAGAAGAACGATGGCACGTCCGCCGGGTCATCTTCGGTAAAGTCGCTCACCATCTTGTCCGCCACCAGCGACTGGGAAGAAGGACCTTTCACGCTGCCGGTGTCGCCCACTGCGTGAAAGACGATTTGTCCCGCCTGCTCGATCGCCGTTGTCTTAGTGGAGCCGGTACTGCCGAAGACCTCCTCTAGTGTTAGAACAGGCTCGGGAGCAGCTCCTCTTGGTTGCGGGACGGGCTGAAGCAGGGTCGCATTTACCTTGCTGTAGTCGCCGGTGTCAGTCACCGGTATCTTGAATCCGGTCGGATCCGGACTCGGCGCGGGCTGCCCAAACTGGGGATCGTCCGTGGACGGAACAGAGTGAGTTCTGGTGGGTTTCTTCTTCGCAACAGGTTTTTTAGGGGGCATAGAATCAATCCTCCGAACGAGTTACCGCTATTATCCGATGAGGTTCAACTTCGCACTTGGTTATCCAGACTGCCAATAATTTTCTGTAACACCACATTCACCTGTTTGTAATCTGCAACAAATCACTTAGTCTTCGTGTCATACCTAGTAAAGACGCGGCTTCGGAGCGTGCCCGTAAACTCCGGAGTCTTAGCAAGGAACAATCGCCAACCTTCAATGGAGGTGGACTTTGATCCCGCTAGAGCATTCCTTACGCCAGCTGTTCCACGAAGTGGTCTCCGAATGTTACGACTCCCGTCTGGGTTTGCGAGATGCGGAGATCTCAAGCTACGTCGCCGATCTGCTGACCGAGTTTTGCCGGGCTGAGAATATCTATCGCATCCGCGATGCAGCCGGTAATCCCGTGCGCGAGGTGGGCGAGATGTTGGTTGCTTCCGATCCCGTTCACGGCACGGCTTCGTCCTTTGTAGAAGAACGGGAGCGGCGGAAACATATCGGCGACTACACCCTGTTCTTTACCGGTATGTATCCGGAGTCGATGCATCGCTGGGGCGAGCTGCAGCGCGACAGTTTTTTTGAGATGGTGCAGGCGGGCAAAGAGAGCTACTACATCGTGTCCCAATTCGACCTCTTTGAGTACAAGCAGGAAGCGCCATTTTTCGCGCGCCTATCCGGTTCCTTCGAGGCCTGCATCTATGGGCTGAATATGGTGCGCGGGGAACTCGACCGGCGCAAAGCGATCTCTCCGCCGCGGGACGGATCCATCTCCTCCGGGCCAACAACCAGAATCATGTGAGCGAGATCAGTCCTCAAGCATGGCGCCTCCAAAAGCCGGTCGCCCGCCCAGAGAAGTGTAGAAGCCATAGAACGCGATCGCGGCCATCAGCAGAATTCCGGCCAGACTGATACCGGCGTACCACGCCGAGCCCTGAAGTGTCAGAGGGAAACTCTTCATGACACCGTAGAAGATGTAATTAGTTACCAGCGTCAGCAAGCCGAAGCGGATTAGGCAAAAAACCGCCAGACCCAAAAAGATCAGATCACCCGCCAGCGCGAAGGGCGCAAACTGGGACTGCTGCGCCGCGGAGAAGACACCGTACAAGAGAACGAATGCGACCGCCGCCACCCACTCGTTGCGCAGCAAAGCGCGGAAAAGAACCAGGACAAACAGAGCCGAAAGCCAGAAAACGGGCGCACTGATCAGGATGATCGAGATATCCGCGATGACAGTACGCGCACCAAGAAACTGCCAATCCGGGCCCGGAAGTGGTTGCGCCGGAAGGTGGCCGAGCCATAGGGGAGCAAACCACAAGAGTCTTACCAGAGCGGTCGTCGTCGCACACAGAAGGCAACCAGCAAGCACATCGCGTCCCACCAGTGGGTCTCGAAAGCCTCCCGCCAGCAACCGGCTCCAGGAGACTAGCGTGGCGGGCCAGCGTCGCCGCACATAGGGTTCCAGAGCCATGTAAAGCAGCCAGGTGAAGAAGGAAAAGCCACACCCCCAGACCAAAAACTCGAGAAAGAGCACGGTTTCCTGGAAATCAGGGACGTGGTGCGCGCCAAAAAGCCACGCCACTGTCCAGGCAACAAATACAAAAGCTGCCAGACGGAATGCCCCCGGGCGATCGCCCCGGCCAAGGCGCAGGTTTCTGCGGGCAAGCAGTGCACCACCTACCAACAATCCAATCAGCAAAACGATGAAAATCGCTAGAAACGTACGTTGGCCGGCCGCCGGCTGATCGGGCTGCATGCGGCCGGGGCGCGTCCAGGGGCCTATTATCTCGAAGTAAACGGGCCTGCCCCGGTATGCCGCCGCTTCGATCCGAATTGGGGTGACTGGGAGCTCGGCCAACGATCCTGTCCACGCCGCGCGCGCATCGCTATAAATGGGAGGAGTCCACTCCGGCTGCGATGGCTGCCACCTCGACGGATCGAGCCCCGCGGCAGAGAACAGCGGAGCCCAGTCAGGGGACGGCGCCGTGCTGGTTGAGTTTTCAACCTGCGGAGGAACTGCAATCAACTGCGTAAGGCGGCCGAGCGGATTGAGCCGGACGAGGGTCATCCCGGACACATCCAGTGGAGGATCGTCTGTCCACACAGCCCCCTGCATGGGAGCATCAGAGAAGATGTTTCCAGCCGCGAGTGGTTGTGGGCTGCCGCGATACCAAAACATGAAGGCCCCGGTCTCGAGGTGGTCCCAGCGTGCCTTCGACTGGTCGTGCTCGGCGATATAGCGCAGAAAATTCCTGCCTTCCCGGAACCCCATCGCTGTGTCTGCAGGAGGCTCGGAATAGCCAGCAGTGCGCAGGATGTCCCGCGCCCGTTGGGCAAGCGCATCCGGCGGCAATTCGAGCGGTACGCGCCGGTAGAGCATGGTTTTCGTACTGATCAGAATCGTCGCGGTGATTAAGACAACAACTGCTGCCAGGACCGCCCAGGCGATCACGGGACGCAGACCTGTGGTTTCCCCCGAAGCCGCGACCATCTCGGGCGACGGCGTTTCCCCTACTGCCAGAGCAGTCGCGAGTGGATCACCTCCAGGAAACCCGGCCTCTACCTGTCGCACCGTTGATGGCCTGAGCGCGGGGTCTTTTTGCAGACAGCGCATGGTCGCGCTTTCCACGAGTGGATCAATGTCCTTTAAAAACGACGACGGCGTCCGGGGAGCAGACTCCAGATGGGCCCGCCGCCACTCCATAAAGGTGCTTGCCTGAAACGGGAGACGTCCGGTGAACAGCTCATAAATCACCAACCCCAGCGAGTAGATGTCGCTGCGAACGCTGGCCTCTCCCTTTCCAATTTGTTCTGGAGCCATATAGGCCGGCGTACCCGCGGTTTCGCTCCGCCCCTGGGCATCGTTGTGGCTTAGAGCCAACCCGAAGTCGGTAAGGCGCACTCGCCCCCGACCGTCGAGCATAATGTTGGCTGGCTTCAGATCACGATGCAGCAATCCGCAATCATGCGCGGCAGCCAGGCCGGCGCAGATTTGGTGCGCCGTTTCCAGGGCCTTGTCTGCGGGCAGGCGACCGATGCGGCGCAACAAGGAGGCCAGGTCCTCGCCGTCGACGTACTCCATGGTTAGAAAGTGCAGGCCGTTCACCTCACCGATGTCATAGACACGACAAACATTCGAGTGCGAGACCTGGCGTGCGTTTCGCACCTCAGCGTGGAACCCGACCAGGGCCGCAGCGTCATTCTGCAGGGACGCGGGCAGAAACTTGAGAGCCACAACATTTCCCAGTTTGAGATCCTCCGCGCGGTAGACTTCGCCCATTCCGCCGCGCCCCAACAACGAGACGATCCGATAACGTTCGGCGAGCACCGTGCCGGGCGAGAATCTTCCGCTTTGCGGTGAGGAGGAACCTGGAGCAGCGGGGTTGGGTACGACCGCAGTCTTATTCGGCTCCAGGGTAGGCATTTCTGCTGTGGCAATCGCGCGTCCACATGAAGAACAAAACCGCGAGTTCTCGGTAGTTACGGTCCCGCAGCCGGAGCAGGTAACCATTGCGGCGGATTGTATCGCAGGAGCTATTCCTTGGTGTTAGCATTCAGCCACCGTGAATCATCGCATTGCGGTGCAGCCGAGAAAGGAAACGAGGAGAAGGACAACGATGAAGCTGACAACAGATTTCAGGGGCCTGTCACACAAGGGTTTAGCAATTTTGCTGGCGTTGGGTCTTGTGGGCGGCGCGGCTTTGGCCCAGCTGAGCGCTCGGCCGTCGGTCGCGCACGCCATGATGGCGCAGACAACGCCTCCGGCTGCCGGCAGCCTGGTAGATATCAATTCAGCCAGCAAAGCCGAGCTGAGTGCACTGCCCGGGATTGGCGATGTCTATTCGCAGAAAATCATTGATGGCAGGCCATACAAAACCAAGACCGATCTCGTTAACCGCAAGATTGTTCCCTCAGCGACCTACGCGAAGATCAAGGCGCTCATCATCGCCAGCCAACCTAAAAAGTAAACGGGATAGGTGCGATAGAAAAGGGAAGCCCAGAGAGGGCTTCCCTTTTTTGTTTGAGGTTCCCAGTGCTAGACGGCTAGTGGCAGAGCATCCTTTACCCGGAAACGCTGCATGTTGATGCGCAACGCCCGCTCGATCTTGCGCAGATCACCCTTCTCTTCCGGAGAGGCAAAAGTTGAGGCGACGCCGCTGCGGGACGCGCGACCGGTGCGGCCGACCCGGTGTACAAAATCTTCCGCGACCTTAGGCATGTCGTAGTTGACGACATGGGCCACGTGGTCGACGTCGATCCCGCGGGCGGCAACGTCGGTAGCTACCAGAACGCGATGACCTCCCTGGGCAAAGCTCCGTAACGCGGCGTTGCGCTGGGACTGACTACGGTCGCCGTGAATGCTGGTCGCCTTCCAACCGGCATGGGCAAGTTTCTTGGCCACGCGTTCCGCGCCATGCTTGGTGCGGACAAAGACCAGAAAGCTTCCATCTTCAGAACGGAGCAGGTGTTCCAGTAACGGCAACTTGCGATCCGCGCTGACTTCAAAGGTTTGCAGCTTGACGTTTTCTGCCGGCTTGAGCACTGAGCCGATTTCAATCCGCACCGGGTTCTTGAGGTAGTCGCCGGCCACTTCGCGCACCGCGCCCTCCAGGGTCGCTGAGTAGCAGAGCGTCTGATGCACGGGCGGGATCGCCGTCACGATCCGGCGAATGGCTGGCTTGAAGCCCATGTCGAGCATGCGATCGACTTCATCCAGCACCAGGATCTCAACCTGATTAAGCTTGACCAGCCTGCGCCCAAGAAAATCTTCCAGGCGGCCGGGAGTGGCTACGATCAGCCGCGCGCCGCGGCGGATACTGTCTAGTTGCGGACCCTCGGCCATGCCGCCGACCACCAGCGCGGTGGGAAAACTGATCAGTTGCGCGCACGCCTGTTGTACCTGCATCGCGAGTTCGCGCGTAGGCAACAGGATCAGCGCACTGGCAGCTTTGGCTTGTGATTTCTGCAGCTTCTCGATGATGGGAATGAGGAAGCTGAGTGTCTTGCCGGTGCCGGTTTGCGCGGTCGCCAATACATCCCGGCCCTCAAGCGCCGGAGGAATCGCTCCCACCTGTACCGGGGTGAGCGTAATAAAGTTTGCTTTGGCAAGACGCTGCTTGAGCGCCGCCGAAATAGGTAATGCTGAAAATTCGTTCAAAATAATCCCTTGTTTCCGATCTCTCTGTGAGACCTGGAGTGCTGTTCATCTCCGCACGGCTTCGTCCACGCGGCGATCCAATGAAAGCCTGATTGCCTCGCCGCGGTCACCCGCGCACCGACACGAAGATTACCGTCGGCTTTGGCCCTAAGGCTGCTGATCTGAATCTGGCATTGTCATCTGCACCACGCAGTGTGCAGTTTTTTCGCGCTGCGGAAGGGGTATTTGGCGTTATAGCCAAGCATCGCCCGTAAACCGCACCATGCCAGGGAAGCGCGTGCTTCCTACCGTCGCCGCGATTTCCGGGGCGACTACGCTGAAGGGCTTGGGCGGTATCGGACCGGCTTTCAAAGGAAAGAGGTCAAGTGCAGGCAGTCTAGCTCATGTAGACGAGAAAGGCTGACAACCAAACAATTTAGCGCAGGTTAAGAATAACACATGTGGCGCGCAAGAGCACTGTATTGAGTGCAGACGACTGGCCGGCGGCGAGCTTCAGCCAACCCCGTCACGTCTTGGGTGCGAAGAGAAACAGCAGGTCTCTCGACTACGCTGCGCTCCGGAGTCAGCTGGATCTCCATACACGTGAGCTACAGTGTCAAAGCACTACCTGTCGTTGTCACTTGATCGCTGCAGGGGCATGAGCGCGTTCTTGTTATCAGGGCCCTGGGGATCGATGCGGAAGTCCCACACCGAGAGGTTCACTTCCCCGGGGCCCAGCAGCTCCATCAGCGCATAGTCTCCAATGGTCAGCGGTTGCTGCGTGGTCAGCTTCATCCAGCGATTTCCGGGCAGGATCTGGACCACGGTCGGAATCACGTCTTCCGTCTGCGTCACCTTGCCGGCGACCCCAATCTTGATGCCGCTTACAACCCGATAATCCTTCTTGAAATTGCTGCGCACGCGCACGATGGCGTATTGGCTGTTTGCCGAACTAACGGAATTCTTGTCCTTGATCGACCCGGCACCGCGCGTCTCCACGGTCACTGCCGAGGAATCCGCTTCATTGTCCTCCGCCCCTGGAATGCTGACGTAGAGCGCGGGGTCGTTCACGTGCAATTTGACCCTCGATTCCGCGCCGGGAATTTGAACGCTCTGCTGGACGCCACCAACAGGGTTCAGCGCGGCACGCAGGACGTTGTGTCCAGTCTCTCGATTAACTCCCCCGGAGTTCTGGGTTAACGCCACCAATTCTGGCTGATCGTGGAAGGTATCGAGCGCCCACACCCCGTCCTGATCGGGGAGCCGCAGACCAGGCGACACATCCGGAGTTCGCGCCCGCGCATGTTGCTCCTCTTTGTCGATCTCTGCAGCCTCCGGAATAGACGGCGCGACCGGCGGCGGTTCGACAGGCTTCGCTCCCGGTTTGTGTTCCTGGGCCCAGGTCTCCGTCGCCGCCCAGTCCACCAGATTTTGCGGCAGCTCCTCCCATTGCCCACGCTCCGCGCTGAAGTAGCGCACCCGGTCGCCTACCTTCTGATACTTCGTAACCACCTGGTAGGACCCATCCTTGAGGATCAGGCGCTGGTTCGGAGTCTGCGCCAGGCCTGGATGGCAGGCGGCCACGCTCGACAACAGCAGCACGAGAAGAAGCAGGATGCGCGAGGGCGACATAACCTTGTAATTACTTTAGACGAAGCGGCGCTCCGGTTCTCTCACTTCCGTCTTCCCTTCGTTTTCACTTCCTGCGATACTTATACGTGCCCACCCGGTGCGCCAATTCCATCCACAATAAAAAGGTGAAGAAGCAATGTCAGCAAAGTACATCTTTGTGACGGGCGGAGTCGTATCCAGCCTGGGCAAGGGCTTGGCCGCTGCCTCGATCGGCTGCCTGCTGGAGAGCCGCGGTTTACGGGTTAACCTGATGAAGTTTGACCCCTATCTCAACGTTGACCCAGGCACGCTCTCTCCTTTTCAGCACGGCGAGGTTTTCGTGACCGACGATGGTGCGGAGACCGACCTCGATCTGGGTCACTATGAGCGGTTTACGCATGCCCGCCTGAGCCGCGACAACAATCTGACCACCGGCCGGATCTACGAGCAGATCATCACCAAGGAACGCCGCGGCGACTATCTGGGCAAGACGGTGCAGGTCATTCCCCACGTGACCAATGAGATCAAGAATGCCATGCGCAAGGTGGCCACCGACGCCGACGTGACCATTGTCGAGATCGGGGGCACTGTGGGCGACATCGAATCCCTGCCCTTTCTGGAGGCTATCCGTCAGATGCGGCAGGAGTTTGGGCGGGAAAACACAGTCTTCGTGCACGTTACACTGGTGCCCTGGATCGGGGCTGCCCAGGAGTTGAAGACCAAGCCCACCCAGCACTCGGTCAAGGAACTGCTCTCCATCGGAATCCAGCCGGACATTTTGCTGTGCCGCACCGATCGTTTCCTCTCCCACGAGATCAAGAGCAAGATTGCCCTCTTTTGCAATCTCGAAGAGCGGGCCGTGATTGCCGCCAAAGACGTGGCGTCCATTTACGAAGTGCCTCTGACCTTCGCCCAGGAGGGCGTGGACAAGCTGGCGCTGAAGTATCTCCACATCGAAGCCAGGGAACCCGACCTGGCCCGCTGGAAGCACCTGGTCGAACGTTGTTACAACCCCCGCGACGAGGTCTCGATCGGCATCGTTGGCAAGTACGTCGAGTATGAAGACAGTTACAAATCGCTCAAAGAGGCGCTGGTGCATGGCGCCCTGGCGTACGATCTGAAGCTGCGCGTCACCTGGATTGAGGCCGAGGGCCTGGAGAGCAAGCATCCTGGGGACCGGCAGTACGAGGAGCAGCTTGCCGGTTTTGACGGCATCCTGGTTCCAGGGGGATTTGGCAAGCGCGGAATTGAAGGCATGCTGAACGCCATCCGCTACGCGCGTGAGAATGGCGTTCCCTACTTCGGCATCTGCCTGGGCATGCAGACAGCCTGCATTGAATTTGCCCGCAACGTCTGTGGGCTGACGGGAGCCAGCTCGAGCGAATTCGACCCCGCCACCCCCCACCGTGTGATCTTCAAGCTACGCGAACTCACCGGCGTAGAAGAGATGGGCGGAACCATGCGCCTGGGCGCCTGGCCGTGCGTCTTGGCCGAGGATTCGATCGCGGCGCGTTCTTATGAAGCAACCCAGATCAGTGAACGGCACCGTCATCGTTACGAGTTCAATCGGGAATACGAGGCTCTCCTGACGGGCGCCGGGCTGCGCATCACCGGCACCACGCCGGATGCAACCTACGTGGAAATCGTCGAGATTCCGGGTCACCCCTTCTTCCTCGGCTGCCAGTTCCACCCCGAGTTCAAGTCGAAGCCGCTGGAGCCGCATCCCCTGTTCCGTGCCTTTATCGCCGCTTCTTACCAGAATCGTCTTCGCTCGCAAACTGAGTCCGCGAAGCAGGAAGGCCGTCTCACCCAGTCCCTGCAATGAACGACTTTGAAATCGGCACGGTGCGGGTCGGGTCTGCGTCACTCTTCCTGATTGCAGGCCCCTGCGTGATTGAGAGCGAAAAACACGCGCGCTTCATGGCGGACGCGATCCAGCGAATTACCAGCGATCTCGGTTTGTCCTACATTTTCAAGGCCTCCTACGACAAGGCCAATCGCACCTCCGCCACCGGATTCCGCGGGCCAGGATTGGAGCAGGGCGTAGGCATTCTGCGCCGCATTGCGGAGGCAACCGGCCTTCCGGTGATCACCGACGTGCACCAGGCGGATGATTGCGGGCGAGTGGCTGAAGCGGTAGACGTGCTGCAGATACCCGCATTCCTCTGCCGGCAGACCGACCTGCTGCTGGCCGCCGCCAAAACCGGGCGTGCGGTCAACATCAAGAAGGGTCAGTTTGTTGCCCCGTGGGATATGCGCTACGCGGTCGAGAAGGTAACGGGCGTAGGAAATCCGCGCGTCTTCCTCACCGAGCGCGGGTTTTGCTTCGGGTACAACAACCTGGTCGTAGATATGCGTTCACTGGCGATCATGCGCAAGATTGCTCCAGTGGTCTTCGACGGGACCCATTCCGTGCAGACCCCATCCTCAGCCAGCGGCCAGTCGGGGGGGCAACCCGAGTTCATTCCGGTCCTGGCCCGGGCGGCGGTCGCTGCCGGGGTGGAGGGCCTCTTTCTCGAAGTACACGACGATCCGGCCAATGCGAAATCTGATGGAGCGAATGCGCTCAATCTGAAAGACCTCAAGCCGCTGCTGGAAAGTCTGATAGCCATTCACGCGGCGGCGCGAAAAAGCCCGTAGCGTAGAAACCAGACTTTTGTTTAAATATGGCGCAATATGGCCGAAGCGGGGGTAACGGATTCAGCCTACACTTGGTCCACTTTGTGGTACTGTCGTAACCAAAAAAAGGGCCCCTCGGGTGAGGGGCCAATCTGCCTTGGTTCTCTCGTTGTGTGAGAGCTTGTATGCGGCTTTAGTTTTGGGGCTGCGACGCAGCATTCCGGGGGGAGGGCTGCGGGTTCGATTGCTGCGTCGCGCCTATTGGTGAACTGCCGTTATTTTGGTTTGTTGGCGAGTTCAAAGCCGCAAGACTGTTGTGCATCAGCGTTACGTGAACGACCGTACCGCTAGTGCCCGATTCCGTTGTTTCCTCGCGAGGAGCATTGCCCATCGCCAGGCGATAAATTCTGTACACCGGCACATGATGGTCGACGACTAAGTAGCGTACGACCGCATCCGCCATATCCTGAGATTTCTGAATTCCGACTTGACCGCGTGCGCGGGAGTATCCCTGCACTTCAACGATGTAGCCTTTTTGACCTTGTAGCTGCGTCGCAACCTGGTCCAACGCCTCTTTGGCCTTGTCATTCAAGCCAACCTGCGTTGAACGGAAGTGAAGCTCTGTATCCGTGACCTGCTGGTACTGATCGAGATTCGTGACCGTCGTATTTAGCTGACTGGTCTGCGCGTTCGCCTGCTGCGCCATCTGCTGTGCTTGACCGGCCTGGGTACTGGCTTGCATAGCCTGCTGATTTGCCGCATCCGCTGTGGTTTGCGCCTGGTGAATACCAGCCTGCGCCCGGCTATCGACATCCTTGATGTCGTTTGCGTTCTTGGCCGTGAGCTGATCCAGCTCGTTTAACCGGTCTTTTACCGGCGCTACCTGACGGTTGACCCACTTCTTACGGGCCAAGGGGTTCATTTTGCCCCAGAAACCCTCATTCGATTTGGTCGGCAGCGGCTGGCCGGTCGCGTAAGTAGTAGAATCCGATGCCGCTCCAGAGTTGCTCGCGGGGGTCGAGCTCGCCGGTGCCGCGGGGCTGGCGCTGGTCTGCGGAGCGCCACTCGCCGCCGGGGCATCCTGGGCCATCGCGGGCACGCCCAAACTGGCGGCCAGCAAAATCGCTGCGATCGATCCCGGGGTTGCCGTACTCTTGTTCACGCTATCCCTTTTTGTCGGCCCGAAACTCAGCGTGAAAGAACAAGACGCACACCGCTCGCTTCCGCGCTTGTCTCCCACTATTGCAAGCGACTGGCCAAATAACTTCCTGCAGAGATTTATATCTATATCTCTTTCATTTTAGGACACTTGCTACCGATAATCGAGACCCTTGTGGATATTTTCGGCGCTACCAATAGCAGTGGAAAACGTGCACTTTTATCTAGTGGGTGCGAAAAAAATGCTCGCCGGTGGCGCAGACAAATTACATCGGTACTTGAAAAGCCACTGGAGAGGGCTACTTACTCCGGACACTGATCACCCGGATCTCTGGAAACTGGAGGTTCCAGTCCGCGGGGACGGTGTCGAAAATCAAGCGAAAGTCACGGGTCTGGCCAGGTTCGATAGGAGCAGCAGAGACGGGTTGGGTATCTACGTAAGGCTGACGGGTGCGTATGAAGTTGAGCGGGAGAGATGTCCTTTGAGCAAATTGGCCCACGTCACTATGGAAGCCTACCTGGACAGTGATCGCGGTGAGAGTCCGATCACCGGTATTGGCGATCTGGCCGTCGATGTAGGTGACTTTGGCCCCGGAAAAGCTGGTTGCTTCGCTCATCTGCAGGCCGGTAATGGACAGTTTGGCGGCATAGGGGTCTGCAGTGGCCATGCCCGTGCCGGCGGAGGGGGATTCGGGGGTGCTACGACCGCCGACGACAACCAGAATCCCAAGACCCAGGATGACCACTGCGGCTGCAACGATCCAGGGCAACCACGAGGTTGCTTCGCGGGTCTGGTGCGAGGCCAAAAAGCCTGCGCCTTCGTCTTTGCGTTCCTGAGCCGACATCAACGCGATTGTACCTGCCCGAATACAGATCCGAGTCGGGGTGGCCCAACATAGCAGGCGAAAACATCAGCCGAAACGGGCCTTTTTGACTGATTGGCGGAGGTCATTGCCTCGCATCTCGACCTCCACGCACATTTCCGCCAAGCGGGAGCGCATGCGCTCGCCAATGCGGTCGCCCAGAGTTTCTTCGCGAATCGCCTTGTCGGCATGGCGCGCCATCGCTGCCGGCGCGTTTGGATAGTTGGTGGTGATCAGGGTGGTTCGCTTATCGTTGTAGCGGGTGTTGAGGATGAGCGCTACCGTGTCCCAAACCCAGTCGGTGGGCTTTTGAGCTCCCAATTCGTCCAGGATCAGCACTTCGGCTTCGAAAACGGGCGTCAGGATCTGCAGCTCTGTGCTCGCTACCAGGGGGTTATAGGACTCCTGGATGCGCTTGAGCAGTTCCCGATAATCGCAGAAAAGTGCCCGCACACCTTTTTCGAAAATCAATGCCTGGACGATCCCCACGGCTAGGTGGGTCTTCCCGACGCCCACGCTTCCGGTGAGCAAAAGCCCTCGGCCTTCGGTGGTGACTGGATACCCAGTGACGAATTGGCGCGCCCTCATGTAGGCCGCGGCCAGCGATTGATCCGCTTGCCCGTAGCCGGGCTCAAAGGTATCAAGGGTGCAGTGCTCGTATCTTTTTGGAATCGCAGCCCGTTTGAGCAGCCGGGCCGCCTGCAATTTCAAACGGCATTCGCACGGCTGGGCGTAGCGCTCTCCATCAGGTTGGACAATCAAACGCAGGCCGGAGTCTTCACAGATAGGACAAAATTCGGTCATTGGATTAAGCCCAACTTACCTCAAAGCGAGCGGCACTCGCCAGGGTAGCGAAACGTGCAACAGTGGAAAGAAAGGACCAAATGACCTAAAATGGAGTTTCGAGCCTTGCGTTCCAGGCTTGCAGGAAGGGTTTTTCAGATGCCAAAAGAGGGAATACATCCAAATTACAAGCAAATCCGGGTGCAGTGCGCATGCGGCACAGGGTTTGAAACGCGTTCGACGCACAAGGGCGATATCCACGTGGAAATCTGTTCCGCCTGCCACCCGTTTTTCACCGGCAAGCAGAAGCTGGTCGATACCGCGGGCCGGGTGGAGCGTTTCCGCCGCAAGTATGCCAAGTCCGACGCCGGCAAGTCCGACGCCAAGGCCGCTCCCGCGTCCAGGTAAGCGCGGTGGTTTTACCGCAAAGGCCTCCGGCAACGGAGGCCTTTGTTGTGTAGGCGGCTCATGAAGAAAGTTTCCATGAAGAAGAACTGGGACAGCCCGCGTGAGAACAGCATGCCGCCGGAAGCTCGCGTGCCGGCTTCGGTCGGGATCGGCGGCGTGCTCGTGGCTCCGGCTACGGTGTTGGCGCCGATGGCCGGGGTGACCGACACGGTGTTCCGCCGCTTCATCCGCAATGCCAGCGTCTTTAGCGGGAGCGAGGTTTTCCGGGCGACCGCCAGGCATCTGGTGGAAACGCCGATCAGCAATCAGCAATCCGGCTGCGGCCTGATCATGACCGAGTTCACTTCGGCCGACGGGCTGTCGCGCATGCGGGAATCGAAGCGCAAGCGCTATCTCTCGTACGACGAGGATGAGCACCCGATATCGGCCCAGCTCTTCGGCTCCGATCCCGTGACCTTGGCGGAGGCGGCGAGAATTGTAGAAGACGCCGGCTTCGACATGGTCGATCTCAATCTCGGCTGCCCGGCCAAGCGCGTGGTCAGTTGCAACGGCGGTAGTGGTTTGTTGCGCGACCTGCCCCACATTGCAACCATCTTCGAGCGGGTCCGGGCCGCGGTGCAGATTCCGTTCACAGTTAAATTCCGCATGGGTTGGAATGACCAGCAAATTGTGTGTGTTCCACTGGCTCGCATCGCCCAGGAAAGCGGTCTGAATGCTGTGGCGTTGCATGCGCGCACACGGGAGCAGGGCTACACCGGTCAAGCGCGCTGGGAATATATCGCCGCGGTGAAGTCCGCCATCCGTATTCCGGTCATCGGGAATGGGGATATCCGCTCCCCGGAAGATGCCTGCACTATGGTCGCGGAAACCGGATGTGATGCAGTGATGATCGGCCGCGCCGCGCCGGCCAACCCCTGGATCTTTCGCCAGATCGCGCAATACACGGCATTTGGTAGCTACGACCAGCCAACCCCGATGGACCGCTATCGCATGATCCGTGATTACTTCGTCATGCTGATGGAGGAAACTGAAGAGACAGCTGCAATCAGCGGCAGGATGAAGCAGTTTGCCTCGTGGTTTACCCATGGCGTGCCCGGCGGAGCCATCCTGCGCAAGAGCATCTATGAGGCAAAGAGCGGCGACGCGGTCCTCGCGGCGGTGGATGCGTTCTTTGCAGGGCAGCCGGAACCGCTGCTAGCCACCCGGTTCTAGCCACATCACCAAGAGACGGAAGCAGCAGGTCCCTCCACTTCGCTACGCTAACCCGCCGCGCTTGCGAAAGATGACCTTTGGCTCGGTGCGCCAGGCTTCGTTCAAGGCGATCAGGGTCCAGCTAATCGCCGGAGAGAGGTGCTGCAGCACAGTTTCCATGGAAGGATGTACGCGCAGCGCGGGCACGACGTAATACATGAGCGGAGAATTGGCTAGCAATGGGATGCCGGGAAAGTAGCCGTTCTGTTCCAGCTCTCCCGCTCCGCTCGAATTCCGCTGCTGCTGCAGCCATTGCACGCGAATCCAGTAGTCCAATCCCTGGAGCGGAAAGTGCAGATCTTCGTCTGCTTTCAATTCCAGGATGGCCAGCCGCCCACCGCGTGTAACCGTAAGCAAGTCGAGCATGGCACGGTCAGCGCCCGCGAAGGCGGGCACCTGGTGGTAGATCACGTGCCCGCCTAGGCAGTCATCGATGCGGCTAAGGTCGCCGGCAAGCGTCGACTGGAGCCACGCTTCCGGCTGCAGGCGGAAGAGAGGGTTACGCGTGCTGCCCTCGGGGTAGCGGCTCTCAAAGAGCCTCTGCATCAGGTCCGCAAAGCTAGCTTCTGTTTCTTCCTGCAACGGGGTTTCATTTGCGCCAGCGCCAAAGGTCACGTTGGCCTGACGGTCAAAAGAGTCGGACACGAAACCCTGGCGCACGCGTGCAAATTCGAGGCCGTAGAGGGACACCGAGACCTCGTTGGCGCTGCGTGCGACAACGGTCACGCGGCTCTTCATCCCCGGGGGCAACAGGCGCAGGATATGAGCCACTCCGTCCTGGGCTCGCTCCATCGCCGCCTGCGGGTTGAAGGCATGCACCAGGCGCATCTTTAGATTGCCCTGATCCGCTGTATCGATGCCCAGCAGGTCATCACTGCCGGCGCCAACTTCGTAAAGCTCCCATTGCGCCAGTTCGCGGTTGAGCCAGGCCATGCGGGCCCGCGTCGTGCTGCCGCATCCGGCAGGCAACAAGACCTTCAGCCCCTGGCAGACGCTCTTGCCGGCATAATGTTTCCGGCAATACGCCAGCCACAGAATCCCCAGGGTCAGCACCCCATCGATAGTCGCCTGATTCTCCTCTGCGTTGACTCCTATGAGCGCCCAACATTGTTGCCCGCGCACCAGCAAACCTCGCGCATACGCGGGGCCGAAACTGTGCTCCAGGTCCATAGCCGAACGCAGACCCTCCAATTTGTACTCGTTAAAGTGACGACTAAGCAGCCGCTCCAGCAGCTGCAAATACCTGGTCCTGGAGAGCGCGCGAGTGGCGGGTGTCCTGACGTCGCGATCTCTTACCACCTCCAGAGATTGCGGACGCTGTGTGCCCAGGCGGCGAACGAGGATACGCAGCGTCTCCTTGCGCGCTTCCAGACCAACGACGGTGCGGACCATATTCCGCTCTTCGGACCACAAATGCAGCACACATCGGCCGTGGTCGGCCGAGATCGAGTAGTGGGCTGCCCCCATCTCGAAAAGCACGCGGCCGTCCTCAAGTAGAGCGGCGCGAGGATAGTCGGAGAAAAATTGCTCCAGCAAACGGGCGAGTTCCATGGGGGAAAACTCAGGCCTCTCGCGGATTTCCAATTTGTTTACTACCAGCCCATGCGCGCAGAAAGCTGGGTGACGTGAGCGGTGTGGTGGCGGCCGTGCCAGTCATAAAGGATGACCGCCTGTTCGACCGACTGACGGCCGTTCTCAGGATGCGTGTAGCCGCGCTTCCAGTCCTGTTCACTGAGTGATGAGAAAAGCCGCACCCAGCGAACATGAAGCGCCTGCAACAAATCGAGCGAAGTCGACACAGCCGCGGCGCGAGCGTCTTCGAGCTCTGCCCAACGGCTTTCCTGATACGCAAATATCGCTGGCCAGTCTTCGGTCAAGGCGAGGCGCACACGGTTGTAGGCGTTCATATGACTGTCGGCGACGTGATGCACCAACTGGCGTACCGTCCAGCCTCCAGGCCGATAGGGAGTTTCGAGTTGATCCTCGGAGAAAGACGCGACCGCGGATCGCAGGCTCTGGGGCAGTTGCCGTATGCCTTCGATGGCCGCGCTTCGCTCCTGCGGAGTAAAGGACTCCGCTCGCCTGGGACCACCGATCGGGTAGCGAAGGGAATCATCAGCTGTCATCACGACATCTTAGAGCAATTGTCAGTCTGCGGGGGGAATGGCGTAGTACCCTTTGCGCGACTGCACTTTCAGGCCATCTCCCTTGCACTCCACGTCGATCTTGCGATAAGACCCGTCCAGCTTTTCATTGGTTGGGGTATAGCTGGCGACGTACTGGGTGCGCAGCTCTTCCTCGATCTGGGAAAAAGCAGCCTCCATCTTCTTGCCGTTGTTGCCCACGTCGATCACGCGCCCGCCGGTCTCTTCCGCCATTTTCCTCATGGCGGCGTCACCGGTGTAGCCCATGGTGTACATGCCCCGCCCATAGAACGCGCGATCGGCGATCAGCAGAACGTAGACGATGGTATTGGCCTTCTGCGCGGCTTCGATGGCCCCCTGCAGCTTCTCCATGCTGCCCTGATCTTCGCCATCGGAAAGAATGATGATGGCTTTCCGGCCGGTTTCCTGCTGCAGCTTGTCATGCGTGGCCAGGTAAACCGCGTCATAGAGGAGTGTGCCCCGGGGCGTGCCCGATGTGGGCATTGGGCCCTGGCCGGCGCCGGGAATTCCGCCGCCTCCAGTACCCACATTGATTTCCGCCTTGTCCATGGCGCGAGACAGCGCATGCGCGTTGCTGGTGTAGTCGGAAAGCAGGTCGACGTTGACATCAAAGGAAATTAAAAAGGCTTCATCTTTCGAACGCAGAACCCGGCCGAGAAACGCTGCGCCGGCCTGCTGCTCCAAAGGAAGAACATTCTGCTGGCTGCCGCTGGTGTCGAGCAGGATGCCCAGCGTCAGGGGCTGATCGGTCTCGGCGGTGAAGTTCTTGATCTTCTGCGGCACCTTATCTTCGAGGACATTGAAGTCCTCCTTGGTGAGATGGGGTATGAGCGCCCCGTGCTTGTCGTGCACGGTGAAGTACAGGCTCACCAGGTTGACGTTGACCTTGAGAGTAGCCACCGGCTGGCCCGGTTCTTCCTGATTGGGGTCTCCGGCGGGTCCCTGGGGCGGGGCATCGGGTGAAGGCGCTACTTGCGCCACTGCGTTCACCGTGGCAAGGCAAAACATGGCGCACAGCAAGACCGCCCAGGGGGAACGCGGGAGACGGAAATTCATGGAGGTTAGACGATGAAACATGGCGAACGGTACCTCCGAACGGATCAGAACCAAGCCTTACAACGCCAGCAGCGCGTCTGGTAATCTTATGTCTCCTATAGTAAGTCACAACAAATGAGTCGGACTGAGGATGACCATGAACCAAGTCGTCCGCCTGGGGGATCTTTTGGTGAGGCAGGGTGTCTTGGCAATCGTACTGTTAGTGCCGTGTGTGCTCCCATCTGCGCTCATGGGTCAGCAGCAAAAAGCGCAGGATCAGAGCGTGCCCGATGCCCCGACACCGCAGGGGCCTGACAGTCTGGGCAAAATCACATCCGGCATGGCGCCAGGCAAGGGAACTCAGGAGACCCCCCCGGACGCGGGCACGAATACCACCCAGGTACCGGGTGCCACGAGTAGCCAGCCGCCCAGCCCGGAGCAGCAAACGCCCCCCGAAATTCCCGAACCGGGGCAATTGCAAAAAGACCTGGCCACCTTCCGCACCACCGTCAATTACGTCATTGTGCCGGTAACGGTGCTGGACAAGAAACATCAGCAGGTGGCCGGGCTGACCTACCGCGATTTTCGTATCTATGAGAACAACGTGCGGCAGGATATTCGCCTCTTCAGCGCCGACGCGGTGCCGCTGTCCGTGGCACTGGTGATCGACCAGAGCCTGCCCCGGGACACCATGAAGAAAGTGAACGACAGCCTGGCTGCGATCCAGGGAGCCTTCACCCCGTCCGATGAAATTGCAGTGTTCACGTATGCCGATGGAGTAAACAACCCTACCGACTTTACCGCTGCGTTGAGTGCGCGGGTACCGGCTGTACTGCAGTCGTCGAAGAAGGAAGGCGATTACATGGGAGCTCCTGTTAATAGCGGCCCGTTTTATGGCGGTCCGACCATTAATGGTCAATCGGTCGACCCTAATCTCAACCCCCAGAGGGGAACTCAGGGGGTGGGTGTGATTCCCAAGGAGATTCATACCCTGAACGATGCCATCCTGGCCGCGGGCAAATCTCTCTCTACCCGGCCTCAGGGGAGCCGGCGCATCATTTACGTTATCAGCGACGGCAAGGAATCGCGCAGCAAGGCTAACTTCCGCGAGGTGGTGCGTTATCTCGAAAGCAACCAGGTTGCCGTCTATGGAACGCTGGTAGGCGATTCGGCTACCTGGGGACTGGGTTACCTGGACAAGATCAAATTGCCCCTGCTGCCGCTTTCCCCGGATAACATCCTGCCCCGCTACACGGCGGCCACCGGCGGCCACCTGTACTCCGAGTTTTCGGAGAATGGAATTCAGCGCAGTTTCGGCGAGCTCGCAGCCCTGGCGCGCACCCAGTACACCCTTGGCTATTACAGCCGCCTGCCGGTTCTCGACGAGAAATATCGCGTTCTGCAAGTCGATGTCCTGCGGCCAAATCTCGACGTCATCGCCAAGAAGGGATACTACCCTACCGCGACCAACCTCTCACGATGACTCCTGCGGTCGAAGTCCCCGGCCTGAGCTTCATCGGCCTGGGGCTGGCGGCGTCGGCTTTCTGGGGCGCGAGCGATTTCCTCGGCGGCCTCGCCACTCGCAAAGCCCACGTGTTCCTGGTGGTCGCGATAGCCCACGGCCTCAGCCTGGTGCTCCTGCTGCTGATCGCGTTGGCAACACATTCCCCGCTTCCCTCTGAGCGCTTCGCTCTTTTTGGCCTGTGTGCCGGAGCTTTCGGAGGTGGGGCTCTCATCCTGTACTACCAGGCGTTATCGCTGGGCGAGATGGGGCTCACCACCGCCCTTACCGGGCTGCTCACAGCTCTTGTACCGGTGGTCTATTCGTTTTTTACCCAGGGCGCCCCCAAATTCAGCCAGCTCGCAGGATTCGTGCTTGCGGCAGCCGCTATCGCGCTCATTGCCTACGCGCCCGCGGGCTTACCACGCCCCCTCGCCTTGGGCCTTGCGGCCACGGCAGGTCTTGGCTTTGGCGTGTTCCTGGTGGTTTTGAAAGTTGGCAGCTCTCACGGTCTGCTGTGGCAGCTCGTCTTTTCGCGCATCGCCAGCGCCACACTGGCGGTGGGGATGGTCATCGGGTTGCAGGTACGTTCAGCCGGGAGCGGGGCCACGTGGCGCAAACAGGCTCGAGAAAATCGCGTCCTTTGGATCGCTGGATCGGCCGGTGTGCTGGAGGCGACGGGGAGTCTGCTTTATATGCAATCGGCCAGCGAGGGTCGCCTGGATGTGGCGGCGGTGCTAGCCTCACTCTATCCGGTGGTCACAATTCTGCTGGCGGCTTGGTTTTTGAAAGAACGAACGACGTCGAGTCAGGCCCTGGGAATGGCACTGGCACTGGGTGCCGTAGTGCTCGTCTCCCTCTAAGAAAAGTTACTTGACCTCAGTCGTAACTTCAGACTTGGGTGCAGGAGTGTCCTGCTTGACAGGATCCGGCGTGCCCTTGATGGCATCTTTAAAGCCCCGCATGCCTTCGCCCAGTCCCTTGCCAAGCTCAGGAAGCTTGCGTGGGCCGAAGATCAAAAGTGCGACCACCAGAACGACAATGAGGTGAGTAGGTGTGAGTAGTTCGCCCATGGAATTTCTCCGCTTCTTCTATTGTCGCACAGTAGGCACGTGCCTGTAGTCCGCGCTATCGTGCCCCATCATAGTACGCTTTCACCACACTATTTGGATGAATCTTCCAGGCGGCTGGAGACCATCTTGTAGAAGGCGGAGACATTCTCTCCGTTGCCCAGGGTCAGGCGGCGGTAGACCTTGATTAGGGGATAGAGCCGCGCACCTCGGACTACCAGGGTGGGAACCGGAGCAACACCCCCGCCGGGATACTGCGAGAGCTCCCATTCACCGGCAAAGCGTCTGCGAATTACCTCGCCGAAGTAGCTGCCCCACAGCCGTGTCTGGAACTCCAGGTCTTCTGTCGACTGACCGTCGAGGATTTGTTCCAGCACATCGACCGAGGACTCACTGAGGTCAAGGCGCTGGCGATGGTCATTCCAGGCAAGGCGCACGGCTTCTTCCGCGTACGCGCTCATCATCTCGGCGAGAGATGCAAAGTTGCTTTCGGCCAGCGTCGCTTTGGCGGTCATAGGGTCAGCCTAACGCTTCTGCCGTCTGACAGGAAGCGAAGTGCAATGTATCTTAGGGATTACTGCACGTACAGTTTGCGGAGGTTTGGTTGAAGGCAATTCGTGTTTGGGGTATGGGTCTGTTGAGTATGGGTCTGATGCTGGGCAGCATCGCGAACGCGCAGGTAGTTCCACCTGCGCAGACTATACCGGAAGCGCCCTCGCTGCAGAACGAGACGCTAAAACCTCTGGATTATCGCAATAAGTATGACATCTATGGCGGCTTTGCCTCGTCGCACTTCAACGCCGGCCCTGCCTTGATTCCGGGGGCAAACCTGGGCGGCTTTGACATCCAGGGCACATATTGGCCAAGCATGCGCTGGGGCGCAACTGCCAACGTTCGCGGTTACTACGGAACTACGGGGGTGGTTCCAAACCCATACGGCATCCACGGCCCCTTCATTATGGAGCATCAGTTTATGTTTGGGCCCTCGATCCGCGGCCCCAAGAACGAACACGCCGCGTTGACCTTCCACGCGCTAGTGGGGGGCTCCTATGGAGTGTTTGACTCCGCCATCGACCAGGGCCTCACTGGACCCAATCTGGGTCTCTTCAGCAACGGCGTAGCTCTGGCTACGGCGCTGGGTGGATCCCTCGATCTGAACCGCTCCCCGAGGCTTTCCCTGCGCATTTCCCCGGACTACCTGCTCACCCGTTTCGGCGGAGTGTCGCAGAACGAATTCGCCATTTCCGTGGGCGTACTGTATCGCTTGCGCAAGATGCGCAGCCATTAACTCTGTAGGAACTCACGGCCTTCCGTTGGCCAGCCAGCGCGGCTTCCACGCGGTGTGGGCAAGCCACTCAATCGGCTCCACCATCGATCCGATGGCTCGCGTCATATGAGGAAAGTCGATGTGGCTGATGTCGTCGCTCGGCTCATGGTAGTCGGCGTGAAGCCCAAAGCTGGAGACGGTTTGGGCAACGATGCCGTGCCGGGCGAGACCGTAGTTATCGGACCGCTTAAAGAAATTCTGTTCGGGATGAGGATCGGCAACCAGGTTGGCACCGTGGAGTGAGAGTTCGGGGCCGAGATCGCTGCGCTCGAAACCGGTAAGCCATAGACCGTCCCGCGGCAAAGCGGGATCACGGCGGCCGATCATTTCGAATTCCAGATTGGCGACGATCCGATCCAGGGGCACAGGTGGATGCTCAAGAAAGTATTGATTTCCGTAGCCTCCGAGTTCTTCCGCGCCAAAGAGAACGAAGATCACGGTGCGCGGGGGGCGGGCGGTGGTGGCGAACACCCGCGCCAATTCAATCACCGCAGTTGTTCCGGAAGCATCGTCGTCAGCTCCGTTATAAATCCGGTCGCCATTTTTCTCCGGGCCAATGCCCAGGTGATCGAGATGCGCGCTCAGCAGGATCGCGTTTTTGGCTGTAGCTGGATCAGAGCCACGCAGAATACCCACCACATTCCACGTCTCCGTTCTGGCCACCTGAGCAAACCCCTCCATGAGCTTGGCGACGGGGGGCGGCAGCGGAGAGGGTAGCGGGGCTTTTTGCAAGAAGCTGCCATTTTCGCCGCCCGGCTCCAGGCCGAAACCCGCGAATAGCGAGGCGGCATAAAGTGCGGCCAGATGCTCGTCACGGGTGCCGCTGCCGCGTCCCTGCAGCTCGTCGGAAGCAAGAAAGCTCATGTCTGCGCGGATGCAAGGGGTGCAGAGGCCTGCCCGGGTAGGTTTCCTCATTTGGGCCTGGCCGACAGTCACCAGCAACACCGCACACAGAACTGCCATGGGTAATGAACGCATCGGGAAAGTATAATGGAGCTCTTCGGAGTGATTTTCAGCGAGCGGATGCCGGCGCCTCATCGTCTGGTGCTTTGAGACTGCCCCAGGAAAAACAGGTCATTGGTAAGGGACATTGATGCGCCGAATACAGGGTTTGTGTTGTCTGTTGCTCCTCGGCGTTGCCGGTTGCGACGATTTCTTTGTTCCTCAGACCAACAGCGGCGGCGGCGGCAACACGGGCGACTACCTTTATGTCGCTAACGGAAACAATACTTTCCTTGCCGGGTTCGGCGTCAGCAGCAGCGGGGCCCTTTCGGTTCTCAGCAACTCCCCTTACAACAATGGCGTTGCCGCACAATCGCTGGCGGTGACGCCCGCGAATACGTTTCTCTACGCAGGAACAGCCAACGGCATATTCGCTTACACCATCAATAGCAACGGATCGATTACGGTTCTCAATAGCGGCGCCGCGGTGGCGGCGGACCTGGTGGCCACGTCCATGCAGGTCGACAGCACCGGCGGCTATCTGCTCGCGGTGGGCCTTTCGACCTCGTTCCAGGCACAGGCCATCGGCATTTACCAGATCAATGCCACCACCGGGCTTTTGACCGCGGTTACCGGTTCTCCGCTGGCCCTCTACACTGGCAAGGGGTCCACCCCGGTCATTTCTGTACCCATCGCAATACTGATTACGCCCAACAACTCTTACGTGTACGCTTCCCTTGGCGTACTGGGCGTGCAGGTGCTTACCCTAGGTTCGGGAGGAGCTCTCAGTGCTGGCACGACAGCCACGATTCTGCCGCCCCTCAGCACGTCGACCAGCCCATCGGACTTTGGGCTGGCGAGTGATCCTAATTCCGCATTTCTATTCGTGGCCGAGCTCAACACCGGGTTGAGAGAGTTCAGTATTGGCACCGGGGGCACGCTCAGTGAAGTTTCCGGTTCGCCCTACGCCGTGGGAACAGGACCGGCAGGAGTGATCCTGGATACAACCGGAAGTTATGTCTACGTCGCCAACAAAGGGAGCAACAATATCAGCGCCTTCACCCTCACCGCGGCATCAGGCAAGCTGACCGCGGTTGCAGGATCACCCTTCAGTTCGGGGGGACAATTGCCGATCGGCATGGTGAATGACAATTCAAAGAAATACCTGGCCGTGATCAATTCCGGCAACAACGGTTCTACAGGGAACAGCGATGTGCAGCTGTTTAAATTTGACGCCACCACGGACGGAAAGCTCGATCCTGTCGCGACTGCCACCACAGGTACTGACCCTACGAATCCCAAGGTGATCGTAGCCTCCCACTAAAGTGCCCCTGGAACCTGAGAACGATCTGATCTTCGTCTCGATAGCTGTCTATCGCGATCCGCAGCTGATCGCCACCATCGAGGACTGTCTCGGCAAGGCAGACAACCCTGCACGTCTCCGCATCGGAATCTGCTGGCAACATGCGGAGGACGAGTTGCCACTTCCCTACATGGAAGACGACCGCTTCCGCATCGTGGACGTCGCATGGCGAGACAGTAAAGGCGCGTGCTGGGCTCGCGCCGAGGTGATGACGTTGTGGCGGGGCGCGATAAGCTCCGTCAATTTTTTCTCCAAGGAACCTCTCCTGCGTGAAAGATCACGCGATAACAGTGCAGATGACCCGCATCACTCGCTGTCTTGAGTAACGCGCCCGGGTCATGTATCGGATTGAGGCAAAGATCGAATGCGTATTGGTGCAACGAAAGTTGCATGCACCGGTTGAAGGACTCACCAACGGAAACATAATCCGCCCCGCGTACAACCCCCGCGCTATTTCGCTGAACGACGTCGCGTCGTGAGCATAAGGAGCACTGCGCTTTGGATTTTTCTCTAAACTCGATGGTCTAATGCTGACAGGGAGACTTCGCCCCTCATATGTTTGCTTTGTCGCTCCTCCGCCGAACTGGCCCGCGCTGGCTCCTTTGCACCGCAATGTGCGTTGTTCTGTTGGCCACGCTGAGTGGTTGCACCCGTTTGCGCGAGCATCTCAAGCCGGAAATGGTCTACGTGGTTGCCAAGCAAACCTATCTGAGAGATCGGGTTGCGGCGGTATCGAATCGCGTCGCTTTGGTCAGCAACGGACAGCCGCTTGAGGTAATCGAGCACGGACGCCGCTTCCTCAAAACCAAGACCAGCAAGGGCGAGGTGGGATGGATCGAAGATCATATGGTCATCGACCAGGCGACCTATGACCAGTTTGCCGCCCTCGGACAACAGCACGCGCATGATCCGGTCGTGGCCACTGCGGTCTTGCGCGACGATCTCTACCTGCACGTAAAACCCGGCCGGGAAACCGAACGCTTCTATTTGCTCCCGGAAAATGAAAAGCTTCAGTTATTGATACGTGCTTCGGTACCCAAGCCGGAACCACCCCAGGGTCTCCTCCCCACGCCCCATCCCACGGCGGCAACGGCTAAGGGAAAGAAAGCTGGATCGTCAGGCAGCGCAAAGGCGGAGCCTCCAGCCCCGATGGAAGACTGGTGGCTGGTGCGGGACAGCCGCGGCCAGGTGGGTTGGATGCTTTCACGCCGGCTGGATGTGGATGTTCCGAACGAGATTGCCGGATATTCTGAGGGGCAGAAAATCGTGGGGGCTTATGTTCTAACCAAGGTCCACGACCCGGAATCTTCGCTCCCAGACAATATGGTGCCTGAATACGTGTCCGTTACAAATGCCTACAAGGATGGGCTCCCCTACGACTTCGACCAGGTGCGGGTCTTTACCTGGAACGTAAAGAAGCATCGCTACGAGACAGCGTACCGCCAACGCAACCTCGAGGGCCTGCTCCCGGTCGCGGTAAGCGAGACCAAGGATGTTCAGGGTCAGCCGGTGCCGGTATTCTCCATCACGGTCGCCACCAGCGACGCCGTTAAGGTTGATCCACTCACCGGGGCGGCGCGCCCGGTCGAAACCGACGTTCTGAATTATCGACTTGAGTCTGGCTTGGTGAAGCGGGTTACTTCGGCCGGGTCGCCCGGCTCCGCCCCAGTATCCGCTAAGCCAACATCGGCCGGGGCGCATACGCATCGCCATCACGGCAAGGGCAAAGGGGCGGGTGGTTAGCGCGTGGATTTGTCGCGCCTTAAGGAGAACAGCAGGTCCCTGCTGTTTGTTCACTTCAGCTCAGGAAGTCTGCGATGACGGCAACTACGATCTCTTGCTCCTGAAAAGTGAGTTGGGGGAAGATAGGCAGCGCCAAAACCTCGGCCGCGGCGCGCTCACTTTCGGGAAAGGCGCCGATGGCATATCCCAGGCCCCGTAGCGCCGGCTGCTGATGGAGCGCCAAGGGGTAGTAAATCTCTGATTCGACACCCTGCTCGCGAAGAAAGGTCTTTAGCTGATCGCGGCGGCGAACGCGAATGACGTACTGGTGGAAAACGTGCGTGGCACTGGCCTTTGTCATGGGCAGGACCACTCCATTTTGGGGATAAGGCCCAGGGTCACTCAGCCCAGCCTGCTCGAAAAGGACACGGTAGCGTTCTGCCAGGAGGCGCCGCTCGGCGTTCCAGCCGTCGATAAAGTCAAGCTTCACCAGCAGAACCGCGGCCTGCAGCGTGTCCATGCGGCTGTTCCAGCCGAGTTCATCGTGGTGGTAGCGACGGGCCATTCCATGCACCCGCAGGAGGCGGATTTGCTGGGCAATCGTCTCCACCCCAGTGGTCACCATACCGGCGTCGCCGCTGGCGCTGAGGTTCTTGGTGGGGTAGAAGCTGAACGCGGCCGCGTCTCCCAGGGAGCCGGCCTTACGCCCGTCCCAGGAGGCTCCAAACGCCTGGGCCGCATCTTCGATCAGGAACACGCCGTGCTCCTGCTTCAGCAGCTCGAAGCAGTCCCAGCCGGCAGTTTGGCCATAGAGATGTACGGGCAGGATCGCGCGAACGTTGGGCGCAGCCCCCAGGCAGGCCTTGGCTGCCGCGGGATCCAGGTTGAAGGTCTCAGGATCGATATCCGCGAGCAAAGGCTGAGCTCCGGTGCGGAGGATGGCGCTGACGGTGGCGAAAAAGCTGAAGGCGGTGGTGATGACGGCATCCCCCGGGCCGATTCCCGCCCCTTCGAGGGCTAGCCAGAGAGCGTCGGTTCCCGAGGAACAGGCAATGGCATGGGCCACGCTGCATTTTTCCTCGACGGCGCGCTCAAACTCCGCCACCTGCGCGCCCATGATGAAATTCTGTTCGGAAAAGACGCCTTCCACGGCCTTGAGGAGCAGAGGCCCGATGGCGCGATATTCACGCGAAAGGTCCAGGCTTGGCACCCTCAGCGGGGAACCGACTGGACTTTCTTTGCTGTCTCCCACATTCGTAATGTTACACCGCCCATCGCGTAGCCTGGGACGCCCGGATTGCATCTAAGTTGGCGTCAGCGGATGCCAAATGGCGTAGCTGGAATGGTTTTTAGGCCCACGACCTTTCGGGGCCCGGGCGCAAGCCGGGAAGGGCGTGTAAACTTTCTGTAGCAGGGCTTGAGCCCATTCCGGCTCCGAGCCCAACGTTGCGGTAGCTGCAAGCGCTTGAGCATTTTCCATAACGCAATTCGACCATCGTAGAAATTGGAGATCGGCACATGGACAATAAGCCGGCACAGAACATTCAGGACACGTTTCTTAATACGGTCCGCAAAGATAAGACTCCGATCACGATATACCTGGTCAGCGGAGTCAAACTCACAGGCAAAATACGCTCGTTCGACAAGTATTCCGTGTTGCTTGAAAACAACAGCCAGGAGCAATTGATTTTCAAGCATGCCATCTCAACCGTGGTAAGCACGCGCTCAGTGCTGCACAGCGATCATCGTCCGAGTACTGGCGTCGGCCATCCTCCTGCGAGTGCTCCGGGCCTTGGTGGACCGCGCCCAGACAGCGCGGTTGCAGAAGGCTAGCAGCCTGCGGCGTCGATGAGGGTTTGCTGAAAATCACCGGAGTTCAAGCGGACCGGGCGCTGCTGGTCGGTGTCGAGTTCGTCTCGCGGCCGCAGGCCTTGCCGCGTTCCGCTGCGCTCGCGCGGGAAGCAGCGAAGCTCGCGAAGACCTCTCAGTCCGGAGACGATGCGGCCGCAGGGGGAGTTCTTCCCCCAGCAGCCTACCAAGGTGCGGCCTTTACAGAGTTTCGCGAGTTGGTCACCGGCGCGGGGGCTGAAATTGTCGCCGAAGTGCTGCAGCGAAGGCCTAGGCCAGATCCTGCCACGCTGGTTGGCAAGGGCAAGGTTGAGGAGATCGCGGCAGTCGCGGACTCGGCCCAGGCCACACTGATTCTCTTCGACCACGACCTTACCCCCACCCAGCTCAGAAACCTTGAAAAGGCTTTGCCGGTGCGGGTGGTAGATCGTACCCAGCTGATTCTCGACATTTTCGCGCGCCACGCGCGCAGCCGTGAGGGCCAGCTGCAGGTCGAGCTGGCGCAGCTGGAGTACATGCTGCCCAGACTGGCCGGGCGAGGGGCAGCCATGTCCCAACTGGGCGGTGGGATCGGGACCCGAGGACCCGGCGAAACCCAGCTGGAGACTGACCGGCGGAAGATTCAGCGGAGGCTCTTGCAGCTCAAGCGGGAGGTCGAAGACGTCCGCCGCGTTCGCACCCAGCAGCGCCACCGGCGGGCAGGGGTCCCGGTGCCTACCATCGCCCTGGTCGGCTACACCAACGCCGGCAAAAGCACACTGTTCAACCGCCTTACGGATGCAGGCGTTTTGGCCTCGTCGCGTATGTTTTCCACTCTCGACCCCAAGCTGCGCGCCGTGGTGTTGCCCTCGCGAAGGAAAGTTCTGCTATCAGACACCGTCGGTTTTATCAGCAACCTGCCGCACACTCTCATCACCTCTTTCCGCGCCACGCTGGAGGAGGTGGAAAAGGCGGAAGTGCTGCTCCACGTACAGGATTGTTCTAGCCCGCAGCGCGAACAACAGAAAGAGGACGTTGAAAAGGTGTTGGCCGAACTGGGCTCACTGGGCAAACCCATCGTGCCGGTTCTCAACAAGATTGACTTGTTGCCGCCAGCGGAACGATTGGTATATGCGGCCGGTGAAGCGGCAGCAGCCATCTCGGCGCAAACGGGCGAGGGCATCGCCCACTTGCTCGAGCTCATAGATCGGGCTCTCACTGCAGATCCGATTGTTGAAGGCCAGTTCATGGTTCCCCAGCGGGAAGGCGCGGTGTTGGCTGCGCTGGATGCAGGAGCATTAATCCTGAAGCGAGAGTTCTCTGGGGATTTTGTCGATCTCGCAGTCGCCGGACCAGCTTCATTGCTGGGGAGATATCGCCAGTACAGGCACGCAGCAGGTTGAAAGTAAGGACGGGCCGGGGGGGTGGGAGCGGAGCGACTTCCCACGAGACCGGCCCTGTCTGACCCTGATCTGGGTCTAGGAAGTAAATAAAGTATACGCCCCTAGTCCAGAGCGCAACAACGAAAAACCGTGCCAGAAGACGCTGACCCTTTGGCGACAACAGCCCTGGATCGGTTCAACCACGCGTCAGGTGGAAGAATCCCGATCCCGGTTTGGGCCGAAGTTTGACAGCGAAATTTCGCCTCTGTTAAAAACAAAGGTCCCGGCTGTCACTTCGACTCTCCGCACACAATCTACCCATATACTGAACATTTGGCATGGACGAGACCTTACATCAACTCGGCGGACTACTGCTCGGCTCCGTACCGACCATTTTTTTGTTCCTTCTGCTGGTAATTCTTTACCGGCTGCTGGTTTACGGCCCCTTAACCCGGGTGCTCAGCGAGCGCCGGGAGCGAACCGAAGGGGCGATTGAGCAAGCCAATGCCGCGACCGCTGCCGCGGAGGCGAAAACTCAGGAGTATGAGGCGCAACTGCGGGCTGCGCGCAGCAAAATCTTCCAGGTGCGGCAACAGAAGCAGGAACAGTGGAATCGGGAGCGAGACGGCGCTATCGCTGCAGCTCATGAAGCGGCCCAGCGGGAGGTCGAAGGGGCAAAGGCAGCCTTACAGGCGCAAACCAAGGCTGCCCATCGCACCATTGAAGGCTCCATAGACGAGCTTGCGAACGAGATTCTCCGCGCCATCCTTCCCAGAAGCCGTGCAACTCTGGAGAGAGTCCGTTGACCTTCTCACGGTTGTCCTTCTTCCTGTTTATTTTGCTGTGCTTAGGTAGCGCACTGGGGCTGCCGGCGCAGGCCTTGCAGGCGGCGCCCGCCGACTCCGGAGCCGCCGACAAGAGCGCGCAGGCACCGGCTGACACAACGGAGCGGGAAACCGGCGACGACGTCTATCGCCATTCAGCTTCGGTAAAACTGTTGGCCCGCTGGCTGCATGTTGATAAGGAAACTGCAGCGCGGCTGTTTGAATACCTGAACTTTGCCATCCTTGCCGGGGCCGTCCTGTTCGCCCTGCGGAAATACCTTTCCAAGACTTTCCGGGCAAACCGGGAAGACATCCAGCACCGGCTGGCAGATGCGCGTACGGCCACGGAGCAGGCCCATGAGCGCCTGGCTTCGATCGAGCAGAGACTTTCGCGGCTGGACGAGGAGATCGCGACCATCAGTCAGCAGGCGGAGAAAGATAGCCTGGAGGACGAGGCCCGCATCAAAGCCTCGATTGAGACCGAGCGGCAGCGGATTGTTGAGGCGGTGAGCCGGGATATCGCCTCGGCGTCGAGTGCGGCTCAGCGGGATCTGAAGCGCTTTGCGGCCGGGTTGGCGGTGGATCGCGCAGCCCAGAGGATAGCACTGACCGAGGACGATGACCGCGCCCTGTTGCAGGAGTTTTCACAGAGCCTGGGCCAGCAAGCCCGTAGCGGAGGCAAAAACTGATGTCTGCCTTTGCCGCCCGTTATGCCCGCGCCTTGGTCGATGTGGTGTTGGACGCGAAGTTGAACCCCTCAGAGGTGGAGCAGCAGCTCAAGGATTTTGCCGCCACCTTCGACGGCAGCAAGGATCTCAGGGAGTTTCTCTTGAATCCTTCCATTCCGACAGCGCAGAGGGTATCGATTCTTGACGCAGTCAACAGGCGAGTTGGCTGCGGACCCAAGGTGAGAAACTTTCTGGCGGTCCTGATCAGTCACGAGCGTCTCGCTGCGCTCAGCGAGATTCTGGAGGAGTACCGGTTAGAGATGAACCGGCGCCTCTCAATCTCCGATGCGGAAGTAGTGACGGCACGCCCATTGGAAGACCAGGAGCGGGCAAAGTTGGAAAGTGAGGTTGCCGAGCTGGCCGGCACCAGGGTCAATGCAACCTTCCGCCAGGACAAGTCGCTGATAGGCGGAGCGATTGTGCGCATTGGCAGCACCATCTACGACGGCTCGGTGCGGGGCCGTTTAGAACGCTTGAAAGAGCGGCTAGCGTCCAGCTAAGCGGATCCCGATAACAACCAGGAAACAAGAAGATTAACGGAAGAACGTATGGCTCAGATCAACGCAGACGAGATCACACAGCTCCTTAAGGAGCAGATTCAAAATTACGACGCAGAGATTCGCGTCGATGAGACCGGGACCATTATTTCGCTCGGTGACGGGATCGCCCGCATCCACGGCCTGGACAAGGCAATGGCGGGAGAGATGCTGAAATTCCCCCACGGGGTGGAAGGCCTGGCTATGAACCTCGACGAGGATCAGGTGGGCTGCGTCATTCTGGGAGATTACACCGAGCTGCGCGAGGGCGATGAGGTAAGGCGCAGCGGCGAAATCATGAGCGTGCCGGTGGGCAACGGGATGATTGGCCGCGTAGTCAACGCGATTGGCCAGCCGATCGATAACCGCGGCCCTATTGAGGGAACAGAGCTCGCGCCCATCGAGCGTATCGCTCCGGGCGTAGTCGACCGGCAGGGCGTGCGCGAGCCCATGTCGACCGGGCTCAAGGCTATCGACAGTATGATCCCGATTGGCCGTGGCCAGCGCGAACTGATTATCGGCGACCGGCAGACGGGAAAGACAGCCATTGCGCTTGATACCATCATCAATAGCGCCAAGAACAACCTGATCTGTATTTACTGTGCTATCGGGCAGAAGCGATCCTCGGTCGCCCAGGTGGTGCAAACGCTGAACGAGTACGGGGCCATGGACTATACCATCGTGGTTGCGGCCACCGCGTCAGAGCCGGCGCCGATGCAGTACCTGGCTCCCTATGCCGCCACCGCTATGGGCGAATTTTTCCGCGATAGCGGCCGCCATGCGCTGATCATCTATGACGACCTCTCCAAGCACGCGGTTGCGTATCGTGAGATTTCGCTGCTGCTGCGCCGTCCTCCCGGCCGTGAGGCGTATCCGGGTGATGTGTTCTATCTTCACTCGCGCCTGCTGGAGCGCTCGGCCAAGCTGAGCGATGCCAAGGGGGGCGGCTCTCTAACCGCGCTGCCCATCATCGAAACCCAGGCGGGTGACGTGTCCGCGTACATCCCGACTAACGTCATCTCCATCACTGACGGGCAGATCTACCTGGAAGGCGACTTGTTCAATTCCGGTGTTCGCCCGGCGGTGAACGTCGGCCTTTCGGTAAGCCGCGTGGGCGGCAGCGCGCAGATCAAGGCCATGCGCCAGGTGGCAGGAACCCTGAAGCTCGATCTGGCGCAGTTCCGAGAACTTGCTGCCTTCTCCCAATTCGGGAGCGATCTGGACAAGGTCACGCTGAACCAGCTCAACCGCGGTCAAAGGCTGACAGAGATTTTGAAACAGCCGCAGTTCTCGCCGTTATCGACCGAGAAGCAGATCATCGTGATCTTCGCCGGAACCAACGGCTTCCTGGATGATCTGAAGGTGGAGGAGATCCACGCGTTCGAGGCCGGGCTTTATCCCTATCTTGATTCGGCGCAGTCCGGGTTACTGAAGGACATTGTGAGCAAGAAGGCGCTGGACGACGACCTGAGAAATCGGATCAAGGAAGCGCTGAAGGAATACAAACAGAACTTCCTCTCCGAGCATCGTGATGCGGCCCTTAAGGAGTCTTCGGTGAAGGAGCTTTCCGAGGAAGAGAAGAAGAAGCAAGAAACCAAGAAGGTCTGACCCCGCATGGCAAACGTTCTCGATCTACGACGGCGCATTCGCAGCGTTAAAAGCACGCGCCAGATCACCAAGGCGATGAAGATGATCGCGGCCTCCAAGCTGCGGCGCGCACAGGAGCGCGCCATATCTGGCCGTCCCTATGCCAGCATGCTGGCTAGTGTCATCGGTTCCCTGATGCGCCATATCGAGCTGTACGATCCCCTGACGGGCGACGTGCGTCATCCGTTGCTGCTGGCGCGCCCAGAGAAGCAAGCGCTGCTGATCGTCGTTTCGGGAGATAAGGGTTTTGCAGGTGGGTTTAATGCAAATATCACCAAGGCAGCTTTCCGTTTCATCAGTGAACACAGCGAAGAAGAGATCGACATAGCCACGATCGGGCGCAAGGGCCGGGATCTTTTTCGCCGCCGCTACGGGGTGGCGACGTTTGTCGAGAAACACGCCGGTCAGGGTAAAGCCAACGACCAAGCCGCAGACACCGGGGATCGAGATCCCGGTGAGGCCTCGCTCGCGCCCGAAGAAAAGAGCCGGGGCGAGCGCAAAAATCAGATCGAAGTAGCGGGTGATTACCCCGGCATGCTGGATAAACCCAGCTTTGACCAGGTGGCGTTAATCGCGCGTGAAGTGGTCCATCGTTATATGGAAGAAGAGCTGGACGCTGTCTACCTGGTTTTCAACGAATTCAAATCGGTATTGGCACAGCGGGTGGTGGCGGAGCGTATTCTGCCCATCATCGAAGTGGGCCAGCGGGATATCAAGCAGGCCGAAGAAATGACTCATGAAGAACGCGAAGAGATGGCGCTCGCAGCGGCATCCTCTGGTGTGAGCTTGAAGGAGGCCGACATCGGCGAAGCCGAGCAGGAGGCGAAGAAGTTCGGCACTGCCGAAGTCGACTACATCTATGACCAGCCGCCACGGGAGCTTTTGGATGGCCTCCTGCGCCAGTACGTCAGCTCGCAGATCTATCACGCCTTGATTGAATCCAGCGCCGCTGAGCAGGCCGCGCGCATGACCGCCATGGACGCGGCTACAAGCAATGCATCGGAAATGATCGACTCGCTTACGCTCACCATGAACCGTGTGCGCCAGGCGGCGATCACCAAAGAGATTATCGAGATTGTCAGCGGTGCGGCAGCGCTTTAGGGAATCGCTGAGAGAGAAGAATCCGCTCCCTCAGGGGCTAAAGCGCAATTTTGTTTTGCACGGTTAATGTACCGGGCTAAAGCCCGTCCCCTTCATTTGAAGGGGACGGCCTCCAGGTCGTCCATGAAAGCCCAGGATGGAGAGCGGCTTTAGCCGCTGAGGGAAAGAAAAAATTATGGCAGAAAACATAGGCAAAGTTATTCAAGTTTCCGGACCGGCGGTCGATGTGCAGTTTGAAGAAGCGACCATGCCACCGATCTATCAGGCGTTGCGGGTGACCAGCGAGGGCTTCAATGTCCCGCACCCAATCAACGTGGTTCTGGAAGTGGAGCAGCACATTGGCGAAGGCCGGGTCCGTTGCGTGGCGATGGAATCGACCGAAGGCATGGTGCGCGGCATGCGCTGCCTCGACCTGGGCTCGCAGATTACGGTTCCGGTGGGGATCCCAACGCTGGGCCGCATCCTCAACGTCATTGGTGAGCCGGTCGACGAGTTGGGACCGGTCAACGCAAAGGAACGGTGGCCCATCCATCGGGCCGCGCCATCTTTCGAAGACCAAGCCACCGGGGAAGAGATGTTCGAAACCGGCGTGAAGGTCATCGATCTGATCCAGCCGTTTTTGAAGGGCGGCAAGATTGGTCTCTTCGGCGGCGCCGGCGTGGGCAAGACGGTCATCATCCAGGAATTGATCAACAACGTTGCCAGCAGCCACGGCGGCGTGTCGGTCTTCGCCGGAGTTGGCGAGCGCACCCGTGAAGGAACCGACCTGTGGAATGAGTTTGAGGAATCCGGCGTTATCAACTCGAAAGACCGCGAGAAGTCGAAGGCGGCGCTGGTTTACGGCCAGATGACGGAGCCGCCCGGAGCCCGCCTGCGGGTGGCTCTCACCGCCCTGACCATCGCCGAATATTTTCGCGATGAGCAAGGTGGCGATACGCTCCTGTTCATCGACAACATCTTCCGATTCACGCAGGCAGGGTCCGAAGTATCGACTTTGCTCGGCCGCATGCCGTCGGCCGTGGGCTATCAGCCCAACCTGGCAACGGAAATGGGCGAACTGCAGGAGAGAATCACGTCCACCAAGACGGGTTCCGTAACCTCAGTGCAGGCGATTTATGTGCCCGCCGATGACTTTACGGATCCAGCGCCGGCGACTACCTTCGCTCACCTGGATGCGACCACGGTGCTTTCGCGCGCGCTGACGGAGATCGGTATCTACCCGGCGGTGGATCCTTTGGCCTCAACCTCGCGCATTCTCACCCCTCGCGTGGTGGGCGAAGAACACTACGCTGTTGCCCAGGGTGTTAAGCGCATCCTGCAGCGCTTCAAGGACCTGCAGGATATTATCGCCATCCTGGGAATGGACGAGCTTTCCGAAGAGGACAAGCTCACCGTGAACCGCGCGCGAAAGGTGCAGCGTTTCCTTTCTCAACCCTTCCACGTAGCCGAGGTATTTACCGGAGCACCAGGAAAGTACGTCAAGGTAGAGGATACGGTGCGCAGCTTCAAGGAGATTATTGAAGGCAAGCACGACGATATTCCGGAGCAGGCGTTTTACATGAAGGGCACCATCGAGGAAGTACTCGAAGCGGCCAAGAGCATGAAGGACAAATAACCTTAATGGCAGATTCAGGCAATCAATTGCAAGTCCGGCTGGTGACGCCGGACAAGGTTTTGGTCGACCAGGACGCTGACGCGGTTGAGCTACCGTCGAAGTCCGGCTATATGGAGGTACTGTACGGGCATGCTCCCTTGCTGGCTGAGCTGGGCGTGGGCGAGGTGAGATTGCACGGCGGCCCCGGCGGCGATCAGAAATACTTCGTGGTGTGGGGCTTCGTCGAAGTGCTACCCGACCGGGTGACGATCCTGGCGCAAAATGCCATCAAGCCTGAAGAGATCGATGCCGGCGAAGCGCAGCGCCAGCTTGAGAGCGGCCAAAAAATGTGGAATGAAGCCGGCGAGGATTCGGAGAAGTATGCCCAGGCCAACGAGGTGATCCACGAAGCGCAGGTGAAGTTGGCCAGCGCGCATGCCGGCAACACATAAGAGAATCTCCACCTGACACGGGACAGGTGTGATTCATGACGGCCAAAAGGGATAACGACCGAAGGTCAGCGTATCTGCCCAGCCTGGATGGGTGGAGAGCAGTCGCAATCCTGAGCGTAATTCTCTACCACAGCACTTTACTCAAAGCCGGTATTTTCACCACATCCTGGGCCTGGCATTACGGGCACCGCGGCGTTGACGTCTTTTTCGCCATCAGTGGCCTCTTGATTACCACCAAGCTGCTGGAAGAGGAAAAAGCTACTTCTACAATTTCGTTGCGCAGATTTTATCTGCGACGGGCGTTCCGCATCCTGCCGCCGGCCATCGTTTATCTGCTAACAGTCGCCGTATTGGCCCGCGCCGGATTGATTCCTGTCTCCGGTGGGGAGATCTTCTCCGCTCTCTTTTTCTCTCGCAACTACTCCCGGTTATTCCACATCGATCAATTGCTCCATCCTCCCTGGTTTACACAGCACTTTTGGTCGCTTTCGATTGAAGAGCACTTTTATTTGCTGCTGCCGGCTCTCTTGCTTTTCACTCGGGGAAAAACCAGAATCGCCTGCCTGGCAGTGATTAGCTTTTTGGTGATCGCGCATCGGCACCTAGAACTCCTCCATAGAGGTTGGATCAACGTTCAAT
Source organism: uncultured Acidobacteriaceae bacterium (assembly GCA_963814015.1). Classification (GTDB taxonomy): domain Bacteria; phylum Acidobacteriota; class Terriglobia; order Terriglobales; family Acidobacteriaceae; genus PALSA-350. The sequence goes on from CAWFBI010000005.1 coordinate 539,987, forward strand.
TCCATACCGACATCCGGTTGGACGGACTCATGATACCGGCTCTGTTTGCGGTCCTTTCCAATTCAGAGCTATACGGGGAGCGCTTTAACGCATTTATAAGAAAGTGGCATCTTGTTTTCCTGCTGGCGTTTCTCCTTTTTGTGCAGTGGCCCGACAGGTCGGCGTTGCAGGCGACGGCAATCGCTTTGGTTATGCCGGGCATTGTGTTGGGGACAGTCCTGAAGCCAACAAGTCGCTGGTTGACAATTCTCGAATGGAGTCCGTTGCGATGGATTGGCCGAATCTCTTACAGCCTTTATTTGTGGCAACAGTTGTTCTTTACTCAACGCTTTCTCGGAACGCGACCCCTGGGTGTTATCGAAGGATGGCCACTGAACCTCGGTCTTACGTTTCTGCTGGCTGCGCTTAGCTATTATGGGGTCGAGCGTCCGCTGGTCCGGCTGGGCCACCACCTGACCAGAATCCGCCCCAAGAGCATGGTAAAGACCGGGAAGCCACACCCAGCCGAGGCAATTTGATCCGCGCGGGCAGACGGCAAAGTTATCGTAACCATCAGTTCGACCTGTTGCGCATCATTTTCGCAACCCTGGTGTTGCTGTCGCATGCCCCGGAGATTACCGACGGCAACGCATCGCGTGAGCTTTTTCACCGTTTGACGCGCGCCCCTATGACCTTCGGCACGGTGGGCGTTGACGGGTTCTTTCTGCTCAGCGGCTATCTGATCCTTCAGAGCTGGCTGGGCGATCCGGAGCTGGTTAATTTTCTACGCAAACGGGTTCTGCGTATCGTTCCAGGGTACCTGGTCGCCGTCGTATTCAGCACGCTCGCCGTAGGCCTGCTTGCTCCTGGAGTCGATCACTTTTTCCGCGGCCTCGACCTACATTTCTTCAATAGTGTCGTTCTTCTAAGCTCGCCAATGACCCCTCCCGTCTTCCCCGGTCACCCGTATCCAATGGTGAACGGTGCGATGTACACCATCGCATACGAGTTCCGATGTTACTTTCTCGTTGCGCTGCTGGGCCTGTGCGGTGCACTCCGGCGACCGATCCTGGTGCTGGTAACTACCGTGCTCCTGCTGTCTTCACTTCTTTACGCGGCGCCCTTTGAGCGTATGCAATGGCCGAGACACGTGGAAGCCCTGATAGGTCAACCCCTTTATGCTTTTCGTTTGACCGCGGTCTACCTGGTCGGCTGCTGTTTCTACTTGTTTCGTGACCGGATCGTTTTTCGACGGTCTTTCGCACTGGCCACAACCGCCGTGATGGCCGCGTGCTTTGCCTTCGCTCCTTCCAGGGGCGAGTTGGCAATGGTGTTGGGCGGCGGCTATCTGATGTTTTATCTCGGTCAGATGCATCTGCCCTGGCTGGAAGGAATGAGCAGGCTTCCAGATATCTCCTACGGAATTTATCTTTACGGATGGCCGGTCGAGAGCCTGTGGATCTGGTTCAATCGGGGCTCGCCGTGGATTGCCTTCCTCGGTTCTACGATCATCTGCTTTGGCCTCGGCTGGTTGAGCTGGCACTTCGTCGAGCGTCCCGCGCTTACCTTGAAGCGAAGGCCCACTGCACCGCTGCCTGTTGCGTAAGGGGCAGACCTGTTCAAGTACTATAGGGATTATCCTGCGAGATTCCGGATCACCGAGTTGCTTGTTTTCCTTAATAGATGAAATCGAAGAGCGTTTGGGCAATCGGCGTGCGTTGGTCCCATAGCTGCGCGGCTCCGTGGCTCATCCTCGGAATGTTCGCCGCACTCTGGTTCAGTTTTTTCGCTTTGATGCCGCCACAACCGGCTGGCCCCGACGTCTTTGTTTTCCGCGATGCGGGGTGCAACTGGGCCCACGGGGGCGGTCTGGTGGCCGCATCCGTGCCTCATGCAAACAGCGCTCGTCCGGTGCTCTTTGCCAGCTATACACCAGGGGCTCTTTTACTGTTCGGTGTTGCTGCTTCAGTCTTCGGTTGCGTCGGCTCGGTTGACACCTTCTACAACCTCGCGCTTGCGGCCGTTGCTGTCTTCCTGATCTATCGCTGCTTGAGCCTGGCGGTGACCAGTGGATGGCAGCGAGTTTGCGCTGCCGTGCTGCTCGGAGCGATCCTCCCTACCGGGATGGTCGCGTTCGATTCCGATCGGCCGGAGATGCCGGCGTTCTGCCTGCTGGTCGTAATCTTGCTCACGTGGCGCCGGACACAGTCCGTGGCCGTCAGGGCTTTGCTCTTCGCTGGCGTCGGTCTGGTGTTTCTGATTCATCCGTTCGCCGGAATCGTTGGTTGGCTGTTGCTCGCGTTCCTGCTCGTCTTCAGTGAGCGCACCATGTGGATCGGGCGGCTGCAGGTACTCGTTGCGGGCACCGTGCTTTATGCACTGGTGCTGGCGGCCTGGGGGCTATCCATGTGGATGCAGGACCATACCGCCCTGCATCGCTTTCTTCAACATGCTGCGGGCCAAGGCACGGGAGCGGGAGTCGTTCTGCATGGCGCGAAGGCATCCGATTCGCAGTCGGCGCCAGTGGTGCACAACGGATATGCGGTTGCCTTTCGCCAGCTGTTCAACCCAGCCTTCCCGGCTTCGGCCAGTTTAGCCATCAGCCTGCTTATGTCCGGCCTGGTCGTCGCGGGATACGCCTTCCGCGGACCGGAACGAACGCGTCTGCTGCTCCAGTGTGCATTCCTGCTCTTCGTTCTACTGATCTTCCCCCTCGCCGTTTTCCCTGCACAGACAAACTACCTCGGGATCTCGCGTGCGCTTTTACTGACAGTGCTCTTCATCGGGGGATTTCCCCTGGCCAGCGCGTTGCGCGGATCCATGGCGCCACTGTCTCTTATCTTGATCGCCTTCGTTTTTATGGTCCCCTGGGTTGGATTGCAGACGCTGCAAAGCGTCGACGCCCGTGCGTCCTACTACACCGAGCAAAGCCAAGCCTTGCGCGTGCGCGCTTTCTTCGAGCAACGCGGCGTGCATAACCCCAACCTGCTGGTGGATTCCGGGCACTACTTCGTATATAAGCCCTACTTTCCCAATCTCTACAATCGAAACTATCTCGAACCCGGCGATGCGACCGACCAATACCAAGGCCTGATTCTTTGCTACTCCGGATCGCGCGCGTTTTCGCGAGCGCAGCTTCCCTGGGACACCGCGCTGCAGGCGAACCAATGGAGCCTAATTGACGGGGACGACGAGGTTGTGCGCGTCTCACTCTTCGGCCGCCCGATCATGCGTCGCAACTGGACCTGGATGTGCGACGTCTACGCGCGTCAATGATCAAGCCGCGGCCACTCTCGATCCCGCAGGCTTAAGTCCCAGTTACCCTGGTGCGAATCTGCGCACCCATCCTTCCTCTGGCGCATCGTTGGCCATTGCGAGCAGTTGTCAGATTTCGGTGACGTTTACGCCTTCCGCCGCGGGAAATCGGACCACATACAGCGCCTCGCACGGACGCTGGCAGAATCACGTTGCGATTTAGGGTTCCGATTTCTTCAAGACGCCCAATCGTCCATGTGGCAGTGAGTTGGGCGGGCGTGAGATACGCAGCGTCTCCCTCATGGTAAGCGATTGCGATATTGCGTATGCTCAGGCGAAGGCTGCCGGCGCGGAAATGGTCTTCGACCTGGAAGAAAAAGGCTACGGGGGCAAGGCCTTTACTTGCCGCGAGCCCGAGGGCTACCTGTGGCATGTTGGTAACTAAAATTCCTGGGCCGCTACGCCGAAATCCTAGCTCGCCTAGGCTCCATACTGTGCGGCGATAGTCTCGGGTACACGTAACCAGCCATAGAGCGGAAAGCTCTCGACCAGCTCCAGCACCTGTCCGCGTATCCGGCGCAGGGCTTGCGGATCGTTGCGCTGATCGAGCGCCTGGGCAATCCACTTGGCGATGGTACGCATCTCCGGCTCGCGCATGCCGCGCGTAGTCAAGGCCGGGCTGCCGATGCGGATGCCGCTGGGTTTGAGAGGCGGATTGGCGTCGTAAGGAATGGCGTTCTTGTTCACAGTGATGCCGGCTTCATGCAGCGCGAACTCGGCTTCGCTGCCGAGGATCCCGCGCGAAAAGACGTCTACCAGCATCAGATGAGTATCGGTTCCACCGGAAATTACGCGGTAGCCTTCGCCCATAAGAGTTTCGGCCAAGGCCTGCGCATTGACCACCACTTGCTTCGCGTATTGCTTGAATCCCGGTTCCAGCGCCTCACGGAAGGCCACGGCCTTGCCGGCGATGACGTGGATCAAGGGGCCGCCTTGCTGGCCGGGGAAGACACTTCTGTCAACAGCGGCGGCAAATTGCTGTTGGCACAGAATCAACCCGGCGCGGGGACCACGCAGGGTCTTGTGAGTCGTTGTAGTGACCAGGTGTGCGTGGGGCACAGGCGAAGGATGGGCGCCACCAGCCACCAGGCCGGCAAAATGGGCCATATCGATTAAAAGGAACGCTCCGACTTTATCCGCGATCTGGCGCATGCGGGCGAAGTCGATGATCCTGGGGTAGGCGCTGCCCCCTCCAATAATGAGCTTCGGCTTTTCACGCTCAGCGGTAGCTTCGAGCTTGTCGTAGTCGATCTGCTCCGACTCCCGTTCCACGCCATAGAATACTGCGCGGTAGAGCTTGCCGGAGAAGCTGAGCTTGTGCCCGTGGGTCAGGTGGCCGCCATGGGCCAGATCAAGCCCCAGGATGGTGTCGCCTGGGTTGATTACAGCCATGTAAGCAGCCGCATTCGCCTGGGAACCGGAATGGGGCTGCACGTTGGCGTGCTCGGCTCCAAAAAGCTGCTTTGCCCGGTCCCGCGCCAGATTTTCAACCACATCGGCAAACTCGCAGCCACCGTAATAGCGCTTTCCCGGATAGCCTTCAGCGTACTTGTTGGTAAAAACCGAGCCGACAGCCTCCAAAACCGCTTGGCTGACAAAATTCTCCGAGGCGATCATTTCCAGGCCTTCGTGCTGGCGTCGGATTTCGTGGTCGACAGCCGCGGCGATCTCTGGATCGGCCTCGGCGAGCGGGCGGCGCATGCGGTCAGACATGTTGCGATTTTAGACTATTTGCCGGGCGCCCCCCGGCATGTTTTGGGTGCTCCATTTCTGGCGCGCTTTTGTGCGAGATGTGGGAAATCGCGGACCATTCATGCGCTTTCCGGCCGTTGGCTTCCGATCCCACATCTCCCAACAAAAGCGTTGGGAGAAATGGGGCACCCAAAATTCCTTCAGCGCGACCGTTGCAAAAATATGCGCACTAAGCGTACTTAGTTACTTGTGGTTACGGGGCAACCAGCTCTTTCTCCGGGGCGGAGGGAGTGGCAAGCGTGGCTAGTTGCCTAAAGGCCGAATAGATAAAAGAGCCGATGTACCAGCCGTCCATGAACTTGTAGGGCGTCTCACCCGTGGTGTAGTGCCCGCAGGGCAGCACCTTGGAAACAAACTCGATCCTGCGGCGGCGGAAGTTTTCGATCACCTGGAGCGAGTACTCCTGGAGGAACGTCAGGTCGTAGGTCGCGTGAACCAACAGGATCTTTCTGGGGTTGGCGGCAAATTGCTCCATGTAATGGGAGGGGCTGACGGCTGCCCAGACATCGCGCAGCCGCTGATGAGTCATGCCGATAGCTTCGAAGGCGGCACGGATGTGGCGGGTGCTTTGCCCGGTCCAAACCACATCACCGAAGGACATGGAGGCATGATTGAAGGCGGTCACCCGGATGCGGCTGTCCAGGGCAGCGGCGAGGAAGGCATAGCAGGAACCGAGGCTGGTGCCAAGAATACCAATCTGCTGGTAACCCTGTTGCTCCAGCCAATCGATGCAGCAACGGATATCGACCACCGCCTGGCGGCAGGAAGCGATGGTGCGTCCGACGTTGGCGCTGACCGCGTAATCGGCGCGGGCCAACTCCGCCGGTCGGCGGATGTCGTGGTACGGCTTACTCAGGCGCAGGGCGGAAACGCCAAAGCGGTTGAAGACAGAGCAGAGAGCGTTGTGGCTGAAAGCGTCAGCATTCCAGTGCGGCATGACGATCATCGCCTGTTTCGGCTTGCCTGCCATCTTCTCTGGGGGAGCCGGAAACCAGCGGGCGTTGACGCGGTCGTTCTCGGGGTAGGGTGTGCGCACGGGCGAAGTAAAGCGCAGGAACTCCGCCTTTGGCAGCCTGCCATCGGCCGCCCGCTGGCGAAGTTTGGCATCCTGTTGCAGGGTTTCCGGACGGACGTTGGTAGGAAACAACTGCGGATGGCGCTCCTCAAGAACGAAGTCACGCGGAGTCTGGTAGGCGAAAAAGTCGGTGCGATGGTGCAGGATGAAGTCGTTCATCTGCAGCATTGCACGCTCCCCCGCGGCGTTGTCTCCATCAGGATGGGGGGCAAAGCTGAATCCGTGGGACTGGGCGAATTCCTGCAGCCACTCGAACCCCCACTCCACCGGGCGCACGATGCGGTTGGTGTCGCGGGTGGTCAGCTCGGTCTCCCACCGGTACATCCATCGTGCGTACAGTTTGCCCAGTGCTTTCTTCATCTGGCAGTCTGGGCCTGGATGCGGAACTGCTCTACCACCGCGGACATATCGTCTTCTCCCTGCCCAGCAGAGATCGCGTGCTCGAACACCCGTAAGGCCGCCCTGCCCATATCCAGATCGAGCCCTTGATGGTCGGCCTCACTAACCGCATACCGGAGGTCCTTGGCCATCAGCCGGAGCAGGAACTGGGGCTCGTATTGGCGCGCCGTCATGCGCCCGCTGAGCAGCTTCACCAGGGGGCTACCGGGGGCTCCCTCGGTCAGTACGCCCAACGCCTTCTGGGTGTCCAGCCCGCTGCGCTCAATCAGGGAAAGGGCTTCGGCCAAGGCCGCGGCCTGGGACCCGGAAAGGAAGTTGTTGATCAGCTTCAGGCGAGCACCGCTGCCCACCAGGCCTACATGGACCACGTCCCGGCCCATGGCTTTAAGGATGGGGGTAACCTTGTCTACCGCCGCGGAGGAACCCCCGGCCAGGAAGAGCAGCTGCCCGGCCGCAGCCTGGGGCTTGCTTCCGGTAACCGGCGCGTCCACCAGCTCACAGCCATGCTCCTTGGCCGCCCGGTCGAGTTCATGAATCCACTCCACTGTGACCGTACTAGATTCCACCAGGATGGTTCCCGGAGCGGTGCCTAGGATAGCTTCGCCCCGTCCTAGCCACACGTCCCGGCAGACCACCACATCGGACAGCATACTGATAACAAGGGCGGCACCTGCCGCGGCTTCACGGGGCGAGCGGGCCACCCTGGCTCCCCGGTCTGCCAGTGCCTGTGTCTTGCCCGGAGTCCGATTCCAGATGGTGAGTGGGTAGCCTGCGTCGAGCAAGCGGCCCGCCATGCCTGAACCCATCAGTCCAAGCCCGAGTAAAGCGATTTTTGTCTCTTCCATGACATCTCCTGCCAAAGTTCTAGAATAGAAGGGTTATGGCGTTTACGGAACAGTACGACATTGTTGTAGTGGGTGCCGGGCACGCGGGTTGCGAAGCCGCCATGGCCTCAGCGCGCATGGGGCTGCGGACGGCACTGTTTAGTTTCAATCTGGACCTGATCGCGCAAATGTCGTGTAATCCGGCCATCGGGGGCATCGCCAAGGGACATCTTGTAAGGGAAGTAGATGCGTTGGGCGGCATTATGGGTGAGGTGGCTGACGCTGTCGGCATCCAATTCCGCTTGCTCAATACCTCCCGCGGGCCCGCCGTCTGGTCTCCTCGGGCACAATGCGACAAGCGCCAGTACCGGGTCAAGATGCGCCAGGTGCTGGAGTCGCAGGCGAATCTCCACATCAAGCAAGCCGAAGTGGTTGATTTGGTGGTTGACGAGAAAACCGTCCACGGCGTACGCCTGCGCGATGGCCGCACGGTGTTGGCGGGCGCCGTCGTCATTACCACTGGCACGTTCCTTAACGGGTTAATTCACTGTGGCGAGGAAAGGTATCCTGCCGGCCGCAGTGGCGAACCGCCCAGTGTACTGCTAGGCGAGGCCCTCAAGCGGCTTGGCCTCCGCGGATGCCGTCTCAAGACCGGTACCCCGCCCCGGCTGGACGGCCGCAGCATCGATTGGAGCCGGTTCGCGGAGCAGCCCGGGGATTTGGATCCGACCCCATTCAGCTTCCGCACGGTGGAGCTGCCGCAGAAGCAGATCTCCTGCCATATCGCCTATACAACGCCCGAGACCCTGCGCATCATCCGCGAGAACGTCAGCCGTTCGCCTATGTACTCGGGGCAGATAACCGCCATCGGCCCGCGCTATTGCCCTTCGATTGAAGACAAGGTGGTCCGCTTCCCGGATAAGGAGCAGCATCAGTTCTTCCTTGAGCCCGAGGGCCTGGATACCAACGAGGTCTACGTCAACGGCATGTCCACCTCGCTGCCGATGGAAGTGCAGTGGGAGGTGGTGCGATCCATTCCTGGCCTGGAAAATGCGGAGATGCTGCGGCCGGGATATGCCATCGAGTACGACGCGATCGATCCCACCGAGCTCGATCGCAGCCTGGCGGTGAAGCAGATCAGCCGCCTTTATCTTGCCGGCCAGATTAACGGCACCTCGGGATACGAGGAGGCTGCATGCCAGGGACTGATGGCCGGCATCAACGCCGCGTTGCTGGTCCGCGGAGAGGCGCCTTTCACCCTCGACCGCACCGAGGCCTATACCGCCATTCTGATCGATGACCTGATCAGCAAGGGCACCAACGAACCCTATCGCATGTTTACTTCGCGGGCTGAGTTCCGATTGCACCTGCGTATCGATAACGCCGACCGCCGTCTGACTCCGTATGGGCATAAGCTGGGGCTGATCACGAGCGGCGCGTGGCAGGATTATGAACAGAAGCAGGCGCGTGCGGTGGCGCTCGAAAAGCTGCTGGCCACACGTAAAGTGGACGTTTTGCGCCTGAGCGCTCTGGTGCCCGACGTGGCTTCGGGGCTGGGCAACGTAACTGGCCAAACCTACGCCCAACTGCTCAAGCGGCCCGAGGTCTCGCTCGAGGGCCTGCTGCCTGTTCTGCGGCCGGAATGGGAGGAGTCCAGCGGTCCGCTCGCTCTATTCAGCGGCGCGGTGAATGCCAGAGTTCGCAATGAGCTGAAGTCGGTGGAGACCGAGATCAAGTTCTCCGGCTACCTGGATCAGCAGCGTAAGGCGATCGAAAAGCTCAAAAAGGCAGAGCAGCGCTCCATTCCCCCAGGGTTTGAATACGCAGGAATTAGTGGGTTGTCGCGGGAGATGCAGGAAACGCTGGCCCGGGTGCGGCCCCAAACCCTCGGGCAAGCAAGCAGGATCCCCGGGGTGACGCCGGCTGCGGTTTCGTTGCTGCACGTCCACCTGGAAGTTAGCGAGAAGCGCAGGGCGGCCGCCGCAGGTATTGCCGCTAAATAATTTTCCTAGGAACCCCCTCAGAGCTCAATTCGAGCGCTACACAGCGGGGGCTGTAAAGCCCATACCCTTCAGATCATCAGAAGCCCGGTGGAGTTGGGGGCGGGGGCGCTGCTTCCACTGCCGGTGGGTCTGCGCCGACCCCAACGCCGACACTGCCCGGGTACTGTTCAGGTCCCGCTTCTGGAGCCTGGTTGGACATTGCTGGAGGGGGCCCAGGCGCGACATAGGGTGGGCGCGCCGGCGAGCCTTTGCCGGGGGGCACAAAGCGGTCCCCAGAGAAGCGGGGAATGCCGAAATGGCCCCTAAGATGCAGTAGGTCCAGCGTGCTGATATCTCCGTTGAGGGCGATCAGATTGAGATCCTTTGGCGCCGAGATCAGCACCATCATTCCCGTCACATCCATGTGAGCAAAGTTAATCCATAGGTCCGTCTGCCCGGAGTTGAAGGGGTCGCCCTTGCTGTGGGCTGCGACCAGATGCCTCCAACCGGCGGCTTCGTATTGCCTGCGAATCAAGTCAAGCGCGGCAGGATCATATAGGCCGGGCGAGGCGAAGTGATAACTGTGCACCGAGATACCGTTCAACTTGGCGATCGCGTTCCTCGCCTCCTGATCCGCATCGCCGATGAAGTAGCTGGCCACTTGAAGCATGGATCGGTCAAAGGTGAAATCGGTGTGGAAAGCGGCGCGCTGGCCCAAGACCTCGAAACCCTGCGGAACCCAGGTTAAGGGCGGCTGCTGTGCGGGCTGTGCATTTTGGCCGAGAGCGGCTAAAGGCACCGCTAGCAGGAGCACGAGGACGGTACGGAGGGCGGGGGGACACACCATGGCTGCTTTAACTCCTGCAGGGTAAGACGCCAAAGTGAGGGAAAAGTTGTGGGAGAGAGCTGGCGTCGACCCTGGCTCTAGGATCCGCCCAGGTCTGCCGATAACGGAAAGTAAGACAATTTCTTGCTCCCGCTGATGTGATGCGGTCGCAACCTACAGTGCACGTGTGCCGCGAAGTTCAACCGTTTCTAAGATTGGCGGCGGGATGCGCCCGCATACATGGTCTGTTCTTGCGCTGGCGCTGGTAACGCGGTTACTGGTCTTGTGGTTTGTGGTCGAACGGTTTCCCCATAACTGGATTTATTCCCGCGGGATTGAGCTGGGGACGCTGGCTCAATCCCTGATCGCAGGGAACGGACTTAGCTCGCCCTTCGGCGGATCGACAGGACCTACTGCTCTTCTCGCTCCGGGATACCCCGCAGTGATCGCCCTCGTCTTCCGCACCTTCGGCTCTTTCACCTTTACGGCCGCTATCGCCGTGATGGCCATGCAACTTCTGTTCAGTCTGATGACCGTGCTGTTGATCATGCACGTCACGCGAAGGTGCTTTGGTGTTCGCGCAGCAAATTTGGCGGGCACGTTTTGGGCAGTTTCCTTGCCGCTGATCTGGATGCCGACGATTTTTTGGGAGACCTGCTTGTCCACCCTGCTTTTGGTGGGCATGATCGCTTTGACGCTGCATTGTGGGCAACAACCTTGTGCGCTTCTATGGGCGTTGATGGGCGCCTATTGCGGTCTCGCTGCGCTGGTGAATCCGGCTCTCCTGCCGGCTTTGCTGGCGCTGCTGGGATGGGCGGCCTGGCAGACGCGGAAGGCGCCCGGGTATTCTCCTCTGCTGAGCTTGCTTGTTTTCCTGCTGATGTTCGCTCCGTGGCCGATACGAAACGCGCGCGTGCTTGGTGCTTTCATTCCACTCCGCAGCACGGTGGGATTCGAACTGTGGGTGGGAAACCGCGCCGGAGCCACTGGCTTTCTGGATGAATCGCAGTTCCCGATATTTAACCGGTGGGAATACGACCAGTATGTCTCGAAAGGCGAAGTTACTTACATGCGAGATAAGTCAACGCTGGCCAAGGCATACATTCACGCCCATCCAGCCGAGTTCCTGCGACTGAGCACGGTAAGGTTCAGCCGCTTTTGGACGGGAACCGGGAACCAAGATGGTTCCGTGTTTTTCACTCTCCATGCTGTATTGACGACCTCTCTCGGCACGGCCGGCATCTGGCGCTTGTTCAAGAGACGCCGCGTCAGCCTGGCGGTCTTGTTTCTCCTCCCGCTGATGCTCTTTCCCTTGCCCTATTACATGACTCACGCTGAGTTCCGGTACCGGCTGGTTATCGATCCCCTGCTCACCATCCTGGCGGCGTATGCGGCCACTGGTTTCCATGATTGCGTGAGATAGTGACCGGCAACCTGGAGAGAGCACCAGCAGTTTGGCTACGTTGGGTGCTGCCATCGTTCACCGATTTGTTTTTTCTGGTCCTTATTAGCATGCTCGCGTTCAGCCCGATGAGTGCCGCATTGCTCCGCGATGCCGATATCGGCTGGCACATTCGGAGCGGCGAGCAGATTCTGTTGACCCACGCAATCCCCAAGACAGATCCGTTTTCCTACACCAGGCAGGGAGAACCCTGGTGCGCATGGGAGTGGATGTACGACGCAGTCATTGCTGCAATTCACCACGTCTCAGGTTTGAACGGAGTCGTACTCTTTACCGCTGTGGTCATAAGCACCACCTTCGCACTTCTGTTTCGATTCGTTCTGCGAAGGAGTGGCAACCTGGTGGTCGCGGGAGCTCTGACGCTATTGGCGATCGCGGCGGCGCAGGTTCACATGCTCGCCAGACCACACGTTCTGAGCTGGCTGTTCACCCTGCTTTGGGTGGAAAACCTCTGCCGCTTTGAAGAGGGCGAGCGTTCGGCACTACTCTGGCTGCCGCCGCTGATGTTGCTCTGGGCAAACCTTCACGCGGGATTCATTTTGGGGCTGGGGCTGCTCGGAATTTTCATGATCGGCCGCGTTTGGAGCGTTCTTACTACTCCACGCACGGGAGATCGGCAACACCTATCCCAACTGGGCGCTGTCCTCGCGATTTGCCTGTTGACTACCCTACTTACGCCTTACGGTTACAGATTGCATGTTCATGTGTATCAGTACTTGTCCGATAGCTTTCTAATGAACAACATCGACGAATTCGCGTCTCCGAATTTCCACCTTCCTGTTTATGGATATTTTGAACTGCTCATCCTGCTGGTGATTGCGGGAGCCGCGCTTGCACGCGATCAGCTCCGCCCAACTGGCTTGCTACTCCTCTTGCTCTCCCTTCACGCAGGGCTATTTGCGGTTCGCAATATACCTATTTCAGCAATCATCATGAGCCTGATTCTTGGGCCGTTGTTTACCGTGGCCATCGCTCACGTATCCGCCTCCCGGCCTCGCTGGTTAGGTTCCATGCTCGATACGGGACAAGGCATCTCGGACAGTATGACGTGCCTGGAAAGGCAGCTTCATGGGCATGCTCTGGTGTTGGTTACGATGGCTGCGTCCATTGCACTGGTCTTGAACGGTGGGCGCGTGCTCTCAAAACAGCTTGTCGACGCCGATTTTGATGCGAGGACCTTTCCTGTAAAGGCAGCCCGATTCATTGCGCAAAGAGACATTCGCGATCATCTTTTCAGCACAGATGCCTGGAGCGGTTACCTGATTTACAAGCTCTATCCACAGACTAAGGTTTACTTCGACGATCGTCACGACTTCTATGGGGACACTTTCATCAAGGAGTATGCGAAGGCCTTGCTGGGAACCCGGCAATGGCGGGAACCACTCGATCGTTATCAAGTGAAATGGGTGCTTATGCCCACAGATTCCGCATTGTCGAGTTTGTTAAGAGAAAGCCAAGGTTGGCGTATCGACTACGATGACGGGCTGGCCATGATTTTCGCCAGGACAAAGACCTCTGGACAGTGATGACCAACTACATAAGGTTCTTTCACATCGAGACTTATCACGTGAGGTTTGTTGGTATCGAGACGCTGGTGACACTGGCAGTGCTGCTCCTCTTCGTCCTGCTTCCGGTGAGATTTACCGTGTTCCTTCCCAACCGGGGCTTCCGCCGCTTTGCGCAGAAGCGATTGCGCGCTTGCGTAGCCGTCTTTCTCTTGTCCTTTTTTGGCCGGATTGCGCTGTTGCCTTTAGAGCCGTTTAGCCCTCCCAATATTCATGATGAGTTTAGCTATCTACTGGCAAGCGATACGTTCGCTCATGGCCGGCTGGCGAACCCGACTCCCCCGGTTTGGCATCACTTCGAACAATTCTATGTAGTCATGCAGCCGACCTTCGCCTCGAAGTACGGCGTAGCGCAGCCTCTATTCATGGCGCTCGGGCAGCGTTGGCTGTCGACACCGCGGGCGGGCATATTGCTGAGCATGGCATTGGCCGCAGCCAGCCTGTGTTGGATGCTTCAAGCCTATCTACCGGCAGAATGGGCTTTGCTCGGCGGACTGCTGGCGGTAGTTCGCATCAGTTGGTTCAGCTATTTCGGCAACGCCTACTGGGGAGGGTCAGTCGCCATACTGGGCGGCTGTCTGCTGCTGGGCGCAGCGGCGCGACTGGCTCGCAAGAGCAGAGCTTGCGACGGACTCCTCCTGGCGCTCGGCTTGCTCCTGCTAGCGAACTCGCGTCCGTTCGAAGGCGCTCTCATTTCACTGCCCATCTGCCTTTACACCGCCTGGATTCTTTTTCAAAAGCGCGCGAGTGTTCGCATCTGGCTACCGGGCGTCGCTCTCCTGTTGGCCGGAGCTGTCTCGACTGGCTATTACTGCCACCAGGTAACCGGGCGCTTGGTTTTCCCCTGGATAGCGTACTGGCAGCAGTGGAGCATTTGCCCACCTTTTCTATTTGGCAAACCGAACTATTCGGTTCACTACCAGTTCCTCGACCAGCTTAACTACTTTCGCGATGAAGAGATGATGCCCTATGTGAGTACCAGGACCCCGGGTGACTTTGTTATCGAGGCAATTGTGAAAGTGATTTATCAATGGCTCTTCTTCGTCTTTCCGGCCTTAACGCTGACGGGTATCGGCCTGGTCCCGACATTGCGTGCCAGAAAGTCGAGAGTGCTGATGTACACGCTCGGGTTCGCGAGCCTCGGCTTTCTCACCGAGACATGGCTTCAGGCACACTATGTCGCCGTGGCCACCGGCATTCTGTATCTCATATTGTTGAATGGCCTGCGGTCTATGCGCGTGGGTGCCCGGCATAACGTGATGTGGCTTAAACTCCTGCGCGGCACGTTGGCAGCCATCATCGTCATGTTCTTCGTCCGGTTGATTGTAGTGCCAATGAATACTTTGCCATCCAACTGGGCTTCGCGTACCGCGGACATACCGGCTTATCAAGCCCTACATGGGATTATGGAAGCAAAGCCGGGCAGGCAACTGGTGATCGTACGCTACCGTCCCGATCATTTTTGGGGATATAGCTGGATCAACAACGGTTACGATATCCCCACACAGCACGTGGTCTGGGCGCGAGATACGGAACCTGTGGAATCGAATGTACCGCTGCTGTGCGTGTTCAAAGACCGCCGGGTGTGGTTGCTCACGCCGCCGGAAGAGGGGTTCATCCCGCCGCCGGACAGGACCGCCGCGTGGAATCCTGCGGCAGCGGAACAGTTCTTTCAGCCCTATCCTGTATTCAAGACATCAAATTGCGGTGGAGCCCCTTAATTTGTAGCTTTTAGAGTCTCGTGAGAACCTGAAAAAGAAACCGCAGATCTCTCCACTACGCTGCGCTTCTGGACCGTGCCTACTGGAATAAACCGACTTCGGGCGGGCTTGAGGATGTAACGTTAGTCAACGTCATGGCGATTGTTCCACTTCCACTCAGGGTCAACTGGTCAACCACGACCATTCCGATAGCGTAGGTGGTGGAGCCGCCTGCACCATTCAACTGGACCAAATCAGCATAGTTGCTGTTGTGAAAATAAAGTACACCGCTGAAGTTCAGCGTTGCGCCGGCGCCGATCAATGTGTTGCTATACGTGTTCGAGTGGCCGGAAAAGAAGAGAAGCCCGCGACTTCCTGTTACCGAGTAGGCATCAGAACTTGGTGCGCCGACGTAAGTTCCCCCGGCGGCGCACTGGGATATCAGCACATTCCCGGTGAGAGACGCCGGCGTCCCGGCCGGGGTCGAGGTACTGGAACAATTCATGTAGTAGGAGGGAACCGTATTGATGGAGCTGCTGGCCGCTCCCGAGCCGCCAGCAAATGTCGGCCCCCCGCTGAGGAAATAGAACATGACCCCTTGCGTGGCGGGCTGGGTTCCGATCCACGCATTGCGCAGCGTGGTGGATGATCCGACGGTCAGGTTTCCATTCAGGTAGTAAACTCCAGGCATGAAAATGACCACATCGTTGGCGTATCCTGCGAGACTGGTGGTGTCGATACCAGCCGGGTAGTACCCTGGGGTAAATTCGAGGCAGTTGCCATAGATGTTTCCACCGTGCAAGGGATAACTGGCGCTGTACGTCAGATAGTGCTGTTGAGCAGCCGTATTTGGGCAACTGTCGGTTCCGCTCGCGACCCAGGTGCCGGAAGTGTAGCCATAGGTCGGGTCTGACGACGGCGTGTAACCCTGCGCTACCGTAGCTACGGGAGTTACGGCCTCCAGGACTTTGCCGGCCGGCTGGGTTGGCGCGGGAACGCCTGCATAGGGGTCGACAGCGACCGTCGCGGGACTCTTCCATAGCGCATGGGTTGTATTGTTCATGATGTAATTCGCGCCACACAACTGGTTGGTTGACGGTCCTCCTACAACCGCCACATTTCCGCCGGTTCCCGATGGACCCGCCGCACTGGTGTCGATGGGGTAGCCATTGCCACCATTGCAATAGATGGCATTGCTCGCAGAATTCGCTGACGGTGATCCATTGGCGGAGGAGTTTACCTGGATGCTGGTTTGCGGGCCGCCCACAATCGTAATGTGAGCGCCTCCCGATATTGTGAGGGCTGAGTTAACAGTGGGGTTGAGAATGACGAGCGGCGCGAGGGGGGCCCCGGGGGGTAGTCCGCAGGTACAGGACGCTCCAACCACCAACGACCTAACGCCTACCAGACCCATGAACCATGTACGTGCGTTTTTCTGCACCACGACATTGAGAAACGGATGGGTGATTCCAGAAGCAGCCGTCACGCCGGGCACCGAGGTGGGGAAAGTCCAGCTTACCGCGACCGCGTCTCCGGGTGTACTCGAGCCCCATCCGGCTGCAGGTGTGGTCGCAGCATAGCCATTGAATCCCGCGTATTGGCATATCGCAGCAGTTGACGAGGAAGAGCAGTCGCCGACAGTGCCGACAGTGAAGCCGGGACTGCTGGTGATGGTGCCGTTTTGCAGGTAAAGCATGTCCATCGCTCCGGCCACGCAAGCGGCGTCGGCGGCAGATTGCGCGGCCTGACGCTGAAACCACATGCTGGAGAGGTCGACGGCAAAGCCCACAGAGGCCAGCAGGAATGTCCCCAGGATCACCAGTAGCAACACGGAGGCCTGGCCCGATTGGTTATCGAGCTCTAGCGAGTCTGTGTGCAAACCGAAAAGAGAAACCAAGGAAGAGAAAACAGCAGGTCCCTCCACTGCGCTACGCTTCGGTCGGGATGCCAATTCATTGGCATCACGAGAAAAGGTTCCAACAGCAGGATTGTCATCCCGACCGAAGCGTAGCGCAGTGGAGGGACCTGCTGTTTTCTCTTCCTTGGTTTCTCTTTTCGGTTTGCACACAGACTCTACCCGGTTAGTACAAGATTTGTCCCTGCGAGGTGAAGGTCAGCGCGTTCGCCAGGCCAGGGAAATTTAGGTAAGGAACATAGGTATAGGCTATCTTGACCGCAACCGGGTTTCCGATCGCCGCTGTGCTGTTGGCATAGCTTACGGTGACCGTCATAGCGGACATGTTGTGCAGTGATGCAGAGGCCGCAACCGTCACTACTGCCTGCACATTGGAGTAGGGCGACTGATTGGTGCACGTTGTATCAGGCCCGCTACAGAGCGAGCTGTCGGTTCCGTGCATAATTGCATAGCGCACACCTTCCTGGGCTGCAGCGTTCAGTACGCTGCAGGTGTAGGTGAACATGCAAAGCTCAAATAACCAGAACACGAACGAGAAGACCACGGTTAGCGAGACCAGCATCTCCAGCGCAGCTTGTCCCTGCTGGCGTGGCGTCCCGTACGCAGTGCGGCAGTTCGCGAAAGTCATTGCATGGCTCTCATTTCCACCGTGCGATGGAAGGTTGTGCCGGGGAAGATGGACGCGGGAATGGGAACTGGCGGGGTGAAGGTGTAGATGACGTCCACCCGGTTCAACTGAAACATGGGGGATTCAGGGTCAATATCAGGCGTGCCGGTGACTGCACCCGCCCCGGCGCTTGGGGTTGTACATTGGGTAGTGTTATTCGACGCGTTCACACCCACCGCACTCGAACATACCCGAACCGAGACAGTGGTTGTTGAGGCACCGGCAAGTCCAATGCTGGCAATGGCGAGATTGGAAATTGCCGTGGCCCCGGGCGCAGCAGCCTGGGCAGGCGACGAGGTTCCCTGGATCGAATACTCGATTGCGTTGCGCGCGGCGGAGTTCAGGGCTGTGGCTACCAGAAAGAAAAATCCGAAATCCACGGCGTAGCAGACCATGATGGTAAAGATTGGAATCATGAGTGCGACTTCAATCAGGCTCTGACCTTCCTGTCCCAGGCAGCAACGTCGAGCCGCGCCTGTCCCGCGAAATCGTGGCCTGCCGGTCATGCTCTTATGTACATCGATGTTCCACCATTGCGATTCTGGGACACCTTTTGTTTATCGGCAATAATCCAGCGAACCATTAGGGCTTTGTGACGATATAGACAAAGATCAATAGTTATCGCGCCTACCTTTTAGCTATTAGCTATCCCGCACATATCCATGACTAATGTAAGTATCTCTCTTTGGACCATCGGGAACGGGTGATTGACATTGCCGTTGCTAAAATACACCATCCCATTAGATAGCCCGTATTTTCGCTATCTGACTGCTCTAAAGGAGAACAGCAATGAAGAATCTAAAACATATCTTATCTGGTCTAGTAAGTGATGAGTCGGGCCAGGATCTTATTGAGTATGCACTGGTCGCTGCATTGATCGCCCTTGGCGCCACGGCGGCAATGAACAGCCTGGCGACCAACATCAGCACCGCCTTTTCCACCGTGGGAAGCAAGCTAACCGCCGCTGTATAGCACGGCCGGCCGCCAGCTGTTTGTTTGATGGAAGCGATGCAATGAACGATCTCAATAGGCTTTTCTTGAACCTTTTGCGTGATGAGTCTGGCCAGGATCTTATCGAATATGCACTGGTGGCGGCGTTGATCGGGTTGGGCGCGACGTCCACGATGAAGACTCTGGCGACCACGATAGGGACTGCCCTCACTGGCATTGGTAGCAGACTAACCACGAATGTCTGACTCCACGGCCTCCCTGAGGGTCGAGACCAATCTGCAACTGGCACGGATGAGATTGAACCGTAATTGCTGATCTGAAAGTATTCCGTGGGAAAACCGAATATCGAGTTCGTGTATGCGGCTTGCTCGCTCTTTTGCGCCGTGGTGGGCGCGGCGTATGACGTGATAAGCCGCAAGATACCGAACGCGTTTACACTTCCCGCAATCTTGTTTGGCCTGCTGCTGCATTACAGCCTTGGCGGATGGCGGCAGCTGGGATCGGCAGCTGCCGGCGGACTGGTTTGTGGCCTGATCTTTCTGCTGTTTCATCTCGCCGGCGGTATGGGCGGGGGAGACGTGAAGCTCATCACTGCGGTGGGTTGCAGTGCCGGGCTCTCACTGATTGGGCCGCTGCTTATCTTGACCTCTCTTGCCGGTGGAGCGATGGCAGTCGGCCTTGCACTCTATCATCGCCGCCTCAAGCAGACGATGCATAACATGTGCGCGCTGGTGGTTCATCACGGGACAGTGGGTCTGGCGCCGCATCCGGATTTCAACCTCGATAATAATCAAGCGCTGCGCTTGCCCTATGCATTGGCTATCGCCGTCGGGAGCACGGTCAGCCTTGGACGGTTGATGGTGCAAAGGTGAAGCCATGAAGGCAAAGCGGCTGCTTACCGCGTTGTTGTTCGCGGTGCTGGTCTCGGGTCTGTTTACCTTCTGGCTGAGCAGGCGAGTGGCCAAGGCGGCGCGCGTCGTGGTGCCGCAAAAACAGCTCTATGTTGCCGCAGGCAAGGCGCTCGACGCGGGCGAAGCACTGAAGCCTGGAAGCCTGCAAATGGTTGCCTGGCCCGCAGCGACACCGCTTACCGGTGGCTTCACCAAGGTCGAGGAGGTGGCCGGCAGAATCGTGCTTTATCCGTTGCCCAAGGGCGAACCCATTTTGGAACGGCAATTGGCGGCGGCGGGTGCGGGCGCAGGCCTGACGGCGAAGATACCCACGGGCATGCGCGCAATCTCCGTTCGTTCCGATGAGGTGGTCGGAGTCGCAGGCTTCCTGCTGCCCGGCACCCATGTCGACGTGCTGATGACCTATCACTCGGTGACCACCCCGGATCCGCAGACGTTGACCGCGTTGCAGGATGTGGTGGTGCTTGCCGCGGGCCAGCAAATTCAACCCCAGGCAGACGGCAAGCCGATCAGCGTGAATGTGGTGACGCTATTGCTAAAGCCGGAGGACGCGGAAAAGTTAGTGCTCGCAACCAGCCTGGGAGGGATCTATTTCGTGCTAAGAAACGGCGCCGACGAGGAGCAGGCACTCAGTCCGCCGGTTGGACTCACTCAGCTCGCCGGCGCTCCGGCTCTATCGCCGCCAGGAGCCGCAGCTCCCGTTAACAAACTACTGCACCCCAAGCCCAGGCAGTACGAGGTGGAGACCATCCTGGGCGATAAGCAAGTGGTCAATGGCTTTCACTGAGGCGCGCAGATTGATACCGATGATTCGTTGCTTGAGAGGTACATATCGCGCGTTGGTGCCGGCAATGCTTGGTCTCGCAGTTCACGCCCAAACCCCGCCCGCAATTCCAGCAGCGACGGCTCCCGCGGCCGCTTATGTGAGGGCCGTGGGGGTAGCGGCATTGCCGGATGTAACCACCGCGCTTAGCAGCTCGACGAGAGCTGCAAGCCAGCCGCTGCACGTGCTGGTGGGGCGGTCGATTTTTATCAAGAGCTTGAGCCGGCTCAAGCGGGTGTATGTTAGCAATCCGCTGGCCGTCAATTCCTTTACCTCGAGCCCCACGCAGATCGTGGTTACGGCTGAAACACCAGGTGTGAGCAGCCTTATCTTGTGGGACGAAGCGGGCCAGTCGGCGTCCTACGTGGTTTTCTCCGACCTGGATGTGGCCAGCCTGCAGCAGGAGATTCACGAGGCGCTGCCAAATGACAACATCAAGGTAGAAGCAGAGCTGGATCGTGTCTCTCTCTCCGGCACGGTGTTGAGTGAGGTTTCTTCCGACGCAGCGGCCAAGCTAGCTGCTCTGTATGCGAAAGTCGTCGTCAATTCCACGGTGGTAAGACAACCGCACATCAGGCAGGTGAAGCTGCAGGTCGAGATCATCGAAATCGACCGATCGAAGGTAGACCAGTTTGGGATTACCCTGCTCAGCGGAGGTAAGAATACAGGCGTCGTTCAAACCGGACAGTTTTCCTCGGTCAACACGACGAACAGCGAAGGTCCTCCAAAACTAAGCGTAAGCAGTCCATTGAACTTGCTGTTCTACAACACTGGACTGAATATCGGGTTGACGCTGCAGGATCTGCAGGATAGACAGATCGCGCAAATCCTTGCCGAGCCGACGATTACTACTCTCAGCGGACAGAAGGCGTCGTTTCTTGCGGGAGGCGAGTTTCCCTTCCCGGTGGTTCAGGGTTCATCGGGTGGGCTCACCTCCATCACCATCCAGTTCCGGCCTTATGGGGTTAGGTTGGACTTCACCCCGATCGTCAATGACGATGGGACGGTGCTGTTGAAAGTGGCGCCGGAAGTGAGCGCGCTCGACTACACCAATGCGGTCACTATTTCCGGATACACAATTCCTGCCATCTCCACTCGCCGTGCAGAGACCCAGGTAGAGGTGCGGGATGGACAGAGTTTCGCCATCTCCGGCTTATTGGATCATCGGACCACCGATATTTTCAACAAAATGCCGGGCTTGGGCGATGTGCCGATTCTGGGCCAGCTGTTTCGCTCAAAGAATGTGAATCACTCGACCGCGGAACTGATGGTGATCGTGACCCCCACCATCGTCGATCCGCTGAACGAAGCGGCAGCTCCCACTCCACCGCAGCTCCCGGTGCCGATGCTCGACCCCAAACAATTTGATCAGAAGACCGTCAAGCAGAAACCAGCGACACAACCAGGGACGGGGGGCAAAGAGTGACAGAGAACGGACACAATTCGGATGGTTTGCAGGTGGCGCTACTAACCGTGCATGTCAAACCAGAGATGGTGGAGCAGATGCGCAGTTTTGCTTCCAATATGCCCTGGGCGCTGGTTCATGTGGATTACGAGAACTACTTCTCGACCGCCAAACTTCCAGCTCTTACGCAACGGGCAATCGAAGCCCAGGGTTGCATCGCAGTAGTTGACTTCGATACAGACCCGGAGCTTGCGCTCGAGACGGCTGAATGTTTGCGCCACAGCTTTTACCACAAGATTGCGATTCTGGCGCTTTCCTCGACCACCGATCCTGACTTGTTGTTGCGTGCCATGCGAGCCGGATACAGTGAATTTCTTTCCAAACCGTTCGACTCTTACGAATTCACGGATACCCTGACCCGGCTCGATCATCGCTGGTCGTCCAGCGCAGGCCGTCGGCTGAATTCGGGAAAAATTCTCTCCTTCTTCGGCGCCAAAGGCGGGGTGGGCACGACTACGCTGGCAGTCCATCTGGCCATGTTCCTGGTCCGGGGCTTCGCCAAAAAGGTGCTGCTGATCGATAATCACGCCCAACTGGGCCATGTAGTTCTCTACCTGGGAATGGATGGGAGCAATCATCACTTCTATGACCTGGTGCAGAATGTCAGCCGGCTGGATCAGGAATTGCTTCGTGGATTCATCGCCACGCACGCGAGCGGCCTCGATGTGCTGTCTTCTCCTGACGTTTACGGCGGCTCGTGGAAAACCGACGCCGACGCGGTCGAGCGGACACTGGAATTCCTGAGCACGCAATATGATTTTGTGCTGCTGGATTGCGAAGCTTCGTTTGAGGACATCAACCTTGCTGTCATCGCTTTCTCCAATTGGATATACCTGGTCGCCACTCCGGAAATCGGGGCTATCCGCGATCTGTCCCGTTACGTGGATGGTCTGATTCAGAATGAGCAGGCGACCAAGAAGCTGCAGGTGATCATCAACCGCTACTCCTCGCACGAGGCAGTCACGATTGAGCAGATCGAAAAGGCGGTGCACCTGCCAATCGCGTTCAAGATCCCCAATAACTATGGCGAACTGGTGCGATCCATCAATATCGGTGAACCGCTTTCGCCGGACAGCAAGTCGGATTTTTCGCTGCAGATGACTAAATGGGCGGCCTCGTTAGCCAAGGTGGCTTTGCCAACCGCGCAGGAGCCGGTGAAGAAGAAATTTACGCTGTGGAAATAAGGGGAAGTGTGGCAGTGAGGTACCAAGGGGTTCTGTATGACTGATTCGCCGATTAATGGGAGAACCGGGGTCATTCCAGCCATCGTAAGAACCGCGAAGCCGGTTGCCTTCAAACTGCAGCAGGAAATCAAGGCGGCGGTCCACCTAGGCCTGATCAAGCGGCTGGATCTGGAAAAGATTGCCCTGATGCACGAGAACCCCGCTTCGCAACAGCAACTGGTGGCCGCGATTCAGCTGCTGATCAGCGAGCAGAATACTCCGCTCTCTTCAGCAGAACGCGACCGGTTGGCGCAGGAGGTGCTGGATGAAGTCTTCGGCCTTGGTCCACTGGAGCCGCTGCTTCAGGACCCGACCGTCAACGACATTCTGGTCAACACCTACAACGCGGTCTATGTGGAACGGCGCGGGGTGCTGGAGAAGACCACCGTAATCTTCAAAGACGACCGGCACCTGATGCACGTGATCGACAAGATTGTTTCGGCGGTGGGAAGGCGGGTGGATGAGTCTTCGCCGATGGTGGATGCGCGGCTCAAAGACGGTTCACGTGTGAACGTGATTATTCCGCCTCTGGCTGTCGACGGCCCGATTCTTTCTATCCGTAAGTTCGGATCGACACCGCTGGGGGCAGAGGACCTGTTGCGCAACAAGGCGCTCACCGAGCCGATGCTCGAGATCCTGAAGGGCGCTGTACAGGCGCGGCTTAACATAATCGTCTCCGGCGGCACGGGCGCGGGTAAGACCACTTTGCTGAACGTGCTGTCCGGCTTTATCGACGAACGCGAACGCATCATCACCATTGAAGACTCAGCTGAATTGCAAGTGAAACATGCGCACGTGGTGCGGTTGGAGTGCCGACCTCCGAACGTGGAGGGCAAAGGTGCGGTGAAGCAGAGAGAACTGGTCATCAATGCGCTTCGTATGCGTCCCGACCGGATCGTGCTGGGCGAGGTGCGCGGCGAGGAGTGCCTGGACATGTTGCAGGCCATGAACACTGGCCACGATGGCTCACTGACCACTATCCACGCCAACACGCCGCGCGATGCTATCGCCCGCATGGAGACCATGGCCATGATGGGCAGCGTG
Organism: uncultured Acidobacteriaceae bacterium; assembly: GCA_963814015.1. Taxonomy (GTDB): domain Bacteria; phylum Acidobacteriota; class Terriglobia; order Terriglobales; family Acidobacteriaceae; genus PALSA-350. The sequence goes on from CAWFBI010000005.1 coordinate 563,865, forward strand.
AGCCTGCCGGAAAAAGCAATTCGGGCGCAGATCGCGTCCGCTGTCCATCTGATCGTGCAGATTGCCCGCATGAGCGACGGTTCGCGGCGGGTTACGCATATCACCGAACTTACCGGAGCGTTCAGCGATGTGATCAGCATGCAGGACATCTTCCTTTTTGAAAAGGAAGGTCTGGGACCCAATGGGAAGGTAAAGGGGCGCTTTCGCGCGACTGGCATCGTGCCCAAATTCGGCGACAAATTGAAGGCTGCGGGCATCCCGTTGCCAACCGGGCTGCTCGATTACTGGGCGGAAGTATAGGAGATGTAGAGATGGCTCTTCCGGTTCTACTATTTCTCGCGATCTTGTTGGCCACCTTTGTGTTGGTCATTGCGATAACGCGCCCGTCGCCGCTGGAAAAGACCATGGACCAACGGATGGCATTGATTCACTTAGCGAAGAACAAGGCCGGCGCTACCCCTGAGAACACACAATTGTTCAAGGCGGTGAGCACGAGCCGGTTTGGCTGGCTGGACGAGATCCTGGAACGGTACCAATTCGCGCAGACCTTGCAGAAGCACATTCTGCAGGCGAATAGCTCGACCACCGTCGGTGGGCTGGTCCTGTCCAGTCTGGGTTTGTTCCTGGGCGGCTATGCAATTACCTGGCTGTTCGCGCCCATGCTGCTGATCGATATAGCCGTGGGAGCAGGGCTGGGCTTGCTGCCATACGGAATCCTTTCGTTCAAGAGAAAGCGAAGAATTAGCGCATTCAACGCAGTGCTCGCCGAGTCCATTGACATGCTGGCCCGCGCTCTGCGTGCCGGCCATTCGGTGGTAGGCGGGATGGAAATGCTGGCTGAGAATGCACAGGAACCGGCGGCCTCGGAATTTAGAGAAATCTTCAAACAGCAGAACCTTGGCTTGCCCATGCGCGACGCCTTGATGCAACTTCTGGATCGCGTTCCCTCGGCCGACCTGCGAGTTCTGGTAACCGCCATCCTGGTGCAGAAGGACACCGGCGGCAACCTCGCCGAGATCCTGGATCGCACCGTCTTCGTGATTCGAGAGCGACTGCGGATTCAGGGCGAGATTCAAGTGCAGACCGCCCAGGGAAGACTTACCGGATGGATTCTGAGCGCGCTGCCGGTGGTGATGCTGGTGTTGCTCAACCTGGTGAATCCGGGATACTCCAGCATCCTGCTCAGCGATCCATTCGGTCGCAAGCTGATCTACTTCAGCATCGGCATGCTGGCGGTTGGCAGTTTGATTATTCGCCGCATTGTCAATGGAATCGAGGTTTAACCAGACATGGGCCTGATCTTTTACATCGCGCTGGCGCTTACTGTCTTTCTTTTTGTTGCGCTGATGGTCGCTCCAGCCATGTTGAGACCCTCACCTGCGGCCAGACGAATGCTGGAGATGGTGCAGAGCACCCGCCCGGACGTAAGAAGCGTGGGCTACAAAGAGCGGATACAAGGGGCGATTCTTTCCATGGCCAAGCGCCTGCAAGCGCGCTTGGGGCTTACCGAGGATGAAAAGGTCAAACAGCAGCTGTTGAGCGCGGGGATCAAGAGCAGTCAGAGCATGAACGCGTATGCTGCCAGCCGCTTCATTGGTCCAGTGATAGGACTCGTGTGCGGAAGCCTGATTCGCTCTAACACTGTGTTCTGGGCTTTGTCCCTGGGCGCTATCTTTTATCTTATCCCGGACATGTGGCTGAGGATGAAGATCAAGAAACGGAGAGAAAGAATCAGGAAAAGTCTGCCGGATGCACTCGATCTACTGGTTATCTGCGTGGAAGCCGGCCTCGGTTTGGATCAGGCGATGCTTCGGGTGGGACAGGAGTTGAACATCAGCCACCCGGATATCCACCAGGAGTTCATACAAGTCAACCTGGAGCAACTTGCCGGAAAGCCGCGCCTCGAAGCATGGAAGAGCGCGGCAGAGCGTACACGAATTCCCGAGTTCTCGCTGTTCGTCAGCATGTTGACGCAGGCTGACCGGTTCGGTACGCCCATTGTCAGAGCGCTGAGCAGGTTTGGTGACGAAATCCGCCAGAAAAGACGGCAGCGAGCTGAAGAAATGGCCGCGAAAACCAAAATAAAAATACTCTTCCCCTTGGTGCTGTTCATCTTCCCATGCATTTTCATTGTGTTGCTCGCGCCCGCGATTCTGAATATTGCGAAGAATATGCAGGCGTTTAAGTAGTTCGGCTGCTCACAGGGTTTGCAACTTATACGAGTTTGGGAGAAAGGAGGATACATCAGATGGATACGACAACATTAGTTCGAATCATCGCAGGTGTTTTAGCAGTGGCTGTGCTCGCCTTCCTGATTTACCGCAGAAAGCACGCCAAGGTTTAATTGTGAGAACACAGCAATGAACCTCAGAGACATAACCAGTGCCACCACGGTCGGTACACGGATAACCATAGCCGACACGTCTCTCACCCGGTTAATAGGTTTAATGGGGAGGAGGCGGCTCGATGCCGGGTGCGGGCTTCTCGTCAGGCCTTCATCCGGCATCCATACTTTTGGCATGCTGTTTTCGATCGATGTGGTCGCGCTCGGCAAGAGCCTTCAGGTGCTAAAGCTTTGGCATCGGTTGGCTCCGTTCAGGATTACCGGCATCAACCTGAAAACACATAGCATGCTGGAACTGCCGGCGGGGCAGATCAGCCATTGCCGGATGAGGATTGGAGACCAGCTGGAGTTCTTCTAACATCCTCGACACCAGACCGAGAGTAGCCCAGAACGATCAAGTTGTGTGAGTCCCGAAGGGGACGCGCCCTCTCTCATTCGACTATTTCATTCCCGGCGGGTGAGAGAGCCCTCGTGTTCATCCTACGAACGTTTTCTGTGGCAAATATCTCACTCGATTCATGCCGCATAGAGCTCCTCAGCTTTATCATGCCTTGAACCAATTCCCCCCCGGCGGTTGGGCACCTGAACCTACAAGCCTTTTGAGGAGAGCTGGAAATGAAGAAACTAACTTGGCTTATGTTGCTGCTGGGCATCCATGCCTTATCCCTCGGGTCATCGAGAGCGTGCGCTCAAAGTGGGATCACGCAACAGAATGGGCGGAATGTAACCTGCGCTTCAGATGACATGAAACGACATCTCTGCCGGGTCGATACCAGCCGCGGAGTACAGATGATCAACCAGCGCAGCGGTTCGCCCTGCATCCAGGGCCAGACCTGGGGCTACAGCCAACAAGGGATTTGGGTTGATCGCGGTTGCCGGGCCGATTTCTATCTGGGTACAGGCTACAGACCAGGCGGCCCCGGTGGACCTGGTTATGGCGGGGGGACAATTATCACCTGCTCTTCGAATAACGGCAAGCGAGTTTACTGCGCAGCAAACACCAGCCGCGGGGTGCGGCTCACTAACCAGCGCAGCGGTTCGCCTTGTATCCAGGGCCAGACCTGGGGCTACGATGGCCGGGGGATTTGGGTTGACCGCGGTTGTCGAGCAGACTTTCAGACCATGTGGCGCTAGACAACTTAGGGGCAGCGGTCTAGATCAGAGACCACTGCCCCTAAGAAAATGCAGCAGATTCGACAGACGTTCTTAGTTCAGCTCTAGCTGCAAGGCTTGCCCGCATCCGGATGGGCACCTTTGGCCTTTGCATCAGCTTCGGTCATATACGCGCCGGCCTTGGTTGTACCGTAGTACTTCGTTCCGTAGCAGTGATACACCTTGGTCGAGGTATTGAGCCACACCATACCTGGTCCACCGCCGGGAGCAGGCGTGGTCGAGGTCGCTGTTGCTGTCTTGGTTTTTGCTGCGGGGGCGGCGGGAGCGGGTGCCGCTGGAGCCGGTGCTGCGGCGACCGCTGGGGCTGCGGCTGCCGCAGGCGCACCAGCAGGGGCTGGTGTGGAGCTGGTGGACGCATACCAGGTCTTCACGCCCTTGTGTCCTTTGCACGCACCACTCTTGGTCGCGCCGGTCCAGTAGGTGCCGTCATTACAAAGTCCGGTAGCACCCGCGGGGGCGCCTGCGGGCGCCTGAGCCACACCTGCTTGCGAAGCGATCATTGCGGTTACAGCCAGCGCGGTTGCAGCCAGCATCGAACGAACCAGTGTCTTCATATGCGCTCCAGTTGACTTAACATCGAGAATTTTAGACGGTTAAAGCCCACCCATCCTACGACGTCGGCAAATAGGAGTACAAGCGCTTTTATCGGGTCACCCCCCCGCGGTTGATCGAATAAAAATCCGTTTCGGGGGGTCTTCGAAAGGAAGCTAGTCTAGCGCGCCTCCCGGCTAGTAATAGTTACTCGAAACAACGGCTTGGCTTTCTCTGCCGCTTCCATTTCATAGGTCTGGCTGATCTTGGCCGGATCGTAGTCACGCCACAGCCAGATCATCTCTACCGGAAACTCGGCTGCTCCGTGACCGGAATTGTGTGTTCCCTGGCCAAAGCTGAAATGAAAATCGTAGTTCTTCAGCTTGAGTGCATTCGCCATGCGGATGTTGGCCAGCGGCCAGCTTCCGTAACGATCGTTCTCCTGATCGTTGGAGCCGTCCTGCAACCATACGCGGAGATTGCGCGCCGGTTCTCGCAAAATCTTCTCCGGGTAGTCCTGGCCGCCATCAGGGATTGCCTGATCTTCTTTCCACTGGATGCTGGTAAAGCTGCCGATCCAGCTAATCACCCGGCTAAATTGATCGGGCATCTGCCAGGCCGCATTGAACGAGCAGATGCCGCCCGAAGACAAGCCCGTGATGGCGTGGCTGTAGGCGTCTTTACGGATGTTGTATTGAGCAGAGACCTGGGGCAGAAGCTCATCCCGCAGAAACCGGTCATAACGATCACTGACAGTGTCATATTCCGTGCTGCGCATGGAGTCTTTGAGCGTCCGGTGCCACTGATCGGCATATGCCTGAACGAAGCGGTAGGTCGGGGTGCCGGGTGCGTCCGTCACGTCGCCCGGGTTGATGAAGACGCAGATCATCACCGGGATCTTCTTCTGGGCGATCAGGTTGTCGATCACGTTAAGCGCAGGGTTGTTGCCATCGCGATGGATGTACCCGCCGCCGTCCTGAAAGACCATGAGTGCCGCGGGAACTTTGGGGTCGTAACCGGCCGGCACGTACACCCAGTACTCGCTCTTCATGCCGTCATAGGTCTTGCTGGTTTGGATAAGTTTTTCTGAGAGCTTGCCTGACGGCACACCGGCTTCCAGATACGAATCGGGACCGAACGACGGAAGGTCGAGGCGTCCGCCGAATTTGACTCCCGAGATCAGGTAATGGAAGGAGTGGAGCACGCCCAGCTCTTCAATTCTGGCCACCGAGTACCATTGCCCCGTGGCGCTCAGGGGCTGCATTTGCGGACCCGGGACACCGTCGATGAAAAGTTCAGGAGGAGTGGCGGATGCGAGGACGAAGAAGAAATCGTGGCCCTTGCCCGCCCACGCAGTGCCATCTTTCAGTTCCTGGGGAGTAAAGGTGGCGTTGATCGCATCCTGCAGGGCAGCACTGTGCGACTGCGCCAGGCTGATCAATTGTGGTGCAGTCATTTTCTCCGCAGCGAATGCGGCGAGATTTGAAAAATTCAGCAAGGCAAGCAGCAAAACTGTTGATCTACACATGGCAGAAGAACTATACCGCAGTAAGTGGGACAAATCCCTGAAACAGCAGGTCCCTGCTGTTATTGCGGGGGCTCGTTGCTGCCCGGCGCGGGCGCTGGCTTGGTGCTGTCTGGCCCCTTATAAATCAAGGGAATGTGCATTGGCAGCTCGGCATCGCTGCGCTTCGCTTTAGGCTTCTCCTTGGCTGCTGCCCCCTTGGTCTCTTCGGCCACCACGGTGCGTTGTGAATTCAGGCAGAGCCAGGTATCACGGACGTGCTCGAAGACATGGGAGAAGATGCCCTTCTCCAGAACCGGCGCCTTCTCGCCCTTCCATGTCATAACGTAGGTTCCATTGACAATGGCAATGTCACCGACGAAACGAACGCTCACCACCTTCTGCTCCAGGGAGTCGGGCCCAGTATTCTTGACGAACAGATGGGCGATCTGCTGATTGCGCGTGGTTACATCTCCAGTGGCGGAAATGCCGATAAACTGCGGGGCCAGGACCAGTTCCAGTCCATATTGATCGCGCTTGGTCACTGCGTCGGCCCAGCGGTCTTCCACCTGCTGCATCTCGCGAAACTCGGGTGGCGCTGCACTTGCCTTGGTCGCTTGCTGTGCCCCGGCGCCGACTGCCAGAAACGACATGCAGAGCGCAAGTACTAAAAATGCTTTTGTTCGATGACCCATTCTTAATTCATCATACCGTTCCTGTTGTTCACATTTGTACCTTGATTCCCCACAGGCCTGGTCTTGTTGGTTGTGGCCTAAACTGAGCTTATGGCCACCCTTTCGGATGTGTCGTTGGACCGCGGCCTGCCCGCCAGCGTGGAGGCGGAGCGTTCGATTCTGGGCGCGATCCTGCTCGATAACCACTCCTATAACGAGGCGGCGGAAAAGCTTCGCGCGGAAGACTTCTCGCTCGACTCGCACCGGCGGATCTACAGCCGCATGGCGGAGTTGATCGACGGCCGTCGCGCGGTCGATATCGTCACCCTGGCCGAAGAGCTGGCTCGACGCAAGGAGGTCGAAGCGGTGGGCGGCGTGGCCTACCTTGCGTCACTGACCGAGGGCCTTCCCCGGCGGCCGAGCATCGAAGAATACGTCCGCATCGTGAAGGACAAGTCCCTGGCGCGGCAGCTGATCGGCATCTGCAACACTGCCATAACCCGGGCGGCTGACCAAAGCGATGAGGCCCTGGTAGTGCTCGATGCTGCCGAATCCGGCCTGCTTGAGGTTTCCGAGCGCGGCATCACTCGCGGTTTCGCCGGCATCCCAGAGATCGTTCGTGACTCCTTCGGGACCATCGACAATTTGTACGCGCAGCAAAAAGAGGTGACCGGGCTGGCCACCCACTACACCCAGTTCGATAAGATGACCAGCGGCCTACAGGCTTCCGACCTGATCATCATTGCTGCCCGCCCTAGCATGGGCAAGACGGCCTGGGCCATCAACATTGCCGAGAATGCGGCAGTGAGAGATGGCAAAGTAGTGGCCGTGTTTTCGCTCGAAATGTCCAAAGAGTCGCTGCTGCGCCGCATGCTGGCCTCGCAGGCTTTGGTTTCCATGCAGAAAATCCAGACTGGCTTCATTCCTAAAGCAGATCGCGGCAAGTTGATGGAGGCCCTGGAGCGGCTGGCGGAGTCAAAAATATTTATCGACGACACCCCGGCGATCGCGCTCTCCGAGATGCGGGCAAAAGCGCGGCGGCTGCAGCGCCAACAGGGCGGCCTGGACCTGATCGTGATCGATTACCTGCAGTTGATGAGTGCCTCTTCCTTTGGCGTTGGCGCACGACGTTACGAGAACCGCACCCAGGAGGTCTCCGCCATCTCCCGCGGCCTCAAGGCGTTAGCCAAGGAATTGCGCGTCCCAGTGGTGGCGCTTTCACAGCTCAGCCGTGCCTCGGAGCAGCGCGGCGGCGACAAGAAGCCGATGCTTTCCGACCTTCGTGAGTCAGGCTCGATCGAGCAGGATGCCGATGTGGTGGCCTTTATCCATCGCGATAGCTACTACAACAAAGACGAAAACGGGGAAGAAGATCCTGACTCCAAGAACAAGGCTGAGATCATCATCGCCAAACAACGCAATGGACCGACCGGCTCGGTGCATCTTGCCTATAGGGCGGATTGCACGCGCTTTGAGAACATGGCCTTCGGTGAAGCGCCCGGTGAATACTAAACTGGGCTATGCCGAACCGACCGCTCTGGGTTGAACTCTCCAGCCACCGGCTGCTGGCCAACTACAAAAAGCTGCGCCGCATGGCGGGCACTCACGCCGATCTGATGCCGGTGGTCAAGGCCAACGCGTACGGCCATGGTGTGCTGGCGTGCGCGCCGCTGCTGGCGGACGCGGGGGCCCAGTGGTTGGGGGTAACCGGAGTTGAGGAGGGCGCTGCCGTCCGCGCAGTCTGTCCGCAACCGCGCATTCTCTTGATGTCCGGGATATTCCGCGGTGAAGCAGATACGGTCATCGATCAGGGTCTGACCCCCGTGGTGTGGGAACCATGGCATCTGGACCTGCTGGAGGAGGCCGCTGCTGCGCGCGGTATGGCTCCCATTTCAGTCCCAGTTCACTTGGAAATTGACACCGGCATGTCGCGCCAAGGCGTGCGCGTGGTCGGCTCCGATGTTTCGCCGGAAGCGGCTTCCTTGCTGCTTCGTTTTCACTCCGGCTCCTGCCTCCGGCTGGAAGGAGTCATGACCCACTTCTCCGCCCCCGAAACCATCTCCACCATCCGCCCCAACCCGCAGTTGGCAAGCCTTGAGACGGCGCTGGACGTGATCCTGGAACGCGACCTGCGCCCGCAGTGGCTGCATGCCGGCAACTCTTCGACCATTATTGCCGGACCCGACCGAAAAGCCCTGACGAAAATGGCATCGCGGGCAGGGGCGCGGCTGATGTTGCGTCCCGGGCTTGCGCTCTATGGCTACTTCGACCGAGTCACCCAGGATGGACTCTCCTGGAACGGCGAGCCGGGCTTTACTCCGGTGCTCGCCTGGAAGACCCAGGTGACGTCGTTGCGTACCCTGCATGCCGGTGAGACCGCCGGGTATGGCAATACCTTTGCCGCCACCAGGGAAACACGTCTTGCCCTGCTGCCCGTGGGTTATGCCGACGGGTTCAACCGCCTGCTTTCGAACCGCGGGCACGTTTTGATCCGAGGCCATGAGGCACCCATTGCCGGCCGGGTCTCGATGGATCAGACGGCGGTGGATGTTACTGACATCCCTGCGGCTGTCATCGGCGATGAAGTGGTGCTGCTGGGAAAACAGGGCCGCCTTTCCATCACCGCCTGGGACATGGCGGACCTCGCCGGCACCATACCGTGGGAAGTACTATGCGCGATCTCCTCCCGGGTACCACGACTGCTCGTGCCCTGAGCTTCCGCCGAACAATAAACTGGGGTGCCCCAGATCTCTCAACACTTTTGTTGGGAGATCTGGGAAAGAGGCAAATGGCTAAGAAGGATCCGGCTTATTTCCCATGTCTCGCGAAAAGACGCGAGATATGGGCCACCCGGGTTCGGTGGCAGGGAGAGAATTAAAGAGGCTACACTGGAATTTATGTTCATTGATGAAGCCAGAATTCGCGTGAAGGCAGGGGATGGCGGCAACGGCTGCGTTGCCTTCCGGCGGGAAAAGTTCGTTCCCCGCGGCGGCCCCTCTGGCGGAGATGGCGGACGTGGCGGCGACGTCATCATGGAATCGAGCGAGCGCCACAATACCCTGGTTCACTTCCGCTTCAATCCGGAACACAAGGCCGAGCGTGGACGGCACGGTGAAGGCTCGAACTGCAGTGGCCGAGAGGGCGTGGATACGATCTTGAAGGTGCCGGTGGGGACAGTGCTGTACGACGACGAAACCGGCGCGCTGGTGCATGACTTTGCTCATCCCGATGAGCGGATCATCGCCGCCAAGGGCGGACGAGGGGGACGAGGAAACCAGCATTTTGCCACCTCCACTCATCAGGCTCCGCGGGAATCGGAAGCAGGCCGGGAGGGAGAAGAGCGGGTTTACCGGCTGGAGTTGAAGCTGCTGGCCGATGTCGGTCTGGTGGGATACCCCAATGCTGGAAAGTCGACGCTGATCTCCAGGATCTCCGCCGCCAAACCCAAGATCGCCGACTATCCCTTCACCACCCTGGAGCCAAACCTGGGAGTGGTTTCAGTGGGAGAGCCGCCGCATGAAGACAGCTACGTAGTGGCCGACATCCCTGGTTTGATCGAGGGCGCCCACTTGGGAGCCGGGCTGGGAGTGCAGTTCCTACGCCATATTGAGCGAACCCGTGTCCTGGTGCACCTGGTCGATGTTTCCGACGCCAGCGGCCGCCCCGACCCGGTGGAAGATTTTCGCGTCATCATGGCCGAATTGAAGAGCTTTGGCCATGGCCTGGACGAGAAACCTTTGCTGGTGGTGGCGTCGAAAGCCGACGTTGCCAATCCGGAAAAACTCAAGAAGCTGCGCGCCATGGCCAAGCGGCGCAAACTGCCTTTTTTTGCTATCTCCGCAGTCAGCGGCGCAGGCATCAACGAGCTTAAATACGCGGTGGGTGACCTGGTGCGCGCGTCCCGCGAAGCAGAGATTGCCCCGGTACCTTCGAACACCATCCTGGCGGAATACTAAGTTAACTAGGCGGTAGCTAAGCGGGCCGCGGCCACGGCCACTACGTTGCGCCGTGGAGCGGGAAATTGCACCAGTTCCCAGGCAGAGCGATCGCGTAGCAGGCGGGAGACCAGTGCGGTGTGCATGGCATGTCCGGCCCTCTGAGCCACCACGCGGCCGAGGATGCGGTGGCCGGCCAAGGCCAGGTCGCCAATCAGGTCGAGCACTTTATGGCGGACGAATTCGTCGTCAAAACGAAGCGGGCCATTCTGCACCTCGCCCCCACAGAGAATAATCGCGTTCTCCTGCGTCGCTCCCCTGATCAGCCCCATGTCCCGCAACATCTTCTCATCTTCGCGAAAGCCGAAAGTGCGAGCCGCGGCAATCTGGGCGCCGTAAGATCCGGCGGCCAGGTCGACGGTGAATGCCTGGCGGCCAATGGGATGGGGAAAATTAATGTCGTAACTGATGCTGTAGCCCTCGCCGGGATAAACGGCGATGAATTTGCCGTTCTCGCGCACTTCGACACTTTTCAGTACGCGCAGATACTGCCGCCGGCGCCGCTGGCTCCGGATGCCTACCTGGGCAAAGGCCTCCACGTAAGGCAATGCGCTGCCGTCGAGAATGGGCAGCTCCAGGTTGTCTAACTCAATGATGACGTTGTCGATGCCCATGCCGATCAGCGCGGAAAGCAGGTGCTCGGTGGTGGAGATGAGCACACCCTGGCGCATGATGCTGGTGGCGTAGCTGACTTTGGCCACATTTCTGCCGGTGGCCGCAATCTCATAGTTGTCCAGATCGGTGCGGCGGAACACAATGCCGGAGCCGGCAGGGGCGGGCAGCAATCGCATGTTCACCGGTGCCCCGCTGTGGAGACCGATTCCTGAGAACTCAATCACCGACGCGATGGTCTTTTCTAAGTGGGCTGGTTCCACGAATCAGTATTCCTGGCTTCGCAAGTAATGGCAAAGTCATAGACTACCTAGGATTAGAAAAGTTTCCCTGTGTCAAAAATGCAACAAACTGATCGGGCCATAAGACGTACCCCAGGGGTGTTAGGTTTACCCACAGAGGAGAAAAGTCGATGGAAACCTATCGTGACCTGACCGCGACTGTGGCGCGACGCCAGCCACAAATGCTCAAGTTGATAGCCCAGCTTGTTGGCCTCGAGTCCCCTACCGAAGAGTGGGTGGCCGTGAATCGCTGCGTAACCCTGGTCGAGGGGTGGATCAAAGCCAGCGGGGGCAAGAGCAGGCGGAGCAAACAAAGCTCGGCTGGGGATTTGCTGATCGGCCGTTTCGGGCCGCCTCGGAGTGGAGTCAAACCTTTGCTGCTGCTGGGCCACCTGGACACCGTCTGGCCGCTGGGCACACTGAAGAAGATGCCTTTCCGCGTGGGTGAGGGGCGGGCTTGGGGGCCGGGCGTCCTGGACATGAAGGCGGGCGTGGTGATGGCCCTCAGCGCACTGCGCATATTGCTGGAAGCACGGCAGTTAACCAGGCCGGTGATGCTTCTGCTCAACAGCGACGAGGAAACCGGCAGCCAGTATTCTCGAGCTCTGACCGAGTCGCTGGCCAGCAAGTGCGGGGCAGTCTTTGTTCTGGAGCCAGCGCAGGGCATCCCCGGGGCCTATAAGACGGCTAGAAAGGGCGTGGCCAACTACCGCCTGCAGGTGCACGGTGTCCCCGCCCACAGCGGTGTGGACTTCGGCCGCGGACACAGTGCAGTGTTGGAACTTGGACGGCAGATCGAGCGCGCCAGCGCCTTCACCAATCTGGCCCGCGGCATAACCGTCAACGCGGGTGTCATTGGCGGTGGGACCCGGTCGAATGTGGTACCTGCCGAGGCTTGGGCTGAATTCGATGTCCGCATTGCCAAGGCGATCGACGCGGGGTACATGGACCGTCGTTTCCGGTCTTTGCGGGCGATCGACCGGTCCTGTTCACTGGAGGTCACAGGCGGGCTCAATCGGCCGCCGATGGAACGGACTTCAGGCACGATCGAACTTTTTCGCCGAGCAGCAACAATGGCGGCGGAGTTGGGTTTTCAACTGCAGGAAGCAGCGACGGGTGGAGGTTCGGACGGGAATTTTACCTCGGCCCTGGGAGTTCCGACGCTGGATGGAATGGGAGCTGTCGGGGAAGGCGCACATGCCGATAGAGAGTCTGTTCTGCTAGATGCGTTGGTTCCCAGAACAGCGCTGCTTGCAGCGATGATAGGCGGTCTTTCCCTGAAATAGACCGCGGAAAGGGACACCATGCTAGCCGCGTTGGATCTCGCCCTGCTCACGATCGTTGTTGTCTGCAGCACCCAGTTGTTGCGCCCCGGTAAGAAGAGCAGCTCCGATATTCTGCCCTGAAGTTTTCCTCCGGGCAGATCTCTCCAGGTCGCTCCGGTCGGGGATGACAATTCATTTGATCGCGGGAAGTGGTTTCTCAACGAATGAATTGTCATCAACCCGAGCGACCTGCTGCTCTCTTTTAGCGTAAGGCCATGCGCTGCCCGGCTCCTTCAAGCAGACTTGTGACCAGGGCCAGAGGCAGCCCGACAACGTTGAAGTAGCAACCGCTGATGCGCGGAATCCACCTTCCGGCATAGCCCTGAATAGCGTAGGCGCCCGCCTTATCCATGGGTTCACCGCTAGCTACATAGTCGGAGACTTCCTGGGGCGAAAGCGTCCGCATGGTGACCTGGGTCAGCTCCGCAGCTACCTCGGTTAAGCCCGGTGCCCAAGCCACGGCCACGCCGGTGACCACATGGTGGGTACGCCCGGATAGCAGCAGCAGCATGCGCGTGGCCTCAGCAGCATCCTCCGGCTTGCCCATGACTTCCCCGTCGCAAACCACGACCGTATCGGCGCCCAGAACCATTAGCTCCTTTGCCGAAGATTGGCGCTGGGCAAAGACGCCTTCGGCCTTCTCGCGGGCCAGCCTTGTGGCGAAACGGATGGCGTCCTCCCCTGGCCGGCGCGACTCAGCCACGGTCGAAGTTTGAACCTCAAAGCGATATCCCGCCTGGGTCAGCAGCTCCCGCCGTCGCGGCGAGCCAGAAGCGAGGATGAGGGTGGCCTTCATGATCAAGCCTCGGTCATGGTGGTGCCCGCGCGGACACCCTTCCGGTCGCACAGCGCCCAGGCCATTCGCGGAGTGTTGTGAGCGATACCGTAGCGGCCGTCGGGACCAAGCAGGATGATGCCGCCGTGACCCTGCAGCCGCGCGTGGAGATAGGCGATGGCATCCTGGGCGGCTTGTTGCGGCCCCAACAGCGGCACCCGGTCGACGGCCCATTTCGCCAGCACCAGCTTCATGATGGGCTCGCCCCACCCGGTAAGCGAAGCTGCCGCACTCCGATTGTCGGCGTAGCCGCCACAGCCGATGACCGACGAGTCGCCTACCCTCCCCGGCGTCTTGTTCAGTGTTCCGCCGGTGGATGTAGCCGCCGCCAGGTTGCCGGCGGCGTCCAGCGCCACTGCGCCCACGGTGTCATGCGACTGGCCCGGGTCGCCGGCAAAGGTCGCATCCGGGATCCCGGCCTTGGCTCGCGCTTGCGCGGCTTGAAGGCGCAGCCGTTCCCGGTCCAACACCAGCTCCGCGTTATCGATTAGGGTCATTCCCTTTTCTCGAGCGAACTCTTCCGCACCTGGTCCGACGAAGTAGACATGCTGGCTTTGTTCGAGCACCAGGCGCGCTGCCTGGATCGGGTTCTTCAGCCTCTCGACGCAGGCCACGGCACCGGTGCGCAGGGTAGCGCCGTCCATCAGCAGCGCATCGAGCTGCACCCGGCCATCCGCGGTCAGGAAGCTGCCCCGTCCGGCATCGAAGGCATCGTCGTCTTCGAGCGCGGCCACCGCAGCCTCGACCGCGTCCAGCGATGAGGCTCCCGCTTTGAGCGTGGCGTAGCCCTTCTCGACCGCCCGGGTGACGCCACGGGTGTGAGCCTCGAGTTGGTCAGTAGGAATGTCCCAGGCGCCACCGTGGACCAGCAGCACAGGGGAGCGAAAAGGTGGGCGGCCTCCCGTCATCATCAGGCGCGGGGAGCGGGGTGGAGATCGCCGGCCCGTGCCGGGGTGGCGGCGGGACTCGGGGACGGGTTACGCAGCTCGACAGGCAGTGGCTTGGTTCGTTGATAGGTATAGCTGATGCGATGGATGACCGTGATCGTGGACAACACCGCCAACACCCAGAGCACCGGGGCCATAACCCCCCAGCGGTTGAAAAGTGCTCCCAGAATAATGAGAACCACCCGCTCCGGCCGCTCCATGAAGCCCACCTTGCAGGAGCCGATCAGCGCTTCGGCACGGGCCCGCGTATAGCTGACCATTAGCGACGTGACCATGACAAAGGCGGTTAACACTACATAAAAGAAGCGGTTACCGCGGGCATAAAACACCAGCAGTCCGAAAAAAAGAACCACGTCGCTATAGCGATCGATGACCGAATCGAAGAACGCGCCGAAGATGGTGACCTGGTGGGTCTGGCGCGCCACCCGTCCGTCCACCATGTCGAAGATTCCGGCCCCGATGATGACCAGGCCGGCGTAGAGGAACATGCGAACGAAATTGTGCTCGTTGGCCCAGCCGAAGAGAATGGCCGCGCCGGTGTTGATCACCAAGCCCAGGAAGGTGAGCACGTTGGGGGAGATGCGGGTAAGCGCAAGCCCGTCGACGATGCCCTGCAGGATGACCCCGCAGCCCTTTCCGAAGGCGGCGGTCCAGGTCATGGCGCCTCGTCGTGAATGGTTGTCAGCTTCAAAATCTCCAGCTCACGTTTGCCGTTCGGGGTGACAATCGCGGCAATGTCTCCCACCTGCTTGCCGACCAGTCCCCGGCCGATGGGCGAAGTAGTAGAGATTAGTCCCTGGTTCACGTCGGATTCCTCGCTCGTGACCAGTTTGTAGGTGATCTCTTCGTTCTTGGTGGAGTCGAAGACCACCACCGTCGAACCAAACGCGATCCTGTCTTTGGGAATATTGGACAGGTTCACCAGTGCCAGTTCCGCCATGCGTTTCTTGAGCTGCCCCAGACGGGCGTTGACGAAGACCTGGCGCTGCTTGGCCATGTGGTACTCCGCGTTCTCGCTCAAATCTCCCAACGAGGCCGCCTTTTTGATCTCGAGCGGCAGCTCGTGGGTGAGCTCGTGCTCCAGCACGCGGATTTGTTCTTCCAGTTTTTTCTTTATGTGTTCAGGCATCTCGCTTGTGATCCGGGGAGCGCGCGGCCGAATAGCCAACAGCAAAAGACGATTATACGACGGACCGGCCAGCCCTCTCATCATCGAAGGGAATCGAGGAAACTCTGCAGGATGAGCACCGCCGCGACCTGATCGATCACCGCCCGCCGCTTTCCCGGCAGGTGACCGGCCGCATCCAGATGACGATGCGCTTCCGTAGTTGAGAGCCGCTCGTCCCAAAGCGTCACCCCTACCCCGGTCTCGAGCTCAAGAGCCTGGGCAAGGGCCTGCGCCTTGAGCGCCTGGGGGCTGACGTCACCCGACATATACAACGGGTTGCCGACCACCACTCGGATACAGCCATACTTGCGCACCAGCCGGGACAAGGAACTCAGGTCTTGGCGCCGGTTCTTTCGGGTGAGGGTGAGCACCGGTTGAGCGGTAAGCCCCAGTTCGTCCGAGACAGCTACCCCGACCCGGCGATCACCGACGTCCAAACCCAGAATGCGGCCCTGAGCTGCGGGTTTCTCTGCTTCATCCATTGATCCATTCTCTGATCCATTCTCCTCCAGCATGCCGCGGTTTCGCTCCAGTTTTAGTGCATTTCTGGGCGGCCGAGAGAATCGCATCATAAAATCCAGGTAAGGAATCCAATCCCAAGGTCCGCTTGTGCGACGTTTTCTGCTAGTTCTCCTGGCGCTGTGCCTGCTTGCGGTTTCGCTTGCTTACCTGGCTCTCACCAAGCCGGCGAAGCCTCCGGCAGAAACGATCGTCGAAATAGTTCCGGGCATGGGGACACGTGCCATCGGCGGGTTGCTGGCGGAGCATGGCATTATTAACAGCCGATACGCCTTCGACCTTTGGCACCTGGTGCGTGGCGGAACGCTGAAGGCGGGGGAATATCAATTCGTTGAACAGGCAGCACTTCCGGCCGTTTACAACCGCATCGTGCGGGGCGATGTTTATACCCGCACCGTGACTATTCCCGAGGGGTTCAATCTCTTTGACATCGCCCAGGCGGTCCAGGATGCCCAACTGGGGTCGAGAGAGAGCTTTTTGGCCGCAGCCAGCCAGGACGTGACCTTGATTGCGGACCTCGACCCGGCGGCCAAGAATCTGGAAGGTTATCTGTTTCCCGATACCTACCGCTTTCAAAGGCACCTGACACCCACCCAGATGTTGACCGCGATGGTAAGGAGATTTCGCCAAGCCAGTGCCTCGGTAGGTTTGCGGGAGGACTATCACCGCGTTGTGACCCTGGCGTCGCTGGTGGAGAAGGAAACTCCGGCGGCGGAAGATCGACCTCTGGTCGCGAGTGTCCTCCAGAACCGCTTGGCGAAGGACATGCCCCTGATGACCGACCCCACGGTGATCTACGCCGCCATGCTGGAGAAGCAATATCGGGGAACCATTTATCAGTCTGATCTGAAGCGGGATTCGGCCTACAACACCTACCGCCACACCGGTCTGCCGCCGGGGCCGATCTGCAGCCCTGGAACTGCGTCTTTGCAGGCGGCGATGCATCCTGCGGATAGCCATTTTCTTTACTTTGTCGCCGATCCAAGCGCCGTCGGCCATTCCCGATTCGCCGCCACGCTCGAAGAACATGAGCGTAATGTGACTGCCTACCGGCGGGGTCTCAAGGATGCACAGGGGGCCCATTGAGCGCCCAGGCTGTGCAATTGCTCTATACTCGCAGTTCCTGAGTTGAATGAATGCGGAGAGATTTGTTGAAGGTTTTGGCGCTGCTGGTACCGGTCTTGACCGGATGCCTTAGCCACACCCGCAAGCTGCAGCAGCCGAAATTAGCTGGGGTAGCGCTGAACGCCGAACCCGAGCAACTGGTGGAGGCCGTCAACCGCCGCTTCGACCAGGTGACCACCCTGAGCGCAACCGTGGATTTTGCCGCGTCCGTGGGTGGAACCCATAAGGGGAAAGAGACTGACTACACTTCCATTCACGGCTTCATCCGACTGCGCAAGCCGGACATGTTGCGGGTGCTGGGATACCTGCCGGTGGTTCGCCTCCGCGCTTTTGACCTCGCCAGCGATGGGCCTACCTTCACCCTGCTGATTCCGCCCCGAAGCCGTGCGATACAGGGAAGCAATTCGGTGACCAAGCCATTGGTCGGCAAGACCTACGAGAATCTGCGTCCGGACATCTTCTTTGATTCGGTACTGATTCGCCGCATTTCCCCGGACTGGATCGTCTCGCTGACCAACTCGAGCCAGAGCAAATTGGATCCCCGGACCAAGCAGCTGATCGAGACCCCAATCTATGATCTGACGATATTGAAGCCAGGGGGACGGAGTTCATCGCCCGGGCTACCGCAAGTGGGCAAACCGCTGCGGGTCATCCATTTCAGCCGCATTAACCTGATGCCCACAGAGCAGGACATCTACAACGCGGATGGCGACCTGGAGACGCAGGTAATTTACGGGCCCTATCAAGACTTCAGCGGAACCCAATTCCCCGGCACCATCACCATTAATCGATTGCTGGAGGAATACAGCATCACCCTCACGGTGGAGAAGCTCACGATGAATCAGCCGTTGGCTGATGACCAGTTCGAATTGGAAGTGCCTAAGGGCTACAAAGTGCAGAAGTTGCCGTAGCCTACAGCAAGCCGGCCCTGGCAGCGTGGGCGTGGATCTCCTGGTTGATCTGGAGCGCCAAGGCCAGCGCTTCACGCGCCTCCTCAGCCTTAACCCGCGGTGGCTTGCGCGTTCTCACCGAATCCAGGAATGACTTGATCTCCAGCAGCAGGGGTTCTCCGCCCTGCACGGCCGGCTTGCTGGCAACCAGATTCTGCTCGCCGTTCCCGCCTGAGGCAACGTTGATGATGAGCAGATCCTGGCGTGCATAGTCGATCGAGAAGTATTGGTGAGGCTGAAAGAATCGCAGCTTGCGCACCGTTTCAGTGCTGACCCGGCTGGCGGTGAAATTAGCGACACACCCCGAGGCGAATTCCAGGCGGACGTTGGCGATGTCCACCTGGGAGGATAAAATCCTCAGTCCGACGGCTTGCAGCTGGCGCACCGGAGAGCGCACGAAGCTGAGCACAATATCCAGATCGTGGATCATCAGATCCAATACCACGTCGACGTCCAGGGCGCGGCGATGGAAGACGCTGAGCCGGTGAGCTTCGAAAAACATGGGGCCGTTGACCAGCGGTTCGGCGGCGGTGACCGCGGGGTTGAAGCGCTCGAGCAAGCCTACCTGCAGGATCTGCCCGCCGGCGGCCGCTTGCGTCACCAGGGCGTCAGCCTCAGCGAGACTCACGGCGATGGGCTTTTCCAGCAGCACATCGAGTCCCTGAGCCAAAGCCTGGGAGGCCACGGAATAATGCGCGGACGTGGGCACGCAGATGGAAATTGCGTCCAGGTGCAGTCTGCCCTCGCGGCATGCTTCCAGGCAGGCTTCGGGCGAAGACCAGACAGTGAAGTTGCCCTCCTGGCGCAGCTTCTCGGCGGTGGCCGGATCGTTGTCCACAACCGCGGCCAGCTGCACCCCTTGCTCTTCCAGTTGGCGATAGATACGCAGATGGTTGCGGCCAAAGGTCCCGGCGCCGAACACGGCGACGCTCAGAGCACCTTCACTTCTCATCTGCACCGGTGAGGTAGACCGCGGTTACTTTCTGGCATAGATTTGTTGACTATTTTCCCTGCACCGCACTTAGGCATTTTGTGTACAGGGCGAGTAATTGGTTCACCTGCTCGTCGGGCTTGGAACCGGAGGCGGAGACGAAGCCCGCAGCGGGCGAGGTTCCCTTTCCCAAGCCCGCCGATGCAGCGACAAACTTCAACAAATCCAAAGCGATATCTTCATTGCGGCGCGAGCCATTCGGGGTGGTGACAGCCTGATCCATGTGCTTCCTCCGTGGCGATGCTACCAGAAGCGGCGGGGCGGTTCGAGTATGCTGCTACTTGCAACCCAGGTGGCCTCGGTGGCAGTCATGGCGATCCAGCAGATTCGGCGCATGCGGGGCGGGGCCCAGAGCCACCTCATGCTCGCGTCTGATGGCAATCTTTACGTGGTCAAATTCCGCAACAACCCCCAACATGTCCGGGTTCTGGCCAACGAAGTGCTAGCCACTCGCCTTGCGGCCGCGATCGGGCTGGCCGTTCCTCCGTCCGAGGTCATCGAGGTGACCGAGTGGCTCATTCAGAACACGCCAGACCTGACCATCGAGCAGCGTGGAGGTGCGCAGCCATGCCAGGCTGGGCTGCACTTCGGCTCGCGCTGGGTGGGTGGCTTGATGCCGGGCCAGACGGTCGACTACCTGCCCCAGGAACAGCTGCTGGAGGTGCGCAACCTGGCCGAGTTCGCAGGCATCCTCGCGCTCGACAAGTGGACCTGCAACATCAACGGGCGGCAAGCCGTGTTTCAGAAAGGCCGTCGGGAACGCCGCTACAACGCTACTTTTATCGACCAAGGATACTGTTTCCACGCCGGGGACTGGAAGTTCATCGATCTCAGTTTGGGCGGTGTTTTTGCCGAGAACACGGTCTACCGCGGGGTCACCGGATGGCCCAGTTTCGAACCCTGGCTCAGCCGCATCGAGAACCTGGCCCCGGAGACCGCGTGGGGGATTGGGGAGATCATTCCCCCGGAGTGGTATGGCGGCGATCTCAGTGCGCTCGAGGTGCTGCTGGAGCGGCTGCTGGCGCGCCGCGCGCGGGTCCGGGAGTTGATCGTGGCATTCAGGGAATCGGCGCGGCGGCCGTTTCCTAATTGGGGTGGGGGGACGAAAAAGGTAGGGGCAAGTGGTTTCGGGGCGCTGGGGATGCAAGATAATGAGCAAGGACGGGGTCTGGTCTGAAGAGCGCAGGAGGGGGGAGATGCCGGAACGGAAGCAGTGCGAGTTCCAACTCATCCGTTATGTGCCGGATCCGGTGAAGAACGAGTTCGTCAATATTGGCGTGCTGCTGCGCGCGGGAGAGCAGAGCATGCTGCGGTTTACCCGCGACTGGGGCCGGGTGCGGTGTCTCGATCCGGATGCGGATACCCAGATGCTGGAAGCGCTGGAAATCGAAGTCGGTCATCGCTTAAAGGCTCAGTCTGCCAACCATCCCAGGCCAATCGTGAGCCTGCTCGAAAACTCGCTTTCGAACGGCATACAGATTACCGAGACCAAGGCTTACCTGGCCGAAACCTTTCTGGCCGGCCTCGAAGACCTGATGCGTCTTTATGTTGATACGCCGCGGCGCGAACGAAGCCAGCGGCGCAGCGGCCGCTCCGCCCTCCAAGCGGCCATGCGCACGCGCTTTGAGGAAGCCGGGGTTTGGACGCTGATGCGCAAACAGATCGCCGCCGCCAGCTACACCAGGGCGGGCGATCCGCTGCGCATCGATTGCGGCTATCGTCCCAACGGAGTGGTGCGCATGTTCCAGGCAATCTCGCTCGAGACTGATGCCGACGATGCCAAGCTACTGGCCTTCAGCGCTCTTAGCCTCATCGATGGGGTGAAGAGGGTAGAGAAGGCGGAACTGGAGCTGACCGCAATCGTGGAACCGATCCGCCAGACAGAAGGCCATCCGGAGCGAAATGAAGACCCGAGCGAAGATCGCATCGTGCAGTACCGGTTCGCGGTCGAAATCATGGAGGAACATAAGATCCGGGTGATGACCTCGTCCGATCTGCCGCGGATCGCGGATACGGCCCGCCGGGAGCTTCGCGTCTAAAGCGGGACAGGTGGGATAATCGGCAACATGAACGCCTCTCCATTGGTTGGCGTGGTCATGGGAAGCAAAAGCGATTATGAGGTGCTGCTGCCTTGTATAGACCTGTTGCGGGAGTTTTCCATCCCCCATGAAGCGCGAATCGTCTCCGCTCATCGCACTCCGGACTGGCTTTTTCAGTACGCGGAGCAGGCCGAGCCGCGGGGACTGAAGATCATCATTGCCGGCGCCGGGGGCGCGGCGCATCTGCCGGGAATGCTGGCTGCGAAGACCATCCTCCCGGTGCTGGCGGTGCCTGTCCCTTCCACCTGCCTACAGGGTATCGATTCTCTGCTCTCCATCGTGCAGATGCCCAAGGGTGTCCCGGTCGCCACCCTGGCTATCGGTAAACCGGGCGCCGCCAATGCAGCGCTGCTGGCGGTAGCTATTCTGGCCGGTTACGATCCGGAGTTGGGGAACCGGCTGCGCTCCTGGCGGCAGGCGCGCAGCCGAGAGGTGCTGGAAGCGGAGCTGCCACTTTGAGCACGACGGCGATCGTTCAGGGCTCGACCATCGGCATCCTGGGAGGTGGTCAGCTCGGCCGCATGACCGCCATGGCTGCCCGCTCCATGGGCTACCGGGTGCAGGTGATGGATCCCGACCCATCGTGCCCGGCCAGGTTTGTGGTGGACGCCTGTTTTGTGGGCTCCTGGGACGATGCCAAGGCGGCCGCCGACCTGGCTCGGGGCTGCGATGTCATCACGTTAGAGATCGAGCAGATTTCGATCGCCTCGCTCGAAGCTGCGGCCCGGCATGCCCCGGTGCGCCCGGGTAAAGAAATCCTGGCCATGGTGCAGGACAGGATCCGGCAAAAAAACTGGCTGCGCGATCAGGGTTTTCCGGTGGGACCTTACCGGGCTGTCTATTCGGAAGCTGACCTAGTGGACGCAATGGCGGACCTGGGGGGGCGGATTTACCTCAAACGTGCCCAGGGCGGCTACGACGGCCGGGGCCAAATAAAGATCGACTCGGTGGCAGCCGACCCGGGCTCTGCATGGCGTTCGCTGGGGAAGCAGCCGTGCGTCGCCGAACAGGCATTCGATCTGCAGTCGGAGATCTCGGTTATGGTGGCGCGCAATCCAAGTGGTGAGGTGCTGGCTTACCCGGCGGCGACCAACCATCATGAGCAGCAGATCCTGGTGTGGAGTGCAATGCCCTCTTCCATACCGCCCCAGATGGAAAAACGGGCCCAGGAGTTGGCCACTTCCATGGCGTGCCAACTAAAGCTGGAGGGCCTGCTGGCGGTGGAGATGTTTGTCACTTCTGGGGATGGCCTGTTCGTCAATGAACTGGCGCCGCGGCCGCACAACAGCTATCACGCCAGCCAACGTTGTTGCGTTACCAGCCAGTTTGAGCAGGCGGTCCGCGCGGTCTGCGACCTGCCCCTGGGAGATGTGAGGATTATGCGGCCCGCGGCCATCGCCAATCTGCTGGGCGATCTTTGGCTTAAGGGAGAACCGCGGTTCGAACGGGCGCTGGCGGTGCCCGAGGTCAGCTTGCACCTGTATGAGAAACACACCGCCCGCGCGGGCAGGAAAATGGGCCATCTTTCCGCGACCGCAGACACGGCGGAAGAGGCCGTGGCCCGGGTTCTCGAAGCCAAGGGCAGGCTATGAGCGACGCCAAGAGAGCTTCGAATCAAAACGGGATGGCCTCCGGGCCGTCCGTATACGCCGCAGACAGCCGCTGAGAGAGGTTTTTTCTGAAGGTCCCTGCCCTCAGGGGCCAAAGCCGGTCGATATTGGAGGGTTCATGTACGTACGGGCTTTAAGGCCCGTACCCTTCGACAACCCGATGTACTACTGCATTTGGCGCTAGCCGATATCCTCGTTCCAGTTTTCCAGGTACTTCTTCAGCTCGGCCATAAACCGGCCTGCGTCGGCGCCGTCGATAATGCGGTGATCGAAGCCCAGGGTCAGACGGATGATGCTGTGGATGGCGATCGAATCGGAACCGTTTTCATCTGTAACTACGGTTGGTTCTTTAAACAGGCCGCCAACCCCCAGAATTGCCGACTCTGGCTGATTGATGACTGGAGTACCGAATTGTTCTCCGAAAATGCCTGGATTGGTAATTGTGAAAGTGCCAGATGCCACTTCTTCCGGCTTGAGCTTCTTGGCCCTGGCTCTCTCCGCCAGGTCAACAATGGCCCGCGCGATGCCGAGGAAGCTCTTGTCTTCCGCCTGGCGTATCACAGGGACGATCAGACCCCAATCCAGGGCGACTGCGATCCCCAGATTGATGTTCTTGTGGTAACGGATGGCATCGCCTTCCATCGAAGCGTTCACGATGGGCATTTTGCGTAGGGTGGCAATGACCGCCCGGGAGATAAAGGGCATGTAGGTGAGCTTGACCCCGTTGCGCTGTTCGTACTTGGATTTTTCCTTCTCCCGAATGCGCACGATGCGGCTCATGTCGATCTTGAAGACTGTGTGTACGTGGGCGCTGGTGCGCTTGGAGTCGACCATCCGCTGGGCAATGATGGAGCGCATCCGGGTCATCGGTACCAGCTCATCCCCCGGTGTGACTACCGGAGGCGGAGCTGGGGCCGGTGGTTTGGCTGCAGCCGGGGCCAGAGCAGGCGCAAGTGGCGTCACGGGCGGTTTGGGCACAACGGGTGCAGGGGTTGCAGCACCCTTGGCCAGAAAGCCGAGAATATCTTCCTTGGTTATCCTGCCCGAAGATCCGGTGCCCGGAACCTGGCGCAGGTCCAGATTGTTTTCCTTGGCAATTTTGCGAACCAGGGGTGAGGAGCGGACCCGTTCGCCGGTTTCTGCTTCGACCGCTTCGGTCTCGGCCTCGGTTGCGGCTTCGGGAGCAGCAGGTGGTGCGGGCTGCGTACTCGGCCGAGGCGCAGGAGCAGCAGCTGCCCCGGCGGCGCTAATTATGGCCACCACAGTGTTGATCTTTACCGTGGTGCCGTCCTGGACTTTGATTTCAGAGAGCACGCCCGCCGCAGGCGAGGGAATCTCGGCATCCACCTTGTCGGTGGAGATCTCGAACAGCGGCTCATCCTGTTGCACCGTGTCGCCTGGCTTCTTCAGCCACTTGGTGATGGTGCCTTCAAAAATCGACTCGCCCATCTGGGGCATGATTACATCGGTAAGCGAAGCCGGCGCTGCTGTTTGCGCGGCTGCAACCGGTGCGGGTGGGTTGGTCGCGCTGGGTGGATCAACCGACTTGGCCGGGGCCTCGGCCACCGGGGCAGCAGCCGCGGGCTGACCTTCCGCATCGCCGATCACGCCCACCACGGTGTTGATCTGGACCGTGTTTCCTTCTGCGATCTTGACTTCGGTGAGCACTCCGCTGGCGGGCGAAGGTATCTCGGCGTCCACCTTATCGGTCGAGATTTCAAAAAGAGGTTCGTCCCGCTGCACCGTGTCACCCGGCTTCTTTAGCCACTTGGTGATGGTGCCCTCAAAAATCGACTCGCCCATCTGGGGCATGATTACATCGGTCGGCATGGACTCCCTTTCGCTACGCGAACTCCCTATTCTAGAGCAATCCTGCGGTTACTGCGTGGGCGGCCGGCACCAGATCATCCAGCGTTTCCACCCACACCATTTGCCGACCAAAGACCCGGCCGAAGTGCCGGGCGACTGAGTTGGCCGCCTGTTCGAGCGAAGGCGTGGAGTCTGCTTCTGCTTCGATGCTGGTCACGCCTCGATCGCGGATCCCACAAGGCACAATCAGCGCAAAGTCGTCGAGATCGGTGCTTACATTGAGCGCGAAGCCGTGGGTGGTGACCCAGCGAGCCACGTGCACGCCCAAGGCGGCGATTTTCTTCTCCGCGACCGCTCCTCCGGGGATGGTCCAGACGCCGGCACGGCCGGGCGAGCGCTGGGTGAGCACGCCATAATCCGAGCAGGCACGAATGAGCACCTCTTCCAGCTTGCGCAGGTACTCGACGATACCCAGCGGCGGGACGAAGCCGCGCAGATTGAGAATGGGATAGCCCACCAGTTGCCCCGGCCCGTGATAGGTGACGTCTCCTCCTCGGTTGGTCTCAAACAGCGAGATACCACGCCGCGCCAGCAACTCATCGCCGGCCACCACGTGCTCCCGACGGGCGTTCCTGCCCAGGGTCAGTACCGGGGGATGTTCGACCAGCAGCAACACGTCGCCGATTTGCTCCTGCTGGCGCAGGGCGCACACCTGGTGCTGCAAGGTCAGCGCCGCGGCGTATTCCAGACGGCCGACACTGACCACAGAGATGACCCGCTCAGACATTAATTGCCATGTTCTCCACGCTGCCAAAGCCGTCCAGCATCGCCTCCG
This sequence comes from uncultured Acidobacteriaceae bacterium, assembly GCA_963814015.1. Classification (GTDB taxonomy): domain Bacteria; phylum Acidobacteriota; class Terriglobia; order Terriglobales; family Acidobacteriaceae; genus PALSA-350. The sequence continues at coordinate 589,192 of CAWFBI010000005.1, forward strand.
CCAAAGTGGGGTGGGCGTGGATGGTGAACATCAGCTCCTCGATGGTCGCTTCCAGCTCCATCGCTACCACTGCTTCGGCGACCAGCTCGGTAGCCTGGGGCCCGATGATGTGTACCCCCAGCACCTCGCCGTGTTTGGCATCTGCGACGACTTTTACGAAGCCTTCGTGCGACCCGACGATCGAGGCCTTGGAGTTGGCGGAGAAGGGAAACTTGCCCACTTTCACCTCGTGCCCCTGCTCCTTGGCTTGCGCCTCGGTCAGACCGACGCTGCCGATCTGCGGCTCGCAATAGGTACAGGCAGGGATCCGGTCCCTCCGGACGGGGCGTGCCCGTTTGCCGGCTACCTTGGCCGCGACCACCATGCCCGCCATAGCCGCCACGTGGGCCAACTGGGGCAGACCGGCAACCACATCGCCGATGGCGAAGATGCCGGGTTCCCCGGTTTGCATCCACTCATCGACTCGGATGAAGCCACGCTCAACCTGGACTTTCGTTTTCTCCAAGCCAAGATCGGCCGTGCGCGGGGCGCGGCCGACGGCCACCAGCACTTTCTCCGCCTCCTTCACCACCTGCTTGCCATCTGCGCCGGTGAAGGTCACCTTCACCCCGTCCTGGGTCTTCTCCACCTTTTCTACCTTGGCGCCGGTGTAGGTATCGATGCCTCGCTTGCGGAACACGCGGGCCAGTTCTTTACTCACGTCCTCATCTTCGTTGGGAACGAGGCGCGGCAGGTACTCGACGATCGCGATCTCGCTGCCAAAGCTCTTGAAGATGGAGCCAAACTCCACCCCCACCGCCCCAGCGCCGATGACCACCATCGACTTGGGAATCTGGGGCAAAACCAGGATCTCCATATTAGTCAGGATCCTGTCGGCATCCGCCTCGACCCCGGGCAACAAGCGAGCGTCCGATCCGGTGGCAACTACCACATTTTTGGCCTGAATGACTTTCTTCTCCCCGTTGGATGCGTCGACTGAAATCGAGTGAATCCCATCTTTGGCCGGGCCAGTGAGCCGGCCGTAACCTTCAATGGTCGTCACCTTGTTCTTGCGCATCAGGAAGTCGAGACCCTTCACATGTTTGGTGATGATCCCGTTCTTGCGGTCGAGAATTGTCTTCCAGTTGATGGTAATCGTGCCCACACCTTCCAGACCGTGCTCGCTGGCATGCTTCAGGTGGTCGTAGATCTCGGCATCGAACAGTAGGGACTTGGTGGGAATGCAGCCCCAGTGCAGGCAGGTGCCACCCAGCTTCTTTTCCCGCTCGATGAGGGCGACCTTCAACCCATACTGCCCGGCGCGGATCGCGGTGGTATATCCTCCCGGACCGCCGCCGATGATGACCATGTCGTAGATTGTTTCTGCCACTGCCAGCTCCCTCTGTAAATCCGTTGGGTCGAACTATTTTACGCGACGATACTCCCGCCGCCGTCTTATGCCACACTGAACGGGTGCGACCGCATCTGGCAACGCTCGTCGCCGACTTCCGCCGCTATGAAGAGCAGATCGCGGTTGTCACCCATCGCGGCAACCGCCGTTTTTCTTCCACCTACGCCCAACTGGCGGAGCTGAGTGCCCGTTGCGCTCATGCCTTCGACCAGCTCGACCTCCAGCCCGGAGATCGGGTTTTGCTCTGGGGCAACAACTCCGTGGAGTGGGTGGCGGCTTTCTTTGGATGCATTCTGCGCGGAATCGTCGCAGTCCCGCTCGATGCCGCAGGCAGCCCGGACTTGGCCCGGCGGGTGCTTGCCGAAGTGCGGCCCCGCCTTCTGACGGGCGACCTGGCGCTGCTGCAACAGCTCAATTCGCGCATTCCCACGCTTGGCTTCGCCGGTTTCGCCGCTGGGCTTCCAGCGCCGGACTATGTTCCGGTGCCCGGCCTCTCCCGGGATACGGCGCTGCAGATCATCTTCACTTCCGGCACCACCGGTGAGCCCAAGGGCATCGTGCATACCCACGGCAATGTGCTGGCCTCGCTCGATCCTCTGGAAAAGGAGATCGGCAAGTACCTGCGCTATGAGCGCCTGATTCATCCCCTGCGCATCCTGCATACCTTGCCACTGAGCCATGTCTTTGGCCAGTTCATGGGACTGTGGGTTCCGCCATTGCTGGTGGCGGAAGTCCACTTCGAAGACCGCCTGCAGGCGCCGCGCCTGGCCAGACTTTTGCGCCAGGAGCGGATCTCGGTCCTGGCGGCGGTTCCCCGCGTGCTAGACCTGCTCCGCGCCTGGCTGGAGGCCGAGTTTCCCGGGTTGCCCGAGAGCCTGGCCGCCGCCCGGGGAGAGTCTATTTGGAAACGCTGGTGGCGGTTCCGCGCCGTGCATCGCCGCCTGGGCTTCAAATTCTGGGCCTTCGTTTCGGGGGGTGCTACCTTACCGGCTGCGCTGGAGAGCTTCTGGACGGTGGCCGGCTTCGCCCTGATCCAGGGCTACGGGATGACTGAAACCACGGCGCTGGTTACTTTGAACCACCCGTTCAAGATCGCCCGCGGCAGCATCGGCAAACCACTCGCCGGCCGGGAGGTTCAGATCGGACCCGATGGCGAGATCCTGGTGCGCGGCGCTTCCATTGCTTCGCAGGTTTGGCTAGACGGCGGCTTGCAGGCGCGTGACCCAGGCTGGCTGGCTACCGGCGATCTCGCAACCCGCAACGCGGCGGGTGAGCTGATCTTTGCCGGGCGCAAGAGCGAGGTCATCGTCACGTCCGCGGGATTGAATATTCATCCTGATGATCTGGAAGGGGTGCTGCGCGGGCAGCCGGGGCTGCGTGATTGCCTGGTCGTCGCTTATGACTCGACTGCCGGGCCCACGCCGGTCGCCGTGCTGATCCCCGAATCGCCGCAGGCCGATGACGTGGTCCTGAAGCATGCCGTGGATCAGGGCAACCGGGAGTTGGCGGCGTTCCAGCAAATTCGCTACTGGCTGCGCTGGCCCCAGCCCGAGTTTCCCCGTACCTCGACCGGCAAAGTCCTGCGCCGCACGGTACAGAGCTGGGCCCAGCAATCTCTGGCGACCGGGGGCGCTGCGGCTGAGAACCCGGCTGACCAGCTGATCGAAGTGTTGCGCCAGATGGGAGCGCCCAACCGCGAAGTAACTTCGAGCGACCGCCTGGCCGAGGATCTGCACCTGGATAGCCTTGCCATGGTGCAATTGCAGTCGACGCTCGAAACCCGCTTTGGCGCGGAGCTCGACGACAACGTCTGGGGACAGGTAAGAACGGTGGGCGATCTGCGCGATCTGCTCCACCGGTATCAAGCTGGGGACTCAGCGGCAAGCGCCAAGCCGATCGAGACTTCGGCGCCCTTGCTCCCAGCGGCATCGCCGTCTTTCTCCGCGCTTCCCAGCCAAAGTGAGGCAGCGGTCTTCCCCCGCTGGCCCTGGTGGCCGATTATCCGCTGGGTGCGTGTCAGCTTCCTCGAAGGCGTTGTTCGTCCATTGGTGTGGCTGGCGCTCGCCCCTCGCATCGCGCCGCGGGTCGATCTTGTCCGGCCATCGCTGCTGATCGCCAACCATCTGACTGCGTTTGACGTCCCGGTAGTTCTTTATGCGCTGAGCAGCAACGACCGCGATCACCTGGCGGTCGCCATGTCGGGTCAGCTGTTGACCGGCTGGCGGCGGGGCAAGGCCGAGCGCCACCGCATCGTCGCCACCCTCACTCCGTTTGCTTATTGGCTGGTCAGCGCGCTGTTTAACGTCTTTCCCTTGCCTCGAGGCGCTGGATTGCGACAGAGCTTCGCCCATGCCGGTGAGGCTATGGACCGGGGTTATCATGTGCTGGTTTTTCCCGAAGGCCACCGCTCCGCCGACGGACGGTTACAACCTTTCGAGCCGGGTATTGGCCTGCTGGCTCAGGAGTCCGAAGTGCCGGTGCAACCAATCCTGGTGGAGGGCCTGAAGCTGCTAAACGGAAAAAGATGGCCCAAGCGAGGCACAGTGGCCGTGCGCCTGGGTCCTCCGTTGACTATGGAGCCCGGTGAAGAGCCGCAAAGTTTCACCCGACGCCTGGAGGCGGCAGTCGCTGCGCTTGCAGGTGTAAACCTGGAACGCCGGGGAAGTTTGTGAACAGTCGGAAGTTTGAAAGATCACCCCAAAAGCCGTGCGGCCTCTTTGGCAAAGTAGGTCACGGTGAAGTCCGCGCCGGCGCGGCGAATAGAAATGAGCGATTCCAGGATGGTGCGATTCCGATCCAACCAGCCTTTGGCGAAGGCGGCTTGCAGCATGGCGTATTCGCCCGAAACCTGGTAGGCCCCGATGGGCACGTCCAGGCGCTCCCGAGCGGCGCGGACAACATCCAGATAGGGCATGGCCGGCTTCATTAAGATCATGTCTGCGCCTTCCGCGATGTCCTGATCGATCTCCCGCATGGCTTCGCGCAGGTTGGCGCCGTCCATCTGGTAGGTGCGCCTGTCGCCGAACTGCGGCGCGGAATCGGCTGCTTCGCGGAAAGGCCCATAGAAAGCAGAGGAGAACTTGGCGGCGTAGGAGAGAATCGGCACCTGCTCCAGACCGGCATCGTCCAGTTGGTCGCGAATGGCTCCCACCCGGCCATCCATCATGTCGGAAGGACCCACGATATCCGCACCAGCGGCGGCTAACGATACGGCGGCCCGCGCAAGCAGGCTCAGACTGGGGTCGTTCTGTACCTCATAGTCTTCGCCATTTTTAGTCACTACCCCACAATGGCCGTGCGAGGTGTATTCGCAGAGACAAACGTCGGCAATCAGCAGCAGTTTTTTGGCGGCAGGTTTAAAGGCACGCAGCCCCTGCTGCACGATGCCGTCCTCGGCCCATGCTCCGCTCGCCTCGTCGTCTTTGATGGCGGGGAGCCCGAACAGCAACAGCCCGGCCAAGCCGAGGCGCGTCGCCTCTTCCACCTCTTTCATCGCTTCGTCGATGGAAAGGTTGTAGACCCCGGGCATGGAGCCGATTTCGCGCCGGATACCTTCGCCGGGACAAATAAAGAGGGGATAAATCAAGCTTCCGGGGTGGAGATGAACCTCACGAACCAATGAGCGCATGGCCTCGGTACGCCGTAAACGCCGGAGGCGGGTCACAGGAAATTCCATTTATTGATTCTAAGACGTGGCGAAACCTTTCTCATCGCGATTGCTCTAGCATGGTTAGGTGAGTCTCTTAGAGCCGGTTCCATTGACCGTTGAGGAATGCAGCTGCGAGGCGCTCGAATGGAGTCGCCTTTTGGAGCTGGTGGCAAGCTTTGCCCACTCCACTGTGGCGCGCGAGTGGTTGCTCGCCACGAAGCCCTCGCGGGACACTTCCTGGATTGACCATCAGCATGATCTGGTGAGCGAGATGCGTCTGCTGCTGGGGCAGGGCGTCTCACCCGCGCTGGGCGGCTTGTTCGATCCCACCAGGCTGACCGATAAGGCGCGCATCCAGGGAGCCTTGCTCGAACCGGAAGAGATTCGCGACCTGCTCTTTCTGGTGGATAACATCACCACCTGGCAAGCGCTGATCGAGCGCCCTCCGGAAGCGGTGGCGGCGCAGCTCGCCGGACTAAAGGCTCTGAGCCAGTTGCCCGAGGGGGCGCAATTGGCGAGCCTGACACGTTCGCTCCGTTCGCGCCTCAATCCCGATGGCTCGCTGAGCGACGACGCGTCGCCCGAGCTGCGCAGAGTCCGTAGAGAGATCGAGCGCCAGCAGCGCGTGATCGAAGAAGGCCTTCGCAGCACCTTGCGCCGTCTTTCTGAAGGCGGCAGCACACAGGAAGATCTGATCACCATACGCGGGGAGCGTTTCGTCATCCCGGTCAAGGCGGAGCATAAACGGCGGATCCCAGGCGTAGTGCATGGCGCCTCCTCCAGCGGCCAGACGGTCTACCTGGAGCCGCTCGAAACCATTGAACAAAACAACGAGCTGGTGCGGCTGATCGAAGAAGAACAGGCCGAAACCAGACGCATCTTCCTGGCCATGACCCGGGAGATTGGGCTCCAATCCCACGCCATCGCCCAAGGCGCGGCAACGTTGGCCCAGCTCGATGGGTTCCAGGCGCGGGGGCGATTTGCCGCCGAGTTTGAGTGTGTACGCCCGCTGTTTGCCGACCCGGCGGCGCCGGTGCTGCACCTCAAGCAGGCCCGGCACCCCTTGCTCGAAAAGCGCCTGCGTGCCCAACAGACGGCGGTGGTCCCGCTCACCCTGTCGCTGACCGACCAGCAACGGCAGCTCATCATCAGTGGTCCCAATACCGGCGGCAAGACGGTGGCGCTCAAAACTGCTGGTTTGCTGGGCATGATGGCGCAAGCGGCGATACCGGTGCCTGCCACTGAGGCGGTCTTTCCTCTCTTTGACGCGTTTTTGGCCGACATCGGCGACGCACAGTCGATCGAGCAGAACCTCTCTACCTTCTCTGCCCACATCATCAATCTCGAACGCATCTCGCAGCTGGCGGATGAGTCTTCCCTGGTGCTACTCGATGAGCTGGGCTCGGCCACCGATCCGGAGGAGGGCGCGGCGCTAGCGGTAGCTATCGCGGGATATTTCCTCGACCGCCATGCATGGTGCCTGATCTCCACTCATCACACGTCGCTGAAGCTCTACGCCGCCAAGAGGACGGGGGTGCTTAACGCCTCGGTCGGGTTCGACGAGCAGACACTGGCGCCGACCTTTGCTCTGCGGCTCGGCATTCCCGGCGCTTCTGCCGGCATCAACATTGCCCGGCGGCTGGGCCTCAATGGCGCCATCATCGAGGACGCGCGCGCACAACAAAACACGCAGACCCAGGATCTTGCCCACTTCCTCGACCAGTTGCACAGCCAGCTCGATGCCATCACCCGGGAGCGCGAGGAGTTGAAGCGCCGTGAGCAGGAGGTGGCGCGGGAGAAGAGCCGCCTCGAAAGCGAAGGGCTCAAGGAGTGGCGGGCCAAAGTCCGAGACCTTGAACAGCAACTGCAATCGTTACTGAAAGACTTTACCTACCAGATTCGCGAGACGGTGCGGGCGATCGACGACCGGGCCGCACAGCAGAAACTTTCCAAGGAAGCTGAGCGCCGCATGGCTCGCCTGCGGCGGGAATTCAGTGAGCAATTTAACTCCGTCGTAGTTGCTCAACACAGCGGAGCCGACCGGGGAGACAGCCATGCGCAGCCCCACCTGGTGCGGCATGTCTCGGTAGGCGACACAGTTAAATTGAAGTCGTTGGGCAAGACCGGCGTGGTACAGCGGCGGGTGGACGGCAACGCCTTTGAGGTAGCGGTTGGACCAATGAAAATGCGGGTGGCGCGGGACGATATTGCCGAGGTCGTCGCCGCCCGGCCGCCCGTAGCACTGAGTCCGTTGGAAGCGGCACGGGGGCGCGGGGTAACGGTCTCCATCGCCCATCCGGAGGAGATAGTTCGTCCCGAGCTCAACGTGATCGGGCGCACGGTGGAAGAAGCTTCCGGCGAGGTGGAGCAGTATCTGGACCGTGCTTTCCTGGCTGGGCTGCCACGGGTACGTATCGTTCACGGGATGGGCATGGGGGTCTTACGTAAGGCGCTGCGGGCGCTCATGGAGCGACATCCTCACGTAGCCCTGGTTGCCGAGGCCAGCCCCAGCGAAGGCGGGGCCGGTGCCACCGTGGTCGACCTGCGACTCTAGGGGTCTACCGACGATTGAAATAGCCCTGGGCGTCAGAGTCTGTGTTCGAACCCCAGTGAAATTTCCGTCTGGATCGAACGATGCTTGAGCGATCTGCGGTTTCTTTCTCGGGTTCGCGCACAGCCCCTGGCGTGCTCAGCCTTATTTCCCATCATCAAAGTGGAGAAAAAGGTTGTTGAGCGACTCCGCCAGCGTAGGGTGAGCAAAGACGGCATCGTGGAGCACGCCGTATTTCAAATGGCCCATCATGGCCATCTGAAAGACCGACATCACCTCTCCGCCCTCTATCCCCAGCACCGTTGCGCCTAAAATTTCTTCTGTCTCGGCGTCCACGATGACCTTCATCAGGCCGCGGGTTTCGTCTACCTCCACGGCTCGGGCAACGTAGGTCATCGGCATCCTGGCTACGCGGATCTTGCGGCCTCTTTTCTGTGCTTCGCGCTCCGTCATTCCTACCCGGCCCAGCTGCGGATCCATGAAGACCGTATAGGGCACCATGCGGTCGCGCACCGTGCGGTCGCCTCCATCAAGCAGGTTCGCCTTCAGAATTCGGTAGTCATCGTAGGAGATGTGGGTGAACTGAGGGCCCCCCTTCACATCGCCGATCGCGTAAACGCCAGGAGCCGAGGTCTCCAACCGGTCGTTGCACCGGATAAAGCCCCGCTCGTCGGTCTGAACGCCGGCCGCTGCAGGTTTGAGTGCGCCGGTGTTGGGCACCCGGCCGGTGGCCACCAGCAGATCGGATCCTTCGATCGTCTGCACCTTGCCTTCGACTGCGAGCTCCAGCCGGATGCCAGCCACCGCCGGCGTCACTTTTTCTGTATGCGCATTGAGCAGGACGTCAATGCCATCCTGACGCAGAATCTTCACCACCTCCGCAGCAACATCCTGGTCTTCTTCATGCAGGAGTTGCGGCCCTGACTGGACCACCGTCACCTTGCTTCCGAAGCGGCGAAACATCTGGCTGAACTCCACCCCGATATACCCGCCGCCTAAGATCAACAGGTGGTCCGGCACATGATCCAGCTCCATGATGCTGTCATTGTCGAGACAGGGAACTGTATTCAAACCTTCGATCGCCGGTGTGGCGCTATGGGTGCCGGTGCCGATAAAAATTTGCGCCGCACTCAGCCGCCGTTCTCCGCCGCCTTTAAGCGCCACGTGAAGCTGCCGTGGACCGGTGAACGAAGCTTCGCCTCGAATCAGTTCCACATGCGCATTTGCCAATCTTTTTTCACGGCTCTGGCGCATGCTGCTGACAATGGCGCGCTTTCTTTCCCGCACCCGGCACATATCGACAACAATGGGGCCCATATTGACCCCGTAATCACTGCCGCGGCGCGCCAGGTAGGCCACCCGGGCGCTGGCCACCATGGTCTTGGTGGGAGTGCAACCGCGGTTGATACAGGTACCGCCTACGTCCTGACGCTCGATCATCGCGGTCTTTTTCCCCGCCGCGATGAGGTCCTCGGCCAGGGGATTGCCACCCTGCCCCGAACCGATGATGATGGCGTCAAAAGTTTCCGTTGTGCTCGCCTCTGCAGTCATGCCCCGACCACCTCCCGGCAAAACACTTGGATGCCGGTTAGCGAGAGATGGACTGAACGTTCACAAGTGAGAGACGAGCAGAAAGCCGCCACCGACCGCGATTAAGTCTTCGAGCAAGGCCAGCAGCAGATCGGGGACCTTCCCAGCCAGAGACTGGCGGTAGTTATAACCGGCAAAGGCGCCAGCTACACCGCCCAATCCTCCCAAAATTGCGCCCGACGCCGGCGATGCACCACCGGAAATGCACAAGGCTGCCCCACACCCGGCACCGAAGATGATCCGGACGCCCAGAGGCCCGGCCTGTGTCCGGCCCGGAATAAAGGGCAGCTTGTCAGCGATCAGCTCGCCCACTGCAAACAGGGAGAAAACTACCAGCGAGATCTTGTTAGCAGCCCAGGCAAGCCAGGACCCCTCGAGGTGCAGCCAACCCAGGTGCGCTCCCCACGCAACGACAGCCGGAGCGGTCATGGAGCGCAGGCCGCAAACGCAGCCGATCAGGAAAGCGTAGAGAAAGACCATGGATCCACCATGGCGTCAACGGAATCAGAAGTCAAACTGTGAAAGCTAACGCGCCAGGCTTGCCTGTGTCTCGGGCGCGAGCGTGAGTGGATCCTGCAGGCGGAAGGTCACCACCGACTCCGCTGGAATCGATAGGTCGCGGTTGCCCGTAAATGCTGCGCCCAGGGCTCCCGCTCCGCCTCCAGCCAGGCCGCCGACAAGCAGGCCAACCCCGCCGGTTGCCAGGCCTCCAATTAACATGCCCATTCCTGCCCCGCCGCCGATAAAGGCTGCGGTGCGCTTGCCCTTGCCCTTTTTGGATCGGGCCAGACTCCCGGTATCGATGCGATACTGCGTGCCGTTGACCTCCAATCGTGTGAGCGTCAATGCCAATACCGACTGTCCCTTGAACTTCCCCCGCTTGTGGGCCACCAAAACGTCACCGCTCGCGTTGGAACCTGCGGGAACCTCGACGGTATTGCCTTCCACAACCGGCTCGGCCAAGGTCCCGGTAAATCGATCGCCTGACTCCGCATGTTTGACGTCGATGGTCTGGTTCAAACGCACCTCTAGCCGGGTGCCGCGGGGAAGAGTCACGGGTTCAGGTGCGGGCGCTGGTGCCGGCGCTGTCGTTGCGGCCGGTGGGCCAGCGGCGGCGTTGGCAGGATTCGCCGGGCTGCTGGCGCCGGCAGCGCCCGGCGGTGTTGGCGCGGCGGGCACGGTGCTGATTTTGCTGCTGCATCCGGAAAGCGTCGCTGACAGCGCGGAGGCGAGAATCGTGTACGCGGCGATCGCTCGCCAGCGGTTTGAGGAAGCATTCATCGGGGGAGCCTCAAACGCAAAGGTACCTCGAACCGCAAATTACCGATGCGGCACTTTTGTGTTAGTCGTCTTTGTGCCGTATAACGCAAGAAAGGCTCTATGTGCTGGATCAAGAAATTGCGGCTTCCTCTGGCCATCCTGGCTGTGGCCCTGGCTCCGCTGGCCGCACCGCTTCTGGCTGCCAGCCACCCCTTGGCCGCGTTGCTTATTCGCAGCTTCTTCTCCCGACTTTGCCATCAGGACCCGACCCGAAGTTTCCTGGTCGGAGGCTCCCCGGTTGCCGTCTGCGTGCGCTGCCTCGGCATCTATTACGGGGCTGCAATGGGGGCGCTGCTGCGCGTGGGAAGAGCCCCTGCCGCACGTTTGCTGTCGATTGCGCTGCTGCTCAATCTACTCGATGTCACCAGCGGAGCGCTCCATTGGCACGGCAATTTGTCCGCCCCCCGCTTCTTGTTGGGGCTACTGCTCGGCGTGGGCGCCGGCGCGGTTCTCTTCCTGCCCGCCAATTACGGCCCCTCGGGGGTTAAGAACCCTGCGTGAGAACCCAGGAAAGGAACAACAGGTCCACTACGCTACGGCCGGGATGACAATTCATTGGGAACTGGAAAGAAGGTTCCGGCAACAGAATTGTCATCCCGCTAAGCGCCCGATGGAAATCCACGCTCAATCAGCCCGGAAGACTATCCGGCCCTCGCTGATGGTCATCTGCACCCGGCCCAGCATCGCCCAACCATCGAAGGGAGTGTTACTCGACTTGGATCGCGTGTTTGCCGCGCGAAAAATCCACTCCGCCCGGGGATCGAAAATCACCACGTCGGCACAGGCGCCGTTCATCAGGCTGCCGCGCCCGCGCAGGTTCAGCAGATTGGCGGGCTGGGTGCTCAGCAGCGTGATCAGCCGGCTGAGCGAGACCTTATGTTTACGATGGAGCAGATCAAGGGTCAGGCCCAGGGCCGACTCCAACCCGGTGATGCCATTAGGCGCGCGTTCGAACTCCTGCTCCTTTTCATGGGTCGCATGAGGAGCGTGATCGGTGGCGATGCAGTCGATGGAACCATCGAGCAGTCCCTCCAGCATGGCGCGGCGATCGGATTCCGCGCGCAGGGGCGGATTCATCTTGGCATTGGTGTTGTACTCTCCCACTGCGCTTTCGGTCAGCACGAAATGATGCGGCGCCACCTCGCAGGTTACGTGCAAGCCATTGCGCCTGGCCTTACGAACCGCATCCAGCGCCGCGGCGGTAGATAAATGCGCGATGTGCAGGTGAGCACGACCGCCCTTGAGCTCGGCCAACAGGCGAAGATCACGCTCCACCAGACCGGCTTCCGCAGCCACCGGCATCCCGCGGAGGCCGAGCCGGAAAGCGAGCGCACCGGCATTCATCGAGCATCCCCCAGTCATGCGCGTGTCTTCGGCATGCTGGATCACCGGCAGCCCGGCACGTGCCGCTGCCGCCAGCGCCTGGTGCATGATCGCTTCGCCCAGGATTGGCTTGCCGTCGTCGCTGACCGCGACCGCGCCGGCGGCCTTGAGCGAGCCGTACTCGGTGAGGGCTTCTCCCATGCTGCCGCGGGTCGCAGCCGCAATAGGGAAGACGCGTGCACTCGGATTGCGTTCCGCACTCTGCATCCAGCGGGTGGTCTCAACCGAATCGTTGACCGGAATCGTGTTTGGCATGGCGCATACGGTGGTAAATCCTCCTGCCGCTGCCGCTGCCGTTCCGGTGGCAATGGTTTCCTTATATCCCTGACCCGGCTCCCGCAAGTGGACGTGGATATCGACCAGTCCTGGTGCAACCACTAAGCCGGTGGCCTCCACAATCTCCGCGTCGGCCTGTTTGGCCGCGGCTGCCAGCTTGCCGGGGGGCTCAATGGCAGCCACCTTGCCATCCTTGAGCAAGACATCGCGGTTTGCGTCCACCCCGGCGGAAGGATCGACCAGATGGCCGCCGCGAATCAGGATCGCGCTCAAGCGCCGCCCCTCCTCTTTGCCTTGGGCTGCTTCGCCGGGCGGCGCTTCGCTGAAGCCTCAGGCTCAGGCGTCAATGCCCGATGAATCAATGCCATGCGAATGGCAACCCCGTTTCGTACCTGTTCCGCAATGACCGACTGCGGGCCATCGGCCACTTCGCTCGAGATCTCGAGCCCGCGGATCATGGGCCCGGGGTGCATCACGATAGCCTCAGGCGCGCCGGCGCGCAGCCGCTCACGGTTTAACTGATACCTGGACGTGTATTCGTCCAGGTCGATGTGCACGCCGGTCAGCCGCTCCTTCTGGATGCGCAGCATCATCACAATGTCCGCCTGCTTCAGCGCCCGATCGAAGTCCCGCTCAATGCTGATGCCGGGGCCAAGTTCCAGGGCCACCTCGGGCAGCAGCGCGGGGGGCCCGCACAGGACGACATGAGCGCCGAGCCTTGGCAGCAAGAGCGCATTGGAGCGGGCCACGCGGGAGTGCAGAATATCGCCCGTAATGACCACAGTAATCCCCTGAAGCAGCGTTTCGCCTGGGCTGCTCTCCGGCCGGCCCAGGGCTCGGAGCATGGTTCTCACGTCCAGCAAGGCCTGGGACGGATGCTCGTGCATGCCATCGCCGGCGTTCAGCACCGGCAGACCAGTGGCCTGGGCCAGCAGATAAGGCGCTCCGGAGGAAAGATGGCGCAGGATGATGCACTCCGCTCCCAGCGCCCGCAGGGTGATGCCGGTGTCTTTGAGCGATTCACCCTTTTCGATAGAGGAGGATTGGGAGCTTATCAGCGCCGTGTCCGCGCCCAGGCCCTTGGCCGCCAGTTCGAACGACGTCCGGGTGCGGGTGCTGGATTCGTAAAAGAGGAGTGCGATCCGCCGGTGGGCCAGCCGCTGGGCACGTACTGCGGGCTCTTCGGCCTCCAGCTCGGTGGCCAAGTGCAGGATGGCGGAGACATCGTCAACGCCCAGCGATGTGACAGAGAGCAGGGACCTCGAACAAGCATGGGTGCTTGGCGCGGATAGATGGGATAGCGCGACGCGAGGTGGCTCCGGTATGGCTTTGGTTGGGGTCATTTGGGGCTGCGGCGGAATGCTATTCGCCGCGTTCGACCAGGATCACTTTTTCGTCGTTGTCGATCTCCCGCAGCTTGACCTCGACGATCTCGCGGGCTGTGGTTTGCACATGCCGGCCCACGAAGCTGGCCTCAATCGGCAACTCACGATGACCGCGGTCGATCAGCACCAGCAGTTGTACGCGCCGGGGACGGCCGTGGTCAAAGAGCGCGTCCAGCGCCGCGCGTATGGTTCTGCCGGTGTAGAGAACATCGTCGACCAAAATGATGTCGCGCCCGGCAACGTCAAAGCCAATGGCGCCGGGAACCACCACCGGCCGAATATCGCGGGTGGTAAGGTCGTCGCGGTAGAAGCTGATATCCAGAACCCCGGTATCGACCGGCGCCTTCTCGATAGCGCCAATCAGGTTCCCCAATCGTTGCGCCAGGGGTACCCCGCGACGCTTGATGCCCACCAGCCCCAGGTTTTGACCGCCATTGTTTTTCTCAATGATCTGGTGCGCCAGCCGAATCAGCGTGCGCTCGATTTCCGATGCCGACATGATGCGGGTCTTTTCCCGCAGCATTGGGGTGACTTTTGCTTTGCTCATAATTGCTCTGGCCGGATGATACGAGGGTTAAAGCATTTTTGCCATGAAATGGGGGAGCGTCCGTTACCCGTTGCCCATGGTAGGTTTTCGGGGAGCGAGCAGGCGGACACCCAGGGCGCCTCCAATGGCGGAGAAGAGAATGATACCCACCGAAGTGGTTGCGGCGTTCATCAGGGTATAAGCCGCCCTGCCATCCGGTGACAACAGGAAGTGGACATAGGCGCGCCACGCGGCCTGGGCATCGGGGTTGGTCTGCACTAAGGCAGTCGATTGCTTAATAACTGAGTCGTAAAACTGATCGATGGCGTCACCCTGGTGCAGAACATAGCGAGCAAAGACTCGCCAGATGGCGGTGGCGATGACGGAACTGTATGCAGCGATGAGCCCGGCGACGGCGCCAATGCGAACCCCGGAACGCGTTTCCAGCAGAAATGCGGGAGCCCGCCGGTGATACACGGCGATGGCCAATACCGCCCCCCCGACCACCCACAGACAGCATCCCCAAGACAGCACGGAAACAGCACTCAGCAAACCGGCAGGCACGGCAACCAAAAGCGCGGCCAGGATGGCGTCCTTCCAGGAGATGCCCTGGGCTCGTGGCGGCGCCCCAGGCGGCCGGACACCCGGATACCCTGTCTCGCCTTCTTCCTGCTGCGCAAACTTGAGTTGCGGGGAACCGCAATTGGGGCAGAACAGTTCCGATGCGCTAAGCGTCGCGCCACATCGATGGCAGAGCAGGTTCATCCCTCTTGAAGCTATCTCAGGGGCGCGCGGAGTGCAATCAGGCCTTCAATTAGTACCCTTTTCCTCGTTCTCGAAACCGTGGGGAAGATCCAGGGCGATCAGACTGAATTGGGTCGCTGAGGGACTCCTGCCGTGCAACACGACCAAATGCTGATGGCGGGCGGAACCGGCCTTCAACTCCACGTCATCAGGATTGCCGTGTGCACCTGAGTGTTCGTGATCGGAATGGTCGCAGTCGAGGCCTTCCACGGTCGCGACCGGCGTGCCAACCGGCTTACCCCCCGCACATTCAATCACGTTACCGTATTCGCTCAGAGCCTTGCGATAAAAGGCGAGCACCTGTTCCCGGTCATCAGGCGTGCTGTAGTTGGCAACCTTCACCCGTAGCTTGAATGAGCCGAATCCCATGTCGACTTTGGCCGACTTGTTCCCATCGCTGCCAGTGACCATTACCGACCCAGGATAGGCAGGAAGGCCAAGCTCAGCGGTCGTGGGCTGGTCCTTATTGACGGCGATGCCCCCAAAAGGGGTAGCAATCTTTACATTTTCCGCCTCACCATCGCTGGACTTGTCCACCTTCACCTTGCAGCCGGCTACGCCAACCACGAGCATC
This sequence comes from uncultured Acidobacteriaceae bacterium, assembly GCA_963814015.1. GTDB lineage: Bacteria > Acidobacteriota > Terriglobia > Terriglobales > Acidobacteriaceae > PALSA-350. The sequence continues at coordinate 604,640 of CAWFBI010000005.1, forward strand.
GCGAGCAAAAAAAATCCGAGGATGCCATCTTTCATATTTTTTCCTCTAGTGGTGTACGTGCGGCGGCTTCGAGGTGTTCCAGGAAACTCCAGGAAAGCTCTCAGCACTCTGCAAGCTGCGACTTTCCACTGCCCCGAAGCATCACACAAGGTGGGCGGCAACGCCGCCACACGAGGCTGTCCTTTGTCTAAATCGCTCTTGTTCTCCCCTATCCAGTTGGCCGGCGTCACCTTCCCCAACCGCGTTTTCGTCTCTCCCATGTGCCAATATTCGAGCGAAGACGGATTCAGCAACGATTGGCACCTGGTCCATTTAGGCAGCCGGGCCATAGGCGGAGCAGGGCTGGTTTTCACCGAAGCGGCCTCGGTGCTGGCTGAAGGCCGCATTACGCCCCAGGACCTGGGACTGTGGAAAGACGATCACGTCGCCGGCTTGAAGCGGATTATCGATTTTCTTCACTCCCAGGGTGCACGTGCTGGGGTGCAACTGGCGCACGCCGGACGCAAGGCCAGTATGACGCTTCCCTGGGCTGCGGAGCAGCGGTATCTGACCCCAGGCGAGGGCGGATGGCAGAATGTGGTGGCCCCCAGTGCGGTCCGTTTTGCGGACAACTACGGTCAGCCCGTCGCGCTGGACCTCGCCGGAATACACACTATTACCAGGGCCTTCGCCCGGGCTACCGAGCGGGCCTTGGAGGCAGGATTCGACCTGGTCGAACTGCACGCGGCGCATGGCTACTTGCTGCATGAATTTCTCTCCCCCCTGAGCAACCGGCGTACCGATCAGTATGGCGGCGCATTCGAGAATCGGATCCGCATGGTAGTGGAAGTTGTGGACGCGATGCGCGCCGTGCTTCCCGCCGAGCTTCCGCTGCTGGTGCGAATTTCAGCTACGGATTGGGCCGAAGGTGGTTGGGATATCGACCAGTCTGTCGGTCTGGCCAAAGTGCTGAAAGAACACAAGGTCGATTTAGTCGACGTCTCTTCCGGCGGGATGACCCCGCAGCAGGTGGTGCCGGTCGGACCGGGCTACCAGACACCCTTTGCGGAGCGCATCCGGCGGGAGGCCAAAATCCCGACCGGCGCGGTGGGCATGATTACCGGAGCGGCCCAGGCCGAGCACATCCTGCGCACCGGCCAGGCAGATTTGGTCTTGCTTGCCAGGGAGTTCCTGCGCGAGCCGTACTGGCCGCTGGATGCGGCGAGCGAACTCGGGGACGTTGCCAGCTGGCCAGCCCAGTACCTTCGTGCGGCGCCGCACGGCAGCCGCGAGCGCCAGCGGATCGCTGCTTCCGCGGTTCCGGAAACAGCCACGATCTAAAGCCCGCTATGGCATTGTCATACTTGGTGTGTTGTGGCTAGAAATCCACTTGCATGGTTAAGAAAAGCTCCGGCGGAAACGCGAGCTGGCCTATACTTCTGAGCGAAGGCGGGTTCTGGTAAGCCCCCGCCTGAATACCAGCATGGCCACACACCTGCCTCAGCAACGCGCACCGCAAAAAACGGAGATCCCCGACAAGCTTTACTTTCGCATCGGTGAGGTTGCCCGATTGTGCTCGGTGGCCCCCTATGTTTTGCGCTTTTGGGAGACTGAGTTTACCCAGCTCAAACCCAACAAGAGCGGTACCGGTCAGCGTCTCTATCGTCGGCGCGATGTGGAGATGGCATTACGGGTGAAGCGCCTGCTTTACGACGAGGGTTACACCATCGCGGGCGCTCGCCAGGCGATTCAGGCCGAGACGCGGAGCAAACGAGGCGGCCAGCCAGAACTCCCGTTGCCGCAACAACAGCAGTCCGTACAACGGATGGAAGCGCGCCTGCACAAAGTGCGTAAGGAATTGCGCGAGATCCTGGGCATCCTTACGGCGCCTACGCCGCAATTGCAAGTCAGGGAGCGGCCTGCCGCCACCCCGGCCGCAAAGCCTGGCCTGTTCGAACTGTAATCCGCATATCCAGGATATAGAAGCTGCACTAAGACGCTAGGCCCGGTTGCTTACCGAGGTCTCCGTGGCGCCGTGCAGAGCGCCATCGGACACGATGCTGCCGTGGTTCATAAAGCGTTCCATTGCCTGCATGGCGCACCCCTGTCCGCAGAGATGGTAGAAATCCGGATTGCCGCTTTCTGCCTTGTTCCATGGCATGAGCGTAAAGCGCTGCCGTGGTTGGCCTTCTTCGAAACAGGGAACGTCGCCCAGCACCAGCATCCACCAGTGGTTCGCCTCAAGCTTCTTCCTGCCGCAAATGTCGCACGTGAACGAGACATCCCAAACCATTGTTCACCTCATCTCGTTGTAGAGGCCAGTTAAGCTCTTTGCTGCATTTTTCCTCCACGTAAATTGTTGGAGAAAGATGCTTGCGTCTTATTTATGAAAGCCTTACGGGCCGCCGTTAGAAACCATAAAACCCGGCGAACGTGCTAAAGTAGGAACAAGCACGGGCCGGATAGATTATAGCCTCTTGTAATGGAAGCCGGTGAATTCAAGTGACTTGTCCCGAATGCTCTTCCTCCAGTTTCCGTTTGTCCCGATTTCGCTTCAAGGATTTTGAGCGGCTGTTGCTGCTGCAATATCCGGTACGCTGCCGGCACTGCCACCGTCGCGTTTACGCCGGGCTTCCCCTGGCTTTGGTGCTGATGCAGGCCAGCCGGATCCGTCGCGAGAGGCGGGAGCACGAAGCTGCCCGCTGATGCGAACGCGCGTCTGTCCCTAAAGGAGATAGCAACTGGTCACACCGAAAAACCACTCACCAGCCCGGCTTCGTGCTTCAACCCCCCATTCGATGAATTAGGCACGAAGGGTAAGCAAAGGACAGGACACTGGACCCTGGAGATGACTTGCAACACGGTGCTGGTGTGAAGGTCTTCTTCACTGAGTTCGCTTTCGGGAGAGCCCAGCACCACCAGGTCCACGGCAAACTTCTGGGCATACTCGAAGATGCGTTTGGCTGCGTTGCCGGCCGCGACAATGTGCTCCACAGGAACGGTGTGGGATTCATCAAAAGGCGCGAGAAAACGCAATCGCTCTCGCCAATGGGCGCACTCCGACTCTCTTTCGCATTCCGGTACATGGAGAAGTATCAATTGCCTTAGGGCAACCTGGTGCGCGCATTGCAGTGCGCGGATGGAAGCAGGCGAGAAATCGGTTGCCGCGAGAACGCGACCCCAACAGCATGCCCACGGCAGGGACTTCGCAGTTGCCGGCGAAACAGTCAGGATAGGGCATCGTGACTTGGCCAGAAGTTGGCGGGCGACGGTACCCAATGCAACTCGTCCGGCTTCAGTCTTGGCGCGGGTTCCTAGCACCAGCAGGTCTGCCTTGTGATCCCTCACTGCCTGCAAAATGCGATCGCAAACGATCCCGCTTTCGATCACGGAATGAACCGGAATGCCCAGCGTACGTGTTTCCTCTTCTATCTTCCTCAGTTCCGCAGCCGCCGACTGATTGGCTGCTAAAAACGACGGCGCTCCTTCTGGAAATGCATACGCGAGGGGATCAATGACGTGCACAACTACCAACGTCGATTGATACATCCGCGCCATCGTCTGCGCGTAGCGTAGTGCCGAAGAGGCCAAATCGCTCAGGTCGGTGGCTACGGCTATCGTCTTGAATTTCAGGATGTTGTGATTCATCTCGACTACTCCCTTTGGTTCAGCGTGCCCTGCCCGAGAGGGAGCCGCAGTGACCTGGGTCACAGCAGTCAGCATTCCATTGGTATCGTCGCCACGAGGTAGCTGCCGGTCTGGCCTCGAGAGCCGGGAGAGCCGGCCTTGCAGCGATTGCAAGCCGATCGCTTGTGATTTCGATCACAGACGTAAATCAGTTATCAGGAAATCCTGACAGCAAGGATTTCCGCGTGGAAGCCAACGCGAACAAATTGGTTTAGAAAGAGGTCTGCCATGATCACTGCTTCCAGTAGCCCGTTACCGAGGGAACACGAGAGTGCTGGTCCGGGTCCGGTCGGTCTTCGTTTTCGATCCATTCTGGTGGCAACGGATTGTTCCCCGGCTAGTGCGACCGCGGTAAAACTGGCGGCGCGCCTGGCTAAGGAGTTCCATGCCAGGCTTTACGTGCTGCATGCGATCATCCCTGAGCTTTATGCGGTCAACCTGCGCGGGCCGGTTCCCGAGCTTGAACTGATGGATTTGCGGACCGCACACGAGAACCTGCACAAATATGCCGAGCGAATCGCTGAACTGAGAACTGTGAAACATAAAGAAATAGTCTTTCTGGGTGCCCCGGGTGATGCGATTAAAGCTGCGGGAGAGAATAACGGCATTGATTTGCTGGTGCTTGGTTCCCATGGCCGCTATGGGCTGGCGAAGCTGGCTCTTGGATCCGTCGCCGAATGGGCCATCGGCCGCCTCAACTATCCCGTTCTCGTGGCCGGCCCGATGTGCGAGAAAAGCCCGCGCCCAATCAGGTCCATTGTCCTGGCGACAGACCTTTCGCAGCAGGCCTTGCGCTCGGCTCAATATGCCGGCTCTATTGCCCAGGATTACAACGCCACGTTGACGGTAGTGAATGTGCTCTCGCCGGCGAGCACGCCAGAGGAGCAAGCCCGAGCAGAGCAAAGCACCAACAAGAAACTTCACCAGCTTATGCCACGCGACTGTGGCGAATGGTGCACCCTGAAGTTTGAGGTGAAAAACGGCGATATCGCACCGGCAATCCTTCAATCGGCACAGGAAAACAAAGCCAATCTGATTGTTCTGGCTGCCAGGCACAAAGCACCGCTCGCAGATCATGTGCCGAGAACCAAATTGTCGGCGATCATTCGCGAATCGCGCTGCCCAGTACTCTTAGTGCCGGCTCACGCCTCTTGAGGTTCCTCGACTGAAGTACATACGGGAAACTTCGGTCAGCCTACGGCCGAGCCTGTGATGCCGGTCACGCAACCAATGTGCGCGGCGACACAGCCAATACGTCCGTTCCGCCGCAAACTCAGGTAACAGGAGAGCGACATGAATCCAATGCCTCAGTCCTCAATAACCCGGCCCAAGTCCATTTTGGTAGCCACGGACTTGAACGACCTAGATTTTCTGCTTCCGGTTGCGATTGAACAGGCAAAGGTGACTGGAGCGATGATTTGGCTGCTCCATGTAATTCCTCCCGATGCTTATGTCTCGATCGAATCCGGAGCCTTCCCTTCCGGTCTTAGAGAGAAAGCGTTCCGTGACGCAGAAGCAACCCTGGCTGGATTTGCTTTCCAGCTAAAAGAAAAGGACGTGGCTTGTGCTTATGAGGTCCGTCGATGGTACCCGGTTGATCAAATCAAGGACTTCATTCACGAACGCGCGATCGAACGCTTGATTCTTGGTACTTCCAGCAGGGGAAAATTAGGCAAGCTTCTGATTGGGTCTGTTGCCGAGGACCTGATACGCAGTTTGAATATTCCCGTTTGCACGGTTGGTCCAAATTTCAAGCCATTTCCGCCAGGCAACCCCCGCCGGGTTATCTGCGCAACCTCGTTGCGCCATCATCCCGAACAAAGTTTGCAGTTCGCGGCTGATCTTTGTGCCCGGTGGCTAGCGGAGCTCGTCGTACTCAACGTGACAGAACAGGATCGTCTGGACGAGGGGATCGAAGCCGGGGCCAGGTCTAAGATCGAGGAGCTCCTGAAAGGAATAAGGGAAATGGGGCTCAGGCCTCACGTTCGCATTCGCGCCGGGGAGCCGGCGGAAGAGATTCTTTCGGAATGTACGGCTCTTAGGCCTGAATGGCTTGTGCTGAGCGCAGTTCCCGCGTCCCACGTAAGCGCAACCTTCCGCACAGGTGTTGCTTACCAGGTGATAGCACAAGCCCCATGTCCAACGTTCACGCTGCGCAGCGGGGCCAAGACCAAGCGGAACGGAAATTACCGCGAATTCTCTGCCGTGCAGGGTGGAACCTCTTATCCCGGATAGCTTGACTGGATAACTACTTTCCCGGTTAATTTTAGTTGGGCCCCCCGTTTCATCTGTGACAACCATCACTGCCGTCCCTCGAAGGGCCTGCCACACTTCTAACTGGCAGGTGACGCATATGATTCGGTTGACAGAAAACACGCGTGCAAGACTAATGCTGATTCACGGCCTGACGATGCTGGCGCTGGGGCTAGCGCTCTTTTACATCCGGTCGACGATGACCAATCTGTTTTTCTACGTCTTCGGGGGTGCCTTCGCCCTGCTGCTGGTCGCGGCGTCTCTGCTCTTCATCGCGGGCGTTGATTGGATCTGCGCCGCCGGCCTCGGTCGCCGTCAGGTGAGCAGACTGCGGGGTTTTCTGTTCTTCAGCACTGCCGTAGCCGTCTGCTGTGTCTTTTTGATTTTCTATCCAGGCGCCACCATGCAGATGCTGTGTTACGTACTCGCGGTCTATGCCATTTCGCTCAGTGTTGGAAAATTCGGTCTTGCCAAGTCATGGAAGGGTACAAAGCGGGAACAGATGGTCATGTTCCTCCTGGCTGGGGTTGCTTTGGCCTTCAGTATCTCCCTGGTAGCAGTTGCCGGGCAGGACGATCGAGACTCTCTTGCCGTGGTCGCCGGCTACTCTTTGTTCATGGGCCTACAGATGCTGCTCACGATGTACTTTATGCAGCAGCAGATGCTAAAGCCTGTGGGGCCGGCTTCAGGGCTCAACCAAGCCAGCGTGTGAGGCCCGCTGATTGCGACCCATCTTGTGCGCGCCGGCAGAGGACTGCCGGCGCGTTTGTTTTGCCCATTCCCCGGAGTATTGCGGCAGCCAACGAATCGTCCGCAAGGCCTCTGTTTGGTGTGATTCCTGTCACAGCCAGCCGCCGCCCGGATCCACTAACTTGTGTAGTAATGAAGCCGCTCACGAATACAGGGCGGCCGTCCGAGAGCTCAAGAAAAGAGGCGCCTAATGGCTACCATAAATCCCGTCGCGGTTACATTTGAACACATACTTGTCCCCACAGATTTCTCTGAAGTCTCGCAACGTGCGTTGGTGTATGCCAAAACTATAGCCAAGCAGGGGAATTCGGAGCTTCTGCTGGTTCATGTGAATCCACCTTTAGACCTGATCACTCCGCCAGAAGCAGCATGGGTCGATGGGTCCGAGATCCAGTCGCTACAGGAAGAACAATTGGAGCAGAGTAGCGCCGCTTTGCGTTCTGAAGGGTACCGAGCCCGAGCGATTTCACTCACTGGGCCGCTCTACGATGAGCTCCTCCACGCCATCCAGCAATACAAGGTGGACTTGATCGTTTTAGGAACCCACGGTAGGAAGGGCATCGACCGATTCTTGCTTGGCTCCGATGCCGAAGCGCTTTTGAGGCATGCGCGTTGCCCCGTTCTCTCGGTAGGACCCGGCGTACCGGATCTCAAGGGCAAGATGTGGGAATTACGCGAGGTGATCTGCGCGACGACTCTAAAACCGCGCTCAGCTGAGGTTGTAGCCTATGCGCACAAGCTCGCTGCCCAGCATGGAGCAGAGTTGGTGCTCCTTCATGTGAAGGATCCCGGCAGTGAGGAAGTCGCGGATTGGGAATCGTTCGAGGAGGCGTTTCATCACTATGTTCCCGAGTTCGGAAAGAGCACGTGGCTGCGCACTCGCCTTGCCAGTGAGGCTCCGGGCGTTAGCATCGTTGATCTCGCGAAGCGACGCGGTTCTGATCTGATCGTGATGGGTGCGCGTCCAGCGTCTTCAATGGCAACCCATCTGGCGCCGGGAACTGCAGCAAAGGTGCTGCTGGAGGCTCCCTGCCCAGTAATGACCCTGTTGCAGTCATAGGTTCCTGTGGCGCGGGTGTTCGGAGACGAACACCCGCGCCATCGCTAAAACCGCGAACCAACTAATCATCTTGAGGGAGGCGCATTATGACTGCCGCTGAAACGCACCTTCAACTCGGCAGTTCAGCCTTCACGGCTCCTGACAAGATCCTGGTGGCGACAGATTTAACCGACATCCACTACCTCCTCCCGAATGCAATAGCGCAATGCCAGGCTTGGGGAGAAACCCACGATTTCCGCGTAGAGCCAATGCGAACAAAGTCTCCTAGAAAAGAAGTCTGGCCATGATCACTGCTTTCGGTAGCCCGTTACCGAGGGAACACGAGAGTGCTGGTCCGGGTCCGGTCGGTCTTCGTTTTCGATCCATTCTGGTGGCAACGGATTGTTCCCCGGCTAGTGCGACCGCGGTAAAACTGGCGGCGCGCCTGGCTAAGGAGTTCCATGCCAGGCTTTACGTGCTGCATGCGATCATCCCTGAGCTTTATGCGGTCAACCTGCGCGGGCCGGTTCCCGAGCTTGAACTGATGGATTTGCGGACCGCACACGAGAACCTGCACAAATATGCCGAGCGAATCGCTGAACTGAGAACTGTGAAACATAAAGAAATAGTCTTTCTGGGTGCCCCGGGTGATGCGATTAAAGCTGCGGGAGAGAATAACGGCATTGATTTGCTGGTGCTTGGTTCCCATGGCCGCTATGGGCTGGCGAAGCTGGCTCTTGGATCCGTCGCCGAATGGGCCATCGGCCGCCTCAACTATCCCGTTCTCGTGGCCGGCCCGATGTGCGAGAAAAGCCCGCGCCCAATCAGGTCCATTGTCCTGGCGACAGACCTTTCGCAGCAGGCCTTGCGCCCGGCTCAATATGCCGGCTCTATTGCCCAGGATTGCAACGCCCAGCTAACAGTCATCCATGTGCTGGCTCAGGCAGATGCGACAGACGAGCAATCCCGGGCCGAGCGGAGCACCATGGGAAAACTTCACCAACTCATGCGAAGCGACTGTGGAGAATGGTGCAGCCTTGAATTTGAGGTTAGAACCGGCGATATCGCCCCATCGGTCCTTCAAGCAGCACGAGAAAGCAAGGCCAATTTGATAGTCCTGGGCGCAAAACACAGAGCACCCCTGGCCGATCATAGGCTGCAGACCAAGACTTCGGCGATGATTCGCGGATCGCACTGCCCGTTACTCGTAGTGCCAACTCACTCGTGTTGCGATTGAAGCAGGGACAGTCCTGGCGCCGTGCCTGATTGACAGCGGTTCCATGACCAGTTCTCCCCTGTCCACCACTTCATTGCTAGAAAGCACTCGCGTCCGGCTGTGATGCCGGTCACGCAACGTATGTGCGCGGCGACACAGCCGGTAAGTAAGTTGTGTCGCAAACTCAGCTAAAGGGGTCCAACATGAACCCGATGCATCTGTCGTCGATCGCTCGGCCAAAATCAATTTTGGTGGCCACGGACTTGCATGACCTGGATTTCATGCTTCCGGTGGCAATCGACCAGGCCAGGATGACTGGAGCGATGATCTGGCTCCTCCACGTCATTCCCCCGGAGGCCTTTGTTGCGACCAAATCCGGAGCCTACCCTTCCGGGCATAAGGAGAAGGCATTCCGCTTTGCAGAAGCACTGCTCAACAAAGTTGCGTTCGAATTGAAAGAGAAGAATCTGGCTTGTGCTTACGAAGTTCGTGGCTGGTACCCGGTTGATCAAACTGCGGATTTCATTCGTGAAAACAGCATCAAGCGCCCGATGATTGGCAGGGCAAAGTTGCGGACGGGATCTCCGTATGCCGGTTAATTGGTTAACTGCTCTATTAACGATCCTTAGCCCGTATTGGTGATGGGTAAGCGAGATGCTCGGAATACTTAGACTAGCTTACAAACTGCTCGTAAACGATAAAGCCAAGTTCACCGCCCTTCTAATTGGCATCACCTTTGCTGTCTTCCTGATGACGGAGATCACCGCAATGTTTGCCGGGGTGCTGAATCGAGCATCGGCAACGGTCATCAATATAGGCGCCAGGATCTGGGTCATGGACCCGTCAGTACAAACCGTTGCCAATACGATTGGCATGCCGGATTACACCCTCGATGCCGTGCGCAGTATGAACGGGGTGAAGTTCGCAGTCCCGATGTTTTCCGGAGGAGCGCTGGTCAAGCTCCGCAACGGAACTTATCAATCCGTGAATGTTATTGGACTGGATGACACCAGCCTTTTCGGTAGACCCCAGATGGAGCAGGGAAAAATCGAAAACATTTACGCGGAGAATTCGTTTCTGGTTGTCGACGATTCAGAGTTCTCCAAACTGGGCAACCCTAAAATGGGTTCGGATTTTGAACTGAATGATAACCGCGGCGTGGTCACCGGGATTGCCAAGGTGGCTACCAGTGCCCTTTTTGGCGTCCCGTCGCTCTACACCACGTACTACCGTGCGATCCAATACATTCCTAATCCGCGCTTCACGATTTCGTACCTTCTCGTCGAACCGAAAAGAGAAAGTGATATTCCATCCATCCAGAAACAAGTGGAAGCGCTTGGCTACCTGGCGCTCACTCGGGAGCAATTTGAAGACAAGATCTCAAACTTCTACATGTTCCAAACCAGTCTGGGCATGAACATTCTCATCATGACCGTCATCAGTTTCGTGGTTGGCCTTTCAATATCGGGGCAGACCTTCTACACCTTTATTCTCGAAAACCTGGAGAAGTTCGGCGCACTGAAAGCGATCGGTACCAAGAACCGCGAACTGGTACTGATGATCCTGTTCCAGGCCACATTTACGTCGTTAGCGGGTTATGGGTTGGGAATCGGTCTATGCACGTTAATGACTTCGCTGGCCAAGATGCGCCTGCCTGATTATGCATCGCGGATAACCTACGGCAATTTAGGACTGGCGTTAGTCATGGTGTTGATTATCGCAGCCATGTCCAGCTACATCGGTGTCCGCAAGGTCCTTCGCATTGAGCCATTTGATATTTTCCGAGGCTGATATGGGTACTGTGGCGATTCACGCAGATGGTCTGAATAAGTGGTTCGGCGAAGGGGAAGCCAGAACCGCTGCCCTGAGAGATGTCCATCTGGAGACCTTCTTTGGTGAGATGGTCTATATCGTCGGGCCGTCCGGCAGCGGCAAGACCACACTGCTCAGTGTTCTTTCCGGCATACTTCGACCCGATGCGGGGACTGTCCTGTGCGAGGGAGCCGACTTATGGAAGCTCTCGAATGATGAGCTAGCAACGTTTCGCTTGAGCAAGATCGGGTTTGTTTTTCAGGACTACCACCTCTTCCCACGACTTACCACTGCAGAAAATGTTGCTATTCCGCTCATCCTGCGCAGAACGAATTGGGATCAAGCGCTCGGTGAGGCAGCCAAATATCTAGAGGTTGTCGGTTTGAAAGGGCGAGCGAATCTGCCACCCGTAAAACTGAGCGGCGGCGAACAGCAACGCGTGGCCATTGCTCGGGCAATGATCAGTCAGCCAGACATACTCATCATGGACGAGCCAACCGCTTCCCTGGATGGCGACACAGGGCGGGCGATTGTTTCCTTCGTCAAGGAGAAATTCCTGAATGCCAGTCGCTGCATACTGATCGTGACCCACGATTCACGAATCGACGAATTTGCCACTCGGATTCTGCACATGGAAGACGGCAGACTCAGCAGTGAGGAGAGGCATATTCAATGAAGACCAAGTGGCTTTTCATATTCTCGTTCCTCGGAGTACTGGCTTCCTGCTACGTAGCGTATTTTGCGACCATTACCAAAGCCGCAGAGCCGCCCGTCTTCAATCCCGCGGCAAACCCTTACGCAGAAGGTATCTATGCGGAGGGAATCGTCGAGAGCGTTCAGTCCAGCGGTTCAAACATCAATATGTATCCCGAGGTGGCGGGCACGGTGAAACAGATCCTTGTAGGTGAAGGGCAGGTAGTGCACAAGGGTCAGGTTCTGCTGCTGGTGGATGACTCTATCCAGCGAGCGACGGCGGCACAACAATCGTCGCAAGCGCAGGCGTCGCACGCCATGCTGGAAGAGCTGAAGGCAGAACCGCGAAAAGAGACGCTCGAGATAAGTACGGCGCAGGTGAAGGTCGCAGAGTCAAGCCTGAAGCTGGCGAAAGATACGCTGGAAAAGACGCAGGCAGCATATGCCGTAGATCCGGGGGCGGTCAGCAAGGACTCGCTCGATAGCGCGTTGAACACGGCAGACATCGCCAAGGAAAATCTTGAGGTTGCACAGAAGCAATACGCGCTCACCAAGGCCGGCGCCTGGATCTACGATATTAACAACCAGCAGAAGCAGTACCTGGCACTCAAAAAGGCATACGCGGCGTCAAGCGCACTGCTGGGCAAATACACCCTGCGCGCGCCCCGAGATGGGGTCGTCCTGTCCATCAACACGATCGTGGGCGCTTACGTGTCTCCGCAAGGCGCATACAACGCTTACACGCAAGGTTCTGATCCCATCCTGGTGGTCGGGGATAGCGGCGCCCATCTCAATGTTCGTTGCTACGTTGACGAGATCCTGGTCTCCAAACTTCCTGCACCGGCGCAGATCAAGGCACAGATGACCATCCGCGGGACTGATATTCACGTCCCACTCACCTTCGATCGCATCCAGCCCTTAATCTCGCCCAAGATCGAGCTTTCTGACCAGAGACAGGAGCGGGTCGACGTCAGGGTGCTTCCCGTCATCTTCCGGCTGGATAGACCAACGAATGTGAACCTCTATCCAGGCGAGCTGGTGGATGTTTACATCGGCCACTAGTGGGAGCGGCAGAATGAAATTCGCTAACTTCGATCGCGTCCCTCATCACCTTGCACCCGCTTGCTCGATGGCTCGATGGATGGTCTGCTTGAGTTTCTGCGCGCTGCTCAATGCCTGCAGTTTAGGTCCCAAGTATCAACGACCGCCGGTTGCCGTTGCGCCGGCATACAAGGAGTTGGCTGACTGGAAGCAGGCTCAGCCCAGAGACGCGATGGTGCGCGGCCAATGGTGGGGTGTATTTCAAGACCCACAATTAAACGACCTGGAGACGCTTGTTGACCGTGGAAACCAGACGATCGCCGCGGCGGCTGCGAATTACGAAGCGGCGCGGGCACTGGTGCGGGAGGCTCGAGCACAGTATTTTCCCACTCTCACCACCAGTCCGGCTATCACAAACTCCCGAATTTCCACCATTGCAATTCCCGGAATCACCGCCAAAGGCTACACAGAGACCACATACAATCTCCCCTTCACCGCGTCGTGGGAACCAGATCTTTGGGGAAGAGTCCGGAACAACGTGCGAGCCAATGTGTACGCAGCCCAGGGAAGTGAGGCCGATCTTGAGAATGCTCGTTTGCTCATGCATGCGAACCTGGCCGCGGACTACTTCGAGCTCCGGGGCGTGGAGGAACAAAAGCGCCTTCTCGATGCAACTGTGATCGCCTGGGGTAGATATCTCGAGCTCAGTCGTGGACTTTTGCGGGCCGGCCTCTCAGGCGATGAAGCAATCGCGGCGGCTGAGTCGCAGCTTGAGGCAGCACGGGCTCAGGCTACAAATCTTGGCATCGCGCGCGCTCAATACGAGCATGCGATTGCCATTCTCATCGGAAAATCGCCGTCTTCCTTTTCGCTCCCGTCGGCGACCAAAGAGGTTCATCTTCCTTCTATTCCCACAGGTTTGCCCGCAGAGCTCCTCGAACGGCGCCCGGACGTCGCCGCCGCAGAGCGCGCCATGGCGGGCGCGAATGCCCAGATCGGCATTGCCAAGGCGGCTTATTTTCCTAATGTCATCCTGGCGGCAACCGGGGGACTGGAGAGCCTTAGCTTTACCGATTGGTTCACCTGGCCAAGCCGCTTCTGGGCAGTCGGGCCCGCGGTTGCCGAGACGCTGTTCGATGCCGGTTTGCGAAGAGCCACGGTCCGGCAGTACCAGGCCCAATACGATGAAACGGTCGCGAACTACCGGCAGGCCACTCTTACCGCTTTCGGTCAGGTCGAGGACAGCCTGGCCGCGCTGCACGTTCTTTCCCAGGATCTGCAACAGCAGAGCTCCGCCGTGCAGTCGGCGCAGCGCTATGTAAAGTTGGCGACCACCCGGAATATAAGTGGCCTCGATCCGTACCTGAACGTTCTTGTAGCGCAGGTGACCCTGCTTAACTATCAGGAGACATACATTACGTTCCAAACGCAACAGATGCTCTCGAGCGTACAGCTGATTGAAGCGCTGGGCGGCGGATGGGATTCGGCTCAACTGCCGCAACCGAGAGACATCGGTGCCAACAAGGCTTCTCATCTTCCCTAGATGGCCGCAGGGTCGACCTGTGACAGCCATCACTGCTGGTCCCAGGAACGCCTGCCGCAGCTTCTAGCTGGCAGGGTGACACAAATGCAGTTTCGCTCTGGTCGCGCTTGCTGGGCCTGACGAGCGTGATTCTCTGGCCGTGGTTGCCGGCTACTCTTTGTTTAGGGGCTTTCAGATGGCGCTCACCACGTACTTTATGCAGCGGCAGATGATCAAGCCGTGGGACCGTCTCCAGAATTCAACCAGGCAACGGTGTGACGCTCTCTTTTTTCGCCATCGGTTTCGCGTCGGCAGAAGACTGCCGGGGCGTTTGATTTCCATCTTTCGCAGTTGTCAGAATTTCAGTCGGTGTGATTTCTGTCACAGCCAGCTGATGGCCGGAGCTACTACCCTTTGTATCAGTAAAGCCGCTCACCAATATCTGAGCGGCCATTCGAGAGCTCAACAGAAGAGGCACTTATGGCTACCACAAATCCCGTCGCGGTTACATTTGAACATATACTCGTGCCTACAGATTTCTCTGAAGTCTCGCAACGTGCGTTAGAGTATGCCAAAACCATAGCCAAGCAGGGGAATGCGGAACTTCTGCTTGTTCATGTAAATCCACCAGTAGCCCTGATTACTCCACCGGAAGCGGCATGGATCGATGTCTCCGGGGTCGAGTCCCTACAGGAGGAACAACTGGAACAGAGCGGCGCCGTTTTGCGTTCTGAAGGGTACCGCGCCCGCGCGATTTCACTCACTGGGCCGCTCTACGATGAGCTCCTTCAGGCCATCAAGCAATACAAAGTGGACTTGATCGTTTTGGGAACGCACGGAAGGAAGGGCCTGGACCGGTTCCTGCTTGGCTCGGACGCTGAAGCTCTCTTGAGGCATGCGCGTTGCCCGGTTCTTTCAGTGGGACCCGGAGCACCGGATCTCAAGGGCAAAGAGTGGCATTTACGCGAGGTGATTTGCGCGACGAGTCTGAAACCGCGCGCAGCTGAGGTTGTAGCCTATGCGCATAAACTCGCCGCCCAGCATGGAGCAGAGTTGGTTCTGCTTCATGTAAAGGATGCGGGCAGTAAGGAAGCCGCGGATTGGGAAGCGTTCGAAGAGGCGTTTCATTACTATGTTCCCGAGCATCTGGGAAAGGGCACGTGGTTACGTACTCGCGTTGCCAGTACGGCTCCCAACATCAGCATCGTTGAACTAGCGAAGCAACGCGGTTCCGATCTGATTGTGATGGGTGCGCACCCAGCGGCCTCAATGGCAACACATCTCGTGCCGGGAACCGCGGCGAAGGTGCTACTGGAGGCTCCCTGCCCGGTGTTGACCCTGTTACAGTCATAGGTTTCCTGAGGCGCGGGTGTTCGAAGATGAGCACACGCCTTAAGGCCGGCACCGGAATCGGAATCTTTAGGAAGGGACTTTATGACTACCGCTGAAACGCACCGACAACTCAGCAGCTCAGCGTTCACGGCTCCAGACAAGATCCTGGTGGCGACAGACTTAACCGACATAGACTACCTCCTCCCGCATGCGATAGCGCAATGCCAGGCTTGCGGAGCGTCGCTAGTCCTCACGCATATGATTCCGCCCGTGGAATCCTCGACACTGGAAGATACCGTTTTGTTCATTGCGGACGTTGCCAGGGCGGAAGCACAAAAGCGTATGCACGAGGCGCGACATATTCTCGGCGGTGTCGCGGAGCAGGTGCGGGCTGCTGGAATCGATTGCGAAATCGTGGTTCGACATGGCCATCCGCGTGACGCAGTAGCGGAACTCGTCGGCCAGATTCACGCCGGACGGGTCATCCTGGGTACGCACGGCCGGCGCAACTTAGGAAAGTTCTTCCTGGGGTCAACCGCACACGAAATTCTGAAAAACACTACCGTTCCAGTATGGACGATAGGCCCCCACGCGCGCCCCTATGTTCATGGTCAGCCCAGCAGAATCCTTCATCCTGTCTCCCTATCATCCGGATACCAGGAGACCGCAAAGCTCGCGGTGAAACTTGGACAATTCTACGAAGCCGAAGTAACGCTGTTGCATGTATTGCCTCGGGACGTGCACGCCGAGTATGCGTCCGAACGTCTTGTCCGATGGACGGCCTTTGAGCTTGCGCGCCTCATACCCAATGAGGCGCCATTGTGGACGACCGCTACCGTCATGGTGGAAGCCGGGGAAATCGTTACCCAGATTCTGCGCACGGCCGAAGACCTGCAGGCGGATCTGATTGTTATGGGTTCTAACCCCGACACAGCGTTTTGGCCGGTTCAGGGTGACAATACCGTTTACAACGTTATTGCCGAGGCTAAATGTCCCGTTCTCACTCTGCGGCACTCGCAGGCTGGTTAGAAGGCGTCCGGCCGGGCTGATCTCTTCTCATACAAAGCCTGATGCCGGCCATGCTAGCTCTTCGAGCCACGGGAAAGATCGTCAAAGTTCGGCCGAGTGGCGTCTGGCCTTAACAAGGGACGGTAAGTGTAAAGAGACGATCCCATCGTCTCCGTGGCGAAATATCGTCTCGGGTCGTCGTCACCCATTCTCTGACACTGAGAGAACATCCCACCCATAACTTGCCTGTTTTCAATACTGTCTCAGAGACGCGTCGCGAACGCTCGCCTTTGGTGATCCACCTGCTCTATAGCAACGCAGGAAGGGTACAGAAGTGCTGAGAATCTCAATGACGGACAATGCGACCGAAGCAACCCTGAAGGTCGAGGGAAGGGTCGTCGGCCCGTGGGCAATCGAACTCGCAAGAACCTGGCACGATTTGTGGGCCCCGGCAAGACAGAAGCGGTTGCGTTTGGACATTCGCGGAGTGACGTTCGCGGATCGTAAGGGAACCGGGATTCTTCGAGACATTGTCAGGGCGACGGGTGCAGAGGTTATTGCAGACTCTCCCCTAACTCAATACTTTGCCAACCAGGCGGCGGGCGATACGGTGCTCGAGCCAGAGGAGAACTAGCTATGCATGGCCTACACAAACGGAACTCGACCTCAAGCTGCGAAACCTGCAATCTGAAGGAAACCGGCTTCTTATGCCATCTGACGCCCGTCGCCGCCAAGGAATTTGAATCGATCAAGTCCTCTTCCTTCTATCCGGCGGGAGCCACGCTATTCCTGGAGAACGAGCAAGCCAGGGGAATCTTTCTGCTCTGCTCGGGAAAGGTTAAGCTCTCGGTCAGTTCAAGGGGAGGAAAGACCTTGATCCTGCAACTCGCCCGCCCCGGGGAGGTACTCGGATTAAGCGCCTCGATGTCTGGCATCCCCTACGAAGTGACTGCGGAAGCTCTTCATCCATCGAAGGTTGTGTTTGTCCGTCGTGAGGACTTCGTCCGTTTTCTCAACCACTTCCCAGAGGTTTACCAGGCTGTTATCCGGCAGCTGAATTCTCAGTACACTCGTGCCTGCCAGCAGTTGCGTACGGTGGGTTTATCTACAAGCGCAAATGAGAAAGTGGCACGCTTGTTCCTGCACTGGTTTTCTGAGGAAGAACAGACATCTGAGGCGGCACACATCAAGATGGCATTGACCCACGAGCAGATCGCCGAATGTGTGGGCTCTACTCGCGAAACGATCACGCGCACGCTAAGCGAGTTCAAGCACAAGCATCTTGTCACGCTCAAAGGAACCACGGTGACGATTCCCAGTCGCTCTGCTTTGCAGGCAGTCTGCGGAGAATGACACCTAAAGACCCACGGCCTGCGAGCAGACCGCGCTTACCTTTCTCGAATGGGGACCAATGACCGGCAAGTCAGGCGCTGAGCGGGCAAACTCATTTCAGATGGCTTGGGCGATCTTAGCGACGCCCTGCAGCTGGCGGAAGACTTGGCATGAGGCGTAGGAGATAGCGGCGAGTATTCCCTTGAAGTCCGGTATTAAAATACGCAAGTTCATCAAGGGCCCTCCGACGAATAATCACGGAAGACATCGGAGATCCGAGTGGAAGAAGCGAAACTCACAACCAGAACGCAGCCCAGAATGGTCCTTTGGAGTGGCAATCCTGGGCCGGCGATCCGGGAATTGCTAGGCTGCTGTTACGTCAATCCTCTTGGGCGGCGCCGCCTTCGGTAAAGTAAGCTCCAGCACTCCGTTTGCCAGATTTGCAGAAGCCTTTTCCGATTTGATGGAGCTGGGCAGGTCAATACGGCGTGAGAACTCAGTCGCCGATACCTCGCTGTACTTGACCTCTTTTCCGTTCTTCTCTTCTTTCTTTTGCTCGTTCTTGCCGTGAATGAAGATGGAATTCCCTTCGGCTTGAACATCGATATCCTTTGCTTCGAATCCTGGAACTTCTGCGCGGACCGTATAGCTATCGCCAGACTCACTGATTTCAATTGGCACCGGCTTCAGGAGTTCGGCCTCGGCGCGGAACCAATCGGCCAAATCCTGGCCATCGGTACCCCGTTGCTGAAAAAAACCAAATGCGCGCTGAGCAATTGCCTTTGTCATGGCTTCGAAGTCATTTAGCAGATCGCGGGTTTTAGGAAATTTGACCGTACTTATCGGAGCGGTACTCGGTTTCACTGCAATCGACGTTGACATATTAATGCTCCTTATATGGGGGATGCGCTGGTTGCGCCCTTGATCAACAGTACGCTCGGTATTTCGAACCCGAAGTGACGCAGGACACACCAGTGGGCCTGTGACAGGGGTCACATGGACAAACGGGTAGGTTATGCGAAGGTAATCATAAGTGCTGTGTGGGCTATCAATCCGAGCTTACCGGGTTGCGGCTGTGGTTGATTTCAGTCACAGAGCGCTGGGCTGAGGGAGATGAGCGTATGAAGATATTGCTTTCCAAATTGATCCTGATTATGGTGCTCCCCGCAATCGCTCAGCAGGGAGGCCCACCGAAGCATGAGGCTCACTCGCAGCAAACTCCGCGCGCCAATCAGGGTCATCTGCCACCCCCGCCTGCCGTGAGAGGCCCAAGCGCTGGAAATGGTGGAGAGAGATTAGGAGATGGACGTGTAAACGAAGCGCCGCACGTTAACCACAATCAATGGTATGGGCACGACTTGCCCAACGATCCCAGGTATCGCCAGGACCACCCATTTCCGCACGGACGTTTTGAACATTTTGGTCCCAACTTCCGCTATAGATTCTTTCGAGTCGATCCACATCGTCATTGGTTCTGGATCCCCGGCGGCTTCTATTTTGAAGTTGCAGCTTGGGATTGGCCCATCTTTGCCGATTGGTGCTGGGATTGTGGTGATGATTTTGTGGTCTACGAAGATCCAGACCACCTAGGCTGGTATCTGCTCTATAACATGCACACCGGAGTCTTCGTGCACGTTCAATATATGGGAGTGTAGCGACCAGTGCGGCCGCGGCCGACCCTGGCGCTGCCAGATTTCGAGCGTGCTGCGCCCCACAAACCGTCTCTTGAACATGACTACGGCGACGGCCCATGCCAATAGGTGACGAGCGTCACAGGAGAACGGCCGCAAGAAGCATGGACACTGAATGAGTGAACCTACAATGGGAAGGAGAAACGGTCATGATAGTTGAGGTCGACGGAGGATATCAGGTTCTGTCTGAAAGCGGCAAAAACCTGGGCGGACCCTACAAGACGCTCGAAGAAGCCAAGAAGCGTTTGCGCCAGGTCGAGTTCTTCAAACGAATAAACCGCCGTGTATGAGTTATAGGCCCGACGGTCACGAGGGAGCGGCCATGCTCTTTAGCTTTCCGGGTTATCAGCAACTCGCCTCCGTACTTCAAGGCGTCGATGCGCTTGAGTCATTCCCCTTTTCCATAGCGCGCTACGACAACCAGGAGATGCATGCAGCCGTCCCAAGCGATATTGCAGGGGAGCAGTGTTTCATCCTTGGATCGATCGCCCCCCCGGACGAGCGGTTGATTTCATTCACATTGCTTGCCCACACCCTTCGGGGACACGGAACTCGCCAGGTCACTGGCATTCTCCCCTATCTTGCATATGCCCGACAGGACAAGGTCAAGGACGGTGAAAGCCTGGCCGCGTCCTGGGCCGGTTCCCTTCTAAAAGCTTCAGGGATCGATCGGATCCTAACGGTCGATATCCATAGTGAGCGTGATAAACAGTTGTTCCAAGTACCCCTCATCTCACTTTCGCCGGCGGGTCTATTTGCGCAAGAGATTCACAGCCGCGGTTTGACGGATGCGACTATTGTGGCTCCAGACAACGGAGCGATCCGTCGCTGTGAGGCGGTTAAGGCTGCGGCGGGCTTGCCGCTATCTGACACGCCACATTTCGAGAAGAAGCGAACCGATGATGGAGTTTTGCATAGCAGCCTGGC
This sequence comes from uncultured Acidobacteriaceae bacterium, assembly GCA_963814015.1. Lineage (GTDB taxonomy): Bacteria > Acidobacteriota > Terriglobia > Terriglobales > Acidobacteriaceae > PALSA-350. The sequence goes on from CAWFBI010000005.1 coordinate 624,922, forward strand.
GGGAAAGACTTCCTCTAAAGTCATCCTGGTTGACGATATGCTTGACACCGGCGGCACACTCATTTCTGCCTGCGAAAAGCTAATAAATTCCGGCGTCGACGAGATATATATTTTTGTCACCCATGGCCTCTTTACTGGCGAAGCCTGGCGGAAGCTATGGCCGCTGAAGGTGAAACATATCTTTTGCACTGACACGATTCCACCGTCCGCACAGACTTTGGCAGACAACTGCATCTCCGTCTTAACGGTGGCGCCACTGCTGCGAGAGGCACTAACCAGGCTCAAAACGGGTGTACCCTCTTCTGCCTCTGTCTGAGCAATCTCGGTGCCCCCCAACCCACAACAGGAGCATTTTCCCGGAAGCAGGTAATCCCGATGGCGAAGGCTAAAGTAGCGGTGCTACAAACGACTCCGGGCACGGTTCTCGAGGACTATAGCCGCTTAATGCATCTGGCGGACTATCAGCAGTTTTTACCTAAAGACAAGGAGACGGCGCTTAAGACCAATATCAGTTGGGAGTACTTCTATCCTGCCTGTTCTACGACTCCCTGGCAGTTGGATGGCGTCATCTCGACCCTCCTCAAAGATGGCTACTGTAAGGAAAAGCTCTACGGCTGCGTCAATCGCACCGTGGTGGTGAATGCAAGGCGCGGTGAAGTGGCCAATAAACTCAAACAAATCATCGTAGATAAGTTCGGCCTGCGCAACATCCATCTTTACGAAGAGGGTGAGGAGTGGACGCGTTACGAGCCTAAAGCGAAGATGCTTGTGCTGGACAAGATCTACGCAGAAGGGATCCAGATTCCCAAACGGTTGATTGGATCCAATATCATCCATCTGCCCACGATGAAGACGCATGTGTTCACCAAGGTTACGGGGGCGATGAAGAATGCCTTTGGCGGCTTGCTTTTTGAAAAGCGCCACTGGACGCATAGCGTGATTCATGAAACCCTCGTCGACTTGCTGGCAATCCAGAAGGAAATTCACCCCGGTATTTTCGCCGTAATGGATGGTACGTTCGCGGGTGACGGACCCGGACCGAGATGTATGGTTCCTCAGGTGAAGAGCTACATCCTGGCCAGCGGCGATATGGTTGCGATTGATGCTGTCTCCGCCAAGATGATGGGTTTCGATCCCCTCTCGATCAAGTTCATTCGGCTCGCCCATGACCGGGGGTTAGGCTGCGGGGATGTGCGTGAGATTGAAGTGGTTGGCAGCGATATCTCCAATGTCAATTTTCATTTTCACTGCGGCGATACCTTTGCCAGTCGAGGACAGAAGATGATTTATTGGGGGCCTTTGAAGCCGCTCGAGCACCTGCTGCTGCGGACCACGCTGGCCCCTTGGTCGTATGTTGCCTCGCGGCTCTATCACGATGTCTATTGGTATAACGTGGTTGGCCGTGCCCGGGTTCGACGGGCAATGCAAACTGATTGGGGCAAACTCTTTCTGCAGTATTAAGAATTCGCGCTGCCATCACTGCTCTAGGCTCAGCAGAGATCTGCAGCCCGCTTCGGGCCCCCTGCACATTCCCTGGTGTGATCAGGCTCACAGATGGCGACCCCCTGCTGGCATTATGGTTTGTCTGGGTACAACAGGTAAGAGGTAATCGAATGGCTTCGATTTCTGTCGATAGAGATATCCGTGAAGATTCGACAGCGTGGGAGGGCCCCCGCCATGTAGAGCCTCCGCTGGTAGTCGATCTTGACGGAACCTGCGTCAAGACAAATCTCTTACTGGAGTATCTCCTCGCCTTGCTGAGGAAAAGACCGTCCTACGTTTTCCTTCTCCCATTCTGGCTGGTGAGAGGCAGAGGTCATTTCACAAGAGAAGTGGTCCGCCGAGCCTCTTTAGACGCAAGGCTCCTTCCTTTGCGATCGGAACTTCTCGACTATCTCAAGCAGCAGCATGCTCAAGGGCGCTCCATCGTCCTGGCAACGGGGAACGATGCGCAGATCACCTGGCAGTTGGCCGATCATCTGATGCTTTTTGACGAGATTCTTGCCTCTGGCAATCTGCCAGATGAGTCACAACGGGATCGCCTGGTTCGCAAATTTGGCGAAAAGGGTTTTGATTATGCCACCTGTGGCCGTTCTGGACTGGCGATCTTACTCTCTGCCCGAAAAGTCATCCTGGTTCATCCAAGCCCGAGAGCAGAGACGTCTGTGGCGAGGATTGCACAGGTTGACAGAATTATCGACGCGCCAGATCAGCGCAAGGCGGATTACCTGGCGCCTCTGCGGCCGCGGCATTGGGTTAAGAACATTCTTGTCTTTACACCTCTCTTCGCCGCGCACCGGTTTGATGCGCCCGCTCTGCTCGGCAAGGCTCTACTCGCCTTTGTGGCGGTGTGCTGTTGCGCTTCAAGCGGATATCTCTTGAACGACCTGTTCGACCTGGCGGCGGACCGGCGTCACCCGCGCAAGCGATTCCGGCCATTTGCAGCTGGGGACCTGCCACTTTCGTACGCACTTTCACTCATTCCAATCCTGGTGCTCCTGGGCGCCTATTTGGGCGCGATCATCTCCCCCCTTTGCGCCGCCATGCTACTGGCCTATTTTGGTATGACCGTCACCTATTCGCTCTATTTAAAGCACGTGGCTCTATTGGACGTGCTCGTGCTTGCGGGTCTCTACACTTTGCGCATCATGGTGGGATCGGCAGCTGTTGCCATCTGGCCGTCGCCCTGGCTTGTGGCCTTTTCAATGTTCCTGTTTGTAAGCCTGGCACTGGTGAAGCGCTATAGCGAACTCCTGACGATGCGAAATATTGATGGTGAGGGCGCCAGGGCGCGGGGTTACGAAGCTGGAGACGCAGAATTGCTTGCCGCCAAAGGTACGGCAAGTGGCTATGTGGCGGTGCTGGTGCTGGCCTTCTACATCACCAGCGGACCAGCCCACAACCTGTACAGCCGGCACCAGCTCATGTGGATCCTCTGCCCCTTGCTGCTCTATTGGCTTGGGCGAATGTGGCTGGTAGCACATCGGGGGAAAATGGGTGACGATCCGGTTTTATTCGCGACCAGTGATCGCATCAGCCGCATTTTGATCGTTTTGATGCTGGCCACCACGGTGCTGGCGCTATGAGACACAGTGCAACCGCCTCGGATGTAAGCAGAAAGGCGTGGATCGCCTTCGGATCTTCGTTGGCGTTTCTGTTCGTCCTGACTCCGGTGAACCTCTCCACCCATGTTGAGACCGCATCTACGGCCGCCACAGCAAGTGCCTCTCCCGATAGAGTTCGGGTGGAACGCATCTCAGAAGACACGCAAGCTTCGGAGTACCAGCAAGACGCTCCGAAGACGATATTGCAATTGCAACAATTCCGCGAGTCAACTTTCATACACATCCGAACTGCCCAGGGAAGAGAAGGAGTCGCTACTCTCATCAATCTCAACCCTACGGTCAATATGTGGTACGTGCTGACGGTTACGTCGGGTGGGACCACGGAAGCCAGCTACCACCTGGAGAACCGCGCCCCAAGCTCCCAAAGGGTTGCACTGGATGAAAGCTTTCCTTCAGGGATCGTGATCCAGGAGGGAGGAAAGCGATATCCCTGTAACCTCTTTGGGGACGGCTCACTCGATCATGCCAGAAGCTCTCAAAGCATCTTCGCGCCTTTGTGTGAGGAGCGGCTTTATCTAAGGAACCCCGCCAAAGGGCAACAAACCACTCTGGAGGCGGCGACTGCGTTCCTTCGCAACAAGGTATGGGGCGGCGAAGAGATTATCGACGTATTTCACCATCTGATGTCAGATACTCATCGCGAAACGGGAACGATTCACACCGAGAGTCAGCCTTCAGGCTCCCAACGGAACAGCGGCGCTGCGAATGGTCTCCCACTGCCGGCGTCGGTCGATTCCAGATACATTGATCGCGTCCTCTCGTCCACCGAGCTGGGAATTGCTGCGGAAGACCTTGAAGGAGATGGCTTAGGGCCGGGTGCATGGTATCCCGCTCGTGGGAATCCTGGAGTTTTTGTAAGTCTGCTTCAGCCGAATCTGGTCGATCCTCAGCTTCTGCAGACCTACAAGACACGAGTGAACGCTCTGGATGGCACAGAGGCCTCCTCGCTTTGCTATCTGGTTGCTTTTGATCTTGATCGGTTCAATGTTTCGTATGCGCTGGGCACAGAATATCCAGGCGTGGGTTGGTCGCCGCGCATCCTGCCTGGGATGAGAGACGCAAGCCTCCCCGGACCAGATGGCATAGGAAACGCTGCCCCGCTGGTTGCTACCGGTCTTATCAGTCCTGAAGATGCGCCAGGAACCGTGGCGGCATTCACTGGCGGCTTCAAGCGTGAGCACGGAGCGTTTCGATATGGGGAACTCGCGCAGAAGAATCACGGCAGCCACTATGGCTTTGTCGAAGACGGCGCTGTGTTAAGCAAACTTCAAGCGGGATTGGCAACGATCTTTGTGCTGGAAAACGGACAAACGGAGATGAAGACCTGGGAGGAAGGAGACAATGCACTTCTCTCCAGAATCAAGTATGCGCGCCAGAATGGCGTCCCGTTGGTCGAATTCGATCAAGCTTCACAAACGACTGTCCCCGGAGCCCTGGTAAATCGCTGGGGTCCGGGGAACTGGTCAGGCTCCGAAGATATGAAATTGCGCACGATTCGGGCAGGGGTGGCACTCCAAAAGCGAGGCAACAAAACGTTCCTGATCTACGCGGTATTTTCGGATGCGACCCCCTCAGCGATGGCTCGGATATTTCAAGCCTACCAATGCCAATATGCCTTTCTCCTGGACATGAACGCTCTCGAACACACGTACCTGGCGGTCTATCGGAGGTCCGGATCGGATCTGTCCATCGATCACCTGTTACGAGGAATGAGCGTGGTGGACAAATCGGTATCGGGCAAGAGTGTTCCACGCTTTCTAGCCTATCCAGATAACCGGGACTTCTTCTATATAACGCGGCGCACGACTCAGGCGGGTGAATGATGAGACAGCTATGTCCACTGGTTCTGGGACTATTGCTCTTTGTGGGCTTACCTGACCTCAATCAGGCAAGGGCTCAGACGCTGCAGCAGCAAAATGACGAACTCTTCCAGAAACTGCAGAGCGTTGACGGATTGCAGGACGATGAGCTCAAAGCGCTGCGGAAGATATTCGCCGAATCGAGAATCATCGGCCAGGGAAACCCGGCAATCACTCATCACTCTGTCACGCCTGCGGAATGCGAGGCGAAGCTAAAGCAAATGGGAGTGCATTATGAAAACTCCACATTTGAAAAAATCTGTAAGGCCAGATACATGGCGCCCCTTTATAACCCTGCAAAAGAGAGGCCTGAAGACGCAAAGGCCTGTATCGATCAGTTTGAATTTCCTGATATTCCCTGTGCGTATCCGGTGGTCTGGGTGAAAGCTCGCGAAGCGGCTGAGATTTGCAGTGCCGAGGGCAAGCGACTTTGTGACGCGCATGAATGGGAGGGGGCCTGTGCGGGAAGTCTTGAGCCACCCGACTACCGCTTCGATCTTGCGAAAGGGGTGACTCCGGAAGAAGGGATTCGGCGCATGCGCATTGCTCACAACCAGGCTTACAGTGATTCTAAATCCTGGAGCTACGGGCCCGAATACCGAAAGGGCGTTTGCGCCACCTCAGGCACTAAAACGGCTGGGTGCAATGGAGGAAGTTGGACCGGCTGCGGTTCCAATACCTTCCCGGCGGGAGATTTTCCGGGTTGCCACAGCTCTCTGGAAGTGTATGACCTAAATGGAAACGCCGCGGAACACATGAATCTGCCTATCAATGAAGGCCAGATGTCGAGCCGTGGAAGTATCCAATTGGGCTACACGGAGATGAAAGGTAGCTGGTTTATTTTTGATACCTACAGAGCGCACGAGGATTGGTGCCGGTGGCGTGCGCCGTTTTGGCATGGAACCCGGGTCATGGACGAGCACAGCCACGCGAATTACCATCTAGGCTTCCGCTGCTGTAAGACCTTGAACTGAATGCAGAGTCTCTGCCGCTTGTTGAGCAGCCATCCTGCCTGGAATTCCCGCAGGACTTCAAACCCGTCTCCTCCCGCCAACAAGGCGATGCCGAATCCAGAAGCAGGTGCAACTCATCTCGGGGCAGAAGTTGAAGAAGGCGATTGCCGTCTCCAATGAAATACGGAAGAGGAGCCTCGTTAACCCGTGTAGTCCGAGTACCGGGACGATGTAAGGGGCGGTGGAATTGGCTGGCGCTGCGGAGAGATCTACCACCCCGTCTGTACACTTCGTCTCGTGAGTTACATCACGGGGGGACTTCTCAGTCTTGGCTTTTGACCGCAAAATTGTTGGCACAAGCGGCGGTACCCAGTGAGCAACATGCGTGATGCCGGTCACAGTTCTTACCGGCACATAGATCTAGCCTTACAACTCCACCAAATGGGACCACGACGGTGTGTTGAAAGGATCACGATGCCCAGCGCGAAAATAAAGCTCCTTATCGTAGACGACGATGTCTCGCTCCGTAGGTCACTTTCGCAGCTCTTTAGTGAACTCGGATATAGTGTGCGCTCCGCGCCAGATGGCTTCACTGCGTTGTCCGAGATCCGGCTGGATAAACCGGATATCGTTCTGTCCGACCTTGAGATGCCGGGTATGTCAGGTTTCGAATTGCTCCGTGAGGTCGGTCGCCGTTTCCCAACGATCGCACTCATTGCCATGAGCGGCGCATTTTCAGGGAATCATGTCCCTCGTGGAGTTGCTGCAGCCGCCTTTTACGCGAAGGGAACGAACCTGCCCTCGTTGTTGCGAATCGTTGAGAGTGCTGACGTCGCGCTCCCCTCTCAAGTAGCCAATTAACAAAACCTTCGCAAATGACACGTCATTTTGCGCCCAGTCTAAACGCGGCAATCTCTACAGATTTGCGTTTTAAATGGAAATGCGGTGGAACCCATGAATCCACCTCTCAACGAGCGTCGGATGTCGAACCGGGGACGTTAAATCCGGGATATGGATGGGAAAGATGCGATATGTAATCGTGGTCCTGGCGCTCGCTGGAATCCTGGTGTCGTCGCTTGCTTTGGCTGAACACTATGGCCCGCCCGCCCAGAAGATCGACCTGCTGCGCTCGCACTGGAACTCCGGGTACGTAAATCAAAGCCCATATGCCGAAGTCCACGGGATTCCGGTGGCGGTGCTGGGAATCGCGGGATACACGCTGCTCGTAATCCTTGCGGCGCTACGCCGCAGAGGTCTCATGGTCTACTTTGCCGGCTTTGGGCTTGCCTATGGGCTCTACCTGACAAACATTGAAGCCCACATCCTTCACGCTTGGTGCGTGTATTGCGTTGCATCGCTCATACTGAGTTTGTTGATAGCCATGCTCGCCTTTGCGTGGTTGCTCTTCTATCGCGGGCCCGGCGCCGGCGCAGTAGCCTGAGCATCCTGCGAAGTGGATGTGAAGCCCCAGGGGTTAGGAATGGCGCCTTCAGAGCTGAGAATGTTGGCGAGACTAGGGTCCCGCAAAAGCTCATAGATCGATTGCGGTTCGCCATCAATGAGAACGGTTTCACTGACCAAACGTATCCCGTGGCTGTAGTCTGCGTAAAATGCGCCATGTACGGTGCTTAGAGGTTGGATCGGATCACCCAAGCCACGATGCCAACCATAAATGGCAATTCGCCCTTCGTTCCTGGCCAAAAGGTTGGTAACCACAACATCTTTCTTATGCCCGGAAATTAACTCGCCCAAAGGGATGCTCCGAGCCTCAACTTGCTCTTGAATCATCTGGTTATGGGTTCGGTAGTAGTTCGTCGATCGCATCTGTGGACCGGCAGTCATTGGTTGAGGAACCAGATGATAAGCAGACTGGGCGTAGATTGCGTCAACCATCTTCTTCGTCGGCAAAATGAACCCGAAATGGCTCGCGACCGATTCTGCGGTATAGAGGTTCATCGGAATTCGTAAGAAGTCGCTGTCAGAGCCGATCGATAGATAGTCCGGCGTGACAAAGATGGTTGCGCTGATTGGCCTGCCGCCGCGTACAGCGTACTGCAACTTCACCGGAACCAGCCTGCGAAGAAAGTCAGGAATGTTGCCCTTAAAGATTTCGTCGCGTATCAACAGTTCCCGTTGCCTCGAATCGATTTGCAGAATATTTTCAGCGAACTGTGACCCGGTAAGCGCGCGAGCCGGTCTGGATGGGATCCCCATCGCAAGATCCCTGGTTTGAACCGCCGGCAGGCTGGCGGCGTTGGCTGGGGCAAATTGAGGCGTGACGATCAAAAGCGCGACAAGGAGTTTCGCAAAGCTGGAGTTCTTCACTGCTCCCTCACTGACCAGTCGATCGCATAATCAGAAATTATGCATCACAATCATACAGCACAGGCTTTGGCGGGATGCCGGCGTACGCGCGATCATTGTTGCGAAACCGGAGCACCCGGGCAAACGGTGGGCATCCGTCCGAGTAGGCGGCAACTCTTTATCGGTTGAGATCACTGAAGTTACTGCGCAACTTCTCCAGTTGTGCCCGGTAGGCTGCCGCATCCCCATAGGAAACGAATCGATCGTAGCGCGAGTGTTGCGCCGGAAGGCCGTGGGCATGCTTGATGGGACACCAGTGCTGCTCCGTTCTCCCGGCGATTTCCCCAACGTAGGCAATCAAGCCGCTCGCATACGAGCAATACCTGCAGTTAATACGCTCCAGGTGGTTAAGGTACTGCAGTTGACTGCGATCGAACACAAAGTAATCGGAACGATGCACCTTAGGTATTTCATAGATCGGAAAGCAAACGGCTTGATACGTGGAAATCGAAAGATCCAGCAGCAGGAAGGCGAGGAAGCAGAGATAGATTAAGGGTGAGGAGAGCACCACCAACAAGCGGGAGTGGCGAAGATAACTCCCGAGCGGCGTTCTCAAACTCTGATCGGTTGCAGTCTCAGTTAGCGGATTCTTTAGGGTAATTGGGTTACGATGACTGAGCAATTTGAGGCTCAATTGTCTCTCTTTCCATAGCGCCTTGGTTGGTTCTGTCTGATTGGCATCTGCCAAGCGGAAGGGGAACCCGCTTGGAGCGAAAAACCAGTCGAAGGCGCCTAGATGCGTCCCGAGCTTTGAACGGCAGGGTGAGGGATCTCGGCGTCACGATCAGCTTGCCCCCACTGTCTGTCTGTAGCGCGTAGTGTGGAGCACAGGAGGCGCACAGCCAGAGATACTGCATGTGACGCCGCGTATGGCTCTTGTCCATTTCTTGCAAAGAGTACAAGGCGCCCGCGCCAAAATAGCTTAATTGATTCTCACACTGAGGATTGATGCACCTGCTGGCCATAAGCAAATCTCCGAATCGGTGGTAGTCAACCTGTTGACAGTCTAGAAAGGTTGGTCCGGAGCCGATGTGATGTTCGTCACCTCAGTACCCGAGAATCATTGATCCGCTTGAAAGGTGTGGCCTTCCAGGCTATGGAAGGTTATTTACTGCGGAATGCTGCGCTCGTTCCGGGATGGCCTCGCCGCCCGTCTACAAGAACCATTACAATCCTCATGTCTGGTTCCATGCCTCATGACCTTGCACGGCATAAGCGCCTGGGGCGGGCACGAATGCTTTCCTTAGGATTCACCGAAAGGTTGGCTTTTTTTGAATACCTAAGTGCCATGTTGCGCCAGATGGAGGGGCTTACTTTTGCAACGTGATAACCGTTGGGGGCCTATTATTTTATATAGATTAAAAATGCGGCTGCGTCAGTGCGGCCAGGACAGACTCCCTATAGGGGCCCAGCATAATTAGCTAAAGCCAAGCGCGAGGGCCGGGGGACAAGCGATTCTTAAAGTGGGCCTGGTCTAGGGCCCACCGAAACTGCTCAATTGTGGAGAATCCAGGAAAGGGCGGCTAATGATTACCTCTTTGGCCAAGAGAGAACCTTCAGAACACACCCTGGCGCTCTTCAAGGAGCTCTTCACAGCGTCCCCTGACGCGATTCTGGTGAGCGACAGCAGTGGTCGCATCTCCACGGTGAATCCGGCGGCGGAACGGCTTTTCGGCTATGGCGAGACAGAACTGCTCGGGAGCCTGGTTGAGATTCTCATCCCTGAACGATTTCGCGGCCGGCATCCCCAGCACCGCGGTGCCTATGCAGCCGCGGCCAGCCCACGTCCCATGGGAACAGGCCTTGAACTTTACGGCCTGCGGAAAGACGGAACCGAGTTTCCGGTTGACATCATGCTCAGCCCTGTTGAGGCTGGCGGCGAACACTCTGTCTTGACCGTGGTGCGGGATATCACCGAGCGCAAGCAGGCGGAGACGGCTCTTCGCCGTAGTGAAGAGCGATTTCGTTTGCTGGTGGACGGAGCCAGTGATTATGCGATCTTCATGCTCGATGCGGAAGGTAGAGTGGTTAGCTGGAATCCGGGAGCGGAACGGATCAAGGGATACTCGGCGGACGAGATCATCGGCCAACATTTCTCGAAGTTCTATCCCCAGGAAGGTATCGATCGCGGGAAGCCACAGCATGAATTGGAGGTAGCCGCCGCCGAAGGAAGATTTGAAGACGAAGGGTGGCGGATCCGCAAAGACGGCTCACGCTTTTGGGCCAATGTAATCGTCACCGCCTTGCGCGACACGGATGGCCAACTCCTCGGATTCTCCAAGGTCACACGCGACTTCACGGCTCGCAAAAGTGCGGAAGAGTCCCTGGTACTCGAACTGGGCAAAGCAATGTGGGCCAACCCGGACATCCGGCAGATGTTGGTAGCAATCGAGGCCAGCATTCAACGGTTAATTCCACACGATTACGCGATCATTGCGCTTTATGACCTGAGCAGTCCTGACGAGCTGCAGGTGCAGGAGCTACCTTCGTCGAGCGAATCGACCTCTCCTCCGGAGTTCGTGATCGCCATAGAAGGAACGCCGGAAGGCTGGGTTTTCATCCACCAGGAATCACTCCTGATGACCCAGGTTGACGCGAAGCAAGCTGGACAACCAACCCTTCAACTCAAAGCCGGCGTCAATTCGGGTTGCTGGGTTCCCCTGAACTGTCGTGGTGAAGTGATCGGCACTCTGTTCGTAGGCAGCCGGCACAAGATTGCCTTCGATCAACGCGACGCTGAGACCCTTCTCCAGGCGGCCAGCCAGATTGCAGCGACCATCAAGATCGACCACGGACTCCGCCGGATTGCCCAGTTAAGCGGCAAGTTGAAGGAAGAAAAACGTTATCTCGAAGAAGAGCTGCGCACGGAGTACAACTTCGAGGAAATCGTGGGCGAAAGCCGTGATTTGAAGACGGTGTTGAAGCAGGTGGAAACGGTGGCCCCAACCGGCGCAACCGTACTGATCCTGGGTGAGACCGGGACCGGTAAGGAGTTGATCGCGCGATCAATTCATAGAATCAGTCCGCGACGTGACCGGACCTTCGTGAAGCTGAATTGCTCGGCGATTCCGTCCGGCCTTTTGGAGAGCGAGCTCTTTGGCCACGAAAAAGGTGCATTCACCGGGGCCATCTCACAGCGAATCGGGCGGCTGGAATTGGCTCACATGGGCACCCTTTTCCTGGATGAGATCGGTGACCTGCCTCTGGACCTTCAGCCCAAACTCCTGCGCGCTCTGCAGGAGAAGGAGATAGAGCGGCTGGGCGGCAGAAGAACGATTCCTGTGGATGTTCGCCTTATCGCCGCCACCAACCGCGACCTTACCAAGATGGCTAAGACCGGGGAGTTTCGCAGTGATCTCTACTACCGGCTGAGAGTCTTCCCCATTACGGTTCCTCCGCTACGGGCAAGGTCCTCAGACATTCCTCTGCTGGTACATTACTTTGTCAATAAACATGCCCGGCGCATGAACAAGCCCATCCATACGATTCCGAATGAGACCATGTCCGCTCTTATTGCCTGGCCTTGGCCTGGCAACGTGCGCGAGTTGGAGAATTTTATCGAGAGAGCGGTGATTCTCACCCCTGGATCCACCCTGCGCGCCCCATTGGCGGAGCTGGAGAAGGTTGAAGAGGAAATTTCAGCCCCGTCTGCTGACCCGAATTTTCATGCTGCCGAGCGGGAACACATCCTGCGTGTGCTCAGGGAAGCAAAGGGGATGATCGGCGGAAGTGGCGGAGCGGCGGAAAAGCTCGGGCTCAAGCGGACGACATTGAACTCCAAACTTAAAAAGCTGGGGATAGAGAGAAGCGACTACGCTTAGCCGTTGAATCGCAGGTCTCCCTCCACTGCGCTAGGCTCGAATGGTTAGCACCGGACAAGAGCTGCCGCTGATCACCTGAAACGCAACTCCGGTTTTGAAATTGTCGAACCAGTGGGATGTTTTGCGGGTCCCCAGCACAATCAGATCGGCTTTCACGCGCTGGGCGAGCAGCAGAATGCCATCCGTCGCAACCCCGTGCTCGAGAACACATTCCGGCTCGCACCATTCCCGGGCAACCTCCGGAACTAACCTGCGCAGCGCGCTCGTAAATCGCTCGTTTAGTTCGTGGTCATTCATTTGATCGGCGTCCTCCGGCAACACGTGACAAAGATAGAGATGGGCACCGAAATCCTGGGCAAACGATAAGGCAAACACACATGCTTTGGCGGCTTCGGGAGAGAAATCGGTGGCATACACGATTTTCTCGAAACTCACCTGCTGTTTGGGTGGCGGCACGGCGGGTCCTATGGTAAGGATAGGACACCTGGCTTTATGAATGAGCTGTTCCGCTGTTGATCCAAGGACCAGCCGGGCCAAACCTTTGTGGCCCCGTGTCCCGATGACCATCAGATCGATGGCGTTGTCCTCGGCTGCTTGTAGAATTGCTGCCGCCGGGTCGATCCCTTCGCCCAGAAGGGTCTCGACTCGTATCTTCTCCGAAACCAATTCGCTCCCCAGGCGGGCGAGGGACTCTTCTCCAATCCGGCGGAAGATGTCGATGCTGAGACCGGCGTCCGGGGCCTTGAACGCCGCACCGAGATCGATCACGTGCATCAGGCGAACTTGCGATTGATAACGCGAAGCGAGGGCTTGCACATAAAGCTTGGCGGTCTCTGAACTGGGTGAGAAATCCGTGGCAAAGAGAATAGTATCCAGATTGATTGCAATTTGATTTCCAACAATCGTCATATGAACTCCCTACCGATTTTATCGGCGAGAAAGATTAGAAGGAACTGTCATTACCGGACAGTGCGCTTCGCGAATCGTGGCACTCACCACGCCATCGGGACAGTCGACCATCTGGTTCCCACTGCGATGCAGCTCAAAGAGAATCAGGGAAGAATTCGATTCCGCTGCGCGCGCAGCGATCGCCTTGTCTGCCCGACCATCGACCACGGTCCAGCTCACCGGAATGCCCCGTTCGCGCAACTCTTTACTCCATTCTTCGCAGCGCTGCTGGTGATTTTTTCGAGACGTCTCCTCCTTTTGCCTGGCATCAATGACGTGGACGAGTTCGAGGCTCGCTCCCATTCGGGCTGCAAGGTGACCGGCAAAACATAGAATATCGTCGGAGGCCTCGAGGGAGCTCGTGGCGCAGAGAATGCGCTGGATGGGAGGAGCCTCGTGATTGTGGAGAAGGGCACGCGGCCCCAGGACGAATACCGGGCAACGGACCGTTCGCAGCAAATGCTCGGCTGTTGAGCCAAGACGTCGCCGGTCAATTGCACCGAACCCAAATGCGCCAAGCAAAAGAAGGTCGGGCGTATGTTCGAGGATGGCACATTCGATGGTGTCGGAGACGTTGCCAATCCGTCGCATCGAATCGCTCCATATGCCTTTGGCCCGAAGACGCTCCTCCACTTCCTGAAGACTAAACTGAAGATCGCGTTGGGACATCTCCATCGCCAGTGGTCCAGCCTCAAGAGCGCTGGCATATTCGGCTGGGCTCTGCACTCCAATCAGGTGAATAAAGGATCCAAATTGTTTTGCCAACATAACCGCATACTTCAACGAGGAGTCGGCCGCTTCTGAGAAGTCATACGCTACCAGCAGTTCCGCGAAATTGTAGTAAATGGAGTCCGCGTAAGCCCGAGATTTGGTTTTTTCCGTCATAGGAATCACCCCGTTCCTCTGGGTTCTCTAACCTTCGCTAAGGGCAGCCGTAAATAAGGCCGCCCCACTACGTGCGTTCCGCGGCGCACCAAGCTCTCAGGGGGCCGATGGGTTATCCAGCAGGTCTGACTTCAGCCGCGCCGTGCCGTTCGGTCCCAGACACTCCTGCAAAACTCCCCTGAGTACTCTCCTGATCCGGGAGCGCCTCTGCTGCACCTCTGCCTTTGCGCCCCATGGTGCAAGCCAAGGCACCCCTTTATCATCGGAAGCCAGCTCAAACATGGACGAGCAGTTCGGACATAACCAGAAGAATTCCGAGCGGAAATTACGCCCAACGCCGGTCTCCCACTGATAGACCGAGCCCTGGCGCAGGTAACGTAGCTCCTCATTGCACGCCGGATTGAAGCAATGTCCAATCATGAGAGTTCTTCTATCAAAATTTGCGGCCACGCTGGGTTAGAGCTGTAATCACTGGCTTGAGAATCCCCAGCGTAGCCTTGCATGAGCGTAAGAACCTCATAGCAATCGGTTAGTCCTAGTAGACGACCCGGATGCGGTTCACCACCGATTCAATTCCCGGAGCCGCCCAGGCGGCACGTTCTGCCTCGTCGCGTTCTGAGAAGGAATGTACTTTCCCCGTCAACTCCACTGCGCTGTCACGGGCAGCAACCTGGATGCTTTGGGCATCAAGCTCTGCACTTCTGCGAAGCGCGGCTTCGATTGCTTCTTTGACCGAGCTGGGCGATACCCGTGTCTTCACGGCAATCACATTTATGACTCCCCGGACACCCCGGACACCTTCGGCGGCGTCCATCGCAGCAGCTTTCTGAAAATTCCACTCGACATCGCCGTCCAGGGTTACGAAACCCTCATGTACCGTTGCAGTGACCTTCCCCTCTGGAACCATGACGTTTGACTTAAGAACATGCTGGACGTCACGAGCAATCTCCGGGTCGGTACGGGTGCTGGGCCGCACTTCGATGTCGTTGGCAATCGAGATAACTCCACGGACCGACTTCGCTGCCCTCTCAGCACTTGCCTTCTCGGCAAAGGTGTGGACGAATCCCGTAAGGGTTATAGTAGGGCCGGTAGCTTTGACGCTGATGTCCTGGGAGCGAATATCAGGGCGCCATTCTATTTCGCGCAGTACTTCCTTGCGCAATTCCTCGTTGGTTTTGGCGTTCTCAATTGTGGTGTTCATCTTGTCTCCCTTCAAGATCAAGCCTAGACCTGTTGGGTCCGCGGTTATGTGACGAACATCACGTAGCTGGCTGTTGCGTGACAACCACGCAATCGAGAGGTTCATCGCCAGTGCCAGTCTAAGGATTAGCGTTCGGCGGCTAAGCCGGCACTGAAAGGGCGGGAGGCTTGGTGTGTTTAGTCTGCGGCTATGACCAGCAGTGGCGTCGTCCTAAAACTGGTTTTCGCAAGAGGCAGTCGCCCGAGCGAGCAGCCCGCTGTTCAGCTCCCTTGCAACACCGGACTTGCTTCGCCTCAGTCTCGGACATCGGTGTGGAGGTGCGGTGATCGTGCTCATCTGCCGGATACCCCGCAATCTCTTGCGCGTACCGCGTGACAATCACTATCAGAGGCGGACAGGGATGGTGCGACCTGCATTTCAGGCAGCCTTTTTCGATGCACTGATACATAGAGGCAATACGCTTCTCAGCACACTGGTTTGTCATTCCGGTCATCTCCCAACTCTATTCTGGAATCTGCCGGATAGCGCGTCTGTGACTGCCGTCACAGAATTGGGACTTGGTTCGATGTACCGAGAAGGCGATTGCTGCACAAAACCCGGGTGAGCGCGGGGCAGGCTTAACCGGGTTCGCAGGGGGACGCAGACGGCAACGGGCTCTACAGCCGCGGACGGCTGCCAGTGGGGTAACCCTGTATCTTATTGATTTTAATGGTCGGGACGGGCAGATTTGAACTGCCGACCCCTCGCACCCCAAGCGAGTGCTCTACCAGGCTGAGCCACGTCCCGACGGCAAAATTAACCTCTTGAGTGTACACGACCGCGTGAGGTGCTGCGGCCAAACTCAGTGAGCGGGAGGGACGTATTCTTTGGGCAGCGCCGATCCTTCACCGAAGAAGTACTCCTGCATCTGCTCCACCAGAAACTCCTGCGCTTCCCGCGTCCAGGGCTGCAGACGATACTCGTTGAGGAGCATTTTTTGCCGCTCGATCCACTCCGACCAGGCCTTTTTTGAAACCTGGTTGTAAATCTTCTGGCCAAAATCACTGTCAAACGGGGCCTCGTCAAGGCCCTCCATCTCCTGCTTGTAACGCGCACAAAACACCATGTGTGGCATGAATCTCTCTCCAAAAATTTCGCTTGTTTCATTGTAAGAGATAAGCGGCTCTAGCTGCGCTTCTTGCCCGGGCGTTTGTTCTTGGCCCTCTGCTTTCCTTTGCGCAGTACCTTATGCTTCGGGGGAACGTAGGGATGTGCCTTGCCGCGCGCCTTGGGCTTGGCCTTGGCGGGGCGGCTCAGGCGCACCGGCGGAACTTCTTCCAGAATGGAAAATTGTAACCGCCGCTGCACGGAATCGACGCGGTCGAGAACCACCCGCACGCGGTCGCCCATGGAATAACGCCTGCCGGATTGCTCTCCTATAATCTGGCGCGTATTCTCGCGGAAGGTATAGTGGTCGCCCTGGAGACTCATGATGGGCACCAGACCCTCGATAAAGAGACTGTCGAGCTCGACAAAGCAGCCGTACTTGGTCACGCTCAGGATCATGGAGTCGAAGTCGTCGCCCACGCGGTCCTGCATGAATTTGACCTTTTTCCATTCCATTAGCTCGCGCTCAGCATCCTCGGCGCGGCGCTCGGCCTGGCTGGATTCATAGGCAATACCGGCAAGCTCGCCTTCGCTCAGCGGAGCAGCCTCATGGCCAACCTCATCGTGCTGCCCGGCGGCCTGGCCTCTCGTTTTCTTCGCGAGGACACCCATACCGCTCTCTCCGGAGGCCAGAATTGCCTTGGCAATGCGGTGGATGATGAGGTCCGGGTAGCGGCGGATAGGCGAGGTGAAATGGGTGTAACAAGGCGCTGCCAACGCAAAGTGGCCCTCGTTTTTTTCGCTGTAACGTGCCTGGCGCAGGGAACGGAGCATGAGATGGGCGAGAATGCGTTCCTCCGGCTTGCCCGCTATTTTGAGCGCCAGCTGCTGATACATGCGCGGGGTAACGGCGATATCTTCTGCGATCTCGTACTGCTGCGGCTGGTGCCCACGGCCCGGCCCGCGGGCTCTCTGCTCGCGGCGCTCCGACTTCATGGTTACGCGCTTCACCGGCAATGGGCCCAGGCCAAGCGAGTAACCAAAAGTGGCAGCCACGGTTTCAAATTCGGCCACTCGCCGTGCTTCTGGCTTTTCGTGAATACGATACAGTGACGGTATGTCGAGGTTCTGGAGCCAGGAGGCAACGCACTCGTTGGCAGAGAGCATAAATTCCTCGATCAGACGGTTTGCCCAGCTTCGCTCGGAACGAACGATACTCTGCATGGTTCCCATCGAATCAAATTCGATGACCGGCTCGGGCAAGTCGAAATCAATCGAGCCCCGGCGCTGGCGCTTCTGGTGCAGCAAGCGCGCGAGTTCATACATCCGTTCGAATTCGGGCACCAGCGGAGCGAATTGCTCCCGTGTTCTCTCATCGCCGCTGATCACGGCATGCACCTGGGTGTAGGTCATGCGGGCGGTCGAGCGGATGACGCCCTGGGTGACCTCGTAGCTGCGAATCTCGCCATCCGGATCGATCAACATGATGCAGGAGAGAACCAGACGGTCTTCCCCCGGGCGCAGACTGCAGATGTCGCTCGAGAGTTCCTGCGGAAGCATCGGGACCGCCCGATCGGGAAAATAGACGGAAGTACCGCGCAGGCGCGCTTCGAGGTCAAGCGCCGAGCCGGGGGTCACATATTGGGCGACATCGGCGATGTGGACCTGCAACTCCCAGGTGCCGCCGCCGTATTGGCGAACGAAGACGGCGTCGTCGAAGTCTTTGGCGGTCTCGCCATCGATGGTAACGATCGGCAACTCGCGAAAATCACGCCGGCGGGCGGCTTCTTCAAGGTCCAGGTGGGCGGCCCCGCGCGCCTCATCGAGAACATTGGGAGGAAAAACATGAGGCAGGTGATGCTTGCGGATGACGATTTCTACGTCGACACCGAAATCGTCTTCCCGGCCCAGCACCTCGATGACGCGACCCCTCGCGGAACGCGAGGGAGTAGGCCAGTCAGTGATCTCTACATCGACCACCATGCCCTCAAGGCCGGAGGTAGTCTCGAAACGACGCTGCGCGCCGATATTCTCACTAACGACTCGATGCGGAGTGCGGTCGCCTGGTGCCGGCGCCTGCTCCAGACCAAAAGGGATGAGGATCGGCTGGGTCACACGCTCATCGAGCGGGATTACCGTGTTTCCCGGGGCGTGCTCGTGAAGCGCATAATGAAAGACGCCAACCACGGTGGGATTGCGGCGGGTGAGAACCCTGGCGATGCGCCCGCTGCGCCGCCCGTCGGCCCTGGGGGGCGCGAGTTCTACCAGTACCTGGTCGCCTTGCATGGCGCCATTCATCTCGTTGGGAGGGATAAAGATGTCGTCGTCGCCGCTAGCCTGGCGGGTTTCTGGCCGCACGAAGCCAAAGCCTTCGCGATGGACATCCAAACGGCCGGCGAGCAGGTTGTTGCGAGCGGCTGCCTGGGGCAGCGCCCAATGATCGCGGTCAGATTTGATCAATTCGCCACGCGCAGTCATGCGGTCCAGCTGCTCCAGCAACATGCGGCGTTCCCGGCCGCCACCCAGCCCCAGTTCGCGAACCAGCTGCTTGTAGCCGGCCCGCTGGCCGGCGGAACGCTCAATACGGTGGAGGAGCTCGCGGTCAGTCATTCCCGGTATATTTGTGCGAATTCAGGCAAGTTGCACGAAAGGCCATATCTTTGTTGATACTAATGGGTCAGCCCCCCCGGAACCTTGAAACTTTCGGAATGGGGGATTTCAATTTTGCGCTAAGCGTGGTTAAGATGCAGAGAAGAGCAAGGATTGCGCGGTTTGCCACGGCTTTAGCCGGGCAGCCATTTGAGTAGGAAACCAACAGCTCCGCCTGATTTGCCCTGATATGCGGGAACAGTTCCGCAGGGTTGTTCGGGGGCCTGTATCCGGAAGTAAACGAAAGGAAGTACAAAAGAGATGTGGAAACCGAACCAACCTGGAAGTCCATCGCAGTCCCCTAGCACGGAGCCATCGCGTCCGTCCGTACCCACGACTGCAAGCCACGAACCAACCACCACGCGTACTTCCAGCACCTCACCCGCATCGCCGGCAGCCGCCGATCAGGCGACGATTGGCAAGAGCCTGGTGGTTAAGGGCGAAGTAACGGGTTCCGAGTCGTTGTACATCGACGGCAAGGTCGAAGGCGCGATCAACCTACCTGGCAACCGGGTTACCGTCGGCCGCAATGGACAAGTGTCGGCCAATATCTCTGCCCGTGAAGTTGTAGTTCTGGGCAAGGTACGCGGCAACATTAATGCCAGCGACCGCGTAGACATCCGCAGTGAAGGTTCGTTGACCGGCGATGTAATTGCCCAGCGCATAAGCATCGAGGATGGCGCGTTCTTCAAGGGCGGCATCGACATCCGCAAGCCGGGCCAAGGAAAAGAAGGCGGAGCGCCAGCGAGCATGTCCAATACCGACTCGCAGAAAGCCGCTGTCGCCGTCCAGGCGTAAATAAGCGAGACGTAAAGGCACGGGTAGCGTCGGCACTTAGCTGGCACTGCCCGTGTTGTGTCTACCGCCGACCCAATTCCCAAAACTGGCTTTCACTGCACGCTACGATCATGAAGCGTGGTGAAAATCGTTTGTCGCTGCGGCGGAAGTCTAATGCGAACTAGAAAGACCAGCAGGTCCCTCCCTTCCACCTCACATGGGCTTCGCCCATACCTGGGGCACTGCTCCTGACTGACTGTCCGTGGTTGAAACCGCCGGTTAGAATTAACTCAGGCATGATCCTCCCCTTCGTCCGCGAGCTGCTCGCGGACCTGGAACACTGTGCGCCATTTGAGCGCGTACGAAGGCACCTGGCCTTCGCTGCGGGGCGCAAACGTGTCTCCGGGCTCACCGCCACCGCGCGCGCCCTCTATTTGCCGCTCTTCGCCCGAGCTGTGCAGTCTCCGATAATGGTAGTCGTCGCCGACAACAAGGCCGCCGATGCGCTCCAGCTAACCCTGCGCGCTACCAGTGAACTGACCGGGGTCATCGAACCCGAACGGGTGCTCCGCCTGCCCGCGCACGATGTTTTGCCCTTTGAAAATATGTCGCCTCATCCGGACGTACAGGAGCAGCGCGCGTCTGTTCTATGGAAAATCGCAACCGGTGCGGCTTCGATCGTGATTGTTCCCGTGGAGGCGGCCAGTATGCGCGTCTTTCCTGCGGATTATTATGCGAACCTTGGGCGGGTCCTGCGCCGCGAAGAAGAAATTGACATGGATGAGCTCACCACCCACCTGGCGAGCGTGGGCTATAGCCCCATGGACATAGTCGAAATGCCGGGCCAGTTTACCCGCCGGGGCGGCATCTTCGATGTCTACTCCCCCGAAGCGGACCGGCCCGTCCGCATGGAGCTGTTCGGGGACGAGATTGAATCGATCCGCAAATTCGAACCGGATTCGCAACGTTCCTCCACCGCCATCGACGAGACCTGGCTGCTACCCCTGACTGAGACTCCGGTCTCAGAAGATCTGCTGGCCGCCGTGCACCGGCGCCTGACTGGAAGCCGTCTCGATGCTGGCAATGACCCAGAACTGCTGAACCGGGCGCTGACTGCCGGTGGCGTCAGCGTCTTTCCCGGTTGGGAGTTTTTCTGCTCCGTGGCGGGCGCCGACCGGACTCTCTTCGACTTGTTCCCGAAGGTACAGGTGATGGTGGAAGAGCCAGCAATGGTCCGCAACCAGATGGACCGCTGGTGGAACAAAGTTGAGCAGCGGCACGAGCGCAGCGGTATCGGTTCGTTGATCACTCCCGAGGACATCTATCTCTCGCCTCCCGAACTGCTTGCCAAGATTTCCTCCTTGCCCGGTCTGGAGATGGATCAACTGGGAGCAGTCGATGTTCTCGATGAAGACAGCAACCCGATGGATGAGATCGCCTTCTCTTCCCGGCCAACCCTGCGCTTTCACGGTTCGATCCCGGCGTTTCTGCAGCAGATCAAGTCCTTGGCAGAGCAGGAAACACGCATGCTGCTGGTGGCCCCAAACCACGGGGAGGTGGAACGGTTAGCCGGCATGCTGCGGGAGTACGGCCAGCCATATCGGTTGGGTAGCCGCCCGCAGACCCCGGGCGGCGAACAGGCCTACGACGAATCGAGCCATCTTGCCGGTGACTTTCGCACTCCCGTAATTGTGCAGACCGCGATTTCGAGCGGGGTCAGCCTGCCGGATAGCAACCTGGTGCTCTTCGGCGCCAATGACTTTTCGGATGAAGCCGACGTGGCGGCTCGTCCGCTGCCCAGAAAATCGAAATCAAAGACGGCAGCCTTCGTCTCTGACTTTCGCGATCTTACGGTCAGCGATTACGTGGTCCACGTGGAGCACGGCATCGCCCGCTACATGGGATTGAAAGAGATCGAGCAGGACGGCATCAAGGTGGAATTTATGGTGCTGGAGTTTGCCGAGCAGGCGCGCCTCTATGTGCCGCTGACCCGGCTCGACCTGATCCAGAAATACCGTTCCACCGATGCCGGACCGGCCCCTGTGCTCAACCGTCTGGGCAGCCAGCAATGGGCCAAGACCAAGGCGCGCGTACGCAAGGCCATGCAGGACATGGCCGATGAGTTGCTCAAGCTCTACGCCCAGCGCAAGGCGGCCCAGGGGCATGCTTTTCCCGCGGATAACGAATTCCAGCGCGAGTTCGAAGACGCCTTCGATTACAACGAGACTGAAGACCAGATCTCGGCCATTGCCGACATCAAGCGCGACATGGAATCGCCCCTGCCCATGGACCGCCTGCTGGTGGGTGACGTGGGCTACGGCAAGACCGAAGTGGCCATGCGCGCCGCCTTCAAAGCAGTGCAGGATGGCCGCCAGGTGGCAGTGCTGACTCCGACCACCGTGCTCAGCTTCCAGCACTTTGAAACATTCAAAACGCGCTTCAAGCAGTTCCCTATCAACGTGGAGATGATTTCGCGCTTCCGCTCTCCCAAGGAGCAGAAGTCGATTCTGGAGCGCGTGGAGGCGGGCAAGGTCGACATCCTGATCGGCACCCATCGCCTGCTGTCGAAGGACCTGCACTTCCACAACCTCGGCCTGCTGGTGGTGGATGAAGAGCAGCGCTTCGGGGTACGCCACAAAGAGCGCCTGAAGCAGATGCGGCGCGAGATCGATGTGTTAGCCATGTCGGCCACGCCGATTCCCCGCACCCTGCACATGTCGCTGGTCGGCTTGCGCGACATGAGCGTCATTGAGACACCGCCCAAGGACCGCATGGCGATTCAAACCGTGGTGGCCAGGTTCGACGAAAAGCTGATTCGCGCCGCGCTGGAACTCGAGTTGGAACGAGGCGGCCAAGTTTACTTTGTGCACAACCGGGTGGAAACCATTTACGAGATCAGCGCCAAGATCCAGGAGTTGGTACCCCAGGCACGCGTCACTGTCGGCCACGGCCAGATGGGCGAATCCGAGCTGGAGCGGGTCATGCTGGCCTTCATGCACGGGGAGTACGATGTCCTGGTCGCGACCACAATCATCGAGAACGGACTCGATATCCCGCTGGCAAACACCATCCTGATCAGCCGCGCCGACCGCCACGGGCTCTCCGAGCTCTACCAACTTCGGGGAAGGGTGGGTCGATCCAACCGCCGCGCCTATGCCTACCTGCTGATTCCTCCCGAACACGAGCTGACCGAGATCGCGCGCCGCCGCCTGGCCGCGCTGAAGGAGTTCTCCGACCTTGGCGCAGGCTTCAAGATCGCCGCACTCGATCTCGAACTACGCGGTGCGGGCAACATGCTGGGCGGGGAGCAGAGCGGCCACATCGAGGCGGTGGGCTTTGAAATGTACACCAGCATGTTGGAGCACGCGGTGAATGAGTTGAAAGGCGAGGAGCTCCCGCAGCGGGCGACTACCCAGCTCAACCTCGGGATCAGCCTGCGCATCGATGAAAACTATATCGAGGAAGAAAACCAGCGGTTGCGCATCTACAAGAAGATCGCCGGCGCGCAGGATGAGGGCATGCTGGGCGAAGTGCGAGCCGAACTCGAAGACCGCTACGGCGAGCTGCCCGCCGGCGTGCACCATCTTCTGGAAGCGGCCAGCCTTCGCTTGCAATGTGAGCGGACGGGAGTGGCCCAGGTAGATCGTAAGCGCGATCAAATCCACATCCGCTTCACCGGCCAGGCCAATATCGATCCTGGCCGGCTGATGAAGCTGGTAGCGCAAAATGCGAAGAAAGGCGCGCAGTTCACGCCCCAGGGAGTGCTGCGTTTTCCGCTCAAGGCAACAGACCCGGGGGATGTTTTGGATGAGATACGGACCCTGCTGGAAGTGCTGGCGGCAAGCGAAGAGGTCGAGGTGGCAGCCCCGCACCAGCGTCGTTAGCACAGGGCCGCGTTCGGTAGTGAACTGTAGATAGCACCACGAAAAGGGGTGCCGCATATCTCCCAACGCTCTTTGCTGGGAGATGTGGGATTCACGAAGGTTTGAGTCGAAAGCTGTTAACTTCCCACATCCCGCAAACAGCGCGAGATATGGGGCACCCAAACTTGTTTTCGGAGAGACTATCGCTTGCATTCAAAACGGATCGCGATCGCAATGATTGGGCTGGCGGCGGCCACGGGCTGCTCCCGAAAAACACCCCCACCCGCAGCGCAGGCACAAGGCGGCGCATCCGCCCAGCTTCGCACGCTGGCCGATCAATACTTCGACCAGGTCTACTTCCATTACGCCCCGTCGAACGGTACGCTCGACGGTTTTCACCAGTACGACGCGCAGCTTGAGGATTACTCCCGCACTTCGGTAGATCGGGAGACGGCTGACCTGAGGCGCTTCGAAGCCAGGTTTGCTGCCGTTCCCGCCGACCAGCTTGATTTGACCAGCCAGGGCGATCTGGAATTGCTGCTGGGGAATATTCACAGCACGCTGCTGGCGCTGAACACCACTCGCTTATGGGAGAAAGATCCCGACCAGTACTCAAGCGGGATTTCGAACGCCGCTTTCGTGCTCATGGAGCGCACCTTCGCCTCGCCGGATGACCGCTTGCGTTCGCTGGTTGCCCGGGAAAAGCAGATGCCGGCAGCACTGGACGCCGCCCATGAGAATCTCAAGAACCCGCCCCATATTTATACCGAGATAGCCCTCCAGCAACTCCCTGACATCATCTCTTTTTTTCAATCGGATGTCCCCGCGGCCTTTAAGCAAGCGCAGGACGAGCAACTCAAGAGTGAATTTTCCCAATCAAACGGCGCCGTCATCGCGGCTCTGAAGAACTATCAGGCCTGGCTCAGGAAGGACGTTCTTCCCCGCTCCCATGGCGACTTCCGCTTTGGCGCCGAGACCTACTCGAAGATCCTGCTCTACGACGAAATGGTGGATACGCCGCTGCCGCGGCTACTCGAGATCGGGTATGCTGACCTGCACAAGAACCAGGCGGAGTTCAATCGCATCGCGAAAGAAGTCGAGCCCAACAAAACACCGCGCGAAGTGCTGGCGGAATTGGACCGCGACCATCCTGCGCCCGATCATCTGCTGCAGAGTTTTCGCGACACGTTCCAGGGTTTGATCCAGTTCATCCAGGAAAAGCATATCGTCGACATTCCTTCGCAGGTGCGCCCCACGCTGCAGCAGACGCCGCCTTTCATGCGCGCAACCACCACCGCATCCATGGACACACCGGGGCCCTTCGAGAAGGTTGCGACGGAAGCTTATTTCAATGTGACCGTTCCTGACCCCCACGCGACTAAACAAGAAACAGAACAGCTCATGGAACAGTTCAATAGGGGAACCATTATCAGCACAGCGGTCCATGAAGCTTATCCTGGGCATTACGTTCAGTTCCTGTGGGTCCCACAGGCCCCCAGCAAGGTGCGCAAGCTTTTGGGAGCATCGACCAATGACGAGGGCTGGGCTCACTACTGCGAGCAGATGATGCTCGACGAAGGTTACGGTCAACCGGGCACGGGTGCGCGCGACGCCCGGGATGCCGAAATGATTCGCCTGGGACAACTACAGGACGCGCTGCTGCGCGATGCCCGGTTTGTTGTAGGCATCAAAATGCACACTGGACAGATGACGTTCGACGAGGCGGTAAGATTCTTTGTAGACGAAGGCTATGAAACGCATGCCGGCGGCTTAGTCGAGACCAAGCGCGGGACAACCGATGCAACCTATCTCTATTACACCTTGGGCAAGCTCCAAATTCTCAAGTTGCGAGCCGATCTGGAACAGAAGGAGGGCGCGCAATTTTCACTGCAGCGGTTCCACGACGACTTTCTAAAGCAGGGATTCCCACCAATCAAGATCGTCCGCCGGGCTCTTCTGGGGGACACTTCGCCTACACTCTAGCTTTTCCTGCATCCTAAATACGCGGAACGGGATGTCGCTTTCACTGTAAGACTGGATTGGAGCATCAAGAGATGAAAGACAGAGTGCGTAAAGCAGTTTTTCCGGCGGCCGGCCTCGGCACACGTTTTTTGCCCGCGACCAAAGCGCTGCCTAAGGAGATGTTGGCGCTGGTAGACAAGCCCCTCATCCAATACGGAGTGGAGGAGGCCATAGCGGCGGGCTGCGAACAAATCATCATTGTTACGGGCAGAAACAAGGCAGAAATCGAAGACCACTTCGACATCAGCTTTGAGCTGGAACAATTGCTGGAGAAGCGGGGCAAGACCGAACTGCTCGCCATGACCAGACAGATATCGCACATGGCGCGGATCGCGTATGTACGGCAGAAAGAGGCTATGGGGCTGGGGCACGCCGTGCTCATGGCACGCGATCTGGTGGGCGACGAGCCCTTTGCGGTGATTTTGCCCGATGACATCATCGAAGCCAAAGTGCCGTGCCTGCAGCAGATGATAGAGATCTTTGAAAGAACGCAGTCTTCCGTCCTGGCCACACAGGTCGTGGAGGGTGCGTCCATCTCCTCCTACGGGGTGCTCGACTGCACTGCTCACGAAGGGAGCGAGCGTATCTTCGACGTCAAAGGGCTGGTAGAGAAACCGAAACCGGAAGAGGCGCCTTCGCGACACGCGATTATCGGACGTTACATTCTCACCCCAAGAATCTTCGATGTGTTGGAAAAGACGCCGCTGGGCGCCGGCGGGGAGCTGCAATTGACCGATGGCATCAGGGGCCTGCTGCAGTACGAAAAGGTTTATGGGTACAGTTTCGACGGGCTCCGCTTCGATGCCGGCGACAAGCTGGGCATGCTGAAAGCGACGGTGGAGTTTGGTCTGAACCACAGTGAGCTGGGAACGGCTTTCCGTGAGTTTCTGAAAACGTTATCGTTCTAATTCTCTCGACGCAAATAGACCCCGGGTGGCCCCATATCTCGCTCGTTTTTCGCGAGATATGGGATACCACGAACCTTAACTTGAGACACCGAGGGTCGCAACGACGGCGTAGTGGAATCCCACATCTCGCAAAAAACGAGCGAGATATGGGTCCACCCATTATTTGTGGTTAGGACAGAGTTTGGCGGATAGAACGTGGAATATCCTGAGACCCGCAAAGATGAGCAAGTGGACGATTATCACGGGATCAAGGTCGCCGATCCCTATCGCTGGCTTGAAGATGACAACTCTGTCGAAACGCTGGCGTGGGTCAATGCGCAGAATCAGGTAACTCGCGGCTATCTGGAACAGATCCCCTACCGTGCCCAGCTCAAACAGCGCCTGCAGGAGCTCTATAACTACCCTAAGTACGGCATTCCAAGCCGAAGTGGTGACTATTACCTTTGGTCGAAAAATGATGGGCTGCAAAATCAAAGCGTGCTCTATGTCCAGAAGGGGTTGGAGGGCACGCCCCGCGTTCTGATTGACCCCAACCAGCTCTCTCCTGATGGCACGGTGCGCCTCATGGCGGGGGAAGCTTCCCTGGATGGGCGCTACTTTGCCTACTACCTTTCCAGTGGTGGCTCCGATTGGATGGAGGGTAAGGTTCTGGAAGTGGAAACCGGAAGGGTGCTTGCGGACCACCTCCAATGGCTGAAAGTCACTGGCCTTGCCTGGTTCAACGATGGTTTCTTTTACAGCCGATATGACGCGCCCGAGGGAGGTCATGATCTTTCCTCCCGGAACGAAGGCCACAAAGTCTACTACCACCGCCTCGGGCTGGCGCAATCCGACGACCAATTGATCTACAAGGATGAGGCGCATCCGCAACGCTTCCACACCTTACAGACGACGGAAGACGAACGGTTCGCCATCCTCACCGTTTCGGAGCGAGGCCAGGGCAAGGACGGCAACGCGCTCTTCTTCCTCGACCTCTCCAAACAAGACGCGACCTTCGCTCCCATCGTTGCTGATGTAAGCAACCACCGCTTTCAGGTGGTCGACAATGTCGGCGACAAATTCCTCATCCTCACCAACAAGGACGCTCCCAATGGACGAGTCGCACTTTACGATCCCGAAGCAGGCTGGAACGATGTTGTGCCCGAGACGACGGACACACTAAGCAGTGTTTCTACCCAAGGGGGCAAGCTCTTCGTCACCTACGCCCGGGATGTCACCTCGCATCCGTATGTCTATTCGCTCGAGGGCACGATGGAGAACGCGATCGCTCTGCCGGGGCCGGGAACCGCGGCCGGTTTTGGGGGACGGCGCGACGACACTTCTGCCTTTTATGCTTACTCCTCGTTCAACTATCCCAGCACGATCTTTCGCTACGACATTGCAGCTGGAGAATCCGCCGTCTTCCGCGAATCAGCGATCAAGGGCTTCAAGACCGAAGATTACGAGACAGTGCAGGTGTTCTACACCAGCAAAGACAGCACCAGGGTGCCAATGTTTCTCGTGTTCAAGCGCGGATTGAAGCTCGACGGGAACAATCCCACGCTGCTCTATGGGTATGGCGGCTTCAACATCACCGTCCCGCCCGAATTCAATCCGCTGCGTCTGGCCCTGCTGGAGCAGGGATTTGTCTATGCTTCGGCCAACCTGCGGGGCGGCGGCGAATATGGCGAAACGTGGCACCAGGCCGGAATGAAGCTGCAGAAGCAGAACGTCTTCGATGACTTTATCGCTGCGGCAGAGTGGTTGATCCACAACAACTACACCTCGCCTGCTAGGCTCGCGATCTCGGGAGGCTCGAATGGCGGCCTCCTGGTGGGGACGGTGATCAACCAGCGGCCAGATCTCTTTCGTGCTGCCGTGCCCCAGGTTGCCGTAATGGACATGCTTCGTTTTCAGAAATTCACTATCGGATGGAACTGGATTGCGGATTACGGCTCGAGCGACAACCTGGAAGAGTTCCAGGAGCTTTATCGATATTCTCCCTTGCACAATATTCGTGCCGGCGTGACCTATCCCGCGACACTCATCACCACGGCAGATCATGATGATCGCGTGGTACCGGCTCACTCCTTCAAGTACGCGGCCACGTTGCAGGAAAAAGCGAGTCATGCCAATCCGGTGTTGATACGCATCGATACCCAGTCCGGGCATGGAGCCAGCAATACCAGCAAAGCACTCGACACGGCGGCCGACATTTATTCGTTCCTGATGTACAACCTCGGAGTCGAACCCCGCATACCGTGACCACCCGAATACATCGGGCGTAAAACGGCGCATTTTAATCTGTGGCCAAATCATTCCTTGTTGCTTCGCGTCTATTAATAGGGTTACAGCATTACTGATCGCCGTGTGGTAGCTTAGGCATTTTCACTTCTACTCTGCGCAAGCAAGGTAGCGAAGTGCGGCTTTTCTTGATGAAAAGCCGCGACGGGACTGGTTGCTTGGTGTACACCAGAAGTGAAAATGCTTACAGTCGGAAATGGCATCTCGCGGCCGGGTGGGCGAATCTATTAGGAAGTCGGGGTGGCGATGAAAACCAGGGGCCAAGGCAAGAGTGCGGTTCTCCTCAAGATGCAGTCGTTGGGAACGTTGGTGGGGGAGTCTGCCTTCAGACCGATGTCCGGAGAATCGAAGAAGCCTATCCTAGTGTCGCCAGAAGAGTTAGGGGTCACCTTCATCGGCCACTCCTCGTTCCTGATCCAGGTCGCGGGGCGTAAGTTGCTCATGGACCCGGTCTTCGCCGAGCGGCTGATCGCGTTGCGCCGCTTGCGGCGCCCGGGGGTCAGAATCAAGGATCTGCCTGCCATCGATATGGTGCTGCTCTCCCACGCCCATATGGATCACCTGAATCGGCCATCCTTGCGCCGGATCGTCGCCCACAACATCAAAGTGTCAGGCCGGGCACCCATAGCCGTGATCCCCTGGGGAGTAGAGGACTTGGTGAGCGATCTGGGTTTTGACCGGGTGGTCACCCTGGAATGGTGGCAGACCAAGTCGATTGGCAGCCTTGAGGTCACCATGACACCCTGCAAGCATTGGGGAGCGCGACTCTTCAAGGACACGCATCGGGGCTTCGGCGGCTACGTGATACGCGGCGGTGGTCATACCCTCTACCACTCTGGCGACACGGCATATTTCGACGGCTTCACCAAGATCGGGAAACGGCTGAAGCCGGAGATCGCATTGCTGCCGATCGGGGCCTACAGGCCAGACAGCTATCGTGGGGTGCACACCTGCCCGGAAGAGGCGCTGCAGGCTTTTCTCGATTTGGGCGCGCGGCGAATGATCCCCATGCACTATGGCACTTTCCGGCTTTCCCAGGAGCCGATGGAAGAACCGGTGGAGCGCTTGATGGCGGCTGCCAGGCTAGCCGGGGTGGCGGGATCGGTCTGCGTGCTTCCTGAGGGGGAAACGGATGTAACCGAGCCGCTGCCCGAGCCCGCCCTCCACCGGCGCGCCGCCCAGGGATAAAGCCAGAAGGTAACCCTGATGATTTTGGGTACCCCATATCATCAGGTCGCGGGAGCCGGCCGGAGTCTCTGCCACACCCCGCGAAGCGCCTTTATCACCCACCGCACCATCAGAATAGAAGCCAAAAGCAGCGCTATCACAATACTGGCTGCGGCCCAGGGATGCTGGGTGGCCAGCCAGGTGATGCCCACCGCGGCAACGTCTTCACCGCCGCTAAGGGCAATGTTTGATACGGGTTCGGGGCTGGGAGTGACCAGGGCCCGCGCCGCGGTCTTCGATCCATGGGCTGCGAGAGCAATGGCAGCCCCCACTGCGGTGGCCAGCACTTGCATGCCGGGACTCAGCTGGGATGTGGCGCGGAAAGCCAGCAACGCGGCGACCGGGACGCGGATAAAAGTGTGCAGCGCGTTCCAGAGCAGATCGAAGCCGGGAATTTTATCGGCCACGAACTCCACCGCGAAGAGAGTTGCGCTTACGCCAATGACCCACCAGCTGGACACCGCTTCCAGACCCGGGGGCAACGCAACCCAATGCGCATGGGCCAGCAGGCCTAGCGTCAGGACGGTCGCATACACGTTAAGCCCGGCGGCGAAACTCGCGGCGATGACCAGTGCGGCGATGGTGCTCGGCGTGAAGGGCATGGTGCGAATTCTACAGCCAGCCGAACCTCCTGAGCATCCACAACACCAATCCGGTCGAGGCGGCCATCGCGCCGACTACGATTTCGGTGCCGTGATCCGACTCCAGGAACGGCAGGCCTCTCAAGTTCATTCCATAAATGCCGGAAATAACCAGCGCCGGAAGAGCAATGGTGCTCAGCACCGTCAGCACTTTCACCACCTGGTTGGTGCGATTGGCAACGCTCGACAGGTAGACGTCAAAAGTGTTGTTGAGCAGGTCGCGCAGCGTCTCTACCATATCCAGCAGACGCAGCGAGTGATCGTAAACATCGCGAAAGAAAGGATAAAGTTCGGGTTGTAGGATAGAGCCGGATTCCCGCTGCAGCGACATGCAGGCATCGCGGAGATTGACCAGCATACGGCGCAACTCGATCAGCTTGCGCTTTTGGTCGAAGAGATTCTCCAGTATTTGAGGAGATGGATTGTCGAGGACACTGTCCTGCAGGTCGTCGATGCGATCATCGCTATGATCGATGGAGACGAAGTAGGAGTCGACAACGCTGTCGGCAATCAGATAGAGCAACTTGGATGGTACTTCTTCACGGCCGGCCTTTAAGGCGCGCTGCAGAATCTCGTTGCTTACCTGGGTGGGGTCCCGGACGCTGATGAGGAAGTCGCGCCCGACGAACAGGTAGATCGTCGCAAAACTGATGTCGCCGTCCTGCACCGTTTGAATGTACTTGAGGATCAGGAAGAGATAATGGTCCGTTCCCTCAGCCTTGAGGCGCTCATTGTTGCTGCGGCAGTCCTCGATGTGGAGCGGATGGAGCTGGAACTGCCTGGCCAGATCGTCGAGTTGCGGGTCGTTGGGATCATCAAGGGCGTACCAGGACACGAGAACCCTCCTGCGACCAGAAGAACATGATTACGCAACGTTGGTTGTTAAAACCTTCGGGTGCCCCATATCCCGATAATTGAACATCGGCGTTCACTATGCAGGCTCTGCCGGCGCCGTTATGATGACGGCAAGCGTCTGGCCCAAGGTCGCAGATAAGCCATGAAGTTTACCAAGCCGGACCTGCACTTGCTGGTTCTTTGTATCTCCGCCCTGATATTGTTTGCGCTCGCGGGAGCCAGAGTCATCCACGCTTCGAATGACTTCGTCCCTGTTTACACCGGCGCGCGATGCCTGCTCCACGGCTGTGACCCCTACGACACGTCGCAACTGGAACAGCAGTTTTTTCAGGCAGGCGGCCACGCTGTCGAACTGCCTTCCTGGCAAATTGACGTGCCCGTCTACCCGCCTTCGACCTTCCTCGTACTTTCCCCGCTGGCGCTGCTCCGGTTTCCGGTAGCTCGCCTGCTCTGGTTCCTGCTGAATGGCTTCCTGTTCGTTATTTCTGCAGGGCTCATTCTATCCATCTGTCCACCCTCGCATCGGTGGCTCGCCACAGCCCTGGTCTCGTTCCTCGTGGTAACGGCCGGAATTTTGCTGGTCCTGGCACAGCCCGCGGTGTTCGCCATTTCACTGGTAATCATCGGCTGTTATCTCTTTCTGCGTGGGAACTTACTCCCTCTTGGTGCTCTTCTGTTTACGCTCAGCCTGGCGGTCAAGCCGCAGATCGGCGGCTTCATCGTGCTCTATCTTGTGGCGCAGAGAATCCATTGGCGCTACGCCGCCGCTGCTCTGGCTGGCGCGGCTGCGCTACTGCTCTGCGCAAGTTTGATTCTCAGCCATCATCCACACAGCGCCGGCTGGGCTTCCACTCTGAACGCGAATCTCTCAGCAACCTTGAGCCCGGGTGGCAGCGCTGACCCCAGGCCCGCAAATCAACAAGCCATCGGCGATGTAAACCTACAAACCCTTACCAGCATTTTCTTCGCCGATGCGAGGAGATTTAACCCGGTCGCCTACGCAATTTTTCTGGCTCTCCTCGCGGCCGGGATATTAGCTGTCCTGCGAACCAAGGCAGGCCCGGAAGCACATTTTCTTGCGCTCGGAGCGTTATCAGTGCTCACGCTAACGCCCGTCTACCATCGTTTCTACGACACCCGGCTGCTTCTGCTTTCCGTTCCGGCAGTGCTGATCGTTTTTCAGAAGCGCCGCTTGCTTGGCGCTCTTATCGCAATTCTGACCGTGCTTGCGATCATTTCCGTGCAGTACCGGGTGCAGATATTCCTTCTGCAACACGCAAAGTGGCAAAGCATACTGCCCAACAAATTCCTCTTCATCGTTTTGCTGCGCCAGCAGAATCTGGAATTGCTGATTCTCTACTGTCTGTACCTGGTTGCGATTTTCTCGCTTCGCTTTTCGACTCCTGCGACGATCGAGTCGTATCCCGTTCATGAGCCTGCGCTACCGCTGCAGGCAAGGTGATGCGCATCCTGCGACGTTCAGAGAATCTTTTTCCCGAAGGCGGAGCAGATTAACTCCACCGCTAGTTCGGCCGTCCGGTTGTGCTCGTCAATCACCGGGTTAACCTCGACAATTTCGAAGCTCAGCAATCGTCCATGGTCGGCGAGGATCTCCATTGCCAGGTGCGCCTCGCGATAGGTGGCTCCGCCACGCACCGGAGTGCCCACACCCGGCGCGTCTTCGGGATCGATCCAGTCCATGTCCAGCGAGACGTGGTACCCGGCCGTTCCCCGGCCAGCCGCGCGCAATGCTTCTTCCATGACCGTGCGCATACTGCGCTCGTCGATGTCGCGCATGGTATAGACCTCGCCGATACCAGCGCGGCGGATATTCTCCTTCTCTGTCTTGTCGATGTCGCGCACGCCAATCAGCACCGTGTTTTCCGGCGCAATTTTGGGCCGCCAACCAAAGATATCGGACAAACTATCCGGTCCCAGGCCCAGCAAAGCGGCCAGAGGCATGCCATGGACGTTGCCACTGGGCGAGGTCGCAGGAGTGTTGATGTCGGAGTGAGCGTCGATCCACAGCAGGCCGATCTTCTGGTTACGACGCCGGTAGAATTCAGCGACCCCAGAAACCGAGCCCACGGCAAGGGAATGATCGCCTCCTAGAATCAACGGACTGATACCCTCCTCGAGCGTCTGCAGCACTATGCCGGCGACCCTTTCGCAAGTCTCGCTTATCTCCCTGAGGTACTTTGCGTTTGCCTCGCCGGCGTTTCTGGTCTCGGCGATTGCCACCGGCACATTCCCCCCGTCGCTCACTATATGACCCAGGGATTCGAGTCGGGCTTGGAGTCCGGCTACCCTGACCGCGGAAGGCCCCATGTCAACGCCACGGCGCGACTGGCCCAAATCGAGAGGCACGCCGAGGATGCGGATCTGGCGCGGTGGAAGAGACTGTACTCCACCGTGTAAGAGGCTGCCCGAATTCTGGTCTTTCGTCATTTAGGGGTAGATCCGATTGAGTGTCCGAGCGAACGGAATCGTCTCCCGCACGTGCTCCAGACTGCAGACCCAGGCCACCATGCGCTCAATACCCATGCCAAAGCCGGAGTGGGGAACGGAGCCATAGCGACGCAGATCCAGATACCAGGAGAAGGCTTCAAGCGGCAACTGATGCTCCTCGATCCGCTTCTTCAGCAGCTCGTAAGAGTCGATACGCTGCGAACCACCGATGATTTCTCCATACCCTTCTGGCGCTAACACATCGACGCACAGCGCCAGGTTCGCGTTCTCCTGATCTGGTTGCATGTAGAACGCTTTCACCGCGGCTGGATAACGGTGCACCATGACCGGGCGATCGAACTGGGAGGAGAGGTAGGTCTCATCCGGCGATCCAAAGTCGTTTCCGTAACCAAATTTCTGCTCGATCAAGCCACGAGAAAAAGCGTCGTTCAACATGCTGACAGCCTGGTCGTAGGTGATCCGGGGAAAGGGCGGCCGAACGGCCTCCAGCTTAGTCGTGTCGCGTCCCAGCACTTTCAGGTCCAGCGCTCGCCGGCTCAGCACGCGCTGCACCAGAAAGCTGAGAAACTCCTCCGCCAGCACCATCAGATCGTCGAGCGTGGCATAAGCCATCTCCGGCTCCACCATCCAGAACTCGGTCAGGTGGCGACGCGTCTTCGACTTCTCGGCGCGGAAGGTGGGGCCGAAGGAATAGACCTTGCCCAACGCCATCGCCGTGCTTTCGATATACAGCTGGCCGCTCTGGGTGAGGTATGCTTCGTCGCCGAAGTACTCCACGGGAAACAGCGTGCTGGTCCCTTCGCAGGCAGCTGGGGTGAGAATCGGGGGGTCGGTCAGGACAAAGCCGTTGTCGTCCAGATAATCGCGCGCCGCCTTGATGATTTCTGCCCGGATGCGCAAAATTGCCGACTGCCGCGGAGTTCGAATCCACAGGTGCCGGTGCTCCATCAGAAATTCGACACCGTGCTCCTTGAGCGTGATGGGGAAGGGTTCCTCTTCGCTCACCCGTTGCAGCACTTCAACGTTATCGACATCCAGTTCGTAGCCGCCGGGTGCGCGCTTATCGGCTCTCACCCTGCCGGTCACGATCACGCTGGATTCCTGGGTCAGGCCGCGCACCCTGTCAAAGACTTCCGGCGGTACCGCGGCCTTGGGCACAATGCCCTGTACCGTCCCCGTCCCGTCACGAAAAATGGGGAAGAGAAGCTTTCCACTCTCGCGCAGGTTGTAGAGCCAACCCCTCAGCGTTACCGGTTTACCTTCGTGCTGGTTAAGGGTCGCGATGGTGGCCAGCGGAGCGGCCACGGCTTTGTTCTTATCCACTTCTGTCATTCCCACCTACAGCTCGAGCATCTTGAAGGTTTCCGCAGCCCGGCTGGCGACGTGCTCAGGAGAATCCTCGGGTAAGTAATTAATCTCCACCACTGCCGCAGATAGCTCCGGCGCCGTGCGCAGTTCCTGCATGACCTCAGCCCAGTTGATGGTTCCGTCCCCGGGCCAAAGATGCTCGTCCTTCTGCCCATGGTTGTCATGGATATGAGTGGAGCGGATGAGCGGCTTCAACTCCGCGATCGCAGCGGCAATGCCACCGCCAATGTGTGCATGGCCCACGTCCAGACATACGCCTACGTCTTTGAAGTGGCCGATCCTGACAATCTCCACCAGGTTGACCGACTCGGTCACTTCGTTCTGGATGTTTTCCAGCAGCAGCTTTACCCCTAAGGGTCGGGCAAAGGCCTGCAGGTGCTCGATGGCTGTCATGGCGTGCTCCAACGTTCGCGGGCTCCAACGGTCTTCCCGCTCCCCCAGGTGCAGAATCAAGTGGCGCAGCGGCATCTCTTCGGCGGTCTCGAGCGCTCGCTTCACCTCGTCCATGGCGTCAATCCGTCGTGACTTCTCCGGATGAACGACATTGACCGCCGGTGCACCGCTGCGTCCCATCTCGGTGTCCCCAAACATCGGCATGTGCATGGAAAACGGCTCCACCGGATTGGCCGCGAACCACAGCGCGATTTCTTTCACATGAGTCTTGGAGGTGTAGTCGAAATGCTGGCGCGCGGCAAAGATCTCGATTCCCTGCGCGCCTCCTTTAGCTAAAGTCTCCAGCAACCCCGGATGCAGCCGCTGGCGCAGAAAAATGTGGGTCGAAATGGTTCTAAGCATCGCGCCGTTTCCACGGAACTCCTCGGTTCCGTTGTTCTCTACTATCTTCTCACCGCGCAGTGGGGCGTGATCGACTCATGAATCAGGAGAAACACTCTCATTAATGATTGGGAACAGGACAGGCCTTCCTGTCGGACTTGGCGATGCTTCCGTCCGGACTCGGATCCTACTCGGATCCTGGTTGATAGAAACCGCAGATCTCTCCACTACGCTACCGGTCGAAATGACAAATTCATTGCACAAGAGTTGTCATCTCGCCCGGACCCGGAGTTCCTGCCACGTCGCGCTGGACATAGCCACGTGTGCTGCTTTCGTTAAGGAAAGCAGCATGAAGTGCGCCAACGCCACCAACTTTCACAGGAAATCCGCGGGAGCATAGCGTAGTGGAGAGATCTGCGGTTTCCCTTTCGGGTTTGCACGCAAAATTTCTAGCTCGGGGGAACTCTAGAGCCCAACTTAGCGGGAATGATGGTCGCTGAGGATGGAGACCGGAGCCATTTCATCCTGCAGGGAATAATACGGAACCGGGCGCCATTGCAGCAGGCAGTCGAGCAAAGCCTTCGTGTCATAAGCAATATTGGCGACCACCATTTCTTTTCCTCCCGCCCCCTGGATCACGACCCCGCGGTCGCAGCGAATGCGATATGCCCGCACATGCATGAGCTCCTGCCAACGGATGCGGCTGGAGGCGCAGCGGCCTTCGAGCAAACCTTGCCGGTCCAGGATCAGCGGTTCGGGCCAATCAGCCAACACCAAAGGAACCAGGAAGAAGCCGAAACCAAAGCCCGTCCAGGCCAGCCAGTTGGAGGTGCCGGAGGCAAGCAGTTGTGCCGCGCTGAAAGCGACCGCGGACATACCGCCAACCAGGGCCAGGTAGTAGAGCAGTTGACAGGTCGGTTTCACCGGAAAGCGCCAGCCATCCTCCGTTTGCTTTGGCTTCAGGCCGAAGTTGGGGGCGATCAGGATCAACAGGCCAATACAGCCGGCCACGATCATGCCGAATTCGATCAGTTTCTCGGGGAAGGGCTGCATCGAGAAAGAGTTTCCTCTCCCGAAGCAACTGTTGGCAATAGTCAATTGGTGTTCGCACCGGCAAAAAGTAACTGTGATCAGGAGTGCAGCTTAGAATCGGAGGGATGCCCACTAGCGTTCGATCGCATACCAAGATCAATTTGGGCCTGGCTATAGGCGCTTTGCGGCCCGATGGGTTCCACCAGCTCTCAACCGTCTATCAGACCCTGGCGCTCCACGAGTGGGTGACGGTAACGGCGCGCATCGCCTCCGGCCGCAGCATTACGCTCAGCAGCAGTCATCCGCACGTGCCCACCGACGCCCGCAACACCGCGTGGCGGATGGTGGAACGCTGCCTGGAAATGCTCGGCCTTGATGCCGAGGTTCACATCCATATCGACAAACAGCTGCCGCTGCAAGGCGGCCTGGGCGCGGGCTCGGCCAATGCGGTGGCCGCGCTCATTGGGCTGGAGCACGAACTCGACCGCCGCCTCTCCTCACCTGAACGCCTTCGCTTAGCTGCCGAGATCGGCTCCGATGTACCGCTCTTCCTGCTGGGCGGGGCAGTAGTCGGAGTGGGGCGCGGAGAGGAAGTGTATCCGCTGCCCGATATTCCGTCGCTGCCTTGCGTCCTCGCGCTGCCGGCAACGGGCGTTTCTACCCCGCACGCCTACCGCGACTGGGACGCGTTGACCCTGGGGACCCCCTCAGCTACAATCAAGGAGTTGAGTCGGTCGATCGCTGTTGCATTTGGCGAACCGCACTCCTCCGGTGTCTTCTCCTTGAGGGAAGACCGGGCCGAGGATCCGCTTCTCGCGCTTGTCCGAACCGGGATCGAAAACGACTTCGAACGGGTCGTCTTTCCTCAGCATCCCTCTCTCGGTGAAATCAAGCGCATTCTTGTGGGCGGCTCCAGCACGGAGGACGCGGCTATCCATGCAGGCCTTTCCGGGTCCGGATCAGCCCTTTTTGGGCTCTACCATACCTCAGGAGCGGCCCAGGCGGCACTCTTGCGGCTGGAGCGGTACGGCGTAACTGGCTTGGTCACCAGCACGTTGCCTCGCAGCGATTACTGGCGCACTATGATGGTGGCGGACGCGGCGTAGAGCTCAAAGCCGCACCAGTTGGGCGATCGACTAATGGTAGGTCAAGTGCCTTTGGAGCACTTTGTCTAGGTTCGAATCCTAGTCGCCCAGCCAGCTTTCCCGGTTTGAGTGAATGTGGTTCCTGTCACGGCAAAGCTTTCCGTGGCCCGACAATCAGGCGGAACAACCAAAGCAAACCAGCTTGGGAGGTTCGTGTGAAGGGTGAATCCACTGTTCTAACGATTCCCGCCTCGCAACAAGAGGCCGGGAGCGTGACCCAGGAGATAGCAGCAGCCGGTAAGGCCCCCAAAGCGGCAGCCGAACGGAGGCGCCCTGGTCGGTTGAGCGAAGATAAGCGGTTTAAGATCTTCGCCGGTTCAGCCAACCGCAAACTGGCTGAGGATATTTGTACCCACGTCGGAGTGCAGCTGGGCGAAAGCAAGCTGCAGCGTTTTGCCGACGGAGAGATCTACTTTCAGTTGCTCGAGAACGTCCGCGGCGTGGATGTTTTTATCGTGCAGCCAACTTGTTATCCGGTGGATCAGCACCTGGTGGAACTGCTGATCATGATTGACGCGCTGAAGCGCGCTTCGGCCGGGCGAATCACGGTAGTGGTGCCGTATTACGGCTATGCCCGGCAGGACCGTAAGGATCGGCCGCGGGTGGCCATCTCGTCCAAGCTGGTGGCGGATCTGTTGACCACCGCCGGAGCCAACCGGGCGCTGTTTATGGATCTGCACGCGGCGCAGATTCAGGGGTTTTTCAATATCCCGGTGGATCACATGTTCGCCAGTCCGGTGATGGTGAGCTACTTCCGGGAGCTGAACCTGCCCGATCTTACGGTGGTTTCGCCGGATGCGGGTGGTGTGGAACGGGCGCGGTTTTTCGCGACCAAGATGCAGGCTCCGTTGGCCATTGTCGATAAGCGGCGAACGGACCTGAACGTGACCGAAGTGATGAACGTGATCGGCGATGTGGAGGGAAGGACCTGCCTGATCATCGACGACATCATCGACACTGCGGGCACGCTGGTCAAGACCGCGCAGGCGCTGCTCGATGCGGGAGCAGTCAAAGTGTATGCGGCAGCTTCGCATCCGGTGCTGTCAGGGCCGGCCATCGAGCGCATCACCAGCTCGAAGTTGCAGGAAGTGATTGTTACCGATTCGATCCCGCTGCGCGAAGAGGCGCAGAAGCTGGAACGGCAGGGAAGAATCAAAGTGCTCTCCGTCGCCGGCCTGTTGGGGGCCACGATCGAGAGTATTCACATGGAGACCAGCGTTAGCTCGTTGTTTAGTTAGGAGAACAGTATGGCTGAGCAGGAAGTGGTCGCGGCAAAGGCCCGCGAGGGCAAATTCAACAAGAATGCAGCACGCCGGGTGCGCGTCGCCGGTATGATTCCGGGTGTCCTCTATGGCGCCAAGGAACCCGCGATTGCGGTGGAGCTTGATCCCAAGCAGATTACCCGCATCCTTCATTCGGATTCCGGCCACAATACAATTTTTGACCTGGAGATTGGCACCGGCCGCACCAAGGCCATGATTGTCGATTGGCAGTACGAGCCCATCAAGGGCAAGCTCATGCACATCGACCTCAAGCGCATTGCCATGGACAAGGCGATGCGCGTCAAGGTGCCTGTATTGCTGGAGGGAATTCCGGTTGGGGTCAAGATGCAGGGCGGCATTCTCGATCAGGTGTTGCGTGAGGTTGAGATCGAGTGCCTGCCGGGCGATATCCCCAGCCACATTGACTTGAATGTCAGCGGCCTGGGACTGAATAGTTCCGTCCGCGTGGCCGATCTGCCGCGCGCCGGCAAGCTCAAGTTCATTACGGATGAGAACGCAACTGTAGCTCACGTAGTTGCGATCAAGGAAGAGGTTGCGCCGACGGTAGATGCGGTGGTCGCAGCGGCGCCGGCAGAACCGGAAGTTGCCAAGAAGGGCAAGGTTGAGACTCCGGATCCAGCTGCCGAAAAGGGCGGGAAGAAGTGACCAGGCGCTGAGCTTGGTTAGCGAAGTGGATGAGGAGCGAAAAGGGCCGGCCTTGGTGGTTGGCCTGGGCAACCCGGGCATCGAGTACCAGTTCACGCCCCACAATGCAGGCTTTCTGGCTATTGACCGGTTGGCGGAGCAGGGTGGCGTGGCGGTAAGCAACCGGCGCTGTCGAGCGTTGACGGCGACCACCCGAATCGCGGGCAGAGAAGTGATTTTGGCTAAGCCCGAAACCTACATGAACCTGAGCGGCATCTCGGTTCAGGCGCTGGTGAGAGAGTTTGATGCCGACCCGACGCGCGATCTGATCGTGATTTATGACGAGATCGCGCTCAGCCTGGGCTCACTGCGTATCCGGGAGCGGGGTAGTGCCGGCGGCCATAACGGAGTTAAATCCGTCTCTGGCGCGCTGGGCAGCGAAGAGTGGCTGCGGATTCGTATCGGGGTTGCTCCCCCGGGAGATGAGGCGGCCGAGAGTGCACGGCGGGGGCGGAAGGATTACGTGCTCACGCCTATGCGCAAGGCGCAACTGACGATCCTCGATGAGGTCCTGGATCGCACCGCGCGGGCGGTAGAGATGGTGCTGACAAAGGGAGCCGGGCCGGCAATGAATGAGTTCAATCGCCGCGAAACCGGCGGTGAAGAGGAAAGAAATGGAGAGTAGCCATGCAACGCACGTACGAAATCATGTTTATTGTTCGTCCTGACATTCTGGACGAGGATCTCGACAAGCTGATCGCCGGTCTGGAGGCGAACATCACCCAGGGTGGCGGCAGCATCAAGTCGATGGAAAAGCTGGGCCGCCGCAAACTGGCCTATATGGTCAAGAAGTTCAACGATGGCAACTATGTGTTGCTGACCATCCAGGCCGACGGCTCGCTGGTGGGTGAGATCGAGCGCCGGCTGCGCGTCTCTGAGCCGGTAATCAAGTTCATCTCCGTCCGCATGGACGAAGAAGAGAAGCGAGTGGCCAAGATCAAGGCTATCCGCGCCACGCGCAAGAAGCTCAGCGCACAGCCGGCGGCGACTCCTCCGGCTCCCGTCGAAGCCGCTTCCGCGCCCACGCCGGCAACGGAAGCTGCCAGCGCTTAAGGAAATTTTTGAAAGGAATGGAGAATTATGGCTGACGAAATTAGCACGCCAAGCGCACCAAGTACGTCCCGGTCCGAGGGTCCCGGGCCTGGATCTTCAGGTCCTGGCGGACGCCCGGCTGGTGGACGCCCCAGCGGTCCTGGCGGCGGCGGACGGAAGTTCTTTCGCCGCAAGAAGGTCTGCAAGTTCTGTGTCGAGAAGATCGATGCTATCCATTATCGCGATGTGCGCCTGCTGCAGCAGTTTGTCGCCGAGCGAGGCAAGATCGTACCTCGCCGCCTCACCGGCGTCTGCACCACCCATCAGCGTGGGCTGGCGCGTGCCATCAAGCAGGCCCGCAACATCGCTTTGCTGCCCTTTGCAGCCCGCTACTAGGAGATTTGGTCATGGAAGTCATTCTCAAAGAAGATGTGAATAAGCTGGGCCAGCGCGGCGACGTGGTGAAAGTGGCCGACGGTTACGGCCGCAATTTTCTGCTGCCAAAGAAGCTCGCCATGGAAGCAACGGCCGCCAATAAAGTTGTCATCGATCAGATGAAGCAGGCGGCTGTTCGGCGTTCCGCGAAGGAAAAATCCGAGGCCGAGTTACTGGTTAAGCAGCTCAATAATGTAGAGCTCGTTTTCGAGCGCAAAGTGGGCGAGAACGATCATCTCTTCGGCTCTGTAACCGCAGCTGAGATCGCGCATCAACTCGAGGAGCGCGGTTTCACCATCGACCGTCGCAAGCTTCAGCTGGAAGAGCCGCTACGCCAGCTGGGTGAATTTCACGTGCCGATCAAATTGCATCGCGAAGTGACCGCCCACGTCAAAGTTACGGTCAAGGCAGAAGACGCCGAAGTTTAGTTTCAGATCCTGGTTGAGGGAACCGCAGCGATCTGCGGTTTCTTTTTTGGGTCCCACTCTCAGCGTCCGTAGCCCAACCGCATGGCTAACTGGTCGGGGAGCCCGGCACGCATGATGCGCATCTGCGCCAACCGGAAATC
Source organism: uncultured Acidobacteriaceae bacterium (assembly GCA_963814015.1). Classification (GTDB taxonomy): domain Bacteria; phylum Acidobacteriota; class Terriglobia; order Terriglobales; family Acidobacteriaceae; genus PALSA-350. The sequence goes on from CAWFBI010000005.1 coordinate 667,179, forward strand.
GTACGGTACACGGCGGAATTCGACCACCATCCGCTGATCGTCATACAGCGCAAAGGCGGCGCGGCGATCATGATCCCGGGGTTGGCCAACCGAACCGGGATTGATCAGATAGCGTGCACCCGGAACCAAAACCAGCTCCGAGACGTCGGGTTCATCGTCGCTCGAGTAGACCGGGTCCAGCTTAAACCAGTCCTCGCCATGGGCGGCAAAGCCACCCTGCAGATGCGTGTGGCCGAAGAAATTGATGCGGGTTTCCGCCTGCTTCAGCGGCAGTCTCGCATCGCGTACCGACAGCAGGTATTCATCCTCGTCGAGATAGGATCCGTGCATGCAGCTAACCTGGGGACCATCCGGCGTGACCGGTCCACGAACCATATGCTGTAGCCAATCGATGTGTTCCGGAGTGAGCACCTGCCGCGTCCACCGGGCGGCGCGACTGGCAACCGGGTTAAAGTCCTCCAGCGATAGTTGCCCGCTGCAAGCACGGTCGTGATTGCCTCGGACAAAGGTCTTACCCAGGTCGCGTACCCGCTCAATCACCTCGTTCGGCGCGGCCCCATAGCCCACGACATCTCCGAGGTTCCACACCACATCGTGCTCCGGCGCAGCCTCCAGCACCGCCTCCAGGGCATCGATATTGGCGTGAATGTCGGAGATAAGTAAAGCGCGCATGGTGACAGAGGCCTGCTGCGGCGCCGGAACTGAGCCGCAAACAACCAGAATATCAGACCGGTTAGATGCAGCGTACCCAGTGGCCGGGAGCCTGCTCGACCAGGGTTCCGGCCACGCCGTCGGCTGTCACCAGCGTGGCTAGAGGCTGGTCCCGGTCGGTGGTGAGCGTTGGCACCGCCCCCAGCAGGCTTTTTGTATAGGCATGCCTGGGATGAAGAAACACCTGGTCGCGGGTGCCGGTCTCGAGCAGCATGCCCCGGCGCATCACGGCAACCCGGTCCGCAATCTGCGCCACGACGGCCAGATCGTGGGAGATGAACAGCATGCCCAGACCGTTCCGTTGCTGCAGCGCCTTGAGCAGAACCAGGATTTGCGCCTGCACGGTGACGTCCAGAGCAGTGGTAGGTTCATCGGCGATCAGCAGGGATGGCCGGTTCACCAACGCCATGGCGATCAGCAAGCGTTGTCGCTGGCCCCCGGAAAACTGGTGAGGATAGTCGCGCAAGCGATGCTCGGGCTCAGCAATCGCCACTGCAGCCATCGCCTGGACTACGGCCTCGCGCACCTGCTTTCGGCCCAGCTCCGGCTGATGGGTTTCGATGGCTTCAGCAATCTGCCGCCCCACCGGCATGACAGGATTGAGAGCCGTCATCGGTTCCTGAAAGATCATGGCGATCTTACGTCCCCGATAGTGGCGCATCTGTTCCGCTTTCAGGGACAACAAGTCTCGCCCCTCGAAACGGATCGCGCCTTCGACCCGGGCCGCCGCGTCCAGCAGCCGCAGGATGGAGAGCGAGGTCAGAGACTTGCCCGATCCAGACTCGCCCACCAGCCCCAGCACCTCGCCCTGCCCGACGGAGAAGCTCAGGTCGCTGACCACAGCCTGGTCGCGAAAATAAATCGAGAGATGGTCAATTTCGAGCAGCGAGGCCACGGGCCAAGATTACAACATCGGTTCGAAAAAACCTTCGACCGGGATTTCTACGTGCCACGAACCAAAGGGTGCCCCATCTCGCTTTTGAGATATGAGGCCCCTGCTGGATTAGTTGCTGCAACGGAACTTAAGCTGTGTCGCGGTGACGGTTGCTTAAAGCAACAAGCCCCTGACCGAAGCCAGGGGCTTGTTGAAGGTTTTCAATCGCGGCTACTTGCCGTTTTCCATCGTAATTCCGCCAGGCGTTTGCTGGTTCTTTTTCTCTTCGTTCGCCTTGCGGGTGGCCATGGTCTTGTCGCGCCATTGATCGAACATAGCCAAGTCCGCCTTGCGCGCAGCATCATCGCCGCAATCAAGGTCGGCCTTGCGCCGGTAGAGCAAGCTGAGGTACGACATCGCGTCATCATAGCCGGGGCGCAGATTAATAGCCTGCTGCAACTCCTTGATACCCTCGTCGATGATGGGTCCGTTCTGTTCGGCGAGCTTCTGGCATGCGGCCTTATCCTTGATAGGGTCGCCGTTATCCTGCATCCCCAGGCTGTTACGTACCTGGATCGCATTCTTGTAGGCAAGCCGCCAATCCACGACCCCAATGGTGTAATGGGCGACGGGATCATTCGGATCGACCGCTGCGACTTTCCTCTGCCATTCCTTGGCCTCGTCGGTCTTGCCCGTATTCAGGTAGACCGCAGCGATTCCCTTCAAGGCATTGAGGTCTTTAGGATCCTTGGCCAACACCTTCTGATAGGCATCCACTGCCAGCTGCGCATTCTTCGTGTTCTCAGGGGTGTTTGCGTCTGGAACTACCTGCTGAGCGTAGGCCGTGGCGAGATACAGGGGAGCGTTTTCCAGCGTCGGGTCAAGCCTTTCCGCATTCTGGAAGTGGTCGATTGCCTCTTCAAACTTGGCGTTCTTATACGCCTGCACACCCTTAATCAATTGATCGCGAGCCTGCAGCTTGCTGCACCCGGTAACCATGGTCAGCAGCGACAGGGTGGCGACCGCCAGCACCGGAATATATGCGCTTCGCTTCATTCTGGTTTGAATCTCCTTATGTGTGCCGGGTTGCGCCTGATTACTGCCAGCTTACCCGGCCTGCAACTTCGAGGGAAAAATCTCCGCGCAGTGATTGTAATTGGTTTCTGCCCACTGGCAAGTGCTGCCCAAAAAACAGAGCCCGCGGCTGCTCAATAAGCAACCGCGGACCTTTTGCAAAGCGCGCTTGACCGTCGATCTTGTATGCCGTAGCGGTTCATGCAGCAGGGTCAGGCAACCTTTCCTTCAATCCCAGCATGCGCCTCATCGGCGCCTTGCTGGATACTCGTCAACCTCAACCCCAGGAGAGAACCTGCGCAAATTTTGGGGTCGAAGGACGAGCTAACCATGGCCCGGCCTGCAACAACACAACAGCTTGCTTTACTGCCCCGCTGCCACCTTCGGTGTGATGAGGCCGATGTGATCCACACCTGCCTCGTGGCCGATGTCGAGCACATCTGCCACTACTGAGAAGTCCAGCTCTGGGTCCCCTTTGACGAACATCACCTTCTCCGCCCGGGTGGCAAAGATTCCTTCCAGCTTATTCAATAGGTCTCCGTGGGAAATGTCCAGCTCATTGATCTTGTACCCCGGGACTCCGCCGCCTGACCGATGTGTAATCTGGACCACAATGGTGCGGTCGTTATCCTGTTGCTTCTGCGGCTCTTTCGGTGGCTGCGGTACCAGGGCATCCAACCCTTTCGGGGTCACCGGCGTAATGACCATGAACACGATCAGCAGCACCAGCAAAACATCGATCAGCGGAGTCACATTGATGTCGTGGGAAAGGCCGCCACCACCACTTGGTCCCATTGCCATATTCGTTTCCTCGTTTCCTGAATTCTCTTGAGCGTTAGGTCGACCAGCTTACTGTCCGGCTGGTGGAGTAGCAGGCGGTGGCGTCGTGTCCTGCCGGCGATCGGTCAGCAGACCTACCTGATCTACACCAGCGGTACGTACATCGTCAATGGCATCCATGACCGTGCCGTACTGCGCCCGCGCGTCGGCACGCATGAAGATCTGCTTCTCGGTCTTGTTCTGTAACAGATCGGCGACCTTGGCTCCAAGATCTGCCATGGAGACCTGGTTCTGTCCCAGGTAGACCTTGTTGTCCCGGGTGATGGCCACGACCACTGCGTCTTCTTTGTCCGCGTCGGGCATCGAGGTCGGGTCGGTGACTTTGGCCAACTCGATATTCACCTTGTTCTGAAGCATCGGGGTGATGACCATGAACACGATCAGTAGCACCAGCATCACGTCCACCATGGGAGTGACATTGATGTTCGAATTTACCTTGGCGCCTTCGTTTCTGACTACGATTGCCATTAGTTTGCTCCGTGGGGTCGAGCGGCTATAGCGTTTTCAGAGTGAGTGCCGGTGTACTTTGTCCGGCCTGCCTGCACTAACTATGAAAACGCTCCAGGCTTGCCCACCTTCAAGATGACTTTCTGTGAGTCCGGTGAAAACCACCAGGTTGGAACGGATTTTTGTCTCCGTTCCAACCGGTGCAGGATTCCCGCTGTTGAGTGCTTGAAGCACACGCGCCGTTTAGCGGCGGTGGCTCTGCTTGATAAAGTAGTCGATCAATTCGCTGGAAGAGTTATCCATCTCTACGTCGAAGGCTTCAACCTTGCCCGTGAAGTAGTTGAAGGTCATAACGGCGGGGATGGCCACCAGCAGACCGAAAGCCGTGGTTACCAGGGCTTCTGAGATACCGCCGGCGACGGCGCCGATACCGGAGGTCTTCTGGGTCGCAATCTGTTGGAATGCGTTCAAGATACCGACCACCGTTCCGAACAACCCGATAAAGGGTGCCGTGGAACCAATGGTTGCCAGTCCGCCCAGGCCCCTCTTCAACTTGGCGTGGACAATTGCTTCCGAACGCTCGAGCGCGCGCCGGCTGGATTCGATCTGCTCTTCGGTGACCGCGCCGCCACTTCCGTAGTTCCGGAACTCCTGCAGACCGGCGGTGACCACTTCGGCCAGATGGGATTTCTTATTGCGGTCAGCAACCTTCACTGCTTCGTCCAGTTTGCCTTCCTTGAGAGCGCCGGCAACGCGGGGCGCAAACTCCCGGGACTGCTTGCGAGCTGCGCTGAAGTACAGGGCGCGGTCAATAATCACAGCCAAAGACCAGATGGACATAATGAACAGCACGGCGACGACGGCCTTAGCCGCGTTGCCCATGTTGTGCCAGAGGTCCATGGGAGAGAAGCCGACGGTTTGTCCATTGTCCTGAAAAAGGTACATACCGAGAGCTGCCTGATGGGCGAGGTGAGCGAGAATCACTGAATCTTTCCTCCTACGGAATGACTTTCGTTATAGCTCTGAAACATCCAGATGCTAGCACTGGGCAACTTCGTTCCGAAATGACCCGAAGTGGCCACAAGGGGAATTGCCGGCTACCACCTTTTGGTCGAAGCAGCGCCGGCACGTCGTGGTTATCCGCCGAGATTGAAGACTACGTTGACCGTAGTCTCGACTTCGACGGGGTCTCCGTTGAGCAAATAGGGTTTGTAGCGCCAGGAGCGGACGGCATCCATCGCCGCTTGTTGCAGCATTGGAGGACCGCTCACAACTCTGAGGTTTTCGATCCCGCCGGTCTTGGAAATCGTGGCCTGCAAGACTACGGTTCCCTGAATGCGGGCCGCTTTCGCGATCGCCGGATACTGCGGCACGGTCTTTTGGAGCAGGTTACCGGCCATGACGCCGGAGGAAATGCTCAGCTTCTTGGGGGGCGCTGCCTTGACGATCGCCGGGCCGGTTCCAATCCCGCCCAGGATACCGCCCATCACGCCGCCAGGCGTGCCACCGCCCATGCCTTCCATGCCGGCAACACCAGCCATGGCTGGCGGGGCCGCTGACTCCTTGATCTGCTTGATGTCTTTCGGGATCTTGCTTGGGGCCTGCAATTGATTGTCGAGCATCTCAGACTTGATCTTGACCTGGACCGGAGCCTGAGGTGGTGGTGGCGGGGGAGGGGGCGGTGGGGGTGGCGGGGCAACCAGCAGCGTGGCCATCATCTGCGTGGGCAGGGCCTCTGGATGCAACAGGGGCCAGATGATTAGTGCAGCCAGGATCGCGCCGTTGATACAGAGGGTAACAATTGACCAATACTTGCTCTTGGTCTTGATCTTGCCACCAGACTCCATCAGTGAATCTTCAAACATCGCCTTACCTCGGATATTCGAACTTGTACCTACTTAGACACCAACCGATGTTTTTTTGATCCCGAAGGGTTATTGGCATGCAGGGGTAGCCTGTGCAAGCTGTGGGAAACTTTGGCGCAAAGTGCAGCAAAATGTCCGAGTTAGACTCTGGCTTTCTTGCCTGAGGGCAAAGCCGCCCGCTTGCCCCGCTTGGCACGCCACTCCTGGTAGGCCACCAGCATGGGAGCCGCCACGGCAATCGACGAGTAGGTACCGATAAGGATGCCGACCACCAGTGCGAACGAAAAGCCATGCAAGACCTCGCCGCCAAAGACGTAAAGCGACAACACGGTGAGGAACGTCAGCCCCGAGGTCAGAACCGTCCGGCTCAGGGTCTGGTTGATGCTGCGATTGACCACGCTGGTCAGGTTCTCCCGCCGGGAAATGCGCAGATTCTCCCGGATGCGGTCGAAAACCACGATCGTGTCGTTCATGGAATAGCCAATCAGGGTCAGAATGGCAGCGATGACCGTCAGGGTGATTTCCTGGTTGGTTAAGCTGAAGGCGCCCACGGTGATCAGCGTGTCATGGAAGACCGCCACCACGGCGGCTACTCCGTAGATCAATTCGAAGCGGAACCATAGATAGATAAGCATCCCGGCGAGCGAGTAGAGCGTGGCCAGCAGGGCCTGCTTGCGCAAGGCGGCGCCTACCTGGGGCCCAATGATGTCTGCTGCGAAGACATGGAAGCCGGAGAGATAGGCGCCCTGCTTCAGCTGGTTGACCACTGCAGGATCCGCCACCCCATTCAGTTGGTCGATGCTGCTAAACATGCCGCCAAGATCCTTGTCGCGGTGGTTCAGAATAGCCTCGGCCTGCTGAGCATATTTCTGCGAGGCACCCCCCGTGCTCGCCAGGTGTTCGGGGTCGTTTTGTTCCAGAAACTGGGCCAGGGCTCCCTGGCTGGCATTGTCCAGATCTAGCTTGCCCTGATTCGCCGGCCCGGCCGTGGAGTAGCTGGCATTCAGCGCCCCCACGATGGTCTCCCGCCCCACATCGAGAGCCGACTCCTTGGTTTCATTTTGTGCTAACGAAATAGCTACCTGTCGCTGCGCCGACGTTCCGTAGGTCTGGATGCGGCTATCATGGATGCCGGCCCGGTCGATCGCCTGGCGAATCCGGTCGATGTTAGGCGGCTGCTCGAATTGAACGTAGACCAGCGTGCCACCGCGAAAGTCGATGCCCCTGGGGATGCCATGCCAGAAAAGCATCGACAGGACTCCCGATACGCTGAAGATCAGCGAAAAGGCGAGGAAGTACCACTTTTTCCCCAGCCAATCAACGTTAATGCCGCGAAACAGTTCCACTTGAAACTCCGCCTTACTCGTACACAACCACTATCCGATGGAAAGTGCCTCTCCGCGCTGCTTACGCCTGAGAATCGAATCGAAGATGTGGCGTGAGACAAAAACCGCAGTGAACAGGTTTGCGAACAACCCAAAACTCAGCGTCACGGCAAAACCCTTGACTGGTCCGGTGCCGAAAAGAAACAGGATGATCGCCGAGACAATCGTCGTCACGTGGGTATCGACAATCGTCACCCAGGCATGGGCAAACCCCTGGTCTACAGCCGCAGCGGGCGCCTTGCCGGCACGCAATTCTTCCCGGATGCGCTCGAAGATCAGCACGTTCGAATCGACGCCCATGCCGATGGTCAGGATCACACCGGCGATTCCAGGCAAGGTCAACGTGGCCTTGGAGAAGCCCATAAAGCCCAGCAGGATCACCAGGTTCAACATCAAAGCCAAGTCCGCATTGATGCCCGCTCCGTGATAGTAGACGAGCATGAAGATCATGACCGCCAGCATGCCGACGATTGAGGCGAGCACGCCTTTGCGGATGGAGTCCGCGCCCAGCGACGGTCCGACCACACTCTCCTGCAGGTAATGGATCGAGGCCGGCAGCGCGCCGGTACGCAGCATCAGAGAAAGGTTCTGCGCTTTTTCTTTGCCCAGGCCGGTAATTCGGCCCTGGTCGCGAATCGCCTGCTGGATATTGGCCGCCTCCTGGACCCGGTTGTCGAGCACCACCGCCAGCGTTTTTCCGATGTTGGCGCTGGTGAACTGGTAGAAGCGATCACCCGCGTTGCGGGTCAGAATAAAGGTCGCATCCGGCCGGCCATTTTCGTCCACCGAGGGCTGCGCATCGCGGAAGTCGTCGCCGGCCACGATGGGAACCCTTTGCAGAACATAATACTGACCCAGCAATTCGGGCTCAGTCCCCCCATATTGCATGACTACATCTTCGGGCGGAACGGTTCCCCCAAGGCTCTGCACCGCGGCCTGCTCGGTGGGGAAGGGCCCACCCACACCCAGGTGCATCTCCAGGCGGGCCGTCGACTGGATGATGTCGCGCACCTGGCTAAGGTCGTCCACGCCAGGCAGCTCGACCAGGATCTGGTTGGTGCCCAGGTTGTATTCCTGGATGGTGGGTTCCCTGACTCCCAGGGCGTTGATCCGGGTGCCGATGGTGTCGATCGACTGCTGCATCGCATGCTGCTCGATCGACTGCACCTCGGTCCCCTTCATGGTGAGGGTCCAGCTATTGTTGGGTTCGGAGGCCACGGTGTATTGGCCCCCGTAGCGGGAGTCGAGCAGGTTGCGTACCTCGCCGGTACGGTCCGGAGGCGTGCCCTGAACCTGGATCAGCTCCGGCTTCTTGGGATCCGGCTTGAACACGTGGGCGGTAAGGCCGGCCTGTTGCAAGTCGGCTTGCACCCGGCCCACGGCATTATCTGTTTCCGCGCTCACCGCCTCCTGCACCATTACCTGCAACACCAGGTGGATGCCACCCTTGAGGTCAAGTCCCAGGTGGATGCGGTCGGTCAACGCCGTCTTCCAGGCAGACGGGCCGATGCCCTTCGGAATCCCGAAGATACCAAAGACGAACACGAGAAGAACTGCAACGATCAGGAGGGTTTTACGCATGGGAGTCGTAACTCAGGGTTTTCTGCCGAGCTTATTTAGCTTCCTCTTGGTTGGTGGTCACGGAAGCGATAGCACTCTTGATGACCTCTAGCTTGACACCGTCGGGTGGGACGCGCAGCTGCACCGCGTCCTCTTTGAGCGAAATGATGGTTCCGCGCATACCCCCGGTGGTCGTGATGCGATCGCCTGGTTTCAGGCCCGACAGCATCTCCTGCCATTGCTTTTGCTTCTTCTGATTGGGCCGGACCAGCATCAGGTAGAAAACCACGATGATCAGCAGGAACGGGAGAAAGGTCACCAGGCCGGGCGGAATGACAGGAGCCAGTAACAAGGGAGTGAAGGTCAACGTACCATCCTCTAATTTCTTATCCAGCCTTCTACTACAGCCTATCTGCCCCGGTTTGTCTACTGGACTGGCTGATTGCTGGAGGGGCCAACACGATCGGCTTGCGCGCGCACACGGGCCAGGAGCGCGGGAAGAGTATCCGTCGCAATAGCATTTCGTACCGCTCGCATCGTGTCAAGGTAGTAGGCCAGATTGTGCAGAGTGTTGAGCACTCCGGCGAGCGGTTCCTGGGCCGCCATCAGGTGGCGCAAATAGGCCCGGCTGTAACGGCCGCAGACCATGCAGCCGCACTCTGGATCGGGGGGTTCCCGATCCTCGGCAAAGCGTCTGTTTCTGATATTTAGCCGCCCCCCGGAGGTGAACAACAGGCCGTGCCGGGCGGCGCGGGTGGGGATGGTGCAGTCCATCATGTCTACCCCCAGCGCAGCGTACTCCACAATCTCGTCCGGGTAGCCCACGCCCATCACATACCTGGGCTTGTCCGCCGGCAACAGCGGCAGGGTGCTTTCGATGATTTCCCGGGTCAACGCCCGCGGCTCACCCACACTCAGGCCCCCAATGGCGTAACCGGGGAAATCCATGGCCACCAGTTGCTCCGCGGACTCGCGCCGCAGATCCGGATACATGCCCCCCTGCACGATGCCAAACAGCGATTGGCCGCCGTTGGCATGAGCGTTAAAGTGCTGCTGGCTGCGCTTGGCCCAGCGCAGGGTTAGTTCGAGGGATTGCAAAGCACGGGAGCGATCGGCTGGATACTCGGTGCATTCGTCGAAAGCCATGATGATGTCGGCGCCAAGCGCCATTTGCACGTCTATGGAGTGCTCCGGGGAGAAAAAATGCGAGGATCCATCCAGGTGGGAGCGGAACTGGACCCCTTCTTCGCTGACTTTGCGCAACTCGTTAAGGCTAAAGACCTGAAAACCGCCGGAATCGGTCAGCATGGGCCGCGGCCAGGCTATAAAGCGGTGCAGCCCCCCAAGCTGGCGAATCAACTCGTGACCCGGGCGCAGGTACAGGTGATAGGTATTGGCGAGAATGATCTGCGCGTCCAGCTCTTCGAGCAGATGTTGGGGGATGGCCTTAACTGACCCTGCCGTACCCACCGGCATGAAGGCCGGTGTCTGGACCAGCCCACGGGGCAGCGTCATGGTCGCCCGCCTCGCCCGTCCACTTACGGCTTCAATCTGAAAAGCGAGAGACACTAAAGTGATTTTAGCCTGCGCCATCTCCACCCGCCGCCCACGAACAGGGTGGCCCACGGCTGAATGCAAGGATGAGGCCTAAAGCCGGCGCACCGCAGAAATGCGGTTTTCGCCCTCATCAGGCAGCATGGCCAGTAGTTCTGCCATGGTCTGGTTTCGTTGTGGGTGCCGAAGCTGCGGGGCTATCTCGGCCAACGGTGCTAACACAAAGCGGCGCTGGGCCAAGGCTGGGTGCGGCAGCGTCAACTCTTCTCCAGCAACGATGGTATCTCCCAACAGCAGGAGGTCGAGATCCAACGTGCGAGGGCCCTTGGGGACACCCCGGCTGCGATCGCGCCCCAGTTCCCGTTCGATCGCCAGCAGAGCATGCAGCAACGGTAGGGGCCCCAATTCTGTCTCGAGAGCGAGGACTGCGTTCAGGAAGGCGGGCTGATCGTGATAGCCCACAGGTTCAGTTTCGTAGAGTGAGGAGTGCCCTTTCACCCGGCCGAGGCGCCCTATGCGGCCGTTCGCAACGGACAACATTTGCGCTCGATTCCCATGCTCCGAATCGAGATTGGAGCCGAGCGCAATGTAGGCGATGGGCATGGAAGTGGCCCTAGGATACAGCCGGCGCGATACGATGCCCTATGCGCATCGCCTTCTTCGGGGGGACCTTTGATCCGCCGCATTGTGGGCATATCGCGATCGCCCGTGCCGCCATCACCCGGCTGGCGCTCGACCAGGTGCTGGTCGCGCCGGTAGGCACCCAGCCGTTCAAGGGCGGCTCAGCCCATTCCGGCTTTGAGGACCGGCTCGCCATGGTGCGGCTGGCGGTGGAAAGAGAACCCGGGCTCACGGCGAGCAGCGTGGACGCTCCTCTGCCCGGCGGTGAGCCAAACTACACCTTTGATACCCTCCGGCGCCTACGAAGCCAGCTGCAACCTACGGACGTCCTCTTCTGCCTGCTGGGCGCCGATTCTTTCCTGACCCTTAGTCAGTGGCACCAATCCACGGAACTCCTGCTTTTTTGCGACTTTATCGTAGCCGGGAGGCCCGGGTTTTCGCTCGAACAGATCAACGCTGCCCTGCCCATCGGAGTGAAGAACACAAGCGAGCATCGTGAAGCCACGTTCACCCGTTTCGAGCTGTCGGGGCCTTCAGGCCAGAGCGCGGGACTGTTTCTGCTGCCCGACCTGGACCAGGACATCTCCGCCACGGAGATTCGCGCCGCTTTGGCTGAAGGCGCGGAGCAGCAAACCGTGCTCGCTCCCGCGGTTGCGGCATACATTCGTTCCCACAGGCTCTATCGGCCCGTAGAGATACCATAGAGACTAAGGAGACACCACCCGACCGAATGGCAACTACGGAAACGCGCCGCATGGTTTTGGCCGCTGCGGAGGCCTGCGAAGACAAAAAAGCCGAGGATACCCGTATTCTCGAGCTCGATGCGGTGGACGCTGGCTTCACCGACTTTTTCCTCATCTCCAGTGGATCGAACGAACGGCAGACGCAGGCAATCGCCGACGAGATCGAGATCCGACTGAAAAAGGATTTTCAAGCCTACCCTAACTCGGTCGAAGGCCGGCGACAGGGCGAATGGATATTGATGGACTATGTGGACTTTGTAGTCCACATCTTTCTCACCGAAAAGCGGGCCTACTACGACATTGAACGGCTCAGAAAGTCGGCTCGCACCGTGGATCTCGCACAGTTGAAGACCATGCTGGTGGAGAAGACAGCGGTGGCGCGCGCTAAGCCTGCAAAAAAGGCCGCTAAGAAGGCTGTGGCGAAGAAAACAGCAAAAAAGGCTGGAACCGCTCTCCGCCGCAAGTCCGCTCCCTCAGGGGCTAAAGCCCAGAGAGATTGAAAGTTGAACGTACGGGCTAAAGCCCGTCCCCTTCACTGCTTAGAGTTAGGGCATGCGCTGCTTAGAATTAGGGCGCATGATTTTCAAGGTGCGGGCTTCAGCCCGCACATCAACGCCACAAAAGAAAGTGAGCTCTAGCCCTGAGGGACCGTCGTCAGATGCGCATCGGCATGATCACGTAACGATACTTGAAGTCATCGGCGGGATCTTCGGGACGCATCTGACCGGCTGACTGGGCGTCTTTAAATTCCAGCCGGACTTCGCCGGTCGAGCCTACCGCCCTGAGAAAATCAATCAGATAAGTGGAATTGAAGCCGACCACAATCGGGTCGAAGCTGTAGGGAGTTTCGATCAGGTCTTCCGACTCGCCCGATTCGGTCGAGGAGGAGGAGATCTTCATCTCATTCTGTTCCAGCCGGATCTTGATCGCGCCGGAGCGTTCGTCGGCGAATTGTGCGACCCGCTGGATCGATCCCATCAATTCTTCGCTGCGCACCACCACAAATTTATTGTTGTCCCGGGGAAGCACCGCCTCGTAGTTGGGAAATTGGCCGGTGAGCTTACGCGTGGTGAGCACGCGATGACCGAGACGGAAGAATAGAGTGTGCTCGTCGTCATAAAAATCGAGCGCTTCCTCATCGGTGTCGGCGAGCAGTGATTGCAGCTCAGCCAACGCCTTGCGCGGGATCAGGGTCTTCTTCTCTCCGCTGATGTTCTTGAGCGATTCGCCTGTCTTCTCAATGTGCGCCAGCCGGTGACCATCGGTGGCCACCATGGAGAGCGACTCCGCCTTCAAAATGAGCAATGCTCCATTGAGCGTATAGCGCGATTCCTCGTTGGAGATGGCGAAGATGGTCTTCGAGATCATGCCTTTGATCGAAGCTGCGGCGAGTTGGGTCAGACCGGCCTCAGGGAACTCCGGTACCTGGGGAAAATTAGCGCGCGCCATGCCCACCATCTTGGTGTTGGAGCGGCCGGAACGAATCTGTACCCAGTGGTTCTCCATGAGCTTGATGGAGATATCGCCGTCAGGGAGCAGCTTGACGTAGTCGAAAAGTTTGCGCGCCGGGATAGTGCATGCCCCCGGCTTTTTCACCTTGGCGGCACAAGAGGTACGAATGCTCTGGTCCAGGTCAGTAGCCGTGATGGTGAGGCGGTCGGTGGCGTCCCCTTCTCCCTGCCCTGCTTCAAGGAGAAAATTGGAGAGGATAGGAATCGTGGTCTTCCGCTCGACAACGCTCTGCGTTGCACTCAGCTCCCGCAGCAGGTCTTGACGGCTAACGCTGATCTCCATCGTTGCGGCTCCCTGTGCGACCGGTCTCTCCTGCTCAACCCCCGCGCTAAGCATGGCGTTTGCCCCCTTGTCGGTTTGACTCACTCTACACCACCCCGAAGCTGCCTGAAAATCTTCAACTGTGCTCATCCTGTGGATTCCCGGGCCTAATTAAGTGACTGGGGCAACAACCCCGGCCGAAAATTTCTACTACGATGAAAAAACAAAATCATCCATTCCTTCGTAGCAGCAGTAGCCGTTGATCAAGGAAAAGTGGAAAGACAGCCTGAAACCACGCGGGTGGCGTGGATGAGAGCCATCCACGTTTTAGAAAACCGGTCCCGCCCAAAATGAAAAACGGGAAGAGTGGCGAATCGCGCCGAGTTGAGTCCCGTCTTCCCCACGGTCTCCACAGCCGTCCCCGGAAATGCTGTGGAAAGCGGCAGCGCCAAGTGCAAAGCATGTTCTCAACCAGCTTTGATGCGCGTTTGCGGGAGGCCTGCTTTGCACAATGCTTTAAGGTGTCTTTTCCGGCGCCTTTTCCCACAGTTCCTGATGGCGATCGTCGGAGAAGAGCAGCCCGGTGACCCGGCCGTCGGGACCTTTCTCGAAGGTTAGGCGGGTGGTGCTGCCGCTGGGATAGAAAAATCGATTAGGTTGCTCTGGCAGCAACTCGGTCTGATCGCCGGTGCGGTTTCTGGACATCAGTTTGTTGCCCTGGCGGAAAACCGTTACCTGGGTAATGCCGGCGTCGACGTATTCCCCCTGATAGGCGTCGTAAATACTCGGATCGACGTGAATCGGAGGAGGGTGAATAGGGATGACGCGCTTTTCTGCATACGGCTTGGTGGTAGCGATATCGGAAAGGCGATGGGCTAGAAACCATTCCGGCAATTGTGGGTCGACGTACGCGCGGTCCCAGGCGTTGTGATGATAGTTGGCATACTCCCAGAACCGAACGTTGCCGCCCGCGGCGCTGAGGGCAGCATACATAATCTGCGATTGAGCAGGGGAAACGACCGGATCGTCCGCCCCATGAAAGATCCAGACCGGGGTCCGGCCGATGGCCTTGACATACTCCGGGACAAGTTCCGGCTGATGCCAGCGGCCGGGCGCGTAGGACCAGTAAATGCCTCCGCATACCGGAGCGATAGCGGCAAAGCGGCCGGGATAGTCCTTGGCAATCTCCCACACGCCGTAGCCGCCCAGTGACATACCGGTGAGGTAGAGACGCTGGGGATCACCGTGGAATTCTTTAACTTCGGCATTCAGCGCCGCCATCGCCATGGCCATAATGTCCGGGTCAGTCCAATGATGGTGGCTGTAGGGGACCTGGGGCATGACCACCACGAAGGGCCAGCGCTCGTAGTGAGAACGCAGAGCGTTGGGCAGGCCTACCTGGGTTTCGTCGAGGCCGTCTGAGCCGCGCTCTCCGGATCCATGCAGAAAGAGGATGACAGGCCACTTCTGCTTGGGGGTCCAGTCCATCGGCAAATAGACCACATAGTGGTAAACGATTCCATTGATAGTGATGCTGCGGTTGAGAAAACCGGTGTCCTGCTGACGAGCGTAGGCGGACGGCCCCATGAGAGCTAAACCGAGGAGCATTCCAGTAAGCAAGTAGCCAGCCAACAAAGCCAGGCGGCGCGGCAACTCGAAACCAAACATAGACAACTTGAGCATACCGGGAGCGGCCCGAAGCTGAAAAGAAACCGGTCTCCCGCTAAGGCTTCTCAGCCGTTGAGGGTCTCCAGCAGTTTATTGATGGTGCGGTTGAGATCTTTGTCGGCGCGGCGCTGCTCGTCGATCTTGGCAATGGAGTGCATCACGGTGGTATGGTGCTTGCCACCGAACTGCCGTCCGATCTCCGGCAGAGAGGCCTCAGTCATCTGCTTGGCCAGATACATAGCGATCTGTCGGGGAACGACCACAGAGCGCGAATTATTCTTTTGCTTCAGCTCTGCCACGCGCATTCCAAACTGCTCCGAGACCGCGCGTTGAATCGCCTCGATCGTGATCTTGCGCACCTGGGTATCGATGAACTGCTTGAGGCACAGCTGGGTTGTAGGCAAGGTAAGCTCGGCGCCATTGAGGCGGCACCAGGCTAATAGCCGCACCATTGCGCCCTCCAGCTCGCGCACATTGGTGCGCACGTTGGAGGCGATGAAAAGCGCGATATCTGTGGGCAGCAGAACGTGCTCGCTCTCCGCCTTCTTCTGCAGGATGGCGACTTTGGTCTCGAGGTCAGGCGGCTGAATATCGGCGATCAATCCCCATTCAAACCGGCTACGCAACCGGTCTTCGATTTCCGGTAACTCCTTAGGCGGACGATCGGAGGCGATCACAATCTGCTTCATGCTTTCGTGCAGCGCGTTGAAGGTGTGGAAGAACTCTTCCTGGGTCCGCTCCTTTTGCGCCAGGAACTGGATGTCGTCAATGAGCAGCAGATCGACGGAGCGAAACTTATCCCGGAAGCTGGTCATTTTGTCATAGCGCAGCGAGTTGATCATTTCGTTAGTGAACTTCTCGCTGGAGACGTAGCAGACCGAGCACTGCGGCTGGCGCTTCTTCACCTCGTGGCCAATGGCATGCATCAGGTGAGTCTTGCCCATGCCGACACCGCCATAAATAAAGAGCGGGTTGTAGGCTTTCGAAGGGCGTTCGGCAACCGCTTCCGAGGCCGCGCGCGCAAACTGGTTGCCATTGCCGATGACGAAGGCATCGAAGGTATAGCGGGGGTTGAGCTGCGCTGCCGTGGCCCAGTCAAACTTGGCCTGTTGTGGCGCCGGCGCCATGGGCACCCCGCGGTTGCCTGCACGTTGCGCGCCGGCGGAATGGGAAGGCACGGGTGCAAACCCTCCATCCTCGCGTACCCGGACCGTGGCTGGGTCTTCCTGCGGGATGACAAAGGACACGTCGTCGAATTCCAGGTGGAAGGCGTCGATAGCTTCCTGTATGAGGTCGCCGTAGCGATCGCCGATGTGCTGGAACTCAGGTGTGGGAACCCGCACGAAAAGCATCCGGCCGGTGATGTGGCTGAAGCGCGTGGGTTTGAGCCACGTATCAAAAGACTGCCGGTTTACCTTCTTTTCGAGTGCACCCAGTATCCGTGCCCAGGGATTGGGCACGGTGGGGGCGGTGGCGACAAAAGACATACGCTTCCTTCGTTCAACGCCGACTGCCTGATACCTTCTGCAAAGGCAAAGGAGCGAACCGCATCGGTATAAACCGTGCGTGCCATTGTAGCTCCTGTGCTATAGGAACTGCTTTTGGGGGACTAAACCCCTTCGCGAAAGTATCCAGATCGAAAGATCAGGTAGTGTGGACGTGCAGAAAATCAATCTTGATCGGAGCCGATACTAGCACAGTTACAAGGCCGTGCAACTGCTCATTCCAGGCAAAAATTTCTTTCTTTGCGGAGTTGCACCATGAGCAGTGAAAGCAAAGGTCTTTACCGCCTGATGCGTCGCCTTGCTTTGCGCTTTAGCGCCAATCCGTTATACTTAAGACTTGCCTTCAGGCAGAAATTTTTGAGTGAGATCAGGAGCGCAGTGTTATGCCCAAGCGCACATTCCAACCGAACCGCCGCCATCGGGCGAAGACACACGGCTTTTTGACGCGGATGAAGACCAAGGCAGGGGCAGCAGTGCTTTCCCGCCGCCGCGCCAAGGGCCGCAAGCGCGTTTCCGTGAGTGCCGGCTACCGCGACTAGAAGACGTTTCAGTTGACGCTTCTTACCCAAAGCGATGCTCGGCTGCGCAAGCACGCTGATTATCAACGCGTGTACCAGCGGAGCCACAAACACTTCTCGCCTTCGATGACCTATTTCTTCGCCGAGCGGCCGACAGGTCTTAGCTCAGGCCCTCGCGTCGGGTTGACCGCTGGCCGTGTCCTGGGGAAGGCGGTGGAGCGCAACCGCATCAAGCGGCGTATGCGCGAAGCCGTGCGCCTGAACCTGACCTTGCTGACGCGAGACGTCGACGTGGTGCTGCACCCCCGGCGAACAGTGCTGACCACGGAGTTCTCACGATTGCAAGGTGAGGTATCCAAAATCTTTACCGTCATCGAAAAGAGTGCGGAAAAGAAAAGCTGATGTCCCGCATGCCCGACATTTACCGGCGCTGGGTCTCACCTCTGCTGCACTCTATCAGCGGGGCCTCGGGCGCATGCCGCTTTCAGCCCACATGCTCCGAATACGCCATGGCCGCCGTAGCCCGCCACGGCGTGCTCTACGGGGCCGCGCTCGCGCTGTGGCGTTTGTTACGCTGCAACCCCTTCAGCCGGGGGGGCTTCGATCCGGTTCCGGGCACTTACTCAGCGCCCCTACCTCCATTACTTCCCGATTTCCTGTCGAGTTTCGTGGGTTCCCTGAACTTGATGCGCCTTTCCTTAAAGAAAGGCGCACACGCGGTCCTGTCCAGAGCTGCGTACAGGAAATTCGGGGTTCCGCACAGATGACCCCCGCCATTTACCATAAGATCGTGGCCCTGGGCGCATTGGGCGCCGGGTGCCGCGAGATCGTACGATCGACAGGAACTCTCTTTGGCCGAAATACGCAATCCTAATCAGCCGGGTGGCGGTGGGCAAGACTCACGCACTCTTCTCATCTTCTCCATCGTCTTTGTTTTGATCTTCCTCGGCCTGCAGTATTTTGCGCCGAAGAAAAAGACGCAACCGGAGACTCCGGCCGAGGTGGCTTCAACTTCCGCGCCCAGGGCACCGCTGACTGCCTCTTCTACTGTTGTGACCGCGGGTCCCGATTCCACCAAGGCGGCCTCGGAAGCCGTGGTGGCGGCTGCCGAGACGACTACGGTGGTCGAGAACGAGCTGTACCGGATTACCTTTTCTAATCGTGGCGGCCAGGCTGTTTCCTGGATTCTAAAGAAGTACAAAGACGACGCCGGTAAGCCGCTGGACCTGGTCAACCCGAAGGCCGCGGCCAAAGTTGGTTACCCGCTCTCACTTTGGACCTACGACGCAAACCTGCGCAACCAGCTAACACAAGCCTTGTATGTGGCGTCCACTACAGGCACGCTGACTGCTCCTGCGACGCTCACTTTTACTTACTCCAACAGCGGCCTCGAGGTTAAGAAAGTTTTTACCTTCGATTCCACCTATGTGCTGCATGTGGACCTGACGGCGACCAATAATGGGAGCCCGGTCACGGCGATGGTGTCGTGGCCCGGCGGATTCGGCGACCAGGAGACGCTGCCGGATTACGCGGCTGCGCAGTTCGACACGATGCAGGGAGGCAAGAACGAGAACCAGGCAGCAAAAAAGATTGCCGGCGGCGGCACGCTGCCCGGGCCTTTCGAGTGGGCCGGGGTGAGCGACCAATACTTCGCCGCGATTTTTCTTCCCGATGTGCCGTCCCAGACCCTGCTGGTCGGTCTGCACGATTCGATTGACGTACCACGTCATGGCAAGACGGACCAGACGGACTCCGCGTCTGTGCTCGGTGCCGCGATGGGCGCGACCTCGGGCCACACCAGCTTGCGCCTCTTTGCTGGTCCTAAAGTGCTGGACGTGCTTGCTTCTGTGCGAGCCACCGAGAATGGTGCGCAGACCGGGCCGAGTCTCGAACCGGCGGTCGACTTCGGTTATTCAGGCATCATCGCCAAGCCGTTGTTCCTGGCGTTGCGCTGGGTGCATGAGCATATTGTCTCCAACTGGGGCTGGGCCATCCTGGTGCTCACCCTGGTGATCAACCTGGCCATGCTGCCGACGCGCATACAAATGATGAAGTCCGCTCTGAAGATGCAGCGCATCCAGCCGGAGATGAATGCGATCAAGGAGAAGTTCAAGAAGTACAAGGCCACCGACCCCCGCCGCGCGGACATGAACAAAGAGATGTTCGATCTGCAGAAGCGCGAGGGCGTAAACATGTTTGGCGGCTGCCTGCCGATGTTGGTGCAATGGCCGTTGCTGTTTGCGTTTTATCGCATGCTCCTGCACACCATCGAACTGCGCCAGGCGCCCTGGCTGTGGCTGCACAACCTTGCTGCTCCCGACCCGCTGCACATTCTGCCTGTCTTCTTTATCGTGACCATGTTCCTGGTCCAATACTTGACTCCGTCTCCGGGGATGGATCCTGCCCAACAGAAGATGATGGCCTTCACCATGCCGGTTTTCTTTGGTTTCATGACCTGGAACCTGAGTTCCGGGCTGGCGCTTTACTGGGCCTTCGGCAATGTGATCAACGTGATCCAGCAGGCGGTGATGAACCGCACTGGCATTGGTAAGCAGATGCGCGAGATCGCCGCCAAGCGGGCGGCGAAGCGCAGCGGCGGTAGTGGCCGGCAGGCAAATCGCAAACCTGCACTCGAGCCCCGCCGGCGCCCGGAAACCGGCGGCTAACCGTTTCGACTCGGCGACAGAGCCACGGGTGAAGGAACTTTCGTGCCCCATATCTTGCGCTTTTTTTGCGAAATGTGGGCAATCAAAGTCTTGCCTGGACTTGGCCTTCCACACTCGCTTCCTTTCCCACACCGCGCAATAGGGGCGAGATGTGGGCCACCCAAAATTCCCTCACCTGGTGGTCGGTGACAAGGAACGAGAGGTCCTTCCGGTTACCGAGCGTGGGAATTGGTGTCCTGCCCGGCTGACTTCCCAGCACGCAAAATGCGATACTAAACCGATGCCGATAGTTGACCACGCGGCTGCAGCTCAGAAGATTGCAGCGTTCCTTAAGACTCTTACCACCACCGGCGGCCTGCGATTGAAGTATCGGATCATCGCGGGTGCGGGAGCCCGTGATCCCGATGGCCTGGAAGCCCGCGAGATTTACGTGGAGATGTCCGGGCCGGATGCGGTCCTTTTGACCCAGCGCGGAGGCGAGTTGCTGCGAGCTTTGGAGCACATCGCGGCCAAGATCGTGCGCCTCGAAGCGGAGGAGCATGACATTATTTCCTTCGACGCGAACTCTTTCAAGGCGCTGCGCGCGCGGGAGCTTAAGCTGGCGGCAGAGACAGCTGCCGAGCGGGTCCGCGGCACCTCCCAGCCTTACAGCTTTGCTCCCATGAGCTCCCGTGAGCGCCGTATGCTGCATCTTGCCTTCCGCGACTATGCCGATCTGGAAACGGAAAGCAGCGGCGAGGGTTTGCGGCGCTTCGTGGTGGTTTATCCCAAGGGTGCGGCGCGGCCACGGCCACGGACTTCTGAAGTTGGCAGTGCACGCCCTCCGCGGCGCAACTCCCCCTACTAAAATCCGAGAGGGGACTCGGGGCGCTCCATGCAGCCCGATCCACACGTCGTCTACCAGAACGAGACCATCGTTGCCATCGCCACGCCGCCTGGCCGCGGTGGCATTGGGATCGTGCGGCTCTCGGGGCCGGAGGCAAGCCGGATTGCCGAGCCGATGCTGCGCCTGCGCCACCCGCTCGCCCATGGCCAGGCCCGCTTTGGTGATCTGCTCGACATCGACACCCAGGAAAAGCTTGACGAGGCGGTAGTGACCTTCTTCGCCGCGCCCCATTCCTATACCGGCGAAGATGTGGTGGAAGTGGCTGCCCACGGCTCACCGGTGATTCTGGAGACGTTGGTGCGGCAGGCGCTGAAGGGCGGCGCCCGCCTGGCCGCTCCGGGGGAGTTTACCCAGCGCGCATTTTTGAGCGGCCGTATCGATCTGACCCAGGCCGAAGCTGTGCAGGACCTGATTGAAGCGCAGACGCTCTACCAGGCGCGGGTTGCGGCACAGCAGCTACATGGCGCGCTTTCGCGGCGCATCAGGCCCATCAAAGAAGGGCTGGTCGCGCTGATCGCTCTGCTCGAAGCGGGCATCGATTTCGCTGAAGACGATGTGGACGTTCTGCCGGGGGCCGAGATCCTGAGCCGGATCGAAGAGATTCGCGCCCTGCTGCAGCCGGTTGAGGACAGCTTTGCCCGCGGACGCATCGTGCACTCGGGTTTGATGCTGGCGATTGTGGGCCGGCCGAACGCGGGAAAATCTTCTCTCTTCAACCGCATCGTGCAGCGGGAGCGCGCAATTGTGACCGCGGCGCCGGGGACCACGCGCGATCCGGTGACGGAGCGCGTCTCGCTGGGCGGAATCCCGGTGGAGCTGGTGGATACAGCGGGCATGCGTGAGGCCAGCGACGAAGCGGAACTGATTGGCATTCGCAAATCGCGCGAGGCCTTGGCGGATGCAGACATGGTGCTGATGGTGCTGGATGCGACTGCGGTACCGGGTCACGATGAACTGGAGCTGCTGGCAACGCTGGCCCAACGCCGGGCGCTGGTGGTGGTCAACAAGAGCGATTTGGCGCACCCATCGCCCGCGATGGAGCATGCATTCGGTGACCTCGGACTGCCGGTGGTTCACACTTCTGCCCTCACCGGGGAAGGAGTGGGCGAACTGAAGCAGCAGATGCTGGCGATGGTGGGTGACCGCACGTTGGAAACGGAGGGTGGCATGCTGACCAGCCTGCGCCAATATCAGGCAGTAACGGCAACCTTGGAAGGGCTGGCGGCTGCGCGTGCTGCGGTGGGACAAAACATTCCGCACGAGATGGTGCTTCTGGATCTATACGGGGCGCTCCGTCATCTCGACTCGCTCACCGGCGAGACCACCAGCGATGACATTCTGAACCTGATCTTTTCCACGTTTTGCATCGGCAAGTAACCAATCCCCCGTTTCACTCGTTGGAGGCGTCCCATGTCTCGACCCACGTTGCTTCTCCTGCTCGGAGTGCTTTTCCCGCTCCACCGCAGCACGCGATCACTGAGG
>CAWFBI010000006.1:0-396822 GCA_963814015.1 uncultured Acidobacteriaceae bacterium
CAATGCACTCACCGACAAGATGATCTCAATTCACATGTCTGTATAGTCGGCATTTCGTCACCTTGCCGGCGGGGGAGTTTCGGGGGGAGTTTCGGGACAGACGAAACAACCCCCAATATATGTCAGGGTCTAGCCGGACCGAAGTAATCGGGGGGTAATTTCGTCCCGAGACTCCCGAAACTCCTGGCCAGCCCTGGCAGCTTAAACAACGTTAAGTTTGTAAACTGCACTTTCGATGTTGAAGGCAATCAAGCTGGAGCCGGTATCCTACAGTATGCTGCACTTGACAACGATGAACTGAGTATCGGGTTACTGCCCAATAGCAAACCAACGCCGAATTAACATTTTACTCTCAGTGAAATCGCTGAGAGGTAGACTGCGTTGCCCGTCATCGTGCTTAGCGGGCCGCCTCGATAGATAATATGCGAGTTGACGAACACTACGTTCTTCCATGTAAATCCGTCGATCACTTGGGGACAGTTTTTAATAGTTAGATTCTGAATTGTGTTATCTGGTCTTCCGCCAGCGAACAGGCTTTTATCTTGAATTCTGTGGCACAATTCAGCACTGCCTCTTTGTCCGGTTGCGGTGGTTGAAGCGCTGACCTGTATTCAGCCAATTGTGCTTGAACCTTCAAAAGAGAACCCTCTAGAGACGGCTTTTTATTCTGGCTTGCATTTTGAATTGCAGACTGAAAGAATTCCTGCGATGCAGGCCGCTTCTGGTCGCGGAGGGTGGCAGTCAATTGCGTGGCAACATCTAAGGCTTTTGCCGCAGTTGGTACGCTATCAGTTCCGTTTGCCGCAGCTAAAAGGTCGCGAATCAGCTTCTGCGTTTGGTCAGACTGTTGCTCCGCTAGGACCCTTATTGCGCCGTCTATTTTTGTTATACGGGTGTTCAGTTTAATTGCACCGCCAGCCACTGCTAAGAAAATCGTGGCGAACCCCATAAACTCTAGCCAACTGCCACGTTTAGGTAATCCATCAAGGCGAGTCTCGATCTTGACGACCTGTGTGCGGACGTCCCCAACATCGTTCTTAAGCTTCTCAAATTCGTCGGGAGGAACGTACATATTGGAGGGCCGGTAGCGATGCTACTGCAGTTGCATCCACATGGCAATCCCTAGGAGGTAATTCGCGTCAGGATGCGTATGAGCGCTTGCTGGAGGGTCGGGCAGGCGACGATACCTTGGAACCGGCAGCGGGCTAAGGCTCCCAGCGCCAGCCTATAGGAAACAGGCCGGGAACAAGCGGAGTGAACTGGTTGCCGGTCATTTCTTGCCGCTGTCGAAGAGCGGTACACCCATCAGCAGATGTTCGCCCACATCGTCAGCCCTAACCTGTTCTGCGCGGAGATTGGCTTCGTATTGCAGCATCTTGGGCATAAGCACCTCATCTTCGAAACGGTTGACACGGCCGCGCCCGACGTAACCGCGCTCTTTCCGAACCCGTTCAAGGTCGGCAATTGTCGCGGATCGGCCGGGCAAATGTAATGCGCGCACCACGCGGCTTTGAGCGTTGACGGTGCCGACTCGCTGTACTTGCTGCTGTTTCGAAATGCTTCCCTGGCCAGTTCAGACCAACCGTGCTCAGGCAATTGTTCATCATCGGTTTTGAGTTCCTGTCCCATGTGTTTCCCCCGGGCGACAAGAGAACACGACGAAGGGCAATCCGGGGACGGACGGGACGAATACCATCCTAAAAACCTGCTGGCAAACTGATAACATACCCAATCCACTGGTCCCAAAGCAAGGACCAGCCGCCGAAACAAAACCTATAGAATCTGGATGCCTTCGGCGAAAGCAGCCCTTCTCAAGTTATCATCGCGCGTTGCAAGCGGAAGTGACAGGCGCTTCGCCAAATCGAGATAGGCGGCATCATAAGCAGTGAGTTGATGACCAGCGGCAAGAGAATGCAATCGTGGAAAGTCTGCAATCTGTGGAGGACGGTCAATTTTAAAGTTCAGCGCGGCGAGTTGTTCGAGAAATGCCTGGCCACGATCCGATGAGATACGGCGCCGTCTGATGACCACACCGACCGCGTTAAGAATTTCCCAAGTCCAGAGGGCCGGAACGTGCAACGCGCTGCCATTGATCGCCCATTCCAGCATTTCTTCCGATGCCTGGGTGGTTTCATCCTCGCAGCACCAAGGCATGCAGGCGGAAACATCCAGGACGAACGCGTCCATCAATACTTGTGGCCGATGTGGGCCAGCTCGCGGATAGACATGCCTCGCAAATCAAGCGTGACACCCTTGCGAATTTCACGAATTCGCTCACTGGCAACGCGGGCTTTCTGCTTATCAAACGCGCCCTCAGGACGCGAAAGCGCCTGCATGGCCGAATTGATGAATTCATCCACTGATCGCACTAGACCGGACCTTATGGCCTTTTGAATGACGCTCTGCTGCTCAGGTGTTAGATTGATGCTCACGGGATAACCTCCGCACCTATGGCCTTCGTAGTCTAATTTATCGTATTTCCTACTCTCCGTCGTGTTACGGAAGAGTCGGGATGACAATTCATATTGAGAAATGCGGCATTGGTGGCTGATGGAGGGAACTGCAGATCCCTCGGCTCCGGTCGGAGTTTGTGACTTTTTTATCTTCCGTTGTAGTTTGCGGCCGGAAACCTCCCAAGAGCATCTGCCAACAAGCATCGCCGGGGTCCTTCGACTCCGCGCCGTAAAGCCCTCTGTTTGCGATAAATCTGCGAAGCGCTTCGCTCAGGATGACGGCTTTCTCGGGGGCTTGAAATACAGCTGGTTGGATATGCAGAAAACACGAAAAGATCGAAAAGGTCACAGGCTCTCGGGATGACAAAGGGTAGAGTGGCGCTTCCATAAACAACCGTTGCCGAGGGATCGAGAGAGCCGCAACTTCCGACCCAGTACAGTGACCGGCAAGAGCGACGAGTGGTTCTTAACCTGCCGCGTCATAATTCAAATTAGGCCCGAGCCACCGCTCGATTTCTTTCACGCTCATCCCCTTGCGTTCGGCGTAGTCTTCCACTTGATCGCGGTCGATCTTGCCCAAGCTGAAGTAGCGTGATTCCGGGTGGGCGAAGTAGAGGCCGCTTACGCTTGAGCCGGGCCACATCGCGAAGGATTCCGTAATCAGCATTCCGGTATTCTTCTGCACATCGAGCAGGTTCCAGAGCGGACCCTTCTCGGTGTGATCCGGACAGGCTGGGTAGCCCGCGGCCGGCCTTATGCCGCGGTACTTTTCTTCGATGAGATCGGCGTTGCTCAGGCCTTCCTGGCGGCCGTAACCCCATTCTTCACGTACGCGCTTGTGCAGGCATTCGGCGAAGGCTTCGGCCAGGCGGTCGGCGATGGCTTCCGCCATGATGGCGTTGTAGTCGTCGTTTTTCGCTCGGTAACTGTCGCAGAGCTCCTTTAAACAGATGCCGCTGGTTACGGCAAAGGCTCCGATGTGGTCTTGTCAAGCCGGTTTCCTTTGGGGCTATGAAGTCTGCTAGCGAGCGGCAGGGCTCGCTGCCTTCACGGTTGGCTTGCTGGCGGAGGAAGTGGAAGCGTTGCTGCACCTTGGTCCGCGTGTTGTCGGTGTAGAGCTCGACGTCGTCGCCCACGGCATTGGCGGGGAAAAAGCCGTAAACGCCGCGGGCGGTAATGAGCTTCTCGGCGATGATCTTGTCGAGCAGGGCGTTGGCTTCGGTGTATATCTGCTTTGCCTGCGCTCCGTATTCCGGGTGCTCGAAGATGCGGGGGTAAATGCCTTTGAGTCCCCAGGTGTGGAAGAAGGGCGACCAGTCGATGAAGTCCCTTAGCGTCGCCAGGGGGAAGTTGTCTAATGCTCGGACGCCAATGAATTGGGGCGTGGGGATGTCTTCCGCTCGCCACTCAATCGGCGTCCTGCGTTTGCGCGCGGTCTCAATGCCTACCATCTTCTGCTTGGGCTGAGCGTGGGACTTGCGCAGCTTTTCGTATTCCTCGCGATGCGCGACCACGAAGGCGTCTTTGCCATCTTCACTCAGCAGGCTGGTGGTGACCGGCACGGCGCGGCTGGCATCGAGCACGTGGACTACCGGCTGGCTGTAGTTGGGCGCAATTTTGATGGCGGTGTGGGCGCGGCTGGTGGTGGCTCCGCCGATGAGCAGGGGGAGCTTGAATCCCTGGCGCTCCATTTCGCGGGCTACGTGCACCATTTCATCCAATGAAGGGGTGATTAGGCCGCTCAGCCCGATCAAATCTGCATTCTCGGCCTTGGCTCGATCCAGGATTTTTTCGCTCGAGACCATAACGCCCAGGTCGATGACCTCGTAGTTGTTGCAGGCGAGCACGACGCCGACGATGTTTTTGCCTATGTCGTGCACGTCTCCCTTGACGGTGGCGAGCACGATTTTTCCCTGCGCGCGGACTTCCTGGCCGGCCGCGGCCATCGCTACCTTTTCCGCCTCCATGTAGGGCGTGAGGTGGGCTACGGCTTTCTTCATCACGCGGGCAGACTTGACGACCTGGGGCAGGAACATCTTGCCCGCTCCGAACAAGTCACCCACTACGCTCATGCCGTCCATGAGCGGGCCTTCGATCACCAGCAAAGGTCGACCGAGCTTGACGCGGGCTTCCTCAGTGTCTGTTTCTATGTATGTGTCAATTCCCTTCACCAGGGCGTGGGAAAGGCGCTCTTCTACTGTTCCGTTTCGCCATTCTTCGGCTTTCTTTTCGCTGGCGGCCGTGCCCACGCCCTTGAGCTTTTCGCCGAAGTCGACCAGGCGCTCGGTGGCGTCGGGACGGCGGTTGAGCAGCACATCCTCTACCAGCTCTTTCAGCTCGGGCTCGATTTCTTCGTAGACTTCGAGCATGCCGGCGTTCACGATGCCCATGTCCATGCCGGCGGCGATGGCGTGATAGAGAAAGGCGGAGTGCATGGCCTCACGCACTTTGTTGTTGCCGCGGAAGCTGAAGGAGATGTTGGAGACTCCGCCGCTTACCTTGGCGTGAGGCAGGTTGGCCTTGATCCAGCGGGTGGCGTTGATGTAGTCGACGGCGTAGTTGTTGTGCTCCTCCATGCCGGTGGCCACGGTGAGGATGTTGGGGTCGAAAATAATATCTTCCGGCGGGAAGCCTACCTCGTCGACGAGAATGCGATAGGCGCGCTCGCAGATGCGGATCTTCTCGTGGTAGGTCGCGGCCTGGCCCTTCTCGTCGAAGGCCATCACCACCACCGCCGCTCCGTACTTGAGGACCGTCGCGGCGTTCTTGCGGAATTTTTCTTCGCCTTCTTTGAGCGAGATGGAGTTGACAACGCCCTTGCCCTGCAGGCACTTGAGGCCGGCCTCGATGACCTCCCACTTGGAGGAGTCGACCATGAAGGGCAACTTGGCTACCTCGGGCTCGCTGGCCAACAACTGCAGGTAGCGGGTCATGGCGACGACTCCGTCGATCATGCCCTCGTCCATGCAGATATCGAGGATGTTGGCCCCATTGTTGACCTGCTGCCGGGCCACGCTTACCGCTGCTTCGTATTTGCCTTCTTTGACCAGCCTGGCGAACTGGGGCGAACCGGCCACGTTGGTCCGCTCACCGATCATGATGTAGACGCCGGGCTGCTGGGTGAAGGGCTGCGAGCCGGAGAGACGGAGCGGCTTGGGCTCCAGGACGGACTCGGGGGCCTCGGCTTCAACTACGGTTTGTTGCAGGGTCACGCGTTGCTCCCGTTGTGGTGGGCGTGGGATTCTTCAACGAGCTGCGGGCGCCACTTGCGCGGAGGCTGGCCTTCGAGGGCTTTGGCGATGGCGGCGATGTGCTCGGGGGTGTTGCCGCAGCAGCCGCCGGCGATGTTGATGAGTCCTCCCTTGGCGAAGTCACCCAGGTAGCGGGCCATGTCCTTGGGCCCCAGGTCGAAGCCGGTTTCGGAGAGCGGGTTGGGGAGGCCGGCGTTGGGGTAGCAGGAGATGGCTACGTTCGCTTTCTCTGAGAGCTCTTCGAGGAACGGGTACATGAGGTCGGGACCCAGGGAGCAGTTGAGGCCTACGGAGAGGGGCTTCACGTGCTGCACCGCGTTCCAGAAGGCTTCGGTGGTTTGGGCGGAGATTAATGTCTCGCCTCCTCGACCTACTGCTGCGGAGATCATTACCGGCAGTTGTTTGTGGTCTTCGTCGAAGACTTCGCGTATGGCTACCAGAGCGGCCTTGGCGTTGAGCGAGTCGAAGATGGTTTCTACCAGGAGCAGGTCTACTCCGCCGGCGATTAGCGCGCGCGCTTCGTGCTTGTAGGCAGCTTTGACCTGGTCGAAGGTGACTACGCGGAAGCCTGCGTCGTCGGCGTCGGGGGAGTTGGAGAGGGAGACGGTTAGCGGTCCGATGGCCCCGGCTACGAAGCGTTGACGGCCGGTTGCGGTCGCGACCCGATCGGCCCACTCACGGCATTGCTGGGCGGATTGCTCGTTGATTTCCCAGGCCAGGTCGTTGAGGAAGGGGTCTTCGATCACCTTTTGGTAGAAGCCAGGATCTTTGCGGCCGCCGTGCTCGCGGGGGTCTTCGACGAAGAATTCGCTCTGCGTGATGCTGGTGGCGCCGAAGGTGTTGGTCTCGATGATGTCGGCACCGGCTTCGAGGAAGCGGCGATGGATGTCACCGATCATCTGCGGCTGAGTCAGGGAGAAGAGGTCTCCGTTGTTCAGGAGGTCTTTTTTCGAGTCTTTGAAGCGGTCGCCTCGGATGTCCGATTCCTTCATGCCGTAAGTGCGGATGGTGGTGCCCATCGCTCCGTCGATGATGGCGATTCGGGTTTCGAGGATCTTTTGCAGAGGATGTTGTTGAGGTGTCGTCATTTATCCCTGGGGCGTGTTGAGCAGGTCCATGCCGTTGAGCGGTCATAGCGCGCCTCTTTTATTATAGCGAGGCGGTCAAAATGCACCCCATTCAGCCGTCCCTGCTGGGACTGCAATCTGTTGTGCGTTTTACCCAGGACTGCGTCCTGGGCTATTTTCAGGCCGCCCCTTCGGGGCTCAACGAGGGCGGGGCTGGGGTTACGCGGTCCTGTCCGGTGCAGAGAGGCAGGAAATCCGGGTGCGCTCTGTCAAAAACATTTCCCTCAAGGGCTAAACAGCCCACCGTTTTACCTCCCGAACGTACGGGCTGAAGCCCGTACCCTTCAGGCCGCTTTTCATCACCTTGGGTGGGCCGAAGGTCGATGAATGCTCTGTCAAAAAACATTTCCAGGAAAGGTCCGCTGAACTGCAGATCCCTCGGCTGCTCTCGGGATGACAAAGGGGAGGGCGGTTGCTAGCGCAGACTTGGCAGTGGGGTGAGCAGAACTGAAGATCCCTCGGCTGCGCTCGGATGACAAAGGGTGGGGTAGCGCTTCCATCCGGCATCGGGTAGAGGCTGAAAGAGGGCGGTGCGGTTCAGCTGTCGCAGACAGGCAGAGTTGCTTTTCTAGGGATAAATGGTGACTTTAGGCGTTACCCGGGGGTGGATGGAGGTCGCTTCGCCTACGTCGTTGATGACGTGGCTGATCTCGCCGTGATCGCCGAGAGCAACCGTAATCATGTCGTGGAATTGCACGCCGGGGGTCTTTGGGACCTCTATGGCTCGCGTCAGCACAACCCCGGGATGCAGAAAGACACTGTAGATGCCTAAACCCCAGGCTTCATGGCTGGTCACACTATTGGACACTTTGTACGAAGCCCAGCCGTTTGTCCCCGGCGCTCTCATGTAGCTGGCCTGGTCAGGTGGATCGTAGGGAATCTCGGATTGATAGAAATAGGTTCTTCCGTGATTTCCGTTCCAAAGCACCTGAAATTGCTGATGGTGCTCCACGAACAGACCGTAGGCGGTGACGTTGTCTCCATTGACGACAAGCCCGTTGGCGCTGGTGTTGCTGAGCCAGCCTACGCCTGTACCGTGATCGGCGCGCCAGATCCAGGTGTGGTCGATGAGGGTGTCGCTGCTGTTGATTTTGAGATTTACTTCGGCGCGGCCTACACCCGCCCCACCTACGCGGAAGAAAACGTCGTGAATAGAAATTGGATTTTGAAGATGACGCGCTTTGCTCCCCTCCGGGCCTACTTCGAGCAACACCGGTGATGATTTCGCCCCGGCATCGAAGAGAAGACCGGCAATGACGATTCCGTCCGCATCTGCGGTGGTCATGGCTGCCGTTCCGTTGAACGGCTCGAGGGTAGCGAAGCCCAGCCCCAGCACCACGGTGTTTGGCCGGGTGATGCGGAGCGGTTCTGCGAGTTTGTAGATGCCGGGGGTGAAGAGCAGGTTCTCCCCCTGGGCCAGGTGCGCGTTGATGGTGGCGGCGGTATCGACATCGGGCCGGGCGATGTGGAAGCGGCTGATGGGTATCGATGTGCCGGGCGTTGCGCCGCCGTGCCAGGTGATGCCCACACTGCGGGTGCGCAGGGAGGGCATGCGGACGCTGAAGTTGCCGGCGGCATCGACCTCGAGGAACGGCTTCTCGCGAACGACCGGCGTTTCGGCGACCTTGGTGTAGGGTGGCACGGGCCACTGACCCGACGGCGGATTGGGGATGCCGACAAAGACCATGTTCCAGTTGGCGCCACTCCAGCTGCGCCATTCGGTGTTTCTCGCAATCCATTGCTGCTGCGGACCGGCGCCGACGTTGCCATCCATCAAGTCGTCGGACATCCAGCCGCCGCTGGCCCACCCGCCGTGCTGATGGAGGACGATGTCGCCGCGAATGTGCATGCGGCGAAAGGGCGCTGCCTGCGATACCGCCCATTGCATGGTTCCCCCTGCGGGAGAGATAGAGAAGCCCTCGGCCGCTCTCCAGAAGGTGGTGGTGGCGTTGTTGTTGGGTAGGGCGGCATCGGAATGCACGTTGCCGGTGATATGCACGTCATCCGGGGAAGCTCCCAGCCCCAGCACCTGAGTGTAAAAGCCGATTGGGATATCCACTTTGTATTCGCCGGGGAGAAACATCAGGGCATTGCGTTCTGCACCAAACTCATTGTGCTGCTGGGTGGTGTAGACAGCATCGATGCGTTGCTGGATGGCCGATGCCGGCATGGATGGGCTGAAGATGAGAACATTCGGACCCAGGTCAGTTTTGTTTGCTGCCATCGCCGGCAGTGCGCACACCAGAAAAGCTGCGAGCCAATTACCAAACATAGGTTCCCACCGATTCCGGAGGCAGAGTGGTTGAGAACCATTTGCCGTGATACTTCACGTTGAAGGTCCTGGGAAAGTTGGCGGTGTTCGAGGCGACCAGCACGATCTTACCGTCGGGGGTGAGAAAGGCGGCCGATGCAAGCTGCTCCTGCTCGCTCGACCCCACGCGCACGGACCCCGGGGGCACAAAGCTGGAAAAGTGTGCGACGGCGTAGTAGGCCACATTACGGGAAGTGCGGCTGCCGTCGAGTGTGACGGCACCCTGGCAGCCGGTGCATCCTCCATCGTTGGTATGGGGCCCATTGTGGGGGTCGGCGGCGAGATTCCAGAGAAGTACGTTGCGGCTCCAATTGCGCGTGGCGTCGATGAAGACTCCGCTGACATCGGCGGCGATGGGAAGCGGGTTCGTCGTCGGGGCCGGTGATGGCTTGCTCGGTCATATATAGATTCTTGTTGGGATAGGCATCATGCACCTGGGTCAACGCGGAGGGCACGCCTCCGTACAAATGAAACGCAGTTCCATCGACATATTTGCCGGCAGCCGGGTCCTCAAGGATGGACAGGGGGTAGGAGAGAACGTCCGGATTGTGGTCGTACAAGAGGATTTTCGTGGCGGTTCCGGCGTTGCGAAAAGCCGGCGCCAAGTACTTCGCGATAAACGTGTCTTCTTCCTCTGCGAACATCACCATGCTGGGCGTGTTCTTGGGGTTCAACGGTTCGTTCTGCACGGTGAGGGCTGCGATGGAGATGCCCTCGGCCTTCATCTGCTCGATGTACTTCACAAAGTAGGCGGCGTAGGCGGCGTAGTACTCAGGCTTGAGGTGGCCGCCTTTTACACGATCGTTGGTCTTCATCCACGCCGGGGCAGACCAGGGGGATGCGAGGATTTTGATTGCGGGATTGATGGCCAGGATTTGCTTGAGCACGGGAATAACGTCCGCGCGGTCAGGGCCCAGACTGAAATGGGCAAGATTCACATCCGTCTCGCCAGGTTGCAGATCATCGTAGGAGTAGACGCGTTCATTCATATCGGAGGAGCCGATGGTTACCCTCAGGTAGCTAACCCTGACGCCATTGCCCTGGGTTGCGAAAAGCTCCTTCAGCAGTTCTGCCCTGGGGCCGGGCTCCATGTGCATGAGAAGCTGCGCGCTGCCTCCGGTCAGGGCAAAACCAAAGCCATCGATGGATTGGAATTGTTGCATGTCGTTTACGTCGATGGCCGGGGACTGGTTCGCGGGTGAAGAAAAGGGCAATGGATCCTTCTGCTCGGCAAGCAGCGCGGATCGATCCGCAGTCGTCAGCCACAGCCGGGCGTTAGGTACCTCCTGGGCACTCGACACACCGTGAGACTTGATCAGGAGTGCACACAACAGGAGCCCGGCGATTTGCATTTTCATGAGAATTTCCTATCTCCCTCCGGCTAACTTCCCGATCAGCCATAATAATCAATCGATTGTCTACTGGCTAGTGCCGCTTACGCCGGAGGACCAGCGTCTCTCCCGGCGCCCCATTCTGCAGTGCAGCTGGACTCGCCGGAGGCCTGTTGGGGCGCACTCCTTCCGCGGGTCAGTCCCGGTAAAGCTTGCAAATACAGGCTGTAGCCCGGCTCTGATCGTCCGCGGTCCTTAGGAATATTCCTGCCTTAACGAACCCCGAGTATCCTTGGAAGCGGGGAAATAGATGAAAAGTCGTAAGGTCTTGGCGCCGCTCCTCCTTACCGCCTTACTCTCACTCCAGTTTGGCTGCCGGTCGAAAACGGACACCGCCCGCCAAAGCGGCCCTCCGCAACAAATTTCTAACGATCAAATTCAGCTGCTCTTCTCGTACGGGTCCGAAAAGCAGAAGTGGATTGACGACGTAACCGCCACTTTCAATCAAAGCGGGACGCGCACGGCTGGGGGCAAAAGAATCCTGGTGAAAGCCATCCCAAAGGGATCTGGTGAATGTATCGATGACGTACTAAGCGGCGCGGAACAGGACGATCTCACCAGCCCTGCCTCGAATGTGTTTATCAAGCTGGGGAATGCGAAGGCTCGCGCCAGCACCGGGCAGGATCTGATTGGCAGCACCCAAAACCTGCTGCTTTCGCCGGTGGTGATTGCGATGTGGAAGCCCATGGCCGAAGCCATCGGCTGGGGAAAGAAGCCCATCGGCTGGGCGGATATCCTGGCCCTGGCACGAGACAAGAGAGGCTGGAGCACGTATGGATTTCCGCAATGGGGCAGCTTCAAGTTCGGCCACACCCACCCGGCATACAGCAACAGCGGCATCATTTCCCTCATCGCCGAGAACTACGCCGCCACCGGAAAAGTACGTGGGCTCACGCTCGCCGATGTGCAGAATCCCAAGACGCGCGCCTTTGTCAGTGGCATCGAGAATTCGGTCGTGCACTATGGAAGTTCGACCGGCTTCTTTGGTCGAAAACTATTCGACAGTGGCCCGGAATATTTATCGGCCGCAGTCTTATACGAAAGTATGGTGGTTGAGTCGTATGCCAAAGTCAGCTCCATGCCCTTCCCGGTGGTAGCTATTTATCCCCGCGAAGGCACCTTCTGGAGCGATCATCCGGTCGGCATTGTGAATCGCCCCTGGGTGACTCCGGAAAGGCAGGAAGCGGCGCAGATTTACATTCGCTACCTGCTCGGCCGTCCCCAGCAGGAGAAGGCAATGACCTACGGCTTTCGTCCCGGCTCCCCCGATGTTGCCGTCGGGCCGCCGATCGATGCTGCGCACGGCGTCGATCCCAAACAACCCACGACCACCCTCGAGGTGCCGTCTTCCGAAGTGATCGCGGCCCTGCAGCAGCAATGGGAGAACGACGAGAAGAAGGCAGCGGACATCGTGCTGGTGCTCGACACCTCCGGCAGCATGCGCGAAGAGGAAAAGATGTCGGGAGCCAAGGCCGGGGCGAAACAGCTGGTTTCGCTGCTCAGCGACAAGGATAATTTCTCCCTGCTGCCGTTCAACACCACCCCCGCGTGGGCCAGCCAGGATCAGCCTGCGGCCCAGGGGCGCCAGGTCTCCGATAGCGCGATCGACTCCGTCTTCCCCGCCGGCCAGACTGCGCTTTACGACGCGGTGGACCAGGGCTATGCGCACCTGCTCGAGCAACCTGGCGATCATATCCGTGCTCTGGTAGTGCTCACGGACGGCGAGGATAACAAGAGTTCGGAAACCCTTGATCAACTGCTGGCAAAGATTCACCCTGACGCCGAGACCCATACCATCCGCATCTTTACCATCGCCTACGGGCATGATGCCCGGCGTGATGTATTGCAGCAGATAGCCGACTCAACCCAGGGCAAAGCCTACGACGGTACGCCGACCAATATCGTAGAAGTGTTTCGCGACATTTCCACTTTCTTCTAATCCATGGCCAACGAAACCAATCGCCCTTCGCTCACGTGGTTAGGCAAAACAGTCATTGCCCTGTTCGTCGCCGGTTGCATCGCCGGCGCCTATTGGCTGGCTCAACGGCGCCATGTTCTCCCGCCCGCGCTGAGTGCCGGTAACGTCCTCACCGGCGATAGCAAGAGCGTCGAAATCGGGATCGCCTACGGAACGGAGAAGCAAAAGTGGCTTGAAGCGGCAGTCGAGGAGTTTAAATCGACTCCCGAGGGAAAGCACATTCAAGTGGATCTCATTCCCATGGGTTCGCTGGAAGGAGCGCATGCGGCGCTCTCCGGGGATAAGCGCATCGACGTGTGGTCACCCGCGAGCGCTGTCTACAAGAACACGTTCGTGGAGGACTGGCAGGCAAAGTATGGTTCGAACCCCATCAGCAAGGAAGAACCGCTCGCCCTCACACCGATGGTTTTCGTGATGTGGGAAGAGCGCTACCAGGCATTCAAGCAGCATTACGCCACGGTCGACTTCGACACCATCAATCGTGCGCTGCATGAACCCGGGGGATGGCAGACGATTGGCAAGCAGCCCGACTGGGGACTGTTCAAGTTCGGCCACACCAATCCAGGAGATTCGAATTCCGGCATTCTCGCGCTGCTGCTGGCAGGCCACAACTACTTCAAGAAGACCGACGATCTCACCGTCGGCGAAGTCACTGACATCAAGTTTCAAGCCTGGTTATCGCAGCTGGAATCGGCCGCCAGCAGCGACTCCAACAGCACCGGCAACCTGATGCGTGAGATGGTGCTGAAGGGTCCGTCCAGCTACGACGCCCTGCTGGTTTACGAAAGCGTGGCCATCGACTACCTCAAAAACGCCGAAGGCCGTTGGGGACCGATTCACGTGATTTATCCCGAGTACAACATCTGGAATGAAAACCCGTATTACATACTGAATGCGCCCTGGAGCTCGGACGACCAGCGCAAGGCAGCACAGGCGTTTCTGACCTTTCTGCTGAGCGAACAGGTACAGCGCGAATCGATTAACCACGGCTTTAGGCCGGCAAACCCCAACGTGCCGACCAGAACGCCGGACTCTCCCTGGACGCGCTATCAAACCAATGGCATTAAGATAGACCTCGGCAGGATATGCGCCGCGCCGAAGGCCGAAGTCGTCACCAACCTGCTTGCGAGCTGGCAGCGTCGCGAAGCCCACTAGGAGATCCAATATGTTCCGTCGGCTATCGAACTTGTTCTACGGTTTTTTCGGCTTGTTCATCTCGGGGATGGAACGTGAGAATCCTGAGGCGCTTCTGGAAGTCGAACAGGAAAACCTGCGCAAGCAGATTGGCAAGTTCAACAGTGGCCTGGCCGCGCATGCGGGACTGGTCGAAAGGCTGATTGCCCAGGTGCGAAAGCTGGAAACCGATGAGAACGATCTTCGCGCCAGGACCGCTGCGAATTTGAAGCTGGGAGATCGCGCGGCGGCCGGCCGCTATGCCCTCCGGTTGCAGACGGTGGAACGGGAGCTCGACGAAAACCGCAAGCAGATGGAGCAAGCCGAGACTACTTACAAAGAACTGGTGCGGGCCCGCGATGTAGCCATTTCGATCGCGAGGCAGAAGATCGAGTCCCTCAAGTCCGGCATCAGTGATCTGAAGATGAAGCGCGCTATGGCCGAGATTACGCAAATGGCCTCAGGCATGGTCACCGAGCTTGGCGGCAGCGGGGACACGCTTAACCGGCTGGAAGAGATGGTGAACGAAGAGCGTTACAAGGCGGCAGGCCGGGTGCGGGTCGCGGTCGACAGCCTTGATCTGCACGATGTCCACATCCGGGAAGCAGAACAGGGTGCTCTGGCCGAACAGGCGCTGGCCCAATTTGAGGCGAAACAACAACCGCAGCAGATCGGCAGCGGCGCCATTGAAACCATCCCGTCGGTGAGCAGGCCCGATGGCGAGAGGACGCGTTCCTAGCGGTCCCATGTGGCGCTACCTCAAGGCGGCGTTCCTGGTTGGCGTGCCCGTGCCCGGCCTCGGCCGCGTGCCGGTCAACGCGATGGGCGTGTTCTGTCTGGGAGTCCTCGGCTTCGTTGAGCCCAGTGTCTGGCTTGTCGGCCTGGGGCTGGAGACAGCAGTTGTTTCCGCACTGGCCTTTAATCCGCGATTTCAGAGGGTGGTTGATTCTCGATCGGCCGCTCCTGCGCTTGAAGATGCTGCGTCCAGGCGGGCAGCCCTCATCGCTGCTCTGCCTCCCGACCTGCAATCCAGATTGAACGGCCTGCAGGCAAGCTCGGCACGCGTGCTTTCCATCTATCAAAAGCTGGGAGTCGACGCCCAGCTCATGGCCGGCACCAAGGCAAGCCTGGAGAAACTGCAGTGGATATTTCTCAAGCTTCTGGTCGCGCGCGACCACTTGACCAACGAGCTTGGTCATGAGTCCGGGGAAGGTCTGGAGCACTCAATCGCTGAGCTGAAACAAGGCAGCGCAACTCCAAATCAATCGGCCGCGTTGGTCCGCTCGCAGCAGGCAACGGTCGCAATCCTGGAGCGCCGGCTGGAGAATCTGCGCAATCGCGACCGCCTGCTGCGGGAGAATGAGAGCGACCTCAAGCGTATCCAGGCCCAGGTAGAACTGATGCGCGAGAACGCCGCCATCGAAGGAAAGCCGACAGCGGTTGATACCGAAATCGAGCTGGCCAGCGATCTGGCGTCGCCGGATCTATTTGGAATCCACAGCGGCGTGGTCAACGATCTTGATTCAGTCAGCTAATTTCGCTGCCACTCAGTAAGACGAAAGGACACCTCCCGGGTTTGCCCATCGCTCGCCGTGGGAGACGCGATGGGTGTTGCATCGCCTGCAACACCCGCTTGCGTTCATTTCTTGGCTAGTTCAGCTTCGACTGCCTTCACCAGCGCCGGATCGTCGGGCGAGGTGTTGGGGGCAAAGCGGGCGGTCACTTTGCCGCCCCGGTCGACGAGAAACTTCTCGAAATTCCAGAGAATTTCCGGCGCGGGATTGGGCTGGATCCCGTAGCGTTTCAGGTCCTCGCTGAAGGGAACCTCTGACGTGCTGATGGCCTTCGGCTGGGCTGCGATCAGCTCCTTGTAGAGCGGGTGCTTCCCTTCCCCGACTACGGTGATCTTTTCAAACAAGGGAAAATCGACGCCAAAGTTGAGGCTGCAAAAGCTCTCGATTTCAGCATTGGTGCCGGGTTCCTGGCCCTTGAAATCGTTGGCCGGAAAACCGGCGACGACCAGGCCGCGATCGCGGTAATCACGATAAAGCTTTTCCAGAGATTCGTACTGCCTGGTAAGTCCGCATTTAGAAGCGACGTTGACGACCAGCAGGACCCTGCCGCTGTATTCGCCGAGGTTAGTGTCTTCGCCGGTGATGCGGCGCACGGGGATCTTTTGAATGGGAGTGCTCATGGTTCCAATTGTAGTGGCTGGCGCGCGAGAGGCATCAGCGCCTAGCATTCCCGTTTGAAACAGACTTTCCAAATGAACTAGAATTCCGCTGGTCTCCATCGGAGTATATGACCCAGCTGCTCTTGGCCCGTAACAAGGTTCTACTTGCCTCGTGCCTTCTCGGTGCTCTCCTGGGCGCATTCCCGACGCCCCCGCTGCGAGCGCAGGAAGCGATTGCGAAGCTGAAGACGAACTTTGAACATCCACCGGATGACTCCAGGCCCATGATGCGGTGGTGGTGGTTTGGCGTAGCCGTCGAAAAGCCCGAAATCCGCCGCGAACTTGAACAAATGAAGGCAGACGGCATTGGGGGAGCGGAGCTGGCCTTCGTGTATCCCCAGGTCGTCGACGACCCAGCGAAACACCTGGTCAATGAGCCGTTCCTGAGTTCGGCGATGTTGGATGACGTGAGTTACGCCGCAAACGAAGCCCGCAGACTTGGTCTTCGCCTGGACGTAACGCTGGGCAGCGGCTGGCCCTACGGAGGTCCGGCAACCACCCTCGAAGAAGCGGCGGGATGCCTTCGCGTGGCAGAGCTTCCTCTCGCGCCGGGTGCGACGAGCCTGCCCGCGATCCAACTGTCGAAAGGTGAATCTGTCCTTTCCATTTCCCTGGTCAATGAGGAACCGAAGGGAGAGCCAAAGCATTGGCAGGCGGCGCCGGCTCA
This sequence comes from uncultured Acidobacteriaceae bacterium, assembly GCA_963814015.1. GTDB lineage: Bacteria > Acidobacteriota > Terriglobia > Terriglobales > Acidobacteriaceae > PALSA-350. Next base: position 16,585 of record CAWFBI010000006.1, read on the forward strand.
GCTTTTGGCGCCGGGGCAAACCAAGGATCTCCCCCCGAGCAATGCCCCTCGCACCGCCCTTGTCTTTATCGCCAGCCACACCGGGCAGCAGGTAAAACGTGCCGCCGTGGGCGCCGAAGGCTGGGTTCTGGATCCTTTCAGCCGCCAAGCCGTGGCCACCCACCTCAACGCGGTCGGCGAGCCGCTGCTCAAGGCTTTTGGCGCGATACCACCCTACTCGGTCTTCTCCGATTCACTCGAAGCCTATGGCGCAGATTGGACACCGAACCTGCCCGTCGAATTCAGCAGGCGCCGCGGTTACGAGTTGCTGCCCCATCTGCCCGAACTGGCCGCCGGCGGTACCCCTGAAGCGGAACGAGTCCGCCACGACTGGGGGAAGACCCTGACCGAACTGGTCAATGAAAGTTACCTTACCCAGATCAATGCCTGGGCTATCGCGCACCACACCAAGTTCCGCTCGCAGACCTACGGAGACCCGGCGGTCACTTTATCCAGCCAACGACTGGTGACGCTCCCGGAGGGCGAGGGTCCACACTGGCGAACTTTCTCCACTCTGCGCTGGGCTACTTCGGCCAACCACCTCTTCGGCAACAACGTCACTTCTGCTGAGACGTTCACCTGGCTTCACTCCCCGGCGTTCCGTGCAACGCCGCTGGATATGAAGGCCGAGGCGGATCTTCATTTTCTGATCGGCGTCAATCAGATCATTGGCCACGGCTGGCCGTATTCCGCTCCGCAAGTTGGCGAGCCCGGCTGGTCCCTTTATGCCGCCGCTGTGTTCAACGACCATAATCCCTGGCACCCGGTCATGCCGGATGTCACTCGCTACATCCAGCGCACCAGCTTCCTTCTCCGCCAGGGCCAACCCGCCAACCAGGTCGCGCTGCTGTTGCCGACCGACGACGCGTGGGCAAGCTTCTCACCGGGTAAGGTTAGCGTTACCGAAGAGTTGGATCACCTGGTCACTCCGGCGCTCATGTCCGCGATCCTCTCCGCAGGCTATAACGTCGATTTCATTGACGCCGATACCATCGACAGACTTGGTATCCACTACCCGGTTCTCGTCATTCCTCCAACCGACCGCATCCCTGTCGAGACGCTGCGCAAGATTCAGCAGTACGTGGCTGCTGGAGGAAAAGCCATCTCCGCCGTGCGCGCCCCTACGCTCGACGCAGATGGACACAGCGTGCCGGAGATCGCATCGCTCTCTCGCCAGCTCTTTGGCAGTGGCAAATCGACCTTAGCCGGCGATGAATCGGCTCTCGGAGACGCGTTACACAAGGCCGTTAGCCCAGATTTCCAGCTCGAGAGCGACAACGATGACCTTGGCTTCATTCGCCGCAGGCTGCCCGCCGCGGACATCTACTTCGTCGCTAACACGTCGAACCATGCAGTCAGCGCACGCGCGACCTTTAGGACCCTGCACAACTTCGGCCAGCGCTGGGATGCTGATACGGGGGCCGCTGTGGGCCATACCGGTTCGGCCGCGGTCCCGTTGAACCTGGCGGCTTACGAATCGGCCATTTTCGTCTTCAGCGACACGCCTTCACGCCCACTCTCGCTGCAGGGCCGTGCTGCTCAGATCGCGGATCTCAGCACGGACTGGAAGGTCACCTTCACATCGACAAATAGATCCCTCTCCGAACCTGCCCTCGCCGATTGGACGAGTGATCCCGCTACCAGGTTCTATTCCGGAGAAGCCGTGTATGAGCGGGATTTGACGCTCGATGAGGTGCCGCTCGGCGCCACGTTTCTTGAAGTCGACGGCGGCGCCCCGGTGGCCATGCCAGCCCATCCCACGGGCCCTGGCATGCGAGCCTGGTACGATCCCCCGGTACGGGAAGCAGCGATTGTTTTTATCAACGGTCACCGCGTGGGGTCGCTGTGGCATCCGCCGTATAAGCTGACCGTATCCGGCTTTCTGAAGCAGGGACAAAATCATTTGGTCATCAAGGTCTACAACACTGCCATCAATGCGTGGGCTGCATTGCCGCCCCACGATTACAAGCCGCTGATCGCAAAATATGGAGACCGCTTTCAGATGCAGGATCTGGACCAGGTCCAACCTGTCCCTTCAGGGTTGCTGGGAACCATCCGCCTGGTCACAGGAGAAGCGCAATGATGACTTACCTCCCCCGTGCTCTCCTCTTTGCCTGCGCTCTTGCCTTGACTACGTGTGCCGCGCATGCAGCCGCAAAGACCTTCCTGGCCAATGACTACGGAGCTAAGGGCGATGGTTCCACACTCGACACCGTCTCCATACAGAAGACCATTGATGCAGCCGCGAAATCTGGTGGTACGGTGACGCTCAAGCCGGGTAACTACCTTACTGGCTCTCTTTTTCTCAAATCCGGGACCACGTTGGATGTCGGCGAAGGGGTTACCCTGATCGGTTCGCAGAAGCTGGACGATTACCCCATGCTGCCTACCCGCATTGCGGGCATCGAGATGACGTGGCCATCGGCCTTAATCAACGTCCGCAATGAACACGATGTCACCATTACTGGAAAAGGAACCATCGACGGTGACGGGCCCATTTGGTGGAAGTCGTATTGGGATCTCCGCGAGACCTACGAACCAAAGGGGCTTCGCTGGGCTTCCGACTACGATGCCCGCCGCCCGCGTCTGATTCTGCTGCAGAATTCCTCAGGCATTCGCCTGGGCGGCGGCATCCTGCTGAAACGGTCCGGCTTCTGGACGGTTCAGGTGCTTTACTCCGAGCATGTAACCATCGACGGGGTCGTCATTCGCAACAACGAAGGTGGCAGAGGCCCATCGACCGACGGTATTGACATTGACTCATCACGGAACGTGCTGGTGGAACACGCCGACATCGATGTGAATGACGATGCGCTTTGCCTTAAGGCAGGGCGCGACTCCGACGGACTGCGGGTGAACCGTCCTACGACGGACGTCGTCCTCCGCGATTCGACCATTCGCCGTGGAGCGGCCGCAGTAACCATCGGCAGCGAGACCTCCGGCGGGTTCCGCAACATCGAAGCTTACAACCTCATCGCTCTGTCCGGAGTGCGCTCCGGAGTGCTCTTCAAATCTGCCCGTACGCGCGGGGGAACAGCCAGCGATATCCGGATCCATGACCTGACGCTCGAGGGCGTCACGATTCCCATTAACATCACCATGAATTGGAACCCCAAATTTAGCTACGCTACACTGCCGCCGGGATCGAAAAATGTTCCTTCCTATTGGATTACGCTTACGACCAAGGTTCCCGAAGAGCAGGGGTTGCCGCATTTTAGAGATGTGCACATCTGGAACATCAAGGCGACGGGCGCGACCCAGGCGTTTGAAGTCAGCGCTTATCCCAATGCCACCCTGGATAACTTCCGGCTTGACCACCTCGACATTGAAGCCAGGACCGCTGGCTTTATCGCAAACGCGAAGAACTGGACCTTTTCCGACAACCAAATCAAGACCGCCGATGGGAGCACGGTGAGCATCACCAACGTGGCGGTTCCCCATGCCAAGGACGTCCCCTACGGCGAACCCCGCTAAGTCGCTGAAAAGGCTGTTCTTTCCCTATCCAGCTCTCAAGTGTTGCCATGAGGGCAGGTTTTGTCGGCTAAATTAGTGCTTGTCGTTCTATTTTTATCGATAAACAGTAAATTTATATTGACATTCGCATTAATGAAGATATTATTGGGCCATGGATGGATACGGAGCCTGGCAGTTCTCAACTAAGTGACAAACGAATGGCTCAGAGGCGTTGAAAGGAATCTATGCGAGCGGAAAATGAGACGAAACTGCGAAAGATCAAGAAGGTCAGCACGATCCTGCGTGCCCTGTGCACAGGGTTGCTGGGGCTAATTGCGTTGATGGGCGTTGCCTGTGCTGTCTGCCTGATTTTGGGAATAGGAGCGGTCAACTTCGACAATATGATCGTTAAGACTACCGGATTGCCCCTCGCCTACCGCCTGGTTTTGGGCGCGGTGAGCACCGTGGCATTGGGGGCGCTGTTCCAGTGCTTCTATCATCTGCGGAGGCTCTTCGGAAACTATTCCCGCGGAGAGATTTTCACCCGGGAATCAGTCTGTCAACTGCGCTGGTTTGGAATTGCCTGTCTGCTGTGGGGTGTCATGAATTTCGTCTGGGGCGTATCGCTCGCGCTCTCGGCGCATCCGGCGCAGTCGTTCGAAGGCCACTTCGACTCTCTCGGCATCGGGGCCATCATCATCGCAATCGCGTGGTTTATGGACATGGCAGTGGACTTGCGGGAAGAGAACGAACTCACCATCTGAGCCGGAAGAGGAGAACCACCATGCCCATTGTTGTCAACGTGGATGTGATGCTCGCCCGGCGGAAGATGCGGCTGAACACGCTGGCCGAGTTGGTCGGAATCACTCCGCAAAATCTGTCCGTCCTCAAAACCGGCCGAGCCAGGGCCATTCGCTTTAGCACCCTGGAGCGGCTGTGCGAAGTTCTGGACTGTCAGCCCGCCGACCTTCTGCTGTTTGAGAAGAGCTCCGATGTACCCGCGGAAATGACGGCAGACGTCTAGTTCCGCGCCGGTGGCCGGCGTTGGTTTACGACCTTCGTGCCCAGCATCGCGTCGCGCACGGAGCGTTCCGATGCCAGCCAAACCTTGACCACTTCAAAGACAATTGCCGTGGCGTAGGTAACTGCGACCCAGACACAAACTTCTTCGATAGGTAATCCGGACCAGGCGCCGATAAAGATACCCACCATCTGACGATGCTGGAAGTTCCACCAGTTGTAGGGGACCGCCAGCGTCGCTTCCCAAAGCAGGCTGACGAGCAGCATAAAGAAAAGCGTAAGGCTGAGAGCGCGCCAATTGATGAAGCGCCGCGCAACGGGGAAGAAAGTCACTGCGGGCAACAGCGCTCCGGTGACCAGGAAGGTGAAGTAGCCGGGAAAACCCGCCCGGTCATCAGGAAGGGCAAAATGCTTTTTGTAAAACCAGGCAGCACCGATCAGAACCGCCGCCAGGATCAGCGACGATGGATGAAACTGCAATAGGCGACGCACCTTTTTAGCTTCGCCGGGGTAGTCGATCACGTTGTAGGCAGCCAGCCAGAACTCTCCCAGCCAAACGTATAGAAGAAGAACGGTGAGGAAGCCAGTGAAATAGAAGACGTACTCTTCTACGGGAACAGGCCTGCCGAGCGCAGGAGCATGAATACCCAGGGTCGCGCCATGGTTGGGGTAGCAGAAGAACCACTGGGCGAAGACAAAATCGAGCAGGCAACCCAGCGGGACGAGCATGCCGAGGGTGCAATAGAAAGCGCGCTGAGGGATGTGCAATCCCTCGCTGGGCAGGAACCATAGGGCAATGAATGCGGCAGGAATAATAAAGAGCAGAAGGCTAAAGGTGTACCCGTGCGGGGTCGAGTTCTGGTTGACGGGTACGAGCGGGGCAGGTTGCTGGACGGTTTCGAGAGTGATGGTGGCAGGAATAACGATCATTGCCAGCATGGCAATCACAATCCAGGCGCAGATCGTCGGGCTGGGGAGTCCGTGGGAGCGGGGCCCGGGCATGAGCGGCCTCCAGTCTGTGGCGGTTTTCGAAAAACTAACTTCTGAAAGGCCGAGTCATTGTCGCGTAAGCAGAATACTCTCCTTTTTTCCGAGTACCCGGCTCAACCTGGCTGCCTGCACTCCAATGTTTCCGATAGGAAACACCGCCTAACGACCCCTTGTTTTGTTTTGATTCAGGGCCGAATGTTTTCCAACATGGGGTCGATACGAACTACCAGAGGTATCAGCCAATGCTAATTTGCCGCCATCCCACCCAGCATGCAGACAAGCTGAAGAGCGCAATTTGCCTCCGAGGCCATTCCATTCAGGTTTGTGTAGAACCGGCGTGTCTCGACGCCGCAACAGCCTGCCCTATACCGGGTTGCAAATCGCCCGTTGCACTCTTGCCCAAGCCAATCGATCAAACCTTGCCGCTCAGCATGTCGCTCTAGCCAATCGGCAACTGAGCTTCCAGAGGCCGCGGATGCCATGGTGAACAGGGCACCGCGGCAGCGCTCGATCGTGACCCGAGTGCACCATTACCGTATCAATTGCCTGGTGTGGTTGGGCACAAAACAGCTTGTAAAGTTCCTGCCTGCTCCCGCCGATTACGTTTTTGTTCGTCCAGGTAGCGATACGAGCGGCGACGGGTCTTACTGCACTGTCCGAATGACTGTCTCTAACAACGAATAGATGGGCAAATATGCAGCCTCTCAGCAACCGCTTTTTGCCTCTGCTTGGAGTTCTTCTCTCCGCCACGCCTCTGCTCCACGGGCAAACAACGGCCTTTGCCGGCACTTCGCTTCCCGGGACTGGAGGGCCTGCCAGTCCGTCCATCAGTTTCCCCAGCGGATTCAGCAGCACTTCTTCGGGATTGGTACTGAATGGGGGCGCTGCGATCAGTGAAAACACCCTCCAGCTTACCGATGGTGGACGGTATGAAAGCCGAAGCGTCTTTTTCTCAACCCCGGTTGGTTTGGCTTCCTTCTCAACAACGTTCGACTTCCAGTTGACCGGGAAAGACACGCTGGCGCCGGATGCGGACGGATTCACGTTTACTCTGCAGGCGAACGGTCCCAACGCCCTCGGCTCGGATGGCGGTGGACTCGGCTATGGGCCGCCTTCCGCGGGACAGCCCGGGGCGGCTATCACCAACAGCGTCGCGATCAAGTTCGACCTGCACAATAACAATGGTGAGGGATCCAATTCTATCGGGCTCTACGTCGATGGCCAAGCACCGACAGTGCCGTCGCTCAGTCTGCCACCGAGTCAGATCGATCTCCACAGCGGCCACATCTTCCACGTGGTGCTGGTTTATGAAGGGGGCGTTTTGACCCTCACTCTTACCGACCAGACGACCCAAAGGATGGCCGGATCGCCGTTCACTGTCGACATACCTGGATTGCTTGGCGGCACAACCGGATACGTCGGGTTTACCGCAAGCACAGGCATGGAGACCGCGGTGCAGAGCATCCTCGACTGGCAATTGACCTCTTCGGAATGCTGCACGGCTGGAGAGCCCAGCTTTCCCGCCGGGTTCTCCTCCCCGTCAGATATGTCGCTCAACGGCAATGCTGAGATTTCTAACGCCGCCTTGCAGCTGACTCACGATGCTGCATTTGAGACCGGTAGCGCCTTCTTCCCGACCGCCGTTCCGTTGAACGGGTTCACCAGCGACTTCGATTTCAAGTTGAGTGCCGGTTACGGCGAGGGCTTTGCCTTTGTTCTTCAGTCGGAAGGGCCCAATGCGATCGGTTCTGGAGGCGGCGGCCTGGGGTATGGACCCAGCATGCCGGGGGGCGGTGGCGCAAAAATAACGCACAGCGTCGCGGTAAAGTTCGATCTTCACAGCGACGCTGGGGAGGGCTCGAATTCGACTGGGGTCTACGTCGGGGGAGCCTCGCCGAGCGTGCCCTATACCGAGCTGACGCCCAGCGGCATCAACCTGCACCGTGGACATACCTTCCACGCGCGGGTGCTCTACGAGGGCGGCTTTCTCACGCTATGGATTACCGACTTGACACGGTACGCGGTGTTTGCCGGTACTTATAAGGTAGACGTCACCCGGGCGCTGGGCGATACGAGTGCTTACGCCGGCTTCACCGCCGCCACCGGGGATCTGTACGACACGGTGAAGATACTCAACTGGAATATGACCTCCTATGGATCCATAGCCTCGATCGACTGACGGAGAGTGATCCGGATTTCCTGTTGCGGAACGGCACCAGACGGCGTGTGCAGCTTGCTCGCAAGGTTAGGCTGAAATTCCAAAGGGAATTGCATCTTCATATGAGTTCCGGGGAGGTCCTTGCCCTTTTGGAAAGCAAGCTATGGCCTGATGCGGACGAGGGGAAAGCCTGAACCTTCTGGGGCTTTGTCGCTGGTGCGGAATAACTTCGCGTGGTCGGCGTCGGCTAGTTCTACACGAAAGCTGACCACGGACCCGTCCGAGCGGTGCATATCGAAACTCAGCTTCTCCGGTTCATACTTCATATTTTCCATGGCGCCGCCAGCCTGGCCGTCCACGTGCGCATTACTACCGTCAGAGTTACGTTTGATGAGATAGAAGACGGCACTTCCGGTGACGTGGTTGGCGTTCTGTTCAATCGTAAGGTCGATCAAAGGAAGATCGTTCGCCGTGCCGTGCCACTTGCCGCTTAGGGAACTCTGCCCATAGCCTGCGATCGATCCGGCTAGCATGAGTGTGACGGCGATGCATTGGTTGATGCTTTTCATGGCGATTCTCTCCGTTTCCGTCAAATAGGTCCGCCGCCTAGCGCTCACGGCCGATGGCCGCAGTAGCGAGCGTTCCACCGAGGCCCATGGTTTCCACAGCGGTCGAGGGGACGATGACCATCGCTCCCTTCTCTTTCATGGCTTCGTAGAGCATGTTCATCGCGCGTAAGTGGAGGGCTCCGGGATTGTCGCCGTAGGTCCTGGCCGCTTCAGCGAACTTGATGGCGACCTGGGTTTCGGCGTCTCCGAGGATCAGGCGGGCCTGGCGCTCGCGTTCCGCCTGGGCCTGCTGGGACATGGCGTTTTCCAGAGCCTGCGGGATACGGACGTCGCGAATCTCAACCGATTGGATGGTGATGCCCCAGGGGTTGGTCTTGGCATCGAGGATCAGCTGCAATTGCTGGCCCATGCTCTCGCGCTCGGTGATCATCTGCGCCAGTTCGTGGCGGCCGATGGATTCCCGCAGAGCAGTCTGGGCGCTCATGTTAACGGCATCCGTAAAGTTCTCGACTTCGAGTATCGATTTTTCCGCGTTCCAGACGAGCCAAAAGACAATAGCGTCCACATTGACCGGGACCGTGTCGCGGGTAAGTGTGGATTCAGCGGTGACCGTCGCCACGCGAACCCGCTGATCGACAAAGCGGCTAAGCGTATCCATCACGGGCACGATCAGGAAGATACCTGGGCCACGGAGGCCGCGGTACCGTCCAAAACGTAGGATGGCAACCCGTTGCCACTGCTGCACGACTTTTATCGAGAACATGAGATAGATGCCGGCAGCGATGCCCGCGATGAGCGCAACCGGCGAATGAACCAGCTGGGCGGATGCAAAACCGGCAGCTATACACGCAATAAAAGCTGCGATTCCCGGTCCGCTTATGTCCACGTCGAACGTTCTGCCCATGCTGTTCATCGTTTTTCTCCTTTTGGTTTCAGGGCGCTTCCCTGTTTGCCTTCTGCCAGGCGATCGCGGAGGGCCATCATCAGCTCTTCAAGGTTGAAGCCGCCCGCCCCGGCCCGGGCAGAAAACTCTTCGACCAGTTGCTCCAGGCCGCGGGAGTGCTCGACAGCATCGCGTTCGACGGTCTTCTGGGCGACAAAGGTGCCCGTACCCTGCTGCGTGTCGAGGATGCCGCGAATTTCCATTTCGCGATAAGCACGCATGACGGTGTTGGGATTGATTTCGAGGTCGACAGCAACCTGGCGGACCGTGGGCAGCTGGTCGCCGGCAACCAGCCACTCCATAGCAATGGCAGCCTGGACCTGGTCGATGAGTTGGCGGTAGAGGGGAACACCGCTGCGCATGTCGAGGCGGAAGGCAAAAGGGCGCCGGATTGGAACCGGATGCTTCATCTAAATAAATGATGTACTAGTGTACTAATACATGTCAAGTAGAAAATGAACCGCAAAACAATGGGGTAGGTTCCGCTATACGAAGCAGCCGTTGGGGCCGAAACAGCCAGCGGTTGCTTGGGTGCGTCAGGCCGAAGAATCTCTCCCACGGTTAGATTGCCAGCCTTGTTGTCGTAAACGCTGCAGCTGACGACGAGATTGGCCGGGAGTTGCCAATTTGAACCGGTTACTGTTGCGTTCTGCACTGTCGCCAGCACAGCCATGAGCAGGGAGACGGTGAAGAAGGCTCTGCAAAATACCTGCCAGCGTAAAGCGAGTGATGCCGTTTGCATTCGATGATTCTTCTCGGCAGTAGCGGAAATGCCCGCCCCAACCGCACGAAATATAACAATTCACGATGAGGACAACAGCGTTACCATCGTGCGATTGGTCCATGCAAAACATCTTTTTGCGATATAAAATGCAGTAACTAACCTGGTGCCCCATCCCCTCAATCGTCTGGTCTCAGAAAACGTCTGCGATCCTCAAAGCCGCGGGGTGCGTTGCTGACGTCAGCCGAAAGAGAGAGTGTGCCCTCAGGAATGTCTTGCCAAGAATATTTAGAGAGTATATTGTGGAGGCCCACAAACAGTCCGCATGCGCAATTGTTACGTTTGATGAGGGTGTCCATGCCAGACGCGCCGCTGATCTCGCCTCCGGAAGGCACGTATCCACTACCAATATTGGCGGAACTCTTTAGCTCAGTGCCCGGAGCTACCATTCGCTATACGCGGGACGGCACACCACCCGGCAGTGCATCTACCCAATATCTGGCCCCCATCTCCATCTCGGCAACAACCACAGTTCAGGCCGTGGTAGTCGATGCAACCGGAACCACCAGCGACGTAAGTCAGGCAGCCTATTTCATTGGGCAACAGCCGGGTAAATGGTCTCGCGACAGGTTAGCCAAATCGATCCTGATCTTTGTGGGCGCTTATTTTGGTGCGTTTATCATTTATGCGATTTACTCGGCCTATCACCACACCACAATGTTTGGATCGTCCGGTTCCGAATTTGCCATGACGCTGAGCGGCATTTTCTGTGTTACGGGATGTCTTCTGCTCGCGCTGTTGGCCTTCTACTTAGGAGAACTTAGGTTTATCCTCTACTGCCTGCTATCTGAGATCCTTGGCTGCGGTGTGGGGTGGCTGCTAGGCACCTATTTCTCGCCCAGCGGTTCTGCGGAGTCCCAGCAATTTCAACAAATCGGAGTCACCGTCGGTACACTTCTGTCCGGGGTGCTTCTGAGCAAGCTTCTGCGGGTGGTTGATACCTTTCTCGACCCGGCCAGGAAGTCTGATTATGCCAGCGCGCTTATCCTCGGCTCCTACTTCGCTGCCGCCGCCATCTTTGTTTCGGTGACTGTATACGTTGATCGCGCTTACGGACCAGCCTTCAGTATTTCTGCGGACTATGGCGCACGCGATTCATCTTCAACAATTTTCGCGAAAGAGATTGTCACGGCGGATAATGGAATTTGCGTCGTTCTTTCCGAACCCTCGGAGTTTCCCAAGGAAGAAGAGGGCAAGGCTGCGGTGCCGACGGATTTTCACCCATTGATTCAGTTTCTTAGATCAACGAATATCTCTCGTCCTGCGGCAGTCCATTGGTCGCTATCGCCTGAAAATCCCGGAATCGTCATCAATCCCGGAACCGGACAGCTGACAACGAAGGCGATTAAGAGTTTGCCCGCAGAATCCCCTGCCGCAGCGGGGAAAAAACCGTCGGAGGCCACCGCCAGCACTCTCTACTTCGGCAACGTGCTCGCAGTAAACCAGAGGAACCGCGGAGCCTATGGCATGACTAACTTTTGGATTGGTTCGGATTTATTCAGTTCCACGTCCAAATTAACTCACCAACAGACATGCAAAGATCGCATCGACCAGTCGACCGAGCAATACTCAAGTTCCGATTCCGCTAGAGTCGGATCTGTTTCCAAGTAGGTTGCCGCTGTCACAGGTCTCCGCCTGGAAGGAATCGATCGCCATGACGATTAGCCAGAGGATCTCAGCTTGGGTGCAATATCTCTACTTTCTCCGCTTTAGCATCCTTTGCTGGCTTTTCCTCCCGATCCTCGTTCTGCTCGATCACCTCGGCTATACCACAACCATCACACGCGCCTTCATGGCCCCGGATAGCTCCTGGCAGGCCTTTCACATAGCCTTTTTCACCGTCTCCCTGCTCATGGCTGTGCTGGTGACTGCGCGCAACTCCTGCATGAACGGGGCTGACCGCTTCCAGTCCCCACCGCCGCCGGCCCTTTCATGGCTCTTCGGCAGCAGCAGACCTCGCGCCGTTTGGTGGTCTCTTGCACTAGCCCACATACCTACCGTAATCACCCTTTGCTACGTCGCGCATATTGCCCGATTGGAGGGTGAGACCGCCTTCCCCTTCCTCCATTACCGCTCCTCCGGGCTTATTTGGCTCTACTTTGGAATCGGCATCTTCGCAGCACTGTTTTTCTGGTACGCTGTCTCCCTCTTTTACCATTGGACCTACACCGAGCCGCTGGGGAACGATGTCGAGCCTAATGGCGCTAAACCTCTCATCCTCCCGCAGTTACTATTCGGCGATCTTGATAGAGCTCCGCGACCGATCCTCGCCCAGGTGCTCGAATTTCCGCTGCGCAGGCTGGCGCGAATCACGTATCCCGGCTTTGCTCCAGGGCCCGATGGTCCGCTATGGGAACTCCATTTTCTCGCCTTCGTCTCGCTCGTGGGCTTTCTGCTGCTGTACCTCTTTCTCTATCCGCTTACAGCCCCTGTTCCCCGCCCGGGCGATCTGCACATCGGAATGATCGTCGCCTGCATCATCGCTCTTCTGTTCATTGCCGGGCTGGTCTCTACGCCCACCCGCGGGCATGGAAAATGGGCTACCCCCGTCAAATATTTCTTTATCCTGCTCGCCATTGCGCTCGCCGCCATCTTCTGCATGAGCGCGTATCAATTCCTCCACGGCACCGGAACCGAACGGGATCTGCCCGTCCTGGCCACGATAGTGATCATCTGCACATTCGTTTTGTGGACCTTCGCCGGACTGGCCTTCCTGCTTGACCGCTATCGCGTCCCGGTGCTCACTGCGCTGCTGGCGATCATCTTCTTCCCCAAACTCGTACACTTGACTTACGGCGAGCACTACTTCCTCACCGTGGAACGCAGTAACACTGCCGTCATTCCTCCGTCCGCCGCGCAGGCCCTGAATATTCGCATCCACGATCCCAGCGACCCTCTGATCGTGATCACCGCTACCGGAGGCGGCATCCACGCCGCTGCCTGGACGACCGAGATTCTGGGTCGTCTGGAGCAGAGTTTTGCCCGCGATTCTTCGCTCCACGCTCCCTTCCCTGGCGCCAAACCCTTTGTCTTCCACGATCACGTCCTGCTGGCCAGCGGAGTCTCCGGCGGCAGCGTGGGTCTTATGTCTTACCTGCTCGAGTACTCCGCGGCTGAGCCCTTCGATCCTCAACATCTCCCCACCGCTCGCATGACCAACGCCGCTGCCTGTTCCAGCATCGAAGACGTCGCCTGGGGACTCGAATACTATGATTTCGTCCGCCTTCTCTTCAACGTGTGGTTCTCCCGGACCGATGCTGTACCGCCCGACCGCAATTGGGCGCTCACCGAGGCGTTTAATCGCAACCTCCGTAACCCTCTCTGCCGGACCGACGACCGAAGCCTGCCGGGTCTCCATCCACTCACCCTCAACGGCAAAAGTCTTACTCTCGGCAAGGGCGCCGAACTCCTGCGCGCGGATAAGCTTCCCGCATTCACTCTGAACACCACTGCGGTCGAGACTGGCGGCCGCTTTCTTCTCTCCAACTACCAGATCCCCAGGAACTATATTCCGGACAGCGACCTTCTTCCGTCTGAGTCCTTCCTTCACGCTTATGGCGAGCCCTGCGAGGGTAGCCGGCAGCATCAGGCATACGCCGATCTCCCCATCGCCACCGCCGCTCGTCTCTCGGCTACGTTCCCCTTCGTCTCCTCCGCGTCGCGCGTGCCTGGCAAATATGCCCCCTACGCCTATCACTTCGTCGATGGCGGCTACTACGACAATGACGGCACCGGCTCCGTCATCGAGTTCCTCAGTTCCGCGCTCACGAAACCTCCCGCCAACGTCGCCCAGGATCCTTGCTTCAAGACCAGTTCGGTACTTACCCCTGTTCCCGCACCATCGGTATCAACTCCCACATACCCCACGAAGAAGCAGGAAATCTTACAGCCGGGTACCTCGCAGTCGGCTCCGCTGGCTATCCTGCTGATCGAAATCCGCAACGGCGACGATCTCGACCCACTCAGCAACGTGGACGACTACAATTTTCAGACTCACCCCCAGGATAAGCATTCCTGGACCGCGATCTCCCAGCTCTCCGCACCTCCCGGAGCCCTTTGGAAAGCCGGCCATGAGAGCGTCACCCGCCGCAATCGGCTGGGCCTCTGCCTGCTCGAGACTACGTACCTCGACCGGCTGGTCGTGCATCATGTAGTTTTCAATTACGACCCCGCCTCACCGAGTCCCGAAGCCAAAAACCCCCGCGACGTTATACAACCTCTCAATTGGCACCTGACGGCGGCCGAGCGCAAGCAGATCACAGACAAGGCCAGCGACAACAACACCGCTGCCGCCATCGAAAATGCCAGGAACTGGGTGCGCATGATTCTCAACCGGGAACCCGCCAACGGCCTCCGGCAACCGGTGGAAGCTGACGAGAACGAAGCCTGCCGCATCGCCTACGTCCGGGCAAAGCCTGGTTCATGACACGCATTATGAAAAGAAATTCTTCATCCGATCCCCTTTCTGTCTCGTCTCTCTAGCGTGATTCGCAGCTCTTGTGTACTGCTCTCCCTATGCCGGGCCGGCCGCTGGATGCTATTGGCCTTATTGGCTGGACTGCTGCCGGCACACGCCGAGCTTCCCCAGCGCGAAGTGCATCGTGCTTTGCTGGTGGGGTACTTCGGGCAGTGGAGCCTCGAGAACGATCCCCCTTTCTATTTGAAGCAGCTGGTGACCAACGGCAGTGCGGGCCGCCTCGATCAACTGAATTACTCGCAAGCATCGGTGAAGGGTGGCCGCTGTTCTATAGCCAACCCCAAAGCCGATCTCAAAACTGCTTTTGACCGCGAAAACAGCGTCAGCGGCCAACGGGATAACCCGGCCGCGCCGTTCCGCGGATATTTCCATCAGCTCAAGGAATTAAAGCGACGCTATCCTCAGCTGAAGATTCTCATCTCGCTCGAGGGAGCGGCGTCTGGTTTTGCTCAAGATGCCACGCGAAAAAACCGCCGCACTTTTGTTGCTTCCTGCGTGGACACTTTCCTGCGCGGACATTTCGCAGCAGGCATTGTTGAACCTGGTATTTTCGATGGGATCGATGTGGACTGGGAATACCCGCAGCAGGGCGACGCTGACAACTTCCGCCAGCTGCTCAAAGAATTCCGGCGGCAGATGAATGCCGTCCGTCCCGGCCTTCGTTTATCGATTGCTGTCGGGCCATCGCCGCGGATGGAGCCAGGAACCGACTTCGCCACCATTGCACCGCTCGTCGACCAGATCGGGGTGATGAACTACGACTACACCGGACCCTGGAGCCCCACCACCGGCTTTCTGGCCCCACTTTTTGCAGATGCCCGGCAGCACTCGGGCAACATTGAGGGCAGCCTGGCGGCTTACGAGAGCGCGGGCGTTCCGCGCGAGAAGCTGCTGATGGGTGTTCCCTTCTATGGCTACGGATGGACGGGCGTCAACACCATCGACCACGGGCTCTTCCAGGCCGGCCACGGCATTGACGGAGACCAGCCCTATCGCTACATCCGTACTCTCGCCACGCCTGCTTCGGTTTATCGCGACCCGGATTCCCAGTCGCCCTGGCTTTTCGATGGTGTGAACTTCTGGACGTATGACGACGCAGTCTCGGTGGCATACAAGGCCGGTTACGCTCGACAGCAGCGTTTAGGCGGCATCATGATCTGGGAACTCAGCGATGACACCGCGGATGGCGAGCTGCTGCGGGCTGCCGATTGTTCGCTGCGGGAGCCGACGGCGTTGACAGCCAAAACCACGCCTCCAGAACTACCGTGCCGGTAACTGCCGGGCGCGCTGCGGCTTCCGTCCTCCGAAGCTGAGGTTATCGGCCGACCCGACCAGGACAATAGAAAGATCCGCTAACTATTTCGCGGGAGGTGATCGCTCCCCGGTTCAAAACCGTCATAGCTACCAAGGTGGGAAGCTCTCTTCGCTTAGCTTGTTTTCCTTCAGCACATTTAGCCACCCTACTGCGATCCTACAAAGCAGCGGCGACATGTATTTCCGTACGCTGCGCTACGGTCTGACCCTGCTTGACCATCCCTGCCCTGGAGTTCGTATGCAAATCCGCGTTTCTCTCGTCCTGATTCTTGTTGCCACATACTCGCTCATCGACACAGCGGTGTATGGGGAGGCTTCACTCGCAAGCGACGGGCTCTATTGCACCGCAGGCTTGCACCCCGACGGCTACATCGATTTCTCCGGGCTGCCGCCTGCGACTAACATCGTTAACCGGGAGGGTCGGGTTACGCCGTCTGCTGCCGTCACCGCTACGCTCCCCGTACATGGCGTGGCGGGCCTTACAGCTACAGTTACGATCCCCCCGCTCTATGACGGCCTATCCGGGTCGCAGCCCGGCTACTCGGTAGACGGCGGAACGCTGCAACTGAATGGTTTGCCGCAGTCCAGCAGGACGTCCGTACTCACGCTCGCCTTCAATCAGCCGGTCGCGGGCGCCGGCCTCAATTCACAGGCGAGCGGCCGTTTCGAATACAGCTACACGCTGCAAGTCGGGCCGCCATCGGGCAACACAGCGCAGATTTTTGGCACCACGGCGACTGGCTACACCTTGGATCTGTCTACACCGCAGACGCAGAACCTGCAGATAGTTGGGTTGCTCGATACGCGGTTCGAAACGGTTTCTGTTCAGTTTGCAGGAGATGAATACTCCAACATCACTTTGTCCAATGTCCGCGTTCAATCGAGCTCCGCGCCCGACCCCGCAAGCGTGATTCCAACCAATGGTCTCGAGCAATGGCTCCGGGCAGATCAAGCGCAAGCAACCCTGGACGGATCCGGCGGCGGCACATGGCAGGATCAGTCAGGCCACGGCCATGATGCCACCCCGTCAGCAATCCCACCGTTCCTTACCGCCGATGGGCGTAACTGTCAGCCGGCATGGCAGTTCACCGGCAACCAGTCCTTTAGTTTCAACCTGCCCATCGCGGGCTGGAGTGAAATGACTGTCTTTCTCGTCGCCAAGGCCGCAAATGGCCAAGCTCCAACCAACTCCTTTGCGGGCAACAGTGCTATCTCCTGGACCGAGGACGAATCCTGGGGCAATACCTTCGTGAGCCCTTACCAGACAAACGTGTATGCGCGCTTCGGCACCACGCAAACGGGCAATACTCTCTACTACACCCGTCCTGGCGGCGGCATCGGGCAGGACTTCACCATCACCCGCGCGGTGCATGACCACGGCACCGACAGCCTGTATGTAAACGGTCTTGCCGTGCAGAGCCGGCCGGGCAAGCTCTCCGTGCTTGGGGGAGTGACGGGCGCCGGCTTCATTGGTGCAGGCTTTCACAATACGTTTTTCCATGGGGAGATCAGCGAAATTCTGATCTATAACCGCGTCCTCCCGGCAGGGGAAGCGGCGCTGGTAGAGAGCTATCTCGCACACAAGTACGGCACGCAGTAGCCTATGATCAACTGACGGAGGTGATACACGGAGCCGGCTATGGTCCCACTTCCTGAGGGAGATCTGTATGAAACTTCCACTATCGTTACTCATTCCCTGCCTGATCTTGTTGCTGCGTGCGCAGGGGGCGGAGACGAACCCCGTGGCTGTAGCTGATCGAACGGCGGTGGCTGAGGGCAACAACGCTTTCGCTGTTGCCCTCTACGGCCAGCTACGGAAGCAGGACGGCAATCTCTTCTTCTCGCCCGAGAGCATCTCTACCGCCCTGGCCATGGCGTATGCAGGGGCACGCGGCGACACCGCCTCCCAGATGGCGAAAACACTGGATTTCACACTACCGCCCAAGCAACTGCACCCGGCTATGGGCGCACTGCTAACCGACCTCAACGCCGCGCACGATGGTTACCAGCTCAGTGTGGCCAATGCCCTCTGGGCCCAACAGGGCTACACCTTTCTCGATAACTTTCTGAAACTGCTCAAGAGCGACTATGGAGCGGGATTGAACCAGTTAGATTTCAAAGGCGCGACGGAAGAAGCCCGGTTAAAGATCAACCGGTGGGTGGAGCAGAAAACACAGGACAAGATCAAAGACCTGCTTCAACCGGGCGCACTTAGACCCACCACCCGGTTGGTGCTGACGAACGCTATCTATTTCAAGGGTGACTGGCAGACGCCATTCGACAAGGCACAGACCAAGAATGAGGATTTCTATCTTTCCCCGGGAAAAACGACGGCAGCGCCACTGATGCACCGTGCAGGCGGTTTCAGCTATTTCGATGGAGGAACGTTTCAGGCACTGGAAATGCCTTATAAGAACAAGCAACTATCAATGATCGTCCTGCTGCCCAAGGATCGAAGCGGCCTGCCTGCCCTGGAACAGTCGCTGACTGCCGCGAACACGCAGCAATGGCTCAGCCAGTTAGCGCCGGTTCCCAAGGTAATCGTGACTATACCTAAGTTCAAGTCGACGCAACAATTCGAGCTGAGTACCACGTTGTCCGCCATGGGCATGCCGGAGGCGTTTGCAGGGAATGCAGATTTTTCAGGGATGACCGGTCACCGGGACTTCGCTATTTCAGCGGTAATTCATAAGGCTTATGTCGACGTCAATGAAGAAGGAACTGAAGCGGCGGCAGCGACGGCCGTGACCATGATGGCGATGGCCATGCGCGCCCCGCAACAAGCACCGCCCATTTTCCGCGCTGACCACCCGTTCGTCTTTATGATTCGCGACAATCGTTCGGCCAGCATCCTGTTTATGGGCCGCATGGCCGATCCGGGAAACTAGACGGCACACGGCTCATCGCCAGTGTTTAAGCTCCGGCCAGACTGTTTGGAGATTCCATTTGAATCCGTTGCAGTGATAAATGGGAAGCCATTCATCGGGGCGGGAGAGAGGGTCGTTGGTATTGCCGACAATCGAGTAGCTGGCGCACTTGGTCTGCATGTTGTGCTCGTCGCCTTCACCAAGGACGATCAGGCTCTCGCCGGTGTAGTCGCGCGGTCCCCAAATCCAGTAATTCTGATGGCCTCCAATGGCCTTGGGAAGACCGTATTTCGGGCCAAAAAAGTCGATGGCGCCGGCATCGCCATAGTTGTTGGCAAAGATGGCGGTCTTACGCTGCTCTTCCGGCGAAAGCGTGTGATAATGCCGGGCCACACGCTGCGCAATCTGCTCCCAGCCAAACATATCGGCGTAGAGCTGGGGAAGCACACCCGGCTGCATGTGCTCGAACTTCTGCTGCTCAATGCCCATCTTATGCTCGTAGGCAAGAAAGTGGGGAACGCTGAGAATGGGCAGGATGGTTGGAGCATAGATTCCGGCGATGGCAATTATGGCCAGGGCTAGCGTGGGTTTGGCCCAGATCCACCGTTTTCCTTCTGTTGCCCCTTCGATCCAAACCGCGCCTGCAGCGAACATCATCGGGTACACAGGCGCGAGGTAATACATCTTGCCGCGAAGGATCATCATTTGCGCCAGAAAGACCAGGTAAGCCCATCCCAGGGCGCGATAGGGCCGTCCTGGTTTTGAAAAGAAGAACAGGAGCGCGAAGGGCACGAGCAGGGCAGCGATAAAGCCCAGCATCTGGGCCTGCGCCTGGAGGTAAGGCAACGGAGGAAGCGAGATATCGCGGCCGCTCTGGCGGACGTTGCGCATCAGCTCAAGGAATGGGAACTGATGCCGCAATTGCCAGAGGAAGTTGGGCATGGCGATGACCGCGGCGATTGCGCAGCCCAACCAGAACCAGCGATGGCGCAGACTTTGACGAAGCTCCGTCAGGCACAGCCCAATGACCAAACCCGAGAGCCAGAAGATGACGGCATACTTATTCAGGATGGTGATGCCCGCGAGTGCTCCTACAGCAAGCCAAAGAGGCTGGTTCCCGCCCTTTGCGATACGTACCACCAGGTAGGCAATGGCCGTCCAAAGCAGTGGGTCGAAGGCGTTCATGGTGAACAAGTGAGACAGGGCGAGCAGCACGGGCGCCATCAAGGCCGCGAGGGAGGCGAGAAACATTGCCCAGCGGCGACCCCCAAGTTCGCGTGCGAGCAGACCTGCGCCGGCGACACCGGCAACGCCGGCAAGGGCCGGGAGCAGGCGCAGGGCCCAGAGCGATGTGCCTATCGAGTGCTGCAGAAGCCATGCTATCCATGCGATCAGCGGCGGCTGATCCACGTATCCCCAGGCGGGATGTTCGCCGCACGCGAGGTAGTAGAGCTCATCGCGAAAGTATCCGTAGTGGGGACCGGCAAAAAAGTAGAGAACGATACGGATAAGGGCAACGTAGACGATTATGGCGGTGCCGGATGCGAAGGCCGAAGGCTGCCGGGTCTCTCTAGCGGCGATCGCTGCAGGCACACTTACATTCATGGGGATACATACGCATGATATGGCGAAAGGTTCCCAGAAGGTTGAGGGCAGCGGCCTGGATCTACCAAGGGGTGAAACTTGGAAATTGCCGTGCGGGTCAGGGGAAGGCATTCAAAAAATATCGTTTTCGTCCCACGTACGCTGGGGCGAACGAGGGGCACCCGTCCGTTTCCTATCGATCCCCAGCACTCCATAGGGAGCAGGCCGGTGCAATGAATGCCTTCCTTTTCCTGGGTCGCGAAAAGTACGCTCGGCTAATTGGCAGCGTTATTCAATTGCCTCGAAGGGCCACGGTTGGTTCAATACGTGACGCTCGCCGCGCAGGTAGATAGCCCGCGGCAAACGCCACCGCGGTGAGCAAGACAATCATCGCGAAGAAGGTCGGAAGATCGGCCGGCTTGGTATCAAATAAAACTGAGCTGATTGCGCGCGCCACTGCATACGAGGCAATGGTGCCGGCAGCGATGCCGATCAGGGCCACCCGCAGGGTTTCCCAAATTACACTGAACTGCACCCGCTCGCGGGTTGCCCCCAGCGCCATGCGGATGCCGATCTCTTGCGTACGCCCGGCAACGGAGTAGGAGATCAATCCATAGATTCCTAGCGATGCCAGCACCAGGCCTAAGCCGGCAAACAAGCCCACCAGGACGGCGAAGAACCGGCGGGGCGAAGTTGCATGGTCCACGATCGACTGAATAGGCCGCAGCTCTGCCGCTGCCTGTTCCGGGTTCAACGACCGCAGGGTTCGCATCACCGCAGGCGCCAGCACCTCGACCGGCAGCTTCGATCGAATTACTACTTCGGCCTTGCCTGGTTCTCCTTGAGTGACCGGTACATAAACTTCAGGGCTCGAACCCGCCTCAACACTGCTCTCGCGAACGTCGTCGATCACCCCCACCACACGTGTGTCCCCGTCGCCGATGCCCTGCGCCAACTTACCAACTGGATCCTGGTTCGGCCACTCGCGGCGTGCCGCGGCCTGGTTGATGATGATGACCGGCTCGCTCTTAGGCGAATCCGCCCAGGTAAAGTCGCGCCCTTCGCGAAGATGAATCCCCATCGCATCGAGATATCCTGGAGTCACAATGTAGACAAACGCATCCTTGTTATCGCCTTCTTTTTCGGGGACGCCTTTTGCGTGCAGATCCCAGCTGCGACCGTGTTCCAGCGGCAAACTGTCTGAGATGGCCGCAGACTCAACCCCGGGAATGGCGCTGACCTGGCGAAGGGCCTCCTGGAACAATGCTGCGCGCCTGGATGCGCTGCCGCCGTTGTCATAGTCCACACGATAGTCCATCTTGATAGCCGAGGTTTGCTGTGGCTGGAAGCCAAGGTCGACGTTGGTCAAGCGCAGGAAACTGCGCAGCAGCAGCCCGGCGCCCACCAGCAGCACGCAGGCGAGGGCTATTTCGGAGATCACCAGCATTCCGCGCAGCCGCTCGTGCTTTCTGCCAGGGCTGGTGCCATGCCCTGAGCCCTTAAGTGATTCCAGCAGGCTCCCAGTCGACATCTTCAATGCCGGCGCAAGCCCGAAGAGCAGGCCTACGGCTAATGCAAGCAGCACAGTCCACAGCAACGCAGAGGTATCCATCCGCACCATGCTCAGCAGGGGCAACGAAATCGATCCCTGATGCGCCAGATAGCGGATGGCTGCGTATGCGAACGCCAGCCCGAGCAAGGCGCCCGTACCTGAGAGCACAACGCTTTCGGTCAACAACTGGCGAATCAATCGCCCGCGCCCCGCGCCCAACGCCAGCCGCAGACTAAATTCCTTGTTCCGGGCAGCTGCACGCGCCAACAGCAGGTTGGATAGATTGACGCAAACGATCAGCAGGATTAGCCCGACCGCGCCCCACAGTACTTCAAGCGAGCGCCGCAACTTTCCGCTTACCTCATCCTTGAGGCCGGTCAAAGTTGTTTTGTAGTCGGTATCACCGTCCAACTTGAGCGATGTTCTCAGCCGTGGAAATAAGACGTTCGCCTCCGTCTGCGCCTGGGCTACCGTCACGCCTGGCTTCATACGGCCGACGAGCGAAAAGACGTGACCCCAATTCCGGATGTCATCCGGCACCGCGGGCACGAAGTAGTCCATTTTTGCGCCCGGTGCAAAGACCGCGCCAAAATCGAAACTCGGCGGCAGCACACCCACCACTGTCCGTGCGTCTTTATCAAGCGTGATTGTCTGTCCAATAATCGAGGGGTCTGCGTTGAACTGTCTCTGCCAGAATGGATAGCTCAGCATCACAGCATGCCGCCCGCCCTTGACTGCCTCCTCAGGGACAAACTGGCGCCCAAGCATGGGTTCCACTCCGAGCGTGGGGAAAAAATCCTGCAGTACCCATACCCCAGTTACCGGCTTCGGCTCACCGTGGTTCATCAGCTTCGTCTCGCCGATCGTCAAGTAAGGTACAAAACCGGTTACGTTTGCGAAGGACTGGTTGTAACGCCGGTAGGCCTCCCACCAGTCCACGCGATAAGCCGTATCAGACAGGCCGCCCACACCATGATTGCCGGCGATCCACACCAGTTGCTGCGCATCACGGAATGGCAGCGGCCGCAGTAGAATGGTATTCACTACACTGAACACAACGATGTTCGCGCCAATGCCAAGAGCCAGAATGAGGATCGCAACCACAGTAAAACTACGCTCGCGGGCAAGCGTGCGCAGCGCGTAGCGCAGATCCTGCAGGGTGTGCTCCAGCCCCAGCCAACCCCAGCGTTCCCGGGTCACATCCGCAATCAAGCCCACATTGCCAAACTCGCGCATCGCTTCACGGCGCGCTCGCTCGGGAGATTCGCCCTTGTCCACACGGTCGGCGATGGCCATCCTGAGATGGCTTTCCAACTCCTCGTTCAATTCGTCCTTGCGAAGCGCGTTTCTCAGCGATCGAAGAGGATTCATGCTTTGCTCCTGTTTGCGCTCATAATCTCCTCAATGGTCGCAACCATCCTTCCCCAGCGCTCGTAGTCCGCCGCCAGTTGCTTTTTCCCCAGCGGAGTAATGCGGTAGAACTTGGCGCGCTGGTTGCTCTCGCTCTTTTTCCACTCAGCAGAGACCCAGCCCTGGCGCTCAAGCCGGTGAAGGGCGGGGTACAGCGATCCCGTTTCCACCTGCAAGACTTCTCCCGAAGTCGCTCGGATGGCCTGGCTGA
The DNA here is from genome assembly GCA_963814015.1 of uncultured Acidobacteriaceae bacterium. Lineage (GTDB taxonomy): Bacteria > Acidobacteriota > Terriglobia > Terriglobales > Acidobacteriaceae > PALSA-350. The sequence goes on from CAWFBI010000006.1 coordinate 39,953, forward strand.
TGCCATAGCCATGCTGCTCGCCCCACTGCAGCGTCTTCAGGATCAGCATGTCGAGCGTTCCCTGCAGAAGTTCAATCCGATTTTGGTAGCCTGTCCTGGTTTGTGCCATATGATGTAGACACTCTACATCCTATGGGCCTTCTCTGCAAGATTGAATACGGTGGCCAGGGGTTCCCGGTGAGTTATAAGCGCCACTTGGTGCGTGTGTAAGCAATGCGAAAGCCCTTGCGTTCGGCATTGCGTTGTGACTGGCTACCTACCTCGGTCACCATCATCGCGAGTGGATAGCCATGTTCGAACGCATAGCGCATCCGGGCTTTGAGCAGGGCTGCCTGGAGGCCACGCCGGCGCAGCTCCGGTATGGTCGACGCCCCACCGAAGAGGGCGACCCCGTCATGGAGAGACAGCGTGCCCGCTGCTCCCGGTTGACCGTCCAGCTCGGCGATAAATTGGACACTGTGTTCGCGGGCAAATGCGACTGCGCCGAATTCCTGGAGAAAACCCAGCAGCTCCGAATGCTCGTGCGCCCATCCCCGTGCGCTGACGTCCGCCCACAGTGCGGCTTCTTCTCGAGCCGCCACCCGCACCGTTACCGCGCTGGGCTCTCTCGTGCCGGGTCGGTCGACGGGGCGGTTCAGCACGCTGCTGAGTTCGATCGGCCGGTATCCACGAGCGCACAGCAAGTCGATCGTCGCTATGCCGGCCAGGGGACTCACCTCATGCATCACGGCGGCCCCGCGATCGCGAAAAAAGCCCTCCATCCTGTTCAACGCGGCCGGGAGCAGCGGCTCAAAGAGGCCCAGTCCGAAGCTTTGAGTAACCGGGGAGTCGACTCCGTCAAAGACCGCGTATGCGCCTGCGCACTCTATCCAGCAAGCGCCGCTGTCCGGATAGAGGCGAGAACGGGCTTCCGCAAACTCCAGGCATGCCTGCCCTTCGGCACGTTCGAGTCGCCGTGAGAGATCGAGATCGGAAAATACCATGGCACCGTAACGGTACACAGCTCGAACTGGCTCCGCAATGCCGGCCCCAACACGTCACTTTGTCAGGCGGCGGTTCGCCCCGTCGAATCGCCTCTCGAACCCCCGAAGTACTTCCTGTGTCCAAAGCCGAACACCAATTTACGATTTCGAACATTTGCCGTGGTGTGGGCCAGTATCTGTCCTGCATAAGTCCCTGAAAGCAATCCGCGTCCGATTACTTGCCGGCGGAGGGGGCTTGGTACGTCGATTGCTGACTAGCGCAGCGAGTTATAGTCTTGTCATCCGAAGGGGGTCGGTTTGGCGCACTTTGAGCGGATTAGAGATATAGTTTCCGGTCCATTTAGCCCGTCCTTGATACAGCAGCGTGTGGCCGCCGGGTGGCAATTGGTGTCGATCGAGTGGCGGCGGGAGCTGCCCGGGGATGAAGCGCCGACTGAGGGCGCTTTTAACGAGGAGATCCCCTACGGCCTGCGCATCTCGGACGATTGCCAGCGGCTGGAGTTCGATCCTCGTGAGCGCATGGTGCTCACCCAGATGATGGACCTGGTGGTTCAGGATTTCCCCTTCTCCAGCATAGCGAGCGATCTGAACGAGAAAGGCTTTCGCACCCGCGAAGGAAAACCGTGGAACCAGGTTTCGGTTTTCAAGATGCTTCCGCGGCTGATCGAAATCGGGCCGGGCCTGTTCTCGACCGAAGCGTGGGCAGCACGGCGCGACAAGATCCGGGTACGGCCTTAAGCGTCGAATAATGTCTGTCAGGACATCGCTGCGATGGCTACACTTGTGCCATGAGCAACAAGCGTCAGCCACAGCCAAAGCGGATCGGGGTACTGCTGTTCGACGGCATCACCGCATTGGACGTAGCCGGTCCCCTGGAAGCATTTGCCAGCGCGTGCATTCCGCGCGAGCACAGTACAACCCCTGGTTACGAACTCTTCGCCATCGGCTTAAGCCTCCCCTCCCGCCAATGTCGAGGCCGTGAGGCTCGATGAAGCACGCACCCGCCTTTGCGAGACCCGATGCAATATCACTCGGGGCCCAGCAAGCATCCGCATGATCGATGTCTTTTTTTCAGGAGGGACGGGGAAATAAATGCTCGCGTTCGACATAACCTTTTTGGTCTTACAAACCCTGGTTGTCCTCTTTCTCTTGTTTCACGACTGGGTCCCGTTGGGCCGTCTAAGCAACCGGGCCGCGATCCGCAGTCAGGACTCAGTGCTGCACAGCGTTTTTGTGACTCTCCTGCCAGGTGTGCCCGCGGCCATCGGCTTGCTCTTCAGCGCGAAATATTTCGGACAATCCTATCCGCACTGGCTGGAGATGTTTCTGTGGATTACCTACGGCGTGTTCATTCTCGGCATCCTCCGGGCGTGGTGGATACCCTACCTTATTCTGCCGGACAAGGAGCGTGCGGCACGCTACCAAATCCTCTTCGCCGGTACTCACACGTTCCTGCCCAAGCGCAATGGGATGGCCCCGGACACGTTGCATACCCTGTTCCACCTGGCCACCCTGGCCACGGTGGTCGCCCTGTTCATGAGAGATCGGCTCATGAGCCACTTTGGCTAGACCGGCAATCCCTCGGCTGCTAAAGCCGCGCTGCGCTCGTATAGACGCACGAGCGAACCAGGAATCTTAACCAGTTAAGTTTCATTCACGAGATTTTCACGCTCCGGCAATGCAATCACTCCTCAGGTTCTAGTAACCATTGTTTCCGGAGGTGGTGATGAAAAGAGTAATTGCTGTACTCTCCCTCGTGGCTGCGTGTTCGGCAGCTCCCTCGTTCGCGCAAGACAGTAGCTGGGGCCAAGGACCCATTAAGCGGGTTCTTTTGATCAGCGTGGACGGTATGCACGCAGCGGATTTTGACAACTGCGCCAAGGGGATCAGCACCGTCAACAACGGCGACCCCTACTGCCCGGCGCTTGCTGCCCTGGGCAAATCCGGCGTCAACTACGTCTCCGCCAGCACCTCAAAGCCCTCGGATTCGTTTCCCGGCCTGACCGCGATCATCACCGGCGGAAGCCCCGCCGTCACTGGCGTTTATTATGACGTCGCTTATTCGCGCAGCTATGACGGCCCTGCAAAGGCCACCGGCAACGGCAACCCGGCGGGACCCTGCACCCCTTTTGCAGCTCCGACCGGCTACACCACTGAGTATGAGGAAGGGATCGACATCGACCAGACCAAAGTGAACGGTGGCGCACCCGGCGCGGCGCTGACCGACGGGGGCATCAACTCCATCGATCCGCAGAAACTGGTCCGCGACCCCAACAATGGTTGCAGTCCGGTTTATCCCTGGAATTTCGTCCGCGCCAACAGCATCTTCAGCGTCATCCATGCGGCCGGCGGATACGCGGCCTGGTCTGACAAGCATCCTGCTTACTCCTCGGTCGCCAGCGGCATCGGCCCAATCGCCCTGGACGACTTTTACGCACCCGAAATCAACTCCAACGTGATCGGCCTCCCCGGTGTCAAAACACCGACCGGTATCTCCTGCTCCACGGTCCCCGATCCGGGTTCGGACGTCACCGCCTGGACCAACAGCTTCCAGAACATTCAGTGCTACGACCAGTTGAAGGTCAATGCAATCCTGAACGAAATCGACGGCAAAGACCACCTCGGCAACAAGACAACCAAGGTACCCACCATCTTCGGCATGAACTTTCAGGCGCTCAGCGTGGGTCAGAAGTTGATTGAGAAAAGCAATGGGATGACGGGCGGATATCTGGATGCCGCTGGTACTCCCACCGCGGCGTTGTTGAGTGAATTCAAGTTCGTCGACGCCTCGATCGCGGCATTCGTAGACGAATTGAAAGACAAGGGTCTTTACGATTCGACCCTGATAGTGATCACCGCCAAACACGGCCAGTCGCCCATCGATTCCAGCCGTTACGTCTCCCAGCTGATCAGCGGCACCTCGCCCGCCACCCTGCTCTCAAAAGCGGGTTATATTCCAGACTCCGAATCCACCGAGACCGGTGGCATTGGGCCGACGGAAGATGACGTCTCACTCCTCTGGTTGAAGCACTCCTCCGATACTGACGCCGCGGTCAAAATTCTGGAAGAAAATGCCGCCGCAACCACCGGAATCGGTCTGGGGCAGATTTACTATGGCAACACACTTTCCATCAACTTCCACGACCCAACCGTCGATCCGCGCACGCCGGACATTATCGTAGCCCCGAATGTCGGCGTCACCTATTCCGGCAGCAAAGCAAAGCTGGCGGAGCATGGCGGGTTCGCTCATGACGACACCAATGTCATTCTGCTGGTGTCCAATCCTTCCTTCCGGTCTAAGACTGTCCAGGCGCCGGTTGGTACTGTCCAGGTGGCACCGACCATCCTCAAAGCCCTTGGCATCAGCCCCTCGCAGCTGTATGCCGTTCGTGTCGAAGGGACCCCTGTTCTTCCCTACGTCGACTTTAAGTAAACCGTCCGCAACCACGGCAGGCGTAATGGACGCTCCCTCGCGGGGCGTCCATTCTTTTTGCCTAAGAGACTCCCGCGGCGCAATTCGACGCAATTCTTGAAAAGTTGGTGTCACGTGTCGCCGACGCCGATCAGCGCCCAGCGTGGAAACCAGAAAGTTTCTTCCGCCGCTTCGCCCAGTGACCAGGCTATTTGTTTCATCGAGAGATCTAAATTAAGACTGGTCTTGAAGGGGACGGCCTGAAGAGTGTGCGTGATAACGCGGAGAAAGGAAACAGCAGGTCCCTACGCTGCGCTCCGGTCGGGATGACAATTCATTTGGAGGATTTAGGGTCTCTCACCCGAAGCTATTGCTTGAAGACCTAGCAGAAATGTCATCCCGGAGCGCAGCGTAGCGGAGGGACCTGCTGTTTCCTTTCTCCGGTGCTCACGCAGACTCTGAAGCCCATCGAGGTTGCAGGGATTGTTTGTGTACAGGCTAAAGCCTGTACACTTCACCTTTAGCCGCGCACCAGCGCCACCGCAGTCAGGTCCTCATGGCTGCGTTGTCTGCGCGGATGCAGAAGGTCGTAGACGCGCGACAAGGGGTGGTTACCGAAGTCATAGGCCGCGCGCAGCACGTTGTCGCAAATTTCAGAGGCCGAATCACCGCTCGAATGTTCCAACAGCCGTTCGATGCGCCTGGCTCCAAATTCCGCTGCCCCCCGCCGGCTCTCCGTGACCCCCTTGGTGACCAGGAGCAGCTTGTCCTGCGGTTCGAATGCCAGGACCGCCGGTTCATAGGTGACGTGAGTGAAAAGTCCCAGCGGAACACCGCCACGCTCCAGAACACACACGCTCTTGCCATCGCGAAACATTGCCGGAACGCGGCCTGCGTTGCAATAAGTCAGAATGCCCAGTGTCACGTTAAAACAACCTAGAAACGTAGGAGCAAAGCGCACGCCGTTTGCCGCCTCCATCAGGGATCGATTGACATCATGCGCCAGGGTGGCGATAGCATCCGATTCATTTGCGCCGGGCGCACGGAATAGATCCCACGCTCTTTGCCGGAACGCGGCCTGCGCTTCGACCGCAATCGCATGGGCCTCCGCTCGCGGGCCGGCGATATCCGTCAACAGGAACACCATGCGAAAGCCAATCGCCAGCCCATCGAAGAAGTCTCCGCCGCGGCGGTCCGAGTGGTAGCGGGCGCTTATATCCAGGCCCGGCAGCTTGGCCAGGTTAACCGGACACGGAGTCGTACCCGTGATGCCCAGAGGCCGGGTGTCTAACTGGGTCAGAAAAGAAGCCATCGTGTCCTTGAACAATGAGACCTGAAAATCGTGTCGGAATATCCCGATGCGTTCGAGTTCGCGAGTTACCGGCAAGGTACTACCGTAATTAGGCAGGTCAAACCCGGCTGGAACAATACACCAACTGTGTCATTGCTCCAGGTGCGCCCGAGGCCCGGCATCGCCAGGAGCCGGGAGACGGTCGTACGATACAGAGGCGCAACTTCCGGAGATACCAACCATGGCTGAGATCCGAATTCCACCCATTCTCAAGATCGGAGGAGGGTCGTTTGCGGAGACGTCAGCGCTACTACGGCGCCTCCAGTGCAGACGGCCTTTGATTGTGACAGATCCTTTCCTGATGAAGAACCAGCTTGCTGAAAGACTGGCCACACAAATGCGAGATGCCGGCCTGAGCTGCGAGATCTTCCATGAGACTGTGGCGGATCCGACGACGGTGATCGTGGATGCGGGTGTTCGCCTCTTTGTGGAGGGTGGCCACGACAGCCTGGTGAGCCTGGGAGGCGGGAGCCCGATCGATTCCGCAAAGGCCATAGGGATGCTGGCAACCAATGGTGGCAAAGTCCGCGACTATAGAGTTCCGCGCCCAATTCCGGCTGCTGGGCCGGTGCATGTAGCCATTCCCACGACCGCCGGTACGGGATCGGAGGTCACACGATTCACCGTGATCACAGATACGGAGAATGGCGAGAAAATGCTGATTGCCGGGGACACCCTGTTGCCGGCGGCCGCGGTGGTGGACTACGAATTGACGCTGACCATGCCGGCCCGGCTAACCGCGGATACCGGCACCGACTCGCTGACCCACGCGATTGAGGCGTTCGTGAGCCGCAAGGCAAATCCGTTTACCGACGCGTTAGCGCTGTCAGCCATGAAGACCATTTGGAGGGAGCTTCCAACCTGCTTCCGTGAACCTGCTAACCGCCCGGCACGCGAGGCAATGATGCTGGCAGCTACGCAGGCGGGCATTGCCTTCTCGAATGCCAGCGTAGCGCTGGTACATGGAATGAGCCGGCCGCTGGGGGCACATTTCCATATTCCGCACGGACTCTCGAACGCCATGCTGCTGCCGGCGGTAACGGCCTTCTCGGCAGAAGCTGCCGTTGACCGTTATGCAGAATGTGCTCGCGCCATGGGCGTAGCGCAGGCCGAGGACCCTGATCAACCGGCCGTCGACCAGCTGATACGCAGTTTGTACAGCCGAAATGCCGAACTGGAAGTACCCTCACTTAAGCAGTTCGGTATAGAGGAAGGACGATACATCGCGCTGATTCCTACCATGGCGGCGCAGGCGATTGCCTCCGGCTCGCCGCAGAACAACCCTCGTATCCCGGCCGTGGAAGAGATCGAAACAATTTATTTCCAAGCGTGGCAATGACCTCAGCTGTTCTCCGCCGGCTCTCGGTTACCCCTTTCATGACCATGCGCACGATTCATCAAAAGGCGCGTTCGTGTCCGACGCCTGTGATCATGTAGGCGGCCCAGTGTTCGGCGGGATGGCCACTCTCTTTGAGCTTGAGCTGGGACGTACGAAGAGCGTTCGCGACCGTCTGGCCGGCGAGGAGCGAGCAGAAGAAGGCCTGCGCAAGATCCCCCGCAGCGTCGGGATCGACGTGGACGAGCGTCGAGACCAAGGACCGCGCGCCAGCCGATAGAAAAGCGCGCACAAAGCCGTTGGGCTCGGTTCTGCCCTCGAAACGGAACCGGCCCGACTGGCAAGCATTGAGAAAGACCAAGCTCGAAGGAAGTCTCCAAGCGAGGATTTCGCGGGCGTTCAGACGCTCGTCATCGGCCAGCACCAGCTGCGAAGCAGCGAGTCCGTCCGTGAGCGTGGTGGAGAACGTTCCGTGACAACTGAGATAAACCGCCGATGAAGCAGACGCGGCCTGAGCGAGCGTGGCGCTCGTGACTTGCGCACCGTTAAGCAATCTCGGCGTTGTGGCCCAGGGTGCAGAGGCGACTTGCGCCGTGTGGCGCGAGAAAGAGTAACCGCCATCCTCGCCCACCGCGGCCGCAAGAGAGATGCCGGGCACACTCGCTGCTGTGCGAGACGCCGCCCACTGCAAAACATCCATGGATGGAATCATGGCGAGAGGGCAGAGTTCGGCCAACGTGCGCCCATCGCTCAAGGTACACGCGGCAAAGGGCACGTAAAACAGCTGCCAGTAAGGAATCAGGTAGAGAATGCGCGCAGCGCGCGTAATCTCGAGCAAGCGTTGCTCGATGGGCGCGATGAGGCGTTTCGAAAGCTCGGGAACGGCAGCGAAGATTGTGGACGTCCAAGCCTGGCTGCCAATATCGAAATCGGGAGCGAGCAGCCGCGTAATCTGACCTTGCGTGATATCCGCGATATGAGCCTGTGGGGCAGTCTCGCCGGGGCCGGCTGTGAGAATCAGGGTGCCGAAGCGGGAGGAAGAAAACGCAACCACCGCGGCTCCGATGGAGTCGAGCCAACGGTGCACAGTTTCGAAGCTGCCGTGACTGAGCGATCCGGATTCTGCAGCCTCTATCTCGGCTTTCAAGGCCGGCGCCCGGCCACGTTCGCCTACATCCCAGGCTTCGGTTGTGCGGTTCGTCCTGGCCAGTAGGAGCGCATAGAGCAGCGAAATATCCTCCCATTCGGTAAGGCGGCGGTCGCGGGTGCCTGCGAGTATGGGAAGCTGGCCGGCGAGCGAAGATTCCAACATGGCGAGAGACGTGGTGAGGTCGGCCTCGGCTTCGGAAAAGTGGCTCAAATGAAGGTTGGCTATGGCGCGGTAGTTCATTGCCGTGCGACGGAAGTCGGGCGAATCCGCCAGCGCGACAGCGTCGTTGGCATAGACCAATGCCTGCTGCGGATTCGATCCGTTGATGGCTTTGCCAGCCTGCTCCAGCAATGCCTCGAAGCGCTCATTCTGATCGGATTGCACGGTCACAACTACCGCAGGCGGTGCGGGATGCGCGTCGCGCAGCTGCCTGGCTTTGCCGCGGATCTCCTCCGCAGTCTGAGGATCGTTCAGACGGACCTTGAGCTCCGCCGCAAGTTCGAGGAGTCCACTACGAATCTCGGTATCGACCCGGGTAAGTTCACGGCCGAAGTTTTCGATGAGCGAGGCAGTTTCTTGTCCCGCACTGGAGCCGGAGGAAGCAGCATCATGCAATCGGCCCGAGAGGTAAGCACTGTCCAGTGCGGAGGCTTGCTGGGAGAGCTCTTCCAGAAGAGTGGAGAGGCCGGCCGAGGTGACCGGTGCCGACCGAGACGTGCTGCTGGAGGCCGCGCTCAGAGCGTCATTTGCCAGAGAGCACGTTTGCGAACAGCGGTTATACGTCTCCGTCCAGTAGTTGAGGAGAGAACCGGTGAGGCGTGTGGTGTAATCGAGCTCGGCTTTGAGTTCGTCCAGAAGACTGCCGGAGGTGGAGATGGAAAGCAGCAGCTGGAAGCGCGAGATGCGGCAGTAAATCTCCGAGCGCGCGAGCGAGTGCGAAGCCGCAAGGTCGAGGGCTTCCCGGCTCATTGTTCGAAAAGCATCCACGTTGCCCGCATTCATTGCGGCAGTGGCGGCTTGCATTTTAGCCTGTACGGCGCCGCGCCAATCGCCGCGGCGTACGGCGTCCTCAGAGACAGCGGACAACTGTTCCTGAGGAGCAAGCGTGCCGGGAGTAACCGGCTGCGGGTCTAACTGGTTGATCGAGGCTTCCATGAAGTCCATGGAGGCTCGGGCGGGGCTGTCGGAAGGCACAGACGGGAGTGCACGGGCAGCGGCCAGAGCAGCGCGCGCCTCCTTAAAGCGGCCGAGCAGCATCTCGGCCCGGGAAACACTAACGAGAATCCCCACGCGCCAGACGGCCCAAGTCTTCCTTGCGGTATCCATTTGCGCTGCACCCTGAGGGCCCATTCGTTCGAGGAAAGAGAGCTCGAAGGACTCGATTGCCATGGCTTCCTTGTCCAGCCGGAGGAGATCGGCGCGGGCGGTCTCCGGTTGAGAAGTCGAGGCAAGGGTGGCTTCGCGCAGCTCGCTATAGAACTTTTCGTTGCGCGCCTTGAGCTCCAAGGCCATTTGCGTAAGGGAACCTGCGGCCATGGGAACTCCTTTCCGGGTTGCACCTAAAGCGCGTGCTACGCCTTACGGTGAAGAAGATCCCAGACACTCGAGGGAAGAGCCTTGATTACGGCGGGAAGCTTGCCCACCAACTCCGGCAAGCGAAGCTCATGGATCGTCTGGGGCAGTCTGGTTTCGAATTCGAAGCTGCCAAGCTTGATGTGGCTCATGCCGATGGCCAGCGACACGATGAAGCCGGCAGTGATCGGATCGATGCCCATCTCAGGTTTGGCTGCGACGTTCATAGCTTGCGCGGCGGCAGAGGCGAACTCCGGCGATGCGGCGCCTTGCTTGAGGACCGCTCGAGCGAGCGCCGCACGGGCGGAAACTCCAGCCGGGTCTTTATCGTCCAGGAGAGTCGCCAATGCAGGGAGCAGATCGGCAGGCGCCTCTTCAGCAAGGCCAGCAGCCAGCGTCTTCAAACGCTCGGGCGAAGGCTTGCGTCCGCCGTCCCACGCTGCCGAAGGTGCAAGGTCATAGAAGAGCCGCAGAGCGCGGATTGCTTGCGCGTCGCTAAGCGAATCCGGCTGAACGACGTTGTGGCTTTCAGGCATCGCTGTTTCCTCTTGCAGAAGAACCAGGGATCGGGTGAGCCACAATTATGTCACCGGCCATCGAATTCGCCAATAGTGGAAGAGGCGTTCGTATGTAGGTTTGCTTCAGGTTCGTTCTCACCCCCGTTATCAAGAGTGCTTGCACCCATTGCGGGAATGAACGCCAGGTTCCTTAGCGCGCACCTCAGGCGACGCGGCTCTCGCTGGCGCTGGAGACGTCTTCGGCACCTGTCTTCTCCAGAATTGCTTTGGCGCGAGAGATCCATTCCGCGTTATCAGCATGCACTGATAGCAGGATTCCGCCCTTGCCCAACCTGGTTTCGTACCGCTTGGCCTCGAACTCGGGCACACCGAACCCCACCAGGGCGCCGGTAACGCCACCCACCGCGGCGCCCACGCCCACCCCCGCAAGAGCCGCCATGATCGGGCCCGCGGCGAGGAACGGTCCCACGCCCGGTATCGCCAGCGCGCCAATACCTACCAGCCATCCGAGCACCCCACCAACCACCGCTCCCGAGGTGCCTCCAGTCGCCGCACCTTCAGGCGCCTTGGTGGATTTAACCGTGCCGATATCTCGAATGTCGCCCAGGTTCTCCGGGGCCAGGACAGAGATATCCGAGCTGCGAAAATTGGCATCCCTCAGTGCCTGTACTGCCGCCTCCACACCCTGACGGCTGGTGTAAATCCCGAAAATCGAATGACCTGCCATATCTGTCCTCTCCCTTATGTAATCGTTTATGTAATCGTTGGCCTTACTGAGAAACGCTCAACTGATCGTCGACATTCCCCGCTCCCGCAACATTGGTCGCCGCGGATTCTACCGTCTGCTTTTCCGCGTCCGACTTGACCCGGCCTTTCAGCGTCACTTTGCCGTCTTTGGTGATGATGGTCACGTTGTGCGCTTCGGTGGAGAGCGACTTATCTTTGATCACCGCGCGGCGAATATCGCGTGTGATCGTTACGTCGCTCGAATGGTTGGACTGCTGGGCCGCACCAGCGGTCGCATTCTGTGATTGCGCTGCGGCGCCGGCGGGAGGAGGAGCGGCAGCGGACAAAGCCGCCACCACTCCAATCGCCAGCATCCGCGATAGGTTATTCGCTGCTTTCATTTGCACGATCCTCACCCGCGGCGGCGAACATTTTCCGGCAACTCCTCGCCGGTCACTGTTCTCCTTGGCGTTTCGAAGTCGGAGTCAACCCGAAGTTCTTCGTGGCGCACATCCTCGTCCACCCTGGCTACATCAGCAATCTCACGCTTGCCGACAATAACCTCTTCACGAACCACTGGCTGCTTTTCCAGCCGCACCTTCTCCTCAGTCAGCGGAACCCGGATCTCCTGAGCACGGCCGATGTTGGCGGAAGACGCAGGCGTGTTGGCCGGAACGCCTACGCGCTCCAACACCAACTCCTCCCGCATGACGGGAACTTCGATGGTCTGATTCTCCGTAACTACGTCTTTACGTACCCTCACCTCGCCGCGATTGATACGTTCCTTATGCACGCGTAACACTTCGCCAAAGAGCTGTACCCGATCGACAGCAGAATTTGCCGAATCTACCGGACGCCTGTCTGCATATCCGGTATCGGTTATCTCCCGGCCAGTCGAAGTGGCAGCATCAATCTCTGCTGTCTCCGCCGCTGTTATATCCGCGTATCGATTCTCCGTGCCCGCTACATCCGCGCCGCGATAGTCAGTCGCCGCCACGTCCGCGCCGGCATAACCTTCGTGGCGAACCTTACCGTGATTAGAAGACAGAATCTGCTCTGCCTCCGCGGCACGATCAGTATCACGTACGGTGACGATTGCCCCGCCTGACTGCAGATTGCGCGTCAAGTAAGCTGCACGATCCGCAGGGATGCCGGCCCCGGCAAGGGAACGCTCGAAATCCTCGCCCGCGAAATCGTACTCATACTCTCCCTGCGTGTAGGGATCGGTGTCCAGGGTCGAGCCGGCAGCGACATCTCTACGCGTTTCGACTTTGTCATCGGAACGAAAGGCATCCTTAACCTTGTCCCACCAGTTCTCTGTATCTCGCTTGATGGCGCCTGTCGTGGTGGTGGCGGCATCGCTACGGTTCGAATACAAGTCCGTTGATTGGCTGCGAAAAGCAGCACCGATCTGATCGGAGTTGAATCCATTCTCCCGCAATTGGGTCACTGCCCGATGAGCGTCGTTCCCGTTGTTGAAAAGTCCGACTATTACCTGCGTGGTCGTCCCCACGCTGCCTGCGTTGGTTGTTTCATAAGCCATAAAATGTCCTTTGTGCTTGGTTAAAGGTTGCGGTTGATCCGCTGCGACTTACTCCGGCCACTTACAACTGATAGGATGCAACCTGTTTCCTTACGCGCGATGGCAAACAAAACTTTGGCAAAAAAATCTGAACAACTTAGTCGTTGTTTCTGGCGCGGGCATCATCAATCAGCAGGCGTTCCCGGCGGACGTTGTCGCTGACCGATTCATTTTGCGTTACTTCTCGCTTGCCTACCTTGTACTCTTCACGCAAGACGGTGTCCTTATCGATGTGAACGCGCTCTTCGCTAAGTGGAACCCGGATCGCATGCTCCGCATCAGTGCGGCCGCTCTCATCGGAGTGTTCCACCACCAGGTGCTCTCGCGTTACCGGCACCTGCACCGTTTCCATGTGGGTGACTGATTCCTTGCGGACCTGCACCTCTCCGCTGCTCACCTTCTCCTTATGCACTCGCAACACTTCGCCGAAGAGTTGTATGTGCCCCGGATCACTCTGCTGTGGGGCGCTGAAGGGCGAGGAGGTGACGACGGGTGCGGACGCTGGGGTGGACACCGGCGGCGACGCGGAATTGCGGGCATGCACAATGCGCGCCCCCCGTTGCTCAAGCAGGGTCCGCGCCTCGCGGTTGCGAGCACCCGCCTTCACCGTGACAATGGCGCCGCCCTGATCGAATTCATGATCAAGAATGCGCGCATCCTGCGGTGAAAGATCAAGCCGCGCCAGCATTGTTTCGAATTCGTTTGGTGCCGCCTGGGCCGGGAGTTCTGCGAGCCTCGTCCGCTGTGTATCTTCGACGCGCTCGTCTCCTCGGTAGAGCTGCCTTAACTGCCCGAACCACTTCCCGCTGCCCCGGAGCGGTACGGATGCTTCTTCCGCCGCGGCATGCGTAGGCGCGGGGTCGCGGAACGCGGCAGCTATTTCATCGCTGGAGAAGTGTTGTTCACGCAGGAGATTTAAAGCGCGGCGCGCATCGCTCGCGTAAGAAAAAAGGCCAATAACAACGGACTCGGGATCTGGGTGCCTGCGAAACATAACGAAACCTCGCTTTATTGAGATGGCAAATTCGTTCGCGCTGTACACCCGAAGTGGGATGAATTCAAGACCCGCAAACCGTGATCGGGTCTTAGACTGTAGAAATGGCTTGCTCGTTGCCTTGTATTTTGAATGTTCCTGCTGTGAAGACTGAGCGGCTCAGGCTGCTGAAACAGGATTGATGACAAACCACCTGATCTGGGCCGCTGGGCTCCTCGGACATCTAGTACTTCTTGCCGTGCTGTTCATGCGCAAGCGTGTGGCACGGTTTCCCTGGTTCACTTTGCTCATCATCTTTTACCTGCTGCGCTCCATAGGGCTGGTCGCCGCTTTGCACTTCTCCGGTCATCCCGCCCATCTCTTCGCATCCATGATTATTGACCTCACGGACGTTCTGCTGCAGTGCGCCGTGCTTGCAGAGCTCACCTGGAACGCCCTGCAGCCGCTCGGCGGCATACGCCGCTTCACCCTGCCCCTGCTGCTGCTGGCGAGCGGCATTCTCATCGTCATGCGCCTGGCCCCGTCCGGCCACTCATCACCGCGCACGATTTTGATTTTGATGCACTTTCTGCTCTCCGTGCTCATGGTGGAGTGGGCTATCGTGCTCGCTTTTCTACTGCGCCCCCTGCGGCTTTCATGGCGCAGCCATGTTGCCGCCATCAGCTTCGGATTCGGAATCTATTCCGCCGCCATGCTGGCCGGGGGCGGATATTTCACCACCGGACGGGAGATGAGCGACTACGTTTTCTTTTCCTTTTTCCGGATCTCTGTCTATCTGCTGATCCTGCTCTTCTGGTCTGTAAGCCTGTGGTTCGCAGAGCCGAGGTCCAGGGCATAGCGGAATCGATGCCACTTGGGATTTCCCCCAACCCACGGACAGCTGGCCCCCTGTCCCTGGGTTGGGGAAAGATGCCCATTTCGAATGCAAGAGCAAGAACCGGATAGATCGCACAGGCATGCGCGGTTCAACCTGACTGCATGCATATCAATGTCGAACCTTCCATCCTGTATTTCGGCACTCCGGTTGTTCTGATAAGCACCCGGAACCTTGACGGAACTACCAACGTTGCGCCCATGTCCTCTGCGTGGTGGCTGGGGTGGAACTGCATGCTGGGCCTGGGAGCCAGTTCGCATACTGCGCAAAACCTGCAGCGGGAGGAAGAATGCGTCCTGAATCTTCCCTCGGTTGGCATGGTAGCGGCGGTGAATCGGCTCGCTCGCCTCACTGGATCAGATCCGGTGCCGCCCCGCAAGTTGGCAATGGGATACCGGTATGAAAAGGACAAGCTTGGGGTGGCCGGTCTAAGCACCGGCCGATCGGAGCTGGTCAGTGCGCAACGAGTGGTCGAATGCCCGGTTCAGCTGGAAGCCGTACTGGAGAGTACACGCCCATTCGGCAATCGGCCGGACAAGGCCAGCACCGCTGTCGCCTTCGAAGTGCGGATCGTTCGTACCCATATCGACGAATGCATTCTAATGAAGGGGTTCGAGAATCGTATTGATCCCGACAAATGGCGACCGCTCATCATGAGCTTTTGCCACTTTTATGGGCTCGGCGAAAGGGTATGGCAATCCACGCTGGCAGAGATTCCAGAAGCTGCGTATCGTCCCGTCCCGCAAATGACGCGGTGACCCTACACGCCCGCCAGGGCACGTCCCGTAGCAGCGCCTGAGGCCCAGGCCCACTGAAAATTAAAACCGCCGAGATGCCCGGTGACGTCGACCACTTCTCCAATGAAGTAGAGCCCTGGAACCTTGCGGCATTCCATGGTCCGCGCACTCAGCTCCGCCGTATCCACGCCGCCTGCTGTGACTTCTGCCTTTTCGTAGCCTTCGGTCCCTGCAGGATAGACGGTCCAACCGTGGAGCGCGCTCTCGGCCTCGTCGATCCCCCGGTTGGTCCAGGCGGAAGGCGGCTGCAACGCCAGCCAGCGGTCGGCAAGGCGATGCGGAAGAACACCGCGGAGTGCGGTTCGTGCACTTGAAAGATCACGCTGCGAAATTTGTGCGCGCAGTTCGCTTGTCCAGAGGCGGTCCGGCGCAAGGTCGATCACGACCGCCTGGCCCGGCTGCCAGTAAGAAGAGATCTGCAGCACGGCCGGCCCGCTTAGGCCACGATGAGTAAAGAGGAGCTTTTCGCGAAAGCGCCCGGACCCGGCAGCGGTGACTACCTCGGTCGACACTCCTGCCAGATCGGCGAAGCGCGCGAGGTCCTCAGGCCCAAAGGTAAGCGGGACAAGCGCTGGCCGGCAGGGTTGGATGGCCACGCCAAACTGCTGCGCAACCTGGTAGCCAAACGGCGTGGCGCCCATCTTCGGAATAGACAGGCCCCCGGTGGCGATCACCAAAGATCGCCCCGAATAAACGCCACGGTCCGTGCTTAGATGGAAACCGTCACGGTGACTAACTTCTCGAACGGAAGCCGCAACCTGGATGGATACACCCACCGCGACGCACTCCTGCTCCAGCATGTTCACAATGTCGCTGGCCGCGCGGTCGCAAAAGAGCTGCCCCAGTGTCTTCTCGTGCCAGGGAATCTGGTGCTGCTCCACCAGCTCCAGAAAATCAGCAGGCGTATAACGGGCCAGCGCGGACTTGGCAAAGTGAGGATTCGCCGAAAGGAAATTTTCGGCAGTGGTGTGCAGGTTGGTGAAATTACACCGCCCCCCGCCGGAGATCAGGATCTTCTTGCCGACACGGTTGGCATGCTCCAGCAAGAGGACGCGACGGCCGCCGCGGCCCGCATGCATGGCGCAAAACAGGCCAGCGGCGCCGGCTCCCACAATGAGTACGTCATAGTCGGAGCCGGCGTAACGATCAGATATGGCAGGAGAGCGCGCCGCGCTTCTCCAGGTACTTCTGGTGGTATTCCTCTGCGCGCCAGAAGTTCTGCGCCGGCACCACCTGGGTCACGATTGGCTTCTTGAAGGCCTTCTGCTCGGTCAGCCGGGCGATGGTCGCTTTAGCCGCAACCTCCTGCTCGGGTGAATGGAAAAATACCACGCTGCGATATTGTGCTCCCCAGTCCGGCCCCTGGCGGTTGAGCTGGGTGGGATCGTGCAGCTCAAAAAACAAATCCAGCAAGCGTTGATAGCTCACCTTCGCTGGATCGAACTTCACCTCTACCACTTCCGCGTGTCCGGTGCGGCCGGTGCAGACATCCTTGTAAGTTGGGTGGTCGAGCTGGCCGCCTTCGTAACCCACTGCAGTCTCGATCACCCCCGGAAGCTGCTGAAAGCGGGCTTCGACCCCCCAGAAGCATCCTGCGCCAAATGTTGCTGCCTCCATAAATCCTCCGTTACTCATCAGATGGAAAAGAGGGGGTTTTGATCCGCCCCTATGGACGCCCTGCCGAGCTGCGCTTGCGGGCTGGCCGTGGCAGTGTAGCCGGTCCCGATCTGGCGCGATGTGCCGGTTTCCCAGGCTGCTCCGGCGATGAGGCTTTCCTGCGCGCCGCCCGCTTCAATTGGGTCACTTCCTCGTCGTTGAGCTCGCGCGTTTTTCCCGGGAGCACATCGAGCACCAGGGGACCAAAGCCAACCCGCCTGACCTTCTCGACAAAATGGCCTACTTCTTCGAACATCTTGCGAATTTCCCGGTTCTTGCCTTCGGTCAACACCACCTCGTACCAGGGGTTGTCGGTGTCGCGGACCAGGCTGATCCTGGCGGGTTGGGTCATCACGCGGCCCTCGCGCTCCCCGCGCCGGCCGCGCTCAATCATCACCCCGCGGCGCAGCTGTTCCAACTCCTGCTCAGTCGGTTTGCCGCTCACTTTCACCAGGTAGGTCTTTTCCACCTGGGAGGACGCCTTGGTAAGAACATTGGCCAGTTCGCCATCGTTGGTCATCAGCAACAAGCCTTCGCTCTGGTAATCCAGGCGGCCCACAGGGAAGACACGAGCACCGGCCCGGGCAAAAAACTTCATCACAGTCGGTCGTCCTTCGGGATCGGAAACCGTAGTGACCACACCCTTTGGCTTGTTCAGCATGAAATAGCGGAATTGCTGCGGCTTCTTGAGCAGCTTGCCATCGACGCGGATATGATCGCGGTCCGGATCGGCCTTCGAGCCCAGCTCAGTCACCTTCTGGCCATTTACCTGCACCCGGCCGGAGGTAATCAGCTCTTCCGCTTTGCGCCGCGACGCGATACCGGCGGCAGCAACAATCTTCTGCAATCGCTGCTCATTGCGCTGACCGTCATTCTCCGGGCTGACGGTCATACCTGCTGCTCGGTTTGCGGCTCTGCGGTAGCTTCTGTGGCGGGTTCCGCTGCCGGCCCTTCTGCCTCTGCATGGGGCTGCGGATTTGAAGGATCAACCGGGGAAAGATTGACCACATCCTGAGCTTCGCCCTCAGCTTCGGACTCAGCCAGCTCGCCTGCCATCTTTTCAAACTCCTCCATGCTGGGCAGATCATTCACATCTTTCAGCCCAAAGCGGAGCAGAAACTCCTTGGTGGTCTTATAGAGTATGGGCCGGCCAATCACCGGCTTTCTGCCTGCCGTGGTGATGAGCTTGCGGCTGACCAGGCCGCCGAGCACGCCGCCGGAGTCGACTCCCCGGATCTCGCTCACTTCAGGCGCCGTCACCGGCTGCTTGTAGGCGATCACCGCCAGTGTTTCCAATGCCTGCAGCGAGAGCTTCATGGGCGGCTTCAGACTCTTCACAAAGCCGCGCACAGCGTCGTGATACTCCGGCTTGGTCGCCATGCGATAGCCACCGGCGATCTCCCTGATCTCCATGCCCCGTTCGCTGCTGGCATAGTCTGCGATCAGTTCATCGAGCACCTGCTGCAACAATTGCCGGACCCGGCGGTCGCGCTGGCGCGCCGCCTTCTTTTCATCGCCCTCGCTGGCTTCCGCTGCAACCGGTGTCTCTTCCGGGGCGGGGACGTCCTCGGTGTCGGAGCCTGGGGGCACGCCCTCGGAGGACAGGCCGGTCAGCGCAATCTGCTCCGCCTCCGGCTCGGCTGCCTCGCTCGATCCCGGTAAAACTTCTTCGGCGAAAATGGCAGCGAGCTGGGCCAGGGTCACCGGCTCCTCGGCTGCGTAGACTACGGCTTCTAATTTGGCTTTAAGGCTCATCGGAGAATCAATCGCGCCTCAAAAAAGAAACAGGCGCCTCGATTCATAGTATCGAAGCACCTGTCTTTCCGCTTGTCTTTGCTGAGCCGGTTTTAGCCCTTGGGAGCAAACTGTACAAAGATCCAGAACAGTCCCGCAGACATAAGAGCGGCCACTGGTAGGGTGAAGACCCACGCCGCCGCGATGTTGCGGATGGTGGACCACTGCAGCCCGCTCTTGTTGGCCATCATGGTTCCGGCCACTCCGGAGGAGAGCACGTGGGTAGTACTGACCGGTAAACCGTAATTATCCGCTGCAAGGATGGTGCACATCGCGACCAGTTCGGCAGAGGCGCCCTGGGCGTAGGTCAGGTGGGTTTTCCCGATCTTCTCGCCTACCGTGACGACAATGCGCTTCCAGCCAACCATGGTTCCCAGCCCGAGCGCAATCGCGACCGCGACCTTGACCCAGGTGGGGATGAACTTGGTGGAAAGATCGAGCTTCTTCTTGTAGTTCGTCATCACCGCGGTTTCCTCCGCGGAAAACGCCGGCTTCTTAGACTTGGCGAACAGACGAAGAGTCTCGCTCGAGATATACATGTCGTTACGCACGTTCGACTGCTGGTTGGCCGGCACGCCCTTCAGCGTCTTGTACTGGTTGACCTCATGCTCGATCTCGAGGATCATCTGCCGTTCGGCCAGAATGGTGGTCGGTGTTTGTTTCTTGGTCTGGAGATATTCGGTCAGATCGGCACGCGGATCGTCCATGACCGCGTTCGAGTCGACATGCGCGGTCATTACCTTGGCCGCCTGTTCCGATACGGCGACGAAGTCCTGAACCTGGCTGTAGCCGACCGCGTGATTGAGAGCATACGCGGTGGGCACGGTGCCGATCAGGATGAGCATGATGAGTCCCATGCCCTTCTGCCCGTCATTCGAACCGTGAGCAAAGCTGACACCGGTACAGGTCAGAACCAGGAGGCCGCGAATCCAGAATGGTGGCGGCGCGTCCCCTTTTGGGGCCTCGAAAAGCCGCGGGTCTCTGACTACAAACTTGAACAGCAACAACAACAGAGCAGAAAAGATAAAGCCGACGATGGGCGAAACCAGGAGCGCCCGGAAGACGTTGCCCACCTGCGTCCAGTCCACGCCCGAGGTGCCGGTGGTGCCCGACATCAATTGGTTGGCCACACCAACGCCGATAATCGAACCGATGAGGGTATGCGAGCTGGAGGCCGGCAGCCCGTACCACCAGGTACTCAGGTTCCAGAGGATGGCGGAGACCAGCAGCGCGAAGACCATGGCGAAACCAGCGCCCGATCCTACTTTAAGTATCAGCTCGACAGGCAACAGAGAGACGACGGCGAAGGCCACGGCGCCCGAGGACAGCAACACGCCGATCAGGTTCCACGCGCCAGACCACATTACGGCAATGTGAGGCTCGAGCGAGTGAGTGTAGATGACCGTAGCCACCGCATTCGCAGTGTCGTGAAATCCGTTGACGAACTCAAACCCAAGGGCGATCAGCAAGGCAACCGCTAGCAGAAAATAGGCCATCGCCGAGGCCGAGTGCTGGACTGCAAACAGGTCGCCGAGGAGCTGGGAAGCGGCCCAGCCGATGCCGCCGACGAGAACAAGCCCGAAGATGATCATCGGGATCTTGCCCTGCTTTCGGTTCATTTTTTCTTGGAGTACAGAGCTTTTTCCAGGTGGGTTTAAAACCGCTGACGATCCGTCATTCACGCGCGCACACTCCACATTACAGGTGTTCGCACGGTACCAAAGTGCATCAGTCGCTAGTATGAATTGTGGTACCTGGGATTGTTAAAGTTATGTGAATTTGGGTTTCGCCAGCTTTAGCCGAGAGAGAAGAACAGCAGGTCCCTCCACCTATTAGCGCCAGTCATCCGTGGCCTGAATTAAGCCCTGGTTTACTACCGACTCGAACGATGGGTGCTTCTTGATGTAAACCTCGCTGAAGTTGTTGTCTTGCCTCAGCAGCACCGCCTGCAAGCGCACCAGCTCAAGCAGAGCCAGAAACATGCAGATGAGCGCCCGCTCGGTGCGCGTATTGCGAAGCAGGCTGCTCAGAGACACTGGCCGGTCCTCCATAATCAGGCGACGGCGCACGTAATCGAGCATCTGGGAGACAGTCACTGCTTCCTCGTCGACGTCCAGCACCGGTCTCTGCCGCGCCCGGTCCAGAATTTCCCGAAAGACGCGCACCAGGTCAACCGTGTCCGCCGCAATCTCCTGCTCGGTTCCCTCTTCGGTATTAAATTGCCGGATCGCCGGGTTGGTCCAGGTGGCGGCTTCGATCTGCTGCTTCTGTAACAGCATTTGCGCCGCATTCTTGAATCGCTCATGCTCCAGCAGACGCTCCACCAGCTCCCGCCGTGGATCCTCCTGTTCGCCTTCAGCCCCCTCCGCCGAAGTGCGAGGCAGAAGCATGCGGCTCTTGATGTGAATCAGCAGCGAAGCCACATAAATGAAGTCTGCCGCCGCATCCACCTCGGTCTGCTTCAGACCCTCCACGTAGGCCAGAAACTGGGCCGTAATTTTGCCGATGGGGATGTCATAGATGTCGATGTCCTGCTTCCGGATCAGGTCCAGCAGCAGGTCCAGCGGCCCGTCGTATACCGCTCCGACGCTGATGCTGTAAGGGGATGCGCTTTCAGCCGCTTCCCTCTTCTTGGCCTGTGTTTCGTCGCTCATTGTGCGCGCTCCCCCTGCTCCGGCCGCACCAGCTGCATCGCGTCCCTCACCTGCCCCATGGTTTCTTCCGCCCGGGCTCGGGCCAGTTCGGAGCCGCTGTGCAGAATGTCGTGGACCAGGCTGGGCCGCTCCTCAAATTGCCTGCGCCGCTGCTGCATCGGCTCCAGTTCAGCCACGATCGCGTCCGCGGCCCAGCCCTTGCACTCGATGCAACCGATGCCGGCCGAACGGCACCCGGCATAGACCCTTTCCAGCGTCGCCGAGGTCGAGAAGACCTTGTGCAGATCGCCCACCGGGCATACATCGGGGTCGCCGGGGTCACTCCGCCGCACCCGCGCCGGATCGGTCACCATGGTCTTCAGCTTCTGCCGCACTACCGGCTCCGGGTCAGTCAGCAGGATAGTGTTGCCATAGCTTTTGGACATCTTTCGTCCGTCGGTGCCGGGCAGCTTAGGCGAGGGAGTCAACAACACCTGAGGCTCGGGCAAAATCTCGGCGGCGCCGCCGGGATAAAAATGGTTGAACCGCCGGGCTACTTCGCGGGTAACTTCCACGTGCGCCACCTGGTCTTGCCCTACAGGCACAAAGTCCGCCTGATAGATCAGGATATCCGTTGCCATGAGCAGGGGATATCCCAGGAAGCCATAAGTGGTGAGATCCTTGTCACCCATTTGCAACTGTTGCTCTTTGTAAGTCGGCACCCGCTCCAGCCAACCGAGGGGCATGATCATGGAGAGCAGCAGGTGCAACTCCGCGTGCTGCGGCACCAGGGACTGCACAAAGAGCACGCAACGCTCCGGGTCCAACCCCGCCGCCAGCCAATCGAGCGCCACATCCATCGTATTTTGCCTCAGATTGGAAGTGTCGGCGTAATCGGTGGTCAGGGCATGCCAGTCGGCGACAAAAAAGTAGCAGTTGTAGTCGTGTTGCAGACGCACCCAGTTGTAGAGGGCGCCCATGTAGTTGCCAAGATGCAGTTTGCCGGTGGGGCGCATGCCGCTCAGCACGCGCTTGAGATGGGAACGATTCGGGTGTTGATTCACTGGCTCGATTGTACGGAAAACCTTCAGATGGAGAGCAGCAAAACGCGGAAGAAGCCGAGCACCGGATTCACCATTGCCATGGTCACGCCACCACCAAAGAACAGCATCAGGAAGAGGCTCAGGATGCCCAGGCGGTCGTAAATCGGCAGCCAGCGAAAGGGGAGCATGTGACGGAAGATGTGGCTTCCGTCAAGCGGCGGCAACGGCAGTAGATTGAATGCCGCCAGAAAGAGATTGAGCAGCATACCGATATAGAAAATCAACGACAGCGGATAAGCCACCGGGCTGGCAGCCAGGAGCTGCGGGTCGAGGCCGCTTATGCCGCGCATGGCGACCGAGCGCACAGAGAGCAAGCCGATGGGCGACGTCTTGGCGATGATGATCAGGACCAGTAACGAAACCACGGATCCCATCAGATTGCTTACCGGACCAGCCAGGGTGGTGAGAATATCGTCGCGCACAAAGTTTTTGAAGTTGCGGGTGTTTACCGGGGTCGGCTTGGCCCAGCCAATCACCGGGATGTGGGTCACCATCGCCACCAGGGGCAGCATAATTGTGCCTACGGGGTCGATATGCTTGATGGGGTTGAGGGTAATGCGGCCCAGCATACGCGCCGTCTGGTCGCCCAGCCGCGAAGCCATCCATCCATGTGCCGACTCGTGAAGACTCAGCGCGAACAGCAACACCACAAATTCACAGACGTTCAGAACGATTTCAGGAGTTCCCATTCGAAGCCTGATGGTAGCATGCCGGCGTGCGCTAAGTACGTTTGCTATCTTCGCCGTGAGCGACTTCGAGGCCGGGTTTCCGGGCTTTGATCTCGCGCGCCGGCACGCCTCCCCAAATGGAATGCGGCGGCACGTCATGGGTGGCTACACCCATGGCGCCAAGCATCGCATCCTCGCCGATCTTGACGCCGGCCATCACCGACGAGTGATAGGTAAGGCGCGTGCCGGGCCCGACCTCGGTGGTGCGGTTCTCTATATCGTAATAGTCCGCTGCCTTGTGCCAGTGGGAGTACACCGCCGCGTAGTCGGAAATGGAGGTTCCCTTGCGGATGATGAGTTCGCCGCGGTCATCCAGCATCACGAATTTGTGAATGGTGCAGTCGTCTTCGACGGTCAGGTTGTAACCGAAACTGAACTCAACCCCGTGGAAGATCTTCACGTTCTTGCCTATATGCTTGAAGATGTGTTTGGCCAGCATCTTGCGGAAGCGAAAGCCGAGCCAGTGATTCAATCCCAGGGCCGACTTGTCAAACATCTGCCAGAAGTAGATCAGCGGCTTGCGCTCGCAATATCTTTCTACGTCCACGTCGCCGTAGTACTCCGGTTCCAGGGTCACGTTGGCCGGGTCTAAAGAAATCTGGAGGACATTGCCAGGCAGCTCGGATACCAGGGTGGTGTTGAGCTTGCCACCGTGGGGACGGCCCAGGTAAATCTGGTGCAGCGCATCGCGGACAATTTCTCCCCGCAGCCGGGATTCCTTATGGCGGGTGAATTCTTCATCCAGATGGCACAGCCAGCGCCGATAAAGGTCTTCGGCTTCGGCGGTCGGTTTTAAATCACGGTACTGGTATCTCGCCATGGGTTAGCGTCCTTACGTTCAGCATACGATGCTATTGAATAGAGAACACTGCGTAGACCGTAGCGGAGGCAGTAACCTTTTGCGCGCTGACGCTTAGGGGCTCGACCTCTTTTGGCGCCGGCGGAGCGGCCATCACGGTTGCGGCCCTCATGAGCGGCTGGGGTCCGCGCGAAGGAGCTTCGTTGCTGGCGTACACCAATGGCCCCAAAGTGGCGTTCAGGCCGGCGGCCATTTGCTGTGCGATCTGCCGGGCGCGGTCGAGCGCCAATTTCGCGGCCTTCGCCTGCAGGCCATCCTGGTCGGCCACGCTCCAGGACATCTGCCCGCTCTGGTTGGCGCCCGCCTTCACGGCAACATCGAGAACCCGGGCGCCATTTGCGGCCGTGGTTTTCACGCTCCAGCTCTGCTGCACCTGGAACTTGCGCTCGGCCTTTTCGGCCGGGGTCCAGTCCTGAGTGGTGTATTGCTGAACCGGGGAGATGCTCTGCGACTCGCTCTGAATGGCATCCTGCGGGATGGAAGCGGCTTTCAATGCAGCAGCGATGGCATTTGAGGTCCTGGAGCCCAGGGCATAGGCCGATTCCTGGTCGGCCCCATAGGCGATGAAGCCGATCTGTACAGTCACCGTATCCGCATCGGCGTTGGCATCGGCGCTGGTGGTAACGGCGATGGTCCGGTTGTCTTTGCTGACCACGATCTGCTGAGCGTGGCTGGATATCGCAACCGCCGCCACCAAAAGAGCGGCGATACGTTGCAGTCGCATTGGCATGGGCAACTCCCTTACTGGCTATCGAACTTGCGCAACTGCGCCAGCAGCTGCAGACCAGCACCTGAGTCTATCGCGTCGGCGGCGCAGCGGACACCGCCGGCAAAATCGACCGCGCGGCCGGCGATGACCAGCGCCGCCGCTGCATTCAGCAAGACTATGTCCCGCTTCGGCCCGGCTTCACCTTCAAGAATTCTCTCTATCAAAGACGCGTTGCCTCCCGCGTCACAACCCGCCAATTGGTCGAGAGGCGCCTGCTCGAGGCCGGCATCGCCCGCTTCCAGGGTGAAATGGCGGACTGTATGGTCTCGCACCTCGGCCACATCGCTCACGCCGTTCAGGGTGAGCTCATCGAGTCCATCTCGACCGTGGACCACGAATGCATGGCGCACGCCCAGCCGGGCCAGGCTGTCGGCCACCAGATCCATGCCGGCGAAAACCCCGACCACCTGCGCCCTGGCTCCAGCAGGATTCGCCAACGGACCGGCAAGATTGAAGATGGTGCGGAAGCCCAGCGCCCGGCGCACCGGTTGCACCCGCTTCATGGCCGGGTGCAGCGCCGGAGCATAAAGAAACATGAAGCCGGTCTGGCGCAGACACTCCACTGCCCGCTCCGGCTCCAACTCGACCGGGATGCCGAGTGCCTCCAACACATCGGCTGAACCGCACTTGGAGGTGAGGGCCCGGTTGCCATGCTTGGCTACCTTGACCCCGGCTGCGGCGGCGACCAGGGCGGCCGCGGTCGAAATATTGAAGGTTCCCTGGCCGTCGCTGCCGGTGCCACAGGTGTCCACCAACTGCTCTCGTTCCAGCTCGCTCAAAGGCACAGGCCGGCTCATGGCCCGCATAGCCTGGACGAAACCGGATAGCTCGTCGACGGTGGGGCCGCGGGTCGCAATCGCGGTCAGGAGCGAGGCTATCTGCACATCGGTCGCAGCGCCCTCGAGCATTTCCCTTACCGCCGAGCATCCCTGCTGTTGGGTGAGGGTACCCTGATCTTCGACCACATGCTTGAGCAGCGCCGCCAGTTGGGACATCGTTTTCCCATCCTAGAGCATTGCCGATCCTTCAGGGGGGCTTAGAACCCAGGAAGGGAGACCGCAGATCGGTCGAAAAACATTTCCTGGAAAAGTCCGCGGAACTGCAGATCCCTCGGGCCTTTCGTGGAAATGTTTTTTCTGCGGTTTCTCTTGCGTCCGTTCTTGGGTTCAAGGTTGGGATGAGCGAGATTCGGCTATCCTCCCAGGAATGGGCGCGTCTTTGCCCTCAAGGCCAATCCCCTTTAGTATGGAAGTTCTGTCCGAAGACCAAACGAATGAAAATTCACGAGTATCAGGCAAAAGACATCCTGGAGCGGTATGGCGTCGCCGTTCCCAAGGGTGAGGTGGCCAATACGCTGGAAGAAGCGTTGGACGTGGCCAGGCGGCTGTTTAGCGGCGGCGCCAAGGGCGTCGTGGTCAAGGCCCAGATCCATGCCGGCGGCCGGGGGAAGGGCGGGGGCGTCAAGGTGGCCAAGACCCTTGCCCAGGCGGAGGAATACTCCACCCAGATTCTCGGCATGCAGCTGGTGACCCACCAGACAGGACCGCAGGGCCAGAAGGTACTGCGTCTGCTGATCGAAGAGATGTCACCCATCGCGCGCGAGCTGTACCTGGGGATCGTGCTCGACCGCGCCACTGCCAAGCTGGTCTTCATGGCCTCCCAGGCCGGCGGCATGGAAATCGAAGAAGTGGCGGCCAAGGATCCGGACGCGATTTTCAAGGCCTATATCGACCCCGCGGTGGGCTTCCAGCCTTACCAGGCCCGTAAACTAGCCTTCGCGCTGGGCCTCAAGCCAACCCAGATTAACGACGCGGTCAGGTTCATGACCGGCCTCTACAAAGTATTTCTCGAGACCGATGCTTCCCTGCTCGAGATCAATCCCTTCATCACCACCAGCGACGACCGCCTTCTGGCGCTCGACTGCAAGATCAATTTCGACGACAACGCCATGTTCCGCCATAAGGAGCTCAAGGAGCTTCGCGATACGGCGGAAGAAGATCCGTTGGAAGTGGAAGCGTCGAAATATGCGCTGAATTACATCAAGCTCGACGGCAACATCGCTTGCATGGTCAACGGCGCCGGTCTGGCCATGGCCACCATGGACATCATTCAATACGCCGGCGGCTCGCCGGCAAACTTTCTGGACGTGGGGGGCGGGGCCAACCAGCAGCAGATCGAGCACGCCTTCGAGATCCTGCTCTCTGACCGGAACGTGCAGGCTGTTTTCATCAACATTTTCGGCGGCATTCTGCGCGTTGACACCCTGGCCCAAGGTGTAGTGGAAGCGGCCCGGAAGACCAACGTGCAGGTACCCGTGGTCCTTCGCCTGGAGGGCACCAACGTGGAGCAGGGGCGGGAGATTTTGAAGAACTCCGGCCTGAACTTCATTATTGGAGAAACCATGCAGGACGCGGCGGCCAAGGTGGTCGCGGCCGCAAAAAAGAAAGCCTCAACCAAGTGAGCTGGAGCCATCTATGTCGGTGTTAGTGGACGAAAATACGCGGCTCATCGTGCAGGGTATTACGGGCAAGGAAGGCACCTTCCATGCCAAGGGCTGCGCTGAGTACGGGACCAAAGTAGTGGGCGGAGTCACGCCGGGCAAGGGAGGCACGACCCATGAGGGCTGGCCGGTCTTCGACACCGTGGCCCAGGCGGTGGAGAAGACAGGGGCCAATGCCACCGTCATCTTCGTGCCCCCTCCGTTTGCCGCCGATGCCATCCTCGAAGCCGAAGACGCGGGGTTGCCGCTCATTATCTGCATTACCGAGGGAATCCCCACCAACGACATGGTCAAGGTGTGGAGCGTGGTGAGCAAGTCCAAATCGAGGCTGATCGGTCCCAACTGCCCGGGCGTCATCTCGCCAGGTAAGGCAAAGATTGGCATCATGCCCGGCCGCATCCACAAGCAGGGCAGCGTAGGCATTGTCTCCCGCTCTGGCACCCTCACCTATGAAGCCGTCTACCAGCTCACCCAGCGTGGGATCGGGCAGTCGACCGCCATCGGCATCGGCGGCGACCCCATTATCGGCACCACCCACGTCGACGCGCTCAAGCTGCTCAATGAGGATCCGCAAACGGAGTCCATCATCCTGATTGGCGAAATCGGAGGCACGGCGGAAGAAGCCGCCGCCGCTTATGTTAAGGCGCACGTACAGAAGCCTGTTGTTGGATTCATCGCCGGCCAGACCGCGCCTCCGGGACGGCGCATGGGCCACGCCGGAGCAATTATCTCCGGCGGCCAGGGCACTGCGGCCGACAAGATGAAAGCGCTCACCGCCGCCGGTATCCACGTAGTGCAGTCCCCGGCCGCGATCGGCGAAACATTGGCCAAAGTCATCGGGCGATAAGGAGATTTGAATGCAACGCACGTTTAGCATCATCAAGCCCGACGCAGTCCGCAAAGGATATTCCGCCGCGATTCTGGCGGAGATCGAAAAGGCGGGCTTCAAAATCGTGGCCATCAAGAAGATGTTTCTCTCCAAGTGGCAGGCCGAGGGCTTCTACGCCGTGCACGCCAAGCGGCCTTTCTTCGATTCGCTGACAACCTTTATGTCTTCCGGCTCCATCATCGCCATGGTGCTCGAGAAGCAGAATGCGATCGCCGACTTGCGCACGTTGATGGGCGCCACCAATCCGGCCGACGCGGCCCCAGGTACCATCCGCCAGCAGTTCGCATCCTCAATTGAAGAGAATGCGATACACGGGTCGGACGCCGAGGACACTGCGGCCTTCGAGATTGGTTACTTTTTCGCAGGGTACGAACTCATTTAGGCAGGCTGCTAAGCTCTTAATGTGCCTTGACATGAGGCCGCTGGCCAAGCAAACTTGCGTCACACGAGGTCAGGCAATTGGGCGGATCACAAGCTAGCCGGGTTACCTACACACTTGAGTCCTCGCTTGACAGCGTCAATCGCGTGGAGCAGACCGCGGAAGAAATGGCCAGGAAGGCCGGCCTGGAAGAAGAAGAAGTCTATCGTGTCGCCATGGCGGTCCGCGAAGCGGCGGTCAATGCCGTGCTCCATGGCAACTCCTACGATCCTGAAAAGCACATGACCGCTTCCTTTGAGCAGACCGCGGATTCACTGGTGATTCGCATCGCCGACCAGGGAAAAGGTCTGAATACGGAGACCCTGCCCGACCCTTTGGCGCCGGAGAACTTGCTGCGAGGCTCAGGACGAGGTATCTTTCTGATTCGCTCGTTCATGGATGAGGTACACTTTCGACAATTACAGCCCGGCACTGAACTTACCCTCATCAAACATCTAGGAACCGCCCGTTCCGCTATCTAAGGAGGAGTATTCGTGAGCATGAAAATCAAGACCCGTCAGGTGGACGGGATCACCATAATGGATTGCAGCGGCCGCATTACCCTGGGAGAAGGCAGTGTTCAACTGCGCGATGCTGTTCGGGATCTCCTCAGCAAGGGCTCCAAGCAGATCCTGCTCAATCTGGGTGACGTGACTTATATCGACAGCTCGGGAATCGGGGAGCTGGTGAGTGCGTTTACTACCGTTCGCAACCAGGGCGGAGACCTCAAGCTGCTCAATTTAACCAAGAAGGTCCACGACCTGCTGCAAATCACCAAGCTCTACACCGTTTTCGACGTCAAGGACGACGAAGCGAGTGCAGTAGCTTCGTTTGCTCGAGCCTAGAATCCCGCCCGGGAATCCTGCTTTGCCCACGGACCTCCGGGTGCCCCACATCTCGCTCGTTTTTCGCGAGATGTGGGATACCGCGGCTCTGAACCGGAGCGCTCTCGGCCCCGCAAATAAGCTACGCCGTCCTAGAAACTGACCTTGGGTACGTTCTGAGCGCCGGGGCTCGCCTTGAAGTAGTCGTTGTTCACCTGGAACCCACCCATACCCGCCCATATGCTGTTGGGAAACTGCTGAATAAATGTGTTGTAGTCCTGAATATTCTGGTTGTAGCGCATCCTCGCGACGCTGATCCGGTTTTCTGTGCCGGCCAGTTCATCGGAAAGGCGCTGAAAGTTCGCATTTGACTTCAGCTCCGGATAATTCTCCGACAATGCCAGAAGCCGTCCAAGAGCGCCATCGAGCTGGCCGTTGGCCTGGATGGTGGCCTTCGGATCGCCATGGGCGTTCAGCAGACCGGCCCGCGCATTGGCGATATCCCCGAATACCGTGGTCTCCTGCTTGGCATAGCCCTTCACCGTCTCCACCAGGTTGGGGATTAAATCCGCACGCCGTTGCAGTTGATTGTTAACTTCAGCCCAGGAGGAAGTAATCGTCTCTCTCTTTTGCACCATCTGATTCTTTGCGCTTACATAGCTGCCGAAAACCAGCAGCACCGCCAGAAACACTACCACCAATACCGCGATTGCTACCCAAAGCCCGCGTCTCATCTAAAAGTTCTCCTTCTCTTGCTCTGCTTTAAATAGCCTACCAACTGCCTGAGGCCCCGCCGCCGCCGGAACTACCGCCACCAAATCCGCCGAAGCCGCCGCCGTCCCCACCGCCACCACCCCAGCCGCCTCCGCCGCCGCGTCCGCCCCAGCCCCCTCCACCGCCGCCGCCCATGAACATACCAATCAGGAAGCCAAGCAGTCCGGAGCCACCAAAGCGCGCCAGGAAAAAGATCACCGCCAGCAGGACGAGGCCCAGCACCACCACTTCGCCCAGGGTGAGCGGACGCGGTTGAGGGGCCGGAGCATAGGCGGGCCGGGGCCCGGTGTTGAGGGTCACTCCCGCGTCGGCTGCAATCACCCCCGCAATCTGGCGGACAGCCAGGCTAACTGCGCCGTCGTAGTTATTCTGTTGAAGATACGGCACCATCTGCCTGCCGATATCGCCCACTCTGCCATCGGGCAGAATACCCTCCAGGCCGTATCCCACCTCAACGCGGTACTTACGGTCATTGATCGCATAGATCAAGAGCAAGCCTCGGTCCGTGCCCTTCTTCCCCACCTTCCACTTGTCTTCGAGCGCGGTGGCGAAGTTCTCGATGGGTTCGCCGTCAAGCGATTTGATCGTAACTACGGCTATCTGCGCGTGGGCCAGGCGGTCCACCTGCGCGCACAACGCGTTCAGAGAAGTCTGGGTTTCCGGGGATAACACACCGGCAAAGTCATTTACATAATTGGTGGGGGCGGGCAGGTCCTGCACTCGCTCAGCCAACGCCAGACTAGACCAGGCGACCAGGAGGAACGAGAGCGCAAGCAGGCATTTACGCATTGCCCCATTGTACTCAGACGAAGTTGTGCCCGCCGCCACGGAGGACCCTGGCGAGCGGGCACAAGGTTAAAAAACCGGCAATAATTTACTTACTTGCCATAGTTATGTTCTGGTCTTTGGCCATTTGTTCGACCATCTGCAGATGCTGGGCTATGACCTTGCTGCCTTGCATAGCCGCATCCTTCACCGTCTGGTCCTGTCCCGATGCAGCTTCCGTCTGGAACTCGCTTAGATCCTGCCTATGGTCCTTGATCATGTCCTTGATGTACGCCTGATCGTAGGCAGATCCGGAGAGCGCTTGCAGCTTACCCATGGTCTGCCGGTCTTTCTTCGAGACCTGGGTTGGAGGAGCCACGCCCAGCTGCTGCGCCACCGGCTTCATTTGCTCGTTCATCCTGGTGTGGTCGTCGATCATGCGCTGGGCAAATTGTTTCACCTGGTCGTTACTGCTTTTCTGCAGCGTCAGCTGGCCCAGCTGGACCTCTGCCATGCTGCCCTGCATCGCCTTGGTAACAAACATCCTGTCCGCCGCCGAAGGCTGTCCCGCTTGCTGCATCCCATTCATCTGGGAATCCATGGCGGCCGGATTGTTCTGGCCTGGAGCCTGACTTGCCGGGCCCGCGGAAGGTTGCTTCATTTGCGCCAGACCCATGCTTCCGCAAAGCAGAAGGGCGCCAGCCGCCGCCACTGCTTTCTTGCCGTAAATCGGGGGATAGTTCATCTGTTTACTCCTCTCTCATTGGGATGCGCGAACCAGGCAGACCGAAGGTCTGGGCTTTTGACCGATGCACAACTAGTTCCTATATCCTTGATTCATATATGACTTCGCCGATTGTTGTACAACCGCCGATTGCCCGCCGTGAGGAAACGATAACCACCATCCATGGACACCAGTTGGCTGACGACTACGCCTGGCTTCGGGAAAAAACCAGCCCGGACGTAATTGCGTTTCTGGAACGGGAGAACGCTTACACCCGGGCCGTGATGAAGCCCACCCAAGAGCTGCAAGCCACGCTCTACGCCGAGATGATCAGTCACATCAAAGAAACCGACGTCTCGGTGCCGTTTCGCGACGGGGGCTACTTCTACTACTCCCGCACCGAGCAGGGATTGCAGTATCCCATCTACTGCCGCAAGCGCGGCTCACTCGATGCCGCCGAAGAGGTCATGCTGGATATGAACCAGTTGGCGGCCGGCGAGAATTTTATGGCGTTGGGCGCGCTCACCGTCTCTGATGATGGCAACCTGCTGGCCTACTCGACCGACACGACCGGATTCCGCCAATACACCCTCCACATCAAAGATTTAAGAACCGGCGAGGTCCTGGCCGACCAGGCGGAGCGCGTTGGCTCGGTCGTATGGACAGTCGATAACCGGACACTTTTCTACACCGTCGAGGATGAGGAGACCAAACGGCAGTACCAGCTCTTCCGCCATGTCGTGGGAACGCCGCAGTCTGCGGACGCTCTCATCTACGAGGAAACCGATGAACGATTCAATGTCGGCGCGGGCCGCACCCGCGACGACAAATACATCGTCCTCGAGAGTGCCAGCCACACCACCAGCGAAGAACACTATCTGCCTGCCGATGATCCGCAAGGACGCTGGACCCTGATCGAACCGCGCAACGAGAACATCGAGTACTACGCGGACCACCGCGATGGGCTCTGGTACATCCGCGTGAACGACACGGCCAGAACCTTCCGCGTGGTCACTGCCCCGGTTGCCACCCCTGGCCGTGCCTATTGGCGCGAGTTGATCGCCCACCGTGACGACGTGATGCTGGAAGAGCTGGAGCTCTTTCAATCCTTCGCCGTACTGGTCGAACGCTCGAACGGCCTGCCGCACCTGAGGGTACTGTCCTTCGACGATCAGGGAGCGTTTGCGGGACCTTCGTCCCAGATTGCATTTCCCGAGCCTACGTACAGCGCCCATCCGCATGTCAACCGCGAATTCGTAACCGACACCTTTCGCTACGGATATCAGTCCCTGGTTTCGCCCACTTCGGTGTACGAATACAACGTAAAGACGGGCCAATCGACGTTGTTGAAAGAGCTGGAGGTGCCGGGCGGATTCGATCGCTCGCTTTACCGCTCGGAGCGTCTGTTCGCCACCGCCCCGGATGGGACAGGGATTCCGGTTTCGATCGTCTACCGCAAAGACAAGAAAGGCGAAGGTACAAACCCTCTTTATATTTATGGCTATGGCTCCTACGGGTATTCCCTTCCCATAGGCTTCAATTCCAACCGCCTCAGCCTGCTCGACCGGGGATTTGTGCTCGCCTACGCGCACGTTCGGGGCGGGGGCGACATGGGCAAGCCCTGGCACGATGCCGGACGGCTGATGCAGAAGATGAACACCTTCACCGATTTCATCGCCGTGACGGAATACCTGGTAGCTCATGGCTACGGAGACCCTCGTCGCGTCGCCATGGAAGGCGGCAGCGCCGGCGGCCTGCTGGTGGGCGCGGTGGCCAACATGCGGCCCGATCTCTATCGCGCCGTTCTCTCTCACGTGCCCTTCGTGGACGTGATGAACACCATGCTCGATCCCACGCTTCCCCTGACTATCGCCGAGTATGAAGAGTGGGGAGATCCTAACCAGGCAAACGCTTTTTCCTACATGCTGCAGTACTCGCCCTACGACAACCTGGAGCGCAAGGCTTACCCGGCAATGCTGGTGAAGACCTCGTTGCATGACAGCCAGGTGATGTACTGGGAGCCGGCCAAGTATGTGGCCAAGCTGCGATCGCTGAAATCCGACGACAACCTGCTGCTGCTCGAGACCAACATGAGCGCGGGACACGGCGGCGCCTCCGGCCGCTATGACTACCTGAAAGAGATAGCCCTCGACTATGCGTTCCTGCTGCAGGAGTTAGGCTAGCTCAGGATTCGTCGTAGCGCTGCAGCGGGGGCAACATCCACTCGGGAGCTGAGCTTGGCTGAGGATCTGAGCTGGGCGAGATCTGAGCAGGACTCCGTGAACCGAAATAGAAGAACCAGGTCCCCTGCAGATCGCGCACCGAAGCAATTGAGTCCCTGGCCCAAAGAAGGCTGCGCAGCGATAGCAGTAAATGTGGTAACGGGCCTGAAACCGGATAATCCAGGGGCGAAAGGCGTCCTCGTGCCACGGAGAGCATGTGCTTGACTAAGGCCCGGCGATTGATCACGGGCCGGCCCTTTCGAGCGCGATAGGGGCGCAGCGGCACCTCGAATCCGTAAGCCGAAAGCGTCAGCAACGGCTCGTCGAAACCTAACCGGAAGACCTTATCCGTGGTGCCTCCGAGCCGCACGTTAATCTCCAGATAATAGTAGCTGCTGGTCTGGGCGCAATAGAGCAAGTCGAAGTGAAACGGACCTGTAATCCCCGCCTGGTTCGCAAACTGGCGGCAACAATGGGCAATCTTCTCGTCCAGTGGCAACGGCCGTAGTGCCAGCGAAATTCCCTCGAATTTCATCGGGGCAATGAAAGCCTCGAGCGCAAGCATTTCACCCGATTCACTTCTGACTCCGTGAATGACCGCGGTGGGGAGGGATTGAAAAGGCTGAACCAGGAGAGGCTCCGGTCCCCACGTCCTGTGAGCCAAAAAAGCATTGAGCTCAGAGGGCGTTTTCAGCACCTCAACTTTAAAAGTTGGATTCACACCCTGTGGCGCCGACGGCCGCAGGCAAACCGGGTAGGCCGCAGGATCTATGCCGCAGACGTCCTCCTGCCGGAATAGTTCCCAGGTCGGCAAAACGCTGAAGCCGCAATCACGTGCCACCTGCAGCTGATCGTGTTTCGACAGCACTCCTCGCAACGCTTGCTCGGTCGACGATAGCAGCTTGCAGCCTCTGGGCAGGGAGCCTTCGTTGGCGCCAAGCCAGACCATTTGGGGATCCCAGAATGGCAGCAACGCCTGAGCATTTGTCAGTCGGATGAAGTCGCTTATCAGCGCCAGGCCTGCGGGCGTCCCTACGTCTTCGGGCCGCATGCAAGCGGCAAAGCTTATGGCATTCGACCACTCAGCCGGGATAAGGTTTCCGATGCACAGGAACACGACGTTAATGCCGGCGTCGCGAAGCGATCTTGCCGTGGTAAGAACGGGCGGTCCGAGCTCTCCATAGAGAGCGACAGTGGCAATTCTTTTGGCCGCTTTTGGCGGCGCCTCTTGATCTGTGACTTCGCGGCCCGGGAAAGGTCTCATTTGGATAGTGAACAGGTCTCTTTTTCTTGATTTAGAGATTCTCGCCAGTCGCTATCGCGCAATAGACCTTCTTGCCTGGAGAGATCCGGCAGGAGGCCCCTCTAAGGGAAAGGCCTCCTGCCGGACAATGAACTAGCGCCGTTCGTGCCCGCCGCCACCGCCGCCGCTCGGATGGGATTCATTGTGCGGCTCGCCGCCACCCTGATGAACCGGCTCGCTGCTATGAGGTGCTGCCGTGTAATGCGCCTCATTGTTGGCAGGGGCCTTGTAGGCGTTGTTGTTGTTGTACGCCGGATGGTTATTGACGTTGGCGTTGTACGCCGGGCGGTTATTGGTGTTCATAGCCGCATGATTGGCGTAGTTGGCAGACGTCATGGGCCGGCTTACAGCCGCGTTTGCAGGCCTTCCACCGTTGACGGAAGCGAAGTTCTCCCGGTTGGTGCTGGCAAAGTGCTCGTGGGACATTTGCTCCGACGTCGGCTGAACATGCGATTCGCGCATCGCCGCCTGCTCCTGACCGTTGGGTCGGGCATTAATCCCGTTAGGCCCATTGAAGCTGGTACGGTTGACGATGGTCGTATTCCGAATCACTGTGTTGTCGATATAAGTGTTGTGGACGATGGTCGTGTTTACGTGCAGCACAGCGGTGTTATAGGCAAAGCGTCCACCCTCCCAACGCCCGCCAAAGAAGCCCACACCGCCGTAACCAAAGCCGTAGTTAACGCCGCCGTAAAAGCCAACGTGGGGACCCCAGTAACCGGCGTGCCATGCGTAAAATCCACCGCCCCAACCCCAGTAGCCAGGAGTCCAGAGGAATCCAACCCGTGGAGCAAGCACCCAGGTTCCCGGCACCCAGTAATATCCCGCATCGCCATAAGCCCAGTACCCGGGAGTCCATAGATAGCCGTCCCCGGGGCAAACCGGCTGCGCGTACACGGGCAGCGGGGGCGGTGCGACGGTAATGGAAACGAAGACGCCTGCGAACGACGAGGCTGGCACGACAGCTACCAGTAATGCGAGGAACAGAGTTCTTAAGGCTCGGATGGCACGCATGGCATTTGCTCCTTGCTTCTCCGATTGGATCGGTAAGCGTTGCCGGCTGATAGCCGGCACGATCTGTATTAACGCGGCCCCCAGGATTATGTTGCTGACAGGCTACCGCGCAGGTAACTGAGTGGATGGATTTGCGCTTCGGATCGGAACCCAACCGTGCTGAGGGTATCGACGATAGATGTAGGTGGCTATACCACGTTCGCAGCAAGGGGTTCGGGAAGTAAGCTCAGCGGCGGTTGGAGCCGCCCAGCAGCGATCCGAGCACGCCGCGGACGATCTGCCGTCCGACTGTGCTGCCCAGCGTGCGGGCAGCGCTCTTGGCTACGGTTTCGACCAGGCTGTCTCCACGCCGTCCTCCCGAGGAACCGGAACCGGTGGACAGGAGGTCGCCATACCAGGGGGTCGGTTTTGGGCCAGGCTGCTGAGCAGACGCGGGTTGCGAGCCATTCTCGGCGCGCCTTTTCAACCGCTCATAGGCCGATTCGCGATCGACCATATTCTCGTATACGCCGGCCACCACGGAGTCGCGAATGATCTGCTGCCGTTGCTCGGGGGTAATGGGGCCGATCTGGCTGCGCGGTGGGCAGACCAGGGCACGTTCCACCATCGCCGGCGCACCCTTTTCGTCCAGAAAAGAAACCAGGCCCTCGCCTACTCCCAGCTCCAGAATCGCCTGCTCGATATTGATCCCGGGGTTGGCGCGAAAGGTTTGGGCCGCCGCCTTGACCGCTTTCTGGTCTTTCGGAGTAAAAGCGCGCACCGCGTGCTGAACGCGGTTGCCTAGCTGGCCCAGGATGCCGTCCGGAACATCGATCGGATTTTGGGTGACAAAGAAAACGCCTACGCCCTTGGATCGCACCAGGCGGACCACCTGGTGGACCTTGTCCTCGATCACCCTGGGCAGATCGGAAAAAAGTAGGTGGGCTTCATCGAAGAAGAAGACCAGCTTGGGCTTTTCCGCGTCGCCCACCTCCGGCAGTTTCTCGAAAAGCTCGCTGAGCAGCCACAGCAGGAAGGTGGCATAAAGCTTGGGTGAGTTGATGAGTTTGTCCGCAGCCAGGATATTGACTACGCCGTGTCCCTGGGCATCTGTTTGAATGAGGTCGTCGAGGTTGAGCGCCGGCTCGCCCAGAAACCTGGACCCACCCTGCTGCTCTAAATCGAGCAGCCCGCGCTGCATAGCACCGACGCTGGCCGCCGAGATATTGCCGTATTGGGTCTGAAACTGTTTGGCGTTCTCAGCTGCATACTGAAGCATCGCCTGCAGGTCCTTAAGATCGAGCAGCAGCAGCCCCTGGTCATCGGCGATTTTGAACACAGCGGTGAG
The DNA here is from genome assembly GCA_963814015.1 of uncultured Acidobacteriaceae bacterium. GTDB lineage: Bacteria > Acidobacteriota > Terriglobia > Terriglobales > Acidobacteriaceae > PALSA-350. Next base: position 77,550 of record CAWFBI010000006.1, read on the forward strand.
TACGCCGGCCTGGGTTTCATTCAGATTCAGCAGGCGGCTGAAGAGCAGGGGACCCATTTCCGAGACCGTTGCTCGAACCGGATGCCCCTCCTCGCCGAAGACGTCCCAGAAAGTAACGGGGCACCCGGAGAAGGAGAAGTCCGTCAAGTTAAGCTTTTTGACGCGATCGGCGATTTTGGGGTTCTCGACCCCCGGCTGGCTAATACCCGAGAGATCGCCTTTGACATCGGCGGCGAAGACCGGGACGCCGATCCGGCTGAAGGATTCTGCCATTACCTGCAGCGTTACTGTCTTGCCGGTTCCGGTCGCTCCCGAGATCAAACCGTGACGATTCGACATTGCCGGCAGCAGGTAGAGCGGGCTGGTGCCCTGAGCGATCAGCATCGGTTCGGACATATTCGAGAATTCTATATGGATGGAGCGCAGGCACGGCGCAAATAGCAAGCGCCCGTGAGCTTTGGCTCACGGGCGCGCTGAAGAGCAGCCCTCCCCCAGAACTGATCCTCGAGCATCACAATAACGGGCACCTAGAGGGTTGGCTACGTCACCCTCGTTACCCCTAACAGTGACCTCGTGGCTGATTACCCGGCGCCCCCGGGCCCGCCGGAGTATTTGTGTGATACATCCTTGTGGTACCCGCGATGACGCTTCTCCGCTGGCTCTACGCACTCACAATTTTCCTAAGTGCCTTTCTGCTCTTTGTCGTGGAACCTATGGCGGCCAAACAGCTGCTACCCACGCTGGGTGGATCGTCCGCGGTTTGGACCACCTGCCTGGTCTTTTTTTCTGTGGTCCTTTTGCTCGGCTACCTTTATGCGCACTGGGTTTCGTCAAGATTCAACCCGACCAATCAGGCAGTGATCCACATCCTGTTGCTGACCGCGGCGCTGCTGACGCTGGGCATCCGCATCAGGCCCACTCCGGCAGCGGTGAGCTATCACCCGGCTGTTACTGTCTTCCGGGTGCTGGCGACGGTGATTGGTTTACCCTATCTTGCGCTCTCTGCCACCACCCCGCTGCTGACTGCCTGGTATGGCGGCAGCTTTGAGCGCAGGTCGCCGTATCGTTTGTTTGCCCTCTCCAACTTCGCTTCCCTGCTCGCCCTGACCAGCTATCCGGTGCTGATTGAGCCCAGCCTGACCATGCACCAGCAAACGGCGTGTTGGAGTGGGGGCTTTCTGCTTTTCGCCGTGCCCTGCGGAGCCATCGCCTGGCAAGGCCGCAGACGGATATGTTCCTCCAGGCCCCAACAAGCCGTCTTGCCGGGTCACCTGGAGCCCTTTTGGTTTTTGCTGGCCATGGGCGGCGGCATGGTGCTCACGGCGGTGACCAGCCACCTGAGCTCCAACATCGCGGCCATCCCCCTGTTGTGGCTGCCGCCTTTAGCCTTGTACCTGCTGACCTTCATTCTGGCCTTTCAGGGAGCATGGGGCCCGATACGCCAATCAATGCTCCGGCTGGTGCTGGTGGCGGTGGCCTCCATGGCCTATGTGTTGCGCGATATTCGAACCCAGCTACCGATTGCCGTGAGCGTGCCGCTGTTTCTCGCCGGCCTGTTTGTGACCTGCCTTTTTCTCCACGGGGAACTCTACCTGCGGCGTCCGGTTACCGCGGGCATGACCAGGTTTTACCTGGTCGCCGCCGCGGGCAGCGCGGCGGGAACATTGCTGGTAGGCGTGGTTGCTCCCCTGGTACTGCGGGCAAACTACGATCTGGCCTGCACGCTGGTCGTAGTCGCGCTGATCGCCCTGGCGGCGACCTGGCGTGACGGTTGGGGTTTGCGCATGCTCTGGGTGGCTGGTGCGGCTGCCGCGATCGTGGTGTTAAGCACCCAGGTGCGGCAATACGATGACGACGCTGTCGCCCTCATGCGCAGTTTCTATGGAACCCTGCGGGTCAGGGAATCGCATCTGCCCCCGCAGTCCGATACCAACCGCCAGCTCTTAAATGGGACCATCGAGCACGGCGCGGAGTGGTTCGCTCCCCAGTTCCTGGGCCAACCACTGACTTATTACGCGCCTGACTCCGGCCTCGGCTTGACCATGCGGCTCTGCTGCGGGGCGGGCCCGAAACGGGTGGGCGTGATTGGACTGGGAACGGGAACGGTCGCGGCCTATGGCGATCCCGGTGACGTGATCCGCTTCTACGAGATCAATCCCCTGGTGGAACGGCTGGCGAGGCATTGGTTCACGTTCCTGCACGACAGCAGCGCGCAGACCGACGTGGTGATTGGGGACGCACGGTTGTCTTTGGCCGCTCAGGCTCCCCAGCACTTTAATGTAATCGTGGTGGATGCTTTTTCCGGGGATGCCATCCCGGTGCACCTGCTGACCCGGGAGGCGCTGGCGCTCTATCGCCGGCACCTGCAGCCGGACGGAGTGATTGCCTTTCACGTCTCCAACCAGTACATCGACCTGGAACCGGTGGTCGCCGCAACTGCCGCCAATGCCGGGCTCCGTGCGATGTCAGTGCACTCCCACGGCAACGAACAGAATGGCTTGTATTACGCGGATTGGATCCTGGTGACCGCGAACCAAACCTTTTTGGCCCAACCGGAGATTATCAATAATGCCTTCCCGACGTCGTTGAAAGCGGGAGTACGCCTGTGGACGGACAATTACAGTAGCGTGTTTCCGCTGCTCAAGTGGCACAGCCGATAGCTTTCCAGGTCAGCAATTTTGGGTGCCCCATAATTGCCGATACCCGGAAATTGGTAGGGCTAATCTCCCCAGTTGATCCGCAGACCGAAGCGCGCGACCAGCGGCGAGGCCAGGGTGAGCGTGGGAGTCTTTCCGGCTTGTATCGAGCGATCTAAAAGGTTGTCTCCGGCCGCAAAGACCGCAAGGTGATGACCAAAGTCGTGGGAAGCATAGGCGCCCAGGCGGAAGTAGCAGTGCAACAGATACTGATTCGCATCGTCGTCATACTGGAGTCCGCTGTAGCGCCCCTGCACGCTGAGCAGGCCCAGCCGCCGTTGGGAAAAGTTTAGCTGGGCGGTCGCCATGTTGCGGGCCACCTGCGGAATCCAGTTGCCCACCAGGTTCGGCTGCTGCGCATTGCTGGTGACGGTGGCATTTGCATATTGATAGCCGCCTTCGATGCTGACCCAGCTCGCAGGCCGGGATGCATAATCGAACGAAACGCCGCGGCTCTCAATTTGACCCAGGTTCTCGCGCTTAAGCAGCGAGCTGGTGGCAGTAGTGGCCAGGGTGAGAGCGGTGATCGGCCGGTTGATTTGCGTCCAGAAGTAGCTGACCCGGACCGTAGAGCCAATCCTCGGCAGGTCGGCATGAACACCCGTCTCCCACCCCGTTGCGCGCTCGGAAAGCAGATTCGGATTAGGGAGCGTGGTTTGCTGGCCCACTTGGCCCGTGCGATAGAGCTCGTTTGCCGTAGGTGCGCGGTAAGCCCGGAACGCCGACGCACTGAGAGCCACGGCCGTGGTGAGACGCCGCGTAATACCGATGCGGGGATCGAATACCGTCTGGTTCAGTTGCGGCAACTGGATCGGCGCCGTGGCAGTCTTAAATTGGCTGGCCGCGAAGTTGGAGAAGTGATCCACCCTGCCCGAAGCGCTGAGAGTCCACGCCCGCGGGGTGAAAAGTACCTCACCGTAGAGCCCGCTTTGTCGCTGCCTGGCGGTGGTGTCGAGATAGCCTTTCGACACAGGAAAATTGGTTTCGTAGTCAGCCGCGCGAACGTCGTGGATATCGGCTCCGGCCAGCAGAAGCAGGTGCGTGCCTACCGGCTGAGTCCAATGCCCGGCCGCCCCCAGCTCATCGGCCGGATCCTTTCCAATGCGCGTCAGGGTTTCTGCAGTGCGCGTGGCGTTGATGGTGGAGAAGGTCTGGGAGTAGTGCTCGTCGGCACCAAAAAGCCGCACTACCAGGTTGCCCCAGTCCGCTCCCCCGGCGTAGCGCCACAAGCGGGTTCTGTTGATCTGGATCGGGGTCCCGTTGTGGCGGTTTTCATTCAGGACGCTGCCGCGCAGAAAAATCCGTCCCGAGTGGCTCAACCCATGATCGAACTCGGTCAGCGCATTCTGCGCATGAACATTGGACGGCTGATCGATAGGGCCGCGTAGGTTGGGCGCCACCAGGATATACCCGTCGGTGGCAAGGACCTGCCCGCTCAGCAGGCCCGACCATTTGCCTAACTTCAAAACTCCCAGCGCCGAGTTGTCGCTGGTCGCTTCAGAACCGTAGCTGGTGGAGAGCTGAAAGCGATTGGAATCTGGCCGGACCGGAACGATGCTGATCACACCTCCGATGGCGCTCGAACCATAGAGATCCGAAGCCCCCCCGCGCACCAACTCAACCGAATGAATGACCGGCGGGGGCAATTCCTCCCAGTGGACCCAGCCTCCAAACGGATCGAGGATCGGAATCTCGTCGAATACCACCAGCGAGCGGCTGGCCGCGGTCGATCCCAGACCGCGCAGCGAGACACCCTCAGTGGTGGGGTTCGCGACCAGGGAACTGGTCCGGCGGAAAAGCTCGAACCCGGGGACCTGGCGCAGTTTATCGTCAAGGGAAATTCCCGCCGCCTGGCGCAATTGTTGGGTGTTGAGAATACGCGTGCTGGCGGGGCTGTCTCCCGATGCAAGCGGCGACCGGTACGCGGTGACTGTGACGCTCTCCAGGGGATGCTCCAGCAGCACGTGGACTGGAGAAGGGCCCTCCAGGTCGACCGATGTTGGCGGAAAGTGGGGAGCGGTGATCTGCACCCGGCCTGATCCGGCGGGCACCGTGAAGCTGCCGTCGGCAGCCGTGGTGGCTAGTACTTGACCCTCACTGCCAATAATCTGCGCCCCGGCTACAGGCAGGTTGCGCGCATCGACAATGGTGCCGGAGAGGGTGCCTTCCTGCGCCCGCCCCGGCTGCAACGGCAAAAACACCAGCAACGTCGCGAAAAGTACGCAGCGCAGGCGCGAGCGGAAATAGGCAGCCCAGGATAGAGCGTTCAAGACCGAATCATACGATATTTGCCGCCGTCAGAACCCGGCTGCAGGGACCTGTTGCCAGGCTCTTCCCATGAAGATTCCCTTGCTTAAGCGGCGCACAACTTTGGCCTTCGCCTGGTAACAAACTCTTGAGACCGCAGATCCCTCCGGTCTCACTTGGATCTATCCCTGCCGCGAACAAAGGGTGCCCCTCGCGCTCTTCGCGAGATGTGGGACACGCGAACCTCGAAGTTTCAGCCGTAAGAGCGCAGTGGAGTGATTTGCAGTTTTACTTCAGCTCTTCGAAGAGCTTTTCGCCTTCGCCAGGCGCAAGAAAGCGATTGGCCTCCAGTCCATGCTGGCGGGTGTAGAGGTCGTAGTAACGGCCTTCGAGAGCGTAAAGGCTGGAGTGCGTACCCCGCTCGAGAATCAGGCCTCCCTCTACCACCAGGATCTGATCGGCTCTGCGAATGGTAGATAGGCGATGGGCAATCACGAAAGTGGTGCGCCCCTGCATCAGATAGCTGAGGCCGTTTTGAATCATGGCCTCCGATTCAGAGTCGAGCGAAGAAGTGGCTTCATCGAGGATAAGTATGCGCGGGTCGGCCAGGATTGCGCGCGCAATCGAGAGCCGCTGGCGCTGGCCGCCGGACAGCTTGACGCCCCGCTCGCCGACAATGGTGTCATAACCGTCAGGAAAGCGCAGGGCGAATTCGTCCACGCGGGCGATGGTACAAGCGTTGATGAACTGCTCTTCGGTGGCCTCGGGGCGAGAGAAAACTACATTCTCGCGGATGGTGCCATCGAAGAGAAACGATTCCTGCAAGACCACCCCCAGCTGGCTGCGATAGCTGTTGAGGCGCACCGTAGAAAGATCAGTACCGTCGACCAGCACCCGGCCTGATGTGGGCTTATGAAAGGCGCAGATCAGGCTGATGATCGTCGATTTGCCGGATCCCGAAGAGCCCACCAGCGCAGTCACCGTGCCCGGGCGGGCATGAAACGAGACGCCGTGAAGGACGGGCTTGTCGGCTTCGTAGGCGAAGTGTACATCCTCAAATTTCACATCGCCGTCAATCGGTCCCAGGCTGACGGTGCGGCTGGGCTCGGCATCTTCTTCTCTCTCCGCCAGAATCTCGCTGGTGCGGTCGAGGCCGGCGATGGCCTCGGTCAGCTGCGTACCAACGTTCACCACCTGGAAGACCGGAGCAACCATGAAGGCCAGAAACATGGTGTAGGTGAAGTAGTCGCCCAGGGTAATCTTGTGGGCCATCTCCTGCCTGGCTCCAAGCCACATAACGGTGGCGCCGACGATGCCCAGGATGGCGGTCGCCGCCAGCGAAAGCAACGAGGTCGCGGTGAGCGAACGGACAACATTTTGATACAGCCGTTCCACCCCGGCGGCAAAGACTCCGGCTTCGCGGTCTTCCGCGTGGTAGCCCTTGACTACACGCACACCCCCAAGCGATTCGGTCAGCCGCCCGGTAACCTCCGCGTTGATCTTGCCGCGCTCACGAAAGATGGGCCGGATTACACCAAATGCTTTGCGCAGAATGAAGACGAAGGTCAGCACAAAGGCGAAGGAGATGAGGGTAATGCTGGCGCTGATACGCATCAGGATGAAGAAGGCGAGGACGGCCGTAAGCAGCCCTCCGACAAAGTCGACCAGGCCGGTGCCGATCAGGTTGCGCACCCCTTCCACGTCGGTCATGATGCGCGACACCAGCACGCCCGTGCGGGTGGCGTCGTAGAAGCTGACGGAGAGACGGCCGATGTGCTGCTGCACCTGCATCCGCAGGTCGGCGATCAGCCGCTGGGCGGCCTTGGAAAGTAGCTGGGTCAGAGAAAAGGAGGTGATCGCCTGAATGGCGGTTGCCAGCAGAACCGCGCCTACGATCCAGGGCAGCTTCTCGGCTTGCCTTTTGACCAGGACGCCATCGACCAGGAACTTGGTCGACGCGGGCAGAACCAGCCCGCAGACCCGATTGATGACCATCAGTACGAATCCGAACGCCAGCAGCCATCGACGCGGCTTGATGAGAGTCCAGACCTCGGGAAGCACCTTACGCAGGGGCGGTCTTTTCTTCTTAACCTCGTCCCCGGGAGCACCTGATCGACCCCGGGCAGACCGCTCGGCACGCAGAGACATCCCCGCCCCGGCGCTGGATCGCATGCTCACGCTGTAAAGGCCCCCTACACTCTCGTGCGGCGCGCAGCAATGAACGAACGCACACAGAGTAGTACATAGATGAGCATGAGGGCCGACATCGCTGCTTTTTCTTCAATGGCGGCAGGATAGGGGAACAGTTTGCCCTTGAAGAGTTGGACCACCTGGATCAATGCAGGAGCGGTGGCCAGGAAGCCGAGCAGGCCAACCGTTACGGCGACATGCATGAACAACATGCGGCGACGCGCCACGGGAGTTTCGGCCAAACTGCCAAAAGTAACCAGCAGAATTCCGAAAGCGACTGGAATGAGCGAGGTAGGAAATTTTGAGCCGGTGAGAACGAAGCTCGCCCCTCCCAGCAGAATAAGAAGAACACCGAACAGAACCGTGACTTTCGCCATTAGGGGCGGACGCCTCCGCATCCAGAATAACGGATCGAGCTCTAGACTTCGGTCTTGCCCTCTACCGTCAGGAGCTCATCCAGGATCTCCTGCACGATCTTGGCCGGCGGCCCTTCGGAGCAGACACGCATGAGATCGGGTGTAATTTCGAGGGTGTCGAGTTGGCTCTGCAGGAGTTCTGGGCTCATGTAGTGGTTCTTGCGTCTCCTGAGCCGCTCTTCGAGCACCGGCCGGGAGACATCGAGCAGGATGAAGCGGATGTTGACCGCCGGAATTTGCGGGGTGAGCACATCCCGGTAGCTCTGTTTCAATGCGGAGCAGCCCAGTATGCCGCTGATCCCCGCTTCATACCAACCCAGAAGCAGTTGATGCAGGGTGGCCAGCCAGGGCTTGCGATCCTCATCCGTCAGCGGGATGCTGGCATGCATCTTTGCCTTGTTGGCATCGGAATGGAAGTCGTCGCCGTCGGCAAACCGCCAGCCCGTTTCCGCAGCCAGGAGTTTGCCAATTGTGGTCTTGCCGGACCCGGTTACCCCCATGAGCACGAGAATCATAGCTTCCTTTTAATACCAGCCGGTGAGCCGGTGCAATGGCTATTGGCCAACAGCCTGCTTGACGTCGTCGATTACGGCGGAGGGCGTCCAGTCATTGCTAGGGTACCAGCGAAAGATCTTGCCGCTGGGCGTGATGATGGTGGTGGAGAGAGAGTGGGTGAGGGTGTTGCCGCTGCCCGGGCTCACGCCCACGTCAAAAAACTGGTCCACCGGGTCCAATTCCGCAGGCGACGGCGCAGCAAAGTCCCAGTGGGAAAACGTGTGGTCACCGGTGTACGCGCTGCCGTAGCTCCGCAAAACCTTGGGCGTGTCATACGCAGGATCGAAGCTGACGCTCAGCATATGGGTCTTGCCGTAGAGCTGGGGGTCTGCGGCTAGCTGGTGTTGGATCGTGGCGAAGTTGCGGCTCATGCGTATGCAGTAATCGGGCAACGGGCAACGCGTATAGATAAAGGTAACCAGCAGGACTTTTCCCCGAAACTGATCGATGGCAATCGTCTTGCCGCTTTGATTTAAAAACTTGAAATTGGGTACCGTCTGCCCGGGCGCAGGGACGTTATAGAACTTATCTGGTTTGTAGTCTGGCTTGGCCTGCGCCGTCACATCGATCTGATCCAGCACACTAGCGTCGCTTGAGATCCGCAGCCTGGCCGTTATGTGGTCTCCCGGATGAAGCTCGGAGGCAACACCAGGCTGAGCGAGCTTATACGGCATGGTCATCGCGCCCATGAGGCCGGGAATGGCTTCCGTGTCAATGGTAACGACCCCTTTCGCCGCATCCGAGGAAACCACAATTCCCCTGAGTTGGTAGGTGGCCGCGTCGCCAGGGATCGCCGCGGGCCGCTCGTCGTCCGCCGTGTCTCCGCTCCTGCACCCGGCAAGAGCGAGGGTGGCAAGACTGAATACGATCGATAACATCACCGGCAAGATGCGGCCCCTGCGAGTGCTCTGCTGCATGATGCCCATTTTAATGGTTCCTCAAAAGTGAAAGCGGTAGCGTACCTCCCCGTAGATCTGGCGCGGATCGTTATAGTGAAAGCCTCCGAAGGTGAGGCTGGTGTCCAGTATTGTGCGCGAGTTGGCGATATTCGTCGTTTGCACAGAAACCGAGAGATTCTCGCCGAACTCCTTCCCTACAGCCAGGTCTGCCCATGTGTGTCCCGGCAGGTAGGCGGCGGTATACGGGGACGGCGGATCCTGATAGCCATTAGAGAAACCCGAACCGTAGTAAATATTGAAGGACGCGTAGACGCGATAAGGAAGATTCCCGTTCATGCCCACATTCAGGGTGTTGCGCTGATCGTGGTCCAGGGACGAATATCCTGGCGCCGCCGCGCAATTGGGTGAATCGGGCGGATAGCAGATCAGCCCTCCTGTAACCGGCCCAATCTGCTGCGCAATCTGATTGGAATAGGCCAGATGAAACTGCCCGTAGTGCCATAAAGAGGGCGAGCGGAGGGTGAGCTCCCAGGCTTGAATGAGCGCTCCCTCTACGGTTACGGGGACGAAGATGCTCGATTCGCCAATGTTGCTGTGATCGAGGAAATTGTTGGCGCGGGTCTGAAATGTATCAGCATCCAGCAACCATCCGCGCCAGGGTATCTGCACCCCGAATTGGTGCTCTTCATCCCGCTCGCCCTTCAAGGCAACGAAGCTGGTATTGTTGCCAGTCGCATATTGCAAGGCCGGCCCGGAAATAGTGGTCAACGGCGGTGGTTGATAGAAGTGTCCATAAAACCCGCGGAAGACCCATTTGAGCTTGGGAATTAGAACGGTGGCGCCCACTCGCGGATACATCGCACTTTCCGAGAACCCACCCTGAAAGTTCGACTGCCGAAAGCCGCCGATCAGCGTAAGCCACGTCGTGGGTTTGTAAGTGTCCTCAGCATAGAACTCTTCCACTCCGCCACTGAGTTGTTCCGGCTGGGTAAAATCCGGATAACTTCCGTCGTTAAAGACCACTCCGAACACATCATGTTCGTGCTGTCCATAGGCATAAAACCCGGCGCTCAGCGCATTCTTCGCGATGAGCGTCGTCGCGATGGATGCCTGCACACCGCCATAGTTTCCCGTTTGGTCGGAGGTGGTAGCGGTGGGCAGATCCTGCGCATTGGGATCGTACTTGGCGTCGTTGTAGTGGTAGAAGGGTGACACCTGCAGCAAGGTGGAAGTGTTGAAGTTGTGTACCCAGGTAAACGCGGCATAGGCATCCGTCTCATGCTCTCCGTCGCGCAGACCGCTCGAATCATAGAGCTGATTTTGCCAGGACTCGGGATCAGGGTCGTAGGGGATCTGGTAATAATCCGCGCGTGCCTGCGTCACCAGCCGCATCTGGTTGGCGGAGTCATGGTTGTAGATGAAGGAAGCAAATGCCCCATAACCATTGCTGGCATCATGAATGGGGGTCTCAATCGCCGGTTGCAGTCCATAGTTGCTGCGATTGCCATTGAGGCTGGTGTACCAGGCAAATTTTTGCGAATGGTCCCCCAGGCTGAGCTGGTCGTTGGTCTGGTAAAAATTGCCTGCCGAAAGCACCAGCTCGCCCTGACGATTGCGCTCAAAGCCGGTGCGTGGCGCCACGTCGAAGATACCGTAGGTGCGGTCTCCCAGGCTGGATTGATAGCTCCCGCGGTCAACCTCGAGATAGTCGATGTCCTTGGGATCGATCTGGGGAGCAACGTTGCTGGCGATGTTGGTGTTGGGAATGTTCACCCCATCGATCATCCAGCTCAGCTCATGTCCGCCTCGCATGTGCAACATGTCATGCGTCATATAGGCTCCCGGCACGTAGTCGGTAATCATCGCCATACTGTTGGTCCGGGACGCTCCCGGGGTGTGAGCGATGTCCTCGCGGCTGACCAGAGTTGTCGGTGTGATGCTATCCGGATTGGCCTGGGAGGTGGTCGTGGTGACCGTGACTGACTGTTGTACCGCGGCGACCGCGAGCTCGAAGTGCAAGACCGGAGAGGTATTCGACGCTATCGTGATGGTTTCTTTCTCCGTGCTGAAACCGGACTGGGCTGCGGTAATGACGTAAACCCCGAGAGGAACCGCAGTGAAGGCAAATTCCCCGTTGGCATTGGTTTTTTCCTCTTCGACGAAATCGGAATCCGCTGCGTGCAGGGTAACGGTCGCGCCCGCAATGGGACGATGACCAGGATCGTGAACGACCCCACGGACGGCCATCAACACCGTCGCCTGCGCTACCGGCAGGCACACGATGGCGACGACGGTGAGGACAAATCGATACAAGTTACGAACGGGCATTTCTTCCTCCCTGCGTTGTGCAACCGAGAAGGCCCTTTAAATTCTGTCCCTGCCACAGACCAAGGGGTGCCCCATATCCCCGATTTCCTGTGAAGCCCGGTGGGTTCCGCGAACTTCATGCGCCTTACCTTAAGGAAAGGCGCATACGCTGCCGTGTGCAGTGCTGCGTACAGGAAGTACGGGGTATCTCGCTCGTTGTTCGCGAGATATGGGATTCCACAAATCTGCACCCTGGAATTTCACGGGCACATGAGAACTTGGAGTCCGGCCACCGTGGCATCCCACATCTCGCGAACAACGCGCGAGATATGGGGCACCCCTTGGTCTGTGGCAGGGACAGAATTTAAAGAAGCGAGTGCCGGAACAGATTTAGATGGAGAAGGAAGAAGGCGGTCCGCGGGGAGCGCAGCGGCGGAGCATGCGTGTTGCAACAGCATCCGCGATGAGTTGCCGATCGATAGAGGCGGCGACAAGGCCGAACGTACTGCGGGAGGCGAAGTCTGCAGAAATGGTAACGGTAGTGACCGCGCGCAGGCTCTGACCATACGGGCAGCCGGGTTGGCGTAGCGCGGGACCGGCATCAGAAGATGCGCTGGCTGCTGAGCCCATGACGCAGGCATGAGCGCCATGAGCGCGGCAGCAGATGGGCACCAACTGCTGGGGTGCGGCGAGCGCGACTACTGTTGCCGATGGCAACAACGCCCCAAAAACGCACAGCAATATTACTGCCGCAATTCGCCGCATGCAGAAAGTGTACACGCCTGGCGGTCGCGGCGCAGCAGCGGACCTTTGCGGTATAAAACAAGCATGCAACTACCTCCGTCAATCGCCGCAGCAATCGAGGCCGGCGACACGGTGATTGCATCGAGTGCGCGTGCCGCGCGCGCTTTGCGAAGGCTTCATGGTGAGGCACAACGGAGACACGGGTTAGAAGCCTGGCAATCCCCGGACATCCTGGATTGGGATAGCTGGTTGAACCGCTTGTGGCAGAAGCGGCTGCGCTCGGGCGGAGAGACCCGCCTCTTACTCACGACATTGCAGGAGCAACAGATCTGGGTCCGGCTGGTCAAGCCCACTATCGAGGGCCGCCGGCTCATCTCGGTGCTGGGCGTAGCCGAGCTCGCCCAGCAAGCTTATGCCTTGCTCTGCGTCTACCGAGCACTCGACTTCCTCAGGGGAGAAAGACTGGGCGGCCCGGATGTCGAAAGCTTTCGTGAGTGGGCGCGCGGATTTGAGCGCGTGTGCCGCAATGAGGACTGGCTCAGCCGTGGCATGCTGCCTCTGGCGTTACACGATGCCGTGCTGGCGAGCGAAGTAGAAGCGGCACAGAGACTGCTGCTGATCGGCTTTGATCGAATCACGCCCGCGCAGCAACATCTGATCCAGGCGTTGCGCGAACGAGGCTACCAGATTGAAATGGCTGACACCAGCGAGGCCCCTCTGGCCGAAACAGCTTTGCTGGTGAAAGGTGTCAATAAGCGGGACGAGATACTGACCTGCGCCCTCTGGGTGCGGCGGGAGCTGGCGGCCGCCACGGCACAGGGCCTCGCTCCACGTATTGCAGTCGTGGTGCCCAGCATCTCCAGCGTGCGCCCGGAGATCGAAACGGTCTTTCGCCAGATACTTTCCCCCCAGGCGGTTGCGATTGGGCCGCGTGACTTGCCGCTGAATTTCGAGTTCTCTCTCGGCGTACCGTTGGCCGAGGTGCCGATGGCGCGTGCCGCTCTGTTACTCCTGCGGTGGATGAACGACGCGTTGCTGCAGGATCAGGTGAGTTGGGTGATGCTCTCCGGCTTCCTTTGCGAACGGCAGGACGAACTGCTTCCGATCGCAATGTTTGATGCCAGGTTGCGCCGCCAGCCCATGAGACAGCCGGAACTCGACCTGGACTCCTTCCTGCAATTTCTCAGCAGCGGGTGGCGAGAAGCCGCTCCACTGGACCCGCTTCGCCACCGGCTGCGGGTAGCCCGGCGCATACTGCCTGAGAACGGATCGCTGAACTTTGCGCAGTGGGTGGATGTAGCGGAACGAATCCTGGAGGCGGTCCACTGGCCCGGATCTCATCTGCTGCAAAGCGAAGATTTCCAGCTGCAGGCCAGGTGGTCGCAGTTGCTTGACAGCGTGAGCGAGCTGGTCTTCGATGGAGGCAAGGTGGGCTATGGCGAGTTTCTCGAGGTACTCGAGCGGCAAGCCAAGCAGACAATCTTTGCCCCCGAATCACGCGATGCTCCGGTACAGATCCTGGGACCGCTCGAGGCTGCGGGTCTCACCTTCGACGCAGTCTGGTTCTTAGGTGCGGACGATGCTAGCTGGCCCGCCGCGGCACGGCCGCATGCTTTTCTCACCACATCGCTGCAGCGCAAACACGGCATGCCGCACGCGGATAGCGCGGCGGACTGGAAGCTCGCGGAACAGGTGACTCTTCGACTGCAGAGGAGCGCGGCCAAGTGCATCTTTAGTTATCCGGAGCAGAATGCCGACGGCAACTGCCGGCCGTCGACCGTAGTGAGTTCCCTGCCACAGGTGAGTGCGCAGAAACTTCGCGCATCGATGGGCGCCGATGATTCCGACGACCAATGGACGGTCCTGCTGCCAGACGAGGAGCTGGCGGCGATCGTTCCCTGGCCGGTGGAGCAGGATGCCGGCGGCGCTGAAATACTCAGGCGTCAGGCGGCTTGTCCCTTTCAGTCCTTTGCCACCAGGCGGCTGGCCGCCAGGCCAATGGACGCGACGGATTGGGGGCTCGAACCACGCGAACGCGGGTCGGTGGTGCACAAGATACTGGAAGAGTTGTGGGACGAGTTGAAGAGTCGCGATGGCCTTACCCAGGCCCGTAGCGAAGGTCGGCTGCCCGCCATCGTAGAGCAACACGTCAAAGCGGCCTTGCAGCGATTTGGCAGCCAGCCCGATGCGCGTAAGCGCAATTGGAGCCAGGCCTATCTGGAGGCGGAACAGGACCGCATCGTTTCCCTCATCGACGAGTGGTTGGAGTATGAAGAAAGGCGCGCGCCTTTCACCGTCGAGGCAGGCGAAGTGAAGCTCGCTGCAGCGGTAGAAGACCTGAAGCTGCAAGTACGGGTAGACCGTATTGACACAGTGCTCGGCGGGCGCGTCATTATCGATTACAAGACGGGCATGGTAAAGGCGGATGCCTGGGAGGGCCCGCGGCCCGATGAGCCACAGTTACCCCTGTATGCCGGCTATGGCCAGGTCGAAGACTTGAAGGGTGTGCTGCTGGGCAGGGTGCGCGAGGGCGAGGTCAGACTCATGGGCCGCGTAGCCAACGGCGACGCCGTTATGCCGGGCGATAGCAAGTTGGCCAAGGCACCCTATGGGACGGAAGTCCTGCACGCCTGGCAGGCGGTCTTACTCGACCTGGGGCAGCAGTTTCTTAAAGGCGAAGCGCAGGTCGACCCCAAGCGGTATCCCAAAACATGCGAGTTTTGTGACTTGTCTGGGCTGTGCCGTATCGCGGAGAGCGACCGCGCCAATGCGGATGACGAAGCAGATGAAAATGACGGGGGATCCGATTGACTGAGCATGGAGTGGTGCCGGTCGATCAAACAGATCGCGCGCGTACGCTCGACACGGAGAGCTCCTTTCTCGTGCAGGCTCCGGCCGGTTCAGGCAAGACGGAGCTGCTGACGCGGCGGCTGCTGAAACTGCTGGCCGAGGTGGACGAACCGGAACAAATTTTGGCCATAACTTTCACCCTCGCTGCCACCGCCGAGATGCGGGAGCGGGTACTGAAGGCGCTGCGGGAAGCAGCGGCACAGATGGGCGATGACCCGGAACAAAACCAGCTGGCTCAAGCCGCGTTGGCCAACGACCGGGCGCGGGGATGGAATCTGCTGCAGCAGCCGCAGAGGCTGAATATCCAAACCATCGATTCGGTTTGCCTGGCGATCGCGCACCAGACACCCCTGCTCTCGCAGCTGGGCGGATCGCTCACCCCCACCGACAAGCCGCAGCCTCTGTATACCCTGGCTGCGCGGCGCACCTTGGCCGGGCTGGGCGGCGACCCGGAGCTCTCGAGTGCGCTGCGAGCGCTGCTTCAACTGCGCGCCACCAGCCTGCCGGAGTGCCAAAGACTCATCGCCGACATGCTGGATAAGCGGGATCAGTGGGGCCGCGTACTGCCTCTTGGCCAAACAGTGGATTGGACCCGGGTACGCGACGTTCTCGAAGAGCCGCTGCGCCGGGAACAGCAGCTCACCCTGAACAAAGCACAGTCACTGTTCGCGTTGCACTCCGATCTGGCGCAGGAGTTAGTGGGAATCCTGAATCATGCGTGCGGCAACCTCGAACCGGACGCTAAACTGCTCGCGCTGAAGCATGTAACCCATATTCGTCACCTGACCGATCACTCCCACTGGAGCTGTCTGTGCGATTTTCTGCTCACCAATAGTCACGATTGGCGCAAGGTGCCAAAGCGCGAGATGGGGTTCATTCCGGGTAAAGAGGGAAAGGCAGCGAAAGACCGCTTCTTATCGCTCATTGGCCGTCTCGAGCGCGAACCTGATTTCCTCACCCTTCTGCGGGAGCTGCGCGCTCTACCCCCTCAGAAGTACACCGACGAGGAGTGGCAGACGCTGCGCCACATGCTGGTGATTCTGCGCTATGCCACCGCCGAGCTGCGCCTGGTTTTCGCCGAGCGTGGAGTGGTGGATTTTGTCGAGCTAGGTCTCGCCGCGCGCCAGGTTTTGTGCGACGACGAGGGCGAGCTGAGCGAATTGGCAGTCGACGTGGCGGGCAAATGGCGGCATTTGCTGGTAGACGAATTTCAGGATACTTCGCGCAGCCAGTATGAGCTGCTTACCCTGCTTGCCGGAGGCTGGGAATCCGCCGGCCAGGGCACCTGCTTCCTGGTCGGCGATCCAATGCAATCGATTTATATGTTTCGCCAGGCCGAAGTAGAGCTCTTTGAGCGTACCCGGAGCCACGGCCTGGGCGAGGGCACGGCTGCCATCCAATTGACACCGCTTCAGTTGCATACAAACTTTCGCTCCCACGCCGGGCTGGTCGACCGGCTGAACCAGATGTTCCTCCGGATCTTCGAGCCGCACCAAGACGCCGATGACTATCAAGTGAGCTTCTCCCCATCCACGGCACAGGAGCCGGCGCCGCGCGGCGGCGGCGGTGTACGCGTATGGCCCTTTTTCCGAGCCTCCAAGCCAGATCCGGAGGAAAAGCGCAGAGTTGCGGAAGCGGAAGCCAGGCAGGTGGTCAGCATTATCCAGGATCACTGGAAGCGGATAGAAACGGCGCAGAAGCAAGGCAAAGAGTTCCGCATCGCAGTGCTGGTTCGCGCCCGAACCCACCTGGGGCCGATCACGCGCCGGCTCCACAAGGCTGCCATCCCCTTCCGCGCAGTCGAGATTGAACAGTTGGGTGAACGGCAGGAGGTAAAGGACCTTACCGCGCTGACGCGCGCGGTGCTACATCCCATGGATCGCATCGCATGGCTCACAGTCCTTCGCGCGCCCTGGTGCGGTCTCACGCTTCGCGATCTGCACACGCTCTGCGGCAGTGACGATAAAGAGTATGCTTCGCGGCCCATGCTCACTCTGCTGCGCGAGCGGCTGTCGTTGCTCAGCGAAGACGGACAGCAAAGGGCCAGGCGCGTACATGCCGTACTCGAAGAAGCGTTCCGGGGCAAGCACCGCCAGGTCTCGCTCGCTCGCTGGATCGAGCGTTGCTGGGAAACGTTGGGGGGCCGCGCGTGCATAGATCGCAGCGGGTTCGAAAACGTACGTACCTTCTTCGCCATGCTCGAGGACCTCGGCCCGGAAGCCGCCGGCCTCGAGGAACGGATTGCCGACCTTTGTGCACAACCCGATCCGCTGGCAAAAGAACAGTGCGGCGTACAGCTGATGACCATCCACAAGGCAAAGGGGCTGGGCTTTGACGTGGTCATCGTGCCTGGTCTGGAACGTGTGACCCGGCCCGATCAACAACCTCTGCTTCGCTGGCTGGAGCGGACCAGGCTGGTGGGCGAGTCGGAGCAGGAGGAGCGCGAATTCGTGGTTGCACCCATCGGCCGCAACGGCAAGGCCGGCGGCATCTACGAATGGATTGGCGACCAACAGATCCGGCGCGAGGATGACGAGGCCAGGCGGCTACTGTATGTGGCCACCACGCGTGCCCGCTCGGAATTGCACCTGCTGGGAACCGCCACGGTAAAGAAGGACACGCAGGCGTTGACCCCGGGTTCCAGCCGAAGCCTGCTGGGGATCGCCTGGCCGGCGCTGGCGGCCGACTTCGAGCGGGCGCACCAGGAACGGGAATCTGCCGCGGCGGCAACGCCGCAACAAACGGAGCTTGCCTTTCCGCCGCCAAACTGGACCATTCCGTTGCGCCGCCTGCCCGCCGATTGGGACCCGCCGTTGAATGCCGCCGCGCCCGAAGTGCAAGAGCAAAATTTCGAATCCATCGAGCGCCCGCGAGGCTCACTTGCAGTGCGCGCCTTTGGTACTGTAGTGCACGCGCTGCTGGAAGATCTGACACGGCTCCCCGGCATCGATGCGGCCAGCGTTTCGCAAGCCGTATTCGACCAGGTAAGTGGCTGGCGTCCCCGCGCCCTGGCTATGCTTCGCTCGGCTGGGCTGCCGCGCGCTGAGGCTGAGCCCCAATCAGCCGAGGTGGTGCGGACTCTGCTGGCCGTACTCCGCGACGCAAGAGGGCGCTGGATTTTGGGAGCACGCGCCGGCGCGCAAAGCGAGATCTCCTGGTCTACGTGGGCGGCTTCGGAAGGCGGCGAAGTGGTGCGTACGCTTCGCGGTGATCGCATCTTTCGCGCCGGGGCAACACCCTGCTCCCCGGAAGAAACGCATTTGTGGATCGTGGACTACAAAACCGCCAGGCACGGTGCATCCGGCCTGGATGCTTTTCTCGAAGGCGAAAAGGGAAAGTATCTGCAGCAGCTGGAAGCTTACGCCGCTATCCTGCGCAAGGTTCATGGAGCCAACCAGCCGATACGCTTGGCGCTTTACTATCCACTGCTGACCAGGTTGGTGTGGTGGTAGAAGGCGCCCAGGACGTAGTCCTGGGTAAACTCGCCCAAGTTGATTAGTTCCGCCACTAAACCAGTCGAAAACGTATCTAAGCAGGTATGTCCAGCACCAGCAGGCGGAACCGGCCAAGTTCGTCGGGAGATGTAAAAGGAGATTTCTTAGTTCGCTTAATTCGCACTCTTTTTCCAGGACAGTCGTAGCGCTAGTAGTAGAGGTACTTCCGCCACTTATGGTCGGAGTGGCCGATCATGCGCATGATGTGGCGGCTGGTGTGGAGCGAAAAGGGGCGAGGCTCGCGCAGTAGCTTGATGTCATTGAGCTCGCTGAGCAGATGATTGCCCTTTCTGCGATTGCAGGAATGACAACAGGCAACCAGATTCTCCCAGGTGGAGAGACCGCCGCGGGAACGAGGCATTACATGGTCGAGCGTAAGTTCGCCCGCAGGCAGAACAACCCCGCAGTATTGGCAGCTGTTGCGGTCGCGCAGCAGGATGTTCTTGCGCGAAAGAGCGCGCGTCTGGTGGGGGATGCGGCGGTATTCGAGCAGGCGGATGACCGAAGGCATGGGAATGCGCAGCAATGCAGCATGCAAGATGGCGCCCTGCTCTTCCTCAGTCTTGGCCACGCCCTTCAGAACCAGGATCAGCGCCCGGCGAGCACCGCAGATGTTGATAGGTTCATAAGAAGCGTTCAACACCAGCACCGGCTTTTGCATCGTGTAGGCAGAAGACACCCGTTGCCCCGGCCACCCTTCATGCGGCTCAGCGGGTTCGTGAGGCAGCGCACGGCCTTGCGGCGTCGCTTTCGGTTTGCGTGCGTGGATCATGGCTTTTCCCAAAGACATCTTGATCCTCCGTTACCGTCTCAGTTCACCGTTCTTAAAAAACCGCTATCCCACGCAGCGACTCCCTCGCGCTGCGCCCGAGCGACCGTCGCCACCCGGACCGATCGAGCGCCGGCATTCTTCAGCACCCGGCTGCAGGCGCGAGCCGTGGCCCCAGTGGTGTAAATATCATCGACCAACAAGACATCCCGTCCAGCCACACGCGCGGGACTAGGCGCAAAAAAAGCGCCACGCAGATTCTGCCGGCGCTGGTGGGTGGTCAGGCCTGCCTGACTCAGCGTAACTCGCACACGTTTGAGCAAACTCGTTTCCAGATGCAAAACCCACTGGGGATGGCGGCGCCGCATCTCCGCCATGGCGGCGCGGGCCAGCAGCTCGGCATGGTTGAAGCCCCGCTGGCGCTGTTTGACGGCGTGCATGGGCACCGGGATAACCAGCATCGGTACTCCGGACTCAACAAAAGGTTCCAGGCAATCCGCCAGGAGCCTACCCAACCGGCCCGCGATGGGCTGCATACCTTCGTATTTGAGCAAGTGAACCAGGGAGCGAAGCTCACCGTGGTAACCGCCATACGCAACCGCTTTGACAAAAGCAGGAGGGGCTAAACGGCAGGGCTGGCAAAGAGGCTGGGAATCGGAGTCGTCACTGGGAAGCGGGGAGAGATTCGCTAGTCCCAGGTCCTCGCCACAACAAGCGCAGAGAGTACCTGATTGTGGAGGGAGTTGCGCACAGCAGAAATCGCAGATAGGAACGCGTGTAAAACCCAGGAGAGAGCCGCCACAGAGGGCGCAGGAGCAGGGGAACAATGCACAGCAGAGGCTGTCCGCGGGACTTCGCAGCACACGAACCACGGCACGCCAAACCGTAGTTTGCGCCAGCGGGACGTCGAGAGTCAGGGATTCGGTCTGACCAGAAAAGACGCACCTCACAGCCGGCCGGCGAGGCTCAGCAGCCGCCCTGCCGCCGTTGTGGAGAGTATACGGGTAAGACAAGCTGGAACGCCAGCCCCGGTTTAGGCCACTTTCTCGGCATGTTCACGCTGTGCAACACGCTTTCCGGCAATGGTGGACGCAACCCCGGCCAGCACCAGCGCGGCTCCGGCGTACTGCACGGGCGTGGGGCGTTCGTGCGCCAGGAGCGAGCCGAGGAGCAAAGCGACCAGCGGGTTGACATAGGCATAGCTGGCAACCCGGGTGGTCGGATCACGGGCGATGAGCCAGACATAGGCGCTGAAAGCAATGATGGAGGCGAATAGGATGAGATAGCCCATGGCAAAGGCCAGCTGCCAGTTCCATTGCTGGGAAAGACGAGGTAATTTGCCAAACTCGCCCGTCGCGGCCGAGAGTAGGAGAAGGAAGCTGCCTCCCCAGGCCATTTGCAGGCCGGCGCTCATGCTGAGTTGCCGGGGCAAATGAAGGTGGCGGCTGGCAACCGTTCCACCCGACCAGAAGAAACAACCCAGGAGCAGGACCAGCGCGGATACGCTGAAGCTGGCGTTATGAAGGCCTGCGGGGAGCATGAGTATAAAGACTCCCGCAATCCCAAGAACGATGCCGGCCAGAGCCTTGGCGGTCGGCCGTTGCGCACCTGCAAACAACCACTCAGCCAGCAGGACCCAAACCGGAATGGTTGCTGCAATCACCGCGGCCAGACCCGAAGGCACTTCCTTCTCTGCCCAGAAAAGACAGCCGTAGTCACCGGCAAACATAACCAGGCCAAGAACGGCGGTACTCATCCACTGCCGCCTGTCCGGCCGCGGCATCCCTTGCCAGAGGCTGTAACCGTAGAGGATTCCCCCGGCACACAGAAATCGGAAGGCCGCGGCAAAGAACGGTGGAGTCACCGCAACCACCTGGCGGATGGCGAGAAACGACGCTCCCCACAGGAAGTAAATAGCGGCGTAGGCGAGAAGCTTGCGCATTGCTCTTATTAGATTAGAGTGTTTGCATGCCGAGCCAGCCCACAGCGCAGGAAACTTCGCAAAGTTTTCAGCCTTACGTCTCCCCTACTGAGACCCGTCCCGAACTAACAACCCGCGCGCTCGTACTGGGCTGCATTTTTGGATTGCTCTTCGGCGCTGTGACTGTCTATGTAGGGCTACGCGCCGGCTTGACGGTGGGAGCTTCGATCCCGATCGCCGTGCTTTCGATCAGCGTCCTGCGCGCGTTCGGGCGGGCTTCCATTCTCGAAAACAACATCGTTCAGACCACCGGCAATTCCGGGCAGTCAATTGCGTCTGGGGTGATCTTCACCTTGCCGGCGCTGATTTTTCTCGGCTTCGACCTCGAATACTCCCGGATTTTCCTGTTGGCGCTGCTGGGCGGCTTGCTGGGCGTGCTGTTCATGATTCCTTTACGCCGGCAGTTGATTGTCGAAGAGCATGGCCGGCTCACCTATCCCGAAGGAACGGCCTGTGCCGACGTGCTGCTGGCGGGCGAGCGCGGCGGTTCCTTCGCCGGGCGCGTCTTTCTTGGCCTCGGTCTCGGTGGAATCTACACCTTGTTCCAGAATGAAAATCTCTTTGGCGCGTGGCCGGGCACACCGGACTACCAGCCACAGTGGTTTAAAGGCTCCGCCATTCGGGCTGACGTAACTCCAGAGTATTTGGGTGTTGGCTACATTATCGGGCCCCGGGTGGCCGGGTTGCTCATTGCCGGTGGTACCTTCTCCTGGCTGGTGCTCATGCCGGCTATCTACTTTTTCGGCTCTCACTTTCCCCAGGCGATTTACCCCGGGACCAAGCCCATCGCGCAGATGTCTCCCAGCGAATTGTGGGCTTCCTACGTCCGCCCCATGGGCGCTGGAGCGGTGGCCGCGTCAGGGCTCATCACGCTGATCAAGACCATGCCCACGATCGTTGGCGCCCTGCGCGCCGCGATGGGGAACCTGCGCCAGAGCGGTGGAGTAAAGATCGCTCCGTTGCGCACCGACGACGATCTTCCCTTCAGCGTAGTGGTCGGCGGATCGTTGGTACTGGTGTTGATGATGTTCTTCTTTC
Organism: uncultured Acidobacteriaceae bacterium; assembly: GCA_963814015.1. GTDB lineage: Bacteria > Acidobacteriota > Terriglobia > Terriglobales > Acidobacteriaceae > PALSA-350. The sequence goes on from CAWFBI010000006.1 coordinate 99,736, forward strand.
TCACGTTCAAACCGGTCCCGGGCGCGCAGGTGAGTTGGATGGCGAATCTCGCGGCCTCGCTGCTGGTCGCATTCTTTGGATTTCTCTTCGTGACGGTCTCCTCCCGAATCGTGGGGTTGATCGGCAGCTCTTCGAATCCCGTCTCGGGCATGACGATCGCCACGCTCATGGCTACCTCGGCAATCTTTCTGGTGAAAGGATGGACCGCGCCCGCGTTCGGCGCCCTGGCCATCACCATCGGAGGCGTGGTGTGCATCGCAGCCGCTAATGCGGGCGATACTTCACAGGATCTGAAGACCGGGTATCTCATCGGCGCGACTCCGCGCAAACAGCAGATCGCGCTGGTGATCGGCGCCTGCGTCTCTACCTTGGCGATCGGTGCGACGTTGCAGTTGATGAACCAGGGACTCGCGGAGTTCCGGCAGACCTCGCGGCCATGGGATATCGCAGCGGTTCACAATGGTGTGCAGACCGAGGAGCAGCGCTTTCATCAGGCGCAGATTCGGGTAATCAACGCCGATAAGACCGTCGACACTCGCCCGGGCAATGGCTATGTTTTGCTGAACGCCCTCAATTCGCCCGAGCTGGCGGATGGGAAGTATCTTTACAATCCGCAGTCACAGCAGATCGAGGTGCAGTGGATCCAGGGAATCGGTAGCGAAAAGGCGGCGGCGCCGCAGGCGCGGCTGATGGCCACGGTGGTCAATGGAATCCTGGGGCGCAAGCTGCCCTGGGGCCTGGTGCTGCTGGGCGTTTTCCTGGTGATTGCGGTGGAGCTCCTGGGGGTTCGCTCACTATCGTTCGCGGTGGGCGCGTATCTTTCGATCGCCACCACGCTGGCGATCTTTGCCGGTGGCATCGTGCGGTGGATGATCGATAGCGCGGTCGAGAAGGCGGAAAGCGAAAGTGAAATCAGTCCAGGCTCGCTCTATGCCAGTGGACTGATCGCGGCCGGCGGCATCGTGGGATTGATGGGCGTCGCACTCAAGCTGTATGAAACCGCTACCGGCAAGCAGGATGTGTTGTTGTTTCCATCTACGAATCCGCTGCATCACGACTGGGTTTCGGTGTTGATGTTTGTCTTGCTGGCGGCCTCACTCTATTACTTCGCGCGCAAGCCGCTTAAGAGCCGGGAGTGACGCGGGGAGAAAAGAAACAGCAGGTCCCTCCACTACGCTACGCTCCGGTCGGGATAACAATTCTGTTGCAGAAACCACTTCCCGCGTTCCCAATGCTTTGTCATCCCGAGAGCTTGTGACTTAATTCCGCTTAGTTTTAAGGCAAAGAGGATCGAGCATGTTTTTTACGGTCGGACTGCTAAGCGGCGATCAGGCCAAGGTGCGGTATCAACTCGGTTCTGCTTGCCATACTGTGCCAGATCCTTTCTGTTTTGCTGTTGCAGCGCGGTTTTAGCTCAGAAACGCTTTGCTAAAGTGCATCACGTTGTAAGCCAAGGCGCACCACAGGGTCACGCATTTGATTTTGCTGAGGCCGCGCACGGTCAACGGCGCCAACCCGCGATAAGTTCGTAGGTCAGCATTCACGGTTTCGCTGGTGGCGGCCCTTTGTTGGTAGATTTTCTTTCCTTCTTCGCTGGCCATGCGCTGTTTCCATGCCCGTATCGCTTCCGAATCGCTTGGCTTGGGTTCCAACTCGTGGCCCCGGTTTTGCGGGTTCCTTGCCGGTTTGGGCGGCACAAACAGCTCCACTTCTTGCTGGTGGGTTTCGACGATGTCCTCCATCCGCAAGTAGCCTCCATCCACCAAGTGCTGCTCCACCTTGCCCCCAGTCCGTTGTTCCACTTGCTGCCGCATCGGTTCACTCAACCCAGCTGAATCGGAAGACTCATTGCTGACTTCCACTCCCAAAATGGCACGGCTTTCGGTGTCGGTGGCCAACTGCACGTTGACCGCAGGGTTATAACCACCGTTGGCCATCTTCATCACCCGCGTGGCCGCATCCGTGGTGCTCACCCGCGGCTGCCGGGCACGGATCTGATCCCCACACCTGCCTTTTCCGGCCCTCTGGGCCGCCTCTGCCTGCTTCTGCTTCAGCTCCGGCAACTGCGCAATCGCCGCCTCCAGACGCTGCTGGCGCGACTCCGCGGCTCGTTTACGCGCCGCCTTCTGCCGCACCGTCACAGCTGCCGATTGTGCCGGCGATTCCAGTTGCTTACGCAACTCCAACACTTGCTGCTGGGCTTGCACCAGCAGCTGCTGCAAGCGCTCTTCGCGACGAAAACTGTTGCTTCCGGCGCTGACTCGCACCCGCACTCCATCCTGGCTGATGCGGCTCACGCGCACCAAATCCTTGTCCACTAGCGTCACTAGCACTTGGGTAAACAGATCGTCCAACGCATCACCGTGGTCGGTGCGGAACTCAGACAGCAGACGATGATTTACGCTGACTCCGCCGCATAACCAGCGGAACGGCGCACTCTCTTCGCAACGACGCGCCAGCTCGCGCGCTGAACCTATGCCACGGATACACGCGTACAGCCATAAACCCACCAGAAGACGCGGGTCGGTCGCATCGCGGCCCGCTATCCCCTCCCGGGCGCGGATCGGCTCGCAAAAGCCACTCACATCCAGCTTCTCCACCACCGCCATGACCGTCCGCACGGGATGAAGCGCTCGCACCAGATCATCGGCACACTGCACTACCATCGCCAGCTGACGACGTTCTGGCTTACGCAGACGAACCGCACCCTTCTGCTGAACTCCCCCCACTTCGCTGTTGCCCATATCTCTTCTTACAACTTCACCCAGCCAACAACTCGATCTATTCGCGATGGTGCACCAAAAAAGTCACAACCTCCGACCCGGAGCGTGCCCGGATTCCTGCCACGCAGCACCCGGACAAGACCGCGTGGCGCCTTTCCGTGAAGAAAGGCGCATCAAGTGCACCAACGCCGCCAAGTTCCACAGGAAATCCGGGGGAGCGTAGTGGAGCGACCTGCTGTTTTCCTCTATTCGGTGCGGAGCCTCTTCAAGGCATCGCGGCCGCCGGGGCTAGCGCTATCGATGCGTGCCGCGGCTTCGAAGGCTTGTTTGGCACCGTGACTGTCGCTGCGGTCGATGAGGACCTGACCATAATAGTCGAGAGCGGCAGCCGCCAGTTGGGGAGGCAGAGTTCCCTTAGCCGCCGCGGCCTCAACCCGAGGAGCGATCAAGGTAAAGTCATTCGCCGCCTGATCCCGGCGCTTATAGAAAAACGGCAGATGCCAGGTAGACGCAGCACGAATGAACCGAGCTTCGAGATCACCGGGCGCGCGGTTGACCGCCTGATCCATTTTTTGCAGACCCTCATTCGCTAATCTGCGCTTATCCCAGATGGCCCAGGTACGGGCCGCATCCAGAAGCTCCAGGCTGCCGCAATAAGCGTCGACCACCGGGTCTCCCGGGTAATCGCGCGAGAGTGCCGCAAAGCTTGCGCGAGCCTTGTCGGCCGCGGCACGATTTCCCTGAAGGTCAGCGAAATATTGCTTGCGCGCTTCCGCCAGGCGCTGCCCGAAATCGGCGGACCTGGCTGCCTGAAGCGCCGAGGCGGTGAAGAAGGTCAGGAGAATGGCCATCAGAGGCCTTAACTTACCCATCATGAGAATTGAAATGCACACCTCAAAGGAACGGTTGCATCACCCCATGCGATAGGCGCGCTCTTTCCAGGTGACCCGTTGGCCGGCGAGTTTTCGCAACAGGGCATACCACTGAAGAGCAAGCAATAGAGTGACACCGAGTGGATGCAGCAAAGCGCTGAATAGGGGTTGGCGGTATTTCCAGACAGAAAGGAGACGAGGCACAAACGACGCCGCCAGAGCTATCAGGATGAGCGTTCGTGCATGCCCGCTGTAGGACCCCGGCGAAACCGCTAATGAGAGGGCCAGCAGCAAAGGAAGAACCTGGCCACAAAAGAGCAGGACGGTGAAAGGCAGAATACGAGCCGGCGCAGCCATACCCTCGGTGGCATTCTTCACCAAACCACGCCAAACCTCGGACGCATTGCAATACATCCGGCAGGTCGCAAGATGCGTCATGTCGGCAATATCGGTGCGCAGACCATGACGACGGAAGAGCTGCGGCAGCAATAGCCCATCATGCATCGTGGTGCGGATCTCGGAGTGGCCGCCGCTCTTGCGGTAGGCATCGCGGCGCACCATGAGGAACTGACCGCAACCTACTGCGAAGCCGGGCGCCGGCAGAGAACGCATCGCGGCCAGTGGCAGATACGAAAGCAGCACAAACTGAATCAGCGGCAACAATAACCACTCCAGAGGTGTCTCCGTTTCCTGACGGGGAAAGCCGCTCACCAGGTCGGAGCCGGAGCGGAGCAAAAACGCGGACATATAGGCAAGAGCCTCGGGTGCGAGACGCACATCGGCGTCGAGAAAGCAGAGAATCTCCGAGCGGGCCGCGGCGGCAAGCTCATGGCAGGCATGCTGCTTGCCATTCCAGCCACCCGGTAGCGGAGCCGAAGAACGCAAGCGCACACGCGAATCCTGGACAGCGAAGCCACGCACAATTTCTGCCGTTCGGTCCGTCGAGCCGTCGTCGAGCACAACAATCTCAATCCCAACTCCGCGCGAGGCAAGCAGGCTGGCAATTGTCGCGGCGATGACGCGTTCTTCATTGCGTGCGGGAATGAGCACCGAGATGGCCTCAGGTAGAACGCAATGGCCCGTTTCACCGCAGCCGCCAGGCTGAGGCTCGCGATATATGAGCATGTTCCAAACCCAGAGCACGGCAGGCACTGTCGCGCAGAAAAATGTGAGAACAATGATTGTGCTCATAGGCGGTGGATGCTCCCATGGCTGCCCTGATAAGCGCGCCCGGTTAGCAGGGCAAGGAGTCGCTTCCAGGCCTCATAGACACCGCTAATGCCTACGCGCCCGGAAAGGATGGTTTCGAAGCGCGCAGGATCGCGAAGCTTGGCCATGGCAGCGAGCTCATCCTGGGTGGCAGCCATTGCTGCGCCCAGCTGGTCGTTCCACTGCGCAGTACTATGCAGGCGCCCATCGGTCACCTCAATTGGCTGGCCGCAGCAAATCAGAATCTCCGGAAGCCGCTCATCCCAAAAGGTGTACTCGAAGGCCAAGGGCACCAGTGTGCACCTGCCGAGCCGGGCGACCAATGCTGCCATGCCGGGCCGGAAGATGGCGGGACGGATGCGCATGTCGGTGAAGCGGCCCTCAGGCGTCACCCAAAGGACTGAGTTCGGCGTGGAAAAGATCTCGTTCGCGGCCCGCAGGAATTGAGCCGCTCCGCGCCGGGTTCCGGTTTCAAGCGGAAAAATACCCAGCTTGCGGAGGAACGAGTAGTGCTTCAGGGCTGCGGCATCCATAGGGGCATAGTGGCAGGCGGTGGGGAGAAAGTAGCGCGAAATTACGATGAAAGCAAGCGGATCCCACCACGAAGCGTGGTTGCCATAGACGATCAGTGGCCCGGCCGACGCGGGAAAGCGGCCGGAGTTTGCCACGCGAATCGCGTGAAAGTGGCGGCCTATATACCAGTGCAGATACCTGGCGAAAAATGAAAGCAGCCGCCTCGAAGGACGTACCAACGTCGCGCTTTCATCGTGCATCGCCATGCTCTTTTTCCCAAAGTGCTAACGGAGCCCGGGCGCCCCACCCATCAGCTTTCGGGCCCAATAACGTTGAGGTTTGTGGTATCCCACATCTCGCAAAAAACAAGCGAGATATGGGGCACCCGGCCTTGTTGGAAGGGACAGCGCTGGTCAGGCATGGGTTAACAACTCCTCTGCCTGTCGGCGCGCGGAAACGGCGGCGTCCGCTCCGCGATAGTGCTGGTCGAGTGCATCGGCGGCGATCCAGCCGCTCATCATCACCATAGGCATTCCCGGCCCGGGATGCGCCGCTCCTCCCGCCAGGTAGAGCCCCTGGAGATCCGGACTGGCATTGGCCGGTTTGAATGCGCCGTTCCAGCGGCCGTGACTCGAAATGCCGTAGATCGCTCCATTCAGCACCTGGTATCGCTGGTGAATATCGACCGGCGTAAGCGCGCGCTCAAAGACAATGCGTTCTTCAATGTCGGTGAGACCCGCGGTACGCTTCAGCTTGTTGAGAATCACCTGGCGATAGGCGGGAAACATCTTAGACCAATCGTGCTTAGGGCGCAGAAACGGGGTGTGCACCAGCACGTAGAGCGCATCGCCTCCGGCCGGCGCAGTCGTTGAATCCGTGACTGAAGTGGAGGCGAGATAACAGGTCGGGTCGGGTGCAGGCTCGGCCAGATCGTAGATGTGATGAAACTCTTCATGCGGATCGCGGGAAAAAACAAAGTCATGGTGCGCCAGATGCTCGTAACGCTGCTTGAGGCCAAGGTAAAGCACCACACCGGAACATGCCGGCTCGTATTCTCTCCGTCTATCAAAGCTCTCGGCTACCGCGCCGCCAAGCAGCTCCCGATAAGTGCGCACCGCGTCTTCATTCGAAACCACGGCGTCAAAAGAATGCCTTTCTCCACTGCTTGTTTCCAGGCCAGTAATAGCGCCGCCCGCGGTGAGCAGGCGCGCAATCTCGATTGAGGTGTGGTAACGCACGCCTAGCTCCCTGCCCAGACGGACCAGCGCCTGGGGAACGGCGCGCGTCCCTCCTTTCGGATACCAGATACCTTGTTCGGCCTGCATGTGACCAATAGAGCAAAGAATTGCCGGCGAATTATCCGGCGACGACCCCACGTACTGCACGTAGTGATCGAGCATCTGGGCCACGCGTGGATCCTTGATGAACTCGCGAATGGTTCCGGATACGGTTTGCCCAAGGCGCATGCTCAGAACATCCTTGAGCACCGAGATCTGGAAGCTTCCGCCGATATCGAAGGTGTCGCGCATCGATCCGACCGATTTCCAGAAAAAGAACTTATCAGAGATGGTATGCAGCCTTTCGGAAAGCTCCATGAACGCAGTAAAGCGGCCACCCAGACCCGGTTCCCTGCCCTCCAGCGACGCCGCCATGTCGCGGATATCGTCCTTGAGATCCAACACTGTGCCGTCGTCGAAGAAGCAGCGCCATTGCGGATCGAGACGAACCATGTCCAAGTAGTCGCTCATATTGCGGCCGGCTTCGCAGAAAATACGCCGCAGCACCGAAGGTTGAATCAGAATGGTGGGGCCCATATCGAAGCGAAAACTCTGCTCCTCCAGCACCGCGGCCTTACCACCCAGCCATGGATTCTTTTCGAAGACTTCGACTTCGTAGCCGCGCGCGGCCAGGGTGCACGCCGCCGAAAGTCCTCCCAGACCTGAACCGATCACTGCAACACGCATTGTGTCTTTTCTCCTGAGTCTCAATCGAGCCGGACGGCAGCACGTAAGAAGCGGCGCAAGCCATGCCAACGGGCGAGCCAGTTGCCGCCATGAACGGCCGCGAGGTAAGCGGCAAAGAACGGTTGATGATCGGGCGTTGTACGGCGATAGGCGCGAAGGTCGCGGCTGCGCTGCGCGACGATCGTCTTGAGCGCAGTCATCTCGAGCAAACCCTCGCGCCCGCGCGTGACGCCAAAACCGCTGGACCTGCGGCCGCCGAAGCTGACGCGCGGGTCGGCGGTGGTAACAATCAGATCGTTGATCAGCACGGTACCGACCGGAAGCCGCGAGGCCAGCGTGCGCGCTCCGGATTCGGGCCCGAAGATAGCGGCGGTGAGCGCATAAGGACAGGGCGCATGCGCGGCGATCGCGGCGTCTGTATCAGGTACATCGAATATGCACAGCACAGGGGCGAAGATATCGCTCTGCGCGATGCGCATTTCGGGAGCAGCCCCGCTGATCACGGCGTAGCGCAGTCCTTTGACAGACTCATCCATCTCGACGGAGCCGCCAAGGCGCCGGGCATCCTCGAGCAGGTCAGCAAGCTGGGCCTGTGTGCCGGCAGGCAGGGGAATGGGAGGAAGACTCGTGAGCTGATCGAGCAGTGCCGGCACCAGGCTCGAATGGTCGCCAACCAGGAAGAGCCGCCGCGGCGCCATGCAGGTGGCTGAACCGTTGAGCCGCAGTCCGAACACGAGCGCAGCGACAGTACGCTCCAGGTCCGCGCCGGGAAGCACAAAGACAGCATCGCAGCCGGAGAGCTCCATGGCCGCCGGCGTCAAGGTCTCCGCCAGTTGATGCAGGACTGCGGTGCCGGTCGCAGCCGAGCCGGTGAGAAAAACCTTGTCCACGCCTGCCGCAATGGCATCGCTGGCAGCCTGAGCCGATTCGCCCAGCAGCTGCAGCAGGGCCGGATCGAGGCCGGACCCCACTAGCACGTCGCGCAACGCCTCGGCGGCTGCCATACCGCCAGGCGCGGGCTTCCAGAGGACGGCGTTGCCGGCAGCAAGCGCCTGCAACGCCTGCACCCCGGGCAGGAACAGCGGATAGTTCGCTGGAGCGACGATAAGCACCACACCCAGCGGCTCACGCCTGGTCTCGGCGGTGACCCGGCGTAGCCAAAAGGGACGGAGGTGCGAGCTGAGCCGTTGGGGAGCAAGAATCCAGCCTGCTTCGCGTTCGAGAAAGCGGCAGGCCTCAACCAGCGGCAGTACCTCGGAAACCAGGGTGTCGGCCACACTGCGATGCAGCGCGCCGGGGTGGACGCAGGGAACACTCTGCGCGATTTCCTCTGCGTTTGCAGCGATACGATGCCTGGCCCGGCGCAGGAGGACGAGACGACCCCGCAGGCCCAGCCGCGCCCAGATTTGCTGCGCCACCCGCGCCTGGCCTAAGGAGAAGGGCCGGCGCGATGATGCCAAGTTCTTGCCCTGTATCTTCAGCGGCATAGTTCTGATTGTGCACCCTGCCGCCATTTTACGAAGCAGCTTCGTACATGGCGGCTTCGGCCAGTGCCGGGGTGGCATCCCACTGGGGCTCCAGCTTCAGGTCTTCGAGCAGCAGGCGGGAGGTGATGCGAGCTGATTCGAAGATCACCGGCAAGCCGCTGCCGGGATGGGTGCCGCCGCCGACCAGGTAGACGCGATCCAGGTCTTCGAACCGATTGTGCGGCCGGAGGTGAAGCATCTGCCTCAGATTGTGGGCCATGCTGAAGGTGGAGCCCTTATGCAGGGCATACTCCATGCGCCAATCGGCCGGCGTGACCACCTTCTCGAACCGGATGCGGCGTTCCACGTCCTTGATTCCGGTTTTCTCCAGCTGGCGCAGAGCCAGGGATCGAAAGCCCGCCTTTTCGACAGCCCAGTCGACATTTCGATGCTCGTGGGTCACCGGCAGCAGAACGTAAAGCGTACTCATCTTTTTCGGCGCGAGTGATGGGTCGGTGACGCAGGCGTTCTGCACATAGAACGACGGATCGTCCGAGAGCTGGTGCAATTGCTCAATATCGCGCAGGTTCTGCCGGTAGTCCGCTGCCAGGTAGATAGTGTGGTGGGAAACCTCGTCATAACGCCCCTCAATGCCCAGATAGAGCATGAAGGTGGAACAGGAGAAGCGTTTCTTCTCGATCCTGCTGTCGGTCCAACGACGCCGAATGTTGTCCGGCACCATGCGCTGCATGGCCTGGGCGAAGTCCGCATTGACCACCACGGCATCAGCGGCCAGGGTGCGGCTGGCGGTGCGCACCGCGGTACATTTGCGGCCTTCAAAAATCATCTCTTCGACCGGTTCGTTGAGCAGTACCTTAGCACCCAGATCTTCCGCGATGCGGGCCATCGTCTTAGTGACCGCGCCGCAACCACCTACGGGATGAAAGACGCCGTGCTCATACTCCAGAAAGGAGAGAATGCTGAACAAACTGGGGCAGGTGAATGGTGACATCCCCAGATACTTGGACTGGAAGCTAAATCCGAGGCGAATGCGCTCATCTTTGAAATAGCTGCGCAGATCGGAATCAAGCGAGTGCCACGGGCGCAGCAGCGGCAACAGCTTGAGCATGTCGAGCCTGGCCAGGTCTCGCCAGCTCTCGAAGGGCGACTCCAGGAAGGGCGTAAATTTCTCCAGCTTGTTGCGGTTGTCACAGAAGAAGCGGTGGAAGCCGCGGGCATCGTCCGGGCTGAGCTGGGCGATCGCCCGTTCCATCCGTTCCAGGTTCGGTGTGGCCAGTAGCTCTCCGCCAGAGCCGAAGACCAGCCGGTACTGAGGATCCAGCCGATACATGGGGATCTCTTCATCGAGGTCCCTGCCTGCGGCAGCAAAGATCTCGCGCAGTACCCTGGGATAAAGGAAGAAGGTGGGCCCGGTGTCGAATTTGAAACCGCTTCGTTCCATCGTCGAGGTGCGGCCGCCGACAACATCCCGCCGTTCCACGACGGTTACGTCAACGCCTGACCTTTGCAGCAAAATAGCAGCGGCCAGACCGCCCGGACCGGCCCCGATAATTACGACTTTCTGGTTTGGCTTTATCATTCGGTTTTCAATGGTGAGATGCAAGCTCGATAAGGGATGGGGTTAGTTCTATAAGAATCGGCAACTTAGAACCGATACCTTAATTATTCACAACTTATCCCCTCGCGCTACCGCGCGAACATACCGATTCCAGCCGGTGAGGAATTGCCGGGTTTCTTTTTGCTCCTGCCAAACTTAAACCGCGGAGCTTTCCAACGTATCAGAGTGAGACGTTATGCGGCTGCCCTGCGAGCAGTCGCGCGGTGGCTCGACCCTGACGGATAAGATCGGGCAATCCCACCCCGTGGTAGGCGCTGCCCACGAGGTGCAGACCGGGCATCGCGCTTAGCAACGATTCCAGCTCCGTCATGCGTTCCAGGTGGCCAACGGCGTATTGCGGCATGGACTGCGGCCAACGGCGCACCACCATTTCCGCGGCTTGCGGCAATGGACCCAAAACGCGGCTCAGCTGCAAGCGAGCACGCTCGATGATCTGATCGTCCGGTTCGCCCAGCAGCGCTTCGCCGGAGCGACCGCCGAAGAAAGCCCGAAGCAGGATTGCCCCTTGCGGGACTCGACCGGAAAACTTCTGATCCACGAAAGTGCAGGCCAGCAGCCGATGCTCTTCGGTGTGCGAGGGTTGGGAAGGAACCACAAAGCCGAAACCGCGTGGGATACGCAGCCGGGCCGCTTGCTGAGAAGCGAAGGCGAGCGCCACCACAATGGCCGAAGTGGCATGCTGCGGCAGCAGGCCGGCCATGTGGGCGCCGTGGCCCCCAAGCGGTTGCAGCAGCCTGCGGGTAACGCCGGGCGGGGTCGCCAGGACTACCGCGTCAAAGTGTTGTGGGCCGCCGGCGGTGGTTAACCGCCAGCCGGCGTGATCAGTCTCAAGTCGCTGCACCGGCTGGCGGAAGCATATGGACGCGGCCGGCAGCCTGGCGACCATGCGATCGATCAGCGTCTCGAGACCGTTAGCGAGGGTGGTGAAGATGGCTTGAGGGGGTTGTTGCGCGCGCCGCTGCACGGCCGGTATCAGGCTGCCCTCCTCGGCTTCCATGCGGACGAACGCGGGCATGACGGCGCGAACACTGAGCTGCGCAATGTCACCCCCGAAGACCGCAGCTAGTAGCGGGCCGGCAATGGTGGAGGTGACTTCCTCGCCAAAGTGGCGGCGGACAAAATCGGCTACTGACTCGTCACCAGTGGGGGCGGAGGTCTTCAGTTCCTCGGCGCGTTTCGGCTCCCGCAGGTAGGCCAGCCGAGCCTGCCAACTGAAAAGGGGCGATTCCAGCAACGGCCCCCATTTGCCTGGAACCATCATGCGCATGCCGTCGGGGATGGGGACCAGCCGAGTATGGCGTTCGCCGCCCTGCTGCACATAGGTGCGGCGCCATTGATCATTGGAGGCGATGATCTGGTCTTCGAGGCTAAGCTCAACCGCCAGTTCACGGGCCCAGGGCTTTTCCGTCACCCAGGAGTCGGGGCCGCACTCGATAACGAAACCCTGGCGATGAACGGTCTCTACGATGCCGCCAAGCCGCCCTGAAGCTTCAAAGAGGGTGAACTCTACGCCCTCGCAAGCCAGTTGATAGGCCGTCGCCAGGCCGCTAAGGCCTCCACCGACAATCGCGATCATTGGGCCGCAACGGGCGCGGCCAGCGGCTTCGCGAGCAGACGAGCGAAGCCCTGCCGCGCCAGATCCTTAAGCGTCGTTGTAAGCAGCGAGGAGTCGTTGAGCGACTGCGGGCGCACGACTTCCAGTCCGATTCCGGCCGCAAAGTCACGAAAGCCGATGTCGATGTCATAGAGGATCTCGACATGGTCGCAGAGGAAGCCGATGGGCTGGATCACGACTGCGGTGTGGCCCTCCTGGCGCAGCGCGGTGAGCGTGTCCTCGACCGTGGGACCGATCCAGGTAGCGCCAGACATGCCTTGGCTTTGAAAGGCGAAGAACCAGTCTGCAGCGGTGAGGCCCAAGGGCGCGAGCAGCGCGGCCACGTTGGCCGCGGTGCGCTTGGCTTCCACCGGATAGGGGTCGGGCGCCGGTTGCCCTTCGGAAGCCTGGATGGTTCTGCAGGGCACGCTGTGCGCGGTAAAGAGCACCGGCACCGGCCCACCGATGCGCGCGGAGAGACTCTGCCACACTGGCTGCAGGCGTTGGGCGAAGGCCTGGGCCAGTTGGGGATGGTCGGCCCACCCATCGATGAAGTCCATCTCGATGGCCCCGGCAGCCTCTGCAAAGGCGGCGCGGCGATAGAGTCCAACGCTGGTGCGGGAGTTCTGGGGCGCAAGACAGATCGCGACTGCCGAAGTAATGCCATCTTCTCGCATCTGGCGCACCACGTCGGCGATGTACGGTTTCCAGTTGCGCATGCCTACATAGACCGGGAGGCCGAGTGCCTGGGAGAGCAGGCGGCCCTGCTCCAGGGTGAGCTCCGTCAGCGGGCTGGATCCAATAAGACTGTAACGGTGACGAATCTCTTCGACCACCGATTCGGGCATGGGGCGCCCGCTGGTGACGTTGCGCAAGTAGGCGGGAATCTGGTCCAGCGTTTCGGGGGTTCCGTGAGCGAGCAAGAGAACCGCCTGGCGCTGGGGCGCGATGTCAGGCACGGGAATGGTCTCCAGGGATGGCGCTGAACTCGCGCACATACTGCACCACGCGCTGCACGTTTTCGACCGGCGTACCGGGAACGATGCCGTGGCCAAGATTAAAGATGTGTCCCGGGCGGCCGCCGGCCTGCTCCAGGATCTGGCGCACGCGTTGGCGGAGCAGGTCCTCCTCCGCGAAGAGCAGGATGGGGTCGAGATTGCCCTGCACCGCAACCGCGTGGCCGAGTGCGGACCAGCCCTGATCCAAAGGCACCCGCCAATCGAGGCCGATGACGTCGGCGCCGGTCTCACGCATGGCAGGCAGCAGGGTCGCGGTGTCCACCCCGAAGTAGATGACCGGCACACCCAGCCCCTGCACCTTGCGCACTAATCGCGTGGTCACGGGCAGGACAAAATCGCGGTAATCGGCCGGGCTGAGAGCGCCGGCCCAGCTATCGAAGATCTGGATGACGTCGGCGCCCGCCTCCACCTGTTGGGCGGCATACTCTTCGAGGACCGCGGCGAGCTTCTCCAGCAGAAGGTGCCAGACAGCAGGCTCGCGGTACATCAGGGATTTGGTGAAAATGTAATTGCGCGAACCGCCGCCTTCGATCATGTAGCTGGCCAGGGTGAAGGGCGCGCCACAGAATCCGACGATGCCGATGCGATCGTTAAAATGGGCCACCACCTTGCGTATGGCCTCGGCCACGTAGCCCAACTCGTGGGCGCGATCGATACGCAGCTTGTCAACATCGGCCGCGGTGCGCACAGGCTGGTGGATCACCGGGCCCTCGCCGGCCAGGAACTCGAAATCGAGCCCCATGCCTTCCAGCGGTAGGAGGAGATCGGCAAAGATGATGGCGGCGTCGACGTCAAGCTTCTCCGCGGCGGTAATGGTTACCTCGGCGGCAAGCTCGGGGTTCTTGCAGATCTGCAGCAGCGAATGATGGCGCCGCACGGCCTGGTACTCAGGCATATAGCGGCCGGCCTGGCGCAGAAACCAAACCGGCGTCTGGTCCACCGGCTGGCGCAGGCAGGCGCGCACAAACCGGCAGCCGCTGGAGAGGCTGAGTTCAGGGGAGGGTTGCTGCAGTAAGGATCTTTCGGGCATGCTGGCCTTCAAATTGAAGGGTAGCATCCCGACCGGGCCGCCCGGCAACACGGCGGAGGGGTTGGTTTTCTGTGGTGGAACTCAGATCCGCTTCGCAGGCGGGGTCTGGTTCGCAGCACTGCGTGCTGGGCTATTTTCAGCCGTCCCTTCTTCGGGACTCTGGGTGAGGATGCATGGACATTACGTTGCGGAGGGTCGGTATTCTGCCGGCAATTTGAGCGAACGTTAATCAGTCCCGGAGGGGACGGCTGAAAGGGGCAACGGTATCAGGGCGCTGTCGAGAACTTGAACACGGTGACGTAATGGTAAGTCTCTCCTGGCTTGAGCTCGCTGGTCGGAAACTTAGGGTGATTGGGAGAATCGGGAAAGTGCTGCGTCTCCAGGCAAAAGCCGGTACGTTGGGCATAGACGTGACCGTGCTTGCCATGCAGCGTTCCATCCAGAAAATTGCCGGAATAGAACTGCACCCCCGGTTGAGTCGTTTCCACGGTTAGCACCCGGCCGCTGGTTGGTTCCTCCACCCGCGCAGCCTCCTGCATCACTCCCAGCTTCCCGTTGAGCACATAGTTGTGGTCATATCCCCGGCCCAGGCGCATTTGCTCGTTATCGTCATTGATCCGTGCTCCGATGGCCGTTGCCTTATGAAAGTCAAACGGCGTTCCTGCCACCGGGGCCAATTCTCCAGTGGGAATCAGTCCCGAGTCGACCGGTGTGTAGCGGTCGGCGGGAATCGTGACCCGGTGGTTGAGAATGTCTCCCTGCCCCTCGCCGGCCAGGTTGAAGTAGCTGTGATTGGTCAGATTGAGGACAGTGTCCTTGTCGGTGGTGGCAAAGTACTCGATCTTGAGCGCATGCGCTTCAAGCGTGTAGCGAACCCGCGCGGTCAGCGTGCCCGGAAAGCCCTGATCGCCATCCTTGCTGATCAGGGTGAGCTCGACCCCATTGGGAGTCTCATGGCCCGACCACACCAGCTTGTCGAAGCCTATAAGCCCCCCGTGCAGCGTGTTGGCACCATCGTTTGCCGGGAGCTGGTAGCGCTTGCCGTCCAGGGTAAAGGTGGCGTGGGCGATCCTGTTGCCGTAGCGCCCTACGATGGATCCGAAATAGCTCTTGCCATCGGCTGTGTAGCCATCCAAAGAGTCATAACCGAGGACGATGTCGGCGAGCTTTCCGCTGCGATCGGGCACCTCCAGCGACACCAGCCGTGCGCCGTAGGTCATGACACGCGCCTTGAGCGCACCCTCTTCGAGGGTGTAGATCTCCACCTTGGTTCCATCGGGCATACTGCCGAACACAGTCTTTGTCACCTTCGCCTCCAGATGCGATGCCAGCGGCACCAGGGTAAAAAACAGACAAATACAGTTAAGTACTTTGACGTGCAGCGACCGGCCGGCCATTTACAGACTCCTTCGACGCGAGTCGCGTCTTCAAACCGTAATGGATACTAAAGCATTTCTTCGCTCGCCGTGTGGCGGTGGAGGTAATTTTGCCGCCTGACCGTTCCGGACATCGATATAGCAACAGGGAAAGTGCTCTAAGGCGTTGATTCGACATGCGCAAGCGCGATCTGGACCAGGCGCGGGGAGGGTGTAGACATTACCAGCCACGAGTACTTTTATCCCGCCCCTTGTTACCCAATAGTTGTAGCCAGCGGCCCGTGAGCGACTATTCTACGAATCAAGCGGTGGTTCTGGACGACTGCTTGTTGATTCTTCGGGGGAGGGATTCAATTGAAGCTGCCGGCCACGAACCACCGCGACTACATTTCAACCAATGTCGAGGTCACGCTCGACGATGCCCGGGCCACGGCACTCGAGCGAATCGTCAGCCTGTCGATGGACTACCAGCGCGGCGTCGGTCTGGTGCAATTTCGTAACGGCGTAGATGCGGTGATCGCCTCCACGGGATATCCCCAACTGATCGAGAAACTGCTTGAGATCCTCTAATTCCAGAACCGTGTTGTGCTCGACCGCGCGGCGCCGCCAGGCAATCGCCGGTTACCAGGACCAGATTGTGTCTCTGCTGTGGACCAGGCCGGTCCAGCTCAGCTTGCACCTCGCCAAGGTTTCACTCTGACCCCTCTGCGGCTGTACGCTATGATAAAGCGGCTGCGGAGCCATCATGGTCAACTATCTTGAACTGCCGGTCGGAGAAAAATGCCCTGAGGTCATTAACACGGTCATAGAGATTCCGGCCGAGGGCATCAATAAGTACGAGTACGACAAGACACTGCACGTCTTCCGCCTGGACCGCAATCTCTATTCCCCGGTGCATTATCCCGGCGACTACGGCTTCATCCCCTCCACGCTAAGCGAGGATGGCGATCCGCTGGACGTGCTGGTGCTGGTGGACGCGCCCAGCTTTGTTGGCTGCGTGATGCAAGTGAGGCCCATTGGGCTGCTGGAAATGCTCGATCAGGGAGTGCCTGACGAAAAGGTTCTGGCTGTGGGCAAGAACAACCCGCGCTACGCCGATGTGTGGAACTACTCCGAAATCTACCCGCACATGCTGAAGGAAATGACCCACTTCTTTGCCATCTACAAGGACCTTGAGGGCAAGCGAGTGGAAGTCAAAGGCTGGCATGATGCCGCCTATGCCCGTACCAAGGTGATCGAAGCGGTCCAGCGCTTCAAAGACAACAAGAAGGTCTCTTCGGAAGTGGGCGGAAATCGCTAGCCAATGCGCCTTCCCGGCTTCAGATATAATCCGTCCAGTGACCCCCGGAGAGATGGCCGAGTGGCTGAAGGCGGCGGTTTGCTAAACCGTTGTAGGGGCTAACACCTCTACCGGGGGTTCGAATCCCCCTCTCTCCGCCAGTTCATTCAATCCCAATAACATAAAGGCTGCCGAACTACAGAGCCACCGGGATCCCGGCGACGGTTCTCGTGTCCCATTGGTGTCCCCTGCTAGAACGCAAGCGGGCAAGTTACCGGGAATCCCCTTTTCTCGGGAACTGTAGGAGGGACTAAGGGCCCATTAGGAACTCGAAAGAAAATTGAGCACCGTCTTGATCTCGATGATCTTGTATGCCGGACACGAGCTGTTCGAGGCGGGAAAGAGAGGCGTCGGCTTCTCCTAAAATAACCGCAGCATGCGAGGTAGTCAGGCGCATGAGGGCAAGGAGAAGATGCTCAGTTCTCACAAAAGAAGACCCGTGGGCATCAGCAAATGACCCAGCGTTCTCGAAGGCCAGCTTAACGTCCTCAGCGATTGGAAGGTCCACAGAAGTCGGCAGCTTTTCCCCGGGAACGTGCCAACGGACTGCGGCTTCTCTGGCCGAAATCAAGGTGACTGGCTGGGCAATGAACTGGAAGGTCGCCGGATCGACACGCAGGAGACCTAAGAGAAGATGCTCCGAATCGATAATCTCGGAGCCAACGAGACCGGCTTCCCAACGGGCGCAGAAAACCGCTCTTCTACTAGCGGTTGAAAAGCGTTCAAACACGAGTCACGCTCCTTTGAGAGAAATCATTTTCCCCCTTTTGCCACAATTCTAAGAGGCGCGCCTGCAAAGTCCGGTTTTAGGCAAGTTCCCCAGCCGGAGGGCCAGGACTCCGGTAAATTCCCCAGACGTAGTAAGGGGTCAGGCGCGAGAAAGTTAATGGCTGCTCATAGTTTCGGGAAATCTGCTTGAAAAAGTGCCCCAACGAGATTGCACATGCTTTGCATGAGAGAGGATCGCCGTTGGGAAAGCGACCAGAGCCCAGAGGAACGAGTTTGTTTCAGTTACTTTTTAAGACGGCGTCGTATTCCCTGGCGAGGGCGATGCCGACCTGATCCATCGCCGTCAAGTGAGCCAGCGTACGCCGCGTTTCCAGTTCTGCTGAACCAGCGTCGGCAGGAGTGATCTTTTCGGGATCGAAACCATAGATGATGTAAGACTGAAGTTGTAAGAACTCGTCGATAGTCTGGTCCTGCAGAGCCGAATACTTGTCTTGAAGCTGGTAAACATCCGCATAACGTTGGACTTGATCGTATTCCATGAAACCTAGCGCTCCGGTCGCAGCTGCTGTTTTCCAACTCGCACTTTTCAAGTCGCCCACTGTGAAATCAAGCCGAAGCTGACGAATGTCATATGGCTGGTTTTTCCTCCGCGCATCCAGAAAGTCGACGATTCTTTTAAGATTCGCCTGTTCCGTTGCGGTTGCGTTATGGACCAAGGCTATTTCTTTTGCATTGTCTCGAATCTCCTGGCGTAGCTTGGTGTCAGCATCTTTTTTTAGCTCTCTTTGCTTCCAGTGCTCCACACATCCCTCCAGGCCGAGTGCGATCAGTAATCCAATGGTGATTGTGAGTAGATGCAACAGAAAGTCCCTGAATCCATGCATCTTCTCGTGGGGTGGATGAACATCAAGCATGTTTCGTCCTCCGTCCCGCCTAGATTAACAGTGGCTCTGGCGCAGGGGTTGGCAGATGGAGCACGACAAGCGAGCCATAGTTTAAGTGGCCGTCCCACGAGAGGTCACCCTTCGATACCTGAAAAGTCGTATCACGGGAAGTTCCGCGCCGAGTATTCCGCCCTACCACGGATCAAGGACAACAAAACGATCGGCGTAGCTGATGAAGACGCGACGGAAGAGTACCGTGGCCAGTAGTCCATCTTCCCTTGACGTTAGGGCATTTTCCCAGGAGTCTGCTGGCGCGGCGAAGGATACTTGCTGAATGTTGAGTGAGCCGATCTGCATGCTCTGTGGGGGTAAGATCGAAAACCCTCGTTTCACTCCATCTGCACCATAGCCGTTCCTTTGCCTGGTTTGGCGCAATCCGGGAGCCAGATTTACGGCATGGTTGAAAAGGAACGATGCATTCGCGCCCGAATCCAGCGTAAGCAGCAACTGCCGCGCCCCGAAGCCGGACAGATGAACCGGGATGATGAGCTGCGTCGTCAAGGATACTTCGTTTGGTGTCTGAGATGGTGTCACCAGGGCGATGTGCCCTCCTTTCACGGCTGCCTGCATCACCTTTGTGTCGTCGAGGCAAAGCATGCTGTGCGCGTAGTCCATCAGCACGTCGAAATGCCCCAGAAAATCCCCTCCGATAATGCCTCGAAAAGTGGAGATCAGCTTCCTGGAGAGGCTGTAGGTCCTGCACCTCAACGGGATGGTTTGCAACCGAGTGCGCGCCAGCTTCCAGCAAGTCCAGATACGCAAAGGAAGCATGCGTACTGAAACCCACACCGACGACCTCAGCTGGGCCTTGAGCCTTCAGGTGAAGTTCGGTTGCCAGCGCTGGATCCACGATCGTGGACCCAGCCCCTGTATCCACCACAAACTCGTAGGGGCCGGCATGGTTAATGACTACCGGCACAATTATTCGGGAACGCTGTATGAGGTGGAAGCGTAGACTAGCAATATTTCCCGGACAGCGTGGTTCTGAGTGTAGTGCGGGCAGAGTTATGGCGGCGAGACTTACGTAAGCTAAGCACTTGATAAGCGACACTGGCGATCACCTCAGCCGGATTGGCTGGGCGAACTCTCTGTGCGTGGCTCTGCATGGTCATGATGGGCTCCTGATCATTCCCTGAAAGGGGGTGATGAATTCATGACGGAGCATAAGTGCTCTGTTTTCACCTTCGCTGATGTGGAGGTTCGAGAACGCGAGTTCTGCATCGTCAAGGCCGGCGAGCTGTTGCCGGTCGAGCCGAAGGCCTTTCGAGTCCTGCTCTTCCTGCTTCGCAGTCCCCATAGATTGATCGCGAAGAACGAGCTTCTGGATGCGGTTTGGAACGATTGCGCCGTTTCCGACAATTCGCTCACACGCAGCATTGCGCTGCTTCGGCGGCTGCTTGGGGATGATACGCATGAGCCCCGCTACATCGCCACCGTGCCCACGGTCGGGTATCGCTTCCTCTGCGATGTGAAGGTTGCGGAGGATGGCTTCGCCGGGCCGAATGCGGCTGGTTTGCCCCAACCGCACAACGGCCGTGAAGAGAACAGCAATGAATTTGAGGCGTTACCGGGACCGCGTAGTGTTGAAGGCACTCCGCATCGTCCGAGCGAGCCTCTGGCAGCTGCACTTGCAGCGGGTGAGACGCCAAAACGCTGGAAAGTGATTGTTCCCGCTGCCGCGGCTGTGCTGGCGTTCCTAGTCGCCGGTTACTTCTACTTTCACCGAAGGCCAAAACTCACAGACAAAGACACGATTGTCCTCGCCGATTTCACAAACACGACAGGGGACCCCGTGTTTGACCCGACGCTTCGCCAAGGGCTGGCGGTGCAGCTTGAGCAGTCGCCTTTCCTAAGCCTTGTCTCCGGACGACGCATGCAGGACACGCTCCAGATGATGGGCCGGCCGGCGGATGCGCGATTTAGCCCGGACACGGCACGCGAAATCTGCGAAAGAACGGGGAGTTCAGCGTTCGTGGAAGGTTCGATTGCGCGCCTGGGCAATCAATACGTGCTGGGCCTGCGGGCTGAGAACTGTCGCAACGGAGACGTGCTCGACGAAGAACAGGCTCGAGCGGTGAGAAAGGAAGATGTACTCGGGGCTTTGGACAGCACGGCGATCCGTTTGCGCCGAAAACTAGGCGAGTCTCTGAGCTCAGTACAGAAAAACGCCACACCGCTGCAGGAAGCAACCACGCCATCCCTGGAAGCGCTGAAAGCCTACAGCCTGGCATGGAGGACTTTTTATGAGCACGGAAGCGCCCCTGCCTTGCCCTTCCTGAAGCAGGCGGTGGAGCTCGACCCTAATTTCGCCTCAGCCTACCTCACACTGGCTCAGGCGTACGCCTGCCTTGGCCAGCCGGGGCCAATGGCGGAAAACATCCGCAAAGCTTACCAGCTGCGGGAAAAGACAAGCGTGCCAGACCGGCTCTTAATCGAGGCAAACTTCTATTGGCTGGAAACGGGGGAACTGGAAAAAGCGAGGGCGGCTTTCGAACTGTGGCAGCAGATGCACCCAAGGGCTTACGCGCTTTACCTGCCGGGCTATTTTATTTACTCATCTCTTGGAAACCTGGAAAAGGCGTTGGAGGCAGCACGCGAGTCGGTGCGTCTGCAGCCGGATTCCAGTCTCGCCTACTTGGCCGTCTGTCTCGCATACATCAACCTTAACCGGCTGGATGAAGCGGAGGCGGTAATGAAGCAAGCCGAAGAGCTCAAGTTGGGGAGCTTTCTGGACCAAGCCCGCTACGAATTAGCTTTCCTGAAGGGCGATACGGCACAGATGACGCAGTTAGTGTCGGGCTTCGAAAAGGGCAGTTTTTTGGCTCAGGAAGGGAGGACAGAGGCTTGGTACGGCCGATTGAGGAACATGCGCGAACTGATGCTTCGGCTAGAGGGTTCCGTCGACCGAAACGACGACCAGGAAGCAGCCGGCGCCTATCAGTCAGCCGCGGCGCTGATCGAGGCGCAAGCGGGCTACACGGTACTGGCAAAGGCCGATACTTATGCAGCACTCAAGGTGAAACGGGCCCGGCGCGGCGCCGCGCCGAACAGGGAAGTGTTGATGAATGCAGCGCTGGCCCTGGCTTTGACAGGCGATACGGCAGTGGCGGAAAGACTGGAGGCCGAACTCGACCGGGCCTTCCCCTTGGACACGTTGTTTCATCAATTGGAGGAACCTGAAATCCGTGCGGCTGTGGCGTTACAGCGCAAGGACCCGAAGCGTGTCATCGAGCTTCTGCAGGGGACGAGGACAATCGAACTTGGAGACGACAGCCTGCTCCCAGCCTACCTCCGTGGAGAAGCCTATCTGATGCTCCACGATGGGAACGCGGCGGCGGCCGAATTTCAGAAGTACTTTGATCACCGAGGATTGGTGGGAAACTTTTCCTGGGCCGTACTGTCACATCTGCAAATCGGGCGGGCGTACGCTTTGTCCGAAGATAAGGTCAAGGCGAAGGCAGCCTACCAGGATTTCCTGACGCTCTGGAAGGACGCCGACCCCGACATCCCCATGCTGAAGCAAGCCAAGGCGGAATACGCGGCATTTCAGTAATTGCCGTTCATGCTTGCAAAGCAAGTAACCGCTCTATGAGTGGCCTTTCGGAGTGCTTCCTGTTGGCGGCTAATACGGAAAAAATGCAAGTGGACGTATCTAACCGGCTTCTCGGATATGTGCTCATTCCTCATGTCACACCCGTTTCAAGGCCACACCTTTTCGTCAACGGCCCGTAAAGTCGGGTTATCGGTAACTTCCCCAGCCGGGGGCGCGGTCAATAGGTCGTTTTGGTTCGCACGGAAATGAGACGACCTTGAGTTCTGTTGACGGGGTGGACTTTATTACGGACAGGCGGTTCGCCAGAACCAAGAAGCCAGTCGTGATGCATGCTCAGCGTCTCCGCGTTCAACTCGAAGTTGACTTCAGGTGCGGACCAGTCCGATAAAACTTCGCTTATTACCTCGTCCTCCCACTCAAAGGCGTCTGACGCCTGGAGGGCGAAGCCAATTGTGGTGAGTGCTTCGGGGGTCAATGCGCGGTCCAAAAAAGCTTCACAGAGCTTGATCACATGCTCTCTTTGTAGCGAAAACGAACCGTGCATGTCGGCAATTCGAATCTCCGACTGCAGGTCATCGACCTTAATCACCGAACCATTTATGTCTTTGGCCAATTGGCTGACGGACGATTCACCCACGAAGTACCGTCGCAGCTCCTCCTCTCGCATTCATGAAGGATAAAGCAGATGGTGAACGTCTCATCCCGAAAAGTCGACCGGTTGAGACCGCCCCGCTTTTCAGGAACTACGACTTGAGAGACGGTGTCTAAGCAGACAGCTTGGCCGCTCTGAGCATGAGGTTATCCGTATATAGACGTTCTTTTGCGTCAAAACTGACTGCTTACATAGTGGCTTTCTGGTCGATTTCTGGCATCGTTCTGGGCTGCTGGAAGAAAGCCGCCATCGAAAGAACCCAGGATGCTCAGATAGCCTACCGACCTGTGTTGAATCCAATCGGAGAGATGTGTACTGACGATTCCGAGTCAAGGACCGAATACTTCAACGTTCCCGTCGTCCGTTTTGAGGGATCTGGAATTCAGCAAATGGCGCAAGTACATCTGCTAGCGATCTTCTAGCGTGGGCGGTAAAGAGGTACTCGAATCTCGCGGAGCAAGCAGTTTGGGTGCAATTCTCACCGGACAACAAGCTCGCTGCTGACCAAGCTTTGTTACCGATTGCGAAGGCATTGTCACACCTGCAGATCCGCCGAGCGGATTTCGCCTTTAGTTGTCCGAAGCTTCTTCCGCCGCGATGACTGCATGACGCCTGCAAAGTCGGGTTTCCGGTAAGTTCCCCTCGGCCGGAGGGTCACGAGCCGGGCAAGTTACCGCAGACCGCCCCGTTTTCAGGGAACTCCAGTTCAGCATTGTTTGACGCCCGCGGCGATCGTTCCTTTTAATCCTTCCTGGATCGCGGCATTACGGGAGTAATTGTTGGGCGTCGCTCGCAGCCTCGATGATTATGAGGCATTTGGCACTTGCAGCCGAAAAAGGATTCCGCAACAGCTTTCCCCCGATCCCGCATTCGTAGGAAACACAGCCAACTGCGTGGCACCAACTTGGTTGTGCCAGATCAGGGCGCCCGCGGTCATCAGAAATCTTCAAGCAGCCAGACGTCGTGTGCCGTGGTCTTGATATTTGACATGGCCAGGTAACGGCCATCGGGAGAAGGCTGAATCGGAAAGAATGAAGAGTGAACCGGAAACGTGCCTTTCTCCTGCCAGAGCACGCGAACCTCGCCTCGCAGATCCGTGTAATACATAGTGGAAATGCCGGGCTGCGCCCGGTCAAAGCTCAGAGCAGTCAAATACAAACCTTTTCCATCCGAGGCACAATAAATGCCATCAATCCCTGATTGGTCTATGTTGAACTCACGTTCCGTGTCTCCCGAAGAACGCACGATCCGGATGAGGTTCTTGCCTTGGTCTTTGATCAGGACCGCAATGCCCGAGCCATCGGGGAAAACATCCCAGTCAACGACGTTCTCGACTTTCGTCAATTCACGGCTTTGGCGCGTTGAGAGATCAAAAGTGGCGAAGGCCAGGCCTTTTGGATCGTGTTTTACGACGACGCATAGAGTAGATGGCGGACGCTTGGCACAGGCAATGTCCTCGAAAAGGAGTCCGAGGTCGAGAAGAAACTCAGGCGAACCGCCAGATAGGGGCACGCGCATAAGCTTTTGCCGACCGGTACTGTCTGCTACTTTCTGAACAGTATAGAGAAGCCACATCCCGTCCGGAGTCACAGCCTTTGCAAATTCGTCATCCGCCCCGGCGACCAGCGGTTCCGCGGTCGGCTGGTCGATTGCCTGCTTGAAGATGTCCCAGGTGCCGTTGCGGTTGGACCAAAAAATCTCCGTCTTGCTATCCGGCGTCCAAATGCCAGCGAAGTTATTGCTTGTGTCAAGTGTCAAAGGGCGCAAGTTCCTCACTCGCGTACCATGGGCGTCTAGCTGCCCGATATATACACTCGCTTGAAAATTGACCTTCAAGACGGCGAGGCGCTTGCCGTCGGCGCTGGCATTCACGCTCGCAATGAAGGAGCCGCTCCCGTGGGTAATCTTCGTTGGCTTGCCCTTTGATGCGCCGGTTTTGGAATTCACTCGCAACTCCCAAACATTGGAGTCCCAGCCGTTGGGAGAGGGTTCTGCGCGGGAGTAGAAGATGCGCCCGTCAGGGGACCAGCAAAAAGGGGATTGCAGACCTGACAAGAGCGTTGTGACCTTGCGGGTCTTGATGTCAAAGCTTTCAAGATCCCAACTGGGCGTTAGGGAGCTTCGGAGAAAGGCAATGCGGCTGCCATCAGGCGACCAAGCCAGCGACAGAATCCCCTCTCCTTCCTTGGCAGTAATAACCTTCCGTGGCTCCTCTCCGGCGAGTCCCATCACCCAAATCTCCTTGGCGCTGACCGTCCCCGGGCCTTGATAAAGAAACCGGTCCAAAAATGCGACTTGTGAACCATCTGGAGACACGATGCCCGCGGTGCCGTGATTCTGTAATTTGCGTGGTTTTCCTCCCATGGCCGAGATCACCCAGACGCCCGGATTCTCGACATTAGGGCCGTTCGCCAGCAGTTTCGAGCCGTCGGGAAACCAGGACGTGACGATCCACGCTTCGGTTCGTGGGATAACGCGAGTCTCTCCGGTTGAGATCAACTTCAAGTGGATTCCGCTAAGGTCGGTGTATGCGAGGTACTTTCCGTCGGGTGAGATCAAAGCGCTGGTGACCGGATTGTCGGCGGGATTGACGGTCAGCCTGCGCTCGCGCAACTCGGTCGGCGCTGGTGCTTGGCGCGAGGCCAACCACGTTACAGCTAGCCCGATCGCGACGATAATCAGCATTCCCGCGAGTAACAGCGGCTGGCGGCGTGTGGCCAGCGCCGCCGCGGGCCGCGCAGCGATAGATTTTCCCGACTCGATGTCACGCTTCAGGCGCTTCAGGTCGGCGCGCAACTCTGATGCCGTCTGACAACGCACCTCACGATCCTTCTCCAATGTCTTAGTGATGATGAGTTCGAAGCCAGTGGGCAGTTCCGGACGCAAAAGTGCCGGGGAGACAGGCACCTTGTTGAGAATGGCATCAAAGGTCACGGCGGTGGTATCGCCCCTGAACGGCCGCTCGCCGGTGGCCATCTCGTAGAGGACAACGCCGCACGAGAACAGATCGGTGCGGGCGTCCAACTCTTCACCACGAGCCTGCTCCGGCGACATGTACGCCACCGTCCCCACCGCTGTGCCGGGACTGGTCACCAGCGCCTCACTCATCGCCGCCGTGGCCGCTTGGGAACGCGGCGCATGCACGCTGGTGGCAGGGCGCTCGGCGGCCGGCTTTGCCAGACCGAAGTCCAAGACCTTGGCCTGGCCTCGAGTGGTAACGAAGATGTTGGATGGCTTAATATCCCTGTGTATGATCCCTTTGGCGTGTGCCGCGTCCAGCGCATCGGCCATCTGAATAGCCAAATCGAGTAGCGCCTCCAACTTCATGGCCTTCCCAGCCAGCCATTGACGCAGCGTCTGCCCTTCCAGGTACTCCATGACGAGAAAGGGCTGCACCTCGGATTGGTCGATGTCGTACAGGGTGCAAATTCCGGGATGATTGAGGGCTGAGGCAGCCCGTGCCTCCCGTTGAAACCGTTCTAGCGCGGCCTTGCCGTTGGCGATTCCCTCCGGCAGGAACTTTAGCGCCACCATGCGCCCGAGGCGGGTGTCTTCGGCCTTGTACACAACACCCATACCGCCCTCACCGAGCTTTTCCAGAATGCGGTAATGGGAGATCGTCTTGCCGGTCATGCCTCGCTCCGAGAATCGGGGGCGATAGAACCGTTGAGGAATTCTACCTCACGATGTCGGCTTTATGCTTGGCGCCGAAGCCCATTGATCAGGGACCACTCTCGCGAACATTTCCGTCCAACAATCCGGATTAGTCTCGTGAAACGCCTTCAGGGAAATAGGTACCGGCAGGTCGGCTAGGCAACCTGCAACCGCATTGGGGGGACCGTCGCTTGGACGAAAAACGGGCCGACACTCTCTTGTGACACTGCGAAACGTCTCCGCAGTCCAAAGTGGGCAACACGGGCTATTCGGAAAAGCTGGCGCGACCCGTCTGTAAACTCTGATTATAGGTAAGTTCCCCCGGCCTTCCGGTACGCTGGATCGGCATTGAAGGTTCGGAACCGGCAAAGGCCCACGAGGGTTAAAAACGGTCACGGTTCGTGGACGGCACCGTCGATTTTCACCTTTTTGCACGAGAAGCAGAAGTGGATGTCTTTGCCGGGAACAAGTTCTGATAGATCCAACCGACGCCACCAGTGCAACCCGATGCGGCAGAATTGTCCGAGGACGATGTTGGCTTCACACTCTCGGTGTGGCCATAGTTTCGCGACCTGCGCTGCAAGGTCGGAATCGGACGAGCTGTAGGTGGGTTCGACCACGGCAGTCATGCTATAGCGGTCTCCTGAGGAAGTCGCAAGTCAAACCGGCTCCAGCACTTCTCCGTCGTCGTTGCCGTCGGGGACTGCCTGCAAAGTCGGGTTTTCAGTAACTTCCCCTGATACCCTGGTCCACCGGCGCGATTCTTGCAAAAAATATTCGATTCGGGAAAACCCAATCCCAGCTTCCGGCGTCACTACAGCATCGAGTCTTGTCTTTTGTGAAAGCGGCAAGATTCCTGAAGACTAGGAGGACTGGTATGGCCGGAACAAAGAAGTGCGCGCACCCTGCTTGTAGCTGTATCGCACCGGACAAGCAAAAGTACTGTAGCCAAGTCTGCCAGGACTCAAAGAACGTGACAGCGCTTGCCTGCCATTGTGACCATCCCGAGTGCCGTGGGTGAAGCACCAAAAGAGGAGTGCTTGCGGTTCGCCTCGACTTGCCACGCGCCGGCACTCGTGGTGCGGCCCGCGCGCGTGCTGATCCTGTAAGGAGTGGGCTGGAACGGGATCTTGAACTGCCTGCAAAGTTGCGTCGTCATCATGAATACCCTGGTGTCGAGTTGCCCGAGGGGGAGGGAGGATTCCGGCGCCCTCTGTGTTGGCGACGGCGATATACTCCTTAGTGTTTATCGTCGTTCCAGGTTGACTTCGGGTTTGAACGGTGGCCGTTCGCTCCGCGGGGTCCCGTCAGACTTCTTGCAACAGCTGCTCGGACGAGCGCAGCAACACTTTACCCCGGCTCTTGGTCAGGATTCCCTTTCGTTGCCACGCGCTGACCAGACGGCTCACCGTAAAAGGAGTTACGTTGGCTTCGTTCGCTAACTCCTCGTTCCGAACATCGACTTCGATGCCCAGGGCCATTCTCTTGCCAATGGAGTTCGCAAGGTTCGCTAGTACGTGGGCCACACGTTGGTCCGCAGTATCGTAGGCCATTGCGATATGGGTATCACGATATAAGGCGAGATAATCGAACATGACCAACAGTGTGTTGTCCGTCAAGTGAGGGTAGCGGGCGATGAAGCCCCGGATAGCGGCGCGGTCCCACACCAAGACAGAGCTGTTCTTCACCGCTTCTGTACCGATAAGATATTCGGATGGTCTGGCTAGAAGCGCCGCCTGGCCGCAGATGTCGCCCGGGGTCAGCCACCGCAAAATAACCTTTCGGCCCTCGGAAGTCGAGTAGAAGAAGCGTGCACGGCCGCTTACCAACATAAAGAAATGCCTGGCGCTGTGTCCCTGGTTCGCGATCACGGAGTTCGCCAGGTATCGCTGATGTTTCGCAGCGGCGACGATTACCTTGACCTCCGCCGGCGAGAGACCGTCAAGAAACCGCGGCTGGCTATTGCGGAAGGGAATGAGTCCCGGGGCTGCCATATTCGATCTCCGGTGTCCCGCGGCCTTAATCTTACCTATTCGTAACACAGCGTGCTGAAGAAAACACAGACGCAGCAGAAAATGCAAATCTGAGGCGCGCCGCCTGAGCCCCCATGATTATCGCGAAGCGACAAGCATGATCAGATCGGGAGTCACGCTACAGGCTCCTGCTGACGGAGCGTGCCACTCGAAGCCGTCAGCATATCTAATCGAGTTCACATCGACGGACGTCACAGCAGTGAAGCGGCTGAGAGAAAGATCACGGGAAGCGTGGCTGTTTCCCTTCACATCCAAGACGACATCAACCGTCTTTGCGAGGTCGGGTGCTTGAGGGGTGTCTGACAGGGGAACATATCTCCCCTTGTCACCAAAGCCATGAGCTGTGATTTCCACGCGAACGATGGCCTGCAACGAAAGATTGGTCAGGGTGAGGTTGATATCTTGATTTTGGATCGACGGCTGGACCTTACCGCTTAAAGCCCTTCCGTCTGCCGCGGGGCCGGCGGCTTTCATTGCAACTGGAAGGCCAGCTCCGTGTCTTACCTGCATTCCAACGGGACAATTGGCAGGGTCTATGCGCAGAGGTCTCTGGTAGTTCACTTGTCCGACTGCGAAAGTGGTCGTGAGCACGATGGCTAGCGAGAGGATGCTGACGCGTTTCATGACTGCCCCCTAGGTTCGTCGTTCGACGTAATCAGCCTACTACTGTGCAAGAGGTACAGCGATGGGCGAGGCGTCATCTAGTCTGACGCAAAGCAGGTATCCAGGTGCTACTGTGCTATTGATTACGCCCCGGAAACGGCAAGGCAGGGGTCGATCCAAACGATAACAACTCTGTTATTTTCACATATTTGCTGATTCTATTGCCTTTAGGCTAGAGGCTTTTTTCGAATCCCCTTCTCTCTGCCGATAACACCTTGCAGATCCCCGGCTCATGAAGTGGCTTCCATCGCGCCGCCTTCCGCTGGTTTTGAGTGCGTGCCAAGCCTGCCCACCGGCATGCGAAATCTGCTCACGGTCATGCTCATCTTCCTGGACGCGGAGGAGGGATACTCACGACGGCATTGACTACTTGCTGTCCTTGATGGGTTGGGTGGAATGGCGCCCGGAATCCTCTGCTGAATTCCTTAAGGCTGGTGTGCAGTGTACCCGGCAGAATTGCTTGATGCTGTTGTGACCAGCTGACATTTTGCCCGAGTCACCCAACGCAGCGATTAAGGCAGAGCATGGCATACAAACGCTTCGATTCTTCAAGATTGGCCCCCCTGGTACCTCATGCTTTGACAAAGCTAGCAGCCGGGAGTTGGGGCAGCCAGTGAACTATTGGGGGACCAGCGTCCTGATCCGTCCCGCGATGAGACTCTCTCCCGCGTTTATAATCGACCTCCATGAAAGCGCATGTTTACGTAACGTTGAAGCGCACCGTCCTCGACCCACAGGGCCAGACCATCCACGGCGCGCTGAAACGAATGCAGTACACCGGTGTCGAGGACGTGCGGCAAGGGAAATACTTCCAACTCACTCTGCGCCCTATGGACTCCGCCGATGCGCGGGCCGAAGTGGAACGCATCGCCCGCGAGGTGCTGACCAATCCGGTGATCGAAGAGTTTACTTATCGCCTGGAAGAATAAGCAGAGTTCGTCGTCGACCGTACAATGAAAGTCTATGTGCGGAATCGTGGGATATGTCGGCCCGAAGGACGTTGTCACAGTCATCCTCGAAGGCTTGAGAAGGCTTGAATACCGTGGATATGACTCGGCCGGTATCGCCGTAGGGTCCGCGGGACACGGGCTGGAATTGCGCCGCGCGCCGGGGAAACTGCGCAACCTGGAAGAAGTGATCCGGCAGCACCCGCTGCGCGGCACCTATGGCATCGGACATACGCGCTGGGCTACGCATGGCAGGCCCACCGAAGAGAACGCCCATCCCCACAGGGATTGCACCGGGCGCATCGTGGTGGTGCATAACGGCATCGTCGAAAACTACCTGGAACTCAAACGGGCGCTGGCCGAAGAAAGCCACACATTTGTCACCGAGACGGATACGGAAATCATCGCCCACCTGGTCGAACAGGAACTGCGCTCAGCCGAGAGCGCGGGCAAGACGATGTTGCTCGAGGAAGCGGTGCGCCGGGCGGCGCGCAGGTTGACCGGCGCCTACGCCATCAGTGTGATCTCCGCCGATGCGCCCGACACCATTGTCAGCGCGCGGAATGGGCCGCCGGTCGTGATCGGAGTGGGGGAGGGAGAGTCTTTCGTCGCCTCGGATGTGCCCGGAATCCTGCACCACACCCGCATGATGTATTTTCTGGCCGATGGCGATGTGGCCATTCTGACTCGAGAGGGAGTGAAGTTTACCAACCTGCAAGGCGATCCCGTCGAGCGCAAGGTGGAGAAGATTCTCTGGGACCCGATCCAGGCGGAAAAGGGCGGCTACAAGCACTTCATGCTCAAGGAGATTTTCGAGCAGCCGAGAGCCGTTCGTGACACTACGCTGGGCCGCATCTCGCTCGAGACAGGCGAGGTATACCTGGGTGAAATGGAGATCACCGAAGATCATTTCCGCGAGGCCACCCAGGTGAACATCGCTGCCTGTGGCACCAGTTGGCATTCCGCCCTGGCCGGCAAGTACATGATCGAGCGTTTAGCGCGGGTTCCCGTGGAAGTGGATTACGCCAGCGAATACCGGTACCGGGACCCGATTGCCGATCCGCGCGCGCTGGGCATGCTGATTACACAGTCCGGTGAGACCGCGGATACGCTGGCGGCGCAACGGGAGATGATCGCCAAGGGGTCGATGACCATAGCCATCTGCAACGTGGTGGGCGCCATGGTAGCCCGCGAAGCGCAGGGAACGATCTATACCCACGCCGGACCCGAAATTGGCGTCGCCTCGACCAAGGCATTCACCGCTCAATTGACGGCGCTGTTTCTCTTTGCTCTATACCTGGCACAGAAGCGGGGGGCGATTGCCGACGCCGAGAGCGCTGTGCTGGTGGACGAGCTCAGCCGTATCCCGGGCAAGATCGAAGAGGTGCTGCGCCAGCGTGATGGCGAGTGCCGGCAGCTGGCCAAGGCGTTTGCGTCCGCGTCGGACTTTCTCTTCCTGGGCCGCGGCATTCACTTTCCCATTGCGCTTGAGGGCGCGCTGAAGCTTAAGGAAATCTCCTATATCCACGCCGAAGGCTACCCGGCAGGGGAAATGAAACACGGGCCCAATGCGCTGATCGATGAAGCCCTGCCGGTAGTGGTGCTGGCGACCAGCGATGCGCACAGTCCGGAGTCCGTACTGCGGTATGAGAAGACGCTCTCCAACATCCAGGAGGTAACGGCGCGGTCTGGCCGTGTAATCGCAGTGGCAACCGAGGGCAATCAGCAGATTCGCGAGCTGGTAGAACACGTGATCTACGTGCCCCGGGCACCCGAACTGCTGGCGCCGCTGATCGAAGTGGTTCCGCTGCAGCTGCTGGCTTACCACATTGCTGTGCGGCGCGGTTGCGATGTGGATCAACCGCGTAATCTGGCCAAATCCGTGACGGTCGAATAATGTGGTGATAGGCAAGTCAATGATGTATTCCATCCGAGGTGACGGATATTGTTACGGCCACACTATACTGCGCGGCTAACGCGCAGACTCCTGCTTTCGGAATCCGCCGCTTGTTTCCATCTTGAATTCACGGTAGAGGAGCTGGAAAAGTTCGATTTCCAGCCGGGGCAGTTCGTCTCCTTCCTGGCCCTTGACCCCATGGGAAAGCATCAAACCCGAGCTTATTCCATCGCATCCGCGCCCCGTGCCAACCAGTTCGACGTGTGCGTCAATCGGGTGGAGGGCGGATTTTTCTCCAATTTGCTGTGCGATCTCGAGGAGGGACAGAGCCTCCAGTTTCACGGACCGCATGGGTTGTTTCTGCTGCGCGCACCGCTAACCGATAGCATCTTCATCGCTACGGGAACGGGCATCGCGCCCATGCGGGGCTTTGTCGAATACCTTTTCCCGGACGATGGCGAGGACCGCAGCCAGGGGCGGAAATTCTGGCTGGTGTATGGAACGCGGCATGAATCCGAGCTTTATTACGAGCATTATTTTGAGAGGATCGCTGCCAGCCGGCCGAATTTCTTCTACCGCAAGACGTTGAGCCGGCCGCACGATGGCTGGGAAGGGGCGCGCGGCTACGTACAGGAATTAGTGGAGGAAATCGCAGTTGAGCACGCGCGCCACAGTGCGCAGGATCCGCGCCCGGTAGGCGGATCGGTGTACAACATCCACGCCTACATCTGCGGATTGAATGAGATGGTTTCGGCTAACCGGGAATGCCTTAAAGGCCTGGGCTGGGAGAGAAAACAGATCGTCTTCGAACGCTACGATTGAGCGCCTTAAAACCTTTCCATGCCGCAAAGGAGAACAGCAGGTCCCTGCTGTTCTCCAACTCGCGTTCTAGGGCAGTGCAAAGGCGACGTACACGCCACCCGAGGGCTTTCTGCTCGATTGCCCTCCGCCGGCAGCGATAACGACGTATTGTTTTCCGTCCACCATGTACGTTGCAGGTGTGGCCAGACCGGAGAAAGGCAGTTCTGTCTCCCACAGCAGTTTTCCGGTGGTCTTGTCGTAAGCGTGGAACTTTTGGTCAAAAACGGTCGCACCGATGAAGAGTAGTCCGCCAGCGGTGACTACCGGGCCACCGTAGTTATCCGAGCCAGTGTCGGCCATCCCCTTGGCTACCAGTTCCGGATAGGTTCCGAAGGGAATCTTCCACAGATATTGGCCGGTATTCAAGTCGATCGCGCTCAGCGTACCCCAGGGGGGCGCGGTGGCCGGATAACCCTCTGGATCTGTGAAACGGCGAAAGCCGATGGTCTTGTACGGCATGTCGTCCTTCGCGTGGTCGCCGGTGCCCTCGGCAGCCACCGGTTCTACCGCCTTGGCATTCGCACGCGGCGGACGCTGCTGCTGTTGGGGCGCCCTGGTCAGGTAACGCACCACGGCCTGCACCTCTGCGTCACTCAAGCTATTGAAGGGGGGCATGCGGCCCCTTCCCTGGCGGATGACGCCTGCGATCTCTTCATTGGTGAGGATTCCCTCAATGCCCCACAGGCGGGGAATCGCCGGAGGCGAGCCGGCCCGGTTCATGCCATGGCAGCCGCTGCACTGGTTCTGATAAACCTTCTCGCCCAGGCTTCCCGGTGGTGGCGGGACGGTCAGCCCGACCAGCCACGCAGTGTCATTGGCGTTGACGTACAGGACGCCGGTGGTCTGATCGACTGCGACGCCGCCCCACTCCCCGCCCCCGGCAAATCCCGGCATGTCGACGGTAAGCTTGTCCACGCTGGGGGGAACGAACTGGCCGCCGCCAATCATGGTCTTGAACTGCTTCACTGCCCAGGCGTGGGCTTCCTGCGTACGGTTGGTCAGCGTGTCTTCCGTGGTGCTCTGCTGCGTGTAGGGCGCGGGCAAAGTGGGTAGCGGCTGGGTGAGCGAGGTGACTTCGCCGGGAACATTGCTCTTGGGGAAAGGCAATTCCTGTATTGGGAAAAGCGATTTTCCTGTCGCACGGTCAAAAACGTAAAGCAATCCGGACTTGGTCGTCTGTGCGACTGCGTCGACCCGCTTGCCGTCACGCGTGACCGTCACCAGGGCTGGAGGCGCGGGAAAATCGCGGTCCCAAAGATCATGATGCACGCCCTGAAAATGCCAGATACGCTTGCCTGTCTCGGCATCAAGCGCAATCAGCGAATCGGCAAACAGATCGTTGCCAATGCGATCTCCACCATAAAAGTCGAAGACCGCGGACCCGGTAGGCACATAGACAATGCCGCGCTTGGCATCGACCGTCATTCCGGTCCAGTTGTTGGCGGCCCCGGCATCTTTCCACGCGTCTTTGGGCCAGGTGTCATAACCAAACTCTCCCGGACGGGGAATGGTGTGGAAGGTCCAGCGCAAGGCCCCGGTGTGTACATCGAAGGCGCGAATGTCTCCCGGAGGCGCCGGATGGGTTTCAGGGTTTGCCCCGCCAACGATGATCAAATCCTTATAGATGCTGCCTGGCGTGGTGAGCTCGACCGACTGCGCCTGGTAGGGTTCGCGCAGTCCCTTGCGTAAGTCGATTCTCCCGTTCTCGCCAAAGCTCGAAATCACCTTACCGGTGGCCGCATCGAGCGCGTAGAGATAGTTGCGGGCGCCAGCGAAGATACGGCTTTGATGGCCATCGCTCCAATAAGAGACGCCTCGGGTGAGCACCTGTCCTTGAAGATCCGACTGGAATTTCCAAATCAGCTTGCCTGTTGCTGCATCGAGCGCGATCACGCTGCGGGCTGGCGTGGTGGTATAGAGAACTTTGCCGACGATTATGGGACTGGCCTCGATGCCGCCCTTTTCTCCCGTGTCATACTTCCACGCCACCGCGAGATTTTTCACGTTGTCGCGATTAATCTGCGACAGGCTGGAGTAATGAGTCCCGTCGTGTCCGCCGTAGGCTGGCCAGTCCTGCTGTCCGAGTGCGGTCAATGACCCGATAGTACAAAGGCCCAATCCCAAAGTTACCGCTGCCCTGAACGTCCCCATCTGCTCTCCGACCTCAACCTGAAAAGTATTTCGTCCGCGAAAAGAAGCCTTCACCCGTGCCCGCCCGATTTTACAGGATGCTGCTTCGCGCCCACCGTTGGGGCGCGCGAGTCTTGTGCGAAACTTCCGCGGTTACATCAGTACGCCCAGGGAACGATGTAAAGTGGATTCGTTGTTCCATAGGAGAATATCCATGCGTTCTGACTTTTCCAGAAGAAGCCTGATGAAGGGAATATGTTCGACTGCTGCGCTTTCGGCGGCCTTACCGGCTGCCGCGGTATTACCTGCTGCCGCTGCGAACACTGCCACTGAATACAAGGGTCCACACGGTCCAGGGATGCCGCAGGAAGGGCCCGACACGCCCAAGATCTGCGCGCCGCTCAGCCTCCGCGAGATCACCGGCGAAGCAATGCGGATGGTCAAGCAGTTGGGGGTAAACAATGTGTTGATGGGCGGTCCCAAGATGCCCTGGCAAGAAGCGGATCTCCAGGCCGTTGTCGACAAGCTCAAGACAGGCGGCCTGGCAGTGGGCAACATGATGATTGCCGGATTCCCTAACTGCAT
This sequence comes from uncultured Acidobacteriaceae bacterium, assembly GCA_963814015.1. Classification (GTDB taxonomy): domain Bacteria; phylum Acidobacteriota; class Terriglobia; order Terriglobales; family Acidobacteriaceae; genus PALSA-350. The sequence goes on from CAWFBI010000006.1 coordinate 135,128, forward strand.
CTATGGGCGAGCCGGGGCGGACCGCGATAAAGAGATCGAAGACTTCAAGAGTTCGGTTCGCGCCGCGGGCAAAGTGGGCCTGCCGGTCGTCGAATACAACTGGTACGCGCATCGTGCGATCGAGGGTTACTACCTGGAAGAAGGGCGTGGGGGGGCGGGATACACGGCATTCAACATCAACAAGGTGGAAAATCTGCCCACAGTACCCGAGGAAGGCGTTCATTCGAACGATGAACTGTGGAAGAACATCACCTACTTTCTGCAGGCGGTCATCCCCACCTGCGAGCAATCGAATGTGCGCCTGGCGTTGCACCCGAACGATCCGCCGATTGCGGTTACCCGGGGATCAGGACAGATTATGGCTTCGCTCGAGGGTTGGAAGAAGTTGATCACGGTAGTGAACAGCCCGGCGAACGGCATCACTTACGAATGCGGCGTATCACGCGAGATGGAGGTCGATCCGGTCGAGGTATGCAAATACTTCGGCACGCGCGACCGCATCAATCATGTGCATTACCGCAACCCGGTCGTCAGAGTGCCACATAACGATTACACCGAGACCTTTATCGACGTGGGTGAAAACAATATGCTGGCCGTGATGCGGGAGCTGATCAAGGTGAAGTACACCCGGCTGATCTATCCCGAGCACGAGCGCGCGTTGGATTACGACAAGGCGGTCGGCATTCACAACCAATATCCGGGCGGCGGCGGATATACCGGGATGGTGTTTGACATCGCCTATGCGCGAGCCATGTTCCAGGCCTCAATCATGTTGGAACGGGGCACGGAGTGGAAGGAGTTCTAGTTGCTTTAACTAAGGTTCTGGAGCACCTGCCGGCGGTGTATGGGGGCGAGGTTTAATCGCGTCAGCCAGAAGCGCATCGAATTCAGAACGCGGCATCTTCAGCTTCTCAGGGTGCGCATCGATGTATTTAGCAAGGCCCTGAAATTTAGCCGGCGTCCAACCACCCTCGAACTCGGCGCCGTTCTTGCCTTCGCGATTCAATTCGAAGTTGTAATCATCCATGAGGTTGGTGAATTCTGCGTGACTCACCGCGCCTTCCGCCATGATTGCCGGGATAAAGATAACTCCGTCCGTTTTCGCCAGCACTAAGTCACCCGGCAGCACTACGGCGCGTCCGATGCGGATGGGTGAGTTAATCGCAGTTAGCGTCATCTGCTGCCAGAAGGAAGGATCATAACCCTTGTAAAACCCGTTGAAATTTGGGATTTCCCGGTTTTCCTCCTGGTCTCTTATGCCACCGTAGAAGACAAAACCAGTATGCGTGTGGGCGGCGATCCCGTTGCCAAGGTTGGACCCGATCAACGTACCGTCAATGATTTTCCCAAAACCGTCAGCGACATACACGTCGCCAATCTGAAGCTCATTGATTGGCCAACTGTTGGTAAAGCTAACACGTCCCTCGGCCTTGCCTTCTGCAGCAATCGCCTTCGCCATGTCAGCCCGAACCGGCATGTATTGTGCTGTAAGCGCCCGCCCCGCAAAAGGCTTTTCGATATGCAGAGCTTGCCAGTCACCCTCGAACTGATTGCGGTAGCCTTGCTCGCGCAGATAATCCCATACATCTTCAATCGATACATCCAGGGCACGCTTGAGCAGATCGTCCGGCACCTTGGGGCGTCCGTCAGGGAAGCGGTCTCCCTTCCAGTCCGAGGTGTAGAACATCATTTGTTCCTTCGTCATCTTTACCTGGGAAAAGGCAGACGAAGCGCCCAACATAGTCCAGAACATCACTGCAGCTGCAATCACTTTTTTCATAGGAGATCACGATATCATTCGAGTCATCCGCCGCCAAGACTCGGTAGGCGGCGTTGCAGCCAGGAACAGGAAACCGCAGATCTCCCCACACCGCTGCGCGTAATGGAGAGATCTGCGTATTCACTTTTGGAGTGGCAGCAGTCTCACGTTCCTGAACTCAACCTTGTTTCCTGGCTGGCACTGAAATCCGATCAGTCCTTCCGTGTGGGTCGAGTCGTGGTCATCGAGGATCGTCTTGCCATTGAGAATGATGACATAGTGGTCGCCATCCGCTTTGATGTCGTAGTCGTTCCACTGATTGTCCAGGATCTTTGTGGGCACGGCCTTGAGGGAGCCCACCAGACTTCCCGTGTTGTACCCGGCCGGTTGGTAGTCCCAGATTTGCAATTCGTAACCGGTCTTGTGCGGCGCTCCCTCTTTAGTAGAGCGGAGAAAGACGCCGCTATTCACTTTTTCGCTGCCGCGAAACTGGAGTTTGAGTTCAAAGTTCCCATAGGAATTATTGCTGGCCAGCCACCCGGCGCTGGTGCCGGGACAAAGGATGGCGCCATCAGCCACGCTCCAATCCCCGGTCGCCCCGGGTGCGGACGTACTCAGGGGCTGCCATCCGTCCAAATCCTTGCCATCGAACAGTAGCTTCCAACCATGAGCGGCTTCATCGGCAGTAAGCTTATTGGCCGGCCCCTGAGCGCCGGCCATGCTGACCATTCCCAATCCCAGAACCAGACAGCAGCTCGCGATGATTCTCATAGTTCCTCTCGTAAAACCTCTTCTAGGGTGCCGGCGTAGTAGAAGGAGCGGCCGCAGCGGGGTGCCGGTTGAGCCTTTCAGCCATGAGTGCATCGAATTCTGAACGCGGCATCTTCAACTTCTCAGGATGCGCATCAATATACTTCGCAAGCCCCTGATATTTAGCCGGTGTCCAACCGCCCTCGAACTCAGCGCCGTTTTTGCCTTCTTTATTGAGTTCGAAGTTATAGTCATCTTCAAGGCTGGTAAATTCCGCGTGACTGATCGCGTCTTCGGCCAGGATCGCGGGGATAAAGATAACTCCGTCGGTCTTCGCCAGAACCAGGTCTCCCGGCAACACCACGGCTCGCCCGATTCGGATAGGCGCGTTGATCGCAGTCAGCTCCATTTGTGCCCAGGCAGAGGGATCGTACCCTTTATAGAATCCGTTGAAATTTGGGATCTCCCGATTCTCTTCCTGGTCTCGTATGCCCGCGTAGAAGACAAACCCGGTATGGGTGTGTGCAGCAATGCCGTTGCCCAGGTTGGAACCGATCAGCGTGCCTTCAATGATCTTTCCCATGCCATCGGCGACATACACATCCCCAAGCTGCAATTCATTAATCGGCCAGCTATTGTTCCCGCTCACGCGCCCCTCGGCCTTGCCCTCGGCGGCGATCGCCTTCGCCATATCCGCCCGGGTTGGCATGTATTGAGCTGTGAGCGCACGGCCGGCAAAGGGCTTTTCGATATGCAGAGCTTGCCAGTCCCCCTCAAACTGGTTGGCGTACCCCTTCTGACGCAGAAAACCCCAAATATCTTCGATGGTGCAGTCCACGGCTCGCTTCAGCAGATCGTCCGGCACCTTGGGGCGCCCGTCAGGAAAGCGATCGCCTTTCCAGTCGGAGGTGTAGAACATCATCTGGTCCCTGGTCATCTTTACCTGGGAGAAGGCAGCCGCAGCTCCCACCACCGTCCAGGCGATTACTGCAGCCACAATTACCTTTTTCATTCAAGTCTCCTGCCTCGAACACTCAATTATTCAGGGGAAAGTATCTTGACGTTCCCCAGGTTCATTTTGTTTCCGTTCGTTGAGTTCAATAAGGCTGCGGCCTATTGGTGTACTTGCGGCCGATGGCTGCAGTCTCAGGGCTGGCAGGCCCCACCATCACGCCTTCCTTGATCATGGAAATCACGTCTTTGGCGCTGAATGAGTTGAGGAAGAAAATATGGTTCGCCTTGCAGGCGGCCAGGACCTTGGCGCGCGCCGCGACCATTTTCGGATCCTGGATCGCAGCCTCGCCTTGGGCGCGAACACCGAGCGACATCGCCATATCCCCCGGGCCCCATTCCGCCATGCCTATGCCAGGCACCTTCAGGTTCTCATCGACATTAGCCAGCGCGTACTTGTCTTCCTCTTTCACGCCGAGCAACAATTCGCCGTTCGGATTGAGTGGCCAGGGGTCCGCTTTTTCCTCGTACTCCTCCACCGAGACTCCCCAGATCTGGGCCGCCGTAGGCACTCCGTGAACGCCACGCCGTCCCTCAGGAAGCCCGTCTACCCCCACCCCCTCGTGGTGAATCGGAAAACGCACTGCCTCGACAAAGGCCCGGATCGCGCCCGGATCATCCGCATGCGTGAGCATGACGCCGTGCACGCCAGTCGCCAGCACCTGGTTGAACATCCATGCGTTGGCGTGAACCGCTTCGGCATCCATGCCGTTCACCGGCACGTTGACGATCACGGCCGGAGTGCGATGACCGCTTCTCGAAGGGCCGCCCGCCGCCAGCCCGCGCATGTAATCCTGCAGTCCCTTCACATCAAAGGGAGCGTGCTCCATGTCGTAGCTGATGTAATCCGCATACGTCTGCGCGTCCTTAACTCCTTGCTCGTAGGTGCCGGTGGTTCCGGAGTGCGAGCCGGTGTAGTAGATAGGCTGCCCTTCTGCCAGCAGTTCGATGGCCTGGTTGATTCGCTTCGGCTTGGCTGTTTGGGCCAGGATGGTTACGGTGACGGCAGCCAGCAAAACAGATGCCCCCAGGAAAAGCCCTTGCTTCCCAATCCACTTCATAGAGACCCCCGATTTAAGGTTGATCTATCATTGACTGTTTGTGGCAGCCGGATACTATTCCAACGACGCCGCAAGAAGCAAAGAAAAATTCGGTGTGGAACTTGCCATGATCGATAAGGTGGAGAAACGAACGGCGTTGCTTGCCTTAGGGCAACGGACGGAGGGGGCAACGGTCTCTGCTGGTCCGCATGCGATTTCGGAGGTGAAAGCCTACGCTGTACCACTAAGTGGTATGGAAGGCCCCTATGTCGTTTTGCAGGTCCTCGCCCGTTCGGGCTTAGTCGGCTACGGCGAGTGTAAGGAACTCCCAGGATCCGATCTGAAGGCGTTGCGCGAGGGACTTATAGGCCGGTCCGCATTGGCCTATGAGGCATTGCAGCCGCTGGTCCCGCGAAATGCGCGCGCGGCCATTGACATGGCCTTACTCGATATTCTCGGCAAAGCCACCCAGGCGCCCGTCTACCGCGTGCTCGGCGGTCCCACGCGCAACAAGGCACGCGCGATCGTACGGCTGGCCGGAACATCCGATGACGAGCTCAAAAGGGATCTTGAAAAACAACTTGCCCTGGGCTTTGCCGCCTTCCTGGTACCGATTCCCCCGCCCGCGGCTCGCAACCAGGGAAGCGCTTACATTCATGCCGGGATAGCACGTTTCAAAGCCATGCGTGCAGTGGCGCCGAACGCGGACTTTGCCTTTGCGTGCGGCGATCAACTCACTCCCTCTGATACTGCAAGCCTGGCTGCAGCCGTGGAGCCCATGCATCCACTCTGGTTCGATGCACCCTGTCCCGTTTCGAACCTGGAGACGCTGCACAAGATTGCCGATGAAACGGTAGTTCCTCTTGGTTTTGGCCGCGATATCTCGAATCCTGGAACCTTTCAGGATCTGCTTCGCGAGGGGCTGGTAGATTTGCTTCGGCCCAATCTGCTGACCCATGGCATTACCGGGATTCGCAAGCTGGCTGCGTTGGCCGAGACCTACTACATAGCGGTCTCACCCTGGCATGATGCTGGTCCCGTGGCGACTGCCGCAGCTCTTCACGTTGCAGCCAGCATTCCGAATTTCTTTATCGTTGAGTTACCCAACACCGGCGCCGGATCCGCGACACCGCATAATGGATTCTTCGCGCTGCCAAAGGGCCCCGGACTGGGCGTAGAAATAGACGAAAAGGCACTGGAGAGGAACCAGATTTCATGACACAGGATTCGCTGGAGGGTGTATTCGCTGTTCCGCCGCTCGCACGCATGCCCGGGAAGGCGCGGAAGCTTGATTTCGAACAGAATTCACAGATCGTTCGCTACATCGCGAACGGCGGGATCTCACGGTTCATCTATGGAGGCAATGCGTTTCTGTACCATTTAACGCTGGACGAATATGAGCAGCTGCTGGAATGGCAGGCGGAGATACAACGGGATGGGCTCTGGCTTATTCCGAGCGCAGGTCCTTCCTATGGCCGATTGATGGACCAGGCCAAATTGTTGCGTCGCTTTGCCGTCCCCTGTGTGATGACGCTTCCCTGCGGAGACCCGCGCGATGCGGCTGGACTTGAGCGCGGCTTGCGCGAGTTTGCCCAGGCGGCCGATGCTCGCCTGATGCTTTATCTCAAAGAAGAAAAGAACATGGGAGCGGATCTCATGGCCGGTCTCGACGTGGTCGCGAGGCTGGTCGACGAAGGGGTTTGCATCGCGATCAAGTATGCTGTGGTTCGCGAACATCCGGAGCAGGATCACTATCTCGACGAATTAATCAAGCGGGTCGACCGGCGCAAGGTCATCAGCGGGATCGGCGAGCGTCCGGCGGTAATTCACCTTCGCCAGTGGAGCTTACCTGGATTCACCACCGGCTCCGGCTGTCTTGCCCCGACCTTGAGTGCGGCGGTCTTCAGCGCCTGCCGGACTGGTGACTATGCGGAAGCCGAACGCATCCGTTCCCGCTTCCTGGACCTCGAAGACCTGCGCGATGCCTGGGGACCGGCCCGTGTTCTTCATCATGCGCTGGAGCTGGGGGCCGTTGCTCGCACCGGGCCCATTCCTCCCTTCGTTTCAGAACTTTCTCCAGAACAAAGAATTCGTGTAAAACCTGTCGTCGAGGAACTGCTGACGCAACAGCAAGAGTTGGTTGCCGGAGATTGAATGGTGGTTGAGGTGAGCGGGCCTAACTGGTCACGGCGTAAGTTTCTCAAAGCTGCTGGTGGTGCAGCCCTTCTTAGCGGAGCGGGATTGGTCAGCGCCGCTGGGGAAACAGCGCGGACAAAAATCAGCGATATCCAAACCATGACGTTAACTGGCCCTCGTACTTATGTCCTGGTCAAGGTGGTCGCGGACAACGGACACCACGGTATCGCTGAGGCCTATGGCCTTCCCGCTATCGGGGTAAAGGAGCAGATTCACGCACTCAAACCTCTGCTGGTGGGGAAAGATCCACTGGAGATCGATGCCATTTACACCTTCATGGGCATAGGCGGTCCTGAGCTTTCTGGCACGCGCACGGATGGCTCGGCACACTCGCTGATGCGCGCGGCCAGCGGCATCGAGATGGCTCTTTGGGACCTGGCGGGAAAGACGCTGGGGGTTCCAACGACGACGCTTCTGGGGGGAAGGTTTCGCGACAAAGTCCGCGTCTATGACCACGCGTCGCCCCACGACATGCTTGATAAGGCTTCTTGCCGGGAGTGGGCCGCGAAAATCAAGGCAGACCCCAGCGGCTTTACCGCGCACAAGATCGGCTTTCGCCATACAGATGCGGCGACCGATAGCGCCCGCGACCTGAGCAACCGAGTTCTTACCACCAAAGAACTGATGGATATTGCCCAGGGGTATGAAAATTGCCGCGAGGCGATTGGCTGGGACCACGATCTCATGGTTCACTGCCACTGGGAGTATGATCTGCGAACATCCATTCAGTTGGCAGACGCGGTTGCGCCCATCAAGCCGCTGTGGCTGGAAGATCCGCTTCCCGTGGATTACTCCGAATCATGGAGAAGGTTGTGTGCGAGTTCCCGTGTGCCCATCTGTACGGGTGAGAATCTGGAACGACGGGCAGGCTTCAAGGATTTCATACTCTACCAGGGATGCGACATCCTGAATCCGGATCTGCGCAATAGCGGTGGTTTTCTGGAGACGAAGCGAATCGCCGACATGGCCGATACTTTTGGATTGCCGATGGCCACGCACAACACCGGAAGCCAATTGCATACCTGGGCTAACTGCCAGTGGGCTGCATCCATTCGTGACTATATTGCTTGTGAAACGATCACTGGCCAGGGTGGATGGATGGACCAGTTGCTTGTGTTGGACGGTCCTTATATCAAGGACGGGCACGTCAGCGTAACCGGGAAACCCGGGCTTGGCGCCGACCTGAACCCTGACGTAGTCAAGGCTCATCTGGCAGTAGGTGAACAATGGTGGGGATGAAAGGATGTCAATGAAACGTCGTGAATTGTTGAAGTCCATCGGGGGTGCGGGCTTGCTTGGTCTGGCTTCGCCTCTCTTGCGATCGCAGGAGCAGGTTGCGCGCGCCGCGCGCGGCATGGCAACTCCCCGGATCAAGGATATAAGCGTGATCGAGTGTGAGCCTGCGGGCACGCGGCTCACCGTAGTCAAGATCACAACCGACCAGGACGGTCTCTACGGCTATGGCTGTGCAACCTTCACGCAACGCGCTGACCTGGTTAAGCCGGCAGTCGAAAAATATCTGAAGCCCTTTCTGCTCGGTAAGACCACGGATCGTATCGAAGACATCTGGCAATCGTGCTACGACAGCTCCTACTGGAAAAACGGTCCGGTGCTGAACAACGCTATCAGCGGTGTCGATCAGGCTCTGTGGGATATCAAGGGCCGCCAGGCCGGCATGCCCGTTTACCAGCTTGCCGGGGGCAAATGCCGCGAAGCCGTGGATACCTACGTGCATGCGGAAGGCCCTGACTTTCAAGCTGTTGTCGATAGCGCGAAGGGCTTTATCGCCCAGGGTTTTCGCAACATCCGGGTGCAGGTTGGCATTCCTGGAATGGCCGCCTATAGCTCGAGAGCAGGCGGCAGCACTACGCTTAAGCCGCTGCACGATAAACCCATGTACGAGCCGGCTTATGACTTCCGCCGCTCTCTGAAGCTGTTCGAGGTATGCCGCCAGGAGTTGGGCGAAGAGGTGGAATTGCTGCACGATATGCACGAGCGGTTCACGCCCAATGAAGCGGTGCAGTTCTGCAAAGAGTCGGAAAAGTTTCACATGTTCTTTCTTGAGGATCCGCTATCGCCTGAGGACCTGGGCTACTTCCAGCAGATTCGCCAAAACTGCGCCACGCCCATCGCCATGGGCGAGCTCTTCAACAATCCACACGAATGGCAGCCGTTGATCGAGGGGCGGCTCATCGATTACATCCGCGTGCATCTCTCCCAGGCGGGCGGGTTCAGCCCCTCGCGTAAGATCGCGATCCTGGCCGAACAGTATGGGGTTAAGACCGCATGGCACGGGCCGGGCGACGTTTCTCCCGTAGGCCACATGGCAAACGTCACCCTGGACATCGTCAGCTATAACTTCGGCATTCAGGAATATTCTCCCTTCAACGAACGCACCCAGGAGATCTTTCACGGCTGTCCGGAAATCAAGGACGGGTATCTATGGGTGAGCGAGAAGCCAGGGTGGGGTATTGAGATCGATGAGCAGGCAGCCGCCAAGGCTCCGTTTACGCCGGGAAGAAACAACCTGAATGGCGGGTGGGGAGAAATACGGAAACGCGATGGCACAGTTATCAAGCAGTAGCCGCGAGCCAGTACAAGCGGGCCGCCGCGATATTCTCAAACTACCTGCGCTGGCCGCGGTTTATGGGCTGGTCCCTCGTTCCGCTACGGCGCTCGCCACTCCTCCGCGAGCGCCGATGGACGAGGCAGATCCAGAAGGTACGAAGATTGCCATCAAACTAACCGTTCAACGTACTACGGACGAAGAACTGCTTTTCCTGAAACAGATTGGGCTTCGCTGGCTGCACGCTGACTTCGGCGAACAAGCATCCTACGATTTCATTAAGATCACGCAGGATCGTTTTGCCCGGTACGGCCTCAAGATCGATTGCGCGCTGATGGAAAAGTATCGCTCGCAAAGGATTCAGCTGGGGCAGCCTGGTAGAGACGAGGATATCGATAAATTCAATACCTTTCTCACTGATTGCGGACGCCTGGGTATTCGCACGTCTCACATCGATTTCCATCCTGGAAATACCTACACCACCAACATGATCACGACGGCCCGGGGCTATACTGCACGCGAGTTCAGCGTGACCGACTTCCGGGAGAAGGTCGAAAAGCAAATGTTCGACCGCGACTACTCTGCCCAGGAAATCTGGGCAAACTATGGATATTTTCTTGACGCTGTTTTGCCGGTCGCGGAAAAAGCGGGCATCAAGTTAGCCCACCACCCGGACGATCCTCCGATAACCCCGATGAATGGAGTGGCTAAGGTCTTTATCAACTATGCAGGATACAAACATGCCGAGGACGTAGCTGCGAAGGGTAGTAAGAACTGGGGCCTCTGTCTGTGCCTCGGTACCTGGCTGGAAGGGGGCGACACCATGGGTAAGGATGCCGTTTCAATGATCCGAGAGTTCGGTGGACGAAACAAGCTCTTTACCATTCACTTTCGCAATGTGAGTTCGCCTCTGCCGCGATTCCATGAGACTTTTCAGGACGACGGTTATCAGGACATGTATCTCCTCATGAAAGCCCTCCGAGAGGTGCGCAGCACCGCGTCCCTGATACCCGATCATTATCCCGGCGTGATTAGCGACGCCAATCTTCGCATCGACAACGCTTACATGGTTTCTGCGATGCGCCAGATGCTGCGTCGTGCCTATGAAGAAGTAGGATGAAAAATCTGGAATAAAGGGGTCTATATCTGCCCTTCCGTCCAGCAACCACTCTCCATGGAAGCGTCGCCCTCCCCTTTGTCATCCCGAGCGCAGTCGACGGATCTGCAGTTCAGCGGAGCTTTCCTGGAAATGTTCGTCGACCGGGGCGAGCGTGGGGCACCCGTCCAGTTTTGGAATTCTCAGCCAGGATGGTGCTGGGCAACGCGGGTTTGCACCAGCTGGATGGTAACCACCGTGATATCATCCGCCTGTCCGTGGGCCTGTGCGGCCTGAGCAATGGCGGCGGCAGGTAAGACAGAAAGCTGCTGCGTGCGGGCGAAGCCCAGCAGCTCATGTTGTGCATTCTTCGCTTCCACTACGCCGTCGGAGATGAAAGTGAGCCTCGCCGTTTCCGGCAGCTGTACTGCCTGCTCTGTGTACTCAGCCACAATGCTGATGCCCAGGGGAAGACCGTTCGCCAGGTCGATCTCGGCGCCGTCGACGTAGGGCGCGAGATGACCTGCGTTAGCGATGATCATGGTTCCGCTAGCGGAGATCCGCGCGCAGAGACAGGTGACAAAGCCTCCATCCGTCTGACCCACAAGCTGCTGGTTGAGCAGCGTGAGCGAGCGGGCGGGAGAAAGCTGCTGCATGGCGAGTGTCCGAATCGCACCCATAATGAGCGTGCCAATCATGGCGGCGCTCAGACCTTTGCCGCTCACATCCCCGAGGAAAAAGAGCAGTCCCCCATCCGCCTCCGAAAAGGCCTGATAAAAATCGCCGCCCACCTCGTTGGCCGCCACATACGCCGCTTCGATGGCAAACCCATCCAACGCAGGAAAGGTTACCGGCACCAACCGGCTCTGCACGCGATGCGCCGCGGCGAGTTCTGCCGCGGCGCGCTCCTGCTCACGACTGGTGAACAGGAATCGCAAACCCAGGATCACGACAAAGCTCAGCATGTAAAGACAGATGGCCAGGCTGGAAAATACAAAGTGCACCGGCCCCACGTGAAGATCTGGGATGAGGGCATTGGGAGTCTTGGTCCAGCCCAGGACATAGACGACGTAAGAAAAGAAATCGAGCGGAAGGGCGAGGCCGAACAGGATCACCGGCACCAGAAGAATGGCAGCCTCGCGGTTGCCACGCAGGTGCCAGACGACAAGCAGCACAGCCGACAAAACGGCGTAGGAGAAGACCACGACCCCTGCCGTTGTATTCAACGCGAGCCCATTGACCAGACCGTAAAAGGCGAGCAGGCCCAGACTAGCGCATGCGAGCAGCATCGCCTGAAAGACGCGCACGATCATTCCTGGCCGTTGACCGATGAACCGGTACAGAAACTCAATGTTGGCTATGATACTGGCGTAGCCCAAAGCGATGTAGGTAACTTCGAAGGACCGCAATGGCAACATTGCAAGAGCACCGAAAACGCCGGCAGCATAATAGAGGCCGATTAACGCGAGACTGATGCCCGCCCACAGATACTCGCGATGTGGGCGTTCGGCAAGAAAAAGGCAGATAAGCCCACAGCCGATAAGCAGCCCGAGGAAGGCAACGAAGATGTCGTCGAACTGGTAGATGACCTCTGTGCTGCGAATCGCCGTGTGAAGAGAGTCGATGGCGGTCGACGGCCCGATCCATACAGTGCGCGGCCGTACACTCGCTATCGAGCGATGTTTTGGCGCCCAGAAGCGAAGGGCCAGCACAGCTGCGTCCCCGGGAGCAGCATCGCCCAGGGGAAACACCACGGTCGTCCGCAAAAGATAACCGAAAGGCGACCCGAAGCGGCCGTAGTTACCGATCGATTGTCCGTTAACAAAAACCTGGTAACTGTTTCCCACGTGATCCAGCAGCAAGCTCAGCGGGCCGTGAGCCCCGGGAAGCCGCAAATGAATGCGCATCCACATAAAACCCTGTACGGAGGCGAAGTTCTCGTCGTTGATGCCCCTTTGCGGATCGAATGACTGCCAAGCCGAGTCGTCATACGAGGAGGAGGACCATCGGGGATCGTCGCCGCTGTGGAAACGCCAGCCCTGATCAAGAATGATCGGTTCGCCCATCCGAGTGGCATCCACAACTAAGGGCTGATCTAAAGCACCACGAGGGGTCTCGCGCGTGGCCTCGCCGGGGGTATGGCCGAAGGCCCGAAGGCCAGACGTCACAAGGATCAAGAATACGAGGAGCGCGAATCGAATGATCGGGAACCAGCGCGTGAGCCACAGTTGACGTGCATTCATTGCTGGTGAGTGTATCTCGTTCGCCTTAAATGACGATTTGATACACCAATCTTAACGCCTGGCAGCGGTTGAACTGATATACCTTCAAAGTCGATTTATTGTTTGCGCTCGTAGGGTACGTATTCGGGTTCCAAACGTTGGCGTCAAGTTCACGATCCAGGGAATCGACGTCAGCGACCTGCGCGTGGCCATCCTTGATCGCTTGTCTTCCCACGGCGCCCGCGATCAAACGGCCGAGCGGACGCGCGTCTGCAATCGGCGGGAAAAGGCTCGCCTGCTTGTCCGTCTGCGCGGGCAAGTGACGTATCAGTTCCGTGGCTGCGGCCTTCACCATCGTATCGGTGACGAATCGAGCCTTGGAGGCAATGATCTCACGGGCAAGCCCGGGAAATATGTACGAGTTGTTGGTCTGAGCGACATGAATCCTTTTCCCGCCGAAATCAACCGGGTCGTACGGACTCCCGGTGCCGCTACGCTCCGGTCGGGATGACAATTCTGTTATGGCACCAACTGTTGTCCCCGACGCGGAACTACTTCCTTAGAACAAAATTGTGATCCCGACCGGAGCGCAGCGGAGTGGAGGGACCTGCTGTTCGACCACCACGCGCTGAATGCTAGCTTTTGGTTCGGCTATGACACGCTGCGCGGACGACTGCGCAATTTTAAGCAGCGGGAAATACCATCTTCTTCGGATCGACTACCTCATCGAAGGTTTTCTCGTCGATCCATCCGGTGGCCAGCGCCGCCTGCTTCAAAGTCGTATCTTCCTCCAGCGCCTTATGCGCGATCTTCGACGCTTTGTCGTAGCCGATCACCGGATTGAGCGCGGTCACCAACATCAAAGAGTTCTGGACAAACTGCGCGATGCGCTTTTCATTCAGTAGCGTGCCTTCAACCGAGAAAATCCGGAACCTTTCGCATCCGTCCGCCAGGATGCGCGCCGAGTGCAGAAAATTATTGATGATGATGGGTCGCATCGCGTTCAATTCGAAGTTGCCCTGCGAACCGGCAAAAGCAACCGCCGCATCATCACCGATAACCTCAATGCAAATCATTATCATGGCTTCACATTGGGTAGGGTTCACTTTACCGGGCATGATCGAGGACCCGGGTTCGTTAGCTGGGAGCACCAGCTCGCCTAAACCGCAGCGTGGACCCGAGGCCAGCCAGCGCATATCATTGGCGATCTTCATCATCGCCACGGCGAGTGAGCGAAGTGCGGCATGAGCGTTCACCATCGCGTCAAGCGAGCCCTGCGCGGCGAACTTGTTGGGCGCAGTGATAAATGGCAAGCCTGTCAGCTCCGCAATCTTTGCCGCGATCTCCTCGGCAAAGTGCGGCGGAGCATTCAGTCCGGTGCCTACAGCAGTACCGCCGGCCGCCAATTGATAGATTCCCTGGAGAGAAGCTTTGATCAAAGCCATGGAATCGCGAAGCTGGACCGCATAGCCAGACCATTCCTGGCCGACTGTGAGGGGTACCGCATCTTCCAGATGCGTGCGGCCGATCTTGACCACGTCCTTCCACTGCCTTGCCTTAGCCTCGATGGCCGACGCCAAAGCTTCCACTCTGGGCAACAAATACTTGTTGATCTCAAGGGCGCTGGCGATGTGCATGGCGGTAGGAAAAGTGTCATTCGAAGACTGGGCCATGTTGACATGGTCATTTGGATGAACCGGCGTCTTGCTCCCCAGATGGCCACCCATTAGTTGAATGGCGCGGTTAGAGATTACCTCGTTGAGGTTCATATTCGATTGCGTTCCAGAGCCGGTCTGCCACACGAAGAGCGGGAACTCACTATCCAGTTTGCCCGCGATGACCTCGTCGGCAACAGTAGCGATCACATCTGCCCGCTGCTGATCAAGGCGTCCAGCGGCAGCATTGACCAGAGCAGCAGCCTTCTTGACATAACCGTAGGCGTGATACACCTGCTTCGGCATGTGATCGTCTCCGATGGCAAAGTGGACCAGCGAACGCTGGGTTTGGGCGCCCCAATAATGGGCCGCCGGCACCTCGATTTCACCCATCGAATCTGTTTCCTTGCGCTTTCCACTCGCTTGAATGCCTATGGGGATCGACATCAGCTCGAACGCTTCTTGTGCAGCCATATAGCACCTCGCGAACGCACGTGGCCGCCTCGGGGGCGGCCACGCTCCGGAGTTAACTCGACTATCGATCAGGCAAGCAGGCCGGCGTCACATCTATTGTTTGCGCTCGTAGGGTACGTATTGTGGTTCCCAAACGTTGGCGTCAAGTTCACGATCCAGGGAATCGACGTCGGCGACCCGCGCCTGGCCATCCTTGATCGCTTGTCTTCCCACAGCGCCCGCGATCAAACGGCCGAGCGGACGCGCGTCTGCAATCGGCGGAAGAAGGCTCGCCTGCTTGTCCGTCTGCGTGGGCAAGTGACGTATCAGTTCCGTGGCTGCGGCCTTCACCATAGTGTCGGTGACGAATCGAGCCTTGGAGGCAATGATGCCAAGGGCAAGCCCGGGAAATATGTAGGAGTTGTTGGTCTGAGCGACATGAATCTTTTTCCCACCGAAATCAACCGGGTCGTAAGGACTCCCGGTGCCGATCAGCGCGCGTCCCTCCGTCCAGTCCATCAAGTCCTGGGGCGTCGCTTCGCTGCGTGAGGTTGGATTGGAAAGCGGAAAAATGACAGGACGACTGGCGTATTTTGCCATCTCACGAACTGCCTGTTCGGTAAAGGCTCCGCCCTGGCCCGACACACCGATAAGGACCGTCGGCTTCACATTGCGAACTACATCGAGCAGCGCGATCTCTCCATTCGGCTGTCTCCAGCTCTGCACTTCCTGCTCTTTGCGCGCATAGGGTAGCTGCTCTGGCTCCACATCCTTGCGGCTTTCGGTAATGAGGCCGTAGCGATCAATGGCATAGAAGCGAGCTCGAGCTTCCTCTTTCGAGACACCCCGATCTTCAATGAACTGGGCCAATAGATTGGTGATTCCCAAACCCGCACTTCCGAAACCGACGACAACGATCTTCTGTTGCTCCAAAGGAATGCCGGTTACGTTGATGGCCGAGATGAGGGTTGCGGTGGTGATGGCCGCAGTACCCTGGATATCGTCGTTGAACGTGCATAGCTGGTTCCGGTAGCGGGCCAAAAACCGGGCTGCATTGGAACCTGCAAAGTCTTCCCATTGCAGCAGAACCTGCGGCCAGCGCGCTTTCACTGCGGAGACAAAGGTGTCGACAAAGTCGTCGTATTCTTGCCCGCGTACACGCTTGCTCCGCCATCCGATATAGAGCGGGTCGTTGAGCCGGTCCTCGTTGTCCGTGCCGACGTCGAGGAGAATCGGCAGACAGTTTTCCGGATGGATCCCACCCAGCGCGGTGTAAAGGGCCATTTTCCCGATAGGGATTCCCATGCCTCCTGCACCCTGATCACCCAGGCCGAGGATTCGTTCGCCATCGCTGACCACGATGCATTTCACATTGTCGTAGCGGGAGTGATCAAGTATCTTGGCAATCCGGTGTTTGTTCGGATAGCTGAGGAACAGTCCCCGGGGCTTTCTCCATATTTCACTAAAACGCTGGCAACCCTCGCCTACAGTGGGCGTGTACACCAGAGGCAGCATGTGTTCGACATGGCGAACCATAAGGGCGTAGAACAGGGTCTCGTTCGTATCCTGCAGGTCGCGAAGAAAACTGTACTTGGCAAAAGGAGTTGGCTGCCTCCAGAGGGCCATCATCCGGCGCCCAAGCTGTTCGTCAAGGGTTCCCACATGCGGTGGCAGCAATCCGTGCAGGTCAAAAGCATCGCGTTCCTCATCGGAGAAGGCTGTTCCTTTGTTAAGGCGAGGCAAATTGATCAGGTCGAACCCCGAGAGGGCAACCTGAAGAGCCTGTTGCTGGCCTGTTTCTTGCACTTGCGTGGTCATGTGATATCCCTGCTACCGTTGCACCTGTCAGCGCAAAAGATTGGTTTTCGCTAAGTCGATCACTTCATCACCGCGCCCACTCAAAACGGCGCGAATCATATAGAGGCTGAAGCCCAGTGCCTGGTCGAATTTGATCGTCGGCGGCATCGACAGCTCCTGCCGATTTACCAGCACCTCGATCAAGGCGGGGCCATCGTGAGCCAGCGCGTTGCTCAACGCCGGGCGCAACTCTTCCGGCTTCTCCACGCGGGTGCCAAAGATGTTTGCGGACTCGGCGAGTTTCGCAAAATTGGGATTCACCAGATCTGTTCCGTAGTCGACCAGCCCGGCTGCTTTCATTTCCAGTTCCACGAAACCGAGAGTGCCGTTGCTGAAGACCACCACCTTCACCGGCAAATTAAGCTGGCGGAGGGTCAGCAGATCGCCCAGCAGCATCGACAGCCCTCCATCTCCCGAAAGGGTGATGACCTGTCTCCCCGGATGGCTGGCTTGCACGCCAATTGCCTGGGGAAGAGCGTTCGCCATGGAGCCGTGGGTGAAGGAGCCGAGAAGCCGGCGCTTGCCGTTCATGTGGAGATAACGCGCAGCCCAGATCGTGGGCGTGCCCACGTCGCAGGTAAACACTGCATCGTCCGCCGCGAGCTCATCGAGAATCTTCGCCACGTATTGAGGATGAATCGGCGTTTTGCCGGGTTCGCCTACCGCGAGATCATCGAGACCCTTACGGGAATTCTTATAGTGACCCAGGCAGGTGTCGAGATACGATCGATCCTTCTTGCTCTCGATCAGCGGAGTCAGCAACTCAAGCGTATCCTTCACATTCCCAATCAGGCCGAGATCGACCGGGGTCCGGCGTCCAATTTGCTCACCCAGCCGATCCACCTGAATGATTTTTGCGTTCTTGGGATAGAACTGTTGATAGGGAAAATCTGTTCCCAGCATGAGCAGTGCGTCGCAGTTCATCATGGCGTGATAGCCCGATGAAAAGCCAAGCAGCCCGGTCATTCCGACGTCGTAAGGGTTGTCGTACTCAATAAATTCCTTGCCCCGCAAGGCGTGAACAATTGGCGCCTTCAGCCGTTCCGCGACAGCGATAAGTTCCGGGTGAGCGCCTGCACAACCCGCGCCGCCCAGGATGCTGACTTTCTGCGCGCTGTTAAGGATGTCAGCCGCCCTGCGGAGCTCCTTGAAGGATGGGCGTAGCTCCGGAGCGGAATCTTCCATGCCCAACGACAGAGCATTCCCCGAACATTCCCGCAGCGCCACATCCCCGGGAATGACGACCACCGCAACGCCTCGCCTGGCGATCGCGGTGCGCATTGCGATTCCCAGCACCCGTGGTATCTGGTCCGGCTGCGAAACCAATTCGCAGTAGTGGCTGCAATCCTTAAACAAGTTCTCCGGATGAGTTTCCTGAAAGTAGCCGCTTCCCAACTCGTGACTGGGGATCTGCGCCGCAATGGCTAGTACCGGCACCCGGCTGCGGTGGCCTTCGAACAGGCCGTTGATAAGGTGGAGGTTGCCAGGCCCGCAACTGCCCGCGCACACCGCGATCTCACCTGTAAGGTGAGCTTCGGCACCCGCCGCAAACGCGGCCACCTCTTCATGCCGCACATGGAGCCAATCGATCTTCTTATTCTTGCGGATGGTGTCAGTCAGGCCATTCAGAGAGTCGCCCGAAACTCCATAGACTCGTTTGACCCCCGCCTTCACCAGGGTCTCGATGAGGACTTCAGCTACGTTTTTCGCCATACATGTGTCTCAGTCGGGACGGTGCACAACTTCAGTTCTTGGATTCCCGATCGAAGCGGATGGACTTGCAGTTTTTTCTAAAACTTCGGGCTACGTCGCGCAGCCATTCTACAGTTTGAAAAGTTCGCGCAGGCGGCGGGTCTGGGCGCGGCTGACCGGGATCTCGGTCTGTTTGCGGTCGTCCATGCGCAGCTGATAGCTGCTCTTGAACCAGGGCACCACTTCTTTGATGTGGTTAATGTTCACCACGAAGGAGCGGTGGGCTCTCCAAAAGACCGCGGGATCGAGCAGCTCGAGCAGCTCTTCGATCGTCCGGCACTTGGAGTGTCCTTCCAGAGTTGGCGTCACCACCGAGATGATGCCCTCCTCGATGGCGGCGAAACAGATATCTTTCTGGTCAATCAGCAAGAGCCGGTTGTGGGCCTGGAGGACAATTTTCCCGCTGCGGGGACGCACTCCCCCCTGTTGCTGTTCAATGAGACGGAGCAGCGCATCGAGACGCGCATCCGATGGCTTGACGTCGGCCACCGCATCGTTCTCTAGCAATGGCTCCTGGTCGAGCTGATGCGCCTCCTGCAAGCGCTGGCGCGCTCGCTCGAGGGCCTGCATAACCCGGGCGCGATCGAATGGCTTGAGCAGGTAATCGATGGCGTTGACATCGAACGCGCGCACCGCATACTGATCGAAAGCGGTAGCAAAAATGATCTGCGGCATGCGGTCGGCCTCTTCGCGCTCCAGCAGCTTCTTGAGCACGGCAAAGCCGTCCAGTCCTGGCATCTGCACGTCCAGAAACACTACATCCGGATGGTGAGTACGAATAAGGTGAACCGCCTCAATGCCATTCTGGCCCTGGGCGATGACCTCGACTCCTCCCGCAGAATCCAGAAGGTATTTGAGCTCCTCTCGCGCAAGCCGTTCATCGTCGACGATCAGCGCAGTCATGGGCATGTTATTGGAGTTCAGGATTGGAAGGCACGCAGACGCGAGGGCATGTTATCCGCAGCCAGGCTGTGGCCACAGTAGACGCAGTAGAGGTCGGTAATGCGCACGCCGCGGTAGCAATTACCGCAGGCCGCGGAAACCTGGTAGGCGCACTGCGGGCAGAAATGGAACTCAGTGTGGATGCTGGTGCCGCAGGAGGGGCAGAGCGCAACCACCGGCTGGCGGAGCAGGAAGTAGAGCACCGATCCGATGCCGCCCGGCAGGGCAAGGCAGATGATCACCCATAAGCGCGTGCTCATGGCGCGGCGCGGTGCATCACGACTGACGTAACCGGTCATGAGCACATAGAGGGCGGCCAGCGTACTCCAGGAGAGCGCGAAATAAAAGCGGAGGCCAAAGGGAGCAGTGGATGGTTTAAGCCGGTGGGCGGGCAGGATCACCCAGGAAAGATACTGCATGAAAACAAACGCCAGGGTGGCTGCTGCGATCGACCAGCGGGGGATAAGCTTGACCTCTTCCGTGAAGGAAGAGGTGCTTTGGGCGTTGTGTGACGGGCTGATCATTTTTCTATTGAACGGAAGGTCTCGAAGCCGCCCCGATCGTGCTCCACATCCTGCTTCCCTTTCCATACAGCGATCAGAGCCGCCAGCATTGCAGGAAAGAGCATGAGGATCAGAAAAGCGACCATCGCAGGTAAATCGAAGATATGTTCTCCGGCCAGAAGATCTTCCAACCCGTTCCAGATAGCGGGCGCCAGCAGCACCGCCAGGAACAGAAACCCTATCAGAGCGAAGCCCATAACGCGTAAATGACGCACCCGCTGCTCCTGGGTGGAGATCACAGCATCGCGAACCGCACGGCGGGTCTTTTGCGCCACCACCAGGTTGGCATCGCAGTCCGGCCAGGCAATCGAGCGCGCCGTATCCGCAGGGCGCCGATTCGCGCCCCCAGTCGGGGTAACGTTCATCGCGTCGCTCCCTCCGCGGCGCCAGCCTCGGCTGCGCAGATGCGTGGTTTGAGTGCGGAAAGCCCGCGGTAAAGACGGGATTTTACCGTGGAGAGCGGGGAACGCGTGACCTGGGCGATCTCTTCGAGCGACAGCTCTTCATGGAAACGGAGGACCAGCACTTCACGGTGGAGCGGCTCGAGCGTCAGCAAAGCTTCAGCGACCCGCTGCCCATTCTCATTCGTCTGGTACATCTCAAAAGGTGAAGGCCCGTCGGCGGCGACATCGAAGGAACGGCCGTCTTCGCCTGCTTCGCGCATTGCTTCCAGGCTGCTCATGGTGCGTTTGCGCCGCACGTCGATGACCAGGTTACGTGCAATGGTGAACAGCCAGGTATCGAAGCGGGACTTGCCGTTGAACTGGTCGCCGCGCTTTAGCACCCGCATCCACGTTTCCTGAAAAATGTCGTCCGCTGTCTCCCGGTTGCCGGTGAGGTAAAGCAGGTAACGCAGCAGGCGGTGCTGGTACTGAACGATCAGCTGATCGAGCAGCTCCGGATCGTGGCGCTTAAGTCCCTGGGCAACGACGGTGTTCTCGTTGCACGATTGATCTACGACGGAGAGCGAAGCTGCGCGCATGTCTCCCTCTGAGACGTGGGCGCCTTCCGCAAAGACGCCCCGGGCAACTACTTTTCTGAGCTTGCTGGTAAGCGCCATGGTCCTCCGGACGACCCAGATGCTTACAAGGATATAGGAATCCGCCCCCTGAAGCCACTTGGGTGCACAGAGTCTAAACTTGTGACTATGGAGATTTTGTTCGGCTTGCACCCTGTAGAGGAGGCCTTGCGTTCCGGGACGCGGAAGTTCGATCACATTTGCATCGCCCGCGAGCGGCAGGATATGCGCCTGGAGAAGATTATCCAGGCCTGCCGGGACGCGGGCGTGAAGATGCGCCTGGACACCCGTGACCAGCTCACCAAGCTGGCCCGGAGTGAGGCTCACCAGGGGGTGGTGGCTATCGTCCGGGAGCGGCAATTCCTGGACCTGCAAGACCTGGTTAAAGGCGCCAGGCGAAACCGGCTCCTGTTGGCGCTGGATGGGGTGGAAGACCCGCAGAACCTGGGCGCGCTGCTGCGTTGCGCCGAGGGCGCGGGCGTGGACGGGGTCGTGGTCACGGAGCGCCGGTCGGCGCCTCTCAGCCCGGTGGCCGTCAAGGCTTCGGCCGGCGCGGCCGAGCACGTCAAGATTGCCCGGGTGGTGAACCTGGTGCGCACCCTGGAAGAGTTGAAGCAACACGACTTGTGGATTATCGGTCTGGACGAGCGCGGCACCACGGACTATGACCAGTTCGATTTTTCCGTGGGCTGCGTTCTGGTGCTGGGCCGAGAAGGCGCGGGGCTGCATGATCTGGTCCGGCGCACCTGCGATCACCTGTTGCGGATACCTATGGCCGGCCGGGTGGCCTCGCTCAATGTGAGCGCCGCCGGCGCCGTGGTGCTTTACGAGGCCGCGCGGCAGCGCCGAAACGTCTTACGAGGCGACAACACCGTGCCCTTACCAGCGCGGGCGAAAAAGCAGAAGGGTTTGGGTTCATGAAGTATTCGTGGTTAGCAGCCGTTGCTGCTGCTGTGCTGGCGTCCTGCGCTGGGGCTCAACAGGCATCCTCGCCAGCCGTGGTTTCCCCGGAAGCCCCAGCTGAACACCTCGGTAAAGTGATCCTTTCTCGCTCCGTCGAAGAAAGCAACACCTCGGCCAAGCCGTCCACTACACCGTCGGGGGCTCCGGCGACCGATGACGAACGGCAGGCGATCACTTTCCTTTCCTACGATCTTGAGGTGCACTTGCGGCCCCGGGAGCACGCCATGGCAGTGCGCGCGCGCATCCTGTTGCGCAACGACTCGGGCAACCCTCTGGGCCGGCTCGCTTTGCAGATTTCTTCCAGCCTGCAATGGGCCAGTGTCCGCGTCGCCGATGTGCCGGCGGCTTTTTCCCAGCAACTGGTCAAGAGCGATATTGACCATACCGGGGCGCTGAGCGAAGCGGTTATCTCCATGGCGCAGCCTCTTGCTCCCCAGCAGAGCATCGCCGTCGACGTCACCTATGAAGGGACCGCCGCACTTTCTACAACCCGGCTGGAGCAGATCGGCACCCCGGCGGATGTGGCGGAGGCGTCGGACTGGGACCGGGTCGCCGACGAATTTGTGGGGCTAAGAGGCTTCGGCAACGTGGCCTGGTACCCGGTGGCCTCCGTCCCGGTGGCTTTGGGAGACGGTGCCAGATTTTTCACTGAAGCGGCGGCTGAGCGGCAACGCCAGAGCCAGGCTACGGTGGCCATGCGGGTAACCGAGGAGTTTTTTGGCGAAGCACCTAACCTGGCCGTCCTGGCCGGCGAGACTTTGACACTCACTCCCACTTCCCTGCCCGCGACTGCCTCGGTTCCGGGAATTGTGACGTGCACGCTGCCCCCAACCCGCTTAGGCTTCGCATCACCCAGCCTATTTCTGGTTACCCGTACTTCTCAACAGGGCAACGGAGTTGAGGTCTTCGCCCGTACCGAAGATGTCGCCAACGCCCAGGCTTACATTTCCGCAGCTACCCTCGTCGCTCCGCTCATCCATCGCTGGCTGGGCACCGAGCCTCGAGGCACGCTTAAGATCGTCGATCTGCCGGAGCGGGGCGACGCTCCGTTTGAAGATGGCGACGTGCTCTTTTCCGACGTGCGAAGCACCGAGCCGGCTAAGTTGGCTGACGTCCTTATCCATTCTTTGAGCCACCTTTATTTCCGGTCACCTTATGAGTGGATGCAGGAAGGTGTCCCCTCCTTCATGGGGTCTCTGTGGCTGGAGCAAAATCGCGGGCGTGACATTGCCATTCAGCAATTGGATAACGCCCGCGGCGCGCTTGCGCTCGCCGAGCCCGGCGACACCGCGACCGTTGAACGCCAGGCTTTGCTGGTCGCCAGAGATCCGGTTTACTACCGCACCAAAGCGACTTATGTTTTCTGGATGCTGCGCGACCTGGCCGGGGATGAAGCACTGGGCCGCGCCCTGCGTGCTTATCAACCCGGATCGGATACGGCGGGTACCGGCCTTCAGCAGGTGCTCGAACGGGCCAGCAGCAAAGACCTGAAGTGGTTCTTCGAGGACTGGGTCTACCATGATCGGGGGCTTCCCGACCTTTCGATTGCGGGCGTCTATCCCAATAAGGCCAGCGTACCGGGTGCCTATATTGTTGCAGTCGATGTGACCAATAGCGGCACCGCCGAGGCACAGGTTCCGGTGTCTGTTTCCTCCGGCACAGCCACGGTTACTGAAATGCTGCGAATCCCCGCAAAATCAAGGGTAAGCCATCGCTTTGTGCTTCAGGGGCAGCCGGCGGAGGTCGCAGTGAACGATGGCACGGTTCCCGAAGTGGAAGCCAGTGTCCACCGCCAGACGCTTGCCGTTCCAGCCGCTTCAGAGTAGAACCGAGCGCGGAGAAAAAAACAGCAGGTCCACTATGTCAATTCTCGACTTCTTCTGCGATCGCCTTCACTTCGGGATGTTCGAGCGTGCCGGTAATGGCGATGCCATCCGAGGCCGATCCGCCTCTCAGGTCTATTTCGCGATCGAAAGAGATCGTGCCCGATAGTGGAATCGCGTCCTGACCCCGAGCCAGCAAGCTATGGGTGATTTTGATGATGCTGTCTGCGATGGTCGCATCGGCACTCCATTGATCGAAATGAACGAAGGGTTGCGCGGCGACAGGCAGCGGACTTTCCGTAGCCAAGCCCCCTTTGGTCCAGTTCCAGTGCAAAGTACCCGTCGTGGACCGCGCCAGATCCGGCGCGTCGAAGCCGGACATACGGAGTTGAGCGGAGAAATTGGCCAGGCCGCTGCCCCAACGCTCCTCGAAGATACTGGCCAGCGCGCTGGGTGCGGCGCCCGTAACCTGCACATCAAGCTCATACTGCGGCTGGTCATTGGACGCATCTACCACACCAGCAAGGTGGATGGTTCCGTTTGCCAGGTGGCCGTTCAGCGATCGTATCTTGATCGAGTTTCCGCTAACGTCAATCGCACCGATGGCATCATGAACCACCAGCTTACCGGTCGAGAGTTCGCCGATCTGGACGGTACCGGAAAAATCGGGCCACTTCATGGAATGGCGGCCGATACGATCGAGAAGCTGGCGCAGAAGCTCGCCGCCTTCGCTGGTGCCCAGCAAGGTGGATTGAAACACTCCCAGATCCAGGGTCGAGGTGGTGAGCGAGAAGTGGCCGACACACAGCGGGCTCCCGGAACACAACGTCGAGTACTCCAGCGTTCCCCTGGCCTCCAGCTTGCCATAGCTAATGGACGCATTGGTCCATGCAATCTGGGTAGGACTGAGGATTCCCTGCGCAGACGCGATCCGCAGCGGCTGGGACAAATACGGCGTCGTGAGTTCGGCATTCCTGATAGCCACGCTGCCTTCCGCCGTCGATGATGCGATTGGATTATCGGAGTCTGGCACGGGCAACAACCACTTGCCGCGCAGGTCAAGGTCCAGAGTGGCTGTCCCCACGCCGCCGAGGGCGGCTGTAGAGGCGCCGAGCAGTCCGAAGGACTTATTGAATGCTTGCAGCCGGGCCAGGCTGGTGGCGCCGCTCAAATGGAGATCGAACCCGGCGGGCGTGAACCGGCCGTCCAGAGTTACTGGAACCGGTGCGCCCATCGCCAGCCGCGCCGGCTGCAGCAGCAGCGCGGGGGACCCCGCCTGCGGAGTATCGCACCTCAACCGCACTGGTGCGAGAAGGAAAGGCTTGCCTGAATCATTCGGCATTAAGCTCAGCGAAGCCAGCGCCACCTCCCCCGATATCAGAGGCTGGCGGCCACTCAGCGATGTGTAGTGGAATTGGCCATTCAGCGCTCCGGCGGCCTGCACTCCGGCGCCGAGGCTGCTGCGCACTTCCTGCAGCCCGGCCAGTACCGCCGCGGCGGGAACCCTATCAATCTCCAGCGCGAGGTTTGCCTGGGGCAGGGTTTGCACCTCCTGTATCGAGCCAGTGAGACGAAGCGCCCCATCGCCTACGGGAGAGTTGCAGGATATGTCTTCCAGGGATCTGGTTTCTTTTCGGAACGCGGCCCGGCAAGAGGTCGCAACGTCCAATGGATGGGCCGGAGAAAACTCGGAACGATGGAGTCCAGCAACCTTCATCCGGGCGTTGATCTGCGCCAACTCGGCGGTACCGCCCACCTGCGCCTCAACATCGAGACCGCCGCGCCAGCCTATATCGCGGCCCAGGGTGAGGCGGCTCAACTGGCCCAGCGGCACCGCGGTCCACTCCACCTTGAGATTCAGCGGCATCTCGCCCATCCAGGCTGCCCGATGCAGGGTGCCGTCGATGCGCAGCACGCCGGTATCGGCGAGATCGAGATCGAGATCGGTGCGCACCGGCTGGGCACGAAAGTGCACCTCCCATTCATCGCCGGGAGCCAGTGAGATGGAGAGGTCGGAGTTCAGAAATGAGAGCGGCTTCTTCTCGTTGCCTTGCTTGAAATTGATACGAGTGTTTTCCGCCTCGATATACGGGAAACGTGGAGCACTGCTCGCATAGCGCTGGCCCGTCGGTGCGTTGGGTATCTGCGCGGCCTGGATCAGAACCGAAGCAAAGTTCCAGAGCCCATCGGGCGCGCGGACCAGGTTCAGACTAGCGTCGTCGAAATGGATGCGGGAGATTTCAAGCCGGCCCCGCCACAACGACAAGAGCCTGAGGTAAGCCACTACACTGCCGGAGTGAAGGATGGGTTCGGCGCCGAACCGAGGATCTTCCTCTACGGAGAAATCGGAGAACTCAAAGCCGGGTAGTGGGAGCAACCGCAGCTTGACGGAAGAAATATGCACCTGCCGCCCGATGCTGCGACTGATGCTGTTAGCAATTCGGTGTTGATAGCGGCCGATGTTGACCAGCGGGGGGAGCACAAAGGCCACCACTGCCAACACTAAGGCTGCCAGAAGAATCCAGCGCCGGGGCGAAGGACGCTTCTCTTCGCCACCCATGCTAACGGACCGGATGCAACGTTCGGCGCCAGCGGGTCTGGTCGAAGAAGTGAAGGATCACGTGGGTATAGAACGAAATCTTGTCGCCCACTCCCTCTTTTTCGTACTGATTGTCGGGCTCGATGAATGACCAGTAGACGAACAGCGGGCGGCCGACGATATTGGCTCGCGGCACAAATCCCCAGTAGCGGCCGTCCAGCGAGACGGTGCGGTTATCGCCCATCGCAAAGTAGCGGCCTGGCGGAACCACGAGATCTTGTCCCTGGATGTAATTAGGCAGCTCGGAGGCCCAGGTCGGGGTCACGTCACCGCTTTGCGTCGGTGGGACGGCGGGAAAATCATCGCGGTAGGGGAAGTAGTTGCCGTAGTCGGGCATGGCCGCCTGCGGTTCGTGTTGCGGCTCTCCGTTGAGAAAGACCACTCCGTTACGCAGGTGGATACGGTCGCCAGGAACGCCGATGACGCGTTTCACCAGGTACAGATCTGGCTCGCCCGGCTTGAAAAAGACGATGATGTCGCCGCGACGGATATCGCGGTAATAGACGAAGGGAGCCCACGCGGTACGAGGGGCCAGCGTGATCCGATCCACCAGCACATGGTCGCCCACCAGCAGGGTCTTTTCCATGGAAGACGACGGAATCTCGAAATTCTGGAAAATGAAGGTCAGTGCAAAGAGCCCAATGACCAACACCGTGCAGATGGAGGCGAATGCTTCCAGTGGCGTCTCTTCCCTGGTCTGCTCGGTTTTGATTTCAGTTTCTGTGGCTTCCATGCTAATGGTCAATCGCCCTCACTCAGTGAATGACCCGGAACATGCGGCTCCATCTTGCGAAGTCCATCACGGTGTCAAGCGGGCTCTTCTCGTGTCCGAGTCTATCATCCGGCAGCGTGTTGGCATCGGTAGCCGATGGCTCGTGCAGGGAGAAGTAAATGACGAAGGGCAAACCTACGACATTATCCCGGGGAACAAACCCCCAGTAACGGCTGTCGCGGCTGTGATTGCGGTTGTCGCCGAGCACGAAATACAGACCTGGGGGCACGACCAATTCCCCGTTCTGGACATCGTGGCGCATTTGAATCCACCAATTCGTGTCCACTCCCGGGTCAGTATAGAGTTTGGCGGGAAACTGATCGCGAAAGCCATCTTGATTCATGCCTTCAAAGATTGCGTAAGGCTCACTCTGCTTCTGACCGTTGATGCAGACCACGCCATTTTGCAGGCGAATGCGGTCACCAGGAATCCCCACGACCCGCTTGACGACATGGTCCGTAGGGTCCAGCGGGAAGTGGAATACGATCACGTCGCCGCGCCTCACAAACTCATAAGGCAGTAGCCAGCGCCACAGACCGGGCGTCCCATAAACAGACTTGTTGACCAGCAGGAAGTCGCCCACCAACAAGGTCCGCTCCATAGATTCCGAGGGAATGCGAAACGGCTGCACCACAAAGGTGAGAACAAAGAGCGCGATGACGATGATGGACAACAGCGAGCGGAAGGTGTCGAGCAGGTTGGGGAAGATGAGGTGGGCGTGACTATGATCCGCTGTTTCGCGCACGATCGTGGCGGTAGCAGCGGCGGTGACCAATGTGACCGTCTCTTCCGTCGTCACGCGGAAAAACTCCGCTGGTGGTTGCCGGGTCAAGAACCGCTACCTTCTGCCACTGGTTCCGCTGCAGGGCCCTGTTTCCGGAGCTTCTCGAATGCCCGCCGCGCGGCTTCCTGTTCAGCACGCTTCTTGGTGGTTCCAACCCCGCGCGCGATTGCCTTGGGGCCGCTTCCCTGCGCCACTCGCACCTCTACCAGGAAGCGTTTGCGGTGATCGGGCCCGCTCTCCGCCTTGAGCACGTAATCCGGTGGCCCGGTCTTCTTCGCTTGCAGCAGCTCCTGCAGCGCCGTCTTGTGATCGCCGAGCGAGACGCCGTGATCCAGCGCCTGGCGCAATTCGTTTACGTAGGGCGCGACCACGTGCTCGTTGACGAAGGCTTCCACCGGAGCCAGACCGCCGTCCAGATAGAGCGCGGCGATGACGGCCTCAACGCAGTTCGCCAGCAAGGTAGACTTCTTCCGGCCCCCGCCTCGTTCCTCTCCTCTCCCCAACCTCAGATAGCTTCCCAGGTCGAGCGCGGACGCTACCTGGGCCAGATGACGCCGGCTGACCAGGCTGGCACGCAAGCGCGTCCACTCCCCTTCATGAAGATCGGGAAAGCGGCGGAAGAGAATCTCTGCCACCACCAGGCCCAGAACCGCGTCTCCCAGAAACTCCAGCTGCTCATTGTCTTCTTCGCGCGAGCCATTGCCGCCCTCCGCCTGGCGGCCTTCGAGGGTCTGCTCGTAGGCAAGCGAGCTATGGGTCAGCGCCTTCACCAGCAGTTGCTGCTCGCGGAAGGTATGACCCAGCGCTGCCTGAAGCGTATTGGGAGCCGGATGTGACATCAACTTGGTTGCCCTATCTCCTACTCTATTGCATAGCGGAAGAGATGGCTGGCCGATAACACGATAGGGGCATTCGGGGTTAATGGGACTGGGGGTCGGGCGCCGAATCATCGTCCGTTGCCGGCTCGGTGTGGACCTGCTGGGGTACTGCATACGGCTGTTTTAAACCCTTTTCAGCCGCCAGCCTGGTATCTGCCTGGCCGTCGCGAACGGTGAGCGCGGCGCGGTACTCGCTGACCGCCTGATCGCGCTGGTCCTGAATGTCGTAAATACGCCCCAGGTAGATGTGCGACCAGGCCAGCATACGGGGATCCTTGGAAAGCCGGATGGTCTCTTCGAAGTCGTGCTGGGCAACCGGGACATCGCGGTGCATAATGGCAACCCGTGCCAGGATGAAGTTCGCCCTTGCCTGATCGCCGGACTTGTCGGTGACCGACTGCTGCGCCAAGGCGCCGGCGCCCTCGGTGTCACCTTTCATCAGTTTCATTTCCGCGAGATCAAGTCCTCTGAGCTCGCGTGGCGAGCGATGAACGACGTCGGAGGAACTTTGTTGGTTGAAGGTAATGCTCTTCACCCGGCTCAGTTGAGCGCTCACGTCCATTCCGTAGACCATCTCGCCGATACTTTCTTTGAAGCTTTGCGGCTGCCTTTCGAAAGCGGCGAAGGCGTTATAGAAGTATTCCGTCAGCACATAGCCGTCTGCCATGGATTGCTGGACGGCGTGGCGGCGGACCGCTTCGGCCGCCTCGACCGAGGCATTGTGCTGGTGGGTGGCCGCTTCCAGATCGCTGCGCCGGACATCGGAGGGAATCTTGTAAATGGCGACCCCGGTGTCCATGGTTCGGGCCTCGATACCGCGGATCATGCACTCGACAACCAAGGCCACGATGTCGCTGCGATAAGTGTAATCGAGGGGGGCATCCTTAACCGTTTTGAGAAAGGGCAGCAGTCTGTCCAGTGCAGTCGCGCGAGCGTACAGCAGTGGTTCAACCTGGTAATGAAGGTATGCGTGCCGAACCTCTCTCATGTGGATGGCTCCGTTGACGGGCGATGCGACCACTACATAATCGGCTCCATAGATCCGGGCATTGGTCTGCGCGGGATCGAGCAGCGGCTCGATCACCACCAGAAAGCGCCGTCCGCTGATGGTGCCAGCCGGCGTCTTGAGGTAGATGCCGGTATCGTCAATCATCTTGGTGAGAGAGTCGTGGAGTTGGCTCAGCTGCTTGTCGTATTGCGGACGAACGTGGAGGTAGATCACGTGCAGATTGACGAATTCACTAAAGCGGCGCAGTAAAGGGAGTATGTTTTCCACTCCGCTCGCATCCGGCGGCAGGTCTTCGCCCTCGGCGCTCGGCGTCAGCTCAGGAGGCGGCGTAATGTAAAGGGCGAGCGATATATACTGCGCCAGATCTGCCCCAGCGTCGGAAAGCCGATGCTGATCGATGAAAGCGCAAACCTGTTCGTGTGCGTCCCTGGCATCCGCTGAAGCCTGGAGCGCCTGGTTGACCTGCTCCCGAACCTCCTGGCGCAGGGGGTCCGACGCGGCAAGCCCCTGATCATAGCCGCAGGAATTCAGCGCCGCCGCAATATCGAAAAGCGCCTCGCTGTTCTGCAGGCTGATTTCGGGACCTGTCGTGTCCACCAAAACCGGTGACTTAAGGGTGGAGGGGGTAGCTGAGGTTTGCGAACTGGAAGAAGAATTCTGGGCGGGTGCGTTTGGCACTCCCAGCAGGATCAGCAACGCAATCGATGCGGTTAGAACCAGGGAGGGAACAGCGGACGGCTTGCCATGACACTGCATAGATTGAAGCAATGACCCTCTCCAAGTCTATGCATTCGTGCAAGGGAGGGTCAAACCGGGGCGGAGAAACCATGGCCGGGCCTCGCCCATGGTTTTGGTCGCTCGTACGTTGGGGCAGAGGGGCACCCGTCCTGATCAAATTCTGCCAGGACGCCGACCTCGTCGGAGCCTTATCCGGGTACTGAAACACCGGAGAAAGAGAGAAGTACGGTACCCCGTACGGGCTGCCCAAAGACCAGCGCCGGGGTAAACACGCTGAAGGGCAGAGTATCTTCCAACTGCGAACGGGTCTTGTTATCCGCATTTCCGGAGACGATTTTGTAGTCGTACACCCGGCCTTCTCCGTTGACGAACGCCTGAACGACGACCGGATTGTTACTATCCGCAACGCCCCCGGCAGGCTCCAGTGAGGAGTAAAGGAAACGGGGGCTGGACGCCATACCAAGGGGCTCGTCACGCGCCAAAAGCGGCTCCGGCGAGGCAAACATCCCGACCAGCAGCGCCACCCCACCCAGCAGCGCCACCGTGCTGGCAAAACCAGCTGTAATCTGCCACACCAGCGGGCGGAGCGTGTTCTGCCAGTGAAGTCGCCCGCGGGCAAGTTTCTCCTGGGCGGTATTGGCCGATTGCTGCGACAAAGCAACCCGAAGCCGAAGACCCAGATTGGGCGGAGCTTTCGCCGGCCCGATCGAACTGATTAGCGATTGCGCAATCCGCCATTGCGCAAATTCAGCCGCGCAACCGGAGCAGACTTCAAGGTGAGCGGCAATCTCGGCCATGGCCGCGCCGCTCACGGCGCCGTCAAGGTATGCCGAGAATTGCTCGCAAAAATACGCGCACTGCTTCACTTGGCCCCCCCGGCGCCCGTTGAGAGCGCTTCCATCGGCTGAAAAGAGGAGCTTGGCCGTTTTGCCACCGCCTCTGCAAACCCTGCCAGCCGAGCTTTCAAATGAGCACGTCCACGCATTAGACGCGACTTGACGGTGCCGAGATTCACCCCCAGGATCTCCGCCACTTCCTCATAGGAGAAGCCTTCGATATCGCGCAGGACAACGACCGCATGGAACGGCTCGGGAATACGGCGCAGCTCCTCTTCCACCCTGACTCGCACCTCTTCCTGTGCGGCCCGGTCAAAAGGCGACTCATGACCATCGACCAGGGTGTCTTTGAGGCACAGGGGCTGGCCGTCACTGGTCTCGCCGAACTCGGTCTCTATGGTGACTTCCTGGCGCTTGTGGCGCCCCCACCAGCGGCGCTGGTTGCTGGCCTCGCGCAGCGCGATGCGATAGATCCAGGTGCGCAGGCTGGAGTCACCGTTAAACCCGCCGATCCCGCGGTAAATCTTGATGAAAACATCCTGGGTGAGGTCGGCGGCGTCTGCCGGGTCGGGAATGGTGCGTGCGATCAGGCTGAAGATGGGTTGGTGATACTTCGCGATCAACCAGGCGAACGCCTCCTCGGAACCGGCTTTCAGTTCAGAAACAATTCCGGCTTCTTCCGACGGTACGCTGAGGACGCTCGCGATATTTCCCAAAGCAATGCCTACCTGCATGCAAAAGTTCTCCATAACATAACAGGAAGCGTCCACTTGCGTCTCTCAATTGCGCGACAAGCCTGCCGCGCGGCGGCAGGGGCACCCCCACCGCGTCATGATTCAGTGCTCTCTTTACCTTAGACACCGGCGGAGCGACAAGTGGTTCTGTGAAAGGGGTTACTGTGGTGCCGGGGTGGGAGCCGGTTTCTTCTTGCGCGGCTTCGGAGCGTCGGGGCCATCGTCGACCACGATCTTGGTGGGCGGGGCAGGTGCGGCTGCCGGCCGGGTGGAGACGGTGGCCTGTAAGCGGGCAACCTGGGCGTCTTGGGTGCCTATAGACTGGAGCAGCCAGGCGCCTAATTTCGCCCGGCCGTCTTCGAGCCCGGAGCGGGCATCTTCCAGGCTGCCGGCATCAGACTCGGGGCCAACAAGCGCTGCTGTTTCGGTGACCCGAAGCAGCACGTCGTAGAGGGCGTCCAGATTACGAAAGACGGCAAAACTCGGTGCGAGGACGGCTGGTCCACTCGCCTCTGCCTGAGCCACCAGCCCCGGCAGAGTGGCGTTGAGGTCTCGCTGCATGGAGGCGATATCCGCCTGAATGGCGGAGCGGGTCGTGGCGGACGCCTTCCAGTGGGCAACGTTCAGGTTGGTGATGGTGGTCTGCACATTGGCCAGTGCCGGGCGTAAGTTCGCAACCGCAAACCCGCTTGGCGCGGGTGGGGCGGGTGGAGCGGCGGCTGGGGCCTGGGCCTGGGCGGCCCCGTAGCCGCTCAATATGAGTAGGCTCAAAAGAGCGAGTTTGGAGGAGCGGGGGGCCGGGGACATTCTTTCTCCCAATGACAATGTTACAGGGGCGGTCGCCCTGTGCGAAGCGTTTGACGTATTAGGCATGCTCCAGCAGAATAAAGGATGTTCCTCCCTTTGTGGGCCTGTGGCGCAGCTGGGAGCGCGCTTCCATGGCATGGAAGAGGTCACCGGTTCGATCCCGGTCAGGTCCACCAATCAAACCAACAACTTAGCCGAGCCTAGCCTTGGCCCCTGGACGTTTGTGTCACAGCCTGCCGTTCTGGGGGCCGCGTCTACGTGCGAGCCGTCGTTCCATATTAACCACGGTTCGTTGCCAATTAGGCTCTGAGGCGGCCCGTTCAGGAGGTTGGCCAGGGCCTGCCTTGCGTTGGGAAGACCGGAAGTTTGGAAAAACGTGCGCACTAAGCGCACTATGCGCACTAAGTCACTGCGTAAGGCGGCCGGAGAAAGTGCGCGGTAAGGCAGCGCAGCCTGTGCGGTTTGCCGTATCGAGACCAAGGTCTTCCGTCCCCGAATGCACAACGAAGTCGCTGCCTTGCTTGGCCGGGGCCTTCACTCGAGTCTTAGATGGCGCTTGCACGCATATATAGATGCGGATTGCCTGTATTTTCCAGCAAACAAAATTCTTTGGCGGACAATCTTTAGTGTGTTACCCGAATACGACAAAATGCGGCGCGCGGGCACAAAGGGCGAGCGAAGACCCAAGAGAAGTAAATCGAATCAGGATGCTCTCGCTAGTTTTTCGACTGACGCTGGTGCGCCATTATTACCACCTGGTATCGGAAGAGGCAAGGGGGCGATTTATCTGATGGAGTGACCGCCGACACGGTTGAGGTAACTACCTGCTTGGCGGTGATCTGACCACGACCGAAAGAGCGAGATTCCGCTAGCAGTCTTCGCTGTTTCATTCCCAATGTCGGATACTCGCCTCTCCCACGCGCAAGCTAGCTCTTCGTCCAACTTGATGCGCTCAGCTTTTGGAAGTGTGGCACCTATCTGGTTTCGCAAATGATCCGCAGCGGCGGCCAAAGTTAGAGCTCTGAAGGGCATCTCTGTTTGCCGCCGCCAGGCACGCGACGCCTTCGAGTGCACGTGCAATCCCTCGCCGATGACAGAGTTCTGTGAACAGTTCCAGAGCTTCGCGATAGGAAGTGTGTGCAGCCGCAAAATCACTTTTTTTGCAGAAGATGTGGCCCAAATCGGCCAGCGACCGGGCGCAACCCCAGCGATCTCCGATATAGGTCCTGTGCTGTTTCAATCCGGCCTTGTTCTAACTCGACTCCAACTTCTTTGAAGATGGAAGTCGCCTCCGTTAGCGCTCCAGTCGCCCGCAGCGAAATCGCCTCGCATCTTGGCCACATTCGCCAAATTATGACAGACATCTTGCCGTTCTCAGGTCTCGAACGGCTCCCAGGGGTTTCTTTGCCTTCCCCAGCCTCGCCGCACTCCAGGCGGGCAAAGTAAATTCGGGCTGTACCGCTAACTCTTAGAACCGACAGAAAGAATTAAGAAGTTCGACAGACCTCCGCTATTGAGCACAAAAGGCGCCTGGGGCATCATTGGCGTCATCATGGCGCAATTACCAACCACGCGCGTGACTGTGAGCTTAGGCGGTGATGAGGGCTCTAGGCTCATTCACCACGATCAACAAACAAGGAGCACCTATGACCGACGAAAACGAAAAGACGGTTGAGAAGGGGAATCAATACGATCCCCAGTCCTTGGCGCTTGACGAAGAGCTCTCAGAACTCGACCTTGAGCAAGTAGCTGGTGCATGTAGTTGGACTGAAACGAAGACCGAGCGCCTTTGACCGCTGGTGGCTTCACTGACACGAAGCTGCATTCGCCACAAGGGTTGATCGAACGACTACTGATGGCCAATTGAACCAAGGAGGCAGCATGCCGATCTACATGGATGTGCATCGGAACGTGAAGGCTCAGCCGGACGATGTTGCAATGGCTCACTCGATGGACCTTCAGGTCCAATCGAAGTACAACGTACGCTATACGCGCTATTGGCACAACCAGGAGAGCGCCTGCGTCTATTGCCTGGTTGAGGCGCCCAGCATATCGGATGCAGTAAGAGTCCACAAAGAAGCGCACGGCCTTTTGGCCGATCAACTGATCGAAGTGACGATGGACCAAGTCGAAGCCTTTTTCGGTGATCCGAAACCGACCCACTCAGGGAACGATCCCAAGGACACCGGCTTTCGCGTCGTGATGTTCACAGATATAGCCGGATCGACGACGTTGACCTGCCAACTGGGCGACCTACGTTTCCATGACATCCTCAAGATACATGACGCTGTGATCAGAGAGGCTTTAAACAGCCATTCTGGCATTGAGATCAAGCACACGGGAGACGGTATTCTTGCCTCGTTCACGTCGGTCTCGCAGGGAGTCAAGTGCGCGGTGGCGATCCAGAGAGCCCTTGGAGCGCGCAAGCTTGATTCAGATACCCAGCCAGTCAAGGTGCGCGTCGGCCTGAGCGCGGGCGAGCCTGTCGCGGACCACAAGGACCTATTCGGGACTGCGGTCAACCTCGCAGCGCGTGTATGCGCTTTCGCCCAGCCTGGTCAAATTGTCACCTCAAATGCGATCCGGGAGCTGTGTCTCGGGAAACCATTCGCCTTTTCTGAGATTGGCGAGGCGAAGCTAAAGGGCTTCCCCCAACCTCTCCGGCTTCATGAGGTGAGATGGATGCCAGATGACAAGGAGAACCCGATTGAAAATGTGTCGGTACCTTCCGAGGCGCAGCCGAACGCCGCCGAAGATGAGCTCTCGGAGGCCGATCTCGAGACTCTGGCGGGGGCAAGTGGACACATCATGTGCGTGGCCTAAAAGCAACTGGCGAAACACGCTTCAAAATGTCCTAAGCCGTGCCTCTGGAGTCGAGCTTGGCCTGTCAATCCCTGCTATGGAAGATCTTCCGTGCGAATCCGTTTGGGAAATCGTGGAGAAATCAGCGTTCCTCGAGGAGCGTCTGGGAGACGACTTCTTGCCGGACACACGGCAAGAGTATTCCGGAGAGACCGACAAACGAATCGCCGCATGGCGAAAAAACTGTGCGAAAGGCGATGAGACGATTTTTCGCAAGCGCCTGCAATGGGATGGGCTGGATGAGGATCGCGCCCGGGGCTTGCTAGGGCAAGTCCACAAGGTAAACCGGGAGATCCCGCACTGGGCGCGGTGGCTGCGCCCAATGATCGAGTCATCCCAGGGGAACTGGGACGAAATGAAGAACGGACTGGCTGCGATTCGGGGAAACGAGCCAGCCGGTTTCGAGGAACTCTTTTATCCCTTCCTGCTTCTGGCCCGGGATACCCTTCAGGAGAAATCTGGAACCGCCTATTCCCTATTGGCGGACGCGGCCCACCGACGATGGGAGCGGTCTCTCATAATTTCCCTGGAAGTGATCACGGCAGAAACGCTGGATCTCGAATTCAATGATTTTCGCGAGGTACGGCCGCCTGACAGCACTGGCTCGCGGGATCTTTACGAAGCCTTTCTGCACTCCCTCGAGGGAGAAGGGCTGCTCCACC
The DNA here is from genome assembly GCA_963814015.1 of uncultured Acidobacteriaceae bacterium. Classification (GTDB taxonomy): domain Bacteria; phylum Acidobacteriota; class Terriglobia; order Terriglobales; family Acidobacteriaceae; genus PALSA-350. Next base: position 171,475 of record CAWFBI010000006.1, read on the forward strand.
TCTTTCAGAAATACCCAGTGCTTGCGCGATACCTCGGCACCAGGCTCTCGCAGTGGGTGGATGCCGCGCGCGAGTTTCTCGCGCGCCTGGAAGCTGACCAGCGGAAGCTGGAGGTTCATTTCAATCAAGGCCAGCCGCTGGGGCCCATCATAGAGTTGGTTCCCGGTTTGTCGGACCGGCACCGGTCAGGCCGCACGGTAGTGCAGGTTCATTTCGCCGCCGGCGTCAAGCTGATATACAAACCGAAGATGATGGCGGCGGAGGCAGCTTATTGGGATTTGCTCGATTGGATCAACCGTAACGGGGATCTGCCCTCGCTACGCACGCTCCAGGTGCTGGCTCGCGGCGACTACGGCTGGGTGGAGGAGATCGCGCCCCTTCCCTGCCAGAACCTGCGTGACGTCGAAGCCTTCTATTACCGCGCCGGGATGCTCGTGTGCCTGGTTTACGCCTTGGAAGGATCCGATTGCCACTGCGAGAACCTGATTGCCGCCGGCGACCAGCCTGTCCTGATCGACCACGAAACCCTGCTCCAGCCGCGCTTCGAAATCCAACCAGAGGAAGGGCCGCTCACCCTTGCGGAACGGTTTTTCTATGATGACTCGGTGTTCCGCACACTTCTGCTCCCGCGCTGGGAGATCCGGCCAACGGGTGAGAGCTTCGATATGAGCGGGTTGGGCGGAACCGAGACTCATCGGACACACGCGCGAAGAAAAACCTGGGAAAACATCAACACCGACTCCATGCGACTTCGAACGGAGCCCGTTTTCACCGGGCCGGCCGGCAACGTCGTGATCCTGGATGGTAATAAAGTGCAAGCGGCCGCCTACGTTGGCCAGATCGCCGCCGGGTTTGAACAGATGTACCGTTTTCTCCGGGTGCGCGAGCGGGAGTTGCTGGGGCCTCAGGGTCCTCTCCGCAATTGGGGGCTGCTGCGTTACGTATTCCGGGCGACCGCGATATATGGATCGATGCAGAAGCGGCTGTATTCGCCCCGCTGCCTCCGAGATGGAATGGACGCGAGCATCGAACTCGAACTGTTCAGCCGCCTTTTGCTCTACCCGGGGCAGCGGCCCGCGAGTTGGCCGATTCTAGCGGATGAGCGAAGGAGCCTGCTGCAAGGAGACATCCCCTTTTTCCGTTACGCGGCGGAAAGCGACGAAATGATTCTCGAAGGCGGCGGCTCGATCCCTGGTTTCTTCCGGGAGTCCGGGTTGTCGCGGGTGCAGACGCGTTTCCGAACTCTAAGCGAGGATGATCTGGAGCGCCAGCTAGGTCTCCTTGGCGCTTCTTTCGAATTGGTGCAAGGCGAGTACGACAGAATGGGGAGAACCGAATCCGAGGCGTCCTCGGTAGCGGGGGAAGACGAGGCAGGCCCGGATGACTTTCTGGCCGAGGCGCTTCGCATTGCGCACGAAATTCGCCGAGCCGCGCGCCCATTCCAGGCGGGCGTGAGCTGGAACACGCTAGCCTATTACTCCAGGGCCAACCGCTGGCAGTTGGAGCCCATGGCCCCGCGGCTCTACGACGGCCTTTGCGGAGTGGCGGTGTTCCTGGCGGCGGCGCAAAAGCTTGCCGACGAGCCGGAATTGCGCGCGTTGGCTCGTTCGGCCTTGGCAACGATTGTCCACGAGGCACTGCCGCCTGCGTACACAGCCAGGCTCTTTTTACAAGGCATCGGCGCCGGGCTGGGCCAATCTTCTCTCATCTATTCGCTTGTGCGGGCGAGTGAGTTTCTGGGGGAAGAGGAATGGCTCCGCCATGCCCAGAGTTTTGCCAGCCAGCTGAATGCGGAGCGCATTGCCTCGGACCGCAGTTTCGACCTGCTGTCGGGGGCGGCGGGCGCAATTCTAGCGCTGCTCGCGCTTCATGAAGTGACACGGCTTCCCGAGACTCTGAATCAGGCGACGCTGTGCGGGGAGCATCTCCTGCAGCATCGGTCAGAAAGCCGCCAGGGGCCGCGGGCATGGAAGGTGTTCAAGGAAGAGATGCTAACTGGCTTTTCGCATGGTGCCGCGGGAATCGCGTACGCCTTGCTGAAGCTGTATGAAGCCACCGGCGAGAGTTCCTTCAGGGATGCAGCCCTGGAAGCCGAGGCTTATGAGACCAGCGTTTTCCTGCCCGAGGCTTCCAACTGGCCAGACTTCCGGCAACCGCTGGGCGAAACCGGGTATGCCCACTTGACGACCTGGTGCCACGGCGCCGCAGGAATCGCCATGAGCCGCATGGCCGCTCTTCCGATACTCGATTCCCCACAGGTCCGGAAGGACATTGCGCACGGCTTACAGGCTACGCGGCTAGCCGGAGCGGAGGGGATGGATACGATATGCTGCGGTGCGATGGGGCGCGTCGAGGTGTTCGTGGTGGCGGCCAGAAAACTCGGTGATCCTGCTTATCTTCCACAGGCCCAAAAGATGGCTTCATCGGTGCTGCGGCGTTCTCGCCAGGAGGGGACATATAAAATGGGGTGGAAAAAAGCTCCTTATCTTGCCTCGTTTCACCAAGGCATGGCCGGTATCGGATACGAGTTTTTGCGACTGGCGGCCCCGGGTTCGTTGCCATCGCTCTTGTTGTGGGAATGAAAGGGGGCGCCAATCCCCCGCTTCGTAAAGGAGACGTCAGATGATACACAAGGCCGGCGTCGGATTCTCCATGATGGCTTTTTCCAGAGATTCAGTTCCTCAATGTACTGCTGCATCGAGCGGCTACCGCAGCGCAAAATCGCTCCCATGAGAGCGGAGGTTCATCCAGGTTAATCGCCGACCGGCATATCCCGGCATCTCGACTGTTCTGCGTATTGAAACCCAGTACGTTGGTGAATGCGCGGACACACCTTGCTACCGCGTCCCCAAGCGCTTGACGATCATGTCGAAGCGAGCGGAGGCCAACGCAATGTGCTCCAGCATATATGCGGGGAGTTCATCGAGATCCTCCTGGGAGCCCGAGTCTGACCCTTCTTGACTTGTGCTCAGGAGCGCCGTGGCCACGCGAAGACGTTCCGCCAGAAATGTTGCCAGAGACAGGTAGAAGCGCGAAGCGAAGCCCAGATCCCTCTGGAGTTTCCCGCGCAGAGCCGCTTTATCGATAGCCAGGGCTTGGGAATCGACAAGGGCCGTCACGCTGGCGGAAGGTGGACGCAAGTCGACAAAGGAAATTTCTCCCACGATTTCGCCGGCCAATAATCTGGCGATTTCAACGCTTCCGGAGTGGACGAGCAGTTGCCCATCAATGAGGATAAAGACCGAATCCTCAGGCACACCCTGTTGGATGAGCACGGTACCTGCGTGCAGGTGGCGGGCGTTGCCATTCGAGACCAGCCAATTTGCGTCGCTGTCGTCGAGAATGCCGAGAATGTAGAGCGCTTTTCGCATGGTATCTCCTCTTATGCCGTCGTAACCGTCGAAGCAACACTGTGAGTCATCTCGCCTTAGTTGAGTTGACGCTTGGCCAACTGGGTGAAGAGTCCTTCTTTCGCCATCAGTTCATCGTAAGAGCCCGATTCCGCGAGCGAACCCTTGGCGAGAACATAAATCCGATCGGCACGCATGATCGTCGAGAGGCGATGGGCTATGACCACCCGAGTGGCATTGAGCGTCTTCAGGCCGTGGCTGACGATTGCCTGCGTGCGATTATCCAGAGCGCTGGTTGCCTCATCGAAGAGGACGACGCGCGGCTTGTGGATAATCGCGCGCGCAATCAGCAGGCGCTGGCGCTGTCCACCGGAAAGGCCGCCTCCCCCCTCGCTTACCACCGTGTGCATTCCCATGGGCATCGATTTCAGGTCTTCTTCAAGTCCCGCCAGACGCGCGGCAGCCCAAGCATCATCGAGGGTGAGTGTTCCGTCTCCCACAATATTCCGGAAAATGCTCCCGGCCATCAGCCGGGCATTTTGCAGGACGACTCCGATTTGCCGCCGGACACCCTGCACTTCCAGCTTGGCCAAATCCTGCCCGTCGTAATGAATTGCACCAGAACCCGGCGTCTCAAAACCCAGGAGCAAGCGAAATATGGTTGACTTCCCGCTCCCAGAGGGCCCGACAAAAGCAACAAACTGGCCCGCGCCGATACTCAGTGAGAGGTCGCGCAAGACCAAAGGCCCCTCGTCTCGATAACGAAAGCTCACATGGTGGATATCGATGCTTCCGGTCAACTCTGGGGGGGCAGTTTGAGTAGGCACCACTTCGGGCATCGACGCGAAGATAGGCTTAGCACGCTCGTAGAGTGGAATGACATTGAGCACGGAAATCAGCGCTGAACTCAAATCCATTGCCCCACTGTAGAATTGCGCAAACGCGGCCAGGAACGCCAAGAATTCGCCTGTAGAAAGCACCAGGCTGTCCGAGTTTTTTTGCAGCGAGGAGGCGCAATAAAAGATGACGGTCCAGACCAGTACGGGGAACGCCGCATGGAAAGTCGAAACGACGTTGGAGATCTTTCTGGCGCGCATCGCGAGGACTCTCTGTTTCGCGAACTCGCGTGCCCAAACCGCGAAAGCGCGTACCTCAGTTCCGGCCACCCGAAATTTCGCGATGCCGTTGATGAATTGCAGCGTCATGCCGGCGATGCTCCCCCCTAATTGGGAAACATCGCGCAAGATTCTCACTTGCAACCAGCCGCAGAAGGTAAATACTACGGAGCAACAAAATACCAACCCGGTGGCAATCAGGGCCAGGCGCCAACTGTAATGAAACATCAGGACGCAGGAGGTAATCGAGAAGATGCCGGTCAGGATGGAGTCCATCGCGGCGCCAGTGAGCGCCTCACGAATCTGGCTAATTCCCAGACTGCGGCGGGCCAGGTCGCCGGAAGTAAAGTTTCGGAAGAAGGGTATCGGCAAAGCCAGCAGGCGGTCCCACACGGCTGCCTGGATCGAAGCCTCCATTTTGGTTTCCAGTCGCAGTGTCGCCAGGCTACGGGTGAGGGTAAACAACGCCGTCGCCACGGCGCTGATCACCAGGAAGATACTTAACTCCGCCAAGGCAGAGCGCTGGGCGCCGGGAATTACGGTGTCAAAGATGATGCCGGTAAAGATTGGGGTGACCATGCCCAGCAAGCCGGCCGCGATCCCCATGAAAACGATGGTCGCAGCGTCTGCTCCGCAATTCCTAAGGCCGAAAGAAAGAACATCGCGAAGGGTTAGCGCCCTGGGGGGAAAGGGACGGTAGAAGACATAGGCTAAACCGCGGAGTTTAGCTGCGAGTTGCTCATCGACCTGCGTTTTCGTGTGCGTGGCCGGATCATAGAGCTGATAACCTCTTCGTCCAGGCAAGAGCGCGACTGGCCGCGTGTCCTTTTCGAGAAAGGCAACCATAGGACTGCTTTCCAGTCTCCACCACCTGCTCTTCAGCATTACCTGGCGCATTTGCACACGGGCAGCCTGGGCGATTGCACTCACTGGATCTCGCTGTTTAATTAACTCCAGACCATGAGGCAAAAGAGGAAATTGAATGCCATTGGCTCTGCCTACGAGACGGCAGACCTGAAGCAGAGAATCGACCGCGGAGGGCTCCATCTCCAAAAGAGCCTCTTCACCTTGAAACGGCTTGGCGAGTTTGTATAGAGCGGCCTCAAAAACATTCGCGTCGACTTCCGCCACCAGCCGCAAGCGCTCCTTCTCCTTTTGCTCATGTCTGTGCCGCCGGGCTACAAGATACGCAAGGACCTGTTCCTGAAAATGATTCAAGCCTAGCCACTGCGGGTCCGCGTCCAGCCAGGCCCTGGTATCGAGGCATCCAACCTGTGCCGGCGCGGTGCAATGGAGCCACGCCCGGCGGCTTACCGGGAAGAACCTTCCGGGCTTGATCGGCAGCATCTGATCATCGCCCAAGAGGCATGAAGCTCCTTGCTGATGACGAACCCATACGATGCCTGCGAGTGGAAGAATCGCAGTGGAAGTGTCATCCACCAGAATCTCCATGCGCGGCGCCAATATCTGAAAGTTCTTGGGGGCAGGCTTGTCTGCCATTGCAGAGCCAAGATTCTCTACCCATTTGTCAATAAAAGAGAGCACATATTCCGGCCGACCGGCTGCCACGTGCCGGAGATGCTTGAGTTGCAGACGGAGCACCTTCGAGCTCACCGCTGGGTTGGCAATTACTCCAAAATCCTCATTAGGCAGTTTTGCGAATCCCATGACGGGGTTTCCAGGTTCCACTCGTATGAAATGATGCCGAGCCCCAATCGGCTCCCCATCGCGCATCTCCACCAAATAGAGGTCGAGTTTTCCGTCCAACACGATCCAGATCTGCTCCGTGTCCTGGAAGGAGATCGGGATGCCGGAGCTTAAAGCCAGCGTTTCCCCTTCCTCCTCAAGCCCGGTTATTTGCGTGATATCCATTTCATTCGCCAAATCCTACTTAAACGAGCAGCGCAGGCAGAACATGTTGGCAAAAACTCAAAATGCTGGCACGAAGATCCGCGCTGCCGGACTCCACGGGCCTAGGCCTCACCAATGAGCCTCCGATACGGGCCGTCCACCTTGACCATTTCCACGTGAGTGCCGCGTTGCACCACCTCACCGCGTTCCAGGAGAATGATCTCGTCGGCATCGCGGATGGTGCTGAGACGGTGAGCCACAATCAAGCAGGTGATGCCCCGTCGGCGCAAACAGTCATCCACGTGTTTTTCGCTGTAAGTATCAAGAGAGCTCGTCGCTTCATCGAGAACGAGAATGCGCGGGTTGGCGACGAGCGCGCGGGTGATCTCGAGTCGTTGCCGCTGACCACCGCTCAAATTGCGTCCGCTTTCCTCCACCTTGAAATCAAAGCCGTCCGGGAGGCTCGCGATCTCTTCGTAGATGCCCGCGTCCAAGGCGGCTTGTACTAGGACTGAATGTTCAACCGTGGCGTCCCACATGGTCAGGTTGTCTCGCAAGGTTCCATCGAAAAGAAATATTTCCTGGTCCACCATGGCGATGGAATTATTCAGCACGGAGCGAGGAATCTCGTTGCGCGGTCGTCCGTCGAATAACACTTCTCCCGACCATGGCTGGTAAAGTCCGCAAACGATCTTCGACACGGTTGACTTTCCGCTCCCAGACGCTCCCACCAGAGCGACGCGCTGCCCTGGCTTTAGAGTCAAACTGAAGTTCCTGATCAGGGGTTCTTCCAAGCGGCTATAACCGAACGTAACGTCCCGCAGTTGTAAATGCCCGGCGAGACGCTCCTCTGTAGCGAGGCTTGGCCGCGGCAAAACGGAAGCGTCTACCTGGGGGTCGACCGGGTATTGGAGCGTATCGTCCAAGCGGGCGAGGCTGCCTTGAATCTCCTGCGTCTTACTGCCCAGATTCACCAATTGATTGACGGGATTGATGAAGCTGCTCATCAAACTCTGGAAGGCGATGAGCATACCCATCGTCAGAAAGCCATTCATCACTCGCGACCCGCCCAAACCGAGTACGGCAGCAACATTGAGACCCGTCAAAAAAGAGGGGATGGCCGAAAGGAACACGGAGGACGTTTCGAAGCGTTGTTCGGCATTGACGACTTTGGCCTGGTAACCCGCCCAGCGGGTGAAGAAGTCGGACTCCGAGGCCGAGGACTTGAGGGTCTCGATCATCTGCAAGCCGCTCATGGAGATTCCCAAGAGGCAACCTTGCTCTTGCAGCAGGTGGCGATTCTCGTCCACACGACGTCGCTGAACAAATCGCAAGGCGGCGAGATTGAAGGTTGCGATGAGGACGCCGATGAGCGTCAGCCGGACATCGTACTGAATCAGCAGGGCCGCGTAAATCCCGGTGAGCAGGATGTTGACCAGATTCGTGGCCACATCCCCGGAAAGGAGGGTGGCAACCTCATCGTTGAGTTGCAGCCGCGAGGCGATCTCCCCAGCGTAACGTTGAGCGAAAAACTCCGTGGGCAGTCGCAGCAAGTGCCAAAAGAACTTGGCCGAAGAAGTCAGCGCCAGCTTTCTTTCGACGTGCATCAGAGAGTCCTGCTGGAGCAGGGTCAGGAGCGCCTTCACGATCGCCGTAATGGTCATGGCCACCAGCAGAGGGACGAGCCACCCGGTCAGTCCGCTGATCAAAATATTGTCGACATAGACCTTGTAAAAGACGGGAATCACGAGGTTGGGGATGGCCAGTCCCAGCGTAGCCAACATGAGATAGAGGAGCGCCCAACGGCTTCCGCGAAGACGGCTCGCCATCATCTGCCAGACGCCGGGTTTCTCTCCGCCCCTCTGGAAAGTGAATTCTTTTTCGAAGACCAGGACGACTCCGGTAAAGGACTCATCAAACTCCTGATCCTCCACCCATCCGCGTCCCCCGGCTGGATCGTTGAGATAAACCCCCTTCTTCCCGAATCCCTCGACCACCAGAAAGTGGTTGAAGTTCCAGAACACAATCATGGGTAGCGGCAACTCGCGAAGTTGCGCGGGTTCCTTCTTGTAGCCCCTTGCTTTGAGGCCGTAATTGCGCGCGGCTTTTAAGAGGCTGCTGGCTTTGCTGCCATCTCTGGAGACGCCGCACGCCACCCGCAACTCTTCCAGAGAAACGATGCGCCCGTAGTAGGCGAGTACGATCCCCAGCGAGGCCGCTCCGCACTCGGCCGCCTCCATCTGCAATACGGTGGGAGTCGTGACCCGGTTACGGCGTTTAGGGCGCAGCGATGCGCCCAAGGAATTGGGAGCGGCGGTCTTTTCGGCCACGACAGTAGTTATACCCATGGATTAACCCAGCCCCAATGTGCCCTTTAAAAAGGGAAACAGGAGGCTCACGGGCGACTGCTGGCGGGTGATCACCTGCACTGTGCAGAGGGTGCCACTGCTAATCGAAATCGCCGGGCCTCGCGACGACGACCACTTGTACCCGCTCGTACTCGTGGGATCACGTTCCAAAAGAACTCTCAACTCCGTCACTGGGCCACTCGCCATGATGGAGCGGACCAGGGTCTCATTTTGAAAATTACGCATCAATGCGTCGAAGCTGGCGGGAAACTCGCCGGTGTAAACTACTTTGCCGCGCATGAATCCAAATTCCTCGCGCTTGACCGTGGACGGCGATATCTCCGCCTCCATCCCCGGCTGTACGGCTTTTGCCTGGAGAGATGGGAGATAGACAAGCATTTCCAAAGTGTTTCCCTGGGGCTGGATGCTAAGGATGGGGCTTCCCGCTGTCACCAGACTTCCCGGCACTGACTTCATCTCGATTACTTGCCCGTCGAAGGGAGTCTCGACATTGGACTGAATTGTCATCTGATTTTCCAGTCGCGCCAGGTTCCTCTCCAACTCCCCGATACGGCCATTCATCTCCTCGTCGAATCGCTGCGGATCGGTTCGGGCGGTGTATTGATCGGCCTCAATGCGCTTGGTTCTCGCCCGCAGAGCTTCGATTTGACCGTTAATCTCAACCAATTTCTGCTGGTCCTGAAGGGTCTGCTGGCGAGTTATGAGTCCTTTGGAAAGAAGTTGATCATCGACCAGGATTTGTTCCGATGTAATCTTCGCTTGCTCTCCGAGCTCTTGAACTTCCCGCTCAGCATTTGCCTCGTCTCGCACAAGTGCCACCACTTGGAGTTGGGCACCTTGTTGTCGCGAGGAAAGATTGCGCGCCCGTTCCGTTTTGGCATCCTGCAGGGCCAACCGGGCCAGGCGGATGTTGTCCAATATTTGCGGATCCGAAACTTTGGCCACGACCTGAGCGGCTTTCACGCGGTCGCCCAAATTCACGTTGATATTGGTCAGCAGCCCCGAACCTGAAGCCACCACGTTCAAAACAGTTCCAGCTCGCACAATGACGCCGGATCCGCCCACCTTTGTGTCGATCGTTCCCACGAAACCCCAAATAACGGCCACACCCAGAATGAGAAGCATGCCGCCGAGCGCTAGCCATCTCTTTGCACCGGTGACCGCCATAATGGTGTCCAGTTGTTCTGGGGAGGAAAGTCGCTCGAGCGAAGCTTTTCGGAAGATGCTCGTGTCCACGTTCATTCCTTTCCGTCCGCCGGTTTCTGCGCAGCAGGCACAGGTACAGTAAAGAAAAGATCTCGATCGACCGATTGCACGGCTTGGTCAGGAGCAACGATGGAACCGGTGGCAAAGCGCAGTTGAGTCAGGGCCAGCGCGTAGGCGAGTTCGGAGTTCACCTGGTTTTGCTCTGCCTCCGTCAGCCGATCTTCGATGGTCAGCACATCGACGAGTTTGCCCACCCCGAGCCGGTACTTTTCGCGCTCGCCCTCCAGCGCCGCCTTGGACGCGGCCACCGCTAGCCGCGCACTCCGCAACTGGAGGGCGGCGTTGCGAACAGCCCCGACCGCCGTCACCACGGAAGCCATGATGCCTTGCGAGATTTGGAGTGTGTGGAGTTCGGCCTGGCGAGCGTTGGACTGCGCCAGCATCAGCGTTCCAGTGGCGGCGTTGTTGCTGGGCGGAAATTGGTAGGTTACGCCGACGCCTAGGTCCGGTCCTCGGGGCGCCTTTGCTGGAGCGCCAAAAAAGTTAGTGACGCCGGTGCCCGCCTCCAGGCTCGAGTAACCCGAGTTGAAACTGAGATTAAGCTGCGGCAGGATCCCGTTCCGTGCCGCCGTGAGCAGCGCCTTTTCCTCTTCTTCCCGCTTTCTGGCAGCCAGGTAGTCGGCGCGGCTTTCCATCGCCAGATGAACGTACTGCTGCACGGAAAGGGCGTTCAGGACGGCAAGGACTTGGGCGTCATCTGCCGGAAAGTCATCTACGGGCGCTCCCAGGCTCAACATCTCGTCTGTGCTTATTCCCATGGCCAGGGCAAGCTGTTGGCGCGCCGCGAGGAGGTTCTGCTCGGCGCCGATTCGCGCGGCCGACCTGGTCGCGAGATTGGCATTCACCTGATGAATTTCCGCCTGCGGGACTCGGTCCGCGGTAATCAGCGTCTGAACGTTCTCGACGTAAACCTTGCCGCGCTCTTCCGATTCCTGAACCACCTTGAGGTCTTTTGCTGCGCCCATGACATTCCAATAGCTGGAGACAGTGTTCGATAAGAGGCCGCTGATGGTTTGATTGAGGTCCAGCAAACTCGCCTCGACTTCGATTCCCGCCGCAGTCTCGGCAGCTGCGACCACGCGGCGCCCGCGTCCCCGGAGCAAGGGTACATTCAACTGGAAGGCCAGCGTGGTGAGGTTTACACCTCCGATGTCATAAATGTTGTCGGTTGTACGGGTGTTTAGAAAGGTCGAAGCGACAGTCACACCACTGCGAAATTCCTTGGTGGCTCCGATATTCAGGCTGGTCACATTGCTGACTTGGTTGTCAGTCAGGATTCCTACCAGAGCAGCCTGCTCCTGGTCGTAGAGGGTAAGAGGATTGTTGATGCGGTTTTGCGAAAAGCTGGTTCGCACAACGGTGTCGAATGTCCCGCTCGCTTGCCGGCGGACTGACCGGCTCGAAATCACTTTCTGTTCCTGAATATGCAACGCGGGCTGGTTGGCGAGCGTTGCCTTCAAGGCTTCAACAAGCCCCAGCGGTTGAGGCAGAGGCGGGCTGGACTGGCCATAGCACCGCAAGCCGCAAACCAGTAGAAGGGCTCCGACGACGAGCGCCGGTCGCCAGTATTGCATTCTGGTCGTCGGGGTAATTTTCTTTGCCGGCATTTGTGGTGATTTGTGCCTCGCTCAAACGCTGTTAATCCCCACTCTGCATCGTTCAATCCGTCTTAAACCTTGCCAAAAGAGACCGATCGCCTCACGACACTGCTTCTTCATGAAATCTTTTCGGAGAGACGCAAGGGCTCTCCGAAAAGATTCCAAAACGGGCCTTAGGAGAGTTTATGAGGCCAATCCGTTGACTCTCCTTGTAGGCCTCCGCCGACCACCTTGTCCAAATCTGTCTGCTTCAGCTCTGCCGTCGTCAATGAGACATCAACTTGCATGTTGGTCGTTGTGGGGCTCAGGTTGGGGCTTATCGCGGCACTGACTTGTTTTTCGGGCTTATCCATGATGGTTTCCTCCTTGTTTCAGACTTCGTGAATGATGGGTTTATCCGCCGATTATCGGCGTCGGCTTGTCGATCGGTTTTTGGATCGTTATGGGTTCGAGGCTTACACGGTTTGCGGTTCCGCCGCCAGCTATCTTCTCCAACTCCATTTGAGTTAGCTCTGCCGTCGTTGCACTGGCTTGGTTTTCGGGCTTCTTCTCTCTGTTTTCCATGATGAATTCCTCCTTCAGACTTGTCGATAATGGCTTAGCTGCCCCTTGGGGTCCATAGTGGAGATCTGTCGCATTTCTTAATTCTTTCTGTCTATCTAAGTCATTTATTGCCGATGGGTTCAAACAGATGATGTAGAGTCCCCGCTCGTGGAGGGAGGGTATCCGCATTGAGACAGGCGCAGCAGGAGGACGCCAGTTCATCCAATTTGGAAACGAATTCGAGGTTGACCTGCGCGCCAAGGAAATCCCATCGCACGAGAGACGCACTTCAATTCCGACCATCCGCACAAGCTGGACGTGCCGCTGCGACGGGCCCAAACTGCTATTTGCCGCCCACTTTTAGCGCATGTGCAGCATGCGAAAGCCGAATCATGTGCCTCTCCTCACCGGCCGTTAATGGTTTATCTTCAAGTGCGCGAGCCAGAAGGCGCACTTCTTCCGGTGTCGAAGGCGAACACAATATGCCGTCAATATGATAGGGAGTAAGCGCGAATCGATAATAATCACCTGCACTGGGAAGCCATGATCCATCCGGTAGACCCAGACGTCTGTATGACTCTGCAGTCACACGGGCGGCTTGACTCTGAAAAACGAACGTCAGATGAGTGGCTTCGGGGGACATGTGAGGGAACAAATCGATGCGGGATTTACAGTGCCCTGGATTGTAGCGGACATAATGAATATCCAGCTCCAGGGCAGGACCAGACAGCATATAGCGTCTCTCGTGGAAGCTAGCTCCGATAGCTTGAGCCCCAAGGTGATTGAGTGCACGCGCACTTTGAAGGGATTTAATGCGGGACATGCTGAAATCGCTGGTGACAGCACCAGCCAGCAGAACGTCAATTCGCCCAAGGGCGGGCACACTTTCCAATACTTCCTCAAATTGCAAATGCCCGAACATAGGTTCGTCCAAATAAGACACGGCCGCAACTACTATCTCGTCTCGCCGCGACGGGCTACCATCCAACAGCCTGCTTAAACCCGCCCGGGTGTGCGCGTATCGAAGCCAATGCAAATCTCCTGAGATGAAGAAGAAATTGATCCCCTCCTCGTAGGCGGCGATGATCGTATCCGGCGACTCCGTAGTACCTATACAGATTGGGCTAACTGCCAAGTTCGTGTGGCGGAGCCGCAAGCGGTCAACGGCACGCGGTAGGCGAGTGCCTTGATTCATAATTTCGCTGCTAACTAATTCTGCTTCCATATTCTGTTTTGGCCACAGTCTGGTTGGTCAGATGCGATCAGCTATCCTGCTTTTCCTACCTCCAGGGTTATCTCGACGTCGAGTTCTGAGACCTCTCTCTCAGGTCCAACGACTGGGGATGGGTTGCTTGCCCTTCTCAATCGTCTTTCCAACGTATCTCCGTGTTGATGCATGAAGCACCAGCTATTTCCTCAAGGTCGAGTTCTGACAGCTCTTCCTCAGGCTCCATCGGCCGGGGATCGGGTTCCTTGCCCATCTCAATCGTCTTTTCTTTTTCGTCTGGCATCGGTTGCTCCCTTTTCGTTGGATCGGGTGCATAAGCCTAGGGCCCTCATCACCACCCAAGCTCAACGCTGTTTGGACCCCAATGATTGGTGTCGTTGCTACATTTAAAGTCACGGGCAAACTCAGGTTTGGCGGCCCAATTTTTCAGTGATCGTCCACGAACATGCACCAGCTACTTCCTCAAGGTCGAGTTCTGAGAGCTCTTCCTCAGGCTCCATCGGCTGGGTATCGGGCTCCTTGCCCATCTCAATCGTCTTTTCCTTTTCGTCTGGCATCGGTTGCTCCCTTTTCGTTGGATCGGGTGCAAAAGCCTGGAGCCCTCATCACGGCCCAAGCTCAACGCTGTTTGGACCCCAATGATTGGCCTCAACACTACTATCTTGGCGTCGGTTACGAAGGTGCGGGCAAACTTCATGTTTGGAGGTCCGATTCTTCATTTAGCTTCCACAGTCGGAATCCTCGTATACGTGCATGATGCACCAGCTACTTCGAGGTCGAGTTCTGAGAGCTCTTCCGGCTCCAATGGCTGAGGATCGGGTTCCTTGCCCGTCTCAATGGTCTTTTCCTTTTCGTCTGTCATCGGTTCCTCCTTTTTCGTTAGGTCGTTTGCATAAGCCTAGAGCCCTCATCACCGCCCGAGCTCATCGTCATGCGTGTGGTTGGGATTGCGCCATGATGACGCCAATGATGCCCCGGGCGCCGTTTGCGCTCAATAGCGGACACCTGTCGAACTTCTTAATTCTTTCTGTCGGCCTTAAGCTACTGATAACATTGTGGTTGGCGCAAAAACAGGTAGACGATTTAGAATGGCCTTCACTGCGAGGGGTATACCAGTAGGATAGGCATGGTCGCCATACGCCAATCCGTCAGATTTGGGAACGATTTTGAGATCGACGAACATGCGTTGGAACTGAAGCGCTCTGGCCGACCGCTCAGATTGGAGCGGATCCCTACTCAGATCCTGCTATTCCTGATTGAGCAGCGGGGCCAACTCGTTACTCGCGAAGAGATTGCAGAGAGGATCTGGGGCAAGAATGCATTTCTCGATACCGACAACAGTATCAACGGAGCGGTGCGAAAGATTCGTCAAGTTTTGGGAGATGATCCTCAGGAGCCGCGATTCGTCGAAACCGTAACCGGCAGAGGATACCGGTTTATCGCGCCAGTTCTTGACAAGAGACTGGGAGAGACACCTTTTGGATTGAATGGGGATCCGAGCGTCTCGGAACCTGACCTGCGCCCTCCCGCCTCGATAGAGGGTGAACGGCCTGTGGAGAGGCTCTCCTCCAGACGCTTCCGCCTACCGATGCCGCGGACCTCGCTTGTAGGTCGGGAAAAGGATTTAACCGAAGCGGCAAGACTTCTTCTCGATCCGAATGTCAGGCTGCTTAGCTTCACCGGCACTGGAGGCGCGGGAAAGACGCGACTGGCCCTCGCAGTTGCGAGGCATGTAGCTGAGTACTTTCCAGGTGGCGTTCAGTTTGTGGCTTTAGCGTCCATCACGAGCCCCGACCTTCTGAGCGCTGCCATTGTGAAAGCTCTTAATCTGCAACAGGTTGCGAATCGCACGATACCGCAGGTGATTGCTGATCAGATGGAGGCCGGCGGCCCGTTTCTGCTGATCCTCGACAATTTCGAGCAGATATTGCCGGCTGCCCAGTTGGTTTCGGAGATTCTGGCTTATTGCACATTCCTTAAAGCGGTGGTTACCACAAGGGCCTCGCTGCAGATTTATGGAGAGCAGGAGTTTCCAGTGGCGCCATTATCCCTGGGCCCAGCGGCGCAATTGTTTCAACAGCGGGCGATGGCGGTTAGGCCTAGTTTCGCTACCACCGCTGACAACGAGGCGACTATCAGGGCGCTCTGCAATCGGCTTGACGGTTTGCCTCTTGCGATCGAACTCGCGGCCGCGCGCACAAAGGCCTTATCACCGGCGGCCATTCTCGATCGGCTCCAGAGCCGATTACAGCTTCTGACAGGCGGCGCCTCTGATCTGCCCGAACGGCAGAAGACACTCCGCAAAACAATTGACTGGAGCTACGATCTGTTGAACGTGGCCGAGCAGAGATTGTTCTGGCGCTTTTCGGTATTTGCGGGCGGTGGGAGTCTCGAGGCAGCCGAGGCTGTCTGCAACACCGGTCAGGATCTTGAGATCGGAGTATTCGAAGGGCTGTCCTCGCTACTCGATAAGAATCTCGTTGAACGAGCCGAGAGCCCCGAAACAGAGCCGCGCTTCACCATGCTCGAGACAATCCGGGAATATGCACTGGAGCGTCTGACCTCAAGCGGCGAAGAGCCGCAGATCCGCCGCAGTCATGCTGCGTATTGCGTGGTCATTGCCGAGGAAGGTAATCCGGAACTTGATCCCATTGCGCAAACGGAATGGCTTGCGCAATGCGATCTCGAGATAGACAACCTTCGCAGCGCGTTGGATTGGTTGATTCGGAATCATCAAGTCGAGTGGGCCCTGCGCCTGTCAATGGCACTTTTTCGGTTTTGGGATATGCGCGAGCATTTTGTTGAGGGGCGTACATGGCTTGAAACGCTGCTTCGGCTCGCCAAGAACGGATACGTAAAGGAGCGTGGCAGGATTTGTACGTTTCTGGGCGCTTTGTCGACACCGCAGGGAGATCATGAAGCGGCAGATACGTTCTTGAAGCAGAGTCTTGCCTTGTACCGAGAACTGAACGACCACTGGGGAATTGCGGCCTCCTTGAATGCACTCGCCGTGGCTATGAGCGCTCGCGGAAATTTGGAAGAGGCCGAATGCTACTTTGAACAGAGCCTTGCATATTGGCGGGGACTGTCCGATCGCCTCTCGACGGCAAGGTGTCTGCATAATTTGGCGAATGTGGCCAGGATGCGAGGCGATTTCGCGCGGGCGACTGACGCGCTAACAGAGGCGACTTCCATCTTCAAAGAAGTTGGAGATGCGAGCGGCGCAGCGTGGTCTGTGAATCAGTCGGGCGATCTCGAGTTGGAACAAGGCCGGATTGAAACAGCGCAGAACTTATATCGCAGCGCGCTTGGTGCCTTTCGCAACGCCGGAGATCGCTGGGGTTGCGCCCGGTCGCTGGCCGATTTGGGCCACATCTTCTGCAAAAAAGGTAATTTTGCGGCGGCGCACACTTCCTATCGCGAGGCTCTGGAACTGTTCACAGAACTCGGTCACCGGCGAGGGATTGCACGTGCACTCGAAGGCGTGGCGTGCCTGGCGGCGGCAAACAGAGATGCGTTCAGAGCTCTAACTTTGGCGGCTGCTGCGGATCATTTGCGAAACCAGATAGGTGCCACACTTTCACAAGCTGAGCGCATCAAGTTGAACCAAGAGCTAGCTTGCGCGTGGGAGAACGCGAACAAAGAAGAGGGCAAAAAGGCCTGGCAGAGAGGTCGTGAAATGCCGCTTCAGGCCGCGATCTTCTTCGCGCTTGAGCAGTCGCCCACCACTACTTGAAAGCTGCAGGGTCGATCAACCTGCGTACCGCGGAGACGCGATCTGCGCGGATTCCGCTCTTGCGCGCATGCTCGCGGATGGTTTCCTCATCCGGCGACAGATAAACGCAATACACTTTGTCCTCGGTGACATAGCTGTGCAACCACTGGATATGGGGTCCCATCCCTTTCAGGGTCTCAAGCGAGTGGAGGGAGACCTCCCGGATCTGCTCTTCCGTCAGCGATCCTGCACCCGGAATGTCGCGTTCAATGACGAACTGAGGCATGGACCCGAATTGTAGCATTGGAGTGGAGTCTTATGATGCCCGTGGCTAATTCTCCTTCCGAGAAAATGACTACATCTGATGAACGGCGCCTGAATGGCGTCTGGAGTATCCAGAGAGATGTTGGCCAGGCGATTGCCCAGGAAGTGCCGGCCAAACTCAGTGCTACGCAGTGGGCTCGGCTTCGCGTATTCCCTGTAGTGCAGTGGGTCCTGGTGGGACCGCTGACCGCGCTCGCCTTTGCCGGCGCGGATCGATCAAATGGGACACGTTCCTCAACTCCCGATTGGTCCACGACCCGGGATAACGTTCGGTAGTGGGAAGTTAGGGCTCGTGTCTACGGACGCCGTCGAGTTGTCGAAAAACCGGCTTTCCGGACACTGAGTCGCTCCGAAGGCGCGGGAATCCGATTTACGCCCTCCGACGCACCCTGGTTTGCGGTCGGAAAGGGTCCAGCCGCGTTCGAAGAGGTCATCAATTCGAAGAGGTCATCAATTCGATTCCGATCAAGTCCAGCGATCAACCTGCCGCAGAGTCAAACAAAGAGACCGCAGCTAAGATTTTCATGTTCATGCTCCGAAAGTGTTTTCATGCGGTCAGAACACATGCCAGTCCGGCCTGAGCGCGGTTTGGGTTTAAGGCTTGCCCCCGCACCTCTTCTCAACCTCTTTCCCGGGGAAGTCGATCAAAAACGAGGGCACAATTGGGGCACTTTTTCTTGAGCGCAGTGCTCTTTACGTGCCTTTTTGATCCCCTAAATGGCGCTGTATATCATTGATTCAACAGAGGTAAACCCGAATGGCATGGAAGAGGTCATCGGTTCGATCCCGATCAGGTCCACCAATCAATCCAACAACTTAGATAGGGCTGTGTCAGGGCCCCTTTCGCTCGTAGGGCCTCCCTGAGGTTGCTTGTTTTCATCTTTTTGGATTTCAAATGCGATTACTTCCAGGCTATTTCTTTTTTTCGTGCGCGCGTGGGAACGGCAAAGCGGTTCACCAGGAGAGGGACTGGGCAAAGGGCGTCAGCGAGATTTGCTATTCGGAATCGCGGTCAGAGGCACGGGTTGAAACCAGGAGGCTCCCCCAAATGGACTGTGGCTGGCTGGCAAAATCCGGAACCGGCGGCAGATAACTACCTTGAGAGTCTTTCGACTCTTGCAGCTAACCTCCGACTTCTTCCAAGCTTGACGGGCGATTATACCTTCGTTCTGGGCGGCCGCTGCGTCCTGCTTCCATCGCTGGTCAGATTGATCGGTCACGCCGCATTCGATATCGAAACAGGAAGTACACGGGAACACCAATCAAAACGATCAATACACCGGGAATGGTGGTTGCCGGGCGGTACACGAACAGAATTCCCAGGATTACACTCGCGCAGACAAGGTAAAGCACGGGAACGATCGGGTAACCGAATGCGCGGTATGGCCGCTCGGCATTCGGCCGAAGCTTGCGCAGGCGAAATACGCCGCCAATCGTAAGGATGTAGAAAATGAGCGCCGCGGAGATGATGTAATCCAACAGGTTGCTGTAGAGATTGCCGTAGGTCCCGGTCGCAGGCTGGTAGGTTCGGATCAAAACCAATATGGCTGCCCAGGCGCCCTGCATGACCAAAGCCGCGCCGGGCACGTGGGCGCGATTGAGGGCGGAGGCTTTCTTGAAGAAAAGCCCGTCGAGCGACATCGCATAGTAAGCGCGCGCCCCCGAAAGTATCAAAGAATTCATACAGCCAAATGCTGAAATCATAATGGCCACCGCGATCAGCACACCGCCGGCCGTGGGGAAGATGGCCTGCATCATGGTCGCGGCCACGCGATCCGAAGGTGCGCGCTGCACGGCGCTGAACGGCAGCACGACGATATAAGCGAAGTTGGCTGCCAGGTATAAGCCGATGACGATGAAGGTTCCGAGAGCCAGGGACAAGGGCACGTTTCGGCTTGGGTTCTTGACCTCCCCGGCGCTGAAGGTGATGTTGTTCCAGGCATCCGCCGCGAACAGAGAACCTATTTGCGCGGTACAAAGCGCGACCAGCATGCCAAAGGCCGTCAACGGAGATGGCGTATAGCCGCTCAAGGTGAATCCGCGAGGTGTCCAGGCGTCGCCGAAATTGGCTTTGACTACGGAGGCCTTCCATCCGATCAGTATTCCGATCACAATGACGGCAAGCAGCGAGCCGAGCTTCATCGAAGTGAAGACGTTTTGCACCCCCTTGCCGTATTTGAGGCCGTTGGTATTGGTCCAGGTCAGAAACGAGATAACCACGAATGCGATGACCTGGGCGGTGGAGAGGGAAATTGCGTAAGTAGGCAAAATATGAATCGGCCGGACGATGTAGTTATTCTCCGCAATGTGCGGCCAGAGCACGCCGAGATAGCGGGAAAAGCCGACCGACGATGCTGCGATGGTGCCGGTTTGAATGACCAGAAAGAGTGTCCAACCGTAGAGAAAGCCCCAGAGCGGGGAATAGGCTTCGCGCAGGTAGACGTATTGGCCGCCGGCTTGCGGCATCATCGCCGCCAGTTCTCCGTAGGAGAGCGCAGCGGTGAGCGTGAGTACGCCGGCGATTACCCAGGCCACAAGCAGCCAGCCGGAACTGCCAACCTCTCGCGCCATTTCGCCGGCAACGATGAAAATCCCGGAGCCGATCATCGAACCGGCGACAATCATCGTCGAATCAAAGAGCCCGAGGCTCCGATTCAATTGGCGGTGTTCCCCGGCGCCCCGAGGTTTTTCGACTTCCTGTCTCAGGGATGAATTATCGATACATGACTCCTCATCAGCCGGCAAGAAATGCAAAAGTCAGTTGATTGAACTCCGCTGCATATTTTGCGTGGATCCGGTGCTTGCCTTCAGGAAAAACATGAAGCACGGAGCCGCGAATGCCCTGACAAATGGTTCTTGGATGGAACGATGGTACCAGCGGATCCTTCTCCCCGTGCAGGACCAGTGTCGGGCAAACTATCCGGCCGAGCTCGGACTGATAAACGTCCCCACCGGCCGCGTAGAGTTCTTCCAATCCCACCACGTAGCGCTCCCACAAGGCATCGAGTGAATCACCGTAGATTTGCCGCATCGCATCCACCTCCCGCTGCGACCATGACGATATGGAACGCATGGCCTGGAAGGCGGCAATCTCTTCGGCACTGAGATAGGAGTTTCCGCCCCATACGACGAGCCGTCGAACGCGCTGCGGAGAGTTCGCGGCCATGAGCGCGCTGATATTGGCCCCGTCGCTCCAGCCGAAGACAGCAAATTCATGGTGGCCCAGCGCCGTCATCAAGGCCAGCACATCCTCTGCGTCCCGCTGATAGAACTTGAGCGGATAGTCGCGCTCCGGTGGCCTCGACTCGCCGTAACCTCTGGGATCAGGAGCTACGACGCGGTAGGTCTGGCTAAACCATGGCAGCTGGTGCTCAAAGTCTGTCCTCCCGGTGCCCAACGCGCCGGGTACGAATACGATGGGTTGACCGGATCCGTAAGACTCGTAATACATCGGAAAGCCGTTCACTGCGAGCTTCGGCATAAGTCGTGCCCTGGCCCCATGTGTCTCAATTGAATCAATACTTACTGGGCTGGCATTTCAGGCCCAGAATCGAACGGGCCTGTGCCGGGGTCGCAACCGGGCGGTTAAGCTCGTGAGCGATGCGAACCGTTCGTTGGACTAATTGGGCGTTACTCGCGGCCTTCTGCCCGCGGGCATAATAGACATTGTCTTCCAGGCCAACCCGGACGTGACCGCCCATCAGAGTGGCGAGAGTCGTCAGCGGAAGTTGGTAGGGGCCAATGGCTGAGCACAGCCACAGAGCATCCTGGGGGAAATCCTTCAGCAGATGCAGAACATTTTCCACCGTTGGGTAGCTTCCGGTTTGATAGCCCATTACGGTCTGGATCCAATAGGGCCGCTGCACCAGATCATTTTCGATCAGATATTGCACCACCCAGGCGCAACCCGGATGGTAGATCTCCAACTCGGGTTTGATTTGGCGCAGCTTCATCATCGCCGCGAACTGGTGAATCTGACCGTAGGTGAATGGTACGCACTCGTCGATGTCCAGAGCCGGGCGCGGATTTGGCAAGGGAGGGAGCCGTTCCTTTAAGCGATAGCGGCTCATATCCGGCGCCAAATTCAGCGACGCAACTTCCGGGCCCGCTTCGAGCGAGGAGGCGCGCTCCTCCATGGTCATGTTGGGACCGCCACCGGTGGTTGCGTTGATGATGATGTCGGGGCAACGCGCACGCACTTTTCGAAGAACTTCTCGCCAAGGCTCAGCGTTGGTCGCACATCGAGTTAGATCTTGCGGATCGCGGGCATGGATGTGAACCATGGCCGCGCCGGAGTCATACGCGGCTCCGACGGATTCGGCGATTTCGTCGGCTGTTTCCGGGATGACCTCATTTGCTTCCTTGCCTTGAATTCCGCCATTGCAAGCCACGCAGATGATGAGGGGCGGCATTCCGTTGCGTAGTCTTTCCATGAACGCATAGCTATCGGTGTAATCGAACGAGGGCGGCAGCGACGATGGCTGTGAACATTGCTCCTGGGGCACGGCATTCCCTTTTCTGATCCGGCAGTCGATAAGGCTCTGGGTCTGATTCGCGATCAGGGCTAATCGGGCTCGCCAAGCACCGCAAAGTCCACACGCAAAGTCCATATAGAAAAGCAAGTTTTTTCAGACCCAACAAGCGAAATAGTGCGAAACATTGAGGTTGCCGCCAGCGAGCGACCAAAGTTACGTATCAAATGCGCGCGGGCCGCTCCCGATTTTTCAGCGGATTTGAGGAGATTTCGTTGGTGCAGGGGGGACTTTGTAATGAAAGTTCTTGCCGGAAACTTGACTGCGGTGTAATCTCCCGGTAACAGATCCATGGCATCCAGCGACTGCCCCGACATTCCCCAACGCTGCTGTGGCCTGTTCGGCCTGATTGATAACGGCAGCTCCTAAAATGCCCGGCCTTTTACGTTCGATTAGAGATTCCGCTGACCCTGATGATTAAAGAGTTGGTGTCGACATTATCGAACTCTCAGCAATCCAATGGATTGAGGCTGGACGCTGATCGTCTGGATTCCTGGAAGGAAATCGCGACCTATTTTCGGCGAGAGGTTCGCACGGTTCAACTCTGGGAAAAACGGGAAGGTCTGCCCGTCCATCGGCACTTTCACAAACAACTTGGAAGCGTCTTCGCCTTCCGCTCGGAACTAGACGCCTGGAACAACCAGGTGTCCCATAAGGGCAGCCAGCCCGCCGAAGCGGCGAAACCGGCAAAGACACCAGGATCCGCTAAGTGCCAGATCACTATTCGAGTTGAGCCACTCCATAACGAGACCCGAGGCGAGCAGGCCCTTTGCCATGCAATCGCGGCTAAGACCATTTCGGTTCTGAGTCAACTGAACCCGGAACAGCTGAGCGTCGAGGCAGACGGTGTTGCGCAGGATTCCGTGGCCGACTACCTGCTAAAGTGGGGCGTTCAGGATCACAGTGCGGGCCTGCAGGTGAATGCGCAACTTTTGTTGGTTGAGAATCAGACTGTAGTTTGGTCTCAGGTCTATCAATGCCGTCGCAGCGATATCGACGCTCTACCTGGTTATCTGGCGGACCAGATCGTTCTGTGCGTGTGGCTGAAGGTTATTTCGTCGCCGCCTTCGTGTCGCTACACCAGGCGCAGCGAAAAGCCGGGGGCTCGGGAAGCGTACCTGAAGGGCCGCTACTTTTGGAAACAACGCGACGAGGAAGGCCTGCGCAAGGCCATCCAGTGTTTCGAAGCTGCGGTCCAGGAAGACCCTCTTTTCGCCCAACCGTACTCCGGCCTTGCTGATTCCCTCACTCTTCTTTCTTTCTACGAAATTGTGCCCCCTTCTCAGGCCATGCCGGCAGCGCGCCGGGCGGCGCTCAAGGCAATCGAACTCGATCCGGATCTGGCCGAAGCTCACGCCTCGCTGGCCGACATCCGATTTCACTTCGACCGAGACTGGCAAGGGGCGGATCTGGAGTATCGGCGAGCGATTGAATGCAATCCCGGGTACGCTCTCAGCTATCACTGGTATGCAAATCTTTTAGCTGCCAAGGGACAGCACGAGGCGGCACATATTGCCATCATGCACGCGCTCGAGATCGATCCTGTCTCGCTGATTACTCTGGTCTGGGCCGGCGTCACATCCCACCTGGCCCACCGCTTTGACGAGGCCATCAAGTACTACAAGAGTGCTCTTGAGCTGGATCCGGATTTTGTCTGGGCCCACATGTACCTGGCGCAAGCGCTGGAGCAGAAGGGCGACTTCAAAGAAGCAGTACGGGAGTTTGAAAAGACGATCAAGCTTACCGGGGGAAGCAACTGCGTACTCGCCATGAAGGCTCATGCCCACGCGGTCGCTGGGGACACGACCTGCGCCCGGCAGATCCTGCGCGGGTTGAAGAGCTCGACCAATCACAAATGCATGCCCTCCTATGACATCGCCGCGACCCACGCTGCCCTGGGCGAATCGAAGCAGATGGGCTTCTGGCTCAATCGCGCGTGCAACGAGCGGAATATGAAGGTTTTTAGTTTGATGCAGGATCCGCGCTTCGACTCGCTCCGCCATCTTTCCGAGTTCAAGGAAGTCGTCGATCATGTCGGCCTCCCGCGATACAATCCCAGCCGCGTCGCGCTCCGCTCGTAGCAACGCTGGCGTTGGGCGCCCCCGAATCTGAAAAGGAACCCGCAGAGCCATCCACTCCGCTACGCTCGGTCGAAAAAGCATTTCCAAGAAAGGCCGGCTGAACTGCAGATCCCTCCGCTTCGGTCGGGATGACACAGGAGAGGGCGCCGCTTCCATGGAAAGCGGTTGCTGAACAAAAGGCGCTTTTCATCCCCTTCGTGGGCCGCAGACCCATCACCACTCAGTCGGAAAACATTTCCACGCCAGCGCGTCCACACAGAGATCTCTCCGCTGCGCTACCCCAGATTTCCTGTTGAGGTTGGTGGGGTTGGCGAGCTACTTGCGCCTTTCCTTAATGAAAGCCGCATACGTGGTCGTGTCCGGTGCAGCGTGGCAGGAAATCCGGGTGCGCTTCGCTCGAGATGACAAAGGGAAGGCGGCGCTTCCATGAAGAGTAGTTGCGAAATGGAAGCCGCTTTTCATCAACTTGGGTGGGCGCAAAGACCTTCACCCACGGACAGGGGTGGGTGGAAGATGTTGGCGCGCAGCTTGTTCTACGATCTTACTGAGCACATCCCGTTTCGCACTATTTCGCTTGTTGCTCCGGCGGGCGTTGCTTAACTTCGGTGTTGCGAGGGATCTAAATGAAACTTGTGACATTCGAGCACAACGGATCGGCGGAACCGGGGGCGCTCCAGGGCGATAAGATAATCGGGCTTAAATCTGCTGGCTTTCCTACTCTGCTGCACCTTATACAGGGCGGTAAAGACGCGCTCCAGAAGGTCAAGGGGTGGCTGGAAAATCCGCCCGCGGATCATGTGGTTCCCCTGGCGAAAGCGCGGCTTCTGGCTCCTTTGTCGCGCCCCCCGAAAATTATCTGCATAGGCCTGAACTACCGTGACCATGCTGCGGAATGTAAGGCGGAGATCCCGAAGGTTCCGACCGTTTTTTCCAAGTACACCACTGCGATCATCGGGCCTGGTGAGGCGATCGTATTGCCGAAGCTTTCCAGGCAGCCCGATTATGAAGCTGAGTTCGCGGTCGTGATCGGCAAGGGAGGGCGCTACATTTCCAAAGACCGTTGGCGGGAACACGTATTCGGGTACACCAATCACAACGACGTCAGCGCCCGCGACGTCCAGGAGGCTACCAGTCAATGGATGATGGGCAAGACCTTCGATACGTTCGCGCCCATGGGGCCGGCAATCGTTACCGCGGATGAGATCCCTGACCCTCAAGCACTGGACATCCAAATGATCATCAACGGAGAAGTGCTGCAAAGCTCGAATACGTCGCAGATGGTCTTTGGCATTGGATACCTGATCGAGCACCTCTCGAGCGTCTTTACCCTTGAGCCCGGAGACGTGATCTCGACCGGAACGCCGGGAGGCGTGGGCGAAGCTAAGACTCCACCGCGCTGGCTGCGACCGGGCGATCACGTGGTGGTAAGAATCTCTGGCATCCCTGAGTTACACAGCGAAGTAAGAGCGGAGTAAGTCTATCTTTCCTTAGGTAATGCAAACGCAACGTAGGCACCTGGGATCGGCGCCTTCAATGCCGGATGCCCAGGAAGGTCGTGGGTATAAGTCGTGGCTTGAGCCGCCGCGCAGAAAACAACATATTCCCGCCCATTCACTTCGTAGACAGCCGGCATCCCTTCCAGCGCAGCGTCAAGCGTGGTCTCCCAAAGCGTTTTTCCCGTTTGCGAGTCAATTGCGCGCACCTTGCGGTCGCGCGTTCCGGTGAAAATCAAACCTCCGGCGGTCACCACTGGGCCGACCTTTGGAAAATGCGAACCCGTGTCCTTGAATCCCTGAGCCGCCAATTCAGGTACTTCTCCCAGAGGGATTTTCCATCGGATGGCCCCCGAGTTCAGGTCGTAAGCCGTCAGAGAAGTCCAGGGAGGCGCAATCGCAGGCAGCCCGCTACTGGTAAACATGAAGCCGAAGCCGCTCCTGTATTGGGCGTTCGCCGGGGCCTCTTTCGCCGCGCTGTCCTCAGTACCAGCGGCCGTTGGTGCACGCTCGGGGTTCGAAAGGTAAGCCAACAAGGCATCCAAATCTGCATCCGAGAGCTGTGAAAATGCCGGCATGGGACCGTCTCCCTGGGTCACGATCGCGCGGAAATCCTTTGCACCGATTCTCGATCCGATATTAACCAGCGATGGAACAGCGGGCGGTTGCCCTCTCAGGTCGGCACCGTGACAGACCCGGCAATTTGTAGCAAATACTGCGCGGCCACGCTCTTCGGGAGAACTCGTCGCCTCCACCTCCTCCGCGCGATTCAACTCCAGCTTGAGCATGGCGGGAAGATCCTTGGACACAACGTACAGAAGTCCGTGCCCGGGATCCGCAGCCGCCCCGCCAAAGTTAGCCCCGCCATTATTTCCCGGCATTTCAACGGTATTCTGCGTACTTGGCGGCGTGAAGAGACCCTGGTTGCGGGCGCTTTGCATCTCTTCGCGGAAATGCTCCCGCTCTTCCGCGGGCATGAACGGGCTAAGATCTTTTTCCGTGAAGCTCTGGCGGCCGAACGGGGGCGGGTTGGTGGGAAACGGCTGCGTGGGCCACGTTTCCTCCCCCGGCATGTCTGAACGCGGCACGGCGCGCTCCTCAATCGGCCACAGAGGCTCTCCCGTTTCGCGGTTGAAGACCCACACAAAACCTTCTTTGTTCGCTTCCGCGACCACGTCGACCATCTTGCCGTTGTGACGGACAGTTAAGAGCTGGGGCGCCGTAGAGTTGTCGTAATCCCAGATATCGTGATGCACCATCTGGAAATGCCAGATAAGCTTTCCCGTCCGGGCATCGATGGCAAGCAGGCAATTCCCAAAAAGATTCGCTCCTGTTCGATCCGCGCCATAGAAGTTATATTTCGGGCTCGCCGTGGGAACAAAGACGATGCCGCGCTTTTCATCGAGCGATAGGCCGCTCCAGGCATTTGCGCCTCCCACGGTCTTCCATGCGTCTTTAGGCCAGGTGTCGTACCCCAACTCGCCCGGATGGGGAATGGTATGGAATGTCCAGACCAATCGCCCGGTAAGCACGTCGTAGGCCCGAATGTCACCGGGACCGGACGCATATTCCTCATTGGTTGCCGAACCGAGGACGATCAGGTTTTCAAAAACGCGCCCGGGTGTGCCCGACTGGACCAGCCTGAGACTTTTCGGATCGCGCCCAAGACCGGCCCGTAGATCCACCAGGCCGTTGCTGCCGAACTGCAAAATGGGCTTTCCCGTGCGCGCATCGATTTCTTGTAAGAAGTTGTTGAGGGAGAATAGCAAACGCCGATCCGACCGGTCGGCGCTATCCCAGTAGTTGATACCGCGGGACGTGATCTGCCTGGTTTGTGGATCTGTCTGGTGAACCCACAGCTCGCGGCCGGTTGCGGCGTCAATGGCGACGATTGAATTCTGTTTGGCCAGAACGTACATCACGCCGTCAACGACGATCGGATTGAATAGATATTTATTCCCGTCAGCAGTGGGATATTTCCACGCCATCTGCAGGTGGCTCACGTTGGATCGGTTGATCTGACCAAGCGCGGAATACTGCGAGGAGTCGGGGGCGCCTCCGTAGTTGCTCCAGCTGGTATGGGTTTGTTGGGTGCTGCGTTGGGGAGATGCGTCGTGTTGGGCGCCGGCGGGCCCACAAACCAACCATGCCAGGACAAACCCAATTGCCGTCGCGCCCGCGTTCAATTTAGATTTCACTTAAGAAGCTGCCGAGTTATTGTAAATCGAATTTCGTCAGCCTCTTGTCTCGCGGCCGGCCGTTTCGCACTAATTCGCATCCCGGTAATCCTTCGAGCGCATTACAATCTCACCACCGCCGCTTCAGCTGAACGCCTTTTGAGGAGCCCCCAGGATGGCAACGTCAATATCCCGCCTTCTAGTTTGCTTACCAGCACTGTCTATTGCCCTCTTGATTCAATCTGTTCCCCTTGCGGCACAATCTGCAACGCCGCAGCACCCGCTGGACGGGCTCACCAGCTCAGAGTACTGGGCGGTACATGACATCCTGCACAAGAGCGGGCACATGACGCAGGATACAGGTGTCTCGACGCTGCTGCTGCACGAACCAACCAAGAGCACGGTGCTGGCCTGGAAGCCGGGCGACCCCATTGAACGGGAAGCCGACGTGGTTTTGGAGGACAAGGGCCAAACCATCGAGGCCCGGGTAGATATCACTGGCGGAAAGCTGGAGTCATGGAACGTGATCCCTGGTGTACAGGCTCCGTTTACCACCACGGAATTACATGCCTTCAGCGACCTGATCAAGAACGACCCGCGCGTGCAAGCGGCCTTTCAGAAGCGCGGCTTAACTGACATGACGACCATCCACTGCGGCGCCGGCCCTCTGGCCCTGCGTGTCTTTCCCGAGCAGGAGCACATGCGTATCGGCTACGGCGGTTGCACCGACGCCGACGGCCAGTACCATACCTGGGGTCGAAACATCGAGGGCCTCTGGGTAGTGGTGGATATAACGGGCAAGAAGGTTCTTCAGGTGATCGACGTCGGCGTTATTCCTACCGCGAAGTATGTTGGTGATTTTGAGGAGGCGGCAGCAATACCGCGGGAAGGTACAAAGCCTCTGCTAGTGATGCAGCCGATGGGACCCTCCTTCACGATGGATAAGGGCGAAATCGTCTGGCAGAACTGGCACTTCCGGCTGCGGCTCGATTCGCGTGTGGGTCCGGTGTTGAATCTGGTCCGCTATCAGGATGGTTCGCGGCTCCGCTCGGTGCTGTATGAAGGCTCTTTCTCCGAGATGTACGTGCCCTACATGGACACGGATGAGGGATGGAATTCCCGTTCCTTTCTCGATGCCGGAGAATTTACTCGCGACGGTCTGCTGCGGGAGGTCGACGAGAGCGATTGCCCTTCCAACGCGGTGTACATTTCCGGGCTGTCCACGACCGACAGCGGAACCCCCTTGCTGAGGACGAAGGAGGCTTGTTTGTTTGAGCGGGCCACCGGCGACCCGGCATGGCGCCACAATGAAAACAACATCATGGCCGGACGCCCCAGCCGCGAACTGGTGCTGCGCGCAGCCGCGGCCATCGGCAACTACGACTACATGATGGACTGGACTTTTCAGCAGGATGGGACCATCCGTGTTCGTGTAGGCGCGACCGGGATCGTGGAGGTAAAAGGCAGCAAAGATGTCGTCGCTCCCGAGCAAACGATGACCGGCGGCATGCCCACTCCGCAACATGGAACTTTGGTTGCGCCTAATACCGTCGCCGTATACCACGACCACTATCTTTGCTTCCGGCTGGACCTCGACGTCGATGGCCAGAACAATACGTTTATGGTGGATCGAATGGTCCCGGAAAAGATTAGTGCCCGTACCCGTACCAGCATTTGGGGGGTCCAATCTACGCCTGCGAAAAGCGAGAGCGAGGCCATCATGGATATCGATCCGCGGAAGCCCGCCATGTGGCATTTCGTCAGCGGTACCGAGAAGGGTCCCCTGGGTTACCCAACGGGAGTCGAGATCATGCCGGAAGCAACGGCAGTTGATTTTCTTTCCCCCGATGACCCTTCTTTGAAGGTGGGCGCCTTCGCGGAACATCAGCTCTGGGTTACTCCGTACAAGCCGGAGGAACGCTACGCCGCCGGCGTTTATGTAACCAACAGCAAGGGCGGAGAAGGCCTGCCGGCATGGACCAAGGCGGACCGGCCGATTGAGAATACGGACATCGTGGCCTGGTATACGCTAGGTTTCCACCACGTGGTGCGCATTGAGGACTGGCCCGTGATGCCGACCTTATGGCACGAATTCATGATTCGTCCCATAAACTTCTTCTCCCAAAACCCGGTCATGGACCTGCCTCACCAACCCTGATCGGGTTCGTTTATTGTGGGTAGGGAGGATCCCTACCCACATGGCTGACCAATCTATCCGGCGACAGTATGCGACCCGCCGCGAATTCCTGAAAGAATCCATCGCCTTTGCAGCGTTCTATGCGGTGCTCAGGCCGGCTTGTGGCCAGGGTCGAAGAACTTTCGCCTATGTGGGGACATACACCGGCGGGGGAGGCAACGGCAAGGGCATCTACCTCTTCGAAATGAACCCGGGGACTGGCGAGCTGGGCCTGATCAAGTTGGCCGCGGAGACCAGCAATCCTTCATGGCTTTGCGTTGATCCATCCGGACGATACCTTTATTCCATTAACGAAGATCAACGCGGGTCGGTCAGCGCCTTCGCGGTCAATCGGGCGAATGGGGATCTTCACCCTTTGAATGTAGTGAGCTCAGAAGGAGCAGGCCCTGCCCATCTGAGTGTGGACGCGTCTGGCAAATACGTTTTCGTTGCCAATTACGGGGGCGGGAGCATAGCCGTGCTACCTGTGTTGCCGACAGGAGCGCTTGGGGCATCCACGTACGTCCACCAGGATAAAGATTCCGTTGGACCTAAGATTGCCACCACTGCTCCCGCGGGCAGCTTTGCCTTCGACGGTCATAATCAACCTGATGCACACATGATCCAGGCTGACCCTGGAAACCGCTTCGTGCTGCAAACGGATCTTGGGCAGGATCGGATTTATATTTTCAGCTTCGATCCGGGCACGGGCAAACTGTCACCACTTCCAGGTTCTCCATTCGTTTCCTTGCCGCCTGGGGATGGGCCTCGTCACTTCACGTTTCATCGCAACGGACGCTGGCTATACTCGACCCAGGAAGAAGCGTCTACGGTGGCTTTTTTTCGTTTCGATCCGCAGACGGGATTGCTTCACCAGGAGCAGACGATTTCAACTCTACCCCCGGGGTTTAAGGGATCGAATTTTACCTCGGAGATCCTGCTATCGCCTGATGGACAATTTCTATACGTAGCCAACCGGCTCAAGAATACGGTTGCCGTCTTCTCCCTGAACGACGACGGCCGGTTGACTTACGTCGGCGAGACCTCGACCATGGGCGACTACCCAAGAAACATAGCAATCGATCCGGGTGGAGATTTTCTGTACGCCTGTAATCACCGCAGTGACGACATTACCTCCTTCAGGGTAGACAAAAAGACCGGCCTGTTGACCTTCACCGGGCAATATACGTCCGTTGGCAGTCCGGCATGCATCACTTTCCTTGCGTGACGCAACCTGCGGGTGACTTCGTTTAGAAACCGAAACCTTCACAACAAAGTGCCTGCAGCCCGTTTAGCCGCAAACGGATTTCTTTCAAGGTGACGGCCTTCAGTGTCTGCGTAAGAACCAAACTCAGTCCCGCAGGAGTCTGCGTCATAGCCGCCTGGGAGGGAATCGACGGGTGCCCCTCGATAAGGTCGAAGGCTTTGTCAAGGGCAGGGGTCTCCTGACCGGTGAATAATCACCGCGTGTTGGCCGAGGCGGTAGAGGACCGGTCCGGTTTATCATCACGCGTTGATCAGTATCAGTGGGAGGCTTTAGGCCTGCCACCACCCATCGATTCGATCGCAGTATCGATCATGATTCATGTTGCGAACATCCTGCCGTCGTAGTGGAGAGGGAATGTGGAAATCGGCAGTTTGATTTCCATCATTTCCGCTCCTTCAGCGCACTGCGGGATGCGAGAGCGCCCAATCAACGTATCGGTCTAGCTTGGGCCGACCAGGGGCACCCGCGGGCTGCTCTCGATAAGCACGGCGTTCTGGGAGTTCAGATCGGTGCGTAGCACCCAGTAAAGCCGTACGGCCAATTTGCGTGCCGCAGCCACCTTGGCGACTGGCTTGGGCTTGTTGCGGCACAGGTGAACGTAGTGTTTGTGAAACTGTGGGTCGAACCTGGTCACGCTCTGCGCCGATTCGACCAACAACATCCTGAGGAAGCTGTTGCCCTGCTTGGTGATCGATCCCAGCCTTCGTTTGCTGGAGGAAGTATGCTCGGAGGGGATCAGTCCGAGATAGCTGGCTAGCTGCTTGGAGTGCTGGAAACGGCCGACATCGCCAATGGTTAGGGCAAAAGCCAGAGCGGTGATCGGCCCTACTCCCTTCTGCTGCATGAGCAGACTGGCCTGGGGATGAGCCTCAGCGGCCTGCTCAGCTGCCTTGTCCAAGCGGGCAATCTGCTCATCCAGCTGTGTTAGCAGTTGGCGGCAGTCTTGTCGCCTCACCGCGGTCCATCCTTGCAACGGCAACTGGATGAGCAGCTTCTGTCCGGCCTTGCTCCACAGCTTCTGTTTCTTTTGCACCCCTTGATTCAGGGCCAGGTTGCAAGCTGTTTTTGACCCGGGTCCGTATCTGTACCAGCTTGTGGCGATGAATCAATAGCTGCCGTTGATCCCGCTCTGGCCGGCTGGGTGTCCACAACCGGGGAAAACGCTTCTCCAGCAGCAAGGTCAGAATGTGGGCTGCATCTCTGCGGTCGGTTTTCTGTTTGCGTGTATCGCTGGCGCGGATTTTAGCCGCGTCTCCCACCCACACCTGGTGGCCTAGCTGGCCCAGCAAGTCGATAAACCAATGACTATTGCCACAGGCTTCTATGCCGATCAGCGAAGATACAGGCAGCTGCGGTAGAACCGCTCCGCTTCCCCGTTACCGTTGACCAGCTTGTGCTCGGTGACCTCTCCGATCTCCGTTTCGAAAACCGCTATTTGCTGAAAGCTGGGATGAAAATCACACCCTATAATCTTCATCGAAGGCTTCTCCTTGTTCCTGACCAGTACCAGTCCTCTACCGGCACCCAACAGGATCATCGCTGAAGCCTTCGACCTTATTCAATCAACGTTCGCCTAAGCGTACGTGGGCCGAAAATGATGGGCGCAGCCCATCGACCGCTTTTGCTGTATCGACCTAGTCCCGGAGGAGTGTGTGTCATAGCAGAGTGGGGCAGACAAAATTGCAGTTGAGGGTTCAAACGGTTCTCATGCGGGCGATGTTGTGGGCAATGGCTACCAACATCCATTCGGTTTGAACGTTTACCAGGCCCCGTCTGTAGAACCGTCTGAGACCACGTTGTTGTTTGAGGATTGCGAATAAAGGTTCTACGATGGCTTGGCGTTTTTGGTAAATCTGCCGCCCAGCCGGGCTTCGGAGCTTCTCCCGCATGCGCTGGTGTTTGGGGTTTCGGATAGGGCTTCGACCTAACCCCTGGGCCACTTCGCCGGTGGTGAACTCGTGCTTTAGGTTGTTGTCCGGCAGATAGCCGTCGATACCATGTTGGTCGAGAAATTCCAATGCCTGACCACTAAAAAAGCCAGAATCAGCGCTCACTTTCTCCGGATGAGAGCGACATTGTCGCTTCACTTCCTCGATCATGGGCACCAGCGAGGCGTTGTCGGTGGCCTGTTGCGTCACCCGCGTAGCTACGATGAAATGGTCCTGGCTGACAGCCAGATCGGCGGTGTAGCCAAGCACCCAGCCATCCCGGGCACGCAGAAAACGGCTGTCTGGGTCGGTGGTGGAACTCTGAGCACGTCTTGACCGGGGCAGTGGAGTCAGCCCTGTACCCGCCTGCAGTTGCGCCGAAAGCGCCTCCTGCTGTTGGGCTTGCAGCACCACACCTCCGTTTTCGTCTCCCTCCGGCTGGGTTGCCTTCTGCTGATACCGCCGCACCTGAAGACGGTCCTGCGCCCGCTGATTACGTTGCTCCACCACACTGCTGCGCGCGGCGTTGGCTCCGATCCGGCTGGAATCGATGGCCACATGACCCAGCTGCGCCAACCCTGCCTTACGTGCCATCCCTAATACTTGCGTGAACACGTCGTTGATCGCCCGCCGATGCCGTCGTAAAAACTCACTGAGCGTCTTATGGTCGGGGCGAAGTCCTCCGGCTAGATAACGCAGCGCCAGGTCTTCTCCTATCCGCTGCTCCAGCCGGCGCGTCGAATGCACCTGCAAACAAAAGGCATACAGCCACACCTTCAGCATCATCCGCGGTGGATACGCTAGACGTCCCTCCGGACCGTAAGCTTGCTCGAACTCCCTCACATCCAGTGCTTCCACTACCCGATGCACATGAAAACACAAGTGCTTTTCGCTCAGCACCTCCGCCACACTCGGCGGCAGTAAATACATCTGCTCGGGATCGTAATGATGAAAACGAGACATACTCCCTTCTCGCTCACATCTTTACCCAAATCAAGTACCTGCTATGACACACACTCCGGAGGGACGCCTGAGAGTAGCCCAGGACGTTAGTCCTGGGTAGGATTTGAAACGACGAACGAGTCCCGTAGGGGACGGCTGAAAATAACCCGGGACGCAATCCCGGGTTGACTGACCCATTCTCCGAAGTCCAGCAAACCCAGGACGTAGTCCTGGGCAACTTTCAGCCGTCCCTGGGGAACTAATTCGTAAATCCCGGTTCTCACGCAGACACTTCAGGCCGTTCGCAAACGCAGCGTAGTGAAGGGACCTGCTGTTTTCCTTTTGTCGGTTCCCATACAGACTCTAAGCCCCGTCAAAGTCTCCACCCGAATCGAGCTCTAGATCCGATCAAGGAGCTGGCCGGCGGCACGTTGGCCCTCTTCGATCGCGGTGGCGTGGCCGGGATCGCCGGACAGATCGGTATTCGCAAAGGCAATGCGGCCGAAGGGCGCGCGGCGCAGGATCTCGCGCGGCGCCGGTTGCCCATCCTTGCCGAAAAAGAACCCCGGCTGCGGGCTGCAATAGGCGTGTCCCCAGCGATTGAGCACAATGCCCGCAATATCCCGCTTGGCGTCAAAGCCGGTCGAGGCGAACATCTCGGTAAGCTGCTCCCGCACCCGTCGTTCGTAGTCGCGGAAAGAATTGGAGAGGAGTTCTGCGCGCCCCGCGTTCTGCTGCTCCACCATGGATTGTCCCGGGCGGCAGAAGAGGATCTTGATCGTCATCACCACCGGCGAATCCGGCCCCATGGTCTTGTTCCTGGTGGAGAACGTCGGAGCCTTGCGCACCGAGCCGTATATGCCCAGGCCGCCATACCAAAACGCTCCGGAGATGCCGCGTTTGTAAAGGAATCGCCAGTTCCGCAGGGCGACATTCACCAGCATGCAGGGCGAGCGGAAGAACTGCGCGTAGGCGTCGCGCTGCAGCGAAGGTAAATCAATCACCACGTGTTTGGTCGTCCAGCTGCCGCCGGCCATGACCACCGCCCGCGCCTTCAGGCGATAAACTTTACCGTTGCGCGTGTAAGTGATGCGAACGAACTCGCTGTGCTCCGCCGGACCCTCGTGTTCGACCCGCACCACAGTAGACCCAAGGCGAATGCGCGCCCGTTCGCCGGCATGGTCGAGTGCGTTGAAGTTCACCCGTCCGCGGCACACAGCCTCGAGCGTGCGCGGACCCGGTATCGCCGCAGGGATCAGCGTCTTCACCATGTGGCGAGCGAAACCGCCATTTCCCCCGGGAAACGATTGCAGTTGGGTCTCGAGACCGTAATTCATCGGATCGCCCCCAAAACCGAATGCATAAGCGGAGAGCACGTCCGGGCCGAGGCCGAAGCCATCGCCGGGGCCAGGAACGAGGAACTTTCGGATCGTCTCCTGGCTCAGGCCAAACTTCTGCATCATGTACTCTTCCATGGTCATGGCATCGAGCTCGCGCGGGTGCTCGCCGCCGTGCTCCGCACCTAATTCGCGGTACTTGAGGATCTCGGCCCGCATCACCGCCGGCATCGGTGCACCCTCCAGCTTCTTCGCCCATGGATCTACCACCCAGCTACCCGGCTGTTGCGCCGAAGTTAGCCCCGAAATAAATACCGTAAGGTGACCGGATGTGCTCGAAGCTCCGGCCCACGGGGATCTCCGGGGAGGAGCCTTCCCACGACTGGTACTCGAATTTCCCCGCATCCACGCCGATGGAGGCATAAAAGTCGGCCATCGGACTGCCTGGAAGCGGGGTCGCAAAATGGTCGGAGCCCTGCGGCGCGATCAACCGCTGGCCGTCCACGATAAACTCGTTCCGTTTCGCCTCGCCGCCGAAGATGGGATGGTTTTCGAGCACCAGGCACGTCGCCCGCGGAGCGTGTTGCTGAACGTACAGCGCGGTTGCCAGGCCGCTGAGCCCGCCACCCACAACTACGAAATCGAAGACCTCGCCCGTGTCCTCGGCCTGGTGCGGAGGATCGGCGAAGACATGGTCGCGGATCTGGTGACCCGCAGTCATCACCTCGAACGTGTTGCCGTGCGATTCAGCGTAATCGCCGACGCCACCGTAACCGGTCCAGTTATCTTTGCCCATCTGGGCCATTAACTGGTAAGGCGTCAGCCCGCTCAGTAACGCGCCGCCCGAGCCGAGCAGCGTGGCATTCATGAAATCGCGGCGAGAGATTTGATGATCCATGCCCAATGCGGAATCATAGGTTTGCTTCTTGGCGTCTTCAGTCATGGTGTAGCGGGCTGTCTCCCTGTGCGATTAGCGAATTCGCTGCTCGCGTCGCAATAAGTCACCATAACAAGATATCTCCCCACGCCATTGCAAGCTGGCCACGTCACGGGCATTTTCTTGGTGCCAGGACGGGCGTCTTTTTTCAAATCGATGGTTCCCTATTGGAAATTCCCGGTAGCAAGACAAGACCAGCATGAGGCCTTTCGCACTATTTCGCTTGTGGGATTGTTAAATAACGGTATCGTCGTGCAAACAGCATTAATTGCGGCAATTTTCGGGAGGCGTGTCACTATGGACTTTCGTCGTTGGCGTTTCTTTTATCTCTGTTTGGTCGTGCTGCTCAGTACTCTGCAGCTTCGGGCAGACGTAACCGGGTCCATTCTCGGTTACGTCCGTGATGCCTCCGGCGCTGTACTTCCGAAAGCGACCTTAACTCTCATCCAGACTTCCACCGGCTATACCCGGACGGTCACTACGGACGCTTCGGGCGAGTACAACATTCTTGCTTTGCCTCCCGGCACTTACCGTCTCACCGCCTCGATGGCCGGTTTCGAGCATGGAGTCGTTGATAACATCAACCTCAACGTCAACGACGCGCTGAAATTTGACTTCGCTCTTAAAATCGGGAACGTAAGCGAGACCGTTTCTGTCGACGCGAGCACGGTGCAGGTCGATACCGCGACTACCTCGATGGGCACGACGATCACGTCTACTCAGATTCTGGCCATGCCGCTGAACGGCCGTTCGTACCTCGATCTGCTCTCACTGCAGCCGGGCGTTGCTCCGGCGAATACCAACGGCAACTACAACGATCGCTCTCCCGCTTCCGGCCTCTACGGCTCATCAGGCAATGTCTCCACCGACGGTCAGCCTGAGTGGGCCAACGCTTTCCTGGTCAACGGCGCAGAAGTCAATGAGACCAAGAATATGGGCGCTGGTATGATCCCCGACGCTGACTCGGTGGCTGAGTTTCGCCTGATCACCAACAGCTTCAGCGCTGAGTTCGGCAAGTTCACTGGTTCGGTCATGAACACCGTGACCAAGTCCGGAACCAACAGCTTCCACGGAACCCTGTTCGAGTTTTACCGCAACCAGAAGCTGGGCGCGATTAACTACTTCGACAGCACCAAGGCCGAATTGAAACGCCACCAGTACGGTGGTGTGCTGGGTGGCCCCATCTGGAAAGATCGGCTGTTCACCTTCACTGACTTTCAGCAAACCCGCCAGGTGGCTGGCGTCAGCACGGGCGTGGTGCAGGTTCTCAGTAACGACGAACGAAACGGTATCTTCTCCGATGCCATCCTGAACACCCCTGTTCAGGGCGACGCCTGGGCTGCGACCCTCCAGAGCCGTGGTGGCGGAATGGTCAACGGTGCGGGAGGCGTGTGCCAGCCACCGGCTTGCACCCCCACCCTGTACAACCAGCTCGGTACGCCGACGGTTACCACCGATCCCACCGGCGCTCAAGTACCAGCCCGCAACATCTCTGCCTATATTGATCCCGTCAGCTGCATTGACGTTGCCTATCGTTCCGGTCGCGAACCAGGGTGCGTTCAACTACGATGACGCGAGCCACAAGGGATCGATCGTCGACACCAACATGGCCGAGCGGATCGACTTCGACAATCAAAAGACGGGTGACTGGTCGTTCTACTACCACTACGACGATGCGACCGCGATCAAGCCGGTCTACAGCGACAATGGCGTGCCGACACTGCCCGGGTACCCAATCACGCAGCCCTCGCGCAACCAGCTGTTCGTGGCGAGCAATACCAAGACCATCGGAGCCACAACGGTCAACGTGGCGCGCATCACAGTTTTTCCGTAGCGCGGTTCACACCGCGCAGCCTGCTTCAAGCTCGTCTATCAGCTCGTACTCTAAGTACGGCTTCAATACCGATCCCACCACCGGCGGCCTGATCAACAGCGGACCTCCCGGATACCCATCTTCCCTGCCAACCTTGTTCTTCAATAGCTTTGCCGTCGGCACGAACTGGTTGAATCTCTATCAGCCTGAGACCAACTATGGTATCGGCGACACGGTCAGCAAGACGATCGGCAATCACTCGCTCAGCTTTGGTGGTGATTTCCGCTACTACCAGCTCAATGCCCGAAATACCTGCGGACCCAACGGGTATTACAACTTCAACGGCATCGAGACCGGTGCCGATGTGTCTGACTACTATATCGGTGCTCCGGGCTCCTTCGTCCAATGCTCCATCCAGCTGCTCGACAACCGTGCCCGTTACGGCGGGCTGTTCGGCCAGGACTCCTGGAAGGCAACCCCCAATTTGGTAGTGAACTATGGTCTCCGTTGGGACGTGCCCAGGCCATGGAGCGATGTCTATGGTCGTCTGACCACACCGGTCCCGGGAGAGCAATCCGTCAAATTCCCTCAGTCACCCGCAGGCAACGTGGTCCCCGGAGATCCGGGAGTTCCAAGCACCATCTCTCCAACCCGCTGGAATAACCTTGCGCCTCGTATCGGTATCGCCTATGCCCCTTCGGGCGGGATTTGGGGCGAGGCGGGGAAGACCAGCATTCGCGCGGCTTGGGGTATCTACTACCTGGGTGTCGCGGATAACGGGAACTTCGGCATCCTTGGAGATGCTCCCTGGGGCCTCTACTGGGCATCGCCAAAGCCAACCACGTTCGCGAGTCCCTACATCACGCGCGCAGACGGCACCTCGCAGGGACAGAAATTTCCCTTTACCTACCCCTCAGGTCCCGGACCGTTCCCAAACTTCGAGTTCGGTAACCTCATGCCGCTTTACGTGCCGGGCTACTATAACCACAACAAGACCATGGCGAGCCAGCACTACAGCCTCTCCTTCAGCGGCAGCTTGACAGGTCAACCGTGTTGACAGTTGCGTATGTGGCCACCCAGGGACGCCATATCGAGCACGGTGAAGACCTGATCTGGGGCAGTGCGTCGCTTTGCCAGTCGCTTCCAGGTTGCGGGCCGGGCGGAGAGGGTGGCGTTTACCAGCTCAATGGCCAAAACTATTACGGTAGCTTTACTGGGGCGATCGACAACCAGGACCATCAGCCAGAACTATACGAACTCCAGTGGCGGTCCGGTGGTGGCGTTCGCTTCGGCGACCTACCTGCAGAACTCCGGAAACTCGAACTACAACTCACTGCAGATTTCGGCGGAACGTCGCGCCCGCGACCTCACCTACCTGCTCGCGTATACCTATGCCAAGTCGCTGGATAACATTGCTGCCAAGTGGGACCCACGCGATGCGAACCGTGCCTATGGCCTTTCCTCCTGGGACATGCGGCACAACTTCGTGGCCAGCTACAACTGGAATCTGCCTTTTGCACACTTCCTTGGCCCCCACCGGTACTCGGAGGGATGGCAACTCACGGGCATAACCCGCTTCAACACTGGCTTCCCCATAAACCTGCAAAGCGGAGGCGACTTTGCTTTGACCAACCTCGGGCTGGAC
This sequence comes from uncultured Acidobacteriaceae bacterium, assembly GCA_963814015.1. Taxonomy (GTDB): domain Bacteria; phylum Acidobacteriota; class Terriglobia; order Terriglobales; family Acidobacteriaceae; genus PALSA-350. The sequence goes on from CAWFBI010000006.1 coordinate 211,162, forward strand.
TATCCCAACGAGATAGCTCCAATCAAGAAGCTGAATCCGCATGCTCCGGCACATAACTACTTCGATACGTCGTCATTCGCCAGCAACCTTAGCTGTGGCTACGAAGTTTGTGGCGTGACCGGCACCGCGAAGCAGTTCCTCTTCACCGGGCCGGGCCAAATCAATACCGACGCGGGTGTGGAGAAAGACACCAAGATAACCGAGAGAATGCAACTCAACTTCCGCATCGAGTTTTTCAACATCTTCAACCATCCCAACTTCTCGACAGCCGTGGCCGGCAATGCTAACAGCGGCCAGTTCGGCCAGGCCACGAACACCGCCCCGGCTCGCGTGGGTCAGGTCAGCGGCAAGTTCATCTTCTGATTCAACCCAGTACGGAAACTTCGAGGGGATGCGAGCAATCGCATCCCCTTTTTGTTTTGAACTTTCCCATCCGTTGAAATGGGCAACAACCTGGCGATTTCAGTCACTCGCGTGATGGACTACGCCCGCGATTGGCCGCGCGATGAGTGCTACCGCGTGGCTTCATGCCACCGCTGGGTAAGGCCCATCTGGACGGCTTACAAGTACAAGCTCCAGCAAGTTATCTGCCCTGTGGCGCCTCCAGTTCTCTGGGCACGGGGTGGGCATATAGACGCTGGCGACACAAGCTCCGCACAGGCCCTTTTCGCACTATTTCGCTTGTCGGAATGCTAAATATCGGTATTGTCGTATAAAGGCGAAACTGTAGTACTTTTGGGAGGCTTTTCATCATGAACTTACGTCGTTACAGTAACTTATGTCTCTGTTTGATCGTGCTGCTCGGCACCCTGCAGCTGCGGGCAGACGTGACCGGATCCATTCTCGGTTACGTCCGTGACAGCTCCGGCGCTGTACTTCCGAACGCGACCTTGACTGTCACCCAGACTTCCACCGGCTATACCCGTACGGCCACTGCGGATTCGTCGGGCCAGTACAGCATTCTTGCTTTGCCTCCCGGGCAATTACCGCCTGACCGCCTCGATGGCCGGTTTCGAGAACGGAGTCATTGACAACATCAACTCTCAACGTCAACGACGCGCTGAAATTCGATTTCGCTCTTAAAGTCGGCAACGTGAGCCAGACCATTTCGGTTGATGCGAGCACGGTGCAGGTCGATACCGCGAGTACGTCGATGGGCACCACGATCACGTCTTCTCAGATTCTGGCCATGCCGCTCAACGGCCGTTCGTACCTCGATCTGCTCTCACTTCAGCCAGGTGTTGCTCCTGCGAATACCAACAGCGGCTACAACGATCGCTCGCCCGCTTCCGGCCTCTACAGCTCGTCGGGCAATGTCTCCACCGACGGTATGCCTGAGTGGGGCTAACTGCCTTCCTGGTGAACGGCGCGGAGGTGAATGAAACCAAGAATATGGGCGCCGGCCTGATTCCAGACGCCGACTCGGTGGCTGAGTTTCGTCTGATCACCAACAGCTTCAGCGCGGAGTACGGCAAGTTCACCGGTGTCGGTCATGAACACGGTGACCAAGTCCGGAACCAACAGCTTCCATGGAATCGCTGTTCGAGTTCTACCGCAACCAGAAGACTGGACGCGATTAACTACTTCGACAGCACCAAGGCCGAGTTGAAGCGCAATCAGTACGGCGGCGTCCTGGGTGGTCCGATCTGGAAGGACCGGCTCTTCTCCTTCACCGACTTTCAGCAAACCCGCCAGGTAGCTGGAGTCAGCACGGGAATTGTGCAGGTTCTAAGTAACGACGAACGAAACGGTATCTTCTCGGATGCCATCCTCAACACCCCTGTTCAGGGCGACGCCTGGGCAGCAACCCTCGATGAGCCGCGGTGGCGGAGCGATCAACGGCGCCGGAGGGGTGTGCCAACCTCCGGCTTGCACCCCCACGCTGTACAACCAACTCGGTACGCCGGTGATGACCACCGACAGTAACGGCAACGCCGTGCCGGGCCACAATATCTCCGCCTATATGGACCCAGTCAGTCCAAGTTGACATTGCCGCTGATTCCGATGTCAAATCAGTCCGACGGCTTCAACTTTGACGACTCAAGCCACAAGGGATCCCTCGTCGATACCAACATGGCCGAGCGGATCGACTTCGTCAATCACAAGACGGGAGATTGGTCGTTCTACTATCACTACGACGATGCGACCGCGCTCAATCCGGTCTACAACCAGCAATACTTTGGGCAGGAGAACCTGCCGGGTTTTCCAGTCACGGTGCCATCGCGCAACCAGCTGTTCATGGCGAGCAACACGAAAACCATCGGCACTACCATGGTCAATGTTGCCCGCATCACGTTTTTCCGTACCGCGGTTCACACCGCAAACCCGTCTTCGAGCTCGGCGATTTCCTCCTACTCCAAGTACGGCTTCAATACGGATCCCGCAACTGGTGGCCTGATCAATACCGGACCAACTGGATATCCGTCGTCGGTGCCGGCCCTGTTCTTCAACAGCTTTACGATCGGCAACAACTGGTTGAATCTCTATCAGCCTGACACCACCTACACCGTCGGCGACCTGGTGAGCAAGACGATCGGCAATCACTCGATCAGCTTCGGTGGGGATTTCCGGTACTACCAGTTGAATGCTCGAAACACCTGCGGGCCCAACGGATATTTCCAGTTTAGCGGCCAGGAGACGGGTGCGGACGTTTCTGATTACTTCATCGGCGCTCCCGGGCAGTTTCGTCCAATGCTCCGTCCAATTTCTCGACAACCGTACCCGATACGGCGCGCTCTTCGGCCAGGACTCCTGGAAGGCGAGCTCCCAACCTCACCATTAACTACGGCCTCCGTTGGGACGTCGCCAGGCCGTGGAGCGACGTCTATGGCCGCTTGACCACACCGGTTCCCGGCGTGCAGTCCGTCAAGTTCCCCAACTCCCCCCTGGGCAACGTCGTTCCCGGAGATCCGGGAGTTCCGAGCACGATCTCTACCCACCCGGTATAACAACTTCGGACCTCGTTTTGGTATCGCCTGGGCACCCTCCGGCGGTCTGTGGGGCGAGGGCAAGACCAGCATTCGTGCGGCTTACGGTATCTACTACCTGGGTGTCGCGGATAAGGGAAACTTCGGAATTCTTGGCGATGCCCCCTGGGGTCTTTACTGGGCCTCGCCGCAACAGACGGAGTTCGCAAGTCCCTACATCACTCGCGCCAACGGGGTTCAGCAGGGACAACACTTCCCGTTTGCCTACCCGAAAGGCCCCGGACCGTTTCCCAACTTCCAGTTCGGAAACCTCATGCCTCTTTACGTGCCGGGCTACTATAACCACAACAAGACCATGGGGGCCCAGCACTATAACCTTCTGTCCAGCGGCAACTCGACAAGTCGACTGTACTGACCGTGGCGTACGTAGGAACCCTGGGACGCCACATCGAGCGTGGCGTAAACATCATCTGCGGTAGTGCTTCGCCTTTGCCAGTCACTTCCAGGTTGCGGGCCGGGTGGCGAAGGTGGCGTCTACCAGCTAAATGGCGCAAACGATCTACGGCACCCTGGTTGGGGCGATCGACAACCAGACCATCAGCCCGAACTACCACAAATTCCAATGGAGGTCCGGTTGTCGCTTTCGCCGAAGCGAATTACGACTGCAAAACTCGGGACATTCCAGCTACAACTCACTGCAGATCTCGGCCGAACGCCGCGCGCGCGACATTACCTTCCTGCTCGGCTATACCTACGCTAAATCCTTGGATAGCGTACTCTGCCGCCTATGACCCACGCATCTGAGTCGGTAACAACTATGGCCATTCGACCTTCGATCTGCGGCATAACTTCGTGGCAAGCTACAACTGGCAGCTTCCGTTTTGATCGCTTCCTGGGCGCACACCGGTATAGCGAGGGATGGCAAATTACAGGCATCAGCCGCTTCAACACCGGCTTCCCGGTAAGCATGCAGAGCGGCGGCGACTTTGCTCTGACTAACATCGGGCTCGACTATCCCACTCAGATAGCTCCAATCCATAAGCTCAATCCGCATGCTCCGGCGCATACCTACTTCGATACATCACCTTCGCCAGCGGCCTCAGCTGCGGCTACGAGGTTTGTGGCGTAGACCGGCAGCGCGAAGCAGTACCTCTTCCATGGGCCAGGAACGATCAACACGGATATGGGCGTGGAGAAAGACACGAAAATCACTGAGCGGATGCAGCTCAACTTCCGCATCGAGATGTTCAACGTCTTCAACCATCCCAACTTCCTCACCAGCGCTACGGTGGGCAACGCAAACAGCGGCCAGTTCGGTCAGGTCACCAACACTGCTCCGGCTCGCGTCGGTCAGATAAGCGGCAAGTTCATCTTCTAACCAAACCCATAGCAAACCTTCCAGGGGATGCGAGCAATCGCATCCCCTTCTGTTTTAAGCTTTCCTATAAGCTTTGAAGTGAGTAGAAACTTGGCGATTTTAATCACCCGCGATGATCCGCGTTTCAATAACCTGAAGCGAGCCAGAAATGGGCGCTGGCCGGCCAACCCCAGCGATGGAATCAGTCGTGTCGCCCTGTGTCTGAACACTGAGGACACCGCGGAGGCGCTTGAGCGCATGATTAGCGCAGGGCAGCGGCCGACGATTCGTTCCGGCGGCCATTGCTACGAAGACTTCTACGCCAACAATCCCAACGGCACACTGATCGATATGTCGATGATGAACCACGTAGGCGACTTGCCGCATGACGCGCGCTATCGGGTGGGTGCGGGCGCAACGCTGGGTCAGGCCTATCAGGAACTCTACAAGCTTTACAACTTGACTCTGCCTGGTGGCACTTGCGGTTCGGTGGGCGCGGGTGGCCATATCACCGGCGGCGGTTACGGCTTTGTTTCCCGGTTGTATGGGACAACGGCGGATTGGGTGACCGGGGTCGACATCCTTACCGTTGACTCCAAGGGAAAGGTAGAGCTTCGCACCTGTACGGCGAAGCAAGATGCCGATCTGCTTCGCGCCTGCCGCGGCGCCGGCGGCGGGAACTTTGGCGTGATCGTCGATTACATCTTCGAACAGCTGCCGCCTGCACCACAGGAGGTAATGGTCTCGAACATGATCTTCCCCTGGGCGGAGATGACGGAGGAGAAGTTTACGAAGATCTTCGACGCCTTTGGCACTTACTTTGCCAGCCGGGGCAAGGATCCTGAGACATGGGGATTGTTTTCCATCATCGAGGCCAATCACAAAGCAAGAGGCTATGTGCGGGTCTCGGTGCAGTTCTGCAATCCGGACGGCACCTGCAAGGATACGAAGGTGCTGGATGAGTTCCTCGCCCTTTTCGACGCATGCAAACCTTCGGCCGTATCGCCGGCGACGCCGGTAAGCAACCCTCCCGCTGAGAGCTTCGGGCCTCACAGGATGACGCGCGACCTGTGGGCCGACACGGCAGCTGCCGGCGGTATGCGCCGCGGATCCACACGGGCCAAGTACAAATCCACCTACATGAAGAAGAACTATACGGCTCGCGAGATCAGCATCTTTTATAAGCACCTGACACAAATGATCCCGGGGGTCGATCTTACCCATACGGTGGTAGAGATCGACTCCTACGGCGGCGCGATGAATCGCAAAGAGATGCTGGAAGAGACCGTGGCTTTCCAGCGGTCGAGCATCATGAAGTTGCAATTCCAGACCTATTGGGCGAACGCTGCGGAAGACGAGGGACATCTCAGCTGGATACGGGAGCTTTATACAGAGCTGTACTCGAGTCCCGAAGTCGATGCATCCCACCAGGGAACGCCCTTCCCCGGCGATAATTATCAGGGGTGCTATATCAACTACCCGGACGCGGATATGCTCGATTACGCGTACTGGCCTCAGCTTTACTACGGACCGAACTACGAGTTCCTGCAGCAGGTTAAGAAGAAGTATGATCCGAATAACGTGTTCCATCACGCCATGTCAATTCGAGCTTAGAGGAAAGTGGAGATGATCGAGTTGGATCGCAGACGTTTTCTGCAGATGGTGGGTAGCGCGTCGCTATTCAGCGCTGTCGGCGGCCGGTTTGGCTGGGCGGCATCGCAGCCGCGCACAGCTGGATTTGCCTACATCGGAGCGGAGAATGCGATCCACGTGTACTCGATCTCCGCAGAGGAGCGCTTCGTAAGGCGGCAGACAATTGCCAGCGCGCATCCAGTGGCGATGGCGATCAGCGGCCGAAGATTGTATGTAGCTAACGGTGTGGCTCAGTATGGCAATCTGCCGCGCGGGAGCGTGGAGGCATACGCGATTGACAAGGCGACCGGCCGGCTTGAGTTGATGAACCGCGTGCCGTTATCACTCTCCGGTATTTCGCCGCGAGATCTGGTGGTTGCCCCAGATGGACGCAGCGTAGTGGTCGCGGTGCATGGTGGTGGTGCATACAACGTGCTGTCACTCGATGAAGACGGGCGATTGGGGCCCGTGTCGGGGATTCTGAAGGAGATTGGCTCGGGACCACATCCGCTACAGGATGCGGCTCATCCTGCAGCAGTGATGTTTGACCACGCGGGGCGCGTGCTGGCGGCAGACCAGGGCAGCGACAGGCTGAGCGTGTTCGCGCTCCGCGACGGTGGCCTTACTGCATCCAGCCGCTTCGAAGTCACTGCGGGCAGTGGGCCGAGCAGCGTGGTGCTGCACCCGGATGGCCGGCAAGTGTATGTAGCACACGCATTGAATGGGTCGGTGTCGAGCTTCGTCTACGAAGCCACGGGGATTCTGGATTGCCAACAGACGGTGAGCGCTTCGGCTCCCGGTGAAGTGGCAGCTCTGGCGATGCACCCTTCAGGCGAGATGTTATACAGTTCGCACGGTGATGGACTGCGGATGTGGAAGATCGCAGCCGATGGCGGCTTGGAGCCTTTGCCCGGAATCGAAGGCGTTCGGGTAAACAAGCTGCATGTAACGTCGGATGGCATGAGCCTATTGGCTTTGAGCAGCGATGCGGTGTTGAGGATGAAGATCGATGCAGCCGCCCGCTTACTCGCTACACCGGTCGAGCTAGCATCGCTTTCCAGGCCGGTCAGCATTGCCAGCTCTTCGTGATGACCTTAGAAAAAGCAACCGGGGAGCGCAGTGGAGAGCAGATCGGCAGTTCCCCTCCCGGTTATCCACATGATTTTTCGCATCGTTGTCTTTTAGAGAGAGAGAGGGAAATGGATGCGCTCGGCATGGTCGCCCCGAATATGACTGTAGCCCATGTGTTTGCGAATCACGGCGCCATTTTTGGTTTCCACCAAAGCGTTGTCGTTACTTTGCCTGGGTCGGCTTTTGGTCTGTTCGATCAGAAGCGTGCCCAGCAGTTTGGCCACCGTGGCATTGAGGAACTCGCTGCCGTTATCGGAGTGGAAGCCGAGGATGCGGAAGGGAAATTGCTCCAGCATGGCTATTAAAACCGGTTGTAACCAAGCTTCGGAAATACGTTGTGTGGCGGCCACGATTTCCCACTGGGTCACTTCATCGACGGCGTTGATGTGAATGAGGCCTTTGACCCCATTCTGATCGCCTTGATGCACCCCGTCCACGCGCAGATAGCCGGGTCGACCTTGGGGATCGGGCCGCTTGCGCTTTGCAATGGTAACCGCTGTGGGCTTGGTCTTGACGTAGTTCAGCCGGCGTTGCCGATAGCCGCGGTGCCGGCGCAGGTTGTATAGGTGGGAGACCGAGATCGAGGCCAGCCGCGCATACTCCTGCTTGCCGTACTGCTGATACTCGCGCTCCAGAATACCACGCGTTGCCGGCCCGCTCATCGTCTCATGCGCCTGATCGACTGCGGCTAGCAACTCGACATCGGACAGAGTGTAGCGTTGGGCAAACCGGTGTCGGCGATAGACTTTGCCCCCTACCCTCCCGCTGGCTTTATAACGGCCAATCAACCGCGTCACCTGGGCCCGGCTCATGCCAGTCATCTTCTCGATATACCGCCGCAGCAGACCGCGCGCGGCCTTACCTTGTCTCGCGTACTGCTGTTCACAGAGCACGCGCTCTATCCAGCCGTACACCTGTTCGCGCTTCTCCCCCGCAAACTGGATTGCTTCGCTGGCTTCTACAAACCGGCGAATCTCCTCCAGACTCAACTTCTCTGCTTCCTGCACGCTGATGTTCAATCCCCAGCATGCCTAATCCTTCAGGCTCATCTTGTATTGGAAACCGGTCCTCCTTGCTTCTGGACGGCAATCTCCTCGCATATTAGCGTGAAAGCAGCAAGCAGATTGCAAACATGGCAAGCGAGGTGCCTGGTCCTGGTTCTTGCCTCCCGCCGGAAAAAAGCACCCTGCTCGCAACCAGGCAAGATGATCAAATAAATAATTGTTTATCTTGATCATCTTCGTCAAACAAAGGACTTATTTGCCAACCTTGCCAAATCGAAGCCGAGTGGAAGGCATCTGCGGTTTCTTTTTCTCAAAGGATCACGGGGCTTTGGCTGGGATGTTGGTAAAGAAGCGGTAGTGGAGGTCCCACTTCTGGGTCTCGCCCGGCGCGACGTGAATAGCGATAAAACCCTCCGGGCATACGGTCTTTGGTGTCGACCAGAAGAACAGCTTCACCATGGGGGAATCCGAGGTCTCTTCGACCCCGAGTCCATGTTCCGTATCTTCAAAGGTGAAGTCGAAGTCTGAAGCCTTGCCGGAAAAACCCGTCATGTCGCCGCTCGGATAATGGTGAGGTTGCGACTGTGCGACCCACTTGATCGTCGTCCCGTCGATCTGCACCGATTCAGGGAAAGGCTTGGACGGCACCGGAACAAAGGGAAAATGTACCTGCATGCCCGGCGCGGTCGGGTTGTTATCCAGCATGAAGAAGTCGTGGTCGTAGACCGTTGTATCGAGCGGTTTGGTTCCGACGTTCTTCAAGCTATGGGTCAGTTGCAAACCATTCGTTTTCTTATCCAGCAATAGCGTTTTCTCGTAGACGTAGGCATAGCCGATAGTCGAGTGAAGCTCCTGGCGGAAGGTGATCGAGTTCTTATGAACCTTGACCCTCCACTTGCCGTGGTCAAGAATCGGGAACGCCCCACCGATCGTATAGGGCTGGTCGTTCACCCGTTTCACCACGCCGACGCCGAGTTTCACAAACGGATCTCCGGGCCTGGCATCGTCGTAGCTGATCGGCTCTCGAAATTCCTCGGCTGGTCCTGTCACTGCATCATTGGTCATCGGATCATAGCGATTGAACCACTCACCGAAGAAGGTGTGCCCGTTGAGCGAGACGCAGGCCACCAGGCCAGACCAATCGAAGCGGGCCGCGCGGTAGTAGCCATGCTCCGCGTCTGGAAGAAATACAACGGCGTTCATTCCACCGTTGGTGATGCGCACGTGCGGATGATCCGAGTGGGGCACATTTTCGCAGGTCGGCGAAGCGGCTGGCGGCAAAGGAGGCGGCGCAGCCTCCGTCTGTGCAGCCGCAACCTGGCTGATGAGGACAATCGCAAAGGTAAGCGCATAGCGCACCATTCTTTCAACTCCTGACGGAAGAGAACTTATCCGCGTGGAGTATAGCTCAGCAGCACGCCAGATAGGCCATTCATTACTTGCCGTACGCAGGCTTTTGGAAGAAGCTGGTTGAGGCAATGTCTTTCAGTTTTGGAGGGTCGTGCGTGCGGGTAGGTCTTGGTTCGCTTTGTATTGGATTTCTGCTTCTGCCGTCATCGATGGTTACAACGTTTGCCCAGATTGCGGTGCCAACGTTTACACGCACCTATAGCGCCGCCGGACAGGACTACCCGTACACCGTGATTGGCGGCGACCCGGCGAAGGGCGGCACCACGACGATCCCGACCGTGCTGGTGCCGATTACGCTGACCATCGAAGCGCCCATGGACGCGGCCGGGAGGAAGGCGGTGCTGGATGCGAGCCCGGATGTGGCCAGGGTGATGCACTCTCCGATCTTCGCCAGGTATCCCTTCCCTTCGGGCACGACGCAGTACACGGACGCGATGATGCGCACCGATTTCCACAAAGAGGCGGCGAAGGATTGGCATACGCTCCTGGGGAGGCCGAAGGTGGTTGCGCTGAAGATCGACGTGCCCGTCGGTAAGGGGTATGTGCTGACCTCGAAGAGAACTGGCCGGACGCTGGCGATGGTGGATGTGCTCTTTATGCAGCAGGAGATTTTCAAGCAGCTGCCAAAGGAAGAGATGGGCGCCGATAAGCTGGTCATCGCGATGACCAAAAACGTGACCTACTACACCAGCGAGGACGCGACGGAGTGCTGTTCCTGGGGGACACACGGAATGGATACGTCGCAAGGTTTGCGCCAGCCGTTTGTGCTGGGTAGTTATCTCGATCCACACACAGTGGAGGAAGACAGCGACGTGCAGCCGTTGACGCAGCAGCTGGCACAGTGGTTTCGTGATCCCCTGCACGAACCGTCGCTCCACCTGCACCACGGCATTGTTCCGGGGAATACTTTTCCCAGCTGGATGCGCGTGCCGCCCGCAAGCTCAACCGAATTGCCTCGGGACAATAGCGACTGCGGTGGAACCGCAGTGGCGATCGACCTGTTCCTGAACGATCCGACGGACATTAACTGGAAGAACAGGACCCCGGCCTCAAAGGCGTATAACGCGAATGTTGGCGGGATGTCGTATCACCTGCAGAACGTGGCCCTGCTGTCATGGTATACAGGTTCCCCTTCGCCGTCGTATAGCTTCCCGGATGCGAGCGCGCTGAGCGGACCGGCAAAGCCCTGCCTGACGCACGTTCATGATGGGATGTTTGGAGCGGTGAAGGACGCGCCTCCGACGACGGTAACACCGGTCGCGCTAACCAGCGGTCCTAACGGGCACCACCTGATCGGATACTGGTCCGGGCTGGGGCGGATTAGCGACGTCTCGCCGCAGTGGGATGTGATCATCGTCGCCTTTGCCACACCGGTGCGGGGCGCCGCTGAAGGGACCATGCAATACCAGGTTCGGGGAAACATCACTCCCGAGCAGTTCAAGGACGACATCAGGCTAAAGCAAAGCCAGGGCAAGAAGGTGATGATCTCGCTCGGCGGAGGCGGCCAGCACTTCGCGCTGCTGACGCAGGAGGGAAAGCAGAACTTCATCAGGACGGTGGAAGACATCTGTGCCCAGTTTGGCTTCAACGGCATCGACATTGATTTCGAGACGTCGTCGCTCGAGCTCGATCCGGGGGATACAGACTTCAAGCACCCCACGACACCTTCAACCGTCAACCTGATTGCCGCGCTGCGAGAGATTCACAATCACTTCGGCAATGACTTCATGTTGAGCCTGGTACCGGAAGGAACGCAGATCCCGGCCGCGTATCCGGGCTACGGTGGCCAGTTCGGCTCCTACCTTCCGATCGTCGAAGGTATCCGCGACATCCTGGCCTTTGTGGATACGCAGGACTACAACTGTCCGCCCATCCAGGGGTTGGACGGCGAGTACTATATGCCGGGCTCGGTGGATTACCATGCCGCGGCGACGGAATTGGTTTTGCACGGCTTCGACGTCGGCCGTGATCTGAAGCATCATTTCGACCCGCTGCCGCCCGATAAGGTAGCCATCGGCTATTTGAACAGCGATACAACACCCCCGATCGTCGAGGACACGATGCGATACCTGATTACCGGTAAGTCCAACACGCCGACAAACTATAAGCTGCGGCAGCCGGACGGTTATCCGGCCTTCGACGGAGCGATGTTCTGGACCATCGATGACGATCGCCGGGAAGATTTTCGTTACTCGAACACGGTAGGACCGCTTCTACACGGCTACCCGGCTGTGAAGTAGCGCAAGTATCCTTCGAGCAGTTACTAATACGCTGTAGGATAATCTTATCCACTTCCCCGTACACCACAGCAGAGGAACACTCTTTGAAACATCGCCTGGCCTGCGCAGCGATTGTCACTCTTTCCTGCGCGCTTCCTTGTGCCGCACAGTCTGATTGGACGACTTACGGCCACGATGCGGCGCAAACCAAGTATTCGCCGCTGGATCAGATCAACACCGGCAACGTCGATCAGCTGAAACAGGCGTGGGTGTATCACATGAGGCCTGCCTCCGAGGCCACCGAATCGGCACACCGGCTGCTCTCATCGCCGGCCACTCCACTGGTGGTAGACGGCATGATGTATCTGGCCACTCCGTACGGCTCGATCATCGCCCTCAAGCCTGAAACCGGCGAACTTATCTGGACCTACAAACTGGCGCAATCTCGTCTAATGGGACGCTCCGCCACTTACTGGCCGGGAGACCAGGCGACGCCTGCATCCATTTTTTTTGGTACCGCCGATGGCCGTCTGATCTCGTTGAATGCGAAAACTGGTCAGCCCACATCGCAGTTTGGCGAGAACGGGTTCATCAATCTCAAGGCCGGAATGACAGAGACTCCGAACCAGGATGGCCGCTACATCATGACCTCTGCGGCTTCCATTTATAAGAACCTTATTATTACCGGCGCCCAGTTGCAGGAGGCTCCGGCCAAAGGGCCTGCTGGTGATATACGGGCGTGGGATGCTCACACCGGCAAGCTGGTGTGGCGTTTTCACTCGATTCCGCAGCCAGGTGAGGCCGGTCACGACACCTGGGCGGATGATTCCTGGAAGGGCCGCTCCGGTGCGAACGTCTGGGGGTTCTCATCAGTCGATACCGAGCGGGGGCTGGTCTTCCTGCCCTTTGGCTCACCTACGTCCGACTTTTATGGCGGCGATCGTGCCGGCAACGACCTCTTTGGCAACACGCTGGTGGTTCTCCACGCGGACACGGGCAAGCTCGCCTGGTACTTCCAGGCTGTACATCATGACATCAACGACTACGATCTGGAGTCCGCGCCGGTGATGATCGACGTTCGCCGCGGCCGCAAGCAGATCCCGGCAGTCGCTCTCACCAGCAAGACTGGCCTGATGTTCATCCTCGACCGGCGCAACGGTAAGCCGATCTATGGGGTGGAAGAGCGCCCCGTGCCGCAGAGCACGATCCCGGGTGAGCACGGGTCTCCCACGCAGCCTTTCCCGCTCAAGCCGGTTCAGTTGGGCCGCAGCAGCTTTACGCCTGCGGACCTCTCCACGGTGACTCCGGAACACCATGCATTGTGCGAGACGATGCTCGCGACTGAGGGCGGCATGCAGAGCGGGCCGATGTTTACCCCGTACGGGCCGAAGCTGACGATTGTCTTTCCCAGCACCGTAGGTATAGTGAACTGGCACGGCATGTCCTATAACCCGAAACTGGGGTACCTGTTCGTTAACACCAACGAGGTGGCCAGCGTGGGCAAAGTCACGCCCACAAAGCCCGGGACGGAGCCGGCGTATGACCGCACCAGTCCTTGGGGAATGTACGCGCTGTTCTTTGACCGCGAGAAATTCTGGCCGTGCCAGCAGCCGCCGTGGGGACAGTTGTGGGCGATCAATGTCAATACGGGCGACGTCGCCTGGAAGGTACCTTTCGGAACTATCCCCGAGCTCGACGCCAAAGGTGTCCACAATACCGGAGCGCTGAACTACGGTGGATCTATCTCCACCGGCGGCGGCCTGGTTTTCATCGGCGCTTCCACCGACCAGCACTTCCGTGCCTATGAGGCGGCAACGGGCAAGATTTTGTGGGATATCAAGATGGACACCGGGGCCTACGTCACGCCTTCGACCTTTATGGGTAAAGACGGAAAGCAATATGTCGTGATTGTGGATACGGGAGGCAGTTTCTTCGACCGGACCTTTGGCGATTCGATCCTCGCCTTCGCGCTCCCTTCAAAGTAGATTGGAGAATTACCTTGGAACGGCGTGGCCTTTCACTTACAAGTTGCAGCCTTCTGCTTTTATCTTTGCTGGGCTTTGTCTCCCCATCGCAGGCAGAGAAACTCATCCTTAAAGATGGGTGGTACATCCAGACCTCGCAAGAAGTCCCCGATAAGGGAAGCGTTCTCTCGACGGCCGCCTTTCAACCGAAACAGTGGTACCGCGCCACGATGCCCTCCACCGTGGTGGCGGCATTGGCCGCCGACCATGTGTTTGCCGACCCCAACTTCGGCATGAATCTCCGATCGATTCCAGGAACGACTTACACCATCGGAACAAACTCTTCTGGTATCCCAATGCCACCTGGAAGTCCCTTCCGTTCGTCCTGGTGGTATCGAGCGCAGTTCACCGTTCCCGCCGGCTATCGCGGCAAAAGGATTCAGCTGCACTTCGATGGGATTAATTTCCGGGCCAACGTGTGGCTGAACGGACGGCAGGTCGCCGATTCGAAGCGCATGGCCGGGATGTGGAGGCTGTTCGAATTTGATGTGACCGGCCTGGTCGCTCCGGGAAGTGTGAATGCGCTCGCGGTTGAAGTATTTCCGCAAACGCCCGAAGACCTTGGCATCAGTTTCGTGGACTGGAATCCATTGCCGCCAGATAAGGATATGGGCATCTGGCGCCCTGTTTACCTCACCACCAGCGGCGCGGTGACAATTCGCTTCCCCCAGGTAACCACCAAACTGGATCTTCCCGCGGTCGACAAAGCGCACCTGACGGTCACCGCTGAATTAAGCAACAGAACAGACCAGGTGGTGCGGGGCGTGTTAAAGGGGCAGATCGAAGATATCCGGTTTTCGCAACCAGTCACTCTCGACAGCAAGCAGACGAAAATCGTGACTTTCTCGCCGGATCAGTTCGCCGGATTGAACCTGGCAAGCCCGAGGCTCTGGTGGCCGGTCCAGGTAGGAGCGCAGAATCTGTACGAATTAAAGTTGCAGTTCGAAACCGGCGGATCGAATTCGGACGAAAGCGACACACGTTTTGGTATTCGCCAGATCACCAGTGAAGTTGAAAAGCCCGCCCAGCCTTCGCTGGTGTTCAGCGGCCATGATGAAGGCTACCCCGAGACACATCTCATTTTCAGCATTAACGGAAAGAGAATTCTCATTCGCGGCGCGGGTTATACGCAGGATATGATGCTTCGGGAGTCGCCAGCCAGAGAAGAAGCAGAACTACAGTACGTCAAAGACATGAACCTGAACGCTGTGCGGCTGGAAGGCAAGATCGTAGACGACAACTTCCTCGAGCTCGCGGACCAGTATGGCATCCTCGTCATGGCTGGTTGGAGCTGCTGCAGCCACTGGGAGCAGTGGCAGAAATGGGATGATGAGGACCACGTGATTGCCTCGGAGTCGCTCAAAGATCAGGTCAAACGGCTGAGGAGCCATCCAGCAGTCATCGATTGGATGAATGGAAGTGACAGTCCCCCTCCTGCGGATGTCGAGCAGGGTTACGTTGATATTTTGAAAGAGCTGAATTGGCCCAACCCTTACCAATCGTCAGCCATGGCCAAGCCGACCACCGTGTCCGGGGACACCGGCGTCAAGATGACCGGGCCGTACGAATATGTCGCGCCTTCTTATTGGCTGCTGGATAGGAAGTACGGCGGCGCGCACGGCTTCAACACCGAGACCAGCCCCGGCCCTGCGGTTCCTCCGGCTGACAGTCTGGTTAGAATGCTGCCTGCCGACCATCTATGGCCGATGGACTCCTGGTGGGATTACCATGCCGGCGGCAGTGCGTTTAAAAACCTCAATGTGTTTACCGAAGCGATGAATAACCGCTACGGGGCGGCGGCCAGCGTACAGGAGTATGCGATGAAGGCGCAGGTCATGGCGTACGAAGGCGAACGGGCGATGTTTGAAGCCTTCGGCCGCAACAAGTACACCGCCACCGGGGTAATTCAGTGGATGCTCAACAATGCGTGGCCTTCCACCATCTGGCATCTGTACGACTACTATCTACGTCCCGGTGGCGGTTATTTCGGGGCAAAGAAGAGCTGCGAGCCATTGCACATTCAGTATTCCTATGACGACCAGTCGATTACGGTGGTGAATTCCTTCTACACCGACTTCAAAGGCCAGAAGGCGACAGTCAAGGTGTACAACCTGGACATGACCGTAAAGTTCTCCCAGGAGGCAGCTCTTGATATTCCCTCCGATGGCGTGCAAAAGGTCCTCACCATTCCAGAGATCAGCGGTCTGACCTCGACGTATTTCGTAGATCTGGCCTTGCGGGATGCGGCCGGTAAGCTGGTTAGTTCCAATTTCTACTGGCTCTCTACCAGGCATGACGTGCTCGACTGGGACAAATCGACGTGGTACTTTACTCCCACAAAATCCTTTTCCGACCTGACCGCGCTCAACACACTGCCCAAAGTGAAGCTGAACGTCACTAGTGAATCTCAAATTGATGGCGATTACGGCAGCACACATGTCACGGTGGAGAATCCCAGTAAGACTCTGGCGTTTGCCGTCCATCTGAAAGTTATGAAGCCCACGCGATACAGTGACCCTGAATCCGAGCACAACGAACTGGAGGTTCTTCCGGTCATCTGGCAGGATAATTACTTTCCACTCATGCCAGGCGAAAAACGACAGATAACCGCAACTTACAGGAAGGCGGACCTGCAACTGGAAAGCAGATCCTCTGATACCCCGAGCTGGGCTAACGGGCAGGGCAAACCGACCGTCGATGTGGACGGGTGGAACGTACTGCCTGGCTCGACAGCGATATCCGCGCAATAAGTGAATTTCGCACTACTTCGCTTGTCCAAGGCCAGATAAAGACGTTAAATGTTGGGGACGCAAGGAGACTCTATGACCGGCAAAATGATCGCGGCGGCTCTGCTCGCGACCACGCTTTCACCTCTGGCGCACGCGCAAGAGCTACAGGTGGGCAGCAATGCCTATGTCGACATGTATTTTGCTGACTGGCATGCGTCCAAGCCCCAAACCACGGGCCCAGTAACGGAGTACACCGTCTTCACCAGGGGAGACGCGATGAAGCCCACTACCAAGGGCGCAATTCTCCGCTACGTCGATTCGTATGTCTATGCCACGCTTGCTCCGGGCGCCACGTCGCCGTCTGTCACGCTCTCCGGCAAGCAGCGAGTGTATTACTTTACCTCCGGCACGGGCAGTATCTCGGCTGGTGGCGAGTCAGCTCCGGTGTCCGTCAATATAGCGGTGCTGGTGCCGGCCAACCTGGCGTTCACCATTAAGAACACGGGGGCAGTCCCGCTTGGAGCCTATGTCATTACCGAGCCGACTCCCAGTGGATTTCAGCCGGGCTCCAAGCTGGTGGTTAAGGACGAAAAGTCCACTCCAATCAGCACGGCCGACCAGGCCTGGTCGCGTATGGTCAGGCCGCTCTTCTCTTCGAGCGACGGTTTGGCCACGATCTCCAGCGTCGAGACGGTCACCCTCGACGACCTGACCATCACCCGCCCTTTCCTGGGCACCAAGCCAAACACCGAGCATCTATGGATGGAGCTCTCCGGGACCAGCATCGCCTTCATCGGTCCGTACCTTCGCCGTCAGACCCCGGGCATGGCCTACGAACATCCACCGGACAATCTGGCGCCCACCTCCAGCGTTAACTACTCAGAAGACAGCCAGATCAAGTTCCTGCTTGTGTCGACCGAAGGGCAGTAACTCTTTTCCATCTCCAAGATGGTTTAGCGTGAGCGCCCGATAAGGTCAACTTTAGTGCGGCGTAGTAGACACCTTGGTGCTGGTGCTGAACCACAGGAATTTGATCGGCGGCTGGCCGGGTTCCTCGAAGTTGATGTTGGAGTGCGTGGTGAGATTATCTGGACGCAACATATACGCCTCGCCCGGGTGCTGTATGCGCAGCTGAGATCCGACGAAGGCGAGGCTCTTGCCCTCAACTTCACACCAGATCTCTTCGTGGCCAGGAAAATGCGGGTGCGGCTCGCCCAGCTGCAAAGGTAGGATTTGCACGGTGATGACAGCCCCCACCGTGGCAAGCCCGTTATGGTTGTTGAAGAAGCCGTGAGTGATGTGAGCCCAGTGGCCGCCAGCGCCGGGGTTGGTAAAAGGTGATTCCTCCGCCGGCTTGCTATGCGGGAGCTTATCTTCGTCTTTGACCACGAAGGAAGAAAGCGGCTTGAATCCCGGATAAGTGGGATCACCAACCATGTAGGCAACCAGTTGGGTATCTCCAGTATTGTGCAGGATGAACTCCAAGCCTTCCGGTACAAGGAGGGCACTGCCTTTGTGGATAGCCTCCGTCTTGCCGCCCCCGGACACTTCACCCTCGCCCTCGCTCACATAGAAAAAGATCTGGAGACCTTTCAGAGTTGAGGGAACGGTACTTGCTCCCGGCTCGATCTTGCCCAGGGAGAGGAATTTGGCATGTTCAAGTACGGCGCCGGGAAACGGTGGGCTGAGGTTGTCGCCCGCAGTCAGAATGTCGCGGACAACCAAGGCGCCGAACATGACCTTCGGCTCCGAGTTGCGCCAGTCACCAAAGTACATGTTGAGGCGGGTATCTTCCACAGGACGGGTGGGGAGATAAACCACGTCTTTGGGTCCTTCGAAGCTGTTACCCCCAATATGGGGCGCCTTCCCCGGTGGAACTATAGCCCCTGGATTCGCAGCCGGGGTTTGGGCGGAGATTGCAACTGAGAACAACGCGATCGCAATTGCACTAACGGCTGAAAGTTTAGTCTTGCTCAAAGTAGTTCCTCCAAGAGCATTCGCAATTATAGATGCACTTAGTGCGCAGTAATACCCGGGAGCTGGAGATATTCAGGATGAACGGTTAAATGCGCGTTTTTCTCGTTCTCAAGAATTTCCGCGAACATAGCGTCGGTGTCTTTCTGCGGCGGCCGCAATGCGTTCTTGTCGCTGATAGCCCGATCATCGCGCGGCTCATGAGCGAAGAGTATGATCTTTTGCCAGTCAGCCGGGGAAGCGAAGGTATAAGGTCCATGCGAGTCACCCTCCATCTTCTTGTAAGGCCAGATCATCCAGCCAATGTTGTATTTCTCAGCCAGGTTGACATGGGCGGTTGACCACTCCGGCGCCCTCTCGGCGTAAATTTCAGAATAGAAGATCGGAACCTGATACTTAGTCCGGAAATCCAGGTACTGCTGCAGGAACTCAGGGCGCGGGGTAGCACCGTAGCTGTGAAAGCTGTAAGCGGTATTGTTGTCAAAGGGCTTTCCAAAGGCGCTAAAGCGACCAAGTGGTGGCTGCAGAATGAGCATGTGATGGGTGTCGACCTGGCGGATAGCCTCCGTCAAACGACGGTACTCGGGCTCGATAAGGTTTTCCATCTCGAGGTATCCGGACCACAGCAGCGGCTCATTCAGCAGGTCGTAGCCCAGGATCGTAGGATCGTCTTTATAGTGATTCGCGATGCGCTGCCAGGCTTCCGACACGTATTTCTGCATACCGGCGTCCTTCAGCAGCCAGGGATACCCAGGACCGTCATCACTTGCCTCGCCGGTGAAGCCGCCGATGCCGGATTCCAGCATCAGGATGACGTAGATATGTTCCTGGCGGCACCACTTAGATAGCTGATCGATGAGTTTGAAGCCCTCATCATCATCCGTCTTGAAGTATTTGGAATGCAATGGAATGCGGATGGTGTTGAATCCGTCCTGCTTAATGCGATGAACGTCCGCCTCAGACATGAAGTTCTGACGCCAGTTGTAAAGGAACTCCTGCGCATGCGTAGGTCCCAGCAGATCGGTGAACACCTGCTCAAGTTCTGTTTGCGACTGGCTCAGGCCGCCGAACCGCCAGAAATAACCTTCAAGCACAAACCAGTTGCCGATGCTGATGCCGCGGATGAGCAGCGGCTTTCCGGAGCCGTCCACGATCTCCGTTCCTTGTGTATGCACGAACTGCGCACGGGCTGCTGGAGATGCCAGAAGGAACAGCATGGAGCCAAATACAGTCAGGCGTCGAAGAAACACTTGCGTCTCCTCTTATGGTTTCATTGCAAAAACTGCATCCAGTGGAGTGCCTGTAACGCGACCGCGTACTTCCGCGAACCCGGCAGACTCCAGCAGCGAGCGAAATTCGCCCAGGGTCCGTTCCTTGCCCTCGGTGCAGACCAACATATTCAGCGACTGGAGCTGGGCAGCGATGGGGCCGCGTTTGTCTTCATCCAATAGCTTCTCTGCCAGAAGAATTCCACCCCCGGAAGGCAAGCGTTGGCGGATCGCCCTTAGTAGGCCAATTCCCTTCTCGTCGGGCCAGTCGTGCAGGATTTTCCCCAAGCCGAACAAGTCTGCTTCAGGAAGCTCTTCCGGACAAAAAAAGTCACCCTTCCTGCATTCGATACGCGCGCCCACGGGGCTAATAGAAACCCTTTGCTGGACCGCATCAATCACACGCGGTAGATCAAAAAGTATCGCCTTAAGTCCCGGATATCGCTCGCAGGCGGCAATGGCCAAGTGACCGGTTGCGCCACCAAGATCGACGAACGTCTTAAAGCGCGAGAGATCAAATGCGGACACAACCTGAGGTGAACTCAATAGCCCGAAGCCGTGCATCCCCTGAAGAAAATTTTGCGTGTCCTGGTCGGTGCGGAAGAAATGATCGAAAATACCGCCTTCCTGGTGGAAGGCCGCCGTCCATTGCGGTCCGCCTTGTCTAATCGCATTTTCCAGGTGGCCCCAGAGCTGAAACAGAGCCTTGTCGGAGTAGAGAATGTAGCCGGCGAGGGTATTCGGGGTACCGCGACAGAGATACGTGCTCGCTACCGGCTCGTTCTTATAAATGCCATCCTGCTTGCGCAGAAGTCCGAGTCCGACACATGCATCTAATAGCCGCTCCAGCGGTTCGCTTTGCGCTCGAAGTTCGGACGCAAGGCTCCCCACCGAGCCAGGCTTCCGCTCAAGGGAATCGAAAACCTTCAGGGAAACTGCCACGAACATTACCTTCGACGAACGAAATGCGTCGAGGAGTGCAAGCACCGGAGCGGGATCGGGTATGGCGTAGCCGTTCATGAGGCCAAGACCCCGCGGGAAGGATCAACTCCAAAGCAGAAGAAGATAGCCACCATGCAAAGGATGGCAGAGATGGTAAAGGGGACGTTCCAGCCATACGATCCCAGCAGATAACCGAGTAAGACGGGGGAGATGGCGCCGCCCAGGTTCCCGAAGGTATTCATGATGGATGCGATCGAGCCTGCAAAGTCACCACCGATATCGAGCGGAATGGCCCATGACACGCCCACTGTCAACTCCAGGCCGAAAACCGCGACGCAGGAGAAAAGAACGGAGGCCGTGGTGTGGGCGGTAAACGTAGCCGGCAGGATCGATCCTGCCGCAATCAGAAACCCTAGCACAGCAATGACCCGGCGCGCGGTTCTAAGATTACCGGTGCGCGCCGCCCACAGGTCTGAAAGCCACCCCCCCAACAGATTACCTACGGCGCCAGCCACAAATGGCAGGCTGGCATAGAAGCCCATCTGTTTGAGATTCACTCCGCGCGCATCGTAGAGATACTTGGGGAACCAGTCCAGATAGACGTCGATGCTATAGCCGTAGCAAAAATACATCATGGCCAGCATCCAAACAGTGCGGTTTCTCAGAATTATTCGCCAGGGTACGGAACGCAACGAACTCGACGATGGGCTTTCGGGCTGCCGAATAACTGCGAGTTCGGCGGCGTTGACGCTGGGATGATCGGCCGGCCGGTCTCGATAGTACCAATACCAAGTGGCCGCCCAAGCGAGGCCAAGTAATCCAAAGAGGAAAAAAGGCATACGCCAGCCGAAGTGAATCATGATCAGTACGACCAGCGGCGGGGTGAGTGCGGCGCCCAATCGGGAAGCAGCATGAGGTAAGCCCTGAGAGAAGCCGCGTTCTTCCGGCGGCATCCAACGGGAGAGAGATCGCGTGGCAATGGGAAAAGCTCCGGCTTCACCTACGCCAAACAGAAATCTGCAAAGACCGAGCGACGTGCCGTTCCAGCAAAGTGCGGTCAACGAGGTGAAGAGCGACCACCAGCAAACAATGCAGGCGAGTGCGCGTCGTGGTCCAACTTTGTCGCCAAACCAGCCGCCCGGTATCTGAAAGAGAGCGTATCCCCAGCGAAACGAGCTGAAGATCCAGCCCACAGCGATTGCTGAAATCCCAAGATCACGCTGGATCACCGGCATGGCTGACGAGATGTTGACCCGGTCCATGTAGGTGATGACGTAAGCAACTACGATCAAGGCGAGAACAACATGGCGGGCTCGCGTCGGTCTTACGGAGATAGACGCGAGGTTTGGACTCTTATTCAACATTAGATAAGAGGAAACGCAATCGAACGCTCGCGGTCAAGCGAAAACAAGCGTAAAGCGGGCCCAAATCGAGAGTGCGTTTACTAGAAGGTGATCCGCTTCTGCAATCCCTCTATCCTGGCAGCTGAAAGTCCAGGGACGGCTGCAACATCTTGCCAGGTTTTGAAATTGCCTTTCTCGTCCCGATACTTGACGATGGCCTCCGCCTCTGCCTTGGCAAGGCCAAGAGACGACTCCAGATCCTGCGCGCTCGCCTTGTTCACGTTCACCGAAGTGGAACTGGTATCGGCCGCCGGCGCAGCCGCTGCATCGGACGACGCGGGCTGATCGGCTGTTGCTGGGGTTGCCTTTTGATCGAGTGGCCCATAGTTTTTCGAGAGATACTCGATCACGGTATCAATCTCATCATCAGTAAGATCTGCTCCGCGCGAAACCATTTGGTTCACCACTTGATCCCATTCACTATGTGAAGAGTGTTTCGAGGTGACCACAGAGAGTGCGTGGCACGTGACGCATTTTTCCTGAACGACTGCTTTGCCCGCGCCAGCCGGCATTACGGGGGAACTTTCAGGGGGTGGAGTTGTCTGAGCGAACGCGCTACCCAGTGCCAGGGCAAAGATGATTGTGACTAACCTCATATAGACCCCCGTCAATCGCAGCCGATATTTCTACGGTAACGCATAGGCAAACACAGAGTCGCCCGCGGTGGTGTCGAAGAAACTGCCGCCGGTTGCTATCAGGACCACATACTGCTTCCCGTTCTTGCCCTCGTAAGTCATGGGTGTTGTATAAGACCCAGACTCCATCTTGTTCTGCCATAGCTGTTTGCCGGTTTTGGCATCGAACGCGTGGAAGAGATGATCGTTGGTCGCTGCAATGAACAACAATCCTCCCGCAGTTGCGATCGAGCCGCCAAAATTCAGGGCCCCAGTGTCATGTACACCTTGCGCTTCGAGCTCGGGGATGGTTCCAAAAGGAATCTTCCAGGCAACCTCCCCGGTGTTGGCATTGATCGCCCAAAGTTGTCCCCAGGGCGGTTGCTGGCAGGGCCAGAATTTGTCATTGTTCCAAAAACGGGCATAGTCGCCCCACTGGCTCTTCCGCTCATAAAGAGGATCGGAGCCCTCAGGATGCTTCACCAGTTTTCCGACATCGCCCAGATTGTTGGTGTTGACGAAAAGGTACCCCAGCTTCGGATTGAATGACATCCCGGGCCAGTTGGAAGCCCCGATGGTGCCCGGGAATTCAATGGTCAGCTTCAATCCGAAAGGGGTATATGGCCCATTATTCTCCATGCCGCCTTCTGTGGCCAACAAGTCTTCGCAATACTTCTTCTGCTCCGGGGTAACCGTGGCAATCTCATCGGGACGGAAGCTCATGCGCCCCAGCGGCTCAGGTTTCAGAGGGAAGGGCTGGGTAGGCCACACCTCTTCGCCAGGCGCCTTGCTCGCGGGCACCGGCCGCTCCTCGACTCCAAAGACCGGGGTGCCATCGCGGCGATCCAGAATAAAGAGCAGCCCGTTCTTTCCCAGGACTGCGACCGCAGGAATCTTCGCTCCTCCTTTCTTTATATCCATCAGAACCGGAGCCGACTCCAGGTCATAGTCAAACAGGTCGTGGTGAACGGTCTGGTAATACCACACCAGTTTGCCGTTGTCGGCATTGAGCGCGACGATGGCATTGCCGAACAGATTTTTCCCCTTCCGATCGGGCGCATAGAAATCGTAGCTGGGCGAGCCGAAGGGAAGAAAGACCAGCCCTTGTTTAAGATCGACACTCATTAAACCCCAGACGTTGGTTCCCGATCGATTCTTCCAGCTATCGTCTTCCCAGGTATCGTGGCCCACTTCTCCGGGGCGCGGAACCGAGTGAAAACGCCAGACTAACTTGCCGGTGTGCAAGTCCCAGGCCCGAATGTCGCCCGAAGCACCTGGCCCGGGCAATTCCTGGACCTCAGCCCCGGTAATCACCAGGTCTTTGTAGACACTCGGCGGTGAGGTCATATTGTATTGAGCATGGGGGAAACCATTATCAATGCCGGCCCTCAAGTCCACGAATCCGTCCGCACCAAAGCCAGCCGTAGGTTGGCCGGTCTTCGCATCGAGAGACACCATCCGCCCGTCGTTCGTTCCACACAAAATAGACGCAGGCGTGGTCTTATCTCCTGGCCAGTAAGAAACGCCTCGGGTAGCGGGACGCCCTTTGTCGAACTTATAGGTCCATATCTCTTCGCCGGTTTCCGGATGAAGCGCGATGATGGTGCCGTACGGAGTCGGCATGTACAACATATCGTTCACCATGATCGGTGTCGCCTCAGACAAGCGCCTGCCGCCACCCCGGCCAGCTGGTCCGGCTGACTGCGGTCGAGGTCCAGTCTTCTTGAGATGGTAGGTCCAAGCGAGGGTCAGATTCTGAACATTGCTGGTGTTCAGCTGCTTTAACGGCGAATACCGCGTGCTCGCATCATCGTGGCCGTACATTGGCCAATCTGACTGACACCAGGCCGGTGATATGGTAAGGAGGATTACACCAAAGACTGCGGCAAGGATCCGAGGCTTCAAAATCTGATTCCCCTCATACGTAGCCCGATCATATTATGCCGGTAGGCACACCGACAATTTCTCAAGACGCTCGATCTGTCTACCTGGACGCATTTCGCGAAATTTCGCGCCATGTCAACACTTCGCTGCGTTTGAAGGAGGCCACAAATTACTTCGCAATCGGAGCGCATCGCGATTCTTCTTTCCATGCTGGTTGGGCTCTGCAGCTTAAGCTCAGCACAAACCCACGACGTGCAAATCAGCAACGGCATCATTCAGTCAACGATCCATCCTCCCGACCCCATAAGCGGTTTCTATCGGGGAACACGCTTTGATTGGTCCGGCGTTATCGGAAGCCTGAAGTATGCCGGTCATAACTATTACGGTCCGTGGTTTACAAAAACGGATCCGACCGTTGTGGACTATATCTACCAGGGCGCCGATATCGTCGCTGGCCCCTGCAGCGCGGTCACCGGACCCGCAGAAGAATTCTCCACCAACGATGAAGGGCTTGGCTTCAGCGAAGCCAGACCGGGTGGGACATTCCTCAAGATCGGCGTAGGCGTTCTGCGCAAACCCGACAACGGGAAATACAGCATGTTCCGCCTCTATGACGTTGTCGATCACGGCGAATGGTCGGTTCAGGCAAAGCCGGCATCGGTCGTTTTCACCCAGAGAGTCACTGATTCCTCCTCAGGCTATGGTTACCTTTATCAAAAGACCGTTCGCCTGGTTGCCGGAAAGCCGCAGATGGTGATCGAGCATCGGCTAACGAATATTGGCAAGCGACTGATCGTAAGCAGCGTTTACGACCACAACTTCCTGGTTCTCGACAATCAAGGGATCGGACCCGATTTCACTATTACCTTGCCCTTCGAGATTCACCCGGCCAAACCGGTGAATCCAGCACTCGGCGCGGTCAATGGAAAGACAATTTCTTACCTAAAACAATTACAGGGCCACGACCAGTTCGGAGTGGGCATAGAAGGGTTTGGAAAAACCGCTGCCGACTACAAGATCACGATCGAGAACAGGCACGTCGGCGCGGGAATGAATATCACCGGCGATCAGCCTCTCGAAAGCGAGGAGCTTTGGTCGATTCGAAGCATTCTTGCCATGGAGCCCTTTATTCATATGTCCATCGAGCCCGGAAAAGACTTTATCTGGAAATACACGTACGACTACTACACGACCGGTAAGTGAGTCGCGCACTTCACTCTGCTTTTGCCCAGGCCATGCCATCCGCACCGGGTCCCACATCAATAAGATCCTTGACCGTCCAATCGGAAAGGTTGATGACCGCGACCTTTCGGCTCTTGTCACACGAGGCATAGGCTACCTGGTCATTGGGATTCACCAGGATGGCCTGCGGCCTGACAGGCACATCGATGACGTGTTCAACCTTCATGGTGCTGAGGTTCAGCGCGGATACTTTGTGTATCAACGGATTCGCGATAATCAGCCACTTGCCGTCAGGTGTGGTCGCGGTTCCGTAACCAAGATCCGGGAGCGGCACCCACTTTGAAACTTTATTAGTGGCGGTGTCGATAACCGCCAGCTGAGGTTTGGTCTGGTCGGATGTAAATATCTTGCTGCCATCCACGGAAAGCGCAATGCGTTGAATCTGTCCAGAGACCGGAATGACCGCTATCGTCTTGCGCGCGTCGAGGTCCAGGACAGACACGGTGCCCGGGCCGACATTCGCTGTATATCCGCGGTGCCCGTCGCGGGAAATTACCAGCATATGCGACTGGTCCTGATCGGTCGGAACCGAGCCAATGATGCGCAGGGTGGCAGGGTCAATGATGCTGACCGATCGGTTGAGTTCGGTAGTGACATACAGCAGACCGTTCCTGGGGCCGAAAACAGGATCGTGCGGCCTGACGCCCTTACCGAAATCGACATTGCCGACTACTTTGCGGGAGGCCAGATCGATTACGACCATGTTGTGGCCGTCCGTGCCCGGTTCGCCGACACCGGAATTTCCGTAGATCGGCACGTAGGCGGTTCGGCCATCGGGCGAGACCGTTAGTTCGTGCCCGGTCACACCACCCTCTGCGACCTCCGCGAGCTTCTGGTTTGTACTGGAGTCAATAATGCCTACGCTCGAGTCCCCCTTGACTGCCACCAGCAAGAGCCCAGCCCGCGCGGGGCTCCGAGCCCACATGTAAGCGGAGAGACCCAATAAGGCAGACAGTGTCAGGGCAGCTTGCAAGCGTCGCATATTCATAAGATGAGCTACTCCATCTTCGTCCGGGCTTCTTCAAGAATGCGCTGCGCGCGGACGGGATTGAACACGCCGCAAGAGCAGAATCGCGTCATATAGGTCACCGCTTCTGCGGGCGTTCGGCGGCCTTCCTTCACCCAGTCGATCATCTTCTTGGCCAGGCTGCTGGATATCATCCCGTGGCCGCACATCGTGGAAAGAGCGAGCGCTTGGGTATTCGGCAACTTCTCCGTCGCACCCTCGAAGCCCAGCGAGTAGCCTACGCTATGGCGGGTAATTCCGGCGAATTTGCAACACTCGACCGCACCTTCCACAGATGCCGACATATTAACGGAGAGGCCCAGATCAGCTTCTGCCGCGACTTTAAGAAACTGTTCCGCGGCCGCCTGATTATCGAAGATCGCCACCACCGATGCGGGCTCTGTGAGGCCGTCGATGACCGCCCGAAAATCGGGGGTCATGTCGCGATGCCAGTTCGCCGAAGTATGTAGATCTTTTTCGGGGCGTAAGGAACCACCGTGCACCGGGTCCCCGATGTTGACGGGTTTGAACGGGAGCGCAAGCTCAAGAAACCTCTTCAGCTTAGGCAAGCTATCGATTTCGTTCTTGCCATTGCTGGGAGTCGCGAAAACAATGTAGTCGTCGGCGAAGCTGTCCGCGGTGCCGTAACGATGGAGGGTATTGGTCATCTGGATTGCCCTACCGGCTCCTCTTTGAGCTCCGCGTTGCCTGAAACCGGGTTGGTAATTTTGCCCAGGCCCATGTTTGTCTTAGCACGCTCTATCTTGTACCCCAGGCGCTCCAAGATGGGAGCTACAATCTTCTCGTCCCCGTTTTCATCACAGCGTGTACCGACGCCAAGGGATACAACGGTATCTACTTCTTTCTCGACCTTGTGTACCAGCTGAATGATTTCCTCCGTTCTTTCCACTCCGACCTTGATCTCTACGATCGCCGACATCACCTTCTCGTTAAGAACATCGTCGCGCAGAGTGCCGGTTGCAACGTCAGTCATCAGCAGGGTAAACGGGTTTCTTTTCTCGAATGCCACCCCCGCCTTCGCCAATGCCCAGGTCATCTTTTGAATGTCGCGTAACCAGACGCCGACCCCGGGCCGGCCGAACTCTATGGTGAACCCAACTTCACCTTGCTTCACTCGGTTAGTTACGTCGTTGGTCTTTACCTCTTCGGTGCCGCGACCCTGGACGCCGGTCGATTCGTGGGTTGCGCGTGGATCGGAGAAAGCCCGGCGCACTACGCGTGGCCATTGCAGTTCGTCCGGCTCGAAGGCCGCGGTTGGACAGACATCGGGCTCAGGGTCAAACCGCAACCGTCCCATCTGGAAGAACTTCCGAATGGTGCGGACGGCGGAAGGATTCAGGTGCTCTGTACTCAGCCCGTTGTAGCAGGCATAACATTCCACGCACTCATCGCGGTTGATGGTGGCACGCTTGATAACCGGGTCAACGTAAATTGCTCCCATAGGGCAAACATAAGTGCAATTCCCGCAGGCCACGCATTTGTCAGGATTTATTTTCATTGCCGCCAATCAGATACAAATACACTCTGACTACCTTATCATCGGCTAGTTACAAACAGCGGGTACAGCATGCCTCGCCCCATTAGTGCCCTTGCACAATACCGGGAAACGCATCCACGCCCGCTTGCGCGGCTTTCCCATCTTCCTGCGGAGTACCGCCGCTTACTCCAATCGCACCAACGATGTGACCATCGACGACAAGAGGAATGCCCCCCTCGATCGGCATTGCCCCGGGGACTTTCAGTACCGGAGTGAAGCCGTTCTTGGTGACCGCGTCTTCAAACATCTTGGTCGGCCTCTTGAAGTAAACTGCGCTGCGCGCCTTAGCCATGGCTACATCGAAGCTGCCCAGTTGTGCCTCATCCATGCGCTCCATATACATCAGGTTGCCGCCATCGTCCACGATGAGAACGAACATGTGGTTATGGTTGGCCGAGGCCGCTTGTTCTGCGGCAGCGGCTACTTGCTTGGCAATCTGCAAAGTGAGCGCCTTCTTATCTGCAAGTTGTGCCTGCGATGGAGCGGCCGCCACCAGCAACAACCCAGCCAAACAGGGCAGAACCGCTCGTTTCATCCAATTCATACTTTTCTCCTTCGCCGCCAGCTACTTATTTTCCCGTATAAGTGATGCGCCAAATCGAGCCGGAGCCATCATCGCTGACCAGCAACGAACCATCCGTGGCAGTCGCCACACCCACGGGCCGGCCCCAAACGCTCTTGTCATCCACTACAAAGCCAGTCAGAAAATCTTCATACTCGCCGGTCGCGTGGCCCGTCTGGTGGAGCGGGAC
The DNA here is from genome assembly GCA_963814015.1 of uncultured Acidobacteriaceae bacterium. Taxonomy (GTDB): domain Bacteria; phylum Acidobacteriota; class Terriglobia; order Terriglobales; family Acidobacteriaceae; genus PALSA-350. The sequence continues at coordinate 240,238 of CAWFBI010000006.1, forward strand.
ACGAATCACTTCATACCCCGTCCTGGGTGAACGGTTCCACGAGCCGTGCTCAGCGGCGAAAATATCACCTGCATACTCTGCCGGGAATTGTGTCCCATCATAAAAGGTCATTTCGAGTGAGGCATTGTGCGGTTGCAGGATCACGTCGGGGGTAATGACTTTGTCCTTAAGGTCCGGACGTTGCCCGGCAAGCCGAGGATCCTGATGCGGGCCCATGTACCACCACGGCCAACCATAGAAACCACCGGGTTGTACGTGAGTGATGTAATCGGGCACGAGGTTGTTGCCTAGTTCGTCGCGCTCGTTTACGGAGCACCAGAGTTCGCCGGTCTTGGGACTAATGGCAATACCGACCGGATTGCGGATCCCATACGCGTATACGCGCTTGCCGGTACCGTCCGGATTGAACGCCAGGATGTCGGCCCGATCCTTCTCTGCGGGCGTATCATCGACGTTTTCCTGCGAACCTACGGAGACCAACATGGTCTTGCCGTCCGGGGAGAATTGGATATCCCTTGAACGGTGGTGCCCGCCGCTGGGTAGATCGTCCAAATGCTCCGCCGGCCCCGTGGCCGCCAGATCGCCGTTGTGATACGGAAAGCGCACCACAGAGTTCATGTTTGCGACATAGACCCACTGCGGATTGGGGCCCAGCGGGTAGAACGCAATGCCGAACGGTGTATTGAGACCGGTAGCAAAAACGTGCACTTCTTCAGGCTTACCGTCCTTCGTCATGCCGCGGAAGATCTTGATATCGCCGGCGGTCGTTTCGGCCAGGAACATGTCGCCGTTGGGCGCTCGACGGAGGATCCGCGGATTGGTAAGCCCCGTGGCGTACAGGCCAACCGTGAAGCCATCCGGCGCCTTAGGCCAGGCGTTTTCGGGGCGGGGAACAATGGTTGGGCCCCCCATCGCAGACTTGGAGGCGTAAGGCGGGGGGAGGTCCTGGAGCGTAATGTGGCGAATGGTTCCCGGCTTCTCAAAGCGATAATCCGTGAACGGCGGTTCGGGTGGCGGAGCGTTCGAAGTTTCGGGCGCGGCGGGTGCGGATGCTGCCGGTGCGGACGCCGTTCCGCTGCCCGTGGCAGAAGCGCTCATCGATTTGATAAAGGTGACCAACTGCCACCGCTCCTCATCCGGCAGAGCGGCCCACGAGGGCATTCCATTTTCCAGTCCACCTTTGGTGATATACCAAAAGACTGAGCCATCCGGCACACCCTGCAGGGCTCCATGCGCGAGCGGCGGCACATTGCCCATCCCGTCTCCGGTGGCTCCGTGGCAGGCGGCGCAGTGGCTGGCGTAGCTTGTTTTGCCCGCTGTTATCGCAGACGCCTGCCCATCGTAAGGATTTTTTTCTGCTGCAGCTGATGCAGGCGCGTTGTGAAAACCAGTGCCCTGGGCATGCAACAAAGGAGGGAAAGAGCCCGCTGAGAAGGCCATGAAGAGAAGAAAAAGTAACAGAGTGGTCCCACGCATGACCGTCGCCATAAGAGCGGCTCTATACCGCTCTTCTACCTAAACAAGTATTTCATGTCCCAACAAGCGAAATAGTACGAAATGGGTTTGTCGCCGGCCGCGAAGGGGCGGAGAATGAACGTGATATGAAGCATGATGCTCTCATCCTTCTGGTTTGTTGCGCGGCCTTTTCGCCGCTCACTCCGGCGCAAACGACAGGTGATCGGATCAGCCTCTACTTCGGCGACTGGCACAACTCGACACCGCACACGATCCGTGGATCGCTCGAAGAGAGAGACATCTTAACCCATGGCGACGGCCTCAATCCGGCGCGCGCCGGCGCAGTTTTCCGCTTTCTCAACTCCTACACGTATGCAACCCTGGCGGCGGGAGCGTCTACCAAGCCGGCACGTCTCGACGGGCAGCAAGAGATATATTTCGTCGAGTCCGGCAAGGGCACGGTGACCGCGGGCGGCCAAACCGCCGATCTGTATCGGAATGTAGCCGTCCTGATGCCGGCCAATTTGGAATTCACTCTCAAGAGCAACAGCGATGAACCGCTCGCCATGTATGTCATCAACGAGCCGATCCCTGCGGGATTCCGGCCCAATACGAAAATGCTCGTCCGAGATGAGAACACGATCCCTATTTCTTCAAGCAATGGTTTTTGGGCGCACATTGCGAAGCCGCTCTTCGTCACCGCGGACGGCCTGGGCACACTGGAGAGTGTGGTGACGGTGACACTCGATCCTCTCACCATTGGCAAGCCACATCCCGCGCCTCACGAGGATACGAGCGATATCGAAGAGGTATGGACGTCGTTGTACGGCAATAGCCTGGCTCTCGTCGGGAACCAGGTCCATGAGCAGACTCCCGGCATGGCGTACCTGCACATTCCCGACAATCTCACTCCGCATACCAACATCAACCCAAGTGGCAATTCTCAGGCGAAGTTTCTCTACTTCGCCCGCTACCGGCCCCACGAAAACAGGAAGTAAGTTGGCGGAAGCAGCAGACTCCCGTGGCAGGAAATCCGGGTACGTTCCAGCCGGGATGACAATTCTTCTCGTCAAGCCCGTTTTCGCACTATTTCGCTTGTTCTCCGCGGGAAAACTTGTTTACGTAGCAGGATCGAGGAATAGGGAGAATGTCGATGTTAAGGAGGTTGGTTGCATCGTTGGGTCTGTGTGCCTTGTTTGCGCCTCTTGCCGCGGCGCAGATAACCGGGGACAAGATCGACTCTTACTTCGGAGACTGGCACAACGCCACCCCACGCACGGTGCGCGGATCGCTCGAAGAGCGCGACATTTTCACCCGTGGGGATGCGGCCAATCCCCCACAAAAGGGTGCGGTTCTCCGCTACATGAACTCGTACACCTACGACACACTGGCGCCCCAGGCGTCGACCAAGCCAACGCGGCTTGATGGCCAGCAGGAGATTTACTTCGTCGAGTCAGGCCAGGGTACGGTGACTGCGGGCGGACAGAGCGCCGACCTGTATCGGAACATTGCCGTCCTGATGCCGGCAAACCTGGAGTTCTCCATCAAGAGCACAGGCGACCAGCCGCTTACCATGTATGTGATCAACGAGCCGACGCCCCCCGGCTTCCGGCCGAATACCGCGATGCTGGTCAGGGACGAGAACAAGCTCCCGGTAACGTCAACTACTGGTTTGTGGTGCCACATTGTCAAGACTCTTTTCGTAACCGCCGACGGCCTGGGCACGCTGCAAAGCGTGCTCACGGTTACCCTCGATCCGCTCACCATCGGCAAGCCGCACGTGGTCGACCACACCGACATCGAAGAGGTGTGGACGGCGCTCTACGGAACCAGCCTGGCTTTCGTCAGCAATTCGCTGCGCAAACAGACTCCAGGCATGGCGTTCTATCACGTGCCGGATAACCTGACGCCCCATACCAACGTGAACCAGAACGAGGATTCGCAGGTAAAATTCGTCTACTTTGCCCGCTATCATCCGCATGAAACCAGGAAGTAGAATGCGAAGGGAGACCGTGAACATGCGGCGCGTACAAACGGCTCTTACTGTTTCCTGCCTTGCTCTGGCGTTGGGCTCGCTTGCTGTGGGGCAGACTGCGCCGCCAGACAGCGGGACGCAGAATGCCATTAACGGCATCAACTCGTACCCGGGACCTGGCCTGGTCAAGTACCAAAACGCTCCGGATCCGATGAACCGCCGCATCGACATGTTCATCAGCGATTGGCATTTGTCCCTGCCACGAGTGGAGCACGGCTCGCTCATTCTGCGCGACATTCTCACCAAAGGCGATAACTTCGATCCGACAGAGAAGGGCGCTGTCCTGCACTACACCAATTTCCTGGCTTACGGCAGGCTCGCTCCAGGTGCCTGGACCACTCCTTCGAAGCTCGAAGGTCAGCAGGAAATTTATTACATTCTGGGCGGCGAAGGCGAAATCACAGCCGGAGGCGACACGGCCAAACTGCACAAGGGTATTGCCGTGCTCATGCCCGTCGGACTTGAATTTGTCATGAGGTCGATGGGCGATGACCCACTCACCATGTATGTGATCAATGAGCCGATGCCGGACGATAACGGAATTGTCGGAAACCCGAACCGCGTTGGCTTTCATCCCAAAACCAAGATGGTGGTGAAAGACGAGGGGGCCGCCCGCCAGAGGACTCCCGCAGTCGCCGATCCTTTTATTGTCGGGGGAGCCTCAGGCCACTGGGCTCACATCGTCAGAGAGATATTCTCCCCCGCGGACGGTCTGGCAACAGAGCAGAGCGTGATCACGGTAGAGATCAACCCCAAGACGCTGGGCGAGCCCCATCCCCATAGGCCGGGGCAGGAAGAAGTCTGGGCAGCCATTGATGGCAGCAGTCTGGTGCTGTTAGGTACGGAGCTGCGCGTGCAGAAGCCAGGGATGGCTTACATGCTGCGGCCAGATGCAATCACGATCCACTCCAACATCAACGATGGCGACAAGCCGGTGAAGTTTCTATACTTCGCTCGCTTCCCTCAAGGTGACAACTGGACTCACGCGGTGGTTCCTGCCAAAAAATGAGAGGGATCTTTCTCGGCGTTGCTCTAGGGCTGATACTTGGTACCGGCCACATGGCCGCTGGTGAGGCCAACGAGTACTTTCTGTACTCCGGGACTTACACCGGATTCAAGTACGTCCTGCACGGCAATCCATCAGGCGAGAGTCACAGCCAGGGCATCTACGTCAGCCGGTTTCGTCCCGCAACCGGAGATCTCACCGAGGCAAAGCTCGCCGCAAAGATCGCCAATCCGTCGTTCCTGGCTGTCTCTCCCAATCATCGCTTTCTCTATGCGGCCAGCGAGGATCCCCTTTCCCTTGGGCCCGCACGCGACCACGAGTCGTACGTCAGCGCTTATGCGATTGATGGCAAAACGGGCGACCTGCATTTGCTCAATACAGTCCCCAGCGGGGGGACAAGTACCTGCTATCTGTCCGTCGATAAGACCGGAAAATACTTGCTTACAGCCAGCTATGGCAGCGGCAGCATTTCCGTTGTAAGAGTCAGAGAAGACGGCGGCCTTGGTGAGGAGACAGCGTTCGTACAGCACATCGGGCATAGCGGGAAGCAAACCCAGGCCCATCCCAGCGCCATTGACGTTTCGCCCGACAACCGGTTTGCGATCGTACCCGATCTCGGACTCGACAAGGTGCTCATTTATCATTTCGACCCGAATACGGGCGCTCTTTCTCCGCCCGATCCACCGTTCGCTGCGCTTCCGGCCAATAGCGGCCCGCGGCACTTCGTCTTCGATTCCGGGGGACGATTCGGATACCTGATGAATGAACTCAATGACGTGGTGAGTGTTTTCTCCTGGGATCCGGCAAAGGGCACTCTGAGCAGTGTCCAGGACGCCTCCACCCAATTCCCTGATTTTGTCGGCAGCAACCACACCGCAGAGATTGAGATCTTGCCCAATGGCAGGTTTTTGTACCAGTCCAACCGGCGGCTTCGCAGCGACAATGTACGCGGGCCGGACACCATCGGGGTGTTTGCCATCGATGCGCAGAAGGGCACCCTGACTCTAGTTGAGCAGACGACTACAGGCGGAATCATGCCGCGTAGTTTTGCCATCGATCCCACTGGCAACTATTTGCTGGCTGCGAACGAATTGAGCAACAACATCGTGGTTTTTCGTATCGACCCCTCTACAGGCAAGCTGGCCAAGACCGGCAAGGAGATAATGGTGGAAACTCCGGTCTGTCTTCAGTTCGTGCCCGCAGGTCCGCAGTAAGGAGATCAAGCTCGTGAGAGGCAACCGCCGCACCTTCTGCTTGTTTTTTGTCTTTGCTTTTGCCGCTTCGGCTTGCCAGGCCGCCGCGGCCCAGGCCGGCGACTTTTTAATGTATTTCGGCACCTATACCGGCTTCAAATTCGTAAGTCACAGTGCCACCATCGGGGTTGGAGAGAGCCACAGCAAAGGGATCTACGTCAGCCGGTTCCATTCGGCAAGCGGTGAAATGAGCGAGCCGGAACTGGCCGCTGAGATCGTGAATCCCTCTTTTCTTACCGTTCATCCCAATCATCGATTTCTGTATTCCGTATCGGAAGATCCGCTCTCCCTGGGACCGCCGCTCGATCACGCATCGTACGTGAGTGCTTTTGCCATTGATCCCACGACCGGTAAGCTGCGCCTCTTAAACACCATCCCGACGGGCGGAACGAGCACCTGCCACCTTTCCATGGATAAGACAGGAAAATTCGTGCTCCTGGCCAATTTCGGAAGTGGCAGCATCTCGGTCGTGCGGGTGAATGACGATGGCTCTTTGGGACAACAGACCGCCTTCGTGCAACACCTGGGGCATGGGAGTCCGGATGTGCCCGTGCAATCGGGGCCGCATCCTCATACCATCCTGGTTTCGCCGGACAACCGCTATGTAATCGTCTCCGATCTAGGGGTCGATAAGGTGTTCATCTATCGCTTCGACGCGACTACGGGAGGGCTTTCTCCGCTCGATCCCCCGTTTGCGCCGGTCGAACCAGGTGGGGGCCCACGCCGGTTTGTCTTTGATCCTGCCGGCTTGTTCGGTTATCAGCTCAACGAGATGGGAAGCACATTGATCAGCTTCGCCTGGAACCCTGCGCAGGGTAGTTTGACCAGGCTTCAGGAAATCTCTATCACCCCGCCTGGCTTCAGAAATGCAGGCGCTGAGATGCAGTTAAGCGCGAATGGAAAGTTTCTCTACGCGTCGAATCGGCTTAGCCGCTTCAATGATAAAGATCACAGCAAAATCGACCGGCTGCCAGGCACCATCAGTGTGTTTGCCATCGACCCACAGAAGCACACGCTGTCTGAAATCCGGCAATTCCCTTCGGGCGGACTTATGCCGCGCAGCTTTGGCATTGATCCCACCGGTCAGTACTTGTTCGCCCTGAATCAGATATCCAACAATGTGGTGCAGTTCAAAATTGATCAGGAGACGGGGATGCTCTCGACAACAGGCCGCGAGATCAAGGTCGACACGCCCGTCTGCCTGCAATTTGTACCGGTGGTATAACTTGATCCTGACCGCCAAGGAGGCCGTAAGCCCAGTGCAACAAGCCCGGTATTCGCTCTGCTTTATGTTCATCTGTGTGCTGGCCCTGCTTGCCGGCCGCACAGCGTCAGCACAGGATAAGGATTACTTTGTCTACTTTGGGACGTATACCGGGTTCCGTTTCGTGCGTCACAGCAAGACGCAGGGAGTGGGAGAGAGCCACAGCAAGGGCATTTACATGAGCCGGTTCAATGCCGCGACCGGCGCTCTCAGCGAGCCAGAGCTTGCCGCGGAAATCACCAATCCTTCCTTCATCACGATTTCGCCAGATCATCGCTTTCTCTATGCCGTCACCGAGGACCCGCTTTCGGTGGGGCCGCCGCTTGATCATGTCTCTTACGTGAGCTCTTTTGCCATCGATCCGGCGACCGGAAAGCTGCGCCTGCTGAACACCCTTCCTACGGGGGGAACGAGCACCTGTTTCATTTCGACAGATAAGACTGGCAAGTACGTGCTGATGGCAAATTTCGGCAGCGGCAGCGTCTCGGTCATTAAGCTGAAGGAGGACGGCTCCCTGGGAGAGCTTACCTCGTTTATCCAGAACATCGGCCATAGCGTAAACCCTGCAATCCAGACCAGCCCACACCCCCATTCCATTCTGGTCTCGCCCGACAATCGCTACGTCATCGTTTCTGACCTGGGATTGGATAAGATACAGATCTTTCGTTTCGATGAAAAGACGGGAGAGCTTTCTCCTCCCGACCCGCCCTTCGCAACCGTGCACCCGGGCGGTGGTCCACGGCACTTCGCCTTTAGTCCGTCGGGTAGGTTCGCCTACCAGTTGAGCGAAATGAGCGGGATTGTCGATGCTTTCGCCTGGGACCCGACAGCTGGGACCTTGACCGGCCTGCAGAGTTCCGAGACGATTCCCCATGATTTTGGTGGTGAGAACCACAGCGCGGAGATCGCCGTAAGCTCGGATGGGAAATTCCTGTATGAGTCAAATCGACGGAATACAGGGGACACGGGATGGGGTCCCGATACCATCGGCATATTTGCCATCGATCCGGAGAAAGGTACGCTTACGCTGGTGGAGCAAGCGCTGACAGGCGCGATCATGCCCCGTAACTTTGCTCTCGATCCGACCGGTTCCTTTCTGCTGGTGGCTCACCAGTATTCGAACAACGTGATTGTGTTTAAGATCGACCGCGCTACCGGTCGGATGACCAAGACCGGCAACGAGATTAAGCTGGACGTCCCGGTCTGCATCCAGTTTGTCCCGATTCACTCTTAGGGTGTTTCGTACTATTTCGCTTGTTCCGCCTGGGGAACAGGCTTAAGGTTTGGCTTCTAGGCTCGGAGGACCGGCTGCAATCAATTTGCAGGCGTTTCCAAAAGTGTGAACGAGGAACTGGGGTAATGATCTCGCCGTCCGGAAAACGTCTCGGTTCGCTGGCTCTCTTCGGCATTGCGCTGCTTTCCGGCTATGCGCAAACGGTTGCCAAGCCTCCGGTAAAAACGCCGGCCAGCGGTGGTAACAGCTTCCCCGGACCGAATGCCATTCGGTACGAGGATGGCACCGACCTGCAGGATAGGCTGATCGACAGGTTCATGGGAGACTGGCACGATTCGATGCCGCGCCATGAACATGGCTCTCTGGTACTCCGCGACATTCTTAGCCACGGAAACAATCTGACTCCGCCGCAACCAGGAGCCGTACTGCAAGCGACAAACTTCGTAGCCTATGGCCGTCTTCAGCCGCGCGATGTAACCACGTCTGAGAAGCTCGACGGCGAACAAGAGGTCTACTACATCGACGGGGGCACGGGAGAGATCACTGCCGGCGGAAAAACCGCTGCTCTGCATAAAGACATCGCTGTTTTCATGCCCGAAGGTCTCGAGTTCGAGATGAAGAACACCGGCAACGATGACCTTACGATGTATGTGGTCAACGAACCTGTTCCCAAGAACTTTACTCCCCGGAAAGACATGCTGGTGACCGATGAGAGGACCGTTCCTCCAAGAACGCCGATGGAAGCGTCGCCCTATACGCTTCCAGGCGCTTCCGGCCACTGGGCGCACATTGTCAGGGACCTTTTCTCGCGGACTGATGGCCTGGCGACGGTTGGCGACCTGATTACGGTGACTATCAATCCTATGCAGATGGGCGAGCCGCACCCTCATAACCCGGGGCAGGAAGAGATTTGGGTGGCTATTGACGGGACCAGCCTGGCTTTTCTCGGTACGCAGTTGCGCGTTCAGCCGGCAGGCATGGGCTATATGATCAGGCCAGATAACTACATGACCCATTCCAACATTAATTCCGGCGACACTCCAGTCAAGTTCCTCTGGTTTTCCGGCTCTTCTCTCCCAAAATGAAGCCCCTGGGCAGAAACGCTTGGTCTAAAACTCCACTCGTAGCGCTGCTGATCATGGTTTGGTTGCAGATCGGCTGCAGCAGAAGCTCGCAGCCAGTGACGATCCGACTGGCTGGCGATGATTGGTTCCTGAAGAGTCTTACGAAAACCGGGATGATCGGCACTTATGAACAGAAGACCGGCGTGCGGGTTGAAGTATTGGATCGGAATGACCGCAAGATCATGAACGATCTGGACCGCGGGGCAGCGGCAGGGGACGCTGGTTATGACATCGTCGTGATGCGGCACAGACTGCTGGGGGCGCTCATCCAGAAGCGCCAGGTCCAACCCATCGATTCTCTGTTGGCTGATCCCGGTGTCCACGATGTGAGCTTTCAACCCCAACAGCAGCTCTTTGCCAATTGGTGGCGGGAGCTCAGTTGGTATGGGGATAAGATTTACGGTTATCCCTACACCGGGCTGACGGCGTACCTATGCTACCGGAAAGATCTTCTGGACGACCCCGCGAACAAGCGCAAGTTCAAAGCACGCTATCATCGCGAGATTGCGGTTCCCTCCAATTGGAAAGAATATACGCAGTTAGCCGAGTTCTTCACTCGGCCTAACGAGCACTTCTATGGAACTTATATTTCCGGCAAGCAGGGCCTGGCGCTGTGGTACGAGTGGCTGAACTTCGTTTACTCATTCGGGGGAGATATCCTCGACACGCAACACGGTTGGGAATACAGCGACATCGTTGTCAATTCACCGCAAAATGTTGCGGCTACCGAACAGTATGTGAGACTAATTGCGCTCAGTCCTCCTGACACTCTGAATTACGGCTGGAATGAAGCGCAGGCAGCACTGCAAGAGGAGCACGCATTCATGGGCCTCTTGTGGAGTGACCAGGCTTACCTTGTGGAGGACCCAGCAACTTCGAAGGTCGCAGGCAAAATCGGCTACAGTCTTATTCCCTCGAACACCGCGCAGCGATCCAGCCAGCTGGAAGGTCTCACCTACCTGATCCCGACGGAATCAAAGCACCCAAAGGAGGCCTATAGGTTCATCGAATGGGCAATGTCTGACCAGGTTCAAATCAAACAAACCCTAAACGGTAGCTCCTCTATCAAGAAGCCGGTTTATGAGGATTCCGCGGTGAAGGAGAAGCCCTATACATCAGCCTTTCTGGCAAGTGTCCCCATCGCCAAGGAGAAGCCAACCATCCCGGAATCCTCACAAATGACGGAGGCGGCGGAACGCCGTCTTTCTGAGATTGTGACTGGAAAGGAATCTCCGCAGAGCGGTCTGGACAAGTTGGCACTCGATCTCAAAAGCATTCTAGGAAGCAAAGTGAAATTACGTTACCCAGTCCACGGTTCATCATGAGTCAATTCCTGGAGGAACAGAGAATATGAAATCCGGTTCGACGAAATTACGCTTCATAGCCGCCTCACTGCTTCTGTGCGCGGCCCCACTCATCGCAGTTGCGCAGGACATGCCCGCCGGCGCCTGGGCGGGTACCTGGGTAGCGAATAGTGCGAAATCCAAGTTTCCCGGACCTCCACCCACGTTGGACCAGGTCATCATCCAGCCGGATGGGTCGGTAGCCGTTCACGTGGTGAGTGCAGATGGAAAGACGAGTGACTGGTCGTACAAACCACAAGTTGGAAAGGCCGTACCAATTCAGGGGAGAGACAACACAACGGTAGAGATCGTCAAAGTGAACGACTACCGGAACAACCACATTTGGAACCATGAGGGAAAGATCACACATACCCATTCCACATTGTCGAAGGATGGAAAGACACAGACCTTCTATGGGGCTCCGGGAACCTACAGGGCTCCCGGATCAACCGAGGCCAAACCGTTTAGTGAGGTCGTTGTCTACGAAAAGCAGTAGAGTGAAAAATGAGACATGCTTCTGGCTTTGGAGCAGCCGCTCTGCTGCTCGGTGCTCAACTGGCGGTGATGGCGCAGGATATTCCCGCTGGTGCGTGGGCCGGCACCTGGAAGCTGAACCTGGCTCAGTCCAGGTTCCCAGGGCGGCCTGCCCCGCAGGATGATCAGTTGACGATCGAGCCTGACGGAACGGTCACGGTTTTTGAGACAAACTGGCAAGGCAAGAAATCCAGCTGGTCCTACAAACCGCAAGCCGGACGGGAGGTCCCAGTGAACGGCAGGACGAACTGGACAGTGATCGCGCGTAAAGTGAACGACCACCGGACCGAACAGATCTGGAATTTCAACGGCCACATGGCGAAGAGTTGGGCTATTTTGTCCAAGGATGGCGCCCGACAGACATTTCATCTCTCTGGCACGAACGAAGCAGGCAAGCCGTTCCATCAGGTAGTGGTTTATGACAAGTCATCAAAGGAGTAGACGACAAATGAAATCGAGTGTGATGAAGGTAGTGTTTTCACTCTTAGCCTTGCCGGTCTTGTTGCTGGCGATACCGTCTCACCTTAACGCGCAAGACACTCCCGCAGGGGCCTGGGCCGGCACCTGGAAGTTCAATCCGGAAAAGTCCAAGTTTCCTGGAAATCCGCCACAAGCTGACCAGGTTACGATCGATCCGGATGGCACTATTTCCGTACAGGAAACAAGTTCAACGGGCAAGCAGAGCAGCTGGTCCTACAAGCCCCAGCAAGGCAAGGCGGTTCCGGTCGAGGGCCATGGTGAGAACGTAACGGTCATTGCGACTAAGGTAAATCCATACAAGACAACACAAGTCTGGAACTATAACGGAAGGGCTGCCAAGAGCTATGCCACCCTTTCCAAGGACGGCAAAACCCAGACCTTTCATATGTCGGGAACAGATAAGGACGGCAAACCCTTCACAGAACTGGTGGTTTTCGAAAAGCAGTAGCGGGCGAGGCACGGGATTGAATGGCCGGCTCACCAGACAGGTGACCGGCCGTTCCTCTTTCCGCCCTCGGCGAGCAGCGTTTAGGAGTTCCCGCGAGTAAGATCAAAATCCTGAATGTTTACACATCTCAGTATCGAGGCGGGAAATGAGCGAGAGTAAAGGTCCGGCAGGCAGGCCAAGTGATTTGCTCGGGGGGCGCCCGGTGGCCATTATCGGCGCTGGCCTGGTCGGAGCTGGATGGGCAATTGTCTTTGCACGGGCGGGCCTCGATGTTCGCATCTATGACGCGAACGCGGATGCAACCGCCCGGGCCCTCGCTCTTATTGCGGAGCAGTTGAGAGAATTAAAATCCTTCGGCCTCATCGACGACCCCGATGGAACCGCCGCCCACGTCAGGCCGACATACCAGTTGGCAGATGCCGTGGATGGGACCGCCTACGCGCAAGAATCGGTGCTGGAACGGGTGGAAGTAAAGCGCAGGCTCATGCAGGAGCTTGAGGAAGTTGGGCCGCCGGATCTGGTAATCGGGAGTTCCAGTTCGGGTATTCCAGCATCAGACTTTACTCACGGCTTGAAAATTGCACACCGTGTGCTGATCGTGCACCCAATTAATCCCCCTTACCTGGTACCGGTGGTTGAGCTTGTTCCGTCGCCAGAAACCTCTCGGGCAACGATTGAGTTTGCTGATGCCCTCATGCGAGGGCTGAAGCGCAGCGTTGTCCACGTGCGCAAAGAGGTTCAAGGCTTTGTGCTGAATCGACTCCAGGCGGTGTTGCTGCGCGAAGCGTGGGCGTTGGTGGAAGACGGTGTGGCCAGCTGCGAGGACATCGACAGAACCATGCGCGACGGCCTGGGCTGGCGCTGGTCTTTCATGGGGCCTTTCGAAACCATCGACCTCAATGCGCAAGGAGGGGTGGCCGATTATGCCAATCGCCTGGGACCCCTGCATTATGAAATTGCACGATCGCGTGACCAGCAGAAGCCCTGGCCGCCAGAGTTGATCCGAAAAGTGGAAGCTGAACGCAGATCGTTGCTGAGCCAGGAGGCTTTGCCCAGCCGCCGAGCGTGGCGGGATCGGCGTTTAATGGCACTGGCCGCTGGACGGGAAAGAGAAAATGCGCCATGATGCCGGCCAGCTTGCTCGTAACTCCAGCAAAATCAATGAGGTGCGACTGTTTATGCAGATCGGCCAGTGGGAAAACCAGCAACCACACCGATCAATATGGGTGTCGCATCCCGGACAATCGATTTAGAATCGGGGGGACTGGCCTAGGGCTGTTTTCGGTCGTTCCCTGACGGAGCGTTAGGAAGAGAGCGTCTGAGGTCTGAGCTGATTGCGAGGAGGCGGACGCGCGTGCACATGGGTGCCACAAAGACGCTCGATGAAGACGCCGAAACGCCGCTAGCCGTAGCCGAGAGTGGTGACCCAAAACCGAGGATACAATCCGCGGTTCGAACCATCTCCGTTCTGCTAGCCGTCGCTGACAGTCCCAACGGCTTGAGAGCTAAAGAGATCATGGAGAAACTTGGCCTCTCGCGCCAGGTGACGTACCACCTCATCCATACCATGCACGGCACTGGCATCATCAGGAAGAACGACAGAAACAGATATGTGCTGGGGCTTGCCGCGGTTTCGATAGCGGAGGGGTTCAGGCGCCAATTGGCGCCGCCGGAGCATCTTGCTCGGAGGGTTCGGGCGATCGTGGCAGCCACGGGTGAGACGGCTTATGCGGGTGGTTGGGTTGATGGCGAAATTGTCGCACTCGCAACCGCCCGCGGCGAGAGCCCCGTTGGAGCTGCTCAGGTTCCACAGGGTTACAGCGGCCACGCACATGCACGGGCGGCGGGCAAATTGCTTCTTGCGCTGGTCGAGCCCGCCGTGCGCGAAGCTTATTTAGCCAAGCATTCCCTGGAAGCAAGAACCAGCAAAACCATCACTGATCGCGAAGAACTACTGAAAGACTTCGAGAAAATTCGGACTCTCGGCTACGCCGTCGACAATGAAGAATTTCACGAGGGATTGCAGTGTCTTGCCGTTCCAGTCGAAGGCCTGGGGGGACGGTTTGTGCTGGGGATCTCGGTTCCCAAGGGACGCTTCGACAAGAATTTCGAAAAGTACCTGGCGGCCCTGCTGAATGCGGCGCGGATCAATAGCTGAAAGGGCAACCTAAACAGGCCGCGGAAAAGCGCCTGAGTTTCCTTTGGGCATCTTCCATTTCCCCATGGACAGGGGAAGAAATAAGCCCGTTCCCGACTGTGAAACTGCTCGATACAAATCTGGCTCACGCCATCGGCAAGCAACCGGGGCCTAGTGGCTCGAAGTGTTTATACGTTAAAACAAATTCCTGATGTCCAAGACCTTCAGAGGCAGTTTGTTCCCCTTGCGCGGTTGCGATGACTGCCGCAAAGACCTCACGCCCCACATCCTCAAGCGTTGCTGAATCTTCAAGGATGCGCCCGGCGTTGATATCCATATCTTCCGACATCCGGTGATACGTCTGCGGGTTGGCGCAGATCTTGATGACGGGTGAGATCGCCGAGCCTACAACGGATCCGCGGCCGGTGGAAAATAAAATCATATGCGCGCCGCAGGCGACGAGCTCCGCAATTTCCGCATTGTCATTGATATTCGGAAACCCAAATCGGACTGGGCCGTCGGAAACCATATCGAGCAAATAGAGTCCGCCGGTTGGTGGAGCGTCTCCAGGTTTGAGGATGCCGCAGATCTTTGAGCTGCCGCTCTTGCTATAGGCGCCCATGGACTTCTCTTCCTGAGTGGTGAGCCCACCTTCCGCATTTCCTAAAGCAAAGCTGCCGTGTCCCAGGGTGGCGTAGTATTTTGCCGCCTTGCCAACCGTTGCAATCAGCTCATCGGCCAACTCGCGCGTGACAGCACGCTCTGCCATGATGTGTTCACAGCCGATCAGTTCGCCCGTCTCCTCAAAGATCACCGCTGCTCCCTGAGCCACCAGCAAATCAAATGCGAGTCCGATGGCAGGGTTGGCTGTGATCCCGCTGGTCGTGTCCGAGCCTCCACAGACCGTGCCTATGACGAGTTCGTTCAACATCATCGGAGTCGCCGGAGATGGCTCCATCATGGCAAGCGTGGCTTCGACCCACGAGCGCCCCAGCTCAATTGTCTTGCGGGTGCCACCTGCCTGCTGGATGACAAGCGAGTGCACAGGGCGTCCGCTGTGCCGAATGGTTTCTTCCAACCCCCTGCGATCGAAGCTCTCGCAACCCAGAGACACAAGCAACACTGCGCCAATATTTGGATGGGTGCAAAGATTCTTCATCATGCGATCGGCGTATGCATTCGGATAGCATCCGCCAAAACCAATCAGATGAACTCCGCGCTCTTGAAACGGATTTGCTATGGCGCGCGCCACATGATGGGCGCATTCCACCAGGTAGCATACGAGCACATAGTTACGAATGCCTTTGCGGCCGTCCTGGCGGAGATATCCGCGCAGCTCAGAGCTGCCGGTCATGGCGTACCTTCCGTGTCAAGGGTATAAGTCGGCAAGTAATCGCTCTTCATATTGTTAACATGGACGATTTCGCCCATCGCGATATCTCGCGTTGCAGAGCCGATCGGAACGCCATACTTAATAACTTTGTCGTAGATAGCGATATTGCGAGCAGCTATCTTGAAGCCGAAGGGAATGGTTTGACTTATTAGGACACTGTGCCCATTTATCAGAACCCGCGTGCCGCTTTCAATCGCACGAGTGGCCGTGCAGACGTTGTCTTTCGGATCAAGAAGTAAAAGGCAGACGTCACTGCTAGAGAATTCCATGCTTGCGAAAGGCCGCGGTACTCGAAGAACCGGCCTCGATCTCCTTGCGAACCACCTTTTCTCCGCTCGCCTTCTCGCACGCCCGCGCCACTGCTTCCTCTTCAACCGCACGAGGGACAACCAGTACCCCATCCATGTCGCCAAAAATCAGATCGCCAGGGTCGATGCGAACACCGCCGATTTCGACGGGACACCGGTAGTCGACAATTTTGGATCGGACAGAAGCGTCTTGTGCATACCTGCCGCGGCTAAAGACAGGCCAATTCTGCGCCAGCACCTGGGGCGTGTCGCGGTGGTATCCGTCGATGACGGCACCGAGGCCTCCACGCGTGCGTGCGGTCGCGGTAAGAATTTCACCCCAGGCTGCGCAGTTTTGAGATCCTCCCGTTGCCACGTACACTTCGCCCGGAAGGATCTGATCCAATGCTGCAGTCATGAGGCCGAACGGTTGCTCTTGCTTGCCCCACACGTCAGCGATCTGGACCGGCATTGCCCGCCCAAGCACACGCATGCTTTCGCGAAGCGGTTGAATCGGTTGAGGCAGGAATTGATGCGTATAACCCAGAACGTCCAGGACATCGCCGAGGACGGGAGTGTAAAGCTTCTCCAGGATTGCGCGAAACAGCTCGACCTCGCTCGAAGTTTGCACTCTGGAAGTTTCCTCTGACCAAGGGGAACGCGTCAATGTCATCATATACTGCACCGAATATCAGAGTTAGATATATTCTGCTTGACAAGCCCAATCTTCTCTATATATAAGGATGCGGCTCCAAATCCATGCGTTATTGCCGCGGTCTTCTTCCGCCGAAGGGCTCCCACTCGCTATGAAGGCAAAGAATCGAAACACTCTCCTTTACTTCTGGGGGCCGCTCTTTCTAGCGACCATGCTTTCCGGGGAGACTTCAGAACACCCGCGTAACACCAATTGGAGCGAGTATGGCGGAGGGGTGGACGCCATGCAATACACCCCCCTGCAGCAGATCAACAAGTCCAATGTGAGCCAGCTCACCCAAGCCTGGTTCTACCCCGTGCCCGGTACGAGCGCGAGGTTCAACTTCAGTCCCCTGGTCGTCGATGGCATGATGTACGTTCTCGGCAAAGAGGATTCGATTGTTGCGCTCGATGCGTTGACGGGCAGAGAAATCTGGTCGCACCCGGCGGGGAAGCTCCCCATGGACCGCGGGATTAACTACTGGGAGAGTAAAGACCGTTCCGATCGGCGACTCATCTTCTCGGCCGATAGCTTTCTTCAGGAAATTGACGCCAAGACCGGTGCATCGATTCGTACTTTTGGTAACGAGGGGCGCGTCAATTTGCGCGAAGGTCTGGGACGCGATCTTAAAACAATCCCGGAGATTCAGACCGGCACGCCGGGACACGTATTCGAAAACTCGATCATTCTTGGCTCGGCAACAAGCGAAGCTTACGGTTCGCCTCCAGGTGATATTCGCGCCTTCGACGTGTTGACGGGAAAACTGGTGTGGAGCTTCCACACGCTGCCCCACCCAGGTGAGTTTGGCTACGAGACGTGGCCCAAGGATGCGTGGACGTATGTGGGCGGAGTGAACACGTGGGGCGAGTTTGCCATTGATGAGAAACGGGGCATTGGCTATTTTCCTCTGGGGTCACCGACCTACGATTTCTGGGGCGGCGACCGCATTGGCGCCGGATTATTCGGCGATTGCCTCCTGGCGCTGGATTTGAGGACGGGCAAGAGGCTATGGCATTTTCAGACCGTTCATCACGACCTGTGGGATTATGACCCGACCACGGCCCCGAAGCTGTTGACGGTGCGTCACGATGGCGAGATGGTTGACATTGTGGCCCAGGCCACGAAGTCAGGCTTCGTCTTCACGTTCGATCGGGTGACAGGAAAACCGATATGGCCGATCGAGGAGCGGCCCGTTCCCAAGAGCGAAGCGCCAGGCGAAGAGTCATGGCCCACCCAGCCAGTTCCCACGAAGCCACCATCTTTTGCGCGCCAGAGCTTCACGGCGAAAGATGTCAATCCCTACGTAAGCGAGGCGGACAAGGAGCGGATCTTAGAAATCTTAAAGAGCACAAATAATCAGGGAATCTTTACTCCCGGAACTGATAAGCGAAACTCTATCCAGATCCCGGCCGACGATGGCGGCAGCAACTGGGGCAACGGCGCGGCAGATCCGAAGACCGGCATCATTTACTTGCGAACCGCAGACTCACCTGAGCTGAAACTCAAGTTGTCGCAAAAAGTCCCACTCCATGTGCCACCTGCAGCCTCTCCTGAGACGCAAGGGCATGTAATCTTCAGCCATTTGTGCGAGGGATGTCACGGCCCCAACCGAACCGGCGTCCGGTCGCCTAAAGACATTGGGATGGACAAATTCAAAACCATCGTCACCGGGGGCGAAGGCGAGATGCCTGGCTTCACCGACCTTTCGCCAAGCTATCTGGACGCGCTCGCAGCGTACATTTCCAACCCCAGTGCGTCGGGTCCGGTAGGCCCAGGAGGTGTGGGCGGCGGAATGGAACGGCTGCCTCCTCCGCCTGGGATCACACGTTACTTTGGCACCTACGAAAATAGAATTCTCTCCAGCGACGGTCTTCCGGCCATCAGTCCGCCATGGACATCATTGGTCGCAATCGACATGAATGAAGGAGAGATTCGATGGAGGGTCCCGCTAGGCGTGGTGCCTGGTCTGGCCGCCAAAGGCATCACCGGCACAGGTTCTTCCAGGGTCACGCTGGCCGCGAACAGAAACGCGCCGATTGTGACCGCGGGTGGATTAGTGTTTATAGCAACATGGCCGGATCGCACCATTCACGCCTATGACAAGGACAATGGAAAGCTGCTTTGGGAGAAAGAGATTGAGGCCAACCCCGAGGGGGTGCCGTCGGTGTACGAAATCGACGGCCGGGAGTACATCGTCTTCTGCGCTGCCGGCCGTCTACCCGATAGTGCACCTGCCGAAGGGTTCGCGTGGAAAGCCGGCAAAGCGGAGGCCCAGGGCTACTACGTGTTTGCCTTGCCAAAGCAGTGAGGCGGCTGGCCTGCTATGCGCGTCTTAGTCTCGGCACTCAGTTTGATCGGGATGCTCTTCTGCGCCGGCCAGCGGCTGGCCTCGCAGAACATCGATTCCGTGGTTACATCTGCGAGTCGCGCCCCTATCAGCATCGCCGACCAAATCCAGAACCCGGCCGAGCGATCTGCGTTTGTCGCTCTCCTCAACAAACAAGATCCGCAGAAATTGCTTTCGCTTGCACGCTCGTTTCTGGATACGTATCCACAGTCTGCATTCCTCGCACCCGTTGCCGAAAAAGCTGCACGTTCCAGCTTTGACCTCGGAGTTCTACAGTCCGGGCTGGACTATGCCCATTTTTCCCTTTTGCTCTTGCCCGAGAACCCACTGCTTCTGGTTGCAGTGGCCGATGTGCAGGCGCAACTGCAACAGAACGAAGCGGCGATTGCAAGCGCTCGCAACGCGCTCGACTATCTTGATCGCTTCGATCGCCCCGCAGCCATCTCAGCGCGCGAGTGGCCCGCTCTCAAGCGAAAGCAACAGGCGACGGCGTGGTTCGTCACCGGTCGGGCACTGGTCAACGAGTCGTTGCAAAATTCTGCAGCAGGGGCTCGACAACCTCTTCTTAAACAAGCAATAAGCGCTCTCTCCGACGCGCACGACCTTAACCCTTCAGATATGGAGTTCGTTTACTTGCTGGGCCTGGCCTATCGATACGCCAATGATTTGCCTCATGCGGTTGTGGAATTTTCCACGGTCTGCCGGCATGGAAAAGAGTTTGCCGCGGAGGCTCGGGAGCAGTTGGGAACGATCTACAACGCGGCAAAGCCCACTCCAAACACAACCTTCGATGACTTTGTGAGCAATTCGGAACGCCAGGCATCTCCCATTGTGAAGCCACCTGCGATCAAGGCCGCCACGTCCACAATCAAGCCAGGGGCCTATGCGGGCTCGGAGAAATGTACCCGCTGTCATGCCAGCATCCATCTTCAGTGGGAACAGAGCGGTATGGCGAAGATGCTGCGTCCCTACAGGGGAGAAAACATCATCGGCGACTTCGAGAAAGATAACCAATTCTACGTTGGCGACGATACCGTATACCAAAACGGAAAATTACAAATCGCGCAGGGCACGCGGCGCTCTCTCTTCGCGCGCATGGTCGTTCGCAACGGTCGTCACTTTTTCGAGATCAGGCAGTCCGATGGTCTATGGCACTCGTATCCTGTCGACTACACCATCGGTTCCAAATGGCAGCAGGCGTACGCAACCAGGTTACCTAACGGACAAATACACGTCTTCCCCATTCAATACAATGCGATCGAGAAGAAGTGGTTGAACTACTGGAAAGTGATCGACGCTCCCGGCTCGGAGCGCTCCAATCCGAACGAATGGGAGAAGCTCGACGACTCTACAAACTATCTGATCAACTGTGCGGTGTGTCATACGAGTCAGTTGCGCAATGCTCGCGGCGGCGGCTATGACCCGGACAATTTGGTTTTCCGCGAACCCGGAATCGATTGCGAAATGTGCCACGGACCGTCAGCGGAGCACGTAGAGGCGATGACCGCCGGCAGGCCATACCGAAAACAACCGCTCGAGCCGCCGGTTACATTCAGCAAGATCGGCAATCGCGACTTCGTTGCCGTTTGTAGCCAGTGCCATATGCAGTCCAACGTACATGCGGCCAGCCCCCGCGGCGAACTCAATTATTCGACCACGGAAAATTTCTTTATCAAAAACGCCGCTTTGCCGTTGGCCGAATTTACCCGCGGAGCGTTCTTCAAGGACGGCAGGTTCAGACAGACCACATTTATGGTGGAGGCACTGGAGCGCTCGCAATGCTTTCGCAAGGGCCAGGCAAGTTGCGGAACTTGCCACAATCCCCACGTTCACAACGAGTCGAAGAACCCCACGTCGCTTAAGTTCCAGGACCAGCCCGACCTCATGTGTACTGGTTGCCACTCACAGTTCCGTGACCCCAGCAGGGCCACGGCTCACACCCATCATCCCTTGAACACAGAGGCCAGCCGCTGTGTCTCCTGCCACATGCCCCGCATCATGGATGCGGTATTATTCCGTGCCCGCTCGCACCAGATTGACGATATTCCCAATGCTGAGATGACACTTCGCTTTGGCCAGGAAGACAGTCCCAACGCCTGCCTGCTCTGCCATGCGGAGAAGACTCCGCAATGGGTTCAGGGTCAACTGCAAGCCTGGAAGGAGCGCTAGACTGACGATCACGCGGCAGGTTTAGCTGGATGCCACAGGCGTGACTTAGTGGTTTTCTCA
The DNA here is from genome assembly GCA_963814015.1 of uncultured Acidobacteriaceae bacterium. Classification (GTDB taxonomy): domain Bacteria; phylum Acidobacteriota; class Terriglobia; order Terriglobales; family Acidobacteriaceae; genus PALSA-350. The sequence continues at coordinate 261,501 of CAWFBI010000006.1, forward strand.
TATCCCTTGCCGTTGGGAAAGCTCACTAGTTCAAATTGCATGCCCCATGGGGAGAGAAAGTAAATCCACGTCTGGCCGGCATTTGGTCCCGAAGTGCGGATCGTGGGCGTACCCAGAAGCTTCACTCCCTTGGCTGACAGATAGGCAACTGCGGCATCGAAATCATCGACATAAAAGGCAAGGTGGTGACCGCCGACGTCGCTGTTTTTCGGCTGGACTGAATTCTGATCCGGAGATTCATACTCGAAGATTTCAAAGTTCGATCCGTGCTTGCAACGAAAGAACCGTAACCTGCGCATGATTGCACGTGGGTGAACATTGAGGTGAGTTGCCATCCAGTCATCGTCGGATTGAAATGGGCCAAGCTCGAACATGTACTCGCAGCCTATGACATCCACAAAAAAAGAGGTGGCCTGTTCCAGGTCAGGCACGGTGAAGCCGATATGTTCTGTACCTCGAAGTCCAGGTATGCCAACGGATGGAGCGGACAAGGGACCTCCTGTATGCTGTTCGATCGCGGCAAGTGTATACGAAGAAAATGCTATCCTCAACACCGACTGACAAATCCAGGGATGGGCGAATGGTGGAAATAACAAAAATACAAATCGCTGAGTGCGGTATGTCTCTGCCCTACGTGCTCCGCCTGGGGCCGGTAGAGATTCGAACGCGAGACTACGTGTTGCTTCGGGTGGAGACACGAGAGGGTATTTTCGGAGAGGCCATCGGATATCCGAGGGGGACTCCGTTGTTTGAAGTACTCAGCAACATGGCGCGGCGCATTCTGGGTGCGGATGCCGGTATGCGCCGGCGTGTGATGTTCAATCTCGAACAAGCGAACGTTCCCGCCCGTGCGGGCTTGACGCGTGGGCTCAGCCTGCTCGACATCGCACTCTGGGATATCGCTTGCAAACAGGCAGGCCAGCCACTCTATCAATTCCTGGGTGGATTGCGCACCGCTGCGGAAGTGACAGTCGTCGCGGGTTACTACGTCGATCAGCGGTCGATCGCCGATGTAGTTCAGGAGGTGAGCCGCCTCAGAGACGCTGGCTGCCGCCGGGTGAAAATCATGTTGAAGGGCGATGACGCGAAGTTCGATACAGATTATGCATCTGCTGTGAGCCACAGCATGCCGGGCTTCGTTGCCGCAGATGCCCATTGGAGTTGGAATACATTGACCGAGGCCAAGCGAATTTGCCGCGCCCTGGATGGATTAGGCTTGAACTTTCTGGAGGATCCCTTTTCCGCATCGGATGTGCGCCTCACTCATGAGTTGCGACGCGATCTGATCACACCCATTGCGGCCGGCGAAGATACGTATGGAGCACGAGTGGTTTCCGACCTGGTGAGCGGAATAGACATTCTGCGCGTCGATGCCACCACCGTTGGAGGCATCACCGGCGCCATCGAAGCAATCAATCTTGCGTTCGGGGCAGGCAGGACCGTGTTTCCCCACGTGTTCCCTCCGCTCCATGTGCACCTCGCTTGCGCTTTTCCCAATGTCGAAGGAGTTGAATTGATCCCGGAAGAATCGGGTGCAGATCCTTTGCAGCGTATGCTTCGGCATATTCCGGCTATGACGGCAGGAGAGATGAGCCCGAGCGCGGAGCCGGGAGTGGGAATTTCGATTGATTGGCAAGCAGTGGAGAAGCTCTCGCGGCGCAACGCAGTCATTACAGCAGATACTCAGGCTTAGTGCCCAGCCAAATCGCGCGAGTCAGAAGTGAGATGTCCGGGCTGGCGGAAGAGTCTGCTCTTTCGTCGTATCCTTCCCGGCTGCCAGTTCCCTGGCGACAGCGAGTATCTGTAGTGTCTCGGCATCGTCGGGATCGAGTGAAAGAATATCCCGCAACCGCCGGATTGCCTCCTGTATTCTTCCCATCCTGCACAAGAGAAGTGCGGCGTTGCGCTGGAAGACCACATTGGCTACGTCTGTTTTTGCTGCTTGATCGTAGTGGTCAAGCGCAGCGGCGAAATCCCCTTTTTTTTCGAGCTCAATTCCTGTGTTGTTCAGCACTGTAGCCTTCGCTTCGCTATCCGATTCCGCCCGGTTGCTCGCGAGGAGGTCCTCAAGCTCTTTTTTCGTGCGATCGGCATTTACCTTGTCACCTTTGCTGTTATAAATCCTGAACAATCGATAAATCGGCTCCCGGTCCCCGGGTCGCAGTCGATGCGCCGCCTCCAGCTCCTGCAACGCTTGATCCTCTTTCCCGGCATCCTGATAAAGCTTTCCGAGAAGCAGATGTGAGGAGCCATCGTCCGGATCCAGAGACACTGCTTTGGTCAGAGCCGTCATGCTCTCCTGATTACGATTGAGAGAGAAGAGTCCCTCTCCAATGGCGGCGTAAGCCTCTGCCCAATCGGGTTGGAGTTCGAGGACTTTACCGTATGCATCGATGGTGTCTGTCCACTTTTTCTGGTAATACGCATCTCGAGCTTTTAACCGCCAAAGTTCGAGAGGAGGCTCTGTTCGTGGACCTTTCTTTGCCAACTCCAAATCCACATTCTTTTCCGACTCCTCGAACTTACCCGCCCGCGAGAGGACGAGGGCGTAGTTATAGCGAACTCCGGGCAGTTGAGGATCAAGCCTCAGAGCTGTGGATAGACGGGCTAAGGCAAGATCAAGATTGTCAAAACTCGCGAAGGCCAGGCCCGAAGACAAGTAGGTAGGCGCGTAGTCAGGGCGCAGCGCGATTGCCTGATCAAACTCGGCCGCCGATTCAACTGGCTTGCCCAATAGAGCAAAACAGATTCCCTTCATGGTGTGGATGTCGGCGGCATCGGAAGCGCTAAGATCGGCTTTTTGCAACACGGCCAAGGCGCCTTGCGGGTCGCCGTTCTGGATCAGCTTTTTCGCCTGATTAAGCACGAGAGAAGAACCTGGTTGCTGCTGTGTGGCTCGCGTTTGCTGAGCAAGGCCGCCGGCGAAAGGCCAGGAGATTTGACTGGTCATTCCGTATATGGCTAGCGACATCACCACCCGGCGGAAATTTCTTGCCCGCAGCCGGCGATGACGAGGATCAAACGAAACCATTTACTCCAGCCCTGAACACGGAAATTGGCGTCCTCGGACGCTTTCCAACACTGAGTGCTTCCGGCCCAAGGTGTCAACCTACGGGTATGGTGATCCCTCGCGAGACGATGAAAGTATCAGATAGGTTTACAACGTTCATATAACGATATTTTTCTTGACAGTTCTCTCCCGGCAGGTCTATAGGCTTATGCGTCCCAAGCAAGACGTTTTCTATAGTCGCCCGCAGTTCGAAGAATAAGGGCGCACAGGGTACAGGCTCATGAAACAAAAAGGTTTAGCTCGATCTTGTGCGAAGAGTTTCGAAGTCTTTGAAGGGCGATTAGAAGAGGCTGACCCAGTTATTTCTATCATACTCTGATACATGGGTCACACTTAGATATTTTTGTTGACAACCGTATCTCGAGACACATATATCACGGACCAGTCCAGGGGATGGAAAGTTTTCACTTTGGAGGAAGAAATGCGCAGATCTCTTTGGAGAGCCACGTCGCTTAGGTATGTAGGTTTGCAATTCCACCAGTTGAGCGGGCTAGCGATTCGGGCCCTGGCTATCGGTGCGATGTTGATTGCATTCGGCACAGCAGCTCGTGCACAATCCGCTACCGGACAATTTAACGGCCACGTCTACGACCAGAACGGCGCCGTTTTACCCGGCGCCACGGTGACCCTGGTCGATCTGCAGACAAACCTGAATCGGACTACGCAAACCAATGGTGAAGGCTTGTATCAGTTTCCCCTGCTTCCACCAGGCTTATACAGACTCTCAGTGACTCAAACAGGCTTCGACACCGCTACGAGCCCCGACTTTAAGTTGGAAGTAAACCAGATCGCTACGCAGGACTTCAAACTGACAGTAGGTTCCGCGACGCAAACAGTCACGGTTACGTCTGCTGCCGAGTTGCTCCAGGCTTCGACCGCTAATCTGGGCGCTGTGGTGGAAACCCGTCCGGTTAATGATCTGCCCCTCAACGGAAGAAGCTTCTCTGCTCTGCTTACGCTCGCGCCTGGTGTGAACCCCGTAAACTACTCGCAAAATGGCGGCGTTGGCTACGGTACCGGGTTTGGATCCGCCGGTATTCCCGGTTCAACCTACACGTTTCCATCCACCCAAGGTCAATGGAATCGCGAGAATCTGTACTATCTTGACGGCATAATCAATACCGCCGCTTTTGCCAGCTCCTACGATGTTCCCCCAATCATCGATGACATCCAGGAGTTCAAGATCCAGTCGCATAACGATCAAGCCGAATACGGTGGCGTATTGGGTGGGGTAGTGAATCTTGTCACCAAGTCGGGCACGAATTCATTTCACGGATCGCTTTGGGAATATTTGCGGAACAATGCCTTCGACTCGCGCAATCCATTTACGGACTTTAACGGGAACACGCCAGCAGCTCCTGCTCCCTTCCGCCAAAATGAGTTTGGCGCCGCCGCCGGGGGACCGGTTCTGATACCGAAGCTCTACAATGGAAGAAATAAGACCTTCTTCTTTGCCGCGTGGGAGAGCTGGAGATACTCCAAAGCGGCGGGAGCCAGCTACATCTCACCTACCGCGGCCGAGTTAGACGGTGACTTCACGAACGCGTCTATCATCACCAGCACCGGAGCTCCCGCACTTCTATACAATCCCTTTACCACAACGGGTACTGCAGGAAATTACACGCGGCAACTGCTCGCGGATGGGCATCACGTTCCTACAGACATGATTAACCCTGGTACCCAGGCCTTTTTGAAAGGCTACAGCGATACTCCCAACTTCACGCCAACGACGCCTGGCGGATCCAACACAATTCTCAATTCTGTGGGTCTGAACAACGCCAACGGGTTCACCGGGCGCATCGACCATAACTTCGGAACAAGTAACACGATGTGGTTCCGGTATAGCTTTCTCAACGGAACCAGCACAGCGCCCAACTCACATCATGCCAGCTCCTCCACTACCGCAGACAACAGAAACTATGGAGGCGGCTATACTCACGTATTCTCCCCGACCCTGATCCTGGACGCGGCGGCGGGATATTCCGGTAGGTTCAACACCGTGAGCACGACGATCTTCACTGGTGTTCCCGCTGGCTCAGACGCGGCCTTTACCGCGGTTGAACAGGTCTACGGGCATCCGAACTTCGGCTATACCGCCTCTTCCTCCAGCGCCCAAACGGGGTTGACCCAAGGTTATAACGGTATAGGCGGTGGTGGCCCCGCCGGATCGGAGAGCCACGAATTCAACTTTGCAGTAAATATGACGTGGATCCACGGGAACCATCAGGTGCGCTTCGGTTTCGAAGAACAAATTCCAGAGATGACCCAGGGCCTTTCGGGCGGACATTTTGGTGGGGCCACATTTACGTTCTCTACCCCGGAAACAGCGGATCCACAAAATGCTTCGTTCACCGGCAATCCGCTGGCCGGTGCTCTGCTTGGAGTTCCTGACAATGGACGCTTTCAGTCAGAGATCAATGCTGTACGCACCGTAAGTCCCTCGGCTTATATTCAGGATTCCTGGAAGGCGACGCCACGCTTAACCTTGAACGGCGGATTGCGTTGGGACGGTGAATCATCGCCCCATCTGCTGAATGGAACGACGGCCGCGATGCTTGATCCGAACACCGGCAACTGGATTGTCTCGGGTGGCAAGCTGCCTCCGCCCTGCAACGCTGCCAGCGGAGTCTATGCGCCGTGCCTCCCGTCGACGACCCCTGAAAATGACGCGATCATTGCAGCGCATGTTACAGTGGCAGCGAATCCTAACCTGGGTCCTGATCCCATTTACACTGATTTCGGCCCGCGCTTTGGCTTTGCCTACAAGGCCACGAACACCATCGTAGTGAGAGGCGGATACAGCCTGACCTACGACAACGTTACGGCCTCCATCCAAAGTGTCAGAGACCGGTTGCTCGCGTGGCCGTCCAACTCCTCACTGCCGCTTACCTTCAACGTCATCGGTTCGCCCGTTGTCACAACGGACGAGATTATTCCAACGCTAAGCAGCACCCAGGCACTCCCAGCGGTCGCGACACCCTTCAATCAATTCGGGTGGTACTACGACACGCATCTGAAGAATCACTACTCTCACCAGTTCAATCTGGAAATTCAAAAACAGGTGAGCTCAAGCCTGGTCGCGACCATGGGATACGTCGGCAGCGTGGACCGGCACCTGCCCATCACTGGTATCGACAACAACTCTCCAGAGCCGGGCGGAGCCGGACTTGATCGTCCGTTCCCGTGGTCCGGTACGGCCATTATGGCTACCTCGCGTGGCGAATCTAACTACAACGCATTCCAGGCACGCGTAGACAAGAGGTTAACCAATGGTCTTTCCTTCGGTACCGGGTTCACCTGGTCGAAATCGTTGGACAATGCCGGCAGCGGCTTCTACGGCGTTGAAGACGGTCCGTTGAGCTATGCGACCTTCCAGAACTATTACGATCCCAGTCAGGATTACGGAGTTTCCGGCAATAACCTTAAATTCCTCTATTACGGCTGGGGCATCTACGAGTTACCGTTCGGTAAAGACAAGCCGTATTTGAATCACGGTGTCGCCGCCGCCTTACTGGGAAGCTGGCAAGCCAACACTAACATCTCGGCGCACTCTGGTGTTCCGTTGGGTTTCCCGGATGCAGGCACCGATCCGGCAAACATCGGAAACACCAGTTTCTTTAATTACGATAGGGCAAACATAACTGCGAGCCCAAAAATCGGGCATCCGACGAAAAATGCGTATTTCAACACTACGGTCTTTGCTCACCCGGTGAATGAGTTTGGTAACTCCGGACGAGGTACCCTAAGTTCCTGGAACTATGACAACATCGATTTCTCCCTCATGAAGGCATTTCCGGTTTGGGAATCGCTAAATTTCCAATTCCGGGCGGAGTTCTTCAACGTCTTCAATATTCAAAACTATGGCTTGCCCGGAACTACATTTGGCGGGACTGGCTTCGGCGTGACCAGCTCGCTCACCGCGGGCGCCACTCCAAGGCAGATACAGTTCAGCTTGAGGGCCAACTTCTAGCGGGTTTCCAGAATCGGCCGAGAGGAGAAATGTCGCATCAGGGTTACACCCGAGCCCTGATGCGATGTGTTCACTGGGGGTACATAGACGGCACGATAGAACAAACAGAACATGTAGTCGCACTGTCTTCGCGTGAGTTGATCTGCGTGGTAACCCGTCCGAGGTTCTGGGCTGGAATTTGGATGAATGGCTGAGGGAAACCTGATGTCCTCTTCGGTATCGGATATTGCAGACCGTACGGACAGGAACGAACAATCTAATGCCGTCGCACTCCTGAGGGAGATGCTTCTGATTCGCGAGCTGGAGCAGCGGTCGCTCGATTTGAGCACCGCTGTGCCGCAGCAGGTTGTCGGTTCTGCGCATTTTTGCGCAGGCCAGGAGGCAGTGCCCGTTGGTGTGCTGGCGGGTTTAGAACCGACAGATCAAATTATTGCTACTTACCGGGGACATGGTTGGGCCGTGGCCTCGGGACTAACCATGGTGGAAGTGTTTGGAGAAATTTGTCAGCGCAGCGTAGGTTTGAACGGTGGACGTGGTGGATCCGCTTACATGATGGCTCCTGACCGACGATTCATCGGCGAGAATTCTATCGTTGGTGCGGGCGTCCCGATCGCGTGTGGCGTAGCGATGGCGAACAAGATCTCTGGTAATGGCCGGGTGGTTGCGGTGTCGGTCGGAGACGGAGCGTTCAACCAGGGCTCCACGCACGAGGGGCTGGCATTCGCCGCCGCCCGAAGTTTGCCGGTCCTCATTATTTGCGAAAACAATGGATGGTCTGAATTGACCGCGACTTCGGTCACGTTCAAGATAGACCGCATCGCGCAGAGGGCCAACGGCTATGGCATGCCGGGAGTCACGATTGACGGTATCAACCCGCTGGTGGTTCGCGACACTGTGCTCCAGGCGGCCGATAGGGCGCGCAAGGGTGGCGGCCCGGTACTGATTGAGTGTCGTGTTCCACGCCTCTGGGGTCACTACAACCGTGATATCGAGCACTACCGGCCTAAAGAAGACCGTGACCAGGCACGAGCCCGTGATCCAATCGTGGTTTTCTCCAATAAGTTGATTGCCGCCGGGCTCCTGAGCGGTAAGGGCTTCACTGACCTGGCGGACAGCGTCAAGTCGGAGATGGAAGAGGTTCAGAGAATCGTGCTCGATTCGCCGCTTCCGGATCCTGCGACCGCTTGTGACCACGTGTGGTCCGTGGGGTGTTCGAAAGGGGCTTCTCCGAACTCAACTGAGGATGGGCAGAAGAGAACCGTAAGCTTCATCCAGGCGGTGAACGAAGCGCTGTCACGTGAGTTAGAAACGCGCCCGGAAGTGCTGGTGTATGGCGAGGACGTTGGCCACGCCGGCGGCATCTTCGGCGCCTCACGCGGTCTGCAGAAACGGTTTGGAGCCGATCGGGTTTTCGACACGCCGATTTCGGAGAGCGCGATTCTGGGCTCCGCGGTGGGCGCAGCACTCATGGGCATGAAGCCGATTGTGGAGATCATGTGGGCTGACTTCATGCTGGTAGCGCTCGATCAGATCATCAACCAGGCTGCGAATGTGCGATACATCACCGGAGGACGCTCGGGCGCACCGATCGTCGTGCGCACGCAGCAAGGTGTTACGCCAGGGTCGTGTGCGCAGCACTCACAAAGCCTGGAAGCGCTGCTGGCCCATATTCCTGGTTTGAGGATTGCCATTCCCGCTACGCCACAGGATGCCTACAGCATTTTGCGGGCCGCGACTGCCGCATCGGATCCCTGCGTCATTTTCGAAGCGAGAGGTCTCTACCAGACTACCGGCGAAGTGGACTTCTCCGAAGCGATCGAGCCAATCGGCAAGTCTCGCCTGCACAAACCAGGCCGCGACGCGGTGATCGTTACCTGGGGAACGGCGCTGGCGATCGCCCTGGATGCTGCCGGGAAGCTTGCTGAACAGGGTCTGGATGTAGGCGTGCTTGATCTTCGCTGGCTCTGTCCGCTGGACGATGATGGCTTACGGGCTGTGGTCAAAAGCGCATCGGGGAGGGCCCTCGTCTTGCACGAAGCCAACCGGACGGGCGGATTTGGCGCCGAAATTGTGGCGCGGCTACACGAGTTTTTCGACAACGACCTCCCTCTCACCGTGGCCCGGCTCGCAACCCCAGACATGAGAATCCCAGCATCTCCCGTTCTACAGCGCGCACTTTTACCGACGGCCGACAAGGTTGTGGAAGAGGTGCGGTGTTTGCTCTCTCCTAAATAAGAACGACGCGCAGGGACGGAACCGATCAGCATGGAGTTTCTCGTACACATGGTAGTTGCGCATATCGAAGGTGGGGCCGAAGCGGAGCAAATATTGCGCGACAAAGAAGCGGCTCGTTCCCGTGAACTAGCGGAGAGCGGAATACTCCGCCGCCTGTGGCGAGTGCCGGGCCGGCGAGAGAACTGGGGCATTTGGAAAGCTGACGATGCCGATCGGTTGCACGACGCATTGTCTTCCCTGCCGTTGTTTCGGTATTTGACAATTACCGTTCACCCGCTGGCCTCGCACCCGAACGACCCAAAGAGGCTATTGGACCCAGGAGGTGTCAAAAACAAGTAATATCCAGGCCGAGCATGAAGTGCGGATTGTGTGTCACAGCGTTATTTGACAGGAACTGGACGGGTGCCCGACATTCGCCCCAGCTTACGTGGGGCACCATACAATTCTTTGTGGTTCTTGGGCCAACATATCTTCGGGACGGAATTGAGGACAGTTAATCATCCATGGTCGCTATAGAACAGCTATTTCGATTAGACGGCAAAGTGGCCCTGGTTACAGGCGGCTACGGGGGGATTGGGGAAGCAGTGAGCCGAGGCCTGGCCTGTTCGGGAGCGAAAGTCGCCATCACCGGCCACAACGGTGCCAGCGCCGCTGCTTTCGCGGAATCGCTGAAAGCAGAGGGCCACGATGCGTGGTCAACTGCCTTTGAAGCAGTTTCGGTCTCTGAAACGCAGAGGATGGTAGACGAAGCCGCCGGCCACTTCGGCCGCCTGGACATTCTTGTAAACTGCATCGGCCTGAATCGCGAAGAAAAGGCAGAAGAAGTCACCGAGGCGATGTTCGACCACGTTTACAACGTCAACCTCAAGAGCGCCATGTTCCAGGCGCAGGCAGCGGCACGCCATATGATTCGGCAAGGAACCGGCGGCAAGCAGGTCCATCTTGGCTCGGTGCGCTCGCTTCTCGCCTTGCGTGGGCGCGGGTATGCTGCCTACTGCGCGGCAAAAGGCGGCTTGATTACTTTGTGCAAGCAATTGTCGGCCGAGTGGGCGCCTAACGGAATCAATGTGAACGTGGTCGCTCCCACCTTCATCCGCACCGAGCAGGTAGCGAAGATGTTGGCAGACCCTACGTTCTATGCAAATCTCATTTCGCGAATTCCGCTAGGACGGATTGGTGAACCCGAGGACGTTATGGGTGCGGTGCTCTTTTTGGTTTCGCCAGCCTCTAATTTTGTCACCGGACATGCACTCTATTTAGACGGTGGAATTACGGTAACGCAGTAGAAGAAGCAAGAAGTAGAGGGGATATTGCTCCATGGCTCGCAAACTGATCGATTTAAGCATGCCCGTGCACAACGAAATGATTACGTTTCCGCGTGTCGTGCGCCCGGCGCTCGTAATGTATGAAACCTGGCAGGGTTTCGCCGAGCGCATTGGTGCAGCGAAATACGGGGTTGATTCGCTCACCGCACACTACATGGTGGTTATTGGTGATCATATCGGTACGCATATGGATTCGCTGCGTCACATGCGCGAAAACGCGCCCGGGCCAGAGGCCGTTCCGCTCGAATATTGTTATGGGGAAGGCGTGTGCCTCGACTTCCGCCATCTTCCTAAAGGCGCGGGTATCAGTGTCCAGGACATGAAAGACGCGCTGGCTAAGATTAAATACACGCTAAAGCCTCTGGATATCGTATTAATCCACACCGGCGCGGGAAAGATCCAGGACAGCGAAAAATACCTTACGGACCACGTCGGAATGACGGGGGAGTCGACAAACTGGCTGCTTGACCAGGGTATCAAGATGACAGGGATCGACGCCGTTACTTACGATCCGCCGATTTGGGCGATGTTCGAACGCAAAAAGTTTTGGGAAGCGCATTGCGTGATGAAGACACGCGAGTACTACCACCTTGAGAACCTGACCAATCTCGATCAACTCCCAGGCCACGGGTTCAAATTGAGCCTTTTCCCTATCAAGTGGGTTAATACCACCGGTGCTCCGGTCCGAGCAGTCGCTATTCTCGAGGATTAGCACAAGAGGCTGGAAAGCAGAGATGCAGTTTCTATCCATATCGCAACGGCGGAAAGGATTCGCGGAAGACGATTACGCCGGCTTAGCAGAGCGGGAGATGGAGCGCGCCCGCGAGCTGTATTCGGAAGGGTTGATTCGCCAGATCTGGCATCGCCTGGATATGCCCGGCGCGTGCCTCTTATGGGAAGCCGGCGGCGAAGAGCAGGTGCGCGAAATGTGGGCCACATTTCCCTTTGCCCAGGCTGGTATGACGGAGATGTTACTGGTTCCACTCAAACCTTATGGAGGCTTTAGACCTACAAAGCCTCCTAAGATCAGGACGTGAGCGGTGTTGAAGACGGTAAACGAGCCCGAGATTGCAGTCGCCCTCACGCCCAACCAGGTGCGCGGGTTCTGGGCGGCGTGGGGTGGCCTGGTGCTGGACGGAATGGATTCGTTCATTTACGCGCTGGTGCTTGTTCCCGCGATGCGCGATCTCTTGCCCGCATCGGGTATCGATGCAACCGCCGGAAATTTAGGCTTTTACGGCGGTATCCTCTTCGCAGCCTTTCTGGTTGGTTGGGGTTTCGCTTTCTTGTGGGGTCCACTTGCTGACCGCTTCGGCCGGGTTCGCACCCTCATGTTTGCCATTCTTTGCTACTCGCTATTCACCTTCCTGGGGAGTGTCGCTCAAAACGTTTGGGAACTTGGTCTCTTCCGTCTTCTCGCGGGCTTTGGGGTTGGCGGCGAGTTTGTAGGCGCCGCAATTCTGGTAGCAGAGGAGCTGCCCGGTAGCCGGCGCGCAGCAGGAGCGGGCTACCTCAATACCGGCTACTATGTCGGGATGTTTCTGGCCGCCGGATTGAACTATCTGGTTGGCTCCCGTTTCGGATGGCGAGCTATGTTTGCGGTGGGTATTCTCCCTGCTTTATTTATTGCTTTTATCCGGAGCGGCGTCCGTGAGCCCGAGCGCTGGAAAAAACGATTGGAAAGCATTGGAGCCTGGACTACACGCGATTCCTTCGTTGCCCTCTTCTCGCCGGAGTATCGCGAGAGAACACTTTTGAATTGCCTGCTCATTTTGGTCTCGATGATTGGTCTCTGGGCCGGCTCGGTGTACGTGCCGGGCGCGGTAACGCAAGTTGCCGTGCGCGAGGGATATGGAGCCGCGCAAGCCGCTCGGATCGCATCCTGGGCCACCATGCTGCTGGCAACCGGGACGATTCTCGGTTGCCTCATCATGGCGCCCTTGGCGAACCGGCTCGGACGCCGGGGTGCGATGGCTTTCTTTTTTGCACTGATGGCGGTATCGATCCCGCTGGCGTTTGGCTACGCGTTCTATCCGGGACACGGCGGTCTAACTGCATTCATTCTGTGCTTGTTCTTTGTGGGTGTGGGTGGAGGCAGTTTCTCTGTGCAGCTCTTATGGTTGCCGGAGCAATATCGGACAGAATGCCGGGGGAGCGCCTTCGCCCTGGCAACATGCGTGGGGCGATTCGTGGCCGCGGGCGCGACATTTGTCGTCGGAGCGGGAATCGCGCATTACGGTAGCATCGGCTTCCCCGTCGCTTTGAGTGCCGTGGCTTTTGTCGTTGGGCTGCTGGCACTTCCGTTTGGTATCGAGACCAAGGGACAACCGCTGCCAGTATGAGTCAGGGGAAAACATCATGGATCGTGATGAGATCAAGGAGTCAACGATGAACGTGCTACAAGAGCGGCGAAGCTTTCTGAAGGCCCTTGCCTTCGGTTTGGGCACCATGGCGATTTCCGACCTGGAACCTGCATTTGCCAAAGCGTCCCCCAAAAAACTCAAAATCGGCCACACCTGCATTACGTGGGGCACATTTCCGCCCAAGCCGGGGCAGGACGACACCACGTTGGAGGACGCCCTCAAGGATATTTCAGCGCAGGGCTTCTGGTCATTCGAAACGTTCCCCGAAGCGCTCGATAACTGGGATCAAAGAGGACTGCTGGCCCCACTGATTCAAAAGTATGGGGTACCCCTCAAGTCCGGGTATATTACGGGAAATCTGATCGATCCTTCCAAGCGAAAAGATGAGATCGCTCGCATAACTCAGTTGTGCAAAGTGGTGCAGAAATATCAAGGTACCTATATCGTCCTGGCGCCCAATGGCGTAAAGCGCGATACCTATAACTTCCAGGAACATCGCGCCGACATCGTTTCTGCCTTGAATGACTACGCTGCGGCTGTAACAGATATGGGGTTCAAGACAGGACTTCATCAGCATACCGGAACCTGCATCGAGTCTCGAGATGAGGTCTATGCGGTCATGGGGGCGGTGAACACGAAGAATCTGAAGTTCGCCCCCGACGTGGGGCAACTGCAAAAAGGTGGCGCAGACGCTGCGCAAGTGGTCAAGGACTTCCTGCCACTGGTTACCCACATGCATTTGAAGGACTACAAGGGGTGGCAGTACTACTCCGGCTATTGTCCGCTGGGTATGGGCACGGTCGACATTCCAACAATCCTCAATATGGTGGAGGGCGCAGGCCAGAACCCTGACGTGATGGTCGAATTAGACCCTTCCTTAAAGGATGGTCCGATGAGTCCGCTCGAGACCGTGAAGACGACCAAGGCATACCTCGAAAAGCTGGGTTATAAGTTCCGGACCTAACCAGTCCGCAGGAGACAGGGCTCATGGACACAAGACACAGTCGGTGGTTGGTTGTTCTCCTCGCTGTCGCAGGATGCCTGACATTAGTAGTCGTTTTCGTCCCCATACAGACTTCTGCCCGGACGAGCAGCGAACCCTATTCTTCCTGGAGCGACTATGCCGGATCACCAGACTCCATGAACTATTCATCCCTCAAGCAGATCAATAAGAACAACGTAACTCGTCTCCAGCAGGTCTGGTTTGTCCCTGCTCCCGGCCCCGTCGGCAGGTTCTCGTTCAATCCGTTAGTCATCGATGGTGTGATGTACGTGGTCGGAAAAGATGACGGGATCTACGCGCTTGATGCCGCCACCGGAAAACAAATCTGGTGCCATAAAGTTGAAGGTGGACAGCCCACCAATCGCGGCTTCAACCACTGGACATCAAAGGACGGCAAAGACCGGCGCTTGATATTCGCCGTCGACGGCTATCTCCAGGAACTGGATATGAAGACCGGGGAGTTAATTCGCTCTTTCGGCAACGACGGTAAAGTGGATTTGCGCGAAGGCCTGGGGCGGGAGCGATCTCACTTTATCGAGGTGCAAAGTGGTACTCCAGGGCGCGTGTTCGAGAATCTGCTTATCCTCGGCTCGGCACCGGGTGAGATGTATGGCTCACCCCCGGGAGACCTTCGTGCCTACGATGCACGGACGGGAAAGATGGTATGGATATTCCACACCGTTCCTCATCCTGGCGAATTCGGATACGATACCTTTCCTCCAGGTGCCTGGAAGTACGTTGGTGGAAACAATGCCTGGGGAGAAATCTCGCTGGATGAAAAACGCGGTATTGCTTATTTCCCCCTGGGTTCTCCCACCTATGACTTGTATGGTGCGGACCGTAAAGGAGCAGACCTTTACGGCGACTGCCTGTTGGCGCTCGACGCGCGCACGGGAAAGCGGTTGTGGTACTTCCAGGTCGTCCACCACGATCTGTGGGATTTTGACCCGACCGCGGCGCCAAAGCTTCTGCAGGTTCAGCATGACGGCAAGAAAGTCGATGTCGTCGCTATGGCGACCAAATTTGGATTCCTGTATGTCTTCGATCGCGTAACGGGAAAGCCGTTGTGGCCAGTTGAGGAGCGCCCGGTGCCGAAATCCGACATGCCCGGAGAGGAGTCATGGCCAACGCAGCCGTTCCCGACGGCGCCTCCGCCGTTTGCTCGTCAGAAGTTCACGGTAGATGACATCAATCCCTATCTCGATCCGGAGGAGAAGGCGCGCATAAAAGGAATCCTGGAGAACGCGCGCAACGAGGGCATGTTTACTCCACCCGCTCCCAATCGAGACCAGATCGGAGTACCAGGGGAAAACGGCGGAGCCAATCAGGGCAGCACGGCGGCGGATCCGACCACCGGTGTGATGTACGTGAAGACCTACGATGCGCCGACGATCCACCATATGAGCGAGTCGATTCCCACGCAGCAGCGGAGCACGACCCGCGGAACGCCTGCGCAGCGCGGCTACGCTGTGTTCACACAGAACTGTATCGATTGCCACGGACCGAATCGAGAGCGAATCACTTATCCGAAGCAGATTGATTTCGCTAAGCTGACTGCAACCATACGAGCAGGCAACGGAGAAATGCCCGCGTTCTCTGAGACCGCACTTAAGCCGGACGATATCGCTAACCTGGCAGCCTATCTGAGTGATCCGCCCGCAGGCGAAACCAGTGCCGCTTTGCAGGTGGCAGCGATTCCGCCTCCATCTGGCCAGACGCGCTTCTATGGCCAATTTGGAAATGTTTTCCGTGCGAGTAACGGCCTGGTCGCATTTAGCCCGCCGTGGTCCTCAATCGTAGCCTACGACCTGAATCAAGGCACGATCCTCTGGCGAAGACCCATCGGAACGACACCCGGTCTTGCCGCGAAAGGTATTACAGATACCGGCAGTTCGGCTTTCATGCGCAACGGCCCGGTGGTCACCGCCGGCGGTCTCCTTTTTATCGCTTCGGGGCCGGATCGCATAGTCCATGCTCTGGACAAAAACACGGGTAAGACACTCTGGGAATCCGAGCTGGATGCGAATCCCGATGGAATTCCAGCCGTGTACGATGTGGGCGGCCGAGAGTACATCGCCTTCTATGCCGCAGTGAGCGGAGAAAAAGCGTCGATCACCTACAAGCCGGGAAAACCTGGCGCACAAGGGTATTACGTATTCGCACTACCACAGGCCACTGGGAATCCATAGGAAGCGTGTTGGAGGTTTTACGAGTGAAGCTTGCAGGCAAGGTAGCTCTCGTCACCGGGGCAGCCCGCGGTATCGGTCGTGGTATCGCGGAGGTTTTCGCTGAGGAGGGCGCTGATGTTGCCGTCAACGATGTCGAAATTACTGCAGAAGGAGCCCTGTGCGTCGTTTCGTGCATAAGATCCAAGGGACGCAGGTCCATTGCGGTCAAAGCGGATGTGTCGGATCGAGCCGCAGTCGAGGCGATGTTCAAGCAGGTGTGGGAAGAATTGGGCCCGCTGGACATCCTGGTAAACAATGCAGGCGTCGAGAGCATCGTGCCGTTTCTTGAAATGACCGACGAGCAATGGGAGTACGTCACGGACGTGAACTTGCGTGGGCCCTGGCTCTGCTCACAGGTCTTTTGCCGGCTGGTCATTGCCGAGGGTCGTAAAGGCAACATCGTGAACATTGGCTCGATCCAGGCGGCCAAAATTCTTCCCGGACGCACGCACTACGCGCCCTCAAAGCTCGCGATCGAGGCTCTCACTCGGAACACTTCCGCTGAAGTGACACCACGCGGAATCCGCGTGAACTGCGTCCATCCCGGCTTCATCGCTACAGATATGACGGCCTGGATTGTTAAGAATCCGGATATTCTACCGGCGATCGTAGCCCAGATTTCGGTTGGACGGCCGGGGCAACCTAGAGATATCGGCAAAGTAGTTGCTTTTTTCGCTTCCGATGAGTCGGAGTATGTCACAGGCCAATCCATGCATGTCGATGGTGGATGGATTTTGAAATAGTTTTCAGAAATGGGTGAGCAGATGAAGAATAGCGCGCGTTTCATGGTTGTTGCCGGTGCGGCGTTGGCGATTGCCTCCGCTCATGTCGCAAGTGGAGCCCCTGCTGCTCCAGTTGATCGCGGAGGAGGCCAGTCGGTGCGGCCGACAACTCCAGAAATCCGCACCTCTGTTGGCCCCTTACTGGGCTGGCAGGTGGGTATCTTCTCCAACGTTTTTCCCACGCTCACCTTCACTGAGTCGGCGGTATTGGCCGATGCCCTCGGGCTCGCAAGTATTGCCGGAGACAGCGGTCAGAAAGTGAGCCCGGAAATCGACATGAACCTGGACTTTCATCTGTCACCGGACCAGGTGGCCGTGGTGAAGGAGAGGCTCAAAGCGCTCAAATTAAAGATGGCTGCCTACCGCGTCGACAGCATCCCTGGCGATGAAGAATCGGCGCGCAAGCTCTTCGCTTTTGCCAAGGATCTGGGCGTGCAAGTGATAGTTACCAATACCATGCCCTCATCGCTCTCCGCGCTCGATAAGCTCGCTCAAGAAAATGGCGTCGATGTAGCCATTGCGTGTCAGGGCGATCCGAAAAGCCTGATGAGCGCGATTGGAGGACTTGGCCCGCACATCGGCGTAAGTGTAGATTTCGCCAAGTGGATGGAGCAGGGATGGAAACCGGTCGATGGACTGGCCACGATCAAGACTCGATTGATGGTAGTGGGGCTTCGCGATCGCAGCTCGCTCGGAGAAAATGCGCGGGATGTCCGGCTGGGAACAGGCGCGGCAGATCTGCAGAGATTTCTTTTGCAAGTCGCTGAGCAGGAACCGCAACCCGAAGAGCAGCCGGACAAATGCGTCAATTGCAGCCGCCCTTATGCCGGAACAACTCCGCTCTTCATTGCCCTCGAGGTTGATCCCTGGCAGGTAAAGATTGCTACCGAACCGCAACCCGGAGTTTCTGGTGGAACCTTCGCCGATCTGTGGCAAGCGGCAGCAGACTTTGAAAAGGCTGCTCGACCCGCCATGGGCTATCGCGTGGAGCAGGATGCAAGAATGATTCCGCCAACCAAGGCGGATCGTATCCCCGCGGACGCCAAGAAAAAGATTGAAGCGGCGTTGCCACGCAAAGCGCTGGTAACGCCAAAAGAGCCGCGCAAACTTCTGGTGGTGGATGTGGCTCCGGCAGGAGCTTACTATCACGACACCGCTGCGCACGCCAATTTCGCCATCCAGAAAATGGCCGAGTACACCGGCGCATATCAGCCCATTTTCGACAACGATTTGAACAATTTAAAGTATCCCAAAATTTTAGATTACGACGCGGTGTTCCTGAACAGCGGCGACGGAGAGGTGTTTTCTGATCCCCAGGTTCTCGATGGCCTCACCCGCTTTGTGCGTGAAGGCGGCGGCGTCGCTGGTCTGCATGGCGCAAGCTACGCGTCGATGGATATACCGGAGTTTGGAGAACTGATAGGTGCACAAAGCGGCCCGCACAAGGTCGAAACGGTGACGCTCAAAATCGACGATCCAGACAGTCCCCTGACAAAGCAATTTGCCAACAGTTCGCTAACCGCAGCGCTGGGAGGAAAGGGCTTTGTTTATACCGATGAGTTCTATCACTTCCTACCCACCGGCCCGTACTCGCGAGATAAGCTGCATGTACTGATCAGCATCGATGCGCAAAAAACAGATCTGAGCAACTGGCATGTCCGTCCCGACAGCGACTACGGAAGCGTCTGGATCAAGAGCTACGGTGAGGGCCGCGTTTTCAACTGCGCCATGGGGCATACACCGACGCTGTTTGAGACGCCCGAGCTGGCGCAAATGATGTTGAATGCGATTCAATTTGTTCTCGGTGATTTGCCCGCGGACACGACACCCAGCGCAATGCTGCCCAAAAAGTAGGAGGACCACGCATCAAGTCGAGCAGCCAGGGTTGAACCTGTACCATTCGAAGAATGGATAACCTAAACGGAAAAGTTGCTCTCGTGACAGGTGCCAGCCGAGGCATTGGCCGCGCGATCGCGCTGTCGCTGGCCGCGGCTGGCGCCGACGTCATTCTCAATTTCCTCAGTCACTCCCTGGAAGCGCAGGCTGTCGAAGCACAAATTCTGCAAACGGGGCGCCGTTGCGTCAGCATCCAGGCAGACGTTTCGATTGCCCAAGACGTTGCGCGCCTCGCACACGAAGCGCAAGAACGCCTGGGCTCAATCGACATCCTGGTGAACAATGCAGGTATCTCTCGCCCGCAGCCGATCGAGCAGATTACCGAGCGCGACTGGGACGATCTGATCGATACCAACCTGAAGTCCTGTTTTCTAGTGACGCAGGCCTTCCTGCCCGCTATGCGTGCCCGCAAGTGGGGCCGGATTATCAATGTTTCCTCAGTGGCCGCGCAGATAGGTGGGGTCGTCGGTCCTCATTACGCAGCTTCCAAGGCCGGAATGCTGGGGTTAACGTACTATTACGCGAGATATCTGGCTACGGAAGGCATCACTGTCAATGCCATTGCCCCCGCACTTATCGAGACCGACATGACGCGGACAAATCTCAGGGCAAGCGTAGCCAACATTCCGGTGGGCAGGTTCGGCTCCGTGGATGAGGTTTCCGATGTGGCGGTCCTGCTGGCGCTGAACGGATACATGACCGGGCAAACCATCAATGTCAATGGAGGGTGGGTCATGAGCTGACGTTGGTTATGAACGCGCACCCTAACCAATCCCGACTGAATGGGGCGTATTCTGTGTTCAAACGATACCTTGTCTGTTTTGTTCTGCCATTGCTGTCTACGTTGGTCTTCGCCGCTGAACCAAGCCAGCCGGGCGTGCGCTCAGCGCTGCAGACATTTGTCGACGCGCACGAGATTTCGGGAGCGGTAACCGTCATAACGGCTAAGGATAAAATTCTCGACCTTGAAACCGTCGGTTTTGCAGACATTGAGAAGAAAAAGCCCATGGCGCCCGATAGCCTTTTCTGGATCGCCTCCATGACCAAACCGGTCACAGCGGTTGCTGTCCTCATGCTGCAGGATGAAGGAAAATTAAACGTAAAAGATCCGGTAGAGAAATATATCCCCGAATTTGCCGCGCTCAAAACTCCCTCCGGGCAGCCGGCTCATATCACGATCCAACAAATGCTCACGCACACCTCGGGCCTGGGTGAAGGCGATACGGCCGCGATAAAAAATGCCCATACTCTCAGCGACCTTATTCCTATTTATCTCTCCGCGCCTATGCAGTACGAACCAGGCGAAAGGTGGAAATATACGCAGTCCGGGATCAATGTCTCGGCGCGCATTGTCGAAGTGGTGAGCGGGTTCTCCTTCGATATTTTTGTGAAGAAACGAATTCTCAAACCCCTGGGGATGAAGAGCACCACGTTCTATCCAAGCAGGAAATTGGCCTCTCATCTGGTAACTCCTTATGTAAAAGACAAGGACACAGGTGTTCTGGCCGCGGCGCCGCCGCTCACCGACTTCGGCAGAAAGGGTCACCCGCCCTTCGGCAACGGAGGACTATTCTCAACCGCGCCTGACTACGCGCGCTTTTGCCAGATGCTGCTGGGTGGCGGTCTATTTGAAGGAAAACGCTACCTCAGCCCTGCAGCATTTCAGTTGTTGACTACCGTCCAAACCGGAGAATTGCCTACAGGATTCCTGCAGACCCCCCAATACGGTAGCCATGGTATGAACTATGGCTGGGGCATCGGCGTAGCCGTGTTGCGCGCGCCACACGAAGGCGTTGCCGAAATGCTTCGACCAGGGACTTTCGGGCATGGGGGCGCGTGGGGCACTCAGGCGTGGATCGACCCAGTGCGCGGGCTGGCGTACATACTCATGGTGCAGCGTCCAGGCCAAAACGGCGATGCCAGCAAAATCCGTCAAGACTTCCAACAAGCCGGCTCGGATGCATTTCCGAAACCGTGATCATCAGGCCCTACAAAATCCGGGTGTCCCCATCTCGTTCCATTACGGCGCCGGGGCTCCGTTGCCGGTTCGCTTGTCTTAGTGGATGCCACGGGTATCCAGAAGCTGCCCGCCGGTGAGCTTAGCCGAATCGTCCGAGGCCAAGGAACACAGCGATAGGAGCAATGTCGCCAGGTGGCGCATTATGGGCTGCACGTGGGGCAGATCGTGCTGCTGGCCAGCATTTTGCATTCGATCGATGAAAATCGCTGAGCGTGCCGAAGAGTCGGTCTGCGGAGTTCAGTCGTCAGGTGGCTGCGGGAGAGCGCGGCCAGCGATGAGGAGGTTCAAAAGGTTACTAAAGTGTTAACGGCGACTCTCCTCGTCCCACTCCATCGAATCCCTCCCCCGAAAGAATCGATGTAATGTTTCGTGGAGAACCGCCGCTTATTGATGAGAATAGCGATTTCCGAAGAATAAGCCATGATTCTTGAGTAACAGAACCGCGAATTGTGGTAACCACTTGTCGTAACGGCATCGATTGGGCATGGAACCCTTGACGGTATCAAAAGAGTGGCGTCTGGGAGCCGAATCGGTTCAGTGAGTCATCGCGTAAATGACGTAATTTACGCCCAGGCGCATCCCGAGGTCGGAAAATTTCAGAGGGTATGCCGGGGTGTCTGACCATTCCCAGGAGTCGCCGATGTCCGAATTCAGAGAGATGGCCACCATGACCCGGCCTTTATCGTCATAAATGCCCTGCCAGCGGGCTACCTTTCCATCTTTCTTGTAGCCGCCCGTATTCAGGTGCTCCATACCCGTGATGCGGTATCGATCGTCGAGATCGAAAACAGTGTGGAAGATAGGATCGCTGTTCGGGATGTCCACGATCGGGCGCTCGGGAAAGACCATCTTCATGGTCTTCTCGAAATAAGCCTGTTCTTCGGACCCGTGGAAATCATCAGCCATGAAGAAGCCGCCGCGCAGCAGATAATCACGCAGCTTCTTTGCCTGTTTCTCGGTCAAGCCCCACTCGCCAACCTGGACGGCGTAGAGCCAGGGCCAGTTGTAGACCTCATCGCCGTCGTCCAGGTTGACCGGCTGTTCTACCGATCGCGCGTCGACCCGGGTCAAGCGCCGGACCGCTTGCGCAAATGCGCGGTCGGCGCGCGGGTAATCCTGAGTCCAAAGCGAGAGCCCCTGGCGCCAATCGCCATCGAATCGACCACGATATCCGTCCAGAGGACCAGGAGGGTACATCAGCCGTGCGAAAGACCATTCCGCCGCCCGGTGCCAGTCACGAGGAAGGGGCACAGCTTCGCCGTATTCCACAGAAGGGTATTGGCGGAAGGGACGTTGTGCATACAGGACGCCAAGCAAGGTTCCGGCGAAAACAAGCGCGTAGCCCGATCGCCACAAAACCTGCCTGGCGGTCATTTGAAACCGCCGACAATCGCGCCAAAGAAGAACACTGAGGCCACCAGCACAGCGACCATGCCCCACCAGCCGACGCGCAACGCTCCCTTGATCCAAGGCAAGTCCTCGTAGCGGTCTTTTGAAACCCACCAGTTATGAAACTGTTCCCAGGCCCACACCAACCGGTTGCATTCCTGCCCCCGGAATACGGAATCAGGTTTCTCCTCGATGTCCGCTGCGTAGGCAACATCCCCCTGCTCCGCTGCTTTTTCCGCGGCCTGGCGCCTGGCCCATTCTTTTTTACCCAGCCGCCAAGCCAGTGCCACTTCCGCGGTAGGCGCCGGGCGGCGCGGGAATTTCCTCTCGTACTCGTCGATTGCCGTTTGAATCTCCAGCATGTCAGTCGGTCTGAGAGTCATCACACACCATCCTTGTCGCATGGGGTTCAGCAAGAACCAGCAACGCCCTTTCCCTAATGGTACCGGTCCTTCCCCCTTTGATGCGAGTATCCCGGGGCCATACAAATTGGACTTCGGCCGCCGGTTCTTGTAACTGCACCGAAGATAGGGCAGATTTTCCGACCTGGGAAGTACTGGTGTTCCGCGGGTCCGTTTCCCATGTAACCTTACCGCATCAACTGGGATAACGGAACGTACTGGATGCGCATTCGGGTCTACGGATCGCAGAACAACTCGAACTAACTAGATACAAACAATCGGAAGCTCCTGGGGAGAGGAAACGTGCGTCATTTTTTTGTGCGAGCGCTGGGCTGGTTGGCTATCGGCATGACTGCCTCTATTGCAATCGCGGCTGAAGTTCCCGCCGTTACTTACGTTCATGCCGGGAAACTGCTGGACGTTCGCTCCGGAAAGATGCTCAACGATCAGGTGATTGTCATTCGCGGCGATCGCATCGAGCGCTTCGCTGCCAGCAGCGAAGTGCAGATTCCGGCTGGCTCCGCCACGGTGGATTTGACTCGCGCTATCGTGCTGCCAGGTTTGATCGATTGCCACACGCACATCATGCTCACCGATACTGACGACTCGCACTACGACGACATCTTGCTCAAACAGTCGTGGCAATACAGGACGATTCTCGCCACCCTGAACGTGAAGCGTGATCTGGAAGCCGGCTTCACAGCCATGCGCGACGTCGAAACCGAAGGCGCCATGTACAGTGACGTCGATGTTCGCAACGCAATCAACCAGGGACTTATCCCTGGGCCGCGCCTAAAAGTCGCCACCCGAGGAATTTCAACCACCGGCGGGTACGGTCTCGAAGGCTATTCGCCCGAAGTCACTGTCCCCATCGGCGTGCAAACGATAGATAGTCCCGCGCAAGGGCGCAAGGCCGTCCGCGAGCAGTTCAATTACGGCGCCGACCTGATCAAGATTTACGGAACGGATCGCTATAGTTTCCTGCCCGACGGAAGGGAGGTGAGTGTCGCGGACTTCAGCCTGGAAGAGGTGCAGGCGATCGTAGATGAGGCGCGCTTGAAGGGCCTCAAAGTCGCGTGCCACGCGTACGACGGGCCGGGGCTTCACTACTGCATTGACGCAGGTGTGGCCTCAATCGAGCATGGCATTCAACTCGACGATGATGCGATTCGAAAGATGGTGGCCAAAGGAATCTATCTTGTCCCCACGCTCTACGTTTACTGTTGTGCTCTGGAGAAGGGGGATCTCGCTATGTCTGGCGGAAAGACCAGCCGCCTCGCTATCCACGAGGTCAGTTTCAAGAAAGCTCTTGCTGCGGGGGTAAAAATTGCATTTGGCACCGACGCTGGTCCTTTTCCGCACGGCACCCAGGCGATCGAGTTCGAGTGGATGACGCGTTACGGCATGTCACCTCTGCAAGCGATTCAAGCCGCGACCATCAGCGCTGCGGACTTGATGGGTTGGGCAGATCAAATCGGCGCGGTCGAGCCAGGAAAATTTGCGGACCTGATCGCCGTAGACGAAAACCCGCTCGCAGATATCAAGCAACTGGAGCACGTACGATTCGTGATGAAAGGCGGCGCCGTCGTCCGTAACGAATACGCTAAGTAAAGTGTCTGGAGAACTGGAAAGCTTCTGTCCCACACACTGAAGGCGGAGCCCACTAGGTTTTGACCCGCACCAGCTTGGTCACACGTCCTGATTGGTTCCAATCCGACACGTAGATGTTGGCGTCCTGATCGATGTGGCAACCATGGGCGGCACTAAAGTTTGTGGGAGCGATGTCGCCGGGAAGTAATTTGTAATTTGCCCACTGGTCCCGGTGCGGATTGTCACCCAGAAAGGCCACCGGCACATTGTCTTTGTCAAGAATAGTGACCCGCCCTTCCAACTCAGAAACCACGGCGTAGTCACCCCAAAAACTCACCTGGCAAGGGCGCCGCAGGTGGAACGTCACGTTGGCCACAAACTTACCATCAAAATCGTAATGACTGAGACGGCGGTTTTCGCGATCGCACACCAGCAGGAGCGGTTGATCGTAGCGCGTGTCTACAGCCAGCCCATGGCTGCAGTCACACATCCCATCCGCCTTACCCTTACCTGAATAAGCCGCCTGGTAATTGCCGCCCTTATCGAACTTGAAGATGCGTGAGTCACCGTATCCGTTGGCAATATAGATGGATCCGTCCGCACCCGGCACAGCTGCAGTCAGCCGCCATTCGTTCGGTGCATGAAAGCCTGCTTCGCCTGGAGCAGTAATCTTCTGCACTACGGTTCCATCCGTTTTCATCTTGAGAAAAAGCCAGTTCTCTTTGGGAGTTCCCTTCTGCACCGTCACGTAAAAATACTCTTCATTGCCTTCGTTCGCGTAAGTCAGGGAATGGATTTCTGGATAGTCGTTGGCAATGGTTTTGAGCAGCTTTCCGTCCCGGTCATAAACCAGCACCCCGGTTGCGCTCTGTGTGCTGACGTAGAGAAGTCCGGCTTTGTCGGTGGCAATGCCGCCGTGAGTCCCGCCGAACGCTTTTCCTTGGGGTAGCTGCCCCCAATTCGAAACCACATGATAGGTCCATTCGCCATTGCCAGTCTGAAGCTGTGATGAGTCCAAGGGACGCTCCTCCGATCGTGTATCCGCGTGTGCTTTGGGGCCCAGGAAGGTACCCAACGCTGCGACTCCGGTTATGGCACAAAATTCACGACGGTTCATGGTTCTTGCCTCGCAGTCGATGCGGGCTGAGCCGGCGTGTCGTAGAGATAAAGATGACGCAGGTTCTTCATCGCGGTGAGTGGTGCAATCGCGGCCTGCGTTACCCGCGTTCCACTCAGGTTGAGGTAAGTCAACTGCGGTAGCTGAGTCAGCATAGTCAAACCCGTTCCTGTAACGGCCGTTCCTTCCAAATGCAGAGCTCGCAGATGATTGAACTTCCCCAGCGTAGCAAAGCAACCATCGGTGACTGAGGTCCGTCCCAGTTCCGCCTCTACGATAAACGGCGCAAAGCGCACCAGGCCTGCGAGCTGGGCATCGCCAAATTTCGCCCCGGCATCCACGGTATTCAATATGAGACCGTCGCCTAGGTTTCTTGATACCGGCACAAGTGTAACCCCTGCGGACTTTGCCGTTTGCGTGATCTCTCCCATCATCTTGCTGTAGTCCCCCACCTGCGGCAGAGGTTCCTCGTCGGGGAGATTGATGCCGGCGACGGACTTTACCTCCTGGGACGCTCCCTGCAGGATCCAGGCCCTGAGCCAGGCGATTTCCTCCGGCTTCAAAGCAGGCCTGCCTTCTGACGGCATGAATTTCTTGTCGTCTGGCGGGAGCGTGATGCGCTGCAGCAAGATGCTCCTCTCGGGCTTCCCAGGAATGATGACAGCCCCATCCGTCCCGCCCCTCATCAAGTGGTCGTAGGTGTCGAGTCGAAGGTGGCCCTTGACCTTTTGCCCTCCGTGGCAGACAACGCAGTTAGCATCGAGAATTGGATAGAGGTGCCGCGCATAAAACGAATCGGGAAAATCGAAGGCTTTCGCCTGCACCGTTCCCAAGCCACCCAAACGCTTCAGTGGCCCAGGAAGATACTCCGTCAGATACTTATCACCGTGGGTGAGCGAACCGCCCTGGTGAGCTGTCCATGCCAGCAGAAGCAGCACGCAAGCGAGCAGGTACGGATAAGACCCACGCAACCCGCCGGATGCCCCACGGGCCAAAGCGCACGCCAGAACACCGATGGTGAGAGCGATGCCTCCCCACATGTGGCGCGAAACGCCGCCCCCCTCTTCTCCGCTCCCGTATGCCAGCAAATACCCCAGGGTCAATGCCAGCAGGCAACTGAATACGCTCAACGACAGAACAAACATCGCCGCCTCAAGCAAGGCAGGGCGAACACGGCCCGCAAGTTCCAGCAGGGGCACAAGCAGAATCAAACCGATGGGAAGATGCACCACCAGGGGATGAAACCGTCCCAGGAACTGCAGCCAGTCGGCATGCGTCTTCCCGTCCAGCCTTAAGAAGAAAGGCAAAAGCAACAGGGTGACACTCACCAGCAAAGATGCAGCCCAGAGAACTTTACTCACTCCCAATGCCCGGCCTTTGATCATTATGCGAGCAGATTGGTGACCACATTGGCAGGTGTGGTACCAGTCAACTTCTGATCCAATCCCTGAAATTTGTAAGTAAGCTTGTTGTGATCGATTCCCAGGCAATGCAAGATGGTTGCGTTGAAGTTGCGAACCGGCACCGGGTCTTTCACCACGTTGTAGCTATAATCGTCGGTTTCACCAAAGGTGATTCCCGGCCTTAGGCCGCCGCCTGCCATCCAGGTGGTGAAGCAGCGAGGATGGTGGTCACGGCCATAATTATCCCGAGTCAGCCCGCCTTGACTGTAGACGGTGCGTCCGAACTCACCTCCCCAGATAACCAGCGTATCGTCCAGCAGACCTCGCTGCTTCAGATCCGTGATCAGCGCGTAGGTTGCGCGGTCGGTTTCCTGGCACAGGATGGGCAATAAGCCGGTGACATCGGCATGGACATCCCACCCCCGCTTATAGACCTGGATAAAGCGCACCCCCCGCTCCGCCATGCGGCGCGCCATGAGGCAATTGTAGGCATACGTTCCCGGCTCTCTGGCGTCCGGGCCGTAGAGGGCCCACGTGGACTGAGGCTCGCGGCTCATATCAGTCAGCTCAGGCACGGAGGCCTGCATCCTATACGCCATTTCGTATTGGGAAATGCGCGAATTGGTCTCAGGATCGCCCAGCTCCTGATAGGTCTGGCGATTGATCTCATTCACTGCGTCGAGCATCTTGCGCCGGACATCGCGATTGACCCCCTTCGGGTCGCTCAGGTAGAGGACAGGATCGCCCGCGGAACGCAGCCCGACTCCTGCGTACTCAGACGAGAGAAAACCGCTGCTCCAAAGCCGTGAGGAAACGGGCTGATTATTTTCCTTCGTATTCAACTTGCTCAACAGCACCATGAAGGTCGGCAGATTATCGTTCATGCTGCCCAGGCCGTAAGAAAGCCAAGCACCGAGGCATGGCTTTCCCGCGTTCATGTTTCCCGTATTCAGGAGCATGATTGCCGGCTCATGATTGATGGCCTCGGTGTTGGTGGACTTGATGATGGTAAGGTCATCGACCATGCGGGCCGTGTTGGGCAGCAGGTCACTCACCCAGGTGCCGGATTGGCCATACTGCTTGAACGCCCAATGGGAGGGCGCAATCGGAAAGCGCGCCTGGCCCGCGGTCATGCCGGTGAGCTGCTGTGCCCCACGGACCGAGTCGGGAATGTCTTTATCGTACAGCTGGGCAAGGTTCGGTTTGTAATCCAGCAGGTCCATCTGCGGTGGGCCACCCGACATAAACAAATAGATCGCCCGTTTTGCCTTGGGAGCAAAGTGAGGAAGTCTCAAGCTCTCTGCGGAGAGCACGTAATTTTCGGCTTGCGCATGACCGCTAAGCATCCGGTCGCCGCCCAGGCTGGCCAGCGCAGCCCAGCCCAACACCTTCCCAGCTTTCCCCAGGAAGTGCCGGCGGGTCTCAAGCTCGGCCCATTCCGCCTTCATGCCCCCCGCGATGGGAAGGTCCATAACTGTCGGACCATTATCAGGATCGGTGCACAGCGGATGTTGCTTCACGGCATTTCTCCTTAAGACAAGTTACTTGTTCAACGTCTCATCAAGGTTCAGCACTTCGCTCACCACCATGGTCCACGCGGCGAGTTCAGGCGGTGGAATTGCAGGATCGCGAGGCTTTTCGCCGACCGCAATCAGGTCGTGAGCTGCAGCGGGATCAGCCGCGTAGTGTTCCTGCATCTGGCTTAGCGATCGCTGCAACACAGATGCCATTTGCGGGGATGCGTCACGGGAAAGCACCAGTTCGCTGAGATACTGGATTCGTTGCGCCGGCTGCTTTCCACCTTGCTTGATCAGGCGTTCGGCAAGCGCGCGTGACGCCTCCACCCATTGAGGATCATTCATGGTTACCAATGCCTGCAGCGGTGTGTCGGTTCGTTGGCGCCGGGTACAGGCTGTGTCGCGCGTCGGGGCATCGAAGGCATCCATATCCGGTGGCATCGCCATGCGTTTCCAATAAGTGTAGAGACTGCGCCGGTAAAGCGCGTCCCCATGGTCCTGCTTGTACTTCGTCGTATCGCTGGTGGGGTAACCGACCGACTCCCACACATTAGGGGGTTGATACGGCTTTACGCTGGGCCCGCCGATCTTGTTGACCAGCAATCCGCTGGACTGGAGAGCGATATCACGCAGCATCTCCGCATCCATCCGGAACCGCGGGCCATGAGCCAGCAGAAGGTTCTTCGGATCACGAGCCAACTGCTCGGGGGTTGATTTCGCGCTCTGGCGATAAGCGGCGGACATCACCATGAGCTTGTACATATGCTTCATGTCCCAGCCGCTCTCGCGGAATTCCACCGCCAGCCAGTCGAGCAGTTGGGGGTGAGAGGGGCGTTGACCCATGATCCCGAAATCTTCAGTAGTCTCAACCAGGCCGGCGCCGAAGAGCTCGTTCCACATGCGATTGACCGTGACCCGCGCGGTCAAAGGATTTTCCGGACTCACGGTCCATTCCGCGATCGCCCGGCGGTTGTGTGGCACACCCGCGGGCAAGGGGGGAAGGAAATGCGGCGTGTTGGCCTCCACCCTTTCCTTGCGCGCGGTGTAAATCCCGCGGGTAAGAACATCCGCGTAGGCCACAGACGGCCTTTCTTCCGCAACCAGCGAAATGTCGCCGCCCTGGGAAAGCTTGTCGAGTTCGGCATCCATCTGTTGAATCTGGCTTTGTATGGCCTTCGCTGACTCATCCACATCGGCGAAATAAAACTCGGTCACGGCATGCCATTGATCGCGGTCCCACTGGCTTTGAGGCTTGCTGGTAATTTCAGACACGTAGTCTTCAAAGGGGAGTCTCTTCGCTTCCTCTGCGGTCAATGGCCGCGCGTAGAGGCGGAGATCCTGGTAGCGCGTATCGCGGGCCGGTTGCTCATCAGGAGCTCTTCGCCCCAGTTGCAGAGGAGCTGAAGTGCGCATGGTATTGCGGGCCAGCGTGTCAGAAATGACTTTCGTCGCGACCGGCGCTCCGTTCACATAGATCTTGACGCCCGCTGCCTTGCCCGACCCGTCGTAGGTAAAGAAGAGATGGTCCCACTGACCATTCGTGGGCAGAGGCGTGACCGTCGCGACCTTGATAGCCCGCATCGGCGTCAGGTCTTTAGGCATCACTACCTTCGGCTTCTCAACCTGCGGTTTCTTGACCTTGGGTGCGCCCTTTTTGGGTTTTTCCGGAGCCGGTTGTTCCTTCGGCGACTGGTCGACCAGTTCGACGCGAATCATGCCGTTCTCCGCGGCCAGGTCCCAACCTCGATCATGCTGGGTTGAATCCATCTTCGAGATCAGCGCCCCCGCCACACTTGATGAAGTAAAATTCGGCGCCGAGCGCAACATAAACCAACCGCCGCTGGAAAAAGGCTGGTTCCATTCAAAGTCGCCGAGCTGTCCCAGCACCACCCGGGTGCTGGTGTCCATGCGGAAATCCGGCCAGAGCCAGGTGGTTTCGCCCCATTGCGGCTTGTACTTTCCAATGGGAAAGCTCTTCGGGTTGCCATCCGGTGCGCTGTTCTTCAGCTCCTCGCCGCCGCCTTCATCCAGCCGCAAACGAAGCTGCAGCTTATCGGTCGAGACTGGCTGCGCAGGATTCTGCTTGGATTCCAGCCAACGCTGTATGAGCGCCCGCTCCTGCAAACGCGAGGCATACAGCTGCCGGAGGAGTTCGGCTCGTTTCGCCAATATCCGGTTGTACGCTTCCAGGTTCTGCGGCTTGGGAATCCGCACCACGGGCGCCCAATCCGGCTTATCGCCGTTGAACGGCTTTTCATTGACGTTGTTGAAGAACGCGCTTAGTTGATAAAAGTCTTTCTGCGTCGTTGGATCATATTTGTGATCATGGCAGACTGCACAGCCCACCGTTAGGCCCAGGAACGCGGCCCCATAGGCCTCCGTTCTCTCCCGTGCGATGTTGACTCGCAGCTCCTCGGGAATGGTTCCACCTTCATTGCTGCTCACCCCGGAGCGGACGTAACCAGTGGCAATGATCTGATCGAGGCTGCTCGCAGGTAATAGATCGCCTGCTATCTGCTCCTTGGCAAACTGATCAAATGGCTTATTGGAATTGAATGCTTTTATCAGATAGTCGCGATACCCCCAGCCGTAACGGTTGTTGTCAATGTGCAACCCATAGGTATCGGCATAGCGCGCGTAATCGAGCCAGAAACGCGCCCTCTGTTCGCCAAACCTCGGACTGGCGAGAAGCCGATCGACAAGATGCTCGTAAGCCTGAGGCGAAGAGTCCTGAACGAAAGCATTTACTTCTTCGGGTGTCGGCAGCAAACCAGTTAGATCAAGAGTTACCCGGCGGATAAGGGTATGCTTATCAGCCTCGGGAGAAGGATGGAGACCTTCCTTCTCGAGCCGCGACAAAATAAAAAAATCGATGGGCGTTTTTGCCCAGACTTGTGCCTGCGCTTGAGGAACTGGAGGCCGTGCAGGTTTTTCAAACGCCCAATGGGGTCTATAGTGCGCTCCCTCTGCTACCCACTGCTTGAGAACCGCGATGTCCTCGGCCTTCATCGGCTTGGCTTCGCCCAGCGAAGACTGCGGCATCAGATAGTGGGGATCCTTTGATTCAATCCGCCGGATCAATTCGCTCGATTCCGGATGCCCGGGCACGATGGCATCCGGCTTGCCCGGACGCTTCTTGAAAGCCGCCTCTTCCAGGTCGAGCCGCAGGTTGGCCTTCCGCATTTCCGGGTCGGGACCATGACAACTGAAGCAGTTGCCGGCCAGAATCGGCTGCACATCCTGGTTGAAGTCCAGATGTTCCCGGGCTTGTGTGGAGCGGGAATGCTTGCCGTTGCAGCCCACGGTTGTCGCCAACAGGGCCACCGCTATCACCGCAGATGGCAAGATCTTCAGGGACAAGGAGCAGGTCTCCGCACAATCGGCGACCGAAAGAGGTCGGACCTTTAACGCTAGTCTCGGCTCCTAACAGCTGTCAACGCTAGCATCTCGTCCCTCTTTGGGGAACGACTGTCCGCCTCCAAAGACTCTGGTAACTCATTGAAACTAAGATGCTTTTTGCCATGCGGCGCAGGCGATCGAAACTGCATCTTTGTCAAAGGATGGGCGCATAGCATGCAAACGCGGGTATATTGTTGGGGAATCGAATAATAAGGGTGAACTATGGTCAATCGTCGTGAGTTTCTCGATGCACTTGCAGTGGGAGCAGCCGGGCTGGCTGTCCGGGCCAACGCCAAGAGCTACGGCCAAATTCTGGGCTCCAACAATCGCCTCAACTTTGCCGTGATCGGCCTCAACAGCCGCGGGTACGCGCACTTATCCGCGCTCCAGGCCAACAAGGCGAGCGCCTGCATCTCTCACGTGTGCGATGTAGACAGCAATTTTATGGACAAGTTCGCTGCCGAAACCACCCAGGCGATGGGATCTGCTCCCGCGAAGGAGAAGGATTTTCGCAAGATCCTGGAGCAGAAGAATGTGGACGCCATCAGCATCGCCAGTCCGGACCACTGGCATACTCCGATGGCCATCGCCGGATTGCAGGCGGGCAAGCATGTTTATGTAGAGAAGCCGTGCAGTCACAACCCCGCCGAAGGGGCGTTGCTGGTCGAAGCGCAAAAGAAATACGGCAAGGTGGTGCAAATGGGCACCCAACAGCGCTCGTCGCCGCACACCATCGAGATCGTGGGCAAGATTCACGGCGGCGAGATTGGCCGAGCTTACTATGCCAAAGCCTGGTACTCCAACACCAGAAAGTCGATCGGATTCGGCAAGCCGGCGCCCGTACCGGCCCAGCTTGATTGGGAATTGTGGCAGGGTCCGGCCCCGCGCAGGCCCTATACCGACAACGTGCAGCCGTATAACTGGCACTGGTTCAGAACCTACGGCACCGGGGAAGCGCTCAACAATGGAACCCACGAAGTCGATGTCTGCCGCTGGGCGCTCGACGTCGACTACCCTCAGCGCATTACTTCAACCGGGGGAAGATACCAGTTCAAGGATGATTGGCAGTTCTACGACACCCTGGTGACCAGCTTCGACTACCAGGACAAGATGATCTCGTGGGAGGGTAAGAGTTGCCAGGGAATGAAGTTTTACAATCGCGACCGCGGCGCGGCGATCATGGGCACCACAGGCACTGTGGTTGTCGATCGCGATGGCTACGAAATCTATGATCTCAAGGGAAAGAAAACGAGTGAATTCAAGACGGGAAAGATGACCTCGTCTTCTGATCTCCGCGGCGCGGATTCAATGACCGATGCCCATTTCGCAAACTTCATCGCGGCCATCTGCAAGGGAGAAAAACTGAATGCTCCTATTTCCGTCGGCAACGTGTCTGTGACCATACTGCAACTTTCCAACATCGCCTGGGAAGTAAACCGCGAGTTGTTGCTCGACACCAAGGATGGAAAGGTCCAGGGCGATCCCCAGGCTATGAAGATGTGGGGGCGTGAATATGAGAAGGGTTGGGCGCCGCACATCTAGGTAACCACTTATGAAAACGATCCTATCCCGTCGCAATTTCGTTCGTTCCGGCGCCCTTGCCGCGGCCACCCTGGCGACCTCGAGCACGGTGCGGGCAGCGGCGGACGGTGAAGCAGCATCTCCAGTGCGTCTGGGTTTGGCCAGCTACACCTTCCGCAATTTCAATCGCGCGCAGCTGATTGGCTTCATGAAGCAGCTCAACGTGCTGGCGTTAAATGCCAAGGATGTCAAAGATCATCTCCCCATGGATCCAGCGGAGGAGGCGAAGGCGCTCGAGGATTATCATGCAGCCGGCATTCAACTCCACGCAGCCGGGACGATCTACTTCCCTAAGGATGAGGACGACGACATCCGCAGTAAGTTCGAATACTGCAAGCGCGCGGGTATCAAGGTCATAGTCGCTGGAGACCCGGCGCCGGGCACTCTTCCCCGCATCGAAAAGTTTGTCAAGGAATACGACATGCGCATCGCGATCCACAATCACGGACCAGAGGATAAGTTATGGCATTCGCCGCTCGATGTTTTGAAGGCCGTCGGTAATATGGACCCGCGCATGGGATGCTGCATCGATGTGGGCCACACCGTGCGGGCCGGCACCGACGTAGTTCAGGCAATTCAGCAAGTGGGTCCCCGGCTGTTCAACATGCACGTCAAAGATCTGACGGACTTCCAGTCCAAGGAAAGCCAGGTTGCTGTCGGCGACGGATCAATGCCTATGCGTCGCATTTTTGAAACCCTGATTGCGATGAAATACGGCGGATTTGTCGATTTGGAATACGAGGTTCACGGCGACGATCCGATGCCCGGCGTCATAAGCAGCTTCGCCTACATGCGAGGCGTTCTGGCGGGCATGGGTTACGCAACTCACGGCTGATCCGATATCTCCCAACAAAAGCGTTGGGAGATATCGGTACCCACTGTTTATGCCTATCTGGCTCTGTTCCCTTGATTCCAGTTACTGGGTCGCAGGGAGCAAGAGCAGCTCCGGTATAGAAGCTCGAAGGGGTAATTTCGCGATATGCAAAATTGTTTCCGCAACATCTTCGGGCTGCAAAGCCTTTGCCAAATCCTCGGGTGACGGCTTCACCGGCCTTTTTTCCAGCAACTCCGTATCTACGAGACCCGGGCAGATCACACACGTGCGGATGCCGTTTTGTTTCTCCTCCATGCGTACCGCATGGGCCAGGCCGACCACGCCGCGCTTGGACGCTTGATACGCCGCACCGGATATATCAGGCACCACCCCGCTGATCGACGAAATATAGATCAGATGACCTGAGGCAGCGTTGCGCATGGAGGGCAGAACTGCGCACGTAGCATAGAAGGCTCCGTTGAGATTGACATCCACCAGCGAGTTCCATATTTGGGGAGTCAGGCGCTTCATTGACCGATCAGGGGTATTGATTCCGCTGGCAACCACCAGAATGTCGATCCTGCCAAATTGTTTGAGCGTCTCCTGTGCAAGCTGCTGCATATCTTCGACGATCGAGGCGTCGGCACGTCGAACCGTGATCTCGCGTTGTTCTTTCGCCAGTTCCTCTTTAAGTGCTTGCAATCGATCCTGGCGGCGCGCAGCTGCGACTACCCTGGATCCCTCGCGCACAAAGAGCACTGCTGCCGCACGGCCGATGCCGCTGGAAGCGCCAACAATCACGACCACCTGGCCGCTTATCGATACAGGCATTATTTACCCCACACCTTTACGATTTTATTTGGATAGTGATACTACTCTACCTAAAGTCTGAAATGGTGCGAACTGATCACAGTACGATGTCCCGCCGCACGCTGCTGGTGGGTGCAGCGATGTCTGGCGCCCTCCATGCACTGGCCAAAGATACAACTGCTCCTCAAGAGCTGCAAATTTGCGTTTTCTCCAAGCACTTTCAGTGGACCGATGTTCATGAAGCGGCCGCCATCGCCAGGGATATCGGGTTCGACGGGATTGACCTTACTGTTCGTCCCCAGGGTCATGTTTTGCCCGAGCGAGCGGAGGCCGATCTTCCTGCGGCGGTGGAGGCTGTGCGCCGTGCCGGCCTGGTTGTCCCCATGATCTCGACCGAGATTACCGGAGTCAAGAGTCCCCATGTCGAAGCCATTCTGAAAACCGCCAGCCAGCTGGGGATCGGTCACTATCGATGGGGGGGAATCACCTATCCGGCGGACCAGGGCATTGAGCAAAGGCTCAATGAATTGAAGCCGCAGGTGAAAGCGCTGGCTGATCTAAACCAGGAATATCGGATCTGCGGGATGTTTCACACCCATTCCGGGCCTGGCCTTGTTGGGGCGCCCATCTGGGATCTGTGGATCATGTTTCAGAATCTCGATCCCCGCTGGATCGGCATCAACTACGACATCGGCCATGCGACGGTCGAAGGCGGCTACGGTGGCTGGATCGACAGCTCTCGTCTGGTGAAGTCTCAGATGAGAGGGATCGCACTGAAAGACTTTACCTGGCAGCAGAACAAATCAGGCAACACCCACCGCGATCCTTTCGATAAATCGCTCGGTGTCGAGAATGCATGGGTTCCGCACTGGTGTCCCATCGGGCAGGGCATGGTTAATTTCACAGGATTCTTTGCCATTGTGAAGGCTAACGGCTTCTCCGGCCCGGTGCAACTTCACTTTGAGTATCCCGGGCTGGGCGGTGCGGAGGACGGCACCACGAAACTCCGTATTCCCAAGCAGCAATTGATCGAAGCCATGCGCAAGGACTTGACCGCTGTCAGAGCAGCCATGCGCGACCAACAGCTGATCTGAATTCGCGCAACCCGGAGCCGCAGTACATTCGCGTACTGGCCGGGAAGAGAGGGGTCGGAAGATCTCCATCTGCAACGAACTATGGGTGCCCCATATCTCGCTCGTTTTTCGCGAGATGTGGGATACCACGACTCTTAACCTTAGTTGTCCACTGGGTGCCGAAAGCTTGCACATTTAGTGCGGCGGACTCCCATATCTCGCGAAAAACGAGCGAGATATGGGGCACCCATGGTTCGTTGCAGAGACAGGTTTTGGGAAAAACTATTAGTTGCCAAGCTCTTCGGATATTTGCTCGATCCACGCAGCCTCGTCCTGTAGCGCTTTAGCAACCAGCGCCACCTGCTCTTCTGCTTCCGCGTAGCGGCCTTCTTCAATTGCTTCTCTTACCCCGGGCATGGTCTTGACGCTGTAGCCGGTATACCAACCCGGAGCGTAGAGCAAGTGCTGCATCCAGGGCCGTCGCGGCAACCCTTGTCCGTTGGTCAGCTTTCTCTCCGCCAAGGCAAGCTGTTGATTGATTGTCTCCAGGCGATCGGGCGACAGGGCCTTGGCCTGCGTGCTGGCGAGGGCCTTGTTGTACTGCGCAGCCGCCAGGTCCAAAGCGGCGGCGGCATTGTCGAGCGGCGCGAAGTTCAGGTACGGAGGAATCTCTTTGGCCGGCGGGGCGACCGTGGGGTTTCGCGGATCATTCACCGCCTCATATACACCCTCACTCAAATTTTTCTTTATATCTTCAGCTTCTTTGCGGCGGCTCTCGAGGAGCGCTTTCACCTCCTCGATGTATTGCGCCACCGTATGAGAGAGGCCCTCAAACTCATAAGGCATGAGATCGGCGTCCGCCATGCGCAGGACGGCTAAGCCCGCAGCCTGCGCTAGCGCGCGGCCGTAGACGAAATCGTAGTCGGAGAAATGCGAATACCAGTAGAAGTCGTCGTAGATCGAGTGATAGTTGCCGGACGGGTCTTCTCCTTGGAATCCCAGGTTGATCGTCGCAACGCCTACATGATCAATAAAGGGGCTGAAGTCTGAACCGGAACCGAGGGCACCGATGCTCAGGCTGTCGCCGCTCCGTGCTTCCGCTTGCTGCCTGGGTGTTCCATGCAGCAGCCGGTAAGCTTGCTGACGTTTGAAGACCGAGACTTTGGATTCAGGGTCTTCAACATCTTTGGCGACGCCATTCATAAACGATTGCAGTGAATGCGACCCCTCCACGTCGAGATAGCCGCGCTCATTGGCATCACTGTTGATATAAACGGCGGCATGCTGCCGCAGCTCGTCTGCGTGCTGTTCCACCCACTCGGTCGAACCGAGCAGCATGGGCTCCTCGCCATCCCAGGAGGCGTAGATAACCGTGCGTTTCGGTTTCCATCCCTGGTTTGCCAGTTCACCCAAAGCTCGCGCCTCCTCCAGTAGAACCACCTGGCCAGAAACCGGATCGCCGGCTCCGTTGACCCACGCATCGTGGTGGTTACCGCGGAGCACCCAGAGGTCGGGCTCCACCGAGCCGCGCATGGTAGCGATCACGTCGTAGACAGGTTTGAGGTCCCAGTTGAAAGCAAGCTTCAAATGGACCCTAGCCGGCCCCGGACCCATCCGATAAGTGATGGGTAGCGCTCCTCGCCAGTTCGCGGGCACGACCGGACCTTCCAGGGCAGCAAGCAGCGGCTGCGCGTCGGCGTAAGAGATAGGAAGAACCGGGACCCTGGCAATCGACTGGGCATCCTCGAGCTTGAGCCGCTTAGCCTCTTTGGTCGCCCCTACGCCCGGAGTGAGCGGGTCGCCAGGATAGAGCGGAGCGTCGAGAACACTGCCCCGCTGTGCTCCCTCGGGCGGACGCATCGGCCCTTTGGGAAATGGGACTTGCAGACTGTAGCCGTCATCGGCAGGGTCGGAGTAAATGATGCACCCAATGGCACCGTGCTCCGCAGCAAGCTTAGGCTTTATTCCTCGCCAGGATTCTCCATAGCGGGCAATGACAATGGCTCCTTTGACAGAGACGCCGTGGCGGGCAAGCTCCTCGTAATCCGCAACCAGACCATAGTTCACATAGACCAGCAGTGCGGTCACGTCCCCGTCGGGCGAGTAGGCGTTGTACGTGGGCAGCTGCTCGTCCTTTTGGTTTGAGGTGGGATCGACGGCTACCGCCGGCTCCTCGAGTTTGGCGGTGAATTTCGCGGGCGCAATCATCTCCAGCAAGCGCAGTTTCGGCGTGGGAAAGAGCACCTGAAATTCTTCGATGTGGGCATCCCATCCCCACTGCTTATATTGCGCCAGGATCCACTCGGCATTCTCTTTGTCATACGGCGAACCCACATGATGGGGGCGCGCGCTGAGCCGCTCCATGTTGGCGCGCATGCGCTGGGGATCGGGTAATGACTTGAAGCGCTGCTCCAGGCTGGCTTCGCCCGGCGCACTCTGAGCGGTGAAGCCGGACGGCACGGAGCTGGCCTGCTGCGCCGCCAGAGCGCTGGTGAGGGTAAAGATGAGTAGCGCAGCGACAGCTCGGCCCATGCTCGCTACTTTACCTTAGAAGGAGATGCACAGAGCGAATTGAAGCTCACGTGGATTGTTGCGAGGCCGCAATGCCATCGCCGGACCGGACTACGACGAGGTTCCGCGTGTGATCCGCGGGGAAGAAACCGCAGATCCCGCAGCGTGGTGGAGGGATCTGCGGTTTCTTTCTCGTATTCAGAGTTTCAAAGCGTGGTCTGTGACGGCGTGGATCGATGCGGGATGATTCCAGGCTTCGGGTTTGATGCGCATACCGAAGCCGCTCTCCTCCGGAACCTGAATGAAGCCGTCTTTGGGAGCGATGGGATTCTCCAGCATCAGCGGCCAGTCGCGTTCATAAAACCTCTGGCAGCTTTCCTGGATCCATACGTTGGGTGAGGCTGTCGTGAGATGCGTGGACGCATAGAACAAGAGCGGACCGCCTGCAGTGTGAGGCGCAATCGGTAGCTCCTGGGCATCGGCAAGTGCGGCGATCTTGCGCGCTTCCGTCAGGCCGCCGCACCAGGTCACGTCGAACATCACAAACTTGGGCGTCCGTGACTCCAATAGCCGCTCGAACTGCATCTTGCCCGCCATACGTTCGCCGACCGTGAGCGGCAAAGACGTTGCGATGGCAAGCTGGTGATATTGGTCGAAGTTGCCGGGCATCAGCATATCTTCCAGCCACATCGGCTTATAAGACTCGAGAGCATGGGCAATGCGGATGGCGGAAGTCAGATTCCACTGGGCGTGAAACTCAATGGCTATCTCAATCTCATCGCCAAAGCCATCGCGAAGTTTCTTTACCGGGACCAGCGCTTCGTCGATATCGTGCCAGGTGATGTACTGGTTTTTGTTGCGCAAAGCGGCGCCATCGAAGGGCCATATCTTAATGGCTTTGATGCCTCGCGTGTCGATCAGCTCGCGCATGATTTTTTCCGGCTCGCGGTTGAAATCGTACTTGTAGTCAAAGCAGGTGTTGTACAAGCGAACCTGAGGATTCGCCTTGCCTCCGATCAACCGGTAGACCGGCGCGTCCAGCGATTTTCCCAGCAGGTCCCATAAGGCGAGATCGAGTGCGCTCAACACTCGCATCTCCGTGCCCCCGGCAATTTGAAAATCGAATGTCCGGTAAAGGTCGGCCCAGATGCGTTCAATATCTCTCGGATCGCGGCCAATCAACGATGGCGCCACGTTGTGCACCATCGCTGCCTCCACCGGGTTTCGCGGATAGGTTTCTCCAATACCGGAAATGCCCGCGTCGGTATCGATCTTCAGCCAGGTCCAGTTGGGCCAAAACGCGGCATCCTGGGGCGACTTCCAATAGACCGTCTCGATGCGTGTGATCTTCATCGGCGCCAGGGTCGAGGCAAAAGATGAATAAGCGGCGGCGAGTGGAGTGGCCAGCATTCCCGAAACAAAGGCTCTTCGGCTAAGTGGCATCGGCATGTTTTCCTATAATACGTACAGATCCACATACTCGTGCACCGGCATGCGTTCGAGTATCTGCTGGTTGAGCGAGACCCCCAGTATGGCTTGCTGCTGTTGCGGCGCAAATCGACGCGCCAGGTTAATGCGGAATTTTGCTTCGAGCAGCGGAATACCCTCGTTTCTGCGGCGGCGGTGGCCCAGCGGGTACTCGACCGTCTCCGTGAGCGTGCTGCCGTCGCTTAAAGAAAGAGTGAGCGAATTGGCAATGGAGCGCTTCTCCGGGTCATGGTAGTCGGCAGTGAAGGCGGGCTCTTCCCTGCAGCCTATCTTCTCTCGCAGTCGATCGATGCGCGGATCTGCGGCAAAGGCATCCTCGTAGTCAGAGGCGGTCAGATGGCCAAAGATGAGGGGGACGGCAACCATGTACTGCACGCAGTGGTCGCGGTCGGCAGGATTGTTGAGCGGTCCCTTCTTATCGATGATCCGTAGACAAGCTTCGTGCGTACGAAGTTCAATGGAGCGGATATCCTCCGCAGACTTGCCGGCCGCGAGCAACCGTGCGCGCAACGCCGTGGCGGCCTCTACGGCGGTCTGCGCGTGGAACTCGGCCGGGTAACTGATCTTGAAGAGAACATTTTCCATGACGTAGGAGCTGTAAGGACGCTGGAAGCTGAAAGGCCGCCCGCGAAAGAGCACATCGTAAAATCCCCAAACCTTGGCGGTGAGCACAGAGGGATAACCCATCTCCCCGGCCCGGACCATAAGGGCGAGGCGAACCGCGCGGCTGGTAGCGTCGCCGGCGGCCCAGCTTTTACGCGAACCGGTGTTGGGCGCGTGACGATAGGTCCGCAGGCTCTGCCCGTCTACCCATGCCAGCGACAGCGCATCAAGGATCTGGCCGTGGGTAAGCCCGAGCATTTGTGCCACCACCGCGGTCGAGGCTACCTTGACCAGGACCACGTGATCGAGGCCAACCTTGTTGAAGGAGTTCTCAAGCGCCAGGCAGCCCTGGATCTCGTGCGCCTTAATCATCGCTGTCAGCACCGCGCGCATAGTCAGAGGCGGCTGGCCACCGGCAACGGCAGTGCGGGAGAGCCAATCGGCGACGGCGAGGATGCCGCCCAGATTGTCAGAAGGGTGGCCCCACTCGGCGGCCAGCCAGGTGTCGTTGAAATCGAGCCAGCGAATCATGGCGCCGATGTTGAAGGCGGCCTGAACCGGATCAAGCTGAAAAACCGTGCCCGGTACTTTTGCGCCATGGGGCACGATGGTTCCCGGGACGATCGGGCCGAGCAGTTTGGTGCAGGCAGGATACTCGAGCGCCTCCAGGCCGCAGCCGAGGGTGTCGATCAGGCAGTTGCGCGCGGTCGAGTATGCCAGTTCGCTTGAGATGGTGTAACTGTAGACGTAATCGGCAATATCGATCAGGACCTGGTCATAGCGAGGGCGTTCAGTACTTGTGTGCAGGGACATTCCGGATCAGGCTCTTTCGGCCAGGGGAACAAACGCAAGATCTTCAGGCCCGGTGTAATTGGCAGCAGGGCGAATGATCTTGCCATCGGCCCGCTGCTCGAGGATATGAGCGCTCCATCCGGAAGTACGAGCCAGGACAAACAGCGGGGTGAACATCGCCGTCGGAACCCCCATCAGATGGTAGGAGACGGCGCTGAACCAGTCGAGGTTAGGGAACATGCGCTTGGCTTCCCACATCACCGCTTCCAGCCGCTCAGCGACGCGGTACATCGCGAAGTCGCCGGTCGATTCGGCCAGTTCGAGCGCGACCTTCTTGATGATGGCGTTGCGCGGATCGCTGACGGTGTAGACCGGGTGACCGAAGCCGATGACCACCTCTTTCTTTTCCAGGCGGGCGCGAATGTCCCGCTCCGCCTCGTCGGGTGACCCATATCGCTGCTGGATCTCCAGCGCGACTTCATTGGCACCGCCGTGCTTGGGCCCGCGCAGCGCGCCAATCGCACCGGTGATGCAGGAGTGAATGTCGGAGCCGGTGCCGGCGATCACGCGGGCGGTAAACGTCGAGGCGTTGAACTCATGCTCGGCATAAAGAACTAATGACACCTGCATGGCGCGAATCCACTGCTTGCTCGGCGGCTCCCCGTGAAGCAGGGATAGAAAGTGCCCGGCCAGTGTGTCTTCTCCCGAGTCTAAGTCGATGCTTTGTCCATTGCGGCTGTAGTGGTGCCAATAAAGCAGCATGGACCCGATGGTGGCGAGCAATACGTCGGCGCACTCAATAGCTCCCGCGGGGCTGTGATCATCTTTTTCGGGCAGCGTGCAGCCCAGGGCGGAGACCCCGGTGCGCAGCACATCCATGGGATGGGTGGCCGCAGGAAGCTGTTCCAGCACCTCGTAAACGTTGGCCGGCAAGCCACGCAGGCGGTTCAGTTTTTGTTTGTAGGCGGCGAGCTCGGTGGCGTTCGGCAACTTACCCCGAAGCAATAAGTAGGCCACCTCCTCAAACTCACAATGCGCGGCCAGATCGGCGATGTCGTAGCCGCGATAGTGCAGGTCGTTGCCGGTTCGGCCCACGGTGCACAGGGCGGTATTGCCGGCGGGGGTTCCGGAGAGGGCGACGGATTTCTTTGGTTTAAAGGCTGCTGCTGGCTGCGGGTCAGTCGTGGTGGCCATGATCTCTCCCAAAATTAAGTACGCTTGGCGGCCGCGAAGAGCTGATCGAGCTTCTGCTCATAGGCCTGGTAGCCGAGGAATTCGTAGAGTTCGGCGCGAGTTTGCATCAGACTGAGCACGCTGCTCTGCGTACCTTCGCTCCGGATGGCATGGTACACCTTGAGGGCGGCAGCGTTCATCGCCCGGTAAGCGGCGCAGCAGTAAAGCACAATGTCGACCCCGGCCGCGGCCAGCTCCTGCGCGGGGTAGAGGGGCGTTTGTCCAAACTCCGTGATATTGGCCAGGATAGGCACGCCTACTGTTTCTTTGAAGCGGGTGTACACGGCCAAATCGGTGACGGCTTCAGCAAAGATCATGTCCGCGCCGGCGGCAACATAGGCAGCGGCGCGATCGAGCGCAGCAGCCAATCCCTCGCCGGCCAGGGCGTCGGTACGGGCCATGATGACAAAGTCCGGGTCGATACGAGCATCGACCGCGGCCTTTATGCGATCGACCATCTCCTCCGCCGGAACCAATTCCTTACCCGGCCGGTGGCCGCAGCGCTTGCTACTTACCTGGTCTTCGATGTGCACCGCAGCGGCCCCGGCACGCTGCATGGAGCGGATGGTGCGGGCAATGTTGAAGGCGCCTCCCCAGCCGGTGTCTATGTCGACCAAGAGCGGCAAGGTGGTGACCTCGGTGATGCGGCGCACGTCGACCAGCACATCTTCCATGGTGCTGATACCCAGATCGGGCATGCCGAGAGAGTTGGCGGCTACCCCTCCGCCCGAAAGGTAGAGAGCGCGAAAGCCGGTCGCCTGCGCCATGCGCGCGGTGTAAGCGTTGATGGCGCCGATCACCTGCAATGGATGTTCCTGCTTAACGG
The DNA here is from genome assembly GCA_963814015.1 of uncultured Acidobacteriaceae bacterium. Classification (GTDB taxonomy): domain Bacteria; phylum Acidobacteriota; class Terriglobia; order Terriglobales; family Acidobacteriaceae; genus PALSA-350. The sequence continues at coordinate 304,940 of CAWFBI010000006.1, forward strand.
CGGAGCGGAAGCTTTCAGTACTCACGTTGTTCCCTTCTCAACTAAATCCTAAATGGGTAGACTCGCCTTGCTATGAATAAAGTCTTTTCTACCCCCGACGCGGCCGTTGCCGATATCCCACCGGGCGCAACCGTGATGCTGGGAGGATTCGGGCTTTGCGGTATTCCTGAGAACTCGATGGCCGCCCTGGTACGCCGCCGGGTGACCGGCCTGCACACCATTTCAAACAACATGGGCGTGGACGGCTTCGGCCTTGGCCTGCTGCTGGAGGCGGGCATGATCGCTTCCCATACCGGCAGCTACGTGGGGGAAAACCAGCTGCTGGAGAAGCTGGTGATTGCGGGCGCCCTGAAGGTCTCACTGATTCCGCAGGGCACGCTGGCGGAACGGATCCGCGCCGGGGGAGCGGGTATTCCCGCGTTCTACACGCCCACCGGCGTAGGTACCCTGGCCGCCGAAGGCAAGGAGCAGCGCACCTTCGATGGGCGTGACTACGTGCTCGAGACGGCACTCAAAGCAGACTTCGCGCTGGTGAAAGCATGGAAGGGCGACCGGCAAGGCAACTTGATCTATCGCCGCACGGCGCGCAACTTTAACCCCATGATGGCCACCGCCGCCCGCGTCACCATTGCCGAGGTGGAAGAACTGGTCGAGCCAGGCGAGCTGGACCCCGACGCGATTGTGACCCCGGGAATCTACGTCAAACGTATCTTCAAGTGCACCTCCTGCGAGAAGCGCATCGAACGCCGGACGGTGAGGAGGCCGAATGCAGGAGATTGAGAAACGCAACCGCATCGTTAAGCGCGTAGCGCAGGAGCTGCGTGACGGCTTTTACGTCAACCTGGGCATCGGCATGCCGACCCTAGTTGCCAACCATGTTCCGGCCGGTGTGGAGGTGGTGCTGCAATCGGAGAACGGCATGCTGGGGATCGGGCCCTATCCCCTTGAAGAAGAGGTGGACGCCGACCTGATCAACGCCGGCAAGGAGACGGTTACGGTGTTGCCTGGAACGTCGTTCTTTTCGAGCGCCGATGCCTTCGCCATGATCCGCGGAGGCCACATTGATCTGAGCATCCTGGGAGCCATGGAGGTGGATGCCAAGGGGAGCCTGGCGAACTGGATCATTCCCGGCAAGATGGTGAAGGGCATGGGGGGCGCCATGGATCTGGTGGCGAGTGCGCAACGCGTCATCGTCGCCATGGAGCACACCACCCGTGACGGCCGCCCTAAGATCCTCAATGCCTGCAAATTGCCTCTGACAGGGGTTAGCGTGGTCGACGCCATCGCGACCGAGCTGGCCTGGATCAACGTAACCCCTCAAGGACTGGTGCTGGAAGAGATCGCCCCCGGGGTCTCTGTTGCCGAGGTTCAGGCAGCGACCGAAGCTCCTTTGACGGTCAGCCCCACACTGCACACGATGAGCTGAAGTTATTCGAGTGTATTGCCGCCGTTCACCGAGATCTTCTGTCCGGTGATAAATCTTCCCGCCTCGCTGGCCAGGAAGGCGACGGTATTGGCCACATCTTCAGGAGTCCCCATGTGCTTCATGGGAATTTTTTCCGTATAGGAGTGTATCTCAGCCTGAGTGACATGCAGATGGCGCTCGGTCAAAATCCAGCCCGGAGCGATGAGGTTCACGGTGATGCCGTTCGGGGCAAGTTCGCGGGCCCAGGATCGCGTTTGTCCCAACTGCGCCGCTTTGGCCGCCACATAAGGGGCAAACATGGGATTGCCCAGCTCGAAGACTTCACTTCCAATTTGGATAATTCTGCCGAAGCCTCGGCTCTTCATGCCGGCTATGACTTGCTTCATAATGAGCAGCGGCGACTTCAGGAAGAATTCCAGCTGGTCCAGGTAGCGTTCCCAAGTCTGCTCTTCAATGGTCAGGAAGGGTTGCGGACCGGTGGCATTGATCACCGCGATATCGATGTGGTGATAGGACTCGTTGATTGCCTGGATCATTTTTGCGACATCCGCTTCCTGGCGGACATCGGCGTAGAAGGGAGTGGCTTCCCCGCCCTGCTGTTTGATCTGCGCGCACAGTTGCTCGGCACGATCGCGCTTGGCAAAGTAATTGACAGCAACCTTTGCCCCCCTCGCGGCCAGTTCCGCCGCAATCGCTGCTCCTAGTCCACGCGAGGCACCAGTGACCAGAGCAGTTCGTCCATTTAAGGTTTCCATGACTAACAAACGCTAAGTGACGAGCGGCGTCCTGTCAAACGCTAGTTTACCCAGGACTGTATATCACAGGACCAGACGGGGACCGGACGCGTGGCCCACGTTCGCCCCGTTCCTATTTGGTCCTGCTATGACACCCTGCTCCCTCGGGAACCAACCTTGTCTCAGGTGTTCAACACGCTCCTCGGATACACTGACTTTCTGTAAGAGGGAGCCGCTCTTGAAATTCTTGCGGTATCTGGCCGTTTTGTCTCTGCTGTTCGCCCATAACATCTTCGCGCGCGCCGACAGCCTCAGCGACCTGAGCGACAGCTTCTGGCAATGGAGAGCCCAGGAACAGCCCTTCAGTGACGACGACATACCGCGCATCGAGCGGCCGGCGGGCTTGGTCGTCGATTGGTCGCCGAAAACCATCGCGCAGCGGCTGCAGCAACTCAAACTCTTCGAGCAGCGATGGAGCGCTCTCGCTCCGTCGCCTCAAGCTCCTGTGCATGACCAGGTAGACTTTCGCCTCCTCGGCTCAGCGGTGGCCCGCGTGCGCTGGGAGCTATCCATCGAACAGAGCTGGAAGCGTAACCCGCAGTTCTACGTGGATCAAACACTCGGCTCAGTCTTCCAGCTCCTATTGCAACCACCACCGTTTTCTGAATCGCGTCAGCAGGAGATCGTGGCGCGGATGAGGCAAATCCCCACCACGCTCCTGGCCGCCCAGAAAAACCTGACCGATCTGCGACAGCCCTTTGTACAACTGGCGATCGATGCCCTGGATCAGGTCTCCGAGCGGTCAGAACGAATGGAGAATGCGCTCGCACCGGAGCTCACCCCAACCAACAACCAGGCCCTGCAACAAGTGACACAGGCCGCGGTAACAGCGCTCACGCAATATCGCGCGTGGCTCGTTAGCAAACTGCCCACCGCCCGCAAAGACACCGCTATCGGACGCGACAACTATCTCTTTTTCCTGCGCAATGTGGCGTTATACCCTTACACACCCGAGCAGTTAATGGCCATGAGCCAGCAGGAGTGGAGCCGCGCGGTCGCGTTTGAATCCTACCAGCAAGGCCGCCTTGCCGGCACTCCGCCCGCGCCCTTCTTTCCCAATGCAGAGGCACAGATACAAGCCGAAAAGGACGACGAAGAAAAGGTCCGAGACTTCCTTGTCGAACAGAAAATTCTCAGCGTACCTGCGTGGCTTCAGCACTATCGCAACCTACCATTGCCGGCCTACCTCGAACCTTTCGAAGATCTGGGGGAAAACGACGACCTCACCGGACCGTCGCGCCTCGAGCAGGACGGAACCAGTTACATTCACGCGCCGGGACCGGACCTGGGCTTCTTTAAACTTTCCCAGGCACACGATCCGCGACCCATCCTGGTCCATGAGGGTGTGCCCGGACACTATTTCCAGCTTTGCCTGGGCTGGCACAGCCCGGACCCGATCCGCCGCCACTACTACGACTCCGGCGCCAATGAAGGACTCGGTTTCTACGCCGAAGAGATGATGTTGCAGGCGGGTTTCTTCGACGACAATCCGCATACGCGCGAGACCATCTACAGCTTCATGCGTCTTCGGGCGCTGCGCGTCGAAGTAGACGTGAAGCTGGCGCTGGGCGAATTCACTTTGCAACAAGGCGCCGACTACCTGGCCCGCACCGTCCCGATGGATCGGGCAACCGCGCTCAGCGAGGCTGCCGCCTTTGCCAGCACGCCTGGGCAAGGCATCTCCTACCAGATCGGCAAGCTCCAGATCACGCAGCTCCTCTCCGATGCCCGCCGCGCTCAAGGCAAGGATTTTTCCATGTTGCAGTTCAATAACTTTGTCTGGAATAACGGCAACGTGCCGATTTCGTTGCAGCGCTGGGAACTGCTGCAGGACGCAAGCGACGTCCCCCGTTAAGCAAGCTGCTGAAGCACTCTACGAAGCCGCAACAGAGTGGCTGCCAACGCGGCTAGCCCAAGACTCCACACCGCGAACGTAAGGTGTACGACCCACATGGGCGCAACGCCGACTCGCCGCAAGACAAAAGGCAGAAAATTCCAGGTGGTGATGTGGACGTAGTCCCAGGGATCCTCAGTCATGGCGTGATTGTTCAGACTCCAGGCGTCCATCTTCCCTAGCGCGAAGGCAACGATGTTCTTCATGCGCAAGGCAATGATAAAAGTCGGATGGCCAAGGGTCTCCATCTGGTAAATCTCCAGCGGCAACCAGAAGGCCAGTGACATAACTTGAACCAGTGTGCTGACCGCCAACAATCCCAATCCTATGATCCAAACCGGCTTTCCCAATTGTTCTCGATGACGCAGCAGCAGAGGGACAGCGAGCAGCGACGCCAACTCGACAGCAGTCGAGACGTATCGGTCGCCCCAGGCAAAGTCTCCACTCCACACGGTATAGCGAGCATAAAAACTTAGGTACGCCAATAGCAGCGGACAGCTCGCGACAGCGTACGCCTTCACGGCCGGACTGAATCTCTTCCAGCTGACGACGCACAGAAGAACCATGAGGACAAGCAAGGGATCGAAGAGAAAGATCGACTTCTCCGGAGTGAAGAGCGCCCCGAAAAATCCTACGTGCCAGGGAGTCTCGAAAGGATAGCTGGGAGGCAGCGAAGGATTGCGCATCCTGGTTTCGCGGCCAATGACCGTGATGTAGGTAACAAAGAGTGATCCAAGCCCGAAGCGGTAGACTTGATAGAGGCGATCGAGTAAACCGAAAAACAGATAAACCGGCAGAGCGGTCGCGATGTAGCTTCGGCATCGATCCCAAAGGGGGCGGCCCCGGACCCCTTCGAACCACAGCACCAGCAGCAGGAACAAAGCTCCGGCCAAGAGATCCAAACCCGTCGGAAGCCGGGTCAGCAGATTGAGGCCGAAGGCTGCCGACCCCAACAACAGCGCACGCCGATTGCCGGTACGCAACCACTCGTACTGATAAGAGAATCCCGTCAGCGACAACAGGCAGATGTAATTGTTCTCCATCATGTTCTGCGTGTAATGGAGATGTGTGGTCGCTAAAAGCAGAGCCAGTACGCCCACCACGGACTGCGTAACTCCGAACTTCAACTGCCTCAGGAAGCGGAAGCTGACCAGTGCCGTCAACACCGTCACCAGGATGTTGATGCTGTAGCTCACGATGATGTCGCGCACACTGGGATCGGTGTCGTCATACTCCGCAAAAATTGGAAGGCGTGCGACATAGGTACCAACTATATCCGCAGGCAACAAGAGCAACGACTGGCCGATGCTGTACCAGCTCTGGAGCTTTCCCCCTCGGCCGTGTACGCCAAATTCGGGAAATTCGTTGGGAAACACCTCCGGTTCCCCAGTCCACCAAGCGTGAGCCGTCTGCAAGCGATGGGTGGTGTCGGCAGAGCCCAGCTCTCCCGATTGCACCACGAAGGCAATCAGACCAGCAGCAAGAGCAAGCAGAAGGAGCGGGTCACAGAACCAGCGGCGAAGATTCAATACAGTCATTATGGCTTAATGCGGCTGCTTCCCCGTGAGATCGGTAATCAGCACCACGTCCGAGCTCTTGCGCAGTTGCAAAGTTGCCAGCTTACTGCCTGACGGCGACCATGCAAACCCGGTTTGTGTCTCGTGCGTTGGATCGGTCAGCAGATGGGTTGGCGACCCGTCGATCGGCTGATACTCAAGCGCGTTGCTTCCTTTGGAGACAACGGTCAGTACAACGGCTTTGCCGTCAGGAGCAAAGCCGGGGAAAGTACCCTGCAGGCTACTGACATCCCAGGGAAGCTGATGCACCATCCGATGGGTAGAAAGGTCCCACATCTGGAAGAAGTAGAGCAGGTTTTGGTTGAAAAGTGCGAGTGCAAACTTTGTGTCGCGAGTGAGTGCCGCGCTACCGAAACTCGCGAATTCGAGCTCCTTTCGGGGATCCCCTCCCGCTAGCGGCACGGACCATAGAGAGACTGTGGGAACATTCAACTTTGGCCGGATGGTGAAATAAACCCTCTGGTTATCTGGCGTGCAATAAGGCGCGCGAGCAATGCCCGCGGTCGTGAGCTGGGTAATCCCGGTCCCGTCTGCATCCATGCGGAACAGGCGCGACTCGCCGCCACCCTTAGGAATTGCGATGAACAAAACATGGCCATCCGGACAGGTGTTGACGAACGAGCCAATCTCCAGATCGCCGGTCTCGATGGGCTGTAGGGTTCCTGTTGTGCGTTCCAGTTTGCTGATGCCCGTGCCCCGCGTGATGAGCCACAGGTGATCCTCATCCGCCCACGTCAACGAAGTCGGAGTCACGCGCAGTGGCGTACTCGAGATCATGGCCCCGCCATCTCCTTTGTAGTAGGCGATACTCGAGTCGACATTGGTCAGCACGGTCGCCAGGGTCTTTCCGTCGGCGGAGATCGCCAGTTGGCTGTAGGCATTCACATCGTTGGTAACGGTATGGAAGGCGCCGTCAGCAACCCCAACGACGGCGATCTGCCCACGATCGGAGTGTGCCTTCAAATACAAAACCAGAAGATGCCTTCCGTCCGGCATCCAGGCCAGGTCAGTGAAGCCTCCAAAGCTGGGGTCGTAGAGCATGCCGCTCGGCTGAGCGATGGTCAGCATCTTTTTTGACGCGATATCGAGGATCTTGATCGCCGTGGCGCCGGGTCCGCTGAATTCAATCCACGCAATCTGGTTACCCAGCGGCGACCAGACCGGGGCTTGCGCCTGTTCGGTGGAGGTGTAGAGTAACTGGTCGTCGCCCCCGTCCTTGTCGGCGCTGTGAATCTCGGAAAACTGGTTTTTGCGGTCCGGGGTCCATCGCAGGTACACAAAGCGGCTGCCGTCCGGCGACGGGCTGGCCGCGCTGTCCACATCGTGGATGAGCTGCCGCGGTGTACCGCCAAAGACAGGCATCACAAAGAGCGAGTGCAAAGCGGCGTTGTCGGGCGTTCCTCGGGTGAAGTACAGATAGTTTGCATCCGGGGAAAAATTCAAGCCAACATACTCGTTGCCAAATGGAGTCAGGATCTGCGTGTCTGTATTGGTCGCGATGTTGCGCACCCACAGCGTTCGCTGGCCGGCGTCATTTTTGACCTCGGCGAGGAATTTGCCGTCACCCGATAAGGCAATTCTTTCCAAGGTTCCGCTATTCGTAATCTGGCTCAGAGACACCGTGGTAAAGGGCACCGCATGCGGCCAAAAACGCCACGCGGCATAGCCAGCGGCGGCAAGCAGCGCCAGGACAATCAGCGCGACCGGTAACGCGTACGATTTCTTTGCCGCAACAGCGGCTACCGCTGCCTGCGGCGCAGAACCGGACGCTGGAGACACAGAGCCCGACCCTGCACTTGGGCTGGGAGGAGCTACAGGGGGCGGCACGCTGCCGCTGCCCGCCCCGCTCGGAGTTGGTCCCGGTCCAACCCCGCTCGCCCCAATCGGCCGCGCGGCAGACCCACCGCTGCTCTTGCGCTGCAATCGCTTGAGATCGGCGCGCAGTTCGGCGGCCGATTGCAGGCGCAGCTCGCGGTCTTTTTCCAGCGTCTTGTTCAGGGTCTCCTCGAACTCCGGCGGCAGTTCAGAGTTGAGGGAAACCGGCGCCGTCGGGGCGTAGTTCAAAATGTGATCGAAGGTGACTGCTGTGGTCGATCCACTAAAGGGATGTTGTCCGGTGGCAAGCTCATAGAGCACAACGCCCAGGGAAAAAACATCGCTGCGCGCATCCAGCGTTTCGCCTCGTGCCTGTTCCGGAGACATATAGGCAATGGTGCCGACCGCTGAGCCCGGACTGGTAAGCAGATCGTGCGGCTCCGCCAGGGTCGCGTTCCCATTGCTGCTCGGAGCGGCGTACTCCTCTTCAATCTTGGCCAGGCCGAAGTCCAGAATCTTCACTTGCCCGGAGGGTGACAGGAAGATATTCCCCGGTTTGATGTCGCGGTGCAGAATGCCTTTTCGGTGCGCTGCATCCAGCGCATCAGCCACCTGCACACCAAAGTCCAGCAGCCTCGGATACGGCATGGAACGCCGGCAGTAAAGCTTATCCAGGCTCCGCCCTTCCAGCAGCTCCATCACGATGAAGGGCTGATCACCGCTTTCGTTCAGCTCGTGAATGGTGCAAATTCCGGGATGGTTCAGGGAGGAGGCGGTGCGGGCTTCGCGCCAGAAGCGCTCCAGCGCGGCCGGGTCCTTGCGTGTTGCTTCGGGCAGCAGCTTGATGGCAACGAGGCGCCCCAGCTTCTGGTCTTCCGCCTCATAAACTACGCCCATCCCGCCCTGGCCCAAACGGCGGACGATCCTGTAGTGGCCTTTCAGCGTACCAGCAGTTAGTTCTTGCACCCAACCATCATGCAGCGCCGGGGGCGACGCGGCAAGCGAGAAACTCCCTCCGCGTGTGAAGCCGCACTCATTCTGCAGGGTTATGGACGGCCTGAAGGCTGTCCCCTTCAAGACCCCTAGTGCGGCTGGCTGCCTGTGAGGTCCTTAATCAGCACTACGTCCGAGCTCTTGCGCAGCTGCAGCACTCCCAGCAGATTTCCGGACGGTGACCATCTGAAGGCGTTCAGATCCTCGGGCGTAGGGCCGATCAACAAATGCGTCGGCGAGCCGTCAATTGGCTGGTACTGGAGGGCATTGCCACCGTTGGAGACGACCTTGCGTACGAGCGCTTTTCCATCCGGGCTGAAGCTCAACATGCCCAGCGCGCTCATATCCTGCTGAAGCCGATGGACGATCTGACCGGTGTTTAAATCGATTATTTGCGCCGCAAACTGAGTCAGGTCTCCAATCGATTCGGCCATGGCAAACTTCGCATCGGGAGACAGAATGAAGGAATTGGTAGACGAAAACCCGTTTAGCTCCTGGTGAGGGGCTCCGCCGGATAGCGGTATGGACCATAAAGTGGTTGGAGACGATCCCTGTGCCCGCTCCCGGATCGAAACGTAGGCCTTCTGGCTATCCGGTGAGCAAAAAGGTACGCGAGCAATGCCCTTGGTGGTGAGCTGGGTAATTCCGCTTCCGTCGGCGTTCATGCGGAAAAGGCGCGTCTCCCCTCCACCCTTCGGGATTGCGGTAAACAGCACAACGCCATTGGGGCACGTGTTGATGAAAAGACCGGTATCTATATCGCCGGTGTCCATTGGCTGCAAGGTTCCTGCCGCGCGTTGCACTTTGCTGATGCCGGCGCCGCGAGTGATCAGGAGTAAGTGGTCCTCATCCGCCCACGCCAAAGAATAGGGAGTGATCCGCAGGGGCGTGCTTGAGATCATCGCTCCGCCATCTCCCTTGTAGTAAGCAAGACTGGAATCCTGATTGGTCAGGACCGTCGCCATCGTCTTGCCATCGGCCGACATTGCAAGCTGGCTATAGGCATTCACATCGTTGGTCACGGGATGGAAGTCACCGGCAGACAGGCCTACGATTCCAATTTGACCGCGGTCGGAGTGCGCCTTGTAGTAAAGAACCACCAGATGCTTGCCATCAGGCAGCCATGCCAGGTCGGAACCCGAACGAGTGGGGTCGAACACACTGCCCTCTGGCTGAGCAATGGAGATTTTTGTTTTGGAGACAATGTCAAACACATTGATGACTGAGAGGCTCGGTCCCGTCAGTTCGATCCAGGCAATCTGGTTCGGCTGCGGCGACCAGGCTGGAGCTTCTGTCATGTTGAGCGTCGTGTCGACCACCTGATCGTTGCCGCCGTCCTTATCCGCGATGTGAATCTCTGAGTATCGGTCTTTTTGCCCCGGCGTCCAGCGCAGATAGGTGAACCGAGACCCATCCGGGGAAAGGCTCGCGGCGCTGTCGATATCGTGGATGAGCTGCCGCGGGGTCCCACCAAAAACCGGCATCATGAACAGGGAACGCACGGCCGTGTTGTCGGGCGTGCCCCGGGTGAAGTAGAGATAGTTTGCATCCGGCGAGAAACTGAGCCCGACGTAAGCGCTGGGAACCGCGGCCAGAATCTGGGTGTCGGTATTGGTTGCGATGTTGCGGATCCAGAGGGTTCGCTGGCCGGCATCGTTCTTCACCTCGGCCAGGAACTTGCCATCCCCAGACAGCGCGACATTCTCGAGCGTTCCCGTGTTCGTGATCTGGCTCAGAGAAATCGAAGTGAAGGGAACGGCACGCGGCCACAGCCGCCACGCAATGAAGCCTGCGGCTGCAAGCAGGATCAAAGCTCCCGCTCCGATCACGAGCGCTGGCGATTTCTTTGCCGGAGAAGGAGCAATACCAGGAACACTGCGCGACCCCGGAGACGAAACCCCGTTTCCGCTGCCGCTGGGCGGAGCAGCAGGCGGAGGGACGCTTCCACTCCCTGCGCCACTAGGGGTCGATCCGGTGCTTGAGCTCACAGCGGCACCGGCGGGCATGGCGGACGGCCTGCCTGAGGATCCGCCGCTGCTTTTGCGTTGCAACCGTTTCAGGTCGGCGCGTAGCTCGGCAGCCGACTGGCAACGCAGCTCCCGATCTTTTTCCAAGGTCTTGTTAAGCGTTTCCTCGAGTTCGACGGGAAGCTCGGAATTGAGCGAAATTGGCGCGGTCGGGGCGTAGTTCAGAATGCGATCGAAGGTGACCGCGGTGGTAGCGCCGCTAAAAGGATGTTGTGCGGTCGCCAGCTCGTACAACACGACGCCGAGCGAAAAGACATCGCTGCGCGCGTCCAGGATTTCGCCGCGCGCTTGCTCGGGAGACATATAGGCGATCGTGCCCACCGCCGACCCCGGGCTGGTAAGAGCCGCGGCCATAGTGGCGTTCGGATTTTCCGCGCTTGCTCCGTTTGTGTTCGCAGGTCCTTCGAGCTTGGCCAGGCCAAAGTCCAGAATCTTCACCTGCCCTGAGGGCGACAAGAAGATATTGCCCGGCTTGATGTCGCGGTGCAGAATGCCTTTTCTGTGCGCCGCATCGAGCGCGTCCGCCACCTGCACCCCGAATTCCAGCAGCCGGGGGTATGGCATCGGACGACGGAACTGGCCCTTGTCGAGGCTCTGCCCTTCCAGCAGCTCCATCACGATGAAGGGCTGATCACCGCTTTCGTTCAGCTCGTAAATAGTGCAGATGCCGGCATGGTTCAGGGAGGAGGCGGTGCGTGCTTCGCGCGAAAAGCGTTCCAGCGCCGCCGGGTCCCGGCGCGTCGCCTCTGGCAGCAGCTTGATGGCGACAGACCGCCCCAGCTTCTGGTCTTCGGCCTCGTAGACCACACCCATTCCGCCCTGGCCCAGGGGACGGACAATCCTGTAGTGGCCCAGCAGAGTACCTGTACTCAGTTCTTGCACGCTCTCATGATGCAACCCCGGAGGCAACACGGCAAGCGTGAAACACGGCTGGTTACTGGAGCGATCTTCTGTCACTTACTGTCTTTTTCGGCCTGAATCTTCTCCAACGCGAGCTTCTGGGCGGTCTCCAGAGCATCGGCCGCGGGCACCTTCACATCCGGTTCGACACCCGTTCCCTCCCAATTCGTCTTGGTCACAGGATCGAGCGATTTGGCAAACGGCACGCTCACCATGAAGTAGTCAGCAACCGGGTGCCCGGATACCGGGTGCGCTCCGCCGCCGGTGGTCTCACCGACGATGGTGGCGCGCTTCTGATTCTTCAGATCAAAGGCAAACTCCTCTGCGCCCGAAAACGTCCGATTCGAGGTCAGCACAAACACCGGCTGTTTGGTCAGCCTTGGGCCCGGCAGGTAGGACAGGGTCCAGTTCTGTGTGGTCGAGTCTTCCTTGCGGTTGTAGATGTCTATCAGGTGCGTAGGTTTGTCGAACAGGTAGCTCGCGATCAGTGTGACCATCGCCGCTCGGCCGCCGCCATTCTGCCGCAGATCGAAGATGATCGCATCGGTGTGGGCCACGAAGCCCATCGCGGCAACCACCGTCGGCCCGCAGAACGACGGATCCATAAAGCCATTGAACTTTATGTAGCCGAGGTTATTCGGCAGAATCTCAACCTTCTCGAAGGCGCAATTGTCGTGCTCCATCTGTTGGTGAAACCGGGCCTCGTCTTCCGGAGTGGGTTCATCCCGCTGCGGCATCTTGAAGGGGTTGAAGTCCACGCGCAGATGCTTGTCGTGGCTCACCGCCTGCAGGTCGGTGGTCAGTCGCGCGGCAAGCGCATCGCCATCGGAGATCGCATCATAGTCGCCCTTATCCTGGTGGGCCTTTAACGCATCGGTCATCTGCTGCGCCAGCGCTGGGTCTACGTAATACTCCTTCAGTTCGGCGCCCACGCCGTCGATCACCTTCTTCCGCTGAGCAGCGTCGATGGTTACATTCTCGATCGCTGCCCCCGGAGGCAGAGCGCGCAGCCCAAAGGTTTCCACTTTGGGTGGCTGTCCGTCCTTCACTAGAAGATTGCCCAGCGCGGTGGTCGAGCCGCCTTTCTCCTTCACGCGGAAACGGATGTGCAGCAGTTCACTGCTCTCGATCGACAGCAACTCGAATCCGCCGGTCTAGTTACGAAATCCGAGCATGCCATCGACGGACTGTTTCTGGTCGATGCTCTTGACATAGGTCTCGATCCTGGCTCGATCACCGCTATTGAAGGCATCGAGCCACGCCTGAAGGGTATGTCCGGCAGGAGTATCGGGGACGGTCGCGGTTTGCGCCAGTCCAGACCCAACGCCCACCAACAACAACACCAGCCATCTGCAAAGCAGTTTGGGAAACATGTGATCTTAGACGACCTCACCTATAGAATGGCTTGCGACCAAGATATACCCCATACCATGTTCTGCTCCATGGAGACACGATGGCCTTGACGCGTAGGACGCTGCTTTCTCTTCCTGTTGCTGTCCCTCTTCTGAACCTGGCGGCGCGCACCGCTGTGGGCGACGATCTCTACTTTCCGCCTCCCGACGCCCAAGGCGGCTGGCGGACGCTGAGCAATCCTGCTGAGATCCGTTCCATCGCCGGCATAGACAAAAGCAGACTCGATGAAGCCTTCCAATATACGCAGACCACCAGCCAGCACGGCGGTTTGGTAGTTCTTCGTCATGGATATCTGGTCTACGAGAAGTACTTCGGCCGGGGCAACCGGGACGCCAATCCCAACATGTATTCCATCGGGAAGATGTTTACCAGCGCCTGCTGCGGCATCATGCTGTCGGAGCATAGCAGCCGTTTTCCTGACGGTTTGTCGCAGAAGGTTTTCACCAAAGAGTATTTGCCGCAGGCGTTTCCCTTGAGCTATCCGGAGATGGCAGACATCCGTCTCGGCCACCTGCTCACCATGACCTCCGGCCTTCAGAACTCGCGGGTTGCTCCTCCGACCGGCATCGCGGATGCCGGGCACCTGATCGGGATCGTCCACGGCGAGAACGTGAATATACCTTATTGGACCTCAGCCGACCCGGTGCTCGATCAGGATGGCAGCACGCTGCATGGAAAGATGTGGGCGCTGCCCGGTGGCGGATATCTTTACGATCAGGATCCGCACATAGCCTCCATCGTTCTGCGCGGAGTGGCGGGCATGGAGTTGCAGGAATACATCCAACAGAAATTAGGAACCCCGATGGGTTGGGGCAGGTGGGGATATGCCGTGCATCACAACGGTGAGACTTTGCCTCATACTCCTGGGGCAGCAGCGATCGCTCTCCATTCCACCGACGCCCTGCGCTTTGGATATCTGCTGCTCAAGCAAGGCAAGTGGAAGAACCAGCAACTGGTGCCGCGGCAGTATGTCGAACTGCTGAGCAGCCCCTCGCCATTCAATCCACACTCGCCCTTTAGCCTGCAACACGAGGTAAACGCGGACGGCCACGTAGCCGGTGCGCCGCGCGATGCGTTCTTCAAGTCGGGCGCGGGCGGGTTCGGCCTCTACATTATTCCCTCGCTGGATATGGTGGTTTATAAGATGTCGAGCCTCAATGCGGAGACCTATGATCCCGCCGCTACCGGGCTGCCCTTGACCTATACGCCGGATACCTCGCGCGACGATTGGAAACCGCATCCGTTCAACCAGTTTGTCGATGGTCCGATCGAGGGAGATAGCGGCGTCCGCAGAACGCTCGAGATGGTGGTGGCAGCGACGGTGGCGTGAGCGCCACCAGCGGCTCATTTCTTCAGTGCAGCAGCCCAGTTCAATATCACCATCATGGGTTGAGCCTCGGTTCTCTCTATCTGCGTATTGAGCAGAAACCGCTGCCCGTCGCGCGTCACGTCGTACATCACCAGCTCCGACCCGGCAACTTGTTCGCGCATTTTCGCCTGAAACAATGGCTGCGGCGTAGCAGAGTCAAAGTGCTCTCCAGTCGTCACTGGTGAAGCCATCATTTTTCCGTCTGAAGCAAGATAAAATAGCTCCTTGCCGTCCCCTCGCCATCGCGGCTGCGTTCCTCCGTGATTGGAGACTTGCCACTTGCCACGTAGATCCGGAAAGGACGTAACGTAAATCTCCCACTTCCCATTTTCGTTGGAGGTGTAAGCCATCCATTTTCCGTCCGGCGAAAACTGACCGTTCTTTCTGGTTTCGGACCCTTTCGGCAACGCTTTGGTCTTCATTTCCGGTAATTCCCCGACCCACAGATTGGGTGCCTCCGCGTCCCGTTCGTACAAGAAATTTCTGAGGTCAGGAGACCAGCTGGTTGGATATTCGTCGGAGTCATCGGATGGCGCCAGGGGCAATAACTTTTCCTCCTCACTTCCATCTGCATTTTTTACGTACAAACGAAACAAGCCCGTCCGGCTGGATGCAAACATGATTCTCTTGGCATCGGGGCTCCAGACCGGATCTGCATCGATTGCCGGATCAAACGTCAGGCGCGCTAAACTGGCTCGATCAAAATCGTACGTCCACACATCGGTGTTGTGGCTTTCTACGTCCGTCTTATCGAAGGCAACTGCCCGGCCGTTGGGGGCAAGAGTGACATTGGCATACACATCCGGCTTGCCGACCGACCCAATCTCGTTGCCTTTCCGGTCGCGCCACACCAGTCTTGAGAGCGAAACATCGCTGCCAGTCTGCGCCACGAGTGTGCCGGCGTTCGACGCCGCATAATCGTTGTGCCAGATGCGCGGCAGATAAAACACATCGTTCAGCAGGGGAACCGCTTCGCCGGATACGGCCTGTTTGCCGACATCGAATCTTTGTGCATAAAGTGTCTTATCGCGGCAGAAGAGAAGATACCCGGGAGCAGCATACGCCGGGTTACCCGTCGCCCTGGTGACGAACTTACTTTCGCTCGAATCGAGACTGCCAACGAATATACCGCCGGAAGCCGTCTGCCCCGAGACGTTGGCAGCCAGATAAAGGAAGTGCTTCCCATCGGGCAGAAACGCCGGCCAACGATGGCTGTTCACCCCGTGGCTCGGATCCGGCGTGGTGACGCGAGTGGCCGTTCCACCGGCAGCGGACACGCGGTATAACCCGCCGCTCAGATGCCCACTCGGGTTGAATACGATCACTCCGTCCTTGTTCCAGGTTCCGCCACGAGGCGAGGGCGCATCGCAGATCACCTGCACCGGTCCACCCTGTGTTTGCAACCGCTTCAACTTTCCGTCGGCAAAAAAACCTAATTCCTTGCCGTCTGGAGACCAGAATGGAAAACTCGCACCCTCGGTTTCCGCCAATTCTTTGGGCTCCTTGCTGCCCACATCGTATAACCACAGGTCGTTGGTCCTGGCCGATTCCGAGAAACCCACTGCGACTACGGTGCGCCCGTTGGGCGCCAGCGCCAGGTCATGGAGGGTAAGGGGCATCGCCGCCAAAAAGTAGCTTTCTTGCTGGGTTCTGCTCTGGCTACGCCAAAGCAGAACACCGGCCAACAAAGCCGCCCCCAGGAGCACGCCGCATAGCAGCCATAACAGCCATGCAGCCTTCTTATCTACGCGCCGCTCGACTGCGGGAGAGGGTTGATCTTCGATTTCACCGATCCATTTGAGTTCACCGGCAACGTCTCGTGCCGTCTGCCATCTGTCATCTGGATCCTTGGCCAGGCACCGGTTGATCAAATGGTCCAAATTAGGTGGCGTCAGAGGCACTATCGCGGCGATGGGCTCAGGTTCCTTCTCCAGGATGGCAGACACGATGCTCAACTGCGTTTTCCCGCCGAATGCTCTCTGCCCCGTGACCATTTCGTAGAGCACGGCGCCGAGCGAAAAAATGTCGCTGCGCGGATCGAGGTCCATGCCTCTTACCTGCTCCGGCGACATATATGGAAACGTGCCAACCAGGGTTCGTTGCTCGGTCGCGGATGCCGGCAGCACGGCCGCGCTCACCGTAATCTCGGTTGCGTTGGGCAGGTTCACTTCGGCCAGACCGAAATCCAGCAGCTTTGCCCCCGCCTTGGTTAGCATGATGTTTCCCGGTTTCAGATCGCGGTGCAGTATTCCCTTGCGGTGCGCCTTGCCCAGTCCAGAGGCGACCTGTGCGCCGTACTTGAGAACCTGCTCCAACGGCAATGGCCCTTTGCGCAGGCGATCCTGAAGCGTCTCCCCTTCCAGATATTCCATGACGATGAAATCGGCACCGTCCTGGTGGCCGACATCGTAGAGAGTGCAGATATTTGCATCGTTCAACGCCGAGATGGCTTTGGCTTCCAGTTCGAAGCGGCGAATTGCGTCGGCGTTTGAGGAAAGATGGGCGGGCAGAATCTTGATGGCGACGTCTCGCCCCAGGCGCAAGTCCCTGGCTCGATACACCTCACCCATGCCACCGGCGCCCAGGGGCGACTGAATCTCGTAACGACCAAGCTTGGTGCCGACAGGGAGCGCCATTCTTACCTACTCAGACTGGAGGATCGTTTGCGATTCAATCTTCGCCGGATCAAGTTGAACATTGAAGCCGGGGCCAGCCGGCAGGGCGATGTGCGCCTTCTCTGGAACCAGCGGATTACTTTCAAAGTGGTAGTAGTGCCTCATCTTATTTACCAAGTATTCGCCAAGGGGGAAGGTCATGGGTGACTGGCTGGAGATAACGTGCACGGCCGCGCGCAAGCTGTGCCCGTGGGGAATGACCGGCACGTCGTGCACCGAGGCGACGGTGCCTATCCGCACCAGCTCGGAGGTGCCCCCACACCACTCCGGGTCGGCCTGGACCACGGAAAGTGCGCCCGCCTGCAGGTAGCGCTCTACCTCCCATCTTCCGTAGAAGTGTTCGCCTGAGGCGATAGGGATGGTTGTGCTTCGCCGCATGGCGGCAAAGCTCTCGATCTTTTCTGGATGTGTCGCCTCTTCGATCCAGTGGGGGCGGTATTGCTCCACCTGATGGGCCCACTCCAGGGCGTAGTCTTGATCCCATCCGCTGTAGGCGTCAAACATGATTTCGCTGTCGTCGCCCAGGGTTTCGCGAAGGATGCGGACCAATTCGACATTCTTGCGCATGCCCTCTGGCCCGGACCCAGGTCCGTAGCCCATGAACCACTTCTGATAGCGGAAGCCTTCGTGCTTAAGGGCGAGCGCACGGGTGCGAACGGCTTCCGGCTCAAGCGAAAAACCTAGGCAACTGGCGTACATCTCCACCGATGAGCGCGTCGGGCCGCCAAGCAGCCGGTACACCGGGACACCGTAGTAGCGGCCGCGCACATCCCACAATGTATTGTCGACGGCACTGATTCCCGTCATGAAGAATCCATCGCGCGAGTGCCGGTTGGAGCGGTACATTTCGTCCCAAAGCGCTTCGCCCGCAAGCGCGTCTTTACCGAGGAGAAACGGGCGGAGGTCCTGCTGCACTACGATCGCCGCGCTCTTTTCGATCGGGCCATAAAGGCCCTCTATCCCGCCAGAGGTTCTTATGCGGACGTAGACCGCGCTGGTATGTACCTCCTTCGAGCCGGACGGCTTGTCTGTATAAGGTGCGGGACGCAGGTCGTCGTATACGTCCAACGGGTTTACCTGGGGCTGTGCGTTGACACCTGCCTGCTCGGTATAGGTGCCGTGCAATTCAATCAGCTCTATTGTTTCGATCTTCAGCGGGCCGTCCGCATGGTCGGTAGGGGACGTGAATGCTGCGGCAAGAGCATTCTTCCTGGTCGCCGCCAGAGCTGTCGCAGCCGCGCTGAGTAGAAAGTGGCGACGTCTCATCATTTTCCTCGGATAGCTTCTTGTGGACAACTAATACACTCTAAACCAGCGGATGGAGACCGCCTCTCTTCAAACCGTGGGGCCGGCGTGCGGAATATACTGGGCTCTAAGGAGTAGTCGTGAAACGGCATGCCACGAATCTGACGAAGGCTTCGACCTGGGTGCTGTGTTTTTGCGCCTCTTGCATGATGTCTGCCATTCCGGCTTACCCGCAACAGGCTTCACAGGAGACGCAGACGCATCCGCAACATCCTGAACTCCCTGCAGGTCCGGGAAAAGATACGCTGATTCGGGTTTGTAGCTCGTGTCATTCGCCAGACAACGTCCTCGCGAATGGCCAGGATCGCGCCGGCTGGGAAAACACGATCACCAAGATGGCGGGATTCGGCGCGGTCGGGACGGACGATGAGTTCACCGAGATTCTGGAGTACCTGGTGAAGAACTTTCCGGCAAGCGCGCCGATCAACGTGAATAAGGCGACGGCCGCGCAACTGGAAAACGGTTTAGGATTTACCACTGCAGAAGCGCAGGCGGTCATCCAGTATCGGGAAAAGAATGGAGACTTTAAGTCGATCGATGACTTGAAGAAACTGCCTGATCTGGATGCGAAGAAGGTGGATGCTAAAAAGGATCGCGTGGCCTTTTAGGAGCACTCTGTCCACTGTGGAGGCAAACCGCAGATCCCTCCACAACGCTCCCCTGAGGTTCTACGGCAAGTTCTTTAGCCACACGTTTCGGTGTGAGATCTTCACCACACCACCGCCCTCGATCTCGAAGGCGATGAGGCCTTTCGACTGGCTGAAGGTTGGATCGTTGTCGACCAGGACAGCCATTACATGTCCATTGACGATATGGGTCAGCGTGTTTCCATCCGCAATCACCTCATACTGATTCCAATCGCCAACCTTGATGTAGGACTTGAGCTCGTCGGAACTTCCTAAGGTGGCCAGCAGCCGCGGCTTTTTTCCTTGATTCGTCTCCACCATCTGGCCTCGCCAGGCGACAATTCCACGAGGGCTGCTTTGCTCATAAAGCTGGCCGGTGTACTTATTGTTGTAATCGAAATCGGCCTGATAGCCCTTCATGTTCCATTTGGGATATTTCACCTGCTGGGTTGTGGACGGGGGAACGATCAGGCTGCGGTATTGGATCCCGCCATTGGCGCCCGCGCCCTCCAGCTTCATCTCTACTTTCAGCATGAAGTTAGCGGGCTGGCCGCCGTGCCAAATGATATTGGTCGTGCCCGAAGGGTGCTCGGGGCTCGATTCACCAACCAGACTGCCGTTTTCCACGTGCCATACTTCCGAGGGTCCATCCCAGCCCTGCAACGTCTTCCCATCGAAAATTTGCGTCCATCCTTCATGATCGTTGAAGTCGATAGGTTCCGGCTGACTAAAGCCTGGGAAAGCATGATGGGCAGCGACCTGGTAGCCGTGCGATGGATAAATAAGGAACAAACCGATAAAAAAGATGACAAGCGGGGCGACGACGTGCTGTCTTACAAAGTTGGGTTTCATTCGACTTTCTCCCATTGCCTGGTTCTGGCGGACTTTAACACCGCGTCAGTTACATAGTCCGTGGCCGCACCATCCGAGAAGGCGGGCGCAGCTTGTTCCTTCCTGCCTAACGCCTGAAGAAAATCCGCCACCTGGTGAATGAAGGTGTGCTCATAGCCGATTTGCAGTCCGGGCACCCACCAGTTCTTCATGTAGGGATGATCGCCGTCGGTGATGTGAACGCTCTTCCACCCCCGCAGCCGCCCTTCATCGCGGTGATCGAAGTATTCCAGACGGTGCAGATCATGCAGATCCCAGGCGGCAGAGGCCTGCTCCCCATTCACCTCGAGGGTAAACAGCGCCTTGTGACCACGGGCGTAGCGCGTAGCTTCAAAGGTCGCCATCGACCCGTTGGCGAAGCGGCACAGGAATGCGCACGCATCGTCGATGCCAACGGTCTCAACCTTGCCGGTGAGATTGTGCTTGCGTTCTTTCACGAACGTCTCCGTCATGGCGGTTACTTCAGTGATGGGCCCGTTTAGCCACAACGCCATGTCGATGTTATGCGCCAGCAGGTCGCCGGTGACGCCGCTGCCCGCTACGGAGACATCCAAACGCCACAACCCCTCACCGCCTTGAGGCAGGTCGCGGGAGATGGTCCAGTCCTGAAGGAACTGCGAGCGGTAGTGGAAGATACGGCCGAAACGTCCTTCGCCGAGCAGCTGTTTCAGCAGGACGACAGCGGGCACGCGGCGGTAGTTGTACCAAACCATGTTAGGTACTTTGGCCGACTCCACTGCCTCCACCATTGCTTTCGCTTCCGCCCCTGTGCGCCCCAGCGGCTTTTCGCAAAGCACCATTTTGCCGGCCTTGGCGGCGGCAATGGCGATCTCCGCATGGGTATCGTTAGGGCTCGCGATATCGATCAGGTCGATGTCTTTTCTCTGCACCAGAGCACGCCAATCTGTTTCCACAGATTGATAGCCCCAGTTTTCAGCGAACCCTTTCACCCGCTCTGCGCTGCGCGCACAAACAGCCTTGAGTACCGGCTGGTAGGGTACGTCAAAAAAGCGCGGCGCCTGCAGGAATGCGTTGGAATGAGTGCGGCCCATGAAGCCGTAGCCAACCAAGCCGACATTCAGATTCGTTCGCGCCATATCGGCTAGTCCCATCCGTGGGCATTGCGTACTGCGATCATGGTCAAGAGAATATCGTTCCAGGTTTTTGGAGCCAGCATGATTGCGTTGGGGAACATGCAACCGTCCCAGCAGATATGCTCATAAGCCCGGGTCGGCTGCCCGCTCTCATCCCGCATCCATAAACCAGCGACGGCTACGATATCCATCTTGCCATTCGGATCGCCGACTACACAGTGGCGCCCTGTCTTGTCGTGCGAACCAGAGCCACTCACGGTTCCGTCATTCTGGGCCACATGGAAGTCGATTGTCCATGGCCGCAGAGCATGAGTCACCTTTCGAATGGCTTCCATCAGGGCAGCTTGTTGCGACCAATCGAAATCCTCAGGCAGCAGGCGGTCTTCGGGGGCGTTGTAGCCGAGCGTGTACAAGAGAGAATGCGCCATGTCCGCTTGAAAGCCCAGGGTCTTAGGCCGGTTCACCATCTCCAGCAGTTCGACCATCCGCCTCCAGCTGTGCATCCCTCCCCAGCAGATTTCTCCCTCGGCGGCGAGACGCTCGCCATGGTCCTCGGCGATGATGCTGGCTTCGCGAAAAGTTTGTGCGATCCGCTTCGTGTTGGCAACGGGATCTTTGGCCCAGTCCGCTGGAGACGCCGCAGAATCAATGCGTACCACCCCGTAGCGGCGAATGCCGATCTCGCGCAGCTTTTTACCGATGGCACAAGCCTTTTTAACCTGGGTCAGAAAGCTTGCCCGCCCCTGGTCGGAACCCATCGCCGAGCCGCCGCCGGTGGGAGGCCAGACCGGGGCTACGAGTGAGCCCACAACCAGCTGGCGCCTGGCTATGCTTTCCGCAA
Source organism: uncultured Acidobacteriaceae bacterium (assembly GCA_963814015.1). Classification (GTDB taxonomy): domain Bacteria; phylum Acidobacteriota; class Terriglobia; order Terriglobales; family Acidobacteriaceae; genus PALSA-350. The sequence goes on from CAWFBI010000006.1 coordinate 326,580, forward strand.
GGTGCTTCAGATCGTCATCAGTCGAGTCGATGCTGGTGTGGGGCAAGGACAAGAACAGATCGACGCCATCGAAACGGACTCCGTCTACTTCGGCCTTGGCGGTCAGGTCGAGCATGGTTTCGAGGGGAATGAATGGTTCTGAGTCTGGGCCCTTGCCCACGAGCCCAGGCCACATGGCGTTGTGAAGAGCCGGGCGCGTGTGCTGATTGGCGGTGCTCACAGGCTCATTTCCGTAACAGTGGTTGCGCATCCGGATTACCAGGTCCGAAATGCTTCAGCATAACGAGTGGATCGGATGCGCTTGGATTCTCGATACGCACCCCTTCTTTAGCAACGTCCGCAGTAACGAATACTTCGTCTTCAGTCATCTCGCCGAAGCGGATCATGGACGGGGTCGACACTGCCTGCTTGGCCAACGTCCCATAGCCCTGGGTCACAATCACACCGTAGGCCGCGCTGTCCTTGATGGTCACCGCGCGTTTTGGCAACACGGTCAGTTCTTTGGCCGAGTAGTAGGGCGTGCCGTAGGTAATCCATTTCTCGACATAACCGTTCGCCGCCGATTCCTCGACCGGGTTGGCCGGCCGGGGGAAGGTCTTGTTGGTCTCTGCGAACAGTGGATTCACGTTGCCATCCCAATCGAGCATGCTGATCAGGAAATCAAGGTTCTTGGTATGTTCAGGGGGGACATCCTTGGTCAGCAGTTCCCAACCCACGATGCGTCCTTCGACCTCGGACTGAAACATAGCAAAAACATCGCTGTTCACCTGTGGCTCATAGGTCACGAGCGATCCGGGCGCGTGCAGGATTCCCGGGTTAATCTGCCACCCCGCGCCCGGCTCCAGCCGATAGGCGCGGGCGTGAAACAGAATTCCGTTATCGCCCTGGTTCCATTTTTCCAGGCATCGGCGGATGTCTTCTTTGGTCGTGCCCGGCTCCAGGCCCATATAGGTGTGGGGGAAATTGTTCTGTATCTGGTTGTATTGCGGGGGAAAGTAATAGGCCTCCGGCTTTCCCTTTTGTCCCACCAGCTTGGCGAAGGCGTCGCTCTGGTGCATGTGGTGGGGTATGGGGCCCATGTTGTCAAAAAACTTGCACAGCAGATTCCATCCACCTTCGCGCTTCATCACGTCGGCGCCGAGCAACAAGTCTCCGGCAGTCTCGACCGCTTCTTTCAGCAGGAACTTACCGCCACTGTTCGGCCGGACGTAACTGAGCCCCTCATCGGGTAGTGTGTCTGGTCCATTCGACGCCTTAGTGGTCGAGGAAAACCAGCGTTCGTTGATGCCGCCACGATGGCCGCCGAAGGCGTAAAGATCGTCGGGGTGGAGCTTAAGCCTGCGTCCCGGAATCATGAACGATCGCGGAACCCAGCAGGGTTGCAGTCTCAGAATGCCGTTGCCTGCGTCGATTACTTCTTTGATCTGGGATCTACTGCGCATACTTGCCCTTCCGCGGTGATAGAGTGCCGTGTAGAAATATGCGAAAAAAGCGAACCAAGCTAAATAAGTTACTTTTGATTACCATTAGTGCTCCAGCGGAATTCCGAAGGAGTAGAGCGTGTTGTCATGGGTGGTAAAGAATACGTGACCGTCACCAACGGACATGCCGGACAGGTGAGTATAGGTTCCGATTGCGTCCCCGCTGGAGTAAAGCTGTTTGCCAGTCGCAGCATCGAGAGCGTACAGCGTGGCGCGCGTGCCACCTCCCTCGAGAGCAAATACAACTCCGTTGGCGACCGCCGGCGGCGCAGGGTTGACGAGATCGCGAGAGATCCAGGCTGGAGTCAGCATCATCTTCCCGTCTTGCTCCTGCACCTTGAACGCGACGATGCTGCCGTGTGGCGCCGCTCCGTTGGCGCTGCCAAATTTCACATCCGGCGCCACCGGCCCGGAGACGGAAGCAAACACCCAGGAAGCCCCGGCCTTGTCCTGCCAAGTGGCCAGGCCTTCCCAGGCGCCATGTTTCGGACCTTTAGACAGCCCGTCGGTCTCCGCTAAAGGAGTGTGGTGGTCGGGGCCGCCCAACGATGCGCTGTCCAATAAGACAAGACTGCCATTCTTACCCGGAGCAGCGATTAGTTCCTTTTCCTTGTAGGTAAACACCACAGGGCTGGCGTTCAGAGTTTTGCCGCTTGCGGAAGGTGTATACCAGTCCTTCACTTTCAGTTCTTTCGCGGTAAGGGCTAAGACACTGTTGGCGTACACGGGGGGGACCGACGGCCCGCTACCGGTGAAAACATACGCTGTGCCATCCCCTCCGATTGCCGGGCCGCTTAAGCCAGCCATGCTGATCTTCTGCGTCTTATAGCTATTCACGGTGTAATCGGGAGTGTTGAGGTCGATCGACCAGACCGCATTCGCGACGTTGTGACAACCGGATCCGGTTACTGTGTACACCACCTTGTCGTTCATGTTCAGCCCGAAGGAGCTGCCGTTCGGCGCCGGCAAAAACTTGACCGGCGGAGCGTAATCGAGTCCGGTAGCCATGATCTGTTCATGAATGTAACCATCGCTGGTCACAACGTAGACTCCCTTCAATCCGAAGTATCCGCCACCGGGAGCCACGCCCACGCGGCGCGCAGCGCGAGCAAGCGGTTCTTCAGGAGGAGGGCGTGGCGCAGCCGAGGCGGGCCTGCGAGCGCCGAAATGAATGACTTGCGGCGGCTCCGTAATAATCTGGATGTTGCCGCATGAGTTGTGTGCGGACAAGGACTTAAAGTCTTTTTGCCAAACCAGTTGTCCTAGTTCCGAATCGACGGCGTACACGGTGTTCGCGTCTGCCCAAAGCGCCAGATCTTTGAACCCGCGGCCCGTAATCAGACCGGGGAACAGTAGTGGTTCGCTGAACGACGACGATTTCTTGGTCTCGTTTCCGAGCCTGAGCTTCCACAGAAACTTGAAATCTTTGCCCACCGTCTCGGGTGTTATTTCCGTTTCGGCCTTCTGCCAGCTGTTGTGCACCGCGTCGGCATCGGGTGCAGTCCAGAAGCCATGAGGGGTGCCTTGCGCTTGTGCTGCGCTCGAAAATAGAAGTGCGCCCGCAAAACAAAGGGCCATTGGCTGGGCGAGAAATCGCGTTCTCATAGACTTTTTCACTGGAGGCCGAAGCAATAAATTGTCCCGTCGAAGGTGCCAAAGATCACGCGACCGCCGGCGACTGCGATGCCGGCCTGATGCAGGAATGAACCAATCTGGTCTCCGCTGGAATAAAGCTCCTTCCCGGTCACTGCATCGAGCGCGTACAGCTTGGCGGGAATCGAATGTTTGATCCTGTCTTCGAAGCTGTACAGTCCGCCATCCTCATCATTTGCCTGAGCGGTGAATTCGCCGGCAGCGAGCACAAAGACGACACCATTGGCCACTACGGGAGGCTCGGCGCTCATCATGTCGCGCGATACCCAGGCTGGAGTCAGCTCCATCTTTCCGCCCGCGTCGGTCAACTTCATCGCGATCACGCCGCCGTTGGGGGTTGGGCCGTAGCTGATGGGGAAGTCTACTGCCACCGGTCCGCCAATGGGCGCCAGCACCCAACGGATGCCATCCTTACCCTCCCAACTGGCAAAACTACCCCAGGTACCTTCGGTCTGGAAGTTCACGTTCTTGTTGGAAACCAGGGGGCTGCGATACAGCGGAGTCTGGTGGTCCGCTCCGCCGAGCGACTTGCTGTCCATCAGAAAATAGCGGCCTTCTTTGCCCGAGCCAACCAGCAGGTCCCGTCCTTTGTAGGGAAATACAACCGGGGTGGTGTTCATATCCAGATCGCGTTTGGTCAGCCACTCGTGGTTGCTGGGCGTGTAGTAGTCCTTGAGGGCCAGGGTATCGTCAGCGGAGGTGTAGGCCTGCACGGTGGTGGATAACTTTCCGGCTGCGACATCGTAGGCCCCGTCTCCAGTTTCAAAATAGATGGTGCCGTCAGCACCGATGGCGGGCCCGGCGGTCCCGAAGATGCCCCCCTGCGGAGGGGTGGAGGAAAAGGCTTTTTTGTTGGTCAGATCGACGGCGTACAACTCATTCGGGACACCGTGGCAACCCTGTCCGGTTGCGGTATATACCACGTTGTTCACCAGGTTGAGACCGTACGCTTTGCCGTACACTCCCGGCACCATTTGTATGGGCGCGTCTTTTTCCTCGCCGGTTGCCGGGTCCATGGTGTGCAGGTAACCGTCGCTGGACAGGACGTAGACGAACCGCTGCGCTGCTCCTGCCGGCGTAACCACGGGGGTTGCGGTCAAGGCGTTGTTGCAAATGAAGCCGGCGCCCTCCCCGGGCTCTTGTGGCTTGTCTGACGACCACTTCAGGTTTTTCTGCCAGACCAGCGAGCCGTTATCGGTATCGATGGCGTAGACAGCATCTGCGCTGCCGGCTAAAATCGCCAGGTTTTTGGGTCCGCCGGCCGTGTGCACACCCGTGACGATGACCGGCTCGCGAAAGGATTGCATGCCCATCGATTTGTTATCGGTTTTTAACTTCCAAAGCAGGCGTATGTTCTTTGCGTTATCGACCGTTAGCCTGGTTTCGTTTCTTTGCCAGCCGTCGCGCTGCTGATCGAAGCTGCCAGTCGGCCACTCGGCAGCTTCTATGGACTGGGCGTAGACCGCGTGCAGCCCCGGAGCGCCGAGGCAAACCAACACCACAAGAGGAAGTAGCTTCACGGTGGAAACACTACCAATAAGGAAACGCGGTGTCAAAGCGCGCCCGTTAGGGGGTGCCTCCGCGGTCATTTATTATCGCCTTAGTGATTCCTTTGGAGGAAGCATGTCCACAGCCGCCAATCACCCGGCCGTCTTCGCCTCCCCGGTGCCGGGCGCTGAGGTTCGGGCTCGCGCTGCCTCGATCCCGTGGTACATCTGGATCGGCGTCCTGGCCATTACTTCATCTTCTATCGGCGGGGCCTGGGATGTCTCCTGGCACCGCTCGATCGGACGGGATACATTCTGGACCCCTGCGCATATGGCCATCTACGCCTGCGGTGTGCTCGGAGGAATCATTTGCGCGTGGCTCATCCTAAAGTGCACCTTTGGCCGCGACCCCGAGCTCTCGGCCGCGTCGGTGAGAGTTTTTGGACTTCGCGCTCCACTGGGTGTCTTTCTTGCCGCCTGGGGAGGCGTCGCCATGCTTACCTCGGCTCCCTTCGACAATTGGTGGCATAACGCCTACGGCCTCGACGTTAAGATCGTCAGCCCTCCCCATGCCTTGCTGATCCTCGGCTTGCGCGGCATTTCGATCGGCGTCATGTTCCTTATTCTGGCCGCGATGAACCGGGCCGCCGAGGCCGAAGGCAGTACCTTCAAGCAACTGCAAATACTATTTCTTTACGTCGGCGGCCTTGCGGTGGTTGGCCAGATGTTCTTTCTACAGGAGTACACCTGGGACGTGAAGCTCCATCAAGCGGCTCCCTACATCGCAATGGGGATTGGCCTGCCGGCGTTCTTTGCCGCTTTCTGGCAGGCCTCGCGATCGCGCTGGGCGGCGACTTCAACGGCTGCCGTGTATACCTTCTTCCTCGTTGCAGAGATCCTCATCCTTCCACTCTTCCCTGCCCAGCCGAAGCTTGGCCCGGTCTTCAATCCAGTCACGCACATGATTCCGGCGAAGTTTCCTATCCTCATCCTGGTGCCGGCGCTGGCACTTGATCTGCTGTGGCAGCGGGTGAAGAACTGGAAATCGTGGCAGATTGCGCTAGTCTCCGGCATCCTTTTCGTCGCTGTGCTTACGGCAGTGGAATGGCCTTTTGCCAATTTCCTGCTTTCTGACGCCAGCAAGAATCGCTTTTTCGGCACCATTTACTTCGACTACAATTCGCGCCCTACTGGCTTTGATCGCATGCGGCAGTGGTTCTATCCCGATCACGGGGTTGCCCTCTACACCGGGCTGTTGACTGCAGCCGTCTACGCCTCTATCTCGACATGGATCGGCCTGCAGTTCGGCCGATGGATGCGCGGAGTGCAACGATGAAGTTGCTGCTCGGGCTTCTAGTCTCCCTGGCGCTCACGGTTCCCGCGCAGGCACACGTCGGAAGCAAGGACGTTTACGAGGAAGTGAACGCTGGACCGTACAAGCTTTTCGTCACCATCCGCACGCCCAACGTGATTCCAGGGGTGGCCACCATTGAGGTGCGCAGCTCTGGCGCTCCGATCAGCTCGATACGCATCACGCCGACTCCGCTGACCGGTGAAGCCGCAAAGCATCCGCCCAGCTCCGACGCCATGAAGCCCTCGGCCAGCGACCGAGCCTTCTTTACCGGTTCTCTGTGGCTTATGGCCTCCGGTTCGTGGCAGGTCCACTTCGACCTCGACGGCGCAGCGGGTAAGGCGAGCACCAGCGTGCCGGTCTCCGCGATGCCTCTTTCTATCCTGCCCATGCAACGCTCGTTGGGGATCCCCCTGGCCTTGCTGGGCATTCTGTTGGTCATCGGGATAGCTGGCATCGTCGCCGCCGCAGTGGGTCAGTCGCGGCTCGATCCCGGCATGACTCCCAGCCCGAAACAGCGGCAGCGGGCGCTGATCGCCAGTGTCGTCACCCTGCTCATGACGTCACTACTGGTCTACGGCGGTTACAAATGGTGGCACCTGGAAGCGACGGCCTACGCCGCCGACATCTACCATCCGCTCAGTCTTAGCCCCACGCTCTCCGGCAACACTCTCGATCTCAAGATCGGCCGCTACGACGCCGACAAGTTTCATACATTCAGGACGCGCTCGAATGACGATCTGCTGCCCGACCACGGCCATGTAATGCATTTGTATGCCATTCGGCAGCCGGGCATGGACGCCGTCTTCCACCTGCACCCTGCTGTGATTTCCGCCGGCGAGCTGCGGATGAGACTGCCCTCCATGCCTGCAGGAAACTACCGGCTGTACGCGGATATTGTCCACGCGAACGGCTTCCCTGAAACCCTTACCGCGGAGCTGAACGTTCCCCCGAGTGTGCCGCCCGCTCCGCTGGCAGCTGAAGACGCTTCAGCTACGCCGCCCCCGTTGTCGCAGGGTGGGTTGGGGACTGCCTACAAGCTTCCCGACGGCTACACCATGGTTTGGGACCGCCCCCAGGATCTGAGCGCTAATACCGCCTACGCGTTACGCTTCCGGCTGCTCGACGCTGCAGGCCAGCCGGCTGCCGATGCGGAACCGTACCTCGGGATGGCGGGGCACGCCGCCTTCGTTAAGACCGACGGGACGGTCTTTGCCCACACCCACCCTGAGGGCTCTGCGGCTATGCAGGCCATGATGCTCGCCAACGGCGGTTCCGGAGAGATGGCTGACACCGGCTCGATGGCCGACATGGACATGACTGCTTCTACGGCGGCACCCATTCCGCCCACGGTTGAGTTCCCTTATGGTTTTCCCTCAGCTGGGCGGTATCGCATTTTCATCCAGATGAAACATGGGAACACCGTCGAGACTGGCGTCTTCGACGCGGATGTTCGCTGACGAATAGTGGGGCCGAACGAGGGGCACCCCTCCGGTTCGCCTGGCTCTCTTAATTGAAAGGTCTAAGCCCGCCTCGCGCGCAAACGGCCGGCTGGGGACGGAGATCTGTTTCGCCAGACCCAACTTGCCCAGCAACCAGATGCAGTAGTAGTTGACATCGAACTCATACCACCTAAGGCCGTGGCGCGCGGATGTGGGATAGGCGTGATGATTGTTGTGCCAGCCCTCTCCTCCTGTCAGCAGCGCTACCCACCACAAATTACGCGAGTCGTCGCGCGTGGCAAAACGCCGCGAACCCCACATATGGGTCGCCGAATTCACGAACCACGTCGCATGCAATCCAATCGTGACGCGGAAAAAGGTTCCCCACAGGACCCACGGCCAACCTCCGGCTGCTGCCAGCAGTAAGGTAAGCACGGTCAGCGGCACCCAGTGATATTTGCTGAGGCGGACCAGAAAGGGGCTTTTCATCAGGTCCGGAGCATACCTGGAGAAGAGCGCCGTTTGACCTTCAAGCCCTTTGCCGTGCAAAACCCAGCCCGCGTGCGACCACCATCCACCGTCCCGCGGAGTGTGGGGATCGCCATGTTGATCGGCCAACTGGTGATGGATACGGTGATTGACAACCCAATGCAATGGACCATGCTCCAGCGCAAGCGTTCCACAGACGGCTAAAGAATACTCCAGCACCTTGGGAACCTTATATCCACGATGGGTCAGCAGCCGGTGATACCCCACGCCAATCCCAAGGCAGATGGAGATGAACCAAAGCACGGCCGCCACTGCGAGAGCCGTCCAGGTAAAAAAGAAGAATGCCAGGATCGCGCCTACGTGAAATAAGGCCATAAAGAAGATCGCGAACCAGTCGAGCGAGCTTTCCTGGGCCTCGCGGCTTAAGGGGTGCGGTTCGCGCCTGCCCTCTTCCGTCTGGGTGTTTGTCATTTGGAAATCAGAAGGAGCTTGGTTAACAGGAGTAGCAGATTGGTGCGGCTGTTCCTCCGCGGTCAAGACTGAACGCATTTGCCGATCCTCTGAGGTCATGCGATCAGAGAACCAGGCCTGGCTTGATCAGATTTTGGTAATAGTCTTGTAATTTTCGTGCAAGGGCCCAAATGAGTCATGAGAAGCCGGACATTACATTTCTTGATGCGTCTCGCGCGAAATCCAAGCTGAATCCCGTATGTCCGAGAACCCGCTAATCACCCGTAGGGATGGTTATGGTTTGCCCATAACTTCCCGCGATTCGAGATGCTTGAGCTTCCCCTAAACCGAAAGGCTCATTGAGTGCTCTGGCGATTTTGCGCTCATCAGAAAACGGAGAATTTCAGTCCGGGTTAAGCGAAGCTCATCACGAATCTGTCCATCGCGTCTCTGCCTGCGGCGCAATCGAAAACATTGATCCCGGCAAAAGTGCAATCCGAAATTGCGTATTTTTTCTTGACAACCCATAGCCGCATGGTTATGGTTGTCGGTGTGGGGCCGGCCAATGCTGATCACGTGTTCCGTGCTCTTGCCGATCCGACGCGCAGGGCGATCTTCGAGCGGTTGGGCCGCCGGCAACGCAATGACCTAGGAACCATACCAAAAACTCACAGCGCAGAGCGGAAAGGATAAACCATGCAAATCAAACTAACGGGCGTTTTCGTGGACGACCAGGACAAGGCTCTGAAGTTCTACACCGACGTACTGGGCTTCGTTAAGAAACTGGAGTTCACGGCGGGGAAATACAAATGGCTCACTGTCGTCTCTCCCGAAGAACCGGAAGGCCCGCAACTGGTTCTGGAGCCCAACGACGGCTACAACCCGGCTGCGAAGACGTATCAACAGGAGATTTTTCGGCACGGGATACCGGCTGCAAATTTCTTCGTCGCCGACGTCCAAAAGGAGTACGAGCGGCTAAAGCAACACGGCGTGAGGTTCACCAAGGAGCCAACCAAGACGACGGGATCGACCATCGCGGTGCTTGACGACACGTGCGGAAATCTCATTCAGATAACGCACCTGGATTGGTAAATCGACTGGGGACACGACCCACGGCCGAGGGGGCTCTCAATGCAAGCCGCAACGGACAATGTTTTCAAGGCTCTCGCCGACCCGACGCGCAGGGGCATTTTCGAGGAGTTGACCCGGCAGGGCGAACAGACAGTCCACGCATTGACTCGTTACGCAGGCGTGTCCCAGCCTGCCGTGTCCAAGCACCTGACGGTGCTGAAGCGGGCAAAGCTGGTGCGACATCGCCGGGAGGGACGCGAAACTCACTATCGCGCGCAGCCTGACGCGCTGCGGCCGATGGTGGATTGGCTCGATCACTACGGCGCGTTCTGGCGCGACCGGTTTGATCAACTCGAAGACCTGCTGAAACGGATGGACAAATGACCGATATCGCCGCGACACGTACTCTCGTCATAGAACAGGAGATGCCGCATCCCCCGGAAAAAATCTGGCGTGCGCCCACGCAAAGCTCGTTGATCGAAGAGTGGCTGAAGAATGATTTCCAGCCGGAAGTAGGCCACCGGTTCACCTTCCGCGCCACGCCCATGCCGAATTGGAACGGGGTCATCGACTGTGAAGTCAAGGCGGTCGAACCGCATGCGCGGCTCTCGTATAGCTGGGGTCTTTGGGAATGGAGAGCGTTGTCACCTTCACCTTGACGCCGCGGGCGGCACGCATCTTCGCACGGAGCAATCCTGGCTTCCGTCCAGATCAAGAGGCGAACTACATGGGCGCGAACTACGGATGGCAGAAGTTCATCGGTAACCTTCAACGCGTTGTAGATTCAACGCGTAGTAGAAAAGGATGGGCTGATCGTGAAAGCAAAAAGCATTGTTTATTGGACCACGACGGTACTCGTAGCTCTTCCTATCGGAAGCGGCGGTGTCTCGCAGATTTTGCAATTTCGGGCCAACCCCCATGGCGTCGTCCCCGAACTGGGCTACCCGCTCTACTTCTTCGCCATCCTCGGCATTTGGAAGGTGCTTGGAGCCATCGCCATCCTCGTGCCGGGTTTTCCCCGGCTCAAGGAATGGGCGTATGCCGGCATCTTCTTTGACCTGACAGGCGCGGCCGCATCCTGCGCCGCAGTCGGCGGTTACGGCGCTTATGCGTTTCACGTCATTGCTCCGCTCATCCTGACTGGCTTTACCGTGGCATCGTGGGCGCTGCGACCGGAGAGCCGCACCATCGGCATCCTTTTGCCAGTGAAAAACGGCGCGGCGGTAAGAACACAAGAAGCCGCGAACATCGGCTGAAGCGCAGACAGAGCGATGCTCGGAAGAAAGTACTGGGCGCAGGAACAAATCGCCGCAATCCGGGCCAGGATTGAGGCGGATCAGTCACCTGAGGTTCACCAGAAGCGGGGGTCGATTTGGGCAAGTCCGATTTGGGTAAGACTGGGAAGCTTACACGCCCTGGTTCAATGAAGGGGATAGAGGACCAGCCGATGGCCTACCCCGGCTACGGTTCGATCATCATTCGCGGCGCGCGGGAGAACAATCTCAAGAACGTCACGCTTGATATTCCCAAGCGCCGCATCACCGTGTTTACCGGGGTGTCGGGATCGGGCAAGTCCTCCCTGGTTTTCTCCACCATCGCGGCGGAGAGCCAAAGGCTGATCAACGAAACCTATCCGGCCTTCGTGCAACAATTCATGCCGCATTACGGGCACCCCGACGCCGATGAGCTCAAAAACATTTCGGCGGCCATCATTGTTGACCAGCAGAGGCTGGGCGGCGATATGCGCTCGACCGTGGCCACGGTGACCGACACGGCGCAGATGCTGCGCGTGCTGTTTTCGAGGATCGGTGAGCCGCGTCTGCCGACCCCAGGCTATTACTCCTACAACGATCCGCGCGGCATGTGCCAGGAGTGCGAAGGCGTGGGCCAGGTGGCGGCGATCGATATGGCCGCGGTGGTGGACGAGACGAAGTCCCTCAACCAGGGGGCGCTGATCCCGAAAGTTTTTGAAGTTGATGGCTGGTGGTGGACCATCTATGCCCGGTCGAGCATGTTCGATCTCAACAAACCGATACGCAAATATTCGGCACAGGAACGCACCAACCTCTTCGATCTCGATGATGGACGCAAGGTCAAGGTCGACAAGATCAATCTCACCTATCTGGGCGTGGTGCCCAAGCTCAGGCAGATGCTGGGCAGCAAGGACCCCGAGGCGTTGCAACCCCATCTCCGGGCCGAATATGAGCGCATCTTCACCCGCAAGATCTGCCCCGCCTGCAAGGGCGCGCGGGTCAAGACCGAGGTATTGGCCAGCAGGATTTCAGGCAGGAATATCGCCGAGCTGTCGTCCATGCAGGTGAGTGACCTGGCCGCGCTGGTGCGCACCATCCGGGCACCTCAGGCGGGGCCGATGCTGGCCGCCCTGGGGGCGCGGTTGGAGAATCTCGTCACCATCGGCCTCGGCTATCTGAGCCTTGACCGGGAGAGCTCGAGTCTTTCGGGCGGGGAGAGCCAGCGGGTGAAGATGGTGCGCCATCTCGGCTCATCGCTGACCGACATCACCTATATCTTCGACGAGCCCTCGGTGGGGCTACATCCGCACGACGTGGGGCGGATGGCCGGGTTGATGCAGCAGTTGCGCGACAAGGGCAACACGGTGCTGATCGTGGAGCACAAGCCGGACATGATCTCCATCGCCGACCATGTGGTGGACTTGGGCCCCCTGGCTGGCAGCAAGGGCGGCGAAGTGGTCTACGAGGGCGACTTCGCAGGGCTCCTGACTTCCGGCACGCTGACCGGCAACCACATGAAAAAGCACCAGCCCATTAAGGACACAGTGCGCAAACCGAGTGGCGAACTCAGGATCAAACACGCCCGGCTCAACAATCTCAAGAATGTGTCGGTCACCATCCCCAAGGGCGTGCTGACGGCTGTTTCCGGCGTCGCCGGCTCGGGCAAGACCTCGCTCATTGTGGGCTGCCTGCCGTTGGCCGATCCGGAAACAATCATTATTGATCAGAATCTGGCGCGCGGCTCGCGCCGGTCCAACACGGCCACCTATACCGGCATTCTCGACAATGTACGCAAGGCCTTCGCCAAGGCCAGCGCGGTCGATGCGGCACTGTTCTCGGCCAATTCCAAGGGGGCGTGCGCGGACTGCAACGGGCTGGGCGTCATCTATACCGACCTCGGCCATCTCGACCCCATGGCCACTACCTGCGAGACCTGTGAGGGCAAGCGCTTCCTGCCCGAAGTGCTGGAGCACCGGCTGCGCGGCAAATCCATCAGCGACGTCTATGAGATGAGTGTTGCGGACGCGGTTGGCTTTTTCACCGAGCCGGCCATCAATCGGATCCTTCAGAGCCTCGACGACGTGGGACTCAGCTACCTGACCCTGGGCCAGCCGCTCTCCACCCTGTCGGGCGGCGAACGGCAACGGCTCAAGCTCGCCGCCGAGCTGGGCAAGAAGGGCAATATCTATGTGCTAGACGAGCCCACGACCAGCCTGCACATGAACGATGTGGACACCCTGATCGGGCTGTTCGACCGGCTGGTCGACGCGGGCTCCACGGTCATCGTCATCGAGCACAACTTGGACGTGATCGCCCGGGCGGACTGGGTGATCGATCTGGGGCCGGGCGCCGGGCACGAGGGCGGAACGGTGCAGTTTGAGGGCCTGCCGGCAGATCTGGCGAAGAACGGGAATACGCTCACCGGCCGATACCTGGCCCATCGACCGAGCTCTCGCTGACGCGGCAGGGGTTTCGGTTTGAGATGCCACGAGGTAGGAGCAGCGAGTGTAAGGAATTTGCGCGAGCGGATCTGCGGATAACGCCTGTTGTGATTTCCCGGGCGATTGGTGGCCCACATGGTGAGGAGGTACGTTTCCCAGATGCGGCCGACGCGCCACATCACTTCGCCAAGGGCACCCTCCAGTTCCCGCTTAATGGTGGCTTCTCCGTCCGGTCCCCTTAACTCCGTCTCTGCATTCCCTAGAGGACTTGGGGTGGCGAGGTTTAGTCCGGTCTGGGTCACGAATCCCCCCTCCCAAAATGCGATGGAAAAATACGACCATGATGGCTGAAAGCTCATCCAAGTGGTAAACGGGCTGCCGCTCAGGCGTTTGCAACCTGTGAAGGCGAGCGGATGGGAGAGGGCAAGGTAGGCCGAAATATGTTTTTCTCCCGAGCGGGCCAAAGTCAGCAGGAAACAGTCTTAGCCGAATGGACTTGTTATGTTTGCGGTTTGTGAGGTGTTACGAAGAGCGCGTCTCGATCGAGGGATTGATTTAGCTACGGTAGCAGCACGCACAAAAATCAATGCAAAGTACCTGCGGGCTATCGAGGCCGACGATCCCAAGAGTCTGCCGGGCGGGTTCTTTTACAAGAGTTTCGTTCATCAGTACGCGACATTCTTGGGGGTGGACACGAAAGCGATCGACGCTGAGGTCGATCGCATGTTGAGCGCGGATGCTGCTCTGCCATTGCCCACGGTAGCCAAGCAAGAAGCGGTGAAGCTGTCGTCCCGGTCTGCGAGGAAATATTTTTCATATGCCGCTTTGGTCCTCATCCTGGTGGCTTGCTATTTTATCGATGGTTGGTGGCACGAGAGCCGTGAGGTTGCCACGGAGAAAATCGAGAGCCGCGCTCCGATTGCGGGAGATACCACGCGGCAGAGCGCGCCAAGCCCTGCCACCGGGCGGGTTTCGCTCGCTTCCGTTTCCCAGGTTGCAGCCGGGCCTGCCGCGGCCGCGCCGGTTGCTGCTGTGGCGAAGCAGGACGAGGCTGCGGCTTCGGCTGGTTCCAGAGTCGAGCTTGCTTTGACGGCTACGGAAGAGACCTGGCTTTCAGTTTCTTCGGATGGCACGCCAGTCTTCTCGGGCCTTCTCGAGGCCAATCAGACCAAGACCATCGAAGGCAAAGAATTCGCCAAGTTACGGGTTGGCAACGCGGGCGGCCTGGAAGTGCGGTTAAATGGCAAGCCGCTCGGCCCACTAGGCGCACAGGGTCAAGTTCGGGATCTGGTCGTCACATCGGACAAGTTCCAATTTGTGTCGCCGCCCAATGAGAGCGACTGAGGACCCGTCGCATTGGTCGCCGCCGAATTGGTGTGAATCGTCTCGCCGTACTCCAGGATTGGTTACGTCCATTAGTGCTGTCCTGACTTTCGCCGCGCGCGCCGGACATCCCACCACGTCAGGACCGAGCCGACCATGCGCATCGTGGGATAGACCCAAATCTCCGGAATGCGGGCTATTTCTCCCGAGTCACCCCTCTGCTGCTTTGTATCAGGACCGGCTTAGTGCGGCATTCTACGAACCCACAAGATAGGCGACATGGCTTTTGGCTATGGCGTGCCGATGGCGATGCACTTTGCCGGAACTCCGGTAAGCTGCATGGCGAACGTACACTGCGCGGCCGCAACGCGCAACTTCCTGACGCTGGAGAACCATTCCCTCGATGTGCCGTGGTGGCAGGATCTGGTGAACGGGCCGGAGAAGCCCATCATCCAACAGGGCTACATCAAGGTTCCGGACACTCCCGGCCTAGGGGTTACGCTGAACGATGACGAGTGCACGAAACACCTGAAACCTGGCACGGGATACTTCGAGCCGACACCGATGTGGGACGACGTGCAGTCTCTCAACGATCGGGTCTTCAGCTAACCTCCTCGAAGAGAACTACAGACATTTAAACCCAGGTTCCCCATCCTGTCGCCGCGCGTTGCGGTAGCGTGATCCAGTCCTGCCCGGTATCGATACACTAGACCGATGCTGCGCACCGTCCAGACCATCCGCTACGTTCTCGCACTGCGCGAAGGCGGCTCGCTGCCCGCGATCGTCGAGGCGGATGACCTCGGGCTCTACGTGGTGAAGTTCCGCGGAGCCGGCCAGGGTCCGCTGGCGCTGGCCGCGGAACTGGTCGCCGGTGAGATCGGCCGCGCGCTGGGGTTGAAGGTGCCGGAGCTGGTGTTCGCCGAGGTCGACCCAGAGCTCGGACGCAACGAGCCGGATGCAGAGATTCGTCATCTGCTCAAGGCCAGCACGGGGCTGAATCTTGCACTCGACTATCTACCCGGCTCGACGACGTTCGACCCTGCGGCGGGCGACCGCACGACTCCCGAGATCGCATCCATGGCAGTCTGGTTCGACGCCTTTGTGCAAAATGTAGACCGCACCCCGCGTAATCCGAATCTGCTGATGTGGCATCGTTCGTTGTACTTCATCGACCACGGCGCGGCGCTGTTCTTCCACCACGACTGGGAGACGGCGGAAGCGAAAGCGGAGTCGCCCTTCGCGGCGATTGGCAACCATGTGCTGCTGCCGTGGGCGAGCGCGATTACGGATGCGTCGGCGTTGGCCCATCAACGCCTCACGCCGGCCGTGCTGCGCGCGATTCTGCATGCGGTCCCCGATGCCTGGATTGCTTCTGGCTCCACTGCCGCGGAGCAACGCCGCGCACAGTACTTGGAGTACCTGAGTCACCGTTTGGCGACAGCAGTAAACTTCGAACAGGAGGCGATCCGTGCGCAGCAAAGCTTCGTTTGACTACGCCGTGCTGCGCGTGGTCCCGCGCGTCGAGCGGCAGGAGTTCCTCAATATCGGCGTGATCGTCTTCTGCCTGGAGAAGCGTCTGCTCGAGGCGAGGGTCCAGGTCGACGAGACACGGCTGCGAACGCTCTGGCCGATGCTGGACCTCGAAACGGTGAAGCAGCACGCGGACGCCGTAGTACGCATCTGCGCCGGCGACGAGACAGCCGGGCCCATCGCAAAGCTCTCGCAGAGAGAACGCTTCCAGTGGCTGATCGCGCCGCGCAGCACCATCATGCAGACGTCGGAGGTCCATTCAGGAATTTTTACGCAAGAGGATTCGCTCGCGGGCACCCTGGAACGGCTGTTTGAGCAGTTAGTGGGAACTGAGTTGGCCGGCAATTCACCGGCATAACTTGCAGCGGGTGCAAGTGCAGGTGACTCGAAAGCTCAGCAAGCGGCTCAGTAAGACGACACTATGGGATCTGCTGCATGGACATCACACCGGTCGAAATCGCAGCAGCGTTTCGCATCGAGGACGAAGCTCGTATATGTTTTTGGGACGCCCTCATCTGCGCAGCGGCGGTAAAGAGTGGCGCAGCGCGCATCCTTTCGGAGGGTTTGAACGCGAGACAAAGGAATGGCGACATCCGAATCGAAAATCCCTTCTTTCGTTCCAAGTAAGCCAACCGCAATCGTTAGGGTGAACCTCGCACATGTCCAGGAATCTCCGACGAATCTCTCAGCCCCAGAACCTCACTCGGTTTTGTAAAGTTCGATAAAATTCGATGCTTTTTGGCCTTTTTAGGGCACTGCAGTGGTTGCTCGAGGGTGAGTGCAGGGGTTACGGTTTCTTTGGGAACCTCAGCGGCGCCGGGCATTGGGGTACTTTTTTATAGAGAAAGGGACTCTGGTGTCTGGAGCAGAAACGTACATAGGGCAGTGGGCTTCGATGGCGTGGTTTCCAAGGGGCTCAAGTGGTTGGCGAAGGCGGACTGACTGAGGTTGAAGGCGATGGTGGGGGCGGAGGGGCTGATTCTTTCGCCGAGGAGCCGGCGCTACGGTCAGGGATCAGGCTTTCGATGGCCACGAGCATCGCGAGGGCCTTGACCTGGCCGGTAATGCTGCCGCGGCTCATTTCGGGACCCAGGTTGGCGATTTCCCAGAGGCGGGCCAGGATTTGCTCGCGGCCCAGGTTTGATTGACGCAGTCCCTCGGTTTCCTGCTCGACGAGCTGTTGCTCGACGGCGCCGCGGTGCTCGACCATGGGCGCGGACACAGGGCTTGGATTTGGTGTAGGCGATGGTGTCGGGGTTGAGGCCCACGGCCTGGGCGGCACCACGGTCGGTCATGGTTCCGGAGAGGACCAGGTGGGCAAAGGCTATTTCCTGATCGGTGGTGAGGTTGCTGACTTTGTTTTTGGGCATAGGTGGCTCCGTGGAGTTGAGAAAGAGAAGATAGGGTCAGAGGAGAGCTGTTTCGCAAGTAAATGTGATCTGGCAGGGGTCCGCGAGGTGTGGTTTTCTCGTGGAGAAAGAACAACGAAAAGATCTATCGCTTCGACCCTTCGGTCTAAATCCATTGGGAAAGTGCTTTACTGCGCGGGAAAGCAGGGGAGACCATAAAAATCCCGCCGCGGCGGGATGCTTGTGGTTGCGTGATTTGTGACAGGGGTCGGGTGGGACACCGGACAGTGGTACCACTGTCCTTCGCTCGCGTGTAGGCCGAAACTACCGGCATCTACAGGCCAGGGAGCGGAGACGCGAGAATTCGCTGCCTGCCTAAATCGTCTTCTAATAGATGATACACCGCTGCGGGATCGGATATAAGGGCCGGGGACGTCTTTCTAAGCGGGGGCCACCCTTTCGGAGGTTATTTTTGGTCTATTCGCGATAAGGCGAGCGGAGCCGAGGGATGATCAAGGTTGGCTGGCAACGTAGTACAAAAAGTCGGTTTCGAGTGAAATCTTAACCCTCAGCGGCTAAAGCCGTACTGATTGTAGATTGGTTACGTACGGGCTAAGGCCCTACCCTTCAAAAACCTGGGTTTTTCATCAGCCTGCTTGACTAGTCTAGTGAGGAATGCAGGCTAGATCAGATTCCAGATTGGTAACGGTCTTCCCTCGGGCCCTCGCGGGGGTTCAGCTCTGTCGCTCGAGAAGGATGGCCCAATCGTTGGCGTCGGGCGGGGCCGGCGAGTTCCAAACAGGACCGTCGACGAGTGGAAGGTCGATCTGTTCCCCGGTCGTCGCGCTGAACCAAAATGCGCGGTAGCGGCCGGGTTCGAGGTGCACGGTGACCTGACCCC
Source organism: uncultured Acidobacteriaceae bacterium (assembly GCA_963814015.1). Lineage (GTDB taxonomy): Bacteria > Acidobacteriota > Terriglobia > Terriglobales > Acidobacteriaceae > PALSA-350. The sequence continues at coordinate 344,801 of CAWFBI010000006.1, forward strand.
CCTTAGGCAGATAGATTGCGTAGGTCTTGCCAGGATCGGCGAGGCAGTAGTTGCCGTTGTTCACCAACTCGTCGTGAGGATTGGTCTTCCACCACTCGAAGCCGGTGAAAAAATCGACCATGTGCCCGTAGCCGAGAAACATGGTCATGGTGTCGTCGCCACGACCGTTGAACCAACCCCCGCCCATGTCGGCGCCGACGTTGGTGCCGCGGCGAACGGTCTCTCCAGAGGTCTGGTAGGCGCCGGCCATTACGATATCCCAAGCAGTCCGGCGAAGCGCATCCGCAGAGTCGGATCCGGGTAGGGCCCAGTGCGGGTAGTGGTCCTCGTAGCCGTACTCCTCATTGGTTTGCGGAATGATGCGGCCGGTTTTCTCCTGCAGTTTGCGCGACGCGAGCATCAGGTTGTGCTGATCGCGCCCCCATTCCTGATAAGAAGTGAAGCCAAACCACGAGGAAGCGCGGTCCTGGTGCGCGTTGCTGGCTGCCGGATGGCTGGTCTCGAGATGCTTCCAGGGATCGCGCTCCTGAATATACACGCCCGTGTCGTGCGTCCATTTCTCGTCGCGGTAGGCGTCGAGGTCGTCGCCGAGATCCCAGGTAATGTTGGAGAACGCACCGAAGCGGTTGATTGCGTATCGGATGAAGCGGCGCTCGTCTTCGCCTCCCGCTTCGGGATGGACCTTGCTGTCTCCCATGTCAAGGACAAGGGAAATGACCATGTCACGCTCGCGGGCGAACTTGAGCATCCGATCAAACCGTTGCCAATAGGCAAGGTTGTACCGTGTGTAGTCGAAGCCGGGATGGAGGGGATCGTCTGCGTTCTGCGCGATCCACGCGGCGGTAAAGACGGTGAAATTTGGGCCGTTCATGACCGGCTCGCCGAAGAATGTCGAGGCTTCGCGTCCGGCAATCGTGACGCGGATGCGGTTCACCTTGAGACGATGCAGGCGGTCGATGCTGAAGCGAATGACGTGGTCATCGCGCCAGTTGACGAGCCAGTAGGCGGTGGTGCCATTGAAGAAGTAGTGTTCGCCGGTTCCCTGCCACATAAAATGCCACGGATATTGCGGATCGCCGGCGAGGATACCACGGCGATGCGCTTCGACGGCCTGGAATTGGCCGGTGGTGGATTGGGTGAAGCTACCCTGCTTGTAGGTGACAGAGTACTTGTAGCTGCCGGCCACGGGTGGCATGAAACGGATGCGGAAAACGCTGCCATCGGCGGCATCGCAAAAGCCTTCGACGCTCCAACGGTGGGCGCCGCCGGTAGTTTCGAGTGTGCCGGTGAGCGACGCGTCAGTGAAGCAGTTGCCGGCCGCGGGCGAGTTGACGTTCGCCGCGACCTCGACGAAGTCGTAGCGATCAATCTGGGCGGCGGGCTGGGTAAAGGTGACACCGGCCGGGTCTGCCCAGAGCGGGGCTGTCGCGAGAGAGGCAAAAATCATCAGGGCCGTACGAAAGGTTCGTGGCATGGTAGGTCCTCTTTGACGTTTTCACAAATTCTAGGATTCGGTTTGCGCCGAGTCTCTGAGAATCGAACAGATTTTTTGTTGCAGACCCATGTTGGGCGATGAGGAGTGGCCGTTAGGGATGTTGTCCAGCGGTTTGCCGTCAATTGAGACTGTGCCGGATTACTTCGGGATAGGCGACCGTCTGCGACTTGACCGGCGGTCCACGGCGTTTTTCATTCTCTCCGTGATTTGGCTGGTGCGAAGGTCCTTCGCGCGATTACAAAAGGCAACCGGGCAGTGCGGCTGGTGACCGGACGACAGTCTCGGCGTTGCAATCACCTTCCATCGTTCCGCTCGTCTCGACTTGCAAAACATCGAGGCACTAAAATGTCAGATCATTCCACCCTTTCCTGGATCTCATTCAGAGGGCGCGTGGATCTATGAGGACTCCAGTCGCACCAACGCATGTCGATCATCTGAAAGATACTGGAATCAGATTGCGTGTCTTCGTCCTTGTTGTGCTTCTGTTAGTGGCCGGAACGATCTTCCGTTCCGCTATAGCAACACGGATGGATGGCTTCACTATCGATGAGGCCTATCACATTGCCGCTGGCGTTTCCTACGTGCGCTATGCGGATTTTCGCATCAATCCAGAACATCCTCCGCTGGTCAAGATGTGGGTGGGAAGCTTTATATCCGCAACGGGCTTTCACCTGAGCACCATTCGCCCATTCGCTGACAAGGCGGACGAACGCGATTTCACGGAGCAGGACGTCTACTTTAACAATGATTTCAATTCCGTGCAGCGACGCGTACGGATTGCCATGTGGACGCTGAACGGATTGCTGTTGGTACTGCTGGCATTCGCCGTGCGCAGGACCTTTGGCCCTGGTGTCGCGCTCGGGACTCTGCTCTTTCTTGCAATCGATCCGACTGTGGCCGGGCATTTGCCCGTGGTGATGACAGATTTGCCGGTTTCGCTGCTGTCCGCCACCGCTGTGGTGCTCGCCATTCGTGGTTTCCGACTCTGGGATTGGAAGGATCTCCTCGCATGCTCCGCTGCACTCGGACTCGCATTGGCGACAAAGCACTCCGCACCCATTTTTTTCCTCTTCGTGGTTTTGACTGGCGCCGTCCTCGTACTAACCGTTCCGGTCTCGGGCGCTGGGGACTCTCGCTTCTTTCGATCCGCAAAGCTCCTGGCGGTTGTGGTTGGCGCGCTCATTATTTTGTGGGGTTTTTATTACTTTCGATTTGCAGAGAGCAATACAGGATGCGAAGTCTTCAATCGTTCACTCGCAGACAAAATCGCAGACGTGCGTTCACCCGTCTATCGTTCGGTGCTATCCGAGATGGCGTCCACTCATGTGGTGCCGCGCGCGTACATTTGGGGTTTCGCCGATACCATTAGGGCCGGCCTTGAGGGGCGCGAGGAACCGATTACGGCTTTTGGCCGCGCGTATCTCGACGCGGGGCCGATATATTTCTTCCCGGCAACGATCGCTCTCAAGCTGCCGATTGGCCTGAGCATCCTGGTGCTGATTGGCTTGCTGTTGTTTTTCATGAGCCCGTCCCGTGAGGTGTACATAGGGCTCGCTATCATCCTGGCGGCATTGCTTCTCTTCCTGCTTGTGCTTTCGCTGGGATCTACCTATGGCGGAATCCGCCACGCGCTTCCCGTCGTTGTTCTTTTAGCAATTTTTGGAGGATTCGCCATCCAGAGCGGCTTTGCGGCGAAGTCGATGTTTTTGAAGGTTGCCGTGGTAACAGCACTTGTTGCCGCGGCAGCCTCCGCTCTGCCTGTCGTGCGCCCGTGGGAGTACTTCAACGAGCTCACAGGTGGCAAAAAGAATGCATATCTATACTTCAGCGACGAGGGTGTCGATCTCGGACAACGGGGCAAGGAACTTGCCGAATACTATCACCGGATCCTCGAGCCATCCGGCGAAGTTCCCATCCTCTTTTACGGGCCTATCGGAGAACCCGAGAAGAAAGCGCGGCACCTGGATTGGCTTGGCCGCGATGCGAAGCGCGACGAAACTCGGCGCACCTCTCCAAAGTTTTCCGGGACCGTCCTGATTGATGCCAGGTTCCTGGGTAAGAAGCCTTTCTGGGACATCTCGTACCTGCGTGACGCTGCTCCGACTGCTCGATTCGGGAATCTGATGGTCTTTCGAGGAAACTGCGCCTGCGGCCCGATCCTGGCCCCCGGCTTGTATCAGGATGCCATCTCGGAGATATACACCCAGAAGCCGGATTTGGAAGCAGCAGAACGATTGTTGCGGCAATCGGTCAGTCTGGACCCCAGCGCATTCTTTGTTTCTATCGAGTTAGGCAACGTCTGCTTAAGACGCGGCTCCCGCGAGGACGCTTTGCACGCATATGCGGAGGCGCTGCAGTATGCGCCCAACGATCCTGAGCTCCGGCGCGTCCTTGAGGAGCAAATCAAAAATGTGTTTTCAGAGCCTCTGGACCAAGTCCCTGAGTTGCGGGATCCTTTTCTGGAGTAACTCCCCGAGAAAGATTGGGCAGAAAGTGCAGTTTGGCAACCGCCATTGTGGCCGGATAACCTCTACGGCTTCCAGATCGGGCTTGGCTCGAAACGCGTATTGGCGATGATGAATAAACCGAGAATCTTGCCTGGCTAGATGACCCGCAACCGCCCCGGCGCCGCGAAGGTGTGCTTGCTGTTTGGCGGAGAAAGCACGCGGCCCTCACAGGCACGGTACAGGACCGGAGCCTTGGTCATGCTTCGCGGTTATGGCCAGGACTTACCCACCGCGATCACCGCGTCAGCGAGTTCACGCAGAAGCGTCGGGCCGCCCATCTGTTCGAATGCCGGCGCTAGCGCGGCCAGTCCCATCACGAAGATGCCTCTGTGAAAAGACCCGAGCTTCTGTATCAGCGTTTCAAGTTCGGCAACCGGCGAAAGATCGCGACTCCGGCATACGAGCTCCCAATCCTTCGCGACAGCAGCCAGCAGCGCATCGGCGCCGTTGAGAGCCAGCAGACCGGGCAGTTCGTCGAGCAAAGACGCGCGGTCCTTCAGAGGCAGGTACCCAGCGACAGCTGCGAGAGCCCCGGCGCGGTCCGCAGGCCACCCCTGACCGACGGCGAGAGCCCTTGTGATGGCATTGCTCAGCAATTGGCTGCGGAGCGGTTCCTCCGCATGCCCAGCAACAGCAACGAACGCGTAGACTCCTGCAGCGTAATCTGAGATGTACCGGGTAATTTCGAGGGCACTAGCGAGCAATTTCTGCTGTTCGGCGCCTGTGTAACAAGTACTGAATGCAGCCAATGCCTCCGCCTGGAGGCTGTCGTAAAAAGAAGGCTCGTCTTCGAAGGAGCGAGCTAGCCTCAGCAGCTCCTGCCGCTTTTCGCCGCCGAGTAAGGGAGCAATGGAGGCTGCGGCAATTGCACCTTTAGGAGAGCCCAGAATCTTTCGCACCAGATGAGCGGTATCCTCGATTAGCGCCGCATCCGGCTGCAAAAATCTCAGCCGTTCCGCCAGCGTCCGAATCAGGTCAGGAGCATGAAAGAAATTTCCCGCCTCGACCATGAGTCGACGATACAACTCGGAATCTGCCGAAGAAGCCAGGCAGGAAGCAATGGTCTGGAGCGCAGCCTCCCGGCGATGCACGATGCCAATCCTGCCTGCAGTGTCTATCGCCTCGGCAAGTACTTCGAGCCGGTGATCGGGCGGCAGCCATCCACTGCAGACACAAAGGGCAGCGCAGCGACCCTGGGGTTCGAGTATGTGCCGCGCTGTCTCCAGCATCTGTGCCACCAGACGGGTACGTTCCTGTCCGGCCAATCTGCCTCCTATGGCTGCGATGCCCTGAAGCCTGGCGACGTCATCGCTCACGTGCTGCGATGCCTCAAGCGCTTCGCGGAGAAGTGCGGCACGGCCGGATCCTTCACGTAGCCGTGCGATCGTGCGGAGAGCCTGTGATTTTCTGGTGACGGAGAATGGCTCGTTCGTTTCCGGGCCTTCGGGCAAAGAGCGGGCCAGCACAAGGGCCTCCCCGATGCATGCAGAACGATCCTGAGCGTCGCCGTGCTCGGCCAGCGCACATAATACGTGCAGGCGGCTGCTTTCGTCCCGCACGCGCGGCAGCATCTCCCGCAGTTGCGCGACTGTCTTCCTCTTTCGTTTCTCGTCCAGGAGCGGGAGCAGCGACAGCAGGCCCAAGGCCTGCCGATCAGGCTCCGAGGATGATAAAGAGTGCGCCGCCCGAAGCGCCTCGCCCGTGATTTCCTCACGTCTATCTGCTGAAGTGTTATGCGCGATCTTCGTCAACGCCCTGGCTCGTAAGTGAGGGTCGTCGATATCCATAGCGATAGCGATACCATCTGCCATCCACGTTTGCGCCTGCGGAACATCAGTCCGCGCCGACAGCTCTGCCAATTTCTGTGCGCAAAACCACGCAGTGTCACGACGCGTAGCCAAACAGGCCTCGGCAGCCTTCTCAGCCACCATGCCTGCCTTCGCTCCAGGCTCGGCCAGAGCAACCATGCGGGTGAGCAGAGATGCCTTGCTCATAGCAGTTGTAGCGGCTTCCGCCAATACGAGGGCTTCTGCGACAACCTGTTCCCGTTCGGCGCCGTCCGGCATACGTTGGCCGACATCGATCAACGCAGCCGCTTTTTCATCGCGAAGCTCATCGTCCAGGCTTCGCGCAAGTGCCAGCGCCTCCCTCACCAAGCGCCCTCGGTCCGGTTCGTCCAGCACGTCGGCGAGCCGAACCAGCAGCTCCACTTTGCGCCGCGGCTCGTCAGCCTCTCTGGCAATCACCAGCGCCAGCGTCGCTCCCATCACGCCCGCCTGGAGACACTCGGCAAACAGTTCTTTCCCGATGTGCTTTGCCGAAGTGGCCGCACTGGCGTAGAGCAGATTGGCGCGAACCAGACAATACACCCCCTCGCGGCCCAGCTCCATTGCAAGCTCGGAGGCGCGCCGCATGTCGCGCAGGAACCCCGCAGGCGTTCCCTCCAGACTCTGCCATGCGTCAAACCAGGGGCGGCTGAGCGTGGGCAGTAAGTCCTCCGGGCTGGAGACCTCTCCCTCGAGATGCAGCAGACCGAACCGCACGACATAGGGAGACGCCACCCCCGCCAATACTTCTCCGCGCGCGATCGCCTCCGCGTGGTGCTTGACGTAGCGGAGAAAGCGAATGGCCCACAGCTTGCGGTCCGGGGCGTCGAGGTGCTCGTCGAAAAAGAATTCCCGGAGGCGCGGGTGGGACAGGGCAAAACCCGTCCGGATGCCGTCTCCGATCACAAAGCGGCGAAGATGATTCGCCGCCGCAATGACCTTTTGCGGGTTCGTGAAGACCTCCGGGGCCAGCCCACGCAGATCCTGGCGCATCAGCGGCCCCTTCGCGCAGGCGCACGCCGCAATGAATTTGAACACGTCCTGTTCCTGAAGGCGGTCGGTGCCCCAGATCGCCCGCTGCTTTTCGAGCCACAGGCCGAAGAGGCCTCGCAGGCCAGGGGGAACGCGCGTCAACAAGCCGGCATCGAGCCGAGCTTCGGTCGCCCGCGCGCGCAGTTCCTCTGCGTAGAGTTTCACGAGCAGGGGATCTCCCCCGTCGGAGAGCTCAGTGAGGCGCGCAGCCAGCGCATCGATGCCATCCGATTCCTGCCCAAGCATCCTGCTCATTTTCAGCAGAAGATCGCGCACGCCCTCGAAGCCCAGCGGCTGCAGGTCCGGTTGTGCCGTCTTCGCGGCGTGCCAGCCGAGCCGGCTCAGCCACGCATCGGGAGTTTCGCCCCCGTATTCGCGTGCGGCGACGAGGATCTTGACGTGCGCCGGAATCTGGGGTGGGAACAGCCCCGGCCCAGCCTCCCAGCCGATAGCCTCATCCAGCCCATCCACCACGACCAGCAGATTTCGTCCGTTCGGCAGCGGCCGCTTCAGAAGCTCATGGAAGATGGCCCGATTCGCCTCCGGGTCGTTCTTCAGTTGAAACGGTTCACCGTGCCGGATCTGCATCTGCGCTGCCAGCGCCTCGAAAACCGCTGCCCTCGTGTTGATCGTGGCGAAACGTGAGCTGATGGGAAAGAACACGACATCGACACCCGCTCCGAAGGATCGCAGTCCGCAGAGCCACTGGAGAATCAGGGCAGACTTGCCCAGGCCCGCGCGGGCGCAGAGGATTGCGTTGGGCTTGCCCGCATCGACCAGAAGCCATCGGTTCAGGTTTGCCAGTGCCTCGGCGCGTCCGCCGTACAGGGCGGGGTGTGCTGCGGATCCCAGATATTCCTCTGTGAAGGCCCTAACGTCCGCAATCACGCCTTCCGGAATGCCCACCAGCCCAAGGACGTCAAGGCTTTCTGTGAGATGAAGCGCTCTCCGCGGCCACGATTCACTGAGTCGTGGCGATTCGATCCTGAGGCGGGGATGCCTGAGGGGATCGGGCTCGATCTTCGAGATCTCCTCCGTTACCAACTGCCAAAGTTCGTGAACTTCCTCCGGCCAGTCGCCAAGTTCGTCCAGCGCGAGCAGGAGTGAGCGGGTGAAGAGGCTGCTGCCCTGATTCTGGACAGCGTTGCCCCCACGCGGTACTGCGTACAGCACTGTCTGATCGACCAGCAAATTGCCTGAGAACAGGTAGGGTTGCCGCCTGCCGGAACCGATCCACTGGTCCGCGCGCAATTGCTCCGAACAAGCATCGATGATGATCCGCTGGCGGGAAAAGCGGCCATGTTCGCCGGACCTGAGCCCGTCCGCGAGTTCTGAAAGATAAACGTACGTGGGCACCCCGAACTCAACCTCGCTGCAAAGCAATAATTCCTCTTTGTTCTCGAGGGTGATCCCATGACCGGACCAATAAAGCCATACTGTGGCGTCTCTCGCACCACCCGAGATCTTCAGGATCCGGTCACGCCAGGCGCGATTGATATTTTCAAAGGCCGGCTCTTCGCCGGTACTGACGCCAAGCGAGCGCAGTGCAGCCTGGACGCCCGCGTACGCCTGCTCGCGCTCCCCATTCCACCGGTCGCACTTGTTCTCCAGAATCAGCAGGTGTTTGGCGGGTACGCCGCGCCTGCGCAGCCAGAGCGCAAACCGCAACGCGTCAAGGCTCGGTCCCTGCAGCGGCTCTGCAAAGTCATTGGGATATCGTTCGATTCCAACTATGACGGCGTATTCGTTGGCCCCGGTTCCGCCATGAACTTTCGAATCAGCTCCCATGTGGTGTCGAGGCTCCAATACGCGCTGTGCGCCTCGAGAGGAGGCAGCATCGAATCCACGAACTGATCTGCATTGCGCCCGAAGAGGCGGTTCGCGCAGTAGCTGAGCAGGTCGTTGCGATCACAAAGATTAAGCCACGGCGGGAAGCTCGATGGCAATGGATTCGGATGCTTCAGCGATTCGAGCGCGCCCAGTTCGTAGAGTAGCGGCGCCTGCGAGCCTGCGGTGATCAGGCCTTTGACCTTGGGCAACTCGTGCTGGGCCAGCAGTTCGAAGCAGGCAATGCCACCAAGGCTGTGCGCCAGCACAAAAACGTCATTCGGAAGGTGAATCAATTTTTTGTGGATCGCCTCACGCACTTCCTTGCCCTTCGCCTGGTAAAGCAAAACGTCGCCGATAGCCGGCGCAATCGCTCGGCTGGCTTGGGCGCGCACGGGCCGCACACCCACTTTCGTGACCCAGCCCGTCACCTTGTGAAAGATGTCCCGGATGACCCCCTTCTCGACCTGTTTCCAGTCATACAGCAGCCGTTCAACGATGGTTTCCGCGACAGTGGGAATTACCAGCACGAGCGGGCTCCGGTCAGCCCCTTCGCGCATCATCTCTGCAGCCAGTGCTTCGGCGAAGGCGCGGGCAACCAACGCCTGTTCGCTGCCGGCTTCTCGAAACGCCCGTTCCGGGATGGACTCCGTTTCGCCCGCAGCCGGAGTGGTCAGCCTCTCCCATGCATTCCGGAAAATCTCCTGCAGACCCTCACGCGCGAGCACCGCATCCAGCACTTCACTGGGCTGATAAACGCCGATCGACTTCCATGCAGGTTTCACTCCCACTTTCGCTCGCTGCCCGTTCGCCGGCGTGCACCACAGCTTCAGATCGAACAGCGGATCAATGCGGAGATATTCCCACCGTTCCGCCTGGGCCTGCGCCTCTTCGCTGCGTTCCGGTGGATCCGGCAGCGATTGTCCCTCGAACACCACGCCCAGGTCGCCCCAAAGAAAGTCATCGAACTGACACGGAAGCTTCCGTTCTTCTACTTTGGAACGGATCAGACGCACGGTTGCTTCGTGGCCCGCCATGCGGACACCTGTGCCGTGAATGTACAAAAGCGTGGGCTGGGGCATGCCGTCTCATTATCTCCGATAATTCAGGTCCTGAGAGGCCTGCGATTCGAGGGTGAGACGGCGTTTGACGAGGAAGCGAAACCGGCCACGGCCGGTAGAAAGGTCGGCAAACAGGAACAATCCAAATAGCCGTGTAGTCGGTATATCGGGCAACTGCCCTCCCAATGCAATGACAAAAACGAGAGCTGTACAGCAGACACATGATCCTCAACGTCAAGTCGTCGCCGATCCCGGCCTGGTTGCCGGAGCCCGAGAAGAGATAGCCCGATTGTAATCTTCGACCCGGCCCGGGCGTGCTAGGGTGGAGTTTCGATCCTGAGGGGCTATGAGTTCGCACCAGCCATTTGATCTTCTGGCCGCTGCACGCCGGTCACTGACGGAGCATGGGTTCGAACCCGACTATCCGCCGCCGGTGCAGCAGGAGCTCGCTGCGCTGGAGGCGCATCCGCCAAAGACAAATCCCGCTTCCGACGATCTGCAGCATCTGCTCTGGTCTTCGATCGACAACGATACTTCCCGGGATCTGGACCAGATTGAGTATGCGGAGATCCTTCCGGATGGAAGAAGCCGAGTGCTGATCGGCATTGCGGATGTCGACCAATACGTTACCAAGGGCTCGGCGATTGACCAGTACGCGGCAAAGGAGACGGTCACCCTATACACCGGTGTGAAGAATTTCTCCATGCTTCCAGAGGCGCTCTCGACTCGGCTCACCTCTCTGCTTGAGGAACAGACGCGGGCATGCATGATCACAGAGTTTGTGCTGGATGCTGATGTCTGTGTGAGCGAGAGCTGCGTTTCTTCGAGCCGCATCTATCCGGCCCTGGTGCGGAACAAGGCTCAACTGGCGTACAACAGCGTCGGAGCGTGGCTCGAAGGCAAGGCGGAGGCTCCGGCAAAGGTTGCCGCATCCGCGGAATTGCAGGCGCAATTGAAGCTGCAGAACGAGATCGCGCAGCGACTTCGCGCCGAACGATACAAGCGCGGTGCCCTCAATATCGAAACCCTTGAGGAACAAGCCGTGTTACAGCAGGACGGAATCAAGCTGCAGGCTCAAGGGAAGAATTCCGCGACGGAGTTGATTGAAGATTTCATGATCGCGGCCAATGGCGTTGTGGCGCGGACTCTGATGGAGAAGAAGATGGCTTCCATCCGGAGAATTGTGAGGACTCCGAAACGCTGGGACCGGATCGTGGAGCTTGCAGCACGCCTGGGAACCGATTTGCCAGGTGTGCCGGATTCGAAGGCGTTGAACGATTTCCTGGGTGAGCAAAAGGAACAGGATCCGGAGCATTTTCCCGATCTATCTCTGGCTGTGGTGAAGTTGATGGGGCCAGGAGAGTACGTGCTGGAGCGCCCTGGCGACCCGCCTCAAGGACACTTCGGACTGGCGGTGGAAGACTACACGCACTCAACGGCTCCCAATCGCCGGTATGCGGACCTGGTGACGCAAAGGTTGTTGAAAGCGATGGTCGCGGGCCTGCCGTCTCCTTATTCCGAAGATGAACTGTCGGCAATCGCCGCCAACTGCACCGCAATGGCTACGGCGGAGCGCAAGCTGGAGCGCGAGATGCAGAAGCGGATCGCGGCGGTGGCGCTCGCGAATCGGATCGGCGCGAAGTTCCGAGCGATTGTGACCGGCGTGAACGAGCATGGAACGTTTGTGCGGACCCTGGCTCCGCATGTGGATGGCATGCTGGTGCAGGGTCAAAGCGGGCTCGACGTTGGCGATAGCCTGGATGTAAAGCTGGTACGCACCGATCCCAGCCGCGGCTACATCGATTTTGCACGCGCGTAACTTTCGTGGAGAGCTTCAACGGTGCGCGGGCGGTTTATCCGGCGCGTCAACCGCCGGTACTTCCCGCAACTCGATCGCGCTACCCGTTCCTGTGTCTATCCGTCGCAAATTACGTTGATCAATCTGCATTCCACGGACCAGATGCGGGGTCAGCAGGAATACTATTTCCCCATGTTGAACCTCGTGCTGCTGGGTACTGAACAGATATCGCAGGACAGGTACTTCCCCTAACCCCGGGGTACCGCTCCTGGTGCGATTGTCCTGTTCCTGAAGCAGTCCACCCAAAAGGTTACTTTCTCCTTCTTTGAGACGTATCGTCTCTTCGACGCTTTGCTGGCCTATGATAGGCTCGGTCACCCCGCTGATCGTGGTCGAGCCAGTCTCGGAAGAGATTTCAACTTTCAACTTGAGGCTGACGTCGCCGTTGAAGTGAATGGTTGGCAACATCTCGATGTTTACGCCGACATCGATATATTGGAATTGTGTGTTCACCAGGGGGCTTGCGGACGCAGCAGCAGCAGTCGGGGTAGCAAAGGATCCAGTCGCAATGGGGATTCGCTCACCGATTTTCAAAGTTGCCTTCTGACCATCCGTCGCGCGCAGCCGCGGATTTTGCAGGATCCGGGTATCGCTGTCTGTCATGAGCATGGCCACAGCTGCCGTTCCGACGGTAAGGGAAATGTTCTTGGCGGTCAGATTGGCAAGATCGTTGAGCGTCAGGGTTGCACCCGACGCGGTACTGGTAGTTACCAGCGATGCATTGACAGTCTGTGGCCATTGCAGACCTATATTGCGAACCTTATCGCGATCTACTTGCAGTACGGCTACGTCAATCACGACTTCTGGTCTCGCCTTATCGAAGTCCTCTATAAGCTGCTCGGCCAACAGAAGTTGATCAGGGGTACCCCTTACCACAATCGCGTTTTGACTGGGCAAACCGTACAGCTTTGCCTCAACCAGAACATTACGCAGCGCGGTTTGAACGTCGTTCAGGTCCGTCTGCTGGGTAGCATTCCCTAAGTAGAAGACCTGCACCGCCTCTCGTTCCAGCTGCTGGCGCTTTGCCCTCGTATCAGCAGCGACAAAAATAGCATTTTTCGTGATCGGCTTCCAGAAAGTGGCGGAAATGGTTGCGATGATGCGGAGCGCGTCCGGCAGGGTCGTGTTGGACAAATCTACCGAAATCCGTTTCGATGTGTACTCCGGGTCAAATAGGACATTGATGCCCGCGGCCTTGCCTATGCTTTCATAGACAATCCTGCTGTCCTCCACCATATGCAGAGTGAACGGTTCATCGGAGATAGCTCTAAGATCGATAGGCCCTGCCAGAGCGGCGAGTTTCTTCCGTTCGCCCAGCAACTGCGGCAGGTCACTGGTCTGTTCGATGGGGCTCATGTGCTCGTCCAGGCTGGCGATGGCCTGGGAGGCCGCTACGTTCGACGGATCAATCGCTTTGGCACGAAGAAACTCTGTCATTGCTTCGGCCGGCTTGCCGTTCTTGCTTAGCTCCTTACCACGGTTGACGTGCTGCGCGGATGCAAGCAGGCGGATCCTTTCGCACGAAGCTCTATACCTCAGGTCCCCTGGCTGTTCAAGCATTGCGTTTCGATAGGCATCGAAGGCCGCATCATAGTCCTGGCGCAGCTCTGCGGCTTGTCCTGATTTATAGAGTGATCGGGCGGACTCGCTGGCCAGCACTTGAGAGGATCCGGCCGCAGTTATCAACAGACTGACCAATATCTTTGACAGGATGTGCCCGACCTTCACAGATGTGAAACCCCAAAGGTATTGTCGTGAGAATGCCAAAGCTTCCAGAGAATTACATCTTTTTGTTCCTTCGACAGGCGAGTGAAATGAGAAGAATTGGATACGACTTACCTGAGCGTGACAGTTGAATACTTAACACGGAAAGATATAGGTTCTCACTTCCAATGCTAAGACGCTGCTTTCGCTGGTTCCGCTCGAAGAAAATGCAGCTTCTTATTAGCCTGGTGCGAGACGGGTATACGGAGATTGGAGGGAGGCTGGACGGGCAAGGCGATACTTCGTATTCAATTCGTTTCTTCTGTGACCTGGGCTACTGCGCAGGCATTTTTGCCGGGGCGGGCGCCTTCTCGATCTTGTATCCAGCCGGCACTTGAAATAACGACACATCAGGTTCACTGCGCTGGACGTCTGTAAGCACGTACGTTGTCTGGCCGAAGCGGGGATCATCCTGAGTGCTTTGCAGCACCATTTGCAGATCGGGTGAATACCATGTTTCCCGAGTAATTACGATGTCTTTATCATTCCCGATCGCCCCTTTAGGGATGGTGCTGGTGCTGCGCGTTCCATCCACTTGAACGGCTTCGATCACTTTAGTGCCGAGCGATTCGGTTTTGGCTTCCATGCCACCGCTGGCTTGAGATGGGGCTGCGTGACCTTGAACGGACCAGACCACGTTACTGCCGGCGCTGGGCGTGCCTGGAGATGACACAGCAAATCCAGCCGCCATGACTGCCCCCGCTGGTAACGTTGGTATGGTCATGACATGAGCGACCTTCGCGTCAGAGGTGTAGTCGATGTGGGTCCTGGTAACCGGATTGAAGATGCTGGTCAGCGTTGGGCCATCACCTGGAGACGAATCAGAGGATGATTTCCAGGGGCCGATCGAACTCAGCTTTTGGATGCGCACCGTTCTGCCCTCGCTGTCGCGCGCAATGGTAGCAGTGGTGGTTTGAGTGATGTGGGAGCCGTCCGCCAGGGTCTGCTTGATTTCCGTCACCGCCTGGGCCTGATATGGGCGATTCTTGACAACTTCAGCGTTTACCGGTCCTCCGAAGTCCGCACTGCTCGTCGTGACCAGCCCGAACTGTGTCGGTCCGAAGGGCAGAGCGATCTGTATTGAAGGACCTGCCAGATGATCAACCGCAAGTTGCGCTGGCCCTTTGCTTACGTTGCAGAATAGTCCTGCTACGAGGCAAAAGAAGGCGGTTTGTCGAAGAGATTGGCTCATTTCTTCTCCCTGATAACCTCAAGCGGTAGAGGCAGGCTGATGGCGCGTGGCAGACCGTCATCTCCCAACGTTAGCTCGGTGACAATACGACGATCCTGAAGGGTGGCGCTGACCGGGAATCCCAGCGACAACAGTTCGGATTGGGACATGGAAACGCGAATGGTCGCCTGGGTTCCGTTTTCAATAGCGCTATTGGAGTAAGGGAGCCGCAAGGTCATTCGCTGCGGGCCCGTCTGCTTAGTTGGTCCCATCCGTGGGTGATAAGTTGTCTGCGACCTGGCTTCAGATGGCCGAGCTACGGCCACGGCGGAGACTCCTCCAGCCGGTGATGCCGGAGCGGAATTAGCTTTGTTGCTGTCGACCCGCAAAGATTCTCTGTATCGAAAATGGGCGATAAAGGATGCCGAAACGAGTAAGAGTAAGGCGGCCAACAGGATCGGTCTGAGCCATCTGGGCGGCCTTGTCTCCGGGGTCTGAAGCTGCGGGCTACGCTCCACCGTCTCGCCTAAACGTTGGAACGCAAGATCCCTCAGACGCTCTCTGAGAGCTGGAGAAGGATCTCGTTTTGATAGTTCCCGGAGCAGCCCCAGAAGAAGCTCCACGTGTGACGTTTCTGCACTCGCTGCCGGCTTTGACCAATGCTCTTTCGTACCTGCCGCCTTTTCCTGGTTTAAATCACTGACGCGTTCATTTTGGTAGACGTCGATCGCCGCAGCTTGGCCGCCAGTAATGCCTTGGCGCGATTCATGCGTGAAGCGATGGTTCCTTCGGAACATTGCAGAAGGGCGGCTGCTTCGTGGTAGCTCTTTTGTTCCAGGCTACACAACACCACTACCTCCCGATAATGGCTTGGCAATTCAAGAATTGCCTCGCTTAGAGCCGTCAGCTCACAACGAGCGGCCAGCAGGGCAGGGACATCCCAGGTCTTATTTTCCAGAAAGAGCGTGTGCAAGAGCCGCTCCCATTCGGGTGTGCCGGTGACATTGTCTAAAGGCAGCATACGGTGGGCTCTGCGCCGCTCTGCCCGGGCGAGATTTCGAGCGATTCCGAGAAGATATCCTTCCAATCTCCCCTTTTCAGGATCGAACTGAGCAATACTCCCGGAGCACATGGCATTCAGGATTACGACGAAAGCCTCCTGGGTGAGATCTTCAGCGATTGCGACTGACCCGGTCATAAGTACGAGAAATCGATAAACAGACTGCCCGTGGCGATCGTAAAGTCTCAAGAAGGCGTGCTCATCTCGCTGTTTCAGACGCTCGAAAAGCTGAACATCCGAGTCTGAGTTATTCTCCGCCGCATTTTTCCTGTTGCTGATCCGTGACCACAGCAATGAATGTTCCCTGCCTAGTATTGTTAGTCCGACGCAAAAACTTCCTTTTTGCTCGAAGATTTCTAAGATTCTGAGGGTGGCAGGCCGCAGGGTTATGTCCGCGTGGTGCGCAGCGCATAGGATGGAGCGGGATTTCAGAGGTTCGTCCCCGAAATGAGGCAAAAGGGTTGAAGGACGGATTCCTGATACGACCGGTCGAGCCGAAGGATTTTGTGAAAAGCAAACAGCTCTGGGATTATTAGACCGGGTTTTACAGCCGCAAAGGAGAGACCGCGTTACCAGAGACCATTTACGAATATGACATGGTCGCGTTTTCTTCGATGAATATGAGCCGACGCATGCACTGCTCGCGAAGCAAGCGGACGAAGATTGTGTGATTTCCGATTCATTTGAGCACCCCCTGACCACCGACAACGGCCCTGATCTGGTCACATCCTGCCGACTAAATCTCTGAAATAATTGAGTTCTGTGTCTCATTTTCGAGATTCGTCGTGGTCATAAGATTCTGGCGACGCTTCAGAGACCGGAGGAAGTTTGATGACTGTCCGTCCTCCACAGCAGAATGACATCGCTCCAGAGGTGCACCCGCGCACAGGGCAAACCAGGATTTTCGGGACTGGCGAGATGGCAGATCTCACGCGGGCCTTCGATTGGACGCGGACGCCGGTTGGCCCGGCTGAGCAGTGGCCTGCCGAACTGTTCGCAACCGTCAATACACTGTTGGCCTCCCGGCACCCAATGTTCCTATGGTGGGGCCAGGAACTTGTCCAGTTCTACAACGATGCGTACCGTCCCAGTATTCGAGAGGACAAACATCCGATTGCCCTTGGACAGCGGGGTAGAGAGTGTTGGCGGGAGATTTGGCCCATCATTGGACCGCAGATCGAGGCGGTGATGACGCGAGGCGAGGCGAGTTGGCATGAGAATGCGCTGGTGCCAATCTATCGCAACGGCAAGTTAGAGGACGTTTATTGGACATACGGCTATAGCCCGGTGCGCGATGCCCAGGGAGACGTTTGCGGGACGCTGGTTGTCTGCACCGAGACGACCGCCACCGTATTGGCCAGGGAGCAATTGCAGCGTGAAAGAGAACGGCTGGCTGACCTCTTCCGGCAGGCACCGGCATGGTTCGCCGTCCTCAACGGACCCGACTTTGTATACGAGATGATCAATCCTGGGTACCAGGACCTTGTGGGCCCGCGCAGCCTGCTGGGCAGGAGGGTTCGCGATGCTGTCCCCGAACTGGAAGGACAGGGCTTCATCGAGCGACTCAACCGCGTCTACCAGACGGGTGAGCCTTTCGTCGGCAGGGGCATCCCCGTTCAGTTGGCGCGGAATTCGTCTCAGCATCTCGAAACGCGCTACGTAGATTTTGTCTATCGGCCAAGACGCGAGGCGGATGGAACCGTCTCCGGGATTATCGCGCTGGGCATCGATGTGACGGAGAGCAAGCGCGCGGAGCAGGTCCTGCTGCAGTCTGAGAAATTGAATGTTGTGGGCCGCCTGGCCAGTTCCATCGCGCACGAAATCAATAACCCTCTGGAGGCGGTCACGAACCTCCTCTATCTGGCGCAGCGGACCGCCGTCGGTCAGGAAGCCAAGCAGTATCTCGCGGATGCGGAAGTTGAATTGCGGCGCGTGTCAGCGATTGCCAACCAGACGCTGCGCTTTTACCGGCAATCGACAAAACAAAAGCCGATCACGTTTGCGGATCTGGTCGACGAGACGCTGCCTCTCTATCAGGGCAGGCTCATCAACTCGCGGGTTACGGTCGAAAGGCGCGACCGTACATCCCGGCTTGTGACGTGCTTTGACGGCGAGATTCGCCAGGTTTTGAGCAACCTGATCGCCAACGCGATCGATGCCATGAATCAAGCGGGCGGTCGTCTTTTGATACGTAGCCGGGAAGGCTCCCATTGGAAAACGGGACGAAGAGGTGTCATCCTGACTGTCGCCGATACGGGTCCCGGCATGTCGCCCTACACGCGATCCAGGATTTTTGAGCCCTTCTTCACCACGAAAGGTAACAGCGGTACGGGACTCGGATTGTGGATCAGTCGAGAAATCGTTGACCGTCATCAGGGAGTGCTGAAGGTGAGGTCGCGTCAGTCGGCGCCCAGTTCCGGCACTGTATTTACGCTTTTCGTGCCAGGCGGCGAGGACGCTTAACATCTCCAAGCCACCCAGGGTCGGGTAAAATCATTCGGATCTTCATCCGAGGATACCCGCAATGCGTTTGACGCAAGCATGTTCGGCCCTGATCCTGGTGCTTTTCTGCGTTAGCAGCCACGCAGAGACTTCTCCACAAAAGATAATCGTCACCGGTACGCTCAGCCGGGTAATGGCTATTGGAGCAGAATCAACGGGGTGGGCGGTTCAACTCGATTCCGAAACTACCTTCGACGGTAAAGCGGTAAGTTCTATTCAGGTTAACGATTCGCGTCAACCTGGAAGATTTGAGAGCCTGGATAACAAGCATGTCCGAGTCGTGGGCAAACTCGGTCACCGCAATGGAGTGGAGACCGGGGTCCAGCCTTTTCTCGAGGTTTCGTCGATCAAGGAAGTCAAGGCGGCAGCCCAGGCACGCGCGGGAACGACCCCGTTCAGCCTCCCAGGGAGCGAGTGGCTGCTGGAAGATCTGGACGGCCATGGAGTGATCGATAACGTTCAGGCGACGATCAGCTTCGCCGAAGCGGGGAAGGTCACAGGAATGGGATCGTGCAATCGCTTCTTTGGTGCGGTGGAGATCGCCGGGGATAACATCAGGTTGGGTCCTCTCGGTTCGACGCGCATGGCCTGCGCTGAGGCGGCGATGAATCAAGAGACGAAATACCTGGAGGCCTTGCAGTCGGCGGAGCGCTTCGCATGGAAAGATCCGAATTTGCTGATTTATTCGAAGGGCCTGGAAAAACCACTGCGCTTCACCCGGATGACCCCAGCTAAGCCGGCGGCCCATTGAACGATCTTCGGGAGCGTCTATGGTGAAGGCCAATGGCTAGCAAACAAGAAGGATTGCCTGCTGACCAAACCGGGCGAAGGATGGTGCCGGAATTGATCACTCTCAAAGTTAACGGCAGCGAGCATACGGTGGACGTCGATCCTGATACACCGTTGCTGTTCGTTTTGAACGACGAGCTTAGATTGCGCGGACCGCGGTTTGGTTGCGGCATGGCGCAGTGCGGAGCATGCACGGTGATGCTGCGCGGCCAAGCGGTGCGGTCATGCGTTATGCCGGTGAGGGCGGTTGGGCAGGCCGAGATCACGACCCTGGAAGGCCTGGGTACTCCCGAGAACCCTCATCTAATTCAGCAGGCGTTCATTGAGGAAGGGGCCGCGCAGTGCGGATTTTGCCTCAGCGGCGTGATCCTGACGGCGAAGGCTTTTCTGGACATAAAGCCAGAGGCCTCGGACCGGGAAATTCGGGAGGCTCTTGGAGGCGTTTTGTGCCGCTGCTTTGCCCACACTCGCATGCTGCGGGCCATTCGAAAATATGCTGAGGCTAAGAAACATGACTCCGTCCCGGCGTGACTTTCTGAAGGGCTGCGGCGCCCTGATCGTGAGCTTCAGCGCTGCGTCACTCGCTGATTCGCCGGCGAGCGGACAAGGAATGTTCGGAACACATCGCTCTCATATTGATCCCACGAAGCTTGACTCCTGGCTGGCGATTGGCGCCGATGGCACCATCACGGCGTTCACTGGAAAATGCGATTTTGGCCAGGGGATCTTTACCGCGCAAACACAATTAATCGCAGAGGAACTGTGCGTGCCAATCACGCGCGTGAAGCTGATTGAGTGCGATACGGCCATCACTCCGGACCAGGGGACTACGTCTGGAAGCCAGTCAACACCGACCAACTTTAACTCCGAAAATCTCGCCCTTGCGGCAGCAACTGCGCGAGAAGCTCTGCTTGGCCTGGGTGCGAAAAAACTGGGCGAGCCGGTCGAGCATCTTACGCTGGAAAACGGCGTGATCACAGGCAGCTCAGGACGCCAAGTCAAGTATGAGGACCTGGTCGGGAGCAAGCACTTCAATCTCCTGCTTAGCCCAACCGCAAAGCGACGAGATGCAGCGCAGTGGACGGTGCTGGGGAAGCCAGTTCCCTCTTTGGACAGGGTCGCGCTGATGACCGGCCGGTTCGAGTTCGTTCACTACCACCGTGTGGGCGGCATGCTCCACGGCCGTGTGGTTCGGCCCCCCGAGATGGGTGCTACGGTGGCCCATGTGGACGAGAATTCGGTTCGTGGGATTCCAGGGCTAACCAAAGTGGTGGTTCGCAAAGATTTTGTTGGCGTGGTGGCGGAGACGCAATACCAGGCGGTGATGGCTGCGCGTCAGTTGGTGGTGCGATGGAATCCCGGTCCCCCGTTACCAGCCCAGAAGACTTTCTTTGAATATCTTCAGCGACAGCCGTCGCACGACACTTTCAGCGTAGACTCCGGGGACGTTGACACGCAGCTTGCTGCCGCCGGCAGCGTGGTGCGGGCGAGATATACCTATCCCTATCAAATGCACGGATCGGTTGGCACGTCGTGTGCCGTTGCTGACGTTAAGTCAGACGGCGCCACCGTGTGGTCTCCAACCCAATCGGCTTATCCAACGCGAAGTATTCTTGCCAAGTTATTGGGTTTGCCACTCGAAAGCGTGCGCGTGGTCTATATACGCGGATCGGGATGCTATGGGTTGAACGGCGCCGATGCCGTTTCGTTCGATGCCGCGGTATTGTCACAGACGGTGGAAAGGCCAGTCCGCCTGCAGTTCTCACGCCAGGACGAAATGATGTGGGAGAATCTCGGTTCCGCTTGCGTGATCGAGCATCGGGCCGCCATCACCTCGGACGGGCGCATTGTCGCCTGGGACCGTGAGAATTGGGTAGCTTCGCTGGGGAGTCGGCCAGGCTATGATCAGCCGGGAAACGTGATTAGCGGGATGTTAGCCGGCTATGCACCGGAGGCGCTCGAGCCGGGTCCGGCCAAACCGCCTACCGCGAGGCTTCGCAATGGGAGCAACACCGTGCCATCTTACTTCGCCGGATGTGTGGGTGGTGGGTGCGATGGTGGAGGAACGATCCGCAGTGAACGGGCGCTTACGCATACAGTTCGTTCGCCATTCTTTACCGGACCCTTGCGCTCACCCTTGCGGATTCAAAATACATTTGCCAACGAATGCTTCATGGACGAGCTGTGCGTGCGCGCCGAGGCGGATCCGGTGGCCTTCAGGTTGCAGCACTTGCGCGACAGTCGAACCATAGGCGTTCTCAAAGCTGCTGCTCAAGCAGCTAAATGGGAAACGCGCTTCTCGCCAAGGTCGGCTGTTGCTCGAACAGGAGTGGTCAGCGGGCGTGGCATCGCCTGCGTGGCCTACGAGGGCGAGAACGGTTATGCCGCGTTGGTTGCGGAAGTCACAGTGGACATGGAAACCGGGTTCGTTCGTCCGAGAAGGTTTGTTGTGGCATTGGATTGTGGAGCTATTTCGAATCCTGATGGCCTTAGAAACCAGATCGAAGGCGGCATCCTGCAAGGCATGAGCCGTTCTTTAGTCGAGGAGGTCACATGGGACGACAGACGCATTACCTCCATCGATTGGAAAACTTATCACAGCTTGCACCTTGACTACGAGATACCCAAGATTGAGAGTGTCTTTGTGACGCCGGCTGGTGTGGCTGCAACCGGTGCGGGAGAGACCGCAATCACGGTTACTCCTGCTGCGATCGGAAACGCGATATTCGATGCAACGAAGGTCCGTCTGCGGGATCTTCCGTTTACTCCTGAACGGGTCAAAGCTGCGTTCATTGCGGGCCGCCTACAGTAGCGGATAGAAGCGATTGTTGGGCTTCGCCCATCTCTTGCGTCCCACGTACGCTGGGTTGAACGTAAGGGCACCCGTCCGGCGCCCGCAAAGGATGAGGAAGGATATTCAAGCAGCTTGCCATACCGATGATGAGGGGTCGTTTTGCGGAAGGCGAGGATACATGTCGCTGTGCTCAATGCCGATGACGCGGAATTGAGGATTCTGGTCTGCTGCGGCAAGTATCGCGCGATCGGCCGTGGAGGCTCCGACGTAAAAGCGCTTGGTACGCGGATAACAAGCGGAGTTGACGAAAGGCTGGCGACAAAGGATCACACAATATGCGTTCATAGACTCTCCCAGTAAGTTGAGATGCGGGATCACTGACACACAAAGATTACAAAAGTACCGTCTTAAGAGGCTGACGCATGGGTCTCGCCTTCAGAGTGTCTACACTGGCTGCGACATCGGGAACCGGCAGACAAATGTAGATTCAGCCAACTTCCGTTATGGCTGCTTTGGCTTCAGGGTGAATAGTTTCAGGTCGATGGCGTCCCCCATTGCTTTGTAGCCTGCATCGTTGGGATGAAGGTGGTCGCCAGGGTCGTCGCTGGGCAGGAAGGTGTCGGGACGATTGGGATCCCGGACGGCGGCCTCAAGATCGACAACGCCATCGAAAGCTCCGCCGGTGCGAATCCAGTCATTCACCGCCTTGCGAATCGCTTCTCCGCTCTCGGTGTAGTAGCCAGCTCCGTGATACGGAGTTAGCGTGCAGCCAATAACGGCGATGCCATGGGCGTGAGCACGCAGGATCATCTGATTGAAGGCGGAGATGAGATCGTCTGTCGTAAGCCCGGCGTCGGGCGTGCCATGCAAGCGGCCAATGTCATTGATGCCCTCAAGGATGAGGAGATACTTCGCTCCGCTCTGGGCAATCACATCGCGATCGAAGCGCGCCAGAGCATTGGGTCCGGCGCCATCCAGCAGAACCTTGTTCCCGCTGATGCCCTCATTCAACACGGAAAGGTTGCGATACTTTGGGTCGGCCTGCAGGCGCCGCGCCAACTCATCGGGCCAGCGCTGGTTGGTATCGATGGTGGATTTGGCGCCATCGGTGATGGAATCGCCTACGGTAATCACCGCTCCCGCATCGGCAGCAGCGAGGGTATCGATTCCGTTGAGGTATTCCCAGCTGGTCAGCGTGGTGGGTTTCTCCAGTGTGGCGCTCGATACTACATTGCCTGGTGCGTGATAGCTGGTCGCGTTGCCTAATTGGTGCTCGGTCACTGGACCCGATGGGCTGGGCAAGAAGAAGCTGACGGTCAGGTCGGAGAGTGGAGCAAATTTGAACGGAACAGGATCGCTGACCGCCAGGGCACCGGCAGGAATGGAGACCGAGGACTGCCCATGAAAGGTGACGGCTTTCCCGCTACCCGAAACGATAGCGGCACCCTTGAGGGTCTGAGCGATCTCCGCGGCGCCGATCACCAGCGGGGTTGTTCCGTATAGATTGGAGAACCGCACCCGAACCGTGTCTCCGCCGATACTGACATGGACCACTTCGCGCAGAGTCGTGCCCGTGAGCACCTCTTCGGCGTTTTTGGCATGAGCATCCAGGAGGGGGGCAGATGCCCAGGTGCCGACCCACTTTTTTGCGTCCGATTTGGCCAACAGCGGCTGCACGCATAAAACCGTGGTCAACGCCACGGTCAGGCTTCGACTGCGCATAAAGCTCATCATTCTTCTCCTGCTAGAACCGCAAGTAGGCACCTACGCTCGGTTCGGAGGTCTGCCGCCTGGCGTTGGTCGTCAGTAGTGGCGAGTTGAAATCCGGGGTCTTGTAAACCAGTCCGCGATATTGAAAACGCAGCCCGAGGTGCGAGGTGAGGATCGGGTAGTTGACGCCGACCTCATAAAGGAACGGCACACGGTACTGTTGGCCGTATTTTTGTCCGCCGGTGGTGGTGGGCAGAAAGACGAGGGAGCCTACGCCCACAGCACCAAACGGTTGCAAGCCGAGAAACGGAAGCCCCGGCGCCTGCACCAGATAGGCCCCAGAAACCTCGTTCAGGTTGTTTTGCACCCCGAAGGGGATGGTGGAGTACCTCTCCGCGAACCGGGTGTAACTGTAATTGACCTCGTAGCCCAACCAGGGATGGAACGATTGCCGAAACGTGGCAAGTACGCCCAGGGAGTCGGTTGGATTGTCCTGAACGCCATTGCCATTGGACGTCCCGGAGAATTGGCCGAAGATGCTTACCGCGCCTTCCAGGTTCTTCAAGCTCTGGGCAGTCGCCGGGCGCCATGCGAATGAGGTCGAAAGAAAAAGAAAGAAGACCAGAGAAAGGGATCTGCGAACAGACGGAATGAACATCAGTTACCCACGCTCCTGCGCATGAAAGGAATGTCTTTCAACCCAAAGAGATAGCATACGCCAGCGAGGCTTAAGCGCTCACTGCGATCCCGCAGCTACATGATGCTCATCGATGTATTCCTCGATGCACTGGTCGAGTATCCCGTGCGCCTGGAGGATGAAGTCGATGGCATCCCGCCCGGCTCCCTGGCCGCCGGGATTGGGGGTGATGTAGTGGGCCGCGCCCTTGACCTGGTCGCGGGCATTGGCGGCTGCGATGGCCAGTCCGCACACGCGCATTACGGGCAGGTCGATGATGTCATCCCCTACGAAGGCGATCTGGTCGAGGGTGAACGACCCCCGCTGCATAATCTCGCGTACAGCACGAATCTTGTAGTCCTGACCCATGTAGACGTATTCCATGCGCAGGGCGCGAGCGCGCTGGGCAACGGTTTCAGAGGTGCGCTTGGTGATGACGCCGGTATGGATGCCACCCAGGCGGGCGAGCGAAATGCCAATCCCGTCGTGGGCATGAAATCCCTTGGGCTCAAACGTCTTTTCCCCTTGAGTGACGGCGGAGACGGGGAGCGTCCATATCTTGCCATCGGTGAGGACTCCATCTACATCGAAGAGGATGAGGCGGATGCGGCGGGCGCGCTCAGCAGCAGAGAAATCCATAGCCCCATTCTGAAGGACGGTCTGCCTGCATACAACTTTAGTTTGTGGACTGCATCTTGCCTTCAACACAGGCTAGCGCAATGATGGGAGCGTTATGAGAACCACGAAACAGTCTCATCTGCATTTCGTTCTAGCCAGCGCGGCGATCGTTGTTTTGGCGCTGGTCGCAACCCCTGTCTTCGGCGGATCGCGGTATGCCGGCATCTACAGTTCCGAGGCGCCTGATACGCCTGAACCAACCAGCGCGGCAGGACCAGCGTTCAGCGTCAGCCTGGGTCCGGACGGCAGTGCTACGGTCACCCAGGATCTCGGCAAGGGCGCGATTACTACCTTTGGCCATTGGACCGATGCGGGTAGCCAGGTCACCATAAAGTTTGATCCGGTGGGCGACAAGCCCGCTGATCCGCCGATGGTTTTTCAGCCCAGCCACGATGGTCTTCAGGCCGTGACCTGGAACCATGCGCTGTGGGGCAAAACGACTCCTCCCGCGCTCAAGAAGGAAGAGTCGAACTGGCACGCCAACAAGAAGCACGGCTTTCTGTGAGTCGCCCGGCGAGGAGGCAGCTGGCAATTCGCCATGTCTCCCTCTGCCGGCGCATCTGAGTAGTAACTACTTCCCTGCCTGCTTTCAGCCCTCCCTCGAAGCCTTTCTGGAATCCTGTTTCTTTCAACAGTGCCGTGAGGGCAGAAGACAAGGCCGTGAGAAGCTCTAGAATGGACGGATGCCCCCGCCGCATTCCAACATCCTTGAAGCCGGAAAAGTCGATGCGCTGGCCTGGGCGCACCCTGTGGTGCGGGAGTGGTTCACCGGGAAGTTCGGCACCCCCACGTCTCCCCAAGAACTGGGCTGGCCACCGATCCTCGACGGCAGACCGACGCTGATTTCGGCCCCTACCGGCTCGGGCAAGACGCTGGCCGCCTTTCTGATCTGTATCGACAAGCTGATCCGCCAGGCCATCGATGGCTCACTTGCGCCGACTACCGCCGTGGTTTATGTCTCCCCGCTCAAAGCGCTCAGCAACGATGTGCAGAAGAACCTGGAGATGCCGCTGCGGGAGATTCAAGAATTGGCCTTGGCGCGCGGCTACTTGTGCCCGCCCATCCGCACTGCGGTGCGCACCGGCGATACGCTGCCCTCTGAGCGGCAGGCCATGCTCAAGCGACCGCCGCACATTCTCGTCACTACGCCCGAGTCGCTCTATATCCTGCTGACCGCAGAGAAGAGCCGCAACAATCTTTGCGCGGTTGAGACCGTGATCGTCGATGAGATTCATGCCGTCGCCGATGACAAGCGCGGCTCCCATCTCACACTCACGCTGGAGCGGCTGGATGCGCTGGTCTGCGGAGAAAACAGACTGAGTCCAGGCACCCTGATCAGAGGACGATCGCAGCCTCCACTGCGCATCGGTCTTTCCGCAACCCAGAACCCGATCGAGCTGGTCGCCAGCTTTTTGGGGGGACGGCGCGGGCCAGAAGTGGCCATCGTTCAGGTGGGACAACACCGCGCACTCGACTTGAGTATCGAGGTTCCGGGTGATGAACTGGGGTCGGTTGCGACTAATGCGATCTGGGACGACATCTACGCACGCATGGCGGAGCTGGCCCTCGAACACCGCTCGACCCTGGTGTTTGTCAATACGCGGGCCATGGTGGAGCGGCTGGCCTTTTGCCTGGGCGAGAGGCTGGGTGCGGAGAATGTAGCCGCGCACCATGGCAGTCTCTCCAGGAAACTCCGCTTCGAAGCCGAGCGCAAACTCAAAAACGGTGAGATCCGTTTACTGGTCGCCACAGCTTCGCTCGAGCTGGGCATTGATATCGGCAGCATCGACCTGGTGTGCCTGGTGAGTTCCCCTCGAGCCATCTCGGCAGCGATGCAGCGCGTGGGCCGCGCGGGCCACTGGCGGGGCGCGATTCCTAAAGGGCGCTTCTTCGCCACCACGCGTGACGACCTGATTGAGTCCGCTGCGCTGATCCGTGCCATGCGTGCCGGCGTGCTGGACCAGCTGGAGATTCCGCATTGCCCGATCGATGTGCTGATGCAGCAGATTGTGGCCGCGTGCGCTGCCGAACCCTGGGAGGAAGATGCGCTGTATGAGGTGTTACGCCGGGCGCACCCCTACATGAAACTGACGCGCAAAGAATATGACGAGATTCTTTGCCTGCTGGCGGAAGGGATCGAGGCCAGCCGCGGGCGTTACGGTTCGTACCTGCTGCGCGACCGGGTGAATGGCCGCATGCAGTCCCGGAGGGGAGCGCGGACCATCGCGGTTTCAAATGGCGGCACCATTCCCGACACCGCGCTGTACTCCGTGATCGTGCAACCGGAAGGAGTACAGATCGCCACACTGGATGAAGACTTCGCCATCGATTCGTCGGCCGGAGACGTGATTTTGCTGGGCAACACCAGCTGGCGGATCCAGCGGGTGGAGAGCGCAGGGCGGGTGCTGGTCGAGGATGCGCACGGCCAACCGCCCAATGTGCCCTTCTGGCGGGGTGAAGCTCCGCAACGGACGCTCGAGCTCTCACGTTTCGTCTCCACTTTGCGCCAGGAGATCAGCGCGCGGACCGGTAATGTGCTCCCGGGGTACATCAGCCAATCGAATCCCCAGGTAGCGGAAACCGTGGCGTGGCTGAAGCAAGAATGCTGCGTGGATGATGCGGGTGCAGAGCAAATGATCGGGTATATCGTCGCCGGCCGTGCAGTGCTGGGAGCTGTGCCGGCGCTCGACACCATCATCGCGGAGCGCTTTTTTGATGAGGGCGGCGGCATGCAATTGATTTTGCACGCGCCCTTCGGCGGGCGGATCAATAAGGCCTGGGGCCTGGCATTGCGAAAACGCTTCTGCCGCGGTTTCAATTTTGAGTTGCAGGCTGCAGCCACCGATAACGGGCTGAACATTTCGCTGGCCGAGCAGCACAGCTTTCCGCTCAGCGACGTATTCGATTTTCTTACCGAACAGACGGTGACCGGCTTGCTGGAGCAGGCCTCTCTGGACTCGCCCATCTTTCGCGCCCGCTGGCGCTGGGATGCGGGGCGCAGCCTGCAACTGTTGCGGTTTCATAATGGCAAACGCATCGCACCCCAGGTGCAGCGGACCCGGTCCGACGACCTGCTGGCCAGCGTCTTTCCGCAGGTCGCCGCGTGCCAGGAAAATATCGAAGGCGATATCCAGATACCCGAACACCCTCTGATTCAGGAAGTAATGAAAGACGTGCTGACCGAGGCTATGGATCTGGAAGGATTGATCAGGTTATTGGCTGGGATACGAACGGGCGCGATTCGCTGTCTCGCGGTCGACAGCGCGACCCCTTCCGCTTTTGCCCATGAGTTGCTGAACGCCAATCCTTATGCCTTCCTCGACGATGCTCCGCTTGAAGAGCGGCGTGCCCGGGCGGTCAGCATGCGGGGCATGGTTCCGGAAAAGCTGCTGGGTGAAGCTGGCCGGCTCGATCCTGCGGCGATTGTCGAGTTGCGCGAGGAATGCTGGCCCGACGTGCGCGATGAGCACGAGCTGCATGATCTGCTTTGTTCGCTGATCGTAGTGCCAGTGGAGATTCAGTCGCTTCACTGGCCTTTGTTTTTTGAGCGGCTTCAGTTTCACGGCCGGGCCACGGTGGCCGAACATGCGGGACGGCGATACATGGTGGCGGCAGAACGGGTGCAACACGTTCGCCTTTTGTGGCCGACCGTGGTGGTCGAGTGCGAACTCGTTTGCCTGGCGGAAACGAAGGAATTGTTATACAGCGACGTAGTGCGCAAGAGTGTACAGGGATGGATGGCTCTGCTCGGCCCGGTGACTTCGCGGACGCTTGGCGCGAGACTGGGCATGGACCCAGCGGCGATCTGGGCAGCCATGCTGGTGTTGGAAATGCAGGGCACCGTCCTGCGCGGAGTGCTTGAGGGAGCCAGCCAAGCGGCCTGCGACCAGGATGTGGAATGGTGCGAGCGAAGGCTGCTGCAGCGCATCCATAAGAAGACGCTGGCCGGGCTGCGCAAGCAGATCGAGCCGGTCACACCGGCAATTTATATGCAGTGGTTGCTGCGTTGGCAGCGAGTCGCACCGCGCTCGCAGTTGAGCGGAGAATCCGGGGTACTGGAGGCGCTGCGCCTGCTCGAGGGCTTCGAGGCACCGGCCATCGAATGGGAGCGGACTCTGCTACCCCAGCGGGTTGCGGGCTACGATCCGCGATGGTTGGATACTCTGTGCCTGGAAGGTGTGGTTGGCTGGGGACGCATCTCCCCTCATCCGGCGTTTGCCACCCATAGTGGCGACTTTTCGGCCCCCAAGCGGGTGGTGCCCACCAGCATGGCGCCGGTCACTTTTTTCCTGCGCGAGGAGGCGCTGTGGATGGACCGCTGCCTAGCCCAGCACGCGATTCCGGAGCCTGCCTTACAGGCCTGCCTGAGCGATCTAGCCTGGCAGGCGCGCGCCCGCCTGGCCCAACATGGAGCGGTTTTTGCCGGGGACCTAGTGCGCGGCCTGGGTGCCCCCGCAGAGCAGGTGAACCGTGCCTTATGGGAACTGGTGGCGGCCGGCCTGGTTACGGCCGACGGCTTCGACAGCCTACGGGTGCTGATCGACCCCCGGCGTAAGGCCATCTTTCAGGGCGGGCTGAAGCGGCCGCGCAATACGGTTGGGAGATGGAGTTTGCTCAACCCGTCGGCTGGACTCGTCGAAAGCGTAGGGGCCCAGGCGGAGCGGCGGGAGGCGGAGCTGGAGTCCGCCTGCTGGATGCTTCTGCGGCGCTATGGCGTCGTGTTCCGCGATGTGCTGGAGCGGGAGACGACTATCCCCCGCTGGCGCGAGCTGCTGGGTATGTTTCGCCGGCTCGAGGCCCGAGGAAGCGTACGCGGAGGCCGATTCCTCAGCGGCTTTGGTGGAGAGCAGTTCGCTGTGCCAGAAGCGGTCGCTTCGCTGCGTGAGTCGCGCCTGCATACAGTGGAGGAGGCGATCACGGTGGCTGCGGCCGACCCGCTCAACCTGGCGGGCGTTGTGGTCCCGGGAGAGCGGCCGGCGGCCGTTCCGGGAAAGACAGTCACCTTCCTTGCCGGCGCCGTGCGGGTGGAGGAACCCAGCCTGGCAGTAACAGCATTTTGAAACAGTCTCGAATCATTTGCCTGGACTTGCTAATCTAACGACTATCAAGGGAGGCCGGGGATGAATCTGGCGCTGACTGTCATTGCCATCATCATTTGGGGCTGGCTAGCTGTCATATGGATACGGCGAATCAACGCTCGGCGTGAGATCGAGCGGATCAGCATCACGCCGGAAGCGCTCCATGAGCTCATGATTACCCACCATGACGTGTTGGTCCTGGACGCTCGCCAGCCGCTCGACTTGCTGGCAGACTCGGAGATCATTGCCGGGGCGCAGAGGATTTCTCCCCAGGATGCTATGGATAATCCGGCTCTTATCCCCACCGATAAAGAGCTGGTTGTTTACTGCACCTGCCCCAGCGATAAAACCAGTCGCGCTATTGCTCTTAAGGCACAGGAGCTGGCACCGAACGTGGATATTAATCGGGTCAAGTTCCTCAAAGGGGGCCTCGCCGCATGGAAGGCGAAGGGCTACCCGGTTGTGCCATATGACAAGACGTTTCATCTCGACACTGGCACTTAGGAATACCTCGGCATTGGATGCTGGTTCTCTTTTTTCGGGTTCGCGCACAGTCCCTCAGCGGCTAAAGCCGGACACAATTTGATCAATTTATGGACGGCCTGAAGGCCGTCCGCTTCAGAAACAAGCCTATTTGCCTGAGGCCTGCTTCAGGTAACTGATCAGGTCGCTTCTCTCTTGCGGCTTGGCTACATGGAAATCCATGTTGTTGCCGGGAACCAACGTATCGGGATCGGTAAGCCATTGCTTGAGAGACGACTCATTCCACACGATGGCCGCCTTCATGAGCGCCTGGGAATAGGGGAAGCCGGCCACTGTTCCGGAGGTTCGCCCAAATACTCCCTGCAGTCTTGGGCCTTCTCGATTTTGTTCCATTGCGTGGCAGCCGGTGCACCGCTTCTCGAAGACTTCCTTGCCCCGAACGGGGTCACCTTCCCCGGCAAAGCTCGCGTCAAGGACCTGAGTGTCGCGCGTCCATTGGGTGAAGCCACGCAGGTCAGCATCGGTAATGCGTGCGTTCCAGTGGATCATTCGATACTGCGGCAGTGGCATTTCGCCCGATTTCGCCTCGCGTACGATCTTTGCCTTGAGGATCTGCTGTTGATCCGCCGAGTAGGTGTCCCATAGCGAGAAGTTCATCTCTCTCCGGCCTTCCATTATGTCTCGCTCCATCAACCACGATACCGGCGCAAAGCGGCCATAAATATACGGCCGCGTCTCCGTGGAATGACAGTCTGCGCACTTGGCCACCAGGGTTGCGCGCACTGCAGGTGGCACCGAAGCGTGCTCCATCATCGGCGCCCGGGTGGTCTTCGCCGCGTACAGGGCCGGGTCGCCAAAGGGGTGTGCGCGACCCAGCAAAAGCGAGGTCATCAAAATAACTACGCCTCCTATGGATGCGGCCCTGAAACGCCTCATGCCTCGCCCGCCAGCGAGGCATCGACGGTCGCCAGGTGGCTGTGCTTCGCAATGTACTTAACTTCGGTGATGCCCAGAACGCTCTTCAGTCTTCCTGCGGGAACGACCATTGGTCCGGGGCTTGGAGCCTGACCGGGCGCCGGCTGCGGGAAGGCGGTGGATGTTGCGGTATGGAAGGCGACATTTCCTTCCACCTTTTGCACCACCTGGTGGATGTGGCCATTCAGTACCGTCACCGATCCGAAACGCTTCAGGTAAGACAGCGCCTCTGCGCCGTCCTGAGTGCCCCAGCCCCAGTCGGGATACACCATCCAGAGAGGGATGTGAGCGAAAACCACAATTGGCGTCGAGGCTGAAAGCGAAGCCACGTCAGCCTTCAGCCAAGTCAGCTGTTCGGGTCCCAGTCTGCCCATGGCGTCGATTTGCAAAGAATTGTTAAGCCCGATAAAGTGCACGCCCTTATGGGTGAAGCTGTACCAGCCGCTGCCCAGCGTGCCCTTGCCAAACCGTTCGCGATAGAGAACGCCATCGTCGGTCGCGGTGTCGTGCTCCCCAGGCACATAAAAGGTTTGGCCGGCCTTGACGCCCTGGATCAGTTGCTGCGCGGTGTCGAACTCAGCCGGTTTGGATGAGTGGGTGATATCGCCAGTGTGCAGCAGCAGGTCGGGCGTGGCCGGC
This sequence comes from uncultured Acidobacteriaceae bacterium, assembly GCA_963814015.1. GTDB lineage: Bacteria > Acidobacteriota > Terriglobia > Terriglobales > Acidobacteriaceae > PALSA-350. Next base: position 376,726 of record CAWFBI010000006.1, read on the forward strand.
AGGCGGTTAATCTTGTCGAGTGCCAACTTCAGGGTGCCGGTTACATCCTGGTTGGCAGCTTTCTTGAAGCCGATATGACTGTCGCTGATCTGGACGAAGCTGAAGCCTGCTCCGCTCGGGGCTGTGTGGGTGGCGGCGGCGAAAAGTTTTGAGGTGGGTACACCCCCCGCCATCGTCCACAATAAGCCGGTGCCCGCCCAGGCCATGCAACTGAGAAATTGCCGCCGGTCGATGCCATCGTTGTGCTTGTCCTCTGATTGAACCTGCTGCTGTGCGCGTGTACCGTTATCCGTATCCTTCATGGGTAAATCCTCCAGGGATGAAAACGGGGCATTGCGCAATTTATTCCGGGAATAAATCGGCGAATTGCCAGTTCTCATCGGTGGAGAGAAGGAGAAATAGTGGGCATCAGATGACGCTGTTGCCATGGAAGCGCGCGGTTCGTGAAGCCGTTCCTCAAACCACTGCGTTTGAGGACCTGGCACTACCATTGCTTCCTTCGCTTTACAATGTTGCCTTTTGGCTCTCCCGTAACCCCGCGGACGCAGAGGACCTGGTGCAGGAAACATTTCTAAAAGCCCTCCGCGGGTTCGCCAGCTTCGAGCCGGGCAGCAACTTCAAAGCATGGATCTTCCGCATCCTCAGAAACACTTACCTAACTTCACGCACCGGGCTCGCGGCTACGCGTACCGTCGCGCTTGAAGATGAGTTGGACGACATCAGTCTCTACCCTGAGGGTGCGATTGACCGGGAAACTCCGGAGATAAACCTGATCCGGTTGAGCGACCGCGCCGCGCTGCAGGCGGCCATGGAAAAGCTGCCTCCGCCGCTTTTAGAGGTGATTCTGCTGTGTGACGTAGAAGAGATGAAGTACCGGGAGATCGCCGCCGTTCTCGAGATCCCGATCGGCACGGTCATGTCGCGCATTGCCCGTGCGCGGACCGCTCTGCGCGGTTCGCTCGAGGTTAAGATGACGCAGAAGGAGTGGGGCGCATGACCAGTCATCTCTCTGCTTCGACGCTCAACGCTCTGGCCGACGGTGAGCTCTCGGCCGAGCAGCTTGCCGTGGCAAATGAGCATCTTTCCGGCTGCGCTGCGTGCACCTCAAATGCTCTCTATCAAAGTCTGCTCAAATCCGCTACCGCCAAGGCAGGGCAAAGGTACACGCCACCGCCGCAGTTGCAGGAGCGCGTGGCTTTACAAACAAAATCGAGGCTGGAGGAGCAACGTCGCCAGGGCATGAATCCGTCCCAATCGCAGTGGCCATATTGGTCGCCGGGCTGGATTGCCGCCATGGCTCTTTTTCTTGTCTTCGGAAGCATGATGCTGATGCAACGCAACGCGCGCAAGGCCGAGATTGCCTCAGCCGAGCACGCTGCGCTGGTTACCGAGGTTTTCGACCAGCACGTGGCCACGCTTGCGGGAGGCTTGCCGCCCCAGGTGCTTTCTACCGATAGGCACACGGTAAAGCCGTGGTTTCAGGGCAAAATACCATTCAGCTTCAATTTGCCCGAGAGCCTGCCCAAAGACACCACGCTCGATGGAGCGAACCTGACCTACCTGCACAACCAGCCCGTAGCCCAATTGCTCTACAGCATTGGCAAGCATCGAGTCTCTGTTTTCGTCCAGAAGAAACAGGGAGCATCGGGCGCGAATGAGCTGACGGCGGAACACTCAGGATTTCAGGTGATGGACTTCAGCACGCATGACCTTGAAGTGGTCGCGGTCAGCGACGTGGATCCGGCTCGCCTGGCCGAACTCGTGAGTGCGATCCGGCAGGCCCAGGTTCAATAGGCTGCAGGGAACCCCGCTTGTTCGACGATGAATCTATAGTGGTCATTGGGGAGAAGACGGTAGGCCATAAAGGGCGCCTAGCCTGAGAGAATAGAGGCATGCGGGATGAATCGGCCAAGCCGCCGCCAGGACCAGCGGCACTGCAGTTGGGAGAAGACTACTACTACGATGGCCCCTACCTCGTCTTTACGGCCCGATACCACCTGAAACGAGGGACCTGCTGTCATTCGGGATGCAGGCATTGCCCCTACGGAAACAACTCGAACACGGAGGATCTTAGCCGTAGCTAACCGTCACGGGGTGATGACTATTTTTCCTACGCCGCCTTTTTCTGCCAGATCCTGAGCCTGACGGATCTCCGCCAGCTTTAGCCGCTTGCCGATGGGGATGGTGAAGGCGCCTCGGGCTATCTCCCCCGCAAGCTGTGCAAGCCGCGTCGCGTCCGGCTGCGACCAGACCTCATGCACCTGGACGTCGCGTCCCTCGGCCGACCTTGGTTTCCCGACAACAGTCGCCAGGACTCCATTTTTCCTGATGTGGGGAATGAGTCGATCGATGACGGGAGGTCCGACGGTATCTGCGACGGCGTCCAATTCCTTCAGGCCCTGAAGTTGCTTTTCGTCGTCTACGGCGAGAACCTCATCTGCCCCCAGCTTTTCCGCCTCGAAGCGCTGACTCGCACGGACCCCGGCAATCACATACGCACCATGCTGTTTGGCAATATGGACGGCGGTGCGCCCCACACTTCCCAATGCGCCCGTAACCAGCACCCTTTCTCCCGATCGGGGGCCAACTCCCTGCTCTATCAATTGCGTGCCCGTGAGCAAGACCAGCGGCAAAGCCCCCGCTTCGCTGGGGTTGAGCGCTGCCGGCATCGGCGCCAGGACGTTTGCTTTGCAGGTGACATACTCCGCGTAGGTGTGGTCGGCCACCCCCAATACCAACGCATCCACTTTTACGCCGGTGATATCCTGTCCCAGCGCTATTACCTGACCTGCAAGGTCGTAGCCAAGGATGGCGGGGAGCTGGAGCGGCATGATGGCCTTCATGTCTCCGCGCCGCAGCTTGTAATCAATAGGGTTGATGCTGGTTGAGGTCAGTTTCACCAGCACTTGGCCGGCGCCGGCAACAGGAATTGGCACATCCTCGTAGACCAGCTGATCGACGCTTCCGTATCCGTGGAGCAGAACTGCCTTCATCGTCTTCACCTTTTTGCAAGTTGAGATGCGCGTCCCACGGGAAACGATCTGAATTCCTCGATCCTTCTTATGGGGAAGGAGAGTGAATGCCGGCCGGAGGCGGTGCGCTGGGTTCTGGGCCCGGCGCTGCGGATGGAGTTGGGGTGGCTGGCGGCGCAGCCGCGGCGGCCCGGACCAGCAACGCCTGGCGAGGGAAGCTGAAACTACCGCCGGTGTCGTCGATGACGTTCACCTGGCAGATGTATAGCCCGGCGGTGAGCCGGTCGAGCGGAATGTCGAAGGCAAAGGCCACCGCGTCGCGTCCGGGCACGTTCAGGCTGTTGGCCTCTACCAACGGGGTCTCAAAAACTTTTGTGGTCCCTTGCAGGAACTCGATGCTGGTCAGCACTTTCATGCCCGGCTTCCCGGCCGCAGGCGAGGGTGTGGAACCCTTCGCCGCCGCGGAGGCGGGATCATACACCTCATAGAGCAAATACATGTGCTGATCGGTGCGGAAGACATGGGCCACATTCGGAACCCAGGTAAAGCCGCCGTTGGAAAGCGGATTATCCTCGTCCTTCTTTCCCGAAGCGGAGCGCTGGCTGGAAAGCACGACGGAGCTGAGCTTGAGAGGAAACTTCTTCAGGTCAGGCAAATTGATATCGGTTTCGAAGGAGCCCATGCGGCCGCTCTGATTTTCACGGACCACAAACTTGAGATGGTACTTGCCCAGGGGCAGAGTAAACCCAGTCGTGTACTGGATGTTCTTGCGCGAAACCTGTTGCGAGTCATCGATGGCAAGCTTGACCGTCTGGCGAACCTCGGCCATGTCCTGCCCGGCTGTGTTCTTGAGTTGTCCGATGATGTCGAGGGTAGCCTTGCTGCGGTCCCCACCCTTGATAAATGGGATCTGCGAACCGGGCACGATCAAAGAGACAGGCACGTAATAGCGAGGCGCTGCGCTGCCCGTATCGCTACGGAAGTAATAAGCCTCCAGGTAGACCTCGACGTCGGTGGCGGGCAGGTCACTGGCCAGCTGCTCCTGCAGCTGGCGCTCGCGCTCATCCTTGTTGGCGTGCTTAAAGTCGGCTGGCGCGTAGTAGCCGGGTCGGTATTCAAGCTTTACGCTGGGGCGGTTGATCTTGATGGTAAGCCTGCGGTAGCGGCCGTCCTTCTCCGTGTCCGTGGAGCGGAACCCGATCACGTAGTAGGCGGAAGTGTCCTGCTGGATACGCTGGAAGGCAGGCGAAAAGTCGTTCGAATCGAAGAAGGCCTTGCCCCCGGTATCCGACGACAGCGTTGCCATCACTTCCTGGGTGTTGAAGTTGGAATCGAGATTGTTTTGCAGCGCGGCGCCGTTGTAGCCGCTGGTGCCGCGCAGACTGCCAGTGGAGGCGTCGCCCAGGGGCGAGATCGCTTCCAGGCCGCGCGCATCGACAGAGTAGATGGACATATTGGCGCGCACCGAGGCGTTAATGGCGGCGTGAAGCGAAGCCTGGTTCTCAATGCCATCGCGCTGAATGCCACCGGAAAAATACAGCAAAGACTTTTTCTCATTGATGTAGGCCAGCGAGTGGGCAATGTCGGCAAAGGCGAAGAGCTCGCGGTCGGTATTAACGTCGTTGTACTCCTGCTCATCTGCAGTGAAGGACGTAGTATCTTCCACCTGGTTCGTGGTGCTGGTCGCTCCCGATTGAAATCCGGCGCCCTGGGTTCCGGAGTAGGCGTTGACGGCGTTCAATAACAGTTTCTTATTGGCAGTGAAATCCCGGTCCAGCGACAATGACTGATCAAGAGAGACGACGGCGACCAAATCTGCCGGCTGCATCTGGCGGTTGACGTAATTGCGGGCCGCATCCTGCGCCCGTTCCAAGTCTTCCGGCTGCATGGAGGTGATGTCGAAGAACATCACGATCAGGCGGTGGTTGCGCAATTCCGTCGAGGTGGCGCTGCGGTTCATGCTGCCCATGATCGTATTGCCCGCTTTGCCGCTCACCGTGGCCTCATTGAGAGGCGCAGCCTGATCGACGCTTTGGAAGTCGAAGCTGATGATCTTTTGCGGCTTGCCATTCTCCTGGATCTGGAAGTCGTCGGCGGTGAGACCACGAACAACTTCTCCCGTCTTCTTATCGCGGACCACTACGTTGGTGAGCACCAGGTCGCTGTCGACCCTGAGCGTATAGGCGCTTTGCGTATCCGGCTGTGATGGAGACTGAGTCTGCGCAGCGATCGGCATCGCCAGGCCCATGAGGGCGATGGAGGTGAATCTGCGCAAGTAGCCGGTGGCGTTCATGGAACTCAAATCCTCTCTAGAACCGGTAACGGGCGTTAAAAGTGAATTGACGCATGCCGGCGGCCGCGGTTACCTCGCCGTAGGTCCCTGATCCCAAGGTGGTGTCGACCCCTGAGTATTGGACGGTGTTGAAGACGTTACTCGCGGTCGCGCGCATCTCGAAAGTACGCGTTTCTGAAAAGCGAACTGTCTTGGAAAGCGATGCATTGACTGAAACCGTGCCCGGCCCGGGAATCGAGTACCGCGAGGCGGTTCCATAGGTATTTGCGGGCGCAGTAAAGGCACTCCTGTTGAACCAGCTATGGAGTGAGCCACCGCCGGCGGTGAGCGAGACTCCGGGAACCCGGTCGGGACGCAGGGACGCAGCAGTGCCGCGAGCAATTTCGTCTACTGTTGCCTCATAGTGCGGCGTCAAGGCTTCGCCGGTGGCAAGCGTAAAGGTGCCGGAAGCGGAGATGCCGTTGAGCGCATGCCCTACCCATCCCGTGTTCAGCCAGTGTTCATCCGGCCCGAAGGGAAATTCGTAGAGGAAGTTACCGGTCAACTGGTGGCGTATGTCGAAGCTGGAATTCGATTCCTCAGCCAGCAGGTTCTGCCAGTTTTGCGCCACCACCGTCCCCGTGCCTCCGTTGCCCCCAATGGAACTGGCGTTATCGATGGAATGACCGTAGGTATAGGTCGCTCCCATGGCAATTCCCCGCTGCAGCCGCTTGCGCGCGCTGACGGTCAGCGCGTTGTAATTGGAGAAAGCTACGGAATCCTCATAGTCATAGAAAACTCCGCTCAGCGATGCGGTGGCCGAACGACCGGGGGCATTGACGATGTCCAGGCGAGTGCCTTTTGACCCGTTGTAACCGATGTTGAGCACAATACCCAGAGGCAGGGTGCGCTGCAAATTGATGTTCCATACCTGCACGTAGGGGAGGCGGTAGTACTTGTTGACTGCGTAGTTGCCCTCGGTTTGCGGACTGGGAAAGCCGTTGGCCAGACTAATGTTCGCGCCGGCAGTAGTTTCATTGGTCTGGACGTCGGCGTAGGGCGGCTGGAAAGCAAAGTCCTGTATGAATTTCGCGTATTGGCCATTGGCGTAGTTAATGCCATACCCGGCGCGCACTACGGTGTCTTTCATCGCCCGCACGGCTATGCCGATGCGGGGAGAAAAGTTGTTGCGCTCGGGGTAGATCAGGTCGCGGGGATATTTTCCCGTGTAAGGTCCGACGCCTCCGGAAACAACCGTGGCTACAGAAGTAAAGTCATTGCCTGTATCCAGGGTCGAAAGGCGATCGTATTTTTCTGAGTAGGGCGAAAAGTACTCGTAGCGCAGGCCGAAGAGCAGGGTCAGATTCGGCAGGACTCGCCAACTATCCTGGGCAAAAGCATCCCAGGCATTCTGCCGCAAGTATGACTTCTGGTAGGGCACCTGCAGTGAGGTCTGCTGCGGCAAACCGAGCAGCAGGTCGGCGAGCGAAGAGCCTGACGTAGGACTGCTGCCGCCCACAGTGCTGGAACCCGGCTGCTGAGTGAAGAGGCCGGTGAAAACGAACGTTCCGGTCACATTGCCGGTATTGCCGAAGAGGTCGTCATGGACGCGGCGAAAGTCTCCTCCAAAACGGACGTTGTGCTTCTTGTGAATCCACGAGGTGGAATCGGAAGCGGCGATGGTCTGGTTGGTTTGAAAATTTGGCTGTTGCTCGTTGACGCTGGTGAACTGATTAAGAGTAAGGTTAGGCAGACCATAGAGTTGTGGGTTGTTTGGCAGTCCGGCGAGGCCTATCTGGCTGGCAATATCCGTCGCGCTGGTGAAATTGTTCTTGAGCTGCGCTTGGCTGCGGTTCCAGTTGAGACCGAGATTGCTGGTTAGCCGGCCTTTGCCGATTGAGTAGCCCAGCGCCACCGAATATTGATGGGTTTGCTGCTTGCCGCCAAGATCGGGGAAGAGACTGAGCTCATCCGCCGCTTGATGGCTGTAGTTGAAATTCACGTTCACGCTTTGCCGTATTCCGGAACCTCCCTGCCCCAGATACTGGCGAATCAGGCCGCCGAGAGGTGAGCCTCCTGTACTCGGGCCAAAGCTGTGAAGGAAGCGTACCCCGATTCTGGTGGTGTTGGATTCAGAGGAAGCAAGCCGCTGGTAATTCTGGAATTGACCGGGCAGACTGGGCAGGGGGATGAAACCGAGCAGGGCTGTTGCCTGGGGCGAGATGCGCGCCGCCGGGATGGTGTTGTTAGGGAAGGGCACGCCCGGGGTATTCGGATCGTAAATCGTGATCGGTGCGCCTTCCTGGGTGGTGAGCCCAGACAGATTGCCATCGCGTTCCGCGGCGGTGGGCACGCTGCCGTACTGGCTGAATGGCGAAGAGGACCGTTGACCTGAAGCGTTGAAAAAGATCACGTCCCTGGTGTCGTGCTCAACCAGATGAGGGATGTAGGGCGCGCCCATGAAGGTGAGCCCGAACTGATTTTGCGCGTAGCTGGGCTGCGGTTCCTTTTGCGTCCTGATAGGGAATGGAGTGGCATTCAGGGCAGAGTTCCCACCCGTCCAGAAAAACGCACCGTGGGGCTGGTTGGGCTTGAAGTTGCGGAAGTTGCCGAAACCGCCGCCAGCAAAACCGCCGCTACCTCCTCCGCGGCCGCCACGCCCGCCGCCGCCACCTCCGCCAATGCCACCTCCGGCGCCACCAAAACCGCCGCCACCCGGTCCTCCGCCACCCGGTCCTCCGCCACCCGGTCCTCCGCCGCCCGGTCCTCCGCGACCCCCTCCCGGACCTCCCTGGCCTCCACCGCCGGCAACTGACTGATCCAACTCCGCATTCTGCCGAAGTTGCTCCATGTCCACGCCGGCGAAGGGATTGGTGGTGCCTGCCTGCCCTGTGACCGCGACGGAGTCGGTCGAGAAATCGGAGTTATTGGCTAGCGAAGGCAGGGCAGCTCCGGTAGCGCCGCTGTTGATACCGGCATCCTCGGCGCCCACGAGCCCGGCCAGCAGGGCCAGATTCTGGGCTCCCCCGGCAGTATTTCGCCGCACAGTTCCCGCCTGGCGGGGGCCTTCGGCGGGAGCTCCCGCAGCGCTTTCCTGTGGGCTCTCCGGGGGGACCCTGGAAGCCAAGGTGAGGGCGAAATCGGCCTGCTGATTAACGGGGGCAGCCGTCGTGGGTTTGATTAGCGCGACTTTGGTCTCCGGGGCAAAGGCGGCGAGCTCGGTTTTGAGCACATACCGGCCATTGGCCGGTATGGTCATTGAATAGTTGCCGTTGATGTCGGTGATGGTGGCATAGCGTTGGCCAGTCAGCGTATTGGTGGCGACGACGCTCACCCCGGGCAGCGGGACGTTCCCGGCTTTTACGGTGCCGTGCACCAAGCCTCCCGCGGCAGTGCCTGACGATGCGCTCGGAGTCGCCGCTGGCGCGGCAGCCGGGATCGATTGAGCCCCGAGTGGCGTGAGAAGACCGCCCCCCAGGCACACAAGCAGGGACAGGCGTTGCATCAGACTGGATTCCCCATTGCTACGCACTCAGATTAGACCTTCCTCGACCCAGAGGCACTTCCCGATTACCACACCGGATCTGATCCCCTTCAGAGGCCGGGCGGCGGTCCCGGCACTGCAGCCGGGGGATCAGCTGGTTGGCCGGGCCCATTCGGATGGCCTCCGGCATTGGCCCCGGGAGTCATGATGCGCAGGGTAGTGGCGACAAAAGTGTCCGCATGCAGTGCCCCCTGGGCGCTGATCATGTCCCCTACCTTCACATCGGCCAAGGTCACATCTTCCCTACGCTTGCGGAAGGATGTGTTTTCGTCCACCGCCACAATCTGTGCCTGCTTGTCGCCGGCTCGCTCAATGGTGATCTTGAGCTCATGTATGGCAGTCACTTTTCCCATAACCCACGTCTTGCCAAAGGCTGCGCGGGCGTTGCGCACTTCATTGGCATCGATGTCGACAACAAAAACAGCTCCCACGGTCCTGGCTTTGGCGTCCACCAATCCGCCAGCCATCAACATATCGCCCACGTGTACGTCAGCGGCCGCGATCGGCTGCCGATCCTTCATCAGGCGGGTATTAGCGCTGTAGAGAACCTGATAGGTGTCCCCCTCATCCGTACGGATGGTGAAGCTATTGGCAGCGGCAGCGGTAACCGTTCCGCGAATTCCGTTACCCCGGCCAAAGGCTCGGCCCATGCCGTCCCCACCCTCCGGCGGACCCATGCCTTCTCCTTCCTGTGCAGGGCAAAGCGGCGCGGCCACCAGCGCCACCAGCAGAGCCGCAATTGCCCATCGAGCCATGCGTTTCATTGCACCATTTAGACGGCGGCGCTAGGACTATGGACGCAGGCACCCGCCTATCCGTTGTCGTCGAATGATACTGAGGTAAACTGCCGTGATGCCGACCGACTCCCTGCCAACCCCCGCGCCACCCGCTTCCCCGGCTCACGTGGAAAAACATTTTGGGTCGACCGCGCTGGTGCGCGATGTGGTGATCGGGATGTCGGACGGCTTGACAGTTCCCTTCGCCTTAGCCGCGGGACTTTCCGGTGCGGTGAATTCCGCGCATGTGGTGGTACTGGCTGGCCTGGCAGAGATAGCGGCCGGATCGATCGCCATGGGCCTGGGCGGATTTCTCGCCGCACAGGGCGACGCCGAGCACTATGCCAGCGAGCGGCTGCGCGAAGAGCGCGAGATTGTGGAGCGTACCCGCGACGAGGAAGAGGAAATCTACGAGATCTTCGAGCAATATGGCGTAGAACGGAGCGAAAGTATGCCAGTGCTTGAAGCATTAAAACGCCGGCCCCAGGCGTGGGTGGACTTTATGATGAGGTTTGAGCTGGGCCTGGAAGAGCCGCAGCGAAACCGGGCCGGCCGCAGTGCCATCACCATCGCTCTTTCGTATATAGTCGGAGGCCTGGTCCCCCTGGCTCCTTATATGGCAGGGCGCAGCATGTCTTCCGCGCTCACAGCCTCGGTAGCCATCACCCTGGTGGCGTTACTTGTATTTGGTGGGGTCAAAGGCAGATTAACCGGGGCTGGAACCATGCGCAGCGCGGTCCAGACGGTGGTCATAGGCGGCCTGGCTGCCGGCGCCGCCTATCTTTTGGCGCGGCTGCTGAACGCGCCTTGAAGCGCGGGCAAAAAGAGAAACAAAAAAAATAGGCAACATCGGGCCGGTTCATGTCTCTAAGTAGATGGAGAAACGGTATCTATGACGCGAACCAGTGCAACGACGGAAACGACTGCCGGTCTGTTCGAGGAGTTCTCACAGGTTCGGCGCCAAAGCGAGCAGCTTTGTCTACCGCTATCGCCTGAGGACATGATGGTGCAGTCCTGCGCCGAGGCCAGCCCGGCCAAGTGGCACCTGGCGCATACCACCTGGTTTTTCGAGACATTCCTGCTGCGCGAGTTCCTCTCCGGCTATCGCGAATTCAACCCCGACTTCCGCTGGCTCTTCAATAGCTACTACAACTCCGTCTCTGACCAGCCGGAGAAGAGGCTTCGCGCCTCATTCTCGCGGCCGCCAGTGGAGACGATTTTTCGCTACCGGCAGCATGTGCAGGAAGGGATCCAGCGCTTGTTGGCCTCGAACCCGCCAGAGGAAGTGACGCGGAGGATCGTGCTCGGCCTCCACCACGAACAGCAGCACCAGGAACTTCTGGCTTACGACATAAAGCATGCATTGTGGACCAACCCTCTTCGTCCGGCCTATATCGACGATCCGGCCGTCTTCAGCGCACCTCCCCTGAGCAAACCGGATTGGATTCGATACGACGGCGGCCTATCCGAAATCGGATTTGCCGGGGACGGGTTTGCCTTTGATAATGAGCTACCCCGTCATCCTGAGTACCTCCGCCCTTTTGAGCTGGCTTCGCGGTTGGTTTCGTGCGCGGAGTATCTGGATTTTATCGAGGATGGGGGCTACCGGCGCCCGGAGCATTGGCTCTCCGCCGGCTGGGACACGGTCAAAGCCGAAGGCTGGAAGGCTCCGCTCTATTGGCGTCAACAGGACGGCGCCTGGCTGGTGTACACCATGTACGGCGAACTGCCGCTCACGGAGTTAGTGCAAACCCCGGTGTGCCACGTGAGCTACTTTGAAGCCGACGCGTTTGCCCAGTGGTCCGGCAAGCGGCTCCTCACCGAAGCCGAGTGGGAGGTCGCGGCGCAGGGGTTGCCGATAACGGGGAATCTGCTGGAAGACGGAACGCTGCATCCACTACCACTTGGCGCGGGGCCTGCGAAGGGTCCGGCGCAGATGTTTGGCGACGTTTGGGAGTGGACTGCGAGCCCTTACGTCGGCTACCCCGGTTTTCGCGCCGTCCCCGGCGCCCTGGGCGAATACAACGGGAAATTCATGAGCAGCCAGATGGTTCTGCGGGGTGGGTCGGTGGTCACACCGGCCTCGCACATCCGGGCCACCTACCGTAACTTTTTCTCTCCTGCGACGCGCTGGCAGTTTTCCGGCATTCGCTTGGCGAACATCTAACCGATTCCAATTTAACCGGAAGCCCGCGGAGAGCTTATGTCTGCTATTTCGATACCCAAGTTGCCGGCCATTGCGTCGAGTCCGGTCGCGGTGGAAGTGTTTAACGGGCTCACCGAGCGGCCGAAGACTCTTTCGCCGTGGTTGTTTTATGACGAGGCGGGTTCGCGACTGTTTGAGGAAATTACCGAGCTGCCAGAGTACTACGTTACCCGCACGGAGAGACAGATCCTGGCCAAGCACGCGGATGAGATGGTGTCTGCAGCTGCCGGGGGTCGCGATTTATCGATTATTGAGTTGGGTGCGGGAACGGCTACCAAGACCGGCTTGCTGCTCAACGCTGCCGTCGGCCTCCAGGGGTGCGTGACTTACTACCCGATTGATGTGTCTGAAACGGCGCTTGAGGAGGCACGCACCAGATTGGAGGCGGAGCTGCCGGAGGTAGCTGTCGAACCCATCGTTGCGGATTATACCGAGGGGCTGCGGCAGAATAGTGCTTCCCACGCCGGAAGGCGGCTGGTGTTGTATATCGGGTCGAGCATCGGGAATTTTTCGCCTGCCGACGCGGTCGAAGTGCTGCGCGGGGTGCGGGCCCAGTTGTTACCCGGCGATTGTTTGTTGCTGGGGACAGATATGGTGAAGGACACGGACATGCTGCTGGCCGCCTATGACGATGCAGCCGGAGTGACCGCCAGGTTCAACATGAATGTGCTGGTCCGCATCAATCGTGAGCTGGACGCGAGCTTCAATCCACAGCTTTTTCGCCACCAGGCGCGTTGGAATGAGCAACAGTCACGGATCGAGATGCACCTGGAAAGCCTGCTGGCGCAGAGGGTCGCGATTCGCGCGCTGGATATGGAGCTACGGTTTAGCCTTGGGGAGACGATCCACACCGAGAACAGTTATAAGTTTACTGACCAGCGGGTCGTGGCTTTGCTCACCAGGGCCGGATTCCGGTTGCGGCAGCAATGGAGCGACGCCAACAAATGGTTCACGGTGTATTTGGCGGCCGCGAGTTAAGCAACCGGCTTGAGAAAACAGCTGATCCCTCCATCACGCCACCCCGGATTTCCTGTTGATCTTGTTGTTGGTGGTGCGCTTCATGCGCCTTTCTCTACGGAAAGGCGCACACTCGGCCTTGTGGAGCGCAGTGTGGCAGGAAATCCGGGTACGCCCGGGTCGGGATGACAATTCTGTTTGGGAACGGTAGGTTTCGTCTCCAAGCTAATTTGTCATCCCGTCCGAAGCGCAGCGAAGTGGGGGGACCTGCTATTTAAAATTACTTCGACAGCAGTAGCAGAACCACGCCGTGACGCGGGACGGTTGCCGTGTAGCTGCCCTGGATCTTTCCCAGATCCTTTGCCTGCCATATGTCTCGCGCTTTCGCGCTGGCCCCGAAACCTACGTCGCTCAGCTTCACGGTGACAGGCAGCGGGGTGTCGTCGCGGTTGAAGAGGGCCACGGCTTTGTCACCGCCCTTGAGTGGCTTGGCCCAAATCTCAACCGGACCAACCGCGGAAACGCGATCCCCCTGCCTGCCCAGCGGATCCTGATCAATGGCAATCACTTCCCGATTGGTAAGGATGGCAGCCGTCTCAGGCTTCATCTGGGAAAGGTCGTTGCCGGCTAAGAGGGGCGCTGCGAGCATGACCCATAGGCTCATGTGGGTACGATTCTCATCGAGCGTGAGCTTGCCGTTGCCTACCTCCAGCATGTCGGGATCGTTCCAGTGGCCGGGACCGGCATACTTGGCCAGGCCGGCCTGGGAGAAGCCGATCAACGTCATGCGATCCCAGGTCGGATTGATATCACCCGTGGTCCGCCACAGGTTGGCTCCAAGCCCAGGTCCCCATTCCCACACCGCATCCCAACCGTATTGGCAGAAGCTGTAGACGATCGGGCGTCCGGTCGCCAGAAGCGCCTTATGCATCTTTTCGTAGGCATCCTTCATCATCTGCGTGGCCTTTGCCGGATCGTTCGGAGCCTCCGCAAGCATGTTCTGGCGATAGCTGCAGAGGTCGTACTTGAGATAGTCGAAGCCCCAGGCTGCATAGGTCTTCGCGTCCTGGGCTTCGTGCCCCAGGCTGCCTGCGTACTTGGCACAGGTCTTCGCACCTGGCCCGGAGTAGATGCCGATCTTGAGGCCCTTGGAGTGAACGTAGTCGGCCAGCGCCTTCATGTCGGGAAATTTGCTGTTGGCCTGGATGTTGCCCTGGGCGTCGCGTTCCCCTTGCCAGGTGTCGTCAATGTTGACGTAGATATAGCCGGCGTCCTTCATGCCCGACGAGATCATGGCATCCGCTGCTGCACGAACATCCTTATCGGTGACCCTGCCGGCGAAGAGGTTCCAGCTATTCCAGCCCATGGGCGGAGTAGCGGCCAGAGTACTAGTCTGGGCCAGTAGCGTGGATGGCAAGAGCAAAGCAGCAAGCAGCATGGCGCGGAATCCGTTGAGCATAGACTCTCCTGTTCGACGATCCACTATAGGCCACTTCCCTTGCCTGCAGCCAGTGGCTTGATGATCTCGTCCAGCAGATCCGGGGTGCCCGGCACACGCTCCAACCGCGGATACTTCTCGCCATCGTGATAGTCCAGCCGTACGGTGCGGAATTCATTATCATTCGACACGATCAGCTCAATCGGGTCCGTCGTTCCCTTGGCCGCGCGAATCGCCTGTTTGAGCACGTCGCCGGTGTAGCCGTGCCCGTTGACGGCAACCAGTTTGGTGCCCGGGCCGAGTCCAGCGTGAAAGGCAGGGGAGTCTATCCTGACGTCGTCAAGAGTGCCGGTGCTGCTGGCCATGAAACCGGCCGAAAACCACGCGTCGACCTGCTTGGACTTGTAGAGGAAGGCCTCCTCGAACTCGCTGGGCTCGGTGCCATAGATCAGCCGGTATCCTCCGTGATCAATTCCGCCCAGGGGCGCGTGGGCCGCGTGCGAGTTGAGGCGCTCAGTCAGAAAGGCGCGCCAGTCGTATGGGGCGATGGAATTCAGGTCGGCTACAATCTCCTCAAAATCGTAGGGCACCACCTTGGGGCCAGTATTGCCACCAACGGCCAGAAACTTTACGCAAAAGTCGTTCAATGATTTCTTATCGTGGGTCAGCTGCCGGATGGTCGTGTCCGCATCCAACCAGAGAAGTTCGCCTTCCTGGTAGTAATCCTGGCCGCGCCTCCAGTTGCCCCAGTACATGTGGTTCCCGCGGAGAATCTGGGCGGCAATGGCCGTGTCTTGCAAGTTGCGCCAGGTGCGTCCCGGTTTAGCGTCGAGCCTTGCGGCGCTCCAGGCCAGTGCCTCGCGGTAGACGTCGGGCGTCCAGAAGCCGGAACGCGCTGACAGCACGTTACCCCAGTATTGCGTCATGCCCTCGTAGACCCAGAGCAGGTCACCCTTCAGCGGGGTGGCGTAATCCGGAGGGGCCAATCCTACTGGCCGGCGGTATTTGCCGTTCCAGGAGTGGGTAAACTCATGTGGCAGCAAATCCGCATTGAGCATGGCCAACCTGGGATCGGAGACGCCCTTTTGCTCAATGCCGTTGTCGCTCGATTGATGGTGCTCCAGGCCTTCCTCGCGAACGACGTCGCTCAGGCTGAGAAGAAAATGGTAGGTCTCGTAATGTCTGGACTGATACAGTGCGTTCGCTTGCCGCACGAGTTGATTTACGGAGGCGAGATACTCCGGCTTCAGGTCGACATCGTCCGCGGCATCGCCGGCCACGTCCAGGTAGTGCCTGGGGGTGATCTCGGAGGCCAATGGAAACTCGCGAAAATATTTCCCCGCGATCACCGGCGAATCGATCAACTGCTCCACGGAGACGGGCGCGAACGATGTTTCCGCGCCTTTCTGGCCGGTCATGGTGAGCGCGGTTCCCAACTTCCAGTCCAGAGGTAGGGTCAGCGAAGCCGCAATGGGAATCTGCGCCACTGGGATGTGCGCCGGATAAACGACAACAGAGTTCCACTCCAACACCGTCATGTTGGCGCTGGTTCCCCCATCCTCATCGGAGCCGGTGTCGCCCGGGGTGGCGAGAAAGTCGAGCGATACCTCGAGCCGGCTCACGCCGGCTGGGACTTCGACGTGGATAGCGTACATATCCACGTCGTCACGCCGCCAAGGGAGATCCTGACCGTTCGCACGAACCAGCATTCCGGCGAGATTGTCGATGGGCCCGGTGGGGCGGTGGTCGCCAGGAATCCATTGCGGATATTCAAGAGTCAGAGGGCCGGCGATTACCGGAATTTCCAGATGAGAATGAAGCAGGCGGCGCGGTGCATCGCTGAGATCCACATGCAAAATGATTGGGGAGGCGGGGGCCTGTGCAGTGCAACGCCCGGCAGACAGGAGCAGCAGGCTGATGCAGGCAAGGCCCGTCAGGCTTTTGTTCATCTCTTAATCATTTCATAAAGGGTGGGATTCCGATCCGGCAGCAAAGTTCGTTTGCGGGGTAGCCCTATATGATTGACTGGTTCCTGAAAGAGGCTTCCGATGGCAAACACCAAGCCGCAATCCTACGCTAACCACGGAAGGTTGGATCCGCCCTTCCATTTTTTTCTGTTGCCGTTGGGTCTTGCCGCGATCATCACAAGTCTCATTCTTTTCGTCCACCACCCTCGCTCCACCACCGGGTTATGGGTTGCGCTGGCTATCGGGTTCTTCATGACCGCAACGAAGGCCAGGATCTATGCCCTGAAGGTGCAGGATCGCGTCATCCGGCTCGAGGAGCGGCTACGCCTGTCCATGCTGTTGCCCGAGGCGGACAGACCGCGCATCGCCGAGCTGACCGAGTCACAGTTGATCGCGCTCCGTTTCGCCTCGGATGCGGAGCTGCCCGCACTCGCCATGCGGGCGCTGAACGAAGGCCTGACCAGTAAGCAGATAAAGACGTCGATCCAAAACTGGCGCGCCGACTACTTCCGCGTTTGAAGGCTACTCATGCGCCGAGACGCCCCAGACCCAGGCCGATGACATAGGTCACGACACCTTCCACCGCTCCCACAAAGGTCATCTCGAAACCGCTGCTCCACCAGGAACGCACAGTGACCAGTGATTTGGCCGCCCCCACGGCGAAATGCGCGAGCAGCGAAACCACCGCCGAGATGATGACGGCGCTGTAACCGGTGAGAAAGAAAAACGGCACGATGGGGATGAACGCTCCGACGCAAGTCGAGACCGCGCCCGAGATAGCGGAGGTGAGTGGATTGCTGAGAGCTTCTTCGGTCGAGTTGAGCCGCTCGGCAGCGAGCGCGCGCAGCATCTGTTCCGGATCGCTCGCGATATGCTCAACCATGTGGTCGGCATCCTGGTCAGGAAGGCCCTTGACCTGGAAATAGAGCGATAGCAGCTCGCGGGCTTCGGGGCCATTCATGGCAATGGCTTCGCGTTCCCGAGCGAGCTCCGCCTCGTATATCTCGCGTTCGCTCTTGGACGCGAGGTAAGCGCCAGACCCCATAGAGAGCGCGCTGGCGACCATTCCGGCGATGCCAGAGAGCAGGACATACTTGCTGTTGCCCAGGGTCGCGCCCGAGACCCCGGATACGATGCCGAAGATGGAACCCAGCCCGTCGTTGACTCCGTAAATGGCGTCTCCGATCCATCCTGCGGTGTGCGCGCGGCCCTGGTTGCGCTTGGTCAGCATCTTTTCCAGGAGCGCCTTTGGATCGCCCGCAGGTGTCCGTCCACGAGGCGGGTACCGGCGGATCAGGCTGCTGAGCTCACGATAATGTTCCTGTTCGTCTTCGATCACCCGGTTCAAGATCGCCAGGCTGGGCGCATCCCCGAGCTCCTTGAGCTGCTGGCTGTATTTGGCAATGTCGCGGCTCTCATCGATTTCCAGGCGGCGCAAAGCCAGATCATCGCCCCCGACGCGGCTCCTGAGGCTGTCGGCATCGCCGCCCGGCTTGCCCCGGTAGACCGGCTCCGGCTCTCCCAGTTCGCGCAAGCGGGCCGCCCATAGTCCCGCATGCTCCTTTTCCGCCAGGGCCATGTTTTCGAGCGCTTGCTTGCGGCCCAGCTCGGGCTCTCTCTCGGCGAGCGCGCGATAGGTGTTATAACCGGCCATCTCGGCCTGCCAGTTCTGTTCCAGAATCTGGGACAGCCGCGGATGACGGGGCAAAGCTGGTGCGGCTTGAGAGGCAGTATCCATAGCCTCTTTGATGTACGGTGGCTTAAGGCGGTTCCACAATCACTGGGGCCTGTAGAGATCGCGAACAGCGGTCCGGCAAGCGGGGGGCCCGCGAAAAAGAGTTCTTGGTTCGGATTACAGCAATTGTGAAACTGCCATCGGCACAGCCTAGCATCCTTCATGTGTTTTTTTGCTTTAACGTTCACCATCGGCCGGCCAGCTTCCCCGCAAGGATCTTTGCTATGGTTGGCTAATGATGAAGTTTGAGCACCTGTTAACGGAGACACGCCACCCTGACACGGCCCACATCGACCTGCTCTCTACACGGGAGATGCTGGAGGTGATTAACGCAGCGGATCGCTCGGTAGCCGATGCGGTCCACGCTGAGTTGGGCCGAATTGCACAGGCCGTCGATGGCATCGCGGAACGTCTGGAGAAGGGCGGCCGCCTCTTCTATACGGGAGCCGGCACATCAGGGCGGCTGGGCGTTCTCGATGCCTCGGAGTGCCCGCCGACCTTCAATGTAGATCCCGGGCTGGTGGTGGGCCTGATTGCCGGGGGCGACTATGCGCTGCGGCATTCGATCGAAGGCGCGGAAGACGACGCCAAGCAGGGCGAAGACGACTTGAAGGCCCACGGTCTGACGGCTGGGGACACGCTGGTGGGGATCGCGGCCAGCGGACGCACCCCCTATGTGTTGGGCGGCATGGCTTACGCCAACCACCTGGGGGCCCTTACCGTCGGGTTAAGCTGCGTACCAGGGTCCGAAGTGGAGTGCCGGGCGAAGATCGCCATCACGCCAGCGGTCGGTCCCGAGGTGATCACGGGTTCAACGCGCATGCGGGCGGGCACGGCCACCAAACTGGTGCTGAATATGCTGAGCACTGGCGCGATGATCCGTAGCGGCATGGTTTACGGCAACCTCATGGTCAACGTACAGCCGACCAACGTGAAGTTGAAGGATCGGGCGATTCGGATTATTGCCGCAGCGACCGGAGTCGACGAGGAGCAGGCTGCGGCACTGCTGACGAAGGCCGGCGCGGTGCGGGTCGCGATTGTGATGCAGAAGCTTGGCATTACGCCTGAACAGGCAGTGCGGAAGCTGGATGCGGCTCATGGCCGGCTGCGCGTGGTTCTCGGCGAAGCGCCGGCTATCCCTTGGCCCAGTTGAGGGCTGCGTGCGTCTATTAAGGGGATAGGGTTGGTTAAGGTGCATAATGGCTGTAAGGACGGAATGGGAGGCGAAACCGTGAACAAAGGTCTAGCAAAGTTGCTGATTTTATTGGCACTTGTGCCCATTTCAGCGCTGCCGCTGCCGGCCCAGGTCGCAGACCAGCCCGACCAGGGCTTTGGTCCGATCGATACCAGTGCTCCATCGACGCCACCGGATAAGATTGTGCAGCAATTTGCAGCCAAGGAAACCGAGTTCCGCCATGCTCTGGACAACTACACCTACCAGCGTGACGTGCGCATACAGACCATCAACGATGACGGCAAAGTGGATGGGGAGTACCGCCAGGTAGTACAAATCACCTTCGACAGCAACGGGCGCAAATCGGAGCACGTGACCTTTGCACCGCAAAATACGCTGGAGCGCATTACGATGAGCCCGGCCGATGTGTCGGATATTGAGCAGCGCCTGCCCTTCGTGTTGACCACCGAAGACGTAGGGCAATACAACCTGAACTATGTGGGGCGGCAAAAGGTTGACGAGGTAGACTGCTACGTGTTTGATGTGGCGCCTAAGGTTATGGAGAAGGGTAAGCGCTACCTGAAGGGACGCATCTGGGTAGACCAGAAGGACCTGCAGATTGTGATCACCAGCGCGAAGAACGTTCCCGACGACATGCGCAAGGGACACGAGGATCTGTCGCCGCCCTTTACCACTTACCGGGAACAGGTGGATGGCAAGTATTGGTTTCCGGTTTATACCAAGGCCGATGCCGAACTCCATTTTTCTGGCGGCAACGGTTACATGAGCCAGGATGTGCATATCCGGCAAATTGTGCGCTACACCGACTACAAGCAATTCCGTTCGACGGTCAAGCTGATCTTTGAAGGGCAGGATGTAACCAACAAGCCCGGGCAGCCCCAGCCCAATAGTCCACCGGCTAATGGCCAACAGCAGGCCCCGGCGGCGACTGCGCCACACTAGAGCCCTATGTGGATGATGTTGGGTGCCTGAAACCGACCCAGGACCGACCGTCCTAGTCAACTACGAACAGCAGGTCCACTACGCTGCGCTCCG